>CAWIZH010000001.1:0-91639 GCA_963840565.1 uncultured Solirubrobacterales bacterium
GCGCAACGATCTCCCCCCGCCGCTCCGTCAACCCGGTCAGCTCCAACATCTGCTCAGTGGAAGCCCGAGGATCCTGATGCTTCTCGAGCCGAGCAAAAAGCATCAAGTTCTCCTCGACCGTAAGCCGTCGATAAAGCGCTGCCTGCTGGGGCACCCAGCCGACTTCACCCTGAGGAACACGAACCTCACCCTCATCGGGCTTTGAAATACCCGCCAAGATCGAAAGCAACGTGGTCTTGCCGGCGCCGTTGGGTCCGATCACCGCCACAAGCTCCCCAGGAGCTGTAGCCAGATCGACTCCACGCAAAGCTTCGCGCTCCCCGTAACGCTTGACCAGACCCGTCGCCTCCACGCACGAGAACGCTACTGACCGCTGAGCAGAGGGACGCGGGTGCCCTCCCCCGGACGCGCGGCTTGCGCCGCGCTTGAGTGTCCGGGGGAGGGCACCCGCGTCCCTCCCCTAAACTCGGCCCTCGATGCCGTTCCCCGCGACACGCATGCGCCGCCTCCGGCGCACGGAGTCACTGCGCGCCCTGGTCAGAGAGACCAATCTTGCGCCTTCGGACCTGATCCAGCCACTATTCGTAACGGCCGGAGAAGATGTGCGCGAGGAGATCGACTCGATGCCCGGTATCGAGCGGTTCTCGATCTCGGAGCTGGTGGCGGAGGCAACCGAGATCGCCACCGCTGGCGTCGGAACCGTCCTCCTCTTCGGGATTCCTGCGGCAAAGGACGAATCGGGTTCGGGCGCTTACGACGACGAGGGCGTGGTGCAGATGGCGGTGCGAGCGTTGAAGGAGGCTCACCCTGATTTGACCGTGATCACCGACGTCTGCCTTTGCGAGTACACCTCGCACGGACATTGCGGCTTCGTGCGGGATGGCGAGGTCGACAATGACATCACGGTCGAGCTGCTGGCGAAAACCGCGGTTTCCCACGCTGAGGCCGGCGCCGACGCCGTTGCTCCCAGCGACATGATGGATGGTCGGGTGGGGGCTATCCGCCATCAGCTCGATGAGGAGGGGCACTCGGGCGTGCCGATCGTCGCTTACAGCGCCAAGTACGCCTCTGCCTTTTACGGGCCCTTTCGCGATGCGGCCGGCACGACGCCCGAGTTCGGCGACCGGCGTGGCTACCAGATGGATCCGGCCAACGCCGCCGAAGCGGTGCGCGAGGCTGAGCTCGACCTCGAGGAGGGGGCCGACATGCTGATGGTCAAGCCCGCCACCGCCTACCTCGACGTGGTCCGCCGGGTCAAGGACGCGACCGGCGCCCCACTCGTCGCCTACCACGTCTCCGGCGAGTACTCGATGCTGAAGGCTGCCGCCGAGCAGGGCTGGATCGACGAGCGCGCCGCGGTGCTGGAGACCCTGACTTCGATCCGCCGCGCCGGCGCCGACGCGATCGTCACCTACTACGCGAAGGAGGCCGCGGCATGGCTTCGGTGAAGGTCCCCCAGTCCAAGGCCCGCTCGCGCAAGGACGGCGCCGCGATCCCGCTCGACGAGACCGACAAGCGGCTGATGAACCTGCTGCAGTCGCGCTTTCCGCTCGATCCCGAGCCGTTTGCCCTCGTCGCCTCCGAGGCTGAGCTCGAGCTCGACGACGTCCTCGCCCGCACCAAACGATTGCTCGACGAGCGGATCATCCGTGAGATCACGCCGATCTTCGACACCCGCGCGCTCGGCTACGAGTCGATGCTGGTCGCCGCCAAGGTCGATTCCGAGAATCCCCAGCGGGCGGCCCAGGCGGTCAACGCCCACCCCGGTGTCTCGCACAATTACCTGCGCACCCACGAGTTCAACCTCTGGTTCACGATCGCCACCCCGCCCGATTCTGAGCTCGGCCTCCCCGGCACGCTCGAGGCGCTGATGCGGGAGACCGGCGCCGAGTCGATGCGCGAGCTGCCGACCCTGACCCTGTTCAAGATCAACATGAACCTGGAGATGGAGAAGGGAACCGACGCCCTCGCCGCCGCGGTCGACGCCTCGCCGCCGCGCGAGCTCGAGGCGCAGCCCTACGACGAGCGCGACATCGCCGTGATCCGCACCCTGCAGGGGCCGATGGACCCGGTCGAGCGCCCCTACGACAAAGCCGCGGCAGAGCTGGGAATGAGCACCGAGGACCTGCTCGAGCACCTGGGCGGGATGATCGAGCGCAAGCTGCTGCGCCGCGTCGCCGCGATCCTCTACCACCGCCGCGCCGGCTTCTCCGCCAACGGCATGGGGGTCTGGAAGGTGCCCGAGGACGAGATCATGGAGACCGGTGGCCGCATGGCCTCCTTCCGCGGCATCTCGCACTGCTACCAGCGCCCGACTTACGCCGACTGGCCCTACAGCGTCTTCACCATGGCCCACGGCCGCTCGAAGCAGGAGTGCGACGCGATCCTCGACTCGATCGCCGCCGAGTGCGGCATGGGCCCCGACGACCGCGCCACCCTCTACTCGTCGACCGAGTACAAGAAGATCCGCCTGCACTACTTCACCGATGACTACCGGCGCTGGGAGGAAGAGCATTCCTAGCGGCGAGCGCTCGGCGGAGCTCTACCGCCGCGCGCTGGAGGTCCTTCCCGGTGGGGTCAACTCTCCCGTGCGGGCGATGCGCCAGATCGGCCGCGAGCCGATCTTCATCGAGCGCGGCGAGGGCTGTGAACTGGTCGATGTCGACGGCAACCGCTACATCGACTGGGTCGGCTCCTGGGGCCCGCTGATCCACGGCCACGGCCACCCGGCCGTAATCGCTGCGGTGGCTGAGGCGGCGACGCGAGGGACCAGCTTCGGCGCCGCGACCGCGGCGGAGGTCGAGCTCGCCGAAGAGGTCGTCGCTCGCGTCCCCTCTGCCGAGATGGTGCGGATGACCAGCTCCGGCACCGAGGCGGCGATGAGCGCGATCCGCCTCGCCCGCGCCGCCAGCGGCCGTGAGGTCGTGGTCAAGTTCGCCGGCGCCTACCACGGCCACTCCGACGGGCTGCTGGCCGAGGCCGGCTCGGGCCTGGCGACGCTGGCGATCCCGGCCAGCCCCGGCGTGCCGGCGGCGCAGACGGCAAGCACCGTGGTCGTGCCCTGGAACGATCGCGAGGCGGTTTCACGGGCGCTGGCGGACCATGCCGTCGCTGCCCTGATCGCCGAGCCGATCGCCGCCAACATGGGCGTCGTCCCGCCCGCCGCAGGCTTCCTCGAGTTCCTTCGCTCCGCCAGCAGCGAGGCCGGCGCCCTGCTCGTCTTCGACGAGGTGATCAGCGGTTTCCGCGTCGAGCGCGGCGGTGCCCAGCAGCTCTATGGCGTGGAGCCCGACCTGACCGTGCTCGGCAAGGTGATCGGCGGCGGCCTCCCCGCCGCTGCGTTCGCCGGCCCGCGCAACCTGCTCAAGCGAGTCGCCCCTGCCGGCGACGTCTACCAAGCCGGCACCCTCTCCGGCAATCCGCTTGCGACGGCAGCCGGCCTGGCTACGCTGCGCGCCCTCGACGATGCAGCCTACGGGCGCCTTGCCGAGCTGACCGAGCGCTTCGCGACCGGGCTCATCACCCTCACCGAGGGTCGGCCGCTGCAGGTGGCGACGGTCCCCGGCCTGCTCACCCTTTTCTTCAGCGAGACGCCCGTCCTCGACTTCGCCGCAGCCGCCGCCAGCGACCTCGACGCCCACGCCCGCTTCTGCCGGGCGATGCTGGAGCGCGGGGTCTACCCGCCGCCGTCGCAGTTCGAGGCCTGGTTCGTATCCCTCGCCCACGACGAGGAGTCGATCGATCGCACGCTCGAGGCCGCTGCGGCCTCGCTCGACGAGGCGCTCGGATGAGCAACCTTGCCCCACCTTCAGATCCGAAGCAGGCCCTCCGCTTGCTCTCCGCACGCCTGCGTGAGGAGGAGACGCCGATCTCGCCGCACGTGGAGGAGCCGGCCGAGCAGCCCGTCTTCGGCCTGCTCGCGGCGATCGGCGAACGCGCCGCCGTCGCCCCCGGCGAGTACGCGCTCGTGGTCGAGGCGGTGCGCGAGGGCTACCTCCTGCACTACGGTACGCCGCGGCTGCTGCGCGGCCACGACGCCGACCTCGCGCTGCTCGCCGGCGACTACCTCTACGCCCTCGGGATCGAGCGCCTCGCTGCATTAGGCGATGATGCAGCGGTCGCGGTGCTCTCCGAGCTGATCGGCAATTGTGCCCAACTCCACGCCGAGGGGCGCGAGAACGAGGTGCCTGGGCTGTGGCGCAGCTCGGCCCTCGCGGTCGGCGGCGGGGAGCATGCCGACCGCGAGGCGGCGCGAGTCAATAGACTTCTGACTTCTTGAGGTTGAGCTGTTGAGCGACGACGCGGACAAGCAAAACGGGGCCGAGGCGACTGGTCGGCCAGAGCGCCCGACCCCCGAACCCCCCGGTTACTTCGAGGGAGAGTCGATGACGCGCCGACGCGCCTTCACGGTCGCGGTCCAGGGCCTCGGCGGGCTCGCCGGCGCGGCGATCGTGCTGCCGGCCGTCGGTTTTGCCGTGGCGCCGATCTTCCACCGCGGCAAGGAGCGCTGGGAGGCGGTCGGCCCGGTCAGCGACTTCGTCGAAGACACCTATCGCCAGGTGGTCTTCACCGAAACCGAGGGAATCGGCGACGCCGGTAAGACCACCGCCTACGTGCGCAAAAGCTCGACGCAGCTCGGCGAGAAACCGAACGAGATCGTCGCCGTCTCCAACCGCTGCGCCCACCTCGGCTGCCCGGTCCGCTTCGTCGAGGCCGCCGGCAACTTCATCTGCCCCTGCCACGGCGGCGTCTACGACTTCCAGGGCAAAAGGATCGGCGGTCCCCCGGTTCGACCGCTCGACCACTTCCAGGCCCGCGTCCGCGACGGCCAGGTCGAGCTCGGCCCCCGCTACAGCGTCACCTCGCAACTCGAGCCGGTCCGCGCCCGCGACCCCGGCGAGTTCACCGGTGGGGTCTGGGAATATCTGTACCCGCCTCGTCCGTCGACCTTCCCACCCCCAAGCGGCTGAGGCTAGGCGACGATGAAACTCGACTCGATGATCCCCGCGCCACTGCGCAAACCGGCCAAGCCGGGCGAGGGAAACGGCGCCAAGGGCGCTGCTCCCGCCGACCTGAAGACGGCGCCGCCGGAGCGTCCCTCCGACGCCAAGCGGCTCGGCGATCAGGCCAAGGACGCGCCGGCCGACGTCCTCGCCTGGGTCGACCAACGCACCGCGGCCTCCGGCTTCCTCACCGGGATGCTCTACCGCAAGGTGCCGAAGGGCACCAACTGGTTCTACACGCTCGGCTCGGCGACCCTGATCGCCTTCATCTCGCAGGCGATCACCGGCGTCTTCCTGGCGATGTTCTACACGCCCTCGACGACCCAGGCCTACGCCTCGATCGCCCACATCAACAACGACGTCTTCCTCGGCCAGCTCGTCCACGGGATGCACAAGTGGGGATCGAGCGTGATGGTGATCCTGATCTTCCTGCACATGGGCCGCACCTTCTTCTTCGGCGCCTACAAGTACCCGCGCGAGCTCAACTGGGTGATCGGCGTGGTGCTGCTGATCCTGACGATGACGATGGCCTTCACCGGTTACCTGCTGCCCTTCGACCAGCGCTCCTTCTGGGCCTCGGTCGTTGGCATCAACATCAACGGCACCGGCCCGGTCGTCGGCCCCTACCTCAGCGACTTCCTCAGAGCCGGACCCGAGCTCGGGGCGACCACGCTTTCGCGCTTCTACGCGATCCACATGCTGCTCGTTCCCGGCGCGATCATCGCCCTGATCGGCGCTCACATGTACCTCGTGGTCAAGCTCGGCACGACCGCGCCGCCCTGGCTCAAAGCGGACAAGCCAAAGGCCGCAGCGCCCGTCTCCCAGCTCGATGCCGGTGTTGAGGGCAACGGAGCGGCGCCGTCCAACGGAGCGATTTCGTGAAGCCCGCCGATAAGCAGGCCTACCTCGAGGAGTACGAGCTGCTGAAGAAGAAGGGCAAGCCCTTCTTCCCCTACGCGGTGCTGAAGGACTCGGCGATGATGCTGGTCGTCGTCGGCGTGATCATCCTGATGTCGGTCCTGCTCGGCGCCGAGCAGGGTCCCAAGGCCGACCCGACCACGACCACCTACGTGCCGCGCCCCGAGTGGTACTTCTTCTTCCTCTTCGAGCTCCTGCGCGTGATCAAGCCGCCGGAGCTGGTCCCGATCGCGACGATCGGGATCCCGACGATCTGCATGGTGCTGCTCCTACTGCTGCCCTTCTACGACCGCGGCCCGGAGCGCAACCCGATCCGCCGTCCGATCGCGACCACGGCCGGCTGCATGACCATCGCCGCGATGGCCTACCTCAGCTTCCTCGGCGCCACCGGGGGCTCGCCGACCGAGATCGACATGAAGGTCGCGCCCCAATACGAGGCCGGCAAGGAGGTCGTCGCCGGCTCCGGCTGCCTCGCCTGCCACAAGCTGGGCGAGAACGGCAACAACGGCCCCGGGCCCGAACTGACCCACATCGCCCAGCGGATCCCGCGCGCGGCAATCCTGCGCTCGGTGGAGATCGGCCCCGGTATCATGCCGTCCTTCCGCGACCTGCCGCCGAAGAAGCTCAACGAGCTCGCTGATTTCCTCTCCTCACTCGACTAAGCCCTCCCGGGACTCCGCCCAGTTCGCGGAGCAGGTCAACCGCATGTTCGATCGGGTCGCGGCTCGCTACGACCTGCTGAACTCGCTGATGAGCGCGGGCCTCCACCATCACTGGCGCGAGCGAGCGGCGGATCGCGCCGCCCTTGGCCCGGGCGACTCGGCGCTCGACGTCTGCTGTGGCACCGGCGACCTCTCGCTGGAGCTTGCCGCCGCGTCTCCCCGGCGGCCACGTGGTCGGCTGCGACTTCTCCGAGCCGATGCTCGACTTGGCACGGGAGAAGGCACGCAACGGGGGGCGCAGGGAGTTCGCTTCGAGTGGGCCGATGCGCTCGCCCTGCCCTACGACGCAGGGCGCTTCGATGCGGTCACCGTCGGCTTCGGGGTGCGCAACTTCGCTGACCGCGACCGCGGCTTGCGGGAGATGGCCCGAGTTCTACGACCGGGCGGGAGGTTGGTCGTGCTCGAGTTCACCAGGCCTCGCCGCCGCCCTTTCTCGACCTTTTACTCGCTCTGGTTCGACCGCATCGCGCCACTCCTTGGCAGGCTCTCCGATGACCCCGAGGCCTACGCTTATCTGGCCGAGTCGCGTCCATACCTTTCCCGGTCCGCGTGGCCTGGCGGAGAAGATGGATGGAGCCGGCCTCGCAGGGATCGGTACACGATCCTCGCCGGTGGGATCGTCACGATCCACAGCGGCATCGCCGGGTGACCAGGCCCTCCGCCGTCCCGCCGCCGGTCACCGCGGTGCTCGACGCCTCCAGCCGCTGGCTGCCGGCGCGGCTGGGTGAGGTCGAGGATCAGCTGCGAGCACAGAGCCGCGGTCACGGCGAGCTGCTCGAGCGCCGACCTTGCCGCCACGCTGGCCGCCGGCGGCAAGCGACTGCGGCCGCTGCTGGTCCTGCTCTGCGCCGGCGCGAGCGGTGGAGAGGAGGCGGTGCGGGCGGCGACCGCGATCGAGCTGGTCCACATGGCGACCCTCGTCCACGACGACGTCCTCGACGCCGCGCCGTTGCGCCGCGGGCAGCCGACGATCGCAGCCGTCTCTGGTCGCGATCGCGCAGTCTCCGCCGGTGACCTGCTCTTCTCGCGCGCCTTTGCCTTCCTCGCCGAACACGGCGACAGCCGTTCGGTCGCGCTGCTGGCGGAAGCCTCGGCGGCGCTGGCTCGCGGCGAGCTTGCCCAGCGCCAGGACGCCTTCGACCCGGAGATCTCCGAACAGCGCTACCTCGAACGCTGCCGCCTCAAGACCGCGAAGCTGTTCGAGTGCGCCTGCCGGATGGGAAGCGACAGCGAGGCGCTGGGCGCTTTCGGCGCCGAGATCGGCCTCGCCTTTCAGCTCCTCGACGACGTGCTCGACGTCTCCGGCCCGGCCGAGCGCACCGGCAAGGCCCGCGGCACCGACCTGCTCGACGGCACGGTCACCCTGCCGCTGATCCTCGCCGCGGCCGAGGACCCCTCGGTCAGGTCGACAGACTTGCGCGCTCTGGACTCCGCCAGCGCCGAAGCAGCTCTGCGACCGCATCGCCGCCACCGGGGCGCTGGACCAGGTCCGCTCGCGGGCGCTGGCGATGGTGGCGGCGGCCAAGGACCGGCTCGACGCCGCCGCCTTCGACCCCGAGCAGCGCCAGCTCCTCGGCCTCGTCGCCGACGGCGTCGTTCAGCGATACAGCTAGCCGAAGGGTCAGCGGAAGTCGTCGGCGGTGATCAGGTCCGCGGCGAGGGCGGCGCTGAGGGTGTCGGCGAAGAACTGCATGTTCTCGTGCTCGAGCTCCTTCAGCACCTCGCTCAGTGCCCGGGTGCCGAGGTCAAGCTCCTCGTCGAAGGCGTCGATCGCGGATTCGCCGTGAACCTCGTCGCAGTGCCAGTCGCACTCGGGGCAGCGTCGCCAGAGCCGCCAGTGGCCGCGGTCGCCCGCCTGCTCCCAGCAGGTCGGCTGGACCAGCGTGGATGCGCACTGCGGGCAGACGTGGAGTCCGGCAGCGATCTTCGTCTGACTGGCACTCGCGTCTCTCATGTCTGCCCTATCGAACCCGCGAAACGAAGACTCAATTCGCACTTTTCCCAACAGGCCGACAAAACCCAAAAATCGAGTACGGCCACCCACCCAATTCAGCCGCGATCCGGTTCGGCCCCGGGGTGCCGTTACCATTGGCTGCATGCCAAATGTCGGACCTATGGAGCTTGCGATCGTCCTGATCATCGCCCTGGTCGTCTTCGGACCGAAACGCCTGCCGGAGCTTGGTCGCTCCCTGGGCAAAGGGATCCGCGAGTTCCGCGGCTCGGTCAGCGGCGATAGCCACGAGCCGGATCAGCCCGAGGCGATCGAGCCCCCAGCACCCGCCGCCAAGGGTGCCGAGGGCGAGCCGGTCGTTCACGACCGCAGCTGAGGACAGCCACAGTGGCTCGCATGAAGGCGGTCTCCCACGAGGATCGCCTCACCCTCGTCGAGCACCTCGACGAGCTCCGCACGCGCATCGTCGTCTGCCTGGTCGTCTTCGGCGTCGCCCTGGCGCTCTGCTTCTGGCAGAACAACCTGCTGCTTGAAATCGCCAACGGGCCGCTGCCGAGCAACCACGACAAGCTGATCACCTTCGGCATCGCCGAACCGTTCACGACGACGCTCACCGTCTCCACCTACGGGGCGCTGATCCTCTGCCTGCCGATCTTTCTCTACCAGGCCTACGCCTACGTCCTGCCGGCATTCAGCCACAGAGAGCGGCGCCTGATCCTGCCGCTCCTGCTCGCCGCGCCGCTGCTCTTCCTCGCCGGAGTCGCCTTCTCCTACTTCGTCGTGATGCCGGCCGCGGTCAAGTTCCTGCTCAACTTCAACGACACCCAGTTCAACGTCCAGGTCCGCGCCCGCGACTACTACAGCTTCTTCTCGACCACGATGCTCGCCGGCGGCGTCATCTTCCAGCTGCCGCTGGCGATTCTCGCCGTCACCAGGCTCGGCATCGTCAGCGTCGAGCAGCTGACGAAGAACCGCCGCTACGCCTACCTGATCATCGCTGTCGTCGCCGCGGCGCTGCCCGGCGTCGACCCGATCTCGATGCTGCTCGAGATGGTGCCGCTGCTTGCGCTGTTCGAGTTGAGTATCTTGATCGCTCGCGCCTTCGGGAGGCCGGGGGAGGCGGGAGGAATGGCAAGGCCCTCAACCCAGGAGCAATGATTCGAGTTGGCAGAAGGCGAGCGTCGGATGGTCTTCGACACCCGTGGACGGCGCAAGCACGTCGTCCGGGTCGTCTACGCGATCCTCGCGCTGCTGATGGGCGCCAGCCTCTTCCTCGTCGTCGGGCCGTTCAGCATCGGCAACCTGCTCGGCACCAGCGGCACGACGAGCGCGGCCAAGATCCTCAACGAACAGGCGGAACGGACCGAAGCCAAGCTGCGACAAGGACCCGACCAACGAAGCGCTGCTGCTCTCCCTGACCCGTACCCGGATCGCCGCCAGCAACAGCGCTCACCGAAGTAGACCCGGAAACCGGCGCGACAGCGTTCACGGTGGAAGGCCGCGAAGAGCTGGCTCGCGCGGCCGAAGCCTGGACCCGCTACCTGAAGCTGACCAAGGAACCGAACCCGTCGACGGCACTGCTGATGTCCGGCACTTACTTCAGCCTCGCCGAAACTTCGGCCAGCCTCGAAGAAGCAGCAGCCAATGTCGAAGAAAGCCGCGACGACGCAGCGCATCGCCGCCGAAGCGCAGCCCACGGTCAACTCGCTGACCACCCTGGCGATCTACGAGTACTACTCGGGCGATTTCGCCGCCGGCGACAAGGCGACGAAGGAAGCCAACGGCCCTTGTTCCTGCCAAGGCGGAAGCCAAGGAAGTCCAGAAACAGATGGCCGAATTCCGCCAGCGCGGCAAAGCCTTCCAGAAGCAGAAGCAGGAAATCGCCAAGCAGGAAGGCACCCAACGCAAAGAAGCCCTGGAAAACCCCCTCGGCGGCCTCTCGGGCAGCACCGGCGGCTCCCTCGGCGAATAGCCCGACGGGGAGCAAGGAGCGACCCTTTCTGGATTGCCTCTCCTCTGCCGCACAGCGTCGAAGCTAGGATTATGTCGATGGAGACTCTTGCAGTGAAGCCAAAACGGAGCCGAAGCCTGTCGGGGCAACAGCGCCGCTTGGTGCTCGCCTCGGGCGCACGCTCTGCGTTTGATATGTCCGGGCTTCGCGCAATCAACGACAAGGTGCTTCGGCCTCGGTCGTTGAATTCGAGTGGCGCCGCCGAGATGATCGTGAGGGACATGGCTCGGGTGATGGCCCGATTCGGGCGAAACGCCGAAAAGACCATCAGCTGACTTGCCCGATCTGGAGGGGCCATCGGGGGACGCCAAACCACCCGAAGGTGGGGCTGACTGGCGGAGTGATGATCAGGGGCCCGGTGAGGAGCAGCCCGAGGGCTTCGTTGCGTATCGCGTTGCCGGCGAAGTTATTCAACAGAGCGTTAGTTTTCGACAAGCGCCTTATCCGACACCGGAGGATCTGCGCGAGTACGAGACCATCCATCCTGGATTCACTGATCGCATCCTCACGCTGACCGAGCGCGAGACGGATCACCGAATCCAGCAGGAGCGTCTTCAGGACGGCGCGACTATCGAACTGGCAAGGCGTGGTCAGATCTATGCGTTCGTGGTTGTGCTGACGCTCGTAGTGGGCGGCATCGCCGCAATCCTGACCGATCATTCAATCGTTGGCTTTGCTGGCCTCGTCCTAGCCGCGGCGACGCTAGCCGGTACCTTCGTTGCCCACGATCTTCTATCCCGCCGGACGGATACCAGCGAAGAGAACAGTGGCCCGAGCACCGAACTCGAGAAGCGATCCAAGTCGACATCAGGCGAGATCTAGGACCGATACGTGACTGATCCCTCGCGAGGACGGACTTGAGATGGACTTTGTTCACTACGACCTGAAGCAACTCAACGAAGGCGAAGTTGTCGAGGTGACGCTGGACGCTGCCGCTAACGTGAGACTGCTGGATGAGCCAAACTTCGGCGGCTATCGCGCCGGGCGCCAATACAGCTTCTACGGCGGGCATGTCACGCGTTCTCCGTATATGACACGCGTGCCCCACGGGGGCCACTGGCATCTCGTCGTCGATTTGGGGGGCTACTCTGGCGAGGTCCGGTCCAGTGTGAGGGTGCTGCCGGCTCCCAGGTGAGAATGCATGCGACCCAGTCCGAGCGACATCTCCATCCTGGGCAGTTGCATGGGCCGCGAAGGACTCGAACCTTCAACCTTGAGCTTAAGAGGCTCCTGCTCTAACCAGTTGAGCTAGCGGCCCTTGGGTCGGCAAGTATAGGAAGTGCAGCTGGCTAGGGGACGGTGCAGGCCTTTTCGACGCTGCCTTCGATGATCGTGCTGTCGGCGAAGCTGAAGCGCCCGCGGGTGCGGAAGATCCCGTCGCCGCAGCGGGCCTCGGTGTAGCTGCGTTCGGCGCCGCGATAGCGGTAGCGCTTGCCGACCTTGACGTCGAGATGGACGATCGAGCCGCGGCCGGCGGCGATCGGCGGCACGTCAACCGTGGCGCGGTAGCGGTAGAGGCCGCCGCGCTTTTCGATCGGGATCGTCACCACGAAGGTCTGGGTCGCCGGCACCGTGGTGCGGGCGTGGAGGATGACGGTCGGGTTGCCTTCCTGGCGGGGGCCGTTGAAGAGCGTGACCGGCGAGCTGGCCGGGATCGGCGGGCCCTTCTTCGCGCGTGATCAGCGCGCTGACGTGCCCGGTGCCGACGATCGCGTTGGGGCAACGGTTGCGGGCTTCGGCCGGAGTCGCTTCTTCGAGCAGCGAGGGCTGGCAGACCGGCAGACCGGCGGTGCTCAGCCTGCCGTCGCGATCGAAGCTGAGCACCACCTGCTGCAGCGCCGGCGGGACGCTGCCGTCGACCGACTTGAGGTCGGCGTGCCCGGTGAAGTTGATCGGCGTGAAGGTCTGCCGCGGCAGCTTCAGTGGCGTGAAGCCGCCATCGGCGGTCAGCACCAGGTTGCCGACCTTGACCAGCGCGGCATTAGCCCCTCCCGCGAACAGGACGCAGGCAACTACAACCCCGATTGCCAACAGGCGCTTCAAATCTCCTCGCAACCAGGCTAGCGCCCCGATCAAGCCGGCGGCTCTGAATCGGTCTTAACAGAGTCTTCGGTTTCTTTTCCCCCGCTCAGCCCCTCGGACCGCCAAACTAAGGGGCGTGCCTGTGAGGAGGAGGAGCAGGGGGCCGGGGGATGACGCGCGCGTTGAGCGTGAGGGCAAAGCGCGCCCGCCGCTGATGCTGCGCCACCCGCGCCGCTCGCTCGCGGTCGCCGCGGTCTTCATCGCCGTCCTCGTTGCCTTCGGCTTCAGCCTCGAGGAAAGGCTGACCCCGAGCTCGCTCGATATCGGTGGCACCAAGGTCCACAACGCCAACGGCATGCTGCGCCAGTACTTCGGCGATACCGCTCCGTTCGCGATCCTCCTCCAGGGCAAGCCGGCGGCGATCGACCGCCAGGGCCCAGCGTTGATTCGCAACCTTCGCCGCGATCCGAAAGTCACCACGCTCTCGCCTTGGGACGTCGGCACGGTGGGGCAGCTGCGGCCGAGTCCCAACCGCGCCCTGATCGTCGCCGACTTCCACGACAACCTCGACCAGGCCGTCAACGACAGGGTGCCGTTGGTGAACCAGGCGATCGAAGAATCGATCCATTCGCCGGTGCAGGCGACGCAGAGCGGCTTCGCAACGCTCTTGCGCTCGGTCCAGGACGAGTCGATCAGCGGCGGCGAGCGGGCCGAGCTGATCGCGCTGCCGGTCCTACTGCTCGTTCTCCTGCTCGTCTTCCGCTCGCCGGTAGCGGCCGCGGTCCCGCTCGGCTTCGGTGCCGCCGCGGTCTTCGCCTCGCGCGGCATGCTCGCGATCCTCACCCACTGGTTCGACGTCAGCGCCCTGGCGCTGACCGTCTGTTCGATGATGGGCCTGGCGCTGGGGGTCGACTACGCCCTCTTGATGGTCTCGCGATTCCGCGAGGAGATCGCGGAGGGCGCCGATCCGCTCGACGCCGCCTGGACGACCCGCCGCACGGCGGGCCGCACCACGGTCTTCGCCGGCAGCACCCTGGTGCTCTCGATGGCCGTTGCCTTCTTCATCGTGCCCGGTGTCCTGCTCGCCTCGCTGGCCGGGACGCTGGCGATGGTCGTGGTGCTGACCGTGGTCGTGGCGACGCTGCTCGGCCCCCCGATCCTCGTCCTGCTCGGCCCCAACATCGATCGCTGGCGGATCGGTCGCAAGCCGAACGGCGAGCGCTCCCGGCTGATGATCATCGTCTCCGCCGCGCTGCGCCGCCCGGCCCCGGTTGCCGCCCTGATCGGCGGCGTGGTCCTGGTTCTGGCGGCCCCGGCAATCGCCCTCAAAACAGGCCCGTTCAGCGTCGCCCAGCTCCCTCACGACGATCCTGCTCGCCAAGACGCAGAACGGATCCAGCACGCCTTCGGCGGTGGCTACGAAGCGCCGTTCACGATCGTCGCCGCGGCCAAAGAAGGCACGATCACCGAACCCCAACGCCTCGCCGCCCTCAGTCGCTGGCAACGGCGTATCGCCGCCACGCCAGGCGTGCAGAACGTGGTCGGTCCCGAACA
The DNA here is from genome assembly GCA_963840565.1 of uncultured Solirubrobacterales bacterium. Taxonomy (GTDB): domain Bacteria; phylum Actinomycetota; class Thermoleophilia; order Solirubrobacterales; family 70-9; genus VRUE01. Next base: position 14,182 of record CAWIZH010000001.1, read on the forward strand.
GGTCTCGAAGGCGGTCGAACCGCTGCGCAAGACCTTCGCCGGCGTGCTCTCTTCCAACGAAAAAGTTGGGCCGCTGGCGAACGTGGCGCGCCTCGGGCGCAATCTTGGTCGCGTCGCCACGGCGGTCGCCACGGTGCGCTCGGGGCTCTCCCAGGCGACCGCCGGGGCCGGGTTGCTCGCCGAAGGGTCCGGCAACGCCGAAGAGGGGGCGATCGCGATTGCGACGGGCCTCGGTAAGGCCGCCGCCGGCTCCCAGGAAGCGGTCAGCGGTCTCGACAAGTTCGCGAAGGGAACGAAGAAGCTGTCAAAGGCGGAGTCCCGTGCAGCCCTCGGCGGCTTTCAGCTGAAGATCAACCTCCCCAGCATCGCCGCCAACCTCCGCAACAATGCTTTGCGCCGCTCGCACAAGCTTCAGGGTGCCCTCTTCAGCGAGGCCAACGACAAGACACCCCAGCTTCAGGCAGCTGCGCAGGTGGCCAACGAACAGCTGGCGACGGCCCTGCAACAGCTCAACGGCATGACCTCAGGCAAGTCGGATCCGAACTACGGCCCGGCGCTGGAAGCCGTCCGCAAGGCCACGGCAGCGGTCAGCGGAACCGACCCCGTCAGCGGCCAGCCTTATGCCCCCGGCTACACGGGCCTGCCGGCCGAACTCACTGCGCTGCAGGCCCGCCTGCTCGCCGACGCCGAAGAAGCGCAGGAAGTCTCGCGCTGGATCTCCTCGGAAACTTCCCACATCGAAACCTCGGCGAAGGGCGCCAAACGGCTCTCCGAAGGCCTCTACAAAATCTCCGCCGGCGGCAAGGAAGTCGCCAAACAGGCAAAGAGGATCGACCAGGAAACAACGAGGCTGGCGGGCGGACTGGACAGGCTCGGCGGCGGTGCGAGCGAACTCGCCAGCGGCCTGACCCAGCTCACCGGCGGCACGACGGAACTCGAACGCAGCCTCGCAGCCGGCTACAGGCAGTCATATCCGCTGCAGACCGGCACCCGCCGCATCGCGGTCCGGGTGCTCTCGCAGAGCGACAGCCTCAATCGCCGCGCCGCCCGGCTGCGCCACACCTCGCCGGGGATCTTCAACTCGGGTTACTTCGTTCTCTCCGCCCTCGACGGGACCCGCGGTCGCACCCACGAACGCGCTTCCGAAGCGGTCGACCTCAACGGCGGCGGCCAGGCGGCCACGATCACGGTCTTCTCGCGCTACGGCTTCAACTCGCCCGGTTCGATCAGCCTCAACAAGACGCTCGAAGACGACGCCGCCGCGCTTGGCAAAGAAGCGGACGTCGTCACTGGCGTAGCCGGCGGTCCACCGACCCTCAACACCTACAGCCGGGTGACCAAAGACCAGATCCCCTACATAGTCGCGGCGATCACCCTCGCCACCTTCCTCGTCCTGATCCTCGTCCTGCGGGCGCTGCCGCTGGCGGCGATCGCGGTCGGCCTCAACCTGGTCACGGTCGGCGTCGCCTTCGGAATTCTCACCCTGCTCACCAACGTGCCCGACGGCTGGCCGCTGGGCGGCCGCACCTACATCGATGCGGTGGGCGCGGTGATGATCTTCGGCATCGTCTTCGGGCTCTCGATCGACTACGCGGTCTTCCTGCTGGTGCGGATGCGCGAGCACTACGACCGCGAGGGCGACAACGCTGCGGCGATCGAGTTCGGCCTCGAGAAGACGGCGCGGGTGATCACCGGCGCCGCCGTGATCATGCTGGCGGTCTTCATCGCCTTCGCCGGCACGCCGATCGCGACGGTCAGCCAACTTGGCGTTGGCCTGACCGTCGCCGTGATCCTCGACGCCACCGTGGTCCGCATCGTCCTCCTGCCGGCGCTGATGCTGCTGATCGGCGACCGGGTCTGGTGGCTGCCGCGCTGGCTGGAGCGGAGCCTGCCGCGGCTCAACGTCTGAGCGGCGGCGCTACTTCTTCGCTTCCGGCTTCTGGCTGCACTTCCCGGTCAGCTCCGGAGTCAGCGATTCGCCGTCCTTGAAGACGAATTTGCCACGGGACTTGAGCTTCTTCGTCGCGCAGGTGGCGCTGACGTAGCTCCGCAGCTTGCCCTTGTAGCGGAACTTCTTGAAGATCTTCACGTGGAAGCCGGTGATCGCGCCCTGGCCGCCGGCAATCAGCGGGATGGTGACGTCGAGGCGCGGCCCGAAGCCTTCTTTGTTGAGGTTGCTGACCGCGCCGACCAGCACCAGGGTGGTCTGGATCGGCGACTGGCTGTAGGTGTGGAGCAGAATCACCGGCTTGCCGCCGACCGGGACGCCGTTGAAGGCGGTGATCGTCGTCGTCACCGGGAAGATCCGTTCGCCGACCACCAGGTCCGCCGTGCCTTCGCCGCCGCCGATCTGGGCCTTTTTGCAGGCTTCGACCGCGGCTTCGGTCGAGGTGTTCTGGAGCACGCCGGCGTCACAGGTCGGGTAGCCCTTGCTGAAGATCTTCGTGCCTTTGGGGAAGTCGACGATTGCCTCCACGGCGGGAATCGGCGCTCCTTTGTTGGCGGCGGGGTTGGTCGTAGTCGTCGCCGTGGTCACGTCGAGCGTGACCGGTTCCGCCGTTTTCTTCGAGAGCTTCTGCGGGGTGAACTTGACCGCGATGCTCTGGGTGTTGCCGTCGGGCGCGTTCAGCACCGGTGACTGCTCGGCCGCGGCCGCGGCGACAGCGATGACGGCTACACCTACAGCCACTGCAACAACAAAGGTCAGACGTTTGCGCATGGCATTTCCGCTCCTCTTCGATTTGGCCAAGCGCCTCCCAGTCCCTTAACCGCGCTGCCGGTCCAGAGTAGCGCGTTGAATTCCAGTTAAGTCACCGCTTGGCCCGTGCGTAGCAGCGGGTCGCTCGGATACGATTCTGCGGCCGTTCCGCCGGAATCGGAGGCCGGGGAACCGCAAGCGACGATCCGTGGCTGCTAACACCTCAGGCGAGGAAAAAGGCTCGGCACAAAGCCGGGGGGTCACCCCTGTGCGAATCGCGGTAATTGCGGTCCTCGCGATCGCCGTTATCGCCCTCGCCGTGGTCATCTTCAGCGGCGGCAGCGAACACAAGTACAACCTGCTCTTCCAGAACGCGAGCCAGCTCGTTCCCGACAACCAGGTGCTGATCGGGGGCCAGCCGGTCGGCTCGGTCGAAAGCATCGAGCTGACCGATGACAATCTGGCCAAGGTCGTCGTCAGCGTCAGCCAGGAACTGCACGAGGGGACCACGGCGACGATCCGCGCGACCTCACTCTCCGGCGTCGCCAACCACTACGTCTCGATCAGCCCTGGGCCGAACAGCAATCCGCCGTTGGGCAGCGACGCCACGCTCGGTCTCTCCTCGACCACCACACCGGTCGACATCGACCAGCTCTTCAATACCTTCCCGGCGCCGGTGCGGCGCGGCCTGGCCCAGTTCATCAAGGGCAACGCCGGCGTCTACGCCGGTCGCGGCGAAGACGCCAACCGGACCTTCAAATACCTCGGCGTCGGCTTCAACCGCGCCGGCGCTTTCGCCGGCGAGCTGAACGCCGACGAAAAGCTCTTCGCCCGCTTCCTGGTCAGCTCGAGCAGGCTGGGTACGGCCGTCTCCGAACGCGGCGCCGAGCTCTCCAGCGCGATCGCCAACGCCAACGCCGCCTTCGGCGCGATTGCCAGCCAGAACACCGCCCTCGACCAGAGCCTGCAGTTGCTGCCACCGACCTTCCGCCAGGCGAACACGACCTTCGTCAACCTGCGCGCCGCCCTCGACGACGTCGAACCGCTGATCGACACCACGAAGACGGCGACCAAGGACCTCGCTCCCTTCCTCGCTGAATTCCGCCCGGTGCTCTCGAAAGCCGTCCCGGTCTTCAAGAACCTTCGCCTTGCCGCCCGCCGCCCCGGCTTCGCCAACGACACGGCGGAACTGCTGGGCACGCTGCCGACGGTGCAGCAGCGGGCGTCGAGGGCATTCCCCCACGCCGAAGGCGCGATCGTCGGCTTCCAGCCCAACCTCAACTTCATCCGCGCCTACTCGCCGGACCTCTTCAACGGCTTCGCCAAGCTGGGCCAGGCCAGCGCCCCCTACGACGGCAACGGTCACTACGTTCGCGCCAGCTTCGCCAACCTCAATCTCTTCAAATTCAACGGCGGCAACCGCAGCCTCGAACCGATCGCGCCCAACGAACAGTACGACGCGTTCGGCGGGTCGGCCGGGGTCAAGCGGCGCTGCCCCGGCGGGGCGGCTCCGAACGCCGGCGACGGCTCCAACCCCTTCGTCGAACCGCCGCACAGCGGCTCTGGCGTGACCACCTCCGACTGCAACCCGGCGGATTCGCCACCCGGCCCATGAGGAAAGCACTCGTCATAGGCGCGCTGGTCGCGGCGGTGATCGTCGCGATCGTGCTGATCTCCTCCGGCGGCAGCGGCAGCGAAGGCTATGTCGTGCGGGCGATCTTCGACAACGGCGGCTTCATGGTCAAGGGCGAGCAGGTCCGGGTCGCCGGGGCCAACGTCGGCGAAATCGAGTCGGTCGGCGTCACCTTGCCGGGCGAAATCGACGCCTACGACAAAGACGGCAAGGAAAAGTCGGTCTCCGGCAAGGCGGTGATCGTGTTGGCGATCACCGACCCCGGCTTCCAGGACTTCCGCAGCGACGCCAGCTGCCTGATCCGGCCGCAGTCGCTGATCGGAGAGAAGTTCGTCGACTGCCGGCCGACGGTGCCGCGCGCACCGGGCTCGCCCCCGGCGCCCGCTCTGAAGCAGGTCCCCTCCGGTCAGCCCGGCGCCGGCCAGTACCTGCTGCCGCTCGGCAGCAACAGCACCAGCGTCGACCCCGACCTGATCAACGACATCAACAAACTTCCCTACGCTCAGCGCTTTCGCCTGATCTTCAACGAACTCGGCGCCGGCCTCGCCGGCCGCGGCGCCGACATCGAGGCGGCGGTCAAGCGGGCCAACCCGGCGCTGCGCGACATCGACCGCCTGCTCGGCATCCTCAACGGGCAGCGCGACCAGCTGACCAAGCTCGCCGCCGACTCCGAGCAGATCCTCGAGCCGCTCTCGCGCGAACGCGCCCACGTCGCCGGCTTCTTCACCAACTCCGGCGCGGCCGCCCAGGCCAGCGCCGAACGGGGCGCGGATCTGGAAGCCTCGCTGCAGAAGTTCCCCGCCTTCCTGCGCGAGTTCCGGACCACGATGCACAGCCTGCAGGGCTTCTCCGATGCGGCCACGCCGACCTTCGCCGCGCTCGGCAAGGCGGCGCCGTCGTTCACCGAAGCGACCCGCCTGCTGACTCCCTTCTCGGCCGCCTCGACCGTCTCGCTGAAGTCGCTCGGGGTCAACGGCGAACTCTCCGGCCCGACCTTCCGCCGGGTCGATCCGCTCGTGATCAAGGCCCGCGACCTGGCCCGAACCGGCGCCGAACCGACGACGCAGCTGGCCGAATTCTTCGAAAGCACAAGGGAAACGAAGGGCTTCGACGGCCTCGTCGACTTGATCTACAACGTTACCGCGGCGAACAATGGCTTCGACAAGTACGGCCACTTCACTCGCCTGCTTACGACGCTGACCAACTGCCTCGAATACGAGCTCGAAGCCAGCGGCTGCTCGGCCAAGTTCACCGGAGCCAACGCCGGTACCTCATCGATCAGCAGCGCCGAGCCTGAGTTCCTTCTTCGAAGAAGAAGTAGCGAAGCGAGCCGGTGGCACCTCGGCCCGCCCGGGTGAACCGCTCTCGAGCCTTGCTCCCTCCACGCCAACCACGCCGGAAACCCCGGAACTCAGCGAAGGTCGCCGCCTCGGCGCCAAGACGGCGCTGCCGGCGCCGCGCCAGCGTGCCCTCCTCGACTACCTCCTGGGCCCATGAGAAACCGCGGCGGCATACAGGGAGTGGCGAGCAGCCCGGTGATCGTCGGCGCGGTCACCGTGCTGGTCGTGATCGTCGCCGTCTTCCTCGCCTACAACGCCAACAACGGCCTGCCCTTCGTCTCCACCTACAACCTCAAGGCGCGCGTGCCCAACGCCAACGCCCTGGTCAAGGGCAACGAGGTGCGGATCGGCGGCGCCCGGGTCGGCGTGGTCAAGTCGGTGGTGCCGGTGCAGGAAGCCGGCGGCAGGGTCTCGGCCGAACTCAGCCTCAGCCTCGACAAGAACGTGCAGCCGCTGCCGGTCAACTCGACGATGATCATCCGGCCCAAATCGCCGCTCGGCCTCAAGTACGTGCAGATCGTCCCCGGCGACTCGAAGCAGGGCTTTGCCGCCGGCGAAACGATCCCGCGCTCCGCCGCCAAGCCCGAACCGGTCGACATCGACCAGTTCTTCGACATGTTCGATGAAAAAACCAGGACCGCGATCCAGCGCAACCTGGCCGGCTTCGGCAACGGCCTGGCCGGCCGCGGGCCGCAGCTCAACAACGCCTTCGTCGCCCTGCGCCAGCTGGTCGAAAGCGGCCAGCCGGCCCTGGCCAACCTGGTCTCGCCGAGCACCGGCTTCGGCGAATTCTGGCGCGCCCTGGAGAGCCTCTCGGCCACCGTGGCACCGGTCGCCGCGCAGAAGGCGAGCATGTTCGTCGCCCTCGACCGCACCTTCGCCGCCTTCGCCCGCGTCTCCCGTCCCTACATCCAGGAAACGATCTCCAAGGGGCCGCGAGACGCTCGAAGCGGCGACCGTCGACCTGCCCGCGCTGCGGCCCTTCCTGCACGACTCCGAACGCTTCTTCACCGCGCTCAGGCCCGGGGCGAAGGCGCTTGGGGAAACCTCGCCGACGATCGCCGCGGCGCTGCGCACGGGCGATCCCGGTGCTCAACTCCTCGCCGAGCCTCTACGCCCAGCTGCCGCCGACCGCCGATGCCCTGCTCGCCCTGCAACAGGCCCCCGGCGCCTTCAATGGCCTCGACCTGCTGATCAACACCAACGAACTGCTGGAGCCGGCGATCAGGTTCATCGCCCCGGCCCAGACCACCTGCAACTACCTCAGCCTCGCCTTCCGCAACGTCGCCGAGCGCTTCCAGCGAAGACAACGGCTGGGCGGTTGGTTCAACGCGATCGCATTCGAGCCACCGGAAGGGCCCAACTCCGAGGGTGGCCAGGCGTCGGCCCCGGCCAACGGCGGCACCTGCGATCGCTCTGAACCACCTGCACTCCAACCCCTATCCCGAATACCGCAGCACCCGGGCAGCCGAAAGAGTGCGAAGCGGGCAACGAGCACTACGAAAACGGCGTGACGAGGATCGGCAACACGCCGCGCAACGACGGCATCAAAACCGCCGAACAGTCGAAAAAGCAGCTGGGAGAAGAAAAGTAATGGGCCGCCTCCCGGAGCGCGACACCAGGGCAGGGGCGACGAACAGCCGCTTCAAATGGCGGCCGAGCAATGCCGCGATCGCGATCGTCTTCCTGCTCGTCTTCACCATCGGGCCCTACCTGGCCTTCACCGGCCATGTGCCCTTCACCAGCTACGGCTACGAGCTCAAGGCGACGTTCTCCAACGGGGTCAACATCTCGACCAACTCGCCGGTGCGGATCGCCGGCGTCGACGTCGGCCGCGTGATCGCGACCGAACGCGACGGCGACGCGACCACCGTCACCTTCACGGTCGAAGGCAAAGGCCAGCCGATCCACGACGACGCCTTCGCCGCGATCCGGCCGCGGATCTTCCTCGAGGGCAACTTCTTCATCGACCTCTCTCCCGGCAGCCCCAGCGCGCCGGACCTGAGCAGCGGCGACACGATCCCGGTCAGCCACACCTCGACCTGGGTCCAGATCGACCAGGTGCTGACGGCGCTGCAGGCACCGGTGCGGGCCGACCTCAGCCACCTGCTGGAGAGCTACGGCACGGCGCTGACGCACAAGCCGACCGCGGCCGAAGACGCGGGCCAGCTGCCGGAAGTGCAGGGCAAGAGCGGCGCCGCAGGCGCTCAACGGCGCCTTCCATTACGGCGGCGACGCCGGTAAGTACAGCGCCCAGGTCACCAACGCCCTGCTCGGCACCGAGCCCCATGACCTCTCCAGGCTCGTCGCCGGCGCCGGCCGCACCTTCGGCGCCCTCTCCAGGCACGAGGAGGACCTCAAGGGCCTGATCGTCAACTTCGACGTCTTCACCGGCGCCCTCGCCTCGCAGTCGGCCAACCTCTCGGCCACGATCCAGCATCTGGCGCCGACGCTGAAGACCTTCCACAGCTCGCTGGTCAACCTCAACCGTACGCTGCCGCCGCTGCGCGCCTGGGCGATCGAGCTGCGGCCATCGGTCGCCGAACTGCCCGACTGGATCGCGGCCGGGCGGCCCTGGATCGAACAGGCCCGGCCGCTGCTCTCGGGCAAGGAGGCCGGCGGCACCGCGAGGCTGCTGCGCGAAGGCACCCCGGGCCTCGCCGGCGCCGCCCAGGCGGGCAAGGCGGTGGCGCTGCCTCAGCTCAACCGGATCAGCCTCTGCTCGAGCAAGGTCCTCACCCCGACCTTCAACCAGACGATCAACGACCAGTTCAGCACCGGCGGTCCCAACTACCGCGAGTTCCTCTATACCCTCGCCAACTTCTCCGGCTGGGGGGCGAACTTCGACGGCAACGGGACCTTCCTGCGCGTGCAACCGGGCGGCGGCAACATTCCTCGTCGGACAGACGAACCCGAATTGGGCAACCTGAGCACGAGAAACAGGACTTCGCCCACACGGTCGCGCCGAACCGCTCGGCACTCAGCCCCAGCTCGGCGGCAAGCCGCCGAAGAAGCCGGAAGTGCGCTGCGACAGCAACCCGGTCCCCGACGTCAACGCCGGCCTCGGTCAGGTCGGCGCCCCAAGCCCCTCGGTGGTGACCCCATGACCGAGACCCGCGCGCAAGCCGCTGGCGCCGCTTCCGCAACTCGCTCACCCGTCAGTCGCGCGGGCGCAGCAAGGACACGATCGCGATCGCCGTCCTCGCCGCGCTCGGGATCGTGATGACGCTTTGGATCTTCACCCAGCAGAAGGCCTCGCTGCCCTCCTGGCTGCCGCTCGTCGGCGAAGAATTCGTCCACGTCACGCGGAGACTTCACCACCGCCCAGGCGGTCACGCCCGGCCAGGGCCAGGCGGTCGACGTCGCCGGCATCCAGATCGGCAAGGTCACCTCGGTCGACCTCGAAGACGGCCACGCCGTCGTCGGCATGGACATCGAGCCCAAATACCTCGACCTGATCCACCCCGACGCCAGCCTGCTGCTGCGGCCGAAGACCAACCTCAACGACATGGTGGTCGAGGTCGATCCCGGCAACGGCCAAGGGGCACATCGAGGACGGCTACAACTTCCCGCTCTCGCGCACCGAACCGAACCAGAACCTCGATGCCTTCCTCTCGCACCCTCGACGCCGACACCCGCCAGTACATCCAGCTGCTCGTCGCCGGCGGCGCCCAGGGCATCGGCGGCCGCGGTCACCAGCTCTCCGGCGTCTTCCGCCGCCTCCAGCCCTTCTCCCACTACGTCGCCGACCTCAACCGCGCGGTGGCCAAACGCCGCGTCGCGCTCGCCCGGGTGATCCACGACTTCGGCCTGCTCGACCACCGAACTGGGTAACCACGACTCCGAGATCGAACGCTTCGTCACCTCCTCCAAGGCGGCGCTGGGCAACTTCGCCAACCAGCAGCAGTCGATCCAGGAGACGCTGACCGAGTTCCCCAGCGCCCTCAGCGCCGGCCAATCGGCCTTCGCCAGCGTCAACAAGCTTCTCCAGCACCGCCCGCCCGGCCCTGACTCGGCCTGATCCCGCAGGCGCAGGCGCTGGGGCCGGCGCTGCGGGCCAACGAGAAGTTCTTCGAACAGACCGACGGAGCCGATCCGCGACTCAGATCCGCCCCTTCACTCGCCAGACCCGTCCGGTCCTGACCCACGCCAAGCAGGGCTCGGCTGACTTCAGCAAGTCGGTGCGCGGCTTCGGCAACGCGCTCGGCGCCTTCAACAGCTTCCTCAACGAGCTCGCCTACAAGCCGAAGGGCTCGAGGCAGAGCTACCTCTTCTACCTGCCCTGGCTCAACCACGACACCAACGCCACCTTCAACCTCAACGACCCAGCGGGGCCCGATCGGCCGCAGCCTGGTCATGATCTCCTGCAACGGCACCGACCTCGCCTACGGAACTTCGCGACCGAAAAGCCATACATCCAGACGCTGCTTCAAGGCGCAAACGTGCCCGCGCAGGGCGAACTGCCAGCAATCCCGCCCGATCCCAGGCATAGCCGGATCGCGGCTGCGGCCCTGGAACAGAATGAGCAAGCGCGCGCCCAGCACAACCCAGCTCCTGGTGATCGCCGGCTTCGCGCTCTCCTGCTTCGGCATCCTGCTCTTCCTCTGGATCACCTTCGGCGGGCCGACCCCGTTCAAGGCGAAGCCCTACGAGGTCAACGTCCCCTTCAAGGAGGCGACCCAGCTCGCCCAGCAGTCCGACGTGCGGATCTCCGGCGTCTCGGTCGGCAAGGTGCAGGACATCGTCCTCTCACCCAACGGCGAACAGGCGATGGCCAAGGTCGACATCAACGACAAGTACGGGCCGATCCCGAGCGACACGCGCGCCATCCTGCGCACCAAGACGCTGCTCGGCGAGACCTACATCGAACTCACCCCCGGCGAGCCGCAACGGGCCGAAGCTGGCCGACGGCGGCACCCTGCCGAAGGCGCAGATCGCCGAATCGGTCCAGCTCGACGAGATCTTCCGCACCTTCAACGCCCGAACCCGCGCCGCCTTCCAGACCTGGCAGCAGGAAGCGGCGGTGGCGATCGCCGGGCCGCGGCGCCGACCTCTCCTACGCCTTCGGCGAGCTCGAACCGGCCTTCACCCAGTTCGACCACCTCTTCCGCCAGCTCGACAGCCAGCGGCTCGCGGTCAAGCAGCTCTTCCGCAACGGCGCCACCTCGCTGCGCGCCCTGCGCGGCCGCCAGGGCGAGCTCGCCGGCCTGATCCAGAACTCCAACACCGTCTTCAGCACCACCGCCGCCCGCGACCGCCAGATCGAAGCGCTCTTCCGCGCCTTCCCCACCTTCCAGGACGAGTCGAGGCTGACCCTCAACCGGCTCAAGACCTTCTCCGTCAACGCCGACCCGGTGATGAAGCAGCTGGTGCCGGTCGCCGAACAGCTCTCGCCGACCCTGATCGCCCTCTCCAAGTTCGCGCCGCAGGCCAAGGGCCTCTTCGAAGGCCTCAAACCGGTGATCGCCCGCGCGCCGACCGGCTTCCCGGCCCTGCGCAAGCTCTTCCGCGACGAGTTCCCGCCGCTGCTGCGCGCCGTCGACCCCTTCCTGCGCAACCTCAACCCGATGATCACCGGCCTCGGCCTCTACAAGCACGAGCTGACCGCGACGATGGCGAACATCGCGGCAATTTCCAAGCCAAGATTGCCGAAGCAAACGCTGCCGGCGTACAGGTTCACTACCTGCGTGCGATGGGCCCGTTCAACCCCGAATCGCTGGCGACCTTCCCCAGCCGCACGACCATCAGCCGGACCAACGCCTACCCGCAGCCGCTTGCTGCCAAGAGCCTCGCCACCGGCCTGCCCAGCTTCGAAACCAACGGTTGCGGTAGCGGGGCAACCGCCACCCTCGATCCCGAAACTCCACAGCAACCCGACCTTCAAAGCCCGCAGCGAACGAAGCCAAGAGAACGCCCGAAGAAAACGAAAAACGCTCGAAAGACTTCTTCGAACGCCTGAAGAAATACGCCTACGCCGGGCAGACCGACTCCGCCGCGATCTGGCGCCCCCGGCTGCATCCAGCAGGCGCCCTTCAACCCAGTGGGCCGCTCGGGCGCGGCGACGACTTACCAGCACTTCTTCGAACAGCGCGAATAGGGCTGGGCGCGGCGGGTCCTGTCACCGAATGGGGCCCACCACCCTTCCGGTCGCTAAAGCGTCCTCAGGGTGGTCCCCCCATTCGATGCCACCCCCCGCGAGAAGCGGCTCGCTTAGGAGGGTCTCGCGAAACGGCTAGCGAAACGCTTGCCCTTCGTCGCTGAGTAGTTCAGGTTCGCCGGGTCCAGCCAAACAAATGGCCCCGGCGAGCGGTGGAACGCCCCCGGGGCCGTGACATAGGAGGTCCAACTCCCATGCACGACCAGCCTAGCCCGCGCTCGGCCAACGAGCACGAAGACGAACGTACGCAACAAGCCGTTCTCGGCCTCGTCCTCTCTGAACACCCAGCCCAACTGACGATCTGCGAGCTATGCCGCGAGATCGGCGATCAGGGCGACGCCGCCGAGCGCGCCATCCGGGACCTTGTTGGTGTCGGCCTGCTGCGCCGTGAGGGCGCTTCAGTCCTTCCGACTCGTGCCGCCCTTCACTTCGACCGGCTCGGCTCGTGAAGTTCGCAGAGCGCTTCGGCGCGAACCTTGCCCGGTGTCGCAAGCGCGTCGGCCTGTCCCAAGAAGAGACCGCAGTACGGGCTTCGCTTCACCGGACCGCCGTGGGTCAGATAGAGCGTGGCGAACGAGTCGCCCGCGTTGACACCCTCATCAAGCTGGCGGGTTCGCTCGGGATCGACGCTGCCGATCTACTCACCGGGCTGTCGTGGGAGCCGGGCGGAACCCGTCTCGGTGAGTTCAGGCCCGCAGTGGAGGAGACGTAGCCCGCGCCCGCGAGAGGGTGCAAGCGAGCTTGGTCAAAACGGTCAAGTCGGTGTGGAGCCGAACGCGCTCCAGGCCACGAACCCGCAGAGGCTTCAGCCCCCATTCGTTCTTGAGCCGCCCGAACTCCCGCTCGACAGCGGAGCGCCCGCGATAGAGAGCCTTCCAGCGCTTGGACTCGCGCGGCATCAGTGGGTGTAGGCGGTCGGCCTTCACCCACGTTGAGGCTGGCTTGCACTCGCCGGTCGGGCAGCGCCACTTGCTCGCGCCGCGCTTGCGGTCCGACCCGGCGTAGGACCAGACGCCGTGCTCAGCACGCGGGCGGGCGGTGCTCGTTCTTCACCACTGCGCCCGTTGCCCGTAGCGGCACGATGGCCTCACAGTCGCGCTCGGCGCACTCGGCGTAGACCCGGCCGATGTCGTAAGCCTTGTCCATGGCGCACGTCGCAGCCATCGCACCCCGTCGCCTCGCCTCATCGACCAGCGGGGCGACGAACATCGACTCGTTGGCCTTCGCCGTCTCGACCGACCACGCGACCGGAAGCCCGGTGGTGGCGCAGCAAGCCATCTGCAACTTGAAGCCATAGAAGCCGCCGCCCCGGCGGGTGCTCACCGCCGAGCGGTGACCCCAGGAGGCGTCGGGGTCGGTGTGCCAGTTGCGTTCGGGGCCACCCTTGTAGACGTAGCGCTGGCCGTTGGCATATGCGGGCATGTCGCTCGCGTCAATGGCGAGATCGCGGCCATAGCTCGGCAGCTTGTCTTTCAGGCCGACGACAACGGAGTCGATGCAGCGCTCCAGCATGTCGCCGTTTGCCCGCAGCTTTTCGGCAAAGCGGTAAGCCGCGTAGACGCTCGGCGGCCTGCCTTCACAGTCCAGCGCTCGTTGGAGTGCCCAATGCTCGCGGACCAGGGCCACCGTCTTGGTCCAAGTCGGGATGGCGTAAAGGCTCTTGGCGAGACACAGGCCCACCATCGTGCGGATTGGGTATCCCGGTCGGCCCGTCCAACGAGTCGCTTCCAAGTCAGCGACCAGCCGCTCGATCTCAGGCGAATCGAGGAGTCCTGCCAACTGGGCGCAGGCCGAATGCCCTGCTAATTTGGGTGATGCCATCGAGCTTCTACCTCGTGTGGCCTGGCCCTCGGACGCACCAACGTCGCGGGGGCCGTTTTCTTGACTATTGCCCGACCAACCCTACGGCTTGGATCGGACAGAAAAACCGCTCTAGAAAGCCGAAAAGAGGCTTTTTGGTGGCGGTCCAGGGTGACCGCCCTGGACCGCCGGAACTTGCTGGAGAACAGCAGGAAGCGGATTCATCAAAGCAAGTGCATCGGATCACGTCCGAAGCACTCGCAAGGATCCGCACATACCGATCCGGTACCTCAAGCCTGTGACCGCAGGCGGCCTGATCGGAGCTAAGGAGAACAAGCATGGCCAAGGTGAGTCCGTACCACTCGAAGTTGCCCGGCACCGGAGTGCATCACAACAACAATGCATGCACCGTGGGCAACAACATCGAGTCGTACAACAAAGTCTCGGGCACCGGCAATTTGCCGCTCTGCTCGGTCTGTAAAACCCTTTAGCCCTGCGGCTGACTCCGCTTTAGGAGGTGGGGGTCAGCTTCTACATCGGGCGGAACGCGGTCACGCCACCACCATTCACCGTGGTTGGCGTGACCGCCGCGCCCACCGTTGCAGTGCATCGGCTCAGTGATGAGCGCTCCGACGCCCGACGCCAAGCGCTCATGCAGGCCATCGTTTAGATAGGTATCGCCCGGTCGGGCGGGGTGCATCGCGGCGCAAAGAATCTGACCGCTTTTGCGGATGCGGATAGCCACCCCGCCTCCCTTCCGTGGGCATTGGGGTAGCGCCCGCCGCGAAACGGGGTACCCGCGAATCGATTACCTCAGCGAACCCACGCCTAGAGCGGCATGGCGAGTTTCGCTAGAGCCTCTTAGCGGCTTCTCCTTGGGCCGCAATTTTCCGCAAAGGCCGGTATTGCGCCCGGCTCGGGGTGCGCGAAAGATGCATCACGTTCGCGCGTTTCTGCGCGCCACAGGTCGACTGCGTCTTGCCAGCCTTGAGGTATGGAGAGGACCTGGATTGTGCATTTTGACAGCGATGCGGTTGCTGATCTCGAGGATGTCAGGTCGCGTGGCGACCGCAAGGCAGTCTTCAACGTGGTGCAGAAGTTGAAGGATGTCGGCCCATCCCTCCCCTCGCCACACATGAAGTCACTGAGGGGCGAGGCGGACCTTTTCGAGTTGCGGCCAAAGCGAGGCGCCTGTGAGATTCGGCCGATTTACGCTCGCCTCGGAGAGGCATTTGTCGTTCTGGCGATCGCCGCGAAGAAGAAGGATTTCGGACGTGCTGTGATTGCCGCGAACCATCGGCTCGGCCGATACCGTTGAGCAGTCGATAATAGAAGTGCTATCGTCGATTGGGAGATCCAGTGGCAACTTCTACGATGACATTCGATGCGCTGGTGGCGGCAGAGCAGCTGGCTGACTCGAGCTTCAAGGCCGAGTGGCAACGGTTGGCCCCGGCGCGAGAGTTTGCCGCGACGCTCTTGCGCTACCGCGCAAAGCACAGGCTTGGCCAGCGCGCGCTGGCCAAGAAGCTCGGTGTCTCGCAGCCACGGGTGGTCAAGCTCGAGTCCGGTGAGCACAATCCCGAGATCGACACGATCATCAACGCGGTGCGGTGCCTCGGAGTCGAGTTCGTGCTCGACGTTGCTCCCACCTGTCGCAAACCCACGCTTGTGACCGCCCGAGCGCAGCGGGGAGCTATCGATCACAACGAAGTGTCGGTCGTCGCGGCATCTGCCTGAATTCAGTCGTCGATTCTTTCCTCTCAATTTGCACGGACGTCGCAGATCCGACTTGGGTCGTCTGATTTGCTGGAGGCTCGGAGCCGTTCCGCCGCCTCCCGCCCTTAACTAAGTCGATGCCCCAACCGCCCACAGCCCACGTCCCGCCGCAGAACATCGAGGCTGAGGAATCGGTGCTGGGGGCGATGCTGGTCGCCGAGCCGACGCTGACCCGGGTGATCGACGAGGTGAAGCTGAACGCGGCCGACTTCTACCTCGACAAGCACGCGGCGATCTTCAGCTGCATTCACGATCTCTACGCGGCCTCCAAGCCGGTCGACGAGCTCAGCGTCAGCGAGTCGCTGACCCAGCGCAACCAGATCGAGGAGGCGGGGGGCAAGCACTACGTCTCCGAGCTGGCGGCGAAGGTGCCGGCCGCCGGCAACGCCAAGCACTACGCCGAGATCGTCCAGCAGAACTCGCTGCTGCGCCGCCTGCTCGGCGCCGGTCAGGAGATCCAGGGCTGGGTCCACGAGCGCGACGGCGAACCGCGCGAGCTCTCCGAGCGGGCGGAGAAGCTGCTCTTCGACGTCGCCCACAAGGAGCAGGCGAGCGACTTCAAACTGCTCTCAGAGATCCTCCACGACGAGGTCGACCGGCTCGAGAAGCTCTCCACGGGCGAGCTCGAGCTGACCGGCACCCCCTCAGGCTTTCGCGACATCGACGCGATCACGGGGGGATTTCAGCCGGGGAACCTGATCATCGTCGCCGCACGGCCTGCCATGGGAAAGTGCCAATCAGCACAAAGTTTGGTATACGACCCTACCACGGGTGCTCGCCGCCGAGTGGACGAGCTCTTCACTGCGCACGCTCAGGGTGAGGAGGTGTGGGTTGCGTCCCTGGGGCCTGACCTACAGATGAAGCCCGCAAAGGTCGCGGCGATGGAGAGCAACGGCCGCAGGAAGGTGTACCGGTTGACCACGCGCCTCGGCAGGTGGACCGAGGCCACAGCGAACCACCCGGTGCTGACCAGCTCCGGCTGGCAGGAGCTTGGCGATGTCGAGGCGGGCGCCAGGGTTGCGGTTCCGCGCCGTCTCCCCGGGCCCCTCCAAAGCACTGAGCTTCCAGACGCCGAGGTCGTTCTGCTTGCGGCGCTCATCGCCGATGGATCGATCGGAGGGGGCACTCCGGCCTACTGCTACGGCTCGGACTCCGGCGTGGTCTCGGTGGTAGAGGCGGCCGCCGAGGAATACGCCGTTCGATTCAGGCCGCCTCGTCAGCACGCCAGAGGGAGTTCGTATCTGACCTCTGGTAATCGACCCGGAGGAAATCCGGTCACGAAAATGCTGCGCGGCCACGGCCTGATGGGACTTCGGTCAGCAGAGAAGTTTGTGCCCGACGCAATCTTCGGGCTTAGCGACGAGCAGCTCGCTCGTTTCCTCGGAGTCATGTACGCCTGCGACGGTCACGTCTACTGCAGTGACCGCTTGGCCCAGATCGGATACACGACGATCAGTGAGCGACTTGCGCATGACGTTCAGCACCTCTTGCTGCGCCTCGGCATCGTGGCGACGATCAGGACTTTGAAGCGACCTGTTTACGACGGGACGGGGAAGGTGGCTCGAGAGGTTCGGATCACGTCGCAGGACAGTCTGCGCAGGTTCTGTGAGCTGGTTCAGGTTCCCGGCAAGGAAGAGAAACAAGCTGAGGTCCTTGAGCGACTCGATGTATCCCCTCGTTCGACGAACACAGACACCTTGCCGAGGGGAATCTGGGAGGACGTTCTGCTGGCCAAGGGCGAGCAGTCCTGGGCTGACGTCAGCGAGTTGACAGGTCGGCCGCGCAACCACAACTGGCACGTGGGGGCTCGGGCGCCTTCGCGTGGACTGGTCGGCGAACTCACGACTGCAGTCGCATCTCCGGCCCTCGAGGAGCTCTGCGACTCCGACATCTGGTGGGACGAGGTCGAGTCGGTCGAGTACGCCGGCGAAGAGGAGACCTACGACCTCGATGTGCCGGGGCTGCGCAATTTCGTCGCCGACGACATCATCGTCCACAACAGCGCGATCGTCGCCAATATCGCGGAAAACGTAGCGGTGAAGCGGAACCTGCCGGTTGCCTTCTTCTCGCTGGAGATGTCGGAGGTCGAGCTTGCCCAGCGCTTCATCGCCTGCCGGGCGCGGATCTCCGGCGACAAGCTGCGCAAGGGGCAGGTCGCGTCGAAAGACTGGCCGAAGGTGGTGCGGGCCTGCAACGAGCTGGAGGAGGCGCCGCTGTGGTTCGACGACTCCTCCGACCTCGGCGTGCTCGACCTGCGGGCGAAGGCGCGGCGCCTGCACGCCCAGGAACAGGACCGCGGCGGCCTCGGCCTGATCATCGTCGACTACCTGCAGCTGATGCGCACCGACGATCCGCGCGCCAACCGGGTCGAGCAGGTCGGGCAGATCAGCCGTGGGCTGAAGATCCTCGCCCGCGAGCTCGAGGTGCCGGTGCTTGGCGATCTCCCAGCTCTCCCGCGCGCCCGAGCAGCGCAGCCCGCCGAAGCCGATGCTCTCCGATCTGCGCGAATCGGGGAACCTCGAGCAGGACGCCGACCTCGTCGCCTTCCTCTTTCGCGAGGACTACTACCGCGATCCCGACGACGAGCCGGACGGACTTGCCGACCTGATCATCGCCAAGCATAGGAACGGCCCGATCGGCACCCCGAAGCTGGTCTTCCTCGATCGCTTCCCCAAGTTCGCCGACTTCGCCGGCCAGGAACGGCCGATCGAACAGCCGGCCGGCGAAGGGCCGCCGCTCGAGGACGCCGCTCCCGTGGGGCCTGAGTTCTGATGCCGGCGATCCCCCGCAGCGAGCCCTTCCGCGAGCAGGCCTGTCCGCTCGGCGTCTGCGACGGCTCCGGCTGGATCCTCGGCCCCGAGGACGTTGCGCGCGAATGCGAGTGCCGCGCCCAGCGGCTCAAGCGGGGCCGCGTGCGCGGCGTCGCCTCGGTGATCCCGCCGCGCTACCGCGGCGTCTCCTTCGACCGCCCGCCGGTCTCCGACATGGCGCGCGACTTCGAGACCAAGGCCGCGGTCAAAGCGGTGCGGGGTTACGTCGACGAGCTCGAGGCCAGCCTCGACGCCGGCCGCGGTCTCTGGCTGTTCGGCGACACCGGCACCGGCAAGACGACGCTGGCGATGCTGGTCTCCAAGGCGGCGCTGGAGGCCGGTTGTTCGGTCGCGATCTACTCATTGCCGAAGCTGCTCGCCCGCATCCGCCGCACCTACGACTCCGAGCCCGGCGGCGACTCCTACCTCGCCTTCTTCGAGCGGCTGACCTCGGTCGACCTGCTCCACATCGACGACCTCGGCGCCGAGAAGCGCAGCGACTGGGTGCTCGAGCAGCTCTACGCGCTGATCAACGAGCGCTACGAGGCGCAGCGCTCGGTCCTGGTCACGACCAACCTTCCCGCACGAGGAGCTGGAGGACCAGATCGGCAGCCGCACGGTCTCGCGGTTGAGCCAAATCTGCGACGAGGTGCCGCTTTTCGGCAGCGATCGCCGCTACGGCAAGGTCGCCTAGCCGACCGACAAGGCACAATGCCCGGGCTATGCCAGGGCTAGTCATAGTCGGCGCCCAGTGGGGCGATGAGGGCAAGGGCAAGGTCACCGACCTGCTTGCCGAGCGCGCCGATGCGATCGTGCGCTTCCAGGGCGGCAACAACGCCGGCCACACGATCGTCCGCGACGGCGAGGAGTTCAAGTTCCACCTGATCCCCTCCGGGATCCTCTATCCGGACAAGGCCTGCGTGATCGGCAACGGCGTCGTGCTCGACCCACGCATCCTGCTCGGCGAGATCGACGGGCTGCGCCGTCGCGGCGTCGACATGAACAACCTCAAGATCTCCGCCAACGCGCACCTGATCATGCCCTACCACGTGCTGCTCGACACGGCGGGCGAGTTGAAGCTGGGCAAGCTCTCGCTCGGCACCACCCGCCGCGGCATCGGCCCCTGTTACGCCGACAAGGCGCTGCGGCTCGGCATCCGCGTCCAGGACCTGCTCGACGAGAAGATCCTGCGGGCCAAGATCCGCACCGCGCTGGAGCCCAAGCAGCAGGCGCTGCGCGAACTCTCCGTGCAGCGGCGCAAGCTGCGCAAGGAGGCGGGCGAGGGCGACCGGGAGGCGTCGAGCAGGCGATCGAGGACGCGCCCGACCCGCGCATCGACCTGCACACGATGACCGAGGAACACGTCAACTACGGTCACCGGCTCGAGCCTCACATCGCCGACACCGCGCGCCTCTGCTGGGACACGCTCGACGCCGGCAAGACGGTGATCTTCGAGGGCGCCCAGGCGACCCTGCTCGACCTCGACCACGGCACCTATCCCTTCGTCACCTCGTCGAACCCGATCGCCGGCGCGGCCTGCGTCGGCGCCGGCATCGGCCCGACCGACATCGAGCGAGGTCTGGGGCGTCGCCAAGGCCTACGCAACCCGGGTCGGCGCCGGCCCCTTCCCGACCGAGCTGACCGACGACACCGGCCGCCACATGCTCGAGCAGGGCCACGAGTACGGCACCACCACCGGCCGCGAGCGGCGCTGCGGCTGGATCGACCTGGTCGCCCTGCGCTACGCGGTGCGGCTCAACCGGATGAGCTCGCTGGCGATCACCAAGCTCGATGTGCTCAGCGGCCTCGAGACGCTGCGGGTCGCGGTCCGCTACCGCTCGCGCGAGGGCGCCCTGCTCGACAGCTTCCCCTACCACCAGTCGATCCTGCACTCAGCCACTCCGGAGTACGAGGAGCTGCCGGGCTTCGGCGAGGACATCACCGGCTGCCGCAACGAGGAGGATCTGCCGCCCCAGGCCCGCGCCTACCTCGACTACATCGCCGACTTCGTCGGCGTCCCGATCCGCCTCGTCGGAGTCGGTCCGTCGCGCGACCAAATCGTATGGCGCCTGAGGGCGTCTGACCAAGCAGATCAAGGACGCAGGGAGCGCGGCGTGCTCTGCACGCAAGCGATCGAGGACGCCGATATGCGCCGGCCAGAGGCCCTCAGCTGAGGGCGTCGCCGCTTAGGGCGCCTACCTTGAATTCGCCGTCTTCCACTTTCAGCGGCATCGCGTAGACGGTTTTGTGCGGTTCGCCGTAGTAGATGAGGAAGGCCTGTTCGCCTTCTTGCCGCAGGCTGCCGGCGTCGACCGTCGTGGTTTCGCGCCAAGCGTCGGCTGAAAGTTCGCTGGTGAATGCTTCCAGGAACGAGGCGCAGCCCTTGTCCTTGAGCGAGGTCGAGTTCGTGGCCAGCTGTTCGAGCTGTTCGGCCATCGCCTTCGACAGGTAGCCGCAGGCCTTTGCCCAATCGCCCGTCGGCCCGCGCGACGAAGAAGCCGTGGACCGTTTCCGCCGCTTCCTCGAGTTCGGATTCGCTCTTCTCTTCGCCGTATTCCTGGATGCTGTTGTCGCCGCCCTTGGTGACGAATTGCCCCGAGCCGCCGCCTGAGACCTTGAGCGGCGTTTCGACTTCTTCCGCGGTGAAGCCGGTCGAGCCGTCGCTCTTGTCGTTCTTGCTGGAGCCGCTTTCGGAGCCGTCCTGTTCCGGCTGGCCTTCGCCGGCGTCGTTCTCCCCTTCCGCGCCGCCGCCCGAGCCGTTGTCCTGAGCGCTCGCTTCGCCCGAGCTCGAAGTCGATCCCGAGTCGCTCGATCCCGAGTCGGAGCTCCCGCAGGCAGCAAGCAGCAGGGCCACGAGAGCCGTGGCGGCGAGAACTGCGATCGACCGTGTGCCCCCCCTGGTCACTGCCGCGAATTGTATTGGTTGGCGGCGCCCCGTTGGCGCTTTCTTTGCTGGAGACACCGGGGTACAAGGATTCGCTACCCAGCCGCATCTGCACTACAGTTGCCAGGTGGCTTCAGGTAGACGCACGGCTAGGCTGAGCGAGCGGCTGCCGCGGGGCCGGCACGGGTTGCCGCGGGAGGCCGTGACGGACTCCCAGCGCACCCGCATCCTCCAGGCGATGATCGAGGTCGTCTCCGAGCGCGGCTATCCCGAGACCCGCGTGGTCGACGTAATCGGCGTCGCCGGCGTATCGAGAAAGACGTTCTACGAACTCTTCTCCAGCAAGGAGGATTGCTTCCTCGCCACCTACGACGTGCTGCTCGGCAACCTGCTGGGCGATACCGCGAGGGGCTTCGAGACCAAGCCTGGGGCGCCCTGGGCGGAGCGCGTCTCAGCGGGCCTTGGCGAGCTGCTCAAACACCTGGCCGAGCATCCCGACGAGGCGCGCTTTGCGATCGTCGAGGTGCTCGCAGCGGGCCCCAAGGCGCTCGCCCGCCGCGATGCGGCGCTGCGCCAGTTCACCGGCTTTCTCGATGCCGGGCGGGCAGAGACCTCGGTCGAGCTGCCGGGGATCACCTCGCTCTCGCTTGCCGGCGGCATCAACGAGCTGCTCTACAGCGAGATCCTGCACGGCGCGGCGGCGCGGCTGCCGGCGCGGCTGCCGGACCTGATGTTCTGGATCACGCTGCCCTTCCTCGGCCCAGACGGGGCGGCGAAAGAGCGCGAGCGGACCCGGCTTTCGATGCTCGAGGGCTAGCGCCGCCGCTGTTAAGCCGCTCTTTTCTGTGAATGCCGGGGTTTATCTAGATTGCGAGACTGGTAATTTGGGCATTGGAGGGATAGACCAAGGCTTTCGATGGCCGGGGCTGAGACGGCCAGGCCGCAAAAGGAGAGAGATAGAGCACATGCGCAAGCGTTTGATTTCAATCATGGCCATAGGGGCGGCACTCGCCGTCGCAGTGGCAGGAATCGCCACAGCGGATAAGCCCACCATTGTCCAGGCGGGGAACCTGAAGTTGACCCTGAACGGCGGCTTCTCACCGAAGGCGCTGCCGAAGAAGGGCAAGCCGGCCCCGATCACGCTCAACGTCAGCGGCAAGATCGAAACGATCGACGGCAAACACGCACCGGCGGTGAAAGAAGTCATCGTCGAAACCGACAAGAACGGCTCGATCGACGTCAAGGGCCTGCCCACCTGCACCTCGGGCAAACTGCAGGCGCAGGACACCAAAGCCGCGGAAGCGATCTGCAAGAAGGCGATCATCGGCAGAGGCATCACCAACGTCGAGGTCGAATTCCCCGAACAGGCGCCCTTCATCGCCAAGAGTAAATTGGTCGCCTTCAACGGCGGCATCAGCGGCGGCAAGACGACGATCTTCATCCACGCTTACCTCAGCTCGCCGATTTCGGCAGCGGTCGTCACCACGGTGAAAATCTCGAAAATCCACAACGGTCGTTTCGGCACCAAGTCGGTCGCGACGATCCCGAAGATCGCCGGCGGCTACGGCTCGGTCAAGGAATTCTCACTGACCTTCGACCGCGGCTACAAGAACACACCGTTCCTGTTCGCCAACTGCCCCGACGGTCACCTCGACGCCAAGGCGACCTCGCGTCTTCGCCGACGGCACGAAGTTGACCGGCAGCTTCGTCCGCTCCTGCACCCCGAAGGGCTAACGAAGCACTTCGTTTCAGGACGAAAAGGGGGAGAAAGGGCGGCCACTGGCCGCCCTTTCTTTTGCCCTAACGCCGGGAGTCGTCGAGAGGGTCGGCCGAGGGGATCAGGCCCTCGGCCTCCTGGCGCCGCTCTCCGCGCCGCAGCATGCGCTGGGTGAGGATCGCGATGCTGAGGATCGCCGTGGCGCCGAGGCTGAGCTGGACGCTGAGCAGGCCCTGGCGGGTCCAGTAGACGTCGCGCAGGTCGAGCAGCAGGGCCGCCTCGTCGAAGGTCAGCCCCATGCCGACGCCGGTGGTGATCGCGAGCTTCTCTTCCAGCGCCTCGTCGTCGGTCAGCAGCGCCGTCGTCCCCGAGGCGAAGGCGATCAGGATGCCGGGAACGAAGTGGTGGATGTGGCGGCCGCCGACGCTGACGTTGCGGAACGGCCACCACTCGTCGCGGATCCCCCAGGTCGAGATCCGCACGAGGGCGAAGGAGGAGAGGAAGCCGGCGAGCAGGTTGAAGAGGACCGTTTCGGTGCGCGGCGCCTCGGCGTAGCCGCTGACGGCGACGCCGACCGTGTCCAGCGCGGCCGCCGGCGCGACTTCGACCAGGTCCTCGCCGTCGGCCTCCTGCGCGCGCGGCGCTGCAGCATGCGGCCGAACTGGCCGGCGAGGACGACTCCCGCTCCTCCCAGCGCAACCGCGGCGAGTCCTACCGTGGCCCGCTCCGAGCGCGCCCAGCCAAAGTGGGTCCGCGCCCTGGCGCGGCGGGTCAGGCGAGTCGGCAGGCGGGGCGAGCCCATGGCCGCGCAGCCTAACGCCGGTGGGTCAGCGTTCCTCGGTGACGATCGTCTTCACCGTGGCGATGGCGCCGTCGGCGAGCTCGATCTCAACCATGTGGGTGCCGATCTCGCGGATCGGCTGCTCGAGGCGGACCTTGCGCCGGTCGATGCGCAGGTCACGAGCGTCGCGGATCGCGTCGACGATCTCCTTGGCGCCGACCGAGCCGAACAGCTTGCCGTCCTCGCCGGCCCGCTGGTAGATCGTCAGCACGGTCTTGGAGAGCAGCGAGGCTGCCTGCTCTTCGCGCTCGGCGCGAGCTTTTTCGGCTTTCTCGGCCGCGGCGCGACGCTGCTGCGCCGCCTCCAGCGCGCCAGGCGTCGCCTTGGCGGCCAGTTTGCGCGGGATCAGGAAGTTGCGCAGGTAGCCGGGGGAGACGTCGACTGGGTCGCCGCGCTGGCCGAGCTCCTCGACGTCCTCGAGCAGGATGGCCTGCGTCATCAACGCTCTCCGACGTAAGGCAGGAGGGCGATCTCCCTCGCTCGCTTCACCGCCACCGAGAGCTGGCGCTGGTGCTTGCGAGAGAGGCCGGTGACGCGCCGGCCGCGCGTCTTCCCCTTGTCGGAGAGGAAGCGACGCAGGAGGTTGAGGTCCTTGTAGTCGACGGCCTCGGAGTTGATCCGCGTGTATTTACGCGGACGCGTGCGGTCGTCGCGGCGGCCGCGCCGGGGCGTCGATGCAGTTGAGTCGTTGGTCCTGGCCATGCGGGTTGGGAATCCTACAGATAAGGGGCCTGACACCGGCGGACGCTGCGCGGTGCGGCGTCCTCAGTCGCTCACGTGCAGAGCACGCTTCGCTCCCTGCGTCCTTGCCCCGCTTGGTCCGTCGGTGTCAGCGAACCTTTAGAACGGGATGTCGTCGTCGCCACCGCCACCGGCGGCCGCGCCGGCGAAGTCCGAGGAGTCGGCGGGCACGTCGCTGCTGGGGCTGAAGCCGCCGCCCTGGCCGCCCTCGCCACCGCCGCCCGAGCCGTCGCGCGAGCCGAGGAACTGGACCGAGTTGGCGATGATCTCGACGCTCTGGCGTTTGACGCCGTCTTTCTCCCACTCGCGCCAGTCGAGGCGACCTTCGATCGCCACCGGCCGGCCCTTGGAGAGGTAGTTGGCGCAGTTCTCGCCCTGCGCGCCCCATACGGTCACATCGAAGTAGTTGGGCTTGTCGATCCATTCGCCCGACTGGCCGTCCTTGCGGCGGCTGTTGACCGCGACGCGCAGCTTGCAGACCGAGGTCCCGCCCGGCGTGCTGCGCAGCTCGGGATCGCGAGTCAGGTTTCCGGTGACGACCACCACGTTCACGTTTGACGCTGCCACAGCTCTCAACTCCTCTGAATCGTTGTCTGGATTCCAGTCTAAGAGCGCGGGCGGCGCAACTCTCCCCCCTCGAGCCGCAATCTCCGCACAAATACGCGGCCGATTGGCCTAGAACGCGACGTCGGGGCCGATTTGCGGGGCCCGGGCGGTGCTACTCGGCGGCGGCGGGCTCGTCGACGCTGGGCACGTCAACGGTCTCGACGACGCTCAGCGACCTCAGCCGGCGAGTCGTCGCCGGCGTCGTCTGCCTCGGCCGGAACCGTGGCGGGCCGGCCGCCCTGAGGACCGCGATCGCGGTCGCGAGAAGCGCCGTGCACCGGAGCGGCCACTGCGGGCGGCACCATCACCGGCGAGTCGGGGTCCACTTTGAAGATGCGGAAGCGCAGCACGCCGTCGGCTATCCGCAGACTGTGGCCGAGATCGTCAAGCAGCTCGTTGGACGCCTCGAAGCGGAACCAGCGGTAATCGGCCTCGTTGCGCTTGCTCGATCTCGTAGGCCATCTTGCGCAGGCCCCATTTGTTCTCGTGCTTCAGAGTGCCTTTGGCCTCGATCCGGGTGCGCACATCCTGCGCCAGCACGTCGCGACCGGCCTCGTCTGGGCCGGGGTCAAGCATCAAGACCAGCTCGTATTCGCGTGGTGCTGCCAAAGCGGCGAGGGACTATAGCGGCGTTGGAGTGGGTTGCTTGGGTGGGCGGGGGTCGGGTGCCACTCCCCGCTCAACTTTTTCGGTGATGACGCGGTGGCAGGCAGAGATTGGAGCGCCGAAAAAGTACAAGCCGCGGGGAGTGGCACCCGACCCCCGCCTCTCAATGCGGGGCGAACTCCGACGAGCCATCGTCTGGAGGAGCAGGTGCCGGAACACTCGGCGGAGGAGCTTCTGGCGGTGGCGCGGACGAGGCCGGTTCTTCAGGAGCTTCCGGCGTGGGTGGTGGCGCAGGCGGTGGGGTTGGAACGAGGCGTTCGTTCTTTTGCTTGGGCTGACCATGCGCGTGGTGAACTCGCTTCCGCTGCGGATGGATCTGCTTGGGCCGTGGTCTGACCGCCGCTTGCTTAGGCGGATCGACCTTGATCGCCTTGACCGGTGCCGCTTCTATTCGCGGCAGCCCAACATCAGCAGGTACCGGCGGCGGCTCGGGAGGCTTCAGCAAGCTCGGTGCCACCCGCAACGCAAGAAGCACCAAAGCTCCAACAAGGAGCACAGCGCAAGCTTGAGACCAGCGAATCCGCAGACTCATAACGAGCTAAGCCCTCAGATCGAAGAGTTCTCCCCCTGGCGGTCGGGTGGAGAGGGTCGGGCGGCCCTCCACGCGGCTTGTACTTTTTCGGCGTTCCGCTCACTGCCTGCCGCCAACTCTCCACCGAAAAAGTTGAGCGGGGAGGGCCACCCGACCCTCTCCTACGCCACGCTCTCCCGAAGCTCGGCGATGTCAGCCAGCTGGTCGTCAACCCAGTCCCCAGGATTCCGCGAGAAGACCAGCTCCTTGAGGCGCTGTGCCCGCAGCCGCCGCTCCTCGGGGTCCATTGTCAGCGCCCGGTAGATCGCGTCGGCTTGCTCTTGGATGTCGAAGGGATTGACCGAGAGGGCGCAGTCGGCGAGCTCCTCGTGCGAGCCGGTGTTCTCGGAGAGCATCAGGACGCCGTCGCGGGTATTGACCGCCGGGGCCTCCTTGGCGACGAGGTTCATCCCGTCGAAGAGCGAGTTGACCATCAGCAGGTCGAAGTGCTTGTAGCGGGCCACAGCCTCGGGGAAGTTCTCGTAGACCTTGAGGTCGATCGGCATCCAGTCGGTGGTGCCGTGGCGGTGGTTGACGACCGCGACCAGGGCGTTGATCCGCTCCATGTACTCGGCGTACTCGACCACGTCCTCGCGCGATGGCTGCAGGTGGGCGATGAAGGTGACCTGTTCGCGGAACTCCGGGTGCTGGGTGAGGAAGACGTCGAAGGCGGTGAAGCCGCGCAGCACGTTCTTGGAGAGGTCGGCGCGGTCGACGCGGATGATCAGGTGCTTGCGGCGGCGCTCCAGCACCTCGCGCTCGGCCGCGGCCACCTCGGGCGACTCGGCCGCCCGCCGCAGCCGTTCGGCGTCGATCGAGAGCGGGTAGGCGCGGGTCAGGGTCTGGCCCCCAGCGTGGCGGACGACGCCGAGTTCGTAGTCGACGTCAGCCTCGAGCAGTTCGTCGCAGCAGCGCAGGAAGTTGATGCAGTAGTGACCGGTGTGGAAGCCGATGATGTCGTTGGCGAGCATGCCGCGGAAGAGCGCCTCGCGGATGCGGTTGGGCAGGATGCGCCAGCTGTCGGGCTGGGACCAGGGGATGTGGACGAAGTGGTGGAGGAAGGCGTCGGGACGCTCGGCGCGGATCATTCCCGGCGCCGTGTAGAGGTGGTAGTCGTGCAGCATCACCAGCGGTCGCTCGCGGCCCTCGATCTGTCCCAGGACCGCGTTGGCGATGTCGCGGTTGACGGCCTGGTAGCCGAGGTCCCAGGCGTCGAGCTCCTCCTGGCGGATGTCGGGAGCGTTGGAGAGGTCCCAGAGGTAGTGCTGGATGAACCAGAGGATCGGGTTGGCGATCACGTTGTAGAAGCGGTCGTAGGCTTCGGCGTCGCTGCCGACCAGCAGCACGCGGTAGTCGATGCCGTCGATCGAGAGCTCGGCCGGGCCGCCGCTCTCTTCGGAGACGACGACGTCCTCGTCGGTCATCGCCGAGGCGATCCAGAGCGCGTTGCGGTGTGAGACGAGGCCGGAGAGGGCCGTAACCAGTCCGCCGCCGCCGCGCCGCACCGTGCGCTCCCCCTGGTCGTCAAGCTCGAACTGCGCCGGCCCCCGGTTCGAGACGATGATCAGTGGGTCCGAGCTGTCCGCCACTCGCCCAGACTACCCCGGTGCCTACCGCTCTAGGTATCGAGCTCGGCCAGCAGCTCGACCCAGTCGCGCAGCAGGCGCGGCGAGAGGAACTCTTTGCGGGCGTGTTCCTTGCCGGCCCGGCCGAGGCGCTTGCCCAGCTCCGGGTCGGCGAGGATCTCGAGGCAGCGCTGGGCGCATTGCTCGGAGGAGTCGACCAGGAAGCCGGTCTCGCCGTCGAGATCTGCAGCGGGATGCCGCCGACGTTGCCGCCGATCGTCGGCCGTCCCTTCCAGAGCGCCTCGGTCACGGTCAGGCCGAAGCCCTCGCGGATCGACTTCTGCAGGCAGACGTCGGACTGCGACTGGAAGGCGTTGACCTCGATCGCGCCGACGTTGTTGAGGTTGTTGAGGATCTTGATGTCGGGTCGCCCTCGGCGTACTCGAAGGTGTGCTGGAAGAACTCCCAGCCCTCCGGGTCGTCGGTCGCCATCGAGCCGACCAGGGCGAGCTGCGCCTCGGGGACCTGCTTGGTGACCTCGCGGTAGGCGTCGATCACGCCCATCGGATCCTTCCAGGGGTCGAAGCGGGAGACCTGGGTGATCAGCGGCCGGTCGACGTCGATGCCGAACTGTTTGCAGACGAAGGCGGCGTCGTCGGGCGAGAAGGCCATGTTCTTCGGCGAGAGCGGGTCGATCGCCGGCGGGATGATGCGCACCCCATCGTGGGCGGCGACGCCCTTCGGCACGTAGGTCGGCAGGTGCCAGACGGTCGCGTCGTATTCTTCGATCATCGGCTGCAGGCGGGCGATCGGCGCCGGGTTGGGCTCGGAGAGGTCGATGTGGCAGCGCCAGATCCAGTTGCGGCTCTTCTCCTGGGCGCCGCGGCGCAGGCCGATCGGCTGCGGGTCGTGGACGATGATCGTGTCCCACTCGCCCTGCAGGCCCTCGGCGTTGATCGCGTTGATCTCGTCGAACAGCGACCATTCCTCGTCGCTCAGCGTCTCCTCGGCGCCCTGCAGCGAGTTATGGAGCAGCTTGGTCGCGTTGTAGAACTCCTCTTTGCCGAAGATCACGTGCCAGTGGGCGTCGATGCCGATGTCGCGCATCAGCGGCACGATCGTGTAGAGGATCTCCGAGACGCCGCCGCCGAAAGCAGTGGCGCTGACGTGGAGGACGCGGTGGCCCTTCATCGGCTCCGCCAGCTCGCGAATCCGTTCGACCGTCTCCTTGCCGGCGATGTGCGTGTAGTCGGCGAGGGACTTCTGGCCTAGGGAGATTTCCTGAAGCATCGGGGAGTTCTACATCGCCCGGCGGTCGCTCGTCCTTTAGCCGTGCGGACGCTTGCCCAGGGTGACCTCGATTTCCTCGTGCTTGCCGTCGCGAAGGATCTCCAGCGTCACCTTGTCGCCGGGTTCGTGGAGCGCGATGATAGCGGGCGAGGTCGTCCGGGCTGACGACCTTGTGGCCGTCGATCGAGAGGATCACGTCGCCGCCGGTTTCGTAGGTCGCGGCCTGGAAGTGCACGCTGGCCGTCGCCGCCGCGCAGGCCCGCCTTGTCGGCGGGGCCGCCCGGCACGACTTCGGCCAGCAGGCCGCCGTAGTCGGTGTCGAGGCCGAGCTTGTCGGCCAGCTGCGGGTAGAGCGCCTGGGTGGCGACGCCGATGAAGGCGTATTCGGCTTCGCCCTTTTGCTCGAGCTGGGCGATCGAGCGCTTGATCGCCGAGACCGGCACGGCGAAGCCGACGCCGGAGTTGGAGCCCGAGTCGGTCTCGATCTGCTCGTTGATGCCGAGCACGCGGGCGCCGGCGTCGAGCAGCGGCCCGCCCGAGTTGCCGGGGTTGATCGAGGCGTCGGTCTGGATCGCGCCCTCGATCTGGAACTTGGTCAGCGATTCGACCGAGCGGTCGGTCGCCGAGACGACCCCGACCGAGAGCGAGTGGACTGCTCGCCGAAGGGGCTGCCGATCGCCGCCACCGGCTGGCCGACGACGAGGTCGTGGTCGTCGCCGAGCTGCAGCGGGTGCAGCGCGAATCCGTCGGGCTTGACCTCGAGCAGGGCGACGTCGGCGAAGGGGTCGAAGCCGACGATCTTCGCCGGCAGGACGTTGCGGTCGGGGAACTCGACGAAGACTTCCTTGGCGGGCTTGCGGGTGCCGCCCGATTCGTCGGTGACGACGTGGGCGTTGGTGACGATGTGGCCGCTGGTGTCGAGCACGAAGCCCGAGCCCTCGGCGGCGCCACCGCCGCCGCGAAGATCGAGCGGATCGTCACCACCCCCGGCGAGGCCTCGCGGTAGACCTTGGCCGCGTCGAAGCCGTGCTCGGCCGTCTGCACGATGACCTGCGGCGCCTTTTCGGCTGCGGCCGAGGTGGGCTGGGAGGCGGAGTTGCCACCGTCCCCACCTGAACCGCCGCAGCCGGCCAGCGCCAGCGCCAGCGCCGCCGTGGCCCAGAGGGCCCGCTGCCTCACGCGGTCGCCTTGGGCGACAGCGCCGCCGGCGGATTTGCCGCCTCGGCCCGCGCCCGCGGCAGGTCGAGCGTGAAGGCGGTGAAGCGCTTGCTGGAGGCGATCGCGACGCGGCCCTGCATGCGCTGGGCGAGCTCGCGGGCGATCGCCAGGCCGAGCCCCGAGCCGCCGGCCGAGTCGCCGGTGTAGAAGCGCTCGAAGATGCGGCTGTGGGCGCGGCGGGGGATGCCGGGACCGTCGTCGGAGACGGTCAGCTCGGCGCGGCGGTTGACGGAGTAAGTGGTCACGGTCACCTTGGTGCCCTCGGGGGTGTGGGTGAGGGCGTTGTCGAGCAGGATACGGATGACCTGGCGCACCCGGTCGGCGTCGGCGCTGGCGATCACCGGCAGGTCGGGGGTGCGCAGCTCCAGCCGCGAGCCGTGCTGGTCGGCGCGCGGGCCGAACTCGCGCGTCACTTCGCGAGCGAGCGAGCCGAGGTCGACGTTGCTGCTCTTCATCGCGACCGCCCCGGCGTCGAGCTGGGAGAGGTCGAGCAGGTCGGCGGTGAGCTTGGTCAGGCGGGCGATCTGCTCGCGCATCGTGTGCACGAACTCGGCCCGCTCCTCGGGGCTCGGGTCCTCTTCCTCGAGCAGCTCGACGAAGCCGCCGAGGCTGAAGATCGGCGTGCGCAGCTCGTGCGAGGCGTTGGCGATGAACTGCTTGCGGGCGCTGTCGAGCTCGGCAAGGCGGCGCTGCATCTCGTTGAAGGTGCGGGCGAGCTGGCCGAGCTGGCCGACTGAGGAGATCGGGATCGGCGTTTCGAAGTTGCCGTCGGCGACCTTGCGCGCGGCGTCCTGGAGGCGGCGGATGTTGCCGCCGGCCAGCGCGGGCGTAGTAGATGCCGGCGGCGCCGGCGACGAGGACGGCGAGCAGGCCGCCGACCAGGATCTGCGCCTTGACCGCGCCGAGGCCGCTGGCGGCACCGCCGATGGCGACCGTGTAGACGTAGATCAGGAGCGCGGTTCCGGCCGCGATGCCGACCGAGATCAGCGGTGATCCGGTTGCCGAGGTTGGCGGGCCTGAACCGCCGCATCGGGCGCTACTCCCTGAAGCGGTAGCCGACGCCGCGCACGGTGAAGAGGAACTCGGGCTCCTTCGGGTCGGTCTCGAGCTTCTCGCGCAGGTGGCGGATGTGGACGTCGACCGTGCGCGGATCGCGGTACTCGGAATCCCCCCAGACGTGCTCGAGCAGGGTCTCGCGGCTGAGCACGCGGCCGGGCGAGCGGGCGAGGGCGCCGAGGATCTCGAACTCGACGTAGGTGACGCGGATCTCCTCGTCGTGCAGGGTGACCATGCGCCGGCCGAAGTCGATCTTCAGCTCGCCGTGGTCGATCGACTCCTCGTCGGGCGGCTCGCCGACCATCCGCGAGCGCCGCAGCGCCGCCTTGACCCGGCTGCGGAACTCGCGCATCGAGAAGGGCTTGGTTATGTAGTCGTCGGCGCCGACCTCGAGGCCCGGCGACCTTGTCGGTCTCGCTGCCCTTGGCGGTCAGCATGATGATCGGCACCTGGCTGCGCGAGCGCAGTTCGCGGCAGACTTCGACGCCGTCGAGCTTGGGCAGCATCAGGTCGAGGATGACCAGGTCGAAGCGCGCCTCGTCGAAGCGCTGCAGCGCTTCGCGGCCGTCGAGGGCGGAGGTGACGTGGTAGCCGTCCTTGCGCAGCGGATAGCTGAGCAGGGTCTGGATCGACTGCTCGTCGTCGACGAGGAGGATGCGGGTCGATCCGTTGGGCATGAACAGAAGGGTATCTCCGCCGTCGATGGACAGATGTGTGAGTACCAAGTACTAAGGTTCTAGGGTAGGAGGCCGATATGAGGCGCAGGATGCAACCACGACAGCTGAAGAGCCTTGTTGAGACTCGGGTCACTACAAGCCCGAGCCGTCGCTGGTCGCCGACGCGATGCTGCAGCGACGCGGCGTGCGGGAGCTGCTCACCAGCGAGAGCTTTATGCGAGCTGGTCGAACCCCGCCGGCTCCAGCAAGCCGGCCGTCGGGCAGCCTGATCTCGACTCCAGCTCCGGCGACGACCTCGCCGACCTGCGTCAGCGCGATTCCTTCCGCCTCGCGCACCGCTTGCCTTGCCTGCGTCGAGCCGCCCGGGCGCGATGCTCGCCAGCAGCTCGTAGTCCTCGCCGCCGCTGAGCAGCGAGTCGAGCGGGTCTCGCCCGGCGGCAGCGGCCACCTCGGCGACCCCGTCTGCAAGCGGCAGGGCCGCGGCGTCGATTCGCAGGCTGACGCCGCTGCTCTCGGCCAAGTGCGCGGCGTCGCCGCCGAGCCCGTCGCTGAGGTCGATCATCGCCGTCGCGCCGGCCCGAGCGAGCGCCCGCCCAGCCCCCAGCCGCGGCGTCGGCTCGAGCTGCCTCCCAACCAGCCCTTCCATCGCTGACTTCGCCTTTTTACGTCCATATGGACGCCTAACGACGAAGTCGGCTGCGAGGTTCGGGGTGTTGAGCATTTGGAGGCCGGCCGCAGCGCCGCCGATCTCGCCGGTCAGGACCAGGGCGTCGCCGGGCTCGAGCGCCGGATCGCTGGACGAAGGCGTCCGCGGTCGGAGGCGTGGCCGACCACCGTGATCGCGAGGAACAGCTCGCCGGCGCGGCTGATGTCGCCGCCGGCGAGGCTCGTGCCGGTGGCGGCGGCGAGCGCGAGCAGGCCGTCGAGCAGCTCGATGCAGCCGTCCTCGTCGAGGTCGGCCGGGATGCCGAGGACGACGTAGGCCTCGCCGGCTTCCGCGCCCATCGCCGCCAGGTCGGAGAGCGCCGTGGCCAGTGCCTTGTGGCCGATCTGGGCCAGGGCTGGCGAGTCTCGCGGCGGAAGTGAACGCCGTCGACGAGGGCGTCGACAGAGGTCGCCGTGGCGCCGCCGGGCACGGTGATCGCGGCGTCGTCGCCGCTGCCGAGGCGGATACGCGGCCCGTTCGCGGGCAGCCGCTCCCGTATCCGCGCCAAGAGCTCGAACTCGCCCATGCCGCCCATTCTCCCCGAGCCGGACCGCTGACTTCGTCTTTCTTCGCCGTATGGCCGAGAAAAGACGAACTCACCGGCGTCGTCACTAAGGTGGCGAGCTACGTGGAGCGCCGCCAGCCCCTTCTACACCGCATCGGCGAGGCCGGGGCGAAATTCGGAACCAAGCCGCCGCGCAGCAAGCGCGTCCGGCTTGGCGATCCAGCTTGGCATCGCGATCCTCGTCTTCGGCTTCCTCGTCCTCACCGTGGTCGACCAGTGGGCCGAGATCAAGGACAAGGGCGTGCACTTCCACGTCCTCTGGCTGATCCCGGCCTTCGTCATCCTGCCGATCTTCTACGCGCTCAACGCGGTCGGCTGGGATCTGATCCTGCGCTTCCTCGGCTACCGGCTCGGGGCGGGGCGGGCGCAGGTCGCCTGGGGCCAGCCGCTGCTGGCCCGCTACGTACCGGGCAGCGTGCTCTACGTGCTCGGGCCGGGTGCTGCTCTCCGAGCGGGCCGGGGTGCCGCGCCGGCTGACGATCGCCAGCATCGTCTACGAACAGGCGCTGCAGGCGACCTCGGCGATCATCGTCGCCGCCTACTTCCTGATCAGCCATCCCGACCTGCAGGGACAGCCGCTGCGCTGGGCGATCCTGCTGCTGATCCCGCTGCTGATCGCGTTGCTGCACCCGCGCGTCTTCGGGCCGCTCGCCAACCGCGTGCTGCGAGCCTTCGGGCGCGAGCCGCTGCCCGAGGTGATGTCGCTGCGCGGGGTGATCGCGGTGATGGCCTTCTACACGCTCAACTGGGGCGTGATCGCGCGTCGGCATCTGGTGCGTGGCCCGCTCGGTCAGCGGGATCTCCGCCGAGCGACATCCTCGCCGTCGGCTCGGCGCAGGCCTTCGGCTACGTGGCGGCGCTGGTCACCCTGGTCGCGCCGGCCGGGCTCGGCATTCGCGACGCGGCTTTTGCCTGGGCGGTCAAGGTGGCGACGCCGGGCAACAGCTTCGCGGTCGCCTCGCTGATCGCGATCGTCGTGCGGGGGGTGCAGACGGTGGTCGAGGTGATCTATGTGGGGATCGTGACGGCGATGGGACGGCGCGAGGGGTGGTCTATTCATACGGGGGTGTTGCATCCGTCGCCGAGGAGGAGGCGCGGCGAGGAGGGGGCATCCTCCCGGACGCGTCCGCTACAGCGGGATGCGGGCTCCGAGCTGGTAGGCGGTCAACGCGAGGAGCAGTAGTTGGAGCAGGCGGTCGCGAGACAGAGCGGCCAGGGGGAGGGGCCAGAGCAGGTACCAAGGCAGGAGCCAGGCGGTGGCCAGGAGCAGGCCAGTGGTTGCCCAGGCCGCTGCGCGGAGCCAGTCGCCGCCCCGGTAGGTCCAGACGAGTAGGTAGATGACGAAGGCGGCGTAGAGGGTTAGGGCCGCTGCGCGGACTGCGGTTGGGTCGAGGCCGGTTAGGCGGGCTGTGGTGATCGGGATGCTGAGGTGGCTGGTGCGCCCTTGGTTCTCTCCGGCAAGGGCGAAGGCGTCCAGCCAGTTCCAGCCGAAGGCCGAGATAGGCGACGGCGCCAATCACCAGAACCGCGAGTCCAGCCCCAACCAACAGCCGCCCGACGGGCCTGGAACGTCCAAATAGTGGACGTTTGAGGCCCGTCGGCCCCCGGTTTGCGGCGCCGAGGAGGGCGAAGGGGGCGACTACTGCGGCTGAGGCCTTGATGGCGATGGCGCCGACGAGCCAGGCGCCGGCAGAAGTCTCGCGCGCTGCGAGCATCGCGGCGACGCCGAGCGTCATCAGCAGGACCGCGAGGGCGTCGTTGTGGGGGCCGCCGACCACGTGGACGAGGACCAGGGGGTTGAGGGCGACGAAGGCGGCGGCTCGGAGCGGGATCGACGCCGCGGGCGGGGGCGAGGCGGGCGACCAGGGCTGCGGTTGCCAGGACCGCGGCGGCTGAGATCGCCTTGAGGAGGTAGACGGCGACCCCGACCGGGAGCCAGGCGAGCGGGTAGGTGGCGAGGGTGAAGAGCGGCCCGTAGGCGCTGGTGGTTTCGGTCCAGGTGACGTGGGCGAAGGCCGGGTCGGCGGGGGCGCTCGTCGGCGGGTGGACGTAGGGGTCGAGGCCGTGCAGGACGCCGAGGCGGGCGTAGTCGACGTAGCTGTAGACGTCGTGGGAGAGCAGCGGCGGCAGGCAGGCGAAGGTCGCGACGAGCAGGACGATCGCGCTCCAGACCAGGCGGCGACCGAGCCGTGGTGCCCAGCGCCAGAGCCGCGAGGTAGGCGAGGAAGCCGGCCCAGATCAGGGCGTAGGCCGCCCCCGGCGCGAGGCTCAGCTATTCGCTCCCGGCTTCGCCCGCCGCCGCCGCCGCCGCCGACGTCGCGGCGGAAGGCGGTGGCGGTGGTACCGGCGTCGGTTCCTGCCCCGCACCCGGCGCGTAGGCGTCGGGGTTGTAGCCGCCGGTCACTTCTTCGCCCAGCTTCCTCGGTCGCGTTCTGCTTCGTCTGCCGCCCGCAGCCGGACGACGCCGCCCTGCAGCGCGGCGCGGAGGCGGTGAAGTGGCCGAAGTAGGGCGCCCAGCTGATCGGCGTCTTCGGCTGGCTGAATTCCTCGCAGGGGACTTCGGCGCCCGAGTAGAGCGAGTGCCAGATTTCGGCCGGGAAGGTGCCGCCGAAGACGGTGATGCCGTGGACGCTGGTCATTTCGATCGCGTTGGACTGCGGGTAGCCGACCCAGACCACGGTGGTCAGGTTGGGCTGGTAGCCGGCGAACCAGGCGTCGGTCTCGCGGTCGGTCGTGCCGGTCTTGCCCGCCTGGCCGGGGCAGCCGGTGTAGGCGGCGGTGCCGGTGCCTTCGGTGATGTTGTCGTGCAGCAGCCGCGTCACCTCGTAGGCGACCGCTTCGGAGATCACCCGCCGCGGCGGCTCGCGGTCGGGCCGCTCGACCCGGCCGCCGGGGAAGTCGACGCGGCGGATCGCGACCGGGTCGTGGTGGATGCCGCCGGAGGCGAGGGTCGCGTAGGCGTCGGCCATTTCCAGCGGCGAGACGCCGACCCGCAGGCCGCCGATCCCCTCGGCCGGGATCCCGTCGAGCGGGCTGGTGATCCCCATCGAGTGCGCCGTTTCGGCGACCCGCTGGGGCCCGACGTCGAGGTCGAGCTGGGCGAAGACGGTGTTGTCGGAGGCGACCGTCGCCTGCTGCAGGTTGACCCGTCCCGAGGTAGCCCTCGTCGGCGGTGTGGACTTCCCAGTGGCCCCACTTGGGCAGGTTGAGGTCGAGCGGTTTCGACGTGTAGTAGGTCGAGTAGGGATCGATGCCCTGCTTGATCGCCGTGGTCAGGACGAAGGCCTTGAAGGTCGAGCCGGGCTGGCGGTGGCCCTGGGCGGCGAGGTTGAACTGGCTCGAGTCGTAGCTCGAGCTCGAGACCATCGCCTCGATCTCGCCGTTGTCGGGGTCGATCGAGACCAGCGCCGAGGAGGGGTCGGTGGAGTAGGGGAGGGCGGAGTGCATCGCTTCCAGGCCGACCTCCTGCAGGCGCGGGTCGAGCGTCGTGTAGACCTTGAGCCCGCCCTTGCGCACGGTGTCGACGCCGTAGCGTTCGATCAGCTCGTTTTCGACGTAGTCGAAGAAGAAGGGCTCGCGGTGGGCGAAGTAGGAGCCCGAGACGTCGAGGCCGAGGCCGCGCTGTTCCAGCTGCTTGGCGCGCGCCGGCGAGACGTAGCCGAGGTGGGCCATCTTCGCCAGCACCGCGTTGCGGCGCTCGCGCGCCTCGCTGCGGGTGCAGGATCGGGTTGTATTCGGAGGGCGCCTGCGGCAGGCCGGCGAGCAGCGCCGCCTGTCCCAGCTTCAGCTTCCAGACCGGCTTCGAGAAGTAGATCTTCGAGGCCGCCCCGACGCCGACCGCGGTCGGCGCCTTCGACCGTCCCGTAGGAGGCGGTGTTGAGGTACTGGTCGAGGATTTCCCGGCGCGAGTGGCTTTCGGCGTACTCGATCGCCAGCTGCGCCTCGATGATCTTGCGTTCGAGGTTGCGCTTGGGGTTGCGGATGCAGAGGTTGCGGACCAGCTGCTGGGTGATCGTCGAGCCGCCCTCGACGGTCTTGCCCGCCTCGAGGTTCTTCAGCGCCGCGCGGGCGATCCCCTCGGGGTCGATGCCGCCGTGTTCGTAGAAGCGCTGGTCCTCGATCGCGACCGTCGCCAGCTGCAGCTGCTTGGGGATGCGCTCGATCGCGACCGGCGCGCGCGCTTCGTCGGAGTCGATCAGGCCCAGCTTGCTGCCGTCGGCGGCGAAGATCGCCGAGTTGCCGCCGCGGTCGACCTTCTTGCAGGCCGCCAGCGAGGGCGCCTCGGCGGCGACGTCGAGCACCCAGGAGGCGACCGCGATCCCGGCCAGGGCGACGGCGACGAACAGGCCCGCGCCGACGAAGAGCAGCTTGCTCGCGAGCCCCTCCGCGCCGCCGCTGACGTCGACGATTGCGCTGCGCCATAAGGCAGAGGGTACTTCGGCCCGGCGGCCGCTCAGGCCTGGGTGTCCTCGGTCGAGAGGTTGTGGATGATCCCGTCGACCAGCATCTGGTTGGGGATCACGACCGTGGTGCCGTCGCCGGGGTTGACGTAGGTGTAGGAGAGGGTGATGTCGGTGACCCGGCCGTCGACCTCCTCGAAGACGATGCGGTCGCCGATCTTGATCGGCTGCGAGACGGCGAGCTGAACGCCGGCGACCATGTTGCCGATCGTGTGCTGGGCGGCGAAGCCGACGATCGCCGCCAGCACCGCGGTCGAGGCGAGGATCCCGGTCGCGAGCCGCTTCAGCTCGGTGAACTGGCTGAGCGCGATCGCGAGGAGGACGAGGAAGACGATCAGGATGACGAGGCGGCGCAGGAAGCGCAGGCGGGTCTTGGTGGACCGGGAGACCTGTGAGACTGCCGGGGTCATGGGCGCCAACCTAGGAGGGGTCGGGTACCACTCCCCGCTCAACTTTTTCGGTGACGACGCGGTGGCAGGCAGAGATTGAACAGCCGAAAAAGTACAAGCCGCGGGGAGCGGTACCGACCCTTTCCCTACTCCAAATGGGGGCCATGGGCCGCGCGTTCTCGGGGTGCTTCTGGCGCTTGGGACGGGGATCGTGCTCTCGGTTCCGGTGCTGATCGCTGCGAAGCCGCCCGAGCGGGGAAGAGCTTGGCGATGTGGCGAACGCGTTGATTCAGCTCGCTACCGCGCTTGGCTTTCTGCTCGTGCCGTTTGCGATCGCCGCCGGGCGGGGGGCGACTGTGCGCGAAGCCGCGGCGCAGCTTGGGCTGCGGCGCTTCAAGCCCTCGGACGTGAAGTGGATGTTCGCTGCGATCGGCGCCTACCTGCTCTTCTCGATCGTCTACATCGCGATCTTCGGCGCGCCGCACCAGAAGGACATCGCCGAAGACTTCGGCACGGTGCCGGTGCAGGTCCTGCTGATCGTCATCGCGGCGCCGATCAGCGAGGAGGTCTGCTTCCGCGGCATGCTCTTCGGCGGCCTGCGCGAGCGCCTGCCCCGGCTCGTCGCGGCGCTGATCAGCGGCCTGATCTTCGGCGGCCTGCACGCGACCACCGGGATCAGCGCCGTGCCGCCGCTGATCGTCTTCGGCTTCGTCCTCGCCCTGCTCTACGAGAAGACCGGCTCGATCTGGCCCGGGATCCTGCTGCACATGCTGAACAACTCGGTGGCGCTGCTCGGTCAGTAGCGGGCAAAGAAACGGCCCGCCACGGCGGGCCGTTCAGGGTGAAACCGCAGAGATGCCGCGGCAACCGAATGACACCCGGATCCCACAAACCTACCACCGACTCGCTGTCGTATGAGGGCGGCTCGTTGAGCAGGCGCTACCCCGCAGGCCGCATGACATTGCACCTCGATCCGACCCTCACACGCACAGCAATCTGTTGGCGGAGGGCGGGGGACTCGAACCCCGTCCGGACAGCGGTCCGAACTTTTGGGTGTCATCCGATCGCCACGACCTCGTGGCTTCACCCTCCGCTGGCCGGAACGTATTAGCTGCAGATGGAAAAATCAAGGGGCGTCACACTTATTTGACAAAGAGTTGACTTCTTTCGTCACGCGACCGCCTCATCGGTAAGAATCCAGCCCCGTGAGCCGCCGCCTCGTCCCCGCGCTGATCCTCCTTGCTCTGCCATGGCCGTTCCCGCCACGGCCTTCGGCGGCAACGACCGCGCCGCCGAAAGAAACCGGCCCGGCCGATGCCGCCTTGAAGATCAAGGTCGGGCACCTGAAGGGTGGCAAGGCGCCGATCTACGGGACAGTGCCGGTCACCGGCTCGATCGCGCCGTTTGTCTCGGGACAGAAAGTCGAGGTCGACCTTCTACCTCGACGGGCACCAGCTGCTGAGCCGGCAGGTCGCGGTGCAGAAGGGCAACGGGCGACACCGGCGCGTTCAAAGCCTCGATCATCGTTCGCGAGGACGGCAAGTACGCCGCCGCCGCCAAGCACGTCGCCACCGCCGGAGCTCGGCGCAGCCAGCACCGTGCGCAAGAGCTGGCGGGTCAGCTTCCCGGCGCTGCACGCCGGCCAGTGCGACAACGTGGTCAAGGGCTTCAAGAAGGCGATGGCGAAGATGGGCTACGTCTCCGGCGGCGGCCGTTGCTTCGACGGGCGCACCGGGCGCGAGGTGCTCGCCTACCGCAAGGTCAACGGGATGTCGCGCACGGAGCGGGCCGGCGCTGGCCTGGTCAAGGACGTCTTCGGCGAACGTGGCGGCTACCGCGTGCGCTATCCCGAGCGCCGGCGAGCACGCCGAGGTGCCGCTCGACAAGCAGGTCCTCGTGCTCAGCAAGGGCGACAAGCCGTTCGCGATCTACCCGGTCTCGACCGGCAAGCCCTCGACCCCGACGGTCACCGGCCATTACACCTTCTACCGCCAGGAACCGGGCTACAACGCCGAGGGCATGTACTACTCCTTCTACTGGCACAACGGCTACGCGGTGCACGGCTACCACGAAGTGCCCGATCTACGCCGCCAGCCACGGCTGCGTGCGCACCTTCATCGCCGACCAGCCGCGGATCTACGAACAGCTCAACTACGGCGAGAGCATCTTCGTCTTCTAAGCGAACGCTGACCTCATACGTCGCTGTTAAGCGATATCGCCGTATCCTTTAGTAAGCTCATCGCATCCTAAGCGAACGCTTTCAAGCCGCACCGTGAAACCTGCACCGTGACCGTCGCAGCGCTGACATCGCAGCGCGCCGGCAACTTCAGGCGCATGCAGGAGGGCCCGGCCGAGTACGTCGCCTTCTTCCCGAAGGCGCTTCCTCCCGAGCCGCCGCTCAATCTCGACGTCAATCTTCACCGCCTGCTCGACCAGGCAAATCAGGCACTGGGGCGCCTCGACGGCATCACCCTTCTGTTGCCGGATCCGACGCAGTTTCTCTATGCCTTTGTTCGTAAGGAGGCGGTTCTTTCCTCACAGATCGAGGGGACGATGTCCTCGCTCTCCGACCTGCTCCTCTTCGAGAACGAAGTGCCGACCGCGGCTCCGATCGAGGACGTTGAAGAAGCCGTCAACTACATCGCCGCCCTGAATCACGGGGTCGACTCGATCGGGTCGGGGCGGCTGCCGCTTTGCGGTCGCCTGCTGCGAGAGATCCACGAACGCCTACTGCGATCGGGCCGCGGTTCGGACAAGACCCCGGGCGAGTTCCGACGCTCGCAGAACTGGCTTGGCGGCACCCGCCCAGGCAACGCACGCTACGTGCCTCCGCCGTGGGAGGAGGTCGAACCGGCCATGTCGGCGCTCGAGCGGTTTCTGCATGACGACCCCGCTCCGTCGCCGGTGCTGATCAAGGCTGCCCTCGCGCACGTACAGTTCGAGACCATCCACCCGTTCCTCGACGGCAATGGCAGGGTGGGTCGGCTGCTTATGACGCTCCTGCTCGTCGAGCAGGGGGTGCTGCGCAAGCCGCTGCTCTACCTGAGCCTTTATCTCAAGCGGAACCGCGATGCCTACTACGAACACCTGCAGGCGGTGAGGACTGACGGCGCTTGGGAGGATTGGCTGCGCTTCTTCCTCGAGGGGGTGGTGGAGGTCGCCGCCGCGACAGCCGACACGACGCGGGGCATCGTCGAGATGATCGAGCGTGACCGCCAGAGGATTCACGGTCTGGGCCGCGCTGCCGCGACCGCCCATCGGGTTCACGACGTAGCGGTGAAGAGGGTGGTGGTCAAAGCGCAGACCGCGGCGCGCCAGCTGAACCTGTCGGAGCCGCCCGTATATGGAGCCATCGCGAGGCTTGAGGAGCTTGGCATCCTGCGCGAGGTGACGGGCAAGTCGCGAGGCAAGACCTACGTCTACGGGGAGTACATGGACATCCTCAACGAGGGGACGGAGCTTTGAACGGCGGCGCGCCGGTCCTTGGCGAGAGAGCGCTGAAAGCGATTCTCGTCGTGATCGCCGCCTACCACGTCGTCACCGGCCTGCTGGCGCTGATCGCGCCCGACACCTTCTTCGACCAGATCGGCCATTACGGGATCGAGAACTCGCACTACGTCGGCGACGTGGGGGCCTTCATGCTCGCCTTCGGCGTCGCTGTCGGGATCGCGGTCGTGCGGCCGGCCTGGCGGGCGCCGGTCCTCTGGCTCGGGGCGCTCTGGTACGGCTTCCACGCGATCAACCACGCCTTCGACACGGGGGAGGCGAAGAGCGAGGCGCGCGGCTGGAGCGACACGCTGCTGATCGCCTTTGGCGGCGTCGCCTCCGCCTGGCTGGCGCGGGTCTCGGAACGGCTGAACGCCGCCAACGCGTCCGAACAGGAGGTGCGGCGATGAAGGTCTTCGTAGCGGGTGCGAGCGGGACGATGGGCAGGCCGCTGGTGCGCCGGCTGATCGGCGCCGGTCACGAGGTGACCGGGATGACGCGCTATGAGGGGCGCGCGGCGAAGATTCGCGAGGCAGGAGCGAACGCAGCGATCTGCGACGTCTTCGACGCCGCGGCGTTGGAGTCGGCGCTCGCCGAAGCTGCGCCTGAGGTGGTCGTGCATCAGCTGACCTCGCTGCCGCGGCGGCTCGACTACAAAGCCAAGGACGATCCGCTGGCCGCGACCAACCGCGTGCGCAGCGAGGGCACCCGCAACCTCCTTGGCGCCGCGAAGGCCGCCGGTGCCCGCCGCTTGGTGGCCGAGAGCGTCGCCTTCCTCTACGCGCCCGAAGGCGATTGGGTCAAGGACGAGGAGGCGCCCTTGTTCCACGGCGCCCCTGCTCCCTTCGGCGGTGCGGTCGAGGCGCTTGCCGATCTCGAGCGCCAGGTGACCGGTGCCGAGGGCATCGAGGGTCTGGTCCTCCGCTACGGCTGGCTCTACGGCCCCGGCACCTACTTCGATCGCGACGGCTCGCAGACCGAGGAAGCGCTGAAGCGGCGCCTGCCGATCGTCGGCAAGGGCAGCGGCACAT
Organism: uncultured Solirubrobacterales bacterium; assembly: GCA_963840565.1. Taxonomy (GTDB): domain Bacteria; phylum Actinomycetota; class Thermoleophilia; order Solirubrobacterales; family 70-9; genus VRUE01. Next base: position 56,865 of record CAWIZH010000001.1, read on the forward strand.
TCTCCTTCCTCCAGGTCGAGGACGCAGCAGAAGCGACGGTGGCCGCGGTCGAGCGCGGTGCGCCCGGCACCTACAACGTGGTCGACGATGAGCCGGCGCCGATGCGCGAGTGGGTGCCGGCCTTCGCCCAGGCCATCGGCGCCAAGCCTCCGCGGCGCGTGCCGGTCTGGCTCGCCCGCCTGATCGCCGGCTCCGTCGCCGCCAACTCGGCGACCCAGCTGCGCGGTGCCGCCAACGCCAAGGCCAAGCGCGAGCTTGGCTGGGAGCCGCGCTACCCGAGCTGGCGCGAGGGCTTCGCCGACCCCGCGGCACGCGGCTAGAGCCTCGCTACCGAACAAAGAAACGGCCCGCCGAAGCGGACCGTTTCAAACTAAAGGGTTTAAGTCCCTTCCGACTGACACTCGGGTCGTAAACGCTACCACACGGGATTTCAGCGGAGGGGGAGGGACTCGAACCCTATCCGGGCTTCGAACCCGGACTCCCGAGTGTCAATCGGGGAGCCACAACCTCGTGACGTCCCCCTCCGCTGGCAGCGAGCGTAGTCGTGGATTTCCCTGCATCAAGGGGTGTTTCACTTAGTTCACCGTTTCGTTTCACAATCCGCACATTCCAGCTCCGTCGCACATAGGATGCGGTGGGAATGCCGAGCTCCGACGCCGCCAAGCAGATACTGCTCGCCGAGCTGCGCGAGCACTCGCTGATTCTTGGCGAGGTGACTCTCGCGAGCGGCGTGACCGCGCAGTACTACGTCGATGCGCGCCGGGCGCTGCTGCGCCCGGCCGGGTTCCTCGCTGCGGGCGAGCTGATCGCCGCTGCCGCGGCCGAGGTGGGAGCGACGGCGGTCGGAGGCCCCGCCACGGCTGCGATCCCGCCTTCCTGCGCTGCACTCGCAGTCCCGGCCGGCCGGGACCTCGTCGGCTTCTTCGTCCGCGGCGAGCGCAAGCAGCACGGCCTGCAGCGCTGGGTCGAGGGCCCGGTCGAGTCCGGCGCCCGCTGCCTCGTGGTCGAGGACACGGTCACCTCCGGCGGCTCGACCGTGAGCGCGATCGAGCGCATCGCCGAGCAGGGCCTGGAGGTCGCCGGCGTGATCGCCGTCGTCGACCGCCTCGCCGGCGGGGGGAGAGGATCGAAGCTGCGGCGGGTGCCCCCTATCGCGCCCTGCTCACGATCGACGAGATCTACCCCGAGCGTCCCGACCGCGACTGAGCCTGCACCTACGATCTACGTAGATGGCTCTGCCGATAGTTACGACATCCGATTGGCTCGCTGCGCACCCGCCGAGGAGCGACCGCTTTAGCAAGACGTTGGCCGAGCTGGGCCGCCGATCGGGTCCGGATGCGGATTTTCAACACGGGGTGCGGGAGTTCCTCGATGAGTTCGCCCTGCGTGCCGATGATCGTTCGAGGGTGGCAGCCGTCGTCGAGGAGCCGCCGCGCACCGGCGATGCCCGGCACGATGCGTACCTGGGCGCGCTCGCAGAGCACCTTGCGACGGTGCACCGCTTCGACCGGCCGGCATGGTCGGTGGCGCCGAGCCGGTTTCTCGATCGCTTTTGGTTCGTCAGCGATGTCCGCGGCTTCCGCGCAATGTCGATTGCCCAAGCGCCGGCCGCCTTCCGCCGCCGCGGCATCTTCATCCCGGAGCGCTCGCTGCACCGGGTCTGATCGATGGACCGCGATCAGATCATCGAGGCGCTGACGGCATTGGCCGCGGAGCTCGATCGCCGCGGCGTCGGTGCGGAGATGTACGTCGTGGGAGGGGCGGCGATCGCCCTCGCCTTTGACGAGCGCAGGGCCACCCGCGACATCGATGCCGTGTTCGAGCCCAAGGGCATCGTCTACGAAGCGGCGGCGAGCGTGGCCGAGGAGCACGATCTGCCGCCGGGTTGGCTCAATGATGCGGTCAAGGGCTTTCTCGCCAGCGACGATCCGGCAGCCGCACCGGTGCTGGATCTGCCCGGCTTGCGTTGTCTCACAGCGTCCCCCGAGGCGCTGCTCGCGCTCAAGGTCCTCGCCCACCGGATCGGCGAGGACGAGGACGACCTGCGGTTGCTTGCCCGCGAGCTCAGCCTCGAGCGCGCCGATCAGGTGCTCGCGGTGGCCGAGCGCACCTTCGGCGACCGGCTGGATCCCGCGGCCCGTTTCTTCGTCGAGCAGATCTTCAGCCCCGAGTAGATGGAGCCCGACGCCGTCGAGATTCGCGTGCTCGGCTGTTTGATCGAGAAGCAGCGCACCACGCCCGATGCCTATCCGCTCTCGCTCAACTCGCTGCGCCTCGCCTGCAACCAGGCGACCAACCGCGAGCCGGTGGTCGACTACGACGAGCAGGCCGTGGTCGAGGCCCTGCGCCGCCTCGCCTTACGCGGCTGGACCCGCCTCGCCAGCGGCGCCGGCAGCCGCGCCCGCAAGTATCGCCACCTGCTCGACCAGGCCTTTGGGCTGGAGGACGCCGAGATTGCCCTGCTCGCGGTGCTGATGCTGCGCGGCCCGCAGACTCCGGGGGAGCTGAAGCAGCGCGCCGATCGCCTGCATCGCTTCGCCGATCTCGCTGCCGTTCACGGCACCCTCGACCGCCTGGTCGAGCGCGGTCAGGTCGCCCGCCACGATCGCCGGCCGGGCCAGAAGGAGGACCGCTATGAGCAGCTGCTTGGCGGCGTTGCCGCGGAGCCGGCGCTAACGAGCGCTCCCGCGGCCGAGCCCGAGGGGCAGAGCTCTCAGCCGGAGGAGGAGGCGGCTTCCGCGGAGCCGGCGGAAGAGCTGACCCCCGCCGAGGACCGCCTCACCCGCCTCGAGCGGGAAGTGGCCGAGCTCCGCACCGAGCTGGCCGCCCTGCGCGCCGATCTCGGCGACTGAGCTCGCTACCCCGTTCTTCTCGAGCGGGACCGAGCTCCACTCGCTCTCCCGCGAAATGCAAGGGCAATCAGCAGTGCTCCGAGTGCAAGGGTCACGATCGCCGAGAATCCTTCGTACCCCAAGCCCGCCCAGCGGCCCATGGTCAGGGCGCCGATTATGGCGACGATGGCCAGGCACGTGTATCGGAGCTGACGTTCGCTCATCTTCAAAACCATAGTCCTTCAACCAACGCCCGGCAGACACCAAGTGCCCCGCCTGCAACCAACCCCCACGCCATGTAGTCGGGTAGATCGTCGTCCTGCCGACCAAGCGAGATCGCCGCGCCGACCACAGCGCCTACCCCGGCCATGTCGGCGATCGTCCCGATCGGATCCATGGGGACATAAGGGACCGGGCGTCATTCCTCTCCCCGAGACAGTCTCCTTTCTCATAAAAACGTCTAGCTTGACTTTATGAAAGTCTCCGTTTACAGTCTTTGGCGTCGTCTCTGAAAGACGACAGGGACAAGCACCACAGGGACTACATAACCGAGCCTCGAGGAAGCCGCTAAGGGAAGCGGCGGGCAGAGGGGCTCACGGGACAAGAGGAGAGAGATCTAGATGTTCTCGACGCTACGCACGCGCTTTGGGATCCCGGGAGTCATCTCGGTGATTGCCCTTGTGTTCGCGATGTTCGGTGGCGCCTACGCCGCCTCCAGCTCTTCAGGCGGTGGCAAGGCCACCGCCTCGGCGAAGCAGGGCAAGCAGGGCAAGCAGGGGAAGCCGGGCAAGACCGGCAAGACCGGGCCCGCAGGTCCGGCTGGGCCCGCAGGTCCTGCAGGAGCCAAGGGCGACCCTGGTTCGCCGGGTTCGAACGGCGCCCCCGGTACGAGCGTCACCAACACCGCCGAGCCAAAAGGCGCCAACTGTGCGGAAGGCGGCAGCAAATTGGTCGGCACCGCGACCACCTACGCCTGCAACGGCAAAGAAGGCTCGCCGTGGACCGCCGGTGGAGTCCTGCCGAAAGGCAAGACCGAGACCGGTGTGTGGAGCAGCTTCGCCTTTGCCGAAGGCGCGACCGGCGTGGGCACCGGGGTCCCGATCTCATTCTCTATTCCACTGGTGAATGCACCGGAAACAGTCCTTGTGACTCTCGCGGAAGGCAGCAAGCCGGGCTGCGCTGGGGTTGTCAACGACATACCAAAAGCCGCCGAAGGCAAGCTGTGCCTCTATGAAGGGGTTGGGCCTGGTATCACGATCGGTGAAACGCCGGCCTTCGAAACATTTCAAGCGACCTCTACGGGATCCATGGTTATGGGTTCGTGCGCTGAATTCTGCGCGTGGGAAGGGGTCTGGGCAGCCACGGCTGGCTAGTACGGGGAACTCCAAGGTTGAACGATCAGGAACAGGTACCGATCCGGCCATATCCGTCCGGATCGGTACCTGGCCCCCCTTGCCGACACCCGCAATACCAAGCAGATGAACAGAGGACGACACATGGCATCACATACACCGTCAACCTTGGTTAAACGTTTTTCGGCTGTTTTCACCTTGGCCTTCCTCATCTGTGTCTCTCCGGCCAGCGCCGACTTCCAGTTCGGCAGCACCGGCTCGGGCGCCGGGCAGTTCAGCAACCCGCAGAGCATTGCCGTCGATCAATCCAACGGCCACCTCTACGTCGCCGACAAGGGGAATAACCGGGTGGACATATTCGATTCCTCCGGAAACTTCCTAAGTGCCTTCGGCTGGGGGGTCGCCGACGGCACAGGTGCCGAGCCACAGGTGTGCGCCTCTACCTGCTTCGCCGGCCTCGAAGGCGGTGGCGCTGGGGAGTTCTCAGAACTGCGCGATATCGCCGTCGACAATGATCCCGCTAGTTCCTCCTACCACGACATCTACACCTTCGATGGCTACAGGGTGCAGAAGTTCTCCCCCACCGGGGAATTCTTGCGCGCCTGGGGCGGCGGGGTGGTGACCGGTGGGGCCAAGGGCAGCGGCGATCTCAGCTCCGGCTCCACGACGATCACCAACGTCAAAACCACCCAGAAGGCCTTCGAAGTCGGCCAGACGATCACAGGCGCGGGCATCCCGGCCGAAACCAGGATCGCCGCCCTGGGCCCCGGCACGATCACGCTCTCCAAGGCCGCCACGGGTTCGGGAGTAAGCGTTGCCATCTCTGTGGCGGAAGGGGCGGGCAACGTGCCGGTCAACGAGGTGCAGATCTTCGAAAACATCGAAGGTCTTGGAGGAGGAACTGTGCGATTCGAAACCAACAATCCCTCGCCGAGTGACTTTGCCACCCAGTCTCTACCGGCCAATTCCACCGCCGCAGAAATTCAAGCTGCACTTTCCGCGCTTCCAAATATCGGACCCGGAAACGTGGTTGTGACCGGAGCAGCTGGAGGGCCCTGGGCAGTCGAGTTTAAGGGCTCTAGATATTCAGACACAAATGTCCCCAATTTGAGGTCAAGTGGTGGCTTTCAACCGTCGATCGCGGTTCAAAACGGCGGCAGCGGCACCGAGTCGTGTGCGACAGCGATAACAGACTGCGCAGGCGGAGCACCCGGAAGTGGTTTCGGCCAGTTCGACAAAGCATCCGACTACCTGGTGGTTGGACCTGGGGGAGCTGTATACGTTGCCAGCGGCGAAACGGGGAAATTTGTCAACAACATCACCCCTTACACCAACCGCCTGCAGCTCTTCGATGCCTCCGGCGCCTTCAGCGAACAGTTCGAAGTGGCGAGCGGGCCGGGAAAGAGATTGGAAGGGCTGGCGGTCGACTCAAGCGGCAATGCCTACGTGTCAGCCGCGGAGCTGCATAAATACGATCCAGGTGGCAACGAGGTGGCTACGCTGCATCCCGACACCGACTCGGGCCAGACCGAAGGCGCCAAGGCGGTTGCCCTCGCCCCCGCCGGGGACATATTCGTCGGCGCCAACGGACCGACCGTGGAGTACAACGCCTCGGGAATCCTGCAACGCGTCCTCTACACGAGCAGTGTCGCCCGGGCCTACGCGCCCTACGAGAGTGCCGGCGGGGATCTCTTCGTCCTGCAGAACAACAAAGTCCTCTACGCCACCATTCCTCCCCCCGGCCCGCTTTTCACCCCGTTCGGCACGACGGCGAGCCCGGTTGGCAACCTGACGGCAACCCTGCACTCCTCCTTCAACCCCGAGGGCAAGGCAACCACCTACCACTTCGAGTACGTTGACGACGCTGACTTCCAGAATGGCGGCTTTGCCAACCCGGCGACCAAAACGACTGCCGAGAGCGCCCCGGGCTCAGCCGATTTCAAGCTTCAGGAAGCAAACCTCACAGCCGGAGGGTTGATCCCCGACACCACGTACCACTTCCGTGCCGTCGCCACCAACGCCGACGGGACCGCAAGCGGTCCCGAAGCCACTTTTAAGACCCGTCCGCCGATTGAAGCGGTCGATGCCTGGTCGACCGAGGTGGGCGCCGAATCGGCAATCCTGCACGCCTCCGTCGATCCCAGGGGAATTGCCGCCGCCGGCTACCTGCAATACGTCGATGAGGCGAGCTTCCAGCAGAGTGGCTTCGCCGAAGCTGCCGATCTGCCCGACGTGGCCCACGGGGCGTTGCCCTTCGACTTCGGTGCAGGCGTCGGCCCCAGCGCCCGCACCGCCATCCTCTCGTCGCTGCCCTCAGGCACGTCCTACCGCTTCCGGCTGGTCGCCGAGGACCCCTACGGCACCTTCAGTTCGCCTACGCGGCGCTTCTCAACCCCGCCGCTGCCCGAAGCCCCTTCGGGGGACTGTGAAAACGAAGCGCTGCGCGGCGGCGCCTCGGCCGGACTGCCCGACTGCCGCGCCTACGAGCTGATCTCACCGGTGGACAAAGGCGGTGGCGACGTGCTGGCGCGCCGCGGCCTCGCCTACATCGCCCGGATGGACCAGAGCACTCCCTCGGGTGGGAGGCTCACCTACTCCTCGGCCAGCGCCTTCGGCGACGTGGCTTCCGCTCCCCTCTCCTCCCAGTACATCGCCACGCGCGACCCCGGGAGCGGCTGGGGGAACGAAGCGATATCGCCGGCACAGGAAGGCGAACAGTTCGCGGTATTTGCGCAAATCGAAAACGCGTACCGTATTTTCTCCACTGACCTCGAAAGCGCCTGGCTGCAGACCAACAGCGAACCGCTGCTTGCCCCCGGAGCCCAGCCTGGCTACCAGAACTTCTACCGGCGTGACAACGCCAAAGGCGCCTACGGGGCCTGCACGACAACCGAACCCAATGTCGGGCCGCTCTTCTACTCCCCGCAGCTGCAGGCCGCTGCCGCCGATGGCACTCACGCGGTCCTTCAGGCAAAGGCGCGGCTGACGTTCGATGCGTCAAACGCTAAAAATGGCCCTAACCCAATCCTGCAGGTGTATGAGTGTACGGTCGAGGGCGGGGAAACGGACGGATTGCGGCTGGTCAGCGTGCTGCCGGACGGTAAAGCGAGCGCGATAAATTCGACAGCAGGTACAACACATGACTTCGTTGCGAACGACCACGGGCGCACCGGCACGATGCAGGGCGCGGTCTCGGCCGACGGCGAGCGGGTGTTTTGGACCGCCTCAACCGGAATCGACGGCATCGGACCGGGGTCGCTCTATGTTCGGGTGAACGCGACCCAACCGCAGAGCACGGTGGAAGGGGGCAAATGCAGCGAAGCGACGGCGGCCTGCACCTACCGGGTGTCGGCGGGCTCTCAAGGCGGCTTCTGGGCGGGCGCTCCTGACGGCTCCAAGGCGCTCTTCATCGAAGGGCCCGAAGGCGGGACCGGGGACCTCTACGGCTTCGACACCGAGAAGGCGATCGCGGGCGAAGAAGGGCGCGCGCTGATCGCCCACGGCGCCTTCGGGGTGTTGGGGACCAGCAGGGACCTCTCGCGTTTTTACTTCCTCTCCACCGAACAGATTGGCGGCCAGGGCATCGCCGGGGAACCCAACCTCTACCGCTACGAAGCAGACGGGAATTACGCCTACGTGGCGACGCTATCGGCGCAGGATGCGACAGCAGTGAACACAAAGCTTTCGCCTATCCAGCCCGAACCGATAAGCCACACGGCACTAGCCAACGGCGATGGCGAACAGCTGGCTTTTATGTCCTCGAGCCCCGGCCTGGCCGAAGCGGTGGCAGGATACGACAACACCGACCGCCAAAGCGGCGAAGCCGACGCGGAGATCTACCGCTATGACGCCGGATCGGGGCAGCTCAGCTGCGTCTCTTGCAACCGCAGCGGAGGAAGGCCCAGCGGGCGGGATCTGAGGCCGAGATCCAATGCTCCCGGCACATGGGCCGCTGCTCGGTTGCCCACCTGGGAGAACTCCACCTATGCCACCAGGGCGCTCTCTGAGGACGGCAAGCGGATCTTCTTCGAAAGCTACGAACCGCTCGTGCTCTCCGACACCAACGGTGCCGCCGATGTCTACGAGTGGGAGGCGCCGGATTCGGGCAGCTGCAGGGAAGCAGGCGGCGCCTTCGTCAAACCGGCCGCCGGCTGCGTCTATCTCGTCTCCTCGGGCAAGAGCTCCTCGGACAGCGAATTCATCGACGCCTCCGCCGACGGTTCAGACGTCTTCATCCGCACCGCCCAGAGCCTTCTGCCCCAGGACCCTGGCCAGGTCGACATCTACGACGCCCGGGTGGGGGGCGGCTTCCCGGCACCGCCCTCTCCGCGCGAGGAGTGCGAAGGGGAAGCCTGCCAGGGCGCCTTCTCCCCGCCCAATGACCCGACCCCCGCTTCCTCTACCTATGTGGGCTCTGAATCCCAATCGGAGGAGGGGGGCAAGCCGACTCGTTGCCGGCGCGGCAAGATCCACCGGACAGGCCGCTGCGTGGCCAAGAATAGGCACCCCAAAAAGGCTCACCCCAGGAGAGCCGGCAAGGGCCGGAGGGCAGGGCGATGAAGCGTATCGTTCTTGGCCTCGCGGTCGCGGTGGGGATGGCGCTGGCGATCCCCCCGATTGCCTCAGCGGCCTTCGGCCTGCACGACCTCGATGTCGCCTTCAACAACTCCGAGGGCGCCGCGGCAATGCAGGCCGGCTCTCACCCGTTCGCCGCCACGGTCAAGGTCGCTGCCAACACCCACATCGACCCCGACTCGGGCAACACGCTGCCCGACGAGGACGCAAAGGACATCATTGCCGCTCTGCCGGGGGGCCTCGTCGGCAACCCCTATGCGGTGCCGCGCTGCACAACTGCGGAATTCCTCGCCGGCGAGAATCCCCGGTGCTCGGATGCAAGCGCCGTGGGTCTCGCCGAAGTCGAATTCGGAGCCCCCGGCATCACCGAAAGGGTTCCCGTTTATAGCCTCTTCGCCGCCCCCGGCAGAGCCGCCAAGCTCGGCTTCGTGGTCGAAGCCAAGGTGCCGGTCTTCATCAATTTGACCCTCAGCTCGACCCCCCCTTACAACATCGTCTCCACCTCGGCCAACATCAGCCAGACGCTCGCCTTCTTTTCGGCCAAGGTGACCGTGTGGGGGGTGCCTGCCGACCCTGTCCACGATGAAGAACGCGGCTCCTGTGCGGGAATCAAAGACGGCTGCGAAACGAGCCTGCCGAAGGTCCCGCTCCTCACCTTGCCGACGGCCTGCGAAGGGCCGCTTCGCAGCGACTTCGAAGCCGACTCCTGGCAGACCCCCGGCGCCTGGTTCAAAGAAAGCGTCTTCACCCATGACGACCTCACTCCGCCAAACCCGCTCGCAGTGAGCGACTGCGCCAACCTCGGCTTCCAGCCGCAGATGACGGCAAAGCCGACGACCAAGGCCGCCGCCAGCCCGACCGGCCTCGACTTCAGTCTTGATGTCGACGACGAAGGGCTTACTTCCGCCACCGGGCACGCCGACTCGACGATCAAAAAGGCGGTGGTTACGCTCCCCGAAGGGATGTCGGCCAACCCATCCCTCGCCGAAGGACTCGAGACCTGCAGCGAGGCGGACCTGGCGCGCGAGAGCGCCGGCTCGCCAGCGGGGGCGGGTTGCCCGGAGGCATCCAAGGTCGGCACGGCGGAAATCGAAACGCCGCTGCTCGAAGGCCGGCTGCTCAAGGGCTCCCTCTACATCGCCACTCCCCACGAGAACCCCTTCGGCACGCTGATCGCCCTCTACCTGGTGGTCAAGGATCCCGAACTGGGGATCATCGTTCGCCAGCCACTCAAGGTCGAATCGGATCCGGCGACGGGCCGCCTCACCACGGTCGCCGAAGAAATCCCCCAGCTGCCCTTCTCCCACTTCCGCCTGCACTTCCGCGAGGGCGCCCGCTCGCCGCTGGCCTCGCCTCCGGGCTGCGGCACCTATGACACCGAAGCCACCCTCTACCCCTGGTCGGGGGGCTCCCCGGTGACGACGACCTCGGCCTTCCAGATCATCTCCGGCCCAAGCGAAGGCCCCTGCCCCACGGGCGGGGTGCCGCCGCTTCACCCCCAGCTGGCGGCGGGGACGCTGAACAACGCCGCCGGGCGCTTCTCCCCCTTCAACCTGCGCCTCTCGCGCACGGACTCCGAACAGGAGATCACCCACTTCTCGATCAAGCTGCCACCGGGGATCACGGCGAAGCTCGCCGGCGTCCCCTACTGCCCCGACGCGGCGATCGAGGCGGCCAAGCAAAGGACTGGAGCGCAGGAGCTGGCGGCGCCTTCCTGCCCGGCGGCCTCGGAGGTCGGCCACACCCTGGCGGGCGCGGGAGTCGGCCCCGCCCTGGCCTATGCCCCGGGCAAGATCTACCTAGCTGGCCCCTACCACGGCTCCGCCCTCTCGCTGGCGGCGATCACTGCCGCCAAGGTCGGCCCCTTTGACCTCGGCACGGTGGTGGTGCGCTTTGCCTTGAAGATCGATCCCGAGACCGCCGAAGTCTTCGTCGACGCCGCCGGCTCGGACCCGATCCCCCACATCATCGACGGCATCCCGGTCCACCTGAGGGACATCCGCGCCTACAACGACCGCCCCCAGTTCGTCCTCAACCCGACCAGCTGCAAGCGCACCTCGACGGCCTCCACGGTGCTCGGCTCGGGCCTCGACTTCGGCTCCGAAGCCGACGATCGCCCAATCACGGTCTCCACTCCCTTCCAGGCCGCCGACTGCGCCGCCCTGCGTTTCAAGCCAAGGCTCGGCCTGAAGCTCAAAGGCGGCACCAAGCGCGGCGACTACCCGGCTTTCAAAGCGACCCTCAGCATGAACGGGATCGGCGAAGCGGGGATCGCCAGAGCCGAAGTGACCCTGCCCAAGTCAGAGTTCATCGCCAACGCCCACTTCCGCACGATCTGCACCAGGGTGCAGTTCAAGGAAGGCGCCGGCAACGGCACCCAGTGCCCGGCGGGCTCTGTCTACGGCAAGGCCAGGGCAACTACGCCGATCCTGGGCGAACCGCTTACCGGCCCCGTCTTCCTGCGCTCCTCAGAGCACCAGCTGCCCGACCTGGTCGTCGCCCTGCACAACGCCCAGGTCGATTTCGACCTCGTCGGCCACGTCGACTCGGTCAAAGGCAAGCTGCGCAACACCTTCGAAGCCGCCCCCGACGCACCGGTCTCCTCCTTCGTATTGGAAATGCAAGGCGGCAAGAAGGGCCTGTTCGAAAACAGCACCAACCTCTGCAAAGGAACCCACCGCGCCGAATCGAACCTCACCGGCCAAAACGGCAAGCTCTCCACGAGCAAGCCGGCGCTGAAGGTGAAGTGCGGCGGCCAGGGCAGGCGGACGGCGCATCGGAGGGGTAGCCGGAGCAGGCGATGAGGCGGGGCCGGCTGCGCAGTGCCTTCGAATTCTTCACCCCCGCCGCGGCGGGACGGTAGGTGGCGAGGTCGACTGAGCGGTTCAGGGTCGAGCTTGCCCTTCGTCTGCAGGCCCGTCGCTTCGAGATCGAGCAAGCGACTCTCACCCGCGTTCGCGCTATCGCCGACCCAACCGAAGTGCCGGACCCTACCTATGCGCAAGGCCTTGCAACGGCGGTTTCCGCCGCGCTCGACTACGGTCTCGCAGGGATCGGCTGCGAAGACCGGTCCCAACCCCCACCCGTTCCGGCGGTATTGCTGTCTCAAGCCCGCCTCGCCTCCCAGTACGGTGTCGGTCTCGATACCGTACTGCGCCGCTACTTTGCCGGCTACACATCGTTAGGGGACTACCTGGTCGAAGAGCTAGAGCACCACGACTTGCGGAGAGGCGTGGATCTGAAGCGCCTATTGCGCTCGCAGGCAGCGCTCTTCGACCGGCTCGTCTCCATGGTCAGCGAGGAGTACGTCCGGGACGGATACGCTCGCGCGGACTCTGCCGAACAGCGCCGCGCCGCGCGCATAGAGCGGCTGTTAAAGGGAGATTTGATAAATCTTGACGAACTGGAGTATGAGTTCGATGCTCATCATCTCGCCGCAATTGTGGCTGGGGCAGGCGCGGGGGAGGCGATACAGCAACTGGCGAGAGCATTGGACCGGCGCCATCTCACCGTGCACCGCAGAGAGGGGACTGTATGGGTTTGGCTGGCCAGTCAGAGCAAACCTGACCCCGAGGAGTTCAAACATGTACTTTCACGCAGCTGGCCTGAAAAGATTTCGCTCGCCTTTGGCGAGCCAGCCGAGGGCGTTGCCGGGTGGCGCCTTACCCATCGGCAAGCGCAAGCGGCCTTACCGTTCGCTCTGCGAAACCCTGGAAGGCCAATCCACTACGGTGACGTTGCCCTGCTCGCCACGGTTCTTCAAGACGACACTCTGGCGAATTCCTTGCGGCAACTCTACCTCGCCCCGCTTGCCCAAGAGCGCGACGGGGGCAAAGCTTTCAGGCAGACGCTGCGTGCCTATTTCGATGTCGATCGAAATGTATCGTCGGCAGCAGCGGCGCTAGGGGTGAAGAGACATACGGTGACCAGCCGCCTCCGCACGATCGAGCGTAAGATCGGCCGGCCGCTCCTCCAATGCACGGTCGAGATGGAAGCCGCACTGCGGCTTCAGGACTTCGAAACTTGGCCATTAGCAGGTGCAGTTTTGGGCCACATTGATGGGGCAGAGCATAGATAGCGGTGGCACACTCCCGGTGACTCGCAGGGACGAGTCGATCAACCACAAGTCTGATCTGGTGGCGGAGAGACCGGCACCAAAGGGAGGAACATGAAGAGCCTCAGGAATCTCGGCGTTCTAGTCTGCGCGGCGTTGGCTGTTGCGGCGGTAATTGGTACTGCCTCTGCTTCTGCGTCGCGCTTCGAAGCGTTTAATAATTCTACCAAAAAAAACGAATATCCAGCAATTCTGAACGGGCAGCAATACGGTGGCAGTGATTCCCTTGCTTTTGGTCTTTTCGGGAACAGCTGCACGATTGGAAAAGAAGAAGGATTCAGCGGCCTGTTGAAGGGAGCAAGGGGGAAAGTTACTCCTCAAGGAATGGCCAATGCTCAGTGTGAATCATTCCACGGACCAGCCACGCTGGCCGCAAATGGCTGCGTAACGGTGTTTCACCTTGGCGCGGAAACCGCCGAAGGGTTCGCCGGCACCTTTGATATCGGCGGAGCAAGCTGTACGGCTATGACCCTTACCTATAAATCCCCGTTCAACTGCACAGTGACCATTGGTCCCCAAACTGGGCTTAACGCCAAGTTCAAAAATTCCGGCAAAGGCGATGAAGAAGCGACTATCGTCGAAATGGAAGCCGCCGGGTTGAAATATTCGGGCGAAGGCACCTCCGCCGACTGTCCGAAAGGCGCTCATTCGGATGGAAGCTGGCTCGGCAAGCGGATCGTAAAGGCGTATAAGGACATCGGAGGCATACCGGGTGCTGAGATTGGCCTTCACATTTCGCCTCTGAACCCCCCGACGGGCATCTCTGTCTCCGGAGGCAACTTCCAGGCCGAAAGCTATCCGTTGCCGATTGCCGGCGGTCAAACGAAAGCACTGGAATTCCTGCCGTCAAAAGGCTCCGGAATGGTGAGCTGTGCCTCGGCAAGCTTCGGGGCCGAACTGACCGCTTCATCGAGCTCACTGAATCCAGTGTCTGCTTCTTACGGCGGTTGCACCGGATTCGGATCGTTGAAAGCGGCGATCAATATGCATAGCTGCTATTACGTATTCCAGGCGAGCGGCAACCTGGAAATTGCCTGCTCTAAAGCGGGGGATTCGATCGAAGCAAAGATCTACAAATCTGAATCGGAAGAAGCAAAATGCACCTCTACCATCGCGCCGCAAAGCCACAAAGGCTTGACCTTCACCAATCTGGGCGAAGGTAGTACGTCGGGGATTGCGGTCGGCTTCGCTGTCGAAGGCATTCAAACGACGGTCACTGGGGGATTGCTCAACTGCGGCGTCAGCAATGGCACCCACAGCGACGGAACCCTCAAAGGCAGCATCGCGCTTTACAGCGCCGAATAGACACGGAGCCTCGAGAGCGCCGGGGCGGCCTGTGAGCCGCCCCGGCGTTGTGTCCTCGAGCCCAAGGCGCCTGGGCGAGGATTCGCCGCTGCAACTAGGCCCAACTATCCGACTCCAATGCCCCGAGCTGGATTCGAACCAGCGGCCTACTCCTTAGGAGGGAGTCGCTCTATCCAGCTGAGCTATCGGGGCGGGACTATCGAATCGTAGAGCTAACTGTCGGCAGCATCGAGGTCCTCTAGGTCGGCGAGATCGCGGGTTCTTCCAGCAGCCCGCTTCATGGCCTTCAAGTCCTCAACTGAACAGACCGCGACTCTGACACCTAGAACCTCGGTCTCCGTGGCACGAGCATGTAGCTCCTCAAAAGCAGGGATTCCGTCGAGCCCTTGAACGATGTCCAGGCGGCCAAGCTCGGTCTCAATGGCAACCTGCTCACCGCTCGAGAGCTGGCCCGCAATCGAAGGTTGGCTGCTGAGGAAGGATTCACCGGTTTGCACACGGCCATTGACTGCAGCCGCTACCGTCGCAACTCGCTTGAGGTTCTCAATATCTGGGGCCACGACGATGTCGACGTCCTTCGTTCCGCGGACCACTCCCCAGGCGTTGACGGCCAGCCCACCGATCAGTACGAACTCGACGTCTGCCTCCGAGAGCCGGCGAAGGAGTTGATCGAAGGCCGCTTCGGTCAATGTGGACGAGCAGTGCCTACGAATTGCATCAGCTTGTGGCTCAGTGCAATTCCCTCGGCCAGGTTGACGCTCATCGGTCGTCGAGCGTCATCGCGCAGTCGCTGGACGCGAACCACCGCGGCCGCGGCCGCAGGACTCTTCGATGCATCGGTCGGCTGTTGAATCGATGCCACGGAGACACGGTAGCGGAGCGGAACGGTTCTCTCTTGATTGGGCAGCGGACGGCTTTCGCTGCCCAAACCATCGTCAATCGACGGGAATTGAAAGCAAGCCTGCCTTAGAGAAAGGCAGGCGCCTCAGCTCTGTAGAGCCGAAAACTCCGACTCCTCCTACTCGCTCAGGGGGGAGTCGCCCTATCCAGCTGAGCTATCGGGGCGGGAGGACGAATCGTAATCGCCCTTGAGTTGGCTCTCGGCCCAGGCTTTGGTCTGCTCGACCAGGGAGCGCATTTCCGGTCGATCCGGCACATCTTCGGGTTTGCGTGAGTAGCGGAGCTCCGCGGCCCACGGACTCAGGTTGGGGAGATCGTCCGCCCGGTCGGGCTTGGGAATGCTCGCCTCGTCGAGGAGGTTGAGCAGGTAGGCGATGTTGTGCGTGCGCTCGTAGGAGACCTCGTTGTGCGCGAGGACGGCCTTGATCATCTTCTCGACAGCCTGTTGAGCGTGAAACCCCAGCCCATCGTCAGGGATGTCGTCTTCGTCAATGAGGCGGAAGAGGATCTTTTCGTCTCCAGCCGCCTTTTCCATCAGCAGCTGGGCGTGATCGTCGCCGCTACGCGGCTCTGCCGCCAACGATTTTCCCCTCGGCCAGGGCGTCGTGGATCATCGTTCCCGAAAGCCCCCCCCATTCACGGACATGGTCCTCGCTGGCAACCACCACATCAGCGGGTACGCCCAGCTCCCCGACGAGCCTTGCGAGTCGCGCCGACTCGCCGAAGTGATCTTTGACCTCGGGCTCGATCACCAGGAAGTCGAAGTCGCTGTCGGCTTTCTCCTCGCCTCGGGCGTAGGAGCCAAACAAGATGACCTTGGCGTCGGGGCCAGCAGCCTCGGCAAGCGCCGCCCCGGCTTTGTCGATCATGTCGCGAGATGCCATGCCGACACGGTAGCGGAGCATTTTGCTGACGGTGCAATTCATTGGGCACCTGGCGGAGGCTTCGCCGCCTCCAGCTCGAGACAGGCATAGACAGTCGTGTTTATAGTTGCCGGGAACGAGTCCGGTCCCCAGCTGCTGGAGGGGGCGACACCAGGCCATCTCTCAGGCAGGCATGGAAGAAGCAGCGCAGCGCCAAGACGGGTTTGCAGAGGCTTTCGAGTCGGCATTTGCTCGGCTGCGGATTCGTGTTGAGACGGCTTGCGCGGGCCAGTCGAACTGGCCGTCGGGGGTGGCAGCTGCGATCCGCGAGGCGCTGGAGTTCGCCGCCGCCGATCCCGCCGCGGTCCGCGCCCTGACCAGCGACGCCCTTGCGGCTGGCAAGCCGGGCTTCGCGCACTATGAGCGGCTGGTCTCTTACCTCTGCGACCTGCTCCTCCCGGGCCGCGCCGAGCGCCCCGACGCCGAGCGCCTGCCGAAGGAAACCGAGAGGGCTCTCGCCGGCGGCGTCGCGATGCTGGTCGCCCAGCGCGTCGACCTGGGTAGGCACGCCGAGCTCGCAGCACTCGCCCCCGAGGCGATCCAGTTCGTCCTCACCCCGTATCTGGGGATCGACGAGGCGAGGCGGGTGGCCGAGCTTCGCCGCTAACCTCAGTTGGGGATGCGACGAGGCAAGAAGACCGTGGTGATGCTGATTGCGGTTGCGCTACTGGCCCTGACCGTGCCCCTCGCCGAGGCCGAGCTGACCGAGCGCGGCGACCTCTTCGTCCGCTTCAAAGGGGGGATAGCTCCGAGCGCCCTGCCGCGCACGAAACTGGCCCCGATCGCGGTCAGCGTCACCGGCTCCGTGAAAACGCTCTCCGGCGAACGGCCGCCGGCGCTGCGCCAGATCAGGATCGAACTGAACCGCAGCGGCCGCCTCGACCCCGACGGTCTGCCCAGGTGCCACTACGGGCAGCTGGTGGCCGCCTCGCCCCGGCAGGTGCGGGCAGCGTGCCGGGATGCCCTGGTCGGCGAAGGCTCCTACGACGCCAAGACCGCCTTTCCCGAACAGGAGACGTTCCCCTCGGCCGGCCACATCCTCGCCTTCAACGCCGTCTACCAGGGACAGACCGCGATCCTGGCCCACGTCTACGGTCACCAGCCGGTCCCGATCAGCCGCATCATCGTCTTCCACATACGCCACAGCGGTGGCACCTTCGGCACCGTCCTCACCGGCGCCCTCCCCGACGCGGTCAACCACTACGGCTACGTGGCGAGTATCTCCCTGCGGTTGTTTCGCCGCTTCGAGGTCGACGGCCGGCAGCGCAGCTACCTCAGTGCCGCCTGCGCGGCCCCGCCCGGCTTCCCCGGCGCCGTCTTCCCCTTCGCCCGCGCCTCGATGAGCTTCGCCGACGGCCGTACGCTCTCCAGCACGCTGACCCGCAGCTGCAAGGTGAGCGGCTGAGCGCTAGGAGCGGCTGAGTGCTAGGAGTAGAGGCTCTCGGAGGCGAGCTCCTGGGCCTTGCGGCTCCAGAGCTTGACCTGCATCAGGATCTCGTCACCGTAGCCCTCGAGGGCGTCGAGGGCGAGCAGGGTGAAGCGGCCGTTGGAGACGACCTCCTGGTCGACGGTCTCCCGGTCGAGCTCGGCGGTCGCGGCCACCGCGCCCTGGACGAGGGGGCGGCCCCAGACCAGGGTGACGGCGCCGGCGCGGCCGTTCTCTCCCCGCCAGCGGCCGATCACCTCGTCGTTGAGGTCGATCTTCCAGCCCGGGTTGTCCTCGGCGAGGATGTCGGTGAAGTCGACGACGGCCTTGAGGTCGGAGGGCTCGCCCTGCTCGGGCTGGACGTAGGAGACGTGGCCGAAGAGCTCCAGCGTGCCCTCGGGCCCGTCGGCGCGGGCGGAGCAGGGGACCCAGACCCGGCCGCCCCAGGCGCGCTCCGGAAACCAGTCGAGCTCCTCCGGCGCCTCGACCCCGCCGGGCAGGTCCTCGATCTCCGCGCAGGCTTTGCGGAAGGTCTCCCCGAGCCGCTCGGCGAAGCGCCCGTGCGGGATTCCCTCCTGGGTCGAGTCGGCGATGAAGCGTGGGATCGGACGTGGATCGGGCGGCATCAGAGGCACTCTCTCAAATCAGCCGCCGCCCGCTCGGGGGGGTAGACGTTGATGTCGACCCCGGTGGCGAACTCGAAGGACGCCTTGATCGTCAGCCGCGGCGCGATGTCGACGTGCCAGTGGAAGGCCTCGGCGCCGCGGGGCGCCGTGCGGACCCAGAGGTTGAGCTCGGGCGTTTGGCCGAAGCGCTTGGCGAGCAGGCCCAGGGCAGTGTGGATCATCGCCGCGCCCGACGTGTCGTCGGCAAAGCTCGCCGCGGCCGTGCGTGGGACGACGCGCAGCTCGAAGGGGGAGCGCGAGGCCCAGGGGCAGATCAGCGCCGCCTCGTCGTCGATCGCGACCAGGCGCTCGCGCCGTCGCACCTCCTCGACCAGGACGTCGCTGAGCAGGCTGCCACCCGCGGTGCGTTCGGCGTAGGCGCCGGCCCGCTCGCGCTCGCGGGCCACCGCCGCGGGCACGAAGCTGAGCGCGTAGAGCTGGGCGTGGCTGTGCTCGAGCGAGGCGCCGGCGCCGCCGCCCTCGTTGACGATCAGCTGCACGTAGGCGGCATCGGCGTGGGCGCGCATGCGCTCGCGCCAGGTCGCGACCGCGGCGGCGAACTGCTCCTCGCTCAGCTCCGCCATCGTGGTCACGTGCTCGGGGGCGTTGACGATCACCTCGTGGGTGCCGCTGGCGGGACGCGAGGCGAAGAGGTCGGGCTCGCCGGCCCGCCGTGACTCGAGCAGCGGATCGCCGGCGCTGGCGAAGGCCCCCGCCTCGCCACCGGTGGCACTGCTCGCCACCTCCGTGGCCTCGCCACCGAGCGCCGGGTAGAGGTTGGGCACGACCCGCGTCGTCCAGCCGGGACTGTCGGCCGGCCCGCCCCCCGAGCGGGTTGCGTAGACCTCGGGCGGCGTGCGGTCCTCGCGCCCTTCGCAGAAAGGGCAGTTCTCCGGCCCCTTCGGCTCACTCGCCGCGGTCTTGAATCCCTCCGGGCGCTCGGCCCGTCCCGGCGCCAGGATCGCCGGCAGTCCCGAGAGCTGGTCGATGCGTAGCTCGGGGGAGCTCAGGAGCGGGAGGGGGGAAGGTCGGCGTCGTCAGGCAGCGGGGGAACCGGTGGGGGAGGAGGCGGTGGCTCCGTCGGCGCCGGCCGCTTCGGCCTTTTCCTGCCCTGCTCCCCTCCCAGGAACGGTTCGATCATGTCCATCGGCAACGGGAAGACCACCGTCGTGTTCTGGTTGCTGCCGATTTCGAGCAGCGTCTGCAGGTAGCGCAGCTGCAGCGAGGCCGGGTTGGTGCTGATGATGTCGGCGGCGTCGGTGAGCTTCTGCGCCGCCTGGTACTCGCCCTCGGAGTTGATGATCTTGGCCCGCCGCTCGCGCTCGGCCTCGGCCTGCCGCGCGATCGCCCGCTGCATCTGTTCGGGGATTTCGACGTCCTTGATCTCGACCGCGGTCACCTTCACGCCCCAGGGCTCGGTCGACTCGTCGATGATCTTCTGCAGCTCTTCGTTGAGTCGCTCGCGCTCGGAGAGCAGCTGGTCGAATTCGGCCTTGCCGAGCACGGAGCGCAGCGCCGTCTGCGAGATCTGCGAGGTGGCGACGAGGAAGTTTTCGACCTCGGTGATCGCCCGGTTGGAGTCGACCACGCGGAAGTAGGCGACGGCGTTGACGCTGGCCGGAACGTTGTCGCGGGTGATCACCTCCTGCGGCGGGATGTTGAGCGTCACCGTGCGCAGGTCGACCCGGACCATGCGGTCGATCATCGGGATAAGCAGGATCAGGCCCGGGCCCTTGGTCGCGATCAGGCGGCCGAGGCGGAAGATCACGCCGCGCTCGTACTCGCGCAAGACCTTTACCGAGGAGCCGATCGCGATCAGCGCGAAGATCACCACCACGATCAGGATTCCTCCAACGACTGCCATCAGCTTGCTCCTTGCTCGGCTTGGCCGGTAGGCGGCTCGGCGCTCACCACGAGGGTCAGCCCCTCTACCGCCTCGACCCTGACTCTATCCCCAAGCTCGACCCGGTCCGCGCCGCCCGCGACGCGGGCGTTCCAGAGCGCCCCCTCGATCCACACCTGTCCTTCCGGGTCGAGCGTGCCGCGCGCCTCGGCAGTCGCGCCGACCAGCTCCTCGGAGCCCGTCTTCACCGGCACCTCGTGGGCCTCGATCACCTTGCGGGTGATGAAGTAGAAGGCGACGAGGGAGAGCACGCCGAGCGCGATCAGGGCGGGCCCGACGTAGTCGGCCGCGCTGCTGTTGGAGTCCAGCGCGAGGACGCCGCCGGCGATCAACCCAAGCGCTCCCAGCGCCGCCAGCACGCCGCCGGTGGAGAGCAGCAGCTCGCCGACCAGGAGGGCGATGCCGATCAGGGCGACGATGACGGCTGCGTCCATTAGCCCCGATTATCCGCTTTCGCTGCCGTGGCCTTCGCCGAGGGCGAAGCGCTCGATGTCGGCGCGCAATTCGGCGTGGTCCGTGTAAGGGCCCTGCTTGAGGTAGACGAGGTTGCCCTCGCGGTCGTAGTAGGCGGTGTCGGGCAGCCCCCGGGTGGCGCCCAGCTCGCCGCCGATTTCCTGATTGGGATCGGTGTAGCTCGGATAGGGGACGGGTGTCTCTTCGAGGAAGGTCTTGGCCGCGTCGTCGGAGTCCTGGCTGTTGATGCCGAGGAAGGCGACGCGCTTGCCATAGGCGGCTGAGAGCTTCTGCAGGGTGGGGAACTCGAAGCGACAGGGGCCGCACCAGGAGGCCCAGACGTTGACCACCGCCGGGTAGCCGTGCAGCGCCGCGATCCGCTTGTCGAAGGCTTCGGAGCCGCCGGGGAGCAACTGGTCCGCCTGCTTGTGCAGGGCGGCGAGTGGCGGCGGCGACCCGGCGAGCGCCTTCGCGTAGTCGGGGTGCTGGCCGCCGTAGTCGCCGCCGGAGTCGGCACCGCAGCCGGCTGCCAACTAGAGCCGCGATTGCGGCCAGCGCAAGGCAAATTGCGAACTGTGGACCCGCCTTGGTCAATTCCTTGATTACAATACGTACGTTCGGTTCGTGGGTGCGATTGCGGATCGAACTGCTGAGAGCGCCGGGGGGAGTAGCTAGACCGTCCGGCATCCTCGTCCTAATGCCCTCGCCCACGTCTACGTGCGGCAGGGTCGGAACCCGAAAGCCTTCATGGCCAAGACCAGCGACGTTGCCGCGCCAGCGGCAGTTCCATCCAGTGCCGACATAGAGCGGGCCGCTAAGTTCGTCCGCGAGCCCTTCCTGCTCGACGGCGAGGGACCGGAGGCGCTTGCCCCGGGGACGGCGCGGCGGCGCGCGCTCGACGCCGCGTTGAAGGAGCTCGACGACGGGGCCGAGGATCCCTCGATCGAGTGGCGCCGCGACTTTCTCGCTGCTGCTCGGGCTGGAGCGGCTGCTCGCCGACGAACCGCCGAAGCTGCGCGACGGGGCCGAACTCAACCCGCACCAGGTCGACGCGCTCTCGGGGACGCTGACCGAGCTGATGGCGGAGCAGCAGATCGCCCTCGATGGCGAAGCCAACGGCAACGCGGCGGCCGCGGAGAAGCTGGCCGCGGCGGACAAGGCTCCGGCGAAGGCCGCTGCCAAGCGTGCGAGCAAGAACGGCGACGAGGCCGACGATGACGAAGAGGACGAAGACGAGCTGGAGGACGAGGATCTCGCCCCCGACGAGGAGCCCCAGGACTGGGAGGAGCAGCCCGCCGACGACGAGGAGACGATCGAGGAGGCCCCCGACGACCCGGGCGCCGACCGGCGCTTCTGGTTCGAGCACGCGACCGGCGCCGGCAAGACC
This sequence comes from uncultured Solirubrobacterales bacterium, assembly GCA_963840565.1. Classification (GTDB taxonomy): domain Bacteria; phylum Actinomycetota; class Thermoleophilia; order Solirubrobacterales; family 70-9; genus VRUE01. The sequence goes on from CAWIZH010000001.1 coordinate 78,699, forward strand.
GTCGCCGCGGTCGGCTTCATCGACGCCTCGCGCACCGGCGGCGTGCTGATCCTCACCCACCGCCGCAACCTCGTCGACCAGTTCATCGGCGAGATCTCCGACCGCGGCTACAAGGAGCGCCTGCGACCGCCGCTGATGGGCGACCGCGATGATCCCGACGGGCCGGTCACGGTCGAGACCTACCAGTGGTTCGTCCGCAACCACAAGAAAATCTCCGACGCCTACTCGATCGTGATCTGCGACGAGGCGCACACGGCGCTGGGCGAGAAGACCAGCGCCTGCATCCGCGCCTGGGTCGGCCCCGTCTTCATCGGCATGACCGCGACCGGGGCGCTGATCGCCCGCCACGTCGCCGACCTCTTCCCGACCCAGACCTCGCGCTTCGACCTGATCCAGGCGGCGCGCCGCGGCGTGATCTCGCCGCTGCGCTGCATGCGGATCCCGCCCGGCCCCGGCGTGCGCACGATCGCCAAGGTGCCGCTGCGCAAAGGCGAGGTCGACCAGGACTTCGACCAGGAGGAGCTGGCCGCGCTGCTCGACCAGGAGCCCTTCAACGTCGCGATCGCCGACCTCTACAAGACCCGCTTCGACGGCATGCCCGGCGTCCTCTACACCGCCGGCGTGCAGCACGCCAAGAACGTCGCCCGAGCGCTGGTCGCTGCCGGCGTCTCCGCCCGCGCCGTCTCCGGCGAGACGCCGAAGCGCGAACTGGCCGAGATCCTGGCCGGCTTCGAGCGCGGCGAGGTCGACGTGCTCTGCAACGCGATGCTGCTCGCCGAGGGCTGGAACTCGCCGCGGGCGACGCTCTGCATGCACCTGGCGCCGACCGCCTCGCGGCGGATCTACCAGCAGCGGGTCGGCCGCGTGACCCGGCGCGCGCCGGGCAAGGAGGCGGGCCTGGTGATCGACTTCGTCCACCCGGCGACGACCCACGACGAGACGATCGTCACCCTGCACAGCCTGCTCGACCGCGACGTCTACCGCGGCGGCGCGATCGTGATCGGCCCGGTGCGGCGGGCGCGCGGGCGGCGGATCCGGGTCGAGCGGCGGATCGTCCCGGTCGCCGACTCCGAGGAGCGCCGCATGCAGGTGCTCGAACGCGAGCTCTGGCGGATCGCGGTCGAGAACCTCGACTACGCCGAGCAGCACGCTTGGGCGGCCTTGGCCGGAGCGCGGGTCAACCCGCAGGGCTGGCGCCGCGGGCGGGCGATCCTGCAGGGCTCCGGCTCGAAGGAGCTGCGCCGCCGCTTCCTGCTCACCTGCGTGCAGCGCAACCGCAACTCGCAGCTGAAACTGAAAGCGCTGAGCGAGATCGCCGACCTCGGCGACGCCGAGGCCTTCGACGACGCGATCGACATCGTCGGCACCTGGAGTCGCGAGGACAAGCGGGCGGGGACGAAAACGCTGCTGCAGGCGCTGGTCGACAAGCGGATCGGCCGTCGCGACCAGGCGCAGGCATGGGTCTGGCGGCTCGCCTCCTACACCCCCGAGCTGCACGAAGAGTACGCGGTGCAGCGCTGGCCGGAGACGAAGCGGCTGCTCGGCCTGCTGGTCAATTCGTCGGGCCGGGCGCACGGCCGCAACGCCCGCCGTCTGGTCCACTCGGCGCGCAAACAGGACCGCCGCCTCGCGGTGGCGCTGCTGGCCGGCGCGGTGTCGCATACGCCCGAGGGCGAAGAGGTGCTGCGCGGCGCCCGCATGCGGATGGCCCGCAAGCCCTCGGCGATCGCCCGCGAGCTGCTGCGCAACTTCCCCAAGGGCGGCAAGCGCCGCTCCAAACGCGGCAAGCGCAAAGGCGGGGAGAAGGGCGAGGGCGGCAGGGCCAGCCGAAAGGCCAGGGCAAAGCGAGGGCCAAACGCAAAGGCCGCTCGCGCAGCGACAAGGCGAAGGCCGAAGCCGCTAAGGAGAACGGTGCCGAGGTCAAGTCCGACTCAGAGGCGCAGCTGGACCTCACCGGCACCGAGGCTGACGCTGTCGCCGCCGGGGACGACGACGATCAGGTTGCCGCGGTCGTCGATTCCGCCGGCGACTCCTGAGCCGTCCTCCCAGGAGACCTCGCGCCCGCGCAGGCCGTCGCGGCGGCGCCACTCGTCGAGCACGTCCTCGTCTCTCGCCGTGACCCAGTGGTCTAGGTGGCGGCTCAGAACTGCCGCGGCGGTGTGAGGGAGTCGGGGGAAGTCCCGTCGGAGCAACAGCGGGGAGGCTCCGTCGGGACTTCCCCCGACTCCCCTGGTCGGGGCGAAGAGGGAAACCGCCGGTTGACGGAGGTCCGGCGGGAACTCGTCCGGAGCTATGTAGAGGTTCAGGCCGATTCCTATTACGGCCCAGCCGTCTTGGGGGCGGGCCTCGATCAGGATTCCGGACAGCTTGCGGCCTTCGAGCCAGACGTCGTTGGGCCACTTGACCATGCACTTCGCGTCGGGGCGGAGGGTCCTCGGCGGCGGCGCAGACGGCGAGCGGGACGGAGAGCGGTAGCAGTAGGTGGCGCTGGTCGAGCGGCCGCAGGATCGCCGAGTAGAGCAGCGCTTTGCCTTCGGGCGCGGTCCAGACCCGGCCGACGCGGCCTCGCCCCGCGGTCTGTTCGCGGGCGGTGACCACGGTGCCGCCGGGTGCGCCGGCCGCGGCCAGCTCGCGAGCGCGAGTGTTGGTCGAGTCGGTAACCCGGTAGTGCCGGTGCGGGCGCCCAAACACAGCTCCTCCTTTCAGGGCTGACTTCGTCTTTTTCGCGTATTCGAGAGAAAACATGAAGCCAGCATTGAAGTGGAGGCGAAGTCAGCGCTTGGCGTCGGCGAGCAGGGCTGCGACCAGGCCGTCTATGTCGTGGCGCTTGGCTTCGACGTCGACTTGAGGCCGGCTCTCGGTGACGGCCTCGCTGGTGACTGGGCCGATCGAGACGATGCGGGCGTTTCGGGAAGCGATCGCCGAGCGCCTCGGTCAGGTTGCGCACCGTTGAGGACGAGGTGAAGGTGACGTAGTCGGCGCCCTGCGCTGCCTCGATCGCCTCGGCGCTGCGGCTCCTCGCGCACGGTTTCGTAGAGGGCGACGATGTCGACTTCGGCGCCGCGGCCTTGCGAGGTGCTCGGGGATAACGTCGCGGGCGTCGGCGGCGCGAGCGACGAGGACGCGCTTGCCGCGACCTCGACCTCGCCCAGCGCCTCGACCAGCGACTCGGCGACGAAGCGCTCGGGGACGATGTCGGCAGCGATGCCGATACGTGCCGAGCGCACGTGCGGTGCCGGGGCCGATCGCGGCGACGGTCGTGCCGGCATCGGCGACTGCGCCCGATCCCACTTCCCCTACCTGCTGCTTTTTCGGCGTGGCGAGCGCCCGCGCATCGAGTCCGGCAGCGCGCATCGCCTCGAACAGTCAGGCGGACCCCGTTAGGGCTGGTCAGGACAGATCAGGGAGTAGTCGCCGATCGCTCTCGACTGCGCTCCGTACCTCGGCGCGCGTCGATCGTCGGCTCGATCCGGATCGCCGGCAGCTCGACCACCTCGGCGCCAAGTCCGCGCAGTCGCTTGGCCAGTCCGCTTGCCTGGGCGCGGGCGCGGGTGACGACGACGCGGCGACCGTAGAGGGGCCGCCGCTCGAGCCAGGCGAGCGTCTCGCGCCGCTCGACGACTTGGCCGACGACGATCAGGGCCGGGGCTTTCACACTCCTCGCGCTCGATCGCCTCGGCGAGCGTGCCGAGCGTGGCGACGACGGTGCGTTGCCCGTCCATCGTGCCGCGCTCGACTGCGGCCGCGGGCTCGTCGGCGTCGCGCCCGGCCTCGATCAGCGCCGCCGCGTTGTGGGCGAGGCGCTTGACGCCCATGTAGAAGACGAGCGTGCCGGGGAAGCGGGCCAGCGCCTCCCAGTCGAGCGCGCTCTCCTCCTTCTCGGGATCCTCGTGGCCGGTGACGAAGGCGACCGCCGAGGCGTCGTCGCGGTGGGTGACCGGGATTCCGGCGTAGGCGCTGGCAGCGACGCCGGCGGTGATGCCGGGGACCAACTCGAACTCGAGCCCGGCCGCCCGCAGCGCTTCGCCCTCCTCGCCGCCGCGACCGAAGACGAAGGGATCGCCGCCCTTCAGCCGCACAACGCTCTTGCCGGCCTCGCGCCGCCTCGATCAGCCGCTCGCCGATCTCCTCCTGGGGGACCGAGGGCTTGCCTGGCGCCTTGCCGACGTAGACCAGCTCGGCGTCCTCGCGGGCCCCGTCGAGCGCGCCGGGAGGAATCAGCCGGTCGTAATAGATCGCGTCGGCCGAGGCGATCAGCTCCAGGGCCCGCACCGTCATCAGCCCGGGGTCGCCCGGCCCGGCGCCAACGAGATAGACGACCCCAGCCCGAGCGCTCATGGCGCCACCTCAAGGGGGGTGTCTGAGCTAACCCACGGTATGACGTGGGTTAGCTCAGACACGTCCGCTCCACTTCTCCGCCCGGTCGAGGATCTCGCGGGCGCCGGTGTCGAGCAGGCGCTTGGCCAGTTCGGCGCCGAGCAGAGTTGGTTCGGCTGGGTCGCCATCGACGCTGTCGCGGAGCCACTCGCTGCCGTCGGGCAGGCCGACGAAGGCCTCGATCCGCATCCGATCGGCGCGGGCGTCGACCTTGGCGTAGACGCCAAGCGGGCTGTTGCAGGTCGCGCCGAGCAGGGAGACGACGGTGCGCTCGGCGGTCAGCTCGCGCAGCGCAGCTTCGTCGACGATCGCGTCGACGGCACGCAGCGCCGCTTCGTCCCCGTCACGAATCTGCAGCAGCAGCGAGCCCTGGCCGGCGGCCGGGGTCATCGACTCGGTCGGGATCGGGAAGGAGATCTCATCGGCGCGGCCGAGTCGCCGCAGGCCGGCAACGGCGAGGACGATCCCGTCTAGGTCACCCTCGGCCAACTTGCGCAAGCGAGTGTCGACGTTGCCATGCAGCTCGCCCAGCTTGAGGTCTGGCCGCGCGGCAAGCAGCTGGGCGGCCCGCCGCAGGCTGGCGGTGCCAACCTTGGCGCCCTCGGGAATGTCGTCGAGTGAGGCACCGGTCCCGATCCAAGCATCACGCGGGTCCTCGCGGCCGGGAACAGCCGCGAGCATCAGCCCCTCGGTCAGCTCGGCGGGCACGTCCTTTGCCGAGTGAACCCCGACCTCGGCTTTCCCATCGAGCAGCGCCCGCTCCACGCCGCGTACGAAGCGCGCCTTGTCGCCAGCCTCTCCATCCGAAGCGACCTGGACAAGCTCAGCCCCCCCGAGCATCTCAGCCACCTGCCCCGCCTGGGCCAGCGCAAGCTTGCTACCGCGTGTGGCAATTCGAAGCATCAGAGCGTGTGAGGGTCGATCCTGGTAGGGGTGGAACGTCTTGTACTTTTTGGGCGTCCACCTCGCGGCGTCAGCAGGTTCGTCTCCACCCAAACAAGTTAAGTGGAACCCCTACCGGGATCGACCCTCCGCAGCGGGGTCACCTTCGAACCGCCCTCCGCTTCCTCCGGCTCCGTCTCGACGTCAAGCCCGAACAGCTCCCGCAACGCGCTGACGTACAGGTAGGCCTCGTCGCTTCCAGCACTTCGCTTCATCCGCAACGTCGGCTCGTGCAGCAGTCGCGAGGCGATCGCCTTCGCCATCACGGTAAGCCGCTCGCGATCGGCCTCGCCGAGGCTCTCCCAGCGGCCCTCGTTCTCGGCCAGCACCCGCCGCACGACCTCGTCGGCGCGCTCGCGCAGGGCCGTGATCGTCGGCACCACCTCGAGCGAGGCGAGCCAGCGCTCGAAGCGGTCCTGCTCGGCGTCGAGGATGCGCTCGGCGCGCCGCGCCTCGGACTCGCGGCCGCTGGCGTTGCGCTCGGCGATCTGCTGGACGTCGTCGATGTCGTGCAGGCTGACCCCGGCGATCTCGCGGCAGGCGGGCTCGATGTCGCGCGGCACGGCGATGTCGACCAGCAGCAGCGGCCGTCCCTCGCGGATCTGCATCACCTGCTCGAGGTCGTCGCGCTCGATGATGTGGTGCGGCGAGTTGGTCGCCGAGACGACGATGTCGGCCTGCTCGAGCTGCTCGGGCAGCTCCTCGAAGCGGACCGCGTTGCCCTCGAAGCGCTGAGCCAGCCCGATCGCGCGGTCGTAGTGGCGGTTGGCGACGAAGACGGTGGCGACGCCGCGGCGGACCAGCGCCTGGGCGACCAGCTCGGCGGTCTCGCCGGCGCCGACGACGAGCACGCGGCGGTCGCCGAGGTCACCGAGGGTGTGGCGCGCCAGCTCGACCGCGACCGAGGGGATCGAGACGTTCTTCTCGCTGATCCCGGTCTCGTCGCGGGCGCGGCCGCCGGCGGCGAGGGCGCCGCGGAAGAGGCGGTTGAGGATCGGCCCGGTGCCACCCTCGACCAGGGCCAGCTCGTAGGCGCGCTTGACCTGGCCCTGGATCTCGGCCTCGCCGACGATCATCGAGTCGAGCCCGGCGGTGACGCGGAAGAGGTGGCGGACGGCCTCGCCGGAGCGCAGCGAGTAGAGGTGGCCAAGCAGCTCGGTCGGGCGGATCTCCGCCTGGCGCGTGAGTACGCCGAGCGCGGTCGACTCGGCCTCGACCGGGTCCGAGACCACGAGATACAGCTCGGTGCGGTTGCAGGTCGAGATCGCCGCCGCCTCGTGGATGCCGGCGGCAGCGGTCAGCTCGCGCAGCGCCCCGACCGCGCGGCCCTCGGTCAGCGAGAGCCGCTCGCGCAGATCGAGCGGCGCGGTCTTGTGGGAGACGCCGAGGGCAAGCAGCTCAGACATCGGCGGCGACCTCCTCCCGGGTCGGTCGATCGCCCCGTCGCCGTTGGCGCGGTGCTCGGCGAAGCCGGCCAGCTCGCGCAACTCCCTCTCCATCCGTTGCAGTTTCGCCGCCATGATCGCGACGTAGATGACGACCAGGGCGAGGAAGACGACGTAGGCACCGGCGACGTACTTGCCGGCCTCGTCGAGCGGCAGGGCGGGGGTGCCGGCGATCAGCAGCAGGTCCATCTAACTCACCTCCGGCGCGATCCGCGAGCCGCCGGCGCCCGGCGCCGGCGCGTCGAGGGCGCGGCGCAGGCGCTTGATCTGGCCCGAGGCGCTCTTCGCGGTCAGCTCGAACTTGACCAGGGTCACCCAGAGCAGCGCGATCGCGGCGAGGCAGACGAGGAAGGTCAACATCATCGAACCGGGCAACCCACCGTTGGTCGTCGCGAAGACGCGCGGGTGGACGAGGCTCTGCGCCATCCGCACGGCCATGAAGTTGAGCGGCACGAAGGCGCCCGCGGTGACGGCGAAGACCGAGGCGTAGCGGGCCTGGCGCTCGGGGTCCTCGATCGCGTAGCGGAAGGGGTAGTAGGTCGCGTACATCAGGAAGACGATCAGGAAGCTGACCAGGGTCGGCTCGTCCCAGACCCACCAGTGGCCCCAGGAGGCCTTGGCCCAGATCGAGCCGGTGATCAGCACGGCGACGCCGAAGATCACCGACATATGGATCGAGACGTAGGAGTAGGCGTCCCACTTGCGGTTGCCGCTGCGCAGGTGGGCGATCGCGAAGATGCCACCGACGACGAAGCCGACCAGCGCCGTGATCGCCAGCGGCACGTGCAGGTAGAAGATCTTCTGGATGAAGCCCTGGTCGCCGTCGAGCGGCGCGTAGAAGAAGACCAGCGAGAAGGCAGCGAGGATCGCGGCGACGGTCGCGATCGAGAGTGGTCTCAGTCCTTTGCCGTACATGCGTTTCTCGCGGTGGGGAGCGGCGTGGGCGTTTAGTCCTCCAAGAGGAAGTCGAAGACCGCGTACCCGACCAGGAGGAAGATCAGATCGTATAGGGAGAGCACCGCCAGCCAGGTGCCGAAGCGGTGGTAACCCGGTCCGCCCAGCGCAAGCAGCGGCTCGCTGGCGCCGGTGGCGGCGATCATCAGCGGCACGACGAGGGGCAGCAGGACGAGCGGGCCGAGCAGGTCGCGGGCGCGCGAGTGCACCGCCATCGAGGAGATCAGCGTGCCGGTGGCGGCGATGCCGAGGTCGGCAAGGAGGAGGACGAGGGCGAGCGGGGCCAGTGCCGCGGCGGAGCCGAGGAAGAAGAGGGCGAAGATCGGCACGACGACCAGCTCCAGCACCAAGAGGTAGGCGAAGAGCGCCGTCGCCTTGGCGGCGAAGAGGGCGCTGCGGTCGATCGGGGCGAGGCGGATCGCGTCGAAGCCGCCCTCCTCGCGCTCGCTGACGAAGAGGCGGTTGACGCCGAGCAGGGCGGCGAAGAGCAGGGTCGCCCAGAGCACTCCGGAGGCGAGGCTGCCGGAGAGCTGGGTGCGGTCGAGGCCGAAGCGGAAGATGACGAAGGTGGTGGTGGCGAAGAGCGCCATCGCCGGCAGCGACTGCAGGGTGCGCAGCTCCGCCCGCAGGTCCTTGGCGAGGATCGTGGCGAAGGCGGTGCGGGACGGGTCACGCGGTGACGCCATCCTGCCGCCGGCCTCGAGCCGCAGCACCTGGTCGGCCTCGGCTTCGAAGCGCTCGGGGTCGTGGCTGACGACGACGCGGGTGCGTCCCTCGCCGGGGCCGATCAGCGCCCGCGCCAGCTCGCGCCCCTCGGCGTCGAGGTTGGAGTCGGGCTCGTCGAGCAGCAGCAGCTCGGGCCGGTGCAGGACGCAGCGGGCGATCGCCAGGCGCTGGCGCATCCCGGCGGAGAGCTCGGCGGCGCGCCCCTCGGCGCGGCGCTCCATGCCGACCGCGGCGAGCAGCTCGTCGATTCGCGCCTCGGCGTCCGCGCCCTTCATGCCGTGCAGGCGGGCGTGGAAGCGCAGGTTCTCGCGGCCGCTGAGGTCGCGGTAGAGCAGCGGCTCGTGGCCGAGGAAGCCGATCCGGCCGCGCAGCTTCCAGGTCTCGGCCGGGATCGAGCAGCCGAGTGCCTTGACCTCGCCGCCGCTCGGCCGCAGCAGCGTCGCGAGGATCCGCAGCAGCGTCGTCTTGCCCGCCCCGTTCGGGCCCAGCACCAGCAGCGTCTCGCCCCGCGCAAGCTCGAAGCCGATCCCGTCGAGGGCGGTCCGTTCGCCGTAGTCGCGGCGCAGCCCGGCGAGGCTGAGCGCCGGTTCGTCTGTCGCCTGGCCGGGCTCCACTGCGGGGATTGTGAAGGTCGGGGATGGCTTGTGGCGGGGCGCCCGCGCAGGCGAGCGCGATCGACCAAGCGCGCTCAGCACGGCCTCAGTTTGCTCGCGGTACGCTTTGAGTTTCATGAGCGATCACGCACCCCTTCTCAACGAGGTCGATACGTACGGCCCCGCCTACATGCGCGTTGCCGATCAGCTCGGCCGCTACGAGGGCAACGAGGAGGAGGCGCCGCTGGCGATCGACCTGCTCGGGCTCTCGGAGGGCGATCGGGTGCTCGATGCCGGCTGCGGACTCGGCCGCTTCGTTGCCGCTCTCGCAGAGCACGGGATCGACGCGGTTGGGGTCGATATCTCCGAGATTGCGATCGCCGAGGCCAAGCGCGTCTACCCGGGCCCGACCTACTACGTCGCCGACCTGATGCAGCCGTTGCCGCCGGAGCTGCGCGGCTTCGACGGCCTGGTCAGCCTCTCCTCGAGCTTCGGCTTCGGCGAGACGGTGGCCGAGGACGAGGCGATGCTGCGTGCCTACCACGACGCTCTGCGGCCGGGGGGCAAAATGGCGATGGAGCTCTCCGACCTGGAGCGCTCGCGGCACCGGCTCAAAACCGACGTCGGCGTGGTCGAGCGCGAGACCAACGGCGTCGCCGAAACCCTCGACGTCAACTTCTCGACCGGGATGTTGCACGTCCACTACGTCTACGGCGACGACGTTGTCGACTCGCGGATTCGCATGTACGAGGCGGACGACCTCCAGCGCATGGCCGAAGCGGCGGGCTTCCGTGAGGTGGAGCGCTACGGCAACTTCGCCGGTGGTCCGAAGCGTCCCGAGGACCGCCTGGTGCTCGTCGCCACGGCATGACCGCTCAACGGCCCAACACCTCTCCGGGTGCAACGCAAAAGACACGAAATAGAAGTTCTTTGCGTTGCACCGAGGAGGGGAGGGTGGCGGTCGTCGTCGACGCTTACTCGACCGGGGCGCGGCTGGCGCCGCGCTTTGCTGCGGCGGGCCTGCCGGTCGTCCACGTGCAGAGCAGCCCGCGGCTGCCCGAGTTCTACTCGCGCGCCTTTCGTGACGGCGACTTCGTCGAGAACGTCGTCCACGAAGGGGACCTCGAGGCGACCGCGGCGCGGCTCGCTGTCCACGACCCGGCCTTCGTCGTCGTCGGCGCCGAGCCCGGGGTGCCGCTGGCCGACGCGCTCAGCGAGCGGCTCGGGCTGCCCTCCAACGGCAGCGAGCTGAGCGCGGCGCGGCGCGACAAGAACGCGATGTCGGAGGCGCTGCGGCGCGCCGGCCTGCGCGCGGCCGAGGCGCTGAAGACGGCGGACGCGGCCGAGGCGGTCGCCTGGGCGGCGGCCCGTGGCGGCGATCCGGTCGTGGTCAAACCGCTCGACAGCGCCGGCACCGATGGGGTCAGCATCTGCAAGGACGGCGCCGCGATCGAGACTGCCTTCGCCGCAAACCTCGGCCGTCCCAACGCCCTGCACGGCGCCAACGAGGAGCTGCTGGTCCAGGAGCTGTTGCAGGGCACGCAGCTCTTCGTCAACACGGTCAGCTGGGACGGCGTCCACCACGCCTCCGAGGTCTGGCGCGACAACAAGCTGCGCGCCGGCGCCAACTTCATCTACGACTACGAGGAGTTGCTGCCGCGCCACGGCGAGCAGCAGGACCAGGTCGTCCCCTACGTCGAATCGGTGCTCGACGCGCTCGGCATCCGCTTCGGCCCGGCCCACACCGAGGTGATGCTGACCGCGACCGGCCCGGTCCTGGTCGAGTCGGGGGCGCGGATGCACGGCTCGGTCCCCGACGAGATCGTCGATCGCTGCACCCCCAGCCATCAGACCCTGACCGCCGAGGCGTACCTCGACCCGCACTCGGTGGCCCGCCGCGCCGAGCGGCCCTACGAGCTGGCGGCCGGCGCCTACTGCGTGATGCTGATCTCCCAGCACGAAGGGCGGATCGTCTCCGACGCGGGGATGCGCGAGATCGAGGGGCTGCCCTCCTTCGCCGGCACGATCTCGATGCTAGGCCCGGGCGACCAGCTCAAAAAGACGATCGACCTCTTCTCCTGTCCAGGAATCATCTATCTCGTGGACCCGGATAGGGGGCAGCTCAAAACGGACTACGACCGCATCCGCGAACTCGACGCAACCGGTGCGGTCTTTGAGGTGGAGCAGCTAGTCGCTTCGTGAGGGCGGTCCCGGTAGGGGTGGAACGTCTTGTACTTTTTGGGCGCTCACCTTGCGGCGCCAGCAGGTAAGTCTCGATCCAAAAAGTTAAGTGGAACCCCTACCGGGACCGCCCCTTACCCAACGTCCGGCGCCCAACCTTGAGCAGCGGCCCGGCCCCGTCCCGAAGTGCTTTCGTCCGCACCGTCCCCTTGCCGTAAAGCAGCTTCGCCGAGGCCTGGACTGCTTCGCCGAGAGTGCGGTCGTAGGGGTGCCACCAGAAGTCGCGGGTCAGCCCCGGCTCCCAGGCATTCATCTTCACGTTGACGCACTCGTAGAAGCCGAATTTCGAGTGCGAGCGGCCGACGCCGGAGTCCTTGACGCCGCCCCAGGCGCACTGGCAGGCGCCGTGGCTGAAGGAGTGGTCGTTGATCCAGACCATGCCCGACTCGATCCGCCGCGCCATCCGCTCGCCCTTTTGGCGGTCCTTGGTCCAGACCGAGGCGCCGAGGCCGAACTCGGAGTCGTTGGCGAGCTCGATCGCCTCCTGCTCGGAGTCGACGACGACGATCGGCAGCACCGGGCCGAAGATCTCCTCCCGCATGATCCGCATCTCGTGCGTGACCCCGGTGAGGACGGTGGGGGCGACGAACTTGCCGGGCAGTCCGGGGACGTCGGCCGGTCCGCCGCAGAGCTTGGTCGCGCCGGAGGCCTCGGCGTCGGCGATCAGGTCGACGACGATCTCGTACTGGCCGTCGGAGGTCATCGGCCCGATCTCGGTCTCCCACTGGATCGGGTCGCCGAGGCGCAGCCGCTCGGCCTCGCGGGCGACGCCCTCGACGAAGCGGTCGGCGACCTCGCGCATCACGTAAACCCGCTCGATCCCCGAGCAGGTCTGGCCGGCGTTGGCGAAGCCGCCCCAGACGGCGCCGGAGATCGCGTTGGGCAGGTCGGCGTCGGCGCAGACGATCATCGGGTCCTTGCCGCCGAGCTCCAGGACCGAGCCCTTCAGCCGCGTCGCGCAGACCTCGCCGACCTTGCGGCCGACCTCGACCGAGCCGGTGAAAAAGACCTTGCCGACGCTCGACTTGGCCAGCGCGTCGCCGACCGCACCGCCGCCGTGGACGACCCGGATCAGGCCCTCGGGCAGGCCGCCCTTCTCGAAGACGCGGCGGATCGCCTCGCCCAGCAACGGGGTCAGGCTGGCCGGCTTGAGGACGACGCCGTTGCCGGCCATCAGCGCGATCGCGACCTCGCCGAAGGGGATCGACCAGGGGTAGTTCCATGGCGCGATGACGCCGACCACGCCGATCGGCTCGTAGGAGAAGTGACTTTTCTTGGTCAGCAGGAAGGATTGGGTCATCCGCACCTTCTCGTCGGCCAGGATCTTCGGGCCGGCCTTGGCGCACCAGTGCAGGGCGTCGACGGTCGGCAGCAGCTCCATCGTGTACGCCTCGGCGCGGGGCTTGCCCTGCTCTGAGACCAGCAGCTCGGCGATCTCGTCGATGTCGTCGAGCAGGGCGTCGGCGGCGCGGCGCATGTAGCCGGCGCGGGCCTTCAGCGATAGATCGGCCCAGGCCGGCTGGATGCGGGCTACGTCGTCTACTACCCCCTGTACTTGGTCGGGGGTGATCGTCGCGACCGAGCCGACCAGCTCACCCGTTGCCGGGTTGAACGACTCGAGGGTTGACCGGGCTGTTTGGCTCTGCGTAGCGCTCTCCATGGG
>CAWIZH010000002.1:0-1248512 GCA_963840565.1 uncultured Solirubrobacterales bacterium
AGCGCTTGCCCATGTAGCCGCGCATCAGGCGCCTGACGATCGCCCGCGTCGGTGGGATCAGGAAGATTGCGCCGAAGATGTCGGTGACGAAGCCCGGGGTCAGCAGCAGGGTGCCGCCGATCGCGATCAGCAGGCCGTCGGCGACCTCGCGGCCGGGGAAGCGGCGTTCGGCGAGGGCGGCGTTGAAGCGGCGCCAGGCGCCGCGGCCCTGGTGGCGCAGCAGCAGCGAGCCGAGTACCGCGTCGGCGAGCAGCAGCGCGATCGTCGGCCAGACCCCGATCAGCGAGCCGATCTGGATGATCACGTAGAGCTCGACGATCGGGACGACGATGAAGAGGGCGACGAGGATTGCCATGGATGGAGCCTAGCCAGCCGGCTCAGTCGCCCCGGGCCGTTCAGGCGGGAGCGGCGGCCGCGGCCGCCTCCTCGAGCTCCTCGAGCGAGCGGTTGAGCCCGTCGGCGAACGTCTTCGACGTCCTCCATCGAGTCGTAGTCGGCGAGCAGGCCGAAGCCGACGCGGCCGTTGTAGCTCATGATCGCCACCGCCATCGCGTGGTTCTGGGGCAGGAAGGCGACCGGGAAGACCTCCTGCAGTTCGCGGCCGAGCACGTAGAGGGGGAGTCTGCGGCCCCGGCACGTTGGTGACGATCAGGTTGAAGAGCCGGGTCGAGAAGTTGATCCGCGAGGCCTGGGCCAGCAGCGTCGGCGGGGCGAAGTCGTTGAAGCGGGAGATCACTTCGGCGCCCAGCGCCTGCTTGGAGCGCTTCAGGCCCTCCATCTCCTCGGTGACCACGCGCAGCCGCCGCACCGGGTCCTCGACGTAGACCGGCAGCGGCCCGCGCATCGCCGCGATCCGGTTGCCGAGGTTGCCGCGCTCGTCCTGGGTGCGGATCGAGACCGGCACCAGCGCCCGCAGCTCCAGGCCCTCGGTGCGGATGCCGCGGCCGTGCAGCCACTCCCGCAGCGCCCCGGTCACTACCGCCAGCACGACGTCGTTGACGGTGCCGCCGAGCGAGTCCTTGATCCGCTTGAAGGTCGCCAGCTCCGAGCGCGCCCAGGTGAAGCGCCGGTGCGGCCCGATCGGCTGGTTCAGCGGCACGTCGGGCGCCGGGTCGGCGAAGGCGCCGACGACCTCGCCGATGCCCTCCAGCGCCTCGCCGATCCGCTTCGCCGCCGCCTCGGGGTGGCGCACGACCTCGACCGCGCGCTCGACCAGTTTCACCGGCGCCGCCGCCGCGTCGACCGCGCCGCGCGCGACCAGGTGTGCGGTGCTCGGCTGCGGCGCGGGCACCCAGCCGTCCTCGCTGGTGGCCGGGCTCGGGCACCGGCTCGAGGTCGAAGAGGACGGTGCCGATGTCGACGCCGGAGATGCCGTCGACCATCGCGTGGTGGGTCTTGGTCAGCAGGGCGAAGCGGTCGCTGCTCCAGCCCCTGCACCAGCCACAGCTCCCAGAGCGGCTTGCTGCGGTCGAGCTGCTGCGAGAAGACCCGCGCGGCGAGCCGCTTCAGCTGCTGCTCGCCGCCCGGCTCGGGCAGCGCCGTATGGCGGATGTGGTAGGTCAGGTTGAAGTTGACGTCGTCGGCCCAGAGCGGCCGCCCGGCCTCCAGCGGCGGCACGACGAGGCGCTGGCGGAAGCGCGGCACCTGGCTCAGCCGGCCGCGCACGTGCTCGACCAGATCGACGTATTTGGGCGGCGGCCCCTCGAAGATCAGGATCGCGCCGACGTGCATGTGGCTGTCGAGGTCTCGTTGGTCAGGAACGAGGCGTCGACCGCGGTGAGCCGGTCGAGGTGGTGTCCTTGCGTCGCCATCCCCCAAGGCTAGCCACGGCCGCAAGTCGGGGCCAGTCCGCCCGCGCCCGCAAGGTCGCCACCGCTACCCTGCATGGTCATGCCTCCCCCGCCACAGCCGCCCCGAAGCGGGTCCTGCTCGCCGCCCCGCGCGGCTACTGCGCCGGCGTCGACCGCGCCGTGCAGACGGTCGAGCGCGCGCTCGAGCTCTACGGCGCCCCGGTCTACGTGCGCAAGGAGATCGTCCACAACAAGCACGTGGTCGAGGAGCTCTCCAAGCGCGGCGCGATCTTCGTCGAGCAGGAGACCGAGGTGCCGGAGGGCGAGATGGTCGTCTTCTCCGCCCACGGCGTCGCCCCGGCGGTCCACGACAACGCCGCCGCCCGCAGCCTGCGCACGATCGACGCCACCTGCCCGCTGGTGACCAAGGTCCACGTCTCCGCCCGCCGCTTCGCCGCCGAGGGCTACACGATCGTGATGATCGGCCACGAGGGCCACGAGGAGGTCGAAGGGACGACCGGCGAGGCGCCCGACAGCATCGTCTTGATCGAAACCGCCGACGAGGTCGAGAGCCTCGAGGTCGCCGATCCCGTCGAAGGTCGCCTTCATCACCCAGACGACGCTCTCGGTCGACGAGACGGCGGAGGTGATCGCCGCCCTGCGGGCCAAGTTCCCCGCGATCGTCAGCTCCAAGTCAGACGACATCTGTTACGCCACGACCAACCGCCAGATCGCGGTCAAGCAGCTCGCCCGCGAGTGCGACCTGGTCCTCGTGATCGGCTCGACCAACTCCTCCAACTCCAACCGCCTGGTCGAGGTCGCCCGCGAACACGGCGCCGCCTCCCACCTGATCGACAACCACACCCAAGTCGAGGAGCAGTGGCTGGAGGGAGTCGAGACGGTCGGCATCACCTCCGGCGCCAGCGCCCCCGAGGAGCTGGTCGAGCGCCTGGTCGAGCTGTTCCGCGAGCGCGGCGCCGAGGAGGTCTCCGAGTTGCGCACCGTTCACGAGGACGTGCGGTTCATGCTGCCCAAGGAGATCCGCGACGAGCTGAGCGCGTCGGGCCTAGGGCAGTCCCGCGGCGAAGCTGACCGACCAGATGCGCAGGTCCCGGAATCGGCGCGAGTGAGCGAGTGGGCTCTCGTGGCGCGGATGCTCTGGTCAGCTTGAGCAGCGCCGGCTTGGCGACCGTCGATCGACGCTCGCGGTCGCTGCCGTCGAGCGTGACGTGCAGCTCGCCCGTGCCCTCGACGGTGGCGTAGGCGCCGCCGGCCTCGTAGTCGATCTCTGAGCTCTCGCCGGTCCAGGTCGCTCCCAGGATCCGCCGGGGAAGAGCTCCGCGGTCGGCGGCATCACCTTGGCGCCGGGCGCGTCGCTCGGGCGCAGCGGCTCCATCGGCTCCGGCAGCGAGCTGCAGCGCGTCGAGCTCGCGCAGCTCGGCCTGGATCGCTTCCTCGGTGGCGCGGTATTCGCCCTCGCCGAAGTGGAACCAGCTCAGCGCCCCGCCCGTCGTCCAGAGGAAGAGGCTGGGCCAGCCCTCGCAGCCGTAGGCGTGCCAGAGGTCGCGCTCGGCGTCGATCGCGACCGGGAACTCGACCCCGAGGTCGCGCAGGCCGGCGGCGACGTCGACTCGGATCGGCGCCGAAGGGGAAGCGCGGCGACTGCACGCCGATCGTCCTCAGGCCGGCCTCGCGGTAGCGGCGGTCCCACTCGGCCAGGTAGGGCAGCGTGCGCACGCTGTTGAGCTGGGCGAAGTCGAAGAAGTGGACCAGGACCGGGCCGGCGGCGGTCAGCACCGGCATCGATCGCGGCTCCTCGCCGATCCAGGCGAGGCCCGCCGGCAGGTCGGGGGCGGCGATGTTGTCCCGTTCCGGGCGCATCCGGCCGAACGTTATTCGCTGGGAGGGCGGCCGGCTTTCCGATAGATTCTCAGAGCAATGTTCGAGATCGCACTGGCGCTGGTTCCGCTGCTGCTGCTCGTCGGCTCGCTGCTCCTCGGCCACTACCCGGGCTTCAACGCGATCGTCCGGCTGGCGGAGCGGATCGCCCCGCGGCGGCGCTCACGCGCCGCCAAAAGCCAGCGCCGCCCCCGTGCTCCCCGCTCCTACGCGGTCAGCGGCGGCCTCCTGATCGCCTTCGGCCACGCTCAGCGCCCGCCGCCGCTCGCTCCCTAGATCCAGCCGACCAGCGGCAATCCCTCGGCCATTCTGGCCGTGACTCAAAGGAGCGAAATATGAATTCGAAAACCACACGCGTGGTCGGTGGCATTGGTGGTCATCGTCGTCGCGATCGTGCTGCTTGCCGTGCTGAAGAAAGGACGACAGCAGCAGCGACACCACGCAACGCCAGCGGCAAGGTCCCGACGATCGTGATCAAGCACGGCAAACCGGTCGGCGGGATCAGCGGACCTGACCTACAACAAGGGTGAACAGGTCCACTTCAAGGTGGACTCCGACGTCAGCGACGAGGTCCACATGCACGGCTACGACATCATGAAGGACGTCAAGGCCGGCGGCTCGGTCAGCTTCGACTTCCCGGCCACGATCGAAGGTGTCTTCGAGGCGGAGCTGGAGGGTCGCAAGGAACAGATCATCGAACTCACCGTCAACCCATGAGCTTCGCACTGCCGCTCGCCCACGCGCTGGTCGCGCGCAAGGACCTGCCGATCCCGGCCTGGCTGTTTGCCTGGGGGGCGTCGATCGTCCTGATCGTCTCCTTCTTCGCCCTCTCCGCGGCCTGGCGCAAACCGAAGTTCGAGCAGGAACGCTGGCGCCCGCTCGGTGCCGGGCTCTCGCGGGCGCTGCTCAGCGTGCCGACGCAGGTCCTCTGTGGCGCGGTCGGCGTCTTCCTGCTCGGCTTCTCGATCTACGCCGGGCTCGCAGGGCACCGAAGCGCCCGACCGCAATTTCGCCCTCACCTTCCTCTTCGTCACCGCCTGGCTCGGCTTCCCACTGTTCAGCGTGATCTTCGGTGACGTCTTCCGCCCCTTCAACCCCTGGCGGGCGATCGGACGGACGATCGGCGGGGCGTTCTCGGCGATCGCCGGCCAGCGTCCGGCCCACCTCAACTACCCCGAGAAGCTGGGCCGCTGGCCGGCCGCGATCGGCCTGCTCGCGGTTGTCTGGCTCGAGGTCGTCTACGGCGCAAGCGGTGGCGTCGCGGTCGGGCTCTGCGCCCGACACCGCTGGGCCTGGCCGCCCTCCTCTACAGCCTCTACACGCTGGCGATGATGGCGCTCTTCGGGGTCGAGAAGTGGTGTCAGACGGGGGAGATCTTCTCGGTCTACTTCGGCATGTTCTCCCAGCTGGGCAGCTTCGGGGTCAAGGACGGCCGGCTGGGCAGGCGCCTGCCGCTGTCGGCTGCGACGCACTGGGCAACCGTGCCCGGCTCGGCCGCGGTGGTGATCGCCTCGATCGCCTCGACCAGCTTCGACGGCGCCCAGGAGGGCGCCTTCAAGGGCGGCATCCTGCAGACCTTCGAATGGCTCGCCGAAGCCGGCCTCAGCCTGACCACCTCGCTGCGGCTCACCGACACGATCTTCATGGCTGCTCTGCTTCGCCGGGGTCGGCCTCGTCTACCTGATCGGGGTGCGGGGGATGGCGACCGTGCGCGGTGCGCCGCCGTTGAAGAAACTGCGCACCGGCTTCGCCCACACCCTGATCCCGATCGCCTTCGCCTACTTGGTCGCCCACTACTTCAGCCTCTTCGTCTTTCAGGAGCAGGCGCAGTTCACCTACCTGCTCTCCGATCCGCTCGGAACGGCGACCACCGACCTCTTCGGCACCGCCTCGAGCGGGATCGACTTCAAGCTGCTCAGCGCCAACGCGATTTGGTACGTGCAGGTCGGGGCGCTGGTGATCGGCCACGTCGTCGGCCTCACGCTCGCCCACGACCGCGCCACCGCCTACTGGGGCGACTACCGCCAGGCCGCCCGCTCCCAGTACTGGATGCTGGCGGTGATGGTGGCCTTCACTTGCTTCGGGCTCTACCTGCTCTCGGTCGCCAATGCTTGACGACCCCGCTTTTTGCGAAAAATGCGGATGAATGCCACGTTAAGCAGCGGTTTTTTACCGATGTAATAACTTTGACAAAGTGGTTTACTAGAGATGAGTCCAATACTTGACTCTCCCTCTCCTTGTTGCACCGGGGCCGCCGCTCGCAAGGCCGGCGGCCTCGGTGTTTAGACGGTCATACTGAGCGGATGGCCGTCTGTCGTTCCCGTCGCCCACGTCGGCCACTGGCTCTGGGCCCTCTACCTGCCGCCGATCCTGATCGTCGCTCGGCTCGCTCGCTCAGAACGACGCTTCGCGAACGGCAGCAGAAGAATGCGACCATCGCGGCCGAGGCCCTAGAGGATCTCGGCGAGGCGGCGCTCGAGCGCCGCGGAGATCTCATCGCGAACCGGGCCCTCGGCCAGCCGTTCGACCAGCGACTCGAGGAAGCCTTCGATGATCAGCGACTTCGCCTCGGCCGGGCCGAGGCCGCGCGAGGTCAGGTAGAAGAGCTGGTCGCGGTCGATCTGGGCGATCGCCGCGGCGTGGGTGCAGCGGACGTCGTCGGCGAGGATCTCCAGGCCGGGGATCGCGTCGGCGTGGGCGTCGGTGGAGAGCAGCAGGTTGCGGCTCTCCTGGAAGGCGTCGGTCTGCTGGGCGCCGGGGTCGACTTTGATCATCCCGCGCCAGACCGCGGTCGAGCCGGCGGCGAGGACGCCGCGGAAGGCGAGGTCGGAATTGGTGTTCGGCGCCGCGTGCTCCTGGGTAGTGTCGTAGTCGAGATGCTGGCCGGGCCCGCCGGCGTAACCGCCAGTGACCCGTGCCTCGGAGCCCGGGCCCGCCAGCTTCGTCTCCATCCGCACCTTGCCGCGGGCCGAGCCGAAGCCGAGCGCGGCCCAGTCGAGGCGGGCGTCGCGCTCGACCTGGGCGCGCTGGGTGGCGAAGATCCAGGCCGACTCGGAGATGTCCTGGGTGTTGACGTAGCGCAGGGTCGCGGCCTGGCCGACGCTGAGCTCGACCACCGAGTTGAGCAGCGCGTCGATCTCGTCGTGGCGCGAGGACCAGTGCTCCCAGACCTCGGCCTCGGCGCCCTCCTCGAGCACGACCAGGGTGCGCCAGTTGACGGCGCTGCCGTCGTCGCTCGAGCGGGACCTCGATCCGGATCGGCTCGCTCGAGCTTGACGCCGCGCGGCACGTGGATCAGAACGCCGTCGCTCCAGTCGGCCTCGTTGCGGGCGACGAAAGGGTCCTCGATCGACACCAGCGAGCCGAGGTGGGCCTCGCAGGAGCTCGGCGTGGGAAATCACCGCCTCGGCCAGCGGCCACGACCGTCGCGCCGCCGCCGGCGCTGCTGATCGTCGGCATCCGCGCTGGCCGGGCTCGTAGGCGTCGAGGTCGAGCCGCGAGAGGTCGGTGAATTCCCAGCCCTTCGCCTTCGAGTCGGGCAGGGGCAGGCTCTGCGCGAGAGAGGCGCCCTGTTGGCGCCTCTCAGAAAGCCAAGCGGGCTCGACGGCTACCTCAGCCAATGGTTCCCTCCATCTGCAGTTCGATCAGCCGGTTGAGCTCGACCGCGTACTCCATCGGCAGCTCCTTGGTCACCGGCTCGATGAACCCGTTGACGATCATCTTCGAGGCCTCCTCCTCGTCGAGGCCGCGGCTCTGCAGGTAGAAGAGCTGCTCGTCGCCGATCTTGGAGACGGTGGCCTCGTGGCCGACGTCGGCGTCGTTCTCGTCGATGCGGATCGTCGGGTAGGTGTCCGAGCGCGAGTCCTCGTCGAGCAGCAGCGCGTCGCAGACGACCTTGGAGCGCGACTCGGTCGCCCCGTCGGCGATTTCGAGCAGGCCGCGGTAGGTCGCCCGGCCGCCGTCCTTGGAGATCGACTTGGAGAAGATCGAGGACGAGGTGCGCGGCGCCGCGTGGATGATCTTGCCGCCGGCGTCCTGGTGCTGGCCGTCGCCGGCGAAGGCGATCGAGAGGATCTCGCCGTGGGCTTCGGGGCCCATCAGGTAGATCGACGGGTACTTCATCGTCAGCTTCGAGCCGAGGTTGCAGTCGACCCA
The DNA here is from genome assembly GCA_963840565.1 of uncultured Solirubrobacterales bacterium. Taxonomy (GTDB): domain Bacteria; phylum Actinomycetota; class Thermoleophilia; order Solirubrobacterales; family 70-9; genus VRUE01. Next base: position 7,845 of record CAWIZH010000002.1, read on the forward strand.
CTCCATCGTCGCCTTCTCGTGGGCGACGGCGCGCTTGGTGACGAGGTTGAAGACGTTCTGCGACCAGTTCTGCACCGTCGTGTAGCGGACCCGCGAGCTCGGCTTGGCGCAGATCTCGACCACGGCGGAGTGCAGCGAGTCGCTGGAGTAGACCGGCGCCGTGCAGCCCTCGATGTAGTGGACGTCGGCGCCCTCCTCGCAGATGATCAGGGTGCGCTCGAACTGGCCCATGTTCTCGGTGTTGATCCGGAAGTAGGCCTGCAGCGGCATCTCGACCTTGACCCCGGCCGGCACGTAGACGAAGGAGCCACCCGACCAGACCGCCGAGTTGAGCGCCGCCAGCTTGTTGTCGTTGGCCGGGATGATCGTCGCCCAGTACTCGCGCACCAGGTCCTCGTGCTCGCGCAGCGCCGTGTCCATGTCGGTGAAGATCACGCCCTGGGCCTCGAGCTTCTCGTTGACCTGGTGGTAGACGACCTCGGACTCGTACTGGGCGCCGACCCCGGAGAGGAATTTGCGCTCCGCCTCGGGGATGCCGAGCCGGTCGAAGGTGTTCTTGATGTCCTCGGGGACCTCGCTCCAGTCGCGGCTGTTTTTCTCCGAGGCGCGGACGAAGTAGTGGATGTCGTCGAAGTCGATCTGGTCGAGGTCGCCGCCCCATTTCGGGGTCGGGCGCGAGTAGAAGTGCTCCAGCGCCTTGAGGCGGAAGTCGCGCATCCACTGCGGCTCGTCCTTGTAGTCGGAGATCGATTCGACGATCTCGCGCGAGAGGCCCTTCGGCGCCTTGTAGGCGTAGCCCGACTCGGAATCGTGGAAGCCGAACTTCTCCTTGTAGTCGGCGTTGATGCCGGCGAGCTCTCTCTTCTCTGCGACGACCTCGGGTGTGGCCATGGTCTAGTCGACCTCCAGGGTGATCGTGTCGTCCACGACGGCCGCCGTGAACGTCTGCACCGGGGCGAAAGCTGGGAGCGTCTTCGGCCTGCCGGTGGTCAGGTCGAAGAGGGAGCCGTGACGCGGGCACTCGACCGTGCAGGTCGCCGGGTCGAACTCGCCCTCGGCAAGCGGCCCGTCGTCGTGGGAGCAGCGATCCTCGATCGCGTAGAGCGTGCCCTCGCAGTTGAAGACGCCGATCTTGATCCCCTCGTGCTCGACCAGGCGCATAGCCCCGGGCGGCAGCTCGGCGGCGAGGGCAGACGGAGATGGATGTTCCAGCGGTATCTGGCAAGGGAATCGAGGCTCCCGCGGGTTGGTTAGTGCGGGTTGAGACTTAATCCTACTTCTCCGGTCGGATTTTAGCGATTGGCCCGGCCCGGCCCCGGCACCGTAACAAGCCTTTGACCCGTATTCAGGTTGGGATGAAAGGATCGGCGGACGAACTTCGACGATTGGAGGACAGCATGAGCGAGAGAACGAGCTACGCGCCTGGGACCCCGTGCTGGGTCGACCTCGGCTCCCCCGACCTCGACGCGTCGGTCGAGTTCTACAGGGCCCTGTTCGGCTGGGAGGTCCCGGCCTCGGAAAACGTCGAGCAGACCGGCGGCTACCGGCGGGCGACGAAGAACGGGGCGGACGTCGCGGGCATGATGCCGCTGATGCAGGAGGGCCAGCCGCCCGCCTGGAGCAGCTACGTCTCGGTCGCCGACGCCGATGCCACCGCGGCGGCGGTCAAGGAGGCGGGGGGCAGCGTGCTCGCCGAGCCGATGGACGTGATGGAGCTGGGCCGGATGGCGGTCTTCGCCGACCCCACCGGCGCCGTCTTCGGCATCTGGCAGCCGGGGACGTTCCTCGGCGCCGGCCTGGTCAACGAGCCCGGCGCCCTCGCCTGGAACGAACTCAACACCCGTGACCTCGGCGCCGCCAAGGCCTTCTACGGCGCCGTCTTCGGCTGGGGCTTCGAAGAGATGAAGATGGGGGAGAACGAGAGCTACACGACGATCACCCTCGGCGGCAACCCGGTCGGCGGCATCCTCGACATGGTCGAGCGCAGCGTGCCGGAGGAGATTCCCGCGCACTGGCTGGCCTACTTCGCGGTCGAGGACGCCGACGCGACCGTGGCCCAGGCCACGGAGCGCGGCGGCAGCTTGATGATGGGGCCGATCGACCTCCCGGTCGGTCGCTTCGCGATCCTCCTCGACCCGCACGGCGCCGCCTTCGCCGTGATCGCGCTCTCCGGCGATGGCGCGGAAGCATGAAGTCAACGCTCATTGCATAAAAGTCTCTGACTAAAAAGCTCTGGGTGTGCTATGAGCGATCTCCCCGCCGGTGCGGGGCCGCAGGCCCCTGCTTGCTCCGCCTGGCAAATCCAGCGGAACAAGGGAGAAAAAAGTGAGAGTCCTACGGATGCTCGGCATCTCGGCTATCGGCCTGTTCGTCGCGATTGCGCTCATCGGCGCCACCTCGGCGGCCGCCGCGACCGGAACCTATCTCTGCAAAGCAAAAGAAACGTCTTGCTTAGCGAAAAACAGATACCTGCCCCCGCTTCTGTTTACGGCACAAACCCAAGCGGGCGCGGAAGCAAAAATCATCACGACCTCGGGAACGGTGGCCTGCCAAAAATCCTGGTTAGAAGGTGAAATGACCGAAGAAGGCGCCAGCGCGACCGGCTTCGTGGCCGCATTTGGCTTTGAAACCTGCATGCTGGAAAAAACGGCCTGCACGGTCACGGCGGTGCACCTGTCGTACCTCGACAGCTTCAAAGCGACCAGCGCAGGGAACGGCACGTTCGCTCTCAAAAAAAACGTCATCGGCAAACCTGGGGTGAGCCTGACGTGTGGCGCAACGCTCAGCTGCACCTTCGTGATGGAACCGGAAACCCTGCCCTTCACCGGCGGGACGCCTGCGACCATCAAAGACGAAGCCGTCAAAATGACAAAAGAATCCGGCGCCAAATGTCCGCCAGAAGAAGCGAAATTCACGGCGACCTACGCGACGACCAGCCCGGAAGCCGTGTTCCTCGCCAACGAAGCTCGCACGGTCCTCTGCAAAGCCAACGAAGAAACGTGCGCGGCCGGCAACGTCTATGCAGAAAAAACCGCGGTCGAATCGGCGCTGGAAGCGGCGACCGAAGCGACGTTTGTGATGGGCGAAGTGACGACGAAATGCAAAACGTCGACGCTGAAAACCAAAAGCGCCGCCAAAGAAGGCCAGCCGCTTGCGATGGAACTGACCGCGGCGACCTTTGCCACGTGCTCCGGTGGCTGCACGGTGGAACTGACGAAAGTCGGCTCGACGGTGCTGAGGGCCTCAGGGGCAGGCAACGGCCAGCTGAGCCTTGTCAATCCGGAATTCAAAGTCAACTGCGGCTCGGCCTGCACGTTCACCAAGTCGGTGGTTGTTCTGGATGTGTTTGGCGGTAGTCCAAACGCCAAAATCGAAGCAAAAGAAGAGGCGCTGGCGAAAGAAACCGGCACTTGTGGAGGGCCACTCAAATGGAGCGGCAAATACACGGTCTCCACGCCGACGCCGCTGTTCGTAGCGGGCTGATGCTCTCTCGCTAGGAACTACGCACCGAGGTCGGCAGCCGCTTCCGCGGGGCTGCCGACCTCACCCTCGTCCTCCCATTCGGCCGGCTCGCCGAGGCTGGCGCTCTTGACGACCTTGAGGCCCAGCATCGCGCACTTCATCCGCGTCGCCGAGATCTCGATCCCGAGCAGGTCGAGGACGAACTCCTTGGGCAGGTGCAGCAGCTCCTCGCGCGTTTTCCCCGCCAGCTCGTCGGTCAGCAGCGAGGTCGCCGCGGTGGAGATCGCGCAGCCTTTGCCGTCGAAGGCGATCTCGGCGACCTTGCCCTCCTCGTCGAGCCGGATCGTCACATGCTGCTCGTCGCCGCAGAAGGGGTTGGTGTCCTCGAACTCGAGGTCGGGCTGATCGACCCGGCCGAAGTTATGCGGCCGCTTGTAGTGCTCGAGGATCTGGTCGCGGTAGAGCTCGTCCATGCCAGAGACGCTAGCGAAGCGGTGCAGCGCGCTGTCCATGCACTGGGCGGAGAACGCGTTACACCCGGCTCGTCGTTGCTACCGTTTGCGGCCAATGCAGGGGTTGTTTCGCAAGCTGACATATCCGGCGCGGCGCTGGCCACGGCTCTCCAAGACGGTGATCGTCGGTGGGGTCGGGCTGATCGCGCTGGTCGTATTCGCCAACGCCTACATCCTGCTAAGTACCGAGGGTGAGGCGACCGCCAGGGTCGCCGACGTCCCGCCCGCCGAGGTGGCGATCGTCCCGGGGGCCCTGGTCCAGCCGAACGGCAAGATGAGCGGAATGCTCGGCGACCGCGTCCGCCAGGCCTCGGCCCTGTGGCACGCCGGCAAGGTGAAGCGGATCCTCGTCTCCGGCGACCACCACAGCTGGGCCTACGACGAGCCGGACACGATGCGCAAGGCCTTGGTCGACAGGGGAGTGCCGCCGCGAGTCATCTTCGAGGACCACGCCGGCTTCGACACCTGGGCGACGATGGTCAGGGCCCGCGGCATCTTCGGCGTCCACGACGCGGTCGTGGTCACCCAGGGCTTCCATATGCCCCGTGCCCTCTACCTCGCCGACGCGGCTGGGATCGACGCGACCGGCCTCACCGCCGACCTCCACACCTGGGGCTACCAGGGCAAGAGGAGCGAAGTCCGCGAGGTGCTCTCGCGGGTCAAGGCGATCGCCGACACGACGCTCGACACCCCCGCAATGGGCGGCCCGTCGATTCCGATCAGCGGCGACGACGGCCGCGTCAGCTGGGGCCCACCGCCCCCGCCCGGCGTGCCGCCAGCCGGCTCACCTGGCGCCTACTAGCGCTCGGTCCAGCGTGTTGGGCGTGCAGGCAGGCTTTTCGGGAGCTCGAAAACTCGGCTGAATTTTCATCTAACTGGAATTACCTCCAGTGATGATTTGCAGGGAAAAGTCTTAAGACAGGGGGGTCTATACAAGAGCATTAAAAATTTTAATGCAGCTGATAAGCTTCGGTTTAGATGAAGACTCGGGAGGCGGATATCCCCCAGCTGCAACTGCTGTCTGAAGCGGATGCAATCGACTTTCTGGTTCGCCAGCCAGAGGACCAATGGCTTGAGCGGGTCAGCGCACGGACCCAGGCTCGGACCCTCGCGGATCTCATCGCTGGCTTTGCAAATGCAGAGGGAGGTCTCCTGGTCGCAGGGGTTCACGACGGCAAGGTGGAGGGTGTCGCGTCCAGTAATCGCCTGAACGCCTGGCGGCAGGCCGCGCTTGACTTTACGCAGCCGCCCGTTCGCCATCGCTTTGAGTTTCTGCCTTGCCTCAACTCAAATGACGAAGCGGATGAGATTGTGCTGATCGAAATCGAGGCGAGCCAGCGCGTGCACCTGACGGCTAAGGGGGAGACCTTTCTAAGGGTCGGAGATGAGAATCGAAAGCTCGGCCCGGCCGCGTCGCAGGAGCTTCGCTACGACAAGGGCGACTCGATCTTCGATGGCACGATTGTCGATGGGACGAGCCTTGACGATCTCGACGAGTTCCTCGATGCGGAATTTGAACAGAAGCTCCGACCTGCGACCAGCCTAGATCAGGTTCTTCAGGCAAGAGGGCTCGCATCTGAAGTGAGCGGAGCGCTGGTTCTGACGGTCGCTGGATTGCTCGTGCTTGGGCGCGAGCCTCAATTGCGATTCCCACAGGCTTCCGTGAGGGTCCTTCGCTATGCGGGTTCATCGAGGGAAAGTGGGACGCGAGCCAACGTCGTTGAGGACGAGAGGTTTGAGGGTCCGATTCCTTTTCAGGTCGAGGGCGCACGGGAGCATCTAGAAAAATTTCTCCCGATGGCAACACGACTTCAACAAGAGGGTCGTTTCGCCAAAGGCACTCAAATTCCAGAATTTGCCTGGCTGGAGGCGGTCGTCAATGCTGTTACGCATCGCTCTTACAGCGTTGGCGGCGACCACACGCGAATCGAGTTGTTCGATGATCGCCTTGAGGTAGAGAGTCCAGGGCGGTTGCCTGGGCTGGTCCGTCCGGAGAGCATTCGGTCCAGTCGATTTGCCCGGAATCCAAGGATCGCCCGGGCGATGAGCGACCTCGGCTACGGCAGAGAGCTCGGCGAGGGCGTTGATCGCATGTTCGAGGAGATGAATCGGGCGGGCCTGCCCGATCCCGTCTATTCGGAGCGGTCGGCTTCGGTGCAGGTGACGTTGCTTGCCGATCCGCTCGCAGGTCGAATTCTTGAACGGTTGCCTGCTGGATCGGAGCGATTCGTCGAGTTCCTCAGTCGCGGCGATCGTGTCACTACTACGCAGGCGGTAGAGCTTCTAGGCGTTTCTAGGCCCACTGCTCTCAAATATCTACACGAGCTGCGTGACCGCAAACTAATTGAGCACGTAGGCAGCTCGCTCAAGGACCCTCGCGGTTTTTGGCGGCTCCGCCGGGGCTCAGTGACCCCGGCACGCTAGAGCCCGAAGACCTTGCGGGCGTCGTGGAGGCCCTCGACCAGGCGGTCGATCTCCTCGGGGGTGGTGTAGACGCCGAAGCTGGCTCGGGCCGTGGCGGAGACGCCGAGGCGGTCCATCAGGATCTGGGCGCAGTGGTGGCCGGCGCGGACCGCCACGCCGTGGCGGTCGAGGATCTCGGAGACGTCGTGGGCGTGGACTCCCTCGAGCTCGAAGGAGACCGGGCCGATCCGCTCGGCGCCGCGGGGCGGGCCGAAGATGCGCAGGCCGGGCACCTCGGGCAGCCGCTCCAGGGCGTAGTCGGTGATCTGGCGCTCGTGCTCCAGCACCGCGTCCATTCCCAACCCGTCGAGCCAGCGCAGCGCCGAGGCCATGCCGATCGCCTGGGCGATCGCCGGCGTCCCGGCCTCGAAGCGGGCGGGCGGGTCGGCGTAGGTCGTGCCCTCGCGGGTCACCTTGCGGATCATCGAGCCGCCGCCGAGGAAGGGCGGCATCGCCCGCAGCAGGTCGAGCCTGGCCCAGAGCGCGCCGATCCCGGTCGGCGCGTAGAGCTTGTGGCCGGTCAGGGCGTAGAAGTCGACGCCGAGCTCGGCGACGTCGACCGCCATCTTCGGCGCGCCCTGCGCACCGTCGACCAGGACCAGCGCGCCGGCGTCGTGCGCCAGCCGCGAGATCTCGGCCAGCGGGTTCTCGGTGCCGAGCACGTTGGAGACGTGGGTGACGGCGACGAGCTTCGGGCCGCGCTCCAGCAGCGCCGCGAAGGCGTCCATGTCGAGCAGGCCCTCGTCGTCGATCGGCGCCCAGTCGATCTCGGCCCCGACCCGCTCGGCGAGCTGCTGCCAGGGGACGATGTTGGAGTGGTGCTCCATCTCGGTGAGGACGATGCGGTCGCCGGCGCCGACGTTGGCGTCGCCCCAGGCCCGCGCGACCAGGTTGATCGCCTCGGTCGCGTTGCGGACGAAGGCGACCTCGCGCCGGTCGGCCGCGCCGAGGTGGTCGGCGACCGTCGCCCGCGCGCCCTCGTAGGCCGCCGTCGCCTCGGCCGAGAGCGTGTGCGAGCCGCGGTGGACGTTGGAGTGACTGGTGCGCTCGTAGCGGTCGACCGCCTGGATCGAGGCCAGCACCCGCTGCGAGCTGGCGCCGCTGTCGAGGTAGGCGACCGGCTTGCCGTGGACCTCCCGCTCCAAGGCGGGAAAGGCGGCGCGGACCTTCTCGATCGGGAAGGCCGAGGGGGGAGAGGAGCTCTTTGTCGTCGTCGGCTCCATGTCCCCGAGGTCAGGCGGTGGCGCCCGCCTCGACCTCCTCGCGGATCCAGCCGTAGCCCTTCTCCTCGAGCACGCCGACCAGCTCCGGTCCGCCTTCCTTGACGATCCGGCCCTCGAACATGACGTGGACGAAGTCGGGCTTGACCATGTGCAGGATGCGCTGGTAGTGGGTGATGATCAGCACGCCCATGTCCGGCCCGGCGAACTGGTTGACGCCCTCGGCGACCGTGCGCAGCGCGTCGATGTCGAGGCCCGAGTCGGTCTCGTCGAGCACCGCGATCTCCGGTCGCAGCAGCGCCAGCTGCAGCAGCTCCATCCGCTTCTTCTCGCCGCCGGAGAAGCCTTCGTTGAGGTAGCGGCTGGAGAAGTCTTTGGGGATGTTGGCCAGCGCCATCGCCTCCTGGGCGACCTTGGCGAAGTCTTTGATCTTGATCTGGTCTTCGCCGCGCTCCTCGCGGTGGGCGTTGATCACCATCCGCAGGTACTTGCTGACCGAGACGCCGGGGATCGAGACCGGGTACTGGAAGGCCATGAAGAGGCCGGCCTTGGAGCGCACGTCGGGGTCGGCCTCGGTGACGTCCTCGCCCTTGAAGCTGATCGAGCCCTCGGTCACCTCGTACGCCGGGTGGCCCATGATCACGTTAGCCAGGGTCGACTTGCCCGAGCCGTTCGGCCCCATCAGCGCGTGGACCTTGCCCTTCTCGACGTCGAGATCGAGGCCGCGGAGGATCTCCTTGTCCTCGACGCTCACGTGCAGGTTGCGTATCTCCAGCTCAGCCAATTTCACTCCTGTTTCTGTGTTTGGAAGGTCTTCGCGTCAGGCGGCGGTGCCGACCGGCGCGGAGCGCTCTGCGCGGGGCTCAGAGCCGCCGAACTCAACCAGCTCGGCCAGCGTCGTGCCCGAGAGCGCTTTGGTGACGCCGCCCTGCACGCGCGTCCAGAGCAGCTTCGTCGCGCAGGCGTGGTCGCCGTCGTCCTCGTGCGAACAGAGCACTTTGCCGTCGGGCGCGTCGTGGAAGCACTCCATCGGGGCGATCTGCCCTTCCAGCGCCTCGACGACCGCGTCCATCGTGATCTCCTCCGCCGGTTTGGCCAGGCGGTAGCCGCCGTGGGCGCCCCGGGTTGAGGTCACCAGGCCGGCCTTGCGCAGCTTCGCCACCAGGTGCTCCAGATAGGAGAGCGGCAGCCGCTCGGCCTCGGCAACGGCGCTGAGCGAGATCGGCAGCGAGCCGGGCTGGCGGCCCAGCTCGACCATGAGGCGGACGCCGTACTCGGCTTTGGTCGAGAACAACATGGATCTAAATCCTACTGAAGCGGTCGGTTATGCGGCCGCTCGGCGCTTCGACGCCTATGGCTCGATCAGGCCGCGGCGGATCGCGTAGCGGACCAGCTCGACCCGGTCGCGCATGCCGAGCTTGCGCATCGCGTTGGCGCGGTGGTTCTCGACCGTCTTCTCGGAGAGGTGGAGGACCTCGGCGATCTGCTTCGTCGTGTGCGCCTCGGCGACCAGCTTGACCACTTCCTCCTCGCGCGGGGTCAGATCCTCCTCACCGCTGGAGCCGCGCTCGAGCACATCCTTGATCAGCGTCCGCTGTGCCTCGGGGGTGAGGAAGGGCTCGCCGCGCTCGACCGCGCGGATCGCCGCCAGCAGGTCAGTGTCGGCCTGCGCCTTCAGCACGTAGCCGGAGGCGCCTGCCTTCAGCGCCTCGAAGAGGTAGCGCTCGTCGTCGTGCATCGAGAGGATCAGCACCGAGACCTCGGGTGCCTGGCGCTTGATCTCCCGCGTCGCCTGCAGTCCCGTCAGCTTCGGCATCTTGACGTCGAGGATCGCCAGGTCGGGCCGCTCGCGTACCGCCAGGTCACGCGCCTCGGCGCCATCGGCGGCCTCGGCCACCACCTCGATGTCGGGCTGGCGCTCGAGCAGCAGCCGCAGCCCGGAGCGCACGATCCCATGGTCGTCGGCAATCAGCACGCGCAGCATCCGCCCAGTTTCCCAGTCGGGAGGGGGGAGAGATCGGGGGTGTGGCGACTTACCCGTGTGCATGGACGGGAAAGTCGCCACACCCGACCTCCGGATCGCTGAACTCGCTGCTCGACAGTTCGGGGTGGTTTCCGTCGACCAACTACGGCGCCTTGGGGTGGGTGAGGAGGGAATCAGGGTCCGGGCGGCGGCCGGGCGGCTTCATCGCCTGCACCGTGGCGTCTATTCCGTGGGACATGCCGCGCCGCCCCCCGAAGGGCGGTCTTTGGCAGCGGTACTGGCTCTGGGACGGGGGACGCGCGGGGAGGGCGGGTCCGTACTTGCCTATTGGGGTGCGGCCGTCAGTCACCGAAGCGCGGCGTGGCTGTGGGGGCTATTGCCGCTGGCGCAGGCTCCCTGCGACGTGATCGTCGCCGGCAATGGCGGCAGGAGCCGACGCTCCGGCATGCGCGTTCATCGGTCGCGCTCGCTCCTGCCGGCCGACGTAACTCTTCATCGCGGGATCCCGGTCACCACTCCCACCCGGACGATTGCGGATCTGCGCGAAGCGATCTCAACTCGACGCAGCGGCGCGATCTCCAGCCGCGAACTGCGCAAGGCGATCCGCCAAGCGAACGTGCTCGGCCTGCCGATCGGTCACAGGGACGCCAAGGTCAGGACCCGCAGCGACTTGGAGGGAGACTTCCTGCGGCTTTGCCGTCGTCACCGGCTGCCGCCACCCGAGGTCAACGTTCGCGTCGGTCCCTACCTCGTCGACTTCCTATGGAGAGAGAGGCGGCTCGTGGTCGAAACCGACAGCTACCTCTACCACCGCGGCGAAGTGGCGTTCCAGGAGGATCACGCACGTGATCTGGGCTTGATGCGCCGCGGTTTCGAGGTGCTGCGACTCTCCGAACTGCAGCTGGACGAGGAGCCGGCTCATGCGGCGGAGGTCCTGGCCGCGAGGCTTGCGCTGGCCGCCGACGCGGCTGGGCGGGGTGTGGCGGCCCGGGGTTAAGCGGAGTCGCGCGGCGGGGACGGGACGAGGAGGCGGACCGTGGTTCCGTGGCCGGGGCGCGACTCGATCGTCAGCTCGCCGCCGATCAGCAGCGCCCGCTCGCGCATGCCGCCGATGCCGAGCCCGCCCTCGGACTCGTCGAAGGCGAAGCCGCGGCCGTCGTCGCTGACCTCGAGCTCGACGCCGCCATCCGCGTCGTTGCGGCGCAGCTTCGCCGCGACGTGCCCGGCGCCGCTGTGGCGAGCTGCGTTGGAGAGCGCCTCCTGGGCGACCCGGTAGACGACCAGCTGGGAGTCGTCGTCGAGGCTGGAGAAGTCGCCGTCGGCGCTGAACTCGGCCTCGATCTCGCCCCGGGCCAGCTGATCGACCTGACCCGCGATAGCCGCTTTGAGGCCAAGGTCGTCGAGCGCGGTGGGGCGGAGCTGGCGAGCGAGCGAGAGCAGCTCCCGCATCGCCTGGTTGGCGAGCGCCTTGGTCTCGGCCAGTTCGGCCTCCAGCTCGGGCGGTGCCGCCTCGCGGGCCGCCTCGAGCCGCAGCAGCAGGCCGGTCAGCGATTGGTTGACCTCGTCGTGGAGGTCGCGGGCGACCCGGGTCCGCTCCTCCTCCTGGGCCTGCAGGGCGGCGCTCCCCGCCCGCCGCCGCTCCGCTTCGAGGCGCCGCATCATGCGCAGGAAGGCGAGCTCGATCCGCTCCACCTCCTCGGTCTCGCCGACGCCGTCGATCGAGCGCGGCAGCAGTGGCCCCGGCCGGCTCAGGTCGACCTTCTCCATCTCCTCGATCAGGCGCTCCAGCGGGGCGCGGCGGCGGCGCATGATCAGCAGGCCGAGGGCGAGGCCGGCCACCGCGGCCAGGAGCACGACGATCACGGCCGTCGTCATCGCTGGACCACCGGGCGCATCGGGCAAGCCTAGGTGGTCCCACCGACCCGGTTAGGGGTTGCCACCTATGGCCATCGGCCCCGTTCCAAGCGACAATGACGGGACCGCGATGCAACCGAACCGAGGAGCAGCCACTTCATGAAGACGACCAAGCAGTCCACCTGGGGCGCCACCCTGCGCACGACGATCCTGCTCGCCGGCCTTTCCGGCCTGCTGGTCGTCATCGGCGCCCTGATCGGCGGCCCCAGCACGGCGGCGCTCTTCCTCGGCTTCGCCCTGCTGATCAACCTCGGCTCCTACTTCTTCAGCGACAAGATGGCGCTGGCGATGAGCCGGGCCAAGCCGATCGACGAATCGGAAGCGCCGCGGCTCTACGAGATCGTCCGCGAACTGACCACCCGCGCCGACCTGCCGATGCCGCGCCTCTACATGATCCCCCAGGATCAGCCCAACGCCTTCGCCACCGGCCGCAACCCGAAGCACTCCGCCGTCGCTGTCACCCGCGGGATCACCAAACTGCTCTCCGAGGACGAGCTGCGCGGCGTGCTCGCCCACGAGCTCACCCACATCCGCAACCACGACATCCTGATCCAGTCGGTTGCCTCGGCGATCGGCGCCGCGATCACCTACCTCGCCTACATGCTGCTCTGGTTCGGTGACGACGACAACTCGCCGCTTGGCCTCGCTGCCTCGCTGGCGCTTGTCCTGCTGGCGCCGATCTCGGCGACGATCATCCAGCTGGCGATCTCACGCCAGCGCGAGTACGCGGCCGACGCCGGCGGAGCGGAAATCTGCGGCAACCCCGAGTCCCTCGCCAGCGCCCTGCTGCGCCTCGAGCAGGGGGCGACCGATATGCCGATGCAGGTCAACCAGGCGGCCGAGCCGCTCTACATCGTCAAGCCCTTCGCCAGCAAGGGCATCGCCGGCCTCTTCTCGACCCACCCCCCGATCGAGGAGCGGGTCAAAAGGCTGCGCCAGATGCGCCCCAGTCTCTGAGTTCCAAGCCATCGCCAGGAAAGGCCCGCGCAAGCGGGCCTTTCCTGTGCCATGAGAAACATCGTTGACCTAGGGTCTATTTAAGAACTAGACTGTATGCGTAACGGATAGCTCGTATTTCGACTATGGCCAAGGCCAGCGCCAGATCCAAAGCCGCCGCGCCAAGCCGCCTACCACGCGGGCGTCATGCACTGGCACCGGACGAGGTGCTGCGCGACCAGCGCCAGCGCCTGCTCGCCGCGGTGCCCGCCGTCGCTGCCGAGCGCGGTTACGAAGCGATGTCGGTGGCCGACATCGTCAAGCGGGCCGCCGTCTCCCGCAACGCCTTCTACAAGAACTTCAGCGACAAGCAAGACTGCGTGGCGACGGCCCACGAGGCCGGGCACGAGCGCCTGCTGGAGGTGCTTTCGCTTCCTTGTTACGAGGGCGCCACGATCGGGGAGAGGGTGGAGAGCTCGCTCACGGCGGCGCTCGACGCGCTGGCCTCCGAGCCCGACCTGGCGCGCTTCCTCTTTGTCGAGGCTCCCTCGGCGGGAGAGGACATCGCCCTTCGCTACCACGAGTGGCTGCAGCGCTACGGCACTCTGCTGCGTTCGGCCGCGCCCGATCTGCCGCCCCAGTCTAGCCCTCCACCTGAGGTTGAGGGTGTGATCGTCGGTGGGATCGCCTCGCGCGTCGCCAGTGAGGTGCTGCGGGGGAGGGGCGCCCAGCTGCGGGACCTCACCGCTCCCTTGGTCGAGTATGTACTCGCCTTTTATCGCCCCAGCGAGCCAGGCCCCAAGGAGGGCAGGGTTCTCGCCTTCGAGTCGGACCACGAGTCGTCCGAGCTCCCCGAAGCACGGCGCAAGCAAGCCGGCGCATAGCGCCGTATACGCCCCGCTCGCCAGCGAGTCAAAAACTTTTGCCAGAAACCGCCTGCAAACAGGCAGCTTTCTCAGCAATACCACGTGCGTATCTTGACAAACACGAACCAGCGTGTTTACATCCAGCCACGTCTTCTGTTGGGAACGCAGTCGGTATAGCCCGCGAAGACCGAATCAGGGAATAGGGACAAAACCGAGCCTCGAGGAAGCCGCTAAGGGAAGCGGCGGGCAGAGGGGCTCACGGGACAAGGAGAGAGATCCAGATGTTCTCGACGCTACGCACGCGATTCGGGATCCCGGGAGTCATCTCGGTGATAGCCCTCGTTTTCGCCATGTTCGGCGGCGCTTACGCCGCCTCCAACTCTTCGAGCGGTGGCAAGGCCACCGGCTCCAAGGCCAAGGCCAAGCGCGGCCCCGCAGGGCCTAAAGGCGCGACGGGCCCTGCTGGGCCTGTCGGACCGCAGGGGCCCGCTGGCGCCAACGGAAAAGATGGAGCCAACGGTGCCAACGGTTCGACCGGCTCGGCTGGCGCCCCCGGCAAATCGGTAGCCATCAGCGGCACCGCCCCGAGCTGTGTGGAAGGCGGAGTCACCGTTGAAGTCGCCGGCGAATCGGCGACCAAAAAAGCGATCTGCAACGGCGAAGCGGGAACGCCTGGCAACGCCGGCGCAACGGGTCCACCTGGACCGCAGGGCAACCCGTGGACCGCCGGCGGCACACTTCCGCCCGGTTCAACCGAGACCGGCACCTTTGTCGTCACGGGGCCAAAAAACACCACGCCGGAAAGCTCCTACTACGACTTTGGGGCAGCGGCAGCGATTCCCTTCAGCATTCCGCTTGCCAACCCTCTTGATGCGGCGCATACAGAGATCATCGACAAAATTGGTTCGGCCAATTGTGCGGGTACGGTGATCGATCCCAAAGCCGCCGCTGGCTACCTCTGCGTCTACATCGGTGTGGCCGCTTCAATTAACAATCCCCTAATCGCATATCCCGATTTCACAGAAGAAGGCGCCAGTAAGGCGGGTGCGATGCTGGCATTCCTCACGGTCGGGTCAGGCGGCGGCGTGTTTGGCAGCGGTAGCTATGCGGTGACCGCGCCAGCATCACCCTGACTAAGCAGCTGAGCGATTCGATGCCCGGGACGACGCCCTAGGCGTTGTCCCGGGGCCGCTTAGCCGGTTCAGCCGAACCTACACCCCAAACGACCCGAGGACAGCGAGAGGACTTGAGATGATGCGCAGCGCGAAGACAGGACACAGCTCTCCACGGGCTCGCCGCCCGTGGCTCTCACGCCGTGCCGCTCTTGTTCTAGCAGCGGCGTCACTCGCGTTGCTCGCCCTCGCCCCGAGTGCCTCCGCCCGGCCCACGCGAGCCTACGAAGGATCATTCACTACCTTTGCCGTCGACCCAAGTTCCCTTGCTGTCGACCAGGGGAATGGCGATGTATACATATTCGACCGCTCGCAGGACAAGGTCCACCGTTTCACCGCCGCTGGCTCCCCCCACAACTTCACCGCTGGTCCCGACGTCGGCACTAACGCCCTAAGCGGCTTTACGAGTTTCGATTCCTCGATCGCAATCGACAACTCGGGTGGCCCGCTCGACGGCACCGTTTACGTCTCCGACGGTAGTTCGATCAAAGCTTTTGCCCCAAGCGGCGAACAGCTGGGTGCGATCACCGCTTCCAATGCAGCATCGATTGCGGTCGATCAAACCGACGGCAATCTTTATGTCAATACCTTTGAATTTGGGTCCTATTTTGTTCGTCGTTTCGCTCCCAACTCGCCCGGCGGAGTGATCGACAACTCGGACTACGCAGTCAGCGGGATCGCAATCGCCGACAACTTGATTTGGGTAGCTGCCGACGCAGGACGGGTTTACGTAGTCCAGTCTTCGAAGGGTGTTCGGCCTCCGGGGAACCTTGTGCGCTATGCCGCCTCAGACTTCGCACCGGGCCTCCCCCAGGCCACAGGTGTTCAGATTGACTCGGACCTTACGTCCGTCGCGATCGACCCCGGGAATGGCGACGTTTATGTCAACCACGGCGATCACCTCGCAGTCTTCGCCTCTAGCGGCGCCTCGTTGTATGAATTCGGCGACGCCGCTTACTTCGGCACCGAGTCGACGGACCTCGCCGTCAAGAGTGCTGCCTCCGGCCCGGCCGCCAAGGCCTACGTTATAGACCCCACCTCAGAACACACGGTCGACATCTTCGGCGCTCTCACCCAGGTTCCCACTTACACACACGAAGAAATCGCCGCCTTTGGTCCCGACGGGACCTCCGCGACGCAGTTCGGATTTCACAGTCCCAGCAAGGTCGCCTTCGACAGCGATGGGCGCCGTCTCTACGCGCTCCAAGTCGACAATTCATTTAATGGGATAACGCCAGGAATCTTTGGCTTCGACGTCTCGGCCCCCCCGGCGTTCCCGCTCCTGCCCGGCTTTGAGCCTCTCGCCACGGCCGACAGCGGCCTCAATGCCGGTCTTGCCGTCGACAACACCGGCCTCGCCTCCGCCGGCAACGTATATCTCGCCTCCCAGGCAACCAATCTGCTCTACGGCTGGGACGACGCGGGCACTCAGCTCGCTGGGTTTCCGGTCGATCCCGCGACGACGCCCGGAACCCCCGACGGCTCCCCCAAGGATCTCTGCGGGGCCGCGGTGGACTCGGCCGGCAACGTCTGGGTCTCCAACGCCTCGGCCAAGAAGGTTCTCAAATACTCATCGGCCGGCGCCTACCTGGGAGCTGTCGACACCGGCGCCCAAGGCGGCGGCCCCTGCGGCTTGGCCCTCGACTCCGCCGGCAACCTTTTCGCCGACGTCTCCGGCAGCGGAGTCTGGAAATACACAGCCGCCTCCGGCTACGCGACCGCGGTCCACCTCCAGGGCGGCAGTCCCGGCAGTGCGGCCCAGAATCACTCGCTCGCCGTCGATTCGGCGAACGACCACCTCTTCGTGGCCGATTTCGATAACCCGAAGACCTGGATCGACGAATACGATCCTGCCGGCAATCTGATCGACGAGTTCGCCACCGAAATTCCCGACGCTACCTTTGAAGGGCTTGCGGTCGATCCGGCCAGCGGCGACCTCTATGTCGCCGATGCGGGCAGCCAGCAGGTTCGCGTCCTCGGTCCCGGCCAGATCCTGCCAGAAGCAAAGACGCAGCCGGCCTCGGCGCTCGCCAATGCCACGGCCACCCTCAACGGCCTCGTCGGTGCCCAGGGCGTGGCCCTGACCGACTGCCATTTCGAGTACGTCTCCAGGGCCGCCTTCGGTGTCAGCGGCTTCGCCGATCTCTCTTCGGGAGGCTCGGTGCCCTGCGACCTAGACGCGGGCTCACTCCCTCTGGACTTCGAACAGCATGCCGTCAGCGCCGCCGTTACCGGCCTTGGGCCCAACAGCGAGTACCGCTTCCGCCTCATCGCCTCGAGCGCCGACGGGACCACCACGACGGCCCCTGCGTCTTTCTCCACGGCCGGCCCGGCGGTGGTCGAAACCACGGGCTCGCCCATCCGCACCACCACCACGGCCCAGATCACGGGTCGCGTCTACCCGGTGCGCGCGGCCACCACCTACCACTTCGAGTACGGCGCGGACGGCCCTTGCGACACCAGCCCCTGCGCCTCGACGCCCGACCTGCCGGCCGGCTCGGGCGATCAGTTCGAGCTGGTCGCGGAGCAGATCGAAGGCCTCGAACCCGGCACGACCTACCACTACCGCCTCGTGGCCGACAACAGCAACCCGGCCGGTCCCGCCGCGGGGCAGGACGTGACCGTCACGACCCGTGCCTCCGATGCACCGCTCTCCCACGGTCACTTCCCCGGCCCGCCCGGGTCCGATCGCGCCTATGAGCAGGTCAGCCTGTCCGACTCCGGCGGCAACCCGGTCGGCTTCATCCAGGCTGTCGGCAGCGACGGAGACCGTGCCGTCTACGGGATCTCAGGCGGCACTCCGATCTCCAACTCGGGCAGCTTCTTCAGCCTCTACTACGCACAGCGCCCCGCTGGTGAACACCCCCAGAGTGGCTGGCAGACGACCCTGATCACCCCGGCTCGCCAGGACCTGGTCGGAGCCGACTGGTATGGCCTCTTCGGGTCCGGCGATCTCTCCAGCATGGTCAGCAGGAACTTGAACGGCGAGAGCGGCAGCGAAGTGCTCTGGCGCCTCAATCCGGGCGGCTCGCCGGAAAGGCTGCTCCAGCCCATTCCTCCGCAGGAACTCAAAGGCACCAGCTTCCCGAGGGGCAATTCCTCGTTTGGCGTCTCCGCCGACGGCAGTCGCGTCATCGCGCCGTTGCGTGGCGGCAGTATCGATCCCGCCTATCCCGCGGCGGCGGCGGCGACCAACCTCTACGACATCAGCTCGGGCGCCCCCAAGCTCGTCAGCCTCTTGCCGGGAAACGTCGTCGCGGGCTGCGGGGTCAACCAAAACCTGGAAGGCGAAGGCGGCGCCTTCGCCGAGGATGGTGCTCAGGCCGCGCACTGGGTTTCGGGCGACGGCTCGCTCGTCGTCTTCCCAAGCGCCGCCAACAGCGCCGGCTGCCATGACACCAACCTCTACCTGCGCGACATCCCCGCTGGTGAAACCAAGCCGATTGGCCCGCTTTCCCTGGTCAAAGCGACCCCGGACGCGGTCTTCGGCACGACGACCGCCAACCTCGATCCGGCCCGTGACCAAAGCGACGGCGGCAACGACCTCTATCGCTACGACATCGGCGACGAAAGCCTCGAATGCGTCAGCTGCCTCGTGCCCGGCATTGCCGCCAACGTGACGGGCAACGCGCCCGGCGAGATCGCCGTCTCCGAGGACGGTTCGCGCGCCTACTTCAGCACCACGACCCGCCTGCTTCCCGGCGCACCGCCGGACGGAACCCCGGCGATCTACCGGGTCAACGTGGCTGCGGGAAGCCTCGCCTACGTGGCTCCCGGCAACTCCATCGGCTACAACCAGCCGGAAGTCGCCATCAGCCCCGACGGCTCCAAGCTCGTCTTCCGTTCGAACTCAGGAGCGCTCAACCCACTCGGCAGCGCCTCCACCAACGGCGGCACCCACCAGTACTACCTCTACGACGACGCCGACCGCTCGCTCAGCTGCGTCTCCTGTCCCAGCGACGGCTCGGCGCCGCTGGAAAGCGTGCCCACCAGCTTGACGGGCGCTTTCGAACCGGGCCAGCCCAACCTCACCGCTCTCGCCGCCAATGGCACCCTCGCCTTCGCGACCTCGACCCCGCTGGTCGGCGCGGACCAGAACACCCCCGGGACGGGCGGCAACCTTGAGTCGGCCATCGATGTCTACGAGTGGCGCGACGGGCGCCAGATCCTGATCAGCGACGGGCTCTCCCGCTGGTCGCTGCGGCCCTTCGTCGAGGCGATCAGCCCGTCGGGGCACGACATCTTCTTCTCCGCCACGGCCCAGTACACCCCGGACGCGCTCGATGCCAACCGCCGCCTCTACGACGCCCGCATCGGCGGAGGCATTGACTTCCCCGACCAGCCGCAGCCCTGTCCGCTCGAGGTCTGCCAGGGAACTCCCAAGGGTGCGCCCGAGGAAGGGCCACCGGCGAGCGCTGGCTTCACCGGCCCCGGTACCGCCAAGCATCCCGCTCCGCGCAAGCCCGGCTGCCCGAAGGGCAGGCGCAAAGCGCACCAGGGCGGCAAGGTGCGCTGCGTAAAGACCAAGGTGCACCACAAGCGAACCGCCAATCACAACCGGAGGGCCGCCCGATGAAACGCCTCGTAATGCTCAGCGTCCTCGCGGCCCTCGGTGTCCTCGGCACCTCGCCGGCCTCGGCGGCGCCTGTCTTCCAGCTCGACCTCCACCACACCCCGACGAACTTTGCTCCCGGCGGCTCCCTTGGAGTGATCGAAGCGTCGACGGTGACCCAGGGCTCGGCCTCCGCCGATGAGATACAGGAGATCGCGGTCGTTGCCAGTGGCGGCCAGTTCCGGCTGCACTCCGGCGCCGAAACCACCGGCGACATTCCCTTCGGCGCCGGCGACGCAACGGTGCGGGCCGCCCTGGAAGCGCTGCCCTCGATTGGCACCGGCAACGTCAAAGTTACCTTGAGCGCCTTCCTCAACTCCTACGTAGTCACCTTCACCGGCGCCCTGGCCAAAACCGACGTGCCCCAGGTCGGTGTCTCGGATGGGACCGAACGCCTGCGCCTCGATCCGGAGTACTGGTTCGACGTTCAGAACATCGGCCCCGACCCAACCTCGGGCGTCACCACCCTGACGGTCACCCTGCCCAACGGCTTCACCCGCGCCTTGGTCCGCAACCACGCGACGATCGACGCAATTCATTGGGATTGCCCCGGCTCGCCGAAAGACTCGGTGGTCACCTGCACGACCAGCGACCCGATTCCCCGTCACTCCGGCTCGAGTGGCCTGGTCCTGAGCGTCAACGTCAACCTTCCCGCCGCCTTCATCGGCGACCGCACCGTCAAAGCCACGGTCTCCGGCGGCGGCGCGGCACCCAGCCCGACCGCGCTCGAGCAGACCCACGTCGATGCCGTCCCCGCGGGCTTCGGCATCCAGGCCGAGAGCTTCTTGCCGGACTTCCTTCGTGCGGCCAGCCTCACCCCGGAGCGCCGGGCGGGCTCGCACCCCGACCGGCTGACGGTGCCCTTCGACTTCAACACGGTCGACGGGCCAACCGAAAAGAACGGCCTCGGCAAAGCCGAGTCGGGCAGCATCCGCGACCTCACCGTCGACCTGCCGCCCGGTTTCGTCGGCAACCCGAGCGCGGTGGGCGAGTGCTCGGCGGCCCTCTTCATCCTCAACGAATGCCCGCTCTCCAGCGTGGTCGGCACCGTCGCTGTCAAGACGCCTCCGTTTGGCGAGGACAGTTCGTCGGCATCGCTTTGGATCGACCGCGTCTACAACATGTCGCACCCGCGGGGGGCTGTCTCGGACCTCGCCTTCGTGATCTCCGGCAACCCGGTCCACATCAAGGCCTCGCTTGACCCCGCCAACCGCTACGCGATCCGGACCGTGGTCTCGGAGATCAACGAGACCCTGCCTCCGCTGCAGCAGAAGCTCACGATCTGGGGTACGCCGGCCGATCGCAGCCACGACTCCGAGCGCTGCCGGTCCTACGAAGGCAGGGGCAATGCCCATACCGATGAGGAATGCTCCACCGACGCTACCCCCAGGCCCTTCCTCACCACCCCCGCTCAGTGCGAAACCGACAACGTGATGCGCTTGCACCACTACGACTCCTGGCAGGAACCGGGCGTCTTCGGTGCAGAGATCGACTACCCCCTGCCGGGGAAGTTCGAGCACTGCGAGAACCCGCGCTTCGAACCCGAAGTGGAAATCATCCCCACCGGCAGGCAAGCCAACACGCCGACCGGCCTCGACGTCCACGTCAAGATCGCCCAGAACGAAAATCCCGACTCCCTGGCGACGCCGCCGGTGAAGCGAATCAAGGTGACCCTCCCGGAAGGGATGAGCTTCTCGCCGTCGTTTGCCGACGGGCTGCAGAGCTGCACGCTGGCGCAGATGAAGCTGGGGACGAATGAACCGGTCGAGTGCTCCGATGCCTCGCGGATCGGCGAAATCCAGCTGCACACACCACTCCTGCCCAAGGCGGCCGAAGGATCGATGTACCTGGCCGCCCAGGGGGACAATCCCTTCGGCTCTACCTTTGCCCTGCTCCTCGTCATCCACGACACCGAAGAACGCGGCGCCCTGATCAAGATCCCGGGCCGGATCGATGTCGATCCCCAAAGCGGCCAGATCACCACGGTCTTCGACGACACCCCACAGTTCCCCTTCGATGACATGACCCTGAAATTCAGGAGTGGCGCAAGGGCACCGCTAGTCTCGCCACCGAGCTGCGGCAAGCAGGCGATCGGGGTCGAAGTGGCCTCCTACGCTCAGCCGCAGAAGCCACTGGACGCGTCCAGCTCTTACGAGATCACCGAAGGCCCGAACGGCACGCCCTGTCCACCGGACCCGGCGCACCGCAGCTTCCACCCGAGTTTCTCGGGGGGGACGGTCAATCCCGTGGCGGGCGCCTACTCCACCTTCCTCTTCAGGATGAGCAGGGGAGATGACGAACAGGAGCTGAGCCAGGTCAGCGCGGTCCTGCCCCCGGGCCTTCTGGCCAAGATCGCCGGCATCCCGTACTGCCCCGACCAGGCGATCGCTTCGATCTCAACGGCCGAAGGGGCCGGAGCCCAGGAGCTGGTGCATCCCGCCTGCCCGGCCGCGTCGCAGATCGGCACGATCAGTGCCGGGCTCGGAGCGGGACCCGGACCCAACTACTTCCCCGGCAAGGTCTACCTGGCAGGCCCCTACAAAGGCGCCCCGCTGTCCCTTGCCGTCGTCGCTCCTGCCCTCGCCGGTCCTTACGACCTCGGCAACGTCGTGGTCAGGACGGCTCTCTACGTCAATCCGGACACCGCCCAGGCAAGGGCCGTCTCCGATCCCTTCCCGACGATCCTGCACGGAGTGATCCTCAGGGTCAGGGACGTTCGCCTGCGGGTCGACCGCCCCGAAACCACGATCAACCCGACCAACTGCTCGCGGATGTCGGTCGACGGCCAGATCTCGGGAACGGGCGGGGCGATCTTCAATACCGCCTCCCCCTTCCAGGTGGGAAGCTGCTCTGACCTCTCGTTCAAGCCGAATCTCGCCTTCCGCCTCTTTGGCGGCACCCACCGCGGTTCACACCCGAAGCTCAGGGCGACCCTGAAGATGCCGGCGGGTGGAGCCAACATCGCTAGCGCCTCGGTAGCCCTGCCTCATTCGGAGTTCCTCGACCAAGGCCACATCGGCACGGTCTGCACCAGGGTGCAGTTCGCCGCCAATGCCTGTCCCGCAGCTTCGGTCTACGGCACTGTGAGCGCCAAGACGCCGCTGCTCGACGAAACCCTGAGCGGGCCGATCTACCTGCGCTCCTCCTCTCACGAGCTGCCCGACCTGGTCGCCGCCTTCAGGGGAGGGCGAATCGATGCCAACCTGGTCGGGCGGATCGACTCGGTGAACGGCGGGATCCGCAATACCTTCGACTTCGTCCCCGACGTGCCGGTAAGCGAAGCGACCTTCACTTTCTTCGGCGGCAATAAGGGACTACTGCAAAACAGCAGAGACATCTGTCGCAACACGCCCAAGGCGACGGCGATCTTCAATGCCCAAAGCGGCGCCCAGCTGACCCTGCACCCGGCCCTAAAGAGCGCCTGCCCCAAGGCCAAGAAGAAAGCCCAAGGCCACAAGCGCTCCTCAAGGCACCGCTAGGAGATGGACAGGGGCAAGGCCACAGTGCTCCTCCTTGGGAGCGCCCTCATCGTCCTCTTGGCACTGGTGTCGACAGGGCAAGCCGAGGTCTCCCAAAAGCAAGGCATCCGCGTATCGGTCAACGCAGCCCTGGCCCCCAAGCGCCTGCCGAGGAAAGGAAGCGCTCCGGTAACGGTCTCGGTCAAGGGCGAGATCAAGGCCCAAAGCACGACCACCCTGCCCCAGCTGCAGCAGCTCACGATCGCGATCAACTCCGCCGGGCACCTGGACGTCAAAGGGATTCCCCACTGCCGGATCGGCCACATCAACCCCTCGACCAACCGAGAGGCGCTTGAAGCCTGCCGCAGCTCCCTGATCGGCGAAGGCAGCTTCTCGGCAAACGTGGTCTTGCCCGAGCAGTCCCCCTTTCCCTCGAAGGGAAAGCTCCTCGCCTTCAACGGCACGATCGGCAGACAACCGGCGGTCTTCGCCCACATCTACGGCACCAAGCCGGTCCCCACCTCCTACGTCTTCGCCTTCCGCATCAGCCAAAAGAAGGGCACCTACGGCACGATCCTCGAAACCTCCTTCCCCAGGGCCACAGGGGAATGGGGCTACGTGACCGGGATCGAACTGAACCTCGGCAAGAGGTTCCTCAGCGCAGGCTGCCCGGCGCCGAAGGGATTCAACAAGGTCTCCTTCCCGCTGATGAAGACCAGCTTCGCCTTCAGCGGCGGCCTCAACCTCGAAAACACCCTGGCCGGAAGCTGCGAAGCGAAGGGATAGGCAGATGAGGCCCAAGCTCAGCTACGCCAACGTCGTCTCCACCCTCGCTTTGGTGATCGCCCTGAGTGGGGGAGTGGCCTACGCCGCGACCAAGCTCCCTGACCGCTCCGTCGGTGAGTTCCAGTTGCGCCCTGGGGCCGTAACAGCGGAAAAGCTCCGCAAGGCTGCCGTTACCGCCCCCAAGATCAAGGAAGGGGCGATCAAGCAGGGCAAGATCGCGGGCGGCTCTGTCACCGCGGCGAAGCTCGCCCAGGGCTCTGTCGCCAACTCGTCGCTTCAAGGTAGCTCCGTCACCAACGACAAGCTCGCCCCTGAGGCGGTAACTGGAGACAAGGCCCTGGAGTCGACCTTCTCCCAGGTCCCCTCTGCGGCCAAAGCCGAATTCGCCACCTCAGCCGAATCTGCAAACCCGCCCGCCTTTGCCCGGGTCTCCTCCGAAGCGACGATCGACTCCAACCTCTCCAAGGGCGTCTCGGTCAGAGAAGGAAGCCTCGGTGGCATCTACTGCGTCTCGGCTCAGGGCTTCACTCCCAAAGGCGCCCAGGTAACCCCGCACTTCACCGGCGAAGGCGACGTCACCGCCTACGTCAAGATCGGCGGCACCGTCGATTGCCCAGCCCCGGCGGTGGAGGTGCAGACGTTCGAGGGTGGGGTGCGGACTAAAGAGCCGTTTTACGTTTCGATGTATCGCTGAGCAGCGATCTGGATCGCTTTCATGAGCTCGTCTCGACACGCATCGTCGAGGCTGGCTCTCAGAGATCGCCTTGCTGCTCGCCGTGCCGAGATCGAGCAGTCGGTTCTCGTCAGGATTAGCGCCGTTTCCGATCCGACCGAGACGGGCGACCCGGCCTACGTCGAAGGTCTACGTGCGGCGGTCGTCGCTGCCCTCGACTATGGTTTGTCTGGCATCGAGCATGGCGAGGCCGCTGTTCACTCCATGCCTCAGGAGCTGCTTGTCCAGGCCCGCCTCGCGGCCCGCACCGGCGTCGGTCTTGACACCGTACTGCGGCGCTACTTCGCCGGCTACACGCTGCTTGGCGACGTCCTCATTCAGGAGGCCCGAGCTGGCCCTGCGCTCAGCCGAGCACTCCGCGACGTCAGCAGGGAACAGGCGATCCTGTTCGATCGCCTCATCGCTGCCGTCACCGCCGAGTACACACGGGAACTGGAGCGCAAGGCTCGTACCGTCAAGCAAGAACGCTTCCAGCGCATCGAGCAACTCCTCGCGGGGGATCTGCTCGACACCTCCGACCTTGCCTACGACTTCAACGCGTGGCACCTGGGGGCAATAGCCGCCGGACCTCAGGCTGAGGCGGCAACTCGCGAGCTGCTCGGGGATCTCGACTGTCAGACGCTGTTCGTTCATCGCGGTGGGGGCACGATCTGGCTCTGGCTCGGGGCGCGCCGCATGGTCGACCCCGCCGAACTCCTCGAGAGCGCCTGCCACCTCGACTCCACCAAACTCCGCATCGCCTTTGGCGAGCCGGGCAAGACGCTCTCAGGCTGGCGTATGACCCATCGGCAAGCAGCCTCCGCCTTTCGCGTCGCCATGCGAATCCCCGAGAAGGCCATCCGGTACGGCGACGTCGCCCTGCTTGCCTCGATCCTTCGCGACGACCTCTTGGCATCGTTTCTGCACCGGGCCTACCTTGATCCATTAGCGCTTGAGCGCGACGGTGGAGAGACACTGAGGCAGACCCTTCGCGCGTACTTCGGCGCCGAGCGAAATGTCTCTTCGACCGCCGCGGCCCTGAAAGTGAAGCGCCACACGGTCGCCAAGCGCCTGCGCGCGGTAGAGGAGAAAATCGGACGGCCGATCGAAAGCTGCTCAGCTGAACTCGAGGTGGCACTCCAGCTCGACCAGCTCCCACAAACTTGGTCCCAGATAGACGATCGCGCGGCCACATTGGCCAGACGAAGGGCAGAACGGGGGTGGCAGGGTTGACATGTTCCAACCGATCACGTCAGACCAAGCCGCCCCTCGGGGACGGCTGGGATAGGGAGGCAATATGACACGCATCAAACTGCTAGCGATAGCGACGTTTGCGGTGGCGGCCCTTGCGGCCCTGCCGGCAATTGCATCTGCATCGGGCGGGTTTGCGGCGGGCGAATACCCCGCCAGCCTGCACGCCACTCCACAGGGATCTTTTCTGTTCGAAGGCACCAAAATGGCCCGCTACAACTGTGCGCCGGAATTTTCTGCCGAACTCGCGGGGCCCAGTTCGGCGCTGTCCTCGAAATCCACAACCGAAACGTGCCTCGGGTCAGAACATTGGGAAATGAAAGGTTGCGGGTTCACCTTTCACCCGGGAGCCAAAACATTTGACATCGGATCCGCCGGCTGTGGCCCCACGATAGTCACCAGGGGTTGCGGCCCAGTCAAAATCCCCCCCCAGGCTGGTCTCGCGGCGGAATACAGCACCACCGGCAGCGGCAGCGAAGCCGCGGTCTTGGTCAACGTAGCAGCAAAAAACGTCGAATTCGTCAGCGACCCGTGCATGGGCAGCGTGACCTACCACGACATGACGATCACCGGCACGTGGAAAATCACGGGCACCAATAAAGAAGGCAAAAAAACCGGAGTCGAAGTCTTTAGTGCCGGGGGTCCCCCTGTTGGCATCTTTATGGCCGGCGGCCCGGCGAAATTCGGGACCGGGGAACCGCGCCTCGACGCTCAACAGTTCCCGGTAAACGTGATTGGTGAACGCTGGAGTATCGGTGAATACAAAGGCAAGCTCACCCTGCTTTCGATACCCCAGATCGCAATAAATTGCGAAGCCGCGAGCTTCAATATTGGCGAAATCTCAGGACCAGTGTCAAAAAAAATGACCATCTCAGCCACGAGTTACGAAAAATGCACCTCAGCCAAAGGAGCGGAATTCACGGCGCAAATGAACAGCTGCCACTATGCGTTCGACCAGTTGGAACAAGTGGTCGAAGGTGGCATAGGCACGCCGGAGTACGAAGCGGTGCCGAAGATTGAGTGCACGACCGGCGGCGATGCAATCAAGCTGCTGGGCGGAGGAGGATGCATTATCTCGATTCCCGCGCAGACACTGTCGAGTGCCGTTCCAGCGCTCGAAAACTACGGAAGTAGCTACCAGGCCGTGGTCAACTCGATCATCGCCGGCGGCAGCGTCAAATACACCACCAACAACGCACTCGGCTGCAAAGTTCTCTCCCTCCCTGTGTCCGGGGAAAACGGCAGTCTCGAGTCCGATATGCATTTCAGGGGCGTGCTCCCCTAGCCGCGAGGCAGTGAGTCTCGCCGGGCTTGGTCGGCGCCGAGTCGCGCGGTTCGCTTCCGCGGCTCGGCGCCAGGCGAGATCTCATCAATCGCGGTGCGCCCGGAGTCGCGATGAGGGGTAAGCGATGACGGGGCAAGAGGGGCTGTTTTGAAATCTTTCCAGCTCCTTTCTCAGAAGTACCACGTGCGTATCTTGACAAACGCGAACTGACGTGTTTGTATTTCAGCTTGTCTCCTATTGAGAACTGAGCTGGTATGAGCCCTGAGCACGAGATCAGCAGCACGACTCGCTCGCCGCGCGCATCGCGCCGCCGGCCCGATGCTCCGCCGCCGGACGTCGAGCGCATCCGGCCTCGCTCCGGGCTCTCGCGCGCCGAGGTGATCGCCAACCAGCGCGGCCGCATCTTCGACGGGCTCGCTGCCGCCCTCGCTTACCACGGCTACGAGGACACGAAGATCGCCGACGTCATCGAACTTGCCGGCCTTTCCCGCGCGACCTTCTACGAGCACTTCCAGGGCAAGGAGCCCTGCTTCGCGGCTGCCTACGAGGATGGGGTGGAGCGGCTCGCGGCCGCCGTCGAGGAGGCGGCGCAGGGGGAGCGCGGATGGGCGAACCAGCTCTCGGCGGGGCTGGGCGCCGGCCTCGAATTCCTCGCCGCCAGCCCGCCGCTTGCTCATCTGCTCCTAGTCGAGTCGCTCGCCGCGGCGCGTCCCGCCAGGCTCGAGCACGAGCGCTCGCTGGCGCGCCTGGCCGAGGCCCTGCGCCCACCGGCCGCCGACCGTCCAGACGGGAAGGCGATCCCGGGGGAGACCGCACGGTTGCTCGCCGGCGGTCTCGCCTCGCACCTCTCGGGCCGGGTCCTTGCCGGCGAAGCCGGGCGACTCCCCGAGTTGCATGACGTCCTCCTCCAGTATCTGCTCGCTCCCGCCCTGGCGGCCAGCTCGCGCGGCGCAGGCGAGCAGCGCGCTCAGGGCTCCTAGCGCAGTCCCACTGCGAAAAAGCTGGATCGAAGGCCTCGATGCGATAAGCGCATATGGGGCCATGCATTGAGTCCGGGAGGGGGAGGGCCCTCGCCGGAACCCGGTTGCCCGGGCGCACATACCACTCTCGTTCCTTGACAAAGCCGAACTCGTATGTTTATCTTCCCCTTGTCGCTTTAGGAACGTGAGTGTCAGTTAAGGGAACTCAATCGTTTGACGGGGCGGCGTTGAGCACCACAGGGACCAAAACCGAGCCTCGAGGAAGCCGCTAAGGGAAGCGGCAGGCAGAGGGGCTCACGGGACAAGAGGAGAGAGATCTAGATGTTCTCGACGCTACGCACGCGCTTTGGGATCCCCGGAGTCATCTCGGTGATTGCCTTGGTCTTCGCGATGTTCGGCGGCGCTTACGCCGCCTCTAACTCTTCGGGCGGTGGCAAGGCCACCGCCTCCAAGGCAAAGGCCAAGCGCGGCCCGGCGGGCCCCAAAGGCGCGACCGGTCCGGCTGGTCCCGCAGGACCTGCTGGTCCGGCCGGGCCCAAGGGGGACGCCGGCGCTGCCGGATCGGCCGGCGCTGCGGGTGCCCCTGGCACCAGCGTTGTCAGCAGCGCCGAGGCCAAAGGCGTCAACTGCAAAGAAGGGGGCAGCAAATTCGTCGCCGGAGCCAGCACGACCTATGCCTGCAACGGCACCACCGGCTTCACCTCGACTCTTCCCTCCGGCAAAACCGAGACCGGTACCTGGGCCACGATCGGCGCGGCACTGCAGGAACTGTACGGAGAAGCCGAATCGGCGGTGTCCGTTGTTCCGATTTCGTTCCCCATCCCGCTGGCAGCTGAAATCAATACCACGAACGTCGTATTCATGAAATCCGGAGAAGCGGCGAAAGCTGGTTGCACCGGCGGAACAGTCGAAGCACCCAAAGCCGATGCCGGCTTTCTCTGTATTTACACCGGCGAAGCACCAACAGGCCAGATCGGCGACTTCGGCGGAGGGGTTACCTTTGACCAGCCGACCAATTTCAGCACCGGGGCATCGACCTCCGGCACGGTCATGCTCGGCGAAACTCCCGAAGGCCTGATGGTCGGCGGGACTTGGGCCGTGACCGCACCTTAGCCAGATGGGAGCGCCGGATCACAGGACCTCGAACGAATCCATTGGAAGCACCCGGGCGACGGCTTGCGTCGCCCGGGCGGGGTCCGTCTCAGTACGTACAAAACTCAATACGCCTGGACAACAGCTCACTGAATGGTTAAGGAAAATGATCTCAGCGTACTTGCATCAAGCGACTGTGTGTGTGCCATGAGTATGCACTCGGGTAGCCCCCTCATCTCGAGCGCCACGAGGGCAGTCATGGCCGCGACAATCTGCGTCGCATTCACTCTGCTGTTCTCCGCCCCCACGGCCTCGGCCGCCCTTGTCTTCGGCGGCCTCGGCTCGGGAGCGGGGCAGACCGAAAAACCGGAAGGCATCGCGGTCGACCGGTCCAGCGGAAGCCTGTATGTCGCTGATAAGGGCAACAATCGCATCGACGTCTTCGACACCTCCGGAAACTTCATCAGGGCTTTTGGATGGGGGGTCGCGGACGGAGTCACGGCCGCCTTCCAGAGCTGTGGCCCCGGGGCCAGTCCACCTACTACCTCTTGCTTTAAGGGAATAGCCGGAGCCGGAGCAGGGCAGTTGCGTGCGCCTGTTGAGATCGCGGTCGACAACGATGTCGCGAGTGCTTCCCACCACGATATCTACGTTGTCGAATCATCCGAAGAACCGACGAACGTCCGGGTCCAGAAGTTTGACCCCGAAGGACACTTCCTGCTTATGTTCGGCAAAGGAGTTAACTCGGGAACCTCAGGCAACGCGAATCTATGCACCAACGCAGGGGCGCCGACGAATGTCTGCGGCGCCGGAAGCGAAGGTGGCGGCCTGGGCGAGTTCAACAGGATCGCGGGGCTTGGAGTCGGTCCTAGCGGGACGGTCTACGTCGCCGACAAAAAGCTCCTAGGCAACTGCTCCGGGGGTGATCAGTCCTCAAAGCGCGTCCAGACCTTCGATTCTGACGGCCATGCCCTCAGTCAGGTTACCCTTGCGCTCCCGCTGTGCACCGCGATATCTGCATTCGCCGTCGACTCCAATGGCTTCTTCTATATGGCGACCACTGGAGA
Organism: uncultured Solirubrobacterales bacterium; assembly: GCA_963840565.1. Taxonomy (GTDB): domain Bacteria; phylum Actinomycetota; class Thermoleophilia; order Solirubrobacterales; family 70-9; genus VRUE01. The sequence continues at coordinate 37,617 of CAWIZH010000002.1, forward strand.
AGGCGCTGGTATAGGCAAATATGAACCCGACGGGACCCTTCTCTATTCTTTTGCGTCAGGTATTGGAGCGTCTGCGCTGGGCGTCGATACAACCGATGATCTTTACGCAGTAGGGTTGGAAACTGAAAAACTCGGACTTAAAGAGGAACAGAGGCAGTATTTCTTGCTTAGCGAGTACAGTTCTGCCAGCGTTCTCCTGCATCGTTTTGGCTATGGAATTAAGTCCCTTACCGGACTGGCTCCCCATCACACTGCCGAAGGGGACGTGTTCGGCAGTGTGGCAGATGCCGGAGTGCTCTACTTCGCCCTTCCCGAACCTGGCCCGGTCGTGGCCCCGCCGAGTGTCAAAGCCAAGCCCGTAGGCAGCACCAAAGCCACCCTTCAAGCGGAAATCAATCCCGAGGGCAAAGCCAGCTCCTACCATTTCGAGTACGTCTCCCAAAAAGGCTTCGAAGAACAGGGCAACAGCTTCGTGGGTGGGCAGACCAAAAGCACCCCAGTCACCTCGGCCGGCAGCGCGGACTTTGTCCTGCACGGCGCGACCGCGCAGGTAGGCTGCCCCGACCCCGACGCCGAATTGGCGCAAGGCAAATGCCTGACGCCCGACACTGCCTACCGCCTCCGTGTCATCGCCACCAACGCCGACGGCACTCAAACGCTCGAAGGCGCGGCCTTCAAAACCCTACCGCCGCTTGAAATCCCTGCCGCATGGGCGACCGAAGTGGGCACCGACGCGGCGACGATCCACGCCGAAGTCAACCCGCTGGGAAGCACGGCGAGCGGCCACTTCGAATACGTCGAGGACGCCGCCTACCAGCAGAGCGGCTTCGCCGAAGCGACCCGCGTCCCCGCCTCGGGGTCACTCGACTTCGGCGCCGGCGAAGCGCCGCTGGCCAAGAGCGCCACTCTTTACCCATTGGCGCCCGGCACCACCTACCACTACCGGCTGGTGGCCAGCGACTCCTTTGCCACCGTGGAGGGGCCCGAGCACACCCTGATCACCTTTGCGCTCGCCGCCGCGCCCAATACCGATTGCCCCAACCAAGCCTTCCGCAACTCCTTCTCGTCCACCCTGCCGGACTGTCGGGCCTACGAGATGGTCTCGCCGCTGGACAAAAACAACAGCGACATCGTGTCGACGGAAGAAGGCAGCGTGCACGCCCCGACCGTCGTCGATGAGAGCTCGCTCGACGGCGGAAAGCTGACCTATTCCTCGGCGACCGCCTTCGGTGGTGCCGAGGCCGCCCCGTGGACCAGCCAGTATCTGGCGTCGCGGACGCCCGGGGGCTGGTCGAACCAGGCGATTTCGCCGCCGCGCAGCCTGCCGGTGGGCTCGCTGGCGCTCTGGGCGAGGAGCCAGTTCAAGGCCTTCTCACCGGACCTCTGCAGCGGCTGGCTGATCAGCGTCGGCGACCCGCCTCTGGCGCCGGAAGCGATCGAAGACTTTCCCAACCTCTACCGCCGGGACTACTGCGGCGAAGGGGGTTATGAAGCGCTGACCACGGCTCTGCCACCGCACAGAAAAGTCGCGGAACACGTGGTCAACGAATATTTCAAATTCATGGAACTGCAGGGGGTCTCGGCCGATGGGAGCCACGCGATCTATGCCGCCCCCGACAACCTGACGCCCGAAGCGCCGGCCAACCCCAACGCACGGTCCCAGCTCTATGAGCGGGCGGGCGGGCAGCTGCGCTTCCTTTGCATCTTGCCCAACGGAAAAGCGAGCACGCAACCCTGTAGCGCGGGTGTCGGCAGCGGCGCAAACGGCCTCGGTAGTGGCCTCCGCTCGACCGTCCACAATGCGATCTCCAGCGATGGCAGCCGGGTCTACTGGACCGCGGCCGAAGAAGGCCCCGGCACGATCTACCTGCGCGAGAACGCCGACCAAGAACAGAGCGAAGTCACGGCTGGCAAATGCACCGAACCGGAGAAAGCCTGCACGGTGGCGGTCTCCGGGACGGTGACGGACGAATCGGCCCGCTACTGGGCCGCCGCCGCCGACGGCTCCAAGGCGATCTTCTCGATCGAGGCCGCCGGCTCTTCGCTGAACGGCAACCTCTATGAGTTCGACGCCGCCGACGGCAAAGCCCAACCGATCGCCGGCAAGGTCGCGGGTGTGGTGGGAGCGAGCGAAGACGCTTCGCGGGTCTACTTCGTCTCCAGCGAAATGCTGAGCGGGGCCAATTCGCAGGGCAAGGCGCCGAGCGCCGGCAAGCCCAACCTCTACCTCTACGACGCGGGCGAAGGTGGCAATTACTCTTTCATCGCGACGCTTGCAAGCGTCGATGTGGACACGGTCCTCTACTCCCCGGTCGCCACGGTGCCTTCCCATCACGCCGCGCGTGTCAGTGGTAACGGGCGCCATCTGGCCTTTATGTCCGCAGCCTCTCCGACCGGGTACGACAACATCGACGCAGCCAATGGCGAAGCCGACGCCGAGGTCTACCTCTATGACGCCGGCTCGGCCAGGCTGACCTGCGCTTCCTGCAACCCGAGCGGGGCGCGGCCGCTGGGTCGGCGGTTCAATGCAGGCGGCAATGCCTACGTCGGCGTTGCTGCCCAGATTCCCGCCTGGCAGTCCTCTCTCTATGCCACCCGGGTGCTCTCCGACGATGGCAGCCGCCTCTTCTTCGAAAGCACCGACGCTCTCTTGCCCGCCGACACCAACGGCGCCAAGGACGTCTATGAGTGGGAGGCGCCCGGTGGGGGGGACTGCAGCGAAGAATCCCCCGCCTACTTCCCCGCAAACGAAGGCTGCATCGCCCTGATCTCCTCTGGCCAGAGCCCGAGCAGCTCCGAAATCCTCGACGCCAGCCCCGATGGCTCAGACGTCTTCATCACCACCGCCTCGAGCTTGCTGCCCCAGGACTACGGCCTGGTCGACATCTACGACGCTCGCGCGGGCGGCGGCTATCCGCCGCACGCGGCCACGCCCCCTGCCTGCGAAGGGGAAGCCTGTCAGGGGCCTCTCGCCCCGCCGAACGACCCCACGCCCGCATCTTCCTCCTTCCAAGGGGCGGGCAACGTGGTCGAAGCGCCGAAGAAGAAGACACACAAGGCGAAGAAGAAGAAGGCACATAAAAAGAAGCACAAGCGGCCCCGCGGGGAGACACATCACAACCGGAGGGCGCGGCGATGAACAGGCAAGTCACACGGCTTCTCGCCACGGTCATCCTCGCTCTCGCCCTCACGGCTCTCGGCGCCGCGCCGGCGATGGCCCAGTTCGGCTTCGAAGACCTTGACGTCACCTTCATCAACCAGGACGGCTCGCCGGCAACCCAGGCGGGCTCCCATCCCTACGCGATGACGACCACGCTGGACTTCAACAAGACGACCGACCCACTGCGCGGGGCGATCACCGACGAGGCGGCCAAGGACCTGTTCGGGACCCAGATCCCGGGCCTGGTCGGCGAACCGGGGGCGACCCCTCGCTGCGCGAGCGCCGACTTCCTCACTCTTTATCCCGGCTGGGGCGACATGACCAGCTGCTCGAACTCGACCGTGGTGGGCACCACCACGGTCAGGGTCGGGACTCAGGGCGTCTTCGGCACCTTCGAAGAAAAACCCAATCCCGTCTACAACCTGGTGCCCCCGCCCGGCGTGGCGATGAAGATCGGCTTTGTCGAACAGGGGGTGTCGGTGACGATTGAGCTCGGCGTCAACGAATCTCCCCCCTACAACGTCACCGCCAAGTTGCGCAACATCTCCCAGGTGCTGTTGCTGGGAGGCTCAGACGTCACCCTCTGGGGAGACCCGGCTTCCCCCATTCACGACGCCGAACGCGGCACCTGCGTCAAGCTGGGCGGCACCTGCCCGGTCAACATCCCCAACAAGCCCTTCCTGACCCTGCCACGCGCCTGCCAGGGCCCGCTCACGACCACCTATGAAGCCGCCTCCTGGGAGCACCCGGGCCTCTGGGCCCCGCTCAGCTCGCTCACCCATGACGATGCCAAACCGCCCACCCCCCAGGGCTTCACCGGCTGCGGCAAACTCGGTTTTAACCCCTCGATAACCGCTCAGCCGACGACCAAGGCCGCCAGCTCCCCGACCGGCCTGGACTTCAGCCTCGACGTCAACGACGAAGGCCTGGCCAATCCCACAGGTATCGCCAACTCCGACATCAAGAAGGCCGTCGTTACCCTCCCCGAAGGCTTCTCCACCAACCCCTCTCTGGCCGAAGGGCTGAACGTCTGCTCAGAAGCGGACCTGGCGCGCGAAACGTTCAAGAGCGCTCCCGGTGCCGGCTGCGCGAACGAATCGAAGATCGGCACCGTCGAAGTTCAAACGCCACTGCTGGACGAAAACGTCGACGGCTCTCTGTTCATCGCCAAGCCTTATGAAAACCCCTTCGGTTCTCTGATAGCCCTCTACATGGTCATCAAGAACCCGACCCTCGGGATCATCGTCAAGCAGCCGCTGAAGGTGGAAACCGACCCGCTCACCGGCCAGATCACCACCGTCGCCGAAAATCTCCCGCAGCTGCCCTTCTCCCACTTCAGGTTGCACTTCCGCGAGGGGACGCGCAGTCCGCTGGCGAGCCCGCCCGCCTGCGGTGTCTACGACGGAGGGGAACACAACCCCGAACCGGTCAAGGCCGTGCTCACCCCCTGGTCGGGCGGTTCCCCGAACACCTCCACCTCCGCCTTCGAAATCATCACCGGCCCCGAATCGGGCCCGTGCCCCTCCGGCGGCACCCCTCCATTCCACCCGGGCCTGGAGGCCGGCACCCTGAACAACGCCGCCGGGCGCTACTCCCCGTTCAATGTCCGTCTCTCCAGAAAAGACTCCGAGCAGGAGATCACCCACTTCTCGATCAAGCTGCCGCCGGGCATCACCGGCAAGCTGGCGGGGATCCCCTACTGCCCAGATGCGGCGATCGCGGCGGCAACGGCAAGGACAGGCCCCCACGGAGGACAGGAAGAGCTGAACAGCCCCAGCTGCCCAGCAGCAAGTGAAGTAGGTCACACCCTCGCAGGAGCAGGAGTAGGCCCATCCCTCGCCTATGCCCCCGGCAAGCTCTACCTGGCCGGCCCGTACCACGGCTCGAATCTCTCGATAGTGGCGATCACCGCGGGCAAGGTAGGGCCTTTTGACCTCGGCACCGTGGTCGTTCGGGAGGCCCTCAAGATCGATCCCGAAACCGCGGAAGTCTTCATCGACTCCACAGGCTCAGACCCGATCCCCCACATCATCAAGGGCATCCCGGTCCACCTCAGGGACATCAGGGCCTACGTCGATAAGCCCAACTTCGTCCTCAACCCGACCGATTGCACCAGGACATCGACCGCGAGCACCCTCTTGGGCTCGGGCCTTGACTTCGCCTCCGAAGCAGACGACCGCCCGGTTACGGTCTCGACTCCCTTTCAGGCGGCCGACTGCGCCGCACTGCCCTTCAAGCCAAAGCTCAGCCTGAAGCTGAAGGGCGGTACCAAGCGCGGTGACCACCCGGCCCTCAGGGCCACCCTGAAGATGAACGGGATCGGCGAAGCGGGGATAGCCAGGGCTCAGGTCACACTGCCCAGAAGCGAGTTCATCGCCAACGCCCACTTCAAGACGATCTGCACCAGGGTCATCTTCAAGCAGGGCAGCCTCCCGGGAGAAAAGTGCCCGGCGGGATCGATCTACGGCAAGGCCACCGCGATAACGCCGATCCTCGCCGAACCCCTCGTGGGCCCCGTCTTCCTCCGTTCCTCAGAGCATCAGCTGCCCGACGTGGTGGTTGCCCTGCACAACGCGCAGGTCGACATCGTCTTGGACGGTCACGTGGACTCGGTCAAAGGCCAGCTGCGAAACACCTTCGAAGCGACTCCCGACGCTCCTGTCTCGAGCGTCACCCTGAGCCTCTTCGGCGGCAAGAAGGGCCTCTTCGAAAACTCGACTAACCTCTGTGCCCGAACCCACAAGGCGATCGCCGCCTTCAGCGGACAAAACGGCAAGGAGCATGACTTCATGCCGGTGGTCAAGGCAAGCGGCTGCAAGTCCAGGGCGCAAAAGCGTGCGGGTGGATGAGTCCCACCCCTTCGAACTGCAGGGCCTCTTGGCCGGCGACAGCGCCGAGATCTACGTCTGGAACGACAACCTGACCGGCGAAGAATCTGCCGAGCCCTTCTACGTCTCCCTCTGCCGCTAGGGACATGCCGCTCACCGCCAAGCAGTCCCGCAGGGAGCTGGCCCGGCGCCTCCGCGAGCGCAGGGGCGAGATCGAAGCGGCGATCCAAACTCGCATCCATGCAATCGCCGACCCGACAGCGGCGCGGGACCCAACCTACGCCGAGGGTCTAAGGGCAGCCTTGTCGACTGCGGTCGAGTACGGCCTGGAGGGAATAGAGAAAGGCGAAGAGCGGGCGCTTCCCATTCCGATTCCTCTCTTGGCCCAAGCCCGCATGGCCGCCCGCAGTGGCGTCAACCTGGAAACGGTCTTACGTCGCTACCTCGCGGGATATGTGCTGCTCGGGGACTTTCTGATCGACGAGGCCGGAAGGGAGCCGAGCCTGCAGGGCTCAGGGCTGAAGTGGTTGCTGCGGACCCAGGCGTCGCTCTTTGACCGACTCCTTGCAGAGGTGAGCGAAGAGCATGGGCGCGAGGCGGAATGGCGGTTGAGCAGCTCGAGGCAGCGACAGGCTGAGCGTGTCGAGCGACTACTGGCCGGCGAAATCCTTGACGCCGCGAGCGTCGAATATGACTTCAACGGCTGGCACATAGGGTTAATCGCGACGGGTAGCGGACGGGCGGAGGCCGTCCGCGAGCTTGCCTCCGCCCTCAAGTGCAACCTTCTGCTGATTGGGCGTGAGGACGAAACGGCGTGGGCGTGGTTAGGCAATCGCACCCGCCCCGAGTCTGAGCTATTGCGCCAACTGGCCGCAAGCCATATCTCTCCACCGGTCATCGCAGCTCTCGGCGAGCCCGCGGAGGGGCTTGCCGGCTGGCGCCTCACCCACAGCCAAGCCCAGGCAGCGATCCCAATCGCCCTGCACGGCCGGGTACCTCTCGTCTACTACGCTGACGTAGCGTTGCTCGCTGCCGCCCTCCGGGACGAGGTGCTTGCCGCCTCTCTGCGCGAAATCTATCTCACACCTTTGAATGGAGATCGCGATAGCGGCCTCGTTCTCCGCAAGACACTACATGCCTATTTTGAGGCCGGGCGTAACATTTCCTCAGCTGCCGCCTTGCTACGAGTGAACCGCCATACGGTCTCTAAACGCCTTGGAACCATCCAAACTCTGATCGGCCGCCAGTTAACTACCTCGGCGGCTGAGTTTGAGTCCGCGCTGCAGCTGGACCATTTCGACCAGGTCGCTCGATCCTTTCAGAAGGCGGACACTTGAGTCGCCGCCCAAAGGTTTTACAGTGCCACACTGGCAATTTGTTCACAATTCTCCCGCCAAATTGTCTATTCCCTCGCGGATTCAGTGTGCGAGCATGCGAAAACTCAACCGGATCTACCGGGAATACAGTTTTTCGAATGCTTAGTCACATTCGGAAGGGAGACGCACAATGTTCCAGTCTGTTCGCAAAATGACGATAGCCGCCGCTTTCGCGGCATCGCTTTTGGCAATCTTCGCTGGCTCCGCGGCAGCAGCTCCGCTGGAAGCCAAAACGGAAAATCCAACCGAAATTACTCAAGTTTCTGCAAGGCTCCACGGCACGGTCGCTGGGCACTCGGGAGACAAAGTCGCTTACGCATTCCAGTACGGCACTGCCGCTGAACCTAACTTTGAAGGCGAACACATTACCGAAGTCACAGTCATCGAAGCATTGGGTACGAGCCACCTCTCGGCCAAATTGACAGGTTTGGCAAATAATATGCCCCACCACGTAAGGTTGATTGCGGTGGATTTGACCAATGGTGAAGAAGCTGCTGGCAGTGACGTTAAATTTACAACCCTGAAATACGGTGCCGGAAATACCCGCAACGGAGTCTTTCTTACCGGAAACCCGGCGCACTTCGAAGCCGAAAAACTGGGGACAGCCATCGAAGTGGAACCGGAAAGTGGCTTCCTCATTCTCCGGGCGGGAGTTGATGTGACCTGCGGCAAGACGTATCTCAACGCGCGAACTGCGTCGACTGCGTCGCTCAAGCTGAACGCCTATTTTGAAGAATGCACATGGGATAGCGCGGCTGCAACAGTAAAAATGAATAGCTGCTATTACGTACTAAATGTCACAACTCCGGGACCAAGTTTTGGTGGCTCCTTTGGGCTTGGCTGCGAAAAAGCGGGCGACGCCATGGAAGTCTCCATCTCGGGGTGTACGGTGAAGGTAGAAGCACAGACTCCCGGTGGCTCGCTGTCATATGCTAACTTCGGCAGCGGTAGCAGTCGCTATGTCGTCTCGGTCGGTTCCGCCAGCGAAGTTCACTACACAAAAATTGGCGGTATCGGTTGCCTCTTCGCCGGCAATGGCAAAAACGGTAGCTTCGGCGGGGGTGTATCGCTGGTGGGCTACCAGTAAGCGAATTGCAGAGAGGCTCATTGTCGGAGGTGGCCGATCTAGGATGGCTGTCGTCGAGTAAGTGCGGGCGGGGTCGCGATGCGCGGCCCCGCCCATTACTTTTGGTACGACGTTTCGACTGCCACGCATTGGCCGGAGCGAGAGTCGGCCCCTCAGTGGCCTATCCCCCGGCAAGGTCCACCTGGCCGGCCTTACCGCGGCTTGCCCGGGTCAAGCTTGACGAGGAGCTAGGCACGATCGTTTGGCCCAAGGGCGCCGACATCGCGCCCGAGACGCTGCATCACTGGTCGTAGGGCCCGGCTCGCAGGCGACGCACATGGCCGCTTGAAGGGGTCTCCCATCCCTCGCTATACTTTTTGAAGTAAAGCTGATCGGGATTTAGGAGATTTGGGCTGATGGCCATTACTGGTGCGAATACAGAGCGCAAGCAGGTCGAGGAGATCGAGGCCTTTGAGGCTGCGCAGGAGATCGAGGGCGGCGACGTCGTCCTGATCGACACGCGTGAGCCGCACGAGTATCAGGAGGCCCATCTCGAGAACGGCAAGCTGGTGCCGCCCGGGCTGCTCGGCGACGAGATCGCTGCCGCGGCCCCCGACAAGTCGGCCCGCACGATCATCTACTGCCGCAGCGGCAACCGCTCCTACATCGCTGCCGAGCAGATGGAAGCGCTCGGCTACACCGACGTCGCCTCGATGGCGGGCGGCATCCTCGCCTGGCAGGAACAGGGGCTGCCGGTGGTCTCAGCCTCCGGGATGACGGCCGAGCAGCGCGACCGCTACTCGCGCCACACGCTGCTGCCCGAGGTCGGAGTCGATGGCCAGCTGAAGATGCTGGGCGCCAAGGTGCTTCTGCTCGGCGCCGGCGGGCTCGGCGCGCCGACCGCGCTCTACCTCGCCGCGGCCGGGATCGGCACGATCGGGCTCGTCGACGACGACGTGGTCGACGCCTCCAACCTGCAGCGCCAGGTGATCCACAACACCGAACGGATCGGGATGGCGAAGACCGAGTCGGCCCGCATCTTCATCGAAGGGCTAAACCCCGACGTCAAGGTCATCGAGCACAACGGCCGGCTCGACGCGAGCAACATCCTCGACGTGATCTCCGACTACGACATCATCGTCGACGGCGCCGACAACTTTCCCACCCGCTATCTGCTGAACGACGCCTCGGTGCGGCTGCGCAAGCCGGTCGTCTCTGCCTCGATCCTCGGCTTCGACGGCCAGATCTCGACCTTCGCCCCCTTCGAGGGCCCCTGCTACCGCTGCCTCTATCCGACCCCGCCGCCGGCCGAGCTGGCACCGAGTTGCTCGGCCAACGGGGTGCTCGGGGTAATGGCAGGGACGATGGGCACCCTGCAGGCCAACGAGGTGATCAAGCTGATCCTCGGCAAGGGCGAACCGCTGATCGGGCGGCTGTTGCTCTACGACGCCTTGGGGACCCGATTCACCGAGCTGAAGGTCCGCCGCGATCCCGACTGCCCGATCTGCGGCGAGCAGGCCGAGGAGATCCCGGAGTCGGAGATGGGGAAGTTCCCCGACTACGACGCTTTCTGCGCCGGCGCCGGCGGCGACCGCTAGGCCGTGCAGACCGGCGCATCTCGGGGTCCTCGTTCGCTCGCGTGCGAAGCACGCCACGCTCCCTGCGTCCCCCGACCTGCTTGGTCTGCACGGCCTAGCTAGGATTCCGCCCTCATGGCGACCGTTCGCATACCTCCAGTGCTGCGCCCGCAGACGGGTGGGCAGCCCGAAGTCGAGGCCGCCGGCTCCGACGTCGGCGAGGTCCTGCGCGCCCTCACCGAGGCGCACCCCGGCACCGGCGAGCAGCTCTTCGGCGAGGACGGCGACCTCAACCGCTACGTCAACGTCTACCTCAACGACGAGGACGTGCGCGTGCTCGACGGGCTCGAGACCGCGGTCTCCGACGGCGACACCGTCGTCATCCTGCCCGCCATGGCCGGCGGCTAAAGACTTCCTTCTCAATAGCCCGGCCGTCTGCACCGGGACGAAGCGCCTACCCCGGAAGGGCGGCCCCGACCCGGATCGGATCTCAACCAGCTACGTCGAGCGCCAGAACCTGACGATGCGGATGGGGATGCGGCGCTTCACCCGGTTGACCAACGGCTTCAGCCGCAAGGTCGAGAACCTGGCACACGCGGTCTCGCTGCACTTCATGCACTACAACTTCGCCCGTCCTAATCAGTCGCTGAAGGAGCGCTACCCGCGAACTCCGGGCGATGGCGGCTGGCGTTGCCGACCACATCTGGTCGTTGGAAGAGATCGCGGCGCTGCTGGACTAATGGTGACTCCTCCCAGTGAAGACCGGGGTATAGCTTCTCGGCCCATGCGGGGTCCGAAACAGCGCGTCATCTTTTATATCGACGGCTTCAATCTCTACTACGGCTCCCTTCGCGGCCAGCCCCATCGCTGGCTCGACGTAGAAGCGCTTTGCAGTCAGTACATCAAGTCGGATCATGAGCTGGTTGCCGTCAAGTACTTCACGGCCAAAGTTGAAGATCGTCCCGATAAGCTGGGCCAGCGAGAACAGCAGCGGGAATATCTGCGCGCCCTGAGGACCCTGCCAAAGGTGGAGATCATCTACGGACACTTCCTCACCCGGACAGCTACACGGCTACTTGAGCACCCACCGAAGAAGCGGCGAAAGGGCGACATCGGCCTGCGCTCGGTGTGGATTCAGGAGGAGAAGGGCTCGGATGTCAACTTGGCGAGCCACTTGCTCGCAGATGGATTCAGAGCCCGCTATGACCTGGCAGTGGTGATCTCAAACGACGGCGACTTGAAGATGCCGGTCGAGATCGTAAGAAAAGAGTTCAAAGCAGGAGTGGGGATCATCAATCCTCATTCAGCTCGAAGCTACGCGCTTTCGCCCCACAAGCTTCCGAGAAAGTCCTTCTATCAGCGCCTTCAGCCCCGTCGTGTCCGTAAAGCCCAGCTTCCCCTCGAACTCCGCGACGAGGAGGGCCCGATTCGCTGCCCTGATGGCTGGTGCCTCCAGAAATAGCAAGAGCCGCCCGAAGGCGACTCTGCATCTCAGGCCACCGCAAAGCGGCCTGAGGGGGTAAATGCAGAGTAGCGAGAATGCCCCTTGGGGTCAACGGCGAAATGTGCTACGCGCTGGCCCTTGCAGGCAGAGATCGCGGTGCTGCTGGACTAAAGAGGCGAGCCGGGACGCTTCAGGGTGCCGCTCAATTCGATCCACCAGTTTCCAAGCTCGCTACTGCCCCCGGCGTCTCGCGTCTCGGTCACCAGCTCCCATCCCGTCGCTCCAGCCTCTTTGAGCTTTTCACTCCACCGCGCCTCTACCAAGCCGCGAATGTCACTGGCCTGGTCAGCAGCTTCGGCTGCAAGGGCTCGGACTCGACGGTATTCCCATTCAGTCGCCACCCCCGAAAGTTATCGCGCCGCTGATTCAAACTGACCCAGTGCCCTGGCGATCCATGGCTATACTTTTTGAAGTGACGGGAGGAGAGCTACTCAACCGCCCCTGCGGGGGACGCTTCGGCAACATCGTCGAGTCGATCGGCAATACGCCGTTGGTCGAGCTGCCGCGCCTCTCGCCCAACCCCGACGTCCGCATCTACGCCAAGCTCGAGGGCCGCAACCCGACCGGCTCGGTCAAGGACCGCGTCGCCAAGGGGATGATCGACGCGGCCGAGGCCGGGGGGCTGATCGCAGCCCGGGCAGACGATCCTCGAGCCGACCTCCGGCAACACCGGGATCTCACTGGCGATGATCTGCCGCCGCAAGGGCTACTCGCTGAAGGTCGTGATGCCCGACAACGTGACCAAAGAGCGCACCCAGCTGCTCGAGATGTACGGGGCGGAGATCGTCTACTCGGAGGGCGCCAAAGGCTCCAACGGCGCGGTCGAGGTGGCGCTGGAGATGGCCAAGGACCCGAAGTACTACATGCCCTACCAATACGGCAACGAGGCCAACCCGCTCGCCCACTACAACGGCACGGCGCTGGAGATCCTCGAAGAGCTCGACGAGGTAACCGCCTTCGTCGGTGGCCTCGGCACCGGCGGCACCCTGATGGGCAACGGCCGCCGCCTCAAGGAGGAAAACCCCGAGACGCTGATCGTCGCCGCCGAGCCGATGCAGGGCGAGATGGTCCACGGCCTGCGCTCGCTCGACGACGGCTTCATCCCGCCGATCATCGACCTCTCGATCCTCGACCGCAAGATCATGGTCTCCAACCGCGACGCGATCGTCTGGACCAAGCGCCTGCTCGATGAGGAGGGCATCTTCGCCGGCGTCTCCTCCGGCGCGATCGCCGCGATCGCCGCCCGCATCGCCGGCGAGCTCGAGGGCGGCAACGTCGTCTTCCTGATCCCCGACGACGGCTGGAAGTACCTCTCCTCCGGCGTCTACACCAAGCCGATCGAGGAGATTGAAAACCTCGATTCCACCGTTTGGTGGTAGGCCTGAGAGCGTGCGTGGCGCGGCGCATATCGGCGTCCTCAGTCGCTCGCGTGCAGAGCACGCCACGCTCCCTGCGTCCTTGATCTGCTTGGCCACACACGCTCTCAGGCCATGAAAATTTCCCAACAATTGATCGACGAGATGGTCGCCCACGCGCGCGAGGAGCTGCCCAACGAGTGCTGCGGGATGGTCGGCGGCGCCGGCGGCGAGGCGCGCGTTGTGGTCGCCGGTCGTCAACTCGGCGGCGAGCCCGCTGCGCTTCGAAATGGACCCGCAGGGCCAGTACAACGCGCTGAAGGCGATCGAAGACGACGGCCAGGAGATGCTGGCGATCTACCACTCGCACACCAAGAGCGCGGCCTATCCCTCGCAGACCGACGTCAACCAGGCGGTCAACTGGCCCGACGCGATCTACCTGATCGTCTCGCTGCAGGAGCCGGAGACGCCCCGAGGTCAAGGGCTACTGGCTCAAAGACCTGAAGATCGCCGATGCCGAGCTCATCGTCGAGTAGCGGCGCCTGGTCAAGGTCGCCTACGCGCCAGAACCAGATGGAGGCCGAGATGATCCAGGGCCTGCTCGATGAGCACGGCATCCCGAGCATGGTCCAGCGCGCGCCCGGCTCGACAATCCCGAGTTCCTCGCCGCGGGCCCGCGCCAGATGCTCGTTCCCGAGGCGGCCGTCGAGGAGGCGCGGGAAGTGCTTGAAGGGGACGCCCGGCGAGAGAGCTAGTCGGGGCTCGGCCGGGTGATCTCGCGCAGGTAGTCGCGCCAGGCGCCCTCGATCTCGCCGATGCGGGCTTCGAAGGCGGCTTCGAGCGTCGGCGTGGCGCCGCCGGGACAGCAGGTTGAGGGCGAGCCGCTCGCAGGCCTCCGGGCCGCGTTCGAGCTCGAGCAGGTCGAAGATCGTGCCGCCGAGGATGACCGCGTCGCGGCGGGAGGGGGGGAACGAGGGCCGTGAGCTCTCGCGCAGGCGGCGGATCACCGCCGCCCGGTAGAGCCCGACCTGGCGCGAGAAGTACTGGGCGCCGCCTTCGACCAGCCAGGCCCAGCGCAGGTAGCGGGCGAAGCGGCGCGGCGTCCAGGAGGGGGGCAGCTCGGGGTTGTTGGCGGCGACGACGAGCTGGGCGTAGAGGCGCTCGGCGGTGCCGCGCAGCGCCTCGCGCGAGTCCTCGCCGGCGGCGCGGCGCTCCATGTGGGGGTCGTTGAGCACGTGCAGCTCGGTCGACATCGCCCAGCCGGCCAGGTAGCGGCGCCCGGCGGGGGCCGCCGACCAGCGCGCCGCCGGCAGGAACGGGTGCGCCATCGCCAGCCAGGCCGGGTTGGTGTGGACGACGACCGTGATCTCGCCCGGGACCCGCTCGAAGCGGTCCTCGAGCCGCAGCCGCAGTTCCTCCATCCGGTCGAGAGTCCGCTCGGCGAAGGCAGCATCGCCGCTGTCGTGGCGCGCCGTGAAACTCAGGGATTCGGTCTCAACCCAGGGCAACGGGCGAGGCTACTGGCTACCTAGACCAGTGCCGGCTCTGCTTGACCGCAAACGCCGAGGATCTCGGCGCGAGCGCGGTCGAACTCTTCGTCGGCCATCACCGGGGTGCCCTCGAAGGGCAGTTCGCGGTCGACCTCGACCCAGGAGCGGCAGCCGTGGTACTCCTCGCGGACGCGGACCGTGACCGGTCGCGGGATGCGGTGGACCCGCAGCAGCAGCACGTGCAGCGGGTGGCGGCGCTTCCAGTTGAGCCGCTTCTCGGCGTAGTCCGGAGTCCAGACGTAATAAGGAGAGAGACCGTCGACGACGCGGGGGTCGGTGACCGTGATGTGGTCGGTGACCTCGGCCCAGGCGCGCAGGCGGACCCGTTCGGGCTGCGAGATGCCGCCGTCCTGGATCAGCGCCGCGGGCGGGCGGTTCCTCGTCGGGCCAGACGCCCTCCTCGAGCGCGCGACCCAGCTCGGGGTGGTGGGACTCGCGCACCAGGTTGTTCTGCTGGTGGTCGAAGGTGGGGTAGAGGAAGAAGCGCTCGTGCTCGAGCTCGAAGTGCTTGTTCTCCTCGCGGATCCCGCCCTTGCGCAGGGTCAGCAGTTGCTCGCCCTCGGCGAGCGCGCGGACCGTTACGGCCCATTCCTTGAAAGCGATTGGCATTTGAAGTCGTACCTTTAGAAGGTTGGTTGAAACGAGTGACTGGGAGGGGGACACCTCGGACCCCATTCCAGGATGAGAAGCCCGCCCGGATCGCGCATTCTAGACGAGTACGTCGCGATCTCCAAATATGTGATGAATGTCACGGACTTCCGTGGCCGCCGCCGCCCGGGGTTTCGATCCGAATCGAGTCTCCGCGGGCCAGCTCGCCCTCTGCCTTGCTGGGCAGCGGCTCGCCGTTGCGGAGATTGCGGCCCGGGGCGCCGTCCTCGCCGCCGTCGCGGCCGCGTGGCGGGTGGCGGCGGCGCTCGCTGATCAGCGAGTAGCGCATCGGCGCCAGGGCCTCGATCTCGCGCACGATCCCGTCGCCGCCGCGGTGCGCGCCGTCGCCGCCGCTGCCGCGGCGCAGCGAGAGCTCGCGCACGCGCAGGGGAAATTCGCTCTCCAGCGCCTCGACCGGCGTGTTGAGCGTGTTCGACATCGCCACGTGGATCGCGCTGGGGCCGTCGGCGTCGGGGCAGGCGCCCTGGCCGCCGCCGAGCGTCTCGTAGTAGGTGAAGCCCTCGCCCGCGAGGGTCAGGTTGTTCATCGTCCCCTGGCCCTGGGCGGGCACCGGCCGGGCGCCGCCGAGGGCGGCGATCACGAGGTCGGCGACGCGGCTGGAGGTCTCGACGTTGCCGGCGGCGACGGCGGCCGGGGAGCGGGCGTTGAGCAGGCAGCCCTCGGGCGCGATCGACCTCGATCGGGCGGTAGGCGCCGGCGCGAGGGCGGCGCGTCGGGGTCGGTCAGCACCCGCACGGCGAAGAAGGCCGCCGACTTGGTCACCGAGAGCGGGCAGTTGAGGTTGCCCGTCGACCTGCGGATCGGTGCCGCTGAAGTCGAGGCTGAGCGCGCTCGCCGCCGATCGTCGCCTCGACCCGCAGGCGTGACGTCGCTGCGCGCTCGCCCCCGGCGTCGTCCTCGAGCACGTCCTCGGCCGCGTAGGTGCCGTCGGGGAGCTCGGCGAGCGCGCGCGCGGGTGCGGCGCTCGGCGTAGGCGAGGATCTCCGCCATGCCGGCGCGCAGGTGCTCGAGGCCGTGGCGCTCGGCCAGCTCGGCGAGCCGCAGCGCGCCGATCCGGTTGGCGGCTGCCTGGGCGCGCAGGTCGGCGAGGCGCTGGCGCGGGAAGCGCATCTGCGCGGCGAGCTCGCTCAGCGTGTCGGGGTCGGCGCGGGTCGGCGGGATCACCACGCCCTCCTCCTCCAGGCGTGGTCGAGCCGGCCGGCATGCTGCCCGGGGTCGGGCCGCCGACGTCGGCGTGGTGGGCGCGGCAGGCGGCGAAGCCGATCAGCTCGCCGTCGACGAAGACCGGCGAGATCAGGGTGATGTCGGGCAGGTGGGTGCCGCCGCGGTAGGGGTCGTTGAGGATCCACGAGCCGCCCGGCTGCTGCTCCAGGTCGAGGACGGCGGCGACCGCGTCCGGCATCGAGCCGAGGTGCACCGGGATGTGCTCGGCCTGCATCACCAGCTCGCCGCTGGCGTCGAAGAGCGCGGTCGAGCAGTCGTGGCGCTCCTTGATGTTGGCCGAGTAGGCGGAGCGGATCAGCGCCGCGCCCATCTCGTCGCAGGCCGCGCGCAGGCCACCGATCATCACCTGCAGCGCGATCGGGTCGAGGGCGGTCCCTTGGACCAGGTGCAACGCTTTTGTCGTACGTATTGCGACTCAACGCGTTCGCACCTCCCGCCTCGGCCGGATCGTGCCGGCGTCGTCGACCTCGGCGCGCCAGCCGGGCGGCAGCACGAAGGTCGCCTCGGGCAGCTCGAAGACGACCGGGCCTGCGGCTTCGTCCCGGCGCGCGGGCTCGCCGCGCAGCACCGGCGTCTCGAGCCACTCGCCGTCGAAGCGGACGCGGCGCGATGCCCTCGCTCGAGCTGTCCCGTCGGCGCGGCCGTCGGCTCGGGGCGCGGCCCCGGGGCGACGATCGCCAGGCGGATGTGGACGAGCACGACCTCGCCCTCGGGGTCGCGGTGGCCGTAGCGCTGCTCGTGCGCTGCTGCGAAGCGCTCGGCGAGGTCGCTCGGGTCGGGGCGGGTCGAGCCGCGGTACCGGCAGCTCGAAGGCCTGGCCGGCGTAGCGCATCTCGTAGACGACTTCGGCCGTCTGCTCCGCCAGCTCGCCGTCCGAGGCCGAGCCGTCAGCTCGTCGACCTCGGCGGCGATTCGCTCGGCGGTGCAGCTCGGCGCCGCTCAGCATCACCGTGCGCGCCGTATCGCGGCGGCGATCCGAGGCGCAGAGGCCGAGCGCCGAGAGCACGCCGCCGGCGCGCGGGCAGAGGATGCGCTCGATGCCGAGCTCGGCGGCGATCTCGGCGGCGTGCATCGGCCCGGCGCCGCCGAAGGGGAGCAGGGCGAAGCGGCGCGGATCGACGCCGCGCTCGACCGTGACCACGCGCAGGGCGCGCACCATCTCCTGGTTGGCGATGCGGACGATCCCTTCGGCGGTCTCGATCTCGCCGAGGCCGAGTTCGCGCGGCGAGCGTTGCCGACCGCGGCTCGGCGGCGCTCCGCGTCCAGGCGCACGCCGCCGGCCAGCTCCGAGCCGGCGGCGAGGCGGCCGAGCAGCAGGTTGGCGTCGGTGACGGTGGGCTCGCTGCCGCCGCGTCCGTAACAGGCGGGGCCGGGGTCGGCGCCGGCCGATTGCGGACCCGACTCGCAGCGCGCCGCCGCTGTCGCGCCAGCCGATCGAGCCGCCGCCGGCGCCGACGGTGTGGACGTCGACCATCGGCAGCTGGATCACGCGGCCGCCGATCGTGCGCGAGTCGGTGCGCCGCACCTCGCCGTCCTCGACCACGCAGACGTCGCAGGAGGTGCCGCCCATGTCGAAGCCGAGCGCGTTGCCGTCGCCGCTGAGCGCGGGCGAGCAGGCCGGCGCCGACCGCGCCGCCGGCGGGGCCGGAGAGCACGCTCCAGGCGCCGGCCCGGCCCGCCTCCTCGGCGCTCGCGACGCCGCCCGAGGACTGCATCACCAGCGGTCGCGGCAGGCCGGCCGTCGCGGCGGCCTCGCCGAGCCGGCCCAGGTAGCGGCCGAGCAGGGGGGAGAGGTAGGCGTCGATCGCCGTGGTCGAGCAGCGCTCGTACTCGCGGAAGCGGGGCAGGACCTCGTGCGAGGCGGAGACGTGCAGGCCGGGCAGCTCGCGGCGCAGGTGCTCGGCGATGCGCTGCTCGTGGCTGGGGTCGAGGTAGGAGAAGAGCAGGCAGATCGCGACCGACTCGGCGCCGCTGTCGCGCAGCGAGCTCGGCCAGGCGGTCCGGCTCCTCCTCGGCGAGCGGCTCGACCACGCCGTCGGGGCCGATGCGCTCGGCCGCCTCGAAGCGCAGCTCGGCCTCGACCAGGGGCGCCGGCTTCGGCGCGCAGAGGCGGTAGAGCTGGGGGCGGTCCTGGCGGCCGATCTCGAGCAGGTCGGCGAAGCCGCGGGTGGCGATCAGCGCCGTGCGGGCGCCGCGTTCCTCCAGCAGGGCGTTGGTGCCGACCGTCATCCCGTGGGCGAAGGCCTCGACCTCGGCAGCGCTCGCGCCGGCCTGCTCGAGCACCGCTTCGACCGCGGCGATCACCGCCCGCGACTGGTCCTCGGGCGTGGTCGGCAGCTTCGCCGTGTGGAGCTGCTCGCCGTCGAGAGAGGACGGCGTCGGTGAAGGTCCCGCCTACGTCGACGCCGAGCAGCATCGGACGAAGCTATCGCCCCCGCTGACTTCGCACTTATCCGTCCTATTGGACGCCTAAGGGCGAAGTCAGCGCCAGGTTTCGCTGCGGACCTCGCCGTCGGCGCCGAAGAGCGAGGTGGATGCCGTCGAGCTGCGGGTCGAGCGCCGGGGAAGTCGGCGCGCAGGTGGCCGCCGCGCGACTCCCGCCGCGCCAGCGCGCAGGCGGCGATCGCCGCGGCCAGCGGGTAGGGATCGGCGAGCAGCTGCTCCAGCTGCTCGGGCGCGGCGCATCGGGCCGGCGAGGTTCCAGACGGCGTCGCGGGTCGCCTCGGCCGGCGGCTCGAAGCGCCAGTCGCCGGGCTCGGGCGGCTCGGTCGCCGCCGTCTCCGCCAGCGCTGCCGCCGCGGCCCGGCCGCCGAAGACGAAGCACTCGCTGAGCGAGTTGGAGGCGAGCCGGTTGGCGCCGTGCAGGCCGGTGCAGGAGCACTCGCCGACGGCGAAGAGGCCCGGCCAGCGAGGAGCGGCCGTCGAGGTCGACCGCGATGCCGCCCATCATGTAGTGCGAGGCGGGGGCGACCGGGATCGGCTCGGCGCTCGGGTCGAGCCCGGCCTCGCGCAGCGACGCGAAGACGTTGGGGAAGCGGGCGGGGTCGAGCTCCGCGCAGGTCGAGCTTGACCGCGTCGGTGCCGTCGGCCTCGAGCCGGTCGAGGATCGCCGCGGTGACCGCGTCGCGCGGCGCGAGCTCGTCGGTGAAGCGGCGGCCGGCGGCGTCGAGCAGGGTCGCGCCCTCGCCCCGCACCGCCTCGGTGATCAACAGGCCGTCGAAGCGGGTGCCGGGCAGGGAGAGCGCGGTCGGGTGGAACTGGCAGAACTCGAGGTCGGCGAGGTCGGCGCCGGCCGCCGAGGCCATCGTCGGGCCGGCGCCGATCGCGCCCGCAGCGGATTGCTGGTGCGCCGCCACAGCGCCGCCGCGCCGCCGGTCGCGAGGACGGTGGCGCGGCGCGACGATCCGCCCGTCGTCGGTGAGCAGCCGTGGCAGCGCTCGCCGTCGCTCCACAGCGCCGTCATCGAGGCCCGCTCGCGCACCTCGATCCGCGGCTCGGCGGCGACCATCGCGGCCAGCTTCGAGGTGATCTCGTGGCCGGTCGCGCTGCCGCCGGAGTGGACGATGCGGCGGTGGGTGTGGCCGCCCTCGAGCCCGAGCGAGAGCTCGCCATCGGGCTCGAGATCGAAGACGACGCCGCGCGAGCGCAGCTCGGCCACGGCCGCGGGCGCCTCGTCGACCAGGACCTGGACCGCCGAAGGGCGGCAGAGCCCGCGCCCGGCGGCGATCGTGTCGGCCGCGTGCTGGCTCGGGCGAATCGCCCGGCTCCAGTGCCGCGGCAAGCCCGCCCTGCGCCCAGTAGCTGGCGCTCTGGGAGAGCGGCGTGCGCGAGACGAGGCAGACGCGCGCCGCCTTGCTCTGCCGCCTTCAGCGCCGTCCACAGACCAGCGGCGCCGCCGCCGACGACGGCGACGTCGAACTCGGCTTTGGTGGTTATCGCTGCCCCGCCTCTCGGCGGATCGTCTCGATCTGACCGCGCAGCCAGGCCGCTGCCGCCTCGCGAGCGCGCGCCCGCTCGTCGTCGATCGCGCCCTCGGCATCGGCGGCGCGCTTCTCGGCCTCCGCGATCCGCTTCTCCGCCGCCTCGGTCTGGGCCTCGATCTCGGCCAGGCGACTCTCCGCCTCGGCGACGATCCGGTCCTTGGCCTCGCGCTCGCGGCGCAGCTCCTCGGCGTGGGCAAGCCGCAGCGCCTCCAGCGCCTCGGAGGCGCGGGCGCGCTCCTTCTCGAGGTCGGTCTCCAGCGCCTCGATCTCGGCCGCCACCCGCTTCTCGGCGGTGCTGGCCGCGGCCGCGGCCTCCTCCAGCCGCTTCTTGGCCATCTCGACCTGGGCTTGAGATCTCCGCCGCTGGGCTGGCCTGCCGGCTCGCTCATCGGGCTCAATCTATTACGCGCCGGCGAGGACGGCGCGGTAGGCCTCCAGCGTGCGCTCCGCCATCCGCGCCGCGGAGAGCGTGGCGGCGCGCGCCGAGCCCTCGACCCGGGGGTCGGCGGAGTCCAGCAGGGGCCGGGCGGCGGCGCGTCCAGCGCTCCAGCTCAAAGGGAGCGCAGAGGGCGCCGCGCAGGCCGCCGAGGGCGTAGGGCGCGATGCCGACCGGGGTGGAGAGGACGGGCACGTCGCAGGCGAGCGCCTCGATCGCGGCGAGGCCGAAGCCCTCGTAGTCGGAGGTGACGAGGACCGCGTTGGCGGCGTTGATCCAGAGCGGCATCTGCTCGGGCTCGATCGAGCCGCCGGTGAGCAGCTCCGCTCCGCAGGCCCGCGCCAGCTCGGCGGCGCGGTCGTGGCGCTTCTCGGGGCGGGCGGGGTTGGCGGGGAAGAGCAGGTAGCGACCGTCGGGGTCGAGGCCGAGCTCGCGCCGCGCCTGCGGCCCGCGGCAGCGGTCGGAAGCGGCGCAGGTCCGGGCCGCAGGGCAGCACCGCCGAGCCGGGAACGGGGGGCAGGCCGGGCCGGCCGTCCTTCGGGGCCGAAGAGGGCGCGCGAGACGGCGGCGACGAGGTCGACCCGCCAGGCGAGGCGGCGCGAGAGCGGCCCGACGAGCCAGTGCCGCACGTCGGTGCCGTGGAAGCTGACCACCAGCGGCCGCGCCCCGGCGAGCCGGGCGCACCAGCCGGCCAGGCCGTAGTGGGCGTGGACGAGGTCGAAGCGCTCGCGCCGCAGCAGCTGCCGCAGCCGTCGCGTCGCCGGGAGGTACTCGCCTTGCCGGGCGGGAATTCGAAGACGCTCGATCTCGACCCCGCGGCGCTCGCATCTCCTCGATCTGGTCGCGAACCCAGCGGCCGCGCTGGGGCGCGGCGGCGTCGGGCGCGAAGTTGGTGACGACCAGCACGCGCATGCGGCTGAGGGTATCCGCGGCGCCCGGCGACGGGGCCGAGACGGGCCAAAAGCGCCCGAGCGAGCCTCCGGTGGCTGAGGCGTCACAGACTCGTTGCACTCAGGTCTAGATCGGCGCGTCGCGGCCCTCGAGCATTGGCCTCCAACCGCGAAAGGAGGCTTCGATGTTCTACATGGCAATGGGCTATCTCCACGCAGCCGTCGAGCGGCGGCTGCGGGCGATCCGCGGCCTGATCGGCGACGAGGAGGGCCAGGGGACGGTCGAGTACGTCGGCCTGATCCTGCTCGTCTCGCTGCTGATGGTGGGAATGGTGGCGGCGATGAAGGGTTTCAACGGCAAGCAGGGCACCGAGCTCGCCGACGTGATCGTCAACAAGATCAAGGAGGCGGTCGACAAGGTGGCGTTCAAATGAGGGTGGAGGTGGAGCGGCCCGTGCGGGCCGCTCCCGTCCCGTTGCCGGCGTTGAGGCCGCTGGTCGATTCCGTGCAGGTCCCGCTGGGGCGGATTCCGTCTGGAGCGGGGCGTACGCTGTATTACAGCATGAGGCATCGAACCCAGCTATATCTAGATGAGGGCCAGTACCGCTGGCTGAAGCAGCGCGCGGGCGAGGCGGGGAGCATCGCCGCGCGTCGTTCGCGAGCTGATCGACGCCGAGCGGGCTCGCGGCGTCGACCCAGCCGTCGATCCCCTGCTCGAGCTACCTCGTCGACGAGGCGCCCGGCAAGGGGCGCGAGGGGACCAGCGTCAGCAGCCTGGACCGCGACCTCTACGGCCCATGAAGTCGGTCTTCATCGACACCAGCGCCTTCGTCGCGCTGCGCAACTCCTCGGAGGCCGAGCACGAGCGGGCGCGATCGGCGCTCGCCGGCTTGATCTCCGAGGGCGTGGCGCTCTTCACCTCGAACTACGTCTTCGCCGAGACCTACACGGCGCTGATGGTCCGGGTCGGCCGCGGCGAGGCGATCGAGTGGGGGCGGCGGTTCCGCGGCGGCGGCGCGATCGACCTCGTTCACCTCGACAGGCCGACGGAGGAACGGGCCTGGGAGATCCTCGAAAGGCACGACGACAAGCGCTGGAGCTATGTCGACGCGACCTCGTTCGCGCTGATCGAGCGCGACGGCGGCGATGAGGCGTTTGCCTTCGACGTGCACTTCAGCCAGCGCGGATTGAACGTTCTACCAAAAGGAATTTCTTGACTGCTCAGGCCGTACCGGCCTATGCTCTTGCCAGGCTCGCGAGGCGCCGGGCTTGTCCCCCCGAGTGTCAAAGGGCTACCCCCAGTGGGCAGGGAGGGTCGCGTTCGTCGCGGCCCTTCCGCGTTTGCGGGAGATGGTCGCGCAAGCCTCTGACTTAGACTCGCGCGCCATGCCAGCCTCCCGCAGCTACGACCGCGCCCCCGCCGACATTCGGCCGGTCTCGATCGATCCCGGTTTCGTCGATACCGCCGACGGCTCGGCGCTGATCACTCTGGGCCGCACGAGGGTGATCTGCACCGCCTCGGTCAATGCCACCGTGCCGCGCTGGATGCAGGGCCGCGGCAAAGGCTGGGTGACGGCCGAGTACGCGATGCTGCCCGCCTCGACCGGCGACCGCAAGGCGCGCGACATCGCCAAGGGCAAGCAGGACGGTCGCGGGGTCGAGATCCAGCGCCTGATCGGCCGCTCGCTGCGGGTCGTCGTCGACTTCAGGGCGCTCGGCGAACGCAGCATCTACGTCGATTGCGACGTCCTGCAGGCCGACGGCGGCACTCGCTGCGCGGCGATCACCGGCGGCTACGTCGCCCTTCGCCTCGCCCTGCAGAAGCTGCTCGACGCCGGTGAGATCGAGACGATGCCGCTGACCGGCTCGGTCGCCGCGGTCAGCGTCGGCATGGTCGACGGCCGCGCCCTCTGTGACCTCGACTACTCCGAGGACTCGACCGCCGAGGTCGACGCCAACGTGGTGATGACCAGCGACGGCGGTCTGGTCGAGGTGCAGGCGACGGCCGAGCGCACGCCGCTCTCGCGGGCGTCGCTCGACGAGCTTCTCGGCCTCGCCGAGATGGGGATCTCGCGCCTGCGGGGGGTGCAGGAAAAGGTGGCCGGCGGGTAGTCCTGACGGGTGCATCGCTTGATCTTCGCCACCGCCAACAAGCACAAGCTGCGCGAGATGCGCGAACTGCTGCCCGAGCTCGAGCTGGAGTCCCTGCCCGACGGAGTCGAGCTGCCGCCGGAGGAGGGCGACTCCTTTGCCGAGATCGCGCTGGAGAAGGCGCGGGCGGCACACGCGGCGAGCGGCGAGGCGGCGATCGGCGACGACTCCGGGATCGAGGCGATGGGGCTGGGCGGGCGGCCCGGGATCCACTCGGCCCGCTACGGCGGGCCCGGGGCGAGCGACGAGGAGAACCTGGCGAAGCTGCTGCGCGAGGTCGCCGCGGCCGGCGACGATCGCCGCGCCGCCTACCACTGCGCGCTGGCGCTGGTCGAGGCCGACGGCTCCGAGCGCGTCTTCGAGGCCCGCTGCGAGGGTCGCCTGATCGAGCAGGCCGCGCGGCGAAGGGCGGCTTCGGCTACGACCCCGCCTTCGTCCCCGACGACACCGGGCCCGACGACCCGCGCACGATGTCGGAGCTGAGCCAGGCGGAGAAGAACGAGATCAGCCACCGCGGCCGGGCCGCGCGGCTGCTGGCCGCTCACCTGGGCGCCGGCGAGGCAACGTCCAGGGCAAGATGATCCGCACCAAGAGCGGCGCGGCGGCGCTCTCGATCGCCTCCAACGCGCTGCTGATCGCGATCAAGCTGGCCGCCGGGGCGATCACCGGCTCGATCGCGATCCTGACCGAGGCCGTCCACTCGCTGATCGACCTCGTCGCTTCGGTCGTCGCCTTCGTCTCGGTGCGCAAGGCCGACGAGCCGGCCGACGCCGATCATCCCTACGGCCACGAGAAGGTCGAGAGCCTGGCGGCGACGATCGAGGGCCTGCTGATCCTGCTCGGGGCGGCGATCATCATCTACGAGGCGACCCACCGGCTCGTCGTCGGCGCCCAGGTGGAAACGATCGGGGTCGGGATCGCGGTGATGGGCTTCTCGGTGGTGGCCAACCTGATCGTCTCGGCGGTCCTCTCGCGCCAGGCGAAGGCGTACGACTCGCCGGCCCTGGAAGGCGATGCGGCGCATCTGCGCACCGACGCGCTGACCTCGGCCGGCGTCGTCGTCGGCCTCGGCCTGGTCAAGATCACCGGCAACTCCGCCTTCGACTCGATCACCGCGCTCGCGGTCGCGGCGGCGATCGTCGTCGCCGGCGTCCGGATCATCAGGCGCTCCTCCGGCGTGCTCGATCGACGAAGCGCTGCCCGACGAGGAGATGGACCGGATCGAGGCGGCGATCGCCGCCGCCCGCACGCCCGAGGTCGCCGGCTACCACAAGCTGCGCGCCCGCCGCGCCGGCGCCCGCCGCTACATCGACCTCCACGTCCAGTACCGCTCCGGCACCAGCCTCGAGCGAGCCCACGAGCTGGCCCACGCAATGCGCGACTCGATCGAGGCCGACATCACAAGGGCCGAGGTGCTGATTCACGTAGAGCCGGAGACCTCACTGCGGGACCCCGAGCGGGCCCGCTCGGGTCCTTTCCGCGCTGGGTAGGGAGCTGGCGGGTGTACCTCCGCGGAAATGCAATCCGTCATTTGCGCGGCCGCAGGCCGCGCTCCTCATTCACCCCAAGAGCAAAGCTCTTGGGGTGTCAATTGCCTGGAGGGCGACCAAGCTCCTCCCACCTACGGACTGGGCAGAAGATTGACCGCGGCGGCGAGTCCAACGGCGCCCACCGTGATCGAGTACCCGGTGTAGCCGCTGATCGCGAAGAGGACCACGGCGATCGCGCAGATTGAGACGACGATGATCCAGGAGGCTCGGGCCAGGGACACGGGTCGCTATTTTGGCCGAGATGCCCGACGGTGAGACGAGCGGTGTGGATGAGGCGCCTGCAGCCGATGCGGCTGCGTCGGCGCTGGCCTACCTGACCGAGATGTCACCCGACCTGCGCGGCGGGGCGATCCTCGGGTCCGACGGCGCCGTGCTCGCCGCCAGCGACTCCCCGAATCGCTGGCGCGAAGACGCCGCGGCGCTGCTCGAGGTCGCTGACCGGGCGGGCGAGGAGCCGGTCGAGCAGGTCCACATCGCCACCGAGCAGGGCGAGGTCTTCGCCCTGCGCCACGCCGGCCTGGCCGCGGTGGCGGTGAGCGAGCGCTTCGCGCTCGCCTCGCTGATGTTCTTCGACATGCGCTCGGTCCTGCGCGACCTCGCCGCGGGCGGCGACGGGCGGGGGCTCGATGCCGCCTAAGCCACACCGGGTCCTGCTCGACCGCGTCTCCGGCTACGCCGACGAGGCGGCCGCCTACATGCGCCGCCGCCGCGTCTCGCGCCAGCCCTTCGCCCGGCTCTACTACCCCGAGGGCCGCGCCGGTGACCACGCGGGCGACTCGCTCGCCGGCGGCGAGCTCTTCGTCGCCGCGGGCCGCTTGATCGAGGTCGCCGGGAAGCGGCCGAAGCCGTGAGCGGCGTGATCGAGCCGGAGGTGGCCGAGCGCGTGCTGGCGCGGGCGCTCGCCAACGGCGGCGAGTTCGCCGAGGTCTTCGCCGAACGCAACGCCGGCCTGACGATGGCGATCGACGAGTCGCGGGTCGAAGCGGTGCAGTCGGGCGCGGCCGAGGGCGCCGGCGTGCGGGTGCTCAGCGGTGGCACGACCTACTTCTCCCACGTCGACGGGCTCGACCCAGCCGATATCGAGCGGGCTGCCGACGAGGCGGCGGCAGCGCTGCGCGCCGAGCGCGCCGAGCCGCGCCCGCTGCAGGCGGTCGCAAGCACTCCGCACCCGATCGAGCAGCGGCCGGCGACGGTGCCGGCCGAGCGCAAGGCCGCCCTGCTGCGCGAGCTGGACGAGCGCGGCCGCGGCGCCGGCGCCGAGATCGCCCAGTTCATGGCCTCCTACGCCGAGGTCCGCCGCGAGGTGACCGTCGCCAACTCGGAGGGCCTGATCTCCAGCGACGATCGCACCCGGACGCGGATCGGTGCCCAGGCGGTCGCCCGCCGCGGCGACGCGGTCGAGACCGGCGCCGAGACCCTCGGCGGCCACCGCGGCTTCGAGCTCTTCGACGGCGACCCCGGCGAGATCGCCGCCGAGGCGGCCCGCAAGGCGCTGATCCTGCTCGACGCCGGCCCGGCGCCGGCCGGCTCGATGCCGGTGGTGGTCGGCGGCGGCTTCGGCGGCGTCCTCTTCCACGAGATGACCGGCCACGGGCTCGAGGCCGATCACATCCAGAAGGGCGCCAGCGTCTACGTCGGCAAGCTCGGCGAGCAGGTCGCCCAGCCGCTGCTCACCGCCTACGACGACGGCCGCATGCCGAACGAGTGGGGCAGCGACGCGATCGACGACGAGGGAGCGCCGACGCAGAAGACGATGGTGATCGAGGAGGGCAGGCTCGTCGCCTTCCTCTACGACGGCCTCACCGCCCGTCGCGACGGCGTCGCCTCGACCGGCAACGGCCGCCGCGAGAGCTTCCGCCACCTGCCGGTGCCGCGGATGACCAACACCTACATCGCCCCGGGCGAGATCGAGCCGGAGGCAATGATCGCCGAGGTCGAGCGCGGCTTCTACGCCAAGTCCTTCGCCGGCGGCCAGGTCGACCCAGCGACAGGCGACTTCGTCTTCGGTGTCTCCGAGGGCTACCTGATCGAGGGCGGCAAGGTGACCCGCCCCTGTCGCGGCGCGACCCTGATCGGCAACTGCCTGCAGGCGCTGATGGCGATCGACGCGGTCGGCAACGACTTCGAGATGAAGACCGGAGTCTGCGGCAAGGCGGGCCAGCGGGTGCCGGTAGGCACGGGCCAGGGCCACGTCCGGATCGGCGCGATGACCGTGGGGGGGACCGAGGTTTGATCGAGCCGGCGCGGCAGGCGGTCGAGCGGGCGCTGGCGGCTGGAGCCAGCGACGCCGAGGCCTACGCCTCCGAGGACGCCGGACGCGAGGTTCGCGTCCACGGCGGCGAGATCGAGAGCCTGACCGCGGCGACGCAACGCGGGGTCGGCGTGCGCGCCTGGATCGGCCACCAGGTCGGTTACGCCTTCGGCACCGACCTCTCCGAGGCCGGCA
Organism: uncultured Solirubrobacterales bacterium; assembly: GCA_963840565.1. Taxonomy (GTDB): domain Bacteria; phylum Actinomycetota; class Thermoleophilia; order Solirubrobacterales; family 70-9; genus VRUE01. Next base: position 65,382 of record CAWIZH010000002.1, read on the forward strand.
TCGCCGCGATCTCCGCTCGCGCAGCCGAGGCAGCGCGAGCCGCCGACGAGGACGAGTTCACCGGCCCGGCGGAGGCTCCGGTGCGCCTTATCCCCGATATGGGGGGAAAGGCGCACCGGAACCGGTCCCGGCGCTTGAGCTGAGCGATGTCTCGGTCTCCGAGTGGGGGGCGGATCGGGTTGCCGAGCTGACCCTGGCGATCGAGCGTGCCGCCCTCGATGCCGACCAGCGGGTTGCCGCGGTCGAGCAGGCCGTCTACGCCGATTCGGCCGAGCGGGTCGCGATCGCCTCTTCGACCGGGATCGGCGGCGAGTTCGAGCGCTCCAGTTGCTACGGCTACGTGCAGGTGCTGGCCGAGGGCGATGACGGCCGCGAGACCGGCCTCGGCTTCGACCTCGGCCGCGGCCCAGCCGCGCTCGACCCGGCGGCGATCGGCCGCGAAGGCGCCGAGCGCGCCACCGCGATGATCGGCGCCGGCAAGCCCGAGTCGCGCTCCTGCCCGGTGATCCTCGACCCGACCGTCGCCGCCAGCTTCATCGGCCTGATCGGCGGTGGGCTCAGCGCCGGCGCGGTGCAGCGCGGCCGCTCGCCGTTCGCGGACCGGCTCGGCGCCGAGATCGCCGGCGAGGCGCTGGTCCTCCATGACGACGGGCTCGACCCGCGAGGGATCGGCCTCCTCGCCCTTCGACGGCGAGGGCGTGCCCTGCCGCCGCACTGCCCTGATCGAGGGAGGCACCCTGCGCACCTACCTCTATGACACCTACACGGCACGCCGTGGCGGTGCCGCCACCACCGGCAACGCCGGGCGCGGCGGCTATCGCTCACAGCCCTCGGTCTCGACCTCCAACCTGGTCGTCGCTCCAGGCACGCTCAGCTTCGACGGGCTGCTGCGCGAGGCCGGCGAGGGCGTCTTCGTCACCGACGTCGCCGGCCTGCACTCGGGCGTCAACCCGGTCTCCGGCGACTTTTCGGTCGGCGCCTCCGGACGGGCGATCCGCGGCGGCGAGCTGGCCGAGCCGCTGCGCGAGTTCACGATCGCCAGCGACCTCGTCTCGATGCTGCAAGGCGGTGCGGGCGCCAGGCGCCGACGCGCGCTGGGTCCCCTTCGGCGGCTCGGTCAGCACGCCCTCGCTGCTGATCGGGGCGATGACGGTCGCGGGATCCTGAGTCCCATGGGGCTTTACGGCCGTGGCCACTGTTAGATTGCGCCCCGATTTCAACCACCCATGACGGAGGAGCTTCGACGTGACAAAGGCTGAGTTTCTGGACCAACTTGCAGGCGACGACAGGCTGGGCAGCAAGAAAGCCGCCAGCCGACGCTGTTGACGCGGTGCTCGACGCGATCACCGAGACGTTGAGCAGCGGCGGCGAAGTCAGCTTCACTGGCTTCGGCAAATTCCACGTCGCCGAGCGCGGTCCGCGCCAGGGCGTCAACCCCCGTACCGGTGAGCGGATCACGATCCCCGGCGGCAAGGTGCCGCGTTTCTCCGCCGGCTCGGCGCTGAAGACCAAGGTCAAAGGCTGAGCCAGACTCCTTTCGCAGATCGGCTGGCGGCGCTCGTCGAAGAGCGCCGCAGCCAGGTCTGCCTCGGTCTCGACCCCGATCCGTCGAAGCTCACACGGGGCGGGACGGAAGCTTCCACAGCCTCGGTCGCCGAGCAGGCGGCCGGGGCGGTGGCCGCTCACTGTCGCTCGCTGATCGAGCGCGCCGGGCCGGCCTGCGTGGCGGTCAAGCCACAGCTCGCCTGCTTCGAGCGGCTCGGAGCACCCGGTTGGGCCGCTCTCGCCGAGGTTTGCGCGGCGGCTCAAGAAGCCGGGCTGCTGGTCGTCGCCGACGGCAAGCGGGGCGACGTGCCGGTCACCGCAGCCGCCTACGCGCAGGCTCTCGTCGGCGAGACGCCAACGCCGTGGGGCCCGGTCGCCGGTCTCGGCGCTGACGCCTTCACCGCCAACCCGCTGCTCGGCAGCGACGCCTTGGAGCCGCTGGTCGCGGCGGCGCAGGATGCCGGCGCCGGCATCTTTGCCCTGGTTCGGACCAGCAACCCCGGCGCCGCCGAGATTCAAGATCAGCCGAGCCCCGAGCAGCCTCTGCACGAGCGGCTCGCGGCCCTGGTCGACGGGCTCTCGGAGCGACTGCTGGGGGAGGGCGGCCTGAGCGGCATGGGCGCGGTGGTCGGCGCCACCGAGCCCGAGCACATCGGTCGCCTGCGCTCGCTGATGCCGCGCTCGATCTTCCTCATCCCCGGCGTCGGCGCCCAGGGGGGCCGGCCGGAGATGTTGGGAGCCGCTTTCTCCCCGGGGCCTGCCTCGGCCCTGGTCGCCGCCTCGCGGGGCATTGCCGCGGCGGAGGACCCGGCGGCGGCGGCGGAGAGCCTGCGCGCCGCGGTTTGGGACGTTTCGACCGCATGAAACGCCGCTGACCGTATATACGATCCGCGGCGCCCATCCGATCGCCCGTCACGTCCTATGAACAAGCGCTCATCAGCTCCCGCCCGGGTCTTCGCGGTGACCACCCTCGTGGTCGCCCTCGTCGTCGCGATCTTGATCATCGGCGGCGCTATCGGCGGTGGCGGCTCCGACGATTCTGGCGGGAAGGCGCATCAGCAAGGCGGCGCGCCAGGCAAAGAAGCAGGCGCGCGAAGACATCCCGGCGACCTACGAAGTCAAGAGCGGCGACACCCTGATCTCGATCGCCCATCACAACGGGGTGACGGTGCACCGCATCGAAGTGCTCAACCCCGAAGTCGACCCGCAGATCCTGATCGCGGGCGAGCAACTGAAGCTCCGGTGAGCGCGCAAATCGTCGCGGTGACTTCCGGATATTCGGGTCCGCGGCGATTTGTGCGTGAAACCCTCTGATGCTGGGCCGCCGATACATCGCTGCGTTTCTCATCGGGCTCTTGGTCGTCGTTGCCTCACCCGCCGCAGCGCTCGCCAAAGGCCCACCGATCGAGGCGCGGGCCTGGGCGCTGATCGACGCTCGCAGCGGCGAGGTGCTGGCCTCCCACGCGGGCACCCGCCACCTGCCGATCGCCAGCACGACCAAGCTGATGACCGCCTACGTCGTCCTGCACGAGCTGCCGCTCGACCGCATCGTCCGCGCCGCGCCCTACGAAGCCGAATACGGCGAGTCGCTGCTGGGCCTGCGGCCGGGCCAGCGGATCAGCGTGCGCGACCTGCTCTACGGCTTGATCCTGCGCAGCGGCAACGACGCTGCCTACGACCTCGCCCGCGCCGCCGCCGGCTCGGAGTCGCGCTTCGTCGCCCAGATGAACCGCTACGCGGCGGCCCTAGGGTTGGCCGACACCCACTACGCCAACCCGATCGGGCTCGATCAGCGCGGCAACTACTCCAGCGCCCGCGACCTCGCCACGCTGACCCAGCACCTGCTGCGAATCCCCGCTTTCGCCAGGATCGCCGACTCGCGCAGCGCCGTCTTGCGCAGCGTCAAACCGCGGCGACGGATCACGACGATCAACGAGCTGCTGCGGATGGCGCCCTGGGTGACCGGGGTAAAGACCGGCCATACCTTCGGCGCCCTCTACGTCCTCGTCGGCTCGGGCCGGCGCAAGGGGGTCGAATTGATCTCGGTCGCGATCGGCGCGCCAACCGACGAAGACCGCTTCAGCGACAACATCGACCTGCTCGACTACGGCTTCGCCCAGTACAAGCAACGGCTGCCGGTCCGACGCGGGCGCCGACCTTGCCGATCCATCGGTCCGCTACGCCGGCGGGGAGCTGCCGCTGCGCGCGGCCCGCAGCGTCGCCGTCGGCGTTCGTCCCGACCAGCAGCTGAGCCGTCGCGGTGCGGGCGCCGCAGCAGGTCGAGGGGCCGATTCGTCGTGGTGCCGCGCTGGGCACGGCGACCGTCTTCGTCGATGGCTTGCGCGCCGCTCGGTGCCGCTGCGCGCCGCCCGCGACCTGCCCAAGGCGAGCCTGCTCGATCGGGTGCGAAGCTTCCTCGATTCCGACTGGATCCCGGTCGCAATCGCGCTTTGCGTGATACTGATTGGAGCGATTCTGCTGAGGCGCTTCTCACGATGATCGTCACCGTCACCCTCAACGCCGCGATCGACCGCACTGTCGCGGTCCCCAATTTCCGTCTCGGTCACCGCCACCGCGCGGTCGAGAGCCGCACCGTTGCCGGCGGCAAGGGGATCAACGTGGCGCGAGCGCTGAAGCTGCTCGGCCGTCCGGTGATCGCCACCGGTTTCGCCGGCGGCCCGACCGGCAGCCGCCTGCTCGCGCAGTTGCGCGAGGAAGCGGTGCTGACCGACTTCACCCGGATCGCCGCCGAGACGCGGATCAACCTCGCCGTGGTCGACCCGACCTCGGGCGAGCAGACCGAGATCAACGAGCGCGGGCCGGCGGTCAGTCCGGAGGAGGTCGAGCGCTTCGTCACCAGGCTCGGCTACCTCGCCGATGGCGCCAAGCTCTGCGTCCTCTCCGGCAGCCTGCCGCCCGGCGCCGGCGATGACCTCTACGCCCGCCTGGTCAAGGACCTCGGCGAACGCGGTGTGCCCGTCGTGCTCGACGTCGAGGGCGACGCGATGCGGGCCGGCCTGCGCGCCGGCGCCTCGGTGGTCACCCCGAACGAGCGCGAGGCCGAGGAGCTGGTCGGCCAGGAGTTCGCCGATCGCAGCGACCTCGTGCAGGGCCTCACCGAGCTGATCCGCCTCGGCGCCGGCGAGGCCGCGATCACGCGGCCCGACGGTTGCGTCGCGGTCGTCGGCGAAGGGGCGGAACGGCGCTTCCTCGAGGTGCGGACCGAGTCGCTGGAACCGGTCTCCACCGTCGGCTCCGGCGACGCCTTCCTGGCCGGCTACGTCGCCGCTCGCTACGACGGCCGCCCGGCCGACGAGTGCCTCGCTTACGGCGTCGCCTGCGGTGCCGAGTCGACCCAGCACTTCGGCGCCGGCATGGTCGACCGCAACCAGGTCGAGCGCCTCCTCGGTGAGGTCCACGTCCAGGATTTGGAGGTCCCCGCCGAAGTGTAGGCTGGGTCCTCAACGCCACCCTGGAGGACTTAACTTGGAGATCGACATCGGTCGAGGCAAGAAGGGGCGGCGCGCTTACGGATTCGACGACATCGCAATCGTCCCGTCGCGCCGCACCCGCGATCCTGACGACATTGACATCAGCTGGAACCTGGGCCCCTATCGCTTCGAGTTGCCGCTCGTGGCCTCGGCGATGGACGGCGTGGTCAGTCCCGACACCGCGGTGCTGGTCAACGAGCTCGGTGGGCTCGGCGTGCTCAACCTCGAGGGGATCTGGACCCGCTTCGAGAACGCCGAGGAAAAGCTCGAGATGGTCGCCGCTGCGCCCAAGCACGAGGCGACCCGGATCATGCAGGAGATCTACGCCGAGCCGGTCAAGTCTGAGCTGATCGGCAAGCGGATCGCCGAAATCAAGGAGCGCGGGGCGGTTGCCTGCGGCTCGCTTGACGCCGCAGAAAGTGCGCGAGCACTACGAGGTCGCGGTCGAGGCCGGGATCGACATCCTCGTCATCCAGGGCACGGTGATCTCGGCCGAACACGTCTCGACCACGGTCGAGCCGCTCAACCTGAAGGAGTTCATCGCCGAGGTGCCGGTACCGACCGTGGTCGGCGGCTGCGCCTCCTACTCAACCGGACTGCACCTGATGCGGACCGGCGCCGTCGGCGTCCTGGTCGGCGTCGGGCCTGGCGCCGCCTGCACCACCCGCGGCGTGCTCGGGATCGGCGTGCCGCAGGCGACCGCGATCGCCGACGTTGCGGCGGCCCGCTCCCAGCACATGCTGGAGACCGGCGAGTACGTCAACGTGATCGCCGACGGTGGCATGCGCACCGGCGGCGACGTCTCCAAGGCGATCGCCTGCGGGGCCGACTCGGTGATGGTCGGCTCGCCGCTGGCCCGCGCCAAGGAGGCCCCCGGTCGTGGCTTCCACTGGGGGATGGCGACCTTCCATCCCTCGCTGCCGCGGGGCACCCGCGTCACCACCAAGCAGGACGGGACGCTGGAGGAAATCCTGCTCGGCCCGGCCCAGGAGAACGACGGCACCTTCAACCTGATGGGGGCGCTGAAGACCTCGATGGCCACCTGTGGCTACGAGGACATCCGTTCCTTCCAGCGGGCCGAGGTGATGGTCGCGCCGGCCCTGATGAGCGAGGGCAAGAAGCTGCAGAACGAGCAGTCGGTCGGGATGGGCTCCAACGGGCGCGCAGCGGTCTCGGCCGGTGTTGGAGTCGCCGACGACTGAGGCCGGCGCCTCAACAGCGCCGGCCCAGGCCTCAGAGGAGGTGCTCGTCCTCGATTTCGGGGGCCAGTACTCGCAGCTGATCGCGCGACGCATCCGAGAATGCGGAGTTTTCGCTGAGCTGTTGCCGGCGAGCACGCCGCTGGAGACGATCCGCGAGCGCAAGCCGAAGGGCCTTGTGCTCTCCGGTGGTCCCGCCTCGGTCTACGAGGTGGGGGCGCCGGCGTTCCCGACCGAGCTGCTCGACCTCGAGATTCCCGTGCTGGGCATCTGTTACGGGATGCAGGCGATGGTCCAGGCGCTCGGGGGAAGGGTCGAGGCGGCCGAGGCGGGAGAGTTCGGGCGCACCGATTTGACCCTCACCGACGGGGGCGGCCACCTGCTCTCCGGCCTGCCCGAGGAGCAGCACTGCTGGATGAGCCACCGCGACGCCGTCTTCGAGCCGCCGCAAGGGTTCACCGCGCTCGCCTCCAGCCCCGGCTCGCCGGTGGCGGCCTGCGAGTACCCCGATCGCGGGCTCTACGGGATCCAGTTCCACCCCGAGGTCGTGCACACGCCCTACGGGACCGAGATCCTCACCCGCTTCCTGCGCGACGTCGCCGGCTGCGAGCAGCAGTGGTCGCCGCAATCGGTGATCGAAGAGCAGGTCGCCAAGATCCGCGCCCAGGTGGGGGAGGGGCGGGTGATCTGCGGCCTCTCCGGCGGCGTCGATTCCTCGGTCGCGGCGCTGCTCGTCCACAAGGCGATCGGCGAGCAGCTGACCTGCGTCTTCGTCGATCACGGCCTGATGCGGCTGAACGAGGCCGAGCAGGTCGTCGCCGCCTTCGAGCAGTTCGGCATCCCGCTGGTCCACGTCGAGGCCGAGCAGCGCTTCCTCGACAAGCTGGCCGGCCACGACGAGCCCGAGCGCAAGCGCAAGATCATCGGCGAGGAGTTCATCCGCGTCTTCGAGGAGGAGGCGGAGAAGCTCGAGGACGCCGCCTACCTGGTCCAGGGCACGCTCTACTCCGACGTGATCGAGTCCGGCGGCAGCGACGGCGCGGCGACGATCAAGTCCCACCACAACGTCGGCGGCCTGCCCGACGACCTCGAATTCGAGCTGGTCGAGCCGCTGCGGATGCTGTTCAAGGACGAGGTCCGCGCGGTCGGCGCCGAGCTGGGACTGCCGGAGCGGATGGTCTGGCGCCAGCCCTTCCCGGGGCCCGGCTTGGGGATCCGCATCGTCGGCGGCGAGGTAAACAAGGAGCGGCTCGACATCCTGCGCGCCGCCGACGCGATCCTGCAGGAGGAGATCCGCGCCGCCGACCTCTACCGCCAGCTCTGGCAGTCGTTCTGCGTGCTGCCCGTCGTGCGCTCGGTCGGCGTCCAGGGCGACGGCCGCACCTACGCCTACCCGATCGTGATCCGCGCCGTCACCTCCGACGACGCGATGACCGCCGACTGGGCCCGCCTCCCCTACGACCTGCTGGAGCGGGTCTCCAACCGGATCATCAACGAGATAACCGACGTAAACCGCGTAGCGCTGGATATCTCCTCCAAGCCGCCGGCAACCATCGAGTGGGAGTAACGCATCAACTTCTCGATCTGGCAGGTAGAGACGTGATGCGTCGACTCGGAGGTTGCAGTGCCTTCGTTCGCTGTCTCGATCTCGATTCTCGGCCTGGTTCAGGCGGCGCTGGTGGCGTTGCCGGCGCCACGGTCGCTGCCGGCGTGGCTGGATCGTCTGCGCAGCTCGCTGGTGGGCGCTGATCCCGGCGCTCTCGATCGTCGTCGTGGTCGCGGTGATCGAACTCGACTCCGGCTCGGCGACCGCGCTCGCCTACTCTGGCTTTGGTCGCAGTGCCGCCGCTTGCGGCCTTGCTGCCGCTCGGCGCTGCTCGCTCGCGCGGCTCGGCGCAGCCGGCGCTGGGCCGCTGGCGGTCGCTGCGCGCTCTTTGCGCTCGCCTGGGCGGCTCGCGACTCGCTCGTCGGAGAGACCGCGGCAATGGTGCTCTCGGGACTTGCCTGCATCACCCTCGGCTGGCTGCTGGTCTCCATCGTGCCGGCCCTCTGGCTGCGCCTCGGCGTCTACGCGATGGCGGCGCTCGACACGTGGTTCGTCGCCTCCGACCTCCTCCAGGGCCCCAACGCGGTCCTCAGCACCGCCTCTCCCGCGGGCGACCTGCCCCGCCTGCAGGCAGTCCACTTCGGCTCGGCCCAAATGGGCTTCGGCGACCTCTTCATAGCCGCCCTGGTCGGCTGCCTCCTAGCCAAACAGCCCGCCGACGGGCCTGAAACGTCCAAATATTGGACGTTTCAGGCCCGTCGGCAGCTCGCCGCGGCGGGGCTTGTGGCCGGGCTGGCGCTTGCTTTCGACCTTTTCTTCTTTGCGGTCGACGAGTTGCCGGCTACCGTGCCGGTTGCTGCGGCGCTGTTCGTGGTTCAGAGGAGGGCTAGGTCGCGAACGACCTGATTGCCGCTGCGACCGCGGCTGGCTGGTCCTCTGGGGTGAAGCTGAAGGAGTCGTCGATTCGACCAGGCTGCCGTTCCTCAGGGCTGCCGCATAGCGCTTGGCGTGGGCGAGGGGGAAGACCTTGTCCTCGCTTGACCAGATCAGCAGCGTCGGCAGATCGCTGTGTGCGATCAGGTGCTCGCCGGCTGCGCGGACCGGAGCGGTCGAGGCGGATGACATCGCCTTGGCGACGTCGCGCAGCACGCCTCCGTCGCGGCCCGCGGGCAGGGCATAGGAGTCAGATACCTCGGGCTCGAGCGGGTGCTTGGCCAGCAGGCCGTAGGCGACTGGGATCGCCCGCACCGCCGGGTCCTCGAGCGCGGCGAGGAGTTGGCCCAGCGCCTGCGGGTCACTCGCGGCGGCCGGCAGGCCATCGAACGGCTTCGGCGGCCACTCGTCATACGGGGTCTCGCAGGAGGTGAGGACGAGGCGGGAGACGCGCTCACCGAGGCTCTCGCCGTGCTGGGCGAGGGCGATCTGGGAGTAGGCGCCGCCGGAGTCGTTGCCGACCAGCGTCACATCGCTCAAGTCGAGGCGCTCGGCCGCAGTGGCGATCAGGCCGGCGACTCCCGCGGGGGAGAGGTCGGCATCGGCGTTCATCGGCGTGCGGTGGGAGCCAAGCGGAAGGTCGAGGACGAGGCAGCGGAACTCGTCGCAAAGGATGTCGACGACCTTGCGCCAGAGGTTCGCGTTCGCCAGCCAGCCGTGGCTGAAGAGAAGGGCAGGGCCCTCCCCGCGCTCGAAGTAGTCGAGCCTGCCGCTCGGCAGCTCCGGCGAGCGGGACTCCCCGAGGAGCTCCGAGCGCCAGCGGTGCGGCTCGCTCAAGCGACGGCCTCCGCCGGCCCCTCGGCAAAGGCGGCGTCGGCGAACGGCACGAGCTTGGCGGCGAACCCCCGTGGGTCGCTGACCTGAGGGGAGTGCCCGGTGTCGAAGACCTCGAGCTGTGCGCCTGGGATCGTCGCCGCGACCTTGCGGCCGACCTTGAGCGGAATCACCGGGTCGCGCTTGCCCCAGGCGACCAGGGTCGGCGCCGCGATCGAACCCGCCTCGGCACGGAGGTCGTGCTGCGGCGAGGAGAAGCTCCCCCAGAGCTCGCTGACCGCACGCAGCCCAGGGTCCTGACGGGTGGTCGCGATGCCGACGTCCCTGGCGCGGCGGTCGGCGTCGCTGCTGGGGCGCATGTAGCGGTTGGCAAACCAGGGGTAGATCGCGCGCAGGAAGCGTGGCCGCGCCATCAGCGCGCAGAAGGCGCGGACCTGGAGGCCGCGGCCGAGGAAGCCGCCGCTGTCGACGAGGACGAGGCCGCGGACCAGCTCGGGCCTGCGGATCGCCAGCCGGCCGGCGGCAAAGCCTCCGATCGAGTTGCCGACGACGATCGCCCCGCCGGGCGCGAGCCGCTCGACCAGCTCTTCGGCGACGTCGGCGAAGCGCATCGCGGTCGCGGCGCCCTTGCCCGCCGGCGATTCGCCGTGGCCGGGCCAGTCCACGCGCGATCGAGCGGAAGCGGGGCGGCAGCAGGTCGCGCAGGTCGTCGAAGTCGTGGCGGTCGTGGGCGCCGCTGCTGAGCAGGACGATCGGGTTGCCGTTGCCGCGCTCGTCGTAGGCGATCGGTCCGGTAGTGGTCTCCAAGAGCCCCATCGGCGCGAGCCTAACAGATGACTGACCGGTCGGTCATGTTGAGTGACCACTCGGTCAGGTAGCCTCGAGGAGGTGCCGTCTGCAGCCAGTCACAGCCGTTGGGAGCCGGACGCGCAGACACCCTGCTCGACGCCGGGGTCGCGGTCGCCGAGCAGCACGGGCTTGCCGGCCTCAGCGTCAACCGTGTCGTCGCCGAGGCCGGCGTGGCGAAGGGCACCTTCTACGTGCACTTCGAGACCCGCGAGGCATTCGTCGACGCGCTCCACGCCCGCTTCCACGCTCGCGTGCAGGAGGCGGTCGGCGAGGCGACCGCGGGATTGCCCCCCGGAGCTGATCGGATCGTCTCGCGGCGCCGAGGCCTATCTCGACACCTGCCTCGAGGACCGCGCGGTGAAGGCGCTGGCGCTGGAGGCGCGCTCGGACCCCGACCTCGCCGCCTCGATGTCCGCCCGGCACGAGCAGTTCGCCGCCTCGGCGGTGCCCAGCTTCAAGGCGATGGGCTGGCCCGACGCCGCGGCCGCCTCCCACCTGCTTGCGGCGATGACGGCCGAGGTCGCGATCCGCGAGCTCGAGGCGGGTCGCCGCCTGCCCGCCGCCCGCCGCAGCCTGCGGCGCTTCCTCGGCGCCTAACCGCGAATCAGCTGTAGCGGTCCCATTTTTCGAGGTAGGGCAGCGGGTCGATCGGGCTGCCTCCCTCATACCAGCCTGGCGCGGTCCAGATCTCGAAGTGGAGGTGGCAGGCGGTGGCGTCGCCGGTGTCGCCGACGATCCCGATCGGCTGGCCGGTGCGGACCTGTTCTCCGGTCAGCAGCGGTGAGGGTTCGGCCAGGTGCGCGTACATGAAGTCGAGCGAGCTGCCCTTGCCGTCGATCACGATGTAGTTGCCGGCCGCATACTGGTAGCCGGAGTACTGGACCGTGCCGCCGCGAGCGGCGACCAGCGGCGTGCCGCAGGCGGCCATCGTGTCCTGCCCCTGGTGGGTGTGGCCCGTGCGGGCAGCGCCGAAGCGGCCGGCGCCCATCGCGAATTCGTGGGCGCCGAGGATCGGGAAGGCGTAGCCGTAGAGGGCGAAGCCGAGGTTGAGCGGTTCGGCTCGAGGTCGAGGCCCGGGCGGCCGGCTGTGGCGGCGCAGCGCCTTGCGCCTCGATGCGGAAGCTGTAGCGGCCGTTGCGCGCCGGCCGGCCTTCGCTCGTCGTCCCGTCCCAGCGGATCCGCACTTCGAGGTTCGGTTCGACGTCGTTGCGATAGAAGCTGCGGGCGACTTCGCCGGCTGTGTTGACGACGTCGATCTGGAGGTCGTTCTGCGCCTGGGTGCTGGCGATCGCGAAGCGGACGCTGGGGTAATGGAAGCCGTAGAAGAAGGATTTGCGCGGCGTCGCCTGGGCCGAGACGAGGCTGAGCGTGCCGGCGCTCGGCGCTTCGGCCGCCGGGGTGCCGGTGGGGCTGCCCGGAGGCGGTGGGCCGCCGGCAGCGGTGAAGGCGCCGCCGGTTGCCGCCGTCGCCGGCGCGGCCAGGATCAGCAGCAAAGCCACCGCCGCGATCGTCATATGAATTCCCGCCAACCAAGGCCTGGCGTTCTTGCTTGCCACGTGCCCTCTCTTTCCTTCGCCTGCGGAGTTAGCTGTCGGGCTCGCGCTGAAAGAGATGCGCTACGACCTTTTCGGCCGATTCGCCCCTGGAACCTGCAACGGTTCCTGCGGTTCCTCCGCTCCCACCCACATGTGCGGCTGGGATTAGGCAGTTGTTGGCGCGGCAGTATAGACACCGATGCGGCCACCTACGCCAATACGGCGTGGCGGCTATCATGCCGTGGCCGCTGGGAGCTCCCCGCGGCTTTTCTCTGATGAAGACCTATGTCGCCAAACCTTCCGACCGCCAGCGAGACTGGTACGTCGTCGATGCCGAGGGCCAGACCCTGGGCCGTCTCGCGACCCGGATCGCGGACGCTCTGCGCGGCAAGCGCAAGCCCGAGTACACGCCCCACATCGACACCGGGGACTTCATCGTCGTCATCAACGCGGAGAAAATCCACGTCACCGGCGACAAGCTGAACCAGAAGCGCTACTGGCGCCACAGCGGCTACCCGGGCGGGATCAAGTCCCGCACCCTGGCCGAGATGCTCGACCGCCGGCCCGAGGAGGTCATCCGCAAGGCGGTCAAGGGGATGCTTCCCCGCAACCGGCTCGCCCGCCAGCAGTTGACCAAGCTGAAGGTGTACGCGGGCCCTGACCACCCGCATGCCGCGCAGCAGCCAAAACCGATGGAGATCAAGACTTGAGCGACGAGCAGAACAAAGAGACTTCAGAGCAGCCCGAGGACTCGCAGGTGGAGGAGACTCCGGCTGAGGGTTCAGAGGCCGCGCCCGCGGGTCCTGTCGCGGAGGAGGACTCCGTCGTCCTCGCAAGCTGCGGGCGAGGAGCCCTCCTCCACGCCACCCGCGGATGAGGCGTCTGACGCTGAGCCCGAGGCGCCCGCCGCCGAGGGAGAAGCCGATTGAGGAGCCTGTGGCGGAGCAGCCGGTTGATGAGGCGCCCGCGGCTGAGGGAGATGCCGCTGAGGAGCCCGTTGCCGAGGAGCAGGCCGAGGCCGCTGAGGAGCCCGCTGCTCCCGAGGCGGCTGAGAAGCCCAAGGCTGAGGAGAAGAAGAAGGACGTTATTCCTGGGGCCGACCTGGAGCCGATTGCGGTTGAGTCGGCTGAGCGGCCGCTCAGTGCTGAGGAGCAGGCTCGCAAGGAGGCTGAAGAGGAGGAGCGGCGCCAGCGTGAGGCCGCGCTGGTTGGCGATGCGGAGGAGGAGCCGAGTGCCGCCAGCCGCGCGCCGGCCAAACTCGAGGGCGATGCTCGCTACCTCGCCACCGGCAAGCGCAAGACTTCGATCGCCCGGGTGACGCTGCTGCCCGGCAGCGGCAAGGTGCAGATCAACAAACGCGAGCTGGCCGAGTTCTTCCCGCGGCCGCTGCACCAGACGATGGCGCTGCAGCCGCTGACGATCACCGGCTACGAGGGCAACGTCGACGTTCGCGTCCGCGTCCACGGTGGCGGCATCAGCGGCCAGGCCGGCGCGGTGCGCCACGGAATCGCCCGGGCGCTGACCGAGATCGACCCCGAGTTGCGCGGCGAGCTCAAGCGCCGCGGCTTCCTTACCCGCGACGCGCGGGCCAAGGAGCGCAAGAAGGCCGGCCTGAAGAAGGCGCGCAAGCGGCCTCAGTTCTCCAAGCGTTAGGAGCCAGTCGATGACAACAGGGCGCAAGCTCTTCGGAACCGATGGGGTCCGAGGGGAGGCCGGAACGTTCCTCACGGCGGAGCTGGCGACGGCGCTCGGCCGCGCCGCGACTGCCTCGCTGGATGCCCGAGCGCCCGCAGGTGCTGATCGTCCGCGACACCCGCGAGTCGGGGCCGATGCTGGAGTCAGCCCTCGCGGCGGGGATAGCTGCGGCGGGCGGCGACGCCCTGCTCGGCGGCGTGCTGCCGACGCCGGCGGCGGCGATCTTGGTCAAGCGCCTCGGCCTCGACCTCGCCGCGGTCGTCTCCGCCTCGCACAATCCCTACCGCGACAACGGGATCAAGTTCTTCTCGGCGCAGGGGACGAAGCTCGACGACGCGGCCGAGGCGAGGATCGAGTCACTGATCGACGCCGGGCCCAACGCTGCCGAGCCGGGCAGCATCAGCGAGCTGGGCGGCGGCCTCGAGGACTATCTGCGGGCGCTCGAGTCGGCCTTCCCGATCGACCTCTCGGGCCGTCGCGTCGTGCTCGACTGCGCCAACGGCGCCACCTTCCGCGCCGCGCCGATGATCTTCGAGCGCCTCGGCGCCACGGTCGAGACGATCGCGACCGAGCCCGACGGCCGCAACATCAACGACGGCTGCGGCTCCACCCACCTCGATCAGCTCGCCGAGGCGATGGTCGCCTCCGAGGCGACGGTCGGCTTCGCCTTCGACGGCGACGGCGACCGCGTCCTCGCCGTCGACGGCTCCGGGCGCAGCCACGACGGCGACGAGCTGATCGCCCTCGCCGCCCGCGGCATGGCGGCTCGCGGCGAGCTCGCCGGTGGCGTCGCGGTGACCGTGATGAGCAACTACGGCTTTCACCAGGCGATGGAGGAGGCCGGGATCGAGGTCGCGGTGACCAGCGTCGGCGACCGCTACGTGCTCGACGAGCTGCGCGAGCGCAGCTGGGCGCTGGGCGGCGAGCAGTCGGGCCACATCATCGACACCCGCTTCGTCGCCACTGGCGACGGCACCGCCGCCGCGCTGGCGACGATGCGCGAGCTGGCCGGCCGCGAGCTCGCCGCGGTGGCGCCGATGGAGAAGCTGCCGCAGACCCTGGTCAACGTCGAGGTCGCCGACCGCGAGGCGATCGCCGGCGCCGGCGCGGTCTGGGAGGCGGTCGAGCACGAGGGCAAGGGGCTCGAGGGACGCGGCCGCGTGCTGCTGCGCCCCTCGGGGACCGAGCCGCTGGTGCGGGTGATGGTCGAGGCGCCGAGCGCCGAGGAGGCCGACGCGATTTGCGAGCGCCTTGTCACGTTGGTTCGTCAAGAGCTCACCTAGACCACCGGTCTCTACCCTTCATCGACCCTATGTGCGGAATCGTCGGATATGTGGGCGGGCGTCCCTGTCTGGACCTGCTCGTCGCCGGGCTCGAGAAGCTCGAGTACCGCGGCTATGACTCGGCCGGCGTCTCGGTGATCGACGATGGCCGCATCGACAGCGTGCGCGCCGTCGGCAACCTCGACAACCTGCGCGCCGCGATCGAGGAAGACGCCGAGGACGGCGGCGGGGTCGCGGTAGCCGCGCCTCCTGCCACGACCGGCGTCGCCCACACGCGCTGGGCGACCCACGGCCGCGTCACCGAGGAGAACGCTCACCCGCACAGCGACAGCTCCGACCGGGTCCACATCGTCCTCAACGGGATCGTCGAGAACCACGCCAAGCTGCGCCGCCGGCTCGAGGGCGAAGGGCAGGAGTTCAGCTCCGAAACCGACGCCGAGGTCGTCGCCCACCTGATCGCCGGCCACTACGACGGCGATCTCGCCGCCGCCGTCCGCGCCGCCTTCGCCGAGCTGCGCGGCCACTACGCCTTCGTCGCCATGCACGCCGAGCAGCCGGGCCTGCTGGTCGGGGCGCGCAAGGAGTGCCCGCTGGTCGCCGGCGTCGGCGAGGGAGAGAGCTTCCTCGCCTCCGCGATTCCCGCCTTCCTCGCCCAGACCCGCCGGGCGGTGGCGATCGAAAATGACGAGATCGTCACGATCGACGCCTCCGGGGTGCGGATCACCGACGCCGAGGGCAACCCGGTGCAGCGCGCCGCCGAGGAGATCGAGTGGGACGAGGAGGCCGCCGAGAAGGGCGGCTATGAGACCTTCATGCTGAAGGAGATCCACGAACAGGCCGACGCCGTGGCGGAAACGATCGCCGACCGGCTGCCCGGCGACGACGGCGTCGATCTCTCCGAGGTCGAGCTCGACGATTACTACCTGCGCGACCTGAAGCGGATCGTGATCGTCGCCTGCGGCACCTCCTACCACGCCGGCCTGATCGGCCGCTACGCGATCGAGGAGTGGGCGCGGGTGCCGGTCGAGATGGACATCGCCTCCGAGTACCGCTACCGCAACCCGGTGATCGGCGAGGGCGACCTGGTGATCGGGATCACCCAGTCGGGTGAGACCGCCGACACCCTGGCGGCGATGCGCCTCGCCCGCGAAAACGGCGCCAAGGTGCTGGCGATAACCAACGTGATGGGCAGCCAGGCCACGCGCGACTCCGAGGCCGTCCTCTACACCCGCGCCGGGCTCGAGGTCAGCGTCGCGGCGACCAAGACCTTCGTCGCCCAGGTCGCGGCGATGTACCTGATCGGCCTGCGGCTGGCCGAGCTGCGCGGAACGCTGGAGCCAGGGCGGCTGACCGAGCTGGTCGCCGAGCTGAAGGCGATCCCGTCGAAGATCGAGACCACCCTGGCCGCGATCGAGGCGCCGGTGCGGGCAGCCTCGCAGGCCCACCACGAGCAGCAGTTCTTCCTCTACCTCGGCCGTCACATCGGCCTGCCCGTCTGCCTCGAGGGCGCCCTGAAGCTGCGCGAGATCTCCTACATCCCGACCGACGCCTACGCCGCCGGCGAGATGAAGCACGGCCCGATCGCGCTGCTCGACGAGTCGACCCCGGTGGTCTGCGTGGCGACCGAGAGCCCGGTCCTCGACAAGGTCCTTTCCAACGTCGAAGAGGTGCGCGCCCGCGGTGCGCAGACGATCGCGATCGCGACCGAAGGCTGCGATCGCGTCGGTGCCGTGGCTGACGAGACGATCGAGGTCGCCCGCACCGATTGGATCCTGCAGCCGATCGTCGCGGTCCTGCCGCTGCAGCTTCTCGCCTACGACATTGCCCGCGCGCGGGGGCTCAACGTCGACCAGCCGCGCAACCTCGCCAAGACCGTGACTGTCGAGTAACGGCGAGTACCGCTACTCTTTTCGAGCTAATGATCAAGATTCGTCTATCCATTTCGGCTTTCGCGGTCCTCGCGGTTCTCCTCGTCGCCGGTTGCGGCAGCGGCAGCAGCGGCGGGAGCTCCAGCTCCAGTTCCGAGACTCCGGCAAGCCTCGCGGCGCCGGGCTCGCTCGTCTACGTCGAAGGAAACCTGAAGCCGACGGGTGAACTGAAGTCGAACGTCGACGCCGTCGCGAACAAGATCGGCGGCATCGACGATCTCGGCGAATTCGTCGTCTCCGAACTCGAAAGCTCGGCTGACGATGAAGGCGAATCGGTCGATTTCGCCACCGAAGTGGAACCGTGGCTGGGCAAGACCGCGGGCGTCGCCTTCGAACGCCTTGAAGACGAAGAACTCTCCGAACCGCTGATCGCGATCCAGACCACCGACGCGAAGGCGACGCAGAAATTCATCGACAAACAGGCCAGCGGCGGCAAAGACCCCTATAAAGATCTCTCCTACGAAGAAATCGACTTCAAGGTCGGCGGTTCGGAAGGGAACGCGATGGGAGTGATCGGCGAATGGGCCGTGATCGCCGACGGCGAAAAGGCCTTCAAAGCCGCGGTGGACGCGTCCAACGGCGATTCGCTGGCCGGCGAAGACCGCTTCCAGACCGCCTTCGACGCCGCCTCCAACGGCAGCATCGCCGATATCTACGTCGACCTCGGCGGGCTGCTCAAACAGTCGGAAGGCGAAAACGAAGAACAGGCCGAGCAGATCCTCGAAAGCTCCGGCATCGACGCCGGCGAAGCGACGGCGGTGGCGAGCGTGATCCCCGGCTCCGATCAGATCGAATTCGACCTGAGCAGTGACCTTGGCGGCGAGAAGGCGCCCAGCGGCGACGCCTCCAAGCTGCTCGGCACGATGCCGGCCGGCTCGGTCGCGGCATTCGCCACCTCCGGCTTCGGCGAACAGCTCGAAGAAGCGGTCGACGATCTCGACGAGTCTGGGATTCCACCGCAGGTGCCGCCCGGCAAGCTGAAGAGCACGATGAGCGAAGCCGGGATCGACCTCGACAAGATCGCCGCCTCGCTCGAAGAAGCGGCCGTCTACGTGGAAGGGAATAACAGGAGCAATCTCGGCGGCGCCATGGTCGTGACCGCCAAGGGCGACGAAGCGGCTGAAGCGATCGCCGGCCTGGGCACCCTGCTGCGCGGCGCGCAGGTGCCGGGGGTGACGGCGGTGAGCGGCAAGGCAAGCGGCTTCTCGATCCGCAGCTCCGAACTCGGCAGCAAGCCGCTTGTCGTCGCCGCCGAAGACAGCCGGATCGCGATCGGCTACGGCCTCCCCGAGACCCTGCAGGGCCTTGCCCTGGGCTCGGGCCCGACCCTCTCCGGCAGCGCCTCCTACAAGGCCGCGGTCTCCTCCTTGGGCAAGACGCCGATCAGCGCCTACGTCAGCGGCGCCAGCGCCCTGCAGCTGGCGGAAGCGCTGGTGCCGCGCTCGAAGAAAGGCTTCTGGGAAGCGGTTCCCTACCTGAAGAAGGTCGAATTCCTCGCCCTCGGATCCGTCCCCAGCGACGAACTGGCGACGGCGAAGCTGATCGCGGGCCTCGAAAAGTAAGCTGGCGCCGTGGCTTCCGGCCTCGGCATAGACCTGCTGGAGATCGAGCGCCTCGAGCGCGCTCTGGAGCGCCATCCGCGGCTGGCCGAGCGCCTCTTCACCGAGGCCGAGCGCGACTACGCGGCGGCGCGCGGCCGCCCCGGCCGGCACCTGGCCGCCCGCTTTGCCGCCAAGGAGGCGGTGGTCAAGGCGCTTGGCCTCAGCGGTGGCTTCGACCTGCGCGAGATCGAGGTGGTCGCGGGAGAGCCGCCGACAGTGCGGCTCTCGGGGCTGGCGGCCGAGGCGGCTGGCGGCGAGCGGGTCGAAGTGTCTCTAACGCACTCCCGCGACTACGCTGCTGCTGTGGCGATCAAGTCAGGCTGAGCTGGCGCCGATCTCGAACGACCACGAACGGATCCTCGTCGGCCCGGGGGGGCCGGCTGGCTTTCACTTCATTCCTTATCTCCATGGGCTTAGTCCCCGCCAGGTAGTAGCGGGCACGACGCTCCCCCAGTGGTTCGAGCAGTTTTTGGTCGACCATTGCTCTCAGGTCTCGCGAGGCAGTCTGCTCGCTCACTTCCTCACCCGTCACCCCCTCGACCGAGGTCCTATAGCTCCCCCTGCGGATTCGCAGCCCGTACGCGGCATCCATGAGCGCCACCGCGCAGCGTTCCGGTAGCCCACTCTTCTCCGCCAGGGCGAAGCAGGAGTTCCACAATTCCTCGATCTCCTGTCGCCGTCGCAGCATCGTACGAATCTGCAGGTAGTGGGCGCGCAAGCAGAAGCGAATCCAGGGACGAGCATCTCGCTCCGGATTCCAGGAGCCGGCGCCAACATCAGCGAGGACTTCGTAATAGGCGTCGGTGTTGCGTCCGAGAAACTCCTCGATGCTGGAGAAGACCGGGGCAAGAACACGATCGCGGGCGAGCACGAGGGTCTGCAGGCAGCGTGCCATTCGGCCGTTCCCGTCGCTGAAGGGATGGATCAAAACCAGGTTCAAGTGGGCCATTGCTGCCTTGACCAGTACCGGGCTCTGATCGGATTCGAGCGCGAGCAGCATCTCGGCGATCAGTCTCGGGATTTCCTCGCTTGATGGGCCCTCGTAGACAATCTCCCCACTGGCGTCGTTTCGCACGTAGATATCACCTGGGCGCCACTGCCCAGGGTTCTTGGCAAGGTCGTGCTTGAGCATCATGAAATGAAGGCTCTTGATCAGCCCCTCGTCCACGTTCGGCGCCTCGCCGCGAGCGAGCTGGAGCACGTATGTCATCGCGTCCCGATAGCCC
This sequence comes from uncultured Solirubrobacterales bacterium, assembly GCA_963840565.1. Taxonomy (GTDB): domain Bacteria; phylum Actinomycetota; class Thermoleophilia; order Solirubrobacterales; family 70-9; genus VRUE01. The sequence goes on from CAWIZH010000002.1 coordinate 85,047, forward strand.
GCAAGGGCGAGTTGGGTCTCGGCGTTGGCGTCGAGGGTCGGCTCCCCGTCCACCGCGGCGACCACATCGTCGAGGGAAGCGTTGTAGCCCTCGATGCTGTTGGAGCCCTGGACGGCTCGCGCGAACGTCATGCGCCGCAAGGTCCCTGCCCATCTCCGCGGCTCTGCGACTCGATCGCGGAGTTGCTCACGCTGTTCTGAGAGCAGCTCTAGGACGCCGTGCTCGTCGTCTCTAAGCTCGGGAGCCTGAAAGATCATGATATTTGCAAAGTATCATGATTACCTGATCTGATGACGTTTTATAAATATCATTGACTCATCAGGCTGATTAGCAGGGATTTCAAAAAGTATTTCAGCTGAGTAGGCTCATTGGGTGGAGCCATGGCTTAGTCCGCTGTACGACGCCGAGGGGATGCGGGCAGTTGATCGCTGGGCGATCGAGGAGCAGGGGATTGCCGAGGCGGGCCTGATCGAGGCGGCTGGGACGGCGCTGGCTGAGGCGGTTGCCGAGCTGGCGCCTGAGGGGCCTGTGCGGATCGTCTGCGGCAAGGGCAATAACGGCGGCGACGGTTTGGTGGCTGCGCGGCACCTGGCTGGGATGGGGTACGAGGTTGATGTCGTGGAGCTCTTCTCCGGGAAGTTGCCCGGTGACCTCGATGCCTGGCTCGCGGGCTCGGGCGCGGTTGTCGACGCGATCTTCGGCACCGGCTTCTCCGGCGAGCCACGCGAGCCCGCCGGTGCGGCGATCGAGGCGATCAACCGCTGCGGGGCGCCGGTCGTCGCCTGCGACATCGCCTCCGGGGTCGACGCTTCGAGCGGCGAGATCGCCGGGCTCGCGGTCGAAGCAGACCTGACCGTCTGCTTCCACGCGGCGAAGATCGGACACCGGGTCGCGCCGGGCAAGTGGCACACGGGCGAGCTGCGGGTGGTGCCGATCGGCATCCCCGACGGGGCGCCGGGCGAACCGCTGGCCGGGACGATCGAGCCGGCCGTGCTCGCCCTGGCCCCGCGCCGTGGCTCGCGGTCGACCAAGTTCAGCTCGGGGCAGGTCGCGATCGCCGGCGGCTCGCGCGGTCTCACCGGCGCGGTTCGGATGTCCTCGCTGGCGGCGATCCGCGCCGGCGCCGGCTACGCCACCGTGGCCGTGCCGGCCGAGCTGGAGCCGGTCTTCGAGGCGGCTCAGCCCGAGGTGATGTCGGTCGGTTGCCCGGGAGGGGACGGCTGCCTGGCGCCGGCCTCGCTGAAGCCGATCCTGCGGACCTTCGAGCGCGCCGCGGCCGGCGTGCTGGGGCCGGGGATGGGCCGCGATCCGGGCTCGGTCGAGTTGGCTCGCGATGCCGCCGCCGCGATCGAGGCGCCGCTGGTGATCGATGCCGACGGCCTCGACGCCTTCGCCGGCGAGCTCGGGCGGATCGCCACTCGGCAGGCGCCGACGATCCTCACGCCCCACGCGGGCGAGCTCGGGCGCCTGCTCGACCGGCCCTCCGAGGAGATCGCCGCCCACCGACTTGCCTCGGCCCGCGATGCCGCCGCGCCGCCGGCGCCGTGGTCGTGCTCAAGGGCGACGACACGATCGTCACCGACGGCGAGCGGGTTGCGATCAACGCGCTCTCGGCGCCGGCGCTGGCGACGGCAGGTACCGGCGACGTGCTCTCCGGCATCGTCGCGGCCCTGCTCGCTCGCGGCCTCGATCCCTTCGCCGCGGCCTGCGCGGCGGTGATCGCCCACGCCCGCGCCGGCCGCGACGCGGCCGCCCGCATCGGCACGGCGGAGTCGGTGATCGCCACCGACGTGATCGACTCGATCCCGCGCGGGATCGCTCCCGGCGCTCCGGTCGAATAATCTCGCTCGCCTAGCGATGAAGACCGCTGCCGAAATCATGGATGCCGATGTGCCCGCCGTCTCCCCGGACGCCGACGCGCGCGCCGCGATCGAGCTGCTTGGCGAAGACCGAGATGGGGGCGATCCCGGTGATCGACGCGGAACGCAAGGTGGTCGGGATCGTCAGCGAGTCGGACCTGATCCTCAGCGACGAGGAAGCCGACCTGCACCTGCCGCACTACCTCAACATCATGGGCGGGATCGTCTTCGTCGGCTCGATGAAGGGCTTCGAGAAGCGGCTCAACAAGGCGTTCGCGACCAAAGTCTCAGAGCTGATGACGGCCGAACCGATCGTCGCCCGCGACGACGACGATGCCGAGGCGGTCGCCAGGACGATCGCCGAGAAGCACCACAACCACCTGCCGGTGGTCGACGGCGAGGGCCGCCTCGCCGGACTGGTGACCCGGGCCGACGCGCTGGCCGCGCTCGTCGCCGACCACTAGCGCGATGGCGCGGGCAGTTGCCCGGATCGACCTTGGCGCTGTCGAGCGCAACTGCGCGCGGCTGAAGTCCGAGCTGGGCGAGGGGGCGGAGCTCTGCGCGGTGGTCAAGGCCGACGGCTACGGCCACGGCGCCGACGGCTGCGCCACGGCGGCGCTGGCTGGCGGCGCGACGCGGCTGGCGGTGGCCACCGGGGCTGAGGCGGCGCAGATCGGCCGGCGCTTCCCCCAGATCCCGCTGCTGACGATGGGGGCGCTCGCCCCCGACGACCTCGAGGACGCGCTCGCGGCGGGCTCGGAGGTCGCGGTCTGGCACGACGACTTCCGCCGGCTGGTCAGCGCTCGCGGCCGCGCCCAGGGACGGCCGGTCCGCGTCCACGTCAAGTACGACAGCGGCATGGGCCGGCTCGGCAACCGCGACCCCGCCGCGGTGCTCGCCCTGGCTCGCGCCTGCGCCGAGGATCCCCAGCTCGACCTGGCCGGTGTCTGGACCCACTTCGCCACCGCCGACGAACCCGACTCCGACTTCTTCGACGAGCAGCTGGAGCGCTTCTCGGCGGTTGCCGATGCACTCAAGGCCGAGTTCCCCGGCATCGTCGTCCACGCCGCCAACAGCGCCGCCGTCTTTCGCGACCAGCGGGCCCACTTCGACATGGCGCGCTGCGGCGTCGCCGTCTACGGCCTCGATCCGTTCCAGGGCGAGCCGGCGCAGCGCGGGCTCGAGCCGGCGATGTCGCTGCGCTCCTACGTCGCCGACGTCAAGCGCTTCTCGGCCGGCGACAGCGCCGGCTACGGGCAGACCTGGCGCGCTCCAGCCGATACCTGGGTCGGAGTCCTGCCGCTCGGCTACGGCGACGGCGTGCGGCGTGCCCTCTCCAACAACGCCGAGGTGCTGGTCCGCGGCCGGCGCCGGCCGCTGGTCGGCACCGTCTCGATGGACAACATCACGATCGACCTCGGCCCCGAGACCGATGTCGAGCCAGGCGACGAGGCGGTGCTGATCGGCTCGCAGGGCGAGGAGTCGATCCTCGCCGAGGAGGTTGCCCGCCGCATCGGCACGATCAACTACGAGGTCACTTGCGGGATCTCGGCCAGGGTGCCGCGGGAAGCACGATGAGCGTTGTGGAGGCGCTTGCATCGGCGCCGCCGGTTGCGCTGGCGCGCCGCGCGCTTGCCGGCAGCGACGGGGTCTGGATCGTCGGCGGCGCTGTCCGCGACGCAGCGCTGGGGCGCGAGGTGGTCGACCTCGACCTGGCCGTTGCCGGCGACGTCGCGGCCGCGGCCAAGGCGATCGCTCGCGAGGGCAAGGGGCACTCGTTCGAGCTCTCGGCGGAGTTCGCCACCTGGCGTGCGGTTGCCGCGGACGGCTCCTGGCAGATCGACCTGACGGCGCTGCGCGGGGAGACGATCGAGGCCGACCTGGCCGAGCGCGACTTCACGATCGGCGCCGTCGCCATGCCGCTCGGCGGTGGCGAGCCGATCGATCCGCACGGCGGCCTTGCCGACCTCGACCGGCGCCTTCTGCGGGTGGTCGGCGAGCGCAGCTTCGCCGCCGATCCGCTGCGGCTGCTGCGGGCGGCAAGGCTGGCCGCGGGCCTGGGACTGGAGGTCGATGCGGCGACGGTCGCGCTTGCCCGCTCCGAAGCCCCGCGGGCCGCCGAGGCTGCCGGCGAGCGGCAGCTGGTCGAGCTGCGCCAGCTGGTCGGCGGCCCCGATCCGCTGCGCGGGCTGCGGCTGCTCGACGAGCTCGGCCTCACCGCCGTCGTCCTGCCCGAGCTGGAGGCCCTGCGCGGGGTCGAACAGGGGCCCAACCACCACCTCGACGTCCACGGTCACACGATCGCCGTGCTCGAACGCACCCTCGAAGTCGAGGCCGAGCTCGAGCGCTTCGGCGGCGAGCGCGCCGCGGAGCTGGAAGCGCTGCTGGCCGAGCCGCTCGCCGACGAGATCAGCCGCGCCACGGCGCTGCGCTTCGGCGCCCTCCTGCACGACATCGGCAAGCCGGCGACGCGAACCGAACGAGACGGCTTCGTCACCTTCCTCGGTCACGACCGCGAGGGTGTCGAGATCGTCGGCGCGCTCTGCGGCAGGCTGCGGGCGAGCCGCGTTCTCACCCGCCACCTCCAGGACCTGACCCTGCACCACCTGCGCCTTGGCTTCATGGTCCGCGAGGCGCCGCTGCCGCCGCGCCGGGTCCACGAGTACCTGCGGGCGACCGAGCCGGTCGGGGTCGACGTGACTTTGCTGACGATCGCCGACCGGCTCTCGGCGCGCGGCTCCGGCCCGCTCGCCAGCGAGGAGGCGATCGAGGCCCATCTCTCGCTTGCCCGGGAAATGCTCGCGGCGGCGCTCGACTGGCGCCGCCAGGGTCCTCCCGAGCCGCTCGTGCGCGGCGATGAGCTGGCGATCGAGCTGAAGATCCCGCTCGGCCCCGAGCTCGGTGAGCTGCTTGGCCGAGCTGGAGGCGGCCCAGTACGCGGGTGAGATCTCGAGCTGGGACGGCGCGGTCGAGCACGCCCGCCGCCTACGGCGCTGAGCCAGGGATCAGGCGGTCCGCTACGCTCCCGGCCGCATGGCGAAAGAGGAGAAGATCGAGATGGAGGGCGAGATCACCGAGGCCCTCCCCAACACGATGTTCCGGGTCAAACTCGACAACGGACACGATGTGCTCGGTCACATCTCCGGCAAGATGCGCCGCCACTACATCCGCATCCTCCCGGGCGACCGGGTGAAGATCGAGCTTTCGCCATACGACCTGGACAGAGGTCGCATCACCTACCGCTACAAATAGCGGCCGCTGCAAACCGGCGCCTGGCGTTGTCCTCGGTCGCTCGCGTGCAGAGCACGCCACGCTCCCTGCGTCCTAGCCAGGCTTGGTTTTCACGGCCGCTCATCCCTCGGATCCGCCAACTCCGCGACAAGGGCCGACCAGGCGAAGTCATGCGCCCCGAGGCCAGCTCCGGTGCGCGGGTCGTAGTACTCGCGGAGGCCTTCGCGCTCGACAGCGCCGATAACTCCCGCTGCCATGCGCTCGGCCTCCTCCTCATAGCCGAGCCGGCGCAGTCCGAGCCAAACCATCCAGGCCGAGTTGACCCAGGTCGGGCCGCGCCAGTAGCGGCGCAGCGGGCGGCGGAAGCCGCCGGGCTCGTAGCTCGGCTCCGAGGCGGCGACCGAGGGCGGCGCGACCGGGGTGAGGAACTCGCGCTCGTCGAGCAGGTGCTCCTCGACCAGGCGGCGGCCGATCTCCTCCGGCAGGTCGGGCAGGGCCAGCGGCGCAAGCGAGGCCCAGGTGATCTCAGCCGGCCGAGCGCCACCGGGCTCAACCTGATCGAGGAAGAGCCCGCTGCGCTCGTCCCAGAGCCGCTCGATCAGGGCCGGCGTCGCCGAGGGCCGTCCCATTGCCTGCAGCGAGAGCGACCAGAGCGTGTTGACCAGGGCTTCGCAGAGGACGGGGCCGCCGCGCTCGCGGATCCGCCGCGCGTCGAATCCCAGCCGCCGGTTGTGGTGGACGAGCAGGGGGAAGCCGATCCGGGTGCAGGCCCGCCAGCCCCAGACCGGGTCGAACTTCGGCGAGGCGTCGAGCCCCGACTCGTCGGGCTGGACGATCCAGAGCAGGCCGTCGCCCTCGAGATCGCGGTTGGCCGCCAGCCAGTCCATATGAGCGGCGATCCGCGGCTCCTCCGCCGGGTCGCCGACGGCGATCTTCCAGGCCCAGGCCAGCAGCGGCGGCTGGATCGTCTCGGTCTGGAAGGAGCTGCGCGAGGCGACGTTGTAGAAGGGAAGCCGGCTGAGTGAGACGGGGTGGTCCCAGAAGATCGTGTGGCCGATGAAGCCATTCGGTCGCTGCGCGGCAAGCAGCGTCTCCAGCTCCGCCCGGGCGCGCGCCGGCTCGAAGCGCCGCCAGACGATCGCCGCGAAGCAGGAGTCCCAGTACCACTGCCACGGATAGCGAGTAGGACTCGGCCGCGTGTAAGCGAAGCGAACCCCGTCCCGCTCCCCTTCATTCCAGTTCCCCCGCAACACCCGCTCGGCAATGGCGGTGGCCGACGGGCCTGAAACGTGTCTATATGTCACGTTTGAGGCCCATCGGCGGTCAGACGGCGGTGCGGCGCATTTCGCGTAGGGCCCAGGCGCCGAGGACGCTGAGGAGAATCGCTAGGGCGAGGATTCCCGGCCAGGTTTCGGCCCAGCTGACGCCGCCGACGAATCCCTGGCGTGCCGCTTCGATCACGTGCGTCGCCGGGTTGACTTCGGCGACGCTGCGCATCCACGGCTGCAGCAGGGCCAGCGGCGCGTAGGCGGTCGTGGTCAGGATCAGCGCCATCATCCCCGCCTGCATCAGCGGCGCCGCCGACTGGCTCTTGAAACGCAGCGCCAGGGCCGAGCCCCAGCAGGCGGCGACGGCGGCCATCGCAGCGACCATCAGGTAGGTGATCAGCAGCCCGCCGATGCCGGGCCAGCCGGCGCCGAGCACCAGGGCGATGATGAAGACGAAGGTCGCCGGGATCAGCGCCCGGGCGCTGGCGGCGAGCACGGTGCCGGCGAGCAGAACCCAGCGCGGCGCGGGGGAGACGAGCAGGCGGTCGGTCCAGCCGCCCTCGATGTCGCGGGCGAGGTTGACGCCGGCCGCGGCGCCGGTGAAGCCCGCCCCCTGCAGCATGCTGACCGGGACGATGAAGGTCTCGTAGGTGCCGGTGCTGAAGCCCTTGAGCTGGGTCAGGGCGCCGAAGACGCCGTTGAGGCCGAGGAAGAAGATCGTCGGCGCCAGCACGCCCGGGATCGCCGCGCCCGGCACCCGCAGCAGCTCGTTCTTGGCCCGCGCCATCAGCGCCGCGATCGTCGCCAGGTTGGCGCGCCACTGCGGCAGGCTTGCGACCGACTCCATCAGCCCACCCGCAGCCGGTGGCGCAGGGCGCGGGCGCTGAGCACGAGCCCGAGCACGACGATCCCGGCGATCGCCAGCACCGCCTCGCCCAGTTCGGAGGCGTCGATGCCGGAGATGATCGGCCCGCGGATGCCTTCGACGACGAAGCTGAGCGGGTTGTATTCGGCGATCGCCTTGGCCGGCTGGATCATCAGTTCGTTGGGGAAGAAGGCGGAGGAGAGGAAGAGGACGACGAGGACCAGCGGGAAGAGGCCCTGGACGACGCTGGCGCTGCCGGTGCGCAGGGCGATCGCGGCGCCGATCCCGCCGACCGCCATCGCCGTCGCGGTGACGAGGGCGATCGCGATCAGGGCGCCGGCGACGCCGCTGTCGATTTCGGCGCCGAAGATCAGCCCGATCGCGAGGAACCAGAGCGAGGCGAAGAGGCCGAGCGCCGCCGTCCCGGCCAGCCGCCCGAGCACGATCGTGTAGCGCGGGATCGGGGCCGAGAAGAGGCGGTCGGTGAAGCCCATCTCGATGTCGACCGCGAGCGCGATGCCGCCGCTGTTGCCGGCCAGCATCAGCGACTGCATCATCGCCCCGGCGAGCATGAACTGGAGGAAGCTCTGCACCGGCGGAAAGCCGGGAAGGTTGATCGCGCCGCCGGCGCCGCCGGTCTGGATCGCCAGCAGCATGGTGGGGAAGACGACGATCGGCGCCATCAGCTGCGGGCGGCGGAAGGTCTGGCGGATCGAGCGCATCCCCAGCGCCCTGACCACCCTGGCGTTGGTCGCGAGCTCTTTCACGCCTCGACCGCCTCGGGCTCGGCATCCCCCTCCTCGTCCTTCTCGAGGTGGTGCCCGGTTTTGGCGACGAAGACGTCGTCGAGGGTGGGGCGGACCAGCTCCAGCGACTCGACCCCGATCCCGGCATCGTCGAGCGCCCGCACCACGCGAGGGATGTCGGCGGCGCCGTTCTCGACCTCGACCAGGACCGCCTTGCCGTCCTTGGGCGGCAGCAGCTTGCCGATCCGCGCGCAGACTTCCTCCGCCTCGGCGACCGAGCCCGCGGCCAGCTGCAGCTGCACGTGGGGGTGGCCGATCTGGGCCTTCAGCGCCTCCGGCGTGCCCTCGGCGACGATCCTGCCGCTGTCGATGATGCCGACGTTGTCGGCGAGCTGGTCGGCCTCCTCGAGGTACTGGGTGGTGAGGAAGACGGTGGTGCCCTCGTCGTTGAGCGCCCGCACCTCCTCCCAGATCGTCTTGCGGCTGACCGGGTCGAGGCCGGTGGTCGGCTCGTCGAGGAAGAGCACTTTCGGCTCGTGGACCAGCGCCGCGGCGAGGTCGAGCCGGCGCTTCATCCCGCCCGAGTAGCCGCCGACGCGGCGGTCGGCGGCGGCGGCGAGGTCGACCCGCTCGAGCAGGTCGTCGGCGCGGCGCTTGCCTTCGTCGCCGGGCAGGCCCTGCAGCGTCGCCTGCAGGCGGATCAGCTCGCGTCCGGTCATCAGCGGGTCGAGCGCGGCTTCCTGCAGGGCGACGCCGATCGAGCCGCGCACCGCGCGCGCCTCGCTGATCACGTCGTGGCCGGCGACCGTCGCCTGCCCGCCGGTCGGCAGCAGCAGCGTGGTCAGCATCCGCACCGTCGTCGTCTTGCCGGCGCCGTTGGGGCCGAGGAAGCCGTAGATCTCGCCCTCGTCGACCTCGAGGTCGATGCCCTGGACGGCGAGCACCTCGTCGAAGGCGCGCTCCAGGCCCTGCACGACGATCGCCGGCATCGCTCAGGCCTCCGCCGGCTCGTGCCTGGGCGAGCGGCGGCAGCGCCTCGACCCAGCGCCGTCCGTTGGCCCGCTCCAGCGCCTCGGCGGCGTCAAGCAGGAGCTCGTCGCGCCCCCAGGCCGCCTGCAGCTGCAGCGCGATCGGCAACTCCCCGGCGCCGAGGCCGACCGGGACGCTGATCGCGGGGATCCCGGTCAGGTTGGCGAGGCCGGCGCCGCGCACGTTGGCCTGGTCGGCGGTCAGCGTTCCCGAGGGCAGCTCGACCAGCGGCGCCTCCAGCGGCGGGGCGACGGCGGGCACGGTGGGCCAGGCGAGCACGTCAACCTGTTCGAAGAGATCGGCAATCCGGCGCCGCATCAGGGTGCGGAGTCGGTAGGCCTTGACGCTCGCCGCGGCCGGCAGCAGCATCCGGTACTTGAGGAAGCCGCGGTTGATCGGGCTGATCTCGGGATCGAGGTTGTTGAGCCGCTCCGGAGAGGCCTCGCCGAGGCTCTCGGTGTTGGCGATCAGCACCGTCGCCAGGGCCGCGGCGTCGAGGTCGGTCAGCTCCACCTCGACCACCTCACCGCCGGTCTCGTGCCCGCAGCGCCTCGATCGCCGCCTCGCAGGCCTCCCGGACCTCGGGCGCGACGTCCTCGGAGACGGCGTCGCGGATGACGCCGATCCGCAGCCCGCGCGGCGTCGCCGCTGGCAAGCTCCTCGCCGAAGAGGGTGGAGCCGAGCAGCCGGCAGTCGGCGGCGTCGGCGGCCGAGCGGCCCGGAGACGATCGTGGTCGAGACCCCATCCATGTGGTGCCCCGCCATCGCCGCGCGGCCGAAGGTCGGCTTGAGGCCGGTCAGCCCGCAGTAGGCGGCGGGGAAGCGGATCGAGCCGATCCCGTCGGCGCCGACCGAGCCGGCGACCAGCCGGCCGGCGACCGCGGCGGCGGGCCCGCTCGAGGAGCCGCCCGGGCAGCGCTCGGTGTCCCACGGGTTGCGCGCCGGACCGTAGACGGAGGTGTTGCCGGTGCTGCTGGAGCCGAGCTCGTGCATGTTGGCGACGCCGACGATCACCGCGCCCGCGTCGCGCAGCGCCCGGTAGGGGCCGGACTCGCCGGGAGCGGTCCTGGCCAACATTTCCGCCGCGCCGAAGCGCTGCGCCCGCCAGGGCAGCGGCCACTCGTCCTTGATCACGACCGGTACGCCGCGCAGCGGCCCGTCCGGCGCCGCCTCGAGCATCGCCCGCGAGTGCTCCGGGAAGGTCTCGACGACGGCGTTGATCGCCGGGTTGCGCTCCTCGATTCGCGCCAGCGCCGCATCGAGCAGCTCGGCCGGGTCGGCCTCGCCGGCGGCGATCGCCGCCGCCTGGGCGCGCAGGGAAAGGTCGAGGGCGCTCACGCTTGCTCCGGCGCCCGCGAGAGGTCCTGGTCGCGCTCCGGCTCGAGCTCGCCGAGGTCGAGCGCCAGCAGATCGCGGATCGAGGGCCAGAACATCGCGTGGGCAGCGCTCATCACCGCGAGGTCGGTCTCGTCGGCTTCGATCCCGAGCGAAGCGAGCCCCGCTGGGATGAACTGCTCGGCTCGATCCGGACTCTCCATTCCGGGGGGCAACCCTACAGTGGCCACCTGGCCGGGATCGTGCAGGCAGCGGGCTGGCGCGGCATTCCTCCGCCCTGGAAGGCAGAATCGTGGCCGCAACCCTGGTCAGAGCGCCGGGTTTGCAGCTTGAGATCGTGCAAGGAGCAGCCGAAAAACGAGGCGGTCGACGCGCGCAGCCGCGGCGCTGGCGTTCGCCTGCGCCCTGATCGCCCTCGTCGTCGCCGCCTGGCCGGGCGCCGCCGACTCGGCGCCGCTGCGCGTCGTCACGCTCGGGCAGACGGCGACGACGCCGCCGCCTTCCTGCCCCGGCAAGATCGTCAACAACGTCGAGGTCATTCCCTGCCGGGTCGAGGGCCACGTCACCGGCTTCCAGGCGATCGCCGGCGGCGTCAGCCAGCCCTACGAGGCGCCCTTCGACGGCAAGATCGTCGCCTGGTCGATCACCCTGGCGAAGCCCTCGCGCACCGACACCGAAAACGACCACCAACGAGGTCAGCTTCTTCGACGAATTCCTCGGCAGCCCCTCGGAGGCGCGGATCGGCATCCTGCGCCCGGTCGAAGGATCCAAGCCGCCCCAGTACACGCTGGTCCGGCAGAGCCCGCTCGAGGTGCTCAACCCCTACTTCGGCAGCACCCCGATCTTCACCCTCGACCACCCGCTCTCGGTCCTGCGCGGCCAGATCGTCGCCCTCACCGTGCCGACCTGGGCGCCGATGTTCGCCTTCAACGTCTCCGAAGAAGAAACCTGGCGCGGCAGCCGCCTCGAAGGCCACTGCGCCTCCAAGGAAGACATCCAGGGCGGCCACCCCCAGCAGGGGGTGGGCAAGACCAAGACCTACGGCTGCTACTACTCCAACGCCCGCCTGCTCTACACGGCGACGCTGGTCAAGAAACCGTAGTTCGAGGCGCTGGGTGGGCGGGCGGCGGGTACCCCTGCTCACTCACCTGACTGGCTGGGTCGTCAGCTGCCGTCCGAGATCGGGTTCGGGCCAGCGGCGCAAAACGTTCGCAGGGCCACCCGCCCCCGCTCTCGAGCCGCAGCAACGCTCCTTGTATCAGGAAGCTCCTGAGAGCGCGACGTCGAGCGACCGACGCGGCGTCAGGGTCTTGCCTCTTGAATCGCTTTTGAAGCTTCTAAGGGACGGGGGTCGGTAGGCCCTCCGAACGTTTTGCGCCGCTGGCCCTCGACGAATGCTCGGACGGCGGCAGCCGATCCAGCCAGTCAGGTGAGTGAGGAGGGCCTATCGACGCCCGTCCCCGCTGGGGGTTAAAGCGCTTCTTGGCGTAAGGCCGCAGTACTGGCAGTCGCTGACGTCCAGGCCGATCAGCTGGTCGCAGCGGCGGCAGGCGCGGAGGTTGGCCGGCGTGCGCGGAAGGGAGGAGGCGGAGGGGGCGAGGGGCAGGACCATTGCTACCGGCTCCATCTCCTCGCCGGTCTCGCGGTCGAGGTAGACCTGGCCTGGCTCGGCCTCGGCGAGAGCCTCGCGGCCAGAGGCCGGCGCGCGCATCCGGTAGAGCTGACTTCGTTCATCGCCGCGAAGACTAATAGCTTCCGCGGCAGCGATGCGCGTCCTCCTCTTCCACGGCTACATGCTGCGCGGCACCGGCAGCAACATCTACAACGCCAACCTGGCCCGGGCGCTGGCCAAGCTCGGCCACGAGGTGCACCTGCTCTGCCAGGACCGCGAGACCAAGATCGAGGGCGTCGAGATCCACAACCCCGACATCCACGGCCTGCTGCCGGTCTACGTCAAGGACCCCTACGAGGGCTTCGAGGTCAAGGCATTTCCCGAGCTGACCGAGGCAGGAGCTCGATCGCTACATCGAGGCCAACGTGGCGGCCGTGCGCGAGGTCGCCGAGTCGGCCGGTGGCTTCGATGCCGCCCTCGCCAACCACCTGGTGATGGGCCCGGCGATCCTCGCCCGCGCCGAGTCGGCCCCTTCGCCGCCAAGATCCACGGCTCGGCGCTCGAGTACACGGTCAAGCCGAACCCTCGGTTCCTGCCCTATGCCGAAGAGGGCATGGAAGCGGCCTGCGGGCGTGCTGGTCGGCTCCCGCCACACCGCTGAGTCGCTCTGGGCGGCGCTGCCGGAGGTCGCGGGCCTGCGAGAGAAGACCCGTCTCGGGCCTCCCGGCGTCGACACCGAGGCGTTTCAGCCCGCGGCGCGAGCGCGTCCGGACGCATCCGCAGAGGTCGTCTTCGTCGGCAAGCTGATCGTCTCCAAGGGGGTGGATCTGCTCCTGGCGGCCTGGCCGTTGGTCAAGGGCGAGCACCCGCGATGCGAAGCTTGAAATTGCCGGGTTCGGCGAGTACGAGGAGGGCTTGCGGCGGCTGCTGGCGGCTCTGGAGCGGGGGGACATTCAGGACGCCCGTGAGGTCGCCCTGGCGGGCTGGGGCATCGAGGGCGGGGAGGAGAAGCCGTTGCCGATCCTCTCGGCGTTTCTGGCCGATCCGCCGGCCGGGTATCTGCAGGCTGCCGAGGATGCGGCTGGCTCGGTCGAGTTCATCGGGCGGCTCGAGCACGATCGAAGTCGCCGAGCTGCTGCCGGGCGCGGAAGCGCTGGTCATGCCGAGCACCTTCCCCGAGGCCTTCGGGATGGTTGCCGCCGAGGCTGCCGCCTGCGGCGTGCTGCCGGTCTCGGCGGGTCACTCGGGGATGCTCGAGGTGTCGCGCCAGCTGATGGCGGCGCTGCCGCCGGAGATCGGGCGGCTTACTTCTTTCCCGGTCGAGCAGGGAGCGGTCGAGGCGATCGCCGACCGGCTCAACGGCTGGCTGGCGCTTTCCGAGCGCCGAGCAGGCGGCCGACGCGCGAGGCACTGGTCGAGACCGCGCGGCGGCTCTGGAGCTGGGAGGGCGTCGCTCGCGGGGTGCTGGCGGCGTCCGCCGGCAGCTGGCGGGCTGCCCCGCCGGTAGCTAGTGCCGAGCGTCACCGGAGCCTGAAAGCTTCCCGCCGTCGCTTCAATAGAATGCCCGCCGCCTCATGTACGGCCGCCTCCCGATAGCGAAGATGCTCGCTGCCACAGTTGCGATGACCGCGGCGATCTCTGCCGTGATGCTGTCGATCAACTGGGATGGCCAGGAGGCCTCGACCGCCGCGCCGAAGATCGACGATCTGCTCAACGTGATGATCGTGCTCTCGTCCTTCGTCTTCTCGCTGGTCATCGTGATGCTCTTCTACGCGCTGTGGAAATTCAAAGCCAAGCCGGGCGACGAATCCGACGGCGAGCCGATCCACGGCAACACCCGGCTCGAGGTCGCCTGGACCGTGATCCCGACGATCATCGTCCTCTTCGGCGCCGGCTACAGCTGGTCGGTCCTGCACGACATCGAAAAGCCGGCCAAGAACGCGATGACGGTCGACGTCTTCTCCCAGCAGTACGCCTGGAGCTTCGGCTACCCCGGCAAAGGCGACGTCTTCGTCGAGGGCGAAATGCACGTGCCGCTCAATCGCCAGATCCAGTTCAAGATGCACGCCCAGGACGTGATCCACTCCTTCTGGGTCCCCGAGTGGCGGATCAAGAAGGACAACGTGCCGGGGATCACGACGACGGCGATCGTCACCCCGGACAAGCTCGGCACCTACCAGCTGATCTGCACCGAGCTCTGCGGCTTCGGCCACGCCTCGATGCGGGCCAAGGTCGTGGTCGAAACTCCTGCCGACTTCCAAAAATGGGTTTCGGGCCTGAAAGAAAAAGTTCCGGCGCCGCTGGCGGAATCGATTACCCAAGACACGGAGACCGACCCGGTGCCGCTGAGCGCCGGCGGGGCATAATGGAGGCCTTCTGATGGTGGCTGCGATCAAGCAACCGGGTTGGATTCGCGGCGCCCTCGGCGCGCTGCTCGGCGCCGCCTTCGGCTTCGCCCTCGTCGTCGCCCTGCGCAAGGCCTCCGGCCTGCCCGCCTACCAGACCGAGCAGACCGGCTACCCGCAGGTCGTCGTGCCGCTGATCACCGGCCCGCTCGGCTTCCTGCTCGGCTTCGGCTGCTTCGACTACTGGCTGCGCTGGGCCGCCGGCATGCCGACGATCCCCGAGGACCACTCCCAGCACGGCGCCAAGAGCTGGAAGGACTACTTCCGCTTCAACACCGATCACAAGGTGATCGGCATCCAGTACATCTGCACCACCTTCTTCTTCTTCTTCATCGGCGGCCTGATGGCGATGCTGATCCGGGCCGAGCTGGCCCAGCCCGGCACCCAGATCGTCGACGCCGCCACCTACAACAGCCTCTTCTCCACCCACGCGGTGCTGATGATCTTCGTCTTCGTGATCCCGGTCTTCGCCGGGATCGCCAACTACGTGCTGCCGCTGATGATCGGCGCGCCGGACATGGCCTTCCCGCGCCTCAACGCGCTCAGCTTCTGGATGCTGCCGATCGCGGGGCTGCTCTTCGTCGGCAGCTTCCTCGCTCCCGGCGGCGCCTTCGACGCCGGCTGGACCGGCTACGCGCCGCTCTCGACCGGGGCCCCGCTGGGCCAGTCCTTCTTCAACCTCGGCGTGCAGTTCGCCGGCGCCTCGTCGATCGCCACCGCGCTCAACTTCCTGGTCACGATCGTCTCCATGCGCGCGCCGGGGATGACCTTCTGGCGGATGCCGCTGCTGGTCTGGGCCAACCTCTCGACCTCGCTCCTGGTCGTCGCCGCGACGCCGTTCATCGCCGGCGCCCAGTTCATGGTCCTCTTCGACCGCGCCCTGCACACCAACTTCTTCCAGTTCGCCGGGGGCGGCGATGTCGTCAGTTACCAGCACATCTTCTGGTTCTATTCGCACCCAGCCGTCTACATCATGATGCTGCCCGGGTTCGGGATCATCAGCGAGGTCATCTCGACCCATGCCCGCAAGCCGATCTTCGGCTACCGATTGATGGCGCTGGCGCTGATCGGGATCGTCGTGCTCAGCTACACGGTCTGGGCCCACCACATGTTCGTCGCCGGCATGTTCAGCTGGCTGCGCGTGCCGATGATGATCACCACGCTGCTGATCGCGGTGCCGACCGGGATCAAGATCTTCTCCTGGCTGGGGACCCTCTATTTCGGCAAGATCCATACCTATTCGACCTCGATGCTGTTCGCGCTCGCCTTCATCGTCACCTTCACGATCGGCGGCATCAGTGGCGTGATGCTGGGCATGGTGCCGATCGACATCCACGTCTCCGACACCTACTTCATCGTCGCCCACATCCACTTCGTCCTCTTCGGCGGCTCCGTCTTCACGATCTTCGCCGGGATCTACCACTGGTTCCCGAAGATCACCGGGCGCATGTACGACGAGAAACTCGGCCGGGTCCACTTCTGGGGCACCCTGATCGGCACCTGGGGCACCTTCATCCCGATGCACTGGATCGGGATGGACGGGATGCCCCGCCGCGTCGCCGACTACGCCACGCAGTTCGGCAACTGGAACCTGCTGATCAGCTGCTTCGCCTTCATGCTCGGCGCGATCCAGCTCGTCTTCCTCTACAACATGATCGTCAGCTGGCGCTTCGGCCCACGCGCTGTGGCCAATCCATGGCGCGCCAACTCGATCGAGTGGCAGGTCTCCTCGCCGCCGCCGATCTACAACTTCACCGAGATCCCACGCGTCGTCGGCGGTCCCTACGAGTTCGGCGTCCCCGGTGCCCGCCACGCGATCATGGCCGGCGAATCGGTGGAGGCCACACAGCCGGAGCCGACCGTGGTGGGCTCCGCATGAGCGCAGTTGCCGAGCCGCGCCCCCTGCTCGTCTTCCTCAACGAGGTGGCGGGCGGTCGCAAGTTGCTGGCGGCGGTGCGCGAGCGGGCCGGCAAGGTCCCCTTTGTCGCCGTTGCCGCGCCGCAGAACCAGCCTGCAGTCGGTCAGCTGATCGATTCCGGCGAGCTGCGCGATGCGGCGCGGGCGCGGGTCGAGGTGACGATGTCGATCCTCTCCGAGTACGGGATCGAATCGGTCGGCGAGGTGATGGATCCGGAGCCCTCGCTGGCGCTCGACGACGCCGTCCGCGCCCACGAGCCGGGCGAGGTGCTGCTCTCCTGCGCCTCTGGAACCCGCTTTGGCTTCACCCGCAAGGACCTGGTCGCCTGGGCTGAAGCTCGGCTTGAGCCGGACGTCACCCTCACTCACATCCCGGTGCGGATCGCAGACGACTCGGTCAGCTGGGAGGTGAACCACACCCTGGTCGTCGCGACCAAGACGGTTGCCGCCCCAGACCTGGTCAGCCGCTTGAAGGAGCGCGCCGCCGGGCACCCTCACCGCTACACGATCATCTGCCCGCGCTCGGAGGACGTCAGCGAGGCGGAGATCGTCCGCGACCTGGCGTCCACTCTGGCCGAGCTCTACCGCGCCGACATCGACGCCACCGGGCAGCCGATGAGCCCCGATCCCTTTCACGCGGTACAGAACGCGATCGAGCACTATCGCATCGACGAGGTGCTGATCTCGACCTTTGCCGGGGAGACCTCACGCTGGCTCGAGGGCGACCTGATCGGCAAGGTGCGCGAGATCACCGACAAGCAGGTCGAGCACTTCGAGGTCGGTCGTCCGGCGACCGCCGTTGCCGCCGCCGTGGCCGATGGAGGTGAGTCCTGATGGAGAGCGCGACCGTTGCCCTGGGCCACGCCCACGAGGAGGAGCACCACGGTCCGCCGGAGGCCAACCAGAGTTCGCGCATGGATCGCCAGACGCTGGGGATCTTGCTCTTCATCGTCTCCGAGGTGATGCTGTTCGGCGCTTTCTTCGCCTCCTACTTCTTCCTCCGCGTGGTCGTCCACCCGTCGAGCTGGCCGCCGCACCCCTACGAACTGCCGGTCGCGGTCGCCGGGGTCAACACGGCGATCCTGGTCTCTTCCAGCTTCACCATCCACTACGCCCTCGTCTCGATCCGCAAAGGAAACAGGGCCGGATTGAAGCTGGGCCTGGTGCTGACCTGGCTGCTCGGTGCGACCTTCCTCTTCATCCAGATCAACGAGTACGTCCACCTCGGCTTCAGCGCCCGCGACCTCGCTTTCGGCTCGATCTTCTACGGCCTCACGGGACTGCACGGCGCCCACGTCTTCGTCGGCCTGGTGCTGCTCAGCTTTGCCTCGATCCGCGCTTTCCGCGGCCATTTCGGCCCCGCGGAGAAGGATCACCTCGGCGTCGAGGTGCCGGGTATCTACTGGCACTTCGTCGACGTGATGTGGATCATCGTGTATACGACGGTTTACATACTCTGATTTCGCGGTAAAACTGAGGTATGCACAATCCGCTGCTGGATGAGATCCGCGATCGCTGCCGCGGTCGCGAGAGCGAGATCTTGCTGATCACCCCCGCTCTTGCTTCTTCAAGGGCGGCTCACTGGGCATCGGATGTCGATGAAGCGATGGAGCTTGCGCGTCAGCGGATGGAGTTGTCCCTGATCGCGATCGGAGAACTGGGTCTGAGGGTAAAGGGCGAAATTGGCGACTCCGATCCCAACATGGCGATCGAGGATGCGCTGCGCGTCTTCTCCGCCGACGAGATCGTGATCTCGACCCACCCGCCGGAGCGCTCGCGCTGGCTCGAGCACGGCGTCGTCGACCGTGCCCGCGAGCAGATCGACCTGCCGATCAGCCACGTCGTCGTCGACCTGGCCGCGGACCGCGCGGTTTCGTAACCGTTCGCTTGCAGATCCGCGCGTTTTAGCGCACCACGCGAAACGTTCTGTCTTCTAGCCTGTCAATAGATCACGGCGTCCAGGGGATCGAGGGCTACCGGCTCGAACACGGAGTGAAGGACACGCGCAACGCCTTCGGCCGCGAGCCGCAGGACGCAGTAGCGCGAGCTGCTCGCGAGGCGGCGCGGCGAAGGCTTGCCGAGGCTCAGCGCAGGCTCGGCCTTGAGCAGCAGCTAGTCAAGACCAAGCAGAGGACGAGGAGTGTCGAGCGGGGCTTCAGCATTGGGCGATGAGCGCCCCGACCCGTTCGATTGAAGCACCGCGCTCGCGCTGGTCAACCCCCTTCGGGGGTCGGGCGCTGCGCGCCCTTGACAAGCGCTCTCGCGGTGCTGGTTTTGGCGGGTAGGTCGGGGTGAGCCAGGGGGAGCGATGGCGAGTCGTCATTGCGACCGCACCGCCCCGGCGAGAGGGGTGGATCGTGGCCGGAGCGGTGCGCCCTCCCTAGCTACTTTTGGGTGGGACGTGACGGTCCCGCCAAGCCACTGCTTTCAATGCGACCGTCAACCCGACGGCGGCGCTCAGGCCTAAGGCAATGGCGGGATCGAGTCCACCGGCTGCCCATCCGACCAGCTGTTCGGCAATAAAGGCGACGATGATGGACAGCGAGACCACGAGCGTGAGGAACTCGGGGTAACTGATTTCCAATAGTTCGTCCACGGCCCTTACTTCCTGTCGTCGGTTTGTTTCCAGTAGAGGACTGCCCGGGGATTGATCCCAAATCTCCCGCCACCGGCGGAATCGTCGATCTGGATGGCCTCGTCCTTGACGAGCGCGTCGTGAAACGCAGTGGCCCACTCCTCGGGATCGATCCCCAGCCGGATCTCTCGGCCACCTATGAGGTAGAGCAGGAGCTGCGATGTCGAACCGGTCACCGTCGGCTACCCCCCCGCACTCGTATGGCCCGGCGTGGTCGGATCGGCTTCATGACCCCTGGCTTCCTGTTCGGCCGGCTCCGGGCTGCCGTGACTCGCACCGACCCACCCACATGAGCAGGACACGACATAGCTGTCTAGCGTCGGCACAACTAGGGCGTTGTGGCTGTCTGGCATTTGGTGGCCCCTGGTGGTTTGGGGGGAGGGCGGTGTCATGCAAAACACCGCCCTCCCCGCCTCTTCGAGCAAGCACCGAGCGTCCACGTGGGGAGCTGTTTCTGACGACCGCTCCCTAGGCCCAACGCTCGATGCGGGAGCGATGCTAGACGGCTAAAGCGCAGTTTTTTGGGGCTTAACGGGAAGATCTGAGCAATGGCTCGTCATCATCGGCCACTGCCCTTCCCGCGCTTCTTCGTGGGCTTCAGCTTTTTGCCCAGGGCGGAGCCAAAGACCAGTACCACGGCGGTCGTTGGAATCGATTCGCCGTCGCCCTCGCCCTTCGCGCGGCGGTTGGCAGCCTCCCCCTCAATCTCCTCATACCTCTCAAAGAATTCGGCGGCTGCTTCTTCGGCATCTTCGCGTCCCTTGCCGTCGAGGATTCTCGGGTCACGACCAACGACCCAGTCGGGGCGCTTGTCGAATGTGCCGGTTTCGAGTGATGCGCCCACGTCTTGCTCAATGTCGGCCAGGACATCACCAAACATCTCGCGTTGCGCTGATTTAGGTATCAGCTTCATCATCCATACAGGGATGAAGACTTTGCTGCTGGCGCGGTAGTAGTGCTCAACGGCTCCGCGTCGTGGCTCGGTCTTGACCATCTCGATGCACTCGAAGTCCTTGAGAACTTTGACGTGGTAGCTGACTTGGCTCAAGCCTTCTTCTAGCTCCTTGGAAAGCTCATTTGGACTCGCCATCCGATCATTCAGGATCGCGAGAATCTCCACGCGCAGCGGGTGCGCAAGTGCCTTGATGAGCCTCTGATCTACGGTCTTGCTGGAGGCCTCTCGTTGCCGCTTCTTGACAGCCTTCCCCTTCCCTTTGGGCCTGCTCGGTTTCTTTACCGCCACGTTTCTTTCCTCTCTATAGCCATCTGGGTACATAAAAGTAGCTAGATCGGTATGGAGATACCGAATGCGCGGGAAACGTAGTCGCTTAGGGCTTAGCTTGTTTTGATTGCTCTAATCTTTTTCCTTTAGTCAAAAATATTTAGGCCAAAGGGAGGGGGTGAGCCGCATGACCATCAAGCCGTGCCCAACTGTTATTCCGTCTCTTTCACTTCTCAAGAACCGATGAGGTTTCGGGCAGGACTTGACGGCCCTGACGACGCGCCAGGTCCTGCCCAAACCCCGAACTAACGAGTGCAGCGAGACGCTCTTTGATGTGCCGTCGCCTACGGCAAATCGGCTCAAACAAATAACGGCAGGGCGAGCCTTGGCATTCGTGAGACTAGTTCTCGCCTTGCTGGCGCGATGTCCGTGGGCGCTCGGCGGATCATTAGTCTCGAACGGCGATGACAGGGCAAGCCCTCACCTACGAACACATCAGCGGTGACCGCCACCGCCACGGGGATGGCCTTAGCCATTCTCATCATCACCATGGCCCTCACACCCATGAGCCGGAGCCGGGTTCTCGGCGCCACGAACACGATCACCACCACGGCGGCCACGGCCATTCACACGGCCTGGTTGACGAGAGCATCAAACGCTCGCGGGAGGGACTGCGGGCGGTTGGCCTGTCTCTGGCCATTCTCGCGCTCGCGGCTGGCGCTCAGTTGGCCATCTTCATCGCCAGTGGCAGCGTCGCCCTGCTCGCAGACCTGATCCATAACGTCGGTGACGCCAGCACCGCAATTCCGCTCGGCGCTGCCTTCCTGCTGCGCTCGGCTCGGGCAGAGCGCTGGGCGGGGCTATTCGTGGTGGCGACGATCTTTGTTTCGGCCTGCGTTGCCGGTATCGAGGCGATCTCGCGGCTGATCCATCCTCAGACCCCGACCCACCTTCTCGCTTTGGCCGCCGCTGGCCTCATCGGCTTCGGCGGGAACTGGATCGCTGCTCAGATTCGAACCCGGGCCGGCAAACGCCTCGATAGCCCGGCTCTGATCGCCGACGGCAATCACGCTCGCGCCGATTCCTACGTCAGCCTTGCCGTGGTCGCCACCGCTCTCGTCGTCGCGGTCGGCCTGCCGATAGCTGACCCACTGATCGGCCTCGCGATCACGGCGGTGATCCTCAAGATCACCAGGGATTCCTGGCGGACGGTACGCCACTCCCACTCGCATTCCCACTAGCCTCCGCCGCCCGATTATGGCCACCGCCGACGCCAGCGCCGTGGAGCCGCCGACCCCTTCGCACTCGGCGCAGGATTCGCCCGGCTCGATCTTCATTCGTTTTCTCAAGTTCGGCTGTCTCGCCTGGGGCGGGCCAGCCGCGCAGATCGCGATGATCAAGCACGAGTGCGTCGGCGTCGTCCTTCAGCAAACCCTGGTCTAGGTGGTGCCCAACGATTGTGCGCCATCTGGTGCGCCAGTCGTGCGCCAGTGAGACCGGAAATAACCGGATTCAACCGGACAAAAAACCGCTTTAGCAAGCCAAAAACAGGTTCCGATGAGGGGCCTGGATGATGTGGATCATCGTGTATACGACGGTTTACATACTCTGATTTCGCGGTAAAACTGAGGTATGCACAATCCGCTGAGGTCAGAGGCCGATGCGTTTCGGTGGGCGGTGATTATTGGCGGTGGGGCCGTGTCGGTGATTGTCCTGACTCTGCTGACCCGTCCGGTGATCGGCGTGGTTTGGGCCGCGGCGTTGATCGGGTTCGGCGTCGGGGTCGCCTATCGCGGTGCCCGCGGCTGGTTGCCTCGCAACGTTGCGCTTACGCGGGGTGGCGACGGTCGGTACCGCCTGCTCGTGGTTGCCAACGAGACAGTTGGGGGTGAGGCGCTGCTGGATGAGATTCGCGATCGCTGCCGCGGTCGCGAGAGCGAGATCTTGCTGATCACCCCGGCTCTTGCTTCTTCAAGGGCGGCTCACTGGGCATCGGATGTCGACGAAGCGATGGAGCTTGCGCGTCAGCGGATGGAGTTGTCCCTGATCGCGATCGGGGAACTGGGTCTGAGGGTAAAGGGCGAAATTGGCGACTCCGATCCCAACATGGCGATCGAGGACGCGCTGCGGGTCTTCTCCGCCGACGAGATCGTGATCTCGACCCACCCGCCGGAGCGCTCGCGCTGGCTCGAGCACGGCGTAGTCGATCGTGCCCGCGAGCAGATCGATCTGCCGATCAGCCACGTCGTCGTCGACCTGGCAGCGGACCGCGCGGTTTCGTAACCGTTCGCTTGCAGATCCGCGCGTTTTAGCGCACCACGCGAAACGTTTTGTCTTCTAGCCTGTCAATATGGAGATGATGACTTCGGGCTGGACCGACGAGCGCATGGATGATCTGAAGGGTCAGGTGGATGAGCTTGGCCGGCGCATGGAGGCCGGCTTTCGTGGGCTACGCGAAGACATGGATGCCGGCTTTCGGGAGCTACGCGAAGAGATGGCTACGCACCAGCGAGAAACAAACGCTCGCATCGATTCGCTTCAGCGCACGATGATCCAGTTTGGCGGTGTGATGGTTGCCGCACTCGTCGGCTTGATCGCGACGCAGCTCGGCTTGATCCTGACTCAGCTTTGAGTCAGCGCTGGCGCCCGCGTCTCGGGACCGCTCTTCCGGTCAGCTGACGTCTCACGACCCTCCCGCGGCTCCAAGCGGCCCGCCGTGGCGACGGTCCACAACACCGCCAGCCAGGTTGTGACGGCGAGGGCTACGTGGACCCAGACGATCTCCGCGGGGAGTTTCAATGCCCACTGGACGCCTCCTACGACGCCCTGTAGGGCGAGCAGGCCGATTACCGCGGTCAGTGGGCCTACGGCCCTGTTGTCGCCGCCTGGGCGGCGCAGGAGCAGCCAGACGGCGATCGTGGCGAGGCCGAAGACGGTGGCGATGACGGCGTGGCGCTGTACGACCCATTCGAGCGTCCCGCTGCCCTCGAAATCAAAGCGGTGGACGAGCTGGCCCGCGTGGGCTCCGGCGTGCGGCCCGGAGGCGGTGGCGACGGTGCCGGCGGCGATCGTCAGCTGGCCGAGCGGGACCAGGGCGCGGACCGCCCAGACGCCGAGCCGGTCACTGGAGCGCCGTCGCTCCCAGGGTTCGTAGCGCGCGCACCAGGCAAGCGCGAAGGAGGCGTCGAGCAGCAGCATCGAAAGGATGAAGTGGCTCATCACCAAGCCGGGGGCGAGGTGGTGCTTGACGACCTCGCCGCCGAGGATCGCCTGGCCGATCACCCCGAGTGGCAGCAGCGCTCCGAAGAGGGCCAGATGCCAGCGGAAGGGGCGGCGAAACCAGGCGAGGATGCTGGCGGCGATCACGGCGAAGCCGACGAAGCCGGTTAGGACCCGGTTGCCGAACTCGATCACCGCGTGGGTGTTGAGCGGCGGCACGGTCTGGCCGTAGCACTTGGGCCAGTCGGGGCAGCCGAGGCCGGAGCCGGTCAGGCGCACGCCGGCGCCGGTGAGCACGATCAGCGAAAGCGCCGCGAGCGCGACCAGGGCGACGGTGGCGTAGAGCTGTGGTGAGATGCGGAGGCGGTCGCGCATTGGATTGCCTCAGGATGATGCCAGCGGCGCTGAAGCGGCCGCTGGAGCCCGCTCAGCCGCCTTTGGAGCCGCTGCCCTTGGCGGTCGAGGAGATCAGGTATTCGACCAGCTGTTCGATTTCCTGCGGTTTGATCAGCGTTTTGAAGTTGGCAGGCATCACGTTGGCCGGGTAGCCCTTGGCGATGTGGGCGTTGGGGTCGACGATCGATTCTTCGACCATCGCGGGGGTTTGGCCCGGGCAGGACTTCGTCGAGATCCGGGCCGGTCACGCCACCCGATTTGGCGGCGGCCAGCGTGTGGCAACCGCCGCAGCCGTTGTTGGCAAAGACCTGAGCGCCGGGGCCGCCGGGAACTTTGGGCGGCGCCGCGCCGGGGACGCCGGCGTAGAGGCCGACGTAGGCGGCGACGTCCTCGAGGTCCTGGCCGGTGACCACGTCGGCGGGCATCGAGACCGCCGTGTCGTCGTTGCTCGGCCGCGGGAACTCGACCTGAGCCTTGACCACGCCTTCGACCGTGTCGCCGCCCTCGCCCGCTTCGCGCGCCGCGGCGAAGGCATCGTCGAGATTGGGGCCGATCTGCGCCGTCGTCCCCGCCTCCGCCATCGTGTGGCAGACGCCGCATTTCTGAATGAAGAGGACGCGTCCGCGAGCGGTATCGGCGCTGCTGGTGCCGCAGCCGGACGCCGGCAGCGCAATGGCGGCCAGGGCGGCTAGGACGAGCAGCGGGCGGATTGGATTCGGCAGCTTGGACATCGGCGCGGAGCGCGCCGGAGTCTATATGTCCGGCCCCCGCGAAAGCTGCTTGTCCAGGCAGGAGGTCGGGTAGGCTTGAGGCGATTCACACGAACTCTCGAACCCCGGAAGGGAGGCGGCAGATGCTGGTACGGGAAGGGATGTCGGAGGTGGTCCTAACCGTTGGGCCCACGCACACACTGCGCGAGGCGGCGACGATGATGACCGAGAAGGGAACCGGCGCGGCGCTGGTCAGCGATGACGAGACGCCGGTGCCCGGCATCGTCACCGAGCGCGACATCCTGCTCTCCTGGGAAGCGGCGAGGACCCGGATGCCGAGCGTGTTGCCGACCACATGAGCGACAGCGTGATCGTCGCATCCCCCGACTGGAGCCTCGAGCACGCCGCATCTGAGATGTCGCGCCGCGGCATTCGCCACCTTGTCGTCTACGACGGCCCGGACTGGCTGGGGTGCTCTCGATGCGCGACATCGTCCGGGTCTGGACGAGCGAGGGCGCTACGTCCGGGATGACCCCGGACTGAGGGCTGACTTAATCCGCTAGGAGCGCGGCGCGGAGATCTGTTCGACCGGGAGGACGGCGCCGCGTGCGTGCTGCTTGCGGGGCAGGCTGTAGTAGCTGCGGATCGCCTCGCGGACCATGCTGCGGAAGGCGAAGAGGGCGATTATGCCGCCGATGATCGAGTAGATCCAGCCGCGCACCATGAAGCCCTCGGCGAAGATTCCGCAGACGGTTAGGGCCAGGGCGAAGGCGAAGATGGCCGGCGCCCAGGAGGAGCGGGGCTGGTAGACGAGCTCGCCGGGCTCGGGGATGTGGCGGTGCTCGCTCATGAGGCGATGTAGAGCATCGCGGCGACGAAGCAGAGGGCGAAGACCGCGGCGGCGATGCCACCGGCCAGGAGGCCGGCGCCCATGTTTGCTCTTGCGGTCTCGCGATCCACGGCTGGATTTCTACTAGAACAGCCGGTCGAGCGGCATTGCCAGGAAGAGCAATGCGAGGTAGGCGAGCGAGTAGAGGTAGGTGCGCAGTGCCCAGCGGCGGTCGGCGCTGCGCAGCAGCCGCACCGCGCAGTAGATGAAGCCGGCGCCGAGGGTCATCGAGGCGATCAGGTACTCGACCCCGAAGCCGCCGGCGCAGAAGGGCAGCTGGGTGACCGCGTAGAGCAGCACG
The DNA here is from genome assembly GCA_963840565.1 of uncultured Solirubrobacterales bacterium. Taxonomy (GTDB): domain Bacteria; phylum Actinomycetota; class Thermoleophilia; order Solirubrobacterales; family 70-9; genus VRUE01. The sequence continues at coordinate 110,686 of CAWIZH010000002.1, forward strand.
GTGTAGAGCAGGATCTGGCGCCGGGTCTCGGCCTCGCCGCGGACGACCGGCAGCATCGGAATGTTGGCCTTGGCGTAGTCGTCCTTCATCAGCAGCGAGAGCGCCCAGAAGTGCGGCGGGGTCCAGAAGAAGACGATCGCGAAGAGGTAGAAGGCGGTGCCGCTGAGGCCGCCCGTGACCGCGGCCCAGGCGACCAGCGGCGGCACCGCGCCGGCGGCACCGCCGATGACGATGTTCTGCGGCGTCGTGCGCTTGAGCCAGAGCGTGTAGACGAAGACGTAGCCGAAGAGGCCGGAGATCGAGAGCGCCGCCGCCAGCGGGTTGACGGTGAGCGCGAGCAGGGTGAAGGAGGCGCAGCCGAGCAGCGCCCCGAAGGCGATCGCGGCTTGGGGGGAGATCCGGCCACTGGCGACCGGGCGGTCGGCGGTGCGGCTCATGATCCGGTCGATGTCGCGGTCGACGGCGTGGTTGATCGCGCCCGCGCCCCCGGCCGAGAGGGCGCCGCCGAGGCAGGTGAGGAAGACGAGGCCGATCGAGGGGTCGCCGGCGACGTACATCGTCGTCACCGTCGTCAGCAGCAGCAACGACTGCACCGTCGGCTTGGTCAGGGTGATGTAGTCCCGCAGTACCGTCAGCGCAACTGGGCGTTGCGCGACGACAGCGGTTTCGGCGCCGCTCACAGCGGTCAGGCTACCGGCTGAGTCTCGCGTGCAGCCTGTTCGGCACGACGGGTGCGGTTGGCGATCGCGATGCGGATGTCGCGCATCGGCCGGTCGCTGCGCACGTCAGGCAGGACGTCGAAGTTGTGCGGCTCCGGCGGTGAGAGGGCGAACCACTCGAGCGAGTCGCCGCCCCACTGGTCATGGCCGGCCCGCGCTCCGCCGTTGCGGCTGAGCATGCCGTTGGCGAGGGTCAGCAGGATGCCGATCGCCAGCACGAAGGCGCCGATCGTGGCGATCAGGTTTTCCGCGTTGACCCCGCTGCCGTCGAAGAACTTGTAGGCGTCGGCGACCTGGCCGTGGTCGCCGCCGGCGATGAAGAGCGGCACGAAGGTGAGCAGGATGCCGGCCACCATCGTCCAGAAGGAGAAGCGGGCCAGGGTCTCGCCCATCGTCCGCCCGGTCATCTTCGGGAACCAGTAGTGCAGCGCGGCGAAGCCACCGAAGACGCTGCCGCCGACTAGCGCGAAGTGGGTTGCAGCGGTGGAGTCGGTGGTGTTGTGCAGGCGCCAGGCGACGGCGACCATCGAGTGCGAGATCTCGGCGCCGAGGCCGATCGAGATCATCGAGATCGCGCCGAGCGCGAAGAGCAGCGGCGCGCGCATCTGCAGGGCGCCGCCGATCATCGTCGCGATCAGGTTGAAGACGATCAGGCCGAAGGGGACGATCAGCGCCAGCGACATGATCATCGCGAAGTACATCCAGCCGATCCCGATCGGCGAGGTCATCATGTTCTGCATCCAGGCGAGGGTGCCGATCACTGCGATCGCCACGCAGCGAGCCGGTTACGGCGCCGCGGTTGAAGAGCGGCTTGCGGGCGAAGACCGGGACGATCTCGGCGATCGCGCCGAGCGCGGTGATCAGGATCAGCATGTAGGTGCCGGTGTAGAAGATCCAGCTCATGTGCTCCCAGAGCAGCGGCGCGCCGCCGGAGCCGTCGGCGAAGAAGATGCCGTCGAAGTTGCGGTCGATCAGCAGCATCGTGATCGCCGCCAGCATCACCGGGCCGATCACCAGCAGCAGCCAGGAGCCGATCGCCGCTGACCAGGCGAAGACCGGCAGGCGCCGCCAGGCCATCCCCGGGGCGCGCATCTTGCGCAGCGTCGCGACCAGGTTGATCGCGATCAGGACGAAGCCGAGCGTTGCCAGCCCGTTCGCCGCCGCCCAGGCGTCAACGCCGTTGTTGGGCAGGAAGGCGAGCTCGGAGAGCGGCGCCAGCGGGTTGACGCCGGCCTCCGACGGGGTGAAGAGGAAGCCCGCGTAGAGCACCGTGGCGCCGGCGATGTAGAGCCAGAGCCCGAGCTGGCCAAGGCGCGGCAGCGCTGTGCCCCTGGCGCCGATCTGCAGCGGTGCCAGGTAGTAGAAGAAGCCGAGCGCGAGCGGGATCGCGAAGAAGAAGATCGCCGTCGCCCCGTAGAGCGAGAGCATGCGGTTGAAGGTGACCGGGGTGAGCAGCGAGTTCTCGGGGATCGCGAGCTGCAGCCGCATCAGCAGGAACTCGACCAGGGCGATGAAGAGGAAGCCGAGCGCGGCGACGATCATCACCCGGCCGACGTCCTTGTGGTCGGCGCTGGTGGTGAGCTCGATCCAGCGCGGGCGGCGGCGGCGGGGGAAGCCGTCGGCGACGATCTCGGGACGAGCGCTCACGGTACTTCTCCCTTTTCGATCAGGCCCACGACGCGGTCCTGGGCAGCCTGGATGCCGGCCTTCTGGGCGGCGATGAAGTCTTCGTATTCCTGCGGAGAGACCACGTCGACCTCGGTCCGCATCGCCGCGTAGGCCTGGCCGGAGAAGGTCGCCGACTGACCGTCGTAGACGCCTTCTTCGTCGGCGCGGAAGACGACGTGGTTGGTCTTGCCGGGAACCGCGTCGCGCTTGCCGGCGAGCTGCGGCACGTCCCAGGTGTGGATCACGTCGGTCGAGACGAGATCCAGTTCGACCGTGGTGTCGACCGGGACGACCAGCTTGTAATAGGAGAAGGCTTCGTTGGGGTAGTCGTAGCGCCACAGCCACTGCTGGCCGGTCGCTTCGATCCGCAGCGGCACCGAGCGGGCCGAGGCGAGGCCGGCCGGGCCGGTGGTCGGGATCTCGCGCGCCTTGTCGGTGTAGATCAGGCTGAGGACGAGGATCGCCGCGGCGAAGACCGTGAGCAGGGCGCCGACCCGGAACTGGGTGCGGCGGCCGCCGCGAATCTGGCGTGGCTCGGCCCCGCGCTCGCTGCGATAACGGCGCACTGCGTAGATCAGCGCGCCGTTGATCGCGACGATGACGATCGCGCGGCGACGAAGCCAATCCACAGCAGAGTGTCGATCTGGTCGGTGCCAGGAGAGTGGGGCGCCAAAGCGCGGCCATTCTAATCACGGAGATGACGGAGGCGGCGCGCCGCCGTGCCCGTCCCCGGTCGCGGTCCTATACTCGCCGACCTGATGAAGGCGCGCTCGCGGCCATCTCCGGCGCTTCGCCTGGCGGTGCGGGCCGGAGCGGCGGGCGTCGTCGCCGCTGCGGTGGCCGTGCCGCTGCTGCGAAAGCGCCTGCGGGTTCCCGCTCCGGTGACCGTCGCCGCCTGCGCGGCCGGACCGCTCGCGATCGCCGTTCTCTACCCGCGCACCCGCAAGCGCGACGTCGCCCTCTACGCGATGCAGATGTGGGCCTTCATCATGGTCCACGAGCTTCCCTACGACGATCCAGAGCGCTTGGAGAGCCGCTTGCGCAGTCGCTACCCGATCGTCGATCGACCGCGTGATCGGCCTCGGTCGCCTGCCCAACGTGCGGCTGCAGCGCGGGATCGCGCGCCTGCGCCGCGTCGGCACCGTCAACCGCGTCCTCACCTGGACGCACTGGCTCTGGTTCTTCGAGCCCTACCTCGCCCTGGCCTGGATCCTCTGGCGCCATCCCGAGCGCTTCCCGCGCGCCGCCCGCCAGATGGCCGCGGTCTTCGACTTCGGCTGCATCGCCTACTTCGTGATCCCGACCTCGCCGCCGTGGTGGGCCTCGGAGCAGGGCCTGACCGGCGAGCAGGTCGAGCGGATCATGATCGGCGTCGGCGAAGAAACCTGGGGCTCGGCCTGGCCGAAGATGTACGAGGCGCTGGGCGGCAACCCCTGGGCGGCGATGCCCTCGCTGCACTTCGCCACCTCGGCGATGGCGGCGATTCAGCTCTCCGAGGCGGGGCCGGTCGAGGGTGCCGTCGGCTGGGCCTACTCGCTGACGCTCGGCTTCGCGCTCGTCTACCTCGGCGAGCACTACGTCACCGACCTCGCCGCCGGCGCCGGCCTGGTCGCGGCGGTGCGCCGCGGCGAGCCCCTGGCCGAGCCGGCCGTCCACGCGGTGACCGACGGCCTGCGGCGCTTGGAGCGCCTCGCCAGCGGGTAGCTTCCCTCAGGTGTCTCCTGAGGATCCGGCGAACGGCGGCGATGCCGCTGAGCTGCCGATCTTCACGCGACGGCGACTGATCCAGACCGGGGTCGTCGTCTTCGCGCTGTTGGTCGGCATCTACTTTCTCTTCCCCAAGCTGGTCGGCCTTGGCAACGCGCTGGGCAAGCTCGACGACGCCAACCCGGTTTGGATCGTCGTCGCGATCGGCTTCAACGTCGTCGCCTTCGCCACCTACATCGCCCTCTTCAAGGCGGTGGTTGGCGGCGACGCCCTGCGCCTGCGCTGGGTCGAGACCTACGAGATCAACATGGCCGGACTGGCGGCGACGCTGCTCTTCTCGGCCGGCGGGGCGGGCGGGATCGTGCTCACCTTCTGGGCGCTGCGCAAGGCCGGTATGCGGCGCCACGAAGTGGCGCGGCGGATGGTCGCCTTCCTCACCCTGCACTACGCCTTCTATCCGCTGGCGCTGATCCTCTTCGGCGTGCTGCTGCGCACCGGGGTGCTGCACGGCAAGGACTCGGTCGAGCTGACGATCGTGCCGGCCGGAGTTGCCGGGCGCGCTGCTCGCGCTCGGGCTGCTGTTTGCGCTGGTCCCGCCCGACCTCGGGCCCCGCGTCGCCCGTTTCGTGCACGGCGACCGCGGCCGGGCGATCGCCAGGAACATCGCCAAGGTGCCGGCGGTCTTCGCCGAGGGCTTCCGCTTCGCGATCAGCCTCTTCGCCCACCCGCGCCAGGGCGGCCTGGCGGTGCTCGGCGCGGCCGGCTTCTGGGCCGCCAACATCGGCATCCTCTGGGCCTCCTTCCACGCCTTCGGCGTCCACGTCCCGCTCGCCGTCGTCGTCCAGGGCTTCTTCCTCGGCATGGTCGCCAACCTGATCCCCTTCGCTCCCGCCGGCGTGGGGGCCGTCGACGCGGGAATGATCGGCGCCTTCGTCCTCTTCGGCATCCCCGAGGACACCGTCTTCCCGGCGATCCTGGTCTACCGCCTGATCGCCTTCTGGATGCCGATTCCGTTCGGCGTCGCCGCCTTCTTCCAGCTCCGCAAGACGGTGCAGCACTGGGAAGACGAGGGCCTGCCGATTCGACCGCGCGAAGAGCTACTATACAAAGTGAAGTATTGGCAACGCCACTAGACTTGAGGCGGAGATGACAGAGACGAAGAAGGTCGAGAACGTGATCATCGTCGGCGGTGGGCCGGCCGGCTACACGGCCGCGCTCTACACCGCGCGCGCCAACCTCGAGCCGCTCGTTTTCGAGGGCTTCCAGTGGGGTGGGCAGCTGCAGAACACGACCGACGTCGAGAACTACCCGGGCTACCCCGAGGGGATCATGGGGCCGGAGATGATGACCCAGTTCCGCGCCCAGGCCGAGCGCTTCGGAACGCGCTTCGTCACCGATGACGTCGACCGGGTCGAGCTCTCCGACGGCGGCGTGCAGAAGGTCTACCTCGGCGACGAGGAGCACCTGGCGAAAACCGTGATCCTGGCGATGGGTGCGGAGCCGCGCCGGCTCGGCATTCCCGGTGAGCTCGAGCTCAGCGGCTGCGGCGTCTCGACCTGCGGCGTCTGCGACGGGGCCTTCTTCAAAGACCAGAAAGTGGTCGTGATCGGCGGTGGCGACTCGGCGATGGAGGACTCGATCTTCATCTCCAAGTTCGCCAGCGAGCTGACCGTGGTCAACCGCCGCGACGAGTTCCGCGCCTCGAAGATCATGGAGGGACGCGCCCGCGAACAGGGCAACATCGACTTCAAGACCCCATACGTCCCTGAGGAGTTCGTCGCCAGCGATAAGGGTCGCCTCGACCACGTGCGCCTGCGCAACGCCGAGACCGGCGAGACCGAGGACTTCGCCGCCGATGGCGCCTTCATCGCGATCGGCCACATCCCCCGCTCGGAGGTGGTCGTGGGCCAGGTCGGCACCGACGAGGACGGCTACATCGAGACCGAGCCGGGCTCGACCCGCACCAATCTGGCCGGAGTCTTCGCCGTCGGCGACGTCGTCGACCACACCTACCGCCAGGCGGTCACCGCGGCCGGCAGCGGCTGCAAGGGCGCCCTCGACGCCGAGTGGTACCTGCGCGACACGCCACCCTCGCCCGAGGCCCACTGGCTGCCAGGCGGCGAGCCGGTAGAGGTCGCCCCGACGCCGGGGACCTAGCTCAAACGCCGAGCGTCTTAAGGGGCGCGTGGGCTGCGGCGATCTTTTCGAAGTCGCCATCCTGGGATACCACGGGGAGGCCGTGCTCTACGGCGGTAGCCGCGATTAGAGCGTCGGTCAGCTTGATCGTCCGATGAATCCCGGCCGCCTGACAATCCGCGACAAGCCGTGCCCACGAACTCATCACCGCCTCGCTGATCGGTATCGGGTCGGCTGAGCGGGCGAGGGAGAGGGTATCGGCTCGCCGTGCACGGGTGGCGTCATCGGTTGCTTTTAGGACGCCGAGTTGCAGCTCGCCAATCGTGACTACGGACACGGCAACGCGCTTCGGCAGTTCGCCAAGCGGCCGGCCGGTCTCTCGGGCGATGAAGACCGAGGTGTCAAGCAGGCCGGCGGTTGGTACCTCGGTCAAAGCTCGTCGAGAGTTTGGCCGGCTAGTTCGTCGAGCTCTCGTGAGAGGGCGGGATCGGCGGCACGCTCTCGAAGCTGCTCGCGAAGCTGGGCACCGCCGAGCCAGCGGGTGCGTTGTCCGTGCGGAACGATGTCGGCCAGTGGGTCGCCGTTGACGGTCAGGACGACTCGCTCGCCGGCCTTCACCGCGTCGATGACGCTGGCGGTGCGGTTGCGAAGGTCTCGGACCCCTATCTCCATGTGCTACAGCGTAGCATCATGCTGATGCGAGTCTTGACTAGCCGACGAGCTTTTGGACCACGAAGGTGCGGGAGCCTTTTGGGGTCTCTATCTCGATCGGCTTGCCGACTTTGGCGTTTAGCAGGGCGCGGCCGATCGGGGACTCGGCGGAGAGGCGGCCCTCGCTCAGGTTGGCTTCGGTTGAGCCGACCAGGGTCCAGCTGTTGACTTCGCCTTTGCCTTCGTCGAGCACCTCGGCGGTGCGGCCGAAGGCGAAGGTGTCGGCTTTCTCGTCGATCTCGACCACGACGGCGGTGCGCAGGCGCTCTCGCAGGCGCTTGATCTTGGTCTCGAGATGGGCCTGGTCTTCCTTGGCGATGTGGTACTCGGCGTTCTCCTTGAGGTCACCTTCCTCGCGGGCGACTTTGATCCGCGCCGCCATCTTGGTGCGGGCAGGGCCTTCGAGATCCTCGATTTCCTCGCGCAGGGCCTCGATGCCCTCCTCGGTGATCGGCTCGCCGCCCGGTGTCGCCTCAGTCATTGCCCCAGCCTTTCAGATGTCGGCCGCCCGCAGGCGTTGGAGCGATGATCCGATCTCGCTATCGTGGGGCTCACGGCCTCCTGTTCGCACATCCGCTCGATCGAGATCTTCGACCCGCCGGTTGAGATCGCCGGCTGCGAGGAGTGCCTGAAGCTGGGGATGCAGTGGGTCCACCTGCGGATGTGTCAGGCCTGCGGGCACATCGGCTGCTGTGACAATTCAGAAGGCAAGCACGCCACGGCGCACAACGCCGAGACCGGTCACCCGGTGATCCGCTCGGTTGAGCCGGGCGAGGATTGGAGCTGGTGCTACGAGGACCAGTTGATGTTCCGCGTCGCCCGCTGAGGGTCCAGACTGCCCGGCGTGATTCGCCGGCGCTAATCCGGGGTGACAATGGCGAAGCCGGGATCCGGCTCGTCGAGCAGGCCGAGCAGCTCGCCCAGCTTGGCGCCGTCGCCCTCGACGCGGAGGCGGCCGCTTTCTGCCAGCTCGCCGATCTCGGCTGCTTTCAACAGGAGCTGGTTGAGCGCCTCGCGCTCGACGATGAGGCCGGCATCGGCAGCGGGCTCGTGGCCTCCGGGGCGATGGCGGAGGACGCCGTTGCGGACCGTGATCGCGTGCTGCTCGTCGGGGCCGGTGACGGTCCAGTCGATCCGCAGGTGCTGCTCCGCCGCCCGCGGGCCGTTGAGGCGGATCGCCATCGCGTCGAGCAGCTGGCTGACCGTGAGGCGGGCGAGGACGTCGGGCGGGGCGGTCGCGGTCGGCGTGCCGGCGATGCCCTCGCGCAGCTCCTTCGCCCCCATCAGGAAGAAGTTGCGCCAGCTCGCGTTCTCGGCACCGTAGCCGAGCTGCTCGAGCGCTTCGGCCTGCAGCTCGCGGGCCTCGCGGTTCTCCGGCTCGGCGAAGACGACCCGGTTGACGACCTCGGCGACCCAGCGGTAATCGCCCTCCTCGAAGCTCGCGCGTGCCTTCTCCAGCACCGCCTCGGCGCCGCCCATGAACTCGACGTAGCGGCGCGCCTGCTCTACCGGTGGGTGCTCCCAGAGGTGGGCCGGGTTGCCGTCGAACCAGCCCATGTAGCGCTGGTAGATCGCCTTTGTGTTGTGGCTGATCGAGCCGTAGTACTCACGGCAGTGCCACTCCTCGGCGAGGCTCGGGGGCAGCTCGATCAGCTCGGCTATCTCCGGCCCGGTGTGGCCCTGGTTGAGCAGGCGCAGGGTCTGGTCGTGCAGGTAGGTGTAGAGGTCGCGCTGCTTTTCGAGGTAGTCGACGATCTCCTCACCACCCCAGCAGGGCCAGTGGTGGCCGGCGAAGAGGACGTCGGAGCGCTCCGCGAAGAGCTCAATCGCCTGATCGAGGTAATGCGCCCAGACCCGCGGGTCGCGGACCAGGGCGCCGCGCGGGGTGAGGATGTTGTGCATCGAGCGGGCGGCGTTGTCGGCGATACAGAGCACGCGCGCATCGGGGAAGTGGATGTTCATCTCCGCTGGTGCCTCGGTCCCCGGGGTCAGCTGGAAGCTCATCCGCACGCCGTCGACGACCTCCTCCTGGCCGGTCTCGACGACGTCGAGGTTGGGCGGGATCAGCGTGATCGTGCCCAGCGAGGTGGTCTGGCCGAGGCCAGAGCCGATCTGCCCTTCGGGACCGCGCCCGAGCAGCGCCCCGTACATGTAGCCAGCCCGCCGGCCCATCGCCGTGCCGGCGAAGACGTTCTCGCTGACCGCGTGGTGGAGAAAACCGGCAGGGGCGAGGATCGGGATGCGGCGGGCCTCGATCTCCGCTTCGGAGACGATGCCCTTGGCGCCGCCGAAGTGATCGACGTGGCTGTGGGTGTAGATCAGGCCGCTGACCGGGCGGTCGCCGCGGTGCTCGCGATAGAGGGCCAGCGCTGCCGCTGCCGTCTCGGCGGAGACGAGCGGGTCGATCACGACGATGCCCTCGCGGCCCTCGACCACGTGCATGTTGGAGAGGTCGAATCCGCGCAGCTGAAAGAACCCTGGCGCGAGCTCGAAGAGGCCGGCGATGCGGCAGAGCTGGGACTGGCGCCAGAGGCTCGGGTTGGCCGTGGGAGGCGGATCGCCGTCGAGGAAGTCGTAGGACTCCAGCTCCCAGACAACCCGGCCGTTCTCGTCCTCGACTCGGGGTGGATCGAAGGGGGCGACGAGCCCGCGGCGCGCGTCCTCGAAGTCGCCCATGGCTAGGCGGCCGGCCGCGGTCAGCAGCCGCGGCGCGGGCCGGTAGGCCTCGCCGTGCTCTTGGCGCAGCTCTTCGAGCAGGGCCACGGCGCGCTCGGCGCCGATCAGCTCGGTCAGCTCCAGCGGCCCGCGCGGCCAGTTGAAGCCGAGCCGCATCGCCGTGTCCATGTCGGCGCGGGAGCCGATCTCCTCTTCGAGCGCGAAGGCCGCCTCGTTGGCGATCTGGGCAAGCAGGCGGGGGAGGATGGCCGGTGCGGCGGGGTCGATCTTCGCCAGCTCCTCGGGGTCGAGCGTCGGCGCCTCGATGCCGAGGTCGGGATCGAGCGTCGCGGCGGTGCGCCGTCGCTGTACTCGTAGAAGCCGTGCCCGCTCTTGCGCCCGAGCCGCCCCTCGCGCGACCAGTCCCTCCTGGATCGGGCTCGGCCGCCAGCGCTCCGGCTCGCCGCCCTGGGCGTAGAAGGAGCGGGCGACGCTGAGGTTGACGTCGAGGCCGATCAGGTCGATCAGCTCGAAGGGACCCATGCGGAAGCCGCCGCCGATGCGGCAGACGCGGTCGATCGTCTCTGCGTCGGCGACGCCATCGGCGAGCATCCGCAGCGACTCCAGGGTGAAGGGCCGGGCAAGGCGGTTGGCGATGAAGCCGGGGCTGTCCTTGGCGCGGATCGGCGTGCGGCCCATGCGTCTGCCGACCTCGGTCGTCGCGTTCAGCGCCTCGGCCGCTGCCTCGTCGGTGGCGACCACCTCGACCAGCTTCATCAGCGCCGGCGGGTTGAAGAAGTGCATGCCGACGACGCGCTCGCGGTGCGGCACCGGGGCGGCGATCGCGGTGATCGGCAGCGAGGAGGTGTTGCTGGCGAGGATCGTCTTCGGGCCGCAGGCCTCGGCCAGCTGCCGCGAACAGCCGGCGCTTCAGGTCGAGATCCTCCGGTGCGGCCTCGACCACCAGGTCGCATTCGGCGAGGTCGGCGAGGCTGTGGGCGCCGCCGGCGCGGCTGCTCGCCGCATCGGCTTCGGCCTCGCTCCACCGTCCCTTGGCGACCCCCTTGGTCGAGGGCCCGTTCAGCTTCTCCAGGCCCGACTCGAGGGCGGCGGGGATCGGGTCGTAGAGCCGGGTCTCGTATCCGCCCAGCGCCGCGATCTGGGCGATCCCGGCGCCCATCGTGCCGGCGCCGACGACCCCGATGTGCTCGACCTTCAACTGGCCCTCGAATTTCGGCTCGCGCTTCTCGAGGAAGGCGGTCATGCCCTCGACCCGGTCCTCGGTCGCCATCGCCAGCTCGTAGAGGCGCCGCTCGTTCTCGAGCCCGGGGGAGAGGGCGGTCTCCTCGGCGACGAGCACGGCCTGCTTGGCGAGCCGGGCGGCGATCGGCGGGCGCTCGGCGACGGTCGCGGCGAGCGCCATCGCCTCCTCCAGCCAGCCGCCGCCCTCGACGACCTTGTTGACCAGGCCCAGCTCCAGCGCGGTCGCGGCGTCGAAGCGCTCGCCGGTGAGCACGAGCTCCATCGTTCGCTGCTTGCCGAGCACCCGCGCCAGGCGCTGGGTGCCACCGCCGCCGGGGATGATTCCGAGGTTGATCTCCGGCTGGCCGAACTGGGCGCCCTCGGCGGCGACGATCATGTCGCAGGCGAGCGCCAGCTCGCAGCCGCCGCCCAGCGCGTAGCCGGAGACGGCGGCGATCATCGGCGTCTTGATCGCGGCGAGGCGGCGCCAGAAGGAGGCGGCCGGGTGGCGCAGCGCCTCGGCGAAGCTGCGCTCCGCCATCGCCTTGATGTCGGCGCCGGCGGCGAAGACCTTCTCGGAGCCGGCGATGACGATGCAGCGCACCTCGGGGTCGGGGTCGAGCCGCTCCAGCTCGCTCGGCCAGCTGCCTCCATCAGCTCCGGCGAGAGGGCGTTGCGCGCCTCGGGCCGGTTGAGCCGCAGCAGGGCGACGTAGCCGTCGCGGGAGCTCTCGACCAGCTCGGCCAAGGGCTACTCGGCCACCATCGGCGTCATCGCGTTGATCCCGGTCGCGGCGCGGCCGATGATCATCTTCTGGATCTGCGAGGTGCCCTCGTAGAGGGTGGTGACGCGGGCGTCGCGCAGGTAGCGCTCGACCGGGTAGTCGTCGACGTAGCCGGCGCCGCCGTGGACCTGGATCGCCAGGTTGGCGCATTCGACTGCCGACTCGGTCGCGTAGAGCTTCGCGACCGACGTCTCGGTCGTGTTCGGCTTGCCTTCGTCCTTGAGCACGCCGGCGCGGTAGACCAGCATCCGGCTGGCGTCGCGCTTGAGGATCATGTCGGCGATCATCTCCTGGACCAGCTGGAAGCGGGCGAGGGGGACGCCGAACTGCTTGCGCTCCTTGGCGTAGGCGACCGAGGCTTCGACGCAGCCTTCGCAGATGCCGACGCAGCCGGCGGCGACGCTGTAGCGGCCGTTGTCGAGGGCGCTCATCGCGACCTTGAAGCCGTCGCCGATCTCACCGAGCATCGCGTCCTCGCCGACCTCGACCGAGTCGAGCGAGATCTCGCCGGTGTCGGAGGAGCGCAGGCCGAGCTTGCCGTGGATCTCCTGCGTGGTGAAGCCCTCGCTGTCGCAGGGGACGAGGAAGCAGGCGAGGCCCTTGTGCTTCTTCTCGGGGTCGGTCTGGGCGAAGATCAGCGCCACCTCGGAGAAGTTGGCGAGCGAGATCCACATCTTCTGGCCGCTGATCGACCAGCCCGAGTCGGTCTTGGTCGCGCGGGTGCGCAGGTTGGCGGCGTCGGAGCCGGTGTCGGGCTCGGTCAGGCCGAAGCAGCCGAGCGCCTCGCCCGAGCAGAGGCGGGGCAGCCACTTCTGCTTCTGCTCCTCGCGTGCCCCACTTCTCGATCGAGCCGGCGACCAGCGAGGTCTGCACGGAGACGACGGTGCGGGCGGAGGAGTCGGCGCGGCCGACCTGCTCGACGATCAGGCCGTAGCCGAGGTAGTCGAGCCCGCGGCCGCCGTAGGTCTCGGAGACGGGGGCGCCGAGGTAGCCGACCTCGCCCAGCTTGCTGGCCAGCTCGCGGTCGAAGCGGGCGGCGCGGTCGTTCTCTTTGACCCGTGGCGTGATCACGCCGTCGGCGAATTCCCGCGCCGTTTCGGAGATCAGCCGCTGCTCGTCGCTCAACTGGAAGTCCATCTCACCCCTTGCTTTCTCAGGTTCGGTTTGTCGTCACTGAAGCTCTTTACCCAGGGTCGCCGCGAAGGCCTCCTGGGCCTCGACGGTGCGGGGGCCGGGGGCCTCGGGGAGGTCGGTGCCGTCGATCGCCGCGACCGCCTGGATCTCGCGCGTGGTCGAGGCGAGGAAGGCCTCTTTGGCGGCGCGCAGGTCGGCGACGGGCCAGGCGCCCTCTTCGACCTCGAGCGCCTTGACCAGCCGGTCGCGGGTGATCGACTCGAGCACGCCGTTGTCGAGCGCGGGCGTGCGCAGGCGCGCCCTGCGGGGAGACCCAGAAGATCGAGGAGGTGGGCGGCTCGAGCACGATGCCGTCGGGCTGGACCAGGACCGCCTCGTCGGCGCCCTGCGCCTTTCGCGAGCCGGGTCGCCTGCATGTTGGCGGCGTAGGAGAGCGACTTGACCCCGTTGAGGATCACGCGTCGGGCAGTAGGTGACGGTGGCGAGGCGGATCGTGTCGGCGTGGGCGCGGGATCGGCTCGGTCATCGCCAGGCGGCGACCGCCGCGGGTGACGATCAGCCGCAGCTGGCCGTCGGCATCGCCGAGCTCGGCGAGCAGCGCCTCGATCTCCTGCTCCAGCGCCGGCCGGTCGAACTCGAGCTCGATCGCGGCGGCGGAGCGCTCGAGCCGGTCGAGGTGGTCGACCAGCGCAAACGGCGTTCCGTCGTAGAGCCGGATCACCTCGAAGGCGCCGTCGCCGCGGTAGAGCCCGTCGTCCTTCAGCGGCACCATCGCCTCAGCGGTCGGCGTGATCGTCCCGTCGACACTGGCCAGCTCTCTCAACTCAGTAGCCATCGGCGGCGAGGCTACTAGCCCATCCGTTCCGGTGCGCTTTATCCCCGCTATAGGGGCATAAGGCGCACCGGAAGCCCTGGGTGAAGGGTCAGACCGCTTCGAAGACAGTGGCGAGGCCTTGGCCTACGCCTACGCACATGGTGGCGATGCCGTACTTGCCGTTGCGGCGGCGCAGCTCGCGGACGAGGGTGGTGGTTAGGCGGGCGCCGGTGCAGCCGAGTGGGTGGCCGAGGGCGATCGCGCCGCCGTTGACGTTGAGCTCGCTCCTCGTCGATGCCGAGCTCGCGGGCGCTGGCGAGGACCTGGGAGGCGAAGGCCTCGTTTAGCTCGATCAGGTCGATCTCGTCGAGCGTCAGGCCGGCGGCGTCGAGGGCCTTGGGGATGGCGACGGCGGGGCCGATGCCCATGTAGGCGGGGTCGACGCCGGCGACGCCGAAGGAGACGACGCGGGCGAGTGGCTCGGCGCCGAGCGCCTCGACGCCCGCCTCGGAGGCGATCAGGGTGCAGGCGGCGCCGTCGTTGAGGGTCGAGGCGTTGCCGGCGGTGACCGTGCCGCCCTCGCGGAAGGCGGGGCGCAGCTTCGCCATCTTCTCCAGCGAGGCGTCGGGGCGCGGGCCCTCGTCGGCGTCGACCGTGACCGTCTCGCGACGCCCCTTCGGCGCCTCGATCGGGACGATCTCCTCGGCGAAGATCCCGGCCTCGGCGGCGGCGACTGCGCGCTGGTGGCTGCGCAGGCCCCAGGCGTCCTGGTCCTCGCGGCTGATCCCGTAGCGCTCGGCGACGTTCTCGCCGGTCTCGCCCATCGATTCGGTCGAGATCCCCATCTCGGCCATGCGCGGGTTGACGAAGCGCCAGCCCAGAGTCGTGTCGTGCATCGTCTGCGGGCCGCGGGGCAGGCCGCGCTCGGGCTTGCCGACGACCCAGGGCGCCCGGCTCATCGACTCGACTCCGCCGGCGAGGTAGAAGTCGCCCTCGCCGAGCTTGGCCGCGCGGGCGGCGCAGTTGATCGCCTCCAGGCCGGAGGCGCAGAGGCGGTTGACGGTGGCGCCGGGGACGCTGTCGGGGAGGCCCGGCGAGCAGCGCCGCCATCCGCGCCACGTCGCGGTTGTCCTCGCCCGACTGGTTGGCGGCGCCGAAGTAGACGTCGGTGATCCGCTCGGGGTCGACGCCGGTGCGCTCGACCACGGCGGCGATCGTGTGCGCTGCGAGGTCGTCGGGGCGGACGCCCGAGAGGGCGCCGCGGTAGCTGCCCATCGGCGTGCGAACCGCGTCGACTACATAGGCCTCGGTCACGTCGGGGATTAAAGGGGACGGGCCGCGCGGGCGTATCCTTGGCCCGTGGTCTTCGTCCTCGGAACCGTCGGCATGGTGCTGCTCATCGTCGGCGTGCTTGTCCTGCTCGAGCACTTCTACACCGGCAACAACGCCGAACTGCTCGACTGGAAGCCGACCCGCTCGCCCGAACTCGAGGTCCAGAACGAGGTCGACGACGTGCAGCAGATGCTCGACGCGCAGAACGAGATGCGCCGCCGCCGCGGCGCTCGCCGATCGCAACGAGCAGGAGCTGCGCGACGAAGTCGCCGCCGAGGAGCTCGAGCGCCTGCGCCACCGTCGCGGCTTCGCCAATCCCTCCTAGCCACGGCTAGGCCGCCTCGCCCTGGAGGACCGGCTCGGGCGCCGCGCGGGGTGCGCGGGAGCCGACGGGGCCGAAGCAGAGAGCCAATGTCGCGGTGGCAAGGCCGGCGCCGAGCGCGAACGCCCAGCCACGCTGCAGGCCCGCGAGCAGGTCACCGCCGGTGGTGTCGTTGAGGAGGGCGATCAGTACCGCCACGCCGATCGCCGAACCGAGCTGGCGCGCCATGCCGAAGACCGCCGTGCCCGTCGCAAAGCGCGAGGCGGGCAGAGCGGCGGTCGCCGCGGCGGGGAGGGCGCCCAGCACCATGCCGACGCCGGCGCCGCCGAGGACGAAGCCCGGCAGGAAGCTCGACGCATAGGCCGGGTCGCTGCCGACGGTCGCGAGGATCACCGCGAAGCCGGTTGCGAAGGTGAGGCCGCCCGCCGCCACCACCGGGCGCTGGCCGATCCGGCCGCCGAGCCGCCCGGCCGGCACGGCGAAGATCGCCGCGGTCAGCGGTCCCGGCGAGAGGGCGAGCCCGGCCTTGAGCGCCGAGTAGCCCCAGACTTCGGTCAGCAGCAGGACGCCGGAGAGCAGCATCGCGCCGAAGCCGGCGAAGAAGACAGCGGCGGCGAGGTTGGCGAGGGCGAAGGAGCGGACTCTCAGCAGCGGCAGCTCGATCACCGGGGCGTGGTGGTGGGCGGAGCGGAAGAGAAAGGCGATGACGAGCCCGACCGAGCCGGCGAAGGCCGCCAGCGAGCGCGGGTCGGCCCAGCCCCACTCGGGTCCCTTGACGATGCCGAGCGTGAGCAGGGCGATGCCGAGCGCCAGCTCCGCCGCGCCGAGCAGGTCGGGACGGCCATCCTCGGGTTCGCGCACCTCGTCCAAGGCCCGCATCGCGACGATCGCGGTGACGATGCCGATCGGCACGTTGACGACGAAGATCCAGCGCCAGCTCAACTGCACGAGCAGGCCGCCGATCGGTGGGCCGAGCGCCGCGGCGACCCCGCCGACCGCCGACCAGATGCCGATCGCCAGTGGCCGCTGCTCGAGCGGGAAAGCGGGCAGGATCAGGCCCAGGGTGGTCGGCAACATCATCGCGCCGCCCGCGGCCTGCAGCACGCGGGCGGCAACCAGGAACCCGACCGAGGGGGCGAGGGCGCAGAGGGCGGAAGCGGCGGAGAAGAGCAGCAGGCCCGTGATGAAGACGCGCTTGCGCCCGACCCGGTCGGCGATTCGCCCGGCTGGCACGAGCAGGGCGGCGAAGACGATCGCGTAGGCGTTCAGCACCCAGGAGAGGTCCGGCAGCGAGGCACCGTCGAAATCGCGGGCCAGGTCGGGGAAGGCGATGTTGACGATGAAGAGGTCGAGGCTGGCCATGAACAGGCCCACCGAGGTGATCAGGAGGATCTTCCAACGCTGCTCCATCGCCGCTCCAATCCAGTGGCTTGCAATTTGCAAGGCACCGTAGCAAACCTGACTTGCAAAAGAAAAGTCACGAGCTAGACTGCCTGCATGGCAATCAAGGCATTCGCCGACCTCAATTGCTCGATCGCCCGCCCGCTCTCCTTCCTCGGCGAGCGCTGGGCTGTGCTGGTGCTGCGCGACCTCTTCCTCGGCCGCCGCCGCTTCGACGAGATCCAGGAGTCGCTGGGAGTGGCGAGCAACGTGCTCAGCCAGCGCCTGGCGACGCTGGTCGAGGAGGGGATCGTCGAGCGCCGGCGCTACAGCGAGCACCCCGAGCGCTTCGAGTACCGCCTGACCGAGAAGGGCCTCGACCTGCAGCCGGTGCTGCTGGCCCTCTTGCGCTGGGGCGACCGCTACACGACCGGCCCAGAGGGGCCGCCGCTGGAGACCGTGCACCGCGATTGCGGCCACGCCTTCCACATGGTTCCCACCTGCTCGGAGTGCGGTGGCGAGGTCGAGGCCCGCAACATCATGAGCCGGCCCGGTCCCGGCGCGACCGACGAGCAGCGCCGGCGGGCGGCCGAGCGCAGCGCCGCCTAGTCCGGCCTTGGCGCGCGCGTTGATCGTCGGCTGCGGTTGCCGCGGGCGGCAGTTGGGGGAGCGGCTGCTCGGCGAAGGTTGGGAGGTGCGCGGGACGAGCCGGCACGAGCAGGGTCTGGCGCTGATCGGAGCGGCCGGGATCGAGCCGGCCCTCGCCGATCCGGAGCAGCCGGGAACTTTGCTCGAGCTCGTCGGGGACGTCACCGCGGTCTACTGGCTGCTCGGCTCGGCTGCCGGTGACCCGGAGAGCATCGAGGCGATCCACGGCTCGCGGCTCGAGCGCTTCCTCGAACGCCTGGTCGAAACGCCGGTGAGGCGATTCGTCTATGAGGCCGGTGGTTCGGTCGACCCTGCGATCCTCGCTCTTGGCACCGCGGCGGTGGAAGCAGCCTCGAAGACCTGGCGAATCCCGGTCGAGATCGTAGACGTCGCCTAGTCGAGGCGATCCAGCAGGTCGCTGAGGATTCGTGCGGTCGCGCCCCAGATCAAATGGCCTTCTACCTCGTAAGTGGGGGTGTGAATCGGCACTTCGCGGCGAACCAGGCGGCGGATCTCGTAGCTCTCGCGCAGGATCTCGAGCGAGAAGGTGAGGACGGTCTCGACCTCGGCCGGATTTGGCTTGAGGTCGAGCTCCCGGGGGTGGGCGATGCGCCCGACGAACGGGTGGATCCGGTAGCCGGTGACAAAGGTGTTGGTGGCCGGCAGCTCCTCGCCCAGCTCGACCGCTGCCGGGTCGAGGCCGATCTCCTCTTGCGCCTCGCGCAGGGCGGTCGCCTTGAGGTCGGCGTCGTCGGGATCGCGTCGCCCGCCCGGAAACGAGATCTCACCCGCGTGGCGCCGCATATCCGCCCGGCGCTCGGTGAAGACGAGGCCAGGCTCGTCATCCGGCCAGCCGTAGAGGGGCAGCAGGACGGCGGCGTCGATCGGCTGTGGCGAGTTTCCCGTCATATAGACCGGGTAAGTCGCCACACCCGACTCAAATGATCACCTGTACCGTGCCGCCGTCCACCGACCAGGCGGCGCCGGCGACGTAGGAGGCGCGCTCGGAGCAGAGGAAGACGATCGCGGAGGCGATCTCCTCGGATTGAGCGAGGCGGCCGATCGGGCGCTTCGAGCCCGCGGTCGCGAGGGCGGCGTCGCGGCTGTCGTCGCCAGACATCTGCTGGGACTGGTCGAGCAGACCGCCCGGCTCCATCCACATCTCCGATTCGACCGGGCCGGGGCAGATCGCGTTGACGAGGACGCCGCTCTTGGCGTAGCGGTCGGCGAAGAGGCGCGACAGCGAGAGCTCGGCCGCCTTCGCCACCGAGTACTCGGGCATCGCCGCCGAGGGACGCTTGCCCGCGGTCGAGCAGACGTTGACGATGCGGCCCCAGCCGCGCTCGGCCATCGCCGGAGCAGCGGCGCGCATCGCCCGCAGCGGCGCCATCACGTTGAGCTCGTACTGGGCGCGCCAGTCCTCGTCGGGAACGTCGTCGAGGTTGCGCCACTGGGCGCTGCCGGCGTTGTTGACGAGGACGTCGAGGCTGCCGAAGTGCTCGGTTGCGACGGCCAGCATCCGCTCGCCGGCATCGTCGCTGGTGATGTCGAGCGCGAGGGTCTTGGCGCGTCCACCCGCCTCCGTGCCAGCAGCAGCGGCCGCTGCGGCGGCGGAGCTGAGGCGCTCCTCGTTGCGCGCGACGAGGAGCACGTTTGCGCCCTCGGCGCAGAGCAACCGCGCGGTCTCGGCACCGATCCCGCGGCTGGCACCGGTGACGACGCAAGCGCGTCCCTTGAGCCCGAGGTCCATCAGAGCGTCTCGACGTGGTCGGAGACGGTGACCAGGGTCTCGCCCGCCAGGAGCTTGTGGACGGGGCACTTGGTGGCGACGACGAGCAGGCGCTTGCGTTGCTCGTCGCTCAGCTCGGCCGGCAGGCGCAAGGTGACGGCAAAGGAGAGCGGCGCGAATTCGTCGTAGGTGACGTCGACGTCCACCTCGACCTGGCCGACGTCCCAGCCCTTGCGCTCGGCGAACATCTCGATCGTGATCGCCGTGCAGCCGGCCAGGCCGGCGGCGACCAACCGGGTGGGGGAGGGACCGGTGTCGGTTCCTCCCGCGGCGGTCGGCTCGTCGATGCCGACCGTGTGGCGGCCTTCGATCTCGACGTCGTGGGCAAAGCCCAAGATCCGGTTCGTTCCACTCACCTTCCGGCGGGCGACGACCTTGACTGGATCAGATCCCACTGGATCAGCTCTTGCGGCGACCCTCGAAGAGCGCCGGGTCGTCGACGTCGGCGAAGCGCGCCATCGCGTAGACGAGGTCGGAGGCGCGATTGACGAAGTGGATCACGGTCTCGCTCGCCAGCTCGCCTTCCTCGGCGAGGGCGGATATACGGCGCTCGGCGCGGCGGATCACGGTGCGCGCAACGTCCAGCTGGGCGGAGAGCGCGTTGCCGCCCGGGATGACGAACTGGGGTGGCAGCTCGACCTCGCTCATGTAGCGGTCGATCAGAGCCTCGAGCTCGGCGACCATCGCCTCGGTCGCGCGGCTGACGCCGTCTTCGAGCCGCTCCGCCGCTTCCGGCGCGGTCGCCAGCTCGGCGCCGGCGACGAAGATGTCGTCCTGCAGGCGCAGGATATCGGCGGCGAGCTCTGCCTCAGCCTCACCGCAGAGGGCGCGCGCGACGCCGAGCTGGGAGCAGGCCTCATCGAGGGCGCCGTAGGCCTCGGTGCGGCCATGGTGCTTGGGAATGCGGCCGCCGTACCAGAGCGAAGTGGTGCCGTCGTCGCCCTTCTTTGTGTAGATCTTGACCATGATCAGGCCAGCGGGTTGAAGACCAGGCCGGTCAGGACCTTCGGGTAGAAGTAGGTCGACTTCGGCGGCATGTTGGCGTCGCTTTCGCAGATTTCCCGCGTCTGGTCGACCGGGATCGGGCGCAGGATGAAGGCGACGTCGTAGGCGCCCTCGCCGAGCAGCCGCAGGGAGTCCTCGACGCTCTTCGCGTAGCCGAGGCCGCGCTTGGCGAGGATGTCGTCTTCGCTGAGGCCGGCGATGCCCTTCAGCACCAGGGTCTCGAGGATCGCCGCGTCGAGGCGGCGGTAGGCCTCGGGCTCGCCAGCGAGGATCCGGTCGAGCTCGGTCGTGTCCTTGAGCCGCAGGCGGAAGGCGCGCTTGTGGTGGGAGTCGTAGAGGCCGAAGACGCCGACGCCGTCCTCACCGAGCGGGTCGAGGCGGTCATCGTCGACCTCGCTCACCTCGAAGAGCTCGCGCAGGCCCTCGCCGAGGCGGCGCTGGCGCTCGGGGTCGTCGGCAAAGCCGGAGAGCAGACGGTGGGTGGGGAAGATCGAGAGGCCCGGATCGTCGAGCCCGGTCAGCGCCATCAGCGTGTAGTTGTGCGGGCCCTCGCCGCCGACCTCGTCGCGGTAGGCGATCGCGGTCTCGTAGCGGTGGTGGCCGTCGGCGATCAGCAGCTGGGCGTCGGCGAGGCTGTTGGTTATGTCCTCGTGGATGCCGGGGTTGCGAAGCTGCCAGATCCGGGTCACGGTCCCGGCCGCGTCGGTTGCTTCGCCCCAGACGTCTTCGATCGCGACTTCGCGCGAGACCAGCGGCCACGGGTCCACCGTGCTCAACGAGAAGATCGGCGAGAGGTTGAGGCGGGTCGCCCGCATCAGTTCGAGCCGATCCTGCTTCGGCCCGGGCAGGGTGCGCTCGTGGGGCAGGATCGTGCCGGCCTCGAAGTCCTCGACTCGGACGCGGGCGAGGATTCCGTGGCGGGTGTGAGTGGAGCCATCCGGGCCGGTGTAGTCCTGCTCCATCGCCCAGATCGCCGGCTCGGCGTCCGTGACCAGGGCGCCGGCCTTCTGCCAGGCCTCAATGGCCTTCCCCGCGTTGGCGTAGGGGTCGCCCTCGCCGGCAGCCTGCGGCCCGGTCTCGCCGTAGGCCTTCGGCAGGTCGACGGCGACCGCGTTGTAGGGCGATTGCGCCAGTAGCTCGGCCCGCATCGCCGGGTCGATCACGTCATAGGGCGGCGCGACGACATCCTGCAGCGACCCGACCGCGTCGAGGTCGTAGTGCAGGGCGTTGAGCGGCAGCACCTCGGCCATCGCTGCCAAACCTAGCGGGTATTACTGTCCGATTCGTTAGCGAACATGTGTTCGCAATGGCATATCCAATTTACGTCAAAGAGAAAGCCAGGGATCTGCGTGCCCGCAAGAAGCTGACGATCGATGAGCTGGCCGAACGTCTTGGCGTTCCTAGGACGACGGTCTTCTATTGGGTGCGGGACTTGCCCATCGGGCAAACTTCGAGGCGGACGCTCGCTGCCCACCGAGCCGGAGAGGTGACCCGCAGGATTCATCGTGGTCGGCGACAAGCGGCTTACGCTCAGGGAATGCTCGAATACCCAACGCTTATAAACGAGCCAACGTTTCGCGACTTCGTGTGCATGTACATAGGCGAGGGAACCAGGCGAAGCCGCAATCTCGTAGCAATAGGCAACTCCGACCCCGCGGTTGTCAAGTTGGGTGCGACTTGGATTCGTCGCCTGTCCCGAAACCCGGTTTCCTACTCGTTTCAGCACCACGCGGATCAGGATCCAGCGAAGGTATGCGAGTTTTGGGCGGCCCATCTGGGCCTTGACCCCCTGGCGATCAAGTTTCAGCGGAAGTCCAACAGCGGTCATCTCGATGGCCGAACTTGGCGCTCACGGCATGGTGTGCTCCAAGTTCGTTCGGCCGACACCTATCTCCGGGCACGGCTCCAGGCGTGGATGGATTGTGTCCGAGCCGAATGGGCCTAAGATGTCTGGCATCGGGGCGTAGCTCAGCCTGGTCAGAGCGCCCGCTTTGGGGGCGGGAGGTTTCGCTGGTTCGAATCCAGCCGCCCCGATTCTTTGAGCACGTTGACATATGGCGCGGCGGAGTCGCACGCCTTGGATCTTTGAGCTGGGAGTCTCGCTACGGTACGGCAATGTCATTTTCCGTAATCGACCCAGCTGGCGTAGAGCGCGGTCGCTGGATCTACAGCGCTTGGAAGCACCTGCGTACCTACCAAGTGGCGCACACGGTTCGTTTTGAGGCTACGGCGTTGGCCGGAAAGGCAACGGATCTTCTCGGCAGGCTTCGTGGGCTCCAGACCTACCCGGCGTCTAAATTGGAGGATCTGGCTCAAGACGCTGGTATTACCCGGCGGGAGCTCGTGGATACTCTAATTCCGGTCCTTGAGAGCCTGCAGATCCTTCAGGCAGAGCGGAACCAGGCGGGGCAATTGGTGCAAGTCAGGCCCGTTGTTCTCAACGAAGATGACGTGATGGAGCAGGCGGCTCGTCTATGGAGTCACCTGCAGCCACAACCGGACGAGCGCGGCGCTTTGCTCATCCTGAGAGCGGTGGCTTCGTTGCCGCGCACCGAGGAGGAAGCGCTCTCTGCCTGCACGTCGGACGGCCTAACCGAGCCGGAGGCTCGTTTGGCGCTTGAGCTAGCCGTCGGCCACGCTCTGGTCTCCAAGCATCACGTCAGCGACTTCAACTGCGACTTCTTTTATAACGACTTTCTTTGGGGCACCAATATTAATCGTACGGTGAGCGCCCTTGCTGCACTGCCCACCTCGGTGCGGGAAAACCTACGGTCTCTACTGGATGAGCTTCACAAGAACGAGGGCCGGCCTCTGCACCGTATCGAGTCAGCCGATCCGGATCTGGTTGAGCTCGCGGTCAGACAAGGCATCATCGAGCGAACCGAGATCACCACTGAGTCTGGCAAGAAAGGCACTTTTCACTTCACTCCCCGTTTTCAAGGCTTTGGGGTGACCAGTGAGGATCTGCCTGATGTCCTGGACCAAGTCCGGCTCGTTATCGCCTCATTTGCCTTCGCGACCCACTATGCACGCTATCGACTTCGCAGTCCAGAGGTTTTTATCGAGGCACTGATCGATCGTGGCTACGCTGGGAACGCAACTCCGATCGGTACCGACTACGGTGCGTTGGAGAAGCAGAAGATCGTCAGCGTAGAGCCTGTATCAGAGGGGTCGAAGCGCTTTCGCTTTGTCGCTTTGAAGAAAGATTCACTTGTCACTGCCTTGGACACAATGAGAAGCGGCTCCCTGTTGTCTGCGGTGCCCGGAACGTCTAGTACGGGCCACAGTCTCCTCCAGCCGCGAAGTTTCACGGACCCAGTTTCGACGCGCTTGCGCCTGGGCGAGAATGCGGAGAATATGCCCCTCTATCAAGAGAAGCTGTTGGCCGCGGTGCGCGATGCCGCGCAGCAGGACAAGTTCCAATGACGAGTTTCAGCGAGCTTAAGCGCGGCTCCGCTTGGGAGTATCGAGTCCACCGAGCCGCGTTTCTGGCGGGCTGGTATGTCCGAAGAGGTGTCAATCTACGCGAACGGGTGATGGGTAGCCCGCAGACCATGGCCGAGGTTGACATCCTCGGCCTGGGATTCGATCCCGCCCTAACTCCGAGAACGCTGGTCGGAGAGTGCAAGGATCGCAAGGGATCTACGAAGGAGGCCGATCGCATTATTTGGCTGCTTGGTCTTTCAAGGCTCCTCCGTAGCGACCAGGTGCTGTTTGCCAAGACGAAACTCTCGGGAGCCACGTTGCAGTTCGCCAAACCGTTTGGCGTGGCACTTTGGGACGAAGCGGCGGTGAGGGACATCGAGCGGCGCTTTGAACTCGAACCCGACGATGGATATTTCGGCTCATTCAACGTTGAGCTACAAGAGACCGTCTTGCGTCCGGCGAGAAAGGCAAGCGCGATCAAAGATCGCAGTTTGAAGGCCGCCTGGGACTATCTCTCAGGTGCATACTGGTATCGCGGGACTCCGGGGCGAACAAAGCTTTTGAAGGGTTACTTTGAGGCTCTCTACGGGTCGAAGGCGATTGCGGAAGACGTAAAGAGCGGCTTCGTAGCAGAGGGGTTGATCGCGCTCTTGGTAAGTGGCTATACAACCGCTGGGCAGCTAAATCGAATGTCTCCAGCTCAGGGGGCAAGCCAGTTGGAGTCTGCTCTTGCCGCTGGAGCGGCCGATGCAGCGGCGCTACGTGAGATTGCGGCGCGTGCGGATGACTATTACCAAGATGCGCTCCGACGCTTGATGCAGGGCAAGGGGGCCGCCGAAGAGCTTACGGTTCCTCGGCTCGCAAACGCTGTTGCTGAGCCACCCGAGTGGACCGAGGCATATTTGTCATTTTCGAGGAGGCTAGGTGAGCGCCCACTCTTGGCGGGGGATGCATTGCGCTACGCCGACGTGGTCTTGTTTGAGGAGCATCTTGCCGAGAAGGACACACGCAATCTGCTTCAACTGGTCTTTCCGTTCGATCACGCTCCGATGCGCGAGGTCTTGGCGCTTGGCGCTCTATTCCTTAAGCGGATCTGGGGAATCGAAGACAACCTTCTAGAGCGGATCCTCGGCCAAGGGCCTCGGAAAGGCGATTCCAGTAAGCCGCGATCTGTTCGGCGCGATCAGAAACGGAGCGTGGTGCCCGAGAGCCTGTTCGGGCTTGAGGGCGGGGATCCGGCTCAGCGGTAGCCCGGTGGACGATTAGCGGGCCGCGTAGCGCGTGGGTGTTTGACCCCGCTCATTGGTTATGTCAACTGGACGGGTGTCCGCTCAACGCATCCAGGCATGGTGCCGATAGTTGCTTGTGAGCATGGACGTGGGGCAGAAAGAGCGGCGGGTTGAACGGGTGCAGTTCGAAACCGACCGGCAGCGGATCGTTGGCGATGTGACCTTGCCGCCAGAGGGCTACCAGAGCCGTTTTTCGGACTCGCTCAACCGGGTGGACATCACGTTCATTCCCCTGGTCAACGCGGAAGTCTCATCGATCATGGGCGGGCGACATTGAAAAGCGGCCGTTCATCGTCGTCTCCAAGTCCCACGTGCGGATCGCCTTCCCGGTCGATGCCGGGACAGCAGCGGCGCGACTAGCGCCATCGGTCCGGTCGCTACGCCCGGGCGTCCCGGCGCCGGCTGCCCTGCATGTAGGAGCCGAGGTCGAAGACGAAGGCGAGGATGACGATGAACCACTCGAAGCCCTTGACCCCGTCGGAGCCGGAGCTCCACATCACCGCGTAGGCGAGCGTCGTCCAGGGCAGCAGGAAGAAGCCGAGGAAGGGCACGAACCAGCTCTCGAAGGCGCGGCTGAGCAGGTCGCTGAAGAGGAACAGCGCGAAGAGCGCCAGACGAGGCGAGATCAGGGCGAAGAGGACGACGAAGCAACCGATGCGCCCACGCTATCCGTTCGGCGCGTCGGCGTTCAAGTACGGTCGGGTGCAGTGTCCGCCGACGCCAACAAGGGCCTCGTCCGCCGCTTCTACCGCGAGGCGATCAACGAGCGCGATTCGGGCGCCTGCGAGCGGCTGCTGAGCGAGGACTTCGTCCACAACGGCGAGACGCGCGGCCGGGTGGGTCAACGACAGGCGGTCGACTACTTCCTCGCGGCGTTTCCCGACCTGCGTAACGAGATCAAGTTGATCCTCGCCGAGGACGATCTCGTCGCCGCCCACCAGCGCTGGAGCGGCACCCACAGCGACGAGTTCCTCGGCGTCGAGGCCACCGGCAGGCGGGTCGAGTTCAGCTCGACCGCGGTACTGCGGGTCCGCGACGGCCTGATCGCCCAGGCTTGGGATGAGATGGACACCGGGGCGATCGTCAAGCAGCTCGGTTAGCCGTCACAGAACGGAAAGAAACGGGCTGTAAGGTCGATGGCGACCCGTAAAGGAGATCGCGATGAACCGACTTGGCAAGCTGATGACGATGCTGAACCCGGACAAGACCCAGATGCCCGCGGCCGAGGATGCGCTGCCGGGGCGCAGTGAGCCGGCCTTCGACGTGCCCGAGCGCCACGCGGTGCTCGACGCGCCGCTGCGGCCGCCCTTCCCCGACGGGATCGAGGTCGCCTACTTCGCGCTCGGCTGCTTCTGGGGCGCGGAGCGGCTCTTCTGGGGGATCGACGGTGTCTACACGACGGCGGTCGGCTACATGAACGGGACCACGCCGAACCCGACCTACGACGAGGTCTGCAGCGGCATGACCGGCCACGCCGAGGCGGTGCTGGTCGCCTTCGATCCGGCCAAGGTCACCTACGCCGACCTGCTCAAGGTCTTCTTCGAGGAGCACGACCCGACCCAGGGCATGCGCCAGGGCAACGACGTCGGCACCCAGTACCGCTCGGGGATCTACTTCGCCAACGACGCCCAGAAGGCGACGGCGGAAATGGCCAAGCGCGCCTACGACGAGGACCTGCGCGCCGCCGGCCACGAGCCGGTGACGACTGAGGTCGAGCCCGCCGGGCCCTTCTACTACGCCGAGGACTACCACCAGCAGTACCTGCACAAGGTGCCGAACGGCTACTGCGGCCTGGCCGGCACCGGGGTCTCCTGCCGGATTCCGGCCGCCGCCTCATAGCGCAAGCCGCGCGCCCGGCGCGGCGAATAGCATCCCGCGCCGGTGACCCCCTCCTTCGGCTCCTACATCGGCGGCTGCCTTGCCGTGATCGGCATCGTCAGCGCGCTCGGCCTCGGCGGCTACTGGCTGCGGCGCTGGATCGTGCCCGAATTCTCGGGCGCGCTGGCGCGGCTTGCCGACGCCACGATCGCGGTCGGCCTGCTGGTTCTCTCGCTGGAGCTGCTGGGCACGCTGAGCATCCTCACGATCGGCTGGACGATCGTCGTCTGCATCGGGGTCGGCCTGCTTGCCGCCCTGCTCGGCTGGCGCAAAGCGCCGTCGCGACGGCCTCGAAATCAGCGCGCCCCAGGTGCAGACGATCGCCCTGATCATCGCGCTCGCCGTCGCCTCCTTCACCGTCGCCGAGTGGACCTTTCCCTCGCAGCTCAGCCTCGACCAGGGCATGTTCGGCGGCGACACGACCTGGTACCACATGCCCTTCGCGGCGCGGTTCGCCCAGGAACACTCGACCGTCCACCTGCACTTCACCGACCCGCTGCGGCTCGCCGCCTGGTTTTACCCGCAGAGCTCGGAGCTGATCCACGGCACCGCGATCGTCCTCTTCAAGAGCGACTGGCTCTCGCCGCTGATCAACCTCTTCTGGCTGGCGATCGCGCTGCTTGCCGCCTTCTGCGTCGGGCGCCCCTACAAGGTCGGCCCGGCGACGCTGGTCGCCGCGGCGCGATCGTGCTCGACGCGGGGGTGATGATCGAAACCCAGCCCGGCGAGGGGCGAAACGACATCATGGGCCTCGCCTTCCTGATCGCCTTCGTCGCCTTCCTGATCAACGCCCACCAGCGCCGGGCGCCGGATGCGGGGGCGGTCCAGGACACGCCCGAGCGCGACGCGCCACTGCTCGACAAGGGGCCGCTGGTCGTCGCCGGGATCGCCGCCGGCCTCGCCGCCTCGGTCAAGCTCACCTTCCTGATCCCGGTCGTCGCGATCGGCCTCGGCGTGATCGTCTTCAGCGGCCGGGGGAGGCGCCTGACCACGGCCTGGGTGCTGGGCCTGACCACCTTCTTGATCGGCGGCTACTGGTACGTGCGGGCGATGATCAAGACCGGCGGCAACCCGATCCCGACGATCGGCTTCGGGCCGCTGCACCTGCCGCGTCCCGACCAGATGCCGCTCGACCCGCGGCCGCGCTTCGCCGTCGCCCACTATCTGACCGAGCCGACGATCTATCGCAAGTGGTTTTTCCCGCAGCTCGACAACGCGCTTCGGCCCGCTCTGGCCGCTGATCCTGATCATCGCCGTCGCGGCCGCCGTCTACATCGCCTTGCGCTCGCGCAACACGATCCTGCGCGTGATCGCGGTGGCGGCGCTGCTGACCGCTGCCGTCTACGTCTTCACGCCGCTCACGGCCGCCGGCCAGGAGGGCTCGCCGACCGGGTTCTTCACCAACACCCGCTACCTGGTCCCCGGCCTGGTGCTGGCGCTGGTGCTGCTGCCGATCGCGCGGCCGCTGCGCGCGCCCGACCGCCGCGCCTGGCAGACGCTGCTCTTCCTCACCGCGGTCTACGCGATCACGGTGCTGACCACGCCGCGCTGGTACCCCGGCTTCATCGTCGGCACGATCTTCCTCACCCTGGCGCTTGGTCTGGGCGCCGGCCGGCCTGGGTCTGGGACGCTCGCGGCGCAGCGTCAGCCGCGCCGCGGTTGTCGGCGGGGCGAGCGCCGTGGTGCTGCTCGCGGTCGTGCTCGGCCGCGCTCAGGAGGTGCAATACGTCGATCACCACTACACGCGAAACGGATCACTTCCTCCAGGACGGCGGCCCGAAGCAGGCTTACGCATTCGCCCGCAAGCAGCAGCGACAAGCGGATCGGGATCGCCGGCTCGGGTGAGATCTTCTTCGGCCAGTACGGCTTCTACGGCGCCAACCTCAACAACTACGTCCAGTACATCGGCGTGCCCGGGCCGGACGGCACCTACCGCCTCGCCACCAGCTGCCACCAGTTCCGCCGCCGCATCAACGCCGGCAACTACGACTACCTGATCGTCAGCCAGTTCACGCAGGACTCCCGGCGACGCGCCCTACTGGTATCCGATCTACGCCTGGCTGAAAAACGATCCGGCGCTGGAACAGATCATCGAAGAGCCGGAAATCACGCCCGAGCCCGACTACGTCTTCAAGGTCAAGGGCAAGCTCGACCCGGCCGGCTGCAAGGGGTCCGGAGAAGCTGAGGCTCGGCCTAAGCCGAGCCTCCCTCGACGAAGCGCTTCAGCTTCTCGGGCATGGCGTTGACCAGCTGGCCGCGGAGCACGCCGACCAAGGGGCCGCGGATCAGCAGGCCCAGCTTGCGGCCGAGGTCGACCTCGAGCCAGTAGGTGACGCGGGTTCGTCCCTCGCCGAGGTCCTCGAGCTCCCAGCTGCCTTCGATCGCCTTCAGGTCGCCGTCCTCCTGCACCCATGAGATTCGGTTCGGCTCCTCATAGCTGAAGCGGATGTCGGAGCCGAGCGTGCGCACCTTGGCGTCGGTCTCCATGTGGACCAGCACCTGGTTGCCGTCGCCGTCGCGCTCGAGGCATTCGGCGACCTTGATCTCCGACTGCCAGCGAGGCGAGGCCTCGACGTCGGCGGCGGCCTCGTAGACCTTCTCGATCGGGGCCTCGATCTCGATGCTGGCTGAGCCGTCGATCGTGCCCACGGCTTCAGCTTAGACCGGCGCCAGGGCGTGCTCGCGGATCAGCTCGGCGGAGCGCTCGCGGTTGCTCCCACCAGAACATGTGGCCGATGCCCTCGAGCGTCTCGAGCCGCGCGTCGGGGATCAGCGCTGCGATCTCGCGGCCGTTGTTGTAGCCGAGCAGGCGATCGGCGTCGCCGTGGATCACCAGCGTGGGCAAGTGAGATCTGGCCGAGGCGCTCGTGCGTGTCGTGATCGCCGCAGGCGCGCATCTGCTGCAGGACCACCGGTTGTGGGGCGGGCAGCGCCGATCCCATCTCGGCGAAGGCGGCAAAGCGCGAGTCGTCCTCGCGGAAGCCGGGGGAGAGGTTGATCTCCCACATCGCCCGGAAGACCTGCTCGGCCTCACCGGAGACGTAGGCGGTGGCGAGCATCTGCAGGTCCTCGGGAGCCATCAGCGTCCCCTCCGGCCCGCCGCAGTAGCTGGCGCCGATCGTCAGGGTGCGGATCCGCTCGGGGTGGGCGAGCGCCAGCTCCTGGGCGATCATGCCGCCCATCGAGATCCCGACCACGTGGGCGGTCTCGATCTCCAGCGCGTCGAGCAGGGCGGCGGTGTCGGCGGCAAGGTCGGCGATCGTAAAGGGCAGCTCGGCGTGGCCGGAGAGTCCCATGCCGCGGTTGTCGAAGACGATCAGGTCGAAGTTGCGCCGCAGCTCCTCGAGGAAGGGCCTCTCCCCAGGCGAGGTGCGTGGCGCTCATCCCCTGGATCAGCAGCATCGGCTCACCCTCGCCGGCGCGTTCGTAGTGCAGCTCCGTCCCCGATGCATCGATGCTCGGCATGCCCTGGCGATGCTACGCGATTCGGCTTGACAGGTCCTAATCTAGGGCGCCCCGCCCCAGTAGCTCAGAGGACAGAGCACCGGCCTTCTAAGCCGATGGTCGCTGGTTCGAATCCAGCCTGGGGCGTGACTGATAATCATCCAGTGCGCAGAACTAACCAAGGAGGAACGACGTGGCATTGCAGCTTGGAGATACGGCCCCGGATTTTGAGGCGGACAGCAGCGAGGGCAGGATCAGCTTCCACGAGTGGCTGGGCGATTCGTGGGGGGTTCTTTTCTCGCATCCGAAGGACTTCACGCCGGTCTGCACGACCGAGCTCGGCTACATGGCCAAGATCAAGCCGGACTTCGACAAGCGCAATGTGAAGATCATCGGGCTCTCGGTCGATCAGTCCGAGGACCACGAGGGTTGGGTCCGCGACATCGAGGAGACGCAGGGCTACGCGCCCAACTACCCGATCATCGCCGACGCCGACTTCAACGTCTCGAAGCTCTACGGGATGCTGCCGGCTGACACCTCCGGCGACCCCGGCTCGCGCACCCCGGCCGACAACCAGACGGTGCGCAACGTCTTCGTCATCGGTCCCGACAAGAAGATCAAACTGATCCTGGTCTACCCGATGACGACCGGGCGCAACTTCGATGAGGTGCTGCGGGTGATCGACTCGCTGCAGCTGACGGCGAAGCACAAAGTCTCGACCCCGGTGAACTGGAAGCAGGGCGAGGACGTGATCATCGCCGGCTCGGTCTCCAACGATGAGGCGAAGGAGACCTTCGGCGAGTGGGAGGAGCCCAAGCCCTACATCCGGATCGTCCCGCAGCCGCAGGACTCCTAGGTCCAGACGATGAGTAAGCGGGTCGTCGTGCTGGGCGCGGGCTTTGGTGGGCTCGAGCTCAGCACGATGCTGTCGGAGGCGTCCGCTGGCGAGATCGACGTGACGCTGATCGACAAGAACGACTCGTTCGTCTTCGGCTTCTCGAAGCTCGACCTGATGTTCGGGCACGAGAAGCCGGACGCGGTGCGGATGGCCTACAGCGAGATCGCCAAGCCCGGCGTGCGGGTCCTGCGCGAGACGGTCACGGCGATCGATCCCGAGGCGCGACGGGTGACGACCGACGCCGGGACGCACGAGGCCGACGTCCTCGTGATCGCGCTCGGCGCCGACTACGACATCGACGCCACGCCCGGCCTCGCCGAGGCCGGGAACGAGTTCTACTCGGTGGCCGGTGCGGAACGGCTGGCGGAGATCATCCCGACGTTCTCGCAGGGGCACGCGGTGATCGGCGTCAGCGACGCGCCGTTCAAGTGCCCGCCGGCGCCGAGCGAGTGCGCCCTGCTGCTCGACGAGGAGCTGACCGCGCGCGGGGTGCGCGACGCCTGTCAGATCTCGTTCGTGATTCCGCTGCCAACGCCGGTGCCGCCCTCGCCAGAGGCCTCGGCCGCGCTCGAAGCGGCGTTCGCCGAGCGCGACATCAACCTGATCACCGGCCGCCGCGTTAGCGCCCTCGATCCAGATCGCAAGCGTCGCGGTCCTCGACGACGGCAGCGAGCTGCCCTTCGACCTCTTCCTCGGCGTGCCGAAGCACCGTGCCCCCGAAGTGGTCATCGCCAGCGGCATCACCGAGGACGGCTACGTGCCGGTCGACTCGGCCACGCTCGAGACCCGCTTTCCCGGGGTCTACGCGGTCGGCGACGTCGCCACCGCCGGCGTGCCCAAGGCCGGCGTGTTCGCCGAGGGCGCCGCCAGGGTCGTCGCCCAGGCACTGATCGCCAAGCTGCGCGGCGGCGAGGAGCCGGGCCGCCACCTCGGGCGCGGCACCTGTTACATCGAGTTCGGCCGCGGCCGGATCGGCAGCGTCGACATCGACTTCCTTTCGGGCCCCGAGCGGACCGGCACCTTCAACGCGCCCTCAGCCGCCAAGGTCGCCGAGAAGGAGCACTTCGGCTCCAGTCGCCGCGCTCGCTGGTTCGGTACCTGACGCCATTCGGGCGCGACAGAATCACCTGTCGTCCAGCGTTGTTCTAGTAGATGAAATGACTGACTCAGAGCGTCGAACAGATATCGCGCTTGCTGTGCTCGCCAGCGTCTCGATCGCGGGGATACTGCTGATTGGGAGGGCAAGCTAGGCGTTAGTTGGGTGTGTGGCGGGTCCTGGCGCTACTGCTTGACGTCGACCGAGAAATGCTCGGCGAGATCGGCGGGCATCATGTATGCCGGGGGCCTGGGGAAGATCGCGCCCATGCGCACCAGGGCTTCGGATGCGAAGCCAGAGCAGATCGCTGTACCGATCTTGCCGATCATCAGCGTGCTGCCGAAGCCAAGCGTGAAGAAGAGGCTGAAGATCGTCAGCCAGCCGTATTTGGTCCGCTGGGGAGAGTCGAGCACCGCGGCGGCGAAGGCACTGATCTGCTCACGGTCGGCCGGCGTGCACTCGACGCGAACCAGGTGGTAATCGGTGCCCTCGTAGTTGGAGAGGTTCGTTCGCACGACGCCGGCCGAGAGGGCCTCGCCGAGATTGCCACTGGCGTCCAGCACCAGGGCGACGTGGTTCCAGCGGGCGAACTTGCTGCGCGAGCCGCGGAAGCGCAGGCGCTGACCGAAGCGGATCATCCTCGAGGTCCAGTGGTCACCGTGGGTGAGGACGATGAAGCCGGTCTCGAGGTCGTCGGCGGACTCACCCGGACCAAAGCGTTCCACCGTCGCCTCGCGCGGCCCGGCAGTCTCTGCAGAGCGACCGCTGTTGCCGATGAAGACCATGCTGTGGAATCACTTTATAGCCCCTGAGCGTTCGTAGATGTCGTTGTGGTCGCTATCGCTACATTCTTGCCGTGGCCGAGGTTCTCTACTATGCGATTCCGGCGTTCGTCCTGCTGCTCGTGATGGAGCTGCTCTCGTTCAAGTACCTGCGCGACGACGATCTCGTTGGCTACGAGTCGCGCGACACCCGCACGAGCCTGACCATGGGCGGCGGCAACGTCGTCATCAACGCGGTCTGGAAGCTGATCGTCCTCCTCGCCTACGCCGGGCTCTATGAGCTGACGCCGCTGCGGATGCCGGCCGATGAGTGGTGGACCTACGCGCTGCTCTTCTTCGCCGACGACCTCGCCTACTACTGGTTCCACCGCGTCCACCACGAGGTGCGGGTCTTCTGGGCGAGCCACGTCGTCCACCACTCCTCCGAGCACTACAACCTCTCGACCGCGCTGCGTCAGACCTGGACCCCGATGACGGCGCTGCCATTCTGGGCGCCGCTGGCACTGCTCGGGTTCGCGCCTTGGATGATCCTGCTGCAGCTCTCGATCAGCCTGATCTACCAGTTCTGGATTCACACCGAGCGGGTGAAGAAGCTGCCGGCCCCGATCGAGCTCATCTTCAACACGCCCTCGCATCACCGCGTCCATCACGGCGCCAACGAGGTCTACCTCGACCGCAACTACGGCGGCATCCTGATCATCTGGGATCGCATCTTCGGCACCTTTCAGGGTGAAACCGAGCGGCCCCGCTACGGCTTGACCAAGAACATCCGCAGCTTCCGGCCGGCCAGGGTCGCCTTCCACGAGTTCGTCGACCTGGCCAACGACGTGCGCGCCGCCGAGAGCTGGCGCGACAAGCTCGGCTACGTCTTCCGCGGGCCGGGCTGGTCGCCTGACGGACGCGGTGGCGGCACCCGCGGCTGAGGACGGTTTGACGGTTTCAACCGTCGGGTACTTCGGCTGCCATGGAGCTATCAATAGTGCTGATAATCATCGGGATCGTCCTAGCGATCCTCGTCAACTACATCCTGGGAATCATCGTCATCCTGATCGGACTGGCGATGCTGCTGCTTCCGCGCCTCAACTCGAGACGCGTCTAGTCCGAGCGGGGCGCCGGAACCTCTCGCCGGCGCCCGGCTCGGCGGAAGCCCTGTCAGCCTTGTGCCATGGCTCCGTGGAAGCTGCCGCTGATCGTCGTCGCCGTGGTGGTGCCGATCGTCGCGGCGTTCATGGTCGGTGGGCCCGGAGTCGGCGTCGCGATCGGAGCGCTGGCGGCGGTCGCGATCCTCGTCATCGCGGTTCGGCAGAAGCCGCTGGGGCCGATCTCCTCTGCGCCGGCGGAGGACGGCCGGCGCCACGTTCTGATCGTCGCCGCAACCGCGGTGGAGGAGCCCGCCGATGTCGCTCGGGTGGCCGCTGCGGCCGAGCTCGGCGGCCGGAAGGACGAGCCGGATGTGCTCGTGCTTGTCCCGGCCCGGATCGGCTTCCTCGATCGCTGGGCCTCGGATGTCGAGTCGGCTCGTCACAGGGCGCAGGAGCGCCTGGTTGCGACCGTGGCGGCGCTGGCCAAGGCGGGGTTCGCGGCTGAGGCAAGGGTCGGCGACGAGGACATCGTCCAGGCGGCCGAGGATCAGTTGCAGAGCTTTCCGGCCACCGAGGTTGTGCTGGTTGTGGGCGACGGCGACGACTGCGACGAGGCAGTCGCTGAACTCGGGTCGCGCCTGCAGGCGCCCTTTCGCGAGGTACGGGTTGACGGCGAGGAGACCGAGCGCGCTGCTGGTTGAGGCCGGCCGCTTAGCAGACGTGCGCGGGCGCGGCGCTGCGCACGACCTGGAAGGCGCTGCCCGGGATCCGCTTCAGCTGGTTGAGGTTTTCGTCGTCCCAGCGGCGGTCGCTGCTGCCGCTGAAGTACCAGTTGGAGCCGTTGTCGGCGACGATCATCCCGTAGTGCTTGAGCGCTTCGGCGATCACTCTGGCGCCGCCGCTGAAGCCGCCGAGCCCGTAGCCGGCCTTGAACCGCAGCCGCGCTCCCATCGCCGGCGCGTTCGGGTCGGAGGTGTCGCCGGCGCAGTGCGAGGCGGGGTGGACCCAGGCGTTGCGGGTGCCGTCGAAGGTGACCCGGATCGCGTGTTCCAGGTGGCCGGCGGCGACCTCGTCGTAGCGAACCAGGCCGGGGAAGATCGGCAAGCCGGCGGCATCGGCGGAGGTCCATGAGTCGGGACGCAGATCGGTTGAGCGCAGGTCCCAGCGGGTGCCCGAGTCGGCGTTCCAGTGGGCGCCGCCGCTGTGCATGGGGAAGGCGCGGTAGAGCTCGTAGAGGGTGCAGCTGGAGCGGTCGACGGTGAGCACGTGGCGGTCGCCGTCGCTGCCCTTGCCGCCCTCGACCGGGGCGTTGGCGGGAACCGGGAAGGGCCCAGGGTCGCTCTCGTCGCCGTAGGCGGTGTAGTGGACCGGCAGCTTGCGCTGGCCGGCGCCGACGACCGCGTAGGGGAAGCCGTAGGCGCGCGGCGAGCCGAAATCGGGGTGGAGCAG
This sequence comes from uncultured Solirubrobacterales bacterium, assembly GCA_963840565.1. GTDB lineage: Bacteria > Actinomycetota > Thermoleophilia > Solirubrobacterales > 70-9 > VRUE01. Next base: position 146,076 of record CAWIZH010000002.1, read on the forward strand.
GTGGCCGCCGTGGGCGTCGATGTAGGCGATCGTCGCGGCGGAGTTGGCGGCGACCGGCGCCTTCGAGATGTCCTGGTTCCAGGCTGCCTCGGTGGGGAGGGACGGGGCGTTGGCGGCGAGGCCGGCGGGTGGGTCGGGGAAGACCGGGCAGTCGCCGAGGTCGGGGTAGGGGCCGACGGCCGTTGCCGAGGTGACCCAGCCGACGGTCGCGACGACCAGTGACAGCAGGGTCACGGCGCCCCCGAGCCAACGCATCCGACTTTGATCCACCCCTGGTGTGGTCAATGTCGGCTACGCACCATCGTCGGTGCCCGTGCGCTTGCTGATGTGGAGTCGGCCGATCTCGAGTTCCTCGACCGCGAGGCGACCGAAGGTCGCCCTGTCGACCTCGAGGCGCCGAACGCTGAGCCGCCCGATCGCGAAGCCACCGATCGCGGCCGCCCCAACCGCAAGTGCCCCGATCGCCATAGCGCCGCGAGCTTGCATGCCGGTTGCGGCGATCGACCGAACCTCGGGCCGGAAGAAGGAGATTCCGAATCGCTGCGGCATCGACCGAACCGTAGCGCGGCTAGCCTGCGTCGCAATGAACGCGGACGACCGTCCAATCCTGCTGGCGATCCAGCACGTGCCGTGGGAGACGCCACACCGGATCCTCGACGCCTGCGGCGGGCTCGACGTGCACACGGTCAAACCGCTGGCCGGCCAGACGCTGCCTGATCACGACAAAGTGGCGGGCGCTGTCGTGATGGGCGGTCCGATGGGCGTCGACGAAACCGACCGTCATCCGGAGCTGGCGACGGAGTGCGAGTGGCTGGCCGAGGCGGCGCACCGAGAGATGCCGGTGCTCGGCATTTGCCTCGGCGCCCAGCTGCTGGCCCGTGCGCTCGGAGCCGAGGTGAGGCGGGGGAGGGGCCGGAGGTCGGCTGGGCGCCGGTAGAGATCCTCGAGCCCGACGACCCGATCCTCGGCGCCCTGGCCCCGAGCACGACTGTCCTGCACTGGCACGGCGAAGTCTTCGACCTGCCCGACGGCGCAAAGCCACTCGCCCGCTCCGCCAAGACCGAGCACCAGGCTTTCCGTCACGGCAACGCCTGGGGCGTCCTCTTCCACCCCGAGGCCGACTTCGCCCTGCTCGAGGCCTGGCTGGCCGTGCCCGAGATGGTCCGCGAGGCGAGCAGGGCGCTCGGTGGCGATGGCGCCCATGCTCTTTCGGTCGAAGCCGAAGCGGCCGAGCCAGAGCTGATCGAACGCACAACGCCAGGTCTGCGGGCCTTCGCTGCCCTGACAGAAGCAAATCGACCGGCAGGCTGACCCCTCAGCAGCCGGCCCGGCACGCTAGATTGGAAGCCGCGCGGTGGACGTAGCTCAGTTGGTAGAGCTCCTGGTTGTGGTCCAGGCGGTCGCCGGTTCGAATCCGGTCGTCCACCCTCTTTAGAATCCCCATTGCAGAGGGGTTTATGGGTTCTTCCGATCAGGCTGATTTAGGAGATCCCGCTCCATTTCAGCCACTAGTTGTCCTACCCACGGACGTTGTGAACGCGGCTGATCGGCGGCCGGTCTCCTAGTGAGCTGTGCGGGCGACGCCGGTTGTAGTAGCGAAGGAAGGATGCCATGGCCCTGGCCCGCTCGGCGGAGTTGGGCCAGGAGTGGGCGTAGGCCCACTCCCTCTTCAGGGTCTGGATGAATCTCTCCACCTTGCCGTTCCAGCGCGGCGTGTAGGGCGGGATCAGGATGTGGCGGGCGCCGTGGGCGGCGAGCTGGTCGCGGAAGGCATTTGAGCGTCGATAGGCGAAGGCGTTGTCGCTCATCACCGCCTCAGGCGGCTTCAAGCCGAGCGCTGCAAAGTGTTCGATCGCCCTGCCCAGCACCGCCGCCGCGGTGTCTCCGCCCTGGTCACGGTGCTGCTCGACGTAGGCATAGCGACTGTGATCGTCGATCACGCAGTGCAAGTAGACGTAGCCGACTCCGGCCCGCTTCTCGGCGCCGGTCAGGTCGCGGACGCCGGTGACCGCATGCCCGGGGCGATTGAAGCGCGCCAGGCGGGCGACGTCGACGTGAAGCAGGGCTCCAGGCACAGACCACTCATAGCGACGGTAGGTCTCCCTGGCGCCTTTGCGTCGCTGCGAGAGCCCGTGGCGGTGAAGGACCTTCCAGATCGTCGAGCGGGAGCGGCGACAGATGCCGGCCAGGCGGCCGGGGCCGAGGTTGGTCTGCCGGCGCGCCCGCAGGATCGGGGCCTCTTCGGCAACCGAGAGGCGACGCGGTTGACGGTGGGGCCTTGAGGAGCGGTCGGCGAGCCAGCTCCCAGAGCCCCGCTGCTCCTCGTCGGCTGAGCGCCAGCGATGCCACCAGCGGTGGGCCGTGGCCGGCGCCACGCAGAAGGCGGCAGCTGCCGCCTTCTGCGTCATCCCCGACTCGATCGCCTGCACCAGCGCGAGCCGTCCCGCTGGTCCGAGAGCAGCGTTAGCGTGAACCTTCATCCGGGTCCTCCTTGGCTTGGGCGTCAGAACCGCAAGCCTCTTGGAGGGCCCGGATGCCTCTCAGGCGTTCACAACGTGTGTGGGCGGGTCAACTAGTAGGCCCCAGAGAGCCGTGCAACGCTTACGACTTCGAAATTGTTCCTCGCCAGTAGGTCCACAAACTCGCCGAGCTGAAAGACAAGGGAACGCTGGCTCTTAGCGCTCCCTCTCCCCGGCGCTTTGGGGGTCGATCTCGCCCCGCTCGATCTTGCGCGCCAACCGTTGGCGGGCGCTGAGGCTTCCCGGGTCTAGGACTCCCGACCCTGCGGCCCTTGAGATCGAGGTGCCGCCGCGCCCGCGCAGCACCGTGGCGCAGCCAACGGCGATCAGTGCCCCGGAGAGCGGGCCGATCACGTAGACCCAATAGCTGGTGAAGTCGCCGCTGACCAGCGCCGGGCCGAAAGAGCGCGCAGGATTCATCGAGACGCCGCTCACCGGCGCCGCCCAGAGGCCCGCCAGGGCGATATAGCCACCCACCCCGATGGCGGCAATCGCACCGACGTTCTGTGCTGCCGAGGCGGTGCCGAGAATCACGCTGACCAGTCCTGCGGTCAGCACCGTCTCCATCAGCAGGGCCTGCCAGTCGTGATACCCCGCACCCGGCAGGGTCGCTCCGAGGTGCTCGACGTTGCCGAAGACCGCCAGCAGGAAGAGGCAGGCGAGCGTCGCCCCGGTCAGCTGGATGATGATGTAGCCCGGCAGGCGCTTCCACGGGAAGTCCCCGCGCAGCGCGAAGGCGAGGGAGACGACCGGGTTCAGGTGTGCGCCGGACACCGCACCCATGAAGAGGATGATCGCCATGACCATGAGCCCGGGCGCGACGACGGCCGCCTCCAGGCTGATCTGACCTTTGGCGTGGAGCAGGCCGCCGCCGGCAGCGACCAAGACCAAGAAGAACGTCCCCAGCAACTCGGAGAACAGACGCCGCCACTCAAGCCTTGGATCGTCGAAGTCCCTGCGATCCCCGAACTCGAGCGCGAGGAGGTGGCGGGTGCGCGGCCCAAGCGGTACGCCTGCGAGCTCAGTCTCAGCCTCCTCGGCCTCGGGCTTGTCCTCGGTGTCGTCGCTATCGACCATCCGACCCCCCGAAGACGTCGGCCTCCAGCCGCTCCATCTCAAGGCGGAGCGTGGGCAGGAAGGCCGAGCCGGGCCTTAGCGATTCGATCATCTCCACCGACTCGCCGTAGTGGGCGGTCATGCTCGCGACGCTGGTGCCGATGCGCTCCTCGATTCCCTCGCCTGCCGTCTCGACGCCCCTGCGCAGCCCAAGAATGTCGGAGAGCTTGTCGGCGGCATAGACCGTCACCGCCCAACCTCCCGCCGCCGCGACCTGATCTCGCAAGCCTGCCTTTCGCCGATCGAAGGACTCGATTCCAGGGTCCTCGCTGAGGATGAGCACGAGCGAGCTGATGCTCTCTCCCATCTCATCTCGCAATTCCTCCTCGCCGAGCGTTCCCCGCTCGACGGCGTCGTGAAGAAGCCCCACCGCGACGAGCTCGTCATCGAACCCGGCACGTTGAAGCAGCTCGCCGACCTCGACTACGTGATCGAGGAAGTAGCGCCCATCCGAGGGCCGCCGCCGCTCGCCGTGGGCCGCTACCGCGAGGGAGTAAGCGTCGACCAGGAGCGGGGAGCGATCGATCCAGGCAGGTGGAACTCGCCGCAAAGGGGCGGCCATGTCAGTCGAGTCGATGCACTCGCGACTAGCCACCAACCGAGTATCCACCTTTTCCCTTTGTCGTTGCATTTTTTTAACGGCGACGGCGGTGGCGCCAGTTGAAAGCCGCCCTGCCCTCGACTTTGGGGGTTCCCGGTGGGATGATCGAACGCGGTGGGCGCGAGCCAAGCGTCCCGCGCCTCTCAGCGGCTTATGCCTCCGACGGCCACCACATCACAGCCTGTGGATCTCGATTCCGCGGCAGCGGAGAGCGCCGCCGCCGGCAAGGCAGCCCGCGAAAACGCATCTCGCTCCAGCCACGCAGAGTGGAAGCCGGCGAAGGGACGGAAAGACCCGGTCAAGGTGCTCGAGAGCCAGGCCAAGAGCCGTGTGTCCGAGCTCGTGCCGATCCGCTATGGGCGGATGCTGGCTTCGCCCTTCAGCTTCTTTCGCGGCGCCGCTGCGGTCATGGCGATGGACCTTGCGAAAACCCCGCAATCCGGTCTGCGGGTTCAGCTATGCGGCGATGCCCACCTCTCGAACTTCGGGATCTTCGCGGCCCCCGACCGGCGCCTGGTCCTGGACGTCAACGACTTCGACGAGACGCTTCCCGGTCCCTGGGAGTGGGACGTCAAGCGCCTCGCGGCGAGCTTTGAGATCGCCGGACGAGATCGCAACTTCACCCCCAAGGAGACCCGCGCCGCCGTCCTCGCCACCGCCCGCGAATACCGCGAGGCGATGCGAGGTTTCGCCACGATGGGAAACCTCGAAGTCTGGTACGCGCGGCTCGATGTAGAGGCCCTTCTCGCGGATTTGGCGAAGGTGGCCGACCGCAAGCAGATGAAGGCTGCGGAAAAGAACGTGGAAAAGGCCCATAAGAAGAACAGCCTCAAGGCATTCGATCGGCTCGTCCACGAGGTTGACGGCGAGCCGCGGATCATCAGCGATCCACCCCTGCTCGTGCCGGCCCGTGAGCTCGTCTCCGACGATCGACGCCACGAGCTCGAAGAGCGGTTCCAAGAGATGCTCAGCCGCTACCGCGAGAGCCTCAAGGGGGACCGTCGCCACCTCTTCGACGGCTACCGATTCGTTGACCTGGCTCGCAAGGTGGTCGGGGTCGGCAGCGTCGGCACCCGCTGCTGGGTGGTCTTGATGATGGGCCGCGACGGTCAGGACCCGCTCTTTCTGCAGCCCAAGGAGGCCGATGCCTCGGTGCTGGAGCCCTACGCCGGGGCGAGCGAGTTCGGCAATCACGGCGAGCGGGTGGTCGAGGGCCAGTGGCTGATGCAGGCATCAAGCGACATCCTCCTCGGCTGGCTGCCGGCGTTCGGCATGGACGACAAGGAGCGGGACTTCTACGTGCGCCAGCTCTGGGACGGCAAGCGCTCGGTCGAAATCGAGACCCTGCCGCCGAAGGGCCTGGAGGTATACGGGCGGGTATGCGGCTGGACCCTGGCCCGAGCCCATGCCCGTTCGGGGGATCGGATCGCGATCGCCGCCTATCTCGGCAAGGCCGACAGCTTCGATCGGGCGATCGCCGAGTTCTCAGAGCGCTATGCCGATCAGAACGAGCTCGACTACGGCGCGCTTGCCGACGCCGCCAAATCGGGCCGCATCGAAGTCGAGACGGACCTCACCTGACCGGCAGTCGGAACTCAATGACGCGATGAATATCCTTGCCGTCCTGCCGCTGGCCGTCGTCATGGTCGCTGGACCACAGATCATCAATCGTCAGCGAGATTAGCCCGCCCGCCCCCGGTATTGGAGGGAGAGCGCCTGGCCGGCGTTGACGACGAGGATCTTGCCGGCGTAGCGGTCGGTCTCAGCCCACCAGAGCCGACGTATGGGGAACAGCTCCCAGCGGTCAAGGTTGACCGCTCAGATTCCGATTCTTGGGATGTGGTAACTGGGCTGAGTCAGCGCGAGCGAAGGATCGTCCTTGTTGGCGGTCTCCTGGCTCTCTGCCTGCTCGTTGCCTTTGCGATGCATGCCGTGGTCGGGCTTGGGGGTCGCGGGGCCGACGCTCTGTTCAACACCTGGGTCTACAACACCTTGATGCTGGCCAGCGCTGCTGCCTGCCTGCTGCGGGCAACGCTGGTCCGCCGCGAGCGGGGCGCGTGGGCACTGCTCGGCGTTGGCCTGCTGCTCTACACCTGCGGGGAAATCTATTACGCGGCGGAGCTTGCCGGGAAGGCGTCAGTGCCGATTCCCTCGCTCGCCGACGGCGGTTATCTTGCCTTCTATCCCCTCGCCTACGCGGCGCTGGTCCTTCTTCTGCGGGCGAGGATTGGGACCTTTCCGGTCGCGCGGTGGCTGGACGGAGCGATCGTCGGCTCAGCGGTCGCGGCGCTGGCGGCGGCGTTCGCTCTGGGGCCGATCGTCGATGCCTCCAGCGAAGGCCAGACGCTCGCCGTCGCAACCAACCTGGCCTATCCGGTCGCCGACCTGACCCTGTTGACGATGGTGGCAACCGCCGCCTCGTTCACCGGCTGGCGGCCGGGGCGCAGCTGGGCGGTTCTTGGCGCCGGGCTCCTGCTGCTCGCCTTCTCCGACGGGATCTACCTGTTGCAGGCTGCCCAGGGGACCTACGTCGAAGGCACGATTCTCGACGCCGGCTGGCCGTTCGGCGTTCTGCTGGTGGCCTGCGCGGCGTGGATCGAGCCGGGCAGCGCAGGGCCGGTGCAGCCGCGGGCGGTGCGAATCATCGCGATACCGGCCGTCGCCGCCCTGGTGGCAATCTGCATGCAGGCGGCCGAACGATTCACCACCGCCCCGACCGCCGCGGCGGTCATCTCCCTGCTCACCCTGATCGCCGTTGTCGTGCGCCTTGTCCTCTCGTTGCGCGAGAGCCAGGGGGAAGTCCACACCCGCGTGCAGGAGTCGCGCACTGACGAGTTGACTGGGCTGGCCAACCGCAGGGCGCTGATGCTGGATCTGGAGCGCGCGATCACGCACCCGCCGCCGGCCGGGTCCCTGCGGCTTCTCGCCCTGTTCGACCTCGACGGCTTCAAGCTCTACAACGACACCTTCGGTCACCCGGCTGGGGATTCCCTACTGGAACGATTCGGCGGGCGACTGGAGCGCTTCGCGGACTCGAAGGGCAGCGCCTACCGGCTGGGCGGCGATGAGTTCTGCCTTCTGGCCGAGTGCACGGCGGCGGATGTCGACGCGATCGTCGCCGGCGCCACCGCCGCGCTCTCCGAGAGCGGCGAGGGATTCGCGATCGGGGCCTCGCAGGGCAACGTCCTGTTGCCGAGCGAGGCCGGCTCGGTCGAGGAGGCAATCCAGCTTGCCGACCGGCGGATGTACGCGAACAAGGTCAGCGAGCGGATCTCGGCCGGCTCGCAATCGCGCGACGTGCTGATGACGGCGCTGCGCGAGCGCCAGCCGCGGTTGGCCGAACAGGCCGTCGACGTCGCCGAGCTGGCGCTGGCGGTCGCCGAGGAGCTGGGGATGGAGGCCGAGCAACGCGATGAGACCTGCCGCGCCGCACAGCTGCACGAGACGGGCAAGATGGCGATCCCCGACGCGATCCTGAACAAGCCGGGGCCGCTCGAGCAGCCCGAGTGGGAGTTCGTCCGCCAGCACACCCTGATCGGCGAGCGGATCATCGCCTCGGCGGCGGCGCTTGTGCCGGTCGCGCGCTTGGTTCGCTCCAGTGGCGAGCGTTGGGACGGCGCTGGCTACCCAGACTCGTTGCGCGGTGAGCAGATCCCGCTCGGCTCGCGGGTGGTCGCCGTCTGCGACGCCTACGCCGCGATGGTCTCAGAGCGCCCGTACAGCGTGGCGATGCGTCCCTCTCGAGCGCTCGAGGAGCTCCGTCGCTGCGCCGGCTCTCAGTTCGACCCCGAGGTCGTTGCGGCCTTCGAGCGAATCGCAGTGCCGGTGCACCGGTAGGGCGCCGGCGCAATACGGCAGTTCTGCCGTTGTTCGCCTGCCGCGCAGGGTGCAGGCTCCTTTCAACAAGCAATCCGCTGCCCGATGGGCAAGATCTAAAGGAGCTGGAATACATGGACCTGTTCACGATTCGCCGCCGCAGCAACTGGAGCGACGCGGCTGAGCTGGAGGCTACGGCCGCGAAATCCTCGGCCGAGGGCGAGAAGATGAGCCGCTCACCCGGCGCGAGCAGGAGGTCGTGCGCCTGGTCGCCGGCGGCCGCACCAACCGCGAGATCGCCGCCGAGCTCTTCCTCAGCCCCCGCACGATCGACATGCACGTTCGCAACATCCTCGCCAAGCTCGACTGCCGCTCCCGGGTCGAGGCCAGCATCAAGGCCGGCGAGGCCGGCCTGCTCGGCTGAGCGTCCGCACAACACCTGGGTTTATGAGTCCTCCACCAGGGCAATGCCAGCCATCGGCGGCTCGGGCTTGCCGTCGGCGGGTTCGCTGAACTTCACCCACGCGTCGTGGACGGCACGGCGGAGGTTCACGACTTCCTCCTCGAACTTCCGGGGCTCGAAGAGGACGAGGACGACTGCAAGCGGGACCGTCCTGTCGTCCTGTTTCGCGGGGCCGCTGAGGAAGCTGACCGTGGTCTCGGCGAAGACCTCGACCCATTCGTCCCATTTGATCGCGGCGTGTCCGGTGCCGAACGCGGTCAGGCCGATCGATTCGAATTTGCTCTTGGTCGCGAGCCTCAGAGTGGCGGCCAGGCACTTGCGAACGGTTCCGGTCGTCGATTTGCCATAACGGCTCATTGAGGCGACGTGGATGATGTTTTTCATCTGCTGCAGCTCGCCCGCAGTCGTCATCCAGGCATGCCCCAAGGGGAACGGCTTTCCCTCTTGCGCGAGGCGCTCGACTCCCTCGCCTGCGGCATTCTTGATTGCCCGCGCCGATTGCGACCACATCTGGCCGTCAATGTCGTCGTTGCTGAGCACGGCGTCGACCGCGAGTCGCACGATGTCGCCGTCGATCACCCAGATGTCACCCATGACATTTGTTTTGCCGCCCTCCGCTGCGATCTCTGATCTGTAGAGGAGCAGCGCCGGATCGTGGACGCGGCGCTCACTCTCGGCGAGGCCTTCCGGCTCGGGCCGCCAAAGCCGCAGGCTCGCCCGTTCGGCGCCGGCTCGACGCTCGGCCGCCCAAGGTTGCGGGACCCCGCAGAACTGACAACGGTCGACGACCGGCGCGACGATGGCACGCTCACACCGGGCGCACTGCCGAACCAGTTTCGCGCCGTCATTCGGGCAGTGTGTGGTCTCGAAGCCGGTGCTCGCGGTCACCTCGGCCCGGCCCCAGCGACCGGTGTGGACAAGCAGGTCACGCCGGGCCTGCTCGTGGAATCCGCAGCCGCGTGGACAGACCTGTACCGCCATCCGGTAGCCGTGGAAAAGCTCGAACTGAGTCTCTTCCTGGGCGATCTTCGTTTCCAGCCGGGCTTCCCGCCAACTGCGGATACGGCGAATCGGGTGTTGCCACTCTTTGCCGGCGGGAGTCGTCAACCGCGTTTCTCCGGGGTCCCGTTCTGTTTGACGATCTCTCGAACCTCGTCGCCGAATTCTTCCCGGGTGATGTTCCGCCGCTGAATCTGGCTGAAGATCGTCACCCGCCCCTGACGCATGTCCTTCAGCACCTCGACCGTGTCTCGGGAGGCGTCCTGAACCCGCCGGATCAGCTCCGATTTCTGGCTCGGGTCCTCCTCCCTGAGTTTGAGCAGGCGGCTGTGGCAGATCAGCACGCTCTGGTGGATCGAGGCGCTCCGCCGCTTCTCGTGGAGTTCCCCGAACTCGTGGTGGAGAGTGCGCTCGGCATTGCTGAAGGCGCTGTCGGCTGCCTTTTTCTTGCCGAGCTTGAAGAGGCATTCGGCAAGGGCGAACTCGACATCGAGGTTGCGATCGTCCGGCGCTTCGCAGATTTTCCGTGCCTGTTTGAGCGCCCAGGTGCGGAAGGTGTCTGGTGCCTGAATCTCATTCCAGGCGTCTGAGGACATGAACTCGACCGCCGAGATCACCCGCTTCGTCTCTGGGTAGCGGTTCAGGATCTTGTTGGCCTTGCGGACCTTCTTTGGATCCAGGGGCTCGTCCAGGTGATTGGGGTCGTACGCCACCCACTCGTAGATGTCGGCGCGGGTGCGGGCGATCTCGAGGCGGGTGTGGTGCTTCGCATGCTGATTCGAGCTCGCCTCCAGCCTCTCGCCGAGCCCGGCAAGGTGATCGAGCAGCTCGGCGACCTGATCGAAGCGCGTTGGTGGAGGGGTCGCCACCCTGCCTTTTTTGTTCGACGTTTCGCTCTGGGCGTTCGTTTGGGCGGCGAGGAAGAACTCCGTCTCGGCGATGATGCGTTCCAGCTGGAAATACTCGGCGTCGTCCTCTTTGAGTTCGAGCTTGTCATGGCGGAACTTCCTGATCGCCTCGTCGTAGTCGCCGACCGTGGTCAGCATGTAGCCGAGCCAGTACTCGACGAAGCGCTGCAGATCTCCGACCGCGCCTTCCTGGGAAGCGAGGCGAAGCGCGTGGATCGCGGCCTCCGTGTCATCGAGCAGGAACTGGTCCAGGGCTTTGATGAACTTCGTGTACTGGGGCAGCTCGATGTCCTGCAGGCTCAGGTAGCCCTCGAGCGAGCGCAGCTCCGCGGCGATGTCGTGCAGCTCATCGCGACGACGAGGGTCGTTGATGATCAGCTCGAACTCCTCTTGGGTGAAGACGTCGAGCAGCAGCGTCTGCGAGCGCTCCTCGATTTCGTCGATCCGGGCCTGGGCCTTGCTCTCCATGCTTTGCATGGCCCGGTCATTCGCCTCCTTTGCGAGCTGGAGCGTGTCGTTGACCAGCGAGAGCGTTGTCTGGCTCTGTTCGAAGAAGGAGCCATAGCTCTGCTCGCTGCGTCGTTGCGAGGCGATCTCGCCTCCCACGGTCAGCTCGTGAAGCTGGCCGGCTCGGCGCTGATCACGGACGCTGTACACAACTCCGAGCACACCGCCAGCTGCCAGGATCGTCACCAGGACGCCGATTGGGACGAGCATCACCTCGACGAATTTCTCGACCCCGTCAAGTTTGATGGAGAGACCGTCAACCTGGTCCGAGAGGTCCTCGATGCGTTCGTTGTCGTTCGTGTTGGACCCTTGAGGATCTGGCTGAGAGCTGTTCGGCTCGGCCGCCATCGCGACGGCCGGGGCACAGAGCACACATGCCAGAGACGCCAGCGCAAGTACCGTGACCTGACTCTTTATCCAAGATTGCACCGTCATGTAACGGAAGTAACGGGTGTTCAGTCAAAAACTTCTCTAGCTGGGGGGCTTGGACGCGGTTTGGTCCACTTGCAGCAACTCGATGACCTTGACCTCGATTCCGACGGTCCTGTCGCTCGCCGTCCCCACTAGGTGTAGTGCGGGTTGCTCTTTGCTGCTGGATGGAACTTAATCCGTTCCGCTGCATACCGGTGCCTATGCGGCACCACAAGGCAGAGCGAGGGCGTCTATGGATACGGTCCCGACCGCGTGAGCACTGCCACCGACATCTACTCGATCCCGCAGGACATGCTCGACTTCCGCGAGACGATCGGGCAGATCGCGCGGGAGCGGATAGCGCCGCGCGCCGCCGAGATCGATGAGAAGTCGGAATACCCGAAGGACGTGCGGGAGCTGCTGGCCGAGCACGACATCCTCGCCCTGCCCTTCGAGGAGGAGTACGGGGGAACTGGGACCGGCACGCTGATGCTTCAGATGGGGGTCGAGGAGATCGCCAAGGCCTGCGCCTCCAGCGCCCTGATCCTGATGGTGCAGGAGCTCGGCTCGCTGCCGATCCGGCTCTTCGGCAGCGATGAGCTGAAGCAGCGGGTGCTGCCGCGCTGCGCCAGCGGCGAGTGGACGCCCGCCTTCGCGCTCTCTGAGCCGGAGGCCGGCTCGGACCCGGGGGCGATGCGCACCCACGCCGAGCTCGATGGCGAGGAATGGGTCATCAACGGCGCCAAGAACTGGATCAGCAACGCGGGGGTCGCCGACTTCTACGTCGTCTTCGCCGTCACCGATCGCGAAAAGCGGCGGATCACCGCCTTCATGGTCGAGGCCGACCGGCCCGGCTTCTCGATCGGCAATCTCGAGCACAAGCTCGGGATCCGCGGTTCGCCGACCGGATCGCCAGTTCTCGAGGACGTGCGGGTGCCGGCCGAGAACGTGATCGGCGAGGTCGGGCGCGGGCTCGGCGTCGCCCTCGGCACGCTGGAAAGGACGCGTCTCGGCGCCGCGGCGCAGGCGGTCGGGATCGCCCAGGGGGCGACCGACTACGCGACCACCTACGCTTCGGAGCGGGTCGCCTTCGGCAAGCCGATTCTCGACCTGCAGGCGATCCAGTTCAAGCTGGCCGATATGGAGACCGGCACCGCCGCCGCCCGCGAGCTGCTCTACAAGGCCTGCGCGATGGCCGACCAGGACGACCCCGGCCTCGCCAAGCACTCATCGATGGCGAAGCTGTTTGCTTCCGACAACGCGATGCGGGTCACGGTCGAGGCGATCCAGGTCCTCGGCGGCTACGGCTACGTCAAGGAGTACCCGGTCGAGCGAATGATGCGCGACGCCAAGATCACCCAGATCTACGAGGGCACCAACGAGATCCAGCGCGTGGTGATCTCCCGCGCGATGGACCCGCGGCGCCGCTGAGCCGAGCGTAGAAATGTCTTGTCTGTCTGCTAGAACGGTGCATCATGGGCAGGGAGCGACAATCGCGATTGAAGTGTGACCAGCGACAGATCGTCGCGCGGGCAACTCCTGCAGCGTGGGACGTCAAGTGGCATCCGGCAGCCCGCGTGGAAAAGGGATCTATCGATGACGCCAAAGAGCGCGTTGCCATAGCTCATGTGATCGAGAAGCTCCAAGTCAGCGGGCCTGTCCTCCGGAGCCCTCACCAGAGCGCCGTCATGGGGGAGGAAGGGTCCGGTCTTCGGGAGTTGCGACCGCGGCGCGGCAGGAGCCGGTGGCGCCCGCTCTACCGTCGGATGGATCAGCGCTTGTTCGCGATCCTCGCTGTTGGGCCCGAGGCCGAAATCGATGAGGCCGGCTACGACCGCGCCGTTCGAATTGCCAAGCAGCGGCTTGGAAAGCTTGAAAAGAAGAGGACGAGCGAGTAGCGTGTGCAATTACACGCTTGTTATCAAAGGGAATGAACGATGGCTGACCAGCTGATAGCTCACGAGGACGTCCTTGCAGAACACCTTCGCGACTCCGCATTCCGTGCGGAGTGGGAGCGGACGGCGCTTGCCCGCTGGCTGGCCGTTGAGGTTGCGCACTTCCGGGCCGAGCACAGTCTCTCGCAGCGACAGCTTGCGGAGCGTCTTGGAGTACATCAGTCCGATGTCGCTCGCATGGAGACCGGCGAGCACGCACCAGGCCTGGATCGCCTGATCCGAGTTGCCAAAGGTTTGGATATCGAGTTGATGATCGATATTCGGCCGGAGAATCGAACGGCGAAGTTGCCGACGAAGCGAGCGCTCGAGGCCGGGTCGTTTGCCCTCGGCGGCTGCGAGGTCGTTTTCGCCACGGCATAGGCCCGAAGCTCTAGATTGGACTAAGAGCCGGCCTTGTTGCCGCTAGTCGGCGAACGCGCGCACGCCGGGGTGCTCCCGGGCAGCCGGTAGCGGTTGTCTGCGACCAGGCGGTAGGTCTTCGCCGCTATCCACGAGATCCCCGGCAGGAGGAGCGCGCGGCCGACGAGCTTCCAAGGCAGCCCGGCGCTGTTCAGTGTCTCGGCGATCGCCTCGTGTCCGGAGCGGACCGTGCCGTCGGCCCCGACCCACTGCACTGCTTCGGTCGCCTGTTCCTCGGTCACTCCCAGCTCGGCCAGATCGGTGAGCTGCCAAGCGACGATCTCCGCCTCCGGCCCGATCCTTTCCAGGAGGCCCGCGGACCAGGTGCAGAAGGCGCAGTCGCCGTCGTAGAGGAGCACCGGGCGAGTCACGTCAGTTCCACGAATCGCTGAGCAGCCGGTCGATCGCGAGTTGCAGCACCTCTCCCCGGCTCCTCTCGCCGTGTTCGGCCGCGATGAAGTAGCTGCCGATGAACAGCGAGAAGGCGAGCATGCTGCGCGCCTCGGCCTCGTCATCATCGGCGCAGAGCTGCCCAAACAGCAAGCGCAGGTACTCGATGCGCCGGTTGTCGACCTGGCGCACTCGCTTGGCGACCTCGCGGTCGCGGCGCGCCCAGTCCCGGATCGCCAGCTCGACGGCGAAGTCAACCGAAGGGGCCAGTTCGAAGAGCTCCTGCAGCTTGGCTCGCGGGGCCCCGGGTCGGCTCTCGAGGTAGGCGATCACGTCCCCGGCCACCGCCTTCTCCCAGCTATCGAGCATCTCCCCGAGCAGCGCTTGGCGGTCCTTGAAGTGCCAGTAGAAGCCGCCCTTCGACACACCTAGCGATGCAGCGAGGGCCTCGACCCGCACGGCATCCGGCCCGCCCTTCGCCAGGGCCTGCAAAGCTGCCTCGACCCATGCCTCGCGCGGAGTTCGAACCTTTGCCATTGGCCTATCTATACGGGACCGTATTGACAGATGCAAGCGCTCCTCCTAACATCCATACGACAACGTATGGATCGAGAAAGGACCGGCATGAGTCAAGCGACAACCGGCAAGAGGCTTCCGAATGCTGTTCATGAATCTCGCCCCTGGCGGATCGGCGAAATCGTCGCCGACTTCAAGCTCGAGGATGTCTGGGCCCTTCCCGTGCAGGGCGATGCCGAGGACTTCCAGGCGCTGCTCGAGCTGATGGCCGCCGCCGATCCGGCCGACGCGGAATCCCTCCCGACGCGCTTCCTCTGGCAACTCCGCGATCGCCTGGGCAGCGTGGGCAACCTCGGCAGGATCTCGCCCCCGGCCGACGACGATTGGGATGCCGTCGCGAGCAGACTGCCGATCCCCGGTACGAATGAAACATCGCTGGCCGGGCGGCTGCCCGACGACCTGCGCGACAGCGCGGCCGATGTGGATTTCGCCTCCCTGCCTTTCATTCCCCTCTACCGCACCGACGACGAGTTCGCCGCGGAGATATCGAACGGGACGATGCACGGCGTGATGCACCTGGCCTGGGCCGACGATGGCAAGGGCCGCTACCAGGGGCAGATGGCCGTCTACGTCAAGACGCACGGTTGGTTCGGCGAGGCCTACATGGCGCTGATCAAGCCGTTCCGTTATCTGATCGTCTACCCGGCGCTGATGCGACAGACCGAACGAATGTGGAATAGGCGCTCTCGCTGAACCAGCGCTATAGCGTCCCGCGGCGTGACTCCCCTCGTCACAGCGGTGACCTTCGACTTCTGGAACACGATCGCCTGCGAGCCGCCGGGCACGATGGCCGAGGCGCGGCAGCGGGCGGTCGCTTCTGCGTGTGAGGCCTGCGAGGTCGAGGTGGAGGCGGAGCTGCTGGCGACGAGCCTCGAAGAGGTTGCGTCGAGCTACCACCGGTCCTGGTCTGCCGGGACGCACTTCCATCCTCGCGAGGGGGCTGAAATGCTCGTTCGCGCTCTAGGAGTCGAGGGGGCCGCGCGGGAGATGGTGGCGGAGGCGTTCCTGACCGCCGGCCGGGGCGCGAGCATCGAGCTCTCGCCGGGCATTCGTCCCTGCCTGGTGACGATGAGCGAGCGAGGAATCCGCCTCGGGATCGTCTGCGACGTCGGCTTCACCGGCGGCGAGCTCCTCCGCGACTTCCTGGATCGGGAGGGCCTGCTCGAGTACTTCTCCGGCTGGGCGTTCTCCGACGAGGTCGGCCACTACAAGCCCTCACCGCAGATCTTCGAAGCGGCCCTCGATGCGCTCGGCGCCCAGCCCACCGAGGCGATGCACGTTGGCGACCTGCGCCGCACCGACATCACCGGCGCGCGGGGGGTCGGGATGCGGACTGTCCGCTACCGCGGTCTGCACGACGATTCGGGAGTGGAGGGCGGGGAAGAGGCGGAGTTCGTCGTCGACAGCCATTCCGAGCTGCCCGACCTGATCGCACAGATGGCATGAGCCTGGGTCAGGTGGGGGCGAGATGACCTCCAGCTAGCTTCAATCCCCGGTCTCCGGCGGGCTGAACCCGATGGGGGCTTCTGCTTGGGCACGGGAGGGGCGGCGAGTTGCTTCAAAGCCTTGAAGAGGGCTGCGAGATGCTTCTCATGCTCACCAAACCTGCCTGCTGCAGTCGCTTCGAGATCGCTGATCCGTTTCTCCAGCTCTTTGTATTTCGTTGCGGCCTGGCGAATCTCGACAAAGGCACGCATAATCTCAATGTTCACTGCGGCCGCTCGCTTGCTGCGCAGAACGCTCGAGAGCATCGCAACGCCTTGCTCCGTGAACGCAAATGGCGCGTACCGACGGCCGCCATGAGCCTCACTTGAGGTGCCAAATTGGCTCCTCAAGTTTGCGAACTCTTCTGTGGTGAGGCGGAACATGAAGTCGGCGGGGAAGCGATCCTCGTTGCGACGCACCGCTCGGGTCAGGGCTTTGGTTTCAACTCCGTACAGCTCGGCGAGATCTTGATCAAGCATGACCTGGCGATCCCGGATCACGAGGATCCGTGTTTGGACAGCCGCAGGGACGATCATGATTTGCTTGGCTGGGGCGACTTCCTTCGACATATCGCAAGGGTGCCATGCGAACCGACCGAGAAGGGGCGAGTCGGGCTTTCGGAACAGCTTTGTTCCTAGTCCTGCGCACATTTGACGCAGAGGCCGACGATTGGGAGGCAGCTGCCCGCCGCGTTTGCCTGATGCTTAGCGACGCTCCTCGCGGAACATCTTGAGTGCGTACGCGCCGGCCGGATGCGTCCGCAGCTCGCGGACCGTCGTGGCCATCGCCGCCGGGAGCTCCTCGGGCTGGGGGAGGGGCACGCCGTACTCGGGCGGCATCAGCAGCGGTGCCGCCAGTGAGGCAAAGGTCAGGTCGGCGGCGCTGAAGCGCTTGCCGCAGAGGTAGGGACGCCCGTCGCCCAACCGCTCGGCGACGCCGTCGAAGGTCGCACGCACCTCGGCCATGGACTGCGCGGCAGTGGCCGGGGTGACGTCGAGGTAGCGGTCGATGATGCGGGCGGCTACCGGGTAGGCGAACGGCAGCGCGCGGCGCTGCCAGGCGGGCACGCCCGTGCATCCATAGGCGACGGCAATGTCGCGACGCCCGCGCAGGCCGTAGTACATCCACCTGCGTCCCTCCGGCCCGAGGCGCGCGTCGAAGTCGCGCTGCAGCGCCCGCACCTCAGCCGCGGCGTCGGGGTCCTCGGGGAACAGGCCCCGCTCCGCTGGCCCCTTGGCGCTGGCCTCCTCGACGATGTCGGCCGAGTCGGCAAAGACCCGATCTCCCCAGACAAGTACGGGGGCGGTTTTCTTGCCGCCGGCGCGAGTGACGGGGATCCAGTGGAGCACCTGAAGGTGCGCGCGCTCTTGGTACCCGATGCCTGCCCGGTCGAGCGCCCAGCGAGCCTTCTCGCAGTAGTGACTGATCGGAATAGTGATCAGAACCGGACTCTCACTCATTGCAACAGTGTGCCCGGCAGCGGCGCATGGCGTCGGCCGCCGAAACGGCCGCTTCCTCAGTCGCCGTCTTTCTCTCGGTTGCTCGGGTCGGCCGCGTGGGCGAGGCGTTCGGCCTGTTCGCGAACTTCGGCGCCCGCCTCCCGGGTCGCGGCGACGGCCTCGTCGCTGATCGCCGTTAGGCCCTCGCTCGGTTTGCCGCCGACGATGTCGCGGAAGGCTTCCTTGAAGCGCTCGGTGCGGCGCTCCGGGGCGAAGCGATCCTCGGCCTTGCTTTGCTTTTTCGGCCGCCGCTCGCCGTAGCGGTAGCGGGCCCAGGCCGAGCGCGGCTTGCCGATGCGGCCGGCCCCGTAGAAGGCGACCGGGGCGACGAAGATGCCGACCGTGCCGTGCAGGACCCGTCCCTTGGCGAAGCAGATCATCACGCAGACAAAGGCGATGACGGTGAGGACGATGCTGGTGATCAGCGCCTCGGTCGTGCTCGAATCGATCACCACCGGGCTGACGCCGAGCACGATCAGCAACATCAGCGAGGCGGCGATCACAGTGGCGTCGACCGAGCTGCGGCCCTCCTCGGCCCAGTAGACGTCCTCGAGGTGGACCCAGAGGGCGTACTCGTCGATCGTCAGGCCGACGCCGATACCGAAGCCGAGCGCGCAGATCTCGATGAAGGGCGCGCGGCCGTCGCTGGCGAAGCCCAGCGTGCCGGCGACCATCATCGTCACGATCCCGAAGACGAGGTGGTGGAGGTGGACGCCGGAGCCGCTTTCGACGTTGCCCGGCCACCAGGAGACGCTTTCGCTGCGAATGATCCGCGTGCTCATGCGGATGAAGGCGAAGGAACCGAGGAAGCCGACGAGGACGAGGAAGACCGCCTGCTCGTGATTCTCTTCGAGGTTGCCCCAGAAGTTCGTGAGGATCGACGCGGTGGTCATGGCAGGAGGCCGAGTCTAAGGCGCCGGACGCTGATCGTCACCGGTGTCGCATGATGGCGTTCGACATCGCGCTCAACGTCCTCGACCGCAAGATGCAGGGACGCCGGTGGCCCCTCGATCCTCGGTTTCGAGTGAGCCGGAAGCAAGCAGCAGGCGACGCGGATCATGGCTGAATGGGGAGAGAGCGGCCGCGACTATGCCCGCTGGTCGCCGTGGATCGACTTAGGGGCGACCAGGTAGGTCGTCGGATCCTTTGTCGCTATTGATCTCGCCGAGGCACGGTTTGACGGCATTACCGAGCCGGCAACCACCCTGACCCCGGCGATTTAAGCACCGCGCTCGCGGCCGTCAACCCTTCGGGGTCGGGCGCTTCGCGCCGTTAACTGCCGCTCGCGGCGCTGGCTTTGCGGGTAGGTCGGGGAGAGCAGGCTTTGAGGTCACGACGACGGCGGCAGATGTCAGGCCGGTCCCAATCCCCTCAGGACGATCAGGACCGGCCCGGATCGTTTACCGCTGCTTCACGATTTGCAGCAGCGGAACGACCGGATCGACTGGCTTGATCGTCATCTCGAATCACCTCCCTCCCGTGTCGTCACCCCGGCTCTGCCGCCGGGACGGGAAGGAAGGAGGGTAAGAAATTTCTACTAGTGGAAATTTCATTACGCCTAATAGAGGTGTTCTCAGCCTCTATGCTCAAGCTGCTGACGACTAGCGATAAGGAATCTGACCGGAAGGAGCGATCAGCGGTGACCGATGAGCAAGCAGTCGGGCGGATGCCTCTCAGGAAGCGCAGGCGTCGGCCGGAAGACGCGCTACCGCACTCTGTCAATCACTGGATTCGCGTCGAAATCTTGGCGATTCTCAACGAAGGCGAATTCAGCGCTGGGGAGGTCGCGCGAATGATCGACGAGGACGTAAAGAATGTCCGTCCGCACATTCTCGATCTCTTCAGATCAGGCTGTATCGAGTTCGCCGGGCACGGGCTGGTCAACGGGGGTATGAGGCCGGTGTACCGCGCTCTGGTACTGCCTGTTGTTTATGACGAGACCTATCGCAAGATGTCCCTAGAGGAGAGGCGAGACCTAAACAGCGCGGTCGTCCAAGGCATCTTCGCGGAGACCATGTCCTCGTACCGAACCGACCACATGAACCGGGACGAGGACTTGTGCTTGCTGTGGGATGCCCTAAGCCTCGACGCGGAGGGCAGGAAAGAACTGCTGGAGCTCCTAACGGCGACGTGGGAAGGAGCACAGGCGATCAACGGCCGAGCAGCCAACCGGCTCGCAAAATCGGGGAAGGCTGGGGAGACAACTTTCGTCGGCTTGCTGGGATTCGAGCGCGGGCGATCCGGTCGCCTGGCGAGCGGCTATCACGGAGTAAAGAAAAAATGAGTGGTGGGAAAGTTCGGGTTGCCGTGGCCGTACACATCTGAAACTCTGCACCACTCTAAACCGGAATGCCACTCGGGTCGTCAGCGCGAGTGGTTCTGGTTTAGCCGCCCCGGACGCTGACAATACGTCCGGGGCGTGCCTAACTTTTATGCACGTGACCGCTTCCAGTCATATGTTAAGACAACAAACTTCTACTCAGCAGCATTGCGCCGCCGCCGACTTGGAGCGGCGGCGCATATCTGTGCCACTCGGTTTGCTCGATGGACGAAGAGTGAAGGCGACAGAGGGGAGCGGGCGCGCCCTAGATCGGGCTACGCCCGCTTCTATCGTCGTCAATCAGACCAAGCGGGCAATCATCGCCGTGATGCAGCAACTCGACGGTCCTGTGACATCCACCGAACTTCAGAAGATTTGGGCAGAACCCAAGGCCCTGGGGATTTTCGAGTACCACCTTTGCACGCTCGTGATGGCGAAGGTTGTGGAGATGGTGTTCGGCTGTCCAGAACTTCATTTTCGCCTTGTGGGTGGGAGGTAAGACAACACAAATGAGAGCCGCACGAAAAATCTCCGCACCTAAATTTTCGAACTTCTCAAGGAAAGCGGCCCAAAGGCAGGGCGTGATGCGATAGAACACTCGCCGCATACCGGAATAGATTTTCGGTGTTTCACAACAAATTGGTCATATGACAATGCGGTTTGGCTAGCCCGATCCGCCGATGGGGAGGAACGTTCGTGAAGGGGATCAGGCTTATCGCAGCGGTTGCTGCCATCTTGCTTGCGCTGGCGGCTACGAGCGTTGCGCTTGCTGCGCAAGACGAAGGCGAAGCGCAGGATGCTGTCTCGCTTTCCTCCGAAGTGGAAGGTCTTGCCGCGCGCACCGCCAACTCCGAAACCCTCACCCTCCCCAGCGGCCAGCTCGAAACGAGGATCTACCCCGATCCGATCAACTACCGCGACGAAGAAGGCAACTGGCGCCCGATCGGCGAAAGGCTGCACGAAACCGGCGAACAGACGCTCACCAACGGCCCGAACGCCTTCGACGTAACCCTGCCCAAGCAGATCGACTCCAAACCCGTCCGCTTTGAAGTGGGGGAGGAGTGGGTCGAAAGCCAGCTCCAGCGCAAAGACACCGAAGGCGCCGAGCTCGAAGGCGCCATCGCCACCTACGAAGGCGAAGGCAACGCTCCTTCCTTTGAATTCACCGGCCTCAGCGATGGCCTCAAGGAGGAGATCGAACTCACCGGCCCAGGCCAGGCCAACACCTTCACCTACGAGCTGAGCGCCTCCGATGGCCTCACCCCTTCGCTCGCCGAGGACGGCTCGGTGCGCTTCGAAGATTCGCAAGACACCGTGGTCGTCGTCCTGCCGGCGCCAGTCATGGCCGACAGCGCCGGAGCCGAATCGCGCGACGTCCACTACGAACTAGGCCCAGAAGAAGAAGGCCACTGGAAGCTCTCGGTCGTGGCCGACCCCGAATGGCTTGAAGATCCCGCTCGCGCCTTCCCGGCCCGAATCGACCCGACGATGACCGTCGGTACCGCCCATGCCTGCGTGATCGGCGGCATGACAGGCGAAGCCGGCTGGATCGACTGCTCCAGCTGGGGCCGAAAAGACCTTCTTATCGGCTACGTGCCGCAGCTCGAAAGTAAATACGACGGCTGGTATCGCACCCTGCTGGAACTGGAAACGACCTCGATCCCCGTGGGCTCCGAAATCACCTCGGCCACCTTCAACCTCCACTCGCTCGAAGTCGCCAAGAACACCAAAGGGGTCGAGCTGCGAAAAGTCACCAAGCCTTGGAACTGGGAAGCCAATTGGAGCCACTACGACGGCACCCACCTCTGGACGACAGAAGGCGGCGATTACTCCGAAAGCCTCGGCGAAGTGCTCACGGCCAACCGCGGCAACCAGATCGGCTGGTGGCAGTTCAACCTGCCCGCGAGCGTCGTTGAAAAAGAAGTCAACGCCAAAGCATGGCTCAGCATGATCATGAAGCTGATCGACGACAAAGTGCGCGAATGCGGGAAAGAAAGCTGCACGGAACGCAAGCTCGACTTCGACTCCGACCACGCCACGACCGAAGCCAACCGCCCCTATCTCTCCGTCATCTATACGGCACCTGCGCCGATCGTCACGACCGAAGCGGCCACCTCCGTCGGAGAAACCGGCGCCACGCTCAAAGGCCAGGTCAACCCCCACGGCTACGCGACCACCTACCAGTTCGAATATGGCTGGACGACCGCCTACGGGAACAAAGTCCCGGCCACGGCGGAAGGCGCCGGCTCGGGCAAAGTCAACGTGGCGGTGAGCAAAGCCGTCAGCGTCCTGAAAGGCAACACGACCTACCACTACCGCGTCTCGGCGACCAACGCCTATGGGACGACCGTAGGCGCTGACAAAACCTTCACGACGCCGAAACTGCCGACCGCTACGACCGAAGCGGCGAGCGGGGTCAAAGAAAAAGAAGCGACTCTCAAAGGCTCTGTAAACCCCAAAGGCAACGCCACGACCTATCAGTTCGAATACGGCGAAACGACGTCCTATGGGACGAAAGTGCCGCTCAGCCCTGAATCGGCCGGCTCGGGAATCACGGACGTCGCGGTCAGCAAAGCGATCAGCGGGCTGAGCGAAGGCGCCACGTATCACTACCGCGTCGTCGCCTCAAACGCCGCCGGCACCGTGCCCGGCCTCGACAAAACGCTGAAAACGACCAATCCGCCCCAGACGACGATCACCTCCGCCACCCCCACCTACACCAGCCACGATGAGCCCCCGATCGAATTCAAATCAAGCCAAGCGGGCTCGACCTTCAAGTGCGGGCTTGACGAAGGTGAAACGCCGACCAATTCCTGTTCCCTCTACAACCTCCCAGAACATCTCAAAGACACGACACATACCTTCGTCGTCGCTGCGGTCAACCCCGAAGGGCAGGCGGACGCGACGCCGGCCAAGTACGTCTTCAGCCCCGACGTCTATCCGCCGGTTCCGCCCGGCAGCGAAGGCAAGCTCGTCTACCCCGAAGATGGAAAGAAGACGGCCGACTACTACACCCTGAAGGCCGAATGGGGCAAAGCGCCCGAAGGCGGCGGCGTCACCGGCGTCAGCTTCCAGGTGCAGCTGCCCAAATGGGAAGCATTCAAAGCCATCCCCGCCGAATGCGTGATCGACGGCAACGGCAACGAAGTCTCATGGCCGCTGCCGGCGACGGCAAGCCCAGGCCACACCGAACCGGTCTTCCTCAAGGTCCGAGGCTGCGCACCCTTCGAGGAAGCGGAATATCCGCAAAAGGAAATCAAGTTCCGTGCCGTCTTCGACGGCGGTCTGGGCGCCGCGGGCGCCAGCGAACCTGCTGCAACGGAATTCAGCTACTGGGACAACGGAAGAGAAGTACCCACCGACGCTGTCGAAAACATCGGCCCCGTGACGGTGGATCTGCTGAGCGGAAAGACTTCGATGAGTCGCACCGATGTCTCGATCCCGGTGCCGGGAACCGAAGCCAACCTGGAATTCACCCGGGTCTATAACTCAGGCGAATACGGGCCTTCCTTCCAGCTTGGCCCGGAGTGGCAGCCCTCGATGCCTGTCGAACAGGAATACGAAGGCGAAGCCTGGACGAGGCTCGAAGAACAGGCGATCCCCTACATCCCAGCGGTCTTCGCAGAAGAATGCTGGAACGAAGAAGGCAAAGAAGTCGAATGTGGGGCCAAAAATGTACCTTGCGACGAAGCGCACTTCTGCGAAAAATGGGAAGTCGAAGAAGCCCAGCCCGAAGAACGCTGGATGGAACTGCTCGACAACACGGGCGCCGGAATCTCCTTCGAAATCGTCGAAGAAGCCGGCAAAAAGCGCTACGTATCTCCCGACTACGCCAAAGAACTCCTGCTGACGCGCCCCGAACCGGCCCACTTCGTGTTGGCCACGCCTGAAGGCACCCACACGGTCTTCAAGGAAAACGAACTCGGGGGTTTCGTGCCCGAAACGATCTCCTTCCAGGCGACGCCCAGCTCGGCGCGGATGGTCTACGAACACAAGGAACACGAAGGCTTGGTGCTGATGAAGGAGATCGCACCCGCCCCCGTTACCTGCGAAGACACGACTGCGATCAAAACAGCAGGCTGCAGGACGCTCAAGTTCGAATACCAGCCAGCGAGCAAATGGAACAAAGAAGCCTACTCCTGGGAACAGCGCCTTGCCTCGATCCGCTACTACAGCGCGACCCATGAAAGCGGCAAAGAAGAGAACAACTCCCAGGTCGTCGCGCAGTACAACTACGGTGGCCGTGCGCAGCTGATCGAAGAGTGGGACCCCAGGGTCTCAGTACCCGCGGAGAAATATGGCTACCACAGCGAATCGTTCTACCCCAACCTTCTCACTTCGCTCACCCCGCCCGGGCAAGAACCCTGGCAGTTCGACTATTACTTCGACAATTACTACAAAAACTCCACATACACCGGCAACCCGGGGCTTCGGCTGAAGAGCGTAAGCCGGGCCAGCCTGGTCGAAGGCGAACCCACCGCGACGACAACGGTCGCCTACGACGTGCCGCTGAGCGGCGAAAACGCCCCTTATAACCTGAGCCCGAAACGGGTTGCCGAATGGGGCCAGTCGGACTTTCCCGTTGACGCCACGGCGATCTTCCCGCCGACCCAGGTCCCCTCGATCGAAACCTTTGGCCTGCGATCCCAGTTCGGCTCCCACGGCTCAGGCAACGGCCAGCTCGCCTCACCGCGCGGCCTCGCCGTCGATGCCGAAGGCAACGTCTGGGTCGCCGACACCGAAAACAACCGCATCGTGAAGTTCAACGCAAAAGGGGAATACGCCTTCCAGTTCGGCTCTTTCGGCTCCGGCAACGGGCAGTTCGCTTCCCCGCGAGGCGTAGCGATCGATGCCGAAGGCAACGTCTGGGTCGCCGACACCGCCAACAACCGCATCGAGAAGTTCGACTCCAAAGGGAAATACCTCTTCCAGTTCGGCTCCTTCGGCACGGAAGCGGGCAAACTGAACAAACCGGGCGGTCTCACCGTCGACTCGGGCGGCAGGGTCTGGGTCGCAGACACCGCCAACAACCGCGTCGAGCGGTTCTCCGCCACCGGGACATACGAAGGCGCCTATAGCTCGCTGAAAGAACCCACCGGCATCGTCGCGCATGGGCCAAACATCGTCCTGGTAGCCGACGCGGGCAACAACCGGATCGTCTTGCTCACCAACCTCTCCAAATCTCCACCGGCATTCTACGGCCAGTTCGGCTCTCCGGGTACCGGCAATGGCCAGCTCAGCAAACCCGAAGGCATCGCTGTCGATGCCGCAGGCAACTACTGGGTCGCCGACACCGGGAACGATCGCCTCGAGGAGTTCAAGCTGGAAGGCGGCAAATTTGAATATGTCTCTCAGGTCGGCACCCAGGGCACCGGCGAAGGACAGCTCGAAGGCCCGGGCGGCCTCGCCAATGACTCCAACGGCTACATCTGGGTCACCGACACGGGGAACGCCCGGGTTCAGGAGTGGAACTCGGCGACACCGCCGCTGAGCGACTACTCGCAAGCCACGATCCACTACATGGACCCCGACGGCTACGAGGTCAATACGGCGGCGGCGGCGGCGCCTGGAGTCGAAGGCGATGCGATCGCGACTACCGAAACCGATGTGCACGGCAACGTGGTTCGCTCGTTGTCCCCACAAAACCGGTTGCTGGCGCTTGCGGCGGGCTCTGGGTCGGTCGCTCGCTCCAAGCAGCTCGACAACCAGTCGACCTACTCGGCTGACGGGACCGAGATGCTGGAATCGCTTGGACCGCTGCACAAAGTTCGGCTTGAATCAGGATCGACAAAAGAAGCTCGCGCGCGCACGGTTGTCGAATACGACAAATACGACAAAGGCTTCGAACTCAAAGAAGGCGAAACCGCACCGCGCCTGCCGACCACAGAAACAACCAGCGCCAAGACTCCCAGCGGGGAAGACCTCGAACCACGCGTCACCGAAACGAAATACGAATGGAAACTGCGCAAGCCGACCGAAACGGTCGCCGACGCCGCAGAAGGTGGCCTCAAACTGAAGACCCGGATTGCCTATGACGAAAAAACAGGGCTCCCGACCGAACGCAGCCTTCCCGCCAAACCCGAAGGCGGCGATGCGCACACGACCAAGACGATCTACTACACCGCAGGAACCAACGCCCAAGACAGCTCTTGCGCCAACAACGCCGCTTATGCGGGCCTTCTCTGCAAGACCCTTCCTGCGAGCCAGCCGGGAACGGCAGGGTTGCCGGAACTCCTCGTCACCCGTTATGCCAAATACAACAGCTTGGACGAGCCCGAAGAAATCGTCGAAAGCCCAGGCGGCAAAGAAGAAGCAGGAAAGACCCGCAAAACGATCACGACCTACGACGAAGCCGGCCGGGTAACGAGCAGCAAGCAGGTCGGTGGCGGAACACAGCTCCCACCCACTGCGACCGTCTACAACAAAGAAACGGGGATGCCCGTAGAACAGAAGCTCACCTGCGAAAGCGAATGCAGTGCGGGCTTCGGCTATGCCTCTGCCTTCGGCGAAGCCGGCAGCGCCACCGGGCAGTTCAACCACCCCGCCGACGTGGCGATCGACACCAAAGGCAATCTCTGGGTAGCCGACAAGGCCAACAACCGGATCGAGCAGTTCACCGAAGGGGGAGGATCGGCCAAAGCGTTCGGCTCCTCCGGCTCGACCGGCGGCAAACTGAGCGACCCCTCGGGGATAGCGATCGATCCCAGCGGCAACGTCTGGGTCGCCGACACCGCCAACACCCGGGTCGAGGAGTTCAACGAAAAAGGCGAATTCCTCGCCACCTTCGGCACCAACGTCAACAAAACCAAAGTCGAAGCCGGCGGCACGCAGAAAGAAAAGAACCTCTGCACCGCGGCCTCCAAAAACGTCTGCCAGGCAGGCACGGCGGGAAGCGCGGAAGGCCAGATGAAAGAACCGGTGGGCATCGGCTCCTCATCGGGCGGCAACATCTACGTCGTCGAGAAGGGCAACGGCCGGGTAGAGAAGTTCAGCCCGACGGGCGAACTTCTTGCCAAATTCGCCGGGCCCGGCTCCGGCACCGGCCAGCTCAAAGAACCGAGCGCGATCGCCGTTGCCCCTGATGCCTCTGTCTGGGTGGCGGACTCTGGCAACAACCGCATCCAGCACTGGAGCTCTACCTTCTCCCTGCTGGGCACCTACGGCAAAGAAGGGACCGCCAACGGGGAATTCAAACACCCGGACGCGATCGAGGCCGACTCCTCCGGCAACGTCTTGGTCGCCGACCAGGGTAACTCGAGGGTCCAGAAGCTGAGCGAAAGCGGGACCTTCGTCGCCCGCTTCGGGGCGGGCGAACCCGGCCCCGGCCAGTTCAGCTTCAGCGATCCGGTCGGCATCGCCGTCAACGCCAAAGGCAACGTCTGGGTCACCGATCCCGGCCACAACCAGATCCAGAAGTGGGTTCCCCAGGCCGAATTCGACAGCCAGGCAGTCGTCACCGCTTACGACAAACTCGGCCGCCCGGAAAAATACACCGACGCCGACGGCAACACCTCCGAAGTGACCTACGACCTGCTCGGCCGCCCGGTTAAAACATGGGACGGCAAGGGCACCCAGACCTATGGCTACGACTCGATAACCGGGGTCCTGGTCGCGATGGAAGACTCCGCAGCGGGGTTGTTCACGGCCGGATACAACGCCGACGGCGCGATGACTGAACAGGGCCTGCCCGACGGCCTGGTCGCCAAAACGACCTACGACGAAGCGGGCCAACCGACCAAACTCGCCTACACCAAGGTCACCAGCTGCTCAGAAAAATGCACCTGGCTTGAAGAAGGCGAGGAAAGCTCGATCTATGGTCAGATCCTCTCGCAGAAAAGCCTGACTTCAAGTCAGCAATACTCCTACGACAAAGCGGGCAGGCTGACCCTGGTCCACGACACTCCGACCGGCGGAGGCTGCACGACGCGCGCCTATGCTTTCGATGCCGATTCCAACCGGACCAGCTTGACCACACGTGCACCGGGGGCCGGCGGCGCCTGCGTGGAATCGGGTGGCACCCCGCAGACCTACAGCTACGACGCCGCCGACCGGTTGACTGATTCGGGGATCGTCTACGACAGCTTCGGACGGATCACGAGCCTGCCGGCCAAAGACGCCGGGGGAAGCACCCTAACCACCAGCTTCTACAGCAACGAAATGCTCGCCAGCCAGTCCCAGGGCGGCATCACGAACAGTTACCAGCTCGACTCCACTGGCCGAGTGCGCCAGGTCGTCCAGACCGGGAGCAAAGAAGGCACCGAAGTCTTCCACTACGCGGGAGGCTCGGACTCGCCCGTATGGACCCAACGCGGTTCGGCTTGGACCCGTAGCATCGGGGGCATCGGAGGGGAACTCGCCGCGATCCAGCCGAGTGCCGGAGAAACGAGCCTTCAGCTGAGCAACCTGCACGGCGACGTCGTCGCCACGGCAAGCCTCAGCTCGACAGCCAAAGAACCGACCGCTAAATTCGAATTCGACGAGTTCGGCAATCCGAAATCGGGCAATGCCGGGCGCTTCGGATGGCTTGGCGGTAAGCAGCGGCGCACCGAACTTCCGTCCGGGGTGATTCAGATGGGGGTTCGGAGCTATGTGCCCGCTTTGGGCCGATTTATCTCTCCCGATCCGGTGCCTGGCGGATCGGCGAACGCATATGACTACGCCAACCAGGACCCCGTGAATATATTTGACCTTAGTGGCGAATGGCCAAGCCCAGTGAAAGCGTGGATACGCGCAGTAAAGCGGCGATCACGCAAGACTGCGAGGGCGCACGGTTTTCATCCGTTCGTAGTATGCCACTCATGCTCAAAGAGGACTAGTGTGATTAGTCAGGTAGGAAACGCCGCCTCGAATCTGGCCGGGAAGGTAATCCGCAGTACGTTTAATTCTCTTGTAGGCAGCAAGGTGAGCAGCGCCTCAGCGGCCTGGAAGCTGGTGAGAGGGAATCTTTCGCCGCTCCTCAATGCCGCCATGACCGAACGTCAACATATTCTGGGTTGTGCGCGCGCTGCGACTGAAGGGTGGACAGATACAAAGCCAATTGCGGATGCGGCAATCAAGGACGAGCAATTTGAGGCCGCCGCGTTGCCGTACGTTTGGGCAGGGACTCGGTGCGCGGCTTCTTGGTTGTCCGGCTAGCATTAGGAAGGGAGCCCCTAATGAGCGACTGGCTAGCCAGTCTCCAGTCACGCGCGGAGAGAGGAGCATAATGAAGGCCACATCACGGGCACCGGGCTGGCTTAAGGTTGCTGCGATAACGATGGTCGGAGAGAGCTTTGCGGTATTCGTCCTGTATCCGATCACCGCAGCTCGCGCTATCTCGCTGGTTGTTGTGGGGCTGCTGGCATGGTTTCTTTTGCGTGGCAGTAGAATCATGTGGATCTTGGTCGTCGCGTCGGCTGTAGCCGAGTTGCTTTCGCCGATTGCAATGGGGCAAGCAGCCTGGCATGCTGGATTCGCCGTAATCCTCCTAGGGTGCCTGTTGGCACCGTCTTCGCGGGCATTCGTTTGGTCGCGGGACCGACGGCCGGAAAGCGGTCCTTCTTTCCCTGTTGAGCCTCGATCAAGTTTGCTTAGGTTCCCGTGGCGGATGTACGCGAGTTTCCGAGCCTTGATCTCTATCTTTCCCTATAGATCTCTCACGAGCGGTGACGTGATTGGACCGGTCACTGGATCCGTCGTCATCCTCTTCATAGTGGCCCATGTTCTCGATAGTGCCCGCCACGGCTTCGGCCGCGACAATCTAATCGTTGCCGTGCTGTACAGAGTGACGTGGGTGATCTATAGCTTTGCTCTCCTCGGTTTGATCGTCCTGCTCATAATGGCCGCGTATCGCTATATCAGCGAGTACCATGCGCGCAACACGGACCTCTAATCAAGGGTTCAGCGCCACGTTAATTCTCACTCGGGGGCGAAGATCCAAGCTATCTATGAAGTTTGGCTGTAACGAACACTGGCAGAATCGTTTGATGATCGCGACCAAGCATTTGAGTGGGCCCAGGAAGTCGCCGAGCGTGACCGAGTTGTAGATGTCGTACTCAAGGCCTCTTCCTACGGCGAAAATTCGTAACTGCATTCCTGAGTCTGAGCCAGCAGTACGCAGAGCAGCTTGGTTTGTGCCTTCCAGCTATGGCGCTACACAGCCATTTTGAACTTCGGTCCCTAGGGCGTGAGACTTCAGGGCAAGCGCCTAGGGTCGAAAGCGGGGGCGCAGTTTCGTAGCTAGTTATAAAGGCACTGCGGCAAAGGCTGGCACTGAAACCGGGGCCGGTGACGGGTATTCTGCCCATGCCAGGCAGGTTGACGCTGAGGTCGCCGGTCCAACTGGGGGAAGAGCCTGGGTTGAGGGAGTAAAGGGCACGGCCAGAGAATGGCGCCGGCGGCTCCACTTCAACGGTTTCGGGAAATGTCGCCGCGGCCGCTCATGGCAAAGGAGTCGTGGTCGATAAGGAGATTCCCCCTCTTTGTAATTCGCACTCCTTCGCGCCCTTCGTATGCTTCTACGGCGAGGTTGCCTCCTGAGATGCCGGCTTTCGCTTCAATGTGAAGTCGAGAGCTTCAAGGAAAACCGTGCGGCCTTCAGTCTCTCCTTCGACCTGCAGGAAGCCAACTTCGACCCTGCGGCTCAGCTTGCTCTTGGCGCCTGCCCCGGGCGGCGGGGGTGACGGCTGTCGCTTGCAGATCTGCCTGAAGCGGCGCGTGAAGTAGACGCGGCCATGCGTGTGAGAGATTGCGGGTACATCTCCCGAATGAGAAAGCTCCAACGTGCCACGGTAGGTCCCTTCTTGATAGCGGATATCGTGTCCCCTGCACTGTCCACCGTGAGGTGGGTTGGAAAAGCGCCGGGAGGCGTGATCCAGATGGGGGTGAGGAGCTATGTGCCGGCACTGGGTCGCTTCATATCTCCCGATCCAGTCTCAGGTGGTTCCGCCAATGCCTATGACTAGGCTGACCGGGACCCAGTTAACAGTTTCGATCTGAGCGGTGAATGCTCGAGAAGGAGTAGAAGCTGCGCGCGAAGGAATGCTGAAAGAATGGAACATCGCTCGCGCCAACGGGCGAGAGCGCACGGTTTGCGGCACCTCGCGCAGCACGGAAGAGGCGCCCACGCGTCTGGGATACTTCCAAGTACCGGTGGCTTGGGTTCTGCGCTTGCGAACGATGTCGCGGGTCTAAGAGGCAGTGCGGTTGGAGCACTAGCTGCTAGCGCCTTCAATTTTGTGAAGCGCGAAGCTCTAAATGCCTCAGGTTTCGCGACTGCCCAAGAAATTGGAGAACTTGCAATAAACAATATGGTCAAAGCCGGTAAGTGGGCGGCAGGTCATCAAGAACAGCTTGAGAGCTGCGTATATGGTGCCGCGGCAGGTTTTGTGGACGCTCGTTATCTAACCATTGCTGGCGAGGCAGGGGTCGCGGCGTTGGGTCTCTATATGGCGGTCAGGTGTGGCGTCGCGTTCACTTGAAAACGGGGGAGGTGACGCGACCTTACGACCCTGGTGTATTGGTAAGCTACTGTGAAATCGCTGACACGGATCGAAAGCGGAAAAGGAGAATGGCCGCTTGGGCTACTGCACTCCTGACTAGCGATGGCTAAATACGATGTTGGCTTTGATGGACGATGGCAGGAAACGTTCGAGGATCGCGACCAGGCTATTGAGTGGGCCCAGGAAGTCGCGAAGACCGGGCGAGTCGTAGATGTCGTCATCAAGCGCCGTTTCCTTCCTCGAAAGTTTGTAACTGCATTTCCCGAGTCTCAGCGAGCAGTGCGCGAAGCAGCTTGGTCTGTGCCTTCCAACTATGGCGCTACACAGCCATTTTGAACTAACCAAGCGCCTTCGGTCCCGCCTTGGGCCTAGGACGCGAGACTTCAGGCAAGCGCCTAGGGTCGAGAGCGGGGGGGCGCAGTTTTCGTAGCTAGTTATAAAGGCACTGCGGCAAAGGCTGGCGCTGAAACCGGGGCCGGTGAGGGGTATTCTGTCCATGCCAGGCAGGTTGACGCTGAGGTCGCCGGTCCAACTAGGGGAAGAGCCTGGGCTGAGGGAGTAAAGGGCACGGCCAGAGAATGGCGCCGGCGGTTCCACTTTAACGGTTACGGGAATGTCGCCGCGCCCGCTCATGGCAAACGTGTTGCGGTCGATAAGGAGATTCCTCCTCTTGGTAATTCGCACCCCTTCGCGTCCTTCGTATGCTTCCACGGCAAGGCTTCCTCTTGAGCGCGCCGCCCTTCGCTTCAATGTGAAGTCGAGAGCTTCAAGGAGAACCGTGCGGCCCTCGGCCTCGCCACCGACCTTTAGGAAGCCAACTTCGACCTTGCGGCTCAGCTTACTCTTGCCGCCTACCCCAGGCTGCGGGAGTGGGGGGCTGTGTCGCGTGCAGACCCGCCTGAAGCGGCGCGCGAAGTAGACGCGGCCATGCGTGTGAGAGATTGCGGGTACATCTCCTGAATGAGAAAACTCCAACGCGCCACGGTAGGTCCCTTCTTGATAGCGAGTACCGTGTCCTTTGCACCGTCCACCGTGAGGGGGGTCGGAAAAGTGCCGGGTGAAACGCAGCCTGACATCGAGCTGGCCCAAGGAGCCGAAAGTGGCTGCGACGTGCCGGCTGTTGACGCGTCCCTTTGTCGAATATTCAGTCTTCGAAGAAAAACCATCAACTACGAACTTGACGTGCTGTGTCTCATTTGCCGAAACTGAGATTACATATTTGGCTCTTTGTTGCACGGGCAGGATTAGCTCGAAACCGCCAGGATGCACTTCGTAGCCCGGCCTAGCGGGAGCGGTGGCAGGCAGTGCGAGCAGGGCGAAAATGACGACGACGATGGGGGCGAGGTATTGTCGTTGTCGCTCTCGCCGGAAGCAGCCAGAGGCGGGCACGGGACGGTATAAAGCGCGGACGCCTGAGGGTGTCATCGAGAACAGCATATTAGTTACTGAATCTCTCGCGGCGGTCACTGACGGTGAAGTTTCGGAGTTTGAGAACTTGGGTAGCCGATGCTCTTGAGCGCGGAGATTACGAGCCGCAGTACCCCTCGGTCCTGTGGGCTTGGCGAGCGGGCTCCGCCGGCGTTGGCGCTCAGCGCACTTGGAACGAACCCGAGAGAAGTAGGCCCCCAATAACTTGAGCGCGTGCGCAGTCGGAGGTGGAGCGGCTTCGGCGGGGCGTCAGATCGACGAATCTCACCTCGGTCGACTCTTCATGATCCAGTCGGGGGTTTCCTTCTAGGCCCTCCCAGGAAGCGCAAGGTGAAGCTACGATGTTCAGACTCCCTGGTCGAGCTCGGAGACGACTAGTCGCAGGCCGACGTCCAGCTCGGACTGCTGGCGCAGGTGCCCGTAGCGTTGCTCCCAGGCGCCACTTTTCAGGTCAGCGGCAAGGCGCCCCCGACCCGTTTGTCTCGCCTCCTCCGAGATGCCCTGCCAGACCCACATCGGCCGCACCATGTCGTCGTCGAAGAGCAGCTCCGGCCTTGCCCAGAGCGCGGCGAAGAAGTGGTCCTCACAGTCGTGCGGGACGGGGAGGGGGGAGGTCGTCGTCGCCGGAAGCATTGCCGCCAGCTCGCGGCTGCCCGCTCCGGACGGTCGCTTCAGCTCGAGCATCGCCGGGAAGTAGTCGGCGGTGATCCAGAGGTCCTCCAGCGCCTCGGGGTCAAATGCCACCATCACTATGCGCAGCCGCGTGACCCGCTGCATCTCGGCCAGCCCGGCGCCCAGGTCGGCCCAGTGGTGGGCGGTCAGCACCGCCATCGCCGCGTCGAAGGAGTCGTCACCGAACGGCAGCGATTCGGCGCTCGCCTGCACGACCGGCGCCGCTCCGGCGGGCCGCTGGGAGATCATCTCGGCCGATGGCTCGACTGCCGTCACTGCGCGATCGCTCGGCTCATAGGAGCCCGCGCCCGCACCGATGTTGACGACGGTGCGGGCGTCGCCAAGCGCCTCGGCGATCCGGGCGGCGATCCGCGGGTCGCCGCGGCGGTGCGCACCGTAGCCGACACCGATGCGGTCATAGGTGGCATCCGCCATCAAGTCACTGTATGCCCCGGTAAAACTGCTCTGAGCCGCGATCTCACGTTTCGACCGGGCCGGGCGTTTAGCTATCGAGATGAGTTCTTCGGCCTGGAGCACCTGTGAGAGCCCGATCGGGCCTTTGACCGTGGTTACGGGATCGAAAGGCATCACCAACATCTACTTCGAGGGACACACCCCGCGGCTCCCGGAGGCCGCGAAGCGGCCGATGCCCGAGGTCATCGACCAGCTCGAGTCCTATTTCGCCGGTGAGCGCCGCGCCTTCGAGCTGGACCTCGACCTTCGCGGTAATCCCCTGCAGAGGGCGGTCTGGAACCAACTGCTCGAGATCCCCTACGGGGAGACGACGACCTACGGCCAGATGGCGAAGCGGATCGACGAGGCCCTCTACGACCCGGAGCTCGAGCCCTACAGGCGGCCGCGGGTCGTCGGCGCGGCGATCGGCCGCAATCCGGTCCCGGTGGTCGTGCCCTGTCACCGGGTGATTGGCGCCGATGGCTCGCTCACCGGTTACTTCGGCGGTGTGGAGCGCAAGAAGGTGCTTCTGGAGCTGGAGGGCGTGCGCCTCGCGGGCGGGGCTCCCGAACCGGCCGCGAGGAAAGATCAGTTGGCGATGCTCTGACCCGTTTCTCCCTGCCGCGCCGAACGCGACAGGGAGAACAGGGCGGAGTGTCCTACGACTTACCGACCGTCAACTTCACCTTGGTTCCCGGCGCCAACACCTTGCCGGGTTTGGGGTTCTGCTTGATCACCTTGCCGGGCTTGCCCTTGCGGCGGGTGATCTTGCCGGTCTTGCAATCGGCCCGGCCGATCGCCTTCTTGGCGGCCTTGACCTTCTTGCCCTTCAGCTTTGGAACGACGCAGCCTTCGTAGAAGAAGAGGTCGTTTTTGACTGTGGGGCTGGTTCCGGCCAGGGTGGTGGCCGTCACGTCGACCGAGCCGACCGTGGTGCCGGCCGGGGCGACCGCGGTGATCTGGGTTTCCGATTCGGCTTTGAAGCTGGTCGCCGGCACCTCGCCGAATTTGACCGCGCTTGCGCCGCCCAGGTTGGTGCCGGTGATTTTCACGCTGGTGCCACCGGTGACCGAGCCGAAGTCCGGCGTGATCGAGGTGATCGCCGGCGCGGGCTGGACTTCGGCGCTGAGCTCGACCTCCTGCCCGGAGACCCCTCCGCTGGGAGCGACCGTGGCCCCGTCAAACGGGGGCGGGAAGATGAAGCCGTAGCTGGCGCCGGCGACGGTCGCGATGCCGATTTTGTCGGCGGCGTTGGTCGGGTCGACGCCGATCAGGTCGCCTGCCTGGATCGGCAGGTTCGCGGTGAAGGTCTGCAACCCACCTCCGGCGGCAGGAGTGACCGGGTTGCTCGTGCCCGCTGCCATGTAGCCGCCGGTGCCGTTGGG
Organism: uncultured Solirubrobacterales bacterium; assembly: GCA_963840565.1. Taxonomy (GTDB): domain Bacteria; phylum Actinomycetota; class Thermoleophilia; order Solirubrobacterales; family 70-9; genus VRUE01. The sequence continues at coordinate 181,458 of CAWIZH010000002.1, forward strand.
CCGCAGTATGCGCAGGGAGAAGGGACCGCCTTCGGCGTCCTGCATCCGCCAGCGCACGATCGCGCCGGTTGCCGGCGAGGTCAGGTTGGCGCCTTTCTCCGGCAGCGCCGTGTTGAAGAAGGTCCTCACCTGTTCAAATTTGGTCGCGACGGACCCCGGCGGCAGAACGCTGCCGACGGTGATCGTCGACGCCTGCGCCGCGGTTGCCAGCAGCGCGCACGCGCTCATCGCCGCGATGGCGAGAACGCCAAGTAGCCCCAACATCCCGTGCCTCGTGCCTGAAATGGCGCTGGCATCGTCTCCGTGTCGTTGTCGACACTCCATCTACCTGCCTCCTTAGGTTTTGCCCCGGGCCCCTGCGGCGACCGGAACAGTTCGGAGTCTCAAACCACTCAGGCACCGAATGTTGCGGCGTGACAGCTCACCCGGGAGCTCAAGAGGCACTCGAAGGCTAGGTTGATCCTCGTCCGCGCTGTTTGAATCGGCTGAGCTCGCTATCGGTATCGCCTTGCTTGACCACCAGGCTGCGATAGCAGTGAGTTTCAACGGTGATGCCATGCGCGACGAGGCGTTTGCGAGCGTCGGCGACTTCGGCACGAGCGCCGTCGTTCCAGGCATGATCGCGATGATGCGCGCCGGCTTCTGCGCAGCTGTCACAGTCGAGACTGCTGCAGAGTGGCTGGTCACGATTGGCGGTGGCGAAGACCAGGCGACGGGCCTTGGTTCGCTGCGCGGCGTATCGATACCATTTGATCTCTTTGGTTGAAAGTGAGTTATTTGACTTTGCCTCCGCCAGCACGAGGTCGCCGTCAACCAACGCAATGGCATCGGCCTCTTTGGTTTGGCCTTGCCTCGTTAGCTCCGCCTCGGGAAGGTAGAGAAAAGATTCTTTTGAGGCCTGTCGAAGGCTTGCGAGCAGAAGTGTGACGACTTCGCCATCATGTGTCTGGAGTTGGTAAAACGCCTCGTTGAGCCTAAATGACCGCGAGAGGGGAGACCGCGCCGCCGCCTTGTCTCCACAACGCTGGCACTCGAACGACTGCCCGACCATCTCTGCTCGGTAAAATTCCCGCAAGGCACAGGTTGGACATGGCAACACGTAGCCAGCGATGAGTAGTTGCTTCTCCAGTAGCTCATTGATCCACCACGAAAGCCACTCCTCCGCCTGGTCACGAAGCTGAGGCCGAAGCCGTTTTCGACTCTTTCGTAGGTGTGCGAAGAGGCGCTCGCGGAAGTCATCGTAGGTAATTGCACGCCGATACCCTGATGGTGGAGTTCCGGATAGGTGATACTGGTGGAAAAGTGTCAGGAGACTTGCGCTTTCCGGCTGCCGAAGTGCCCAGGCGAGGAACCGCAACCCACCTGCGAGTGCAAGGGAACGCTGCTGGTAGAGTCCCTTGTCGGACCGCCTGACCGAATACCCGGCTTCCTCAAGGGGGGCCGCGACTGCTGCCTCATATTTGATCACCGGAAGTACCGCCAGCGCTGGCTCGGCTATTGGCCTGACCTCCGCGAATCCGTTCAGGGTTATACGCGTCCGGTGATCGGCTTGGCCGCCGTGGAAAACCAGCGCGCGAGACCGGGCGTCTCGGGTCAGCACCACACCGTCAGGGTCCTCCGGGTCTGGGGACATGAGGTGGTATTCGGCGACCCCCCTTAGGTTTCTGCGCAGTGGCTCGCCTAGCACCGGCGGCGCCGGCAGAGATGTGTGCAGCTGATGGTTGAACCCTTCGATGGCGTCGATCTTGGCGCCGAAGTAATAGTCGGCCGGAGGGTCGAGAACCTCAGACGGATCTGCTGGGGCCGACTCGAATTGGCGAACGTTGTTGCTCCAGCGTTGAGCTGCCGATGTGATGTCTTCGGGTAATGCTGTTGGGGCGAGCAGAAAGGCATTGCGGGAAAATGGCGGTGGGCGGTCGTTGTCGAGTCGGCCTAGCGAATACCAGCGAGGCAATCCCCCCAGCGCTCGAAGACACCAGTATCTGGCGGCCAAGTCGAGTTGATTTCGGTCGCCAAAAAGTGCCCACCTATGTGCTGCGGATTGCGCCGTCAGTCCCAGCGTTCCACGGCGAACTGGGGCCTCTGCGTCGGGATCCTCCCGGCTCTTGCGGCGAGCCTGGGTATTTGAAGCCGGGAGTCCGTAACGTGCTGCGGCACGCCAGTTCAGCGCCTGATCGTCAACGTCAATTATTGCGCCACGCCGTCCCGAGCGGCTTGGTCTTTCCGCGAAATGAGCTGACCACGGGGGGCGCAACTCCATCCTCTCGCGGAACCTAACCACGTCAAAGGGTTGGATCCGCAGCTTTTCGAGTGTGCTAGGCCAGTTGACGGACTCAAGGTTTGGATCGAGTGAGAGGATGAAGTCCGGATCGGCAAGGCGGAGGGTTGCGCTGAAGAATTGATCCAGCCTCCCTTGTTTGTCGATGATGAACAGTAGGTCGTGGATTCCGCCCCACCGTCCGCCCAGCAGTCGGAACGCACGGCGAATGACTCGATTCGAAGCGTGTGGAGAGATTCCGATTGCGATTCGGGCCGGGCGCGTTTTCGTTTGGACGATTTGCACGCACAGCAGGCTAATCGCTCAGGGACATTGTCTGCAAGAAGCTTAATTGCCGAGGCTCGAGCGAAAGCGGGCTCGATAGTCGGCGGGCCCGACCCCGAGGACTCGCAGGAAGGCGCGGCGCATCGTCTCGGCGCTGCCGAAGCCGCAGCCGGCGGCGATCGCCTCGATCGGGGTGGCGGTGTCGGCGAGCAGGTCGCGGGCGGCCTCGACGCGGACTCGCTCGGTGAAGCGGGCCGGGGTCGTCCCGGTCTGCTCGGTGAAGAGGCGGCGCAGGTGGCGCTCCGAGAGGGACGCTCGCTGGGCGAGCTGGGGGAGGCGGTGGTCGCCGGCGGGGTCGGCGGCGATGCGGTCGAGGGTCTCGCGGATTGGAGTGGCGATTGCGGCAGGGAGCGCCAGGCGCTCGGAGAACTGGGACTGGCCACCGGGGCGCTGCAGGAACATCACGGTCCAGCGCGCCACGCTGCGGGCGATCTCGGGCCCGTGATCCTCCTCGACCAGGGCGAGGGCGAGGTCCATGCCGGCGGTCATGCCGGCCGAGGTCGAGATCGGCCCGTCGCGGACGAAGATCCGGTCGGGCTCGACCCGGACGGTGGGGTGGCGGCGGGCGAGCTCCGCGCAGAAGGCCCAGTGCGTGGTCGCGGCCTTGCCGTCGAGCAGGTCGGCCTCGGCGAGCAGGAAGGCGCCGGCGCATACCGAGCAGGTTCGGCGGGCACCGGGGGCGATGCGCTTCAGCGCCGGAGCGAGCCGCGGGTCGCCGAGGACGTCGTCGATCTGCAGGCCGCCGCCGACGATCACGGTGTCGACGCCGCGACGCCGCACCTGGCCGAGCGCGATGTCCGCGTCGAGCCGCAGTCCTCCCGAGCCGCGAACGGGCTGGCCGTCGGGGGTCGCGACGAGCATCCGGTAACCGCCGTTGCCACCGAGCAGGCGGGTCGCGGCGTCGAGGATGTCGGATGGGCCGATCACGTCGAGCAGCTGCACTCCTTCGAAGGCGACGAGGACGACTTGGCGCTTGGCAGTCGGCACAGGTGACATCTTGCAGGCACGAAGCGCTGTCCGCAAGGACGGATACCCCTCGAATTCGGACAAGCCTCGATCTTGGTCTTGGCGCCGTTGGTAGCAATGGGGCATGAGCCAAGTCGGGAGTTGGGAGTGGGCGCAGCGCACGGACGGTCGCCTCGGTCGCGCCGACCGCGCCGAGCTGCTGCGCCAGGGCGTGCTGGCGCAGCTCTCGCGCTTGCCCGCCGCGGTGCGCCGTCGCTTGATCAGCGACACGAGCGTCGTCAGCCTCCCGACTCCCCCCGACACGGCGCTGGCGAAAGAGGCCGAGGAACGGGTCCGCGAGCTGTCGAAGCCGCCGCTCTACGGTCACTGCCTGCGCACCTGGGCCTTCGCCGCGCTGTTCGCCCAGCGCGACCGGGTCGATCACGACGAGGAGCTGCTCTACCTGGCCTGCGTCCTGCACGACATCGGCCTGACCGAGGCGCACGACGGGCGCGACCCGAGCGCCGCCTGCTTCGCGGTCGAGGGAGCGCGGGCCGCCCATGCGCTGCTTTGCGCGCAGCAGGCACCCGCGGAGCGCGCCCGCACCGTTGCCGAGGCGATCTCGCTGCACCTCAACATCCACGTGCCCGACCGCTACGGGCCCGAGGCTGTCCTGCTCAGCAAAGGGGTAATGCTCGACGTGGTCGGGCGCCGCATGGAGCGATTCCCTCAGGCGCCCCTGCTGGAGGTGGCCAAGAAGTGGCCGCGCGAGGGGTCGGGCGAGCTGCTCCTCGCCGACACCGAGCGCCAGGCCAAGCGCCGGCCGCAGTCTCGCGCCGCGCTGCTCCACCGCCTCGGCTTCACCAAGCTCGTCTCCGCCAACCCGCTCGACCACCTGCATTGAAGGTCGAGGCGCTGAACGTCGGCTGGGTCTCCGGCGCGGCGGCGATCTGGCGCCAGGGCGAAGACCCCGAGGCGCGCATCCGCTTCCCGGTCCCGGCCTACGTTGTCGAGACCGAGAGCGAGCGGATCCTGATCGACACCGGCCTGCATCCCGGCGCCTGTGCCGACGCGCCGGCCTTCTACGGTGGCTCGCCGGCCGCGAGCCTTTTCGAGCTAGAGCTCGATCGGCCCGTGGACGAGCAAGTCGACCCGGCGACGATTACCAAAATCGTGCTTACCCACCTGCACTACGACCACGCGGGCGGCCTCTCGCTGCTGCCCGCGAGCATCCCGATCGTCGTCCAGCGCCGCGAATGGGAGGCGGGCGGCGAGGCCGGCGCGATCGAGCGGAACTTCTTCTTCCCTCGCGATTACGCCGGCGACGAGCGCGAGGTGATCCTTGTTGACGGCGACCACGACCTGCTCGGCGACGGCTCGGTCGAGCTGCTGCTGACGCCCGGGCACACCCCGGGCCATCAGTCGGTGCGCGTCGGCGAGGACCTGATCATCGGCGCCGACGTCACCCACTTCGCCTCCGGGCTGGATGACCACCGCTTCCCGGCCTTCGGCGACGACCACGCCGAGCAGCGCCGCTCCGCCGAACGCCTCCGCGCCCTGCGCGACGGCGGCACCCGCGTCATCCCCGGTCACGATCCGGACGTGCTGCGGCCCGGCTTGGTCGCCGTTTGACCCGGCCAATGCCGGCTCGGACTCAGTCGCCCGGAAAATCGCGCACGAGGCTCGCGCGGAAGCCCGGGCCGGTGAGCGCGATCGGGTCGGCGCCCAGGAGCGCCACTTTCAGCGAGCCGCTCCACGCGGGCGGACCTTTCCGGCGCCGTTTGAACGAAGCGCTGCCGCTGAACGGCCACGGCGGGCGCACGCTGGCGGTGCCCTTCGCGTGGTTGAAGAGGAAGCTGGAGGTGGGCGCCGACAGCGCCGCGAGGCGGAAGATCCTCATCGATTCCCGGTTTTCTGAGAGGCCGCCGGCGAAGAAGGTGTAGTTATGGCCCTTGGGGCCTCGCATGGCACCAGCGCTGAAGCCGGCCCGCGACCTCCGGTCCGATGCCTTCAGCGTCGCGACGTCTTTCCTTTCCGCCGAGGCTCGATGCGGAATGGTCGGGGGAGGGGGGACGACGTTCTTGCCGCCCCGGGTACCGCAATTCCAGCGAGGGGTGATTTCCATCTCGCCCTTTGCTTCGGTCGCGTCGAGCCGGACGTATTCGCGCTCGCCGGTCAGTTTGATCGTCCCGGAGAAGATCCCTTCCCGGTCCGTCCTGGCTTCGTCTTTACAGCCCTTCGGGGGCTGTTCGCTGCTGATCGTCTTGGTCGGCGAAAAGGTGACTGAAACTTCCCCGAGGGTGCCGAATTTGGCGACCAGACCGCTTGGCGAGGGTTCTCCCTTGACCTGGTAGCTGACGTACTGGTGGTTGCCGATGATCGTCAGGGTGACGTCGCCGGCGTAGGTTTCGAGCTGAGCTATGAGCCCATGGCCGGCTCCGAGTTCGAATTCGATCCAGACTTCCGGGTCGGGCCGCGAAGTGGCGGCTTCACTTGGCGCCCGCGAGGCGCCCGCGAATGACCCCGGGATCGCGAGGAGCAAGGCGCCGGCGAGAAGGAGGACGAGGATCGGCGCTCGGCGCATCAAGTGAGCATATGCCGCCAGATGCCAGCACCGCATCGGATGGCGGCGATTGGGTATGAGGAAGTAGTGCCTCGCTTTTTCTCGACCCTCGCCATGTTGCTGGCCGCCGTCGCGATGGCTCCGCTGCCCGCCGACGGGGCGCCGGGCCCAGCCGCGCCGCCGAGCTGCGCCGAAGGGCCGGAGCGGGTCGGCAACACGATCGAGGGCACGCCCTGCGCCGACACCATCGTCGCCCCGCCCGGCGTCGCCTCGGTCAGTGGCGGCGGCGGCAACGACACGATCGTGCCGGGCCCGATCTCTGCCGCCGTCTCCTCCTGCCCGTCCGGCTGCCGGCTCGGCGTTGGCAGCCAGACCTTCGAAGGCGGCCCCGGCAACGACATCGTCTTCGGCGAGCGCGGCAACGACACCCTGCTCGGCGGCGGTGGCAACGACAAGCTCTTCGGCGGGCCCGGCGATGACCTCGTGCGCGGCGGTTCCGGCGACGATCTGCTCATCGGTGGGTTCGGTGCCGACACGGTCGATGGCGAACAAGGCAACGACTACATCCGCGGCGACGCGACGATCGACCACCTGCGCGACTCCGGTCCGGCCGGGGAGGTCGACACGCTGAGCTACTCGACCGGGGTCAGTCCGGGCTTTACCAGGGAAGTGACCAATCCGGGCTTCCCGGCGAAAACCGAAGAAGGACGCGGCGTCTATCTCGACCTCACCGAGCTCGACGAACACGGCGAAGCCGAAGGCGACAACGGCGTGGCGCCGAACGGGGGAGGGGTCGACGAAGTCGACCCCTCCGACTTCGAGCGGATCGTCGGCAGTCCCTTCTCCGACTACATCAAGGCCTCGAAGACAGGGCAGACGATCTACGGGGGCGGTGGCGCCGACGTGCTCGAAGCCGGCGGCGCCACCGGGGTTGTCCTCAACGGCGGTGCCGATGGAGACGATTGTGTCGGCGGAGAAAGCAATTCGGGCTGCGAGTCGATCGAAGGCAATGGGCCGGTCGTCAAACGCAAAGCCAATGAAGTCAGTGTCGGCTCGATGACCGAAGGCGCCACCGGCTACACCGAGCTCTACCTGCTCGGCAGCAGCGGTGACGACGGGCTGACGGTCGATTCGACCGGCGGCGGCGCGGGCGAAGCGGTGACCATGCACCTGAGCGGTGGCAGCACCTTCCAGGCTCCTCCGGTCGCGTCTGGGTGCGCGCTGCAGGACCTCGCCACCACCGCGGTCTGCACGCTGGCGGCGCCGCTCGACTCGCTCCTGGTCGCCGGGCTCGATGGTGCCGACAACCTCCGCGCCGAAGCGATGCCGGCGACGAGCTCACTGATGATGCTCGGCGGCGCCGGCAACGACGAAATCTCCGCCGGCGACGAAAGCGACGACATCCTCGCCGACGGGCCCGGCAACGATGTCTTGCACGGCCGTGGTGGCGACGACGCCGTGCTCGGCAGCGCCGGTCACGACACCCTGTTCGGGGAAGGCGGCAACGACCTCTTCCTCTCCAACTCGATCTGCGAAGGAGCCGCGATCGAAGGCGGCGAAGGTCGCGACAACGCTTCTTGGGCGAAGTACAAAGAAGTCAACGGAGATGGGGTAGGCGCCAACCTCGCCACCGGGCAGGTGGGGCGGCCGGGTGCGGCAGGCACGCCGGTCTGCGCGAGCGGCTCGCTCGGTTCCCTGCACAGCATCGAGGACCTCGAGGGCAGCGGCTCGCCGGACAGCTTCTATGGCGACGGCGGTCCCAATCAGCTGCTCGGCCACGAAGGCGCCGACACCTACCGCTCGGGCGCGGGCGCCGATCTGATCCTGGCCAACGCCTCCGACGCCGACGCGGCGATCGACTGCGGCGCCGATACGGACACCGCGATCGTCGATTTCGCCAAATTCGGTGACCCCTCGCCGGTCGAATGCGAGATGGTGATCGAAGCGGCCAAGGACAACTTCAACCTGCCGCCGCCCGAGCCTCCGCTGCCGCCCGAACCGCCTCCACCACCGCCGCCGAAACCCCGTCCCGACACCAAGCCGCCGCGGACTCGGCTCGGCGTCCATCCGCGCAGGTTGATCAAGACGGAGAGCGGTCACCGCCGCGTCGTCTTTCGCTTCGCTTCCAACGAGGCCGGCTCGCACTTCAGCTGCCGCCTCGACGGCCGCCCCTTCCGCATCTGCACCTCGCCGCGCGCCTACGTCGTCGGGCCAGGCCGCCATACCTTCCGCGTCGTCGCGGCGGACCAGGCGGGCAATGTCGACCACACGCCGGCCCTGTTCCACTTCCAGGTCAAGCGCCGCTAGTCGGGTCGAGCGGCTTGCGGTAGTCGATGAAGACGAAGCGGCCCTGTCTTCGCCGGCCGGTTTCCCGGTATCCGGCGCTCTCGTATAGACGGCGCGCCGCGGTCTGTTCCTCCGTGGTGTCGAGGCAGATCTCTCGACAGCCGAGCACCCGGGCTCGCGCCTCCAGTTCTTCGAGGACGAGGCGGCCAAACCCGCGACGCTGGAAATCGGGGTGCACCCGCATGCGTTTGATCTCAGCCGCGGCTGGAGAGCGGCGAAGGAGGCCGCCCATCGCGATCAGCTCGACTCCGACGAGGCCGACCAAGAACTCCCCGCCGGACTCGAGATAGGTGGCGCCTATGTCCCGCAGGTCGTCCTCCCACGGCCCGCTCCCACCGTGCACTCCGGCGGCCTCGAGCGCTGCGTCGTGAAGCTGCCATACCGCAGCCAGGTCATCGCTTTGGAACGACCTCAGCTCGAGCACGCCCGCATTCTTCCGGAGAGGCGATCTCAAGCTAGCCTCCGAGAGACAACGAGAGGAAGGGGGCCAATTGCTTTCGTGGGCTGGCCGGGAAGATGATTGCCCGCAACATGAAGTCGATTCGCGCCGGGGACGCCGGGCCGACGCTGGCGATGGATGCCGAGGACGTCAAGTTCCGCTTCCCGGGCGCCAGCTCGTTTGCGCCGGGGGCGAATAACAAGCGGGAGCTGGAGCAATGGCTCGAGCGCTTCGTCAGCATCGGGCTGCAGATCTATCCAGAGGAGGTGGTCCTCAAGGGGTTCCCCTGGCACCAGACGATTTGCGTCCGGGGCCACATCCACCTCGACGACCCTCAGGAGGGGCGCGTCTACGACAACCGCTACGTGATCTGGGGCCGGATCGCCTGGGGGAAGTTGCGCGAGTACGAGGTCTACGAGGACACCGAAGAGACCGGAAGGCTCGAGCGCTACCTGGCGAGAGTCGGCAAGGGCTAGCGCCCCGGCATGCAGGCAAGGGGTGTCGACGGTCTTGTTATCCGGTGCCGAGCCATCCGAACGCAATGGTGACGCTGGCGAGCAGGGCGACGATGGCGCCGAGGTATGGAGTGAGCCGCGCGATGGGATTTGACGAGTTTCGCGTCGGGTCAAGTTCGCGCAGTACGGCGTAGGAAAGGCTTCCGAGGCCGATCATGCAGGCGAGCATGAGCCAGGTCTTCCAGATGCTTCCGTCACGCGGCAGAGCGACGTTCGCCCCAAATACCGAGGCGACGAGAGTTGGGATGAGCAACACCGATGTGAGGAAGGCAAGCGTGCGAGCAAGTCGCTGCTCACGGTCTCGCTGGACTCTCTCTGCCGCGCGCTGCTCTTCGGCGTCTCGACTTTGTCTCTCTCGCTGCGCAGAGGCTTCGCGGGCCTCGCGCAGGGCGACCTGAAGGTGGGCGCTGGCGCGAGTGCTACCGATCATGTCGACGGTGGTTCGCGCGTCTCCGCGGATCCGTGCCAAGGCATCTAGTGCGCGCCGCAGGTTGCCCTCGACGTTCTCTGTGCGTGGATTTTCGATACCCCGCGCCTTGGTGCGGTCCTCGAAGTCGTCGCGCATCTCGTTCATTTCTTGCTCCAGCCGACCTACGGCCGCGATCAAGTGCAGCAGTGTGGAAAGGATTCGCGGATGGTCTTGTACGTCAAGGTCATCGGTGGGCTCAGAGTTCGCGAGCTGGCCCTCGACGGCACTGAGCATCCCGCTGAGCTCGACGATTGCTCGTGGGTAAGACTGGGTTGCCGCGAGGATCGCCTCGATCGCCAGTTCGTCTGCTGTGGTGAAGGCCTTGACCTTCCCGTGGCCCTGGATGCTCGCGAGCAAGCTGGTGGGGCGACAGGGATCGCGTTTCTGCAGGGCCGACTCGCGCATTGCTCGAGCGTTGCGGCTGTCTATTGGCTCGATCCAGTCGAGGCCATCTCGGTGGCGCGCCGACATCAAGAGGTGGGGGGTGATCGGAACGAGGGAGATGCGTGCAAGTCGGATGACCTCACGGCTGCCGACACGGTTGTCGCTCGCGGTTACGACGGAAACGCCCAATGCGGTGTAAACCCCTGGCTTTCTGGAAAGCGGGCTTCCCAACGCAGACCGTTGCTGTGGGTTAGGTGGGCCGAGTCCCACTCTTCGCAGCTGAGCGCTTGCCGACCGCCAATTCGTCCTTGTGACGCGTTTGCCCTGAGCGTTCACCTCGGGCATGCGCGCGTGTGCCCAGGTGCATCGGCTCTCGGCCAGAGGCCTCTCGTTTTTGTCGAGACGCAGGGCCGCGAATTTCCCGTCCTCATCCCACTGGCCGATGAGCTCGATCCGTGCGCTGCCGGCCTGTGCCTCTTTTTCTCGAGACGGTTTCCTGGTGGCCTCAGCGGTCAACGGGAGCCGCAGAATACTGGTTGAGAACTCTTTAGATACCAGATTGGTACGCTCCGCCGGAGGGGTGGAGAAGTCCGGAGCAAATACCATTGATGGGGATTCGCCGGGAGCACTCCCGGACGACTACGAGGCGCTGGTCGAGGCCGTCGAGGCAAAGCAGAAGCAGGCAAGGGCCGCCGTAGAGAAGCTGCAACACGACCTCGAGCAGGGCCGCCCCGTCGACCGGGAGGACCTCGAGGGGCTATCGATATACGACGAGGCACTGCGCGAGGCGCGGGTGCGAATAGCCTCGGCCTTAGAAGGAGAAGCGGAGCTTGAGACAGTCTCAAGCCTTCGCCTTGCCGCGATGGAGCTGAAGGCAATGGAAGGCCGGGAACAGGAGGCGACGGACGCTCTTGTCGAGGCGCTGCAAAGGCTTGCCGAGATGCCGATTGAGGATTCCGGCCCGGATTTGCTCAAGGGATGCCGGCAGCGCGCCGCGGAGCTACTTGAGCCGGAGGCCCTGCAGGACGGAGAGAGCCTGCGACTGGCAGAAGGTCTGGCTGCTCTCGTGCGTCTCAATGGGGCAACTGATGAAGGCGAGAAAAGTGCCTTGACCGCGCAGGCGATGGAGCTGCTGCCCGCCGACTGTCAGGCAGCGGTCGGTCTCGCCGCCTACGGAAACCTCAAGCTTGGAGTCGGGCGAGTTGACGGAGCCGGAGTCGAAGTGCCGACGCCGCCGCCGACAGAGGTGGCGACGCCTGCTGAAGAGTCCTCGGCCGAGGAACCGGCCCTGCGGGCCACTCCCCTGCCGACCGATGCGGTAGGGGCCGACAACGAATCGAGCGACCCAGGGGATCCGTCCGACGAGGAGATCGAAGCGGCATTGGAGGAGCTCTTCCGCCAGCAGCGGTTTGGCCTCGCCCATTGGATCGTCGTCGCCTGGCCGACGGGAGAGCCCGGCCTTGAGAATGCCCTCAAGGCGCTCGCCTACTCGGGTGCCATGCGTAGTCCCGTGGGCGAAGCGGTCAGCCGCTTTCGCGAGCTCGTACAGGCCTTCCCAATCGAGGCGCTGCGCGGCGACAAGGTGGCCAACCTGATCGCCCTCGTGGCTGGACTGCGCGGCACCCTCGTGGCGCCCTATTCGGGTGCCAGCGACTTGCTTGGCGCCGTCGCCGCGTCCTACTCGTCTAACCCCGGGCTGGCATCTCTGATCGAGGCGGTGACCACCGCCGGCCAGCGTGGTCTCTCGGCGCCCGATATGACCGAGCAGGTCCAGGACATCGCCGTCGCTGAAGACAACTTGCGCGCGGTTCAGGAACGCGCCGAGCAGATACTGAGGCTCAGCACGATCAAGTATGCACGGGCCTCGAACGTATGGCGAAAGTGGATCGAGCCCGACGGCATGCTCGGCTGGCTGCTGAATGCGGTGGCAGACGATCGCGCCGGGGAACTGAAGAAGGCTGAGCAGACCGTCTTCGAGCTGCGGTCCGCCAAGACCCTCGAGAGGCGGCTAGACGAGACGGACCGCCTCCTGCGGGCGGCGAACCGTCAGCGACCAATCGTTGCCGATGCCCGGCAGAAGTTGATTGAACGGGCCGAAGAAAGCCTGGGGGTCGTTGCCGAATGGGTCGAGGTCTCCCAGGGACTCGAACGGGTGCGGCAAAAGCAGGACGCCGAAAGCTGGCAAACGGGCTTGCTCGAGGACCTGCGAACGGTCGCCCGTGACGCACGCGAGGAAGTGACCGCGGCCTGGGAGGAGCGATGCCAGGGCAACGACCTCCGCGCCGCGGCCGCGATCGGGACCCTGCCGATCATGGAGGAGATCTTCAGTCTCGTCGTCGACGGGGAGAGCTTTGCCGGGGACGAAGAGCCGGTCGACGAGATTCTCGGCCTCGACCTACTAAGGGTCAGGGGCCTTGGCCTCGATACTCGCCTCGAACCGAGCGACGAGCTGCGTTTGCGCCCTCTGCTTGCTGCCGTCTCTTCGGGCAGTTGGGAAGCAGCCTTTGAGGGACGGGTCGAGGAAGCGAACTTCGATGCCGCCGAGCGAATCGTCGAGATCATGCGCCGGCAAGACCCCGAGTTCGCCGCCGAGCTGGAGAAACGCCGGCTGAGTCGACTCGGCGAAAAGCGTGACGAGCTCCGTGGTCGCCTTGATGAAGCGGGTCGGAAGCTTGGTGCCGCGCGCAGAGAGGGTCGCGTGTCCGACTCGGATGGCCTGGCTCTCACCAGCGAGCTCTCGGCGAGGGGAATGGGAGACGACCAGCAGGACTTCCGCGGTGTTGACGCCGCCTTGAACGACTTCTTGGCCAAGTTGAAGCAGGCAGAGCAGGCGGGGGAACGGAAGGCACGGGAAGCCTACGGGCCGCGCCTGGCAGAGGAGCCATTGCTGCAGCCGTACCGAGAGCGCCTTCAGCGCTTGCTTGACCAGGGTGAGATTTCGACCCTCGAGGAGCTCGTGCTGGCAATCGAGCGCGATGAGGACCCGCCAGAAGAGGCCAGCTTGATCTTCAAGCAGCTGACGGAGTTCTTCCCCGCTGTCGCCAATGACCAGCAGGTCGGCAAAGCCGGCCCCGAGGCGGACGCCTTGGCGGCCACGATCGCCGACCGGGGGAAATTCGGGGCGCTCGACTTTGCGAGTCTCAAGGACGAGGAGATCGAGCCAGTGCAGGCGGCCGTTGATGCTTGGTGGCGGCTTGATTGCAGTGACTTCAAGAACGCCGACGACGACCTCGTACGGATTCTCGATCTGATTGGGCTGACGGTCGAGCAGGGGGTTGACCCCAAGGTCTGGCAGAAAGGGAGCGCGGAGAAGCGAAAGCGCGCTGAGTTCAGTGCGAGGCCTCTGGGCAAGGCCTTGGTGCCCGCCTTCGGCTCCGCCGCCCAGGACGGCAGGTACAGACTGTTGATGCTCTGGGAAGGGATGAGCGACGAGGCGATCGCAGCGCTCATCTCCCAGGAAGACGGTGAACAGCCGATCGTTGTCCTCAGCTTCCGAACAGCGTTGCAGGAGCACCTGCGACGGGGTGTGGCGGACCAGCTCCGACACCAACGAAACCGTCGAGCGGTAGCGCTGATCGATGGGCCCACGTTTCTCTACTTTGCCTCGAAGGGGGGGCGCAACCTGGCCACGACAATGCGGATAACACTCCCCTTCAGCGTCATCAACCCTTACACCCCGTTTGCGCCCGGAAGCGTGCCCCTGGAGATGTTCTACGGCCGCGATCGCGAGCTGTCGGGCGTCGTCGATCGCAACGGTACCTCCTTCATCTACGGCGGTCGCCGGTTGGGCAAGTCGGCGCTGCTGCGCGCGGCGGAACGCAAGTTCAATGCCGAAGGGTTGGGCAACCGAGCGCTCTACGTCGACCTGAAAACGAAAGGCATCGGTGAGCGGGAGCCAGCGAGCAAGATCGTCAGCGAGATCGCCAAGGCGCTCAAGGACGCCGACGTGATGACGATCGGTGCCGCCAGGCAGCCGCGCTTCGAGGACGTTTGCACACAGGTGAAGTCGTGGCTCGAGGTCGACGGCGGCCGGCGCATCTTGTTGTTGCTCGACGAGTGCGATTCCTTTCTCAACGAGGACGCGAAAGAGGGGTTCCCCAACGTCTCCGAGCTGAAGGCCCTCATGGAGGAAACGGATCGTCGCTTCAAGCCCGTCTTCGCCGGCCTTCACCAAGTGCGCCGGTTCCAGCGGATCCCTAACCAGCCCCTGGCCCACCTTGGCTACCCGACGCCGGTGGGGCCACTGAAACCCCAGCCCGCATACGACCTGATTGCCAAGCCGCTCGAGGCGCTCGGGATGAAATTCGAAACGCCGGACCTGCCGACACGAATACTCACCGCCACCAACTACCAGCCGAGCTTGATCCAGCTCTTCTGCAGTGAGCTCGTAGACCACATGCTGGACAAGGCGCGTGGCCCGGGCACGCCTCCCTACCCGGTCAGCTCGCGGGATGTCGAGGCGGTGTACCACACCCCTCGGGTAGTGGAAGAGATGCGGACCCGGTTCGAACTGACGACGAACCTTGATCCCCGCTACCGGGTGATCGCGAACTCGGTTGCCTTCGAGGCGCTTGGAGGTGACCTCATGGTTGGTCTCAGCGCCGCCGAGATTCGGGCGATGTGCGATGAGTACTGGCCGGTCGGGTTCGCGAAGACCGGAAGCGACGAGTTTCGCGCCTTGCTCGAAGAGATGGACAGCCTCGGCGTGCTATTTGAAGACGGCGAAGGCAGGTTCCTGATGCGCAGCCCAAACGTACTTCGGATGCTGGGGACCGCGGAGCAGATCGAGGAGCACCTGAAGGCATCGAACGAGCTCGAGCTTCCACTCGGATTCGAGGCCGCTTCGTTTCGGGACTCCCTGGGGGGCGACCCCTATCGCCGGCAGCCCTTCACCCACGAGCAGGTTGCGGGCCTTCTCTCGGGCGGCGAAGGGGAGGGGTCGCAGTTGCGAGTCGTCGTCGGCAGTCCTGCCACCGGGATCGGCGATGCGATGGCATGCCTCGAGGAACTGTTTGAGGACGGGTCGGGACGGTACAGCTTCAAGGACGCGTCGTTGCAGGATGCCAAGCGCCTCCGCGCGCGCTTTAACCGTCCGGCGAAGAAGAAGCACCGGGTCGTGGTCTACAGGTTGAAACCGGGCCCGGCGAGCGAGGTGTTGACCCTGATCCGCTCGGTAGGCGAGACGATCTCCAGGCCGGAATCCAACTCGACTGTTGTCTTCGCGCTGGAGGCCGAGGCGCTGCAGGTATGGCAGGCGTTGGTGGCGCCCGAAGAGCATGGCGAAGAGTTGCCGGATTCGAACACAGCGGCGGACCGGCTCGAGTTGGTCGAGCTGAAGAGGTGGACCAAGGCAGGATTGCGAGCGTGGGCGCAGGCTCAGGACGTAGATCTCTTCTTCAACGAGGATCGTTCGCTGGACGAACTGATCCGCGTGACGGGCGGCTGGCCGATGCTCGTCAATCGCGTGGTCGACGCTTACATCGTCAAGCACGACTGGCGGCGGGCGATCAAAGGGCTCGAGCAATGGCTCAACAGCGCAGAGGGCGCCCAAGTGCTTTGTGATTCGATCGGCCTGGCGGCCGACAGCGGCCTGGCCGAGGCCTGGAGTCTGTTCATGGTCTATGGCGAGCCGATTGCCCGCAGGGACTTCCAATCCCTGGCCGACGATGAAGGGATCGAAGAAGCCGGACGCGCCGCTGAGGTCCTGCGCTCGATGCAGGTGCTGACACTGGACGTGAACGGACGCTACGTGGTCGAGGAGACGGCCGCTCGGGCGTGGCGAAAGGTCAGGCCGGCGGTACTAGATGCAGCGCCCTGAGTGGCGCTTGCCGGGTCCGAACAGGTTCGCTCGGACGATCGCCGCCGATCTGGAGTACGGACGCTCGGCGATCGTGATGTTGCCCGCCGGGGGCTTTCCCGAAGGCTTGCAGGCATCCGTACGCGAAGTGTTGCCTGATATCGAGGTAAATAGGTTCCGGCTAGAGGAGCTGACGAGGGGGCGTGGGCGGGTCGTTGACGTTCTCTGCCAGCGCCTCGACCTGCACGGCTCCAGCGACGCGCCTATCGACGTCACTGCTTTCGCGTCTCACCCCAGGCTGCGACGGCGCCTGGTCTGGGTCGATGGTCGTGGGGCCTCCATCAAGCAGGTCGAATCCTGGGTCAGGTTCCTGGAGCTGTTCGCGAACGTTGCGGCTGAGGTGCCGATACATCGCCGGACCGTCTTCGCGACTCTCTGCGATGGGTGTCACGCCTCGTTCGTGCCCGACTCGGTTTCCCTGCTAGCGAAGCGATGGTGGTGGGGGATTGTCAGCCCCCTCGACACCGAGGTCTTCGTGACTGAGTTGGCCGGAGAGCGCGCTTGGCAACCCGCGTTCGGCGAGACAGTCGCCGAGGTTGCCGGATTTGACCTCAGTCTGGCCGCGATGCTGGTGGAGGAATGGGACGGTGCCCTGGAAAGCCTTCCGAGCTTGTTGCGCAAATACCACCTCCACCCCGATGAGAACGCGCTTCGCTGGTCACCCGAGCCCTCACCGCGCCCGCAGCCACTATCCGACTCGCTCGCTGCCTGGAGTGCCGGTCTCGTCAACGCCTGGGGCGAGCGCGACCCTCATGCGCATCCTTGTTATGTGTGCGCCTTCAAGCCGGACTCACTTGGCCGCCTGATCTGGTTGGGCCAGGTCCGGAGCCTGATGCCCCGAATAGAGATTGAGCGGCAAGCGCTCGCCGACTGGATCTACGCGCGCCGGAACCGGCTGCCGCCACAGTGGAAGGGCAGGGAAGTCAGGAGCCTCGAGGTTGGCTCGCTGGCGGCGATCTTTGCTATTCCGCCTTTTCGCAACGATCACAGGCGGGCCCCACTGGCGCGCTGGCTGCATCGGGCGCGGAACGCAATCGCGCATCTTGAAATCCTCGACCCGCACGAGATCGAGCAAGCGAGGCGAATGCTTCGCCGCGAGTTCGGCTCGACGGCTTCCTAAGATCGGGTCGTGACTGAGATGCAGAACACAGATGCGACAGCGGTGCGCGCGGCCGTGGCCGGCCAGGTTCAAGGCGTCGGATTTCGCGATGCCACCGTGCACCGGGCGCGTCGGCTCGGCGTAATGGGTTGGATTCGCAATGGGGAGGACGGCGGGGTTTTTGTCCACGCGGAGGGACCGGAAGCGGCCGTCGACGAGCTGGTCTCATTCCTGCGCGACGGGCCGCCCACCGCCGTGGTCACCGATGTCGCCACCGAGCCCGTCAAGGCCGAGGGCCACGAGCAGTTCGCGATCCGCGGCATCAGCGCCGGTGCCTTCGTCGTCCAGGAGCACGCTGCCACCGCCCACCACTTCGACCTGCGCTTGGAGGTCGATGGCGTGATGCGCTCGTGGGCCGTTCCCAAGGGCCCGTCGATGGATCCCGCCGTCAAGCGCCTCGCGGTGCAGGTCGAGGACCACTCGATCTCCCACAACAGCTTCGAGGGCCCGACCGAGGGGGGCGGCGTGATCGTCTGGGATCGCGGCCACTACGAGCAGGGCGGCCGCGTCGCCTGGCCGGAGGCGCTCGAGCGCGGTCACGCCGTCTTCGTCCTGCACGGCGAGAAGCTCAGCGGCGGCTTTGCCCTGCAGCGCACCCATCCCGGCGAGAAGCCCCAGTGGCTGCTGATCAAGCGCCGCGACGAGCAAGCGCGCCCCGGCACCGACGTCGTGGCCGAACAGCCACGATCGGCGATCAGCGACAACACCCTCGACGACCTCCTGCGTTAACCGCTGCTCCGGTGCGCCTTATCCCCTCTATAGGGGGATAAGGCGCACCGGAAGCGGGTTGCCGGATGACCCAAGCTACGGTTGCAGCGTGACTCCAACGGTCGACGAGCTGACGGTGGCCGACGCGCCGGCTGCGTGGTCGGCGCTCGGGTTTGCGCTCGACGGTGACATCTGTGTGGTTGGCGACGTACGGATTCGCCTGGCCGGCCCGGATGCTGGTAGGGGCTTGGCCGGTTGGTCGCTGCGCGATGTTGAGAGCACCGAGTTGGACGGGCTGCCGACGACGCGGTCGGACCGTCAACCGCCGAGCGAATTACCGGCGCACTCCAACGGGATCACCGGGCTCGACCATGTTGTGGTGATCACGCCCGCGCTCGATCGCACCGTTGGGGCGCTACGGGCGGCGGGCCTCGACCTGCGCCGCATTCGCGAGGAGCCGACTCCTGCCGGCGCCCCGCGGCAGGCGTTCTTTCGCCTCGGCGCGAACATCCTCGAGGTCGTGCAGGAGCCCGCCGAGGCGACCGAGCGCGCTGGAGGCGACCGGTCCGCTTTCTTCTGGGGACTCGCCTTCGTCGCCCCCGACCTGGACGCGACCGTCGCTGGGCTCGGGGACCGGGTCAGCGAGATTCGCCCGGCGGTCCAGCCGGGCCGGCGCATCGCCACCCTCCGTCGCTCGGCCGGGCTCGCGATCCCGATTGCGTTGATGACGCCCCGCTAGCCGCTTTGCCTCGCGCGCGAGAGGTGTCCACCCAGCATTCCTAGAAGCGTGCCGATGATTGCGTCAGCACGTGCCCAGTAGACGCCGGCGGAGATTCCCAAGCGCGATTCCGGCCAGTGCTCCGAACGCGAACGGAGAGCCACACATTTGGCCCTCGTGTCGTTTACGGTCGCTGCCGCGATGTCAGCGCCCGTTGACGTAACGAACACCACCCGCACTCCTCGCTCCGCCCGCCGGCTGGTGGCGGGGGCGTTCGAGCTGTACCGGCGCTACCCGCTGCTTTTCTTCGTTCTCGCTGCCGGTGTGGTCGTGCCCTACGAGTCGATCGTTCTCGCGGTCACCGGTACGGGTCCCTTCGCGCAGGGCTCTCTCAGCGTTGGCACCTCGCTTCTGCTGACCGTGATCGGGTGGGTATTGATCGGCCCACTGATCTCGGCATTGCACGTCCACGCCGTTGCCGAGGCGCGGGAAGGACGGGACCCCCAGCTTGCCGCGGTGGCCCGCCGGGGCTTGCTCGTGCTGCCCGTGGTCGTCGCCGCATCGATCATCTCTGGCCTCGGAATCGGTCTCGGGCTTCTGGCCTTCGTCGTTCCCGGTGTGATTTTGATGCTGCGCTGGCTCGTCGTCGCCCAGGTCGCCGCGATCGAGGGCGAAGGATGGCTGCCGGCGCTGCGCCGCAGCGCCCAGTTGACCGATGGGCACTACGGCCACCTCTTCGTCTTTGTCATCTACATCAGCTTGATCACCACCGTGCCTGTGCTCTTGGCCGGCCTTGGCTTCGGAAACGACCACACCACCGCAATCTCCTTCCTGGCCGGCCTGCTTGTCCTGGTTTTCACTCACTCCTTCGGCGCCTTGGCGACAGCGCTCCTCTACTACGACCTCCGCTCCCGCCGCGAAACCGCACTGGCGCCGGGGCTGTCCGGGAGCTCGCCAGAGACCAGCCACTCGCTGGACCCGAGACAGTATTCCGACCAGGACAGGCCGAGCGGTTGGTACATCAACCCCCGCGCCCCCGGCCACATGAGCTACTGGGGCGCGGGCGATCCACCGGGCTGGGGAGGCACCGCCCGGACCCCGCGCAAGGTCAGGCGGGAGTGGGAAGCGAGGAGGAAGGCCTAGCGCCCTCTATTTTTCACTATAGTCATGTATAAGTGAAATGACGAAGACGGCGGCGACAGGGAAACGGCAGTACCGGATGGACGCCCGGGCGCGGCGCTCGGAGGAGACGG
Organism: uncultured Solirubrobacterales bacterium; assembly: GCA_963840565.1. Lineage (GTDB taxonomy): Bacteria > Actinomycetota > Thermoleophilia > Solirubrobacterales > 70-9 > VRUE01. The sequence goes on from CAWIZH010000002.1 coordinate 201,416, forward strand.
CTGAGCGGATCTGTGCCGAGGCGATGGAGCAGTTCCTCTCTCGGTCCTATGAGGACGTGACGCTTGCCGGGGTCGCCAAGGCGGCGGGAGTCACCGTTCCCACCCTGATCGCGCATTTCGGCCGCAAGGAGGACCTCTTCGTGGCCGCCTGCGAAGCCTGGGGCGGCGACATGGCCGAGGCCCGCGACGAGGCTCCGGCCGGCGATCACGTCGGCGCGGCTCGCAACCTGCTCGAGCACTACGACGCCAAGGGCGAGCTCATCCTTCACCTCCTCGCTGAGGAGGATCGCTTTCCGGCGGTGCGCTCAATGACCGACGAAGGGCGGCGCTATCACCGCGAGTGGGTCGAACGGGTCTTCGCGCCGAGCCTGAAACCGCGCCGGGGCGCTCGCAGGGAGCAGCTCGTCGTCCAGCTGATCGTCGCCACCGACCTGCTCAGCTGGAAGTTGATGCGCCTTGACATGAAGTTGTCCCGGCCTCAGACCGAAGCCGCGATCGTCGAGACGGTCGATGCGCTGACCGGAGTCAAGTGATGGCCCGCGTGCTGATCTACACCTGTCCCAGCCCGGGCCACTCCTTCCCGCCGGTCCCAGCCGCGCTTGCCCTGCGCGATCGCGGGCACGAGGTCACGATTCGCACCACGAGCACGAGCGTGGAGGCGATCGAGCGGCTCGGCATCAGCGCGGCGCCGATCGACCCCCGAATCGAGGCGATCCCGCTGGAAGACTGGAAGGCGCGGACCTCGATCGGCGCCCTGCTGTCGGCGTGCGAGACCTTCGAGCGGCGGGCGCACTACGAGATTCCCGACCTGCAGGCGGCGATCGAGGCCGAGCGGCCAGACCTGACCTGGGTCGACAGCAACGCCGTTGGCGCGGCCGCCGCGGCCGAGGCTTCGGGGTTGCCGTGGGCCCAGTACATGCCCTACCCTCACCCGTCGCCGGCCCGCGGCGTGCCCAGCTTCGGGCCGGGCTGGGCGCCGTCGGAAAGCCTGCCCTCGCGCCTTCGCGACGGCGGTCTCGACGCCTTCAAGAAAGTGGCCTTTCGCCCCTTCGTGCGCGATCTAAACTCTCACCGGGCGGTTCTCGGCCTGCCGGCGCTCGACGACCTCGACGACCTCTCGCTCCTCTCCCCGCTGCTGATCCATTTCTCGGCCGAGCCCTTCGAATATCGCCGCGAGTGGCCGCCGAACGTGCTGCCCGTCGGCCCGGCGCTCTGGGAGCCGCCGGCGCCTGAGCCGGACTGGCTGGCCGCCGAGGAACGCCCGATCGTTCTGGTCACGGCCTCGACCGAGTTCCAGGACGACGCGAAGCTGATCAGGTGCGCACTCGAGGCCTTCGCCGGCCGTCCCTATTCCATCGTCGCCACCAGTGCCGCCCACGATCCGGCTGACTTCGACGTGCCGGCCAACGCCAGGGTCGAGCGCTTCCTGCCGCACCGCCCGATTCTGCGCCGGGCCGCCGCCGTGATCTCCCACGGCGGCATGGGCACGACGCAGAAGGCCCTCGCGGCGGGAGTGCCGGTTTGCGCGGTCCCGTTCATGCGCGACCAGCTCGAGGTCGCGCGCCGGGTCGAGCAGTGCGGCGGCGGCACCCTGCTGTCGCCCAGACGGCTTCGTCCCGATCGCCTGCGTGCTGCGGTCGAGGAAGCGATCGAGTGCCGTGCCGGTGCCGAGCGGGTCCGCGACGCGTTTGAGCACGCGGGCGGGGCGGCGGCCGCCGCGTCTGCGCTGGAGAGCCTGATCGCGATCCAGCGCCGGCCGGCCGAGGTTTAGCTGGTGGGCGTGGTCCCGACTGTCGATCTGGACCTCTACGGGGACGGTACCGTCGAGGACTCGACTGCCGCTTTCACGCAGATTCGCAACGCGGCGCCGGTCGTCCGGCTGCCGCGAAACCGGCTCTGGGCGATCGGGCGGTTCGAGGACGTTCGCGCGGCGCTGCGCGACGACGAGCTTTTCGCCAGCGATCACGGTGTCGCCGCCAATGCGCTGATCAACTTCACCGGGCGTAAGTCGATTCTCTTCAGCAACGGGGCAACCCACGCGACTCGGCGCAAGGTCGAGATGCGACCGCTCGGCGCGAAGGCCCTCGCCCCGATCGCGGATCGTCTCGACGGCGAGGCCGACGCGGTCGTCAGGAGCCTGGTCGGCGTTGGCGAGTTCGACGCCGTCCGCGACTTCTCCGGGGCTCTTCCGGTTCGAGTCGTCGCCGATTTGATCGGTCTTCGCGTTTCCAGCGATCGGCTGTTGCATTGGGCCTCGACTGCATTCGATCAACTCGGTCCGTTCAACCGTCGCTGGTGGGGTTCTGGCTCGGGCTCGCTCGGCATGCTTTTCCACATGCTGCGGCTTCGCCGCTCGGGCCTGGTGCCTGGCGGCTGGGCGGCAGGGGTCTTCGACGCCGCTGGCCGAGGTGAGCTCGGGAAGCTCGAAGCGCGGATGATGGTGATGGATTTCGTCGCCCCAGGTCTGGACACGACGATCCTCTCCGCCACGCACATGCTCTGGCTGCTCGGCCGCAACCCGGAAGCCTGGCAGCGACTGCGCCAAGAGCCCGAGCTGATCCCGGCCGCGGTGGTCGAGGCGGTGCGCATCTCATCTCCCGTTCGTTGCTTCACCCGCCGCGTCAGCCGCGAGGTCGAGTTCGGCGGTGCCCAGCTCCACGCCGGGGATCGCGTCGCCCTGCTCTTCGGCGCGGCGAACATGGATGAGCGCCGCTTCCCGCAGCCCGACCGCTTCGACCTCGATCGTCCTCCGGGAGGCAATCTCGGCTGGGGCAATGGACCGCACACCTGCATTGGCATCCACCTCGCGAAGCTCGAGCTGCAGGCGCTGCTTCGCGCTTTGGTGTCTCAGGTGAAGACGATTGAGACGATTGAGAATCCAGTGCGCATCCGTAACAACACCCTGCAGGGCATCGCTGCACTGCCTGTGCGGCTGGATTGACCGGTCGGTGGGCCGATGCAGGGGGTGCCGCTCAGCCCTTCTGCTCCGTCGGCCGGATCAGGATCTCGTTGAGTGAGACGTGCCAGGGGCGGGTCACCGCGTAGGCGATCGCGTCGGCGATGTCGGCGGCCTCGAGCATCTGCATGTCGGCGAAGCGTTCGCGCGTCTGCTCCCGCACGCCGTCGCGGATGTGGTCGGAGAGCTCGGTGTCGACGGCGCCGGGCTCGATGATCGTCGTCCTCACCTTGCGGTCGGCGAACTCCTGGCGGAAGGACTCGCTGAAGGCTCCGACGCCGTGCTTGGTCAGGTTGTAGACGCCCGAGCCGGCGCGGGCGATGCGACCGGCGACGGAGCTGATGTTGACCACGTCGGCGCAGCCGCGCTGCGAATCCTCGGCTGCCGAGAGCAGGTGGGGGAGGGCGGCGTGAGTGGTGTTGATCAGGCCCTTGAGGTTGAGGTCGATCATCCGGTCCCACTCCTCGGTGGGGGCGTTCTCGATCGGCCCCAACAGCATCTGGCCGGCGTTGTTGACGACGATGTCGAGGCGGCCGAGCTCGTCGACGGTGCGATCGACCGCGTTGATCGCCTGCGCCTGGTCGGTGATGTCGGACTGGATCGCCAGCGCCGTGTGGCCGCCGCCGCCGATCTCCGAGGCCAGTCGCTCCAGCCGCTCGAGCCGCCGGGCCGCGACGGCGACCTTGGCCCCCTGGGCCGCCAGCGCCCTGGCCGTGGCCTCGCCGATGCCACTGCTGGCGCCGGTGACCAAGGCGACCGTTCCGTCGAGTGAAGTGGGCATTTGCAGGTGGTCCTTTCGGTTGGGTTGCGCTCAAGCTTTCGACTACCCGGTCGATGAGCACAAAATGCCGACTTCCCAAGTTGTACTCGCCGCCCTGAGAAATCGCCTAGCCCTGGCGCTGACCCTCGTCGCGGTGGTGGCGCTCGCCGTGCCGGCGTCGTCGGTCGCCTCTCCGGCGCCCTCCGTTCTCACCTTCAAGACCGTAAAGGTCGGCGCTCCCGGCAACCCCTCGGTCGGCATCGTCCCCTTCACCGACGCGATCTACGCCTCGTGCGCTGAAGTCGTGCCCGCCGAAAAACAGCCTCCCTGTCAGCAGGTCGGCGGCGTCGATTACCGCTACGGCATCGGCCAGCTCGAGGTCACCGTCGCCCAGTACGTCGCCTTCCTCAACACGGCTGACCCCGCGGGCCGCAACCGCCACAAGCTCTACAGCACCAACGAGAGCTCGACGGAATGGCCCAAGTACGGGCAGATCAACTTCGCCGCCAGTGTTGCCAGCGGCCATCACTACTCGGTCGCGTCACCCGAATGGGCCGACAAGCCCTACGGCTTCGCCAACTTCCTTCGCTCGGCGCGCTTCGCCAACTCGCTCTACAACGGCCGGCTGCTCGCCAAGCACGCCAGTGCCAGTGGCAACTTCAGCTATGTCACTTACAAGGTGCGGCTATCGCGGCGCACCGAGCAGGGGATGTACGACATGAAGGTGAGGGCGATGACGCGCTCGCACAAGCGCGGCTTCGTAATCCCCAGCCAGAACGAGTGGATCAAGGCGGCCTACTACGACCCCAGCGGTGGCGGCAAATACTCCTACTGGCAGTACCCGACCAACGAAGGGGCGTTCGGCGACGAAGGGGTGGCCGCCCCGCACTCGACCACGCTCGACCCGACCAGCGGCGACGTCACCAACGCCTCGACCCAGCCGCTGGCCGACTTCCACGCCGAAAAGCAGCCGGCGCCGAGCTGGTGCCCCTCGGCCTTCAGCCCGACGACCTGCTCGACCGTAAATCCCTTCGGCATGGACGCGACCACCTATGAAAAGGCCTACCAGGGCAGCCTCGAGACCGTCGGCCAGGCGAAGACCACCTCGCCCTGGGGGACCCTCGACCAGGGCGGCAACGCGGTCGAGTGGACCGACACGATCACCGCGCCGCCCTCGGGCCGCAGCGGCGCCCATGGCCGCGTCTGGCGACGGTTGCACGGCGGCATCGCCAACGCCCCCGTCTACCAGCTCTGGCTCTCGGCGGTCGGCCTGCAGCCGCAGGACAACACCTTCTACACCGCTACATACCCGTGGCTCGGCATCCGCATCGGCGTGGTGGGTGACCTCAAGTTGGGTAAGCACTGATAGCTCGGCGTCCGCGAGGCCGAATACGCTCGCGGCGCATGCGTATTTCCACCCGGCCCACTCGCTTCGCCCAGCCTGCGTTGATTGCGCTGGCGGGGCTCGTGGTCCTGGCGCTGCCGGCGACCGCGCTCGCCGCTACGACCACTCAGCAACAGCAGCAAGCGCCCCGCAGCGGCACGCTTTCGCAGCTGCCGGGAGCGCGCGGCTGCCTGGTCGACCGCTCGGCCCATCCCGGCGGCTGCGGCACCGCTCGCGCGCTCAAGGGCCCGGGCCCGTTCATGGGCTCGCGTGCGATCGCCGTCAGCCCGGACGGCAAAAACGTCTACGTCGCTTCGTCGAAAAGCGACGCGATCGCGATCTTCAAGCGCAATCCGAACAGCGGCACGCTGACCCAACCGCCGGGGACCGGGGGATGCGTCGCCGTCAAAGGCGGCGGCTGCGCGATCGCCGTCGGGCTCGACGGGCCGAACTCGGTCGCGATCAGCCCCGACGGCCTCAACGTCTACGCGACCTCGCGGGGGAGCAACACGATCAGCGTCTTCCACCGCAACAGCTCCAACGGAGCGCTGACCCAGCTCCCCGGTGCCGCCGGCTGCACTTCCGGCTTGCCCGTTCCGGTCTGCGCCAGCGGTCGCGCCCTGGTCGGGCCGGACGTGGTCGTCGTCAGTCCCGACGGCGCCAACGTCTACGTCGGTTCCTTCTTCGGCAACGCCGTCGCCGTCTTCGATCGCGACCACGCCAGCGGCGCGCTGACCCAGCCCGGTGACAGCACGGGTTGCATCGCCGAAGCGATCACCGGCTGCACCCTCGGCCTCGCCCTCGGTGCCCCGGAGGGGATGGCGATCAGCGGCGACGGCGCCAACGTCTACGTCGCGACGGCGCTCTCCAACGCTGTGGTCGTGCTGGCGCGCGACCAGTCGACCGGCACGCTTACCCAGGCAACCAACGGCAACGGTTGCATCGCCAACAGCACCCTCACCGGCTGCACCACCGGGGTGCAGCTGAGCGGCGCCAACGCGGTGGCGTTCAACCCCGGTGGCGACGTCTACGTGACCTCGCTCTTCAGCAACAGCGTCACCTCTTTCAGTCGCTCCTCGGCCGGCGGCCTGACGCAGAAGAAAGGCACCTTCGGTTGCCTCGTCTACCTGCGCGCCACCGGCTGCTCCTTTGGCCGCGCGCTGGTCGCGCCCGAGGGGCTGGCGATCTCGCCCGACGCGGCCAACGTCTACGTGGCGGCGTTCAACACGGGTGCGATCGACGTCCTCGAACGCAGCAAGAAGTCCGGCACGGTGAGCCAGCTGCCCGGCCGGGCCGGCTGCCTCGCACCCCACTCCGTCCCTGGCTGCACGCGCGCCCGCGCGCTGCGCGGCGTCAGCTCGATCGCGCTCAGCCCCGACGGCCAATATCTCTACTCGACCTCGTTCGGCAGCAACGCCGTCGACATCTTCCGGAGGAACAAATGAGTCAGTCCGATGAGCGCAATGACGGCCTGACCCGCAAGCAGCTGCTCGGCACCGGGGCGACGGCTGCCTCGGCGCTGCTGCTCTCGCAGGGCGCCGGAGTCGAGCGCGCGCTCGCCGCAGCCAAAGGCAAGCGCCACGACGTCGCCGGGATGAACATCGTCCTCTTCCTCACCGATCAGGAGCGGGCGATCCAGCACTTCCCACCGAACTGGCTGCGCCAGAACCTGCCGGGGATGAGGCGGCTGCGCCAGCACGGGCTCAGCTTCGAACGCGCCTTCACCAACGCCTGCATGTGCTCGCCGGCGCGCTCGACCCTGATGAGTGGCTACTTTCCCGCCCAGCACGGGGTCAAGTACACGCTCGAGGAAGACATGGAACCGCCGACCAACCCGCAGGTGAGCCTGCCGGTCGAACTGAAGAACCTCGCCACGGTGATGAAAGCGGCCGGCTACAACGTCGTCTACAAGGGCAAGTGGCACTGTTCGAAACCGGCCAAGAAGGAAGACGCGCAACCCTCCGATCTCGAAAAGTATGGCTTCCTGCGCTGGAACCCGCCCGATGCCGGCGCCAACCAGAGCGTGCCCGAGGCCGGTGGCGGTTTCATCGACAACGACGGCCGCTTCATCAACCAGGTCGGCACGGTGCAGGACGGCACCGAGGGCGCCCTGCAGTACCTGAGCTCGACCGCCGCCCAGCAGCAGCCCTTCTTCATGGTGATCTCAGTCGTCAATCCCCACGACGTCCTCTTCTACCCGAGCAAATCCTTCAAGGAAGCCGGCTATGACCAGTCCTGGCTTGAGGGCAGCATGCACGTGCCCGAGACGGCTGAAGAAGACCTCTCGACCAAGCCCACCGTCCAGGAGCAGTTCCTCAAAATCTTCAACCTGACTGGCAAGCCGAAAAACAAAGAACAGATGCGCAACTACTTGAACTTCTACGGCAACCTGATGCGCTCTTCTGACAGCTACCTGGTCAACGTCCTCGACAAGCTCGAAGAGACCGGCCTCTTCGACAACACGCTGATCGTGCGCACGGCCGACCACGGTGAGATGGGCCTGACCCACGGCGGCCTGCGCCAGAAGAACTTCAACTTCTACGAGGAGGCGACGCGGGTGCCGCTCGTCTACTCCAACCCGAAGCTCTTCCCGAAGCCGGCCCAGACCGAAGCGCTGGTCTCCCACGTCGACTTCCTGCCGACGCTGGCGAGCCTGGCGGCGGCGCCGAAAAGCGCCCGGGCAAGCTGGCAGGGCGTTGACTACTCGAAGCTGGTCCTGCACCCGCACGCGGATAAATCCGTCCAGGACTACGTCGTCTTTACCTACGACGACTACCAGTCCGGTCAGAAAACAGGGCCATATCCGCAACCGCCCAATCACGTCGTCAGCATCCGCGAAGGGCGCTGGAAGCTGGCCAAGTACTACGACATCAGCGAAAACCCGGTGCCGCCGCAGTGGGAGATGTACGACCTGAAGACTGACCCGCTGGAGAAGAAAAACCTCGCCTACAGCGGCCACAAACGCACTCCCACCGAGGAAAAAGAATTCAAGCGCCTCAAGCTCAAGCTTGCCCGGGTTGAAAAGACCCGCCTGCAGTCGCCTTAGCGCGGGTCGCACTTGACATCTCGGGTGTGGGCATCATAGGTTTCGGCCTTATTAGACGAACTATTTAGTTCAGTCAGGCCATCCTGCGCCGTGGCGAGGAAAGTGAGAGGAGTGAAAGATGCCCAGTCGCATTGAGTTCACGCCCGAGAATCAGATCCCGGAGGTTGAGCGGCCGATGCCGCTGCTCGAGCTCGGAGACCCGGTCCTGGCATCAACCGATCTGCTCAAGAAGATGTGTGACACCGTCGCGCCGAAGGCGGGGTTCAAAGAGCTCAAGGGGGGAGCGACCGCCGCCTATGAAGATGAGCGGATGGTTGCGTTCGTCAATCCCAGGACGGGCGAGTCAACGGTGTTTCCTTCGCTCGAGGGGCTTGAGCCGGGGAAGGGTTTGGCCGAGCGTGCCGCGGCCGTTGCGGGCGAGCTTGCCCGCGAGGAGTCGCTGTTTCCGAAGGACATGACCAGGGCGGTACCTCTTTCGCCGGTTGTCCTGATGGGAGCGAACCACAAGCGCGATCAAAAGCGCTCGGAGCCGCGGGAATACCTCGGCTACGCGCGTATCCAGCGCCAGGTTGAGGGAGCTCCTGTCTGGGGCGAGGGCACGCGAGCGATGGTTGCGGTCGCCGGCGATGACTCGATCCACGCATTCACCCATCGCTGGCGCCCGGCTCGCCACCTGGGCGAGCAGGTCGAGCCGCATTCACGCGACCAGATCGCCGAGGCGATCGTCGCTCAGCTGAAGACGGTGCCCGCGAGTTCGGAGGTGCGGGTGGACCGGGTCGTGCTCGGCTACTACGACGGTGGGGGAAAGCTCCTCCAGCCCGTCTACCGCTTCGAGGCAACTGTGGTCTCGCCGCGCTCCGGCGATAAGGAGCACAGACTGGCCAACCGACACGTTTTCGGCCACGTCTCGATCGGCGAGGCACCGGAGCCGCTGCCGGTGCTTGGCGCAAAGAAGGGCGAGCCACCGGGCGAGCCGCCGAAGAGGGGCCATAAAGGGCCTGCGGTGAAGGCGCCCCCCGGCGATCCGACCGTCGGTCGGTATGTGGTCCGCAACGACTCGAGCGACTGGGTGGCCAGCGCGAACGATTTCTTCGGTGGGCTCGAGGTGGCGGAGTTCTTCGGCAGCCCGATTCCATTCTCGAACTCGCAGTACTACTGGGCCGAGCCCCGGTTGTTCACAGATGAAAAGGACAGTTTCGTCAACAGTGTTCAGATCGCCCTCAATGAGGTGCACGGGAACTGGTGGCTCTTCTCGACAAAGGACAACAGCCATGACCTGGTCTCCCTGAGTGACATTCCCTCTAGCGGCCTTGGCGGTGGCGGCGATCACTCGCTGAAGTACTGGATTATCCATTCCTGCGAGGTGATCCCGACCCAGACGGACGAGTCGACCTCCTTTGACGTCTGGTGGGACATCTTCAACGGCCTTCATGCCGTGGTCGGCTACCGCACCGAGATGTGGATCAACGACCGGGTTACGAATCGTTTCGGCTTGTTCATCGGCCTTGGCGCGCCATTCGTGCCTACCTGGCTGAATGACATCGCCTCAGACGACTCCTACGACGATGGAGCCACATACCACGACCAGCACCGCGGCATCGACGAGCCGATGGGCCGCGCCTCCGCGGTGGCGGTCTGTGGCCACAGCGACGACATCGTCAGCCAAGTCCGATCACTCGGTCGAGCGGGCTGCCTGACTGAGTGGTGGTTCGACAACTAGCGGAGGTAAAGATGAGTACGACAGCTATTCCCGTGCACGTCGCCCTGGTCGACATGAGCGGGACGATTGAGGCATCGGAGCTGGCCGAGGTGGCCGGAGCGCTGAACGAGCAGGTGCAGGCAGACATCGCACCGGCATGGAAAGTCGCGGCCACGGTCGGCGCTTACCCGAGTGCACCGCAGGGAACCTGGCGGATGGAGTTGCACGAGACGATCGAAGTTGAAGGGGCGGCCGGCTTTCACGCCGACAAGCTCGGCCAGCCTTACGCCCAGATCGCACTGAGTGATGGCGATTGGACGGTCACGGCAAGTCATGAGTTGGTTGAGATGCTGGTCGACCCGTTTGGCTCGCGCCTGCATACCGCCGCCGCGCTGAAAGGCTGGCAAGGCGCCAGCCCCCGGGTGAGGTACCTGTGGGAGCCCGGCGACCCGGTCGAGGAAATTCACTACGAAGTAGGTGGAGTGCCGATGAGCGACTTCGTGCTGCCGTCCTTCTATCGCTCGAGTCCGCGCGGCTCTCTGGCGGCCTACTCGCACACCGGGGCGGCTACCGAACCGCTGCAGATCCTCGAGGGCGGCTACATCAGCTTCATCGACCCTGCGACCGAAGCGATGTGGCAGCGCTTTGTGCATAACGGCGAAGTCGTCGACAAGGAGCTGCAGCCCCCGGAGGGGAGGATTCTCAACCTGCGCGAGTTCTTCGACGAACAAGCGCGTGCCTATCGCGCGTCGTTGAGCTAGCGCCGGGCTTGAGATGAGGGAGCGCTCCCGTAGGATCACGCCATGAAGGCTGCGGTGATCCATGAGAACGGCGCCCCCGACGTGCTGCGCTACGAGGAGGTTCCCGACCCGGAGTGCTTCGACGGGTGCGTTCTGGTCGAGGTCGAGGCGATTAGCATCGAGGGTGGCGATCTGCTTGCCCGGGCACTCTCGCCGCCGCCCGCAACCCCGCACATCGTCGGTTATCTCTGCGCCGGCACGGTGATCGAGGTCGGCGCCGGCGTCGAGAGCCCCGTGGTCGGCGAGAAGGTCGTTGCCCTGAACTCCAACGGCTCGCACGCCGAGAAGCGCGTTGTGCCGGCTGCGATGACCTGGCCGATTCCCGAGGGCCTTGATCCGGCGACAGCCGCATGTATCCCGGTTGCCCTGGGCACCGCGCACGAGTGTCTTTTCACCGCCGCGAACCTCGAGCGGGGACAGACGGTGCTGATCCACGCCGGTGCTGGCGGCGTCGGGATGGCGGCGATCCAGATGGCAGTGCAGGAGGGCGCCACGGTGATCTCGACCGCGTCGAGCGACGAAAAACTAGAGCGCCTGAAGTCCTACGGACTCGATCACGGCATCAACTACGCCGAGGAGAGCTTTGTCGAGCGGGTTCGCGAGCTGACTGACGGCCGCGGCGTCGACGTCGCCCTCGACTCGGTAGGCGGCAAGAACCTAGTGGACAGCATCGACGCGCTGGCCTATCGGGGAACGCTTGTCAGCGTCGGCGTCGCCGGCCGGGCGGGCTCGGACGTCGAAGCCAAAGCGCTGTGGGGGAAGAACAACACCCTTCGCGGTGTCTTCCTCGGCGGTGCGCTGCTCTCCGAGCATTCGCGGGTCCACCAGATGATCGCCGAGCTGATCGAGCGCGTCGCGCGCGGGGAGCTGCGGGTTGAGATCGACCGCTCCTTCCCGCTCGTCGAAGCCGCCGCCGCGCACGCGTACCTGGAGGGCAGGAACGCATTCGGTCGGGTAGTGCTGAAGCCCTAGGTACACGGCTCGTGGCCTACCGCAAGCTGCCGGCTTCCGAGGCGTTTTGGCGCCCCTCGAATCAGATGGGGATCGAGAACACCGACCTCGGCCGCCAGCTCGAGGCGCGGCAGCTTGGGGCGCGGCTCTGGCGGCTGAAGCCGGGGCAGGCCTCTACCCGCCACAGGCATATCGACCAGGAGGAGCTCTACCTGTTGCTGGAGGGGTCGGGGCGGATGCGCGTCGACGAGGACCTGCTCACGCTCGAGCCGCTGGATACGGTGCTGGTCGAGCCCGACTCGGCGCGCCAGCTGTTCAACGACACCGCCGCCGATCAGCTCTGGTTCGTCGCCGGGGCGCCGCTCGAGGCCGCCAACACACTGGAGATGACCCCTGAGATGCTCGCGGCGATCTACCCGGATGGCCCCAAGGCCCTCCCGCCGGAGCTGAGCTAGAGGCTTACGCCGATGTCGCGGCGGGAGAGAGGTGCTCGTGGACGAAGCGCACGATCGTCGCCCCCTCGCCGACGGCGGTTGCGCAGCGCTTGATCGAGCCGGCGCGGACGTCGCCGGCAGCGAAGACCCCGGGGGCGCTGGTTGCGAGCAGGCCTTCGGCTCCGGCTTCGGGGCCGGTGAGGATGAAGCCCTTCTCGTCGCGCGCGACCACGTCGCCGAGCCAGTCGGTGCAGGGTGAGGCGCCGAGGAAGAGGAAGAGGGCGGTGAGCGGCATCTCGGTGCCGTCGGTCAGGGTGACCGCTTCGAGGTGGCCGTCCTTTCCGTGCAGGACTTCGACTTCGCTGCGGTCGCGGACCGCGACGCCATAGCGGTCGAGCTCCTCGAGCATGTAGTGGGACATCGTCTCGGCGAGGTCGGCGCGGCGGTGCAGGAGGGTGACCAGGGCGCCGCCGCGGGCGAGCCAGACGGCGGCCTGGCCGGCCGAGTTGCCGCCGCCGATCACGCCGACGCGCTGGCCGCCGCAGAGCTGCGCCTCGGGCGGGCCGGCAGCGTAGAAGACGGTGATCCCCTCGTAGCTTTCGAGGGCCTCCACCGGCAGCCGCCGGTATTCGGCGCCGGTCGAGAGCAGCACCGCGCGGGCCGCGATCTCGTTGCCGTCCTCGAGCCTCACCGTGTGGCGGTCGCTGCCGAGCTCGAGCTCGCGGGCGCGGTAGGGCGTCGCCGTGCGGGCGCCGAACTTGCGCGCCTGGGCGACCGCGCGGCTGGTCAGCTCGGAGCCGCTGATCCCGGCCGGAAAGCCGAGGTAGTTCTCGATCCGCCGCGAGGTCCCCGCCTGGCCGCCGAGCACGGTGCTCTCGATCACCAGCGTGTCGAGGCCCTCCGAGGCGCCGTAGACCGCGGCGCCGAGGCCGGCCGGGCCGCCGCCGACGACGAGTAGGTCGACCTCCTCGCGCTGTTCTAGCTCGAGGCCGATCCCGAGTGCTCGTGAGAGCTGACCGTTGCTAGGCCGCCGCAGTTCGACCCCACCGGGGAGCAGCACGATCGGGATCTGATCCGGCTCGGCCGCCTCGTATAGGGCGGTCGCCTTCTCACTTTCCCCCGGTTCGAGCCAGGTGTGGGGAAGGCGCAGGCGGCGGGCGAAATCGAGTGTGCGCAGCGTCTCGCTCGACTCGCGCGGGCCGATGACTTCGAGCCCGATGCCCTGACGCTGCTGCAGCATCTCGCGCCGTTCGATGAAGGCGGAGAGGAGCAGGTCGGAGAGCGAGCCGTCCTCGAAGAGCAGCCGCCGCAGGATTTCGCGGTCGACGGCGATGTAGCGCATCGGCTCGACCACGACGGCGGTGAGGAAGACGGTCTGTCCCGAGAGCAGGTTCATCTCGCCGAGGAAGCCCGAGGGGCCGTGGCGGACGATCTCGCCCCCGGCCGAGTCGACCACCGAGACCTCGCCCTCGATGATCGCGATGAACGGGTAGCTCTTGTCGCCGACTTCGAACAGCTTCTCGCCGGCCTCGGCGCTGCGCTCCTCGCCGTGCCGGCGCAGCGTCGCCAGCTGTGAGTTCGAGAGCACTCGGCTTACGGGAGCGGCCACGTGCTCAGACTAGATGGTCGGTCCAGTGGCCGGGAATGAAAAGCTAGCCGCGATGAGCGGCTCTCGGGTCAGATCGGCGTTCAGCGGGCGAACCGCCTGGGCCCGCAGCCTGCAGGCGCCACTGCGCGACTTCCTTACTACCGAGACCGGCAGCGCCAGCGTCCTGCTCGCCGCCGCGCTGGCGGCCCTTGCCTGGGCCAACATAGATCTCTCCTCATACGAGAGCGTTTGGCACACGCAGCTTTCGATCCAGGTCGGCAGCTCGGGCATTTCCCAGAGCCTGCGCGATTGGGTCAACAGCGGTTTGATGACGTTCTTCTTCTTTGTCGTCGGGCTCGAGGTGCGGCGCGAGTTCGACGTCGGCGAGCTGCGCGAGCGCCGCCGCCTAGCGCTGCCGGTGCTCGCCGCCCTGGGCGGGATGGCGGTTCCGGTTGCGATCTACCTGGCGATCAACGGCGGCGGCGACGCGGCGCACGGCTGGGGGGTGGCGATGTCGACCGACACCGCCTTCGCGCTCGGCATGCTGGCCCTGGTCGGTCCCCGCTTTCCCGACCGCCTGCGCGGCTTCATGCTGACGATCATCGTCGTCGACGACGTGGTCGCGCTGCTGGTGATTGCGGTCGCCTACAGCGGCCAGGTCGAGCTCGAGCCGTTGCTGATCGCGGCCGGCGCCTTCGGCCTGGTCCTGGCCGCCCTCGCAGCGCGGATTCGCCCCGGGCTCGTTTATCTGCTGCTCGCCTCGGTCGCCTGGGTGGCGCTGTTCGAGTCGGGAATCGACCCCGTCGTGCTCGGCCTCGCCGTCGGCCTCGTCACCTGGGCCTACCCGGCCGGCCGCGGCGAGCTGGAGCGGGCGACCGACCTCTTCCGCAGCTTTCGCGAGCAGCCGACCCCGGAGCTGGCCCGCTCCGCCAGCGCCGGGTTGCAGGCCGCCGTCTCGCCAAACGCCCGCCTGCAGCAGCTCTACCACCCCTGGACGAGCTACGTGATCGTGCCGCTCTTCGCCCTCGCCAACGTCGGCATCGCGATCGACGGCGACTTCCTCTCCCGCGCCTACTCCTCGCCGGTCACACTCGGGATCATCTTCGCCTACGTGCTCGGCAAGCCGGTCGGCGTCGCCGGCACCTCCTGGCTGGTGACGAAACTGAGTCGCGGCAAGCTGCGGCCGCCGGTCGGCTGGGCCGCGACGGCGGGGGGCGGCGCGATCGCCGGCATCGGCTTCACCGTCTCGCTGCTGATCGCCGCCCTCGCCTTCCACGGGATCGAGCTGCGCGAGGCGAAGCTGGGCGTGCTCAGCGCCGCGCTCGGCGCCTCGGCCCTGACCTGGCTCGTCTTCCGCGCCACCGCAATGCTGCCCAAGCGGACGCGCATCCGCGCTCTGCTCGGTGGTTCCGAGACGTTGGTCGACCTCGTCGTCCCGGTCGACCCCGAGCGCGATCACCTGCGCGGCCCGGTCGAGGCACCGGTGACTGTGGTCGAGTACGGCGACTTCGAGTGCCCGTACTGCGGCCGGGCGGAGCCAGTCGTGCGCGAGCTGCTCTCGGACTTCGGCGACGTCCGCTACGTCTGGCGCCACCTGCCGCTCTCCGACGTCCACCCGAACGCGGACTTCGCCGCCGAGGCCGCGGAGGCAGCCGCCGCCCAGGGGGCGTTCTGGGCGATGCACGACCTCCTGCTCGACCACCAGGGCGAGCTGCGACCCCGCGACCTGCAGGCCTACGCCGAACAGCTCGGCCTCGACGTCGAGCGCTACAAGGAGGACCTGCGCCGCCACGAGCACGCGCCGCGCATCGAGGAAGACGTCGACTCGGCCGACATCAGCGGCGTCACCGGCACGCCGACCTTCTTCGTCAACGAGCAGCGACACGACGGCGCCTACGACATCGACACGCTCTCCGCCGCTGTCAAAGCGGCTGGAGCGCGCTCCGTGATCGCGCCCTAGCCAGCCGGCACAACCGGCGCGCTATCCTTTTCTGAGACTAACTACAGAAATTGGACTTAGCCATGGCCTACTTGCTGATCCCGCTTGACGAAACGATCGTTTTCCCCACCGTCACCGCGACCTTGCCGATCGACGTCGGCGAGGAGGAGCGCGTCTTCCTCTTGCCCCGCAGCGACGGCGAGTTCGGCCGCGTCGGCGTCGTCGCCGAAGTGATCGAGAGCGGCCAGTCGCGCCGCGGCGGCCCGGTCGCCACCGTGGTCGGCCTGCACCGTGGCATCGCCGGTGCCGCCGAGGCCGGCGACTCCGACGCGCTGCGCATTGACGTGCAGGAGATCCGCGACGGCCATCCCGACGACGAGCACACGCAGGAGCTGGCGCGCGAGTACCGGGCCGTGGTCGAAGAGATCCTCGAGCTGCGCGGTGACGACGGACGCATCGCCGCCTTCCTGCGCTCGGTCGAGGAGCCCGGCGCGCTCGCCGACACGACCGGGTTCAGCCCCGACATCGGGGTCGAGCAGAAGCTGCGGCTGCTGGAGTCGGTCGACGTCACCGAGCGGCTGCAGATCGCGGTCGACCTGCAGCGCGAGCGGCTGGCCGAGCTGCAGGTGCGCAGCAAGATCCGCGACGACGTCGAGTCCGGCGCCCAGAAGCAACAGCGCGACTACTTCCTGCGCAAACAGATGGAGTCGATCCGCAAGGAGCTGGGCGAGGACGAGGGAAACCTGATCGAGGAGTACGAGCGCAAGATCGCCGAGGCCGAGATGCCGGAGGCGGTCGCCGAGCAGGCGGGCAAGGAGCTGCGCCGGCTCGAGCGCCAGGGTGAGCAGTCGCCCGAGTCATCGATGATCCGCAGCTACCTCGACTGGCTGATCGCGGTGCCGTGGGCGGTGCGCTCCGAGGAGCGGCTCGACCCGGCGCACACGCGCGAGGTGCTCGATGCCGATCATGCCGGGCTCGAGGACGTGAAGCGACGGATCACCGAGTTCATCGCCGTGCGCAAGCTGCGCGAGGAGCGCGGCGTCGATGACGACAGTCGCGCCAACGGCGCGATCCTGACCCTGGTCGGGCCGCCCGGCACGGGGAAGACCTCGATCGGCGAGTCGATCGCCCGCGCCCTCGGGCGCGAGTTCGTCCGCATCTCGCTCGGCGGCCTGCACGACGAGGCCGAGATCCGCGGCCACCGCCGCACATACATAGGGGCGCTTCCCGGGCGGATCATCCGCGCCCTGCGCGACGCCGGCACGATGAACCCGGTGATCCTGCTCGACGAGGTCGACAAGGTCGGCGCCGATTGGCGCGGCGACCCCTCGGCAGCGTTGCTCGAGGTGCTCGACCCGGCCCAGAACCACTCGTTCCGCGACCACTACCTCGACGTCGAGGTCGATCTCTCCGAGGTCGTCTTTATCGCCACGGCGAACATGGTCGACACGATTCCGGCGCCGCTGCTGGACCGCATGGAGACGATCGCCTTCGACGGCTACACGACCGCCGAGAAGGAGGCGATCGCCCGCGGCTACCTCTTGCCGCGCCAGCTGAAGCGCAACGGGCTTGAGGCCGACGAGATCGAGGTCGGCGACGAGATCCTGCGCAGCGTGATCTCCGAGTACACCCGCGAGGCCGGCGTGCGCCAGCTCGAGCGCGAACTCGGCAAGCTGCTGCGCGGGGCGGCGACGAAGATCGCCTCCGGTGAGGCGGCGAAGCCGATCGTGCTCGACGCCGATGCCCTGCACGACGCCCTCGGGCGCCAGCGCTTCTTCCAGGAGTCGGTCGAGCGCACCGCGATCCCCGGCGTTTCCACGGGCCTTGCGGTGACCGGGAGCGGCGGCGACGTCCTCTTCATCGAGGCGACCGCGATGGAGGGCGACAAAGGCCTGGTCCTGACCGGCCAGCTGGGCGACGTGATGAAGGAGTCGGCGCGGATCGCACTCTCCTACGTGCGCTCGCACAGCGATGAGCTCGGCATCGACCCGGCCCGCTTTCAGCGCGAGTTCCACCTGCACGTGCCGGCGGGGGCGATCCCCAAGGACGGCCCCAGCGCCGGCACGGCGATGACGACGGCGCTGGTCTCGCTACTGAGCGGGCGGCCGGTCAAGCACACCGTCGGGATGACCGGCGAGGTCACCCTGCAGGGCAGGGTGCTGCCGATCGGCGGCCTGAAGCAGAAGGTGCTTGCCGCCCACGCCGCCGGGCTGACCGAGGTGATCCTGCCCGAGCGCAACCGCGGTGACCTCGACGAGGTGCCCGACGAGGTGCGCGAGCAGATGACCTTCCACCCGGTGATGAGCATCGGCGAGGTCTTCGAGCGCGCTCTCGAGCCTGCGGAGAACGGCGCGAATGTCGCCTCGATGCCGTAGCTGCACCCCGGTCCCGGCCGAGCTGCGGGCAACCGCGAGCCTGCTTGAGCGCCGCTGGACGCTGGCGACGATCTACGCCTGCGCCAGCGGCGCCACTCGCTTCAACGAGTTCCGCCAATCCCTCCCCGGCGTCTCCCCGACGACCCTCTCCGAACGCCTCGAGCAACTCGAGGCGGCCCTGATCATCGAGCGCCACCTGATCCCCGGCCGCCCGCCGCACACCGAGTACGTCCTGACCCCAACCGGCGAGCGCCTTGCCCGCGCTGTCGCCGGTCTGCTGAGTGCCACGTCCTAGCCCTCGCTCGAGAGCAATGTTCCCCCGGTCGAGTCTTCAAAGCCGCCGTCGCTGGGGTGGATCAGCTCGATGCTTTGGCTAGCGAGGAGCTCGCGTAGGTCTGGACGCGGTTGGGAGGGCAGCAGAACGGCGAGATGCTGCGGTTTGCCCTCATCGACAAAGCGCTTGTAATCGGCGAGCTGTCCGATCGCCATTCGGATCGAGTTGCGCTCGACGGACCCCTTGGCCTCGACAAGCGTGCCCGTGGTCGCGTCGTAGAGATCGGTGAAGAGGGGCCGAGCCTCGTTCGGCGGCACGATCCGCTTCCGCGAGATCTCATGGTTGCGTTGGCGTAGGTAGGCCTCAAGCTCCAGCACCAGCCCCTGCTCTCGTCGTTCAGCCTCGTATGGCTCCTGACTGGGAGATACGAAGGCGCGCTCGGTCTGCTGCTGCTCGATTGGGACGTCCTCGCTGAGTGGAGCTTTGAGGACGTCGGCGAGTTTCATGTTCGGCCTTCCCGGCTCGACGCTTTTGGGGCGGAGGCGGAAAACGAAGACCTGGCGAAGAGGTCCGTTGCCGGTCTCGTGCGCGTCGGTTCGGTAATACGGTTCGTCTTCGTCAAGCTCGAACTCGTCGAGGTAGGTGACCGTCCCGCGCGCACCGGCAAAGACGCGAAGCGCTCGACCCTCGGCGACGTGGTTGAGGATCGAGGCATTCCCCGACTTCATCTGCTGGTCGCCGTACTGGCCCTCGCCGCTGTAGTGGAAGTAGCCGTCGGTGTCCCAGCCGTCGTAGTAGCCGTGGGGCTCGCCGGCAACGGGGTCGGAAAAGATCAGGACGTTGGGGCTCTTGCGAGAGGGTCCGATGCCGCCCTGCGTGCGACCGCCGTACTCCGCTTGGAGAGCGGTGCGCTCCATGCTCGTGCCCGGTTTGAGGGTCCACTCAACAGCCATACCTTCACCTAACCTTCAATCGGATGTCCAAATCGGACATCCAATATAGCCTGATCTGAGGTGACTACTCGCCGCGCGTGCCCGCGAGGGCGGCCTGCGAAAGCTCGGGCACCGCGGCGGGGGCCTTCTCGGCGGCGATCTGCTCGAGTAGATCGCGCAGCTGCTCGAAGCGCTCCTGGCCGAAGTGGACTGCCCAGCGCTGCTCGAGTTGGGCGAAGATCCCGAAGCCGACGCGCTGGGCCTCTCGACCGCGCTTGGTCAGGCAGATCAGCTTGGCTCGGCGGTCCTCGGGGTCGGCGATGCGCTCGACGTAGCCGAGGTCGACCAGGTCGTCGACCAGCTCGCCGGCCGATTGCTTGGTGATGCCGGCGAAGCTGGCGAGGTCGGTGAGGCGCATGCCGTCCTCGCGGACGAAGCGGAAGACGCAGCCGTGGGTGGGGCGGAGGTCGGCATAGCCACGGTTGGTCAGCTCCTCCCTGAACTCGGCCAGCAGCGCCTCGGCGGCGATGTCGAGCAGGCCGGGGAGCGGGATCGTTCCCGGCTCTATCGCTGTGTGGTTGGCGTCACGCATATCGTCAGGGAGCCTGATAAGGTCATCTGGTCAGGTCACCTTACAAGGCGCCCTGACCGAAATTGTACACGGCCAGTAGGAGATTCAAATGGAACGCAAGTGGTGGACCCTCGGCGCCGTCTGCGTGGCGACGTTCATGCTTCTTCTCGACATCACCGTCGTCAACACGGCGCTTCCCGCGATTCAGAAGGACCTCGGCGGCAGCTTCGCTGACCTGCAATGGGTGATCGACGCTTACGCGCTCTCGCTCGCTGCCCTGGTGCTTACGGCCGGCTCGCTTGCCGACCGCCTCGGCCGCCGCCGCGTCTTCGCGATCGGGCTGGGGGTCTTCTCGCTCGCCTCGCTGCTCTGCGCGCTGGCGCCGGACCCGACCTTCCTCAACCTGGCGCGGGCGCTGCAGGGCGTCGGTGGCGCGATCATGTTCGCCGTCTCGCTGGCCCTGGTCGCCCAGGAGTTCCCGGCCGGCCCCGAACGCGGCATGGCGATGGGCATCTACGGCGCCACGATCGGGATCGCGGTCGCGATCGGCCCGCTGGTCGGCGGGCTGCTCACCGACGGCCTCGGCTGGGAATGGGTCTTCCTGATCAACGTCCCGATCGGGATCGCGGCGATCGGCGTCACTTACTGGAAGCTCGCCGAGTCGCGCGACCCCAACGCGACGTCGATCGATTGGGGCGGGCTGCTCAGCTTCTCGAGCGCGCTCTTCCTGCTCGTGCTGGGACTGGTGCGCGGCAACGACGAGGGTTGGGGCAGCCCGGTGATCGTCTCGCTGCTGGTCGGCGCCGGCCTGCTGCTGGCTGCTTTCGTCGCGATCGAGCAGCGGGTCTCGCGAGCCGATGCTGCCGCTCTCGTTGTTCCGCCGCCGCGCCTTCACCGGCGTGCAGCTGTCGGCGTTCGCGGTCTCGGGCTCGATGTTCGCGCTCTTCCTCTACCTGACGCTTTACCTGCAGAGCTACCTCGGCTACTCGCCGATCCAGGCGGGACTGCGCTACCTGCCGATCACGATCGCCTCGTTCATCGTCGCGCCGATGGCGGGACTGGCGCTGGCCCGGGTCCAGGCTCGCTGGCTGATGAGCGCCGGCCTGGCGCTGACGGGGATCGGCCTGCTGCTGATGGGCGGCCTCGGCGTCGACTCCGAATGGACCGCGCTGCTGGCCGGCTTCGTGATCAGCGGCATCGGCATCGGCCTGCTCAACCCGGTGATCGCCGACGTCGCCCTCAGCGTCGTGCCGAAGGAGCGCAGTGGCATGGCGGCGGGGATCAACGACACCTTCCGCCAGGTCGGGATCGCGGTCGGGATCGCCGCCTGGGGCGCGATCTTCCTCGGTGCCGGCGCCTCGAAGACGCAGGAAGTCGCGGGCAACGCGATCAGCGGCGACGAAGCGCGCGGCCTGGTCGAAGCGACCTCGTCGGGAGCGTTGCCACAGGCCGTCGCGCACCTTCCCCAAAACGTTCAGGCCAAGGTCCAGTCGGCGGCCGAACAGGGCTTCCTGCACGGCCTCAACGAGATCCTCCTGCTCGGCGCCCTGCTGGCCTTCGCCGGCGCGGCGGCCGCGCTGTGGATGATCCGCGAGGGCGACATCGAGCGCGAAGAGGTCGTCGAGGGCGCGCCGCTCGAGGCCGAGCCGCAGCCAGCCCGCGCGTAGCTCCGCCCGACCACGGGTACTGGGGGTGAGTGAAAGAAGGCTCACCCTCAAATCCCGGCGCCTGGGCGACGCTGAGGCGGACCGTCCGCGAGCTCCAGGAGGACAACCTGACCGATTGGGCCGCGGCGCTGACCTACTACGCGTTGCTCTCGCTGTTCCCGGCGCTGATCGCGCTGGTTTCGCTGCTGGGGTTGTTCGGCGACCCGCGGACGACGACGGCGAGCCTGACCGAAGTCATCACCTCGATCGGGCCGGAATCGGCGGCGCAGACCTTTGAAGGGCCGATCGACTCGATCGTCTCCAACCAGAGCGCGGCCGGGTTTGCCTTCGTGCTCGGCCTGGCTGTGGCGCTGTGGTCGGCCTCCGGCTACATCGGCGCCTTCATCCGCGCCTCAAACGTGATCTATGAGACCGCCGAGGGGCGGCCGTTTTGGAAGCTGCGCCCGCTGCAGCTGGCGGTGACGCTGGCGATGGTCGTCGCGGTGGCGCTGCTGGCGCTGGGACTGGTGCTCACGGGGCCGATCGTCGAAGCGGTCGCCGGTCCGGTCGGGCTCGGCGGCACGGCGGTCGACGTCTGGGAGGTCGCCAAGTGGCCGGTGATGGTGGCGATCTTCGTCCTCATCGTCGACCTCCTCTACTACGCCTCGCCGAACGCGAAGCTGCGCGGCTTCCGCTGGGTGACGCCGGGCTGCCTGGTGGCGATGGCGATCTGGGCGCTCGCCTCGGCCGCCTTCGCTTTCTACGTCGCCAACTTCGGCTCCTACGACAAGACCTACGGCACGCTCGGCGGCCTGGTCGCGCTGCTGGTCTGGCTCTGGATCAGCAACCTGGCGATCCTCTTCGGCCACCAGCTCAACGCTGAGCGCGAGCGCAGCGCTGAGATCGAGGAAGGCCCGCCGCAGGCAGAGCACGAGATCCAGCTAGAGCCGCGAGCGGCGCCGAAACAGGGCGAGGCTCAGGGCGCGTAGCGGGCTTATCTGCTCGCGGTCAGCGTCGCCTGCGTGTAGGCGGTGCCCTTGAGAACACGCGGTGACCGTTTCGGTGAAGGTGCCGGCGGATTTCGAGGTGAAGGTGAAGGTCGTCGCCGATTCGGCGGCGCCGGTGCTGGGGATCGTCAGCGGCGTGCCGCTGATCGTGCCGCTGCCGCTGGTGGTGACTTTGGCCGCGTGGCCGGTGCCGACGGCGTTGGCCGTGTTGCCGTAAGCGTCGGTGACCGCGACCTTCGCTTTCACCGTGCCGCTGTTGCCGAGTCCCGTCAGGGTGCAGGTGAAGACGCAGGCGGAGCCGAGCGTGCCGGCGCTGACGATGATGCTGGTCAGGCCCCATCTCGTGCCGGCGAGGGGGGAGACGGTGACCGCGACGGGCGTGGGGTTCGAGATCGAGCCGTCGCTGACCGTGATGCTCGGCCGCTCCGGCCCGGTAGAGCTTCATCACGCCGTTTTTGGAGGAAGCGACTGTGGCGACTCCGGCGGTGAAGGTGATCGCCGTGGCGGAGCCGAAGTTGACGGTCGCGTGCCGGCGCTGTTGATCGACGGTCGGCAGGGTCCCGTTGGGGCTTGCGGAGGCGCCGCGAGAAGGTGAGGTTGTGGGAGCCGGTGTAGGTGGTGTCGGTGTTGCCGTAGGGGTCCAGGGCGGTGATCGTGAGGTTGTCGGTCGCCGCGCCGCCAACGCGGTCGAGAGCCGGCACGAGGGTGAATTTCGAGGCGCGTTGCGGGGGCGACCGTGACGACCAGCGCCCCGGAGAAGGTGCCGTCGCTGACATTGACGGTGGTCGAGCCGGTCTTGTAGAGCTTCATCACGCCGTTTTTGCCGCTGGAGACCGTGGCGACGCCGGCGCTGAAGGTGGTCGGCGTCGCGCGTGCCGAAGGCGACCGTCGGCGCCGGAGGAGTCGGAGACAGTGGCGATGGTCCCGCTGGGGCTTGCCGAGGCGCCGCTGAAGGTGAGGCTGTGGGAGCCGGTGTACGTCGGCGTGACGTTGCCATAGGTGTCCTGGGCGGTGACGGTGAGGTTGTCGGCGTCGCCCGCCGTCGGGGTGGTCGTCGCGGCGGTGAGCGCGAGTTTCGCTGTGGCGAGCGGCGAGACCGTCACTTCCAGCGGGGTCGCGGTTGAGATCGAGCCGTCGCTGACTTCGATGTCGGCTTCGCCGGCCGCGTAGAGCCTCATCAGGCCGTTCTTGGACGAGGCGACCGTGGCGACGCCGGTGATGAAGTTGATCGCGGTGGCGGTCCCGAAGGCGGTTGCGGTGCCGCCGCTGTTGACCACAGTGGGTTTGTTGGTGCCGACGACGGCCGCTCCCGAGAAGGTGAGGTTGTGCGAGCCGGTGTAGGCGGTCGCGTGTTGCCGTAGGTATCGAGGGCGGTGATCGTGAGGTTGGACGAGCCGCCCGCGGCGAGACTGGTCACCGAGGCGGCGAGCGTGAATTTCGCCGCGGTCGCCGCGGCGACGGTGACGCCATAGGGCGATGGGGGTTAGGAGGGTGCCGTCGCTGACTTTGAGGCTGGTCGAGCCGCTCTTGTAGAGCTTCATCGCGCCGTTTTTGCCGGCGGCGCCCGTGGCGACGCCGGCGCTGAAGATGATCGCGGTGGGACCGCCGAAGGCGATGTCCGTGCCGGCCGAGTCCGAGACCGTGGGAGCGGTTCCCCGCGGGGCTTGCCGCGGCCCCGGAGAAGGTGAGGCTGTGCGAGCCGGTGTAGGAGGTCGCGATGTTGCCGTAGGTGTCCTGGGCGGTGACGGTGAGGTTGTCCGCTTCGCCGGCCGCAGGCGTGGTGGTGGTCGCGGCCGAGCGCGAATTTCGCCGCCGCCGCTGGCGCCACCGTCACTTCCAGCGGGCGCCGCGCTCGTGACCGTGCCATCGGTGGCGGCGATGCTCGGCGACTCGACTTTGTAGAGCGTCATCGCGCCGTTTTTGCCGGCGAGTCACCGTGGCGACGCCCGCCGTGAAGGTGATCGCGGTGGCGGTTCCGAAGGCGATCGCGGTACCGGAGCTGTTGGCGACGGTCGGTTTGTTTGTGCCGATGGCCGACGCCCCCGAGAAGGTGAGGCTCTGGGAGCCGGCGTAGGAGGTCGCGAGGTTGCCGTAGGCATCGAGGGCGGTGATCGTGAGGTTGTCGGCTTCGCCCGCGGTGGGCGTGGCGGTTGCCGCGGTAAGGACGAATTTGGCCGCCGTGGCGGCGGCCACCGTCACTGCCAGCGGCGTGACGGTCGAGATCGAGCCGTCGCTTGACCTGGATGCGCGGCTTCGCCGTTCGAGTAGAGCTTCATCGCGCCGTTGGTGGACGAGGAGACCGTGGCGACGCCGGCGGTGAAGTTGATCGCCGTGGCGTCGCCGAAGGCGATGGCGCGCCGGAGCTGTCGGCGACCGTCGGCACGGTCCCGTTGGGACTGGCCGAGGCGCCGCTGAAGGTGAGGTTGTGCGAACCGATATAGGTGGTGACCGTGCCGCCTTTGGCGTCCTTGGCGGTGATCGTCAGGTTGTCGGCGGCGCCGGCGGTCGGCGTCGACGAGGCGGCGTCGAGCACGAAGTGGTCGGCCGGGCCGACGGTGACCGTCGCCGCTTTGCTCGAGCTGATCGTGGTCCACGAGCGCCACTTGGCGGTGACGACGTAGGTGTAGGTGCCGGGTTCGAGTCCGCTGTCGGTGCAGGTGGTGACGGTGAGGGTCGGGGAGCAGTGCCGTCGGCGCCTTCGCCGTCGCGCGTGACCGTATAGGTGACGGTGCCCGGCCCCGGGGCGGTGACGGCGCCCCAGGTGAGGAGCGACGGTTCCGCCGGCTGCCGGCGTGGCGGCGGTGATCGCGGTTTGGCGAGCTGCGAGACGACCGCCGGGGTGCTGTCGCCGGCGCCCGTGGTGGTGAAGTAGGCGACGGCGGTGCCGGCCGCGGCCAGGGCCAGCAGGACGACGGCCACGACGCCGGCGACGCCGTTTGGCAGCAGCCGCCTCATCCCCGGGCCGTCCCGGAGAACGACAGCGGGAACTGGGCCCGCTGACAGGCGTCCTGGCTGACCGGCAGGTCACGCAGCTGGATCGACGGGGCCGAGGCGCCTGGCGCCGGCAGGCTCACCGACCCGCTCGCGGGCACCTTGATCGGAGCCGCGCTGGAGGCGCTCGATCCGGTCAGGATCGAGGTTCTCGGCACTGCCGCAGCCGGGTGGGTCGGCCGTAGCCCTGACCTGCAGGCTGGTGACGAGGATCGGCACCGGGTTCGGGTTCGTGATCGTCAACGGCAGCGCCTGCGCAGGAGCGCCCGGGTACAGCGCGCCGAGGCCGGCGAGCTGCGGCGTGATCGAGAAGTCCATCGGCTCCAGCACACGCCAGCGGAAGCGGGCGCGTCTTGCTGTGCCTTCCCCGTGCGCCGAGCGCTGCGCACCGAGAAGCTGTGGCTGCCGACCGCCAGCTTGCTGAAGGTGACTGGCGACTGGCAGGCGCTCCAGGCGCGGCTGTCGAGCCGGCACTGGAAGCGCGGCTTGCCGGCGCGAACCGCGAAGCCGAACTTGGCGCTGGTCGATGTGGCGAGCTTGTCGGGATGCATGGTGATCTTCGGCTTGGGCAGCGACCCGGCTCCCTGGACTCCGCTCCGGCTTGGGAGCGGGCGCAGGGGTGGAGCTCCTGGGGGGTGGCGGCATAGGCGACGGCACCGAGGCCGGCGATTGCGGCCAGCACGGCGACCACGCCGCGAGTCGTGCGCATTGCCCCCGTCAACCCTTCGGGACTAGTTGTTGGTCAGGTGCAGCGTCAGCGTCGCACCCTGGCAGGCATCCTGGTTGGTGCCCGTTTCGTTCATCGTCAGGGTCCCGGTGGCGGAAACGCTCTGGCCGTTGCCAGGGTTGATCACCTGATTGACGGGCACCGCCGCCATCGTGAAGTCGGGATTGCCGCCGGTGAGCGTGGTGCTGCAGGTCGAGTGCGCTCCGTCGACTGAGATGCTGGCGAGGCTGACGGTGCCGACCCGCTGGACGCCCGAGGACGGGTTGTCAACGGTGAACGAGACCGGCGAGGAGGAGCCTGGGTAGAGGCTCGAGGAGATCGTCGCGTGCAGCGTCACGGCGGAGCTGGAGCCGACGGTTGCGGTACCGGTGCCCGAGCCGCTTGAAGTGAAGTAACGCGACCGCGATGCCGGCCACCGCGATGGCGCAGGCGCAGCCGAGCACCGATAAGCGCCGTTTTCTTAGTGATCCAGCCCATTCTTACTTCCCCCTTGGTTTCTTTAGCGATGTAGACGGATGATTGATTCCAGGCGCCCATCGGCCAGCGGGGGGGATTGCATTAGCCCTGCAGCGGCAGACAGGTTTTTTCTTCTTTGTCCGCCGCGTACAAGCCGGCCGGGCTGAAGCCGTGGGTAGGGTGGCGCAATGGCCAGCAGCCCGCGCTTCTCAGTCACGCCGACCCCGGACGACGGTGGGCGCCTGAGCGACGAGCAGCCGTGGGACGAGAGCACCCGACCGGCGGGGCCGCGGGCCGATCCCGAGCGCGAGTACTCAGCCGCCGAACTGGCCGCGGGCAGGCACCTGATCGACGTTCACGACGGACTCCGCGCAGAGCTCGGCCGGCTGCGCGATGCGATCGAGGAGGTCGCAGCCGGCGCCTCGGATCCCGCCGCGCTGCGGTCCTTCTTCAACCGGATGACGATCCGGCAGAACAACTGGACGCTCGGCGCGTTCTGCCAGTCCTATTGCCGGGCGGTGACAGGCCACCACTCGCTCGAGGACAGCAGCGTCTTTCCCCATCTTGGACAAGCGGACCCCCGGCTGGAGCCCGTCCTGGCCCGGCTCGGCGAGGAGCACGAGACTATTGCCGAGATCCTCGAGCGGATCGACCGGGCGCTGATCGCGCTGGTCGCCTCGGAGCCGGAGGCAATGGATCGCGTCCGCGAGTCGGTCGACCTGATCACAGACGCGATGGCTTCGCACTTCTCCTACGAGGAGCGCGAGTTGGTCGAGCCCCTGGCTCGGCTCGGTTTCTACTGAGCCCCGCTAGTTGTGCGCCAGCTCGCGGTCGATGATCGTGGCGAGCGCGTCGTTGGCTCCCTCGGCGGGAGTGCCGGAGATCCGCGCGCCGGAGGCGACCCCGCGGACGTTTTCAGCCGCTCTCAGTGCATGCCAGTGGGAATCGAACGATTCGCCCGAGGTAGCAACGGTGCGTCCGTCGCTGCCCAGCAGCCGCCAGCGCCATTGGCCAACGAGGTCTTCAAATGCGTCGAATTGGGGCATTGCATCTCCTAAAGTTCGAGTACGAACATATGTTCGCATTTGCGGCGGCGGCAAAATGAACACGCCATTTTTGGCTCCAGCAAAGGGTCCTGGCAGCTTGGTGGCGGCGATGGCTACGGTTCAGAGCAATGAATGACGCTCCAGCCAGCTGCTCGCTCGGTGCCGGCGCGCTCGAAGAGCGGCTCGCGGCGATAGCCGCGATCGGCTTGGACAGCCTGATCTCTCATCACGCCGAAGACAGCCGCCACCTGCTGTGTTTTCAAGCGGACGCCGAGACCCGGCGGCGCCTCGGGGAGATCATCGCCGCCGAGGCAGAGTGTTGCTCGTCGCTTGAGCTTTCGCTGGATCGGCAGGGAGACGAGCTGGTGCTCACGATCGCGGCACCACGGCAGGCCCAGGCGCTCGCCGATGGCCTTGCCGGTGCGTTTGCCGGTTTGCCGCTCAGCGCGGAGCGATCCGGTTCAGCTCGGCCAGATCAGCCTCGCCCGGCTGCCAGCTGAGGGCGGCGACGTTGGCCTCGATCTGTTCCGGCCGGGTCGCGCCGGCGATCACCGAGGCGACGGCCGGTTGCGCGGCGAGGCCGGCTACCGCGACGTCGAGGATGCCGACCCCGCGCGCCTCGGCGAAGGCTTCGAGCGCCTCGATCGTGTCGAACTGCTCGTCGCTGCCAGCCGCTTGGCCGGAGGAGAGGCGACTGCCCTCGGGGCCGCTCTCGCCGCGGCGGTACTTGCCACTGAGCAGGCCGCTGGCGAGCGGGAAGTAGGGCAGGATCGAGACGCCCAGCCGCTCGCAGGCGGGGGCCACCTCCGCCTCGATCTCGCGCTTGAGCAGGCTGTACTCGTTCTGCAGGGTGACAAAGCGAGACAGGCCCCGCTCGCGAGAGATTCGCTCGGCTTCTTCGAGTTCGGAGGCGCTGAAGTTGGAGCAGCCGATCGCCCTGACCAGGCCCTCGCGGACCAGTTCGTCCAGGGCGGCGAGTGTCTCCTCGATCGGCGTCATCCCGTCCGGGCGGTGGTATTGGTAGAGGTCGATCCTGTCGGTGCGAAGCCGCTGCAGCGATCCCTCGATCGCCCAGCGGATGTACTCGCGCGAGCCGCGCGCGGCATCGGGCGCGCCCTCGGCACCGCTTAGCTCCCAGCCGAACTTCGTCGCCAGGACGAACTCCCCGCGGCGACCCTCGAGGACCTCACCCATGAGGCGCTCGCTGTCTCCGTCGCCGTAGACGTCGGCGGTGTCGAAGAGCGTTATGCCGGCGTCGAGCGCGGCATCGAGGACGGCCGCGGTGCGGTCCAGGTCAAGCCGGCGTCCGAAGTTGTTGCAGCCGAGGCCGACGACCGAGACCTCGATCTCGGAGTCGCCGAGGCGGCGGGTCGGAAGGTCGGTGCTAGCCGTCATCGCGCGGCCAGCGGTCAGCGACCAAGGCACCGTCACCGCCCTCGGGCCTGTCGCTGCCGACAGCGATCAGCTCGAGTCCCTCGGGGCCGGCCTCGAAACCGCGGACGACGCTGGGGGCGACGCGGACCACGTCCCAGCGGCTCAGCTCGACGATCTCGTCGTCGAGCCTGATCCGTCCTGATCCACCGAGCACCAGGTAGACCTCCTCCTGCACCTTGTGACTGTGGCCGTCCACGGCCCGAAAGCCAGGTGCGTAGCGGAAGTGGCTGACCCCGAGGTGCTCGGAGTCGAGGAATTTGCGCGAGAACCGTGCCTCGACCTCCGGCCTGCTCGACGCGTCCTCGATCTCCATCAGGTTCTTGACCGCGAAGTCCGTCATCCGGAATCAGTCTAGGGAGCGGCCATGGTCGGGTGGAGGTGGGAGCCTCTCATCTTTGGTTAAGCGCGGCGCTCGACACTGCCGCGCCATGAACGAGATCGCAGCGTCCCCCGCAGTCACCGCCCCCCGAGATGACACCCCGTCGCTGGGTCGTCAGATGCTCAACAAGGTCCCGGAGATCACCCTCTATTTCTGGGTGATCAAGATCCTCTGCACGACGGTGGGGGAGACCGCGGCCGACCTGCTCAACGAAAACCTCGGCCTCGGCCTGACCAAGACGACCTACATCATGGCCGCGGCCCTGATCGTCGTCCTGGTCTTCCAGTTCAGGTCGCGCAAGTACGTGCCGGGGATCTACTGGCTGGCGGTGGTCCTGATCAGCGTCGTCGGCACGCTCTTCAGCGACAACCTGGTCGACAACCTCGGGGTCGAACTGCAGACCACCACGATCGCCTTCAGCCTCATCCTCGCCTGCGTCTTCGGCGCTTGGTACTGGAGCGAGCGCACCCTCTCGGTCCACACCATCGTCACCACTCGCCGCGAGGCGTTCTACTGGCTGGCGGTCCTCTTCACCTTCGCCCTCGGCACCTCGGCCGGAGACCTGGTGGCGGAGAAGCTCGAACTCGGCTACCTGCCCTCGGTCGGGATCTTCGCCGGCGCGATCGCGGTCGTCGCCGTCGCCCACTTCCGCTTCAAGCTGAACGCGATCCTCGCCTTCTGGATCGCCTACATCCTCACCAGGCCCCTCGGCGCCTCGATCGGCGACTACCTCTCCCAGCCGGTCGAAGAATCCGGCCTCGGCCTGGGGACGATCCTGACCAGCGTCATCTTCCTCAGCACGATCCTCGTCCTGGTCGTCTACCTGACGGTGACGAAGAAGGACCTCGGCGTCGTCATGCCGGAGGAGGCGCACCTGAAGCGCCAGGCCGAACTGCGCAACGCCCGGCCGCTGGAGGAGCCCGCTTAGCCGAACGTGGGCAGGCGCTCGACGACCGCCTCCTTGCTTGTGCCGCTGGCTGGGTAGGCAAGGGCCGTTCCCTCGACGGCGATGGCGACCTCGTCGCCGGGGTCGGGCAGCTGGTGACCGACCGCGCGGGCGAGGATCTCGCGGTCACCGCCCTCGAGGGCGATGCGGGCGGTCGCGTCGTGCCCGTAGAAGGCGGTCGAGAGCACTCGGCCACGGGGGCCATCGGCAGCGGCTGTGAGGCCCGGCGCCTGGCAGAGGATCTGCTCCGGGCGAAGCATCACGGTCGCCCGGGTTGCGTCCGCGGCGCCGGCACCGCGCGTCGCCAGTCGCCCGAGAGATGTCTCCGCGTAGTCGCCGTCGAGTTGTCCTTCCAGCAGGACCGCCTCGCCGACGAAGGCCGCCACCGCGGCGTCGACCGGGTCGCGGTAGAGCGTCTGCGGATCGGCGGCCTGGACGATCCGCCCGCCGCGCATGACGGCGACGGTGTCGGCCAGCGAGAGTGCCTCCTCCTGGTCGTGGGTGACGAGCAGCGCGGTTGCCCCGGCCGCCCGCAGGGCCTCGCGGACCTCGCCGCGCACCTGCGCGCGCAGGCCGGCGTCGAGGGCGTCGAAGGGCTCGTCGAGCAGGACCAGACCGGGTTCGGGCGCCAGCGCCCGGGCCAGCGCCACGCGCTGCTGCTGGCCGCCGGAGAGCTGATGGGGAAAGCGCTTCGCCAGACCCTGCAGGCCGACCAGCTGCAGCAGCTCCTCGACCCGGCCGCCGCGGCGCTGCCCACGCGGTAGGCCAAAGCCGACGTTGGCGGCGACGTCGAGGTGGGGGAAGAGCGCCCCCTCCTGAGGGACGAAGCCGATCGCGCGGCGCTCGGGCGCGAGGTGGGTGGTGGCGTCGCAGAGCACCCGCTCGCCGAGCCGGATCGAGCCGCCGTCGGCGTGCTCGAAGCCGCCGAGCAGGCGCAGCAGGGTCGTCTTGCCGCAGCCGGAGGGGCCGAGGACGGCGGTCAGGCTGCCGGTCGGCACCTCGAGGTCGAGGCCGGCGAGCACGGGCGAGCCGCCGAACGCCTTGCTCAGGCCGGCGACCGAGAGCGATGTCGCCGGACTCATCATCGTTCGGCCGGCGCGACGACGCCGCCGAGGCGGCGGGTCAGCAGGTAGGTGGGGGCTGCCGAGATGGCGACCATCAGTGCAGCGTAGGGGGCGGCCGCTCCGTAGGAGAGGGTCGAGGCTTTGGCCCAGAACTGCGTCGCCAGGGTCTGGGTTCCGATCGGCGCCAGCAGCAGCGTCGCGGTCAGCTCGGTGACGGTTGCGAGGAAGACAAGTGCCGCGGCGGCCCCGAGGCCCGGCAGGATGCGCGGCAGGGTGACGCGGAGCATCGCCTGGGCCGGGCGGCAGCCGAGCGAGCGGGCGACCTCCTCGTGGATCGGCGGCGCTTGCGCCAGCGCCGCCCTGGTGGCGACCAGCGCCAGAGGCAGGGAGAGGATCGCGTAGGCGACGATCAGCAGCTGGGTCGTCCCGTAGAGCGCCGGGAAGTAGTGGATCGAGAGCACGATCAGCGAGAGGGCGACGACGATCCCGGGCAGGGCGAAGGGGAGGTAGGTGGCGCGCTCGATCACCGTCGCGGTGCGGCTCGGGTGGCGCACGGAGAGAATCGAGACGGGCAGGGCCAGCAGCGTGGTCAGTGCCGCCGCGCCGAGTCCCAGCTCGAGCGAGCTGCCGGTCGCGCTGAGCAGGGCATCGAGGTCGAAGCCGGCCGAGCTGCCGGTCGCGACCCAGTAGACGAGCGTCGCCAAGGGGAGGCCGAGGGCGAGCCCGATCAGCGCCGCGAAGCCGGCGCCGACGGCCCACTTGCCGCGGCCGAGGTGGGCCGGCGGAATCGGCCGTGCGGCGCCGGAGTCGACCCGCGCGTAGCGCCCGCGCCCGCGCGCCGCCAGCTCGGTGACGAGCAGGACCAGGCAGAGCAGGACGAGGACCGAGGCCAGCATCGAGGCCGCGGCGCCGTCGAAGCTGAGCTTGTACTGGTCATAGATCGCAGTGGTGAAGGTCTGGAAGCGCAGCATCGCGAAGGCGCCGAACTCGGAGAGCATGTGGACCGAGACGAGCAGCATCCCGCCGAGCAGGGCGATCCTTGCCTGCGGCAGGGTGACGCGGAAGAAGGTCCGCCAGGGCCCCATCCCGAGTGAGCGGGCGCTCTCCTCCAGGGCCGGATCGGTGCCGCGCAGGACGGCCGCGACGGGCAGGTAGACGAGCGGGTAGTAGGCGAGGGTGATGATCCCGGCGGCGCCCCAGAAGCCCTGGACGGCCGGCGTGATCGAGACCCAGCTGTAGCTGGTGACGAAAGCCGGAACGGTGATCGGCAGCGCCGCCAGCACCGCCCAGGCCCGGCGGCCCGGTAGGTCGGTGCGCTCGACGAGCCAGGCGACGGCGACGCCGAGGACCGTGCAGGCCGCCGTGCCGACGGCGACCAGGGTCACCGTGTTGACCAGCAGCTCGCCGACGAAGGAGCGAAACAGCAGCCGTTGGACTTCGTCCCATCCGGTTGAGAGCGCCTGGTCGAGGAGGAAGCCGACCGGCGCCAGGACGAGCAGCGCGACGAGGGCGGAGACGAGGAGCAGGGCCACGGGCGGACGCCCGCGACCCTGCCGCGCCCAGCGCAGCGAAGCCGGCCATGCGGCTGCGCGACGGTGAGCGCTTGCCGCCTCCATTACTTAGAGCAGACCTACCTGTTCCATCAGTTCGACCGGCTGGCTGCCGTCGCCGAGATCGGCCGGGCCGACCTTGGGCGGTTCGAGGCTGTCGAACGGCTTCAGCCCCGGTGGCGGCGGCACGGCGCCGTTCAGCGGGTACTCCCAGTCGCCGGAATGCGTGATCGCCTTCTGGCCTTCTTCGCTGACCAGGTAGGCGAGGAATTCCTGGGCGAGCTCGGGGTCGCCACTCGACTCGAGCGCTCCGGCGCCGGAGATGTTGACCAGCGCCCCGGGGTCTTCGTGGCCGAAGTAGTGCAGCTTGGACGGCACCTTGTCCTTGCCTTCCTCGGCCACCGCCTCATACCAGTAGTAGTGGTTGATGATCCCGGCGGCGATCTGGCCGCTGTCGACGGCGGCGATGATCCCCTCGTTGTCGTTGTAGTGCTTGGCGTTGGCGCCGAAGCCTTCCAGCCATTCCTTTGCGGCTGCTTCGCCGTCGAGCTTCTCGATCGCGCTGACGATCGGCACGAAGTCGGGCTCGGAGGGGGCGATCGCCAGCTTGCCCTTCCATTCGGGCTTGGCCAGGTCGAGGATCGAGGCTGGCAGTTCGTCGGCCTTGATCAGATCCGGGTTGTAGACCATGACCGTCTCGCGCGCCGCGACTCCGACCCAGTGGCCGCTCGGCGAGTTGTACTGGGAGGGCACTTCTTCGAGCGTCGAGGAATCGACCTTGGCGAGCAGTTCTTTCTCGGCGAGGAGTTCCAGCGGCGGCGTGTTCTCGGTCAGGACCACGTCGGCGGGAGTCGCGTCGCCCTCCTGCTCGATCTGGCTGGCCAGGCCCTCGTCCTCGCCGAAGCGAATCTGGACCTTGGCGCCGTTCTCTTCTTCGAAGCCCTTGGCCAGCGCTTCGCTCATCGGTTCGTGCTGGGAGCTGTAGAGGGTGAGCGAGCCGCTCGATCCCGATGAGGACCCCCCGCATCCGGCGATCGGTACGACGGCGATTGAAGCCAAGCAAAAGGCGGCGAAGGCGCGCCGGTTGATTCGAGAACTCACGAAGCCTCCTGGGTCAGTCTTGGGCAAGGAATTAGGTAAACCTAATTCGGTCACCCTAATACAGAATGGTACGCGAAGGCTTGCCTCGGGCCGAAGGCGGTGGCAATCGCTCTCATCTGGCATTCATCTTCTCTGGGATCGTTGGAGGCGTGAACGTCTTGGTCGTCGAGGACGAAGTGAAGATGGCGGCGCTGATCCGGCGCGGCCTCAGTGAGCAGGGCCTGACCGTCGATGTCGCCGGGACCGGCGAGGACGCGGTCGGCATGGCGCGGTCCTCCGCCTACGACGCGATCGTGCTCGACGTGATCCTCCCCGGCATCGACGGCTTCGAGACCTGCCGCCGGCTTCGCCTCGAGGGAATCTGGTCGCCGGTGCTGATGCTGACCGCCCGCGGCGCGCTCGAGGATCGCATCGCCGGTCTCGATGGTGGCGCCGACGACTACCTGACCAAGCCGTTTTCCTTTGCCGAGCTGCTGGCGCGCCTGCGGGCGCTGGTCCGCCGCGGCCAGAGCGAGCGGCCGGCGATCGTCGAGGTCGGCGAGTTGCGACTCGACCCACCACGCACCAGGTCTGGCGCGGCGAGACGGAGATCGAGCTCTCGGCCAAGGAGTTCGTCCTCTTGGAGACCTTCATGCGCAGGCCGGGTCATGTGCTCACTCGTTCGCAGCTGCTCGATCAAGCCTGGGAGTACGACTTCGAACACCGCTCGAACGTGATCGAGGTCTACGTCCGCTACCTGCGCCGCAAGATCGACGCGCCCTTCGGGGTCAGATCGATCGAGACCGTGCGCGGCGCCGGTTACAGGCTGCGAAAAGACGGCGGATGCTGAAGCCGGCTCTCGATCCGGCTGCGGGTCACCCTCGTCTTCGTCGGCGTGATGGCCGTGGTCCTCTGTGCGGTTGGCGTCTTCATCTACCTTCGCTTCGCCTCTGAGCTCGACTTGACGATCAACGCTGCCCTGCGCTCTCGCGCCAGCGACGTGGCGGCATTGGTCAGGAATTCGGATTCGGGCCTCGACAAGGTGCGACGCGGTGCCTCGTCGGCCGCGGCGAGAGCTTTGCCGAGGTGATCGGGCCGACCGGGGGCGTGCTCGACTCGACGCTCTCGATCGGCAACCACGACCTCCTCAGTCCGGCCGAGCGTCGCGAAGCGGCGCGGGGGGCGCTCTTTCTCGATCGCGGCTCGCTGCCGGGACTAGACAGGCGAGTCGCGCCTGCTGGCGGTTCCGGTCGGTGGGCGGGGGCCGCGGCGGATCGTGGTCGTCGGGACGTCGACCGAGGCCCGCGCCGAGTCGCTCCTCGACCTGCTCGAGCTGCTCCTGATCGGGGCGCCCGTGGCGCTGCTGCTCGCCTCGCTGGCTGCCTACTGGGTGGCCGCGGCGGCGCTGCGACCGGTCGATGCGATGCGCTTGCAGGCGGCCGAGATCTCGGGGGCGCTGCCGGCCAGCGCCTTCCCGTCCCTCCGACCGGCGACGAGATCGCACGCCTGGGCGAGACGCTGAACGAAATGCTCGAACGCCTCGGCGAGGCGCTGGAGCACGAGCGAGCCTTCGTCGCCGATGCCAGTCACGAGCTGCGCACGCCGCTGGCGATCCTGCGGACCGAGCTCGAGCTGGCCCTGGCGGAGGGCCGCTCGCCCGAGGAGCTGCGGGCCGCGCTGGCCTCGGCCGCCGAGGAGACCGACCGGCTCACCCAGCTCTCCGAGGACCTGCTGACGATCGCCCAGACCGAGCGTGGGGAGCTGCCACTGCGCCTCTCCCATTTGGACCTGAAGGAGACCCTCGACAGCGTCGCCCGCCGCTTCGAGCGCCGGGCCGGAGAGGACGGCAGGGAGATCGGGGTGAGCGCGACGCCCCCGCTCGCCCTCGACGCCGACCGGCTGCGACTCGATCAGGCGATCGGCAACATGGTCGACAACGCGCTGCGCTACGGCGCCGGCCCGATCGACCTGGAGGCAGGCGTCAGCGACGGGTCGGTGCTGGTCCACGTGCTGGACCGGGGTGGGGGGTTCCCGGACGAGTTCCTCGGGCGCGCCTTCGAGCGCTTCAGCCGGGCCTCGTCGAGCGATCGCGACGGCGGCAGCGGCCTTGGCCTGGCGATCGTCCAAACCGTCGCCCGCGCGCACGGCGGCGAGGCACATGCGGCAAACCGCGAGGGGGGAGGAGCCGACGTCTGGCTGACCCTGCCGGGTTGCGTGCGAGGCTGAGCGAGGCCGGGTGAGATCTCATTTGCGCTTTATCCAGCTTTCGTAGCTTGCCGCCCATCCGCGGATCCTGGTCTAAACGCACCCGTCCCCGGCACTCGAAGGTGCCCGAGGTGACCGCCTTCTTTTGGATCGTCAAGGCGCTGACGACGGGGATGGGGGAGTCGACCTCGGACTTCCTCGTCCACCACCTCGTTCCCGAGATCGCCGTCGTGCTCGGCGGCATCGCCCTCGTGATTGCGCTGTACCTGCAGTTCTCGGTCGACCGCTACGTCCCCTGGCGGTACTGGCTCGCGGTGGCGATGGTCGGCGTCTTTGGCACGATGGCCGCCGACGTGCTGCACGTTGGCCTCGGCGTCCCCTACATCGCCTCGACGATCTTCTACGCGGTCGTCCTCGCCGCGGTGTTCCGCACTTGGTACCGCAGCGAGGGAACGCTCTCGATCCACAGCATCACCAGCGAGCGCCGCGAGGTCTTCTACTGGGCCGCGGTCCTGGCCACCTTCGCCCTCGGCACCGCGGCCGGCGACCTGACCGCCGTCACCTTCGGGCTCGGCTACTTCGCCTCGGGACTGATGTTCGCCGCGATCATCGCCGTGCCGGCGATCGGCTACTGGCGCTTCGGCATGAACTCGATTCTCGCCTTCTGGTTCGCCTACGTGGTCACCCGCCCGCTCGGCGCGTCTTTCGCCGACTGGCTCGCGGTCTCATCGGCCCGCGGCGGGCTCGCGCTCGGCACCGGGCCGGTCAGCTTCGTCCTGGCAGCGATGATCGCCGGATTTGTCGTCTACCTGACCGTCTCCGGCAAGGACACGCCGGCTCGGGAGGACGCTTCTTACCCGGCCGCGGGCGGGGCAAGCAGGGCGTCAGACCCGACGGCCGAAGCCGCCCAGGCCTGACGCCACTCCGCACAGGTTCAGCCGCCCTGGGCGCCGTACTTGATCGTCTTGCCCGGCTTGCTGCAGATCGTCGGGATATAGCCGGCGGGGACCTTGAATTCGGCGTTTTCGCACTTGTAGTTCTGCGGGTAGCCGGTTTTGCTGATCTTTTCGCCGTTGTAGGAGAGGCGGAAGAATTCGTAGGCCTTGGCGCACGGGGTGCCCTTGACCGAGATCGCCTTGACCGTGACCGTGTAGGGGACCTTTTCGCCTTCGGCCCCTTCGATCTGGATCTTCAGGGACTTGTTCGGGCAAGTCGTGAACCCGCTTGAAGCCTGCGCCCCCGGCGTCAGTGCCACAACCAGCGCGATCAATGCCACCGCGCCTCCGAGGACACCGATTCCGTACCGCTTTTTTGCAGCTTCCATTCCAGCCTCTCTGGTCAATGCGGCGCCCCGATGGCTCCGGCGGCGGCGGAGACTACCTGCGAGGCGCATCGCCCAGGCTGACTTCGCCTTTTTTCGCCCATAGCGCGAGTAAAGGCGAAGTCAGCAATCGTGGGCCTGCTTTGTCTCTTCACCGACCGCGGTTAGGCCGGGTCCGCGACCGGCAACTCTGCCTCGACGCCGGCCTCCGCCGTGATCAGGATCGCGCCCTCGCCGGTCGCGTAGGCCTCCTCGCCGTGCTGGACGACATCCATGCCGACGCCCTCCTCGCGTTCGGAGGCCCGCAGTGGCATCGCCAGGCCGACCAGCTTCAGCAGCACGAAGGTGGCGACGAAGGCGTAGATCGGGGTGACGAGGGCGGCGAGCGCCT
Source organism: uncultured Solirubrobacterales bacterium (assembly GCA_963840565.1). Lineage (GTDB taxonomy): Bacteria > Actinomycetota > Thermoleophilia > Solirubrobacterales > 70-9 > VRUE01. The sequence continues at coordinate 239,368 of CAWIZH010000002.1, forward strand.
GGTCGCCGAGCTGGGCCGCGTTGCCATAGAAGAGGCCGTCGGAGACGCCGTTCCAAGACAGCTCGGCGAAGAAGCCGATGAAGAGGATGCCGGTGAAGCCGGCGAGGCCGTGGGCGGCGAGAACGTCGAGCGTCTCGTCGACCCGGGTGCGCGTCCGCCAGACGATGATCGCGTAGCTCGGCAGGGCGGCGAGCCCACCCAGCAGCATCGCCCAGCCGGGGCTGATGAAGCCGCCGGCGGGGGTGATCGCGACGCAGCCGACGACGATCGCGGTCGCCGCCCCGATCGCGGTCACTTTCCGGCCGCGGATCAGGTCGAGGGTGAACCAGACGACCAGGGTGCAGGCCGGGGTCAGCAGCGTGTTGACGAAGGCGAGCACGCTTGGGTTGCCGGTCGAGAAGCCGCTGCCGCCGTTGAAGCCGAACCAGCCGAACCAGAGCAGGCCGGCGCCGAGCAGCACGTACATCGCGTTGTGGGGGAGCAGCGCCTGGCGGCCGTAGTCCTTGCGGGCGCCGACCACGAGTGCGGCGGCGAGGGCCGAGAAGCCGGAGCCCATCTCGACCGGGACGCCGCCGGCGAAGTCGAGCGTGCCGCCCGCCTGCAGCCAGCCGCCGCCGAAGGCCCAGTGGGCGAGCACTGCGTAGACCAGCACTGACCACAGCGCGGCGAAGACGAGGAAGGCGCCGAAGCGCATCCGCTCGACCACGGCGCCGGAGACGAGGGCGACGGTGATGATGCAGAAGGTCGCCTGGAAGGCGAAGAAGAGCAGCTCCGGGATCGTCGTCCCTTCGCGCGGGGCGAAGTCGACGCCGTGCAGGAAGGCGTTGCCGAGGCCGCCGATCAGGCCGCCGCCGCCGTCGAAGGCGAGCGAGTAGCCGACCGCCGCCCAGGTGACGGTGGCGACGGCGATCGCGCCGACGCACATCATGAAGGTGTTGAGGGTGTTCTTCGAGCGCACCAGGCCGGCGTAGAAGAGGCCGAGCGCCGGAGTCATCATCAGGACCAGCGCCGTCGCGACCAGCATCCAGGCGGTGTCGCCGCGTGTCGATCCCGGTCATGGCGCCGGGCACCGCGAGCGCGTTCACTTGTCCACCGGCGTCACGGCGCCCATGTCGGTGTCGCCGGTGCGGATCCGCACCGCTTGCTCCAGCGGCACGACGAAGATCTTGCCGTCGCCGACTTCACCGGTGCGGGCGCCCTCGCAGAGCGCCTCGATCGTCGGCTGCACGAACTCATCGGAGACGGCGATCTCGAAGCGAACCTTCTCTGCGAGCCCCATCTGCACCCTGGTGCCGCGGTAGGTCTCGACCCGTTCCAGCTCGCCCCCGTGGCCCTGCACGCGACTCATCGAGACCCCGCGCACGTCGGCGCGGTAGAGGGCCTCCAGCACATCGTTCGCCTTCTCCGGGCGCACGATGCCGATCACCAGTTTCACGATTCTCCCCTTCCCACTTTTGCCGGGTGAAGCGCTGCGCGAGCCTAACCGACGTCCGCGGAGGGTCTGCTGTGAGGGCTACTCAGAGCCGAGCAGGCTCAGCAGACTGTCGTGATCTTCGTCGCAGGCCGGGCAGCCGGCGAGATGGGCGCGCATGCCGGGAACCGAGCCCTCGGCATCGGCTCCGGCGAGCTCCAGCTCGACGTAGCGATCGAGCTGAGCGAAGCATTCCTCGCAGCTCAGCTCCGGGCCCTCGGGGCCCAGCGTCCTGGCCAGGATGCGGGCCGGGTCGGTGCGATCGTGTGACTGGCTCATCGCTCCTCCGATCGGTCGTCTGCGCCGATGTCCAGGCCGCGCTCGGCCAGCGCGGCGCGCAACTTTTGCCGTGCGTCGTGAAGCGTCTTATATAGAGCGCCGCGGGTTGAACCGAGGCGCTCGGCGAGGACGTCGATCGGCACGTCGTTGAGGGTCACCGCGACCAGGACCCCTCGCTGGTGGGGGCTGAGGCTGCGCTCGATCTCCTCGCCGAGGGCCGCGATCAGGTCGCGGGTCTCGGTCTCGTGGGCGACGCCGCGCCGGACGTCGGCGAGAACCACCCAGGCCTCGTCTTCGAGCGGGACCTCGCGTCCCTGCCAGGCGCGGCGGCGGACCTTGACCCCTGCCTCCAACAGGGCGAACTTGTAGGCCCAGGTGGTGAAGCGGCTTTCGCCGCGAAACTCGCCGAGCTTGCCGAGCACCGCCAGCAGCGCGTCGTCGGCACTCTGCTGGGCGAGGTCCTCGTGATCGCCACCGCGCAGGTGGGGGAGCGAGTCGCGGCGGCGGTTGACCTCGAAGCGCGCCGCCTTCAACAGCAGGGCGTGGAGCTCGACCACGGCGGCCTCGCGCTCGGGACCGCTCGCGCCCAGCCGTTCGTGCAGCTCGCGCGACGAGGCGTCGGCGGGCTCAACGCCCGGCTCGGCTCTGGGTGTCTCCGCTGGCATCGCCATGGTCGATGGTGCCATGCATTGTTAGCGACCGCAGCGGGCCGGTCCTTACCTCCCGGCTTTCCCGAGGCGGCGTTGCGTGGCCGCGAGGTAAGACCGTGCTGCTTGGGGACGCAAACGGGACGACCGATCCCCAACCACGGAGGACCCATGTCCACTGCCACGCTTGACCCACGCGCGCACCTCGAGCACTCGGCGACCTTCGCCCAGCGTTTGAAGGGCGACCCCGCCTACCAGGCCTTCCTCTTGCTCCGCATCGCCTTCACCGTCGCCCCGATCGTCTTCGGCCTCGACAAGTTCTTCAATGTGCTGGTCGAATTGGGAGATCTACCTCGCCCCCTGGATCAACGACGTCGTTCCCGGCAGCGCCTCGACCGCGATGCACCTCGTCGGCGTGATCGAGATCGTCGCCGGCCTAGCGGTCGCGCTGAAGCCGCGCTACGGCGCCTACCTGGTCGCAGCCTGGCTCGCCGGCATCATCCTCAACTTGCTCACCTACTCGGGCTACTACGACATCGCCCTGCGCGACTTCGGCCTGATGCTCGGCGCCCTCACCCTGGCGCGACTGGCCAGCAAGTACGACCCGCCGGGGTTTGAGGTGAGGCTCTGAGCGGGCCTCCTAAGATCGTCGGGTGACGACGATCCTCGATCGGCTCGGCATCGCGACGCCGGTCGTCCAGGCCGGGATGGGTGGCGGCCTCAGCCGGCACGAGCTGGCCGCCGCCGTCTCTGAGGCGGGCGGGCTGGGCACGATCGCGGTCAACGGCGCGGCCGCGATCGAGCGCCAGCTCGCCGCCGCCAGGGCGCTGACCGCGGCGCCGATCGCGGTCAACCTGCTCTTGCCCTTCGCTCGCCGCAGCTGGTTTGAGGCGGCGGCCGGCGCCGATGCGGTGGTGACCTTTTGGGGCGAGCCCCGGCGTCGCACGCCCGGCGCCTGGATGCACCAGTGCGGATCGGTCGCGGAGGCGCGAGCCGCGCACGCGGCCGGCGCCGACGCGATCATCGTCCAGGGAGTCGAGGCGGGCGGGCACGTGCGCGGCGCAATGCCAGCGCTCGAGCTTCACGAGCGGGTCAGGGCGGCGCTGCCGGCCGATTACCCGACCCTGCTCGCGGGCGGCATCGCCGAGCGCGCCGACGTCCAACGGGCGCTCGAGGCGGGCGCCTGCGGCGCCGTCGCCGGCACGCGCTTTCTGCTCAGCGACGAGAGCCGCGCACATCCTGACTACAAGCAGCGCGGGGTGGAGGCAAGCGAGACGATCCTCACCGAGCTGTTTGGCTTCGGCTGGCCGGCGCCGCACCGGGTCGCGCCGAACGCCGCGACGGAGCGCTGGCTCGGTGGCGACCCGCGCGGCCCGCGGCTGCACCGCGCTCTCAACCGCCTCTCCGCTCCGACGGCCCGCTTCGCGCCCGCCGCGAGCCAGGCGCGCCTCGCCCGTGCCCAGCGGCCCGGCAGCCACCTGCTGACGCCGATCGGGGCGACCGATGACGGCTTCGCCAACCTGGTCGACGCCGGCCCCCTCTATATGGGGCAGACGGTCGCGCGCATCGGCGAGATCCGGCCCGCGGCCGAGATCGTCGGCCTTCTCACTCCCTAGCGGCGCGCCTTTTTAGCCGCCTGCATCCGAACGGGGTGCGCCGTCACCTCGGGCTTCACCTGCAGTCTCGGCAACTGTCATCCTCGCCGAGCTCGACCCGAAGGCGAAGATGACGCGCTTCGAGCCCCACGACCCCGAGCAGGCGGGCTGCGTGATCGAGGTCAGCGCGGCCGGTGCCCGGCTCAGCGCTCGCTGACGCTGGTACTGAGCACGGGCTTGAGGTCGAGGACCGGGGTGCCGTCGAGGGCCTCGAGCCCGTGGACCCGGAGGCGGTTGCCGTCGATCTCGGCCACCTTGACCCGGTGCAGGCCGATCGGGTTGGGACGGTCGGGCGAACGGGTGGAGAAGACGCCCTGTGGCGGGCGCGAGAGGTCACCGCGAGGATGGACGCTGAGCACGTCGCGTTGCGCGCGGTCGAGCCAGGTTAGGACGATGATCTCGTCGCCCGTCTCGATCCCGTCCAGTCCCTTGATCAGCTTGGCCTCGAGGATGAGCCAGGCGTCGGGCGCGCCCTCGTCACCTTGCTTCGGTGCCGCGGCCAGGTCGGTGAGCGGCGACTCAACCCGGCCGATCGGCGCCAGCTCGATCCGCGCGTCGCTCACCAACTGAACCTATCGCCGCTTGGCGTCCTGGTGGTACGGTCGCCGGGATGAAGACGGTTCTCGTCACCGGTGGCTCGGGATTCCTCGGCGGTTGGTGCCTGGTCGAGCTGCTGCGAGGCGACTACGCGGTGCGCACAACCGTGCGAGATCTCGGCCGCGAGGCGGAGGTCCGCGCCAGGGTCGAGTCGCAGGTCGATCCCGGCGACCGGCTCACGTTTTTCGCCGCCGACCTGAACAGCGACGACGGCTGGGAGCAGGCGGTGCAGGGCTGCGACTACGTCCTCCACGTCGCCTCGCCGTTCCCGCTGGCGCAGCCGAAGGATCCCGACGAGCTGATCGTGCCGGCGCGGGAGGGGACGCTGCGGGTGCTGAAGGCCGCCCTCGACGCCGGGGTCGGCCGCGTCGTCGTCACCTCCTCGGTGGCCGCGGTTCGCGGCAGCGTCGATCACGCATCGGCGCCGCTGACCGAGGAGACCTGGACCGACCCGGACGGTCCCGACGTCACGCCCTACACGCGCTCGAAGACGATCGCCGAGCGCGCTGCCTGGGACTTCGTCAAAGAGCGGGGCGAGAGCGAGAAACTGGCCGTGGTCAACCCCGGCGCCATCCTCGGGCCCGTCCTCGGCGACGACATGTCCCCCTCGCTCGAACTGGTCAACCGGTTGTTGAAAGGGATGCCGGGGACGCCGCGGATCGGCTTCAACATCGTCGACGTTCGCGACGTCGTCGACCTGGAGATCAAGGCGATGACCGCGCCCGAGGCCGGCGGCGAGCGCTTCATCGCGGTGGCACGCTTCCAGTGGATGTCGGAAGTGGCGGCGGTGTTGCGCGAGCGGCTTGATCGGGGCGCCGAGAAAGTGCCCAAACGGGCCGTTCCCAACTTCGTCGTGCGCCTGATGGGGATCTTCGATCCCGCGGTGCGCTCGATCGCCGGCCAGCTCGGCCAGAAGGTCGAGCTGTCGAGCGGGAAGGCCGAAAGCGTGCTCGGCTGGTCAGCCTCGCCCGATCGACGAGACGATCGCGGAGTGCGCACAGAGTCTGGTCGACGCCGAGGGGGCCTGAGTTCGATGGCGAACGTTGTCTGCGTGCTCTACGACGATCCGGTCGACGGCTACCCGCCCACCTACGCGCGCGACGAGGTGCCGAAGATCGAGCGCTACCACGACGGTCAGAGCACGCCGACGCCGGAGGCGATCGGCTTCAAGCCCGGCGAGCTGCTCGGCAGCGTCTCGGGTGAGCTGGGGCTGCGCGAGTTTCTCGAGGGGCGCGGCCACCGGCTGGTCGTCACCTCCGACAAGGACGGCCCGGACTCGGTCTTCGAGCGCGAGCTGCCCGAGGCCGAGGTCGTCATCTCTCAGCCGTTCTGGCCCGCCTACCTGACCGCGGAGCGGATCGCCAAGGCGCCGAAGCTGAAACTGGCGCTGACCGCGGGCATCGGCTCAGACCACGTCGACCTGCAGGCGGCGATCGAGCGCGGGCTGACCGTCGCCGAGGTCACCTACTCCAACAGCATCAGCGTCGCCGAGCACGTGGTGATGATGATCCTGGGGCTGGTCCGCAACTACATCCCCTCCTACCAGGTGGTGGTCGAGGGTGGCTGGAACATCGCCGACTGCGCCTCGCGCTCCTACGACCTCGAGGGAATGCAGGTGGGCACGGTCGCAGCGGGCCGGATCGGCTCGGCGGTGCTGCGGCGGCTGAAGCCGTTCGAGGTCGGCCTGCACTACACCGATCGCCACCGCCTGCCGCCCGAGGTCGAGGAGGAGCTCGGCGTCACCTTCCACCCCGACGTCGAGTCGATGGTCGAGGTCTGCGACGTGGTGACGATCAACGCGCCGCTGCACCCGGAGACGGAGAACCTCTTCGATGCCGAGCTGCTGGCGAAGATGAAGCGCGGCTCGTATCTGATCAACACCGCGCGCGGCAAGATCTGCGACCGCGACGCGGTCGCGCGGGCCTGCGAGAGCGGTCAGCTGGCGGGCTACGCCGGCGACGTCTGGTTCCCACAGCCGGCGCCGCGGGATCACCCCTGGCGCTCGATGCCCCACCACGGCATGACCCCACACACTTCCGGCACCAGCCTCTCGGCCCAGGCGCGCTACGCCGCGGGCACGCGCGAGATCCTCGAGTGCTATTTCGACGGGCGGCCGATCCGCGAGGAGTACCTGATCGTCGACGGCGGCACCCTCGCCGGCGCCGGCGCGCACTCCTACAGCGAGGGCGACGCCACGGGCGGCTCCGAGGAGGCCGCCCGCTTCAAGAGCGGTTGATCTCGACGGTGGACGGCCGGCGATGAAGATGCGCGCCGCGGTGCTGGAGGAGTTCGGCGAGCCGCTCGCGGTTCAGGAGGTCGAGCTCGCCGAGCCGAGGGCGGGGGAGGTTCTGGTCCGCCTCGTCGCCTGCGGCGTCTGCCACACCGATCTCTACACCGCCTCGGGTGCCGACCCCTCGGGCTACGCGCCGACGGTGCTCGGCCACGAGGGAGCGGGCGTCGTCGAGCAGGTCGGTGCCGACGTCACCTCGCTCAAGCCGGGCGACCACGTAGTCACCCTCTTCTCGCCCCAGTGCGGCGAGTGCGTCCACTGCGTCGATCCGCGCACCAACCTCTGCGTGGCGATCCGCGAGCAGCAGAACAAGGGCTTCCTCCCCGACGGCACCACCCGCATCTCCCGCGACGGCGACGGCGTCCGCCATTTCATGGGCTGCTCGACCTTCGCCGAGTACACGGTGATGCCGGAGATCGCCCTGGCGAAAATCGACCCCGAGGCGCCCTTCGAGCACGCCTGCCTCTTCGCCTGCGGCCTCTCGACCGGCCTCGGCGCCGCGATCAACACCGCCGCGGTGACGCCGGGCAGCACCTGCGTCGTCTTCGGCGCCGGCATGGTCGGCCTCGGCGCAGTCGCCGGCTGTCGCCTGCAGGGCGCCGAGCGCATCGTCTGCGTCGATCTCTCAGCGGACCGGCTCGAGCTGGCCCGCGGCCAGGGCGCCACCGACCTGCTCGAGGGCGGCGAGGGCGCGGTCGAGCAGATCCTCGAGATGACGGGCGGCTTCGGCGCCGACTACACCTTCGAGGCAACCGGCAACGTCGCCGTGATGCGCCAGGCGGTCGAAGCCGCGCGCATGGCCTGGGGCCTCTGCACGGTTGCCGGTGTCGCCGGCAAGGGGGAGACCCTCGACATCGTGCCGCGCCTGCTGATCACCGGCCGCCGCGTCGCCGGCTCCTCCTTCGGCGGCGTCAAGGGCCGCGACCAGGTCCCAGTCCTGATCGAGCGCGCGATGGCCGGCGAGATCGACGTCGAGCCCTTCATCTCCCACCGCATCACCCTCGACCAGGTCAACCGAGGCTTCGAGCTGATGGAGGCCCAGGACGGCATCCGCAGCGTGATCGAGTTTCGCTAGGAAGCCGCGGCAAACTCGCTAGCCCCAGTTGCGGTGCGGTTGTGAAGTTGGGTGCATCGGGGTGTCTAGTGGCTAGTTGCAGGATCTTGCCGTAAAAGTATTTATCGATTACGTGCAAATAACTACCCGAGCCGGGCCGAGCAATTGTGTGCGCAAGCCTCCTAAGTTATTCCCAGAGCGCCACACTGCAGCCTCAAGCTATGTGCCCACGAAGACACGCACAGGCCTCCGTGGGCGCACGATCAGCTAGCGATGCTTCAGAACTTGCAGGCTCGGGATCACCGGCCCTACCAACGAGATGGTCATGCTTTCACCCCCCCGCGGCATTGAGTTACGGTTCGCTAATGCTAAAGGAATTTAGAGCTAACGTCCGTTATTGGCCTCCGTATGCTGTATTTGCCGGGGGTCAACCCTGTCCATCGAGGAGCCCGCTTGAAAAAGATCGTCACAACGCGAAAGCCCGCGTCGGAGCGCAAACGTCGGGCCGATGAGGCCGTGTCCTACGCCGTCGGAAACGGCATTCGGCTCGAGGCACTTGCGATCCTTGCCGAGGGCGAGTACAGCGCAAGTCAGATTGCCAAGATGCTTGGTCTCGACACCCAGGTCGTGAACAACCACTTCCGCGAGCTGATGGCCTGCGGCTGTATCGAACCGACGAAAACGACGAAGGTTCGCAACGCGACCCAGCGCTTCTTCAGGGCGCTCGCCACTCCACACGTCAGCGACAGGGCTTATAAGAAGATGTCTGTCGAGGCGCGGCGTGAAGTAATCACCATCCTGATCCAGGCGATCGTGGCCGAGACGCTGGCCTCACTCCGCGCAGAAAAGATGGAGACCGATGACGATGTCGCGCTTATGTGGGACTGCGTCAGCGCCGACAGGCAGGGAAGGCGTGAGATCTCCGCCAAGATCCAGGCTCTTTTCGACGAAATCCTCGAGATCGGGGACGAAAGTGAAGAGCGGATGGCGACGTCCGGCGAGAGCGCAGTTACGACCGTCGTATCGCTGACGGCGTTCGAGCGAAGCCGACCCGGCCGGCCGGAGAAACTCTTCGCCTATCCACCCGAGCCCTCCTGATCTAGCTGCCAGCTCCCTCGCAGCCCTGATCTAGGCGACTTGGTTGGAATCGGCGCCCCCACGTGGTAGACATCCCGAGGAACATTTAAGTTTACAGAGAAGACTTCTTGAGTATCAAGGGGAGGGACTTTGGCCGCACGCCGGTTATAAGCATGCGGATTTCATGGCGTGAATTGTGCATGAACCTGATGGTTATCGCCTGCCTTGGGTTCGCGGTGGCGTTCCTGCTCTTAGATCGGCCAGCCTATGCAATAGCCGCGCTGGGGTTGGCGGTCTTCTGCGCGATCAGCCCGCGCATGAAGGGCGACTTTGGCCTCAGGGTCGGCCAGGTCCTGCTGGGCGGCACCCTTGACGATCCGCAAGAGGTGATCCTTAAAGCGGAGGTCAGCGAGGTTGGGGAGGATCCGCACGTTGAGGGTCGGGTTCCTCTTTCCAGTAGAGAACCGCCCGCGGATTGATCCCGTATTTGCCGCTGCCAGAGGGATCGTCGATCTGGATCGCCTCGTTCTTGACCAAGGCGTCGTGAAACGCCGAGGCCCACTTCTCTGGATCAACGCCCAGCCGAAGCTCGCGGCCACTCGTGAGGTAAAGCAAAAGCGACATTTACTGATTAGTAAATAACATTGAGAAACGGTTGCCGTAAGGCTAGCGAGCAATTACGGATCGTGCGGACTGCGCAGGAACAACGTCGTGGGGCCAGGGATCTTTCGACGCGTTCGCATAGGTTGCTCCCGGCCGCCGACTGAGGGACTGGGGCCCAGCGGACACTTGGATCGTCCGAGCAGGATAGCAATTTGCCGAATGCTTTTGTCTGCAGCAGTTGCCCTAAGGAGTCGAGGCCGCCTCGCTGAGCGGCGTAGCCCCCGGCTCGCCGAAGACGCGGGCGAGGACGATGCTTAGCTCGTAGAGGGCGATCAGCGGGGCTGTCTCCAGGAGCATTGAGACCGGGTCGACTCCCGGCAGGGCGGCGGCAACGACGGCGCAGCCGAGGTAGGCGTAGCGGCGGTTCTGCTGCAGCTGGCGCACCTTGACAATGCCGAGGCGGGTCACGGCGAGGATCCCGACCGGGACCTGGAAGACGACGCCGCAGGCGAGCAGGGTGCTGGCGAAGAAGCTGTAGTACTCCTTGGCGCGCACCTGGATGTTGAACTGTGAGTCGTTGAAGTTGAGCAGGAACTTGGTCGCGGCTGGCAGCACGACGACGTAGCCGAAAGCGATCCCGGCGATGAAGAGGACCGGGATCAAGAGCAGCAGCGGCATGATCGTGCGCCGCTGGTGGTCGCTGAAGGCCGGCAGCAGGTAGGCGTAGGCCTGGTAGAGGATGATCGGCAGCGAGAGGATGATCGCCCCGTAGGCGGCGACGGTCATCGTCGTCGTGAACGGCTCGCTGATTCCGAAGGTGATCAGCTTGTCGTGATTTGAGGGAAGCGGCCCGCTTGCCAGTTCGAGCAGCAGGTGGTTCTGCCAGAAGCAGAGCGCCAGGGCGACGCCGAAGACCGTGATTGAAACGATGATGCGCGCGCGCAGCTCGTCGAGGTGCTCGACGACGCTCACCTCATCCTCGTACGAGATTGGCTTTACGCGGCGCATCGTGGTCTCAGACGCGCGTCTTGGTGGCTTCGGCCTCGGTCACGGGGCCATGGGCCACTGCTGCGACGGGAGCCTGCTTGACCGCGACGGGCTCGGGTCGCTCCGGCGAATCGCCGCTGATCGAGCCGCGGAACTCATTGATCCCTTTGCCGAGCGACTTGCCCAGCTCCGGAAGGCGTTTGGGCCCGAAGACGACGAGGGCGATGATCAGGACTACGAGTATCTCCATTGGTCCGATGTTGGGCACGGTGACCTCCAGTGCGTTTGGCTTTTTGTCAGTCGAAGTTGGTTATCGACCCCGGCGAGGCCGATCTCCAGTCGGTCCCGCCGGGGGACTGCGATGGCGTGAGTCTTATTTGACGAGGAACCCGGTCTTTTCGACCGCCTTCAGCACCTTGGCGGCGGTGAAGGGGGTGTCGAAGGCCCCGTCCGGGGTCAGCCCGGAGGGCTTGCCGGAGAGGATCAAGCCGGCCACCGAGGCGTGCCGGGCCTCGATCGTGAGGATCGAGATCGCCGCCGCGACGTAGGCCGGGGTGGCGATGTTGAGCGCCTGGCCCGAGTAGGCGTGGACGCCGGTGTTCTCGAGCGCGACCGCGGTTTCGACGAAGGACTTCTCGTCGGAGGTGGTGCCGCCGAAGTCGACTTTCGGCGCGCCGATCGCTTTGCTGCCGAGGGCTTTCTTGAGGAAGGCGACGTGGGCGTTCTCGTCGACCGTCACGGTCTTGAGGAAGACCTGCGTCTGCGGGTCCTTGATGAAGGATTTGCTCTTCTGGTTGGCGCTCGCCTCGTTGTAGAAGGCGGCCTCGAGGTACTCCAGCGTCAGCGCGTAGTTGAGGATGCCGATGTCGCCTTTGCCGAACGAGGCCGGCGGACGGCCCTTGCCGGCTGCCATCGCGGCGGCGGGGGTGAGGGCGCTGAGCAGGACGCCGCCGCTCATCGCAGCGCCGCCGGCCAGGCCCGCCTTCTTCAGGAAGTCCAGTCGGGTGTCGCCGTTCTCGAGCGCCTCGGTCGCCTCGTGGGCGGTTTCGCGTACCGCGCCATCGACGTCAATCCGGTCGATGCTTGTCTCGGGATCCATGGTGCTCCTTTGGGAAGAGGGTTTGTTCCTCTAACGGAGCCGCCTCGCCGCCGGATCATTCTGGGCTTCGGGAAGCTCGCCGGATCTCCCAGATAGATATGTTACGATATATCGCGTTAGTAATCGATAGAAAGGTATTTCAATGCACCACAGACACCATCAAGGCCGGGCCGGCCTGCACAGGCGCGAGGAATTTGCTCGCAGCCGAGGCTTTCGCTCCGGCGGTCGTGGGCGCGGCGGCCCAAGGGCGCGCCGAGGCGATGTCCGCGCCGCGGCGCTGGCCCTGCTCGCCGAGCGGCCGATGCACGGCTACGAGATGATCAAGGAGATCGAGGAGCGCACCGCCGGGGCCTGGACTCCGAGCGCCGGCTCGATCTACCCGACCCTGCAGATGCTCGAGGACGAGGGATTGATCAGCGGCCAGGAGATCGATGGCAAGCGCCGCTTCACGCTCACCGACACCGGCATGGCCGAGCAGGAGTCGCGAGCCGGCGAGGAGACCCCCTGGGACGCGGTCCGCGCCGAAGCCGACCCCGAGCAGATCCACCTGCGCGAGTCGGTCCACAAGCTGCACCACTCGATCGGTCAGGTCTTTCACGCCGCCGACGAGGGCCAGCAGCGCCGGGTCCGCGAACTGCTCGACGAGACGCGGCGCAAGATCTACGCGATCCTCGCCGAGGAGGGCTGAGCGCCGCCGGGCGCTCCGCTCCTCCACCCTGGCAAGATGTGGCCGTGGGTTTCGACCAGTACCACGAGCCGCCCGAGGAGCTGTCCGCCGAGACGCGGACCTTCGCCCGCCTCTGCACGTCGTTGACCGAGGAGGCCGAGGCGATCGGCTGGTACGAGCAGCGGATGGCGGTCGAGACCGACGGCGAGGCGCGGGCGATCATGCACGACGCCCAGGGCGAGGAGTTCAAGCACTTCTGCATGGACCTGGAGTTCCTCCTCCGCCGCACGCCGCTGTGGCGGGAGATCGCGGAGGGGATCCTCTTCCAAGAGGGCGACATCGTCGAGCACGGTGAGGAGGCCGAGGAGGAGGCGACCGAGGGCGCCGCGGAGCGCGGCGCCCCGCTCTCCGGCGGCGAGTCGCTCGGCATCGGCAGCCTGCGCGAGGCGGCCTCATGAGTCACCTGTTGCGCGAGCACGCCCCGATCACCGAAGGCGGCTGGGATCTGCTCGATTCCGAGGCGCGCGAGCGCCTGGCGCCCGCGCTGGCGGCGCGCAAGCTCGTTGACTTCTCCGGGCCGCACGGCTGGCAGTACTCGGCGACGAACCTCGGCCGGGTGAAAGAGATCGCCGACCCGCCGAGCAAAGGGGTCAACGGCGCGCAGCGCCAGGTCTTGGCGCTGGTCGAGCTGCGCGCGCCCTTCGCGGTCGATCGCTCCGAGCTTGCCGACGCCGATCGCGGCGCCGAGGACGCCGACCTGGAGGCGCTCGACCAGGCCGCCCACGCGATCGCCGTCGCCGAGAACGCCGCCGTCTTCCACGGCTGGAAAGCGGCTGGGATCACCGGAATCGTCGAGGCTTCGCCGCACGACCCGATTGAGCTCGGCGAGGACTGCGAGCGTTACCCGCGCCACGTCGCCAAGGCGGTCGATGCCCTGCGCGCGGCCGGGGTCGATGGGCCCTACGGCCTCGCACTTGGTCCCGATGCCCACACCCGTGTTCTCGAAACCAGCGAGCACGGCGGCTACCCGCTGCTCGAACACCTGCGCGAGGTTGTCGGCGGCCCACTTGTCTGGTCTCCTGGCGTGCAGGGAGCGGTTGTGCTCAGCACCCGCGGCGGCGACTTCCTGCTCGAGTCCGGTGAGGACCTCTCGGTCGGTTACGCGAACCACGACGCCGATGCAGTGCACCTATACCTGGAGGAGAGCATCAGCTTCCGCGTCGCCACCCCCGAGGCTGCTGTCGCCCTGACCTGAGAGAGGCGGCTTCGCACGCCCTCTCCCGTGCTTCGTAGAAGCGAGCCCGCTGTCGTTCGCGATGGGCGCGCAGTTCAAGGTCAATCGCCGAGAAGCGTTTGAGCGCGAGAATCAGCAGCGCGATCGCGGTCGCGTATTCGCAAACGGGGTTGCTGAAGTCGCTCGGAAGCATGCGTGCCCAATCTGATGGGCGATCTCCGACATGTCCACAGGGAGTTAGCGGAAGCGTTTTGTCGGAGCTGATAGACAGTAGCGTATTGTCTGCAGCGTGTTCGCCGCAGCCGACGATCGTGCTCTCCGGCGATTCGCCGACGAATATGCCCGGTCATCACTAACTTCCCCTGTTACTATACGAACAGAGGCCAGAACTTGACGGACTCCATGGCAAAGATACGGCGTATTGCTCGGGTGGCTCAGGCCTTCACGCCGAGTGCGCCCGTGAGCAGCCTGGACATGCTCGCGGGCCGGACCGGTCAGATCCTTGAGGTTTCTACCGCCGCGACCCAGCGTGGCCGCCATGTTGCGCTTTATGGAGAGCGCGGCGTTGGCAAGACTTCCCTTGCCAACGTGCTTCGCGAATTCTTTGGGGCCGACGACTTGCCGAGCTTTCAGGCGGCCATCGTCAACTGCAGTACCGATGACACCTATGCATCGCTTTGGCAGCGCATCTTGGCTGAGCTAGATATCGAGATGGCGGACTACGAAATCCAGCCCGACGCGGTGCGGCGCAAGCTCGAACAGCTTCCCCTGCCTGCCCTCTTGGTCATAGACGAGCTTGATCGGCTTGCAGACGACATGGCGTTGAGTCTCATTGCTGACACGATTAAGTCGCTTTCAGACCACTCGGTTGAGTCGACCGTCGTTCTGGTGGGCGTCGCGCGATCCATCGGCGAGTTGATCGGGGAGCATCAGTCCATTGTGCGCGCTTTGGCTCAAATCGAAATGCCGCGCATGTCGCGCTCGGAGTTGCGCGAGGCGCTGAAGTTTGGATGCGAACAGGCTCAACTCACGATCCGAGAGGATGCCGCTGACGAGATAACTGCCCTCTCGGAGGGTTTGCCGCATTACACCCATCTTCTTGGCCTTCACTCGGGCCAAAGGGTCGTCCAAGACGACCGCACAGAGATCACCATCGGCGACGTCAAGGCAGCGATTCCAAAGGCGGTCGCTGGTCACACGATTGACGATGCTTACCAACTTGCAACGCGCAGCGTTCATAAGGACGCTCTTTTTCAACATGTCTTGCTTGCCTGCGCCCTCGCCCCCAAGAATCAGCTCGGATTCTTCACAGCAGGGTCGGTCCGGAATCCACTGAAACTCATCGCAGGACGTCGTCTCGATATCCCGGCTTTCTCACGCCATCTGAGCCAATTTCTTGAGCCGCAGCGGGGAGCTGTCCTAATTCGAGAGGGAGTTCCAAAGCGATACTTCTACCGATTCTCGGATCCAATCTTTCAGCCCTATGTGATTCTCAAAGGTGTGTCTGAGGGTCTCATTTCGGAAGAGAACCTCCACGCTCTTCAAGACCGAGAGAGGGCAGATGAGGCACCTGTCGACAGCGAAACCGACACAGCGCAGCAACTTTTCTAGACCTCGCCCGTCAGTTTGCCTTCTAGGCCGCGACCCAGCTCTTTGCTTCCACCAGCTGATCCAGCTCGGGGAAGACCTTGACCTCGCCCGGGGTCATCCAGGCAAAGAGCTGGAAGGCCTTGCCGATCCACTCGACGTCGGTGACGATGGCCGAGCGCTTCCAGGCGGAATGGTGTCCCAACCCCAGTCCGAGGCCGGTCTTGACGTCGTCGAACCAGGCGCCCGGCTCGAGTCCCTGGAAATCGGTGAGGCTGAAGAGCATGCGTATCTCACCCGATTCCGCCGCCTCCGTCAGCGCCGGCTCCAGAACCTCCCGGTAGTCGTCGCGGCTGAGCTTGCCCGAGGCCCGAAAGCCGACTGTCCCGGCTGGCATATCGTCGATTCTCTCGACCATCATGTCTCCAGTTCTGCCCCAGCTCCTGCCAGGGCTCGATATTCCAGAATCTGCGTGCGGCCCCTGAAGTCGATGGCAGAACCCAAAGGGTCGCGCCGCCGAGGCGCTCCTCCTGTAGGCCGTAGGTGACATCGCGTTCGAGCGCGCCGTGTGCGGCGTTCTTGCCGTTGAAGGCGAGGTTGGCGGGTTCGGCCGCGGCGATCTTTTGCTCGAGGCCGGCGACGTCGAACTCGACCGTGCCGACCTCCTCGTCGGAGCCGTGGCGGACCTTGCAGATGTCGGTGAGGCCGATGCCGAACTCGGTCAGCCGCGCGAATTCGGCCGGCTTCAGCTGCTCCGACGTCAGACCGACCGCGTGCAGCGTCACCCAGAACGAGTTGCCGGGGCCGGCGTAGTAGACGCGGGCCTTGGCCGAGGCGGCGCCCGCCGCGGTTCCGCAGAAGACGAGGCGCAGGCCGGGCTGCAGGATGTCAGGCAGGACGTCAGCCATCTAGGTCAGATATCAAAGCTGATCGCGAGGCTAGGGTTCCGCCGTGCGCCTGCGGCCCCCGATCGAACGACTGGCCGCGGCCGTGACCGGCCCGCGCGGGCGCTGGGTCACGGTTGGGATCTGGGTCCTGCTCGGGATCGCCGGCCTGGTGGGGCGCACGCATATCGGCGAGGTGACCGCGGCCGGGCAGAGCAGCTACCTGCCGGCGAACGCCGAGTCGACCCGGGTCGTCGGCGTTCTCCAGCGCGACTTCAAGGGCGGCAATGACGCGCCGGTCCTGGTCGTGTTCGACCGCAAGGGCGGCCTCAGCGGTGCCGACCTCAGCGCGATCGGCAGGCTCGGCGAAGGGCTCGACCGGCTTGGCTTGGTCGGAGCGACGCCCGTCTTCGCTCCCTTCTCCGGACAGGCCAAGCAATCACTGGGGGACGTGGCCCGGATCGCGCGCGGCGTCGGGCCGGTCTCGCGCGACGGCGAAGCGGCGATCGTGGCGCTGGCGATCGACTCCAGCGACCGCGGCGCGGTGGTCGACGGCGTCGGCAAAATTCGCGCTTACCTCGCCGCCCACCACTACCCCGGATTGCGCTCCTACGTCACCGGGCCGGGCGGCATCGCCGCCGATCTCGAGCAGGTCGCCGAAGACGCCGGCAAGACGCTGCTGATCGCCACGCTTGGCTTGGTCCTGGTGCTTCTGCTCTTCGTTTACCGCGCTCCGGTGCTGGCGCTGCTGCCGCTATTCACGGTCGGCATCGCCTACCTGATCGCGATCGGCCTCACCTACCTACTGATCAAGTCGGGGCTGATCACGGTCAACGTCGAGGGCACCTTTCTGTTGCTGGTGCTGATCTTCGGCGCCGGCACCGATTACTCGCTGCTGCTGATCCACCGCTACAGCGAAGAACTCGACCGCGGGCTGCAGCCGGGGGTCGCGCTGCCCGCGGCGCTGGTCGAGAGCGTGCGGCCGATCGCGGCCTCGGCCGGGACCGTGATCGCGGCGATGCTGGTGCTGCTGCTGGCCGATCTCGAGTCGACCCGCTGGCTCGGGCCGGTGCTGGCGATCGGGATTGCGGTGATGCTCGCCGCGGCGCTGACCCTGCTACCCGCGGTCCTCTCGCTGCTCGGCAGGCGCGCCTTCTGGCCCGGTCGCGGTGCCGAGCCGGGGGAGGGGCGGGGGCGCTGGACGCGGATCGCTGGCTTTGTCCGTCGCCGCCCGCGTTCGATCGTGGTGGCCGTGTTCGCTGCGCTGGTCGTGCTCTCGCTCGGCAACCTCGTCGACCACGGCACGATCGGGTTCGGCGAAGGCGAAACGCACTCGACCGAATCGAGCCGCGGCACCGAAGTCCTCGACGAACACTTCCCGCCCGGGCTGGGCTCGCCGCTGACCGCGGTCGTCGACCTCTCCGAAGCCGAGGCGGCGGTGAAGGGCCTGGAGGACCTGCCGTCGGTCAAGCTCGCAGTGCCGATTCCACCGTCGTCGGTCTCGGCAGAGACGGCGGTCGCGATCGTCCTGCGCGGCAACCCCTACTCGAGCGAGGCGGCCGGCTTGGTCAAGGGAATCCGCGACGAGCTGCAGGACGTCGCGCCCAGCGCCCTGGTCGGCGGCATCCCGGCAGAGAACTACGACGTCGAGCAGACCAACAGGCGCGACACGCGGCTGATCGTGCCGCTGGTCCTGCTCGTGGTCGGCCTGATCCTCGCCCTCGTCCTGCGCGCCCTCGCCGCCCCGGGCTACCTGATGGTCACCGTCGTCGCCTCCTTCGCGGCGACCCTCGGTCTGATGACTTTTGCCTTCACCGAGCTCTTCGGATCGAGCGGTCTCGCCTTCAACCTCGTCCTGCTCTCCTTCATCTTCCTAGTCGCCTTGGGGGTCGACTACAACATCTTCCTGATGACCCGCGCCCGTGAGGAGGCGGCCAAGCTTGGTACTCGCGACGGCGTCCTGGTCGCGCTGGAGAGCACCGGCGGCGTCGTCACCGGCGCCGGCCTGATCCTCGCCGGCACCTTCGCGACGCTGACCCTGTTGCCGCTCGAAGAGATGGTCCAGATCGGCGCCACGGTCGCGATCGGCGTCCTCCTCGACACCTTCGTAGTCCGCGCCCTGCTGATCCCCGCGATCACCTACCTCTGCGGCGAGCGCGCCTGGTGGCCGAGCCGCGCTGAGTCTGCTGGGAGCCGCCTATTCGACGGTTGACAGCAGGCTCGCCGGGACCTGGGCCCTGATCACTCGGTCGAGCTGAGCGATCGGCCCGAGCAGAGGAAGGGGGGACCAGTTCGAGCCGGGCGATTCTCCCGTCTGCATTTCCCTCCGCAATTCGGCGGCGCTTTCCAGCGGCTTGCAGCGCGGGCAGCTCTCGGTCGAGATCCCGCGGATCCCGCCGTACTCCCTGTGGCATTGCTCGCATCTGAACATGGCTCTCGCATACCCGTTCGGCGATTGCCACGAACCCCTTTAGCCCGCTGGGGGTCGGTTGGTACTTTTTTCATACTTTTAGCCCTAGCGGTAGCGGCGCCGGCCGAATGCCGACGCCCTTCTTGCCTCTCAGCTCAGGCGACCGCTACGGCCAGTTCGCGGTCGATCTCGAGCAGGTAGGGCGCGACCAGGCCGTCGTAAGCGGCCTTGCGCTCCTCCGGCAGGTCCTTCCAGCCGGTCACCGCGCCGCGGCAGATGTCCGTGCCGCAGAGACAGCCACCCGGAAAGTGCTCGATCTCGTAGTTGCGCATCGCGTAGTCGAAGGTGATCTCCTCGCCATCGGCGATTGACTTGCGGGCGACGAAGTCGCAGGCGCCGGTCTCGTTAAGCTCGACTCCGCAGTTGGGGCTGCAGGAGTGGTTGACCTTGGGACCGAGACCGCCGTGGCGGGCCCACTTGGTGCGGCTGACCTGGGTGGCGTGGGAGTCGTTGCAGGCGACCTCGCCTTCGAGCACGCCGATCATCACCGTCTCGCCGGCATCGAAGCCACGAGTGGCGCGAACACCACCGCCCTTGCCGCCTTCGGGAGTGCACATCTCATATCCGACAGGATCCAAGGGACCGCCTCTCAATTGTTTGCGCACGGCGAAACCGTGCCGGTCGACACTAGACCATCGTCCTCGGGCGACTGCGCGGGTGGGCGCCGCCGCGGTACGGTGTCGGCGTGAAGCCCGAGCGCGCCAGAGAATTGCTCGCCCGCGAGCGCGAGCAGATCGAGCAGCAGATCGCCACGGTCGAAGGCGAAGGCCCCGAGGAGGGCGACGCTCGCATCGAGCCCGGCGAGAAGGACTCGGAGGGTCTCTACCAGGACGAGTTCGACGCCGGCCGGGTCCAGGACCTGAAGCGGCAGCTCGCCGCGGTCGACCGGGCCGAGGTGCGGCTCGGTGCCGGCACCTACGGGATCTCAGTTCAGAGCGGCAAGCCGATCCCCGACGAGCGGCTCGAGGCCTTCCCGACCGCCGAGCTCACGGTCGAGGAGCAGGACCACGGAGCCCACTCCGCCTAAGACGGTCGGTGAGTCGGTACGGGCGCGCTGGCCGTGGACCGGCAGCGGCCACGGCCCACTCCCGGTGCTCTTGGTTCTGTTGACGACGGTCACCGGGATCGTCGACGCCGTCAGCTACATCGCCCTCGGCCACGTCTTCGTCGCCAACATGACCGGCAACGTCGTCTTCCTCGGCTTCGCGCTCGCCGGTGCCCCAGGCCTCTCCGCGCCTGCATCGATTGCCGCGCTGGCCGCGTTTCTCCTCGGTGCGCTCGGGGGTGGCCGGATCGCGACCCGGTTTGGCGGCCACCGAGGCCGGCAGCTGCGCACGGCGTCGGCGATCGCCGTCCTGCCCGTCCTGCTTGCCACCGTTCTCGCCGCTATCGCCGGCCAGCCGGTTTCCGACGGCGCCCGCTACGCGCTGATCGTGCCGCTGGGTATCGCGATGGGAATCCAGAACGCGACGGCCCGCCGCCTCGCGGTCCCCGACCTGACGACCACCGTCCTGACCCTGACCTTGACCGGCATCGCAGCCGATTCGCGATTGGCGGGCGGCGTCGGTGGAACTACCCTTCGCCGCCTGATCCCGGTGGTGGCGATGTTCACCGGCGCCCTGGTCGGCGCCTTGCTCGTGGTCGAGGTCGACCTCGTGCTTCCGCTGGCGCTCGCTGCCGCACTGATGGCCGCGAGCGCAGTTGCCGCCCACAAGCTCTCAGCCGGCAAGCCCGACTGGGCTTAGAGGTCGCGCTCGTAATAGAGCATGATCGGGTCGGTGGGTCCGCCTTCGCGGTTGGTGAACCCGCAGCTTTCGTACAGCGCCCTGGCTGCCCTGTCGGTTTCACCCGTGCAGAGGTCGATGCGGACCGCGCCGGCCGCGCGAACGGTTCGCATCGTCGCCTCGAGCAGGGCTCGCCCGAGCCCCTCGCCGCGCCGCGGCGGAGCCACGTAGAGCTCCTCCAGATAAGCCTCGGGCGCATCGGCCCAAAGCGAGGGCCGCAGGCGGAAGAGGGCAAAGCCGTCCGGCCCGTCGCCGCCGAGCAGAACGTTCACCTCATTTTCTTCGAGCAGCTGCCCAATCCTCTGGGTAAGGACGTCAACCCCCGGCGTGGGGTCGGAGAACTCAGTGTTGAAGTCGTGCAGCAGGCGAGCCACATCGGCCGCGTCCCCAACCCCGGCCTGTCGTGCCGCGGCGCCGTTACTCATCGACCAGCGCAGGGGTTCCACTGGCGCGCTTCGTGAGGTCAAGGAGGAGGTCTCGATGTGTCTCGACCTCGGGCTCTGTCAAGCGAAGGCGGTATCGCGCCCAGCGTTTGTCATAGGGCAGGCTGTCGATGCCCGAGTCTTCGATGAGGGTCGTTACGTCGTCCTCGCGAGGGATCCTGAACTCGGCTACGAGGTGCTCCTTGCGCGCCCGAAAAGACATGAAGTTATCGGGCAGCCCATTGCGGGAGAGACCTATGTAGTGCTTGTTGTACTTCAGCTCCAGATCGTCGCCCGTGACTTCATTAACGAGCTCGAGAAGAGAATCCGCAACGGCTACCGACTGCTTTGAGCCGCGCTTGATCCAGTAGCTGCGGTCGGTTGCCTGACCGGCTTCATCCTCCTCGTCGGTGCCGAGCGTCATGTGGTCGAGCACGGTCGCCGCCTGCAGTGTGAGGACTTTTCCGACTTCGAGCGCGCGCATCTGAATTACAACAAGGGGAATCGCCTTGTTGAACAGCGCGATGACGTTGAGGAACCGACTCGTTATGTCCTCAGCCACCAGCACGGCGAAATGCTCGTACTGGGGAAATCGACTCTTTTCGATATCCCAGTACTCGATCGTGCGGATAATGTGAGCCTCGTCGGTGGCGCCCAACTGGATCTCCACCTCGTAGCGAGTGCGAGTCTCCGGATCGCTGAGCAGCAGGTCGAGACGGCCCGCTCGGGGCTGGCGCCTCTCGACGTCCTTGATTTCTAGATCCCCAAGGCCAAGCAGGCTGGGATCCTCTATCAGGCGGTCCTGCAGCCATTTCTCATTCAGCTCGTCGTGTGCCTTCAGGCTGACTGGCGTGGGCTTTTCGAATTTCATCGGGTGAACAGCTTCTCTCCGAGCACAGTCTCAAAAAATTGTCGGCTTAGTCAAACCCGGCTCAGCTCCCGCTGGGCGCGCAGCCGATACCGCCGACCAGCATTCCGGAGCCCAGGTGGGCGCCCAGCACCGGGCCGACCTGGGTGCAGAAGAGCGGTGCTTTGCCGAAGATCTCAGTTCCCCCTGTGACCAGGGTCTCGGCGTCGTCGAACGATTGGGCGTGTTGGACGAACCAGTCGGTTGCGCCTCGGCTCTGCAGCTCGTGTTGGTAGGCGACCATCTGCTGCATCGCCCTCTTTTTCGTGCGGACGCGGCCGACTGGGGTGATCTCGGTGCCGAAGGTGAGGATCGGCTTGATCTTCAGAGCCGAGCCGACGAGGGCCTGGGCGGCTCCGATGCGGCCTCCCTTGCGCAGGTACTCGAGGGTGTCGAGGCAGAACCACATCTCGAGTCCCTCACGGGTCTTGTGGACCGCGTCGACGACGGCTCCCAGCGCCAGGCCTTGCCCGGCCGCTTCTGCGGCGGCGAGGACCAGGCAGCCGAGACCGCCGGCGCCGGTCTGGCCATCGACGACCTCGACCCGGCCGGGCAGCCCTTTTTCGCTGATCACCCGGGCGGCCTCGATCGCGCTCTCGTAGGTGCCGGAGAGGCCGCTGGCGATGTGGATCGAGACGATGTCGCGACCCTCTTCGGCAAGTGGCTCGAAGCGGGCGAGGAAGTCGCCGACCGACGGCTGCGAGGTCGACGGCAGGTCGGCCGAGTCGCGCAGCCGCGCGTAGAACTCGTCGAGGTGGTACTCCTGCTCGGGTAGGCGCTCGTCGCCCCAGCCCACGTAAAGGCTCACCTGCTCGATTCCCCAGCGCTCGACCAGCTCAGCCGGGAGGTAGGTGGTGCTGTCGGTGACGACGGCGACGTTGCTGGCGCTCATCTGGCCCGTCCTCAGTAGCCGGTGCCGGTCTTGACCTGCTTGCGCTCGGAGGGGTGGGCGCCGCCCTTCTTCTCCAGGGTCGCGCAGGCGGTTGCGATGTCGTCGGCGAGCCGGTCGACCTGCTCGCGGCTCAGCGTCTCCTTGACCAGCGCCCGCAGCACCTTCTCTTTTTCGGCGTTGGGGGGCAGCGTGTAGGCGGGCAGCATCCAGCCGCGCTCGGCCGAGAGCTGCCAGGAGAGATCGAACTCGTCGTAGTTCTTGCCCTTGATGAGCTTGAAGGCGACCAGTGGCAGTTGCTCTTTGTCGGCGCCGATCAGCTCGAAGTCGCCGCACTCCCCGAGGCGGCTGGCAAGCGCGCGGGCGTTCTTCTGCATTGACTCCATGATGTAGGTGTAGCCCTCGCGGCCGAGGCGGACGAAGTTGTAGTACTGGGCGAGCACCATCGAGGCGCCGGTCGAGAAGTTGAGAGTGAAGGTGGCGTCGGTTTTGCCCAGGTAGTTCTCGTAGAAGACGAGGTCCTCTGCGAGGTCGCTCTTCTCGCGGAAGACCAGCCAGCCGACGCCCGGGTAGACGAGCCCGAACTTGTGCCCGGAGACGTTGATCGAGCGCACCTGCTCGAGCCGGAAGTCCCACTTCGAGTCGGGGTAGAGGAAGGGCCAGACGAAGCCGCCGCTGGCGCCGTCGACGTGCAGCGGCACGTCGAGTTCGCGCTCCTTCTTGATCGAGAGCAGAAGGTCGTTGATGCCGACGATGTCGTCGGCGTGGCCGGTGAAGGTTGTGCCGAGCACTGCGGCGACGCCGATCGTGTTCTCGTCGATCAGCGGCTCGACGTCATCGGGCCCGATCACGTACTTGCCCTCCTGCAGCGGCACGATCCGAGGCTCGACGTCGAAGTAGCGGCAGAACTTTTCCCAGACCACGTGCACGTCGCCGCCGAAGACCAGGTTCGGCTTGTCGACCGGCTGCGATGCGGCCTCGCGCCGCTGCTTCCACTTCCACTTCAGCGAGAGCGCGCCGAGCATGATCGCCTCCGATGAGCCCTGCGTGCGGGCGCCCGTTGTCTCACCCGGTGCGTTGAAGAGCTCGGCGAGCATGCGGATGCAGCGCTGCTCGATCTCGGCCGAGATCGGGTACTCGGCGTGGTCGATGAAGTTGCGGTAGAGGTTCTCTGCGATCAGCCGCTGCGCCTCGGGCTCCATCCAGGTGGTGACGAAGGTCGCCAGGTTGCGGTTGGGATCGCCCTCGAGCACGAGTTCCTCGTCGACCAGACGCATCGCGTCGAGGGCCGACATACCGGTTGCGGGGAAGGGGCCGTCGGGGGCGTCCTCGGTGAGGAAGCGGCTGCCGTAGAGCATGGCGGCCTCTTCGGCGCTGAGCGGCTTGGTCATGGGGTTCCTCGATCTCGGTTGGCGCTAACGGATATGGCCCGCCTAGCGGGCAAGTCCAGCGAGCGTATCCCAAGCAAAGAGCGAGGAACCAGGAACTACCCGTAGCGTCGCTCCATCGGCTGGAAGGCATGCCACCAGCCGCGGTCGAGGGCGGTCTGACTGACCCGCTCGAGTACGAAGCCGTCCTCGTCGTGCAGCACATAGCTGACCATGGCCGGATCGCGCTGATCGTCGACATCGAGAATGTGGGCGAGGAACAGGTAGGGGGGACGGCTGATCCAGACATCGCCCGGATGCGGCCGGGTTCTGGTGTCGGGACTTCGCATGCCCGCTCCCCTACCCAGGTAACGGCATCGAAAACATCGGGCGCCAGATTCGCTGGTTGAAGGGGTGGGTAGCGGGTTGGGACAGACGCAGATCGAGCGAATGGATGGAGCCAGATGAACGAGCAAGACCAGGAGCGCAAGGAGGAGCGGCTGATCGAGGAAGAGTCCGAGGCGGCTGCCGCGGAGGCTGGCGAGATCGGCGGCGAGGTGCCGAGGGACACCGACGACCCCGCCCAGCAACCGTTGATCGAGGGCGGCGAGGGTGAGGCCGAGGGCTTCGAGCTGGCCGAGAAGCAGCTCGTCGACATCGCCAGCCACGGCGACGAACACCGATTTCCGGACCGCGACGCCCCGCCTGCCGAGGATCCGGAGGGCGCCGACTTCGGCGAGGCCGACGAGTCGTCCCATCCCGACGCCTAGGTCGGCCCGGACCGGCGAGTAGCGTGAGGCGCCCAGAGAGCCTTCGAGAGGAGATTTGCCGATGACCGGAAGCGCCGATTTCACCGCTGAGGAGTGGGACGTGGTCCGGGAGGGACCGACAAGCGCCGGGATGATCGTCTCGACCGCGCAGCGGGGCGGCACCTTCCGCGAGATCGTCGCGATGGCCAAGGCCTATGCGGAGGCCCGCAAGGAGCACGGAGACTCCGCGCTGCTCGACGAGCTGGTCTCGAGCAAGCCCGAGATGGACCACACCAAGGCGCACTCGCCCGAGGAGCTGAAGCAACACGGCCTGGAGCGGATCCGCGAAGCGATCGCGCTGCTCGAGCAGAAGGCGACAGTGCAGGAGCTCGGCGACTACCGCCTCTTCGTCATCTCGCTGGCGAATCGCGTGGCGGGCGCCAAGAAGGAGGGCGACGAGGCGATCAGCGAGGCGGAGAGCGCCGCGATCGCCGAGATCACGCAGGCCCTCGGATCGAGCTGACCGGGCTCTAAGATTCAGTCATGTGCAGAAACATCAAAACCCTTTACAACTTTGATCCACCCGCGAATGAGGACGAGGTTCGGTCAGCCGCGTTGCAGTACGTCCGCAAGATCAGCGGCTTCACCAAACCCTCGCAGGCAAATACCGAGGCGTTCGAGCGGGCAGTTGACGCCGTTGCTGAGATCTCAGGCCAGTTGCTCGACGAACTCGTCACCGCGGCGCCGGCCAAGGACCGAGAGGTCGAGGCGGCAAAGGCCAAGGCCCGGTCCGAACAGCGCTTTGCCGCTTAGTTGGATCAGCGGCTTTTCTCTGTAGACTGTCTGTCTACATGGCCGCAGCTGACACGACAACGATTCGAGTACCGACCCAGACGAGGGATCGGCTGCGGATCTTGGCCGCTCGCCGGGGAGAGTCCGCTAGCGATGTTGTCGCCAAGCTCGTCAATGCCGCTGACGAGGAGGCAATGCTGGCCGAGGTTGCGGCGGGATTCGAGAGGATGGCCGCCGACCCGCAGGTCCTCGCTGTCTACCGCGCGGAGAGCGCGGAGATCGAAAACGCCTTCGACGCCCCCACGCCTGAGTGGTAGACGCTCGCCCGCAACAGGGCGAGGTCTACTGGACCGACCCCGATCCGACGCGCGGAACCGAGCAGGCGAAGTCACGACCGTTCGTGATCGTTTCGGTGGACCAACTGAACCAAGCGAGCCTTGGTCTTTCGCTCGCCGTGCCGCTGACGCGCACCGATTTCGGCAGTGCACTTCATCTACCAATCTCCTCCTCGGAGGGCGGCTTGAAAGAGAACGGTTTCGCCATGCCCGAGCAACTGCGGGCGATCTCTCACGAGCGATTGGTCCGGCGCCTGGGCACGGTCCGTCCGAAAACGCTCGACGAGCTACTAAAGAGGTGTCGTGTGCTCCTGCGGTGAACCCGGCAGGAGGCTAGGGTGACCGCCATGGCAGGACGAATCATCGTTTTCGGAGCGACGGGCTACACGGGCCAACTGGTTTCCGAGCAGCTGGTGAAGCGCGGGCAGCGGCCGCTGCTGGTAGCCCGCGATCGCGGGCGGGTCGAGGCGTTGGCCGCTGAGCTCGGTGGCCTCGAGTCGGCGGTCGCCGACGTCTCCCGGCCGTCCAGCCTCACCGCGCTGGTCGAGGCCGGCGACGTGCTGGTGAGCACGGTCGGCCCCTTTGTCCGCTGGGGTGGGGCGGCCCTTGACGCCGCGATCGGCGCCGGTGCTCACTACATCGACTCGACCGGCGAGCCCGCCTTCATCCGCCGGGTCTTCGAGCGGGAGGACGCGCGGGCCAAGGTTGCCGGCAGCGGCCTGCTGACCGCCTTCGGCTACGACTGGGTGCCGGGCAACCTGGCGGGGGCGCTTGCCCTGCGCGATGCGGGCGATGCCGCCACGGCGGTGCGGATCGGATACTTCCAACGCGGCGAGGTGGGGCCGGGCGGGATGAGCGGCGGCACCAAGGCTTCCGCCGCCGGCGCTTTTCTGGAGCCCGGATTCCGCTGGCACGGCGGCAGGCTCGTGACCGAGCGCGGCGCCGCCCGGGTCCACGGCTTCGAGCTTTCAGGCCGCTCGCTACCCGCGATCTCGGCGGGTGGCAGCGAGGCTTTCGCGCTGCCCAGGATTCATCCCGCCCTGCGGGAGGTGGACGTCTACCTCGGTGGGTTCGGGGGCGCCTCGCGGGCGATATCGATCGCCTCGCTCGGAGTTGCCGGTGCCACCCGCGTCCCCGGCGTCAAGCCCGCCTTGCGGCGAGCCTTTGCTCGCATGATCAAGGGCTCGACCGGCGGCCCGAGCGCCGACGAGCGAGAGCGCTCCGGCTCGGAGGTCATCGCCGAGGCGATCGACTCGACCGGTCGGGTCCTCGCAGAGGCTCGCCTCAAAGGTGTCGAGGCCTACACCTTCACCGGCGCGATCATCGCCTGGGCAGCGCAGCGCGCCGCCGCCGGCGGACTCCAGGGCAGCGGCGCGCTTGGGCCGGTGGACGGCTTTGGTCTCGACACTCTCGATCAGGGCGTTGCCGGGGCCGGCATTCGCCGGACCTAGACTTGGCGACGATGGGCGACTTCCTCTACGAGGGCCACCGGATCGAGTACGACACCTACGGCGAGGGAGATCGCGTCCTCGTGCTCATCCATGGGCTGCTGATGAACCGGCGCATGTTCGAGCACCTGGGGCCGGCGCTGGCGCGCGAAGGCAACCGGGTGATCTGCGTCGACCTGCTCGGGCACGGGCGCTCCGACCGCCCCGAGGACCTGCGGCTCTACTCGATGCCGCTTTTTGCCCGTCAGGTAGCGGCTCTGCTCGATCACCTGGAGCTGGGGTCCGCGGTCGTCGGCGGCACCTCACTGGGGGCCAACGTTTCTCTGGAGATGGCCGTGCGGCACCCCGACCGTGTTCAGGGGCTCTTCGTTGAGATGCCGGTGCTCGACAACGCCCTGCCGGCGATGGCCGGCGCCTTTACGCCCGTCCTGCTCGGCCTGCGGATCGGCCGGCCGGTCTTCGAGCTTGCCTCGCGCCTCACCTCGCTGGTTCCCCGCACCAACTACCTGGTCGACATCGGCCTCGACTGGGTGCGCCAGCGCCCCGGTCCCTCGGGTGCGGTGCTGGAGGGCCTGCTGCTGGGGGAGACCGCGCCGCACCGCGAGCTGCGCCGGCAGATCGAGCAGCCGGCGCTGATCGTCGGCCACAGCCGCGACCCGGTCCACCCGTTCAGCGACTCCGGGATGCTCGCCGAGGAGCTGCCCAACGCGCGCCTGGTCGTGGCAAATTCGATCTTCGAGTGGCGACTGACGCCGAAGCGGCTCGACGCCGAGCTGGCGGCGTTCCTCGAGCAGACCGCGGTTCTCGATCGCGTCTCTGCCTGAGTCGGGCCCGGGTTAGCGCAGTAGCGCCTGGGATCTGGGATCTTCCGACGTTCGTCCTTTGGTACGCGTGGAGTTGCTACGATGCGCGGGAATTCTGGAGCGATCATGAGATTGCGGACTCTCGGGAGGAGTCCAGGGCCTTGACGACGGGTCCGCCCATAGCGCACCAGTGCCTTAATCGGTCAAAGGGCCGGCCTTAAAAGCCGGAGATCCGGGTTCGAGCCCCGGCTGGTGCATTGCCAATGGAATCGACACCGGCTATGGCGAACAATCTCTTTGACCACCTCGACGAGGTGGCGACTGGCGACGGCGAGCGGCCGCTGTGGGCGGCGCGGGCGCCCGTACCAGCCGCAGGATCGCTTCGACCTGATGCTGGTGCCCTGCGTCAAGGGCTGGCAGGACGACGCCGCCGCGCTGGCCGCGCTGGAGCGGATCGAAGCCGATCCCTGGGTCGAGGAGGTCGACCGCAGCGGCAAGCAGGTCTGGGCGCGGCTCTCCAGCCGAGTGGGTCGAGGGCACCGGCGCCGCGCTCGCCGCCGGCGAGGCCGCCGATCACAGCCGACCTCGCCGCGGGTGGCACCTACGCGCTCAACTTCTGGGACGCCAACTCGACCAAGGCGCTGCACATCGGCCACCTGCGCAACCTGGCGCTCGGCAATGCGCTCGGCGCGGCGCTGACCGAGGCCGGCGGCAAGGTCGAGCGGCGCAGCATCATCTGCGACGTCGGCCGCAGCATGGGCGAGGCGATGGCCGGGCGTGGTCAAGAGCGGCCGCCACACCCAGTCCTCGCTCGACAGCGGCGAGAAGAGCGACCACTTCGTCGGCGACTGTTACGCCGAGTACGTCAAGTCCGGGCCCGTCGCTGACCGGGCGCGACGACAACCCGGCCAGCTCGCTGACCCGCGAGGTCGACGTCCACAACGACAGCGCCGACGAGCTGCTGCAGCGGGTGCTCGACGGCGACCAGGCCGCGATCGAGCTCTGGTCGAAGACGCGCGCCTGGGTGATCTCGGGCCAGCGCAAGACGCTCGCCCGGCTCGGCATCTCCTTCGACCGCGTCTTCTTCGAGTCCGACTTCCTGCCCGAGGTCGCCGAGCTCTCCAATCTCGGGCTCGGAGCACGGGATGCTGCAGCGCCGTCCCGACGGCGCGGTGATCTACCTCACCGACCGCGAGGAGCTGGAGGAAATGCCGCTGCTGCGCGCCGACGGCCTGCCGACCCAGCACATGCGGGCGCTCGCCTACTGGATGGCGGCGCCGGGCCTGGAGGGCACCACCTCGATCCAGGTCTGCGGCCTCGAGTGGGTCGCCCACGTCACCTGCCGGCGCCAGCTGATGGACGAGATGATGTCCAAGGGGGCCGGCGCCGACATCAACCATCCCGCCCACGACATCTTCCACGGGATGGTCTCCAAACAGAGCGAGTCGGTCTCCTCGAGCAAGAAGAACGCGCTCCTGATCGACGAGCTGGCGGAATGGATCGACACCGCGATGGACGAGGGGGAAGCGCGGGCCGGGGTGCGTCAGCCGCCACCCGGCCGCCGAAGCGATCGTGCCCCAGGTGGCGCTCGGCTACTTCCTCATGCACACCAACACCAAACCGCTCGACTTCGAACCGGAGAAGCTGCTGCGCGAGGAGCAGAGCCTCGGCTGGGACCTGGCCCGGGCCCGCGCCCACAACGGCATCGGCTCCGGCGCGGCCGCCGCCGAGCCGGCCGAGGACCCCGACTACCGCTTCGCCGTCGTCCAGTCGGAGATGTACCGGCGCCACCTGATGCAGGCGGTCGAGCGGCTCGACGTCAGCCCGCTGGCCCGCTACGTCGCCCACCTCTCGCGCTGGTACCTCGAGGTCGACCGCGAGCCGCACGTGCAGGAGGCGACGCAGGCGGCGCTCGCCCAGGGCGCCCGCGGCCTCGGGCTGGAGGCGGTCCGATGAGGACGCTGCTGATCGACAACCACGACTCCTACACCTACAACGTCTTTCACCTGCTCGCCGGGGTCTCCGGGGAGGAGCCGATCGTCGTCGACAACGACGCGGTGTCCTGGCGGGCGCTGGAGCGCTGGGACTTCGACGCGATCGTGCTCTCGCCCGGTCCGGGGACGCCGGGCCGCTGGCACGACTTCTGCGTCTGCGACGACATCCTCCGCTACAGCGAGATCCCGGTGCTGGGCATCTGCCTCGGCCACCAGGGCCTGGGCAAAATGCTCGACGGCGACGTGCGCAGCGCCCCCGAGGCGATGCACGGCCGCCTCAGCCAGATCTTCCACGAAGGCGACGGCCTCTTCGAGGGCATCCCCCAGGGGTTTCCCGTCGTCCGCTACCACTCGCTGGCGATCACCGGCATGGGCCCGGAAGGCAACGTCTGCGCCTGGGCCAACGACGGCGTCGTGATGGGGATCGAACACCGCAACCGGCCGCTCTGGGGCGTCCAGTTCCACCCCGAGTCGATCGCCACCGAGCACGGCGCCAAGCTGGTCGAGAACTTCTACAAGCTGGCCCGCCAGCGCAAAGAGCCGCCGGTGCGGGCGACGAAGCGGCCCCAACAGCGCCCCGCGGCGCAATCAGGCGGTCAAGGCCGACGCCGCCAAGGCCGAGCTGCAGATGCGCACGATCCCCGGCGAGGCCCCGACCGAGGCGCTCTTCGAACGGCTCTTCGCCGCCGAGGAGCACGCCTTCTGGCTCGACAGCGCCGACGCGCCGACGCGGCTGGCGCAGAGCTCCTACCTCGGCACCAGCGCCGGGCCCGACCGCTGCGTGCTCGAGTACGACGTCGAGGCCGGCGCGGTCAGCGTCCACGGCAGCGAGGGCACCGACGATCGAGCGCGGCTCGATCTTCGACGTGCTCGACCGCGAGGTGGCGAAGCGCTCGATCGAGCGCCCGGCCGAGCCCCGCGCCCGACCTGCTCGGCGGCTTCGTCGGCTACCTCGGCTACGAGTGCAAGGCCGACTGCGGCGCCTCCAACGAGCACAGCTCCGACGTGCCCGATGCGGTGCTGATGCTTGCCAACCGCCTGATCGCGGTCGACCACGTGCGCCATCGCACCCACCTGCTCGCGATCCGCTGCGGCGAGGACGCCGGCGCGGAGCAACTGGCTCGACGAGGCCGAGGGGGTCGTGCGCGACCTCCTCGCCGAGCCGCCCGCGGCCGTCACCCTCGCCGAGCCCGCCTTCGGCGAGCCGAGCGAGGCGCACGTGCGCTTCCGGTGCGGCCGCGGGCGCGAGCAATACCTCGCCGACATCGCCCGCACGCCAGGCCGAACTCGCCGCCGGCGAGTCCTACGAGGTCTGCCTCACCGATCAGATCTCGACCGACGCCAGCCCCGACCCCTTCGACCTCTACCGCAACCTGCGCCGCAGCAATCCGGCGCCCTTCGCCTCCTACCTGAAGCTCGGCGAGGTCGCCGTGGTCAGCTCCTCGCCGGAGCGCTTCCTCTCGGTCGACCGCGAGCGCCGGGTCGAGGCGCGGCCGATCAAGGGGACGACCTCGCGCTCCGCCGACCCCGTCCGAGGACGCGGCGCTGAAGGCCGAGCTGACCAACGACGAAAAGACCTACGCCGAGCACCTGATGATCGTCGACCTGCTGCGCAACGACCTCGGCATCGTCTGCGAGGTCGGCAGCGTCGCCGTCCCCGAGCTGATGGTGGTCGAGGACTACGCCACCGTCCACCAGCTGATCTCCACCGTCGAGGGCACGCTGCCGGCCAACCGCAGCGCCGTCGAGTGCGCCCACGCCTGCTTCCCCGGCGGCTCGATGACCGGCGCGCCGAAGCTGCGCACGATGGAGATCATCGACGACATCGAGGCCGAGGCGCGCGGCGTCTACTCCGGCGCGATCGGCTACTTCGGGCTCGACGGCGTGATGGACCTCAGCATCGTCATCCGCACGATCGTGATGCGGCCGGGGCGGACCACGATCGGCGCCGGCGGCGCGATCGTCATGCAGTCCGACCGCGAGTCGACGAGTTCGACGAGATCCTGCTCAAGGCGCGGGCGCCGATGGCGGCGATCGCCCGCACGGTTACCGGCAGCGACGCGCAGGAGGCCTGGAGCGTCGAGCTGGAGCCGGCGCGGGCGGCGGCGGAGGCAGCGTGACCGAAGCAGCGGCAAGCGAGGCCGGGGCGGCGCACCGCCTGCCGCATCCGCGCCTGCGCGTGCGGCAGGCATCGAGTGCTCGATGCGCCGGAAGTCGCGGTCGCGGTCTCGGAACTGCTGGTCGAGCTGAGCGGCGGCGGGTCCGCCGGCGAGCGGAGCTGGTGGAGGCGACGCGGGAGCTGGCCAGGGATCGGGGGACGGGTGCACTGCTGGTGGCGGAGGCAGGGGGCGAGGACGGCATCGTCGGGGTCCTCGCCGCCAGCTGGCAGCACGCGATCCACGTGCCCGGGCGCTACGGCACGATCCAGGACCTCTGGGTGCACCCGGACTGGCGCAGCCGGGCGGTCGGCCGCGAGCTGCTCGGCGGCGTTCTTCGAGCTGGCCCGGGAGGAGGGCGCCAAGCGAGAGTCGAGGTCGGGCTGCCGCGCGAGGAGCTTCGAGAACCTCGAGCGCGACCGAGGCGTTCTACCTCGCCAACGGCTTCGCGCCGCTGGGCCCGCGGATGCGGAGGAAGCTGTGAGCGCCGAGATGCTGCTGGTCGAGCAGCGCGTCGGCGACGGCAACGGCGACTCGGCCCACTGGATCCTCGAAGGCGGCCGCATCCTGCCCGGGGTCGACGACAACCGGCGCATGGAGGAGCTGCGCCGCGGCATGCTGCGCCACGCGGGCGTGCGCGCCGTCCGGCGCCGACGCCGACAGCGAAGACGTCGAGCAGACCCTCAGCGTGCTGCACGAGCCCGACTACCTGGAAGCGCTGGGGGAGGTCTCGGCGGAGCCGGTGGTGATGCCGGAGCTGACGCCGCCTGGATTGCCGCCCGACATACCGGTTTGCGCCGGCCTGGTCGAGGCGGCGCGGGAGGGGGTGCGGACGGCGATCACCGCTGCGGAACGGCTCGCCGCCGGCGCCCCCTTCACCTACGCGCTCTGCCGCCCGCCAGGCCACCACGCCGGCCCGGCCTGGTTCGCCGGCTACTGCTACCTCAACACCGCTGCGGCGGCGGTGCAGACCCTGCGCGAGGCGGGGGTGCGGCCCGGTCGGGATCCTCGACATCGACCTGCACTACCCCAACGGCACCGCGGCGATCGTCGAGACGATGGCCGACGCCAGCCTGCACTCGCTGCACGCCTCGCCGGTGACCAACGTCGCCGCCGGTACGGTCGATCCGAGCAGCGAGCGCGAGGTCGCGGTCGAGTTCACCGGCAGCCCCGACGCGGCGACCTACCTCGACGCGGTCGCGGTCTCGATCGAGGCGCTGGCCCAGTCCTCCGCCGCCCTGGTCGTCTCGCTCGGCTACGACATCGTCGCCGGTGACCCGCACGGCTCCTGGGGGTTCGAGCCGCGGATCTTCACCGAGATCGGCCGCCTGCTCGCCGCCTCGGGCCGCCCCGTCTGCGTGATCCAAGAGGGCGGCTACGCCCTCGACTCCCTGGCCGAGTGCAGCTTCGCCTTCGCCAGCGGCCTGCTCGAGGGACCGGCGCAATGAGCTTCCGGTGCGCCTTTCGCCCGATATACGTGGATAAAGCGCACCGGAAGGGGTCGTTGTGAGCGATAACGGGCTCGAGCCGTTTCGCCGGCGGTTGGACCCGATTGATGAGGAGATCGCGCGCCTGCTCGGCGAGCGCTTCGAGATCTGCCGCGAAGTCGCCCGCTACAAGAGCGAGCAGGGGATCCCGATGATGCAGCCCGAGCGCGTCGCCGAGGTGCGGGCGCGCTACCTCGCCCGCGGCGCCGACGTCAACCTGCCCGGCCGACTTCACGCGGCGATCTCTTCGAGCTGCTGATCGCGCGCCACCTGCAAGCTCGAGGACGAGCTGATGGAGGGCGAGCGAGGCGATGAGCGAGCTGCCGCCCGGCCCGCGCGCTCCCAGGCTGCTGCAGTCGAGGCGCTGGTCGCGCGAGCCGCTGCCCTTCCTCGAGGAGTGCCGGACGCGCTACGGCGCCACCTTCACCCTGCGCCTGCGCCACCTCGGCACCTGGGTCCTGCTCTCCGATCCCGAGGACGTCAAACGGGTCTTCTCCGCCGATACCGACGACCTCGGTGTCGGCGTGCCGAACCTGGCCCTGCGGCCGGTGCTGGGGGCGCACTCGGTGATGCTGAGCGAGGAGCCCGAGCACATGGCCCGCCGCAAGCTGATGCTGCCGCGCTTCCACGGCGAGCGCATGCGCGAGGACGCCGAGATGATGACCGAGCTGGCCCGCCGCGAAGTGCGCGCCTGGCCGGTCGGACGAGCCGTTCAGCGCTCTGGCCGCGGATGCAGGCGCTGACCCAGGAGGTCGTGATGCGGGCGGTCTTCGGCGACGACGAGGGCCGGCTGGACCGGCTGCGGGCTCTGCTGACGAACCTGACCGACGACGGTCAACGACGAAGGGCGCCTGCGCAAGCTCGCCGAGCTTCGGGCCGCGCTGGCTCGAACGCAGCCGCGGCTGGCGCGAGGCGATGGCGCCGGTCGAAGAGGAGGTGCTGGCCGAGGTGCAGCGCCGGCGCGCCGCAGGCGAGGACGGGCGCAAGGACGCGGTCTCGATCCTGATCGAGGCGCGCAACGAGGACGGCTCGCCGCTGAGCGAGAAAGAGCTGCGCGACGAACTGCTGACGCTGCTGACCGACGGCCCGACCTCGAGCTCGCTCGCCTGGGTCTTCGAGCGGCTGCTGCGCCACCCCGAGAAGCTGGCCCGCCTGCAGGAGGAAGTGCTCGCCGGCGAGGGGGAGGCCTACCTCGACGCGGTGATCAAGGAGACGCTGCGGCTGCGGCCTCCGGTCTCGGTCGTCGTCCGCCGCCTGCTGCAAGCCGGCGACGCTGGGCGGCTACGACCTTCCCGGCGGCACCCTGGTCGCGCCCTGCGTCTACCTGATCCACAACAGCGCCGACATCTACGAGGACCCCGGCGAGCTTCATCCCCGAGCGCTTCCTCGAGCGCGCGCGCCGCGGTGCCGACCTGGATCCCCTTCGGCGGCGGCGCCCGCCGCTGCCTCGCCGCCAGCTACGCCGAACAGGAGATGAAGCGCGTCGTGCGCACCGTGCTCGAGGAGGTCGAGCTGGAGCCGGTCGAGTCGGGCGCCGAGCGGGTGAGCAGGAGCGCGATCGCCTTCAGCCCCGCCCAGCACGGCCTCGTCGTCGCCAAGCCCCGGACGCCC
Organism: uncultured Solirubrobacterales bacterium; assembly: GCA_963840565.1. GTDB lineage: Bacteria > Actinomycetota > Thermoleophilia > Solirubrobacterales > 70-9 > VRUE01. The sequence goes on from CAWIZH010000002.1 coordinate 274,713, forward strand.
GCCTACGCATGAGTGGCTGAGTACGACCTGATCGTCGTCGGCGCCGGCGCCAAGGCGGCTGGGATCTCGACCAAGGTCCACATCCTCAACAGCCTCGGGCTCGCCCAGCTCTCGATCCTGGTGATCGAGGGGACCGAGGTCGCCGCCTCCTGGAAGGGGCGCAACGGGATGACCTCGGGCGAGGAGCCGCTGGCGGTGACGCCGATCAAGGACGTCGGCTTCCCGTACCAGAGCCACGTCGAGTTCGGCGAGGCGGGCGAGGCGATCGACGCCGTCGCTGGCCCAGTTCACCTGGCAGCAGCACATGATCAGCAAGCGCCGCTACGCGCGCTGGGTCGACGCCGGCTCGCCGCCAGGTGCGCCACCGCGACTACGGCGAGTACCTGACCTGGGTGCTCTCGCGGGCGACCGAGGGCGTCGAGCACCTGAGCGCCGGGTGACGCAGGTGACGCTCGAGGAGAGGGCGAGCGCTGGGTGGTCGAGGCCGAGGGGGCCGAGGGCACAGTCGCGGCACGCCGGCGGCGCCCTGGTCCTGACCGGCCCCGGCATCCACCGCGCCTTCCCGCACGAGCCCGCGGTCGCCTCGCGGGTCTTTCACTGCGACAGCCGGCGCGATGAGTTCGCCCGCATTCCCGACGATCGCGCAGTGCGACATCGCGATCGTCGGCGGCGGCGAGAGCGCGCTCAGCGCGACGATGTTCCTGCGCGGCCTGCGGCCGCGACTGCCGCTTCACGATCTACACGCCGATGCTGCCGATGAGCCGCGGCGAGAGCTTCCTCGAGAACCGCGTCTTCTCCAACCCCGACACGGTCGAATGGGAGTCGCTCGACCAGCAGACGCGGCGCGACTTCGTCAAGCACTCCGACCGCGGCGTCTTCGACCCGCCGAGCCTGGCGGCGATCGCCTACGACGACCGCTGCGGCTTCGTCACCGGCCGCGTCACCGACGTCGGTGCGGCGGCCGGCGGGGAGGGGGTGCGGCTCGACTACGAGTCGCCCGAGGGCGCGGTCAGCCGTGAGCACGACTACGTCGCCAACTGCACCGGCTTCGACCTGCTGGCGCAGCTGCGCACGCTCTTCCCGGAACCGGTGCGGGAGGAGATCGAGCGGCGGCTGCGGCCCGCTCTGGGATCAGCCCGCCGGCAGCGAAGTGCCGATCGGCCGCCACCTCGAGCTGGTCGGGATGCGCCCGCGCCTCCAGGTCCCCGGCCTGGCCGGTCTGAGCCAGGGCCCGGGCTTCGCCAACCTCGGCGCCCTGGGTCTGCTTTCCAACCGTGTTCTGCAGCCGCTTATGGTCGCAAATACCGAAATACTTGACACCCACAAACCAGTCGCATAGGGTCGCGCGATGACGCAGCGGAGGCAGGGGAGATGGAGCAGCTCGATCGGGTCATCGAGCAGCGCGTGCGGCGTCGGATTGCTGGTGCTCGCGCTGTTCGCGTTGGCGATCGCCGGCTGCGGTCGTCCTCCTCCTCCGACAGCGAAGAGGCCAGCTTCACCGGCTCCGGCTATCCCGGCGTCGACGCCGCCAACACGCGCAACGCCGAAAAGCGACGATCGACAGCTCCAACGTCGGCAGCCTCGCGGTCGCCTGGACCGCGCCGATCCCCGGCACCAGCAACTTCGGCAGCTACGCCTCGACCCCGGTGATCGACAAGGGCGTGATCTACTCGCAGGACCTCGCCTCCAACGTGCAGGCGCTCAGCCTCGACTCCGGCGAAGTGCTCTGGACGGCGACCTTCGAACAGCCCGACGAGGGCCCGAACGGCATCGTCGTCGCCGAAGGCCGGGTCTATCGGCGCGACTCCGACCGAAGCCTTCGCGCTCGACCAGAAAACGCGGCGAACAGCTCTGGTCGGTGAAACTGACCCGCAACGAACACGAGGGCATCGACATGGCTCCCGGCTACCAAGACGGGCATCGTCTACGTCTCGACCGTGCCGCTCAACGCGAACGAGACCTACGAAGGCGGCGGCGTCGGCATCCTCTGGGCGCTCGACGCGAAGACCGGCAAGAAACTGTGGCACTTCGACACCGTGCCGAACAAGCCTCTGGGGCAAGCCCGAACGTCAACTCGGGCGGCGGCGTCTGGTACCCACCGGCCTTCGACGGCAAGGGCTCGATGTACTTCGGCGTCGGCAACCCGGCGCCGTTCCCCGGCACCGGCAAATACCCCTGGGGCTCGAGCCGGCCCGGCCCAAACCTCTACACCGACTCGCTGGTCAAGCTCAACGCCAAGACCGGCAAGCTCGACTGGTACCACCAGGTGACCCCGCACGACCTCTACGACTGGGACTTCCAGGGCCCGCCGATCCTGATCGAAGGCCGGCGGCAAGGAAATCGTCGCCGCGGCGGGCAAGTCGGGCATCGTCCTCGCGGCCGACCCGAAGACCGGCAAGGTGCTGTGGCAGCGCGCGGTCGGCAAGCACAACGGCCACGACGACGACGGCCTGCTGGCGATGCGCGGCGAAGAGTCGAAGATCAGGACCGGGGACCGTCTACCCGGGCTCACTCGGCGGCGTGATCGCGCCGATGTCAACCGACGGCTCAACCGCTCTTCGTGCCGGTCGTCAACAACCCGATCACGCTGGTCTCCGGCAGCCGAAAAGACCGAAGGCGGACGAAGCAGGCGGTGAAGTCGTCGCGCTCGACGCGGCGACCGGCAAGGTCAAGTGGAAAGAAGAACTCGCCAGCCCGGCCTTCGGCGCCACCACAGCGGTCAACGACCTCGTCTTCGCGACCAACTACGAAGGCACGGTCAGCGCCTTCGATGCCAAATCCGGCCAGGTCGTCTGGCGGGAAAAGCTGCCCGCGGGAACCAACTCCGGCGTGATGCTCGAGGGCGACATGCTGATCGCTCCCGCCGGCCTCGCCGCGGCCGAAGGCCAGAAAGCCGCAGATCGTCGCCTTCCGCGCTCGGCGAATAGACGCGCCGGTGCTCAGGCTCCGCGGCGTCGACCTCGCGCAGGCGGTGCGTGTCGACGTCGTAGACGAAGCCGCGCACGAGTCGCGGTGGGGCAGGAAGGCGGAGCGGCGCACGCGCAGGATCGACTGGCGCACGTCGGCGTCGACGTCGGCGAAGGACTCGATCGCGAAGGCGGGGGCGACGCCGGTGGTCTCCATCAGCTCGGTGCGGAAGCCGTCGTCGGTGAGCTTCTGCATGCCGCAGTCGGTGTGGTGGATCAGCATCACCTCGCGGGTGCCGAGCCGCCGCTGTGAGATCGCCAGCGAGCGGATCACGTCGTCGGTGATCACGCCGCCGGCGTTGCGCAGCACGTGCGCCTCGCCGTCGCCCAGCCCGAGCGCGGCGAAGACGTCCAGGCGCGAATCCATGCAGGTGACGATCGCCAGCTGCCGGCTCGGGCGCACGTCGAGGTGCTTGTCCGGCAGCGAGGCCGCGAAGCCCTCGTTGTTGGCGAGCAGCTCATCGATAACGCTCATCGCCCGGCACCCTAGCTTCAAGCGCCAGGGCGACCACCGCACGCTGGGCATCGGGCAGGGACCGAGCTGCGGCCGGGCCGAGAATTCGGCGCCACAGTGGTGCCATCGGCCCATCGATGTAGATCGTGTTGGTCAGCCGGCAGCCCCCGCCACTGGCGCTCTCGATCAGATGACGATGGCCCATGCGGGCCCCGGGTAGGCGGGCCTCGTCGGTGAAGAGGCGACCGTTCTCGTACTCGACGACCTCGAAGCGCAGGCGGAGGCCGCTGCGAAAGACGATGCGTGCGGTGGCGCCAAGGTCGAGCGGCCGGTCGAGGCTGGCACGCTTGATCTCGGCGTTCCAGCGGGGCCAGGCATCGGCATCGACATAGGCGCCGTCCCAAACCCGGGCCGGATCGAGGTCGGCTTCCAGGTAGCTCTCCGTCTCCCAGCGGCTCAACTGTAGAGGCCTTCCTCGAGCAGGTTGACGTTTGCTGCGACCCAGCGGTCCAGGCTCGCGTCGCTCAGCAGCGGCTCACCCAGCGCTTGCTCCAGCAGGGGCAGGAAGCTGAGCGGTGCCCAGATCAGGAAGAAGTGCTGCAGGGTCGCCCAGACAGGATCGAGGTTGCTGCGCAGGGCCCCTTTCTCCGTCAGCAGGTCGACCTCCTTGCGGCCGCCCTCGATCATCACCTGAAAGAGGCTGGAGCTGCCCGGCGTGGCCTCGACCAACGCCCGGCCGAGGTAAGCGCAGACGTCGGGTCGCTCACGCATCACGCGCGCTGTCTCCTCCGCCCGCTGGCGCAGCAGGTCGCGGCCGCTCGCCGTCTCTTCCGAGCCGTAGGCGGCGCCGAACTCCAGCAGTGCCGCCTCGTCGACGGCAGCGATCAACCCTTTCTTGCTGCCGAAATGGTGGACGATCAGGGCGGGCGATACCGCGGCAGCTCTGGCGACCTCGCGCAGGGAGGTCGCATCGATGCCGCCTTTGCCAAAGACAAGAAGTGCGGAGCGAATAATCGAGTTGGCGGCGTCGGCTGAACGCATGTTCAGCCGAACTGTACATGAGACCGTCAAATGCAGGCAAAGAGAGGAATGAAGCGGCGGCGGCCCGATGTACGAGTTGACACTCCGAGAGTTTGCGTACTACCGTATGTATAGGGAGAGAGGGAGGCCTAGGCCTATGCGGTCCGACGCATCGCTTCAGGGGGAAGACCTTCAGACGGCCGTCTGGGGAAGGAACATGGGGGGGTTGCCATCGAATCGGCGACTCGATATCGCGTGAACCGCGCCAGGGATCGCCAGCACAAGTCCCAGCACGAAATCCGGACTGAGCTGGTCGAGCGACTGCGCAGCCGCTCAGCCGAGATCGAAGACGCGATCTTCAATCGCGTGCGGGCGCTCGCTTTGCCGGTGGAAAGCGAGGACGCCGAGTACAGGGCGGGGCTGCGCGCCACCGTCGCCGAGTCGGTCGACTACGCGCTGACCAGCATCGAGCGCGGCGAGGATTCGGCGGAAGCGTTGCCCCAGGCGGCAGCTGTGCAGGCGCGCCGGGCTGCCCGCAGCGGCGTCGGCCTCGACACCGTCCTGCGCCGTTACGCGGCCGGCGACCGGCTGGTCAGCGAGATCATCATGGACGAGGCGGGCCGGTTTCCCAACGAGGCCCTGCGCCAGGTACTGAGGACCCAGAGCCCACACGTCGATCGCCTGATGGCCGCAGTCGCGTCGGAGTACATGGCCGAGTTGGAGCTGATGCGCCGCTCGCCGGCTCAACGCGTGGCGGAACGGGTCAAAAAGCTGCTTGCCGGCGACGCGTCGTTTGATGCGGAAGGGCTGCACTACGAGTTCGAGGCCTGGCACGTGGGCCTGATCGTGACCGGTGCGCAGGCCGAGGTCGCCGCCCGCACCCTTGCCGCCGGAGTGAAACGGGAGCCGCTTGTGGTCAAGCACGGCGACGCCAGTGCTTGGGCCTGGCTGGGGGGACGACAGCCCCTCGATATAGACGAGGTGCAGGGCCACCTCGCGGCCGGGTCACTCGGCGACGTGACGCTTGCAGTCGGTGAGCCGCGCTGGGGAGTGGATGGATGGCGCCTCAGCCACCACGAGGCCAAGGCTGCCCAGCAGGTGATGCTGCGCTGCCCGCAGCCGCTGATCCGGGCAAGCAGTGTGCTCTTGCTCGCCGCGGTGCTGCGCGACGAACCGTTAGCCAGGTCGTTGCGCGAGACCTACCTCGCTCCGCTCGATGGCCTGGGGGATTCGGGATCGGTCTTACGCGAGACGCTGCGCGCCTACTTCGCGGCGGGATTCAATGCCGCCACGGCTGCGGCCGCGCTGGAAGTCGACCGCCACACCGTGCAGCGCCGCCTGCGCAAGGTGGAGGAGGCGCTTGGCCGGCTGCTGCCGAGCTGCCACGCAGAGATTGAGGTGGCGTTGAGGTTGGAGGAGCTCGACGGTTCCTCCGCTGTCAGTCCCCGGCTGGCCGCGGAGAGTCGCTGAAGCCGGGCAGACCCGGCCTGATGCGACCTTTTGGCACTACTGCTGCGCAGCGTTGCGCCACATTGGTATAGGGCGGACAAAACTTCGTTGATAGACACCAGGAGTTGACGCGGGGGGCGGCAAGTGGGTCGCACCGCCGCGCGGTCCGGAGCGGGCGACCCAGTTCGGGCAGCCCTTCGCCCTCGCCAAGGCTGGGTCGTCCGCAGGGCCCGTCGAGAAAGGTCCACCCGATGGCAGTGAGACACGGCAGCCTGCTCGCAGTTGGCGATCTTCACATCGAATATCCGGAGAATCGCGAGATCGTCTCGCGGCTCGAGCCGGCCTCCGAAAACGACTGGCTGATCGTCTGTGGTGACATCGCCAATCTGCCCAGCGACATCGAGTGGGCCTTACGCTTGCTGCGAGAGCGTTTCGCGACTGTCATCTGGGTGCCTGGAAACCGCGAACTGCTGGCCTGCGGGAGCGACCCGCCGGCGTGGCGCGGCGCGCGCCGCTACCGTCGCCTCGTCGAGATGTGCCGTGGGCTCGGCGTGCTCACGCCGGAGGACCCCTACCCGGTATGGGAAGGCGGCGGCGGCCCGGTGCGGATCGTGCCGCTCTTCGTCCTCTACGACTACAGCTTTGGCAGCAACGCGGGGTTGACGCCCAGGGAGGCCGTGAGGCGCGCCAGCGATGCCGGCGTCGTTTGCGCCGACGAGGCGCTCTTGGACCCCGATCCCTACCCCAGCCGTCAGGCTTGGTGCGAGGCCCGGGTGCGCGTCACCGAACGCCGCTTGGCCGAGCTCGAGCCGGTCCTCCCCGCGGTCCTGGTCAATCACTTTCCCCTGATAGTCGAGTCGACTCGGGTGCTGCCCCGTCCGGAGTTCGCGCGATGGTGCGGAACGGCCAAGACCGCCGACTGGCATCGCCGCTTTCGGGCCAGGGCGGTCGTCCACGCTCACCTTCACGTTCCGCACACGATCTGGCACGAGGGCGTGCGCTTCGAGGAGGTTTCGCTCGGCAACCCGCGCGAGCGCCGCCGCCAATTTCGCCCGCGGCAGGCACTGCGCCGCATCCTGCCGGAGGCCTGATCAGCGCTCGGGCCCGGCCTCGCATTCGTGCGACTGGCCCCTGTCCGGACCGCCGTCGCAGTAGTCAGAGCCATTGCCGCCGTAGAGCTGGTCGGTGCCGGTGCCGCCAAAGAGGCGATCGTTGCCGCCTTCGCCGTGGCAGCCGTCCTGGCCTCCGCCCATCAGGCATTCGTCCCGTCCCGGGCCACCCCAGCAGCCATCGCTGCCGTTGCTGGTCTTGCAGTAGTCGTCGCCAGAGTCGCCGACGCAGTCGGTGTTGGCCGGACCCGAGATGCAGATGTCGTCACCGCCGCCGCCGATGCAGCGGTTGCGCGGCGAGCCCTGTGGGTAGCAGGTGTCCGCCTCGGCGTTGCCGATCAGCTTGTCGGAGCCGGAGCCCAGGTAGGCGGTCAGCGGCACCGGCAGCGGGTCCAGAACATCGACCTTGTCGTTCGACGAGCCCATTTCGACGATCACCGAGGAGGCTTCCGCCAGCCGGCAGGAAGCGCCTTCGCGGCCGCGTGCGAGGCGGCAGCCACTCGGCCTCTCCGCGGTCAGCCGGCCGTTAACGAGCAGCTGGCCGCCGCTGACGCTGAGGCGCAGGTGCGAGCCCGAGCTATCGCCGCGAATCAAGATGATCCCGCCCCGCGGTGAGGCCGAGCTGCTGAGCCCCAAAAAAGCTAGGACAACGACGGCAGCGATGAGCAGTGCGCGATGCAAGCTCAGCCTTGCAGCTGGGCGAGCGCGTCGTCGCGGCTTGAATGGATCGGGATCGTCGCCTCGAGGCCGGTGACGTCGAGCACTCGCTTGACCTGGTCACCGACGCCGCAGATCGAGAATCGATCGTCGAGCTTCTGCCAGGCCCTGACGATCAGGGCGATCCCGGTCGAGTCGATGAATTCACAGCGGCTCAGGTCGATCAGCAGGGTTGAGTCCGAGGTCGCCAGGGGCGCCTCGAGTTGTCGCTCGAGCTCGGCTGCCGTGTTCATGTCCAGCTCACCCTCGACGAGGATCACGAACACGCCCCGCTTCTGCTCGCTGTGCACTTTGAAAGGCGCGGGAGTCAACGCAAGGGCGATGCTACTGAAGCCGACCGCCCCCAAGTGCCTTTTCAGCCAAGAAGCTCGTCGAAGCGCAGGGCGGCCCGGGTCGGCAGCACGAGTGACTCGCTCTGGTGCAGCAGCCCGGACCCGGCCAGGTCGCGGACGGCGCGCTCGACCGCGTCTCGTTGGCCAAAGGAGTCGCGGTCGGGGTCGAGCTCGCGGACCAGCTCCTCGACCGTGATCGCCGTGGGGTGGAGGGCGAGGACGTGCTGCAGCACCGCGGACTCCTGTGCCCTGTCTTCTTCGACGGTCGTGCGGATGTCGTCCCTGTCCTCCACCGGTTGCCTAGATAAGGGGACCGTCAGGCTTTCTCTTCCCCCGGGCCGCGGTTTTTATTCGGCCGGCCCTCGGTCGTCCTCAGGGCCGTCCGCGCCCATTGCGCCCTGACCGCCGCGCGGTAGAAGTGCTGAGTCGAGCCGCGGATCTGCTTCATCCGCACCAGCCTGATTGCGCCGCATTCGGCCAGCACCCTGACGTGGTAGCTGAGTGCGCTGAGCGGCTCGTCGAGCTCGGCGGCGAGCTGACGCGGACTCGTTTCAGCCCGCGCCCCGATCATCTTGCGCAGGATCCGGCGCCGCAGCGGGTGCCCCAGAGCAGTGAACAGATCGTTTGCCTTGTCGCCATCCCCCGTCGCCATCCTGGCGGGCAATATAGAGCAAACGAAATCTATTGTCTGTAGATGTCTTGTCTTCAAGCACAAGAATTTGCAGACGGCTGGGTCAGGCGTCCTCGCGGACGCCACCCATTTCGGTGAAGACAGCGGTCGTGCCACCGTCCTCGCGCTGCTCGTCGGCGATCACGTGCGAGACGGCGTTGATCAGCGCCAGGTGGGTGAAGGCCTGGGGGAAGTTGCCGAGGTGGCGCCCGCTCGGCGCATCGAGCTCCTCGGCGTAGAGGTCGAGCCAGCCGGCCGCCTCCAGCAGCCGCTCGCAGAGGGCGCGCGCCTGGGCGCTGTCGCCAATCTCCGAGAGGGCGGAGACGAGCCAGAAGGAGCAGATCAGGAAGGTGCCCTCCTCGCCGCTGAGCCCGTCGTCGGTCTCGTCGACCTTGTAGCGCAGGACGAGGCCGTGCTCGGTCAGCTCGGCGGCGATCGCCTCGACCGTGGCCCGCACCCGCTCATCGTCGGCGGGGAGGAAGCGCAGCAGCGGGATCAACAGGGTGGAGGCGTCGAGGGCGTCGGTCTCGTAGTGCTGGCGAAAGACGCCGTCGCGGACGCCGCGCTCGAGGATCTCCGCCTTCATCCCGTCCGCCGTCTCTTCCCACTCCTCGGCGACGTCCTCGAAGCCGAGGCTCTTGGCGAGGCGGGCGCCGCGGTCGACCGCGACCCAGATCATCAGCTTCGAGGAGACGTAGTGCCGGGGATCGCCGCGCGACTCCCAAATCCCCTGGTCGGGGTTGGGCCAGGCCTTGATCGCCGCTTCCACCTGGTAGCGGATCAGCTGCCGGTCGGCCGGCGTGCCGCTCCCGCGCAGCGCCTTTTCGTGCAGGTAGATCGAGTCGAGCAGGGCGCCCCAGACGTCGTTTTGGCGCTGGTCGAAGGCGCCGTTGCCGACCCGCACCGGGCTGGCGCCGCCGTAGCCGCTGAGGTGGTCGAGCGTGCGCTCGGTGAGGTCGCGCTCGCCGCCGATCCCGTACATGATCTGCAGGTCGGGGTCGTCCTTGCAGACGCTGATGATGAAGCGCATGAAGTCGCGCGCCTCCTGGTCGAAGCCGAGCGTGTGCAGGGCCCAGAGACTGAAGGTCGAGTCGCGGATCCAGCTGTAGCGGTAGTCCCAGTTGCGTTCGCCGCCTGGGGTCTCGGGCAGCGAGGTGGTCGGCGCGGCGAGGAGGGCGCCGCTCGGGGTGTAGGTCAGTCCCTTCAAGACCAGCGCCGAGCGCTGCAGGTGGATGCGCCAGGGGTGGTCGGGGAAGCTGCCGGCGCGCAGCCACTCGCGCCAGAACTCTTCGGTCGAGTCGAGCCGCTCCAGCGCCTCGGGGGCGCTGCGCGGCCCGCCGACGTCGCCCTCGCCCCAGGTGACCGCGCAGAAGCCGGTCTCGTCCTCGCGCAGCTTCATCCGGCCGCGGGCGACGCCACCGGAGATCGTCAGCTCCATGTCGCTGGTCAGGCGCAGCTCGGTGCCGTCGCCGCCAAGGGCGGTCGCTTCGCCCAGCTCGCCGCCGCTCCAGCTCGCTGCCTCGGCGCCGTAGTTGAAACGCGGCAGGCACTCCATCTCCATCTCGACCTCGCCGTCGACGCAGGTCATCAACCGCAGCAGCGAGTTGTCGGACTCGTGCGCGGTTGCGGGCCTACCGCCGTTGCCGTCTTCGGTCGCCCACTCGGGGATCGAAAGCAGGTCGTGGACGACGACCCAGCCGGTCTCGGTCACCCAGGTCGTCTCGATCACCAGCGTGCCGGGCTCGTAGCGGCGGCTGATCGGCACGATCACGCCTTTCGGCGCCAGCTTGAAGTGGCCGGCGCCGCGGTCGAGCAGGGCGGCGAAGGCGCTGGGCGAGTCGAAGCGCGGCAGGCAGAGCCACTCGACGCTGCCGTCGTAGGAGACGAGGGCGCTGGTGTGACAGTCGGAGAGGAAGCCGTAACCGCCGATCGGCGGGAAGCGTGGGTCGGTGGCGTTCACGGCCGTGCCAAGCTACCAGCGTGAGCTTGCTTTTCGCCCACGTCAGCGGTGCCTTTGCCCCGATCGAGGTCTTCCCGATCACGATCGGCGCGGTCGCCTACTGGGCGCGGGTGAGGAGCCTCGCCTGGGACGGGCGCTCGGTGCCGCTCTGGCGCCAACTCTGCTTCGGCAGCGGCCTGCTGCTGATCGCGATCGCCCTCTTCAGCCCGATCGGCCACATCGCCGAGGAGCTGGTCATCGCCCACATGGTCGAGCACCTCTTGATCGGCGACATCGCCTCGCTGCTGATCGTCCTCGGCCTGACCAGGTCGCTGCTGCAGCCGATCCTCGCGATCCGCCTCTTCAACCGGCTCCAGGTCCTTACTCATCCCTTGGTTGCCTTCCCACTCTGGGCGCTCAACTTCTACCTCTGGCACGTGCCGGCGCTCTACGACGCCGCCTACGGCACGGCGCCGCTGCACGCGCTCGAGCACTCGACCTTCCTTTTCTTCGGCTGCCTGATGTGGATGCCGATCTTCGGTCCGCTGCCCAAGCCGCAGTGGTTCAGCGCCGGCTGGAAGGTCGCCTACGTGATCGCCGTCCGCTTCACCAGCGCGATCCTCGGCAACGTGCTGATGTGGTCGGGCACCGTGCTCTACCCGATCTACGGCAAGGGCGAGCACTACTGGGGGATCTCGGCGATGGGCGACCAGAGCACAGCCGGCGCGATCATGATGGTCGAGGGCACCTTCCTCGCCCTTGGCGTGCTCGCCTGGATCTTCCTCGAGGTCGCCCGCGAAGGGAGCGAGAAGCAGCGCCTGCTCGACCTCGCTCACGAGAGCGGCTTCGCCCTCGACGAGGGCCGTGCCCAGCGCGCCGTGGCGGCTGGGCACGGGGCGCGACTGGAAGAACGGATCGTCGGCAATGATCGCGTTTAAGGCCTGGCTGGTCACCGGTCCGCTCGGCCGCGGCGCCGCCTTCGCGATCGACTTCGCGGTCGCCGTCCGCACCGGCCTCGCCCAGCGCCACCGCTAGCAACGGCCGAGGCGATTCCTCTAGGGTCCCGTTGCCTTGAAGACCGACGTCACAGAGCTGCCCGACTCGCGCGTGCGAGTTGAGGTGGAGGTTCCCGCCGAGCTGGTCGATCGCGGCGTGCAGCGCGCCGCCCGCAGCCTCGCCCGCGAGATGCGGATGCCGGGCTTCCGCAAGGGCAAGGCGCCGCCCTCGCTGGTGATCCAGCGACTCGGCTTCGGCGCCGTGATCCAGGAGGCGGTCCGCGACTCGCTGCCTGAGTGGTACGAGCAGGGCCTGCTGCGCTCCGGCGTCAGCCCGATCGGCGATCCCGAGATCGAGATCGTCACTTCGCCCGAGGCCGAGGGCGAGCCGCTCGAGTTCAAATTTGAGATCGGCGTTCGCCCCAAGGCCAAACTCGGTGAGTACAAAGGGATCGAGGTCGGCAAGGCCGAGGCCGAGCCGACCGATGAGATCGTCGACCGCGAGGTCGAGCGGATTCGCGAGGGCTTCACCAAACTCGAGCCGGTCGAGCGCGAGGCCGCCGAGGGCGACGTGCTGCTGATCGACTACGAGGGCCTGCTTGACGGCAAAGCCTTCGACGGCGGCAAGGAAACCGACGGCATGCTGGAGCTGGGCAGTGGCCGCTTCATCCCGGGCTTTGAGGAGCAGCTGGCCGGGGTCAGCGGCGGCGAGCAACGCGAGGTCAAGGTGACCTTTCCCGAGGACTACCAGGCCGAGCACCTGGCCGGCAAAGAGGCGGTCTTCAACGTCGACGTCAAGGAGGTGCGGGAGAAGGTCCTGCCCGAGCTCGACGACGACTTCGCCTCCGAGGCCTCCGAGTTCGACACGCTCGAGGAGCTGCGCGCCGACATCGGCAAACGCGTCAGCGAAGCGGTCGACGAGCGCGCCGAGCAGGACTTCAGGGTCGCCGCCGTCGATGCCGCGGCCGAGACCGCCACGGTCGAGATTCCCGACGAGCTTGTTGCGGCGCGCGCGGCCGAGCGCTGGGAGAGGGTCGAACGCCAGCTCGCCGGCCGCGGCATGAGCCCCGATTCATTCCTGCAGATGCAGGGCAAAAGTCGCGAGGAGGTGCTCGAGGAGTCGAAGCCCGACGCCGAGCGCGAGCTCAAGCGCGAGGCGGTGCTGGCGGCGATCGCCGAGGCCGAGGCGATCGAGGTCTCCGAGGAGGAAATGGTCGAGGCGCTTGCCCACACCGCCGAGCACGAGCGCACGACGCCGGAGAAGCTGCTGGAGCGCCTGCGCGAGAACGGCCGCGACGCGATGGTCCGCGAGGACATCCAGGTCCGCAAGGCAATCGACTTGGTCGCCGAGTCGGCGGTGCCGATTCCGCTCGAGCAGGCCGAGGCGCGGGAGAAGATCTGGACGCCGGAGAAAGAGAAAGAGGAGGAGAAGGGCGAGCTGTGGACGCCGGACTCCGACTCCTGATGGCACCGTCCTTGCAGGATCGACAGCCTGGCCGCGGGTCCGGCACTGCCCTTCTATAGAGTTGCCGACATGAGCCCACTTGTCCCAATGGTTGTCGAGCAGACCTCGCGCGGCGAGCGCGCCTTTGACATCTACTCGCGCCTGCTTGGCGAGCGGATCGTCTTCCTTGGCACGCCGGTTACCGAGGACATCGCCAACCTGATCGTGGCCCAGCTCCTGCACCTGGAGTCCGAGGACCCCGACAAGGACATCAGCCTCTACGTCAACTCGCCCGGCGGCTCTGTCTACGCCGGCCTGGCGATCTACGACACGATGCAGTTCATCAAGCCCGACGTGCAGACGATCTGCGTCGGCATCGCGATGAGCATGGGCGCGCTACTGCTGGCCGGCGGTGCCGCGGGCAAGCGGATGTCGCTGCCCAACTCGAAGATCCTCATCCACCAGGTCTCCTCCGGCTTCGAAGGCCAGGCCACCGACATCGAGATCCACGCCAAGGAGATCATCGATGTCCGCCGCCGCCTCGACGAGATTCTCGCCAAACACACCGGCCAGCCGTTCGAGAAGGTCACCAAAGACACCGAGCGCGACTACTTCATGAGTGCCGAGGAAGCGAAGGAGTACAACCTCGTGGACCGGGTCATCGAACACCACTGAGGGTGGTAGCGGGCGGCGATCCCGGCAGGGGTTCCGCTTAACTTTTTGGATGGAGAGGGATCTGCTGACGCCGCAGGGTGGGCGCCCAAAAAGTACAAGACGCTCCACCCCTGCCGGGATCGCCGCTCTGCTCGTCGCGCTGGTGTTCGCGACGCCGGTTGTTTCGGCGAGAAGCTTGCCCAGGGATGGGGGCACGGCGTACTTCGGGCACGTTTTTCCGGTCCAGGGTCCGCACGGCACGCGTGGTGCGATCGGCGAATTCGGCGCCCCGCGCAGCGGCGGTCGCACTCACGAGGGCTTTGACATCGTCGCCGCCTGCGGCACGCCGCTGGTCGCCGTCCGCAGCGGCCGGGTTCTGCGCACGGGTTATGACCCGGTCTTGTACGGCAATTATCTGCTGATCCACGGCGAAGGTGAGGACCGCAGCTACTTCTACGCCCACCTGCCCCGCCCACCCCTGGTCCTCAAGGGCGAGAAGGTCTGGACGGGAGAGCGGGTCGGCGCCGTGGGGGAGACCGGCAACGCGATCACAATCGGCTGCCACCTCCACTTCGAGATCCACGTCCACGGCAGGCCGATCGATCCCGAGCCGGACCTGCAGCGCTGGGACGCCTACAGCTGAGGACCATAGCGCTGCTGCTTTCAGGCGAGAGCAGTTGTGTCAGGATCGCCGCATGGCAGATGAATCGGTCGCGGACCGACTCCGCGGATTCGGCGTGAAGGGCATCCTCGTGCAGATGGCCGAACGTGGGCAGATTCTTGAGCTGAAGTGCGAGATGCCGCAGTGCTATCACCCCAACGGACGCGACAAGTTCGAATCGCTCGCGACGGAGCGCAGGTTGTGGGCGCCCTCGCGCGACCACTACCCGATCCTCAGTTCGGCCGGTGGAAAGCTGCGTGCCGACAATGTTCGGTTGTCCCATATCGAGTGCAATCAGCGTGACCACACGCGGCGGAAGCAGATCGGGGCACTGCTTCTTGCAGGCGAATCACTGGAAGACATCGCCGACACGCTGAACCGCAAGAAGACCCCGGCGTTTCACGGAACGAAACGATGGACGGCGGCCATGGTGCGCGAGGCCTACGTGTCCTAGTCCGGGTTCCGCTTCGCGCGAGAAGCGGGTCCTTCGAAGTGCCCGCCCTCCCGGGGAGTACCGCGCCATTTCGATCAACCTGAGGCTGAAGCGCCCCTAGTCGTGAAATACCTGGGGGCTAGCGAATGCCATGCAGCGACACGGCAACCCGCTAAGCAGTGTCGATTGCCACCGCTATGGCGCCGACGAGCCCACACGCGAAGAAGATGCCGGACGTGGCGACGACGAGGAAGTCCGCCCTGGTTAGCCGCTGTTGCGTCGGCCGAACCGCGACCGTGGCTTCCGCGAGCAACAGCGCCCCAAGTGGCACCGAAATCAATGCAACCCCGAGGTCGCCGAAAATGCTCAGCCCTCCGAAGATGATGATGCCGATGAGGAGATACTCGATGAGCGCGAAGACCCCAACGAGCAAGACGCTATCCCGGCGTCGCCATTGATCGAGCCTGCGCCACCGCGGATGCCGCGATTGACCGAGGAGGGCCGCTACCCAATTAGTTGGTTCCGTGCCAGGCACGTGGCTGTATCGGCCTGAGGGTGATCCGGCTTTATGGCGCGTCGGGTCAACACCCAGCTCTAACGGGCTTTCGCCTTCACACGGAAGACTGCTCCTTCGCGCGAAGGCCGGCATCCCTCCGCGATGGCAATAGACCCTCGCTTTGCCTCTGCTAGGTCGGCTCTCTTGACGTGGCGTTGACCTTATCCGCGTCGGAGGCGAGGGAGTCGGTGGGTTCAACCCTCCACGCCTCGAGCTTGGGCGAATCGACAATCGTCTGGATGAGCTCTGCGCTGCCTCCGACCAGTGTCGAGTCGAAGTCGACCTCGCTGGCGACAAGCCAGGAATGGTCGGCTGGCCAGATCAGGTTCGGTGCGTCGCGACTTTCGCACGGCTCGTCCGAGCCGGACGTGTGCTCAGGCGATTCCTCGGCCTTGGAAGGGGCTTGAGCGACGAGAGTGAAGGTTGTTCTCGAGGGTCCTGGGTTGGCTGTGCCGTCATTTGCCAGCTGATCGACGGCTGAGAGGTGGCCTGCGAGGACGACGTAGTGACGCCCCCAAGGGAGCCGCAACAGCCGATGCCTTTTCACCTCCTTCTTCGTAAAGGATTCCTCCCAGGGTTCGATCGTGCAAAGGCCGTACAAGACTTGCTCGGGATCAGCGGTGTGGGCGGCGAGAATCTCACAAAGAGCGTCCAAGTCGTCTAGGTCCATCGTCCCAGTCGAAGGCTCCTGCCCCGGCCATTTCGAATCGCGGTAGTTTTCAGGCTCGGGAAGCCCCACGATTGAGTGCCACTGCATCTCGCGATGAGCTGTGGTGCCGCAGGCAGTTGCTACGTCAGCCCACTTGACCGAATTCCACTCTGAGTCGGAGGCCGGGTGGAAGACCCGGGCGTAGGCCGCGAAGCCTTCCGGCACCTGAAGGGTGACCGCGCCGAACTCGCCCCCTAGCCTGGGCTTGATCCAGGCTCCGGCGGCACACCCGTTGACCATCGTGAGATCGTCGCCTCGCATGCTCGAACTGTTGCAGGGAAGAACGCTCTTGGGTAAAAACGGCGAGGTGGCCCGGCCTCTGTTTGCTGCAGTCCGGGTTACGTTCGCTTCGCGGGAAGTGTCTGTCCTCCGCTAGAGACCTGCGACCATCGTCCCATGCAAATCATCGCTGTCGACTGGTCTGGCAAGGCCAAAGGGCCGGCGGAGTCTCTCTGGCTAGCCGAGGTCCGCGACGGCAAGCTGACCGAGCTCAGAAACGGGCTCGACCGCGGTGAGCTGATCGCGAAGCTTCTCGAGCTTGGTGAAGCCGAGCCCCAAATGGTCATTGGACTGGACTTCGCCTTTTTGTTCCCCGCGTGGTGGTGCGAGGAGAGCGGTTGGTCCAGCGGGGAAGACGTGTGGTCTGGCATGGGGCGTGAGGGCGAGGATCTGCTTGAAGGATGCGAAGACCCCTTCTGGGGGCGCCCGGGTAAGCGAAATCCCCATCCGAAAGCACGGCTCTACAGGCAGACCGAGAGAAGCGAGGACGCGGTGCGTCCAAAGTCTGTCTTTCAGATCGGTGGTGCCGGTGCCGTGGGCACTGGCTCGATTCGCGGGATGCCGCATCTGTTGACACTTGCCAAGAACGGCTTCGGCATCTGGCCGTTCTACGAGGGATGGCCGCGCGTGGTGGAGATCTATCCGCGCGCCCTGACGGGTCCGGTCAATAAGAGCAGGTGGTCGGCGCGACACGACTATCTACTCGAGCACTTCCCCGAGCAGCCGAGAGACCTTCTCGAGCGGGCCGCGGGGTCCGAAGATGCCTTCGACGCGGCGGTCTCCGCTCTGGTCATGAGCGAACACGAAGCGGAGTTGCGAGTTCTTGGTCCGCCGGCCGACCCCGTGGATCGAGTCGAGGGGAAGATTTGGCGGCCTGAGCCCCTCGGCTAACCGCAGCGTTCGGTCGCTTCGAAGCCGGGCGAGCTCGATCCACGAACGATGGTCCGGCCAAGGGCGAGCGGGCTATGCGCTCGCGCGACACATGACAGCGTGATTCGGGCGAGAACGGCAGGGCGTTCAAACGCAATACCCAAGCCTTTGAGCGAACTATGGCTGCTGTCGAGCGGATCGAGAAGCAGCTGGATGACTCATCGACGCGCCTAGACGAAATCCTTGAGGAGGTCAGGGCTCAGAGCCAGGCCATTTTCATCCTCATCGATCGGGCGCCACCGCCATGAGATCTGTCAAGATGAGGCGGATGATGCGAAATCTGTTGTCTGCGCTATTCGGACGTGAAGACGAGGCGACGCGCCGCAATCAGGAGGCCTTTGATCGCTATACGGAGGCCTTCGAGCAGCTGATGGCCACGCTTGATCGCTTCATCGCCCGGCAAGATCGAATCGCGAATGAACGTGCGGTGGAGCTGGAGGCTTGGTCGGCCGCTTCGAGGATCCGGCGCCGCGAGCTGGTGGAAAAGGCTGAAGCCTGGGCCTCCAGCGGAAGTCGCGCGAAAAGCTAGAGACCCAGCTCGTACTCGACCCATTCGCTGCGCTCGGCGCCGGTTGAGTCGTAGAGGCGCTGGGCGGTCTTGTTGTCCGGGGCGGTGGCCCACTCGAGGTGGTGGGCGCTGCGCTCGCGGGCTACTGCCGCGCTGGCCTCGATCAGGGCGCGGCCGACTCCTTCGCCGCGGGCGCTCGGGTCGACGTAGAGGTCGTTCATCAGCACCGTCTCGGCCGGGACGAGCGAGGTGAAGTGCCAGTAGAGGCAGGCGTAGCCGACCAGCTCGTCATTGCGCCAGGCGCCGAGCAGCATGCCGTCCTCGCTGGGGGCGATGAAGCGAGAGAAGAAGGCGCGGTTGCGCTCGTCGTCGATCTGCTTGGCCTCATAGAAGCGCTGGTAGGCGGCGATCAGCGGCAGCAGAACGTCCATCTGCGCTGAGGAGATCGGCTCGATTCGGAGCGTGCCTGGCACGCGCTCACGGTATCGCGGCGGCGCAAGGCTGCGGTCACGGGCAGGGACCGTGCTCCCGGCGCAGTAAACGACCGCACTGACAGGGCCGGCTTGCATCTCCCTCTAAGCTTTGGGGCGCGAGCCGGTAGGCAACCATTGCCCCTAAGGAGGGGATTCCGCTGGCACGGCCCACAGACTCGAACGAGCAGCTCCTCTGCAGCTTCTGCGGCAAGTCGCAGCGCCAGGTCAAGAAGTTGATCGCCGGTCCCGGTGTCTACATCTGCGACGAGTGCATCGACCTCTGCAACGAGATCATCGACGAGGAGCTGACCCCCGCGGCAGCCGCGGTCGAGCTCGAGAACCTGCCCAAGCCGCGTGAGATCCACGACGTGCTGCAGGAGTACGTGGTCGGCCAGGACGCCGCCAAGCGCGCCCTCTCCGTCGCCGTCTACAACCACTACAAGCGCGTGCAGATCAGCCAGGGCGAGGAGGCCGAGGTCGAGCTGCAGAAGTCGAACATCATGATGCTGGGGCCGACCGGCTGCGGCAAGACGCTGCTCGCCCAGACCCTCGCCCGCATCCTCAACGTGCCCTTCGCGATCGCCGATGCGACCGCGCTGACCGAGGCCGGCTACGTCGGCGAGGACGTTGAGAACATCCTGCTGAAGCTGATCCAGGCCGCCGACTACGACGTCAAAAAGGCCGAAACGGGAATCATCTACATCGACGAGATCGACAAGATCGCGCGCAAGGCCGACAACCCGTCGATCACCCGCGATGTCTCCGGCGAAGGCGTGCAGCAGGCCCTGCTGAAGATCCTCGAGGGGACCACCGCCTCGGTGCCGCCGCAGGGTGGGCGCAAGCACCCCCACCAGGAGTTCCTCACGATCGACACCACCAACATCCTCTTCGTCTGCGGCGGTTCCTTCGCCGAACTCGACAAGGTGATCGAGAAGCGCGTCGGCGACCGCGGGATCGGCTTCGGCGCCGCGATCTCCTCGCGCGAGAAGAAGGACACCGGCGAGTGGTTCGAGCAGGTGCTCCCTGAGGACCTGATGGAATACGGCCTGATTCCGGAGTTCATCGGCCGCCTGCCCGTCGTCGCCGCGATCCACCAGCTCAGCCGCGACGACCTGGTCACGATCCTGACCGAGCCGCGCCACGCCCTGACCAAGCAGTTCCAGCGCTTCTTCGAGTTCGACGACATCGAGCTCGTCTTCGCCGAGGACAGTCTGGAGGCGATCGCCAACAAGGCGCTCGAACGCGAGACCGGCGCCCGCGGCCTGCGCTCGATCCTCGAGGAGACCCTGCTCGACGTCCAGTTCGAGCTGCCCTCGCGCCGCGACGTGACCAAGTGCGTCGTCACCAAGGAGACGATCGAGCAGGGGAGGCGCCCGACTCTCGTCACCGAGGCGGCGCCGCAAGACATCAGCGGCGTCAGTGACGAACTGAGCGAGGAATCTGCCTAGACTCGGCGCTCGTGAGCGAGCGCCAGGACACCCTGCAGGAGAAGACCCGCTACGACCCGACCGAGGTCGAGGCGCGGATCTTCGCCGAATGGATGGAGGCTGGCTACTTCCATCCCCCCGCCGAGGGCACCCCCGAGGAGAACTTCTCGGTTGCGATTCCGCCCCCCAACGTGACCGGGGCGCTGCATATGGGCCACGCCCTCAACGGCTCGATGCAGGACGCGCTGGTGCGGATGAACCGGATGCGCGGCCGCAACGCGCTCTGGATCCTCGGCACCGACCACGCCGGCATTGCCACCCAGTCGGTGGTGGAGAAAATGCTGCGCGCCGAAGGCGTCTCCCGTCACGACCTCGGCCGCGAGGAGTTCGTCAAGCGGGTCTGGAAGTGGAAGCAGGAGTACGGCTCGCGGATCGTTGAGCAGTACAAGCGGCTCGGCGCTTCCTGCGACTACGAGCGCGAGCGCTTCACCCTCGACCAGGACTACGTGCGCGCCGTCTACCGCGTCTTCAAGCAGCTCTTCGACAAGGGCTACATCTACCGCGACAACTACATCGTCAACTGGGACCCGGGCTCGCACTCGGCGATCTCCGACCTCGAGGTCGAGAACCGCGAGGTCGAGGACATGCTCTACTCGATCGACTATCCGGTCGAGGGCTCCGATCGGGTGCTGACCGTCGCCACGGTGCGGCCGGAGACGATGCTGGCCGACACCGCCGTCGCCGTGAACCCGAGCGACGAGCGCTACGGCGACCTGGTCGGCCAATTCTGCATCCTGCCGCTGGTCGGCCGTCGCCTGCCGATCATCGCCGACGAGCACGTCGATCCCGAGTTCGGCACCGGAGCGCTGAAGATCACTCCCGGCCACGACCCCAACGACTTCGAGATCGGCCGCAAGCACGGGCTCGAGGAGATCGTCGCGATCGGCCCCGACGGCCGGCTCACCGAGGAGGCGGGGGAGCGCTTCGCCGGGATGACCGCCGCCGAGGCCCAGGAGGCTGTGGTGGCGGCGCTGCGCGAGCAGGGCGCCCTCAGTGCCGAAGAGCCCTACACCCACTCGGTCCCCTTCTCGCACCGCTCGGGAGAGCGGATCGAGCCGCTGATCTCATTGCAGTGGTTTTGCCGCATGGACGAGCTGGCGGCGCCGGCGATCGAGGCGGTCGAAAGCGACCGGGTGCGGATCGCGCCGGCGCAGTGGAAGCGCGTCTACCTCGACTGGATGCGCGAGATCCGGCCCTGGTGCATCTCGCGCCAGCTCTGGTGGGGGCACCGGATTCCGGTCTGGTATTGCGACCCGTGCGAGGAGGTCTTCGTCGCCGAGGACCCGGCTGCGGCGCCCGAGCGCTGCGGCGGCTGCGGCGGCGAGCTGCGCCAGGAGGAGGACGTGCTCGATACCTGGTTCAGCTCGGCGATCTGGCCCTTCGCCACGCTCGGCTGGCCCGACGAGACGCCCGAGCTGCGCGCCTTCTACCCGACCAGCTTCCTCACCACGGCGCGCGAGATCCTCTTCCTCTGGGTGGCGCGGATGATCATGACCGGGCTCGAGTTCGCCGGCGACGTCCCCTTCAACGACGTCTACGTGCACTCGGTGATCCAGGCCCGCGACGGGCGGCGGATGTCGAAGAGCCTCGGCACCGGGATCGACCCGCTCGACGAGATCGACGTCCACGGCGCCGACGCCCTGCGCTTCGGCCTGCTGGCGATGTCCTCAACCCAGGACGTGCGCTACTCCGACGCCAAGGTTCAGCAGGGCCGCGACCTGGCGAACAAGCTCTGGAACGCGAGCCGCCTGATCCTCCTCAACGTCGCCGAAACTCCCGCCGACGGGCCTGAAACGTCCATATATGACACGAAATCGTCCCGTCGGCCGGCTCAGATCGAGGACCGCTGGATTCTCTCTCGTCTCGAGCGGACTATTGACTCGGTCACGCGGAAGCTCGATGGCTATGACTTTGCCCACGCCGCTCAGGAGGCCTATGCCTTCTTTTGGTCGGAGCTCTGCGACTGGTACCTGGAGATCGCCAAGCCGCGCCTCTACGAGGGCGAGGCCGAGGTCTCGGCGAATCTGCTCTGGGTGCTGGAGCGCACGCTCGCCTTGCTGCACCCGCTGATGCCTTTCGTGACCGAGGAGGTCTGGTCTTACCACCCGTCCAGCAAGGGTCATCTCGCGGTCCATCCCTTCCCGCAAGCGGACGAGTCGCTGTTCGACTCCGAGGCGGAGGCCGAGGTCGAGCGCGGGATCGAGCTGACCCGTCGCCTGCGCACCTGGCGCGAGATGATCGAGGCGCCCGCCGCCAGCAAGCTCTCGGGGCGGGTTGAAGGCGAGCAGCCGCAGGAGTTCGTCGGCCGCCTCGCCCGCTTCGATTTCAGCGAGGACGGGGGGGACCCGATCGCCGCGGTCGGCCCGGTCAAGGTGCTCGCCTCCCCCGAGATCGATGCGACGGCCGTCGCCGCCCGGCTCGAGAAGCGCCGCGAGGAGCTGCGCGCCGAGGTCACCCGCGCCGAGGGCAAGCTCGCCAACGAGAAGTTCGTCGCCCGCGCGCCGGCCGAGCTGGTCGAGGAGGAGCGGGCCAAGCTCGAGCGCCACCGGGCCGAGCTCGAGGAGCTCGCCGAATAGACCCGCAGGCCTACCTCGACTCGCTGGAGCCGGTCGGCTGGAAGCTCGGCCTGGAGAGGATGCACCGGCTCAGCACCGCGCTGGGGCTGCCCCAGCACCGCTTTGCCTCGATCCACGTCGTCGGCACCAACGGCAAGTCCTCGGTGACGCGGATGGTCGCGGCGCTGCTCGAGGCGCATGGGGTCAGCGCCGGCGCCTGCATCTCGCCCCACCCGTTGCGCTGGTCCGAACGCATCCTGATCGGTGGCGAGGAGATCAGCGAGAACGAGTTCGCCGCTGCGGTCGAGCGCACCGCCCAGGCCGCCGAGACCGTCAATCGCAGCCTGGAGGAGGGCGAGGCGGTGACCCAGTTCGAGGTTGCGACGGCCGCTGCCTTCGTCGCCTTCGCCGCCGCCCGCGTGCAGGTCGCAGCGGTTGAGGCTGGGCTGGGCGGCAGGCTCGACGCGACCAACACGATCCCCTCGAAGGTCACGGTCCTGACTTCGATCGGCCTCGACCACACCGAGTGGCTGGGTGAGACCGAGCTCGAGATCGCCGCCGAGAAGCTGGCCGTGCTGCGCGACTACACCACCCTTGTCCTCGGCCGGGTCAGCCCCGAGGTCGCCGATCTGGCGCAGCGGACGGCAGCCGAACGGGGCGCAAGGCTGATCGTCGCCCCCGAGGACCCCGGCAAGGCGATCGAGCTGCGCGCCTCAGGCCGCTTCCAGCGCCGTAACTTCGCCCTCGCCTGCGCCGCCGCCGAGGCCTTCCTCGGCAAGCTCGATCCCGCCCGGGCCGCCGAAGTAGGGGAGACGCTGACCGTCCCGGGCCGCCTCGAGCGCATCGCCGAGGATCCGCCGGTCTTCCTCGACGCCGCCCACAACCCCGACGGCGCCGCCGCGCTCGCCGAAGGCCTCGCCGAAATTGCCCCTGGCCGCCCGATCGTCGCCTGCCTCGCGATCCTGGGCGACAAGGACGCCAAATCGATGCTCAAAGTCCTCGCCCCGTCCCTAACCCACGCCGTCTGCGGCCAGCTCCCCGAACAGCCCGCCGACGGGCCTAAAACCGGAGCCGGAGTCGCGTTTTCGGCCCATCGGCCGTCGTTTTCGGCGGCGCAGCTGGCTGCGGTGTGTGGGGAAGTCGGGCTCGGGGCTGAGGCGGAGGCCGATTTCGGCGCGGCGGTCCGGCGCGCCCGTGCTCTGGCCCTGGACTTGGGTGGGCTCGTGGTCATTACCGGCTCCCACTACGTGCTGGCACCCGCCCGGGACGCCCTACGGCTGTGCGAGGATTCGAGCGATGGACACCGGCACTAAAAGCGCCAGCTCGGAACTGCTCTCGATGATGGCGCTGGTCGCCGGCGTCGTCGCCGCGGTGATCCTGGTCTTCTTCGGCATCGGCTACCTCTTCGGGAGCCTCTTCCTCTGACCGAGTGAGCGCATCCGACATTGACCACGCTGGGGTGGGGTAAATGTCGGATGCGAGGGTTCGCAAGCCCCGCGGCGAAGTAGACTGCCCGCCTCCCTTTCTGGCGGAGCCCCAGCCATGGCACTAGCGATCTTCGGAATCAGCAACGACGGCCTCAATTTGGCCGCAACCCTCTTCGTCTTGATGATCGTTGTGGTTTGGCTTGCCCTGATCGTCTACACCTACTTCGACGCCAAGCGCCGCATTTCAGACCCCTTCCTGGTCGCCTGCGCGACGATCGGCTCCTTCTTCCCCTACATCGGCACCGCCGTCTACGCGATCGTGCGCCCGCCCGAGTTCCTCGAGGACGCCCATGAACGCGAGCTGGAGATCCGCGCGGCGGAGCTGAAGGTGCGCCAGCTGACCGAGGCCTCCTGTCCCAACTGCGAATTCCCGGTCGAGAAGAACTACCTGCGCTGCCCGAAATGCCAGCACCGGCTCAAGGATCCCTGTCCGAGTTGCAGCAAGCCGGTCGACCCGCGCTGGGCGATGTGCCCCTACTGCGAAAACGCGCTGGCAGGGCGGCCGCGACAGGGCAAGGCGAAGGGCGAGGGAAGGCGCGAGCCGCGGGCGGAGCGCTCCGCGCCGCGCGAGGAGCGAGCACCGCGCGAGGCACGCCCGGCCGCCAAACGCCGTCCAGCCGCGCGCCCCAAGGACGCGCCCGTAAAGGACGACCAAGAGACTTCGCGCCCGACCAGGAAGGAGGCGCCTCCGCGCGCCTCGGCCGAGGAGGCGTCGACGCCCAAACGAACCCAAAGGAGCCCCGCACGTGAGCCGGACGCTGATCCTCGTAAAGCCTGACGCCTTCGAGCGCGCCCTGAGCGGCGAGGTGATCGCCCGCTTCGAGCGCAAGGGACTGCGCATCGCGGCGCTGAAGACGATGCGGGCCGACGAGCCGATCGCCAACAAGCACTACGAAGAGCACACCGAGAAGCCCTTCTTCGGCGAGCTGGTCTCCTTCATCACCGGCGGCACCCTGGTGGCGATGGTGCTCGAGGGTCACGAAGCGGTTGCAGCGGCGCGTCAGTTGATCGGCGCAACCAACCCGGTCGAGGCCGCTCCCGGGTCGATTCGCGGGGATTTTGCCCTCGAGGTCACCTACAACATGGTCCACGGCTCCGACTCCGATGAGTCGGCCGAGCGCGAGATCGAGATCTGGTTCCCAGAGCTGGCGTGAACGTAGTCCTCGCCTCTGGGTCTCCGCAGAGAAGCGAGATTCTGCGGAAGCTTGGGGTGGAGTTCGAGGTTGTGGTCTCCGGAGTCGATGAGCTCTATGGCGGAGATCCTGAGATCGAGGTGCTCGAGAACGCTCGGATGAAGGGGCGAGCGGTAGAGCGCGATGGGATGGTGCTTGCTTGCGACACCGATGTCGTGCTCGACGGCAAGGCGCTTGGCAAGCCTGCCGATGTTGCTGAGGCTCGGAGCTACTTGGACCGGATGTCCGGGCGAGCTCACGAGGTGTTGAGCGGACTCGTGGTTCTAATTGATGGCGAGGAGCGCAGTGGGCTCGAGCGCACGACCGTGGTCTTCAAGCACTTGAGCGAGGCCGAGAAGGAGCGCTATGTCGCCTTCGGTGAGTGGGAGGGGCGCTCGGGTGGGTATGCGATCCAGACACTGGGCTCGACCTTGGTCGAGCGGCTTGAGGGGAGTGTCTCGAACGTGGTCGGGCTGCCGGTCGGGCTCTTGATCGATCTCGCGCCGGAACTTTTCGACCAGCGCTGAGGCCAAATCGACGCCGGGCTTGGTGTGTTTGGGATGATTTCCCCTGGAGTTCTCCTAACCAAGCATGGGCGTATTCGGATATCTCAGAGGGCTAGGCGGTCGCGACATGGCTGTCGACCTCGGTACGGCCAACACGCTCGTCTACGTGCGCGGGCGCGGCATCGTCCTCTCCGAGCCCTCGGTCGTCGCGATCGACACCCACACCGGTCAGGTTCACGCGGTCGGGGTCGAGGCGAAGCGGATGCTGGGCCGCACCCCCGGCAACATCACCGCGATCCGGCCGCTCAAGGACGGCGTGATCGCCGACTTCGACGTCACCGAGCAGATGCTGCGCCACTTCATCAAACAGGTGCACTCCAACCGCTTCGCCCACCCGCGCGTCGTCGTCTGCGTGCCTTCCGGCGTGACCGGGGTCGAGAAGCGCGCGGTCGAGGAGGCCTGCCTCTCGGCCGGTGCCCGCCAGGCCTACCTGATCGAGGAGCCGATGGCGGCGGCGATCGGCGCCGGTCTGCCGGTCGCCGAGCCGACCGGCTCGATGGTCGTCGACGTCGGCGGCGGTACCACCGAGGTCGCGGTGATCTCGCTTGGCGGGATCGTCGTCTCGCAATCGATCCGGGTCGGCGGCGACGAGCTCGACGAGGCGATCGTCAACCACTGCAAGCACGCTTACAAGCTGGCGATCGGCACTCAGACCGCGGAGGAGGTCAAGCTCGAGGCCGGCTCGGCCTCGCCGCTGGCCGAGGAGGTACGGGCCGAGATCCGCGGCCGTGACCTGGTCTCCGGCCTGCCGAAGACGATCACGCTCGGCTCCGAGGAGGTCCGCAAAGCACTGGAGGAACCGGTCGGCCACATCGTCGAGGCGGTCAAGGACACCCTCGACCGCACCCCGCCGGAGCTGGCGGGTGACATCATGGATCGTGGCATCACCCTCGCCGGCGGCGGCGCGCTGCTGCAAGGACTCGAACAGCGCCTCCGCGACGAGTGTCAGATGCCCTGCCAACTGGCAGAGTCACCGCTGACGTGCGTGGCGGTGGGCTCGGGCATCTCACTCGAGGAGTTCGAGACCATGCATCGCGCCAGCAAGCAGAATTCGAGAGCCAGGCACTTTGCTTAGCTCCCCTTCATCTCAAGCCCCAAACTTAGGTCTTCACTGTGTATCGAAAGCAAGTACGCCGCCGTAGGGCGGTGCTCGCCCTGCTGATCGTCGGCTCCTTCGTGCTGCTGACGATCACCTACGGGCAGGGCTCCAACGGCCTCCAACGCGGCGTCAGCACCATCTTCAGCCCGGTCCAGTCGGTCTCCGACCGCGCCCTCAAGCCTGCCCGCGACCTGGTCGACTGGTTCGACAAGACCTTTGACGCACGTGGTGAAAACAGCCGGCTCAAGTCGGAGCTGGTGACCGCCAGGACCCAGGCCGTGGCCGGCCAGGAGGCGCTGAACGAAAACAGGCAGCTGCGCAAGCTGGTCGAATTGGACCGCGGCCCGGCTCTTGCCTCATCGGCCTATGACCCGGTGACCGGCCGCGTCACCGCGCGCTCGCCGACCGTCTGGCACTCGAGCGTGTCGATCGACGTCGGCAGCGGCGACGGCGTCCACGTCGACGACCCGGTGATCAGCGGCGACGGCGTGGTCGGCCGCATCGCCTCGGTCGAGCCGGGTTCTTCACAGGTGATGCTGCTCACCGACCACGAAAGCGCGATCTCGGCCAAGGTGCTGCCGGCCGGGGTGCAGGGCGTGGTCAAGCCGGAAGTCGGCAACCCCGAAGACCTGATCCTCGATTTCATCGACTCGACCAAACGGGTGCACGGCGGCCTCACCGTCGTCACCGCGGGCTGGCGCGCTCAGGGGCTGGCTTCGCTGTTTCCCCCCGGCCTGCCGCTGGGCGAAGTGACCAAGGCCTCGATCATCGAACAGGAGGCAAAGGAACAGGTGCAGGTGCGTCCCTTCGCCGACCTGCGCAACCTCGACCTCGTGCAGGTGCTGACGGGAGGGTCGCGCGGGTGATCTTGACCGGAAAGATCGTCGCCCGAATCGTGGTGATCTGCATGCTCGGCGTGCTCTTGCAGCTCTCCTTCTTCTCCCGGGTCGAACTCTTCCACGTCAGCCCCGACATCCTGCCCGCGCTGGTCGTCTGCCTGGGGCTGCTGGGCGGCAGCATGACCGGTGCCGTCAGCGGCTTCTCGATCGGCCTCTTCCTCGACTGCCTGCTGGTCGAGGCGCTCGGGATCAGCTCGCTGGTCCTGCTCGGAATCGGCTATCTCGCTGGCCTCTTCCGCGAGCGCTTCGAGATCCACAGCTCGCTCGTCCCGGCCCTGCTCTGCATGGGCCTGACGATGCTCGCCGAGCTCGGCTTTGGGCTGGTCCAGTTGATGCTCGGGCTCGACGCCCCGCTCAGCACCCTGGTCATTCGCGATCTGCTGCTGAAGAGTGTCTACGCCTTCTTCCTCGGCTGGCCGATCTACCTGCTTGTGAGGCGCGCCCTACGCCCGGCTCTGGTCGAGGACCCGAAAGTGCAACGCCGCCGTCAACCGACGGTTTTGGGGGCCTGAGGACGGCCTGATGTACCTACGCTCCGACGAGCGCGGCCCCGCGATGACCAACCGGTTGGCGCTGCGGATCGCGCTCTTCGGCGGAGTCGCCGTCGTCCTCTTCGCTGTCCTCTTCTTCCGCCTTTGGCTGCTGCAGGTGCTCGACGGCGAAAAGTATTTGGCTGAAGCGAAGAACAACCGCACCCGCTCCTATCGCGTCAGCGCTCCGCGCGGGGAGATCCTCGATCGCAACGGCAAAGTCCTGGTCGCCAACCGCACCAGCTTGGCGCTGCAGGTCAACCCGCGCAAACTGCCCGAAGACCCGGCCCAGCGCCGCGCCGAGCTCTCTCAACTCGCCGGCCTGACCCACAGCACCCTGCGCCACGTGCGGCGGACGATGCACGAAGAGCTGAAGCTGGCGCCGGCGGCGCCGGTGACCCTGCGCCGCGACGTCGGCCACTACCTCGTCTTCTACCTGCAGGAGAACCAGGACCGCTTCCCGGGGGTCGAGACGCAGCGGGTCTTCGTCCGCGACTATCCGGACGGCACACTGGCCGCCCACCTCCTCGGCAGCGTCAACGAGATCGAAGAAGAACAGCTGAAGGAATCGCGCTATCGCGGCCTGCAGCCGGGCGACGAGATCGGCCAGAGCGGGGTCGAGGACACCTACGACCGCTTCCTGCGTGGGCGGCCCGGCCTGACCAGGGTCCAGGTCGACGCCTTCGGTGAGCCGACCCCGAACGGGCACCTCGTCGCCAAGCCTCCCGCGCCGGGCGACAGCCTCAAGCTCTCGATCGACGAAAAAGTGCAGGCGGCGGGCGAAGCGGCGCTGTCGGAACGCGGCCTGCCGGGCGGCTTCATCACGATGGACGTGCACACGGGCGAAATCCTCGGCCTCGGCTCGTTCCCGACCTTCGAACCCGCCCTCTTCGCCCGGCCGTTGACCCAGAAGCAGGTCGACGAGACCTATAACAACCCAGCCGCGCCGCTACTCGACCGGGTCACCGCCGGCCTCTATCCGACTGGCTCCACCTTCAAGCTCATAACTGCGATCGCCGCGCTCGAAAGTGGCAAACTGTCGCTGGGCGAAGTGATCGAAGATACGGGCCAGCTGGTCGTTGGCGGCCAGCCCTTCAAAAACGCGGGGGAAGCGGCCAACGGTTCGGTCGACCTCGTCTCCGCGCTCGAAGTCTCCTCGGACGTCTTCTTCTACACGCTCGGCCTTCGCATGTGGGACACCGGCGAACTCCAGCACTGGGCGCACGCGCTCGGCATCGGCCGATCCACCGGCATCGACCTGCCCGGCGCCGAAGAAGGCCTGCTGCCCTCGCGGCACTGGCGCAACCAGCTCTACAAGGAAGGCGAAACCGACCGGCCCTGGTCGGCCGGCGACAACGTCCAGCTCGCCACCGGGCAGGGCGACCTGCAGACCAACCCGCTGCAGATGGCGGTCGCCTACGCGACGCTTGCCAACGGCGGCACCGTCGTCACCCCGCACGTCGGCAAGGAAATCGACGATCCTGCCGGCCGGGTGCTGAAGGAATTCGACCCCAAGCCGCGCCGGCACGTTCACATCGATCCGGAATACAGGGCGGCGATTCTGGAAGGGCTGCACGACGCCGCGCAGAACGGCGGCGGCACCTCGTTTGACGTCTTCGGCAACTTTCCGATCCCGGTCGCCGGCAAGACCGGCACCGCCCAGCGCCCGCCGCACCTGGACCAGTCTTGGTACGGCGTCCTCGCTCCCTATCCGAATCCGCGTATCGTCACCTTCGTGACCATGGAGGAAGGTGGCTTCGGGGCCGAATCGGCAGCGCCCGCGGCGAAGAAGATTCTCGAAGCGTATTTCGCCGGCCGGCTCTCGAAAGAAGCGGCTTCGGCGGGAGGCGAAGGCTGATGTACGCGACGCGTGCCCGTCAGGGCCGGCCCGAGCCCTTCGCCGTCCACCCCGGCATCGCCGAGCGCCTCGGCTTGCCCTACATGGACGGCGCCCTGGCGCTCGCCGGCACTGCCCTCGCCGCCTTCAGCGTCTTCGTGCTGAGCCAGGCGACACGGCAAGACGTGCCCGGCGACCCCTATTACTACGCCGACCGCCAGGGCATCTACGCTGCCCTTGGCATCGTCGGCATGTACCTCCTCACGCGGATCGACTACTCGCGCTTCCGCGAGTTGCGCGTCGGCATCTACACTTTCCTCTGCGTCAGCGTCTCGCTCGTCTTCGTCTTCGGTTTCGCGGCGCGCGGCTCACGACGCTCTTTTGAACTTCCCTTTTTCAGTTTCCAGCCATCTGAGCTCGGCAAGCTCTTGCTAGTGCTTGCGCTCGCCGGATTCGTCATCGATGGCGCCAGGAGCGGGTCTGAGAGGCAGCGCACGGTGCGCTACCTCTGCCTCGGCCTGGCACCGGCTGCGCTCGTCTTCCTGCAGCCGGACCTCGGCACCGCGTTGGTGTTCGGGGCAATCACCCTCGCCGTGATGTACGTGGGGGGCGTCCGCTGGACGCACTTCGCGGTGATCGGCGCGGCCTTCGTCGCATTGACAGCGGCGGTCCTCGTGGTGGCGCCCGCAGTGGGCACACCGATTCTGAAGGGCTACCAGGCACAGAGGCTCACCTCTTTCCTGCACCCCAGCGCGGACCCCAGCGACGCGGGCTACCAGCAAAACCAGGCCAAGATCGCTATCGGTTCCGGTGAGAAGACCGGCCGCGGCGATCGGGCCACCCAGACGCGGCTCGACTTCGTCCCTGAGCGGCACACCGACTTCATCTTCGCGGTGATCGGTGAGCGCTACGGATTCGTTGGAGCCGCCCTGGTCCTATCCCTATACGCCCTGCTGATCTGGCGGGCGCTGCGGATTGTGACCCTCTCGAAGAACTCTTACGGGACCCTGGTGGCAGGTGGCATCGCCGCCATGCTGCTCTTCCAGGTCTTCGTAAACGTGGGGATGAACCTCGGGATCATGCCGATCACCGGGATACCCCTGCCGCTGATGAGCTACGGGGGGTCGTCTGTACTGGCGACCTTCCTCGCGATCGGCGTCCTTCAGAGCATTCACATGCAAGCGCGGCTCAGCCAGAAAGGCAGGTTCGCCTGGTGACCCCTAGAAGGGGGCCAGACGTGCGTACCTACTCTGAACTGAGCTAACTCAAATGAAAAAGACAATTCTGGTCTCCGCCGATCGTGGCGAGACCCGCGTGGCCGTCCTCGAGTCGAAAACGAAAGGCGGCAATCGCGACGTTGCGGAGCTCTACATAGAGCGACGCGGCCGGCGCTCGATCGTCGGCAACATCTACAAGGGCAAGGTCGACAACGTCCTGCCCGGCATGGAGGCCGCCTTCGTCGACATCGGCCTCGAGCGCAACGGCTTCCTGCACGTTGACGAGATCGTCCTGCCCAACGGCGAACAGGCGCCGAAGCGCGGCCGCGGCACCGGCAAAGGCCGCCGCATCGACGAGCTGATCAAACCCGGCCAGGAGATCCTCGTCCAGGTCGTCAAGGACCCGCTCAAGACCAAGGGCGCCCGGCTCTCGATGAACACCTCGATCGCCGGCCGCTACCTGGTCTACGCGGCGCAGGGCAGCGGCGTCGGCGTCAGCCGGCGGCTCTCGGACTCCGAGCGCGACCGCCTGCGCAAGATGGTCGACCGCACCTACAAAGGCCCGGGCGGGCTGATCGTCCGCACCGCCGCCCACGGCGCGAAAAAGGCCGACTTCGTGCGCGAGATCGGCTACCTGCACAAGCTCAACGAGGTGTTGGAACGCCGCACCGAGCTGACAAAGGCCCCGGACCTCGTCTTCCAGGAGGCCGACCTGCCGGTGCGGGTCCTGCGCGACGTCTTCCTCAGCGACTTCGAGAAAGCGATCATCGACTCGCCGAAGCAGTTCGAACGCGTCACCAGCTTCTTCCAGCGCACCGCGCCGGAGCTGGTCGGCGGGGTCGAGCTCTACGAGGAGAAGAAGCCGCTGTTCGAGAAGTGGGGGATCGACAAGGAAATCCAGTCGACCCTGGGCCGTCGCGTCGACCTGTCCTCGGGCGGCTACCTGATCATCGACTACACCGAGGCGCTGACCGTGATCGACGTCAACAGCGGCAGCTTCACCGGCCGCGGCAAAGGCGGCCTCGAGGAGACGATCACGCGGGTCAACACCGAGGCTGCCGACGAGGCCGTGCGGCAGCTGCGGCTGCGCGACATCGGCGGCATCATCGTCATCGACTTCATCGACATGGCGCGGGCCCGCAACCGCGACAAAGTGCTGAAAACGCTGCGCAAAGCGCTCGACACCGACAAGTCGAAGAGCTACGTGGTCGAGGTCTCGCCGCTGGGCCTGGTCGAGATGACGCGCCAGAACGTCACCGACGGCGTGCGCGAGATCCTCACCGCGCCCTGCCCCACCTGCGAGGGCGAAGGCGTCGTGCTCTCGGCCGAGACGGTGGCGCTCGACGCGATGCGCCGCCTGCCAGACATCGCCACCGGCGCCAAAGATGCCGAGGCGCTGCTGATCCGGGTCCACCCGAAGGTCGCGGCGGAGCTGATCGATCCCGAGAGCGGCCTGACCGAGCTCGAGGCCGAGACCGGCAAGCAGTTCCACTTCGAAGGCGGCGACGCGCTGCCGATCGCGACCTTCGATTTGATCGAGGCCGGCACCCGAGCCGAGATCGAGGAGCGGGCGCTGCCCTTCAAGGTCGGCGAGGAGGTGCTGGTCAAAATCGACGAGCCGCACATGTACAACGCCGACGACGCCGTCGCCCGCGTCGACTCCTACATCGTCAGCGTTACCGGTGGCGGTCGCTTCGTCGGCGAGCGCAAGCTGGTGCGGATCGAGCGGGTCGAGCGGGCCGCCGCGGTGGCCTCGCTGCCGGGGGTCGAGGCGACCAACGGTGCCGCAGGCGGCGAGGAGAACGGCTCCCAGCTAGAATCCTCGCCCTCGCGCAGTAGCCGTCGCGGCCGCAGGGGCGGTCGCGGTCGGTCGCGCTCCACTCAGAGCGGCAAGGACGAATGAACACGTACGCAGTCATAGAGAGCGGTGGAAAGCAGTACAAGGTCGAGAAGGGCACGTCCCTGCTCGTCGATCGCCTGAGCGCAAAAGAGGGCGACAAAGTCGCCCTGCGCCCGGTGATGTTCCGCGACACGGAGATTCTCGCCGAGGCCAAGGAGCTGGAGAAGGTCAAGGTCGAGGCGACCGTGACCGAGCACCTGCGCGGCGAGAAGATCAAGGTCTTCAAATACAAGCCGAAGAAGGGCTACCGTCGTCGCGCCGGGCACCGTTCCGAGCTGACCAAGCTCGAGGTGACCGAGATCAGCCTCGGCGGTCGCAAAGCGACAGCGCCGAAGAAAGAGGAGCCGGCCGAGAAAAAAGAGGCGGCCCCGAAAGCGGCTAAACCAGCTGAGAAAAAAGCGGCGGCGAAAAAACCCGCTGCGGCCAAAAAACCGGCTGCCAAAAAAGAGACCGCTAAAGCATCATCAACAAAATCAGCCGCGAAAAAAGCTCCGGCTAAAAAAGCCGCGGACAAAAAACCTGCTGCGAAAGCCAAAAAAGCCAAACCGGCTGCTAAAAAGGATTCTGACGATGGCTCATAAGAAGGGACTCGGCTCAAGCCGCAACGGACGCGAATCCAACCCCAAGATGCTTGGGGTCAAGGTCTTCGCGGGCCAGCAGGTCACCGGCGGCGAGATCATCGTGCGTCAGCGGGGGACCCGGTTCTGGCCTGGTGACGGCACGGGCCTCGGGCGCGATCACACGATCTTCGCCAAGAGGGCCGGGGTCGTTGAGTTCAAATCGGCTCGTAAGGGCCGCACGATTTCGGTTCTTCAGGACTCTTAGGGATCAGCGGGGGGAGCGCCGGGCGCCCCTCCTGGGACGCTGGCTTTTTCGCCTGGCGCGCCGCCGCTCTCGCTGAGTGGTCTGTGCGAAAAAGATGACGCCGCGGCCCAGGAGGGGCACCCGGCGCTCTTCCACGGGTTCCAAGCTCCCTTCGAATGGCGCGCTGGTCGCACATATTGCGACTAAGGCGCCACTACCCTGCAAAAGCTGATGTATGACAAGGCGAAGATCTGGGTTGAGGGTGGGGCCGGTGGGAACGGGTGCATCTCGTTTCGCCGGGAGGCTCATGTGCCCAGGGGCGGTCCCGATGGTGGGGATGGCGGGCATGGCGGGGACGTCGTGCTTGTTTGCGATGCCTCAAAGCGAGATCTGGGGGCGCTGAAGGGGAGCAAGCACTTCAGGGGCAGTCGGGGGAAGCATGGGGAAGGGTCCAATCGGCAGGGAGGCCGGGGGGACGAGCGGGAGATCTTGGTTCCTGCCGGCACTCAGGCTGAAGCTGTCGATGGGAGCCAGGTCGATTTGGTTGAAGTTGGGCAGCGGGCTGTGGTGGCGCATGGTGGGCGTGGGGGGCATGGGAACAAGCGGTTTGCGACCTCTACCCGGCAGGCGCCTCGATTTGCTGAGAACGGGACCAGCGGTGAGGAGGCGTGGATTGAGCTGCAGCTGAAGCTGCTTGCTGACGTTGGGTTGATCGGGTTGCCGAACGCCGGGAAGTCTTCACTGCTGGGGCGACTTACTCGGGCGGCGCCGAAGGTGGCCGACTATCCGTTTACGACGCTCTCGCCGGTATTGGGGACGATCGAAGGCGAGGACCGGCAGGCGATCGTTGCCGACATTCCTGGCTTGATCGAAGGGGCTGCCGACGGCGCCGGGCTTGGGCATGAGTTCTTGGCTCACGTCGAGCGTTGCGCGATGCTGGTCCACCTGGTCGAGCTGGCGCCGCTGGAAGGCGAGCCGGTGGCGAATTACGAGGCGGTGCGGGAGGAGCTTTTGTCCTATGGGGCTGGGCTCGACGGACTGCCGGAGCTGGTTCTGCTCTCGAAGCGAGATCTCCTTCCACCAGACGACGTCGAGGCCGCGCTTGCGGAGTGGAGAGAGCGCCTGGGAGACGGTGGCCTCGGTGTGCTCTCCGCCTCCTCGGCGACCGGCGAGGGGCTGGATGAGCTGCGTGAACGGACCCTCTCTGCGCTGCCGGAGCTGCCCGGAATGGCCAGACCCGAGACGGGGCCGCAGCCATCGGCCGAATTCGAGGTCGAGCACCGCGTCTACCGGCCCGCCGGCGAGGGTGGCTACTCGGTCGAGCGCGAGGACGATGGTGCCTACCGCGTCACCGGCCGTGGGGTCGAGCTGCTCTTCGAGCGCCACGACGTCAAAAACGAAGAAGCGCTCGCCTATCTGGAGCAGCGGCTGAACGAGATCGGAGTCGTCGCCGCTCTGTGCGCCGCCGGCTTTGAGCCCGGCAACGAGGTTCGGGTCGGCGAGCACGAGTTTGAGCTTTATCCGTGAGAGGGACGAGCGCCCCCTCCCCAAACGAGCGGCGGGAGCCGCTCTTGAGTGTTTGGGGAGGGGGCGCTCGTCCCTCTTCGGCGTGAGCTTTCGGTTTGGTGGTGGCTCATAGACTTGGGCGGCTATGACTCTCGTTGTCAAGCTCGGTTCCTCGATCGTCGCCGCTGACGACGGTGATCTGCGCGCTGAGGTGCTCGACTCGGTGTGCGAGCAGGTTGCGGCCCTGGAGCGTGGTGGCGAGCGCGTGGTGATGGTGACCTCGGGCGCGATCGCCCGCGGCATGCGGTTGATGGGCTTGCCGGTGCGGCCGCGGGCGATGGACGAGTTGCAGGCGGCCTCCGCGGTTGGCCAGGGCGACCTCTTTCGGGCCTACGAGAGTCGCCTCGCCGAGCATGGCACCCGCGCCGCCCAGGTGCTGCTGACCGCGGCCGACATCGCCGCCCGCACCAACTACCTCAATGCGCGCCAGACGTTGCGGCGGCTGATCGAGTGGGGGGTGGTGCCGGTCGTCAACGAGAACGACACCACGGCGACCGACGAGATCAGCTTCGGCGACAACGACTTCCTCGCCGCCCAGGTGGCGATCCTGCTTGACGCGCGGCTGCTGGTCCTGCTGACTAACACCGACGGTCTCTTCACCGCCGACCCGGCGGTGGATCCCGAGGCGAAGCGGATCCCGGAGGTTGCTGACTTCTCCCAGCTGGCTGGGATGGAGATCGGCGACCGCACTTCTGTCTTTGGCTCGGGCGGGATGCGGAGCAAGGTGGCGGCGGCGGAGATGGCTGGCGAGGCGGGCATCGCGGCGGCGATCTGCAACGGGACCAGCGCCGGCACGCTGGCCGCCGCGGCCGCTGGTGACCCGGTTGGGACGCGATTTGCGGCGCAGGGCTCGAAGGCGTCCAGCTTCAAGCTTTGGCTCAAGTACGCGAAGCCGGTTCACGGTCGGCTGACCGTCGACGAGGGAGCGGCCCGGGTTCTGCGCGAGAGCGGCTCGAGTCTGCTGCCGGTTGGGGTTGTCGAAGTCGACGGGGACTTCGACGCCGGCGACGCGGTGGAGATCGCCGTTGATGGCGAGGTGATCGGCAAGGGGATTGCGGATTACTCGTCTCGGGAGCTGCCGGATGTGATCGGTCTCAAGAGTGCGGACGTGCGGGAGCGAATGCCGCATGCTGCCGATGAGGTGATTCATCGGGATCGGTTCGTTCTGGTTTAGATGTGGAAGGTGGGGGCGGGGTGGGGTGCCTCGCCAGTCGGCTGGCTTTTTCGCCGGTCGCGCCGCTGCTCTCGTTGAGTGGTCTGTGCGAAAAAGATGACGCCGCCGCCTGGCGAGGCACCCCACCCCGCCAGCTACCCTTAGCCGCATGGCTGTCACGACTAGAACGGTGCCGGGGATTTGCTTGGCCTCTCGACGGGTTGCTCGGGAGCTTGCGGGTGCATCTACCGCTGCCAAGGATGCGGCGTTGGAGGCGACTGCTCGGCTTTTGGGCGAGCGGAGTGCGGAGATACTCGAGGCCAATGCGGCCGACTTGGCTGACGAGCGGGCGTCGGGGTTGACCCAGGCGCTGCGGGATCGGTTGACGCTGACCGAGGACCGGGTTGCTGCGATGGCCGATGGCGTGCGGGCCGTGGCTTCGCTTGAGGACCCGATTGGTGAGGAGCTTGAAGCGAAATCGCTGGAGAGCGGACTGGGCCTGCGGAAGCTGCGGGTGCCCCTTGGCGTCGTTGCGGTTGTGTACGAGGCTCGGCCTAACGTGACGATCGATTGTGCTGCGCTGACGATCAAGAGTGGTAACGCGATCGTGCTGCGGGGGTCGCATTACGCCGAGCGATCGAATGCGGCGCTGGCAGCTGTGGCTCGTGAGGCGCTCGCGGAGGCTGGGTTGCCCGAAGATGCCGTGCTGCTGTTGCCGGTTGGGGAGGGGCATGGCGATCTCAGAGAGCTGGCCACTCAGGATGGCGTCGTCGACCTGCTGATTCCTCGCGGCGGCGAAGGACTGAAGAAGGCCCTGAAGGATGTCGCGACGGTGCCGGTGATCTATGCCGCGGCTGGCAATTGCCATGTGTACGTGCACTCGAATGCCGATCTGGAGATGGCCCGGCGGATCGTGGTCAATGCGAAGACGCAGCGGCCCGGTGTCTGCAACGCGGCGGAGACGTTGCTCATCGATGCGGCCGTGGCGGAAGAGTTCTTGCCGATGGCACTTGCTGATCTGCGCGACGTTGGTGTCGAGCTTGTCGGCGATGAGCGGGTGCGCGAGTCGGCCGGTGGGGTCGAGGTCGGGTCCGCCTCCACCGAGGACTGGGGCAGCGAGTACCTCGACCTGAAGCTTGCCGTTGCCGTCGTTGACTCGCTCGACGACGCGGTCGAGCACGTCAACGCGCACGGCACCGGCCACTCGGAGGCAATCGTCACTGGCTCCGCCGAGGCTTCGGAGCGCTTCACCGCTGGGGTCGACGCTGCGGTCGTCTACACCAACGCCTCGACCCGCTTTACCGACGGCTTCGAGTTCGGCATGGGGGCCGAGATCGGCAACTCGACCCAGAAGCTGCACGCGCGCGGGCCGATCGGTCTGCGCGAGCTGACGACCTATAAGTACGTCGTCCACGGCGACGGCCAAGTACGTGAGTAGCGCCTCCGCCGGCGGCATCGGTGTCCTCGGCTCGGCCTTCAACCCGCCGCACCTCGGTCATCTCGCCTTGGCCCAGGAGGCGCTCTGGCAGCTCGACCTCGACGAGGTCATCCTCGTCCCAACCGGCGAAGCCCCGCACAAGCGGATCGCCGACGACCCCGGCCGCGAGCTGCGGTTGGCGATGACGCGTCTGGCTGCTGCCGACGACTCGCGCTTCTCGGTCTCGACCCTGGAGGTCGAGCGCGAGGGGCCGTCCTACACGTATGAGACCTTGGAGCTGCTTGCAAGAGACCGAGGCGACAGGGAGCTGGTGTTCGTGATGGGGGCGGACGCTGCCGTGGGTCTGGAGAGCTGGCGCGAACCGCAGCGGGTGACCGAGTTGGCGCGCCTCGCCGTCGCTCGCCGAGCCGGCATCTCCGAAGCCGATGTCGCCGCCGTATTGCGCAGCCTCGGTGCCGAGGGCCGGGCGACGATGCTGGAGATGCCGCAGTTCGGCGTCTCCTCCTCGGCCGTGCGCGAGCGCGCCGCCGCGGGCCGGCCGCTGCGCTACCTCGTGCCCGAGCCGGTTGCCCGCTTCATCGAAGAGAAGGGGATCTACGCATGAGCGCCGAGCGGGCGGCTGACTATTCGCAGACGCTGGCGCAGCGCTTCGCCGAGGTCGCCGACTCCAAAGCGGCGACCGAGATCATCGTCCTCGATATGCGCGGGCTCGTCTCCTACACCGACTTCCTGACGATCTGCACGGCGCGCAACGAGCGCCAGGCGCGGGCGATCGCCGACGAGGTGAAGCTGCGCCTCAAGCAGGAGCAGCAACTGCTGCCTGCCGGTTCCGAGGCAGCCGAGGCGGCGGGCTGGATCGTCCTCGACTACCTCGACTGCGTCCTGCATGTCTTCACCGAGGAGGAGCGGCAGCGTTACCAACTCGAGGACCTTTGGCGCGAGGCGCCGAAGCTCGAGTTTCAGGCGCCGCAAG
This sequence comes from uncultured Solirubrobacterales bacterium, assembly GCA_963840565.1. Taxonomy (GTDB): domain Bacteria; phylum Actinomycetota; class Thermoleophilia; order Solirubrobacterales; family 70-9; genus VRUE01. The sequence goes on from CAWIZH010000002.1 coordinate 313,694, forward strand.
ATGGCGTCCGAGGGCACCTCTACGGTGCCGCGCATGGGTAGCTTCAAGCGGTCGTTCCTCGGCTACCGTCGCACCGAAGTCGATGCGACGCTTGCTTCTAAGGACGCACGGAACTGGGCTGTAGAGCGCGATGCGCGAGAGGCGCTTGCGCGTTGCCGCGAGTCAGAGGAGGCCGCTGCCCAGGCCGAGCAAGAGCTCGGCTCACTCTCGGCGATGGTGATCGAGCGCGAGCGCGAGATCCGCGGCCTGCTCGAGCGCCTCAACGAGGCCAACGAGCGCCACGACCGCAACGTCGCCTCGCTGGAGTCCGTCTCGGCTCGCCTCGAGGAGATCCAGGCCCAGGCCCGCGGCCAGGCGACTCGGATCCGGATGAAGGCGCTGCGCGAGGCTGTGGAGGTCGGACGCCGTGCCCAGGAGTTGAGCGAGGCACAGGCTGTCAGCAGTCCCGCTCCGAGCACTCCGAACGGCAATGGCAACGGTCACGCCGCGCCCACCGCGCGGGACGTTTTTGAGGGCCTGGTCAAAGTAGAGATCGGCCCGCTCGACGACTTCTCCCAGCTAGTTGGCTTCGAGGACGCCGCCGGTCAGATCGGCGCCACCTCCGAGATCTCGGTCGAGCGCTTCTCCGAGGGCCGGGCGACGCTCTCGATGCGCCTCAGCGAGCCGACCGACCTCCTCCGTGAACTCGAGCAGCGCTCCCCACTCGACTTCCACGTCCGCCGCACGGCGGACGACAACGTCGTCCTCGACATCGACGACGAAGCCGGTCCCGAGCAGCGCGCCGCCTAGTCACCCGACGCCGCTACCCTTCATCGCCCCCGGCGCCCTGGCGGAGTGGTTACGCAGCGGCCTGCAAAGCCGTTTACACCGGTTCGATTCCGGTGGGCGCCTCTGGCTCTGGCAAGCGGTTCTCCGCTTGCCAGAGCGGCTTGAGCGGCCTTTCAGGCCGCAGTCACCTTGCCGCTTCTCAGCGCTGAGGCCAACGCGGCCGAATCATTCGACGGAGCTGGGAAGGCTGGCACAAAGACCATTGTCCCCCGACGACCAGGGTTAAACGGGTAAGTCTGAACAAACTAGTATGGCGTCGTGAGTCAGGCAGAGGTACCGGCATGGACGGCGGTCGCGCTTGCGGTGATACCGGGGGTGCTAGGGCTGATTGGGGTGTTCGGTGTTGCACTTATGGCCGCACGAGCTCGTAAGGAGGAGTTGTCCCAGGAGCGGCAACTCCATGGTGCCGATTCTCGCCTTGAGGCCCTCGATGGGGCGGCGACCACAGCAATTGCCTATCGAGAGCGGGTCGGAGCTGCGCTAAGCCTTGTGGCTCACTCTGATCGGCCAAGGTTGGGCGTCGAGCCACTGTGGTCGTGGGACAGACCCGATGTTTTGACCTTTCTACGCCACGACGCCGCGCTCACGCTTCGCTACGGCCGGGAGCATGAGGTGCCAGAGTCTTGGCGGGCCTGCGCGTGGAAGATCGCGCAGGTCACGGAGTTCGCCAACGAGCACAGAGACTGTGCTGATGAACCCGCCGACAGCGTTTCGCGGTCTATCAAGAAAGAGGCAAAGTCTTTACGTCGTGAAGCGAGGAAGGAGCTAGAGCAATTCCTAGACATTGCCTCAAGGCCTTTCAAAGAGCGTGAGTCCGGTAGACGCTAACTCGTACCGCTGATCTATCTACTCCAGGGCGCCTTGCCCTTGAGGGCGAAACTTTCGGGCCCTGTCCATTTCGGGCCTTCCCGTTCGTCTTAGGAGCAAAGACACTCTGCCAAGGAGGAACGATGAAGTACATGCTGCTGATTCACCAGGGCACGACGCCGACGCCGGGCACCGAGGCATGGGATGGCCTTTCGGCGGAGGAGCAGGGCGCGGTCTACGGCGCCTACCAGGCGATCAACGAAACGCCCGGGGTCGAGTCCGGGGTTCGCATGGGACCGCCTGAGACGGCGACCACGGTGCGGGTGCAGGACGGTCAGACGCTGACCACCGACGGGCCCTTCGTCGAGACCAAGGAGGCGCTTGGCGGCTATCTCTTCTTCGAGGCCGACGATCTCGATACTGCGATCGAGCTGGCGACGAAGATTCCCGCCGCCAGCATGGGCGGTGGGATCGAGGTTCGCCCGGTGGTGGCGAGCTGACCGAGCGGGTCTTCCGCGAGCAGTGGGGTCGCGTCCTCGCCACCCTGATCGGCCTCCTCGGCGACTTTGACCTTGCCGAGGAGGCAGCTCAGGATGCATTTGCGATCGCGGCGGAGCGCTGGCCCCGGGAAGGCACGCCGGCCAACCCGGCCGCCTGGTTGATCGCCACCGCTCGCAACCGTGCGATCGACCGCATCCGCCGCGAGCGGACGCTTGCCGACAAGACGAAGCTGCTGGAGGTGCCGCAGGCCGTGGAGGACGAGCTCGAAGAGACGGTTTTCCCCGACGAGCGCCTGGAGCTGATCTTCACCTGCTGTCACCCGGCGCTAGCGACCGAGGCCCAGGTGGCGCTCACCCTGCGCACGCTCGGCGGTCTCGGCACAGACGAGATCGCGCGCGCTTTCGTCGTTCCCCAGGAGACGATGGCAAAGCGCCTCGTCCGCGCCAAGAAGAAGATCAAGGCAGCGGGCATCCCGTTTCGCGTCCCACCGGATCACCTGCTGCCCGAGCGCACAGTCGCCGTGCTCGCGGTCGTCTACCTGATCTTCAACGAGGGCTACGGCGGTCGCGGCGAGCTCGCGGCCGAGGCGCTGCGACTTGGTCGGGCGCTGGCCGAGCTGATGCCCGACGAGCCCGAGGTCCACGGCCTGCTGGCGATGATGCTCTTGCTCGAGGCTCGCCGCGGGGCGCGCTTTCGCGACGGCGACCTGGTCCTGCTGGCCGACCAGGACCGTTCGCTCTGGGATGCAGTCCAGATCGCCGAGGGACGCACCGCTCTCGACCGCGCCTTTGCCTTGCGCGGCGGCGGCCCCTACGTTGTGCAGGCGGCAATCGCCTCCTTGCACGCCGACGAGCCGCGTGACTGGCCGCAGATCGCTGCTCTCTACGAGGAGCTGGTCCGCCTCACCGACTCGCCAATCGTGGTGCTGAACCGAGCGGTGGCGGTTGCCGAAACCGACGGTCCCGAGGCTGGCCTTAGGGCAATCGAGGGCCTGGAGCTCGACTCCTACCCCTATCTCCACTCGACCCGGGCCGACTTTCTGCGCCGCCTTGGCCGCACCGCCGAAGCCCGTGCGGCCTACGAGCGAGCCCTCGAGCTGTCTCACTCGGAGCCCGACCGCCGCTTTCTCACCCGCCGCCTGGCCGAACAGGCCTGAGCCCGCGAGCCAGTTCTGCAAGGCTGAGGCGATGGCGGTCAACGTCGCAGAGGCACCGCACGCAGTGGCATCGCCGACGATTCCGCGCGATCAGGCGATCGTGCTCTTTGGGGCGACCGGGGATCTGGCGAAACGAAAGCTGCTGCCTGGGATCTTTCACCTCTTTGAGGCGGGGCTGATGCCAGAGCGCTTCGTGCTGATCGGCGCCTCGCGGGGCGATCTCAGCGAGGACGAGTTCGTCGCGCTCGTGCGCGACGCGGTGTGTGAATCTGGACGCAGGCCAGAGCCCGGAGAGTCTTTGGACCGCTTCGTGACGAGCCTGCGCACCGCTGCGATCGGCGACGGGTTCGAGGATCTGGGCGAGACCGTGGCGCGGGCCAAGGAGGAGCTCGCCGATGGCGCCCAGCTCCTTCACTACCTCTCGCTGCCACCGGCCGCCTACGCGGGCGTGATCGAGGGGCTTGGCCGGCTTGGTCTCGGCGAGGAAGCGCGGGTGATCATGGAGAAGCCGTTCGGTCGCGATCTCGCCTCGGCGCGGCGGCTCGATGCGCTCGTCCACTCGGTCTTCAAGGAGGAGCAGGTCTTCCGCATCGATCACTACCTCGGCCGCGAGGCGGTTCAGAACCTGCTGGCGATGCGCTTCGCCAATGGGATGTTCGAGCCGGTCTGGAACCGCAACCACATCGACCACGTCCAGATCGACGTTCCAGAGACGCTCTCGATCGGAATGCGGGGAAGCTTCTACGAGGAAACGGGTGCCTTCCGCGACATGATCGTCACCCATCTGTTCCAGGTGCTCAGCTTCATCGCGATGGAGCCGCCGACCTCGCTCAACGCGAAGCCGCTGATGACGGAGCGGGGCAAGGTCTTCGATTCGATGAAGCCGCTCGCCTCCGGCGACGTGGTTCGCGGCCAGTACGTCGGCTATCGCGATGAGGAGGGGGTCGCGGCGGATTCCGACACCGAGACCTTCGTCGCCCTGCGGGCCTTTGTCGACAACTGGCGATGGGAGGGCGTCCCCTTCTACCTGCGCTCAGGCAAGCGCCTGGCGGAGGACCACCACGTGCTCACGGTCGCCTTCGCCCAGCCGCCGCGGCGGATGTTCCCGCTCGACTGCAGCCAAATTGCCGAGGCGTTTGGTCACGATCACCTGACCTTTGAGATGGGGGACCCCGGCAGCATCGAAGCGTCCTTCCTCGCCAAGGTCCCGGGGCCGGCGCTGCGGCTGGGCGAAGGCCATATGCGCTTCAGCTATGCCGACAGCTTTGGCGGTCCCGAGCAGGCGCTTGACGCCTATGAGCGGCTGATCCACGACGTCATGGTCGGCGACCGCACGTTCTTCACCACCTCCGAAGCGATTGAGCGCGTCTGGGAGATCGCTGACCCGGTCGTGCGCGATCCCTCTCCGCTACGGCCCTACGAGCCAGGTTCGTGGGGCCCTGAGCCGGTCGATGCCCTGCTTGCGCCGCGCCGCTGGCACGTGCCTTACGACCACTCTTGAGGACGAGCTAAGCGCGCTCAGCTGACGACGCGCGGGTCCTGCCAAGGGTTATTCATCGACAGGCGCCGTTTTTGTGAGCGCTTGAAGAGGTAGCAGCCGACGGCTCCGTTGCGCATCTCGGAGTGGAAGAACTTGCCGGTGACCAGCTTCCAGCCCTCGACGGTCACCGAGTTGAGGATGTCGACGGGGTCGGTGGTCACCAGGGCGGGTGAGCCAACCATGCCCGGGATGGCCGTTGGCTGGAGCCCGTTGATCTCCAGTTCGTACTGGAAGAGGCGATGCCCTCGCTTGTAGGCGAGCCTCGCCCGTCCCGCCGGTGTCTGGAAGAAGTCCTGCTCCGCCGTCTCGACGGCGACCAGCCGCTTTTCGCGCTCCTTTTCCTCCGCACGTTCTTCGCGGGCGGTTTTGTCGAGCGCGGGCACCCGCGCCGATCCGCTGCGTAGCAGTGGCAGTCGGAAAAGCCGTCGTTTGTCGGGGGCGTCGGCTTCGGCGGGGGCGCTTCGTTCCCGCTCTTCCGCTTGGGGGGATCGGAGGTCGACGAGAAGTCGACTCTGCTCGCTCAGTCCGGTCACAGTAAGGAAACGCGTGGAAGGGGGAGCGCTTTGCGCGCCGCACAGTCCAACATTCGGCCAGTCTCGGGGACGGTGGGGCGCAAGCGCGAGACGCGACCCTCGTCGCTTCGGGCGGACCGCTGTCGTTAAGGCCAGGCGCACGGAAAAGGGCCCCTTTCGGGGCCCTTTGATTCCGAAGGACGTGCCACCAGCGAGACTCTGTTTCCCTGGCTCGTCAGTCCTCAAGCCTTAATCGGTCGCTGCATCAATAAACACCGCGTTAGTTGAAAAGTTGCACCCATTGCATCGGCACGTGCAACGCCGGGCTTGAGGCGGCGGCGCGCAGGCGTCGTCGCCCCACGCGCCGCTGCTAGATTCAGGTCCCCGGGCGCTTAGCTCAGTTGGGAGAGCGCCAGCTCGACAAGCTGGAGGTCACTGGTTCGAGCCCAGTAGCGCCCATCGTCCCGGCCCGCGAGACCTTGTCTTGTGGCTTAGACCCCGGCTGGGAGCTTGACCTCGGTGAGACGCAGGCTGTTGCCCGAGGGATCGCGGAAGCCCGAGTCGATCCCGTACGGACGCTCTTCGGGCGCTTCGGTGAACTCGACTCCGCGTGCCCGCAGCTCCTCGTAGGAGGCTTGGCAGTCGTCGGTGGTGAGGAACACGGTTCCCGCAAAACCCTTCGCCATCAGGGCGCTGACCTGGTCGGCGGTATCGGGGTCCATGACCGGCGGGCCAGGGACGGCCATCAGCACGATCGAGATGTCCTCCTGCCCGGCCGGTCCGACCGTGAGCCAGCGGAAGTCGCCCATCTCGGGCAGGGTGACGTCGGCGCGGACCTCCATGCCGACCTTCTCGGTGTAGAAGGCGAGCGCCTCCTCCTGGTCGTGAACCCACAGCTGCGCATTGGCGATTTTGATCATCGTTGTCTCCTTCGTTCTGGGGCTGAAAGGGCGATGGCGATGCTAGGTGCGGGCCGGCGCGCTGTCTTCTCGAAACGTGCGGTGTTGTGGGCGGGCGTAAGCGCGGACCAAGCAGCCGGGGACCAGCGCGCCCTGAGAGGCTGGCGGGTGGGCAGCGCGGTACGCCGTGGGCGAGCGACCGTAGGCGCGGCTGAAGCTGGTCGTGAAGGAGCCGATGCCCTGCAGCCCGACCGAGAGGCAGATCTCTGCGACCGATCGGTCGGTCGTGCGCAGCAGCGCCGCCGCCCGCTCCAGCCTTCGGGTCAGCAGGTAGGCGTGCGGTGACTCGCCGAAGGCGCGGCGGAACTCGCGGCTGAAGTGCGCCCGCGAAAGCCCCGCGGCGGCGGCCAGGTCATCGACCCCCAGCGACTCGAAGTAGCGAGCGTCGGCGAGGTCCCTTGCGCGCAGCAGATGACGGGCTGGCGGTACATACGCCATGTCCGCAGTCTAGGCTCGCGGCCTCGTGGTCGGGACCTATGCAGCCGTGCTGGTCGTTTGCATCGCCTCGCTGGCAATCGGCCAGGCGGCGATCGCGCTCTGCGGCGTGCGGCAGTGGTCGTGGTTGGCGCCTGCCGTCGGGCTGGCGCTGCTCTGCGCGTTCTGCTGGGCGACGGTGCGGCTATTCGGACACGGAACCGCCTCGGCGGTCGGCGTCTTGCTGCTAGCCGCGGTCTCGGTCGTCTACTTGTGGAACCGCCTCGACGGTGGGGCGAGTGCTTTGCGGATTGGCGCGCCGGTCGCCCTGCTGGCCCTTGCCGTGACCGCCTTGCCCTTCATCGCCGAAGGCCACTTCGGCATCCTCGGCACCAGCTTCAACCCGGACATGTCCCAGCATCTGCTTGCGGCAGATCGCCTCGCCCGCGGCCAGGGATCCCAGCTCCTGCACCAGGGCTACCCGCTGGGGCCTCACGCAGTCGTCGTCGCCCTGACCAAGGGCCTGGGCATCGGCCTGGTCCAGGGCTTCACCGGCCTGACGGTCGCCGTGGCCGTCCTCGCATCACTCACCGCCCTAACGGCCTTCCGCGACCAGCCTCCGCTCCTCCGCATTCCCGCGGCCCTGGTCGTAGGCCTCACCTACATGGTCGCCTCCTACTTCGCCCAGGGCTCCTTCAAGGAGACGATCCAGGCCCTCTTCTTCCTTGCCTTCGTTCTCGCCCTGAGAGAGGCAACGACGAATCCCGCCTGGCGCGAGCTCCCACTCCGCTTCATCCCGGCGGCCTTGTTGGCAGTAGGCAGCGTCTACACCTACAGCTTCCCGGGCCTGATCTGGCTGCTCGGTGCATTGGCTATTTGGTTGGCCTTGCAGCGTGCCTTTCCGGTTCGTCCGCTGCTGCTCGCCCTCGGCGCCTTCGCCGTGCTCGTGGCGCCTGAGATCGGCCGGATGATCGATTTTCACTCGTTCGAGACCTTTGACCCCAAGGGCCCCGGCCTCGGCAACCTCTTCGGCCAGATCTCGCCCTTCGAGGCCTTCGGCATCTGGCCGTCCGGCGATTTCCGCCTCAGTCCCGGAGATGGGGCGGTGCCTGCCCTCGGCTACTTCCTCGGCGCTGCCTACGCCTCGATCCTGCTCCTCTACGGTCTCGTCGTCTGCTGGCGACGCCGCGAGGCCGCGCTGATCGCCGGGCTCACCGCCGCGGCGCTGGCCTACGCCGCAGCCAGGATCGGTGGCACTCCCTACACCGCCGCCAAGGCAATCGAGATCGGCGCCCCGCTCGCCGCCCTGGTCATCGTCCTGCCGCTGCTCCGCCGCCCGGTCGCCTGGCTGTACCTCGTTGCCGCGGCGGGCTGCTCACTGCTCGTGCTCGCCAACGCGCCGGTCGGCCCGGGCTCCTACTCGCCGGCACTGACCAGCCTGCGCTCCGAAGTGGGCGAAGGCCCAACGCTCGTGCTCGCCTCGCGCCAGCTGCTCGAAGACGAACACGGCGTGCCCTACATCACCTGGGAGATGCGCGGCGGCCGTGTCTGCATCGACGCGAGCGATGAAACCGGGAATCAGCCGCCGCCCGGGGTCCGCTTCGTCGTCGCCGAGGCCGCGCGCAACCAGCCGCCATTCCCAGGCCTGCGCGTGAAGCGCGTTGCCCAGCCCTACGTCCTTTGGGAACGGACCGCACCGGTCCATGGCCAAAGTCCCTGCCCGCTCATAGCGGTCCGCCAGGCCCGTCAGGGCGCGCCGCGTTGAGCGCCCGAGTCCGGAGATCGCTGACTTCGCCTTTTGTAGGCCAATAGGACGCAAAAAGACAAAGTCAGCGGAAATGGGCCGTGGGTAGCATGGCCGGATCGAGGCCGCGACCCAAAAGATCACCGTCAAGCTCCCGGATGGGACGCCGCTGGAGCTGGATGGCGGCGCGTCTGGCGCCGACGCCGCTGCGGCAATCGGCCCCGGGCTGGCCAAGGCCGCGCTGGCGATTCGTGTCGATGGCGAGCTGCGCGACCTCTCCGCTGCGCTGCCCGACGGGGCCGAGATCGCGATCCTCACCGACCGCGACTCCGAGGCGCTTGACCTGATCCGCCACGACGCCGCGCACGTTATGGCCGAGGCGGTGCAGGAGCTCTACCCCGGCACCAAGGTGACGATCGGCCCGGCGATCGAGAACGGCTTCTACTACGACTTCGACTTCCCGGAGGAGGTCAAGGTCACCGACGCCGACCTGGAGAAGATCGAGGCCTCGATGCGCGCCCACATCGAGGCCGACGAGGCCTTCGAGCGCCGCGACGTGCCGGTCGCCGAGGCGCGCGAGATCTTCAAGGCCCAGGGCGAGGACTACAAGGTCGAGCTGATCGACGACCTCGTCGCGGGCGAAGGCGTCGAGACCGTCTCGCTCTACCGCAACGGCCCCTTCGAGGATCTCTGCCGTGGCCCGCACGGTCCCTCGACTGGGCGGATCAAGGCGATCAAGCTGAGCTCGCTCGCCGGCGCCTACTGGCGCGGCGACGAGAAGCGCCAGATGCTGACCCGCATCTACGGCACCGCCTTCTTCTCGAAGAAGGAGCTGGGCAAGCACCTCGAGCTGATCGAGCAGGCCAAGAAGCGCGACCACCGCCGCCTCGGCCCCCAGCTCGGCATCTTCATGCTGCGCGAGGAGGCGCCCGGGATGCCCTTCTGGCTGCCCAACGGGACGACGCTGCTGCACCTGATTGAGGGCGAGGTCCAGGCCCAGCTGCGCAAGCGCGGCTACAAGGAGATCGCCACGCCGCAGGTGCTCGACGAGGAGCTCTGGCACCGCTCCGGCCACTGGGACAACTACCGCGACGACATGTACTTCATGCAGTCCGACGAGAAGCGCCTGGCGCTGCGGCCGATGAACTGCCCCGGCGCCTGCCTCGTCTTCGACTCCGAGCGCCACTCCTACCGCGAGCTGCCGCTGCGCCTGGCCGAGTTCGGCCGCGTCTCCCGCAACGAGCGTGAGGGCGTTCTACACGGCCTGCTGCGGGTGCGCGCTTTCACCCAGGATGACGCCCACGTCTACTGCACCGAGGAGCAGATCGCCGACGAGGTGGCAGACATCTGCGAGGCGATCGACGAGCTCTACGCCCGCTTCGGCTTCGAGGACGTCAAGGTCGAGCTCTCGACCAGGCCGGAGAAGTCGATGGGCTCCGAGGAGCAGTGGGCGAAGGCCGAGGCGGCGCTGACCGAGGCGCTCGATCGCCAGGGGCGCGAGTACGAGCTCAACCCCGGCGACGGCGCCTTCTACGGGCCCAAGATCGACTTCCACGTCACCGACGCGCTCGGCCGCTCCTGGCAGTGCGGCACCTGCCAGCTCGACTTTCAGATGCCGGAGCGCTTCGACCTCAGCTACGTCGGCGCCGACGACGGGGCGCACCGCCCGGTGATGATTCACCGCGCCCTGCTCGGCTCGATGGAGCGCTTCGCCGGGATCCTGATCGAGCATTACGCCGGTCGCTTCCCGGTCTGGCTGGCGCCGGTCCAGGCGATCGTCCTGCCGGTCTCCGATCGCCACAACGAGTACGCGACGCGTGTCGCCACCGAGCTGCGCGAAGCCGGCGTGCGGATCGAGACCGACGATCGCTCCGAGTCGGTCGGCAAGAAGATCCGCGACGCCGAGCTCGGCCGCTACCCCTACATGCTGGTCGTCGGCGACCGCGAGCAGGAGGCCGGGGGGGTGGCGGTTCGCTCGCATTCGGACGGCGAGCTCGGCGCGATGCCCGCCGCTGACTTCGCCGCTCGCGTCAACGCCGAGAGCGTGCCTTCCTGAGTCAGGGCTTGCCACTTCGCATCCTCTGTCTATACTCCGGACACTTGATCGCAGGCACCGCAAACACCCCGCGCCGCTGAGCGTCCCGTGCCTGCCTCCCTACCTCTCGTCCGCTTGAAGCTCCACACCTCACTTAGATAGTGCCGGTCCCGCGTAGGTTCGACCGGCGCCCACCAGAGCGCGATACGACCCGGATCAACGAGCGGATCCGCGTCCCCAAAGTCCGCCTGATCGGGGCCGAGGGTGAGCAGCTCGGCATCGTCGACATCGACGAGGCGCTCAAACGCGCCCAGGACGCCGACCTCGACCTGGTCGAGGTCGCCCCCGGCTCGAAGCCGCCGGTCACCCGCCTGCTCGACTACTCGAAGTACAAGTACGAGCAGGAGCAGAAGCAGAAGCAGGCCCGCAAGCATCAGCAGCAGGTCAACATCCGCGAGATCAAGCTGCGGCCGAAGATCGCCCAGCACGACTACGAGACCAAGATGGGTCACGTCGCGCGTTTCCTGCGCCACCAGGACAAGGTCAAGGTCACGATCATGTTCCGCGGCCGCGAGCAGGCGCACCCAGAGCGGGGGAGGGCGCTGCTGCAGCGCCTCTACGAGGACCTCGACGGCCTCGCCGTGATCGAGTCCCAGCCTTTGCAGGAAGGACGCAACATGAGCATGCTGCTGGCGCCGGGCAAAGAGGCGGTCAAAGTTGATGACGAGGCGACACCGAGCGATGAGACGACGCCTGCGGCGCCTGAGAAGCCAGCTGCCGAAGAGACACCGGCTGCTGAGGAGACTCCTGTAGCTGATGAGGCACCTGCCGCCGAGGACGATGCGTCCGGCGACGACGCTGCGGCTGCTTAAGGCCTTAGCTCGTAACGATCTCGGCGATTCGCTCCGAGGCATGGCCGTCCCAGAGGGGTGGAGGTTCAGGTGTGATCTCCGGTCGCTGGGCAAGAGCTGTTGGGATCTGGGTGATTGCCGCAGGGTCTAGGCCGAGCAAGGTGTTGGTGCCTGCGGTGATCGTTATTGGCCGCTCGGTGTTGTCGCGCAGGGTGAAGCAGGGGATGCCCAGGTAAGTCGTCTCCTCTTGGATGCCGCCGGAGTCGGTTAGGACGGCGCCGGCGTCGGCGAGGAGGGAGAGGAAGTCGATGTAGCCGAGGGGGTCGCAGAGCAGTAGGCCGGGGTGCTCGGAGTTGATCGCCTCCATCATTGCCCTAGTCCGGGGATGAACCGGGAAGACGACTGGCATCTCTTGGGCCAGCGCTGCGAGCCGCTCGATCGTCTCCGCCAGCAGCGGGCCGTCGACAAGGGCCGGGCGATGCAGGGTGACGAGGACGTAGGAGCCGGGCTCAACGCCGAGGTGAGTCGCCGTGCCCGCGCCGCGGAAGCGATCTTCGAGCGCGACCAGGGTGTCGATCATCGTGTTGCCGACGAGGTGGATTCGCTCGGTGGGGATTCCCTCGGCGTGGAGGTTGTCGTTGGCCTCGGGGCTGTGGATGAAGAGCTGGTCGGAGAGCTGGTCGGTGACGATCCGGTTCAGCTCCTCGGGCATCGTGCGGTCGAAGCTGCGCAGGCCCGCCTCGATGTGCGCGACTGGAATCTGCATCTTCGCCGCGGTCAGGGCCGCCGCCAGGGTCGAGTTGACGTCACCGGGAACCATCACCAGATCGGGCTGCTCCTCCGCCAGCACCGGCTCGAGCCGCTCCATCACCCGCGCCGTCTGCTGCGCGTGGCTGCCCGAGCCGACCTCGAGCGTGTGGTCGGGCGCCGGCACGCCCAGCTCCTCGAGGAAGATCTCCGACATCAGCCGGTCGTAGTGCTGGCCGGTGTGGACGATCGCGTGTCGTCCCTCTGGCAAACGCGCCCGTAGGGCGCCGATCACCGGCGCCGTCTTGACGAAGTTGGGGCGGGTGCCGAGCACGTAAACGATGCGCATCGGGCGGCACAGTACCCTGCGCCTCGCCTTCCACCTGCAATAGAGCGAGCGCTCAGGCGCGCGCGTCTGCTTCAATAGCGAACCCGATGCCCAAGATGAAAACTCATTCCGGCGCCAAGAAGCGCTTTCGCAAGACCGCGACGGGCAAGCTGCGTGGGCGCCGCGCCTACTCGAGCCACATCCTCGAGAAGAAGTCGCCGAAGCGCAAGCGGCGGATGGCGCGGCCGGTCGAGATCGCTCCGTCTGACACCAGGACGGTGCGCAAGCTGCTTGGAGGCGGCAAGTGAGCCGGGTCAAGCGGTCGGTCCACGCGCGCAAGAAGCGGCGCAAAGTCCTTAAAGAAGCGAAAGGCTATTTCGGCCGCAAGCACTCCTCTTACCGCTTCGCCAAAGAGCAGGTGCAGCGCTCGGGGATGTACGCCTACCGCGACCGGCGCAACCGCAAGCGCGACTTCCGCCGGCTCTGGATCACCCGCATCAACGCCGCCGCACGGCTTGAGGGCATGAGCTACTCCCAACTGATCCACGGCCTCAACGGGGCCGGGGTCGAGGTCAACCGCAAGATGCTCGCCGATATCGCGGTCCATGACCGCGAGGCCTTCCGCCGATTTGTGGAGCTAGCCCGGGAGGGTGCGGCCGCCTAGTCGCAGCCAAGCACTCCACTTTCCCGGGCGGGCCGTCTTCACGGCCCGCTTTTTCGTTCCAGGAGAAGAAACCCGAGACAAGAAGACAGACAACGCGATGATCGAAAGCCCTCAAAACGAGAAGCTGAAGCTGGTCCGCAAGCTGCGTGAGCGCAAGCATCGTGAGCGCGAGGGCGCCTTCGTCAGCGAGGGCGAGGACCTGGTCGAGGCCGGTCTCGCCGCCGGCGCCGAGCCGCGCTTCCTGTTGACGGCGGCCGGCAGCGGGCTTGGTGGCGAGGAGGTGGAGGCGGAGTTGTTGGCGGGGGTCTCGACTCTCGGCTCGGGGACGCGGGCGATCGCCGTTTGGCCCCAGCGCTGGGCCGAGCTGGGCGGCTCACCCTGCCTCTACCTGCACGGAGTCGGCGATCCCGGCAACGTCGGCGCGATCATCCGTACCGTCCACGCCCTGCTCGACGGCACGGTTGTGCTCGGTCCCGGCTGCGCCGATCCGTTTTCGCCGAAGGCGGTGCGGGCGAGCATGGGCTCGATCTTCGCTCAGCCGCTGGCAAGGGCCGAGGTTGGCGCGACTCCGGCCCCGCGCGCCGCGCTTGTCGCTCACGGCGGTGAGGGCCCTGCGGCCCTTAGCGGAGCGGCCACTTTCTGCCTCGGCGCTGAGCGCGAGGGTCTGCCCGACGAGGTGCTCGCCGAGTGCGAGACCAAGGTGACGATCCCCCTCCGTCCCGGCGGTGCCGAGTCACTTAACGTCGCCGCCGTGGCTGCGATCTGCGCCGAGCGGATATCGTCGCTCGCCATGCCGAAGGACTCCTCCAGTGCTTGAGCGGATCGAGGAGATCAGGGTCGAGGCTGCCGCCGCGATCGAGGCAGCGGCCGGGACGGCCGAGCTGGAGGAGCTGCGGGTCCGCTACCTCGGCCGCAAGGCCGAGCTGACGACGATCCTGCGCGGGATCGCCGAGCTGCCGGGGGAGGAACGGGGCAAGGTCGGCGGCGGAGCCAACAAGGCGCGCAAGCAGCTCGAGGCGCTGCTCGAGGAGCGGGCGGAGACGCTCGACGCCGGCGAGCTGGAATCGCAGCTGGCCGCCGACCTGGTCGACGTGACCCTGCCCGGCGCGCCGCCGCGGCCGGTAGGCCACACCCACCTGATCACCCGCACCACGCGCCAGATCGAGGATGTGATGGTCGGGCTCGGTTACCGGGTGATGGAGGGCCCCGAGGTTGAGCACGACTACTACAACTTCACCGCCCTCAACCACCCGCCCGGGCACCCGGCGCGGATGCTGCAAGACACCTTCTACGTCCAGTCCGACCCCGAGGTGCTGCTGCGCACCCATACCTCGCCGGTGCAGACACGCAGCATGGAGGCCCAACCGCCGCCGATCTTCATGATCGCCCCGGGCAAGGTCTACCGGCGCGACTCCGACGCCACTCACAGCCCGATGTTCCACCAGGTCGAGGGCCTGGCGATCGGCGAGGGGATCACGCTCGCCGACCTGCAGGGCACCCTCGACGAGATGCTGGCGGCGATCTTCGGCGGCGCCCGCAAGGCGCGGATGCGGCCGCACTTCTTTCCCTTTACCGAGCCCAGCGTCGAGTTCGACGTCTCCTGCTTCCAGTGCGAGGGCACGGGCACGCTGGCGAGCGGCGAGCGCTGCAACCTCTGCAAGGGGATCGGCTGGATCGAGGTCGGCGGCGCCGGCATGGTCGATCCCAACGTGCTCGGCTTCGTCGAGTCAAACGGCTATGACCCGGAGAAGGTGCAGGGCTTCGCCTTCGGCATGGGGGTCGAGCGGATCGCGATGCTGCGCCACGGCGTCCCCGACCTGCGGCGCTTCTTCGACAACGACGTGCGCGTCCTGGAGCAGTTCTCATGAGGGTTCCTTACTCATGGCTGCGCGAGTACTGCGACCCCGGCATCGGCCCGGATGAGTTGGCCGAGCGGTTGGCGATGACCGGGACCGAGGTCGAGCGGGTCGGCACGATCGGGCCGCCCTCGGCCGAGGGCTTCGTCGTCGGCAAGGTGCTGAGCGCCGAGCCGCACCCCAACGCCGACCGGCTGCGCGTCTGCACGGTCGACGCCGGCGACGGCGAGCGCACGATCGTCTGCGGCGCCCCCAACGTCGCCGCCGGGCAGACCGTGCCGGTGGCGCTGCCGGGAGCGACGCTGCCCGGTGGTCACAAGATCGGCATGGCGAAGCTGCGCGGGGTCGAGTCGGCCGGGATGATCTGCGCCGCCTCGGAGCTCGGCCTCGGCGAGAGCCCGGAGGGCATCCTTGTGCTCGACGAAGACCGTTCCGGTGCGCCTTATCCCCCTTATGCGGGGACAAAGCGCACCGGAAGCCTCGCTGCTGGCACGCCGCTGGCCGAGGTGCTGCCGATTGCGGAGCCGGTGCTGGAGCTCGAGGTGACGCCGAACCGGGTCGACTGCTTCGGCGTCTACGGCGTCGCCCGCGAGGTCCATGCGATCAGCGCGGCGCCGCTTGGGACGGAGCCATGGGCCGAGGACGCGCCCGCACAAGGCGACGGTGACGTCAACGACCTCGCCTCGGTCGTTGTCGAGGTGCCAGAGCTCTGTCCGCGCTTCACCGCCCGCGTCTTCACTGACGTCACGATCGCTCCCTCTCCCTCCTGGCTGCAGGCCCGGCTGACCGCGGCCGGCCAGCGGCCGATCAACAACGTCGTCGACATCACCAACTACGTGATGCTGCTGACCGCGCAGCCGCTGCACGCCTTCGACCTCGACAAGGTGCCCGACGGTGCGCTGACAATTCGGGCTGCATCGGATGGCGAGAAGATGAAAACCCTCGACGACGTCGAGCGCACTTTCGATGCCGAGACGGTGCTGGTCTGCGATAGCAACGGCCCCTCGGGCATCGCCGGGATCATGGGCGGCCAGGTCTCCGAGGTATCCGCGCAGACGACCAGCGTCCTGCTCGAGGTGGCGACCTGGAACGGGACCAACATCCTGCACACTTCCCGCGTGCTCTCGCTGCGCTCCGAGGCCTCCTCGCGCTTCGAGAAGCAGCTTCACCCCGAGCTCTGCATGCGGGCGCAGCGGATCGCCTCGCGGCTGATCGTCGAGCTCTGCGGCGCCAAGCTGGTGCCGGGGACGATCGACGTCGCCGCCGATATCCCCGAGCCGCGGCGGTTGATCCTGCGCGGCGAGCGGGTCGAGGGCCTGCTCGGAATGGCGATCGAGCAGCCCGACCAGGTCGCTTACCTGGAGCGGCTCGGTTTCGGCGCCGAGCCCGCGGGCGACGACCTCGAGGTCACGGTGCCTCCGGATCGTCACTACGACGTCACCCGCGAGGTCGACTTGATCGAGGAGGTCGGGCGCGTCCACGGTCTCGACCGGCATCTGCCGAGCACGCTGCCAGCCGTCGCCGGCCGGGTCGGCGGCCTGACCCGTGAGCAGCGCCTGCGCCGCCGGGCCGAGGACGCGATGCGCGACCTCGGCTTCGACGAGGTGGTCGGTTGGAGCTTCACCGACCCGGGCGAGCCCGGGCGGTTGCGGATTCCCGCCGACGATCCGCGGGCGAACGGTGTTGTGCTCTCCAATCCTCTTTCCGAGGACCAGTCGGTGATGCGCACGACCCTGCTCGGCTCGCTGCTCGACATCGCCCAGCGCAACCTCTCGCGGGGCACCGACGCCGTAGCCCTCTTCGAGTCCGGCCGCGTCTATCTAACCACCCGGCCGACGGGACTCAAACGTCCAGATAGTGGACGTTTGAGTCCCGTCGGTCCGCTCTATGGGGACTTTCTCGGAGATCGAGCTGCCCCGTATTCCGAGCCTCACCGGATTGGCTGTCTCGCCGTCGGTCCCCTGGTGGCCAAGTCCTGGCGCGGTGGCGGCGAGCCCGCCGACTTCTTTGCCCTCAAGGGCACGCTGGAAGGACTGGCCGGCCAGCTCGGCGTCGATCTCTCGGTCGAGCCGGCTGAGGAGCCCTTTCTGCACCCGGGTCGCTCTGGGCAGATCAGTGTTGCTGGTGAACCAGCAGGCTGGATCGGTGAGCTTCATCCCGTCGTCGGCCGGGCCTGGGACCTCGAGGCCGCGGTTGCGTTCGAAGTCGACCTGGCCGTTCTCCTTGCCGCATCGTTGGCCGAGGAGGAGACCTTTCAGGACGTGACGACCTTCCCCGCCGTCTATCAAGACCTGGCGGTTGTCGTGCCGACCGAGGTTGCGGCCGCCCGGCTGCGCGAGACCGTTCTCGCCGGCGGCGGCGATCTGCTGCACGCCGCCGAGGTCTTCGACCTCTACGAGGGCGAGCAGCTCGGCGAGGGCAAGAAGAGCCTCGCCCTGCGGCTCGAGTTCCGCGCCGCCGACCGCACCCTCACCGACGAGGAGGTCGTCGCCCAACGGGCCGCGATCGAGGCCGAGCTGACGAAGATCGGGGGGTCGCTCCGTGGCTGACGCAGGCGCACAGCCGCTTCACGGCGATCCCGCCGCCCGGGTCATGGTCGCCGGCGCCTCCGGCTTCACCGGCGCGCTCGCCGCCCAGATCGTCTGGCGCCACCCGAAGCTGGAGCTGGTCGCGGTCACCTCGCGCAGCGACGCCGGCAAGCGGCTCGACAGCCTCTACCCGCGCTATCGGGTGCCGCTGGAGCTGACCGAGCTCGACCTCGACCACCTCGACGGCATCGACGCCGCGATCGTCGCCTACCCGCACGGTGCCTCGGCGCCGGCGGTGGCGGCGCTGCGGGGTCACGGCGTTCTCGTCGTCGATCTCTCCGCCGACTTCCGGCTGCGCGACCTCGCCACCTACGAGCGCTGGTACGGCGAGCACGGCGCCGCCGATCTCTTCGGCGCGGGCGTATACGGGCTGACCGAGATGTATCGCGACGAGCTGCGCTCGGCGAAGCTGGTCGCGACCCCCGGTTGCTACCCGACCGCGAGCGTGCTCGCGCTGGCGCCGCTGGCCGAAAAGGGCCTGCTGGCCGACGTCGTCATCGATGCCAAGCAGGGCGTCTCCGGGGCTGGTCGCGGCGGGGGAGACGCGATGCACTACGTCTCGATGGACGAGAACGCCTTCGCCTACAAGACCGAGGGCCACCGCCACCGGCCCGAGATCGAACAGGAGCTGGCGGTACTGGGCAGCCCTGCCCCGGTCACCTTCGTTCCCCACCTGCTGCCGCTCGACCAGGGCGAGCTGACCAGTTGCTACGCCCAGACCAGCGAGCCGCTTTCCAAGGATGCGGTGCAGGCGCTCTACCGCGAGCGCTACGCCGACGAGCCCTTCGTCCGTGTCGTCGACGGCCCGCCCGGGCTGCGCGACGTGCGCGATACCAACGAGTGCCACGTCTACGTCACCGTCGAGGAGCGCGGCCGCGTCCTCGCCTTCTCTGCGATCGACAACCTCTGGAAGGGCGCTTCCGGCCAGGGCGTGCAGAACCTCAACCTGATGCTCGGCCTCGATGAGACGGAGGGGCTCAAATGAGCTTCCGGTGCGCCTTTCCCCCGATATGCGTGGATAAAGCGCACCGGAACGGGGGTCTACGGTGAGTGGGGGGTTTTTCAGGTCGCGTTGGGTCACGCCGCCTGCCGGGGTGGAGGAACTCGATCCTGCGCAGCTGGCACCGGGCTTTCGGGCCGGGGGTGCTCACTGCGGCCTCAAGGGCGGCGGCAAGACCGACATCGGCCTGATCGTCTGTGACGCGGAGGAGGTTTCTTCCGCTGTCCTGCTCACCCGCAACGCCTCGGCTGCGGCGCCGGTGCGGGTGATCCGCAAGCGCTGCGAGCAGGGCTCGATTCGCGCCGCTGTGGTCAACGCCGGCAACGCCAACGCCGAGACCGGCGAGCAGGGCTACGCCGACGCGGTGGCGATGTGCGACGAGGCGGCGGCACAGCTGGGCCTGCGGCCCGAGACCGTCGCGGTCGGCGAGACCGGTGTGATCGGCGTGCCGCTGCCGATCGAGGCCGTCCTCACCGGGATCGGCGAGGCCGCCGGGGCGCTGTCGGAGACGGGCGGCGTCACTTTCTCCGAGGCGATCCTCACCACCGACCGCTGGGCCAAGCGCTGCACCCTGCGGGCCGGCGGCGTGACGATCTCCGCCCAGGCCAAGGGCGGCGGCATGATCCAGCCGAACATGGCGACGATGCTCTGCTTTGTCCAGACCGACGCCGTGGTCGAGGACCCCGATGCCGCCCTGCGCGCCGCCAGCGACGCCTCCTTCGAGCGGATCACCGTCGACGGCCAGATGAGCACCAACGACACGTTGTTGTTGCAGGCGACCGGCACTGCCGGTGCGCCGTTTCCCGAGGGGCTGCTCGAGGCCGTCCTCCTGCAACTCGCGATCGAGGTCGTCGCCGACGGCGAGGGCTCCTCGCGGGTCGGGCGGGTGCAGGTCGACGGCGCCGCCTCGGCCGCCGAGGCCGAGCGGGTCGCCCGCGCGATCGCCAACTCTCCGCTGGTCAAGACCGCACTCTTTGGCCGCGACCCGAACTGGGGTCGGATCGCCCAGGCCGCCGGGATGGCCCTGGCCGGCGAGGACCTCGAGGAGATCGGCGCCGAGAACATCGATAACGCTGAGCTTGCCGAGGACATCGCCGAGGCCGAGATTGGTCTCCGCCTCGACCGCGGCGACCATTCCGCCCACGTCTGGTTTTCCGACCTCGGCTACGAGTACGTGCGGATCAACGCCGAGTACACGACATGAGTCACGAGACAAGCGACGAAAGGGGGCAGCGATGACCGAGCAGGCACCGCAATCGCGGGCGGCCGGAGTCAGCGTCGAGACGCTGATGGAGGCGCTGCCCTACATCCGCGAGTTCCACGGCCGCACGGTGGTGATCAAGTACGGCGGCGCCGCGATGCGCGAGGAGGAGCTGCGCGAGGCCTTCGCCACCGACGTCGTCCTGCTCAAGTACGTCGGCCTCAACCCCATAGTCGTGCACGGCGGCGGTCCTGAGATCACCGAGTACATGGACCGCCTCGGGATGGAGGTGCGCTTCCACGAGGGCCTGCGGGTCTCCGACGCGGAGACGGTCGAGGTGGCGAAGATGGTCCTGCTCGGCAAGCTCAACTCCGACATCGTGCAGCGGCTCAACCGCCACGGCCAGCAGGCGGTAGGCCTTTCCGGCGAGGACGGCGCGATGTTCGAGGTGACCCCCGTCGCCAACGCCGAGCAGGTCGGTTTCGTCGGCTCGATCGAGCGGGTCGACGTCGACGTGCTCAACCACATCGCCGTCGACTACATCCCGGTGATCGCCTCCTCGGCATCGGACCGCAGCGGCCAGTCCTACAACGTCAACGCTGACGAGGCCGCCGGCAAGGTCGCCGCCGCGCTCGGCGCCTACAAGGCGATCTTCCTCACCGACGTCGAGGGCTGGCGTGCCGACGCCGCCGATGAGGACTCGCTGATCTCTCGCGCCACGGTCGACGAGGTCGAGCAGCGGCTCGCTGGAATCGACGGCGGCATGCGGCCCAAGCTCGGCGCCTGCGTCGACGCGATCCGCGGCGGCGCCCAGTCGGCCCACATCATCGACGGCCGCAAGCCGCACTCGCTGCTGCTCGAGCTCTTCACCGACGCCGGCATCGGCACGATGGTGACGCCGTGAACCTGACCGACCTTCAGGCGCTCGAGCAGCGCTACCTGATGCGCACCTACAAGCGCGCCCCGGTCGAGTTCGTCCGTGGCGAGGGCGCACTGCTCTGGGACGCCGAGGGCAACGAGTACCTCGACTTCCTCGCCGGGATCTCAGTCTGCTCGGTCGGCCACTGCAACCCCGATGTGGTCGAGGCCGTGCGCGAGCAGGCCGGCCGCTTGATGCACACCTCCAACCTCTTCTACACCGAGCCGATGGTGCGCCTCGCCGAGCGCCTCTCCGGGTCCGGCCTCGGCGGCCGCGTCTTCTTCTCCAACTCGGGCACCGAGGCCAACGAGTGCGCGATCAAGATTGCCCGCAAGCACGCCCACCGGCGCGGAATCGAGGCGCCGCAGATCATCAGCTTCGAGCGCGACTTCCACGGCCGCACCTACGGCGCCCTCTCGGCGACCCCGGCGCTTGCCGCTAATCCCGATCTGGCGCCGATGCTGCCCGGCTTCCGCTCGGTGCCGCTGAACGACGCGGCGGCGCTGCGCGCGGCGGTGGGGGAGAGCACTGCGGCGGTGCTGATCGAGCCGATCCAGGGCGAGGCCGGCATCTACCCGGTCAGCGACGAGGCGCTGCTTGCCGCCCGCGAGGCCTGCGACGAGGCCGGCGCGCTGCTGATCTTCGACGAGATCCAGACCGGGATGGGCCGCACCGGCTCGCTGTGGGCCTACGAGCAGACACCCGTGCGCCCGGATGTCCTGACCAGCGCCAAGGCGCTCGGCGGCGGCATGCCGATTGGCGCCTGCCTGACGACTCCCGAGGCCGGAGAGGTGCTCGAGCCCGGCGATCACGGCTCGACCTTTGCCGCCGGGCCGGTCGCCAGCGCTGCGGCCCTGGCCGTGCTCGAGATCGTCGACGACCCCGCCTTGCTGCGCCGGGTGCGCGAGCTTGGCGCCGAGCTGCGTGAGGGCCTGCTTGCCCTCGACAGCGTGAGCGAGGTGCGCGGCCGTGGCCTGATGGCGGGAGTCGGACTGGTCGAGGGGATCGACGCCGCCGCGGTCGGCGCTCGTCTGCTCGAGCAGGGCCTGATTGTCAACGTCCCCGAGCCCGGAACGCTGCGCCTGCTGCCGCCGCTGACGGTCGATTCGGCCCAGATCGAGCGGGCCGTTGGCGCGATCGGTGACGCACTCCTAAGCTACGCCGCCCAATGAGTTCGGATAAGCGACCACGGGAGCCGCGCGCGCTGACCAGCAGCACGGCCGAGCGCCTGGCGGCGATCGTCGAGGCAGCCGAGCAGGCCGCCTCGAAAGTGATCGACGACGCCGAGGAGCAGGCACGCCGCCAGCTCCAGGAGGCCGGCGCCCGCGCCGACCGGATCGTCGCCGAGCGCCTGCGCGCGCTCGCCGACGAGCTCGACCCCCAGACGCAGTCGGCGCCGCGCTCCGAACCCCACCTGCGCCCGGTCGAGTCCGAGGGGGAGCCGACGACGCCGGCCCCGGGTCCTCGTTCGACTTCGGCCGGCGCCCGCCTGCTCGCCACGCAGATGGCGGTCTCCGGCAGCAGCCGGGCCGAGATCGAACAGCGACTGCGCAGCGGCTTCGAGATCGAGGACACAAGCGAGATACTCGACGCGATACTCGGACCGGAGGAGTAGCCATGCACGAGGACCCAACCCGGATGATGCGCCAGCCCGACGAGCACAAACCGCACGGCAACATGCGCCTGCTCGTCGCCGCGCTGATCGCCGTCATCGTCGGCCTGGTGCTCGCCGTCGTCGTGATCGCCAACAGCGGCGACAGCGGCACGACCTCGACCGTGACCACGACCCCCAGCGAAACGAGCGCGAGCACCGAGACGACGACCGGCTCGAGCACCGAGACCACTACTTCGACTCCGACGGAAACGACGACCACGTCGGAAACCACTACGACACCGACCGAAACGACGACCACGACGCCGCCGGAAGAAGAAAACGGCAGTGGCGGTATCGGCGCCCCGTAAGTGACGCCCGACTCCCCCGCACAGATCCGCACGGCTTCTTATGAGGCCGACCCAGCCGAGGTCCGGCGCGTGCTGCTGCTCTACTCGGGCGGACTCGACACCAGCGTGATGCTGAAGTGGATCCAGGACTTCTACGACGCCGAGGTCGTCTGCCTGACCGTCAACCTCGGACAGCCCGGCGAGGACTACGCGGTGATCGAGGACAAGGCAAAGCGGCTCGGCGCGCTCGAGTGCCACGTGGTCGACGCTCGCGAGGAGTTCGCCTCGGAGTACGTCCTGCCGGCGATCAAGGCCAACGCCCTCTACGGCGGCGGCTACCCGCTCTTCACCGCGCTCGGCCGGCCGCTGATCGCCAAGCTCGCGGTCGATTACGCGCGCAAGTCGGGCTGCGACACGATCGCCCACGGCTGCACCGGCAAGGGCAACGACCAGGTGCGGATCGAGGCCACCGTCGCCACCCTGGCGCCGGAGCTGAAGACGATTGCCCCGGTGCGCTCCTGGCAGATGGGGCGCGAGGAGGAGATCGCCTACGCCCGCGAGCACGACATCCCGATCAAGGGCGGCGCTGAGGTAACGCCTTACTCGATCGACGACAACCTCTGGGGACGCTCGTCGGAGGGTCGCTGGATCGAGGACCTCGACCACGCGCCCGAGGACGACGTCTTCCAGCTGGTCACCCGCCCCGAGCTGGCGCCCGACGAGGCCGAGACGGTCACGGTCGAGTTCGAGGCCGGCGTTCCGGTCGCGCTCAACGGCGAGCGGCTCGGGCTGGTCGATTTGATCGAAGGCGCGGCGGAGATCGGTTGCCGCCACGGGGTCGGCATCGTCGACCACATCGAGGACCGCATCGTCGGCCTCAAGGTCCGCGACATCTACGAGGCGCCGGCTGCGGCGATCCTGCTCACGGCCCACCAGGAGCTGGAGAAGCTGGTCGGCACGATCCACCAGAACCAGCTCAAGCCCGACCTCGACAAGAAGTGGGCCTACCTCGTCTACGCCGGGCTCTGGTGGGAGCCGCTGCGCACCGATCTCGACGCTTACATGGACGCGGTCAACGCCCAGGTGACGGGCACGATTGGCCTCAAGCTCTTCAAGGGCAGTGCGCGGGTCGTCACCCGCTTCTCGCCCAATGCCGTCTACGACGCCGACCTCGCCTCCTTCGCCGAGTCGGGCGGGCTCTTTTCCCAGACCGCCTCGCCCGGGTTCATCGAGCTCTGGTCGCTGCAATCGCGGATGGCGCACCGAATCCGCCGGCGCGGAGAGGAGGAGGCGTGACGACCAACGACAGGCTCGGCAGGGTTGCGATCCGCTTCGCGGTCAGGTACGTCCGCCACCGCTACCGTCGCCAGATCCGTATCGGAGCGGGAATCACCGTCGCTGCATTGGCGATTGCGGCGTACGCCGCGACGCGCAACGTACCCGAGGGCTAGCGTAGCCTCGACAGCTTCGTGGCGCGATCTATCGCGACAAAGCCGGGCGGCCGTGGTCGCCTGGCCATTCTCTCCCTTGCGTTGCTGGTCTCGGCATTGCTGCTGGCTGCTGTCGCCGATGGCGCCAACATCGACAGCCTGCAGGCCAAGGTCGCGGCGGCGCGCAGCGAAGCGGGCTTGCTTGCCTCGAAGCTGCAGGCGGCACAGGCCGAACTCGCGTCGGCCCAGGAAGAGGCCGCCGCGGCAAGCGCCCGCGAAGAAAAGCTCATCGACCTGCTCGCCCACGGTGAAGAACGGGCGGCGCGGCTGGCCGGTGAAGTCGAAGCCACCCAGCGCCATCTCGCCGTCGAGAAGAAGCGCCTGCGCCGCGCCCGCGGTGTTCTCTCGCAGCGCCTCGTCGCGATCTACGAGAGCGGCTCGCCGAACACGGCCAGCGTGATCCTCGCCTCGAGCGATTTCGAAGAGCTGGCGGCGAGGACCGAATACCTCGACCGGATCGAGCAATCCGACTCCGACCTCGCGCTTCGGGTGGAGCAGGTGCGCCGCGCGGTCACCCACGAGCTGAAGCTGATCGCGGCGCTGAAAGCGAAAGCCGACGCCTACGACGAACGGCTCGCCGCGGCCCGCGCGGAAATCGCCACGGTGAAGCAGGACGCTGAGGCCGCCGCCGCCCAGTTGCACTCGGTTGCCGCCGCCCGCTCGACCTCGCTCGCTTCGCTGAAATCGCAGATCGGTGGCTGGGTCAGCGACATCGAGGCGGCCAAGGTCGCCGAAGCCGAACGGATCAGCGCCGCCGAAGCCGAAGATGAAGTCGAACGCTGGCTCGGCGGCCCCTACGCGATCCCCGCCTACATCGTGATGTGCGAGTCGGGCGGCAACTACGGCGCGGTCAACGCCTCCAGCGGCGCCGGCGGCGCCTACCAAATCCTCCCCTCGACCTGGGAACTCTACGGCGGCCAGGGTGAACCCCAAAACGCCCCAAAGGCCGAACAGGACCAAATAGCTTCAGAAATCTGGGCGGACTCCGGACCAGGCGCCTGGGTTTGCGGCTAAGGCAGAAATACACGCGGAAGGTGCGCGGAAGACGCCCAAAAGTAGCCCGCTCCATCTGAGCTGATTGACATGATCGGCGCTGCCCGTGAGTAGCGCTTCCGCCGTCCATCTCCATGCCCACAGCGAGTACTCGCTGCTCGATGGTGCCTGCAAGATCGACGCGATGGCGGCGCGGGCGGCTGAAATGGGTCAGCCGGCGCTGGGACTGACCGACCACGGCGTGATGAACGGCGCCGTCGACCTCTTCAAGGCTTGCAAGAAGCATGGGATCAAGCCGATCGCCGGCTTCGAGGCCTACTTCGTCGACGACGTCAAGACGCTCAAGGAAAAACCGAAGTACGAGCGCAACCATCTGACCCTCTTGGCCGAAAACGACACCGGCCTCGCCAACCTGGTCAAGCTCACCTCGGCGGGCTTCCTCGAGGGCTTCTCGCGCGGGAAGGCCAACGTCGACATGGCGATGCTGGCGGCGCACGCCGAGGGCGTGATCGTCCTCACCGGCTGCCTGCAGTCGCGCTTCTGCCGGCGCCTGATCGAGGAGCGCCCCGACGACGCCCGCGCCCACCTCGACGACCTGATCCAGGCCTTCGGCCCCGAGCAGGTCTACTTCGAGGTGCAGAAGAACGGCATTCCCGAGCAGGACAAGGCCAACGAGGGGATCGTCCGCTACGCCCGCGAGCTGGGCCGGCCGCTGGTCGGCACCGCCGACGTCCACTACCTGCGGCGCGAGGACTTCGACAACCACGCGGCGCTGCTCTGCGTGCAGACCAAGTCGACCCTGGAAGCGCCGAAGATGAGCTTCGACACCAACGAGTTCTACCTCAAGGACTCAGGGGAAATGGCCGACTCCTTCGCCGAGTGGCCGGAGGCGGTGCCGACGACGCTGGAGATCGCCGAGCGCTGCAACGCCGAGGTCGAGCTGGGCAAGCTGCTGCTGCCACGCTACCCGACTCCCGACGGCGAGGAGCCGGAGGCGATGCTGCGGCGGATCGCCGCCGAGGGCCTGCGTGCCCGCTACGGCGACCCGGTCCCGGCCGAGGCCCAGGAGCGGATGGAGTTCGAGCTCGGCGTGATCGAAGAGATGGGCTTCCCCTCCTACTTCCTGATCGTCTGGGACTTCGTCCGCTACGCCAAGGACAACGGCATCGCGGTCGGCCCGGGCCGCGGCTCGGCGGCGGGCTCGATCGTCGCCTACGCGCTGACGATCACCGACATCGACCCGCTCGCCGAAGACCTGCTCTTCGAGCGCTTCCTCAACCCCGGGCGCAAATCGATGCCCGATATCGACATCGACTTCTCGGTCCGCGGCCGCGAGCGGATGATCCGCTACGTCGCCGAGAAGTACGGCCGCGAATCGGTCGCCCAGATCATCACCTTCGGTAAGATGGCGCCGCGCGCTGCAACCCGCGACGCCGCCCGCGTGCTCGGCTTCGATTACGGCACCGGCGACCGCCTGGCGAAGCAGATACCGGAGCCGATCATGGGCCGCAGCCCCTCCTTCGCCGAATGCCTCAAGTCGGGGCAGGAGCTGAAGAAGACCTATGACTCCGAGGCCGACGCGAAGCGGATCATCGACGTCGCCCAGGGCCTCGAGGGAATCATCCGCAACAACTCGATTCACGCCGCCGCGGTGGTGATCGCCGACCGCCCGCTGCAGGAGGTTGTGCCGCTGCAGCTGGCCGAGGACAAGACCGCTCCGGCCATTGCCAACGGCAACGGCAACGGGAGCGGCAAGGCCGAGCGCCAGTACAAGATCGTCACCCAGTACTCGATGGGGCCGATCGAGGAGATCGGCCTGCTGAAGATGGACTTCCTCGGCCTCCGCAACCTCGATGTGATCGAGGACGCGATCGACATCATCCGCCGCTCGCGCGGCGAGGAGGTCGACATGGAGTCGATCCCGATCGACGACGCCAAGACCTACGAAATGCTCGCCCGCGGCGACTCGACCGGCGTCTTCCAGTTCGAGTCGGAGGGGATGCGCGACGCGCTGCGCAAGGTCGGCCCGACCGAGTTCGCCGACCTGGTCGCCCTCGGCGCCCTCTACCGCCCCGGCGCGATGGCCTACATCCCCGCTTACGCCAAGGGCAAGAAGGACCCCTCGACCGTGCGCTACCCGGACCCGCGCCTGCGCGCGATCACCGAGGAGACCCACGGCTGCGTCGTCTACCAGGAGCAGCTGATGGCGATCGCCCGCGAGATGGCCGGCTTCTCCGGCGCCGAGGCGGACGACCTGCGCAAGGCGATTGGCAAGAAGAAGCGCGAGCTGATGGCGACGATGAAAGACAAATTCATGCAGGGGCTGGCGGAATCGAATACCGCTCCCAGCGTCGCCAAAGACCTCTGGAAGCTGAACGAAGCCGCCGCCGACTACTCCTTCAACAAGTCCCACGCCGCCTGCTACGGGTTGATCTCTTACCGCACCGCCTACCTCAAGGCCAACTACCCGGCCGAGTACATGGCGGCGGTGATCTCCTCGGTGATGAACACCAAGGACAAGGTGCCCTTCTTCGTCAACCGCTGCGAGGAGATGGGAATTGACGTGCTGCCGCCCGACGTCAATTCCTCCGACCACAGCTTCGTCGTCTCCGAGAAGGCGATCCGCTTCGGCCTCGACGCGGTCAAGAACGTCGGCCACGCCGCGGTCGAGGCGATCCTGAACGCGCACGAGGACGCTCCGATCGCATCGATCTGGGACTTCTGCGAGCGCGTCGACTCACGCGCGGTCAACAAACGCGCGATCGAATGCTTGATCAAATGCGGCGCCCTCGATTCGACCGATGCGACCCGCAAGGGAATGCTGGAGGCGCTGCCCGCCGCCCAGTCGGCCGGCCAGAAGGCGCAGGAGGATGCGCAGCTCGGCCAGGGCTCGATCTTCGACTTCGGCGAGGAGACCGACGCTGGTGCCCACGCGACCCAGGCCCATCACCGCCCGCCGATCTCGGCCGAGGAGTTCGAGCGCGCCGAGCTGCTGGCGATGGAGAAGGAGACGCTCGGCACCTACCTCTCCGAGCATCCGCTGACCGAGGTGCGGGGCGCCCTGCGCGCTCGCGTCGATTGCAGCCTCGCCGACCTGGCCAAGAAGCAGGATGGCTCCTGGGTGACGGTCGGCGGCATCGTCACCGATTGCAAGAAGATCCGCACCAAGAGCGGCAGCCAGATGATGTTCGCCACGCTCGACGACGTCGAGGGCCAGGTCGAGCTGCTGGTCTTCAAGGCCGACGAGGCCGAGAGCGCCGGCGTGATCGCGCCCGACGCGATCGTCGTCGTGCGCGGGCGCCTCGATCACAAGGACCGCGGCGAGACCAAGCTGGTCGTGCAAGAGGCGGAGCGCTTCGAACCCGACGCGGCGGAAATCGCCGCTGCCCCCGCGGTGGCGGCGGCTCACACCGGTCCCTTCCAGGTGCCGGTCGACGCGGGCATGCTCTCCGACTCACTGCTGGAGGAACTGAAGTCGGTGCTCGAGCATCACAAGGGCGATACCGAGGTGCACCTGGCGGTTCGCAACGGCAACGGCGAAACGACCGTGCTGCAGTGCGGCGAGGGCTTCCGAGTGCGTCCCTCGGGAAGGCTTCAAAGCGAGCTGGATCACGTTCTGGGCGCCGCGGCGTTGGCTGCATAGCCAATAAAAGCCTTGTTTTCCGCGCGCCGCCGTCCGTAGACTCTTGATTCATGCCAGCTACGCGTGAGAAGACCGGTGAGTGTCGCCAGTGCCGCTCCTTCTGCGACAAGATGGTCGAGCCGCGCGGCTGCGTCGAAATGCGCTGCCGCTATCTCTACAGCTTCGTCGACATGCTCAGTGGCAGCCAGTACGTCGGTTGCATGCAGGATGTCTTCGCCGCCAAGGTCGACCTCGAGGCCGTTTTGCAGCCGGGCGGCTTCGGCGGGGTCAAGATGACCGGCGAGGCGCTGCCGCACTGCCAGTTCGCGGTCGAGCGCGCTTACGAGGGCAGCGGCGAATCCTATGACTGCGTAAACCGGCGTTTCTTCGATTGCACCGACGAAAGCCCCGAGGGAATCAGGGCCTTCGACCTGCGCGACGTCTGAAATTTGGCCTTCAGAACACGTCATGTTTACGTGTAGAATCGCCCGCTATGACAGAGAATTCAGCGGTAGCAGAGGCAGAGGCGCTGGTGGCTGAGGCGGCTGGAAACGACGAGGGCGCGAGCGCCGGCGGTCCCAAGTTCACGCTTGAGCTGAACCAGGACCAGAAGGACATTCGCGAGTGGGTCCACGGCTTCGCCGAGAACGTCGTTCGCCCCGCTGCCGAGGAATGGGACGAGCGCGAGGAGACGCCCTGGCCGGTGATCCAGGAGGCCGCCAAGATCGGCCTCTATAGCTTCGAAGCGCTGGGCCAGTTCTGGTCCGATGAGACCGGCCTCACCCTGCCGATCGCCAACGAGGAGCTCTTCTGGGGCGACGCCGGCATCGGCATGGCGATCATGGGCACCTCGCTCGCGGTCGCCGCGATCTTCGGGCAGGGAACCCCGGAGCAGATGGGCGAGTGGATCCCGCAGTGCTTCGGCAGCGCCGACGATCCCAAGGTCGCCGCTTTCTGCGCCTCAGAGCCCGACGCCGGCTCCGACGTCTCGGCGATCCGCACCACTGCCAAGTACGACGAGGCCAGCGACGAGTGGGTGATCAACGGCCAGAAGGCCTGGGCGACCAACGGCGGCATCGCTGACGTCCACGTCGTGATCGCTTCGGTCGACCGCGAGCTGCGCTCGCGCGGCCACGCCGCCTTCGTGATTCCACCCGGGACCAAGGGATGCGAGCAGGGCGCCAAGGTCAAGAAGCACGGCCTGCGTGCTTCACACACGGCCGACGTCCACCTCGACGACTGCCGCGTCCCCGGCGCCTGCCTGCTCGGCGGCAAGGAGAAGCTCGACGAGCGCCTCGCCCGCGTGCGCGAGGGCAAGCGCTCGAAGTCACAGGCGGCGATGCAGACCTTCGAGGCGAGCCGGCCGACGGTAGGCGCGCAGGCACTCGGCATCGCCCGCGCCGCCTACGAGTACTCGCTCGAGTACGCCAAAGAGCGCAAGCAGTTCGGCCGCGCGATCATCGAGAACCAGGCGATCGCCTTCACCCTGGCCGACATGAAGCTCGAGATCGATGCCGCCCGGCTGCTCGTCTGGCGCGCCGCCTGGATGGGGCGGACGGGTCAGAAATTCGAGAACGCCGAGGGTTCGATGTCGAAGCTGAAGGCCGGCGAGGTCGCGGTCTGGTCGACCGAGCGGGCAATCCAGATCCTCGGCGGCAACGGCTACACGCGCGAGTACCCGGTCGAGCGGATGCACCGCGACGCCAAGATCTACACGATTTTCGAGGGCACCTCCGAGATCCAGCGCCTGGTCATCTCACGCGCGATCTCCGGCGTCCACGTTCAGTAGCTGACGACAAGTTGACGGCGGGAGAACGGGGGCCGCGCAAGCGGTCCCCGTCGCCTGCCCGGAAACTCGTGTCAGCCTTGGCGGCGCTTGAGGCCCGCTTTGCGCAGGCGCTTGGCGGCCTGGACTTCCTTCTTGTCCGCGCCTTTCTTTGCTGGGCCAGGCGTCTCGAGCGTTGCCGGTAGGCCCTCGAAGCGGGGCTCTGAGAGGAAGGCGGCCAGTCCCTGTTTGCCCATCTCGCCTTTGCCGAGGTTGGCGTGGCGGTCGCGGCAGGAGCCGAGGGGAGCTGCCGCGTCGTTGACGTGAAGGCATTGGAGTCGGTCCAGGCCGACCTTCTTGTCGGCTTCGTCGACCACGGCAGACAAATGCTCCTCGTCGGTGATGTCGTAGCCCTGCACGAAGAGGTGACAGGAGTCGAGGCAAAGGCCGAGGCGCTTGCCGCTGCCGGCGATCTCGATCAGCTCGGCGGTCTGGTCGAAGTCGCGGCCAAGCAGCCCCTTATGGCCCGCGGTCTGCTCGAGCAGCAGCGGACAGCGGTCGCTGTCTTTGAGCGCCGCAGCGATCGTTTTCCCAGCCCGCTTCATCGACGGCCCCAGCGGCTCTTTCACCTGCGCTCCGGGGTGGAGGACGACGCCGTTAGCGCCGATCTCGTCGCCGATCCGCAGTGCGTGGGTGAGCGAGGCCTGCGACTTCTTGCGCAGCTCTTTGTCTTTGGAGGCGCAATTGATCAGGTAGACGGCGTGGATCACCACCGCTTCGACCGGTGAATTCGCCATTGCCTCTTTGAAGGCGGCGAAGTCCTCCGGCCCATATTTGGTCGGCCGCCACATCCGCGGGCTCTGGTTGAAGATCTGAATCGATTCGCAACCACGCTCGGTCCCGCGCTCGATCGCCTTGTCGAGCCCGCCAGATGTGGAGACATGCGCGCCAATGAGCATGGTTTCCGCATCCTATGGAGCCAATTGCGTGACGTGCCTTGAATCCGCGATTTCGGCCAATAGCGTCGGCCGCGTCCCCCCGTAGCTCAGCGGATAGAGCGCGCCTTTGACGAAGGACGAGGTCGCGGGTTCGAGTCCCGCCGGGGGGATGCAAGCGTTCGGTCGCACCTCGCTCTCTGCGCTACGCTGTAGATCCTTCGTCAAAGGCGACGCTGACGCTGAGGCGGGCTTGGCCCATGGCCGGGCTGCTAGGTGAGCAGCTTCTCTTGCAACGGGCCCGCCTTGGCGGGCCCGTTGTGCATTTGGAGGCAAGGCCGGGGTGGGTCGCTGTGGAAATATGCAGATCGATCCGGAACATGCCTGACGAATCCCAAATCCGTCTCCGATTCGCTCCGTCGCCGACCGGCGCTCTGCACATCGGCGGCGCCCGAACCGCTCTCTACAACTGGCTTGCCGCGCGTCACGGTGGTGGCGAGCTGGTGCTGCGGATTGAGGACACCGACCGGGAGCGCTCTACGGAGGAGAACGTGGAGCAGATTCTTGATGCGTTGCGTTGGCTTGAGCTCGACTGGGACGAGGGGCCTGTGTCGCAGGCTTCGCGGGCCGAGCGCCATGCCGTGGCGCTGCGGCAGTTGCTCGACTCCGGTGCTGCATACCGCGACTCTGCCACCGCCAAAGAGGTCGAGGCTTGGAAGGCCGAGCATGGGGCGGGGCGGGGCTACCGCGGCGAGCCGGTCGATACCCCAGGCGCCGCGGTGCGGCTGCGGGTGCCTGACGACGGGGAGACCGTGGTCCAGGATCTGATCCGCGGTCCGGTCAGCTTTCCCAACCGCAGCTACGACGACTTCGTCATCGCTCGCGGCGACGACTCGGTTCTCTACAACTTCGCCGTCGCGGTCGACGATGCCGAGATGGGCATTACCGAGGTGGTCCGCGGCGACGACCATCTCTCCAACACGCCGAAGCAGCTACTGGTGCTCTCCGCGCTCGGCCATGAGCCGCCCCGTTACGCGCACCTGCCGCTGCTCCATGGCCCCGACGGCAAGAAGCTCTCCAAGCGCCACGGCGCCGCTTCGGTGCAGGAGCTGCGCGAGGCCGGCTACCTGCCGGCCGCGTTGCGCAACTACCTGGCGCTGCTCGGCTGGGGCACCGATGACGACACCACGCTGATGTCGACTGAGGAGCTGGTCCGGCGCTTCCGGGTCGAGGACGTCGGCAAATCGGCGGCGATCTTCGACGAGAAGAAGCTGCGCTGGGTCAACGGCCGCTTCATGCGCGAGCTCTCCCTCGACGATTACACCGTTGCCGTCGCCCGCCACCTCGGGCGCGAGCCCGACGAGCGGTTGCGCGGCGCCTGCGCGATCGCGCAGGAGAAAGCGCAGACGCTCGACGAGGTCTGGGCGCTGATCGGCTTCCTCTTCGAGCCGCCGGCCGACGACGAGAAGGCTTGGCGCAAGGTGATGGTCGACGGGGCGCTGCCGGCGCTGGAAGCTGCGAGCGCGGCCTTGGCCGATGCAGGTGACTTCGATCCCGAGGCGGTCGAGAAGGCCCTCTCGCCCTTGCCAGAGCGTCTCGGCACCAAGCCCGGCAAGGTGTACCAGCCGATCCGGGTCGCGATCACCGGCACTTCGGTCTCACCGGGGATCTTCGAGTCGCTTGCCGCGCTCGGGCGCGAGGAATCGCTCTCCCGCATCGAGGCAGCCGTGGCTCGTCTCCGTTCCTGACGGCCAATCGCGGCCACTCGGCCCTTCCCAATTGAACAAGCAATCCCCATCTGAACCTTAATTTTGGGGATACAAGGGCTAAACCGTGCGTCCTTTGCTGCCGATGAGGCTTGCGGAGCGTATTTCCGCCATGGAGACGAAGCCACACAGCAACGGGAAGGTCAAAGCCGACGCGGTCGGGCGCAAAGACGCCAACGCCAAGCCGGCTCCCGGTGCACGCCTCGCCGCTGCCTTCGAAGCGGTGGAGAAATTCCCGGTCCTATTGGAGTCGAGGGCGCGCGTGATGCGCGCCGCGACCGCCGAGACCGCCCGCATCGGCGAGCTGGTCGAGACGGTCGAGTCCGATGTCGGCCTGGCGATCGCGGTGTTGCGTTTCGCCAATCGCAGCGTTCCCGCAGGCGGCATAGCCAGCGTTCCGGCGGCGATCGAGGTCCTCAAGCCCTCGGGTGTTCTGGCAATTGCGGGCACCGCTCCCGTCTATGACTTCTTTGAGCCCAACGGCGGCCGTGAGATGCGCCCCGAGCGCTTCCGCGTCCACGCCCTCGCCACCCAGCAGGCGGCCGACGAGATCGGCCGCGCGGTCGGCTGGGAGGACCGCGACGAGCTGGCGGTCGCGGCGCTCCTGCACGATGTCGGGCGGCTCGTCATCTCCAGCCTGCACCCCGGGGACAGGGGGCACCTCGACGCGGCGATCAAAACTCCTGAGCAGCGCCTGCGCGAGGAACGCGACCGGCTCGGCATCGACCACGCCCTCGTCGGCGGCGTGCTGGCCCGGCGCTGGAACGTGCCGCAGCGGATCGCCGTCGCGATCGAGCGCCATCACGCCGAAGATGCCGAAGGCCTGGCGGCGATGGTCGCAACCGCCGACATGGTCGCCCACTACAGCCAGGGTGAGATGGTCGCAGCGGAGCGGCTGCACGCCGTCGCCAAACGCTGCGGCCTCGGTCCCGACGGCCTGCGCTCGCTCCTTTACGAGCTCCCCTACGTCCGCAACGACGTCTCGCGCGTGTCGGAGCCCTGCCCGCTGTCGGCCCGTGAGCTCGACGTGCTCCGCCACCTCTCCGAGGGCATGGTCTACAAGCAGATCGCCGGTGAGATGCAGCTCTCGGTTTCGACCATCCGCACCCACCTCCACAACGTCTACGGCAAGATCGGCGCAGTCGACCGAGCCCAGGCAGTGCTCACAGCCCGCGACCGCGGCTGGATCTAGCCGAGCCTCGCGGCGTTACTCGATCAGCGACTCGCGCAGGGCGATTGCCACGGCGTGAGTACGGTTCCTGGCGCCAAGTCGGGCCAGGGCATTCTTGGTGTGGGTCTTGATCGTTTCTTCGCTGAGGTCGAGCTCGCGGGCGGCGACCGTGGTCGATTCGCCGTTGGCAAGGAGCTGGAGGATTTCTCGCTGGCGCTTGGTCAGCTTGCCGCGGCTGCCGCGCGGCGGGACGGCTGGGTCGATGAAGCGTTCCTGGGCGAGCGCAGCTTGCACTGCCTGCTCGAGCAGCTCGGCGCTGGCGGTGCGGGAGACGTAGGCACTGGCGCCTGCCTGCATTGCGGCGCTGGCCAGGTGGCGCTCGGCGCGATCGCCGTGGGCGACGATTCCCATCCCCGGTTCGGTCTTGAGCAGGACGCGAATCGCCTCGGTGGCACCGATCGGTTCGGGGTGGAAGCCGCCCGACCAGCGCCGCATGTCGAGGACCGCGACGTCAAAGCTGCCGATGTCGCGGACCAGCTCGACCGCCTCGTAGCGGCTGGTCGCCTCCTGGATCTCGAAACGGTCCTGGAGCACTCGGCGCACGCCAAGGCGGACGATCGGGTGGCCGTCGATGACTAGGCACTGTGGACGCTCGGTCAGGACTGTTTCCGATATTTGGGGGTTCGGCGATGGCTCCATCGTCAGCCCTGGAGCCCAATGTCCTCGATCCTAGCCCAGCCGGGTCCGGGCGGTGCGGTAGAAAGTTCCTGTGATCTCAATTACTTCGAAGTCGCGCTACGCCGTGGTGGCGATGGCGGAGCTGGCGCGCTCGGGTGAGCGGCCGGTTCCGATCAAGGAGCTGGCCGAGCGCCGCGGCATTCCCGAGCAGTTCCTCGAGCAGCTCTTCTCGACCTTGCGCCGCGGCGGCCTGCTGACCAGCCACCGTGGGATGAAAGGCGGTTACACGCTCTCTCGGCCGGCCGAGGAGATCACCGTGCTCGAGGTCGTCCAGGCGCTCGACGGCAAGGTCGGCCAGGAGGCAGACGAGGCCGGCGGCATCTGGGCCGAGGGCGTCACCGCCCTGCGCAAAGTCTTCGGCCAGACCACGATCGCCGAAGTCGCCCGCCGCGAGGCCGAGGCGGCCGGCAGCGGCATGTACTTTATCTAGAACCATCGACGACAAAACATTCTGCCGCTCTGAGAGTTAAGTGGTGAGATTTTGATGATTGGTCCTTCGACTGAAGAGCCCCCCGTTGAGCCGGTTGCGCCCGAACTGCCTCCCGAGGGCGTGCCCTTGGACGAGACTACGGCGCCAATTCACTACGAGGGCGATACGAAGTCGGTATGACCGGCTACGACGAACCGGCTCCAGACGCACCGCTTGACGAGACGACGCCGCCGGTCGACGAGAATTTCTCGATTGATCAGTCCTGACCGCAACAGAAGAGTCTTTGACCCACTGATCTAGCGGGCGCTCTCAAACAGCCTATGTGGCTCTAAAGTGCCACGGAATGAGCGACGCCTCGACGCACTTCATCTGATGCGAATCGGCGCAGAGGCCTCCGCGGTTGTCGGCAACACGCCGCTGGTCGCCCTGCAGGGGTTGGGCGAGGGGCTTGCCGGCGAGGTTTGCGCGAAGCTCGAGTACTTCAATCCCGGTGGCTCGGTCAAGGACCGGATCGGGGTGGCGATGATCGACGCCGCCGAGGAAGAGGGGCTGGTCAAACCGGGCCGCTCGGTGATCGTCGAGCCGACCAGCGGCAATACCGGGATCGCGCTGGCGATGGTCTGCGCGGCGCGGGGCTACGAGCTGATCCTGACGCTTCCCGAGGGGATGAGCCGTGAGCGGGCCAAGCTGCTGCGTGCCTATGGCGCCGAAGTGCGGGAGACGCCCTCGTTGGGTGGGATGACCGAGGCGGTCGAGCTGGCGGAGGAGATCCGCGAGCAGCGCAAGGGCTTCATGCCGCAGCAGTTCTCCAATCCCGCCAACCCGGCGGCGCACCGGCGCACGACGGCGGAGGAGATCTGGCGCGACACCGACGGTGAGGTCGGAGCTTTCGTCGCCGGGGTCGGCACGGGGGGGACGATCACCGGGGTGGGGCAGATGCTGAAGGAACGCGCCCCGGACGCCCTTGTGGTCGCGGTCGAGCCCGCGGCTTCTCCGGTTCTCTCCGGCGGCGTGCCCGGCCCGCACAAGATCCAGGGGATCGGGGCCGGCTTCGTGCCCAGCGTGCTCGACCGCTCCGTGATCGACGAGATCGTCTCGGTCTCCGACGAGGACGCGCTCGAGACTGCCCGCCTCACCGCTAAGCGCGAGGGTGTGCTCGCCGGGATCTCGGCCGGAGCCAACATCAAGGCGGCCCTCGAGGTCGCCGCCCGGCCCGAGATGGCCGGCAAGAGGGTGGTGACGATCGTCTGCGACTCGGGCGAGCGTTACGTGTCCCTACCCTTCTTCTCACCATGAGCCGCTGGAAGAGGCTGGTTTCCGAGGTGCGCGCGGACGTTTCCGCGGCGCGCGACCGCGACCCTGCGGCGCAGGGAGTCTCTACCCTGGAGATCCTCAGCAGCTGGGCAGGAGTGCAGGCGTTGCTTGCCCACCGCTTCGCCCACGCGCTTTCCGGGGCCGGTGTGTCGTTCGTACCGCGGTTGATCGCCTACCTGACCCGCGCCATCACCGGGGTCGAGATCCACCCCGCGGCGAAGATCGGTCGCGAGTTCTTCATCGATCACGGCGCTGGCGTGGTGATCGGCGAGACGGCGGAGATCGGCGAGCGGGTGACCCTCTACCAGGGGGTGACGCTCGGCGGCACCGGCTTCCAGCGTGGCAAGCGCCACCCGACCCTCGGCGACAACGTCACCGTCGGCTCCGGTGCCAAGCTGCTCGGCCCGATCGCGGTCGGCGACGGCGCCAAGATCGGCGCCAACACCGTCGTCGTCGAGGACGTGCCCCCTTTCGCGACCGTGGTCGGCAACCCCGGCCACCCGGTCAAAGTCGACGGCAAACGGGTCGAGGGGCCCGACGCCGACTGGATTCACCTGCCCGACCCGATCGCCGAGGCGATCAAGTCGCTCTCGCAGCGAATCGGCGAGCTCGAGCAGCGCCTTTCCGAGCTCGACGGGACCGCGGCACCCGATGGTGCCGCGGCCGAGCTGCATGAGCGCACCGGTCGTTCGTCGGCCGGGGGCTGATGTAGCCTGCCGCCCGAATCGTCCCGGTCGGCCACTTGAAAGGATTTCCTTGCACAAGCGCTACCTCGTCCTCCCCTGTCTGTTGATCGCTTCCGTGTTTGTCCTCGCGGCTTGCGGCAGTAGCGACAACGACGAAAGTCAGATCGAAGAAGCCGTCGAAACCTCGGCGACGAGCACCGATCCGGCCGATTGCAAGAAGCTCACGACCCAGAACTTCATGGAACAGACGACGCAGTCCGAAGGCTCCGAAGCGGTCAAGACCTGCGAAAAGGAAGCCTCCAACGACGAAGGCGCCGAAGACGCCACCGTCTCCAACGTCGAAGTCGATGGCTCGAAGGCCAGCGCCGACGTGGCGCTCACCGGGGGCGGCTTCGACGGGCAGGAAGTGGAAGTCGCCCTAGTCAAGGAAGACGACCAGTGGAAGCTCAACGAAATTGCCGGCTTCGTGAAGTTCAATGAGGCGAAGGTGATCGAAACCCTCGAAAAGGGCTTCGCCGAACCCTCGAGTGAAGTGAGTAAGAGCCTCGCGTCCTGCATCGTCGAATCGTTTGAAGAAGCCCCGCAGGCGGAATTCGAAGAAGCGCTTATAAGCGGCTCAACCGAAGGGTTTGAAGAAATAGCGGGCGGCTGCTTCTAGGTCGAGCCGCCCGTCGCCCGCCGAGCCCCTGGCTATGCTCGGCGGGTGACCCTTCAGAGCGAGTTCGAGATCCCGGCGGAGGGCGCTGAGGCAGCCAACGGGGCGCCGATTGAACCCGGTGCTGACCGGGCCGAGCGGCTGCTCGCTGGGCTCAACGATCCGCAGCGCCAGGCGGTGCTCCACGGCGAGGGGCCGCTGCTGGTCCTGGCCGGCGCAGGCTCGGGCAAGACCCGCGTCCTCACCCACCGCATCGCCTATCTGCTCGCGACCGGCGCCGCCCGTCCCGGCGAGATCCTCGCGATCACCTTCACCAACAAGGCGGCGAGCGAGATGCGCGAGCGGGTCGAGAAGCTGGTCGGCCGCTCCGCCCGGGCGATGTGGGTGACGACCTTCCACTCGGCTTGCGCGCGGATGCTGCGCGCCGACGCCGAGCGACTCGGCTACTCGCGCAGCTTCACGATCTATGACGAGTCCGACTCGCTGCGGATGCTCAAACGCTGCATGACCGAGCTTGGGATCGACCCCAAGCGCTACCCGCCGCGCGCGATCCGCTCCCAGATCTCCGGCGCCAAGAACAAGCTCGTCGACGCCGCTGCCTACGCCCAGGCGCAGGGCAGCGTCTTCGAGGAAACCGCTGCCGATGTCTACGAGCGCTACGAGAAGCGCATGCTCGCCGCCAACGCGATGGACTTCGACGACCTCCTGGTCCGCACCGTCAACGTGCTCGAGCTGTCGGAGGAGGCGCGCGAACGCTGGCGCCGCACCTTCCGCCATGTCCTCGTCGACGAGTACCAGGACACCAACCACGCCCAGTACCGGCTGCTGCAGCTGCTTACCGCCGAGCACGGCAACCTGATGGTCGTCGGCGACGAGGACCAGTCGGTCTACGGCTTCAGGCACGCCGACATTCGCAACATCTTGGATTTCGAGAAGGACTTTCCCGAAGCCGAGGAAGTCAAGCTCGAGCAGAACTACCGCTCGACCCAGACCATCCTCTCCGCGGCCAACGCCGTCGTTGAGCGCAACCGCGAACGGCGGCCGAAGCAGCTCTGGACCGAGATCGCCGGCGGCGAGCCGGTCAAGCTCTCCGAGCTGACCGATGAGCACGAGGAGGCGCGCTGGGTCG
This sequence comes from uncultured Solirubrobacterales bacterium, assembly GCA_963840565.1. Classification (GTDB taxonomy): domain Bacteria; phylum Actinomycetota; class Thermoleophilia; order Solirubrobacterales; family 70-9; genus VRUE01. The sequence goes on from CAWIZH010000002.1 coordinate 352,979, forward strand.
CCGGTGAGATCGAGCGCCTCGCAGAGGAGGACGGGGTCAAGCGCGAGGACGTCGCCGTCTTCTACCGGACCAACGCGATGAGTCGGGTGCTCGAGGACACGCTGGTCCGTTTCGAGCTGCCCTACCAGGTGATCGGCGGCACCAAGTTCTACGACCGCGCCGAGGTCAAGGACGCGGTCGCCTACCTCAGCCTCTTGGTCAACCCCTCCGACCAGGTCTCGTTCGCGCGGATCGTCAACTCGCCGCGGCGGGGGATTGGCGACACCAGCCAGGGGCGGCTCGCCGCCCACGCCAACACCACCGGACTCTCGATCTGGGAGGTCGCCGAACGGGTCGAGGAGGTGCCCGGGCTCGGCGCCGCCGCGATCAAGGCGGTCGCGCGCTTTCACGAGACGATGGAGGGGCTGCGCGCACGCGCCGGCGAAATCCCCGTGGCGGAGCTACTTGAGGCGATTCTGCGCGAGACCGGTTACCTCGACGCGCTTGCGGCGGAGCGTACGATCGAGGCCGAGGGGCGGGCCGAGAACCTCGAGGAGCTGGTCGGCATGGCGGCTGAGTTCGACGCCAACCAGGAGCTGGAGGGGGAAGCCGAGGTTTCCCCGCTGGAAGAGTTCCTGCAGCAGATCTCCCTCTACACCCAGCAGGACGACCTGCGCGAGGAGGAGTCGCTGATAACGCTGATGACCCTGCACAACGCCAAGGGCCTGGAGTACGACACGGTCTTCCTGGTCGGCTGCGAGGACGGTGCCTTTCCCCACATGCGGGCGCTGGAAGAGGGGGGAGAAGAAGAGGAGAGGCGCCTCTGTTACGTCGGCATCACCCGCGCCCGCCGCCGCCTCTACATGACTTGGGCGCGCGAACGCCGCCTCTTCGGCCGGGCCGAGCGCAACCTGCCCTCGCGCTTCACCGACGAGCTGCCGGCCGAGCTGACCGAGCGGCATTCGAGCGCGGCCGGCCACGCCGGCGGCCTCGGTTGGGAGTCGTCGCCATCCGACGCGGGGACGCCGATCGACCCTGGTCCGACCCTGGAGCTGCAGACCGGTGACGATGTCGTCCACGCCAGCTTTGGCGAGGGCGTCGTCACCGCGGTCGAGCCAGGTGGAGTCGTCGTTGTGCGCTTCGCCGGCGACGGCGCTGAGCGCAAGCTGATGGCCGACTACGCTCCGATCCGGAGGAGGTGACGATGGCGGCGCGGATCATCGACGGCAAAGCGGTGGCGGCGGCGGTGAGGGCCCGGGTCGCTGGGGAAGTCGTTTCGTTCGAGGCCGAGCATGGCCGCACGCCGCTACTCGTCACCGTGATCGTCGGCGACGACCCGGCTTCGGAGGTCTATGTCAAAGGCAAGCACCGCGCCTGTGGAGAGGTTGCGATGCGCTCGCTTCACCATGGCCTGCCCGGCGAGACCGGCGAGGAGGAGTTGCTGGCTTTGGTCGGGGAGCTGAACCGGGACCCCGACGTCGATGGGATTCTGGTTCAGCTTCCTGTGCCCGAGCAGATCGACCCTGACCGGATCGTCGCCGCGATCGACCCGGCCAAGGACGTTGACGGACTGACGCCGGTCAACGCCGGCCTGCTCGCCCACGGGATGCCGGGCCTGGTGTCCTGCACGCCGGCGGGCGTGATGGAGTTGCTCGCCCACGAGGGGATCGAGCTGGAGGGCGCCGAGGCAGTTGTCGTCGGCCGCTCGAAGCTGGTCGGTATCCCGGTCGCAAGGCTGCTGCTTGCGGCGAACGCGACGGTGACCAGTTGCCACTCGCGGACGCGTGATCTGCCGGCCGTGTGCCGGCGCGCCGACGTACTGGTCGCGGCGGTCGGCGTCCCGCGCCTGCTCGGGGCCGATGCAGTCAAGCCCGGTGCGGTCGTGATCGACGTCGGTGTCAACCGCACCGACGACGGTCTGGTCGGCGACGTCGATTTCGAGGCCGCTGCCGAGGTTGCGGCGGCGATCACGCCGGTGCCCGGCGGGGTGGGGCCGATGACGATCGCGATGCTGCTGGTCAATACGTTGGCTGCCGCCCGAGCCCGGGTGTAGTGTCGCGCCGACCCCTAGCTCGACCGGAGGATTGACGATGGAGCATCTAGACAAGCTCAGCCCGGGAGAGAAGATCGCGGGCGGTTCGGCGATCCTGCTCTTCATCTTCATGTTCTTCAACTGGTTCGGAGCCGAAGTCTCCGGCGTCAGCGGTTTCTCCGGCAGCGTCTCCGGTGAAGCCGGCAATGCCTGGGACACCCTCGATTTCATCCCGATCGTGCTGCTGATCACGATCATTGCCGCGCTGGTGATGGCCGGGCTGCGCCTCGCCGACTCGGCTTATGAGCCGCCCGTTCCGATGAGCACTCTGGTCACCATCCTTGGCGTGATCTCGGTGCTGCTGATCCTCTTCCGCATCGTTGATCCGCCGACCTTTGCCAGCTTCGGCGGGGTCTCGGTCGATGCGACGCTCAGCATCGGGATCTTTCTCGGGCTGATTGCGGCCGGTGGGATTGCCTACGGGGGCTACAGCACTATGCGCGAGGAAGGGATCACTTTCGGCGACACGGCCGATCGTCTCTCCAGTGGAGGCTCGACGCCGCCACTTCCGCCGCCCTCATCTCAGGCACCACCACCACCGCCGCCTTCGCCGCAGCATCAGGCGCCACCACCCCCGCCAAGTTCTCCACCCCCGCCGCCTCCTCCGCCATCCCCGAACGGGTAGCGGTCAGCGGCTGAGGTTTGCGTGGGGAGGGACGGGTGACCCCTCCCCAAACGAGCGGCAGGAGCCGCTCTTGAGTGTTTGGGGAGGGGTCACCCGTCCCTCTTCTGCGCGAGCTCGCTTGCGATTTGCCTGGCGAAGGCGATGACCGTCATCATCGGGTTGACCCCGACCGAGGTGGGGAAGAGGGAGGCGTCCGCGACGTAGAGGTCGTTGAGCCCGTGGACCGAGCCGTTGGGTGCGCAGACGCCCTCATCTTCAGAAGCTATGCGGGCGGTGCCCATCGGATGGAAGGCCTCCAGCCGCAGTTCGGAGGGCTTGAAGCTCGTTGACTCGAATTCGGCGAGGCGTTTTGCGGTGAGCACGCCGGCTCGGGCGATGTTGGGGTAGACCTCGGTTGCCCCGGCGGCGAAGTGGATTTCTGCGGCTCGGGCTATGCCGAAGGCGAGGCGGTCCGCGTCTGCGCTGGTGAGCTTGTAGGAGGCTCGTAGGGAGCCGTCGTTGGTTAGGCGGATTCGTCCGCTGGACTCGTCGGAGAGGTGGACTCCGATCGAGCCGATGTGGCCGAAATCGAGCATTGCTTGTTGGTGCTGGCGGCCCGTTCCCTGCAGCCAGCCGCCGCCGAAGGCGAGGGGGGTGAAGGTTGCCTCGAGCAGGATGCGCTGCGGCTCCCACTGGTCGACGTAGTAGCTCTGCATCACGCCGTCCCAGCCCCGCACCTCCTCCTCGTAGCGGGCGCCGACCCAGCAGGCGGGGTGGATGTGGAGGTTGCGGCCCGTCTGGCGGCCGCCGAGGCCAGAGCGCAGCAGCAACTCCGGCGTGCCCAGCGCACCGCCGGCGACGATCGTCGCGAGGCGGGCGCGGACCTCGTAGGGCCGACGGGCCTCAAACGTCCAAATAGTGGACGTTTGAGGCCCGTCGGCGGCGGTGAGGCAGTTGACTCCGACGGCGCGGCCGTCTTCGATCAGGATCTGGCGCGCTTCGGCTCCGGAGCGGAGGCGGGCGCCGGCGGCGATTGCGCGGGGCAGGTAGCTGACGTGCATGCCGCGCTTGGCGTCGATCTCGCAGCCGAAGGGGCAGGAGCTGCACTGGACGCAGTTGCCCGCGTTGCGCGAGATCGGCCCGCCGGAGGCGCCCAGCGCTGCCGCGCCCTCCATCGCCAGCTGACCGTTGCGTCCCATTTGCTCGGGGTCGAGCGGGGTGACCCTGAGGAACTGCTCGGCCTCGGCGAAGTGGGGGCCGAGATCGCCGGCCCAACCGATGCCGAAGCGGTTGCGCCAGTCTTCGAGCACTTGCTGGGGAGCGCGGAAGCAGGTCCCTGAGTTGACCACTGTGGTGCCGCCGACAGTGCGTCCCACGGGGATCGGTATCTGTGGGCGGCCCTCGGCGATCGTCAGGCCGCCATCGCGGTAGAGGGTGGCGATCGCCTCGAGTGGGTCGTCCGGATAGTTCTCGCGGTTGAAGTTCCCGCCGGCCTCGAGCACGATCACGTCCAGGCCCGCCTCGGCCAGGGTTGCCGCGGCGACCGCACCGCCCGCCCCCGAGCCGACGATGACGACGTCGCATTCCTCGCCCTCGCCGGCCGGCTCGGTATCGCCGAGCGGGCCGCTCGGCTCAGGCCGCGAGCCGTCCGCCAGGCGGCAGCTCGGCTCGAAGCCGATCCGCCGCTCGACCTCCGGCGTGACCGCGTAGCCGAGGGTCGCGAAGACCTTGCCCATCAGCAGCAGCTCGTGGTAGATGCCGAGCCGCGAGCCCTCCATGCGGCGCAGGAAGTCGTCGCGCGCGGCGAGGTCGAGGCGGCTGAAGCGCCAGGGGAAAGGCAGCAGCTCGAAAGCGCGCAGGCCGAGCCTGATTCGCGAGAGCAGGCGGGGCGATACCGAGCCGAGGAACTCGGCCACCGGTCCCGACACGTCGACGTCGCGCTCCGCCGCCGGCAGGCCGTCGAGGCCGGGCGACATCGCCTCGCAAATCGCGCTCAAGGTGCGCTGCTCGGCGGTCGAGAGCCCCGGCGGGCGCTGTCAGCCAGGCGCCGTGGGCCGGTCGACCCGGCCGGCCAGCGACCAGAGCCAGAGCGCCAGCAGCGCCAGGAAGCCATCGACGAGGAAGTTCAGCAGGTAGATGAAGACGTCGGAGTCGAAGAGGTAGAAGCCGAGCGAGCCGAGCGAGGAGGCCGTCTTGCCGGCGGCGAGAAGGAGCAGCAAGGGCCGGTAGCGAACTACGTCAGCCTGGGCGATGAGGCAGATCCCGGTGATCAGGACCATGTAGGCGAAGGCCAGCGCCAGCCAGAGTTGCTCCTGGGTGTGCGGCGCGCGGGTGAAGGTTCCGAGCGAATCGCCGAGGTCGGAGATGACGTTGCCGACGCCGTTGGGGGCGGCGATGAAGAGGATCCCGACCACCGCGAAGCTGACCGCGAGCAGGCGCAGGCTGAGCACCACGAACTTCTCTGCCTTCTCTCCTCGCATCCCGGCCCGACTCTAACTGCCGGGACACCTAGAATCGACCGCCGTGATTGAGCGCGAGCAGGTACTGCATGTGGCGAAGCTGGCCCGCCTCGGCCTCAGCGAGGCCGAGGTCGAGACGATGACCGGGGAGCTTTCGGGGATCCTCGAGCACGTTGATCGAATTGCTGCGCTGGATCTTGAGGACGTGGCGCCGACCTCGCACGTTGTTGAGCTCGAGAACGTGCTGCGGGCCGACGTTCCTCATGAGAGCCTGGCGCAGGACGTGGCGCTAGCTTCTGCCCCTGACCCCATTGACGGCGCCTTCCGCGTCCCTTCGCCGCAGGCTGAATAGTGGCGGACATGCTGGAGCTGACGGCCGTTCAGGCCCACGAGGCGATGAGCGCGGGGGAGCTCGACGCTGCCGAGTACGCCGAGGCCTGGAAAGAAGCCGCAGCCGGGGATGAGCTGAATGCCTACCTCTGGCGCGACGAAAATGGCGACGGTGCGGCGATAGCGGTTGAGCGGCCCAGCGTGGCGCCGATCGCGGTTAAGGACATCTTCTGCACCGAGGGAGTGCCGACCACGGCAGGATCTCGGATCCTCGAGGGATACCGACCGCCCTATACCGCTGCCGCCGTAAGACGGTTGATCGAGGCCGGGGCGCCGATTCTCGGCAAGACCAACATGGACGAGTTCGCGATGGGCTCTTCCAATGAGAACTCGGCCTACGGCCCGGTGCTCAACCCGTGGGATCGCACGCGCGTTCCCGGTGGCTCCTCCGGTGGCTCGGCTGCGGTTGTTGCCGGGGATCTTGCGCCCTGGGCTATCGGCACCGACACCGGCGGCTCGATCCGCCAGCCGGCGGCGCTCTGCGGGATCGTCGGCCTGAAGCCGACCTACGGGGCGATCTCGCGCTACGGGATGATCGCCTTTGCTTCCTCGCTGGACCAGTGCGGGCCGCTCACCCGCGACGTCAGCGACGCGGCGCTGCTGCTGGCGATCATGCAGGGGAAGGATTCCTGCGACTCGACTTCCGTGGGACTTGAGCAAGCGCCGCAGTTGCCCGATCGCGAGGACTTGGCCGGGCTGCGCTTTGCCGTCCCGGCGGAGCTGGCCCGCGACGCGATCGAGCCGGGGGTGCGCGAGGTGTTCGAGGCGACGCTGGCGACGATCGAGCGGCTGGGGGGTGAGGTCACCGAGGTGGCGCTGCCCCACGCCGAGCACGGGATCTCCGCCTACTACGTGATCGCTCCCGCCGAGGCCTCCTCCAACCTGGCCCGCTACGACGGTGTCCGCTACGGCATGCGGGCTGACGTCGAGGGAGACCTGATCGAGATGTACGAGTCGACCCGGGCGCAGGGCTTCGGCCCGGAGGTGAAGCGGCGGATCATGCTCGGCACCTACGCGCTCTCCTCGGGCTACTACGACGCCTACTACGGGCAGGCGCAGAAGGTCCGCACCAAGATCGCCTCCGACTTCACAGCCGCCTTCGCCGAGGTCGACTTCGTCGTCACCCCGACCTCGCCGTCGGTCGCTTTCGGCCTTGGCGAGAAGACCGACGACCCGCTGGCGATGTACCTCAACGATCTCTTCACGGTGCCGATGAGCCTCGCTGGCATCCCGGCGATCTCGATCCCAGCCGGCCTGGCCGAGCCCAAAGGTGGCGGCCCGAAGCTTCCGGTCGGCTTCCAGATCGCCGCCCCGGCCTTCGGCGAGCAGAGCTTGCTCGAGGCCGCCTATGCACTGGAGCGGGCGATCGGCTTCGACGCAAGGCCTTCCGGTGCGCCTTTTCCACCTATTGCGGGGATAAAGCGCACCGGAAGCGAGGACGGGGGTGGCGGTGCCTGAGCTCGAGGCTGTGATTGGGCTGGAGATTCATGTCCAGCTGGCGACCAGGACGAAGATGTTCTGCGGTTGCGAGCTCTCCTTCGGCGATGAGCCGAACATCCATACCTGTCCGATCTGCCTCGCCCATCCGGGGGTGCTGCCGGTGACCAACGAGCAGGCGATCGGTTACGCGCTGCAGGTCGCCGCGGCGCTGGAGTGCAAAGTCGCGCCGCGCTCGATCTTCCACCGCAAGAACTACTTCTATCCCGACAGCCCCAAGGCTTACCAAATCAGCCAGTACGACATTCCGCTGGCGAGCAACGGCCGCCTCGGCGACGTCCGCATCCACCGCGCCCACCTCGAGGAGGACGCGGCGAAGACGATCCACGTCGGCGATTCGGGCCGCATCCACGGCTCCAGTGCCTCGCTGGTCGACTTCAACCGCGGCGGCACGCCGCTGGTCGAGATCGTCACCGAGCCCGACATTCGCAGCGCGGCCGAAGCCGCCTCGTGGGCGCGGCTGCTGCGTGAGACGGTGCGCCAGCTCGGCGTCTCCGACGTCAACATGGAGGAGGGCAGCCTGCGCGTCGACGGCAACATCTCCGTGCGGCCGGCCGGCAGCGAGGAGCTGGGGACGAAGACCGAGCTGAAGAACATGAACAGCTTCCGCTTCCTCGAGCGCGGGATCGAAGCCGAGCTGGCGCGCCAGCGCGAGTTGATCGAGGCGGGGGGGACGGTGGCCCAGGAGACGCTGCACTTCAACCCCGGCGACGGCAGCCTGACGCCGCTGCGCTCGAAGGAGGAGGCGCACGACTACCGCTACTTCCCCGAGCCCGACCTGGTGCCGCTGGCGCCGACCGAGGCGATGCTGCGCGAGGCGCGCGAGTCCCTGCCCGAGTTGCCCGCAGCGCGGATCGAGCGCTACCAGGAGCAGATGGGCTTGGCGCAGGACACGGCCGCCCTGTTGGCGGCCGACCCCGAGACCGCGGGCTACTTCGAGCGGACGGCGAAGGAGGCCGACGGGGTGGAGCCGCGCGTCGTCGCCAACTGGGTGACCGGCGAGCTGGCGGCCGCGCTGCGCCAGGGCGATGACGAGACAAGCGCCGCCGAGTCGAAGGTCGAGCCGGGGGCGCTGGCCGCGCTGGTGGCGATGGTCCAGGAGAAGAAGATCTCCAACAGCAGCGGCAAGGCGGTGCTCGCGACCTTGGTCGCCGAGGGCGGCGATCCCGCCGCGATCGTCGAGCGCGAGGGCCTCGCCCAGATCTCCGACAGCGGCGAGCTCGAGGCGATAGTCGCCGCGGCAGTCGACGCCAACCCCGAGGCCGCCGAGCAGATCCGCGCCGGCAACGGCAAGGCGATCGGCGCCATAGTCGGCGCCGTGATGAAGCAGACCAAGGGCCGCGCCGACGGCGGCGAGGTCAACCGCCTGATCCGGGAGAAGCTGGGCCTTTAACTCGCCTCGGGGGTGAATCGACTTCGCCCAAGGCTTAAGTAGCCGTGCACATACAGGACGCGGCGGTTCTTCTTGCCTACGCGAACGTCTTGCGGGCGCTGATCGCGCTCGCGTCGAAGCTCGCAGACCGCGAGGAGTAATCGCCAAAGAAAACGGCCCCGGGGCAACTCCCGGGGCCGTCTTCAGTTTGTGCACATCCAAGAAGCGTCCGAAATGTTAGCGATGCATAGGTCGGCACGCGACTCGGTCTCTTCGCAAGTGCCTTTCGGAACTTTGTAACAAGTTGTTACAAAGTGCTAAGTTCAGGTCATGGCCTGGAACGTCGTCATCGCCGGTGGGGGATTTGGTGGGGCGATGGCGGCGCGGGAGCTGGAGCGGATCCTGCCGCGGCAGTCGACCCGGCTCGTCCTGGTCAACGACGCCAACTTCATGCTCTACACGCCGTTTCTGCCAGAGGCTGCGGCGGGGACGCTGGAGCCGCGGCATGTGGTCACCCCCTTGCGCGAGATCCTCAGCCGCACCTACCTGCGGCTGGGCTCGATCGCCGCGCACGATCCGGTTGCCAAGACGGTCGAGCTGCGCACCCGCGAGGGCGACGTCGAGCAGCTGCCCTACGACCAGCTGCTGGTTGCGCTTGGCTCGGTCTCGCGGGTGCTGCCGGTGCCGGGTCTCTCCGAGCACGCGATCGGCTTCAAGAGCCTCGCCGACGCGATCTGGTTGCGAAACCACGTGATCGAGACGCTGGAGGCTGCCAACGCGACCGACGACGCCGCTCGCCGCGAGGAGCTGCTCACCTACGTCTTCGTCGGTGGCGGCTACGCCGGGCTCGAGGCCCTGGCCGAGCTGCAGGACTTCGCCGCCGACGCGATCGAGAGCTACCCGCGCGCCCGCCTGCACGGGATGCGCTGGGTTCTGGTCGAGGCCAGCGATCGGGTCCTGCCCGAGATCGATGCTGAGCTTGCCGACTACGCGCTGCGCGAGCTGCGCGGCCGCGGCATCGACATTCGCCTCGGCACCACGCTGGAGGAGGTGTGCGCCGACAGCGCCCGTATCGCCACCGGTGAGACGCTGCCGACCCGGACCGTTGTCTGGACTGCCGGGGTCTCACCGCACCCGAGCCTGCGCCGGCTCTCGCTGCCGCTCGACGAGCGCGGCCGGGTGCCCGTCGACGATCACCTGCGGGTCGAGGGCTTGGACTCGGTCTGGGCGATTGGCGATTGCGCCGCCGCGCCCGACCCGCGCGGCGGCCTCTGCCCGCCGACCGCCCAGCACGCGGTGCGCCAGGGCCCGGTCGCCGCCGCCAACATCGCCGCCGAGCTCGGAATCGGCACGGCGCGTCCCTTCGAGTACCGCGGCAACGCCGCCTTCGTCAACCTCGGCCGCTACAAGGCGGTCGGCAAGGTGGGGGGCCGGACCTTCCGCGGCTTCCCCGCCTGGTGGATGGCGCGGACTTACCACATGAGCCAGATCCCGGGCGCGGCCCGCAAGGCGCGCGCCGTGATCGACTGGACCGCCAGCCTGCCGTTTCGCCGCGATATCTCCGAGGTCGGCTCGATCGGGCACCCGAAGCCGCTGGAGGCGACAATAGGGACGTGGGATTCGAGTACCCCGTCATCGCCTTCTTCTTCGGCCTAGCCACCGGCATCATCGGCAAGGGCAAGGGCAGCTCCTTCTGGGTCTGGCTGCTGGTCGGCATGGTCCTGCCCGGACTCGGCCTGATCGCGGTGATCCTCTATCGCACGGAGAAAAACGAACCCGAACGCCAGTGCCCGAACTGCCATAAGGCGGTCAAGCTCTACGTCCAGGTTTGCCCGCGCTGCGGAATGGACCTTTATCTGCCCGATCCGGCTGAGGTCCGCCACCCGGGGGTTGGATAGGAGCAGGACTTGGGTAGTGACTGAAGCGCAACCCTCGAGGAGGTCGTGTGCGTCGTCTGATCCTGTTTGTCGCCATCTCAACTCTTGCCTCATCCTGGCCTTGCGCAACTGCGGGCGCCGTCGGGCTCGAACCGATCGGCAAATTCGATCAGCCGATCTCCGTCACCTCCGACCCGGGCAACGCCCAACGGCTGTTCATCGCCGAACGAAAGGGCGTGGTCGACGAAGTAGCCGGGGGCGCGGTAACCCCGGTCGCGGACATCACCTCGCTGGTCGCCTGCTGCGAAGTCGAGCGCGGGCTGCTCTCGATCGTCCCGGCACCTGACTTCGACAGCTCCGGCCGGATCTACATCGCCTATACCGGCAAGTCGTCGGCAGGTGGAGCAGAAGGTGACGTGCACGTCGATGCCTTCCGGCTGGTTGCGGGAGGAGTGACGCCGATCCGCGAACCGATTCTCAGCGTTGGCCACGCTGCCAACCCAAACCACAATGGTGGCCAACTGCAGTTCGGGCCCGACGGCCACCTCTACATCTCCCTCGGCGACGGTGGCGGTGGTGGCGATCCACTGCACAGCGGACAGGACACGGAAGTCCTGCTCGGCAAGATCCTCCGCATCGATCCGCACCCCGGCGAGTCGCCCGCCTACTCGATCCCCGCCGGCAGTCCGTTCGCGGCAGGGCCGGGCCGCGACGAGATCTGGGCCTACGGCCTGCGCAACCCGTGGCGCTTCTCCTTCGATCGGTCCAACGGCGACATGGTGATCGCCGATGTCGGTCAGGGTGCGCGCGAGGAGATCGACTTTGCCCCGAGCCTCGGCGCCGGAGCTGTCGGCGGGGCCGGCGCCAACTACGGCTGGAACTGCCGCGAGGGATTTATCGCCTACACCAGCCCAGAGCCAGCGTGTGCGTCGGCAAGCGATTTCACCGATCCGGTCTTCGACTACCCGCACACAGACCCCGGCAACGGGTCCGCTCACGGCTGCTCGATCATCGGTGGCTACGTGGTGCGTGACCCGAGCCTCGGCGATCTCTATGGCCGCTACGTCTACTCGGACTTCTGCTCCGAGGAAATTCGCTCGCTGGCGCTGCCCGGCACTGCCGGCGCCCGCGCCAGCGACGATCGCTCCGAGGGCCTCACCGTCGGCAAGCCGAGCTCGTTCGGCGAAGATGCCTGCGGGCGGATCTACGTCGCTTCCGACGAAGGGACCGTGTACCGCCTGGTCGGCTCCGCGCCCTCGGCTTGTTCACCGCCACCGGCGGTCCTCGGCCAGGAAGCTGCGATCGCTCCGACCGGCAAGGGGCTTGGCATCGAACGCAAGCACCAAGCCCTGGATCTGCACCTGCGCGCGCAACCGGCCGGCGCGCGGCTGAAGATCGTCGCCGAGGCGACCCCCTGCGCCGGTCAGGCGGGCGACCGAGTGCAGCTCAATCGCGGCGGCAAGCGTTTCGGCTCGAAGCTCCTCGACGACCGCTGTCTCGCCCGCTTCTTCGTCCGCGTCAAGGGCGCGGCGACCTTCAGGGCGCTGCTGGTCGGAAGCGAAGAGATCCGCTCGGAACGCCTCTCGGCCGAGCCGCAGCGGCCCAGCGCCGGCTAGCGCAGCCAGGTGCGGACGATCGCGTTGGCGAAGCCCATCCCGTAGCGGAACACGGCCGGCTTCTTCGAGTGCCCGTGCAGGCGCTGCTCGACCGTGATCGGGACCTCCTTGGCGGGGATGCCGCGCTTGATCGCCTCGATCATGAACTCTGAGGTGTGGAACTGCTCCTGGCGCAGGACGAGCTGGGGCAGGACGGTGGTGCGCACGGCGCGGTAGCCGTTGGAGCAGTCGGTGACGTGGGTGCGGGTGATCGCGGAGACGAGGCGGTTGAAGAAGACGATGCCGAGCTCGCGGGCGAAGTGGTTGCGATCGGCCTGGCCGAGGACGCGGGAGCCGTGGGCGACGTCGACTTCTCCGTCGAGGACGGGTTTGACCAGGCGCTCCATCTCCGAAGGCAAGTGCTGGCCGTCGGCGTCGAGGGTGACGACGATCTCGGCTCCCGATTCGACCATCAGCCGGTAGCCGGTGCGCAGCGCCGCGCCGCCGCCGCGATTGGTCACGTGGCGGGCGACCGCAGCGCCGTGCTCGGCGGCGACGTCGCCGGTGCCATCGCGCGAGCCGTCGTCAACGACCAGCACGGCGGTCGGCATGCCGCAGACCTCGCTCGGCATCAGGTCCAGCACGTAGCCGATGTTTTCGGCCTCGTTGTAGGCGGGGACGAGGATCGCGATCTTGTCGCGGAAGCGCTCCGGCAGCTTCGCCTGGCGGAACTCCTCCCAGGCGAGCCCCTCGAGCGCCGCCGAGAGCTGGCGCGCGTTGCGGGAGCCCTGCGAGAGCGCCCGCAGGATCAGCCCGAAGAGGATGAAGATCGCGAAGACGGCGAGGCCGAGGATGCGGCCGCCGTTGCCCTTTTCGAAGGAGAAGGCGGAGAGCAGCTTGTCGGTGATTTCGGTGCCGGAGACGAGCACCAGGCCGAGCCCGGCGGCGAGCAGGATCAGCACGTCGACGTTGCGCAGGGCGCGGCGACGGACCAGCGCGTAGGCGAGCAGGGCGAGGCCGAAGAGCAGCCCGGCGCTGCGCAGAGCCGTCAGTTCGGCGGGGAAAATGCCTGCTTGGAGGACCATTGACCACCGGACAATAGGGCTGCCGTCACCCGCGACAGCGCCGCGGCGGCAAGCGGGAAGACCAGTGTCATCAGCACCTCGTTGCGACGCGGGGCGGCGAGCGAGATCGCGCCGACCGCGGTGACGAGGGCAAGCGGTGTCGCCATCGCGACCAGCTCCCACCACCAGCGCCGCCAAGCGAGCACGCCCAGGCCGGCCAGAGCCAGGGCGACGATCAGCATCTGCAGGACCCGTCCGGCGCCGCTTTCCATCGCTTCGCCGATGCCGGCGCTCCACATCCGCCAGGTCTTGCGGGCGGTCATCGCGAGGTATTCGACCGGGTCCTCGCCGAAGTAGTGGGAGAAGTTCTGCTTACCGATCTTGCCCAGGGCGGAGTCCCGGGGAAGGTCGGGATAGCGTTCCGCGACGCGATTGAAGAGCGGCTTCGGGTCGATCTTTTCCAGTGCTTCGGAGTGGGGCGGCAGGGTCTGATGCCGATACCGCTGCAGGAGCAGTGCCTTGACCCGCTGGTATTCGCCGTCGGCGGGCAGGAACGTGCCGACGTAGAGGGCCTTGCCGCCGCCGGTCGAGATCGGCACGGTGCGGTTGAGGACGACCTCGTTGCGGATCGTCCAGGGGATGATCGGCAGCAGCAGGGCGACGACGAACAGCGCGGCGCCGGCGAACCCCGGCTTCCAGTCCCGAGCGCGGCCGATCCGGATCAGCGCGAGGACGGCGAATGCGACGCCGACCAACAGGTACTCGGGTCGGACCAGGGCCGTGAGACCGAACAACAATCCAGGGACCAGCCACCTGGCGCGCGGGTCCTGTCCCGGGGCAGGGGGGCCTGCGGGCAGTCCACGGGCTGTCCTCGACCCCCCTGCCCCGCGCCACCCGCGCGAGGAGCCGAGTCCGTCAGATGCCCAGAGGAAAGCCAGGACTGCGGCGGGGAGGGTGAGCATTGCCGGGGGCTCGCTGTAGAGAGCCCCGACCGAGTGGATGAACGGGGGGTAGACGGCGACGGCGAAAGCGGCGAGAAGTCCGGCGGGGCGGCAGGAGATCCGTCTGCCAAGCAGATAGACGACAACAATTGCTGCGAGCCCCAGTAGGAGCTCAATGATTCGGGCGGTTCCTTCGCGAGCTCCTGCTGTGGCGTAGAAGCTTGCGGCGTAGAGGAGGGGGGCACCGGGGGACCAGTCGCTTGGTTCCTTGAAGGTCGGGCCGCCGAAGCTTCCTTCTGAGTAGAGAGACTTGGCGAGGGCGTAGTAGGCGTGGGCGTCGTCGCCTGGAGTTGGCAGCGGTTCGACCACGCGGTAGGCCCGCAGGCCGAAGCCGAGCACGAGGATCGCCGCGAGCGCGATCAGCGTCTTGCGACCGTGGCGCTCCGGAAGGCCGCGCAGCCAGCGCTTCAGCGAATCCATCGCGGCAGGCTAGTCCGTAGCGAGCGCATCCGACATTCACCACACTGGAGTGGGGTCAATCTCGGATGCGCTGCCGCAGCCATGTCTGAGTTTCGACTGCGCCGACTCCTGCCAGGGCGGCAACCAGCGGCATCATCACCAGCACCCGGCGCGGCGAGGCGACGAGCAGGGCGCTGATCGCCGTGATCGCGACGAAGATCGTCGCCAGCAGGAGCGCCTCCCAGCGCCGCTGCAGCGCCAGCACGACCAGGCCGATCAGCCCGAAGATCACCAGCGCCCAATGCAGCAGCTCCCAGCCCGGCTCTCGCATCACGTCCCGAGGCCCGTGCGACCAGATCCGCCCGACCTTGGTGGCGACGAAGCCGGCGTATTCGAGCGGCTCCTCGCTGATGTCGTCCCAGAGCTGTTCGCGCCCCATCCGCGAGAGCGCCTTGTCTGATTCGAGATCCGGATAGCGATCGGCCGCCAGTCGCGCCAGGATCTGCTCGAGCCGCAGATTCTGGACCGCCCCCGGCCCGAAAAGCTCAGGATGACGCGCCACCACCTCAGCCCCGACCTCTTCGGGATCGCCATCGGAAGGCAGGTAGGTGCCAGCAAACAGCACCTGCCCACCACCGGTAGAGATCGGCACGAACCGATCGAGCGCAATCGCATTTCGCACGGTCCAGGGCACAACGACAATCGCTACGCCGACGAGCAGCAGCGCGGCCTTGGCCACCGACCGGCGCCATTCAGCCCTTACCTCCTTGGCGAGCGCAGCCAAGCTCACAAGCAAGGCGACGCCGAGGTACTCCGGGCGCACCAGTGCCAGCAACCCGAACATGACCCCAGGCAACAGCCATCTCTCGAGCGGGTGGCGCGGGGGAGGGGGGTCGAGGACAGCCCGTGGACTGCCCGCAGGCCCCCCTCCCCCGCGACAGGACCCGCTCGCCGGACACCTCGGTCCCGAGGCCCAAAGCGCCGCCAGCACCGCCCCCGAGAGCAACGCCGCAGCCAGCGGCTCTCCCATCAGCATCCCCTGGTACTCGAGGAGCGCGGGGTAGATCGCGATAGCCGCGGCACCGATCAGCCCCGCGCCAGGCCCCGAAAGCCGGCGACCGATCAGGTAGGTGAAGAGGACGGTGAGCGTCCCGAGCAGCGCCAGGACGAGGCGCGCGGTTCGTTCGTGAACACCGCCCGTGACCTTGTAGACGCCGGCCGCGAGAAGCGGCAGGCCGGGTGAGTAGTTGCTGGCCGGCTGGGTCGCGTCGCTGCCCAAGGTGAAGCCCTCGCCGCGGTCGAGGTTTGCAGCGATCGTGGCGTAGGCAGCGGCGTCGAAGACCGGTGCGCGGCCGTCCCAGGCTTCGCCGACCCGCAGGCCCAGGCCGAGGGCGAGGATCACGGCAAGTAGAGCGAGCCCCGCCCGTCCGCCATTCCGCTCCGCCAGGCCGCTCATCAACGTGATGCTATGGCGCTTTGCGGGCGTCTCCCATGACGCTGCGTCACCCCTGTCCGCTACGCTGCCGCGACCTATGCGCGTTCTCATTCTCGGGGGCGACGGCTACCTGGGCTGGCCCACGGCTTTGAGGTTCTCGGCCCGCGGTCACGAGGTCTCAGTCGTCGACGACTTTTCTCGCCGCCGCTGGCACGAAGAAGCCGGCACCGGCTCGCTGACGCCGATCGGCGGCCTCGACGAGCGCATCGCCGCCTGGAAGGAGCTCTCGGGCGCAGAGGAGATCCGCAGCTTCGTCGGCCCGGTGCAGGACGGCGATTTCCTCGACGGCGTCGTCGCCGAGGTCCGTCCCGAAGTCGTCGTCCACTACGGCCAGCAGGCCTCGGCGCCCTACTCGATGGCCTCGCGCCAGAAGGCGGTCGAGACCCAGTACGCCAACGTGATCGGCAACCTCAACCTGCTTTTCTCGATCCGCGACCACGTGCCCGATTGTCACCTGGTCAAGCTCGGCACGATGGGCGAGTACGGCCAGCCCGAGATCGACATCGAGGAGGGCTACATCGAGATCGAGCACAAGGGGCGCAAGGACACGCTGCCCTTCCCAAAGCTGCCGGCCTCGCTGTACCACTGCTCGAAGGTCCACGACTCGACCAACATCCACTTCGCCTGCCGCACCTGGGGCCTGCGCGCCACCGACCTCAACCAGGGCGTCGTCTACGGGATCGAGACCGAGGAGAGCGCTCGCGACGAGCGCTTGATCACCCGCTTCGACTACGACGAGATCTTCGGCACCGTGCTCAACCGCTTCTGCCTGCAGGCCGTGATCGGCCACCCGCTCACCGTCTACGGCGCCGGCACGCAGACCCGGGGCTTCCTCAACATTCGCGACACGCTCGCCTGTGTCGAACTGGCGGCGCTGAACCCGGCCGATGCCGGCGAGTTCCGCGTCTACAACCAGTTCACCGAGCAGTTCTCGGTGATCGACCTGGCCCACCTGGTCAAGCAGGCCGGCGAGCATCTCGGCTACTCGATCGAGATCCAGCACTGCGAGAACCCGCGGGTCGAGAAGGAGCAGCACTACTACAACGCGATCCACACCAAGCTGCTCGACCTTGGCCTCGAGCCGACCCTGCTCGGCGAGGAGCTGGTCGAGTCGATGATCCACACGATCGAGCGCCATAAGGGCCGCGTGATCGAGGGTTCGATCGATCCGAGGACGCGCTGGGCGCCGGGTGCGCCCGTCAGGCTTTAGGCGCGGCGGGTCCTGTCACGGATTTGGAACCACCACCCGCTGCGGGGGCGGCTGCGCCGCCTCCTCGGGGTGGTCCCCCAAATCCGTGCCACCCCCCGCGAGGAGCGGGTCGGTTGCAGCGGAAATCGCCCGCTCGGCAGGCACGGTCTCGCTGGTAGCATCGCCTCACGATGAGAGCCGCTGATGCGCTTATGCAGAGCTTGAAGGCCGAGGGCGTTGAGCACGTCTTTGGGATCCCTGGCGGGGCCAACTTGCCGACTTACGATGCGCTTGTCGATGCCGACTTTCGGCACATTCAGGTGCGGCATGAGCAGGGGGGTGGTCATGCCGCGGAGGGGTACGCCAAGGCGTCGGGCAAAGTCGGCGTTGCCTTTGCCACCTCGGGTCCGGGTGCGACCAACCTGGTCACCGCGATCGCCGACGCGATGCTGGACTCGGTGCCGACCGTCTTCATCACCGGCCAGGTGCGGACCGAGCTGATCGGCACCGACGGCTTCCAGGAGGCCGACATCCTCGGCGCGACGCTGCCCTTCGTCAAGCACTCCTTCCAGGCCACCGATCCGCGCCATATTCCCGAGTACGTCCACGAGGCCTTCCACGTCGCCTCGACCGGCCGCCCGGGCCCGGTGCTGCTCGACATTCCGCAGGACCTCTCGCGCGCCGACATCGACTACGCGCCGCGCACCGAGCCGGTCGAGCTGGCCGGCTACAAACCGCCGCACGGCGGCAACATCAAGCAGATTCGCATTGCCGCCAAGGCGATCGCCAACGCGCGCCGGCCGATTCTCTACACGGGTGGAGGAGTGGTCAACGCCAACGCTTCAGAGGAGCTGCGCGAGCTCGCCGCCGCCGATCGCTTTCCGGTCACCTCGACCCTGATGGGGCTCGGCTCCTACCCGGCCTCGGGCGAGCAGTGGCTGGGGATGCTCGGCATGCACGGCACCCGCGCCGCCAATTACGCAATGGATGAGGCCGACCTGATCGTTGCGATCGGCGCCCGCTTCGATGACCGCATCACCGGCAAGCTCTCCGAGTTCGCCCCCCACGCCAAGTTCATCCACATCGACGTCGACCCGGCGGAGATCTCCAAGAACGTCCCCGCCCACATCCCGATCGTCGGCGACGCCAAGCTGGTCCTGCCGGAGCTGACCCGCGAGTACCGGGCGTTGCAGACCGACCCGAGCCGCCTCGATCAATGGTGGCAGCAGATCAAGGCTTGGCAGGACAAATACCCGCTGCACTACGACGAGGGCGTGGACGGCGAGATCAAGCCCCAGTTCATGATCGAGGCGATGCACCGGGCGACCGGCGGCGACGCGATCGTCACCTCCGACGTCGGCCAGCACCAGATGTGGGCGGCCCAGTACTACGGCTTCGACAGGCCCCGCCGCTGGATCAACTCGGGCGGGCTCGGCACGATGGGCTTCGGCCTCCCCGCCGCTATTGGCGCCAAGGTCGCCTGCCCCGATGACACGGTCGTCTGCCTCGCCGGCGACGGCAGCCTGATCATGAACTGCCAGGAGCTGGCGACCTGCGTCTCGCAGGACATCCCGGTCAAGGTCTTCCTGATGAACAACGGCTACATGGGCATGGTCCGCCAGTGGCAGGAGCTCTTCTGGGACCGCCGCTACAGCTCGGTCGAGATGGGCCCCAGCCCCGACTGGGTCAAGCTGGCCGAGGCCTTCGGCGCGACCGGGCTGCGCTGCGAGGACTCCGGCGAGCTCGAGCAGACGATGGCGACGGCGCTGGAAACCGACGGCCCGGTGCTGGTCGACGTGCGCGTCTCGCCCGAGGAGAACTGCTTCCCGATGATCCCGGCGGGTGCCGCCGCGAGGGACATGGTCGGCTGATGGAGGCGGGGACTCCACAGCTGGTCAAGCTCGAGGAGCTGCGCGTCCCGGGGCAGCTCAGCGGGCGCAAACACATCCTTTCGATCTTGGTCGAGAACAAGCCCGGCGTTCTGGCGCGGGTAGCGGGCCTCTTCTCGCGGCGCGGCTTCAACATCGACACGCTCGCGGTCGGGCCGACCGACGACCCCAGCGTCTCGCGCATCACCCTCACCCTCGACGGCGCCGTGCACCCGATCGACCAGGTGACCAAGCAACTGCACAAGCTGGTCAACGTGCTGAAGATCCGTGACATGGAGCCGGAGGAGACCGTCGCCCGCGAGATGGCGATGTTCAAAGTCTCCTCAGCGGTTGAGAACCGAGCCGAGATCATCCAGTTCGCCGAGATCTTCCGCGCCAAGATCGTCGACGTCTCGCGGCGCTCGATGACGATCGAGGTCACCGGCTCCGCCGACAAGATCGAGGCCTTCGAGCGGATGATCCGCCCCCACGGCCTTATAGAGATGGTCCGTACGGGAGAGATCGCAATTGCTCGCGGCTCAGACTGAAAATGACGGCCCCAGACGCCGCTATGCGGCGTCCTCAGTCGCATGAATAGCTCTGCTATTCATGCTCCCTGCGTCCTTGCCTAGCGACGTCTGGACCTCGTCATTTCCTAGCCTGAGGCCGGCGATCAATCGCGCTCTCGCCCGTGGGAGGAAGACTTTCGTAAGTGCCACGGTGCCGGTCGAGGGAGTCGATCCCTGTGGGGCGGTTTTCGCCTCACGCCTGGCCTCTGATCGTTGGTTCTGCTGGGAGCAGCCGGACCGCGAGTTCGCCCTGGCGGCGCTCGGCGTCGCTCAGGAGGCGACCTCGCGCGGCCCTGGCCGCTTCCGCGATGTCGCCCGTGAATGTCTCGGCGGCGAGACGATCTTTGACGAGCCTCCAGGGCTGCCCGCCGGTGCCGGGGCGGTTTGGGTAGGCGGGTTCGCCTTCGATCCCGAGGGTGGAGCAAGCCCGCCTTGGTCATCGCTGGCGCCGGCTTCGCTGGTCCTACCCGAGCTCTCGATCTGCCGGAGCGGCGAGGAGACCTTCCTCACCCTTAATGCCCTGGTCCGGCCTGGTGACGATCCCGAAGAGAAGACCGCCGCCCTGCAAGCCCGCCTCTCGGGCCTGCGCCGAGACCCGCTGCCGCTGCTCGACCCTCACCCGACTTCGCGGGTTGAGATCAGCGGCGCCCGTCCGCCCGGAGATTTCGAGCGGATGATCGCGGCCGCGACGGAGCGGATCGGGGCGGGGGAGATGTCGAAGGTGGTGCTGGCTCGCGAGGTACTGGTCAGCGCCGGCGCCGCCCACGATCCCGCCGCCCTCTTCGGCGCGATGCGCGAGCAGTTCTCCTCCTGCTTCTGCTTCTGCTGCGGCACCCCGGAGGCGGCCTTCATCGGTGCCAGCCCAGAGCTGCTGCTGCGCCGCTCGGGCGCCAGCCTCTCCACGGTCGCGCTCGCCGGCTCGACCCGCCGCAGCTCCGACCCGGCGGTTGACGATCACCTCGGCGAGCAGCTCTTGCGCAGCGACAAGGACCGCCGCGAGCACAGGATCGTCGCCGAGCGGATCGCCCGCACCCTGCGCCCGCACGCCGTCTGGGTCGAGGCCGGGGCCGAACCCGAGATCGTCAAGGTCGCCAACATCCAGCACCTGGCGACGCCGGTGGTGGCCCAGCTGGCCGAGCCGCGCTCGGCAGTCGAGCTGGCCGGGATCCTGCACCCGACCCCGGCCGTCGGCGGCGAGCCGAAGGCCGCCGCCGCCGCGGCGATCGCCGAGCTCGAGCAGATGGACCGCGGCTGGTACGCCGGTCCGGTCGGCTGGATGGACGCCACCGAAGACGGCGAGTTCTGCGTCGCCCTGCGCAGCGCCCTGCTTCGCGACCGCGAGGCTCATCTCTACGCAGGGGTGGGCGTTGTGGCTGGATCCGATCCGGCTGCTGAGTTGGCTGAGACCGAGATCAAGCTGGGGGCTCTGCTTCCGCTGCTCGCCGAGTAGAAGGCATCCGGAGACCCTTCTCCGGAGCAACAGCGGGGAGGCTCCGGAGAAGGGTCTCCGGATGCCTTTTCAGCGGAGCGGGGCTATCGCTTTGAGCACCTGATCCGTGAGGTTTCGGTGGTGCGCGACGTTTGAGGCGCGGTCTACCGCTACCTCGATCAGGCTTGTGCCGGCGGCGAGGGCGCTTGGGAGGTCAGCGAATGACTCCAGGCGGTGGTAGGGCAGATCGAAGAGGGCGGCCGCCTTTGCGACGTCCACGCCCCGGGGGGTTCCCAGCAATGCCTCGAACTCGCCGCCGTCGAGTGCTTTGGCTTGGGGCAGGAAGCCGAAGATGCCGCCGCCGTCGTTGTTGATCACGACGATGCGGACCGGGGTGGAGGTGTCGCGCAGGGCGGCCAGGCCGCCGATGTCGTGGAGGAGACCGAGGTCGCCAGTGACGATCGTGGTCGGGCGGCCGCTGGCTCGGGCGGCGCCGATGCCGGAGGAGATGAGACCGTCGATTCCGTTGGTGCCGCGGTTACAGAAGAAGAGGGCGTCGGTCTCGCTCGGTACCAGGAAGGCTTCTTGGTCGCGGATCGGCATGCTCGAGGCGGTGTAGACGAGGTCGCCGTCGCTGTGGGCTTGTCCCAGGGCCAGGTGAAGCCCGGGCTCGGTCATCTCATCGAGGCTCTCCAGCTCGCTCGAGAGAGCCTCGCGGGCTGCTGCCTCGGCCTCGAGCCAGCGTTTAGGTGCGGGTTGCTTGTCGAGTCGAACCGCCCAGCCTGACGCCAGCTCGGTCGGGTCGGCGCGCAGAATCGCGGCGGCGCGGCCGGTCGGCTCGTTCCAGCCGCAGCGCGGGTCGACGACGATCTGGTCGGCGTCGGAATCGGCCAGCCAGGTGCGCAGAGGCTTGCTCGTCGGCATTTCGCCGAAGCGCAGCACCAGGTCTGGCTTCGCGAATTCGCGAAAGGACTCGTCACGGAGCAGGTGGTCGTAGGTCGAGACGACATGGGTGCGGTCGTGCGGGCCGCAGCGAAGCTGCGAGGTCGGCTCGGCGAGGATCGGGAAGCCGGATGCCTTAGCCAGCTCGGCGAGCGGCCCACGAAGCTCCGGGTCGAGCTGACGGCCGGCGACGATGACGCCGGCGCGAGCACTCGAGATGTGGCCGGCGACCTCGTCGAGGAGGAAGGCCGAGGGCTCCAGGTCGATCGGGGTCACGGCGGTCAACGGGCGCACGTCGCGGCCTTCGAGCGCCAACGGGTCGGTTGCCGTTACTGCGCCATCGACTGGGATCGGGGCCAGCGGCTCGCGCCACGGCAGGTTGAGGTGAACCGGGCCCGGGCGGGGCTCTCCGCGCGCGGCTGCCAGCGCCCGGCAGGCAACCGAGCGGTAGTGGAGCAGCCCGTCGTCGTCGGCCGCGTGGGTGCCGACTTCGCAGAACCAGCGCACCGAGGACCCGTAGAGCTTGATCTGGTCGATCGTCTGCCCGGCACCGATCCCGCGCAGCTCGGGCGGGCGATCGGCGCTGAGCGCGATCAGGGGCAGCGCCGACTCGTCGGCCTCGCAGATCGCCGGGTGGTAGTTGGCAGCCGCCGTGCCGGAGGTGCAGAGGAGGGCCACCGGCGCGCCGGTGGCCTGCGCGGCCCCGAGGGCAAAGAACGCTGCGGAGCGCTCGTCGACGATCACGCTCACCTCGATCTCGGGCTGTCGCCACAGCGCAACGGCTAGGGGAGTCGAGCGAGACCCCGGCGAGATCGCCGCGAGTCGCACGCCGCCCCGCGCCAGCTCCTCGACGAAGGCCGAGGCCAGTGCCGTGTTGCCGTTGGTCGGGTCCACGCCCGGAAGACTATGTGGCGACTTACCCGTCCCATAGGACGGGTAAGTCGCCACACCCCGCTCAGATCCGGTGCGCCTCGAGCGCCGCCTCGTCAATCTCGACTCCGAGCCCGGGCCCCGCAGGCGGATAGAGCATGCCGTCGCGGACCTCGCACTCGATCGAGGCGATCGTCGAGGAGAAGAGGCGCTGCGTGGCGAGGCCATGGGCCAGCCGGGGGCCGTCGGGCCCGGCCACCTCACGCAGCGTCTGCGCGACCTGGGCGGCGGCGGCGATCCCCACCGGGCCGTCGAGGGCACTGGAGACGTAGGTGGGCAGCACCTCGGCGATCTCGATCGCCGCCTCCGGCCCGCCGACCTTGGAGAGCTTGATCCCGGTCAGCGCGCAGGCGCCCATCGCCAGTGCCCGCACCGCGTCGTCCCGGCTCTCGACGCTCTCGTCGGCGGCAATTGGGATCGAGGTGAAGGCCGCGACCTCCGCCGCTTCCTCGAGCGTGGTCACCGGCTGCTCGGCGAGCTCCAACTCGAGCGGCTCCAAGGCCTTCAGTATCCGCTTTGCCGTCTCCACGTCCCAGGCCGCATTTGCGTCGATCCGGATCCGCGCTCGCGGCCCGACCGCTTCGCGCACGGCAAAGACCTGACCGAAGTCATCGCCCGCTCCGAGCTTCAGCTTGAAGGTGGAGAAGCCGTCCTCGGCCCAGCGTGCCGCCTCGGCGGCGACGGCCGCCGGCTCCCCTGCAACCAGCGTCGCGTTGCACTCGACCGCCTCATTTCCGGCCGGCGCGACTGAGCCTTCCGTGGCGGCGCGGCGACCGCGCAAGTCGAGCAGCGCGGTGAGCGCCGCGCAACGTGCCGGGGCGGAGAGAGGCAGCAGGTCGCCCCGCAGCGTTGCCTCGTCGAGCGAGTCGCGCTCGCCCAGCCCCGCCAGCTCCTCGACCACCTGCGCGAGGACGGCGCCGCCGCGCAGCGAAAGCGGCACCGCTTCGCCCAGGCCGACCAGCCCGTCGTCCGATCGCAGTCGCAGCAGCACCATCTCCCGCCGGTCGAGCCGTCCCCGCGCCGTCACATATGGCTTGCGAAACGGCAGCGCGTAGGGGATGACCTCGACCGCGGCGATCTTCATACCCGTAGGTCTACCGCGAACTGCATCAACTTCTCGGTCTCGCAGGCGGAGAAGTTGATGCAGTTCGGGCTAGCTGCCGAGCAGAAGGCCCACTGAGACGAGCAGGCTGAAGACGCCGAGCAGGGCACCGGTGCCGGCAAGGGCGCCGTTCAGGGACGGACCATCGGTGCGGTTCGTTATCGCCCGCATCGGGCCGATCGCCATCGGCAGCGCCAGTAGGCCGATCAGTGGCAGGAGACTGCCACCCCCGGAGACGAGCGCGATCGGCAGAACGACGAAGGCGCCGAGCACGAGCCCGCGGTAGAGCACGATCGCCTGGTGGCGTCCCATCCGCACCGCCAGCGTCATCTTGCCGGCGCGCCGGTCCGTCTCCAGGTCGCGGACGTTGTTGACGACCAGGATCGCGGTGGCGAGGAAGCCGACCGCGATCGAGAGCCCGAGCGGCAGCGCGTCGAGTGTCTCCAGCTGCACGTAGTAGGACCCGTTGACGGCGACCAGGCCGAAGAAGAGGAAGACGAAGACCTCGCCGAGGCCGGCGTAGCCGTAGGGCCGCGGCCCGCCCGTGTAGAGAACGCCGGCGGCGATCGAGAGCGCGCCGATCAAGATGATCACGATCCCGGCCACCGTCGCCAGGTAGATCCCGCAGGCGATCGCCACCGCAAAGGCGATCCAGGTCGCGTTGAGGACCCGCCGTGGGGTGACCAGGCCCGCCGAGGTCACCCGCACCGGTCCCAACCGGTCCGCGGTATCGGCGCCCCGCTTCGCGTCCGAGTAGTCGTTGGCGAGGTTGGTCCCGATCTGGATAAATATGGACCCGACGAGGGCAGCCAGAAACGCCCCGACCCTAGGAAGCCTCCCGGCCCATTCGACCGCCGCCGCGGTCCCGACCAGCACCGGAGCTATCGCCGCCGGCAGTGTTCGCGGCCGCGCCGCCATTACCCAGATTCTCATGGCCTACGAGGGTACTTCGAGAAGTCGGGCTGGCGCTTCTCCTTGAAAGCCTCGCGACCCTCGCGCGCCTCCTCACTGGCGTAGAAGAGCAGGTTGGTGTCGTGGGCCAGCTGCTGGATCCCGGCGTAGCCGTCCTCGTGAGCGTGGAAGCTGGACTTGACCAGGCGCAGGGCGAAGGGGGAGAGGGCGAGCATCTCGCGACAGCAGGCGACGGTCTCCGCTTCGAGCCGGTCGAGCGGGACGACCGCGTTGACCAGGCCCATCTCGAGGGCCTCCTCGGCGTCGTACTGGCGACAGAGCAGCCAGAACTCCTTGGCCTTCTTGGTGCCGACGAGGTCGCGCAGGAGGGATGCCCCGAAGCCGCCGTCCCAGGAGCCGACCCGCGGCCCGGTCTGCCCGAATTCGGCGTTGTCGGCGGCGATCGTGAGGTCGCAGCAGACGTGCAGGACGTGGCCGCCGCCGATCGCGTAGCCGGCCACCATCGCCACCACCGGCTTCGGCAGCCGCCGCATCTGCACCTGCAGGTCGGTGACGTGGAAGCGGCCGAGGGAGGCGCCCTCTTCGACATAGCCCGTGTCGCCGCGAACCTGCTGGTCGCCGCCCGAGCAGAACGCCCTCTCTCCGGCGCCGGTGAGGATCACGGCGCCGATCTCGGTGTCCTCGCGAGCCAGCTCGAGCGCGGTGGAGATCTCGATCAGCGTTTGCGGTCGGAAGGCGTTGAGGACGTCTTGTCGGTCGATCGTGATCTTGGCGATCCCGTCCGCCACCTCGTAGCGGATGTCGTCGTACTCGGCGGCGCTTTGCCAAGCGATCGGCGCGTATAGGTCCTCTTCGGGCGGGGCTCCTTTGTGGCGTTTGGGCATGATGGGCACGATATCCACGATGAAACTCGACGACTGGCTGGCCCAGAGATCGCAGAGCTGTCCCGAGCGCACCGCTTTGGTCGCCGACGGCACCGAGGTGACCTACTCCGAGCTCGAGGCGGAGGCGACCTGGGTGGCGCGCCGCCTCGCCGCCCACGGCGTGCGCCGTGGCTCGATCGTGGCGATGACCATGCACCCGCGTCGCGAGCAGGTCGTCATGGTCCACGCGCTGATGAAGGCCGGGGCGGTGCTGCTGCCGCTCAGCCCGCGGCTCTCGATGCAGGAGAGGGCGGCCGTGATCGCCGCCGAGGAGCCCGCCGTCGACCTCGACGACGCCGGTGAGCTGACCCAGACCGAGGCCGACCTGCCGCTGCTCGGCGAGCACGACATGGACGACCTTGCCTGCCGCGTGATGACCAGCGGCAGCACCGGCACGCCGGATCCCGTCGGCCTCACCTACGGGAACTTTCTCTGGAGCGCCGTCGCTTCGGCCTTCAACATCGGGGTCGAGCCGGAGGACCGCTGGCTCTGCTGCCTGCCGCTCAGCCACATCTCCGGCCTCGGGATCGTGATGCGCTCGGTGATCTATGGCACCGCGGCGGTGATTCACGACGGCTTCGACGTCGACCGGGTCGCCGCGGCGCTCGAGCGCGACGAGATAACCGTGGTCTCGCTGGTGACGACGATGCTGACCCGCCTGCTCGAGGCCGGCGCCGACCTCTCGGGCCCGCGGGCGGTCCTGGTCGGCGGCGGACCGGTGCCCGAGGATCCGCTCGAGGAGGCGCTCGGCCGCGGCGCCACCGTGGTCCAGACCTACGGCCTGACCGAGACCTGCTCGCAGGTGACGACGCTGGCGCCCGCCGACGCGAAGCGCAAGCTCGGCTCCGCCGGTCGCCCGCTGTTGACGACCCACCTGCGCATCCAAGAGGGCGAGATCCTCGTCCAGGGGCCGACCGTGGCGCCCGGCCGCGCCGACGCCGACGGCTGGTTGCACACCGGCGACCTCGGTCGCATCGACGAGGAAGGATTCCTCTACGTCGACGATCGCATCGACGACATGATCGTCACCGGCGGCGAGAACGTGATCCCGGCCGAAGTCGAGAAAGTGCTGCTGCGCCACCCCGAGGTCGCCGACGCGGCGGTGGTCGGCCGCGAGGACCCGGAGTGGCAGCAGGCAGTGACCGCGATCGTCGTCCTCACCGATGGCTCGCAAGCCAGTCCCGACGACCTGCGGCGCCACTGTGCCGAGTCGCTGGCGGCCTTCAAGGTGCCGAAGCGGGTCGAGCTGGCAGCGGCGCTGCCGCGCACGCCCTCGGGCAAGCTGATGAGGCGCGCCCTCCGCTAGCCTGCCGCTCATGCTCAATGACAAACCTCAGGACATTTTCTACGACTCAGACGCTGACCTTTCGCTGCTCCAGGGAAAGACCGTTGCCATCCTCGGTTACGGCTCCCAGGGGCACGCGCACGCCCTCAACCT
This sequence comes from uncultured Solirubrobacterales bacterium, assembly GCA_963840565.1. GTDB lineage: Bacteria > Actinomycetota > Thermoleophilia > Solirubrobacterales > 70-9 > VRUE01. Next base: position 380,105 of record CAWIZH010000002.1, read on the forward strand.
GAAGGATTCCGGAGTCGACGTCGTCGTCGGCCTGCGCTCGGACTCCTCCAGTCGCGCCAAAGCCGAAGAGGCCGGCCTCGAGGTGCTCGACATCGCCGAAGCCGCCAGCCGCGGCGACGCGGTGATGATCCTTCTGCCCGACGAGAAGCAGGCCGAGGTCTGGGAGTCCGACATCGCCGACGGCATCGCCCCCGGCAACCTGCTGCTCTTCGCCCACGGCTTCGCGATCCACTTCGAGCAGATCCAGCCACCGGCCGGTGTCGACGTCGGCATGGTCGCGCCCAAGGGCCCCGGCCACCTGGTCCGCCGCCAGTACGAGGAAGGCAACGGCGTGCCCTGCCTGATGGCCGTCCACCAGGACGCCACCGGCAACGCCCACGGCCTCGTCCTCGCTTACGCCTCCGGCATCGGCGGCGGCCGCGCCGCGGTGATCGAGACGACCTTCAAGGACGAGTGCGAGACCGACCTCTTCGGCGAGCAGGCAGTCCTCTGCGGCGGCGCCAGTGAGCTGGTCCGGGCCGGATTCGAGACCCTGGTCGAGGCCGGCTACGACCCGCGCCTCGCTTACTTCGAGTGCCTGCACGAGCTCAAGCTGATCGCCGACCTGATGTACGAGAAGGGGATCCAGGGCATGCGCTACTCGATCTCCAACACGGCCGAGTACGGCGACATGACCCGCGGCAAACGCGTCATCGGCGAGGAGTCCCGCGCGGCGATGAAAGAGATCCTCGGCGAGATCCAGTCAGGCGAGTTCGCCCGCGAGTGGATCGCCGAGAACCGGGCCGGCGGCGAGAACCTCTCGCGGATGCGCGAGGAAGGCGCAAGCCACCAAGTCGAGAAGGTCGGCAAGGACCTTCGAGACATGATGCCTTGGGTAGACCAGGAGTTCTAAAGCTCGATTACCTAAGCGTGGGGGACGCCGACGGCCCCTCTCCCTGAAGCCGTCGCGCAGCTGGGTCGGCCCGGCGCTTCGAAGCGTGGACCCCAAGCTTCATGGAGAGGGGCCGTCGGCGTCCCTTCAAGCTTCGAGATGCAGCCAGAGCCCGTGGGGGCTCTCTTGCGCTTGAGCTTTAGCGGTGCGTCTCTCCCTCAGGCAGTTTGCCGTCGCGGCCGACGTATCCGTCCTTGCCGCCGACGATTACGTAGACGGCGTCCTCTGAGTCGCTGAGGTTGTGCAGCTTGCGCACGGTCGAGGCGTCGACCCAGGCTAGGCCGCCCGGGGTTAGCTCGTGCTTGGTTCCGTCGCCGAACTCGATCGCGACGTGGCCGCTGTGGAGGAAGTAGAGCTCCTCCTGCTCGTCGTGGTAGTGGCTGCCGGTTGAGTAGGAGGGTGGCAGCACGATCGCGTTGACGCCGAAGGCGGTTACGCCCAGGGGCTTGCGGATCTTGCGAAATCCCGGTCCCTCGCCGAGGTCGCTGAGGTTGGCGACGGCATAACCGTCGCCCTTGCTGATGGCCTGCTCGTTGGTCTCGCTCATGGTCGGCAGCCTATGCGGACGGCCTGCCTGAGGTCCACCCGCGCCGGTCAATAACCTAGGCCGCCGCGACTGCCAGGCGTCCGCTTTGCACTTCGCACCCACGATGACTCCAGTCATAGGCACAGCCCCAATTCCTACCGAGCTCAAGCCCGCTGATGGCCGCTTCGGCTGTGGGCCCTCGAAGGTGCGCCCGGAGGCGCTGGAGAAGCTGGCGGGCCTGTCGAGGCTGATGGGCACCTCCCACCGCCAGGCACCGGTTCGCGACCTGGTGGGCCGTGTGCGCGGCGGGCTGGTCGAGCTCTTCGGCGCGCCCGAGGGCTACGAGGTCGTCTTGGGCAACGGCGGTACCACCGCGTTCTGGGACGCCGCCGCCGCTTGGCTGGTGCGCGAGCGCGCCCTGCACCTGACCTACGGCGAGTTCTCGCAGAAGTTCGCCAAGGTCACGGCCGGGGCTCCCTTCCTCGCCGATCCGATTCTGGTCGAGGCCGATCCTGGCGACGCTCCCGCCCCGACCGCGGACCCCGCCGCCGACGTGATCGCTTGGGCCCACAACGAGACCTCGACCGGGGTGATGGTCCCGGTCGCCCGACCCGAGGGCGCCGGCGAGGCGCTCGTCCTCGTCGATGCCACCTCGGGCGCCGCCGGCCTGCCCGTCGACCTCGCCCAAGCCGACGCCTATTACTTCGCACCGCAGAAGGCCTTCGGCGCCGACGGAGGCATCTGGCTGGCCCTGCTCAGTCCGGCCGCGATCGAGCGGCTCGAGCAGCTCGACGGCGCCCCCAACCGCTGGCAGCCCGGCTTCCTCTCACTCAAGACCGCGCTCGACAACTCGCGCAAGGAGCAGACCTACAACACGCCCGCTCTCGCCACCCTGATCCTGCTCGACGATCAGATTCAGTGGATGCTGGCCGGCGGCGGCCTCGATTGGTGCGTGCAGCGCACCTCGGCCTCATCGGGGCATCTCTACGGCTGGGCCGAGCAGTCCGATTTCGCCACGCCATTTGTCGCCGACCCAGCCAAGCGCTCGCTGGTCGTCGGCACGATCGATTTCGACGACTCCGTCGACGCCGCCGTGATCGCCGCAACCCTGCGCGCCAACGGCATCGTCGACGTCGAGCCCTACCGCAAGCTCGGCCGCAACCAGTTGCGGGTCGGCATGTTCCCGGCGGTCGAGCCGGCCGATGTCGAAGCCCTGACGGCCTGTATTGACTGGGTAGTGACGAACGTGGGGGAGGCCCGCCGATGAAGGTTCTGGTCAAGGAGAAGATCGCCGACTCGGGCGTCGAGCTGCTGCGGCAGAACTTCGACGTCGACCTCGGGATCGATATGTCCGATGAGGAGCTGGCCGAGGCGATCGGCGCCTATGACGCGATCCTGATCCGCTCGGCGACCACGATGACCCCGGAGCTGATCGCGCGGGCCGACAAGCTGAAGGTGATCGGCCGCGCCGGCACCGGCGTCGACAACGTCGACATCCCGGCCGCCACCCGCCGCGGCATCGTCGTCGCCAACGCGCCGGAATCGAACTCGGTCGCCGCCGCCGAGCACACCCTCGCCCTCGCACTCGCCCTCTTCCGCAACGTCCCGCAGGCCCACGGCGCCCTCGTCGACGGTCGCTGGGACCGCGCCAAGTACAAGGGCGCCGAGCTCTACGGCAAGACGATCGGGATCGTCGGCTTTGGCCGCATCGGCCAGCTGGTCGCCAAGCGCGCCCAGGCCTTCGAGATGGAGGTGATCGCCTTCGACAAGTTCGTCACCGCCGAGCGCTTCCGCGAGCTCGGCGTGCAGGGCGCTGCCAGCCTCGAGGAGCTGTTCGAGCAGGCCGACGTGGTCACCGTGCACGTGCCGAAGACGCCGGAGACGATCGGCCTGGTCAACGCCGAGGCGATCGCCGCGATGAAGCAGGGCGTGCGGATCATCAACTGCGCCCGCGGGGAGCTGATCGACCTCGACGCGCTCGACGCCGGCTTGGAGTCGGGCAAGGTCGGCGGGGCCGCGCTCGACGTCTTCCCCTCCGAGCCCTTCACCGAGCACCCGATCTTCGCCCGCGGCAACGTCGTCGTCACTCCCCACCTCGGCGCCTCGACCGCGGAGGCGCAGGACCGCGCCGGCGTCGTCACCGCCGAACAGGTGACCGCGGCGCTGCAGGGCGGCGTCGTCACCAACGCGGTCAACATCGCCGCCGTGCGCCCCGAGGAGATGGAGGCGCTGGCGCCCTTCGTGCCGCTCTGCGAAAAGCTCGGCCGCCTCGCCGAGGGTCTCGCCGAGGGAACGGTCGACAGGGTCGCGGTCGAGTTCCGCGGCAAACTCGCCCAGCACGACACGCGCCTGCTCGGCATCGCGGTCCTGGTCGGGATCCTCTCCGGCCACACCGAGGTCCCGGTCAACCTCGTCAACGCGCCGCAGATGGCCGAAGAGCGCGGCATCGAGTTGAGCGAGACCAAGGACTCCAGCTCTGAGGACTTCACCGAGCTGGTCACGGTTCGCCTCCGCTCCGGCGACGAAGACGTCGAGGTCGCCGGCACCGGGGTCGGGCCGCGCAACGAGCCGTACCTGGTCTCGGCCTGGGGCGAGGCCTTCTACCTGCCCTTCGCCGAGCACCTCGCCGTCTTCCGCTATGCCGACCGGCCGGGAATGATCGGCAGGGTCGGGACGATGTTCGGCGAGGAGGGGGTCAACATCGTCTCCGCCGCAGTTGGGGCCACGTCGGGGGGAGAGCACGCGGTGATGGCGCTGACTACCGACGCCGCGGTCAACGAGGAGACGATCGGCAAGATCCTCCGGCTCGACGGCTTCGCCGTAGGCCGCCCCGTGGACCTCTGAGCAGCGCATAGCTGCGTCCTCGGTCACTCGCGTGCGAAGCACGCCACGCTCCCTGCGTCCTTGCTCTGCTTGCTCAGACGTCCACAGGGCATAGTCTTCAGGTGTGAAGGCGCTCGTCCAGACAAAGAACGGCGGCTACGACGTTCTTCAGGTCCAGGAGCGCCCCGACCCGCCGGTCGGTCCAGGTGAGGTGCGAATCGCGGTCAAGGCGGCCGGGATCAACTTCGCCGACACGATGGCCCGCCTCGGTCTCTACCCCGATGCGCCGAAGACGCCGTGCGTGATGGGCTACGAGGTCTCCGGCGTGGTCGAGTCGATCGGCGACGGTGTGAGCGAACATGCCGTGGGCGACCGCGTCATCGCCGGAACCCAGTTCGGCGGGCAGGCAGAGCTCGTCGTCGTCCCCGAGGTGCAGGTGCTGCCGATGCCGGAGCGGCTCAGCTTCGAGCAGGGCGCCGCGTTCCCGGTCAACTACGGCACCGCCTACGCGGCTCTGATCGTGATGGGCAGCCTGCGCGAGGGCAACCGCCTGCTGATCCACGCCGCCGCCGGGGGCGTGGGGATCGCCGCCACCCAGATCGCCAGCAACGTCGGTGCCGAGATCTTCGGTACCGCCTCGCCCGCCAAGCACGACGCGATTCGCGCCCAGGGGGTCCAGCATCCGATCGACTACCGCAACCAGGACTTCGAGACGGAGACGATGCGACTCACCGGCGGGGAGGGGGTCGACCTGATCATCGACGCCCTCGGCCCGACCTCCTTCCGCAAGGACTACCGGCTGCTGCGTCCGGGCGGTCGCATGGTCATGTACGGGCTTTCGGAGGCGACGAGCGAAAGCGGCCGCGACCTGCCGGCGATGCTGAAAGGGCTCTTCAAGATGCCGCTGGCGACGGTCCCCTGGTGGAAGAGCTTGATGATGATGAACGAGAACAAGGGGGTCTTCGGCCTCAACATGCTCAAGTGGTGGGAACGCGAGGGCAGCCTCGACCGGGTCACCGAGCCGCTGATGGCCGACCTCGAGGCCGGGCGCCTAGAGCCGGTCGTCGCCGAGGCATTTTCCTTCGAGCAGGCCGGGGACGCGCATAAATTCATTGCCGAGCGCCGCAACGTCGGCAAGGTCGTGTTGTTTCCAAGTTAGGCGCCTGTCCCAATCTGGACGGGGGCATTTGCGATGAAGAGGGCGATCCTGATCATGCTTGCGATTTTTGCGGCTCAGACCGCGACGCTTGCGCGCGCTGAAACGACCTACACGGTGGTCTTGGCGGGCGGCGCGGAACTGGGCATGATCCACATCTGGCTCACCCCCGACGGGCGCAGCTACGTGATCGATTCGGTCGCCCCGCTCGAAGTCGGTGGCACCGTCTGCGAACACTCGGCAGGCAACCCGGACGAGCTGGTCTGCCAGGCGCCGCTCGTCGCCGGCTTCGAAGTAAACGCCGGCCCCGGTGACGACTCGGTCGTCGTCTCCAACGAGGTGACGATTCCGGTGACGATGCGAGGTGGGCCGGGTGGCGACACGCTGGTCGGTGGCGGCGGCCCCGACAAACTGATCGGCGGCGAAGGCAACGATCGTCTCGTCGGCCGCGGCGGCAACGACCTGATCTTCGGCGGCCCGGGCAACGACACGATCTACGGCGGCTCCGGCGAAGACATCCTGCGCGGTGGGCCTGGCAACGATGTCTTGAGCGGCGGGTCCGGCGTCAACGACATCCGCCAGGACATGCGCCGCCAGTTCTAGGCCGAGGCACCCTCGCTCGCATCGCGGCGCCCGAGCAGGCGCCCGCCGACGAAGAAGAGGGCGACGAGGAAGCCGACGAGTGAGAGTGCGGCGTCGAGCCGGAAGGCCGCCTGGATGCCGTCGACAAAGGACGCCTGCGCCGAGAAGATCGTCGTCGTCAGGCCCAACCCGATCGAGCCGCCGGCGATCTGGAACATGTAGACGATCCCACCGGCGAGGCTGGTCTGCGATTCGTCGACCGAGGTGACCCCTGCGGTTGTCGCTGTCGGATAGAAGCTGCCGATCCCGATCCCGAGCACGACCATGCCCGGGATCAGCGAGGCCAAGCCGGAGCTCGATCCGACCTGCGAGAAGAGGAAGGGCGCGATCGTGATGCAGGCGGCGCCGACCGAGGCCAATACCTTTGCTCCGAGTCGCTCGTAGAGCGGGCCGGCGGTAAAGGAGACGAGGGCAAAGGTCGCCAGGAAGGGCAGCATTCCCAGGCCGGCCTGCAGCGGCGAGTAGCCGAGCTGGTGCTGCATGAACTGGGGCAGGTAGAGCAACGCGGCGAAGAAGGTCGCCGACATCAGCAGGATCGCCAGGCAGGAGGCGCGGAAGCTCTCGTTGGCCATCACCGCTCGCGGCACCAGGGCCTTCAACCCCGCGCGCCGCTCAATCGGCACGAAGGAGACGAGCAGGACGGCCGAGAGGATGAAGAGCCCGATCACCCGCGGATCGCCGAAGCCCCAGTCGTCGATCTGGTCGAGCGCGACCAGCAGTGCGACGAGACCCACCGAGAGTGTCGCGATACCCGGATAGTCGATCCGCTGTTCGCCCGGGTCGGGCTCGGCCACTTTGACCAGGCGGTAGGTGACGAACACTGCGAAGGCGGAGATCGGCACGTTGAGGAAGAAGATCCAGCGCCAGCTGAGCGCGTCGGTAAGGACGCCGCCGATCAGCGGTCCGATCGCGTTGCCGAGCCCGGCGGCGCCGATGATGATGCCGCCCGCCAGCCCGGCCTTGTCTTCGGGCAAGAGGGCGTAGGTCATGCCGAGGATCGCCGGCCACATCAGCGCCCCGCCGATCCCCATCAGGGTCCGCGTCGCGATCAGCCAGGTCTCCGTCTGCGCCGCTCCGCCCAGCGCCGACATCGAGGCGAAGATCGCGCTGCCGAGGAAGAAGGCGTTGCGGCGGCCGAACATGTCGGCCAGGCGCCCACCGGTGACGATCATCACGCCGAAGGTCAGCGCGTAGGCGTTGATCACCCACTGGATCGTGTTGATGTTGGTATCGAAGTCCTTCTCCATCGTCGGCAGGGCGACGTTGATCGCGGAGAAGTCGTTGGCGATGACCACCACGGCGATCCCCATCGCGAAGAGGGCAAACCAGGTCGAGCGGGGGATCGCGGTTGAGGGCGTCTCGCTTGCGATGCGCGCAGCCTACGCTAAGCTCAAGCGACCGAATGACGTACCGGCTCGACAGCCTCGCGCTTCTCCTTCTCCTCCCCCCTCGGGGGGAATAGCGCTGGGCGGCGCGTTAGCCGCGAGAGACAAGGTCATTCGAGCGAAGTAGAGAAGGAGGAGGACCCAGTGGCACAAGCAGAAGACGCAAACCGCGTCCACATCTTTGACACCACATTGCGCGACGGCGAGCAGTCGCCCGGCATCTCGCTGAACACGGCGGAGAAGGTCGAGATCGCCCAGCAGCTCGCCCGCCTGGGGGTCGACGTGATCGAGGCCGGCTTTCCGATCACCTCGCCCGGCGATTTCGAGGCGGTCGAGGCGATCGCCCGCGGCGTCGAGGGCCCGGTGATCTGCGGCCTGGCTCGCACTCACAAGGCGGATATCGATGCCGCCTGGGGGGCGATCAAGGACGCGGCGAGACCGCGCATCCACACCTTCATCTCGACCTCCGACATTCACATCGAGCACCAGCTGCAAACCGACCGCGCGGACGTCAAGGGCCAGGCGCGGGCGGCAGTCACCCTGGCCAAGTCCTACTGCGAGGACGTCGAGTTCTCACCGATGGACGCGACCCGGGCGGATATCGAGTTCACCGCCGAGGTCTGCGCGATCGCAGTCGAAGAGGGCGCCACTGTGGTCAACATCCCCGACACGGTCGGCTACACCACGCCCGATGAGTATGCGGACTACTTCCGCCGTCTCTACGAGCTGGTCCCGGCGCTGAGCGGGGTCGAGCTGTCGGTCCACTGCCACGACGACCTGGGCCTGGCCGTCGCCAACTCCTACGCGGGCGTCCTGGCCGGTGCGCGCCAGGTCGAGTGCGCCGTCAACGGGATCGGCGAGCGGGCCGGCAATTGCTCGCTGGAGGAGATCGCGATGCTGGTCAAGGTCCGTGAGGACCTCCACGGCTTGACGACCGGGATCAACACCCGCGAGCTGGCTCGCACCAGCCGCATGGTCTCGCGCCTGACCGGCTACGCGATCCAGCCCAACAAGGCGATCGTCGGCCGCAACGCCTTCGCCCACGAGTCCGGCATCCACCAGGACGGCGTGCTGAAGGAGCGCACCACCTACGAGATCATGGACGCGACCGAAGTCGGCCTGGAGTCGAACTCGATCGTGCTGGGCAAGCATTCCGGCCGCCACGCCCTGCGCGACGCGCTGGACCAACTGGGCTTCAAGCTCGAGGGCAATGCCCTCAATGCCGCCTTCAAGCGCTTCAAGGAGATAGCCGACCGCAAGAAGCAGGTGACGGCGCTGGATCTGGAGGCGATCGTCTCCGACGAGATGCGCGAGAAGGACGACTCCCATGAGCTGGCCTGGTTCGAGGTCGAAGCGGGCTCGCGTCGCGAGCCGCTGGCCCGCGTCGCGGTGAAGATGCCCTCCGGTGAGGAGGCCGTAGGCGAGTCAAGCGGCGACGGGCCCGTCGACGCGATCTTCCGCGCGATCCAGAAGGCCGCGGGGACCGAGTGCGAGCTGCGCCAGTACACGGTCGAGGCGGTGACCGGGGGAGAGGACGCCCTCGGCCAGGTGACGGTGATGCTGCGAGCCGCAGACCGCTTGGCCACGGGCCAGGGCGTGGCCACCGACATCCTCGAGGCCTCGGCCCGCGCCTACGTAAGGGCGTTGTCGAATGCTTTGGAGGGCGCAGCAATCCGTGAGGCCGAGGCCCTGACATCTGAGGCAGCGGTAGAGCGCACCCCAGGCCCGTAAGGCGTCACACATCCGTTAAACGCTGCGCACCACGCGCGCGGCCGCGCGCGGCACCATCGCTGCATGCCCGCCGAGTCCGCGAAAACCCTTGCTCTACAAGGGTTTTCGCGGACTCACGGCGACGATCGGGATGTCGCCGTGCTCGCGGAGCGGCAGCACGGGGTGGTGGGGCGGGGGCAGCTGCGATGGCTCGGGCTCACGGAGGAAGCAATTGAAGTGCGGATTCGGGCCGGCCGACTGCATCGGGTGCAGGCGGGGGTGTACGCCGTCGGGCATCGGGCGATCAAACGCGAGGGGCTCTGGATGGCTGCCGTCTTGGCTTCTGGCCCAGCAGCTGTGCTCAGCCATTTCTCGGCGGCTGCGTTTTGGGGTATTCAGCCCAACTCTCGGAGCCGGATTGATGTCGCCGTCCCGCACCGGACCCGCTCGTCAGCGACGATCCATCGCCACGTCGTCGCTTTGCCGGGCGATGAGCGAACCGAAAAAGACGGCATCCCCGTGACTACTGCACCTCGTACGGTTTTCGACCTTGCCGCGACCTCCTCGATCGACCGAGTCGAGAGTGCGATCCGTCAGGTCGAATACCTGCGCCTGTATGACCGCCTTTCGCTGGTGGACCTTGTCGATCGATACCCGAGTCGACGCGGGGTGCGGCGAGTGCGGGAAGCGCTGGACCGCATAGAAACCCTGCCCGCTGGGCGTACCCGGAGCCGGCTGGAGGAACGGTTCTTGCCCTTCCTGCGGCGCCACGGCCTGCCTCGTCCTCGCCTTAACGACTGGATCACGGTGGGCGAGAAGCGATTCCAGGTCGACTGCCATTGGTCCGGCTCCGGGCAGGTGGTTGAGCTCGACAGCTGGGAAGGGCATGGCACGCGCTCGGCGTTCAGGGAGGACCGTGCCCGCGACCGAGTCTTGCGTACCGCTGGATACGAGGTGACTCGTATTTCCTGGGCCCAGCTTGACGATGAACCGGAGGCGGTTGCAGCAGACCTGCGGAAGCTGCTCCCGTCGTCCTGAATACAAACGTATGTGATAGCGTACGCCTATCGTCACCTTCACCTCCAAAAGTCACCGAGGCAACACAGCAGCCAGCGATGTGCCTGCGATCGGTGGTCGTGTCCATGCCCTGCGCGAGGCGATGGGGCTCTCGCTGCGGGATCTGGGCGAGCGTTCGGGCGTCAGTGCGCCGATGCTTTCGCAGGTCGAGCGGGGGGAGACGAGCCCCACTCTGGCCGTCGCGGCGAAGATCGCTGCTGGGCTGGAGCTGACGCTCTCTCAGCTCTTGCGCTTGGACGAAGGCGAGCACGTTGTTGTCAGCCGTGCGGGCGACAGGCGCGGCCTGGAGCGAGGCGGGCATCGCTTCGAGGAGCTGACCCCACCGCTACCCGGCCAGCGTGCCGACGTCTCCCTTCACACGCTCGACGCGGGCGCGACGACCGGTGGCCGCGATGACCCACCGATGCACGAGCCCGGCAGTCGCGAGACCGCGGTTGTCCTCGCCGGCACCCTGGTGCTGATCGTCGACGGCGCCCGTCACGAGCTGAGCGAGGGCGACAGCGTCACCTTCGATGCCGATCTTCCCCACCATTTCGAGAACGAAGGCGAGGAGCCGACGCGCTTCCTCGCCGTGATCGCCGCCGGCCTGCGCCGGAGCTAGGAGGAGGCCCGATGCCGCAAACCATGTTCGACAAGCTCTGGGAAGCCCACGAGGTCTCCGAGAACCTGATCTACATCGACCTGCATTTGGTTCACGAGGTCACCTCGCCTCAGGCCTTCGATGGTTTGCGCCTGGCCGGCCGCCCGGTGCGCCGCACCGACAAGACCCTGGCCACCGCCGACCACAACACCCCCACCGATGGCACGATGGCGGCGCGCCTGATCGCCGACGAGCTCTCGCGGGTCCAGGTCGAAACGCTGGAGCGCAATTGCGAGGAGTTCGGCATCCCGATCTACTCTCTGGGCTCCGACCGCCAGGGCATCGTCCACGTGATCGGGCCGGAGCTCGGGGTCACCCAGCCGGGCATGACGATCGTCTGCGGCGACAGCCATACCTCCACCCACGGCGCCTTCGGCTCGCTGGCGTTTGGCATCGGCACCTCTGAGGTCGAGCACGTGCTGGCGACCCAGTGCCTGGTGCAGAAGCGGCCGAAGACGATGCGGATCTCCTACGCGGGCGAGCTCGGCGCAGGGGTCACGCCCAAGGACCTGATCCTGGCGACGATCGGGCGCCTGGGCACCGGCGGCATGACCGGCTACGCGGTCGAGTACGCCGGGCCGGCGATCGAGGCCCTGGCGATGCCGGGCCGGATGACGATCTGCAACATGACGATCGAGGGTGGCGGTCGCGCCGGCATGATCGCCCCTGACGAGAAGACGATCGAGTGGGTCCGTGGCCGCCCGGGCGCGCCCACAGACTTCGACGCCGCGGCCGAGCGTTGGCGGCAGCTGCCGAGTGACGCCGGTGCCGCTTTCGACACCGAGGTCGACGTCGACGCCGGTGCGATCTCGCCGATGGTCACCTGGGGGACCAACCCCGGCATGGTCTGCGAGGTCACCGACAGCGTCCCCGACCCAGCGGCGATGGACTCGCCCGCCGATCGCGAGTCGGCCGAACGCGCCCTCACTTACATGGGCCTGCAGGCGGGCACGCCGATGACCGAGGTCGCGCCGGAACGGGTCTTCATCGGCTCCTGCACCAACTCGCGGATCGAGGACCTGCGCGAGGCGGCGGCGGTCGTCGACGGCCGCAAGGTCGCCGGCTCGGTGCGGGCGATGGTCGTGCCCGGCTCGCAGCAGGTCAAGGCAGACGCCGAAGCCGAGGGTCTGCACGACGTCTTCCGCTCGGCCGGCTTCGAATGGCGCGAGGCGGGCTGCTCGATGTGCCTCGGCATGAATCCCGACACCCTGATCGAGGGCGAGCGCTGTGCCTCGACCTCGAACCGCAATTTCGAGGGCCGCCAGGGCAAGGGCGGGCGCACTCATCTGGTCAGCCCGAAGATGGCCGCCGCGGCGGCGATCGAGGGTCACTTTGTCGACATCAGGGATTGGAGCTAGCGATGAGGCCGATAGACGTGATCGAGGGCAAGGTGTCGGTGCTGGACCGGGCCGACGTCGACACCGACCAGATCATCCCCAAGCAGTTCCTCAAGCGAGTCGAGCGGACCGGTTTCGGCGAGTTCCTCTTCTACGACTGGATCCGCGACGGCGAGATCGAGCTTGAGCCGAACCCGATCCTCGTCACCGGGGCGAATTTCGGCTGCGGCTCCTCCCGCGAGCACGCGCCCTGGGCGCTGGAGGACTTCGGCTTCGAGGCGATCGTCGCCCCGTCCTTCGCCGACATCTTCTATTCCAACTGCACCAAGGTCGGCCTCTTGCCGGCGATTCTCAGCGAGGAGCATTGCCGCGCCGTCGCCGAGGCGGGCGAGGCGCGGATCGACGTCGACGACGAGACGGTCACCTGCGCCGCCGGCGTCTTCAAATTCGAGGTCGAGCCCGACGTCAAGCACCGACTGCTCAACGGCCTCGACGACATCGGCATCACCCTGGAGAACGGGGCGGCGATCGATGCCTTCGAGGGCTCCGGCGCCGCTGAGCACGGCCCGGTGACGACAGCGCTCTGAGTCTGGTTATGACCGGCCCGATGAACACCGGCCCGCGCGAGTGGGACGCGAAGACCTACGACGCGATCTCCGACCCCCAGTTCAATTGGGGGACGGAGGTGCTCGGCAGGCTCGAGCTGAGCGGCGACGAGGTCGTGCTCGACGCCGGCTGTGGCTCGGGGCGGGTCACCGAAGAGCTGATGAAGCGCCTGCCGTCGGGCCGGATCATCGCTGTCGACGGCTCCGAGGCGATGATCGCCGGGGCGCGCGAGCGGCTTGGCGACGGCGCCACCTACAAGGTCTCCGACCTCTCCGAGCTGGAGGTAGATGAGCCGGTCGACCTGGTCTTCTCCACGGCGACCTTCCACTGGATCCTCGACCACGATCGCCTCTTCGAGCGACTGCGGGCCGCGTTGCGCCCGGGCGGGAGGCTTGTCGCCCAGTGCGGTGGCGAGGGCAACGTCGCCGAGCACGCGAAGGTGATTGCGACGGTCGCGGCGCGGCCCGAGTTCGCCGAGCACTTCGGCGAGATGACCGGGATCTGGAACTTTGCCTCCCCCGGGGAGACGGAATCCAAGCTCCAAGCCGCCGGCTTCAGCGAGGTCCGCTGCTGGCTCGAGCCGAAGCCGGTTCAGCCGGAGCACCCGCTCGAGTTCACCTCGACCGTGACACTCGGGCCGTTGCTGGCCCAGCTGCCGGAGGAGAAGCGGCGCCCGTTCGCCGAGGCGATCCTGGAGGAGTCGGAGGAGCCACTCGTCCTCGACTACGTCCGCCTCAACATCGAGGCGCGCGCCGACGCATAGCCGCATAGAGTGCCCGCCGTGACGAGCGTCCCCCGCATAGTCCTGCTGCCCGGCGACGGGATCGGGCCGGAGATTGTCGGCGCCGCACGCCGCTTGCTCGAGGCGCTGGGCGAGTTCGAGTTCAGCGAGGCGCTGATGGGCGGCTGCTCGATCGACGCCCACGGCACCGCGCTCACCGACGAGGTACTCGCGGCTTGCCGGGCCGCCGACGCGGTCCTGCTCGGCGCCGTCGGCGGGCCGAAATGGGACACCACCGACCCCGACGCGCCGCGCCCCGAGCAGGGCCTGCTCGGCCTGCGCAAGGGCATGGGCCTCTACGCCAACCTGCGGCCGGTGCGGCCCAGTCCGGCCCTGATCGGCGCCAGCCCGCTGAAGGAAGACCGCATCGCCGGTACCGACCTGCTGGTCGTGCGCGAGCTGACCGGCGGCATCTACTTTGGCGACAGCGGCCGCGATGGCGACTCGGCCCACGACACCTGCGAGTACTCGGCGGCCGAAATCGAGCGGATCGCCCGGGTCGGCTTCGAGGCCGCGCAGCGCCGCGCCGAGGGGTCGGATCGCAAGCCCCGCGTCACCTCGGTCGACAAGGCCAACGTGCTCGAGACCTCACGCCTCTGGCGCGAGGTGGTTGGACGTGTTGCCCCCGACTACCCAGACGTCATGCTCGACCACCTGCTGGTCGACAACGCGGCGATGCAGCTGGTCTCGCGTCCCGCCGACTTCGATGTGATCGTCACCGAGAACCTCTTCGGCGACATCCTCAGCGACGAGTCGGCGATGCTGACCGGGTCGCTGGGCATGTTGCCCTCGGCCAGCCTCGGTGCCGACGGCGAGCCGGGACTCTTCGAGCCGGTCCACGGTTCGGCCCCCGACATCGCCGGCCAGGGTGTCGCCAACCCACTGGCGACCTTTCTCTCGACGGCGATGATGCTGCGCCACGGCCTCGACCGGCCGGATGAGGCGGCACGGATCGATGCTGCGGTCGACGCGGTGCTCGACCGCGGCCTCCGCACCCCGGACCTTGCCGGCGAGAGGGAGACCGCGGTCGGCACCGACGAGGTGACCGAGGCCGTGTTGGCCGAGCTAAGCGCCTAAGGCGCGGTTACCGCCCACATGCCGCTGACTTCGTTGCTTTCTTTCGCTTCCGTGAAGAAGGCAGCGAGGCCGAACCCGAGGCGATTGACGGTGTCGAGGGTGAGAGCGCTCAGGCCGTTTTCGAGCCTGATGTAGATGCAGAGCTGACCGGACGCCGCCTGCGGGGTTGTTTCGCCGCCGCCCACTCCCGGGCAGGCCGCCGTGGTCTGGCCGAATTTGAGGATGTTCGCGGGCGTTATGGCCGGTGTGTTCAGCAGCGGGAACTGGAAGCTGGTCGCCCCACGGAACGATTTGCTTTCGGCGCCCATGTCGAAGACGCCGCGCAGGGTCTGGCCGCTCTTCAGCGTTCCCAGTAGCGGCCCGATTTCGTCACTCAGCTTCGCCGCGGTCACCGAGCCTTTGCCCAGCTTGGCGCTGGTCACCGATTCGTTGCCGAGCTTTGCGGTCGCAACCGATTCTTTGCCCAGCTTCGCCGCCGTCACCGCTTCGTTGTTGAGCTTGTTGGTTGTGATCACGCTGTTCTTGATCGTCGAGGCGATCACCGAGTCGGCCGCCAGCTTGGCGCTGGTCACGGCGCCGTTGCCGATGTTTCCGGGGCCGACCGAGTTGGGCCCGAGCTTGCCGCTGATCACCGACTTCGGGGCCAGCTTGGCGCTGTTCACCGCCTGCTTGCGAATCTTGGCGGCGGTGACGGCTCCCCGCTTGAGCTGATTGGCACCGACGCTGTTCTTGGGCAGGCCGGCGGCGACGGCGACGCCGCCGAGGGCGATGAACAGGGCCATCGTGGCGATCACGTTGGAATAGCTGACTCTTTTGCGAACTGCGGCGATCATCTGAAGGTCTCCTTTTCGGTTGATGCGGTCCTCTTCTCGACTTCGCTCGAATGCCCTTGCGCTATCGGGCATACTTCCCCCAACATGGATCAGGCAGAGTTGATTTGGCATAACGGCGAGTTCGTGCCCTGGGAGGACGCCAAAGTCCACGTCCTCAGCCACGCGCTGCACTACGGCACCGGTGTTTTCGAGGGGATCCGCTGCTACGAGACCGAGCGCGGCCCGGCCGTGTTCAGGCACGCCGACCACCTCGACCGGCTCGCCAAGTCGGCTGAGCTCTACTACCTCGGCATGCCCTACTCGACCGAGGAAATCGGCGAGGCGACGCGCGAGCTGATCCGCCGCAACGGGCTCGGTTCCTGCTACATCCGCCCGCTCGCCTTCCGCGGCTACGGCAGCCTCGGCCTCTACGCGACCGACGCACCGGTCGACCTGATCATCGCCGCCTTCCCCTGGGGCGCCTACCTCGGCGAGGAGGGCCAGAAGCACGGCATCCGCGCCAAGGTCTCGAGCTGGCGCCGGATCGGCCCCGGCGGCCTGATCCCGCACGCCAAGGCCTCCGGCCAGTACCTCAACTCGATCCTGGCCAAGACCGAGTCGACCAACGCCGGCTACGAGGAGGCGATTCTGCTCGACGAGCGCGGCTTCGTCTGCGAGGGCTCGGGCGAGAACATCTTCTTGGTCCGCGACGGCGAGATCGTCACGCCGCCTCACGTCGCCTCGATCCTCGACGGGATCAACCGCAAGTCGGTGATCCAGATCGCCCGCGACCTCGGCTACACCGTGGTCGAGCGCGACATCGCCCGCGCCGAGCTCTACCTGGCCGAGGAGATCTTCCTCACCGGGACCGCCGCCGAGCTGGTGCCGGTGCGCGAGATCGACGACCACCCGATCGGCGAGCCGGGCGAGATAACTCGCCACGTGCAGGCGAAATTCGTCGACGCGCTGCACGGCCGCGCCGAGGAGTACCTCGAGTGGCTCGACTTCGTCAATGTTTCGGCCGGAGCGGACGAGCCGAGTAAGGTCAGCTCATGATGCAGCGCCATTTCGAGGCAATCGGGCGAATTACCGCAGCCGCCTAGCGGCTGGCGTGGCGATGCCACGCGCCTGGGCCGAAAGGCCCTCACCCCGATCTCTCGAAGTGAAAGGCATCAGATGGAACAGGTAAAGCTCTACGACACCACCTTGCGGGACGGCATGGGCGGCCAGGGCATGTCGCTCTCGGTCGGCGAGAAGCTCAAGATCGTCCACGCCCTCGACGCGCTCGGCGTCCACTTCATCGAGGCCGGTTTCCCCAGCTCCAACCCGAAGGAGGCGGAGCTGTTCGAGCTGCTTGCCGAGCAGGAGCTGAAGCAGGCGACGATCGCCGCCTTCGGCATGACCCGGCGCCGCGACCGCGAGGCCTCCGACGACGGGGCCCTTGCCGTCTTGGTCAGTTCCTTCGCCCCTGTCGTCTGTCTGGTCGGCAAGAGCTGGCGCCTGCACCTGGAAAAGGTGACCCGGGTCTCCGACGAGGAGAACCTGGCGATGATCGCCGACTCGATCGCCTTCTGCAAGGAACAGGGCAAGCGCCCGGTCTTCGACGCCGAGCACTTCTTCGACGGCTACCGCGACGACGCCGCCTATGCGCTCGAATGCGTCCGTGCCGCCGCCGACGCGGGAGCGGAGAACGTCACCCTCTGCGATACCAACGGCGGCAGCCTGCCGCAGTTCGTCGCCGAGACCACGGCCGCCGTCATCGCCGGCCTCGACGGCGCGGTCGAGATCGGCATCCACACCCACAATGACGCCGAGTGCGCGGTCGCCAACTCGCTTGCCGCGGTCGGTGCCGGCGCCCGCCTGGTGCAGGGCTGCGTCAACGGCTACGGCGAGCGCTGCGGCAACGCCAACCTCGTCTCGATCCTGCCGGCGCTGCAGCTGAAGATGGGCTTCGAGGTGGTCAGCGAGGAGCAGCTGGCGAGCCTGACGCCGACCTCCCACTACCTCGACGAGCTCTGCAACATGACGCCGAACCCCGACCGGGCCTACGTCGGCCGCAACGCCTTCGCCCACAAGGCCGGGATGCACGCGGCGGGAGTGGCCGCCGACGCCAGCACCTTCGAGCACCTCGACCCTGCCGAGGTGGGCAACGAGCGCGACATCCTCGCCTCGGAGCTCTCGGGCAAGGCGACGATCCGCAGCCAGGCCGAGCGCGCCGGACTGAAGCTCGGCGACGAGGCCGCGACGCGAGTGGTGGAGCAACTCAAGCAGCGCGAGCACCGCGGCTACCACTACGAGGCGGCGCAGGCCTCCTTCGAGCTGCTGTTGCGGCGCGAGGCGGGCGTCTACGAGCCGCTCTTCGAGCTGGAGAGCTTCCGTGTCACCACTGAGAAGCGCGAGGGTGGTGCGGTCGAGACCGAGGCAATGATCAAGGTCGTCGTCGACGGCGAGCGCTACGTCGAGGTCGCCGAGGGCAACGGCCCGGTCAACGCCCTCGACACTGCCCTGCGCGCCGCGATCGGCGCCCGCCACCCGCACCTGCGCGAGATCGAGCTGACCAACTACAAGGTGCGGATCCTCGACGAGGCCCACGGCACCGGCGCGGTCACCCGGGTGCTGCTCGACTCGACCGACGGCAAGCGCGAGTGGGGCACGATCGGCGTCTCGGAGAACATCATCGAGGCCTCCTGGGAGGCGTTGGTCGACTCGCTGGCCTACGCCTTTCAGCCCCGAGAGCGAGTCGATCCCGCTCGCCAAGCCCGAGATCGGCGCTCGCGAGGAGGAGCTGGTGCTGGAGGTGCTGCGCTCGGGCCGGCTCTCGCTGGGGCCGATGGCGGAGCGCTTCGAGCGCGATTTCGCCGCCTGGCTCGGGGTCGAGGACGCGGTTGCGGTCTCCAGCGGCACGGCCGGCCTGCACCTCGGCGTGCGGGCGCTCGGCTGGGGTCCCGGCGACGAGGTCCTGACCAGCCCCTTCAGCTTCGTCGCCTCGGCCAACTGCCTGCTCTACGAGGGCGCGCGGCCGGTCTTCTGCGACGTCGATCCCGAGACGCTCAACCTCGACCCCGCGGCCGCCGCGGCCGCAGTGAGCGAGAACACGGCCGGCATCCTGCCGATCCACATCTTCGGCTACCCGGCCGCGATGCCGGAGCTGGAGGCGCTGGCCGCCAAGCACGACCTCGGCCTGCTCGAGGACGCCTGCGAGGCGCTCGGCGCGGTCGACTCCGAGGGCCGCAAGGTCGGCGCCCGCGGCAACCTCGCCACCTTCGCCTTCTACGCCAACAAGCAGATGACCACGGGGGAGGGGGGCATGATCGTCACCGGCGACGCGGCGCTCGCCGCCCGCCTGCGCAGCGAGCGCAACCAGGGCCGCGCCGCCGACATGGGCTGGCTCGACCACGGCGGCCTCGGCTTCAACTACCGCCTCTCCGACGTCGCCGCAGCGCTCGGCGTCGCCCAGGTCGAGAAGCTCGACGCGATGCTGGCCGACCGCGCGCGCGTCGCCGCGCTCTACGAGCAGGGCTTGTCGGGAATCGATGGGGTGAAGACGCCGATCGCCGGCGCGGGGAACGAGCTGCGCAGCTGGTTCGTCTACACGGTGCAGCTGCGCCGAGGACGTCGACCGCGACGCGACGATCGCCCGCCTCGCCGAGCGCGAGCGTCGCCAGCAAGGCCTACCTGCCCTGCATCCACCTCTTTCCCCACCTGCGCGAGCTCGGTTACCGCGAGGGCCAGTTCCCGGTCGCCGAAGCCGCCTCGGCCCGCTCGCTGGCGCTGCCGTTCTTCCCGGCGATGAGCGAGTCCCAGGTGGCGCGGGTGTGCGAGGCTCTCGCCCAATCCATCCGCTGATGTCGCGCTTCCGCAAAGACCCAGACCCGCGCTTCTGGCGGATCAACCGCTCGATCGAGTTCGATTGGCGGCTGGCTCCGTACGACATCGACCAGTCCCAGGCGCACGCCCGCGGCCTGCGCGGATCGGCGTCCTCGACGACTCCGAGCTGGAGCAGATCGACGCCGGGCTCGAGCGCGTGCGCGCCCGCATGGGCGAGCACGGCTTCGAGTTCGCCGAGGCCGACGAGGACATCCACATGGCGGTCGAGCGCCTGCTCGGCGAGGAGATCGGCCCGCTCGCCGGCAAGCTGCACACCGGGCGCTCGCGCAACGACCAGGTCGCCACCGACGTGGCGATGGTCGTGCAGGCGCACTCGCTGCGCGCGATCGAGCTCGCCGGGGCGGCGATGGAGCGACTGCTCGAGCTGGCCGAGCGCCACCGCGACTGGCCGATGCCCGGCTACACCCACCTGCAGCGCGCCCAGCCGGTCTACCTCGGCCATCACCTGCTCGCCTACTTCTGGATGCTCGCCCGCGACGTGCTGCGCTTCCAGTTCGCCCTCGACAGCGCCTCGGTGATGCCGCTCGGCTCCGGCGCCCTGGCCGGGGTCAACTGGGAGATCGACCGCAACGCCGTCGCCGGCGACCTCGGCTTCGAGCACGTCAGCCACAACTCGATCGACGGCGCCTCCAACCGCGACTTCGTCCTCGACTACCTCGCCGCCGCCTCGACCTGCGCGATGCACCTCTCGCGCCTCGGCTCGGAAATCGTCATCTGGAGCTCGAGCACCGAGTTCGGCTTCTGCGAGCTCGACGAGTCCTTCTCCTCGGGCTCTTCGATCATGCCGCAGAAGGTGAACCCCGACTCGGCCGAGCTGCTGCGGGCGAAGAGCCCCCGGGTCGCCGCCAGCTACGCGACCCTGCTCGGGCGTCATGCACGCCCTGCCGCTTACCTACGGCAAGGACATGCAGGAGGACAAGGAGCCGCTCTTCGACGCGATCGACACGATCGAGTCCTGCCTCGACGCGACCGAGGGGATGCTTGCCGGGATCGCCTTCGACCGCGAGCGGCTCGAGGATGCCTCGGGCGACGAGATGCTGGCCGCGACCGAGGTCGCCGACCTGCTCGTCCGCCGCGGCGTGCCTTTCCGCGAGGCGCACGGCATCGTCGGTGGCCTGGTCCGCGACGCGGTCGAGCAGGGCAAGTCGCTCTCCGAACTGAGCCAGGACGAGCTCAGCGCTCGCTCCGAGCATCTCGACGAGTCCTTCTACGAGGTGCTCGAGCGCAGCAGCTGGCTCGAGTCGAAGCGGATCGAGGGCGGCACCGGTTCGGCGCCGCTGGCGGTGCAGATCGGCCAGGCAAGAGAGGCGCTCGCCGCGGTCAAGGCAAGGGCGCTCGAAGAGCGGGAGTGAGCGAGCCGGGACCGCGACCGAGAGCCGCCTTGCGGCTGATTTCTTCGATCGCTCGGTTCACCTGGTCGCCCGCGAGCTGATCGGCTGCCGGCTCTTCTTCGCGGGCTGCGGCGGGGTCATCGTCGAGACCGAGAGCTACGAGCGCGACGATCCCGCCTGCCACGCCTACGTCGGTCTCACCGATCGCACCGAGGTCCTCTTCGGCCCACCCGGCCGCGCCTACGTCTACCTCTCCTACGGCATCCACTCGCTGCTCAACTTCGTCGCCGAGCCCGAGGGCGAGGCGGCGGCGGTGCTGATCCGGGCGCTCGAGCCGACCGCTGAGCTCGAGGCGATGCGGGCGCGGCGCGGCGAGCGCCCCGACCGCGATCTCTGCTCGGGCCCGGGCAAGTTGACCGAGGCGCTCGGCGTCGATCTCTCCCAGAACGGCGCCGATCTGGCGCGCGACCCGTTCCTGCTGCTGCCGCGAGAAACCGGCTGGAAGGGCCGAGGTGGTCACCGGGCGGCGGGTCGGGATCACGAAAGCGGTCGAGCGGCCGTGGCGCTTCGGCCTCGCCGGCAGTCCCGCACGTCTCGAAGCCGGCTATCCGGCCGTAACGCCGCCGCCGCTGGAAGGCGCCGCCGGTTCGCTCGGTTCGGGCGCCGCCGGTTCGGCTGGTTCGGCCGCTTCCGGAGCTTCAGGCGCTTCTTCGGCCGGTTCGCTCGCTTCCGATGCTTCGCTTTCGACTTCCGCTTCGCCGGAGGATTCAGGCGACGTGTAGGTCGACCCTGAGGAGCGAGCCGGAGTCACCGCTTGCTTTCCTTGCCTTCCTTCGCTTCGGCCGCGCGTTCGGCCTTGATTTCCTCGTAGGCCGACATCACGCTGGCCCAGATCAGCGCCGGGAAGGTGCCGCCCATCACCGGGCCGCCGTTGTAGAGGGTCGTCATCGATGTCGTGGTGTCGGCGTAGCCGACCCAGACGCAGGCGGTCACTTCGTCTTCGATGCCGCCGCAGAACCAGGCGTCGCCGTTGTTCTCGGTCGTGCCCGTCTTGCCCCACTGGCCCGAGGCGCCGATCTGGGCGTTGGTGCCGGTGCCGCTGCTGACCACCGTTTCGAGGATGCCCTTCGCTTCTTCGGCGACGCCTTCGGAGATCACCTGGGTGTGGATCGAGTCGTTGTCGCCGTCCTTGATCGTGTGGCCGTCGCTGGTCGGTGACCTGGGTGTAGGCGACGGGGCTGTCGCCGGGTCGCGGCGCCAGGGTGCCGCTGACCCGGTCGCCGTTGTTGCCGATCGTCGAGTAGGCGTAGGTCCAGCCCAGCGGCGTGACGCCGACTTCGAGCCCGCCGAGCACCATCGAGGGGTTGGTCGAGATCGGGTCGTCGTAGCCCGCCTTGTGGATCGTCCCCGCGATCGAGTGGGTGCGGTCCTGGATCGTCTTGCCTTTCAGCGCTTCGAGGCCGAGCTGCGCGTAGATCGAGTTGTCCGAGTAGGTCGTTGCGCAGACGATGTCGCAGGAGCCGAGGTAGGAGTCCTCGTCGTTGTTCACTTCGAAGACTTCTTCGTCGTTCTTGCCGTAGTGGATGTATTGCGGGGCGGATTCGAAGGTCGTATACGGGGAGATGCCCTCTTCGAGCGCGGTGATCAGCGTGAACGGCTTGATCGAGGAGCCCGGCTGGCGATGGCCCTGGGTGGCGAGGTTGAAGGGCTTGGTTTCGAAGTTGGGGCCGCCGACCATCGCCTTGACGCCGGCGTTCTTGTTGTCGAGCACGACCACCGAGGCGGTCGCCGGCGAGTAGCCGAGGTATGAGTTGACCGCTTCTTCGGCGGCGCCCTGGAGGCGCAGGTCGAGCGTCGACTTCACTTTCAGGCCGCCGAAGAAGGCCTTCGAGGCGCCGTAGCGTTCGACCAGCTGCTGGCGCAGCCAGGCGGTGAAGTAGGGGGCCTTCGAGTCGAGCTTGGGCGGCTCGATGTCGTTGGGGGAGGGCAGCGCCTGCTGGCGTCCTTCCTCGAACTGCTCATGCGTTATGTAGCCCTGTTCGTACATGTGTTCGAGCACGATGTTGCGCCGCATCAGGGCGTTTTCGGGGTAGACCTTGGGGTCGTAGGCGGAAGGCGAGGCGATGATCGCCGGCCAGCGTCGCCGCCTCCCAGGGCTCGAGCACCGAGGCGCAGGGCTCGGTTGGCGTGCCGCAGCCCGGGTGGGCGTTGCCGAAGTAGGTGCGGGCGGCGGCCTCGATCCCGTAGGCGCCCTCGCCGAAGTAGATCGTGTTGAGGTACTCGGTGAGGATTTTGTCCTTGGTCCAGTGGCGCTCGAGCCGGTAGGCGAGCGCCGCCTCGCGGAACTTCTCGAAGACCGTGCGGCTGCCTTCGGCTTCGAGCGCGTTCTTGACGAACTGCTCGGTGATCGTCGAGGCGCCCTGCTGCGGCGCTCTGGCTGAGCACGTCCTTGATCAGGGCGCGGGCGATGCCCTGGAAGTCGACGCCGTTGTGTTCGTAGAAGCGCGAGTCCTCGATCGAGACCACGGCGTTCTTGATGTTGGGGGAGATCTGGCCCGAGGTGAGCAGGATCTTGTTCTGGTCGCTGGTCAGGGTGCCGATCGGTTCGCCCGAGGCGTCGAAGACCTCGCTGTTCTTCGAGGCCTTGTACTGGGCGAAGTTGTAGATCGCCGGCAGGTCCTGCGAGACAGCGGCCATCATCCCGAAGACCATCGAGACCAGCCCCAGGACGGCGAGCCCGAGCAGGACGAAGAGGATGCGCAGCTTCTTCAGCGCGGCTTGCGTGCTTCGAGGGAGTCGACGGGGCGGCGGCGGGCTGCGTCGCCCCGTCGGCGGGGCTTTAGTTCCAATTGCCATCGAGGGTCGCACTCGGCGACCCGGCCCGCCGAGCGGAGGCGGCAGTCTAGCATTGGGCCCGTGGCGGACCTGACGCGCAACGCGGTCGACGTGCTGCCGGCGGCGATGCTGCAGGAGCAGCTCGCGGCCGGGCGGCCGCTGCGGGTCAAGCTCGGGATCGACCCGACCACGCCCGACATCCACCTCGGCCACACGGTCGTCCTGGAGAAGCTGCGCGAGTTCCAGCAGGCGGGCCACCAGGTCGTGCTGATCGTCGGCGACTTCACCGCCCGGGTCGGCGACCCCAGCGGCCGCTCGGCGCAGCGGCCGATGCCCTCGCCCGAGGAGATCGAGGCCAACGCCGCCACCTACCAGGAGCAGGCCTTCAAGCTGCTCGACCGCGAGCGCACCGAGGTCCGCTTCAACAGCGAGTGGCTGCGGATGGCGCCGGAGGAGCTGCTCGGCCTGCTGGCGCAGACCACGGTCGCCCGCCTGATCGAGCGCGACGACTTCCAGAAGCGGCTCGCCGCCGGCGCGCCGATCGCCGCGCTCGAGCTGCTCTACCCGCTGCTGCAGGGCTACGACTCGGTCGCGGTCGAGGCCGACGTCGAGCTGGGGGGGACCGACCAGAAGTTCAACCTGCTCTTCGGCCGCGACATCCAGACCGCCTACGGCCAGAAGCCGCAGTCGATCCTGACCATGCCGATCCTGGTCGGCACCGACGGCGAGCAAGAAGATGAGCAAGTCGCTGGGCAACTACATCGGCGTCACCGAGGCGCCGGAGGAGATGTTCGGCAAGACGATGCGGGTGCCCGACGAGGCGATGCCCGAGTACTTCCGGCTCGTGCTCGGCGCCGAGCCGCCCGCCGGGGCGCCGCCCAACGAGGCCAAGCGGGCGCTCGCCCGCGGCATCGTCGAGCGCTTCCACGACGCCGCCGCGGCGCAGGCGGCGGAGGAGCACTTCAACCGCCTCTTCGTCGACCGCCAGGCGCCGGACGAGATCGAGGAGCTCGACCTGGCGCCCTTCCTCGGCGACAACGGCGGAATGGTCCATCTGCCGCAGCTGATGGCGGGCGCTTTCGAGATCAGCTCGAGCGAGGCGCGCCGCCTGATCAAGCAGGGAGGGCGCGAAGCTCGACGGCGAGCCGATCCCGTCCGATACCCTGGATTTGGCTCCAGAGGCGCTGAATGGCCGCGTTCTGCAGGTCGGCAAGCGCCGCTTCCGCCGTCTTCGCGCCGGCCGGCTAGGCAAACCGCCGCCGTAGCGCTATACTCCCGCGTCCTTCCGGGGCAGGCCTCCGTGCCTGGCCCATGCGTGAGGAGCGGCGAGTCCCGCCGCTAAGGCGCAGCGGTCTTTGAAAACTGAGCAGCGTGCACCCCGCGGACATTCGTGTCTGTGGGGATGTTTGAGCCCGATCCACCTGGTGCGCCAGCGCGCCGGGTGGTCTGATTTACCCGTCATGCCGGTCGCCGAGTATGTGTACCCGGCGATTTGCAATTTGCCAGGCATGACAGCTCTCTGTAAGAAGTACCTTTCACGGAGAGTTTGATCCTGGCTCAGGACGAACGCTGGCGGCGTGCTTAACACATGCAAGTGGTGCGACGAACCAGGGCTTGCCCTGGGGCAAAGCCGCGAACGGGTGAGTAACACGTGAGTAACCTGCCCCGATGACCGGGACAACCCGAGGAAACTCGGGCTAATACCGGATGTGGCGCACAGATTTAAGTCTGTGCGCTAAAGGAAGCTTCGGCCTCCGCATTGGGAGGGGCTCGCGGCCCATTAGCTTGTTGGTGGGGTAACGGCCTACCAAGGCAACGATGGGTAGCTGGTCTGAGAGGACGATCAGCCACACTGGGACTGAGACACGGCCCAGACTCCTACGGGAGGCAGCAGTGGGGAATCTTGCGCAATGCGCGAAAGCGTGACGCAGCAACGCCGCGTGGGGGAAGACGGCCTTCGGGTTGTAAACCCCTTTCAGGAGGGACGAAGGTTCACCGGTGAATAGCCGTGTGGATTGACGGTACCTCCAGAAGAAGCTCCGGCTAACTACGTGCCAGCAGCCGCGGTAATACGTAGGGAGCAAGCGTTGTCCGGAATCATTGGGCGTAAAGCGCGCGTAGGCGGCCCTGTAAGTCCGTTGTGAAAGTCAAAGGCTCAACCTTTGAAAGCCGATGGATACTGCAGGGCTAGAGTCCGGAAGAGGCGAGTGGAATTCCTGGTGTAGCGGTGGAATGCGCAGATATCAGGAGGAACACCAATAGCGAAGGCAGCTCGCTGGGACGGTACTGACGCTAAGGCGCGAAAGCGTGGGGAGCGAACAGGATTAGATACCCTGGTAGTCCACGCCGTAAACGATGGGCACTAGGTGTGGGAGGTGTCGACTCCTCCCGTGCCGTCGCTAACGCACTAAGTGCCCCGCCTGGGGAGTACGGCCGCAAGGCTAAAACTCAAAGGAATTGACGGGGGCCCGCACAAGCAGCGGAGCATGTGGTTTAATTCGACGCAACGCGAAGAACCTTACCTGGGCTTGACATGTTGGTGACCGCCGTGGAAACACGGTTTTCCTTCGGGACACCATCACAGGTGGTGCATGGCTGTCGTCAGCTCGTGTCGTGAGATGTTGGGTTAAGTCCCGCAACGAGCGCAACCCCTGTCCTATGTTGCCATCATTAAGTTGGGGACTCATAGGAGACTGCCGGTGACAAACCGGAGGAAGGTGGGGATGACGTCAAGTCATCATGCCCCTTATGTCCAGGGCTACACACGTGCTACATTGGCGCATACAAAGGGCAGCAATACCGCGAGGTGGAGCGAATCCCATAAAGTGCGTCTCGGTTCGGATTGGAGGCTGAAATTCGCCTCCATGAAGGTGGAGTTGCTAGTAATCGCGGATCAGCAATGCCGCGGTGAATACGTTCCCGGGCCTTGTACACACCGCCCGTCACACCACGAAAGCAGGTAACACCCGAAGCCGGTGGCCTAACCTTTTGGAGGGAGCCGTCGAAGGTGGGACTTGTGATTGGGGTGAAGTCGTAACAAGGTAGCCGTAGCGGAAGCTGCGGCTGGATCACCTCCTTTCTAGGGAGATTTCTCTAGAACGTCGACCGGGCTCCCCAGTGGCTCTATGTCACTGGGTACGCTGCTCAGTTTTGAGAGACCGCCAACGGCAGTCAGCCGTTGTGTGCGCCTCGGTGGACCTTGAAAACTGCACAAGGCCAATATGGGTATTTAATTACAAGCAATACACATTGTGTGTGTATCGCTTGCTCACCGTCAAGATAGTAAGGGCTTACGGTGGATGCCTTGGCACCAGGAGTCGATGAAGGACGTGGACGGCTGCGATAAGCCGCGGTGAGGCGCTGAACAGCCTTTGACCCGCGGATCTCCGAATGGGAAAACCCGACGCCGGTAATGCGGCGTCATCCTGTGGTGAATTCATAGTCACAGGAAGGGAACCGGGGGAACTGAAACATCTAAGTACCCCGAGGAAAAGAAATCAACCGAGACTCCCTTAGTAGTGGCGAGCGAAAAGGGATCAGCCCAAACCTGACAGGTGTAAGCGGGCACGCGTTGCCTGTCGGGGGTTGTAGGACGTTATGCCTGAGCCGTGCCTGGCTCAGCAGCAGTTACAAAATCAGGTGTTAGCCGAAGCGAGTGGAACCTCGCACCACAGAGGGCAATCGTCCCGTAGGTGAAAACACACTGATCTGCTGATTGACGTTCCTGAGTAAGACCGCACCCGTGAAACGCGGTCTGAATCTGGGGGGACCACCCTCCAAGGCTAAGTACTACCTGGTGACCGATAGTGAACTAGTACCGTGAGGGAAAGGTGAAAAGCACCCCTGAAGGGGAGTGAAATAGTACCTGAAACCGTAAGCCTACAAGTGGTCGGAGCACCTTCGGGTGTGACGGCGTGCTTTTTGCATCACGAGCCGGCGAGTTACTCGTCTGTGGCAAGGTTAAGCGATGAGCGGAGCCGTAGCGAAAGCGAGTCTGAATAGGGCGACACAGTCATGGGCGGTAGACCCGAAACTGAGCGAGCTATCCATGGGCAGGCTGAAGCGGGGGTAAGACCTCGTGGAGGGCCGAACCGACCTAGGTTGAAAACTGGGCGGATGACCTGTGGATCGGAGTGAAAGGCTAATCAAGCTCAGAGATATCTGGTTCTCTCCGAAATATATTTAGGTATAGCGTCGAGTGTTTGCGTTTCGGCCGTAGAGCACTGTTTGGACTAGGGGCCCTACCAGGTTACCGACTTCAGGCAAACTCCGAAGACCGTTACGGTTAGCTCGGCAGTCAGTGTGCGGGGGATAAACTTCGTACGCAAAAGGGGAACAACCCAGACCATCAGCTAAGGTCCCCAAGTACTAGCTAAGTGGTGAACGATGTCCGAGTGCATAGACAACCAAGAGGTTGGCTTAGAAGCAGCCATCCTTGAAAGAGTGCGTAACAGCTCACTGGTCAAGTGTTCGGGCGCGGAGAATTCAACGGGGCTCAAGCTAGTCACCGAAGCTATGGGTGTGCAGGCCTGCGGGCTCTGCACGCGGTAGGAGAGCGTTCCAGTTGCGAGAAGCGGATGCGTAAGCCTCCGTGGAGCGGCTGGAAGTGAGAATGCCGGCATGAGTAACGAAAGAGGGGTGAGACTCCCCTCCACCGATTGTCCAAGGTTTCCTGAGTAAAGTTCGTCTGCTCAGGGTTAGTCGGGACCTAAGGCGAGGCCGAAAGGCGTAGCCGATGGCCAACAGGTTGATATTCCTGTACCACGTCGTTTCCGTTATGACCGATGGGGGGACGGGGAAGGGTAAGGGATCCCAGGCGATGGTCGTCCTGGGGCAAGCACGTAGCTAGTCGCTGTAGGGAAATCCGCAGCGGCGTTTTGACGCGAGGTGCGATGCCAGCTGGCTTGACCGCCGGCGAGTCCCCGATCCCATGCCTCCAAGAAAATCCTCTAGGCAGGATTCGCGTGCCCGTACCGATAACCGACACAGGTGGACAAGTAGAACATACTGAGGTGAGCGAGCTAACTCTCGTTAAGGAACTCGGCAAAATCGCCCCGTAACTTCGGGAGAAGGGGCGCCCCGTTAGGGTGAACTCCGTACGGAGGGAGCCTGAGGGGGCCGCAGTGAATTGGTCCAACCGACTGTTTACCAAAAACACAGGCCTCTGCTAAGTCGTAAGACGACGTATAGGGGCTGACGCCTGCCCGGTGCCGGAAGGTTACGCGGACTTGTTAGCACTTCGGTGCGAAGCAGTGAAGCTAAGCCCCGGTAAACGGCGGCCGTAACTATAACGGTCCTAAGGTAGCGAAATTCCTTGTCGGGTAAGTTCCGACCTGCACGAATGGCGTAACGAGTTGGACGCTGTCTCAACGAGAGGCTCGGTGAAATTAAAGTCTCGGTGAAGATGCCGAGTACCCGCGGCTAGACGGAAAGACCCCGTGAACCTTTACTGCAACTTGATATTGGAGTCTGGGGTATCTCGCTCAGGATAGGTGGGAGACAGTGAACCAGCGGCTTTGGCTGCTGGGGAGTCACCCTTGAGATACCACCCTTGGTAGTCTGGGCTTCTAACACCATGCCGTGATCCGGGTGGTGAACAGTGTCAGGTGGGCAGTTTGACTGGGGCGGTCGCCTCCTAAAATGTAACGGAGGCGCCCAAAGGTTCCCTCAGCACGGTTGGAAATCGTGCGTAGAGTGTAAAGGCAACAAGGGAGCTTGACTGCGAGACCGACGGGTCGAGCAGGAACGAAAGTTGGGCTTAGTGATCCGGCGGTAGCAAGTGGAAGCGCCGTCGCTCAACGGATAAAAGGTACTCCGGGGATAACAGGCTTATCGTTTCCAAGAGTCCACATCGACGAAACGGTTTGGCACCTCGATGTCGGCTCGTCGCATCCTGGGGCTGGAGTAGGTCCCAAGGGTTGGGCTGTTCGCCCATTAAAGCGGTACGCGAGCTGGGTTCAGAACGTCGTGAGACAGTTCGGTCCCTATCTGCCGTGGGCGTTGGAGAATTGAGAGGAGTCATCCCTAGTACGAGAGGACCGGGATGAACGTGCCGCTGGTGTATCTGTTGTCCCGCCAGGGGCATCGCAGGTTAGCTACGCACGGAACGGATAACCGCTGAAGGCATCTAAGCGGGAAGCCGTCCTCGAGATGAATTCTCCCATCCCCTTGAGGGAGTAAGACCCCTGGTAGACCACCAGGTTGATAGGCCAGCGGTGCAAGCGCAGTGATGTGCTCAGCCGACTGGTACTAATGGGTCGAGGGCTTGACGGATATTAATTACTTACGTGTTGCGGCCTTGTGCGGTTTTCAAGCTCCACCGGGGGGCGGTTTCGCAAAATTTCCGGTGGTGCATAGCGAAAGGGAAACACCTCTTCCCATTCCGAACAGAGCAGTTAAGCCTTTCAGCGCCGATGGTACTTGGGGGGCAACCCCCTGGGAGAGTAGGTCGCCGCCGGTTCTTCTTAGTTCGAGCCCGACCCAAGCGGTCGGGCTCGTTGCTGTTTTTGTGCTGATTTGCAGGAGAAAACGGCGCAGCCGGCGGTCGTATAGGGCTGGATCGACGTTCCAGCTTTGAGTGTGGCCGGCCTTCGGCGCCACGTAGTAGGTGACCCAGCGAGGCAGCTCTTGCGGCAAGCTCCTCGACTGGTGGCGATCGGCACCACCTGTCATCGTCGCCGTGGAAGAGCAGGATCGGCAGGTGAAAGTCTTCGGGGTGCTTCAGCGCGTCGAGGCTGTCCCAGTCGACGTCGGTGCGGGCGTCGATCGCCCACTCGACTGGCAGCGCGGCAAATGAGGGCAGGCCCATTTGGGTTGCGTTGAATTCGAAGATCGCCTTCCAGTCGAGCGCCGGCGCGTCGAGGACGAGGCCGTCGATGCGGCGCGCCAGCGGCGAGCGCTCCATGAACTGTGCGATCAGGGCGCCGCCCATCGAGTAGCCGATCGAGGACGATTTGTCTTGGCGCCATGGCGAATCGCGTACCGGACTGCGGCTTCGAGGTCCCGCCACTCGGTCTGTCCCTGGTGGTGGAGGCCATCGGGGCTGCTGCGGCGCCCCGAGGTCGTCGCGATAGGAGATCAGCAGTGAGTTGAAGCCCGCACGGCGCAGGGTAGGCGCGATGCGCAGGCCGATCTGGCGGTCGCCGTTGATCCCGTGAACGACGATTGCCCATGCGCCGCGTGCCTCGGCGGCTGGGCTGGATGCTGGGATTTCCCAGGCCGGCATCGGCCCGAGCTGACTGGGGACGGCGACGGCGCGGTAGGGAAGTCCGAGTGTTTCCCTTGGGTCGCCGAAGTAGACGTTGCTGTCGATCCCGGCGTCCAGTCCGGGGACGAGAAAGCCGTGGACGTCGGTGAGGCGGCGGGTGACCCGGTCGGCGCTCTCGCTCAGCACCGGCCCGACTAGGGCGTGGCCGCCCTCCCAGGCCAGGCCGTAGACGCCCGGACGTTCGCTGTGCGTCGGATCGCTGAGAACTCGATCCGGCCTGGAGAGAGCGCCTCGATCTCGACCCGTTCAGACCACGGAGAGTGATCGGGAACGAGCACGTAGGAGGAGAAGTGCCAGGCGACCAAAGCGCCGACCACAAGGGCGACGAGCAGGGCCAAGCCGGCGGCGAGCGATGGCACGAAGGTGCCGTCGCCACCGGGGCCGTTCGTCCACCTCAGTGGCGGGTCGCGAAGTCGCGATTGGCTACCTGTCGCTGCATGGCGCCGTGGCGGGTGCGGGCGTCGGCGGGACTGGCAGTCCGGAGCCGGCCTGCCGGCGGGCTCGAGCCCGTACTCGCCAAGCGTGGCGAAGTCGATCAGGAGGTCAACGGCGTCGGTGAGGCGCTCTGTGAGTGTTTGCTTAGAATCGAACATAGGTTCGTAAGCTAAGGGGCGCCCTCGGACGGCATTCGGTTTCTGCAGGCGGCCTTGCAATTCGTGCCTGGGAGCGGCCTTTTTGGGCTTTGCCGGAGGGGCGGCGAAGCCGAGCACGAGGGCCGCGGTCTGGGCCGGCTTCTCGACGTTGGGCGAGTGGCCGGCGCCGGCAATCAGCTTGGTCTTCGGTGCCGGGAACCGTGGCGCGGTATTCGGCCAGCCGCTTTGCCGGTTCGTTGATGATCTGCTCTTCGGCGCCCATGATCACCATCAAGGGCTTACCCGTTTCCGCCATGCGCCGATCGAGCGGCTCTTCCTTGGTGTAGTCGTCGAAGCCGCTGGCCGAGTCGTCGTAGGCGCTGAAGGTCATCCGGTCGACGTCTTCGACGAATTCGTCGGGGACGTCAAAGCCGGGCGCGAAGGCGACCTCGAGGCCCTTCTTGACAGCGAAGTCGGGCTTGATCCGCCAGAACGCCTCGCCGATCACCGGCGCGAAGCCGAGCTTGGCGACGAGGCCGAGGTCGCCCTCTTCGTGCGTCGGCGGCGTGTCGACGATGAAGACGCGGTTGACGAGCTGCGGCGACTGCTGGGCAAGCGCAACGGCGACGGCACCGCCGAGCGAGTGCCCGACGACCTCGGCGTCGCGCACGCCGAGCTGTCGCCAGCGCTTCGGCGACGACTTCGGCCTGGCTCTTGACCGAGTAGCCCGAGGACGGCTTTTCGGAGCCGCCGTGGCCGAGCAGGTCGACGGCGATCACGCGGTGCTGGCGGGCAAGCGCCGGAATCATCGCGTTCCAGTAGTTGATCGCGCAGGTGAAGCAGTGGATCAGGACGATTGGTTCCGCCGTCCTCGGGCCCTGTTCGACCACCTCGAGATCGCCGCCGGAGAGGTCGAGGATCTTGCCTCCGGGTTCGGTCACGCCCGCCGCCTTGGTTTCGTGATCGACGCTGAGCGCGTTGAGTCCCAGCAGCACAATCAGCGCCACCACGACGCCGATCAGCGATCTTCCAGCCTCTCCGCATGCCGGTCGTTACCCTAGCCGGAGAATGACCAGCGGGCGCGAATAGGCGTAAATATGGAGAAATTCGTGATCAAGGGCGGCGTGCCGCTCTCCGGCGAGCTGACCGTCGCCGGCAACAAGAACGCGGCGCTGCCGATCCTCGCTGCCTGTCTGCTGACCGAGGAGGAGTTGCTGCTGCACCGGGTGCCGCGGATTCGCGACACCGAGGCCCAGCTCGCCCTGCTCGAGCGGCTCGGGGTGGAGGTTGCCTGGGTCGCCGACAACAGCGTCCGCCTCTGCGCCGCAGCGGTCTCCGATGTCTCGGTCGACGAGGAGCTCTCGAAGCAGATCCGGGCCTCGTTCCTGCTCGCCGGACCGCTGCTGGCCCGCTTCGGCGAGGCGCGGATGCCGCCGCCGGGAGGGGATTTCATCGGCCGCCGCCGCCTCGACGCCCACCTCGACGCCTTCAAGGACCTCGGCGCCCGCGTCGACGGCGACCGCTGGATCGAGCTCAGCGCTCCCGCCGACGGCCTCTGCCCCTGCGCGATCTTCATGGACGAGCCCTCGGTGATGGGGACCGAGAACGCGCTGATGGCGGCGGCGCTGACGCCGGGGCCGACGACGATCTCCAACGCCGCCAGCGAGCCCCACGTGCAGGACCTCGCCCGGCTGCTCTGCGCGATGGGCGCCCAGGTCGACGGGATCGGCTCCAACGTGATGACCGTGCACGGGCGCGACAAGCTCGCCGGGGCCGAGCACACGATCTCTGCCGACCACATCGAGGTCGGCAGCTTCATGGCGCTGGCCGCGGCGACCGGCGGCGAGCTGCGCATCTGCGACGTCGAGCCGATGGATCTGCTGATGGTCCGCCGCCAGTTCCGCCGCCTCGGCCTGCAGTCGGAGATCGAAGGGCGCGACATGCTCGTTCCGCCGGGTCAGAACCTGCGCATCCAGTCCGACCTCGGCGACGCGATCCCGAAGATCGAGGACGGGCCCTGGCCGGCCTTTCCAGCCGACCTGACTTCGATCGCGTTGGCGCTTGCCACGCAGGCGGACGGCGAGATCCTGATCTTCGAGAAGATGTTCGAGAACCGCCTCTTCTTCGTCGACAAGCTGGTCGCCATGGGCGCTCGGATCACGCTGTGCGATCCCCACCGGGCGATCGTCAGCGGTCCGAGCCGGCTTCACGGCGAACGCGTCGAGAGCCCCGACATCCGCGCCGGGATGGCGATGCTCATCGCCGCCCTGGCGGCGGACGGCGTCTCGGAGATCGGCAACATCCGCCAGATCGATCGTGGCTACGAGCAGATCGACGAGCGGCTGCGCACCCTCGGCGCCCAGATTGAACGGCGTCTCGTCAGAGGTCCCTGCCTAGCAGGGCTTTTGCGCCCGCTCTCGTAAGGTCCGGCGGATGATTCATCCGATTCCACCTGGAACGCGTGACGTGCTTCCCGACGAGATGCGGGAGCTGCGGCGCCTGCACCTGGCGATGATCGAGGTCTTCGAGAGCCGCGGCTACGGCGAGGTCTCGACGCCGGCGATCGAGTACGACGAGGTGCTCGCCCGCGGTGACGGGCGCACCGCCGACTCCGCCTACCGCTTCTTCGACGAGCGCGGCGACCTGCTCGCCCTGCGCTCCGACATGACGATCCCGATCGCTCGCCTGGTCGCAAGCCGCTACGCGGGCGCAGAGCCGCCGCTGCGGCTTTGTTACCTGGCAAACGCCTTCCGCGCCGTGCGGCCGCAGCGTGGCCAGATGCGCGAGTTCGCCCAGGCCGGGGTCGAGCTGATCGGCGCCCCGGCGCCGGAGGGGACGGCGGAGGTGGTCGACGTGCTCGAGGCGACCCTCGACGCCGCCGGGCTCGACCGCGCCGTGATCGGCCTCGGCGACGCCGATCTCTACCGGCAGCTGCTCAGCGAGTTCGGGGTCGAGGGAGAGGCCCGCGACGCGATCCTCGCCTGCCTCGCCGCCCACGACCTGGTCGGCCTCGAGGTCGAGCTCTCCGAGCTCGACGGGATCGGCGACGAGCAGGCCGCGACCTGCATTGCGCTTTCACAGCTGCGCGGCGGCAAAGAGGTGCTCGACGAGGCGCGCTCGATGGGCGGCGCCGCGGTCGAGCGCGCGACCGCGCGCCTCGGCGAGACCTTCGAGGCACTGGAGGCGCGCGGGGTCGCCGACCGCGTCCAGATCGACCTCGGCCTGCTGCGCGACCTCGGCTACTACAGCGGCGCCATCCTCGAGGTCTACGACCCGGCGCTGGGCCACGTGCTCGGCGGCGGCGGCCGCTACGACGAGCTGCTCAAGCGCTTCGGCGTCGATCTGCCCGCGGCGGGGTTTGCCCTCTACCTGGAGCGCGTCCACGTCGCCCAGATGGAGGAGGAGCCAGGGGCCGGGGGCCAGTCATGAGCGTCGCCGGCATGGGCCACGCCCGGGGCGAAGGGCCGCTGCGCATTGCCGTGCCGCGCGGCGCCCTGCTTGGCGGAACCCTCGACGCGCTCGACGCGATCGGCATCGACACCAGCGAGGTGCGCGGCGAGTCGCGCTCGCTGATCTTCGAGACCGAGGGCATCACCCTGGTGACGATGCGGCCCTCCGACGTGCCCACCTACGTCGAGGCCGGCGCCGCCGACGTCGGCATCACCGGCAAGGACGTGCTGCTCGAGCAGCACGATCGGGTCGTCTACGAGCTGCTCGACCTCGGCTTCGGTCGCTGCCGCATGGTCCTCGCCGGACGCAAGGGCGATGAGAGCTTGGGAGAGTCACAGCGCCGCCTCGGGATGATGCGGATCGCGACCAAGTACCCGCGCACGGCGGAACGCCACTTCGAGCAGACCGGCCGCCAGGTCGAGGTGATCGAGGTCAAGGGCTCGGTCGAGCTGGCGCCGCTGATCGGCCTCGCCGACGGCATCGTCGACCTGGTCGCGACCGGTCGCACCCTGGAGGAGAACGATCTCGAGGTGCGCGAGGAGATCCTCGAGTGCACCGCCCGCTTCGTCGCCAACCGCGTCGCCCACAAGCTGCGCGCCCGCGAGGTCGACGGGCTGACGGCGAAGCTGCGCAAGGGCCTGGGCCGGTGAAACGGCGCGAATTTCTCTGGGAGAGCGCCACTGAGACAGCCGCTGCCGTCCGTGCCTGGGCCGGTGCTTCCGTGGCGCCGGTCGACGTGAGCCCGATCGAGCGGGAGGTTCGCGAGGGCGGCGACGGCGCGGTGCTCTGCATGACCGCCCGTTTCGACGCGACCGAGCAGGCGCCGACCTCGCTTCGCGTCGAGGCGGGGGCGGCAGCCGAGGCGCTCGCCGCTCTCGATCCCCAGCTGCGCGAGTCGCTGGAGCTGGCCGCCGCCAACGTGCGCGCGGTCGCCGAGGCCCAGATCGTCGCCGAGCCGCAACGCGTCGAGCTGCCGCAGGGGCAGGCGGTCACCGTGCGCGAAGTTCCCGTCTCCGCGGCTGGGCTCTACGCCCCCGGGGGCCGGGCCGCCTACCCGTCGAGCGTCCTGATGTGCGCGATTCCGGCCCGGGTCGCCGGGGTCGAGCGAGTGGCGCTCGCCTCGCCGCCTGGCCCGGATGGCAAGGTCAACCCGCTGGTCCTCGCCGCGGCCGAGCTCTGCGGAATCGAGGAGATCTATGCGATGGGCGGCGCCCAGGCGATCTTCGCGCTCGCCCACGGCACCGAGACGATCGCCGCGGTCGACGTGATCGCCGGCCCCGGCAATGCCTGGGTGCGCGAGGCCAAGCGGGCCGTCGCGGGTCGGGTCGGGATCGACTCGCTCGCCGGGCCTTCCGAGCTGATGCTGGTGGCCGGCGACGGCACCGACCCCGAGTGGGCGGCGCTCGACCTCTGCGCCCAGGCCGAGCACGGCGCCGAGGGCCCGCTGGTCGCGGTCGCGGTCGAGGAGGCCGTGCTCGAGGCCGTCGCCGCGGCGACCGAGCGCGTCGCTGCCGAGCGGCCCGGCATCGGCGACGCGCCCCTTGGCCCTGGTCCAGGTCCCCGACCTCAGCGACGCGATCGACCTCGCCAACGCCTTCGCCCCGGAGCACCTCGAGCTCTTCGAGGAGGACGCCGCCCTGCTCGCGGAGCGGGTCACCACAGCCGGCTGCGTCTTCGCCGGCCGCTTCGGCGCCACCGCCTTTGGCGACTACGTCGCCGGCTCAAATCACGTGCTGCCGACCGGCGGCGCCGGTCGTTTCTCCGGGCCGCTCGGCCCCGGCGTCTTTCGCCGCAAGATCGCCACCGTGGAGGTTCCGGCCGAGGCGGCGGCGAAGCTTGCCCCACACGTCGACGTCCTCGCGCGGGCGGAGGGATTCCCCGTTCACGGCGAGTCGGCGATGATTAGACGATGAGCCGCACAGCCAGCAGAGAGCGCAGCACCGCCGAGACGCAGATCCGGCTCTCGCTCGACCTCGACGGGGGAGAGTCGAGCGCGGCCACCGGCGTCGGCTTCCTCGACCACATGCTCGACCTGCTCGCCCGCCACGGCCACCTCGGCCTGGAGGTGGAGGCGAACGGAGATCTCGAGACCGGCGCCCACCACACGGTGGAGGACGTCGGCATCGTGCTTCGGCCAGGCGCTCGACGAGGCGCTCGGCGACCGCGCCGGGATCAGGCGCTACGGTTCCGCCGTGGTGCCGATGGACGAGTCGCTGGCCGAGTGCGCGATCGACATCTCGGGGCGGCCGCTCTGCGTCTTCGATGCCGACCTGCCGACGACCTCGATCGCCGGCTTCGACACCGAGCTGGCCGAGGAGTTCTTCCGCGCCGTCGCCAACAGCGCCAAGCTGACCCTGCACGTCTCGGTCCGTTACGGCAGCAACGCCCACCACATGATCGAGGGCTGCTTCAAGGCCTTCGCCCGCGCCCTGCGCGTGGCGGTCTCGGTCGATCCCGAGGAGAGCGGCGTGCCCTCGACCAAGGGAACGCTGAGCGAATGACAACGCGGATCTGCATCCTCGACTACGGCATGGGCAACCTGCGCTCGGTCGAGAAGGCGCTCGAGCACGTCGGCGCGACGGCGACGATCGCCAACGACGCGGCGACGATCCGCGCCGCCGATGGCTTGATCCTGCCCGGGGTCGGCGCCTTCCCGAAGGCGATGGAGGGCGTGCGCGAGCTCGGCCTCGACGAGCTGATCGTCGAGCGCCGCGATGCGGGCGTGCCGATCCTCGGCATCTGCCTCGGCCTGCAGCTGCTCTTCGACTCGACCACCGAGCTGGGTGGCGCCGCCGGCCTCGGCCTGCTCGGCGGCGAGGTCGACGTCCTCGACGCGCCCGGCTTGAAGATCCCGCACATCGGCTGGGCGCCGGTGCGCTGGGAGAAGCAGTCGCGGCTAGCCGAGGGGATCGACTCCGAGACGCCCTTCTACCTCGTCCACTCCTTCGCGCCCCAGCCCGAGGCGGACGACCTGCTCGGCACCGCCGCCTACGGCGCCCGCTTCGCCTGCGCCGCCGAGCGCGACAACGTCTTCGGCGTCCAGTTCCACCCCGAGAAGTCGAGCGCGGCGGGCCTGCGCCTGCTCTCCAACTTCGCCGGGATCTGCGCAGCCGTCCCGGCGTGATCCTCTACCCGGCGATCGACATCCGCGGCGGCCAGGCGGTACGGCTGCTGCAGGGCGACTACGAGCGCGAGACGGCGTATGACGCCGACCCGGTCGACGCCGCAGTGCGCTGGGCCGGGGAAGGCGCGGAGTTTCTGCACGTGGTCGATCTCGACGGGGCAAAGGCTGGTGCGCCGCAGAATCTTGAGGCGGTGCGGCGCATCGCGGCGGCCGTCGATTGCCCGATCCAGGTTGGAGGTGGACTGCGCGATGCGGAGTCCGTGGCTTCGGTTCTTGATGCGGGCGCGGAGCGAGTCGTGATCGGCACGGCGGCGCTGCGCGATCCCGAGTTTCTCGCCGCGGCGCTGGAGATGCACGGCGATCGCGTGGTGGTCTCGGTGGACGCCCGCAACGGCAAGGTCGCGCTGGCGGGGTGGACAGAAGCAGGTGAGGAGGGAGTTGTCGAGGCCGTCGCGGAGCTGAGCTCCCGAGGCGTGGCGAGGTTCCTCTGCACCGCGATCGAGGTCGACGGCACGATGGAGGGACCGGCGCTCGGAGAGCTAAATCAGATCGCAGCGGCGACCGAGGCGCAGGTGATCGCCTCCGGCGGGGTCGGCGACCTCGCCCACCTCGAAGTCCTTGGCCCAAGAGGCCGCCCCCAACATCGAGGGCGCAATCGTCGGCCGGGCCCTCTACGAGCGCAAGTTCACGGTGCTGGCGGGCATCGCCGCCCTCCGCTGACAGTGATGGCGGGGGTGTGGCGACTTACCCGTGTTATGTGACGGGAAAGTCGCCACACTAGGCTGTGGGCATGGTCCTCAAGCGGGTTATTCCTTGCCTTGATGTCGATGCGGGGCGCGTCGTCAAGGGGACGAACTTCGTCGGCTTGCGCGATGCGGGCGATCCGGTGGAGCTGGCCGAGCGCTATGACGCTGAGGGGGCCGACGAGCTGGTCTTCCTCGACATCACCGCTTCGCACGAGAAGCGGGACACGATCGTCGAGCTGGCCCGCCGCACCGCTGACAACGTCTTCATCCCCTTCACGATCGGCGGCGGCATCCGCTCGGTCGAGGATGCGCAGGCGGTGCTCGACGCCGGCGCCGACAAGGTCTCGGTCAACTCTTCGGCCCTCGCCCGCCCCGAGCTACTTGACCGAGCTGGCCGATCATTTCGGCGCCCAGTGCGTGGTGATCGCGATCGACGCCAAACGCGAGGACGA
Organism: uncultured Solirubrobacterales bacterium; assembly: GCA_963840565.1. Lineage (GTDB taxonomy): Bacteria > Actinomycetota > Thermoleophilia > Solirubrobacterales > 70-9 > VRUE01. The sequence continues at coordinate 419,273 of CAWIZH010000002.1, forward strand.
CGGCTGGGGCGTCTACGTCAACGGCGGCCGCAAGAGGGTGGAGGGACGCGACGCCGTCTCCTGGGCCCGCGAGGCGACCGAGCTCGGCGCCGGCGAGGTGCTGCTGACCAGCATGGACCGCGACGGAACCAACGACGGCTACGACATCGAGCTGACCCGGGCGGTCGCCGACGCGGTCAGTGTTCCGGTGATCGCTTCCGGTGGGGCGGGCACGCTTGAGCACCTAAGCGAGGCAATCACGGACGGCAACGCCGACGCAGTCCTCTGCGCCTCGATCTTCCACTACGGCACCTTCACCGTCCACGAAGCTAAGGAGCAGATGGCGGCTGCAGGCATCCCGGTGCGGCGTTAGACGCTCTCACCCCGCCAAGGTCTTCCGCAAGCCCACCGACCCCGGTCGAGCCGAGGATCTCGAAGCGGGCAAGTTCGTAGGGACTCTCGCGGCTCGCTTCGCCGGGGATCTCGGTCGTCGCGCCGGTGTAGCCGGCGGCTTTGACCGCGGCGATCACGGTCGTCGTCGAACTGTCCCGCGGGGTAGCAGAAGTCGGCCACCGGAACGCCGTATTCGCGGCGCAGGATCTCGCGCGAGCCGGCGACTTCTTCCTTCAGCTGAGTCGGCGTCGAGCGTGGTCAGGTCGAGGTGGTGGATCGTGTGCGCGGCGAGCTCCCAGCCGGCGTCGATCATCGCTTCGACGTTGCTCGTGTAGAGGTCTGAGCCTTCGGCCTTGAGGTTGAGCAGGCCGGGCCAGCCGTGCTTGCGCAGCTCCGGCAGGGCGAAGGTGAACTGCGGCCGGTAGCCGTCGTCGAAGGAGAGCACGACCGGCTTGGCCGGCAGGGTGCCGCCGTGGTACCAGGCGTCCTCGACCGCTTCCAGCGTCACCGCTTCGTAGCCATGCGCGTCGAGCCAGTCCATCTGCCGGTGGAAGTCCGGGCGGGTCACGTAGAGCTCGGGGTACGGTGCGTCGGCCGGCGCTGCGCCGAGCACGTGGTACTCGAGGATCGGCACCGGCCCGGTGTACGGCTTCCAGTCGGCCTGCGGCGTCGCGTTGCGGACCAAGCGGCTGTCCGGTTCTGAGCCTGTCGGACCTTTGCTCCGTGTCGCGGCGATTCTGCCGCGGCGCCGGGTCCGGAGTTGCCTCCGCTCGTCGACATGCCGAGGATCGATACAAGCGCGGCGATTACCACAACGCCGATCAGTAGAACTGCGGCGGCGACAAGACGGCGCCGGCGAACGCGTTGCCGTTGTCGCTCTCGACGTGCGAGGCGCTCGGTCCGCCCGTCGTCGGACGGCGTGGTGTCGGGTTGCTCGGCCATCCGGAGAGGCGATCATGGTAGGCAACCGACCGATGTCGACCGCCGAAAAGCCGAAAGAGAGCCTCGCCGAGGCGCTGCAGCGGGTCTATCCCGAGCTCGGCGCGGTGCGCGAGGCCGCGACCGAGCCCGTCTACCTGGTCGGCGGCGCCGTTCGCGACCTTCTCCTCGGCCGCGGTCGCGCCGACATCGACATCGTCGTCGAGGGCGACGCCGCCGCGCTCGCCTCGCGGCTCGGTGCCGACGTTGTCTCCCACGAGCGTTTCGCGACGGCGAAGGTGAGCCTCGACGGGCACGAGGTCGACATCGCCACCGCCCGCACCGAGAGCTATCCGCACCCAGGGTCCCTGCCCGTGGTGGAGCCTGCGGCCCAGATCGAGGCCGACCTCGCCAGGCGCGACTTCACGATCAACGCGATGGCGATCCCGCTGGGTGGCGAGGCGGACCTGATCGATCCCCACGGGGGACAGGCGGATCTCGCCGCCGGCCTGCTGCGCGCGCTGCATCCGCTGTCCTTTGTCGACGATCCGACGCGAGCGCTGCGCGCTGCGCGCTACGCCGCTCGCTTTGGCTTCGGGCTCGAGCCGGAGACGGAGGCGCTGCTGCGCGAGGCGGATCTGGGACGGTCTCGGCCGATCGTCGCGAGGCGGAGCTGCTGCGGCTTGCCGCCGAGGACGCAGGCGCCCCGGGCGTTTGCCCTGCTGGCCGAGTGGGGCCTGGTCGACCTGCGCGAGGGTGGCGTGCAGCTGGTTGCCTGCGTTGCGGGACTGCTCCAATCCAGTCCGTGGGCCGAGTTCGCGCCCCGAGATCGCACCCTCCTCGCCGCCGCGCTTGGACCCGGGGGTGGGGAGGAGGTCCTGGCCAAGATGCGGCCCGAGCGTCCCTCAGAGGCAGTCGCGCTGGCTGCCGGGCGCGATCCGGTCGAGCTCCTGCTGGCCCGGGCGCTGGGCGCCGAGTGGCTCGATCGCTACCTGGCCGAGTGGCGCCAGGTCTCGCTCGAGATCGACGGCGAGGCGCTGATCGCGGCTGGGATCCCCCAGGGCCCAGCCATTGGCCGCGGCCTCGACGAGGCCCTGCGGCGCAAGCTCGACGGCGAAATTGCCGGGCGTGATCAAGAGCTGGACGTGGCACTTGAGGTGGCAAGGAGTGGCGATGGAGTGGCGTGAGGCTGACGGAAAGCGCTGGCTCGAGGCGCGCCTGCCGGGAGCGACCGCTGCCTTCACGACCCGCACGTTCGGTTCGGCGCGGGAGAGCTTCGCGCCCCTGGCGGCCCTGGGGGTCGATCCCGAGGCGATCGTCAGTGCGTGGCAGGTGCACGGCACGGACCTCGCCTTCCACAACGGCGGCGCTGTGCCAGCGGAGGCCGACGGCCACGTGATCGCCGACCCCGGCACGGTCGGCCTCGTCTTCGGCGCCGACTGCCTGCCGATCGCCGGCGTCGGCCCCGGCGGAGCGGTGATTTTGCACGGCGGCCGGCGCGGCCTGGAGCAGGGGATAGCGCTCCGCGGGGCGAGCGCGGTGGGCGCCACCGCCGCCGCGATCGGCCCTGGTATCGGACCCTGTTGCTACGAGGTCGACCTCTGGAGCGAGGCCCGCCGGCAGCTGCGCGAGGCGGGTGTCGAGGAGATCCAATCCGCCGACCTCTGCACCTGCTGCGAGGCCGGGCTTTTCTTCTCGCATCGCCGCGACGGCGACCCACGGCGGCAGGCCGGGCTCGTTTGGCTCAACGGGGAGGAGGGCTGAGGTGCCGGGCCTGATCCACGGCCTCGAGCCGGAGAAGATCGCCGCCAACCTCGAGCGGGCGCGCGAGATCGCCGGGCCCGAGGTCGAGATCCTCGCCGCGACCAAGTACGTGCCGCTGGAGGAGATGGGGGCGCTGGCCGAGGCCGGAGTCCGCCTCGTCGGCGAGAACCGCCAGCAGGAGCTGCTCGCCAAGCACGAGCGCTGGGGCGACGCCTTCGAGTGGGACTTCATCGGCAACCTGCAGAGCCGCAAGGTCAAGCAGCTGCTGCCGGTCTGCCGCTTGATCCATTCGGTCGCCACCGACTCGGCACTGACCCAGCTCGGCAAGCACGCGCGCCCCGAGACGGAGGTCCTGGTCGAGGTCAACATCGCCGGCGAGGAGGGCAAGGGCGGCGTGGCCCCGGCAGATCTCGGCACCTTCATCGAGCGCTCCCCGGTCCGGGTCGGCGGCCTGATGACGATGCCTCCATTCAGCCAAGACCCAGAGGCGTCGCGCCCCCATTTTGCCCGTCTCGCCGGGCTCGCCGCCGAGCATGGGCTGAGCCCGTCTCTCGATGGGCACCTCGCAGGATTGGCAGATCGCGGTGGAGGAGGGAGCGACGATCGTCCGCCTCGGCACCGCGCTCTACATCTGAAGCATTCGCGCCTGAGCCATAATCTGTAAAGGAATCGGCCTACAAGGGCCGAAACACGCGTTAACCATGGCCCTACGAGATACATGGCATCGAGCGCTGGTCTACTTCGGCCTGGCCGAGGACCACGACTACGGTCCCGAGTACGAAGACGACTTCGAGCCGGAAACGAGCTCCGAAGAGGCTTTCGACAGCGGCCGCCGCGAGTCTGGCCAGGTCCGTCGCCTGCCCAGCGCCCGCCGCTCGCGCCGCGACGAGATCGACGACATCTTCGCCGACGACGAGCCGATCCAGGCCTCGCGCACACGCACCCTGCGCCCCGTCGGCAACGGCGACTCCGACGTTCAGGTCCACCTCGTCATCCCCCGAAACTTCAACGACGCCCAGCAGGTCGCCGACCAGTTCAAGCGCCAGGTCCCGGTCATCCTCAACCTGCAGACGACCGATCACGAGCTCTCCAAGCGGATGATCGACTTCTGCTCGGGCCTGACCTACTCGCTTGACGGCGGCATGCAGCGGATCGCCGAGAAGATCTTCCTGCTGACGCCGCGCAACGTCGAGGTCTCCGCCGAGGAGAAGGCCCGCCTCCTCGACAAAGGCTTCTTCAACCAGTCTTAGCTCGGCTTCTCGCGAGCACAGGATCTTCACCGCTTGGCCACTCGATGGCCACATCGGCCCTGAGCCTCGCTCCTAGGTTGCGGTTGCTTCGCCCAACCACGAACTAGGAGAAAAGATGAAGCGAAAGCGTCTCGTCTTCGTTCTCGCCGCCTCGCTGGCCGTCGCCGCTCTCGGCGCCGGCACCGCGGCTGCAACCGGCTTCTTCAACCAGCACCGCGACAGCACCAGGCGTGCCGTCGCAGCGGCTCTCGTATGACCAGCATCCCCAGAACGTGATCTTCTTCCTCGGCGACGGGATGGGGACGCAGGAGATCACCGCCGCCCGCTACTACCAGGGCGTCCACAGCAGCCTCAACGTCGACCGGATGCCGTTCACCGGGTTCGACACGACCTGGTCGGTCAAGCCAGGTGCGGGGCCGTCCTACCTGCCCGACTATGACCCCGACTCGGCTTCGACCGGGACGATGTGGGCGACCGGCCAGAAGACGATCGACGAGCGCATCGCGCAGGGCCCGAGCACGGCGATCAACGTCCCGGGTGCCAACCTGAAGACGGTGCTCGAGCTGGCCCAGAAGCAGGGCAAGAAGGTGGGCGACGTCTCAACCGCCGAGATCACCGACGCCACCCCGGCCGTCCTCGCCTCGCACATTTCGCTGCGCGGCTGTCAGGGCCCGGCGGACATGGGTCCCTGCGGATTGGAGACGAAGGCCGCGGGCGGCCTTGGCTCGATCGCCGAGCAAGAGGTCGATCACAAGGTCGACGTGCTGCTCGGTGGCGGCCGCGGCCGCTTCGAACAGAAAATCACCGGCGGCCCCGACGCGGGCAAGAACGTGATCGAATCGGCTCAGGCCAAGGGCTATCGCTACGTCAGCGACGCGGCTGGGCTGAGCGCGGTGCCGAACAGCGGCAAACCCGTCCTCGGCCTCTTCAACAGCGGCAACATGTCGCTGGAGTGGAGCGGTCCGGCGGCGTCGGTCGGCAAGGGCAACACGCCGGCCCCCTGCAGCGAGAACCAGCGCCCGGCGAACGAGCCGAGCCTGGCGGCGATGACCGGCAAGGCGATCGGCCTGCTCGAAAACCGCAAGGGGTTCTTCCTCCAGGTCGAGGGAGCCTCGATCGACAAGCAGGACCACGCGACCAACGCCTGCGGGCAGATCGGTGAGACCGTCGCCTTCGACAACGCGATCGGCGTCGCTCTCGACTACCAGCGCAGGCACCCCGACACCCTGATCGTGGTCACCGCCGATCACGCTCACACGAGCCAGATCGTCGGCGAGGACGCGGCAGGATCGGGCATCCCGACGGGCTACTCGACCAACCTGACGACCAAGGACGGTCAGACGCTCAGCCTCACCTACGGGACCGCCGGCTACGGCGGGCCTGGCGCGGCTCCAGTCGCCGCGCCGCCGAGCCAGCAGCACACCGGGGCCGTTGTGCCGGTGTGGGGTAGCGGGCCGGGGTCGCTCGACGTTCTCGGGACTAACGACCACACGGATCTGTTTGACGTGTGGGGGGTTAGGACCGAGCGTGGGTGACCCGGTCGGGCACCTCGCCCGCGCGCTGGCTTTTTCGCGGCTGACTTGGCGGTACTCGCTTAGTGGTCTGTGCGAAAAAGATGACGCCGCGCGCGGGCGAGGCACCCGACCGGGTCTTGCAGGGCGCGGTTAGTGTGCCCTCCATGATTGTTGGGTTCTGTGGGTCCGGGAGCATGGCGGCGGCAATGGCGCGTGGCCTGGCCGGCCAGGTAGATCGGATGCTCTTCACGGATTCAGGGTCCGGACGAGCCCGGGAACTGGCTGGGGAGCTTGGGGGAGAGGCGGTTGGCTCGAATGCCGAGCTGGCCGAGAGGTCCGATGTGGTGGTGCTCGCTGTGAAGCCGGCGAAGCTCGGTGACGTCGCTGGGGAGCTTGCCGCCGCCAAGGTGGTCATTTCGCTACTCGGGGCAACTTCACTGGGGACGGTTTCGGCGGCTTTTCCCGATGCCCAGGTCGTGCGGGTGATGCCCAATGTTGGCGTTGAGGTCGGCAAGGGCGTGCTTTGCGTCGCGGGTGAGGCGGATTCCTATGTCCTCGGCTTGCTCGGGACCCTGGGGCACGTGGTGAAGCTGTCCGATGCTCAGTTCGATGCGGCGACGGCGGTGATGGGGTGTTCGCCCGCCTATCTGGCGCTGGCGGTCGAGGCGATTGCCGACGCTGGGGCTGCGGATGGGCTTGACGAGAGGCTGGCTCGAGAGCTGGTGGTGGAGACGGCGGTTGGGACAGCTGAGTTGCTGCGGCTTCACCATCCAGCCGATGTGCGCAAAGCCGTTGCGTCGCCCGGTGGCAGCACCGAGGCCGGCTTGGAAGCACTGGATCGCGAAGGTGCTCGCGAGGCTTTCGCGGCCGCGGTGCGGGCCTCGCTGGAGAGGATGCGCGGGTGATCTGGCTTGCTGTCACGCGCTTCGACATCGCCGACTACGTCAGCGCGCTCTTCCTCGTCTACATCATCCTGATCTTCCTCAACATCCTCAGCTCCTGGATCCCGCGCATGCCCTACAACCGCGTCGCTGCGGGCGACGCTCGACTTCGTCAAAGAGACCACCGACCCTTACCTCAACTTCTTCCGGCGCTTCCTGCCGCCGATCGGTGGCGGTGGCTTTGCCCTCGACCTCAGCCCGATCCTCGGCGTGTTCCTGCTCTTCATCCTGCGCGCCGTCGTCGTCGGCCTGATCGAAGGGTGAGCGGCGAAGCCGCCCGCGCCTGGCGCCTGGCCGGCGCGCTCTGCGGGCTTGTCGTCGTCCTCGATCAGGCGGCGAAGGCGGCGATCGAGGCGCACCTGGTCCCCGGCCAGTACGTCGAGGTGCTGGGGCCGCTCGAATTCACCCTCTCGCACAACAGCGGCGTCGCCTTCGGCCTCGCCAGCCGGCGGCGGCACTCGCCTGGTTCTGGTTACCGCCCTGGCGCTTGGCGATCGTCGCCTATGTCTTCGCCCGCAACCCGACGCGGCCCGGCATGTGGGTGGCGGCGGGCCTGCTCGCCGGCGGTGCGCTCGGCAACCTCGCCGATCGCGTCCGCGCCGACGCCGTCACCGACTACATCCAGATCGGCAGCTGGCCCGCCTTCAACCTCGCCGACGTCTGCGTCACCGCCGGCGTCCTGCTGCTCGCCCTCTCCTACGCGCGCGAGCCGGAGTCCAAATGACCTTCCGGTGCGCCTTTTCCCCGAAATGCGTGGATAAAGCGCACCGGAACGGGCAAGGCAGAGGATGACGGGGGAGCTGCGCATCGTTCACGTCGACGAGGCGCTCGCCGTCGTCGACAAGCCAGCCGGGATGGTGGTCCACCCGGCGCCCTCGCACAGTGGGCCGACCCTGGTCGACGAGCTGGGCGACCTGCTCGGGGGCGGCGCCGATCCCGAGCGGCCCGGCATCGTCCACCGGCTCGACAAGGGAACCAGCGGCCTGCTCGTCGTCGCCCGCAGCGACGAGGCCCACGCGGCGTTGCAGGCGCAGGTCCAGCGGCGCGAGGTCGAACGCATCTACCTCGCTCTGGCGCGAGGCCGCCTGACTTCGCGCACCGGCACGATCGACGCGCCGATCGGCCGCGCCTCGCGCCAGCGCCACCGCATGGCCGTCTCCGGCGCCGCCTCGCGCCAGGCCCGCACCCATTTCGAGGTGCTCGAGCTGCTCAGCGCCGAGAGCTACCTCGAGGTTCGGCTCGAGACCGGCCGCACGCACCAGATCCGCGCCCACTTCGCCGCGATCGGCCATCCGCTAGCCGGTGACACCACATACGGGGGCGAGCGCAAGTACGGCCTCGAGCGGCAGTTCCTCCACGCCCACCGCCTTGCCTTTGCCCACCCGCAGACGGGAGAGCAGCTGAGCTTCGTCTCTGAGCTGCCCGCCGATCTCGCCGCCGCGCTGGGAGCGGCCCGGGCGGCCTAGTCAGCAACGACCTCTCTACAATCGATCGGCTCGGAAACCAACACCCGTACGTACCGACCCGGATCCTGACCGGCATTGCGCCGGATCCCGGCTAGGGCGGCGGGAAACGCACCGCCAAACAAGGAGCTTTACCCCATGCCAGAGGCAGGCCTCAAAGAGCTGCTGGAGGCCGGAGTCCACTTCGGCCACCAGACCCGTCGCTGGAACCCGAACATGCGCCGCTACATCTTCGGCGAGCTGGACGGGATCCACATCATCGACCTGGTCCAGACCGAGGCGCTGCTGGAGAACGCGCGCCGCTTCGCCGGCGAGCTCGCCAGCGGCGGCGGCACCGTGCTCTTCGTCGGCACCAAGAAGCAGGCCCGTGGCCCGGTCGAAGAATGGGCCGGCCGCTGCAAGATGCCCTTCGTCAACCAGCGCTGGCTCGGCGGCCTGCTGACCAACTTCAACACGATGTCGGCGCGGATCGCCCGCCTGCACGAGCTCAACGGCTGGCGCGAGGAGGGCAAGCTGGAGCTGCTGCCGACCAAGGAGCGGATGGGGATGCTGGCCGAACTCGCCAAGCTCGAGTTCAACCTCGGCGGCGTGCGCGACATGGATCGTCTGCCCGACGCGGTCTTCGTCACCGACCTCAAAACCGAGGAGATCGCGGTGCGCGAGGCGGCGCGACTGCGGATCCCGATCATCGCCCTGGTCGACACCAACTGCGACCCGAAACCAATCGACTTCGTGATCCCCGGCAACGACGACGCGATCCGCTCCTGCCAGCTCGTGATCGGCACGATCGGCTCGCGATCGACGAGGGCGCCGGCGCCTGGCGCGTCCAGGAGGAGAAGCGCATCGCCGTCGAAATGGAACGGCGCAAGAAGGAGGAAGAAGAGCGCAAGAAGCGCGAGGAGGAAGAGAAACTTCGGGTGGAAGCTGAGGAGGCGGCTAAAAAAGCTGCGGCTGAAGCGGCTGCCGTCAAACAGGCTGAACAGGCGCAGGCCGCTCCCGCCCAAGCAGCGCCCGCGGCACCGCCTCAGGGTTCGCAGCGCCCGGCCCCGTGTCAGCTCAGCAGCGCCCGGCTCAGGGTTCACAGGGCCCGGCTGCGGGTCCTGTCGCGGGGCAGGGCGCCTCGTCCTCGCAAGCTGCGGGCGAGGCCCCCAGCCCCACGCCACCCGCAGGCGGAGCGGCTAAAGCCAAAGCTGAGGCACCCCCCGCGGCGGCGAAAGCCCCGGAGGAGGCTAAAACTGAGCAGCCTGCGACCGAGAAAGCACCGGCGGAGCCCGCGGCGGCAGAGAAAGCTCCCGAGGAGCCAAAAGCGGCTGAGAAAGCACCGGAGCCTGTTGCCGAGGAGAAAGCTGCTGAGGAGCCCAAGGCGGAGGAGAAAGCTTCTGAGGGGGAGAGCAAATGAGCGTTACTGCTGCTGATGTGAAGGCGCTGCGGGATCGGACCGGGGCCGCGATGATGGATTGCAAGGCTGCCCTGACCGAGTCCGACGGCGATGCCGATCGGGCGGTGGAGATCCTGCGGGTCAAGGGACAGGCCTCTGCCGCCAAGCGGGAAGGGCGGGGGACCAACGAGGGCGTCGTCTCCTCCTACATCCACGCCAACGACAAGGTCGGGGCGATGGTCGAAGTCCAGTGCGAGACCGATTTCGTCGCTCGCAACGAGGACTTCAAGGCCTTTGCCTACGAGGTCGCGCTGCATATCGCCGCGACCGCGCCCCAGTACGTGACGATCGAGGAGATTCCCGAGGACGAGCGCGAGGCCGAGAAGCGGGTCTTCGAGGAGAAGGCGCGCGAAGAAGGCAAGCCCGACAACGTGGTCGAGAAGATCGTCGAGGGCCAGCTCGTCAAGTGGGGCAAGGAAGTCGCCCTGCTCGACCAGTCCCACGTCAACGCCGAGAAGCACGACTCGAAGTCGATCGAGGAGCTGCGTCAGGAGATGGCGGCGAAGACCGGTGAGAACATCCGCATCGCCCGCTTCGCCTACTTCCGCGTCGGCGACGAATAGGCTCGCGGCCTAGATGGCCAACGATCCGCAGTTCAAACGCATCCTGCTGAAGCTCTCGGGCGAGGCGCTGATGGGCGACCTCGATTACGGCACCGATGCCGCCGAGGTGCAAGCGGATCGCCGAGCAGGTCGCCGAGATCCGCGCCCGCGGGGTCGAAGTGGCGATCGTCGTCGGCGCCGGCAACATCTACCGCGGCCTCGCCGCGGCCGCCAAGGGCATGGACCGGGCGACCGGCGACTACATGGGGATGATGGCGACCGTGCTCAACGCGCTGACCCTGCAGGACGCGCTGGAGAGACGGGGGAGCACACGCGGGTGATGTCGGCGATCGACGTCAAGGAGGTCGCCGAGCCCTACATCCGCCGCCGCGCGATGCGCCACCTGGAGAAGGACCGCGTGGTGATCTTCGCCGCCGGCACCGGCAACCCGTTCTTCACCACCGACACCGCGGCCGCCCTGCGCGCCCTGGAGATCCACGCCGAAGCGATCCTGATGGCCAAGAACGGGGTCGAGGGGGTCTATGACTCCGATCCGGCGACCAACCCCGACGCCAAGTTCATCCCCGCGATCGGCCACCGCGAAGCGATCGAGCGCGACCTCAAGGTGATGGACTCGACCGCGCTCTCGCTCTGCATGGACAACGACCTGCCGATCTACGTCTTCAACATGGGAGACGCGGGCAACATAGATAGGATCGTCAGCGGCGAGAGGGTGGGCACGCTGGTCTCCAGCGCGCCCGCCGGATGACGAGGACGGGAGCCCAGTGGAGCTGATCGACGAACTGCTCGAGGACGCCAAAGGCCGGATGAGCAAGTCGGTCGATTCAAGCCGCGGCGAACTCGCCACGGTGCGGACCGGACGCGCCTCGCCGCACCTGCTCGACCGCATCATGGTCGACTACTACGGTGCCCAAACGCCGCTCAAGCAGCTCGCCAACGTCGCCACCTCCGACGCCCGCCTGCTCACCGTGACGCCCTTCGACAAGTCCTCGATCGGGGCGATCGAGAAATCGATCCAGGAGTCCGACATCGGCCTGACGCCGAGCAACGACGGCAACGTGATCCGGCTGCAGGTCCCCGAGCTGACCGAGGAGCGCCGCCGCGAGATGGTCAAGGTCGTCCACGGCGTCGCCGAGGAGGGTCGGATCGCGATCCGCAACATCCGCCGCGACGTGATGCACGACCTGCGCGAGCTGAAGAAAGACGGCGAAGCCGGCGAGGACGACGAGCGCCGCGCCGAGTCCGCCCTGCAGAAGCAGACCGACGATGCGATCGCCGAGATCGACGTTCTCCTGAAAGGGAAGGAAGAGGAGATCCTGGAGGTGTGAGTGCCTCCGCGCGCTACGTGGCGATCATCACCGACGGCAACGGGCGCTGGGCTCAGAACCAGGGTCTGCCGGTCGTAGAGGGGCACCGGGCCGGCGCCGACACGGTGAAGGCGCGGCTGCGCGACGCGGTCGAGCTGGGGATCGAGGAGCTGACCGTCTTCTCCTTCTCGACCGAGAACTGGTCGCGGCCGGCCGAGGAGGTCGCCGGGCTGATGGCGATGTTCGACGAACGGATCCAGGCGGAGACGCCCGAGCTGGACGCCGAGGGCGTGCGGATGCGCTTCGTCGGTCGCCGCGAGGGCGTGGCGCCGGAGCTGGTCGAGCGCATGGCCTGGGCCGAAGAGACGACCGCGGCCAACGAGCGGATCACGCTTTTCGTCGCCTTCAACTACGGCGGCCGGGCGGAGATCGTCGACGCGGCGCGAACCTTCAAGGGGGGCTCCGAGGAGGAGTTCCGCAACCACCTCTACGCGCCCGAGATGCACGATCCCGACCTCCTGATCCGAACCAGCGGCGAGCAGCGCATCTCCAACTACCTGCTCTGGCAGTGCGCTTACTCGGAGCTGGTCTTCCGCGACGAGCTCTGGCCCGATTTCGATCGCGCAGCGCTGGAGCAGTGCCTGCGCGAGTTCGAGGCGCGGCAGCGGCGCTTCGGTGCGAGGGCCTGATGCAGGACCTCTTCGACGACGATCTCTTCAACGAGGAGCCGGCGCCAAAACCGGCGCCACGGCCGCCGCGCAAGCGCGGCGTAAAGGGGCGGCGCAGGGGCGAGACGGTCAAGCGCATCCTCTTCGCGATCCCCTGGGGCATCTTCGCGATCGCGATCACGGTCGCCGGCGGCCTGGTCTTCACGATCGCGATGATCGGCATCGGCGTCCTCTGCCTGCGCGAGTACCTGGCGATGACGGGGGAGATGCGACCGGTCCAGCGCGCCGCCTACCTCTCCGTCGCAGCGCTGATCCTCGCCGCTCACTTCGGCACCGCCTTCAACGTCCTGCTGATCATTGCCGCCTCCTTCCCCGTGCTCTTCTTCTTCGGCGCCGACCGCCACCACCGCGACGGGATCACGATGTCGATGGGCGTCACCCTGCTCGGCATCGTCTGGATCGGCATCCCCCTGGTCCACGCCGTGCTGCTGCGCGATCTCCCTCACCACGGGGCGGCGCTGCTGGTCGACGTCCTGGTCGGCACCTTCGCCGCCGACACCGGCGCCTACGCGACCGGCCGCATGTTCGGCTCGCACAAGATCGCCCCCAGCCTCTCGCCCAACAAGACCCTGGAGGGCCTGATCGGCGGCTTCTTGATCGGCACGATGGCCTTCTGGTTCGCCGGTCTCTACCAAGACTGGCTCTCGGGAGCGGACGCCCTGATCATCGGCGCCGCGGTCGCCGCCGTCGCCCCGATCGGCGATCTCTTCGAGTCGATGCTGAAGCGCGACCTGGGCAAGAAGGACACCGGCACCCTCTTCGGCCCCCACGGCGGCATCCTCGACCGCCTGGACGCCGTCTTCTTCACCGTGGTCGTCGGCTACTACCTAGCCGTCCAGCTGGTTTACTGAGGGCGATCCCGGTAGGGGTTCCACTTAACTTTTTCGGTGAAGCGGAGCTTGCTTACGCCGCAAGCGCGCGCCGAAAAAGTACAAGACGTTCCACCCCTACCGGGATCGCCCTATCCCTATGCTCTCGATGATGAAGAAGGTCGTGATTCTCGGCTCGACCGGGTCGATAGGGACGCAGGCGCTTGAGATCGTTGCGGCGTCTGACGAGGTCGAGGTCGTCGGGACTGGCCGCGGGTTCTAGCTGGGAGCGGGTGCTTGCTCAGGCTGAGGAGCACGGGGTGCGACTCCGTCGCTTTCTTCGACGACGACGCGGCCAGGCAGGCGCGCGGCGCCTGGAGTGGACAGGTGCTTGCCGGCGAGGAGGGGATCCGCGAGCTGATCATCTCCTCCGGCGCCGACATGGTGCTCAACGGGATCGTCGGCGCCGCCGGGCTGGGGCCGACGATCGTCGCCCTCGGCGAGGGGATCGACGTGGCGCTGGCCAACAAGGAGAGCCTGGTGATCGGCGGCGAGCTGACCATGGCGTTGGCCGAAGCGACGGGGGCGCGGCTGCTGCCGGTCGACTCCGAGCACTCGGCGCTGTTCCAGCTGATCGGCGCCGAGCGCGCCCGGAACGGTGGACAGGCTGGTGCTGACTGCGTCGGGCGGGCCGTTCCGCGGTCGCACCGACCTCGACGGTGTCAGCGTCGCCGAGGCGCTGGCGCACCCGACCTGGAACATGGGCGGGCGGATCACGGTCGACTCGGCGACCCTGATGAACAAGGGCTTCGAGGCGATCGAGGCGCACCACCTCTTCGGCGTTCCCTTCGAGCGGATCGACGTCGTCGTCCACCCGCAGTCGATCGTCCACTCGCTGATCGACCTCAACGACGGCGCCACCCTCGCCCACCTCGGCTATCCCGACATGCGGGTGCCGATCTCCTACGCGCTGCACTACCCCGAGCGTGCCGACGTCGAGGTGCCGAGGCTGGACCTCGCCTCGGTCGGCTCGCTCAGCTTCGAGCAGCCCGACCTCGAGACCTTCAGCTTGCCTGCGCCTCGCGCTCGAGGCGGGCAGGGCGGGGGGGACCGCGCCCTGCGTGCTCAACGCCGCCGACGAGGTCGCGGTCGCCGCCTTCCTCGAGGGCAAGATCGGCTTCACCGCGATCCCGGCTGCCGTCGAGCGAGTGCTGGAGGCGATGCCGGCGCTGATGCCCACCCACTTCGAAGACCTCTTCGCCGTCGACGCCGAGGCCCGGCGCCGCACCGAAGAGGAGGTCGGCGGGTTGGCACGGGTATGAACTGGGTCCTCATCTTCCTCGGCTTCTCGGCGCTGATCATCCTCCACGAGGCCGGCCACTTCTTCGCGGCGAAGGCGACCGGGATGCGGGTCGAGAAGTTCTTCCTCTTCTTCGGCCCCAAGCTGGTCTCGGTGAAACGGGGCGAGACCGAGTACGGCATTGCCGCGATCCCGGCGGGCGGCTACGTGAAGATCAGCGGCATGCACCCGGAGGACAAATTGCCGCCCGGAGGAAGAGCACCGCGCCTATTACGAACAGCCGGTCTGGAAGCGGATCGTGGTGATCGGGGCGGGGCCGGCGGTCAACATCGCGCTTGCCTTCGCGATTCTCTTCGTGCTGGCGCTGGGCGCCAGCGATGCCGACCCAGACCGTTGGCGAAGTATTGACCAAGGCTCCCCGGCCGCGCGGGTTCTGAGGCCCGGGGATCGCGATTCTGGCTGTTGACGGCAAGGTATATCCCGACGACAGCCTGGAAAAGCGCGAGCTGCGCTTCGTCAAGAGATCGAATCGCATAAATGTCGCCGGCAAGCAGATCGACGGTTGTCTCGCCGCTACTCCCGTCATCGTGCGGATAAAGCGTGAAGGAGAGGTGCGGAGCCTCTCCGTCCGGCCCGAATACCAATCGAGGTACAAAGCGGCAAAGTCGGATTCCACTACGGCGAAAGCCCGGCCAACTTGACGCCGGTGGCGCGGCCGGGACGCGCCGGCAACATGATCTGGCTGGTTGCCAGCAAAACAGTGACCGTCTTCGCCAAGATCTTCGATGCCGAACATCGCAAAGAAATCTCCGGCGATGGTCGGCGTCAGCGACGTTGCCAACCAGGAGATCAGCATCGGCGCTGAAAGGGGCGCTTATTTCTCCTCGCCATAGTCAGCCTCTCGCTCGGCCTGATCAACCTCTTCCCCTTCCTGCCCCTCGACGGTGGTCACATCTTCTGGAGCCTGGTCGAGAAGGTACGGGGCAAGCCGTTCCTACCGGGTGATGGAGAGGGCCGGAGCACTCGGCTTCGTTTTGGTCATGATGCTTTTCTTCATCGGCTTGAGCAACGACATCGGCCGCCTTACCGGCGAAGGCTTCAACGTTCGCTAGCGTGTTCGCACGGTTGGCGGCACTACTGTTGTGCTTGCTCGTGGCAGCTTCGATTGCCGCGGCTCAATCTGCCTCGGCTCAGCAGTCGACGGGGGCCTCGGCCTCGGTCGCGACTGGCACCAGCTCGGATCAGGCCCGTCGCTTCTGGACCCCGGAGCGAATGAAGGAGGCCCAGGCGCTGCCGGTTCACCTGCCCGGGAATGCCGAACTGGCTGACGGGACCCCGGGCAGCACGCCGCCGCCCGCGCTGCCCGGCGAAAGCACCATTCCCACCGAAACGATCGTCGACCCAACCGCCGCGGGCGTCAGCCAGAACGGCGTGATCTTCGTCGTCGGGCGATTCGGGACGCTCGGCCGTTGTTCGGGGACCTCGGTCAACGCACCCAACCTCAGCCTCGTGATCACTGCTGGGCACTGCGTCCACGAGGGCAGGCATTGGATGGGCACGAAGTGGGTCTTCGTCCCCGGCTATCACTATGGCGAGCGTCCCTTCGGCACCTTTGTCGCCAAGTGGCTCGGCTCGACCCCGCAATGGCTGAAGTCGGAGAATTCGAACTACGACGTCGGCGCAGCCGTCGTCTCCCGCAACGAAAGGGGCGAACGCCTCGCCGACGCGGTCGGCGCCGATGAAATCGCCTGGGGCCTCTCTCCGAAACAGGTCTTCGACGTCTATGGGTATCCCGTAGCGGAGCCGTTCGACGGTGCCACGCTGCAGCACTGCGGGCAGACGCCCTACGAGGGCCACGCCTTCTTCTCACTGCTCACGCCCGGTCCGCTGAACCTCGCGTTCACTGTGAAATCAGCGCCGGGGCTTCCGGCGGTGGCTGGACCATCAACGGCAACGTCCTCAACGGCGTCACCGCCGATGGCTACCCCGGCGACGACACCAACTACGGTCCCTACTTCGGCAAAGAGGTCGGCAAGCTGTACGGCAGGGCGGCGAAGGTCAAGTGAGACGACCTCCGCGTCCTCGCGCGCATCCTCGGCTTTGCCCTCGCCGCCGCGATCCTGTTGGCAGTGCCGGCGACCGCGCTGGCCGGGAATGGGTTTGACCTCAAGTTTCAGCTCACCACCAGTAACGGTTACAAGATGACCATCGCCGGATACGACGCCACCGCGGTGATCACCGCGGCCAAGCCCGGCCGCTCTCACGATCGCGCCTGGAGCACGTACATCGCGCGCGGCAAAGTCAGCCCAACGGCGATCGACGCCAGCTTCGAAGCGCTGGGGAGCGTCGACATGCGCTTCCACCCGTCGGGGGCGCTCACCTACGGAAAGCGCCACAAACACTGCATCGGCGCCGACCGGTACACGATCCAGCCGGGCGTCTTCGTCGGATCGGTTCAACTTCCGTGGCGAGGGTGGCTACACCTCCGCCAAGGCCCACCGGGTCAAGGGCAAGGTCGTCACGCCGCGCGTCCTCAAGTGCCTGGATTCCTTCTTCGAAGAATTCGAACGGATCCGTCACCACAAGCCGCCGGCGAAAAAGCCAAAGGTGACGCGGCTAAGCGCTTTCATGCGCTCAGGCCTCACGGCGGTTCTCTTCGGCGCCAGTGAGCGCGGGGGCAAGGCGGGCTACCTGGCTGAGATCGAGCAGACCGTAGGCTCGCTCGGGGTCTTCCGCGGCGTCTTCGTCCACGCATCGCCCGCCACCTTCGCCTTCGACAACGCCCTCAGCTCTGCCGGCGTCACGCCGCCGCCGCCGTTCAGCGGATCGGGCTCCTTTCAGCGCGCCCCCACCGGTGCCAAGAGTTGGACCGGCTCCCTCGCGGTTTCTTTCCCGGGCGCCCCGAACGTGCCCCTGACCGACCCCCGCTTCAAAACCCAGTTGACGCGCAGCTGGTAGTTAGCTGCGCTTTGCGCTCAGCTTGAAGGAGTAAGCGGCGGGCGAGGGGTCGAGCTTGCCGGAGTCGTCGCGGGCGCGCACCTTGAACGTGTGCTGGCCGAGCGAGAGCTTGGCGGTGGTGAAGGGAGAGCGGCAGGACTTGAACGGCTTTGAGTCGAGCTTGCACTGGAAGGTGGAGCCGGCTCTCATCGGCGACAAAGCGGAAGGTGGGCGTGCGGTCGCGGCCTTTGCGCGGCGGCTTGCGCTTCAGCGTTGTCTGGGGTGCTCCGCGCGGCCCTGGTTGCTTGGGCCGCCCGAGCCCTGCTGCGTGCCTGATCCGCAGGCGCGCTCCGTTGGTGCCACCGAGTTGGGGCGGGGGCTCGGGAAGACGGGGGAGAAGTCGGCCGCGCTGTTGTCGCGGTCGTCGGTCGGCTCCAGCAGGGTCGCGCAGCCGGGTGAGATCGTGCGCCGCAGCGCCATTCCGTCGGGGATTCCGGACGGGGTGGCGGGCGAGCCGGCTGGGCTTGTCAGCGAGCCGCTGAAGCTGCCCCAGGAGACGCAGTCGATGGTTTCGGCCCAGCAGACTGCGCCGCCCGCTGGGTCGAGCTGATTCGGCGCCATCGCGGCGTCTGGGACAACCCCAAATGCCGATTCCGCGGCCGCGGTTGCGAGCAGGATCGTGCTCTGATTGGCGCCGCCCGGGACGTCGTCGGCGAAGGTGGTCGTGCCGATCGGAGGCGCCGGAGGCGTTGTAGGTCTTCAGCGCGTGGCCGCCGACCAGGTTCTGCCCCGGCGCCCACATCTGCAGCTCGACGTACTCGGCGTCGGGCTGGAGCGATGGAGCCCGGGTAGATCTCGCGAATCGACATCTCGTGGAAGGTCGCCTGCGCCGGCGCGGCGCCCCAGGCAAGCGCCACGACCGCCAGCAGCGAGGCAAAAATGGCGGACGGGTGCATGCGGGGCCCGCTGGGGCTCATTTTCTGACCACCGTGAAATTGATCGCGGCCGGGCTCGGGTCTGCGCTGCCGGCGCTGATCGCGCGGACCCGCAGGGTGTGGCGGCCGTAGGAGAGGGTCTTTGTCGTCAACGGCGAGCGGCAGGACTTGAACGGCCCGCCGTCGAGCTTGCACTGGAAGGTCGCGCCGGGCCGGCTCGAGGCGAATTTGAAGGTCGGCGTGCGGTCGCGGGTCCTGGCTGCCAGCTTGGCGATCGTCGTGTTGGGCTTTGCCGCTGCAATGGGTGTCGCCGCCGGGTGCCGTGCGCGCGAGGCGCCCCCGAGACGATTGAGAAGCTGTAGCCGGCCGGCGCGGGGTCGACGTTGTTGCTGGTGTCTATCGCCCGAACCTGGAAGCTGTGGGCGCCGCTGGACAGGCCCGTGTAGGAGGTGCCCGAGCTGGGGCAGCTATTGAAGTTCCCCGCCGTCCAGCTTGCATTGGAATCTCGAGCCAGGCTCGTTGGAGCCGTAGGTGAAGGTCGCGACCGGGCTTCCGCTTGGATCGGGCGGCTTGGACAGGATCGTCGTCTCGGGCGGCGTGGTGTCGAGCAGAGAGTTGTCGACGGTCCAGGGAAAGGCCGTCGCCGCCGCCTGGGCGTTGCCGGCGCGGTCGATCGCGCGCACTTCGAATTCGTAGTCGCCGTCGGCAAGGCTGGAGTACGCCTTGGGTTGGGTGTCGCAAGGCGTAAACGCGGCTTCGAGCGGGCTCAGTCTGACATTCGAATTTCGAGCCGCCCTCGTTGGAGCCGTAGCGAAAGGAGGCCGACTGCCCGGGGCTGGGATCGATCGGGTGGCTGGTGATGTTGGCGAGCGGGGCGGTGAGGTCGACCGTCCAGGCGAAGGTGACCGGAGCGCCGACGCCGTTGGCGTTCGAGGCCCGAATGCGGAAGCTGTGGGTCGCCTCGGAGAGCGGTCCGGCGTAGGTGACGGTGCCGGAGTCGCAGTCTTGGAAAGACAAGCGGTCAAGCCTGCATTCGAAGCTCGCTCCGGCTGGGTTGGAGTGGAAGGAAAAGGTGGCGCTGGTCGAGTTCGTGAATGGAGCCGGCTTGCTGTCGATCAGCGTGGCGGGCGTCGGTGCGGGAGGTGTACAGGCACGGCGGCGTTGGCACCGTTGCGTAGCTCTGAGGCGCCGGTGCGGCATCGACGAAGTCGTCATCGCTGTCGTTGGTGTCGTCGAGTCCATCGAGGCGGTTCGAGCAATTGCCGGCCGAGATCCTGCGCATCAGGGCTTTCCCGTCCGGGATGCCGGAGCCATCGGCTGGAATGCCAGTGGGGGAGGGGGTCGACCCTTCGAAGTCCCCCCAGGAGACGCAGTCGATCGATTCGGCCCAGCAGGCGGCGCCGCCCGAGGCCGCGATGTTGAAGTCTGGCATCGACGAGGTCGGGTTTGACGCCGAAGGCGGCCTCGACGCCGTCGTCGCCGATCAGCATCGTCTGCTGATCGGCGCCTTCGCCGGGGAGGTCGGAGGGGAAGGTGAAGGTGCCGGTCGGGCTCCCGGCCGAATCGAAGAGGACGATCGCGTGGTTTCCGACGAAGTTCTGGCCTGCGTCGTACATCTGCAGCTCGACAAAGCTCGACTGGGGGTGCGGCGACGGAGCCCGGGTAGACCTCGCTGATCGAGACCAGGTGGAAGGTCGCGAGGGCCGGCCGGGCGGGCATGACCAAGACGAGGAAAGCCAAGGTCGATCCGGCGAGCAGGCCAAGCCTGGCCCAGGCCGTGCGCATCCCCTGCATCATGCAGGACTGCCATATTACTTAAATTTTGCAGACTATAGATCCGGTGCGCAAGACCGTCCAGGGGAGCCCTGCCGCTACGCTTGCCGCATGGCTTCCAAGCGTCAGATATTCGTCGGCGGCGTGCCCATCGGTGGCGGTGCGCCGGTCGCCGTGCAGACGATGACCAAGACCGAGACCGCCAACCTGGCGGCGACGATGGAGCAGATCCGCAAGGTCGCCGACGCCGGCGCCGACATCGTGCGCGTGGCGGTGCCCCGCGACGAGGACGTAGAGGCGCTGAAGACGATCGTCGTCGACTCGCCGATCCCGGTGATCGCCGACATCCACTTCAACCACACGCTGGCGTTGAAGGCGATCGACGCGGGGGCCCACTGCATCCGCCTCAACCCCGGCAACATCGGCGGCCGTGACAAGGTCGCCGAGGTGGCGGAGCGGGCGAACGCGGCAATCGTGCCGATGCGGATCGGGGTCAACTCCGGCTCGCTGCCCAAGCATCTGCACGCGCTCGAGCGCGAGAGCCCGGTCGAGGCCTTGGTCGCCGCAGCGATCGAGTTCGTCGAGCTCATGGAGTCACTGAATTTCGAGAACTTCAAGGTCTCGATCAAGTCGACCAACGTGCCCAACACGATCGCCGCCAACCGCCTGCTTTCGGCGAAGATTCCCTATCCGCTGCACCTGGGGATAACCGAGGCGGGGACCAAGTGGTCCGGCTCGCTGAAGTCATCGGTCGGCCTCGGCACCTTGCTCGCCGACGGGATCGGCGACACGATCCGGATCAGCCTCTCGACCTTTCACGCCGAGGAGGAGGTCAAGGTCGCCTGGGAGATCCTCAAGGCGCTGCAGCTGCGCGAGCGCGGCCCGGTGTTGATCGCCTGTCCCACCTGCGGCCGCCTGCAGTTCGACATGGACTCGGTCGTGGCCGAAATCGAGCAGCGGCTGGAAGGCTATGCCGAGCCGATCGAGGTGGCCGTCCTCGGCTGCGCGGTCAACGGGATCGGTGAGGCAAGTCACGCCGACTTCGGCATCGCCGGCGCCAAGAACGAGGGCCTGATCTACGCCCACGGCAAGCCGTTGCGCAAGGTGCCGCAGGAGAGCCTCGTCGACACCCTCTTCGAAGAGATCGACAAGTCGCTCGACCGCGGAGGGGTCGAGTTCGACGAGGACGAGTCGCGCGAGGGCGCCGCCTGGCTGGCCAAGATCGAGGAGGAAAACGCAGGCGAACTGACCCCCGAGAAGATCGCCAAGATGGAGAAGGAAGCGGTCGAGAGGGGCGAGTCGGACAAGGTGCTGCTCGATGAGGATGTGTCTCCGACGGCCGGAAGGCGCTTCACCAGGGCTTAGCGGTATCGGCGGGCGGGTCCTGTCACGGGGCAGGGGGGCCTGCGGGCAGTCCACGGGCTGTCCTCGACCCCCCTGCCCCGTGCCACCCGCCCGAGGTAGGTTTCCTCGGTGACCCGATTTAGCCAGAGCTTCATTCCTACCCTGAAGGACGCGCCTGCGGATGCGGAGGCTTTGTCCCACAAGCTGATGGTTAGAGCTGGGTTGATTCGCCAGGTGGGGGCGGGACTTTGGTCCTACCTGCCTGCTGGGTGGCGGGTTGAGCGGAAGGTCGAGGGGATCATTCGCGAGGAGATGGAGGGAATTGGCTGCCAGGAGATGCTGATGCCCTTGTTGCAGCCGTCGGAGGCGTGGGAAAAGACCGGGCGGTACTCGATCGATGAGCTGTTCAAGCTGGAGGACCGCAAGGGGGCGCCGATGGTGCTGGCCTTGACGCACGAGGAGTGCGTTACCCAGCACGTGGCGCGGGAGGTGCGGTCCTACCGGGATCTGCCGTTGATGCTCTTTCACATTCAGACCAAGGAGCGCGATGAGGCGCGGCCGCGGGCCGGCCTGCTGCGCACCCGCGAGTTCACGATGAAGGACGCCTACTCCTTCGATCGCGACGAGGAAGGGCTGGCACGCTCCTACGAGGCGCAGAGCGACGCCTACGAACGCATTCTCGATCGCTGCGGGTTGCGCTGGTACCGGGTCGAGTCCGACGTCGGGATGATGGGCGGCTCCGGGGCCCACGAGTACATGGCTCCGTGCGCGGCCGGCGAGAACGAGGTCGCGCTGGCGCCGGGCTATGCCGCCAACGTCGAGATCGCCTCGGCCGAGGCGCAGCCGGTCGAGCTGCCGGCGCCGTTGGGGGCGCCGGAGGAAGTCGACACGCCCGGCCTGACCAAGGTTGAGGAGGTGGCGGGGCACCTCGACCTGCCGCACGGCGCCTTCATCAAGACGCTGCCGATCATGGTCGAGGGACGCGGGATGGTGCTCGTCCTGCTGCGCGGCGATCACCGTCTGAACGAGATCAAGCTGCGCAACGGGATGAAGGCCGACTTCCGTCAAGCCAGTGCCGAGGAGATCGAGGACCAGCTCGGCCCCGTCGGCTACCTCGGCCCGGTCGGCAGCGGCCTGCCGATCATCAGGGACGCGGCGCTGAACAGCGATTCCTACGTCTCTGGCGCCAACAAGCCGAACACCCACCTGCGCGGCATTGACCCCTCGCGCGACTTCGAGTCCTACGAGATGGACCTGCGCATGGTCGAGGCCGGCGACACCGCCCCCGGCGGCGGCGTGATCGAGATCGAGCCGGCGATCGAGGTCGGCAACATCTTCAAGCTCGGCACCCGCTACTCGGAGCCGCTTGGCGCCACTTTCCTCGACGACGCCGGGGCTGAGCAGGCAATCGTGATGGGCAGCTACGGAATCGGGCCGGCGCGGATCGCCGCCGCGACGATCGAGCAGGGTGCCGACGAGCGCGGCATCGTCTGGCCGGCCTCGATCGCGCCCTGGCAAGTCCACCTGGTCTCGCTCGCCAAGGCCGGCGAGGACGAG
This sequence comes from uncultured Solirubrobacterales bacterium, assembly GCA_963840565.1. Classification (GTDB taxonomy): domain Bacteria; phylum Actinomycetota; class Thermoleophilia; order Solirubrobacterales; family 70-9; genus VRUE01. Next base: position 442,186 of record CAWIZH010000002.1, read on the forward strand.
CGCGCCGCTGCCGACAAGCTCTACGACGAGCTCACCGGCACGGGTGTCGAGGTGCTCTATGACGAGCGCGACGCCGGCACCGGGCAGAAGCTGACCGACGCCGAGTTGCTCGGCTGCCCGCTGCGGATCGTCGTCGGCCGCCGCGGCCTCGCCGAGGGCGTGGTCGAGGCCAGCGAGCGGGGCTCCGGGGCCGAGCACAAGCTGCCCGTGGAGGAGGCCGCCGCGCAGGCACAGGCGCTTCTCCAGCGCGGCGATGGCTGACTCGGCCCCCTTCGGTCGCGGCCGCGTACGCCGCCTCTTCGGCCTCGACCGCAGCGGGCCGCCGCCGCGCCAAGTCCGCAAGGGTGAGCCGCTCAACCCCTGGACCCTGCCCAACCTGGTCGGCTACATCCGGCTCGCGGCCCTGCCGCTCTTCCTCTGGCTTGCCTTCGAATCCGGCGATGGCCGCAGCGCCCCGGCCGCGATCGTCTTTTGGCTGATCGCCGCCGGCGACTACCTCGACGGTTTCCTCGCCCGCGTCACCGGCCAGTACAGCCGCCTCGGCTCGATCCTCGATCCGCTCGTCGACCGGTTGACGATCCTCTCCGGCGCTGTCGTCTGCTGGCACTTCGAGCTGCTGCCGCGTTGGGCCCTGGCCCTGCTTGCCGCCCGCGAGGTGGCGATGCTGATCCTCGCCCAGTACGGGCTGCGCCACGGAGTCGAGATCCGCGTCAACTGGCCCGGCCGCATCTCGGTCTTCCCGATCATGGGCGGGATCTTCTTCGCGATGGTCTTCGCCGGCTGGGTCCCGGCGGCGCTCCTGATCATCGGCCTGGTCCTGGCGATAGTCGCCACCGTGCTCTACGCCCAAACGGGAATCCGAGAAGTCCGCGCCTCCCGGCGCTGAGTTCGCCTTTATGCGTCCAGATGTACGCATAAAGGCGAACTCAGCGACTGCAAGAGAGCGGCCAGGCTCAAAGAAACCTTCAACCTTCGGTTGACCCTTGGGCCGCACTACCTATAATCGCCCGCAGCGGCCGAACGGAGGCCAAGACCAGCGACGAAGGAGCGAGATGGAGGACACATTTCCCGATCTCGGTTCACTCAGCGATGAGGAGCTGAAGAACCTGATCGACAGTCTCACGGAGGAGGAGAATGAGATCTCCTACAAACGGCGCGTCCTGCACGGCAAGATCGACATCCTTCGCGCCGAGCTGGTCAACCGGCTGCGCAACAAACACGACCGTGGCGACACGATGTTCTCCGGCGATGACGTCGCGCAACTGACCGAGATCCTCGCCGGCAAGGCGCAGGCGCCCGAGGACGATTCCGCCGCCTGAGGCGCAGCGCTCGATGGCTGTTCACTGTCCAGACTGCGGCTTCGCCAACCCCGAGGGCGCCAATTACTGCCAGAAGTGCGGCGCCTTCCTCGGCGGTCCCGCCGAGGGCGGCGGGGCCGGCGATGAGCCGACGACGATGACCTACACGGTCGACGACACCGGCGAGATGCAGCCGGTCGACATCGACGAGACGGTCGAGCGCAGCGGCGCGGCGCTGGTGATTCGCGCCGGCGGCGGTCGCGCCGGCGAGAGCTTCGCCCTCGATGAGGACCGGGTCAGCATCGGCCGCAGCCCCGACGCCGGCGTCTTCCTCGACGACGTCACCGTCTCACGCAACCACGCGCTGCTGGTGCGCCGCCGCGACGGCCTCTACATCGACGACCTCGGCTCGCTCAACGGCACCTACGTCAACCGGCGTCGGATCGAGTCACACCGGCTCGCCGACGGCGACGAGATCCAGGTCGGCAAGTACAAGCTCAGTTACCTGGAGAAGTAGGGAGCCCGCGATGGCCGTCTCCGAGCAGCAGGCCCGCCAGCGCGACTCGCGCCCGCGCAAGGCGCTGACGATCGGCGCCGTCTGCAAGATCCTGCAGAGCGAGTTCGACGACGTCTCGATCTCGAAGATCCGTTACCTCGAGGACCAGAAGCTGCTGACGCCGCGCCGCACGCAGGGCGGCTACCGCCTTTACAGCCAGTCCGACGTCGAACGGCTGCGCACGATCCTGCGCCTGCAGCGCGACGAGTTCCTGCCGCTGCGGGTGATCCGCCAGGAGCTGGCGGCCGGCGGCGACATCGTCACCCCGACCAGCGGCTCGGACAAGCGCCCCTCCGGAGGTTCTGTGCGGCGGGCGATCCTGGTCAACACCTCGCGCGCCTACCTGACCCTTGACGAAGTGGTCGAGGAGACCGGCGCCCGCGAGGAGCTGATCGCCGAACTCGAGAACTTCGGCATCGTGCAGCCGGAGAAACGCGAGGGCAAGACCGTCTATGACGAGACCGACCGCGAAGTCGTCCGCTCGGCCAACGAGCTCTCGCGGGTCGGCGTCGCCGCCCGCAACCTGCGCGTCTTCCGCTCCTCGGCCGACCGCGAGGCAAACCTCTTGGAAGCGCTGCTCGGCCCCTCGTTGCGCTCGCGCAATCCCGATCGTCGCAAGGAGGCGCTGGAGAGCCTCGAGAGCCTGGCGGCGACGGTCAGCCATCTCAAGCACCTGCTTCTTGTCCGTGACCTGCGGCGCCTCGCCGGTGACTAAGCCCGATCCCGGTAGGGGTTCCACTTAACTTTTTCGGTGTAACGGATCTTGCTGACGCCTCTAGCCGATCGACGAAAAAGTACAAGACGTTCCACCCCTACCGGGATCGGGCTGGGAGCGTTGCGATGCCACGGGTGACCCGGCGGCGCAAGGTTGGGGCGCCGGTCGCTGCGGTCTGGGAGCTTGTTTCGGACCCGTACAGCCTGGCTCGCTGGTGGCCGAAGGTGATGCGGGTGGAGAGCGTCGAGGGTGAAGGGGTGGGCTTGCAGTGGACCAAGGTGCTGGGGACCGCGGAGGGGCGGGGGGTGCGCGCCGACTTCCGCTGCCGCGAGTCGGTCGAGGCTGAGCGCTTCGCCTGGGAACAGCTGATTCCCGGCACGCCGTTCGAGCGCCATCTGCGCCGTTACGAGGTCGAGATCGTCCTCGGCGACGATGACGGTGGGACTGCGGTGACGCTGTCGGCCGGCCAGACGCTGCGCGGCCTGTCCCGCCTCGGCTCGCCGATGATGCGGCGGGGCCAGGGCGCGCTGCTCGACGAAGCGCTCGACGGGATCGAGCGGGCGCTGACGTGATTGCTCCGCGGCGCGACTCGAAGTGGTGGGGGTGGGGCGACCCGTCGGTAGCGCCCGAGCTCGACGACGCCGCCTTGGCGACGCTGCGGGAGCGGGTCGGCGAGCTGGACCCCTCGCCGCGCGCGGCCGAGCTGGACGACTTCGATTTGCCCGCGGCTGAGCCTCTGCCGCAAGCCCTCGCCGACGCCGTCGGCGAGGAGAACGTCTTCGCCGGCGCCGAGGACAGGATTCGCCATGCGACCGGGTGCGGCTATCGCGACCTTGCCCTCTTGCGCTCGGGCCGGCTCGAGCAGGCGCCCGACGCGGTGCTACTGCCGACCGATGCCGATGCGGTGAAACGCGTTCTGGAGGTCTGTGCAACGGAGGGCGTTGCAGTGGTGCCGTTCGGCGGTGGAACCAGCGTCGTCGGCGGGGTCGAGCCGCTGCGCGGTAACCATGGACGCCTGATCAGCCTCGACCTGGCTCGACTGCGGGCAGTCGAGATCGACTCGCGCTCGCTCACCGCCCGGCTCGGTGCGGGCCTACGCGGCCCCGAGGCCGAAGCCGAGCTGGCCAAGCACGGCCTCGTTCTCGGCCACTACCCGCAGTCCTTCGAGTACGCGACCATCGGCGGCTTCGCCGCGACCCGCTCGGCCGGCCAGGCCTCAAGTGGCTACGGCCGCTTCGACTCCCTGGTCAGCTCGGTTCGCCTGATCGCCCCGGCGGGAGAGCTGAGCACGCTGGAGACGCCGCACACCGCCGCCGGCCCGGCCCTGCGCGAGGTCGTCGTCGGCTCGGAGGGGATCTTCGGCGTCATTCCCGACGTCACCGTCCGCGTGCGACCGGCGCCGCGGCAGAGGCGTTACGAGGCCTGGATCGCGGAGAGCTTCGAGGCGGGGACAGAGATCGTCCGCGCCCTGGCTCAAGGGCCGGGGCTGCCCGACGTGATCCGCGTCTCCGACGAGGAGGAGACGGAGGTTTCGCTGGCGCTCTCGGGTCCGCGCGGCCTCGCCGCCAGTCTCTTCGGCGGCTATCTCGGCCTGCGCCGGCGCCGCAATGGGTCTCTGATCATCGTCGGCTTCGAGGGCGAGGAGGAGTCGGTCGCCCGTCGCCGTGCCCTAAGCGTGCGGGCGCTGCACAAGGGTGGCGCCGTCTACCTCGGCCAGTCAGCGGGGCGCTCCTGGGAGCACGGTCGCTACCAGGGCCCCTACCTGCGCGACACGCTGATGGAGATGGGGGCGATGGTGGAGACGCTCGAGACCTCGCAAACATGGTCCGGGCTCGGCACGCTGCACGCTGCCGTGGGTGGCGCGATCCGCGATTCGCTCGCCGGTCAGGGAACCCCCGGCCTCGCCTTCTGCCACCTCTCCCACGCCTACCCCGACGGCGCCTCGCTCTACTTCACCTTCATCGCCCGCTCTCGGCAGGGCGAGGAAATCGAGCAGTGGCGGCGGGTTAAGCGGGCCGCCTCGGAGGCGATCGTCGCCAACGGCGCCACGATCACCCACCATCACGCCGTCGGCCGCGATCACGCTCCCTATATGGAGGCCGAGGTCGGCAGGACCGGGCTCGACGTGCTGCGCGCGGTAAAGGACCAACTTGATCCGACGGGGATCATGAACCCGGGCAAGCTCCTCGGCTGATCTGGCGCTGCGCATATCGGCGTCCTCGGTCGCTCGCGTGCAGAGCACGCCACGCTCCCTGCGTCCTTGATCTGCTTGGCCAGATCAGCCGACTATTTTTTGGCCGCGCCGACGAAGGGGCCGGTGATCTTGCCGCGCAGGACGTCAGTGCCTGTGTAGGCCGATTCGGATTTGCTCTGCCTTGCTTTGGCGATTGCCGCGCTCAGGGCCGCGTCGGTGGTGCGGGTGATGTCGATTTCGTTGAAGGCGCTGCGGGCGACCAGGACGAGCACCGCGGTCGGGATCTGGAATCGCGCCGCGAGATTCCCCGAGTCCGGGACCTTGGCGGTGCCGACCGGGACCATCGCCTTGCCGGAGTGCGAGAGCCAGATCGCGTAGGACTGGCCCGACTGCGACGGTTCGAGGCCTTCTGCCGTGACCTGCAGCAGGACGTTTTTCTTGAAGCGGCCGAAGAGGGCGGTGCCGCTGGCGTCGCTTCCATCGACGGGCGAGAGGACGGCCTGGGTCAGGTTCGCGTTTTCCGAAGCGGCAGGCGTGGTGCCGCCCTGACCGGATTCGGCCGCAGCGGAGGTGTCGGTTGAGCTCGAGCTGTCACCGCTGCCGCCGACGATGAGGACGATGGCGAAGACGACGAGGACGAGCACGCCTGCCCCGAGCCCGATCAATGCGCCGCGGTCCTTCGGCAGTTTCGCGTTGGGGAGTCTTGGTCGCTGCTTCTCGGTGCCGTTGCTGGGTGCAGGCGCCTTCGCGGCCAATGCTGGCGGTGTGGGGGTTGGCTGGGAAGCCGGCTCTGGCGTAGGCGGCGCTTCAGTCACGGGCTGCGGCGGTTCGGGCGCTGGGGGTGGAGGTGGGGCGGGCACTGACTCCGCAGCCTCTGGGGCTGCCCCCGGCTTGGCGGCCTCGACCAGCGCCTCGTTCACTCTCTTGCGGACTTCCTCGACGGTGATCCCCATCAGGGCGGCGATGTCCTCGTAGCCCTCTTCGCCGCGCTGGGCAAGCAGCCTCAGCATTGCCTTCTGGTCGTCGGTCAGCGCCACGGATCGGAAGCCTATGCCAGCGCCCCCCGGAACGGGCGTGTCTGAGGTTAAGCCCCCGTATGGGTGGCTTAGCTCAGACACGCCCCGCAGAGATAGGGTCTGGCGCGATGGTTGACGACCCGCGTGGACTGCTCTCTCACTTCGACGCCCTACTGGGGACCGAGTGGCTCGACGACGATCCCGAGCACGCCCGCGTGCGAGTGGCGATGCGCGACGAGCTGCGACAGCCGGTCGGCCTCCTGCACGGCGGCGTGATCTCGAGCCTGGTCGAGAGCGTCTGCTCCCGCGCCACCGCGCTCGCGGTAATGGGCGACGGGATGATGGCGATGGGCCAGTCGATCAGCGTCAACTTCATCCGCCCGGTCACCGAGGGCCACGCTGAAGTCCGCGCCAAGGCGCGCCACCGCGGCCGCACCACCTGGGTCTGGGACGCCGAAGTCCTCGACGCGAACGGGAAGCTCTGTGCGCTCGCCCAGATGACGATCGCGGTCAGACCGCTGCAAACCGGCGCCTGACGGCGTCCTCAGTCGCTCGCGTGCTGTCGCACGCCACGCTCCCTGCGTCCTTGTCAGGCTTGGTTTTCACGGTCTGACTATCCCCCGAACCTGTTCGTTATTGGAAGCCGCCGGTCGCGACCAAAGGCCTTCGGCGTGATCCGGATCCCCGGTGCCGCCTGGCGGCGCTTGTACTCGGAGCGGTCGACCATCCGCACTACCTCGTCGACGACGTCGGCGGGGAGCCCGGCGGCGATCATCTCCTCTCGGCCTCGGTCGCGCTCGACGTAGGACTCGAGGATCTGGTCGAGCAGCTCGTAGGGCGGCAGCGAGTCGCTGTCGAGCTGGTCGGGACGCAGCTCGGCCGATGGCGCCCGCTCAAGCACCGAGGCCGGGATCAGCCCGCGGCCGGCGCTCTCGTTGCGGTGGCGGGTCAGCTCGAAGACCAACGTCTTCGGCACGTCCTTGATCGCCGCGAAGCCGCCCGCCATGTCGCCGTAGAGGGTCGCGTAGCCGACCGACATCTCGCTCTTGTTACCGGTGGTGAGGACCAGCCAGCCATGCTTGTTGGAGAGCGCCATCATCATGTTGCCCCTGATCCGCGCCTGGATGTTCTCCGCCGCCAGGTCGGGCTCCGAGGGCCTGGTCGGGTCGCGCGGCAGCGGCTCGTCCGCCGCTTCCTCCTCGCCGTTGCCGCGGAAGGCTGAGCTCAGGGCCCTCTCGTACTCCGCCATCGCCGCCTCGATCGGGATCTCGATCAGCTCCGTACCGAGGTTTGCGGCGATATTCCGCGCGTCCTGCTGTGTTTCAAGGCTCGAATGAGGCGAGGGCATCACCACGCAGCTGACGTGCTCGGGACCGAGCGCGTCAACGGCAAGCAGGGCGACGAGGGCGGAATCGATCCCGCCCGAGAGCGCCACGCCGACGTGGCGGAAGCCGTTCTTGCCAACGTAGTCGCGCAGGCCGAGGGAAAGCGCCGCGTAGACCTCGGCCAGGTCCGCCAGCGGCTCGGCAAGCGGGCCCGGGGCGGGGGAGGGGATCTCACAGAGCAGCAGCTCCTCCTCGAACTGCCTGGCGCGGGCGATCACCTTGCCCTGCGGGTCGACGACGAAGCTGTGGCCGTCGAAGACGAGCTCGTCCTGACCGCCGACGAGGTTGCAGAAGGCGAAGTGGGTGCCGTAGGCGCGGGCGCGCTCGGCGAGCATCGCTTCGCGCTCGCGTCCCTTGCCGCGGTGATAGGGCGATCCCGACGGGTTGGCGATCAGGCCCGCCCCGGCCGCCGCCTCGCTCGAGGCCGGCGCCCCCGGCACCCAGACGTCCTCGCAGACGGTCAGTCCTATCTGCACCCCGGCGACGGCGATGGTCGCCGGCTCCTCGCCGGGGATGAAGTACCGCTGCTCGTCGAAGACCGAGTAGTTGGGCAGGCGGTTCTTGCGGTAGACCGCCTGGACGGCGCCGTCGGCGAGCACCGCCAGCGAGTTGTGAGCGCAGCGCCCCTCGCTGTCGGCAGCGGCCGGCTCGGCGAAGCCGACCAGGGCGACGATCCCCTCGATGCCGCGCGCCAGATCCTCGACCGCGAGCCGATTGGCGGCGACGAAGTGGCGCTTCAGATAGAGGTCCTCGGCCGGGTAGCCGGGAACGCAGAGCTCGGGAAAGATCACCAGCTCGGCACCCTCACCGCGGGCGCGCCCAATCCACTCGGCGATCTTCGCGGCGTTGCCGTCGACGTCGCCGACGGTCGGGTCGATCTGGGCCAGGGCTACGCGCAAGCGGGATCCCTCGGGACGGTCACGCCAGAAGTATCGCCGCCCCAGGCTGACTTCGCACTTAGTCTCGCCATGCGAGACAAAAACACGAACTCACCGGCGGGACCCAGCCTGGAGGGCCTGTAGATTGCGGCGCGTGCGGGCGCGCTGGGGGTTCATTGGGGCATCGCTGGCGGCCGTCGCCGTCCTCTTCGTCGTTCCAGCGGGCGCCAATGCCGCCGACCAGTGGGTCTTCCGGGCGCCGGCAGCGCGACCGACCGACCACCCCGACCCCAACCGCAACGCCTACACGGTGCCCGAGGCGCCGAAGTCACCGGCCTGTACGCGGCACTTCTGCGTCCACTGGGTGGCGGAGGGCGTCGACGCGCCGAACCCGACCGACGGCAACGGTGACGGAGTGCCCGATTACGTCGACCGGGTGCAGGCGGTGGCCGAACACGTCTACTCGATCGAGAACGGCAAGCTCGGCTGGCGCGATCCCAAGTGCGATGGGCGCAAAGGTGGGGGCCGGTGCAAGACCGACATCTACCTCGACGAGATCGGTGGTGCCCTCTTCGGCTACGCCGCGCCCGACAAGGGCCAGGCGAGCAAGGCGCACCGCTTGCCGCGCCACCTGCACGGCTACCTGGTGCTCGACAACGACTACGACCCGCTCGAGTTCCCCGGCACGACCTCCGAGCACGACCTCGAGGTCACCCTTGCCCACGAGTACAACCACATCCTCCAGTTCGGCTATGACGCCTATCAGGACGCTTGGTTCGCCGAGTCGACCGCGGTCTGGATGGAGGATCAGGTCTACAACGGCATCAACGACTACCTGCGCTACGTGCGCCGCTGGGTCAAGCGCTTCGACACGCCGCTGACCGCGAACTCGATCAAGGAGTACGGCTCTGCCGTCTGGAACAAGTGGTTGGTGCGCCGCTACGGCCGCTCGATCCTGCGCCACGCCTGGGCCCGCGCGGTGCACACCCGGCCCGGCGGCTTCTCGGTCTCGGCCTACAACTCGGCGATCAAGGCGGCGGGCGGCTCGGACTTCAGTCACGACTTCGCCCGCTTCGCCCGCGACCTGCCCGAGTGGCGTACCGACGCGGTCTTCCACGAAGGCGACTCCTACCCGGATGTAGCCCGCCAGGGCAGCCTGCCGCTCAATGGCCGCGTGCTCGACCGTCGGCTCAACCACACGACCTTCCAGCTGCTGCGCGTCCGCCCCAGCTCCGCCAAGGCCGTGGTCGTTCACGCCGTGGCGCCGAACGGCTACGCCGCCGGCGTGGCCCTGGTCGGCCGGATCGGCAGCCAGCGTCACGGTCGCGTGGTCAGCGCCTTGACCTACAAGGAAAGAGGAGGCGGGATGAGTGTGCGCCTAGCTCGACCCGGTCGCTTCAGTCGCCTGACCGCGGTTCTGGTCAACGCCGATGCCAGCGCCTCGGGCTTCAGCGCCCGACGGCTCGACTGGGCCTACTTGACGGAAAGCGCGCCGTTCCGCGTCTCGGCGCGGTTGGTGCGCTGAGAGGCGACCGCTGCATCGCCGGCGAGCTCGGCGATCGCGCCTTCGAGGTCGAGCCCGAAGCTGTCGAGATCGGCCATCGCGTCGTAGTCGCCGACCAGGCCGAAGTTGACCTGGCCGTTGTAGGACATGATCCCGACGCAGAGCGCCTGGCGGCGCGCCAGCGGGACCAACGGGAAGATCGACTCCATCTGCCGTCCCAACACGAAGAGCGGGAACTGCGGGCCGGGGACGTTGGTGACAACGAGGTTGAAGAAGCGCTGCGCCGGTTGCAGGCGAGCCGCCTGCGAGGCGATCGTGGTCGGGGCGAAGTCGACGATCTTGGTCAGCAGCTCGGCGCCGACGGCTTGGCCCGAGCCCTTCAGGTCGCCCATCGTCTCGGTGATCAGGTGCAGGCGCTGGACCGGGTCCTCGCACCAGACCGGCAGCGGCGCCATCATCGCCGAGATGCGGTTGCCGAGTGCGCCGCGCTCTTCCTCGGCGCGTACGCTGACCGGCACCAGGGCCCGCATCTCGAGATCCTCGGTGTCATGGCCGCGAGCCCGCAGGTAGTTGCCGATCGCGCCGGTGACGACGGAGAGGACGACGTCGTTGACGGTGCCGCCGTGCTCGTTCTTGACCGCCTTGAGCAGTTCGAGGTCGGTGCGGACGAAGGCGAGGCGGCGGTGCGGGCCGATTTCGACGTTGAACGGAGTGGATGGGGCGGAGGCGCCGGCGCCGATCACTTTGCTGGTCGCGCCGACCCCGCGCAGGACCTGGCGCGGGCCGCGCAGCGCCGCGCGCACGCCGCGGACGATCTCCCGTGGGCTGGTGGCCCGTTCCTGCAGGGCGTCGGCGAGAAGCTTGAGGTCGGTTGGCTCGGGCCGCGGCGCCCACTTGGGCGGCATCGCGGGCGGATTCTCCGGCTCCTTCTCGAGGTCGAAGAGGACGGTGGTGATGTCGACGCCGGAGATGCCGTCGACGAGCGCGTGGTGGCTCTTGCCGACGATCGCGAAGCGGTCGTCATCGAGGCCCTCGACCAGCCACAGCTCCCAGAGCGGCTTGCTGCGATCGAGCTGCTGGGAGAAGATCCGCGCGGCGAGGTTGCGCAGCTGCTCCTCGGAGCCCGGCGCCGGCAGCGCGGTCTGGCGCACGTGGTAATCGAGGTTGAGGTGCGGGTCGTCGACCCAGACCGGGCGACCTTGGCCGAAGGGGATGAAGCGCAGCTTCTGGCGGAAGCGGGGAACCAGGTGCAGGCGCGAGGCGATGTGGTCGCGGAACTCCGCGTGGCTGGGCGCCGGCCCCTCGAAGATGCTGGTCGAGGCGACGTGCATGTGGGCGCCGGCCCGCTCCATGTGGAGAAAGGAGGAATCGAGGCCAGTCAGCCGGTCTGCGCTCACTGTGAAATCTTCGCACACGCACAAAGAAGTCCTTGAACGCCTCGCAAAGCGCTTGCTGAAGCCGTTTGCGCGCCCGGGACGAATCCTGCACTGTGATCGGCATCACCAAGCGGGGCCAATCCGGTCCCTACCTTGCCCCGTTCACAAGAACGAGCCCAATCTGCCGAGTCCCGCGCAAGCGCGCCGGGAGCGGGGGACCCACGGTCACGGCCATCTCTCGGCCGCGACAGGGGCGAATCGGACGGCGAGCCGTCCGTAACGGCTGCCCGGCACCGTGCCGGCAGTCGCGAGCCCGTCAGCTAACCCCGTAGGCAGGCAAGAAAGCGAGTGATCACATATGCGATTTCTCATGCCCGCGGCGGCTGTCGCTGCCCTGCTTACCGTTGGCGCAGGCTTGGCCACGGCGGCCACGCCCAAGCACCGGAACGCCCGCGTCGCCTCCCACGTTTCCCTGCACGTCTCCCGGCACAGCCTGCTGGGCGGTGGCAAGGCCGTGCTCAGGGGGAAGGTGAGGCCGCGCGGTGCACACCGGGTCAAGCTGGTCTTCCGCGGGCCCGACGGTGGGGTCGCCGGCTGTGGCGACTCGGCCCAACGGGTCCTTCGCACTGCGCTGGAGCCCCGACCGGATCGGCGCCTACAGCGTGCGCGCTTACGGCGTTCACGAGCGGCGGATGAGGGGATCGGCGAGCGCCGCCCGTCACCTCACCTCCTACCGCGAAGCGGCTGCCTCCTACTACGGCCCGGGTCTGTACGGCGGCGGGCTTGCCTGCGGCGGGACCCTGGAGCCGGGAACGCTCGGCGTGGCGAGCAAGACGCTGCCCTGCGGTGCCAAGGTGAAGCTCCTCTACCGCGGCGAGACGGTCACCGTGCCTGTGGTCGATCGCGGGCCCTACGTGGCGGGTCGCGACTTCGACCTGACCTCGGCGACGAGGGAACGACTCGGCTTCCCCGGCATCGGCGTCCTGCTCTCCAGCAGGTAGCCGCTCAGGCGGTCAAGCCGAGCTGCATCTGGGCCTCCGGGGCGTCATTCGCCTCGGGGGCCTCGCCGCTCTCGAAGCCGGCAAGTCGCACGCCGAGCAGCCGCACCGGCCGCTGCGGGTCGTATGCCCGCAGCAGGTCGAGGGCGATCGGGTCCGACCACGGCCAGGTCGTTGGTCGGCTGTTCGACCGTGTGGGAGCGGGTGACGTTGGTCCAGTCGTCGAGCCGGATCTTGATCCCGATCGTGCGCCCCTCCAGCTCGCGCTTGCTCAGACGGTGGCAGAGCTCCTCGGCTGAGCTGCTTGAGGTGGGCCTCCAGCTCGGTCCGGTCGCGGACGTCGACGTCGAAGGTGATCTCGGTCGACTGCGACTTGGTCTCGCGTGCGACGGTGATCGGCGTCTCGTCTTCGAAGCGGGCGCGGCTGTGCAGCCAGCGCCCCTGCCGCGGCCCGAAGGACTGCTCCAGCGCCACCGGGTCCTGCGCGCGCAGCTCGGCCAGCGTGCGGATCCCCATCGCTTCGAGCTTGGCGACCGACTTGGGCCCGATCCCGGGAATCAGCCCGGGGGAGTCGGCGGCGAATCGCTCCAGCGCTTGCTCGCGCGAGAGAACGACGAGCCCGGCCGGCTTGCCCAGCTCGCTGGTGATCTTGGCCAGCATGCGACTCTCGCGAAATCCCGACCGAGCAGGTCAGCCCACCGGTGTCTTCCTTGATCTCAGCCGCGATCCGGCGCATCGTCGCCTTCGGCGAGAAGATCCCGGTCAGGTCGACGTAGGCCTCGTCGAGCCCAACGACCTCGACCGTCTCGGCGTTGCGCCGCAGCACCGCCATCACCTGCCCCGAAGCCTCGCGGTAGGCATTGAAGTCCGGCTGCAGATAGACGGCGTCCGGCAGCCGCCGCCGCGCCACCGCGGCCGGCATCGCCGAGTGGATCCCAGCCAGCTTCCGCGCCTCGTAGCTGGCCGTGGTCACGACAGCCCGCGGCCCCGAGCCGCAAACCACAACCGGCTTCCCCTTCAGCTCCGGCCTGCGCCGCAGCTCGACGTCGCATAGAACGCGTCCATGTCGAGATGGGCGATGGTGCGCCGGTCGGCCACCGCTTGATCGTAAGCCGCGCCAGGGACGGTTTCCTAGACTGCAGGCATGGCTTCCCCTGAGGCAAAGAACCTCGAGGCGATCTCGAAGGCGATCGACCAGCACAACTCGAGCTGCCCGTTCCCGGCGGCCGAGGTGCGGATGAACCCCTTTGAGGTCGAACGGCTGGGCTGGGATCACATCCGCGGCCTGCCGGTCGTCCCCGACGCCGAGATCGGCACCGGCCGCTTCCGCATCGTCTGCTCGCGCGACGTCGACGGCGAGGGGCTCGAAGAGGTCGAGGCGATCGGCCAAGAGGTAGAGACCCTCGTGCCGGTCGTCAACAACTGAATCCCGGGCCCGTCCTACAATGTTAGCATTGTACAACGTTAGTGTTATAGTGTCGCCGTGAGTTGGCGAATCGAGACCACGGACGAGTTCGACGGATGGGTAGACGGCCTGGCAGGCGATCTTCAGCACCGGGTGGCCGCAGGAGTGGCGATTCTCAGGGAAGACGGTCCAACTGCTGGCAGACCGCTCGTCGATTCGATCAAGGGCTCGCGTCATTCGAATATGAAGGAGATGCGGACCGGAACGATCCGGGTTCTATTCGCCTTCGACCGGCACAGGGCCGCCATCTTGCTCGTCGGCGGCGACAAGCGCGGGCAGTGGGAGTCGTGGTACCGCCGGTCGATTCCGAGGGCGGACCAACTCCTTGACCAGCACCTTCTGAGGCTTGGAGGGCGCAAACGAAAGAGGCAAGCACATGGCAAAGTCAAGAACATTCGCTGAGATCGAGAAGGAGATCCTTCGCGACCCCGGTCGTCGAGCAAGCGTGGAGCGCCACAAGGCCGCCATGCGGACCTCGATGCGACTGGTCGAGCTGCGGGAGCGCCTGGATGCAACCCAGACAGAGTTGGCCGCGATCATGGGGACCACTCAGGCCAACGTCTCGCGGATCGAGCATGCAACCAACGTCTACGTCTCAACACTGGCGGACTACGTCGGCGCGTTGGGTGGTCAGCTGGAGATCAACGCGGTTTTCGATGACGGGGTGATCCCGCTTGCGGCGTCCCGCAAACAAATGCCCCCCGCCGGGGGAGTCACGAACCCGCGGCTCCAGGCCTAGGCTCGAGCCTTAGACCGAGTTCCAGAAGTCGAGGCCGAGGCCGTTGAGCCAGCTTTGGGCTTCGGCGTTGAGCTCGGTCAGCTGGTTGGTCCAGATCAAGATGCCCATCGCGATCAGGATCACGCCGCCGGTCGCGACTATCGCCTGGTAGTGGCGCTTGACCGCGGTGAAGGCTGTCGTCATGCGGGAGAAGGCGATCGCGGTGAGCAGGAAGGGGATCGCGAGGCCCGCCGAGTAAACGGCGAGGAGAACCGCTCCGTGGGCGGCGGAGTCGGAGAGCGAGGCGGCGGTGAGGATCGCGCCCAGAGTGGGGCCGATGCAGGGTGTCCAGGCGATCGCAAAGGCGGCGCCGGCGATGACAGGACCGCCGCGACCGGCGCGCTCGAGCAGGGCGTCGACGTGCCACTCGCGGTTGAGGCGGGTGACGAAGAGCGAGGCGACGAAGAGCACGCCCATCGCGATGATCAGCACCGCGGCGATCTTGGTCAGCAGTACTTCGTTGTGGCTGAAGGCCGAGCCAAGCGCCGTCGCGGTCAGGCCCTCGGCGATGAAGATCACCGAGAAACTGGCGACGAAGAGCAGGCTGGGGCCGAGGATGCGCCGCCACCCGGCGGTCTCCAGCTCGGCCGCCGAGACACCGCTGACAGCGGAGAGATAGCCCGGCACGAGCGGCAGCACGCAGGGCGAGAGGAAGGAGACGATGCCTGCTGCCAGAGCGGCGAAGATGCCCACGCCGGCGGCGGGATCGGTGCTCAGGGCAGCGGCGATCACGGCCAACCAGGGTACCCGGGGCGGCTGTCCGTCCGGCTGCCCACCGTAGTGCGCGCGATTCCTCCGGCGCGCCCGAAAGACTCCAGCCCGTGGAACTGTTCAACGCCAGCGGCGCGGCGCGGCGGCTGCGAGCCTCGCCGCTCTTCGCGATCGGGCCAAGCGAGCCCCGGCCGGCGTTGCGTCGGGGCGCCCTGGTCGCGGTGCCTGTCGGCCTCGCCCTGCTGCTCGAGCTGGGCCTGGACAGCCCGACCAAAGGTGCGATCGGCACGGGCGCTCTGCTGGCCGGCTTTCCGGGTCTGGACGCGCCGGCACGCACCCGTGCCGCGTGGCAGGGGGTGACTGCGCCGCTGATCGGGATCGCCGCCGCGCTCGGCGTCCTCACCGGCTCCAGCGCGATCCTCGCGGTGCTGACGATGGCCGTCGTCGGCGCCGCCGCCGGCTACTGCTTCGCCGTCTCCCTGCGCCTCTCGATCGCCGGCCTCTCCGTGGCGCTCTCCCTGCTGATCACCCAAGGCCTGCCGCTGGACCTTGCCGACACGCTGCCGGCGCTTCTCTTCGCCACCGCGGGCGGGTTGCTGCAAGCGGCCTGGTCGCTCTGCGTCTGGGCCTTGGGCGACCGCACCGAGGAGGGAGGGGAGGACGGCTGGAGCACGCAGGCCGCTCTCGCTGCCCTTCGCTCCAACCTGACCCTGCGCTCGGTCAGCTTCCGCCACGCGCTGCGCTTCGGCGCCGCCCTGGCGGCCGGCGTCGCTGCCTACTGGCTGCTCGGCATGAGCGAGCACGGCTTCTGGATCCCGCTGACGATCCTCTTCGTCCTCCGTCCCGAGCAGGACGAGACCTTCCGCCGGCTGATCCTGCGCGCGGCCGGCACGCTCGCCGGCCTGGTAATCGCCACCGCGCTGGCCGAGTGGCTGGGCGGCGACGGGGTTGCGGTCGGCCTGGCGCTGACGATCGCCACCGGCTTCGCCTACGGCCTGCTGACCGTCCAGTACGCGCTCTTCACCGCCGCGATCACGACCTATGCCGTCCTGCTCGCCGACTCGATCGGCGAGGCCGCTCTGCACGCCGCGGGCCAGCGGGCTCTTGCCACGGCGATCGGGATCGCGATCGCCGCTGCGGCGTTCCTTGTCTGGGCCAACCCGAAGCGAGCGACGCGCTAGTCGGATCGCATCGCTAGGAGATCGATACCGACTCGCCGATGTGCGCTCCGGTCGGGATCATCGTGAAGAGGCCGTTCCATTCGATTTTCGAGCCCAGTGCTTTCAGTTCCGTTTTCGTTGCCGCGAAGCTCGATGAGTTGAACGTGACGCTTTCAGTCGCGTTGTTGACCAACCCACCGGCCGTTCCCGTGATCACGGCCACGGTTCCCCCGAGGACGCATTCTTCTCCTTCGTAGAGGATGCTCACTCTGAACCCTTGGATTATCAGGTAGATTTTTTCCGCCACCGTCGTCACTTTTCCCGTCCATGGCAGCGTTTCGGCTTTGATGGTTTCGACGATGCACGATTTGCTGCTCGTAAAGCAGTTGCTGAGCGGTGCTTCGGTAACGCTCGCCGCGGCGATCCCCAACGGGTTCGAGGCCGAGACGACGTAGACAAAGGGTTTGCAGGTCGTGGTCAGGCCGGGAACGGTGAAGCTGCTTTCGCCGGCGCGGCTGAGGACCGTTTCGGTGCCGACCAGCGGGCTGCCATTGAACTTCCAGGTGCTTGCATTGGCCGTGGAGGTAAAGGAGGCTGCCCACAGCAGGCCCCCGATCAGCCCAAGTGCGATTACCCGAATCGGCCTGCGACTTGTCCCCCTAACCTTCAAGTTTTTCTCCAGCATGAATCCCGGTGGCTTCCGTGGTAAATACACCTTCCCATTCGACTTTCGTGCCGAACGCTTTCAGTGCTGTTTTCGTCGTGCTGAAAGTCGAGGCGTCGAACGAGATCGTAGATGTGGGGTTTTCGAACAGCCCGCCGGCCGTGCCCGTGATTTTGACCCAGGTTTCGCCCAGCGCGCATAGGTCGCCTTCATAGAGTATGGATACTTTGATCCCTTCGAGGATGACGTAGTCTTTGCTGCTTACCGTGCTCAGGTGCAAGGGCCATGGCAATGTTTCGGCTGCAATCGCGGCGACTGTGCAGTCCTCATCGTCGGTAACGCAATCTTCGAATTGAGCTTCGGTGATTTCGCCTCTTCCAGTCCCGGTCATATTCGTGATTTTCATTTTGTAGTGGAGGTTTTTGCAGCTGGTGACGAGGCCGGGGAACGTCATCGCGCTGCCGGCGGCGTTGCCTAAGATCGTTTCGGTGCCTTCGAGCGATTTGCCCGAGAACTTCCAGGCCGGGCTCGCGCTTGCGGCGGGGGCGGCGGTTGCAGCGATCGCGAGTGCCGCGATCAAGCTGAAGAGAACTGTGTTTCGCCGCGCCATTTGCTTTCCGCTCCTTGCCTTTTAGCTTGGTCGCCTGGCGCCGATCGGGCGCTAGCCGACTTTCAGTTCGTGGCCCAGGTGCGATCCCAGCGCTTCGGTTGTGAGGACGCAGTTCCAGGTGATTTTTTTGCTCAGGGCTCGAAGTTCCGTGCCCGTCGCCGTCAGGGTCGACCCGCCGAATTCGATCTGCGAGTTCGAGTTGTTGAAGAGGCCGCCGGCGCTGCCGGTCACTTTGACCACGGTTCCGCCCAGCGCGCATAGTTCGCCGCCGTAGAGGATGGAGATGCGAACGTTTTCGACGATGACGTAGTCGCTGGAGCTGATAGTCACCAGGTGCAATGGCCACGACAGCGATTCTGCCGCGATCGATTTGACCGTGCAGAATTCACTGGCCGTCGTGCAATTCGAGAAGGAGAGGGCGAAGATATCGCCTTTTCCGACTTCGGCAACGGTGTTGAAGATCGCCATTTCGTAGGAGAGGTCGCATTCTGTCGTCAGCCCCGGGATCGTCAGGCTGCTGCCCGATGCGCTGCCGCCGATCGTTTCCGAGCCGGCCAGCCGATTGCCGTCGAACTTCCAAATCGGGCTGGCCGCGGCGCCGGCAGCCGATGGGGCCAAGAGCAGCAGCGCGACCGCCAGGCTCCAGCGAAGAATGCGCATCGACCTCATAAGACTGCGATCGATTGGCCGTTGTGGGGGCCGGTGGCCTGAATGGCGAACGTGCCCTGTAACTGCACGGTGGATTTGAGTGCAGAGAGTTTCGTCCCCGTCGTGGCGAAGCTCGATGAGTTGAAAATGACGGACTGAGTCCCGTTGTCGATCAGGCCACCGGCCGAGCCGGTGATTTCGATCGGGATTTCAGCCAACACGCATTCTTCGCCGGCGTAGAGGAGGTCGATCCGGACTCCTTTGATCACCAGGTAGTTGCTGGCGCTGACTTTGACCGGGTCCGCGACCCAGGGCAGCCCTAATGCCTGGATCGAGGCCACGGTGCAAGCCGGGCTGTTGGTGTGGCAGTTGGAGAAGGACAGGCCCGTTGCCGACCCGTGACCGGCGCCCCCCGCGGGTAAGTTCCAGACCGTGAGGTCGTAGTCCATTTCGCAGGTGGTGGTGAGGCCCGGGATCGTGAAGGTGACACTGGTCGAGCTGAGTAAGACCGTTTCTTCTTCTTCCAGTCGGACGCCGTTGAACTCCCAGAACGGGCTGGCGCTTGCGCCCGCCGGAGTCGCCGCCGCGAATAGCAGGGCAGCGCCCACCGCAAGAAGAAGGACCTTTGCGCCTCTCCAACGCCTCATATGATCGAGTTTATCTGAGTAAAGCGTCTAAAGCCAGCCGACGCTCTTGAAGCGCCGGTACAGGGCAAAGCAGACCACAGCGATGAAGGCGATCACGGTGAAGTAGCCGTAGCGCCAGTGCAGCTCCGGCATGTGGTCGAAGTTCATCCCGTAGATCCCGGCAACCATCGTCGGCACGGCGGCGATCGCGACCCAGGCCGAGATCTTGCGCATGTCCTCGTTCTGGCGCACCGAGACCTGGGTCAGGTTTGCCTGCAGGGCGCTGCTGAGCAGCTCGCGGAAGCTGGCGACGCGGCCGGTGACGCGCCGCAGATGGTCGTGGACGTCGCGGAAGTACTCGTGGAGTTCCTTCGGGATGGCGTCGAAGCGGCCTTCGACGATCTCGTCGACTGCTTCGAGCAGCGGCGCGACCGCGCGATAGAGGTCGAGGACCTCGCGCTCGAGCTTGTAGATCTGCTGCGCCGGGTTGGTCCGTTCGGCCGAGAAGACCTCGCGCTCGACCGCCTGGATCTCGCCGTCGATCGTCTGCGCGACGTCGCCGTAGCCGTCGACGACGTGGTCGAGGATCGCGTAGAGAACAACCCCCGTGCCGTGGGCAAGCCGCTCCGGACGGCGCTCGACCCGTTCCCTGACCGAGCTCAGCTCGCCGTCGCCGTGGCGGACGGTGATGATGAAATCGGTATTGACGAAGACCAGCAGCTCGCCGACCTCGATGCCGTGCGCAGGGTCTGGGTGGGTGACCGTCTTGACGACGACGAGCAGGGTGTCGCCGAAGAGCTCCACCTTGGGCCGCTGCTGCGCCTTGACCGCGTCCTCGACGGCCAGCTCGTGCAGGCCGAACTCGCGGGCGATCGACTCGAACTCCTCCGCCGACGGTTCGGCAACGCCGAGCCAGACGAACCCGTCATCGGCCCGGCAGGCATCGCCCGCCGCCTCGAGGCTGAGCTCACCGCCGCGGCGTTTGCCGTGCTCGTAGACGGCGCAGTCGACGATCATTCCGCGCAGTATCGCCATCTGATCGGCCCGACCGGTAGATTTCCTGGCTAGGCAGCCAAACTCGCCGGCAGGAGCGGCGACGAGACAGGAGCAGACTTTGAGCAACCGCACGTTCGTGATCGGGGTCGGCATGACCAAGTTCGAGAAGCCCGGCACCAAGGAGGGCGACTACCCCGACTGGGCCAAGGAGGCGGGGGAGAAGGCGCTCGCCGACGCCGGCATTCCCTACACCGACGTCGAGCAGGCCTTCGCCGGCTACTGCTACGGCGACTCGACCTACGGCCAGCGGGCGCTCTACCAGCTCGGCCTCACCGGGATCCCGGTCGTCAACGTCAACAACAACTGCTCGACCGGCTCCTCGGCGCTGTTCCTGGCCCGCCAGGCGGTCAAGGGTGGCCTGGTCGACTGCGCGCTGGCGCTCGGCTTCGAGAAGATGGAGCCCGGCTCGCTTGGCGTCAAGTACACCGACCGCACCAACGCGCTCGACAAGCACGCGATGCGGATGTTCGAGATTCGCGACCCCGAGCAGTCGCCGCCGGCGCCGCAGATGTTCGGTAACGCCGGCCGCGACCACATGCAGAAGTACGGCTCCAACCCCGACCACTACGCCTGGATCGGCTGGAAGAACCACAAGCACTCGGTCAACAACCCCTACGCCCAGTTCCAGGACGAGTACTCGCTCGAGGACATCAAGGGCGCGCGGATGATCCACGACCCGCTGACCAAGCTGCAGTGCTCGCCCACCTCCGACGGCTCGGCCTGCGCGATCGTCGCCTCGGAGCGCTACGTCGACGAGCACGACCTCTGGGACCGGGCGATCGAGATCGCCGGCCAGTCGATGGTCACCGACCTCTCCTCGACCTTCGCCGAGGACACCGACTGCATGAAGATCGTCGGCTCCGACATGTCGAAGCAGGCGGCCGACGAGGCCTACGCCGAGGCCGGCGTCGTCGCCGCGGAAGTCGACGTCTGCGAGCTGCACGACTGCTTCAGCGCCAACGAGCTCATCACTTACGAAGCGCTCGGCTTTGCGGCCGAGGGCGAGGCGCACAAGCTGGTCGAGGAAGAGGCGACGACTTACGGCGGCCAGGTCGTCGTCAACCCCTCGGGCGGGCTGATCTCCAAGGGCCACCCGCTCGGCGCGACCGGACTGGCGCAGTGCTCGGAACTGACCTGGCAGCTGCGCGGCACGGCCGACAAGCGCCAGGTCGAGGGCGCCAACGCTGGCCCTGCAGCACAACATCGGCCTCGGCGGTGCCGCCGTGGTCACCGTCTACAAGCCAGTGGCCTAGGGCCGCTGGAGGAGGAGGTCCCGATGGCGAAGCAACGGCAGAACCTCAGCGGCAAGGTCGTGGCGATCACCGGCGGTGCGCGCGGGATCGGCAAGGCGACCGCGACGGCGCTGGTCCGCAAGGGTTGCCGCGTCGCGATCGGCGATCTCGACTCGAACCTGGCCGAAGAGACGGCCGCGGGCCTGGGCGGCGGCACGATCGCGCTGCCACTCGACGTCACCGACCGCGCTTCCTTCTCCGCCTTTCTCGACGCCGCCGAGCGCGAGCTCGGCCCGCTCGACGTAGTCGTCAACAACGCCGGGATCATGCCGGTGACGCCGTTCGCCGAGGAGTCCGACGACTCGCTCAAACGCCAGCTCGACATCAACATCTACGGCGTCATCGTCGGCATGCAGCTGGCAATTGAGCGCTTCAAGCCGCGCGGCCACGGCCACATCGTCAACCTCGCCTCGCAGGCGGGCAAGGGCGGTTTCCCCGGCATCGCCACCTACTCGGGGACCAAGCACGCCGTGGTCGGGATCAGCGAGGCGGTGCGGGCGGAGCTGCGCGGCAGCGGCGTCGAGATCGCCTGCGTGATGCCGACCGTGGTCAACACCGAGCTCACCGCCGGCGTCGGCCAGCGTTTGATCAAACCGGTCGAGGCCGAGGACGTCGCCAATGAGATCGTCGACGCGCTGGAAGTGCCGCGCTTCGACGTCTGGGTGCCGCGCGAGAACGGCGCCTTCTTCAAGATCGTCAGCCTCTTGCCACGTGGCGCCCGCGAGGGCCTCGGCCGGCTGATGAAAGTCGACAAGCTGATGACCGAAGTCGACCACGGCGCCCGCAGCCGCTACGAGGAGCGGGCCGCACACAGCCGTGCCGAGGGCGATGCCGGGGCGGCCGAGTCAAGCCCCGAGCGCGAGGCAGCGTAGGCGCAAGCGTCGATTCCGATGGGCCTCGCGACGGGGCGGATATACGACGCGACATGGGGGAGGGGCTTCGCGGCGATCTACGACCGCGGGCTGAGAGCGACCGAGGAGGCCGGCCTGCGGGAGATGCGGCGTGAGACGCTCGCCGCGGCAAGCGGGCGGACCCTTGATCTCGGCGCCGGCACGGGGGTAAACGCCGGCTTGTTCCCGCCGGCGGTGAGCGAGCTGGTGCTGGTCGAGCCCGACCCGCACATGCTCAAAAAGCTTCGAGAGAAATTGAAGGGATCGGAGGAGGGGGTCTCCGCCATTCAGGCCCCCGCGGAAAACCTGCCGTTCGCCGATGACAGCGCCGACACGGTCGTCTTCACCCTGGTCCTTTGCACGGTGCCCGACCCGGCTGGCGCCTTGACCGAGGCCGCCAGGGTTCTGCGTCCCGGTGGCAAGCTGCTCTTCGTCGAGCACGTCCGCTCCCGCGATCCGGGCCTGGCCCGCTGGCAGGACAGGCTCGAGAAGCCCTGGCGCTTCCTCGCCGATGGCTGCCACTGCAATCGCGACACAGTCGGCCTGATCGAGTCCTCGCCGTTTGACCTCGAGCGAGGTCGAGCACGATCGTCTGCCCAAGGCGGCCCCGATCGTCCGGCCGCTGGTACGGGGAAGTGCGAGCCTTGCGGCCTGAGTCAGGGGGTCATCCGCGCTCGACGATCGAGCAGGCGGTTGGCGATCTCGGCTGCGGAGACGCCGAGAAATGCACCGGCGAGCACGTCAGCGGGAAAATGGACGCCGGTATGAACCCGCGAGTATCCGACCAGCGTCGCAAGTGCGCGCAGCGGGGCCGAGAGGCCGGGAAGCGCATGACCCGCACCCGTGGCGAAAGCGAAGGCCGAGGCCGTATGACCGGAGGGGAAGGAGCTGGAACGCGGCATCGGCACATGACGGCGAGCCAGCTCAGCCCGTTCGCTGCGCTGCGGGCGAGTGCGCGCGGTCAAGGGCTTGACGACGAGATTGGCGAGGGCCGATGCGGCGCCGAGCGATACCAGACCGCGACCGGCAGCCCTGCGGCCGCTTGGCCCGCCGAGCAGGGCCAGTCCGGCGGCGGCCCCGAACCACAGCTTGCTGTGATCGGCGGCGTGGCTGAGTCGTCGCATCGCCGAGTCCAAGACCGGCGCTTCGGCTTCGGCGATCGCTGCGTAGACGGCAGCGTCGATGGCCTTTGCCTGCTCGAGCCAATGCGGCATCGGGCGATGATATGAGTCGTCGGCTCGGGGCCATCGTCGCGGTCGTGGGGGCGGCGGTTGCTGTGGCATTCGCCGTCTACGTCTTCGTCTCTGACTTTCCCCGCGGCGTTGTCGTCCTCGTCTGCGTCCTCGCGGCCCTTGCCGTCGCCTGGCTCGGCCTGCTGCGGCGTGGCCACAGGCGCCTGCTCTGGCTCGTGGCGGCGGCCCTGTTGCTCGGAATCGCGGTGGGAACGACGCTCTCTGGCGACAACGGACTTGCCCTGATCATTATCGCGGCCGGCCTTGCCGTCAGCGTGGCCGGCGCACGCATCGCCTTGCGCAGCAAGCACTCGTTGCCGCAGGCGGCGTCGCCCAGCCATCCGGTTCTCATCGTCAACCCGCGCTCGGGCGACGGCAAGGCCGCCAGGGTCAACTTGGCGCAGGAGGCGCGCGACAGGGGCATCGAGACGGTTGTGCTGGGCGAGGGGGAAGACTTGGAGCGCCTGGTCCGCGACGCGGTCGGTCGCGGGGCCGACGGCCTCGCGATGGCCGGCGGCGATGGCTCGCAAGCGCTAGTGGCGACGATTGCCGCCGAGCATGACCTTCCCTACGCCTGTATTCCGTCGGGGACTCGCAACCACTTCGCCCTCGATCTGGGCGTCGATCGCGAAGACGTTGTCGGCGCCCTCGACGCCTTTGCCGACGGCGGTGAGCGCCTGGTCGACCTCGCTGAGGTCAACGGTCGCGTCTTCGTCAACAACGTCTCACTCGGCGTCTATGCAAATGCGGTGAGCCAGGACGGCTACAGGCAGGCAAAGCTGCGCACCCTGGTCGACACCCTCTCCGGCACGCTCGGGCCCGAAGGCGAGGGGCAAGACCTGCGCTGGCGAGACCCCGACGGCGATGAGCAGCGCAGCAAGGCGCTGGTGCTGGTCTCCAACAACGCCTACCGGCTCGGTCCGACCCTGGGCTCTGGAACCCGGCCGCGACTCGATGCCGGGGTGCTCGGGGTCGTCGACTTTCAGCCACCGGCAACGGGCGGTCGGGGGGCGACTCGCTGGCGGGAGCTGACCGCCGCTGAGATCGAGATCCGCGCCGAGGGCCCGGTCGCCGTTGGAATCGACGGCGAGGCGCTGGCCCTCGATCCACCGTTGCGTTTCCGCAGTCGCCCCAAGGCCCTCAGAGTGAGGATCGCGCGCAAGCATCCGGGTGCGTCGCCGTCCGCGGCGATTCCCACGAGCCCGGTCGCGACCCTGGTGCTGCTGCTGCGGATGGCTATCGGCGCCGATCCGGCCACGAGCAGCCGAAGCTGAGGGCGGGCTCAGCCGGCCTCGGAGTCGCCGAAGCGGCGGGCCAGCAAGGGTTGAGAGACCAGAACCCCGGCCAGGATTACTAGCGAGACGATGACGAACGAGAGGCCCAGGTCATCGAGCGAGTTCGAGTGACCGGCGGTGCGGTGCTGGACGCCCAGCAGGGCAACGGCGATCGCCAGCAGGCCGGCGATCCCGGTACCGACCAAGAAGCCGAGCCATTCTTCGAATTCTTCGCCGCGGCCGATGCGGGGCACCATCCAGACGACCTCGACCACGTAGGCGAGCTCGAAGATCGCGCCGATCGTCGCCAGGCTTTGCAGCAGATCCGGCGACGGTGCCGGGATCGCGCCGAGGAAGAAAGATGCGCCGATGCTGGCGACGACCACCGAGAAGAGTGCCAATAGAACGCCCTTGGTGATCGGTTCGAAGTCGGGGAGCCTCATTGCCGGGGCCAGTCTATGGCGGGGCCAACCTCCCCGTCAGGCCGATACAACGCACGATAATGGAGGTTCCCTGTTTTTCCGTCCGACCAGGGCTTTTAGCGTCGCCAGCGTGAAATCGACCAACGGCAAGGGTGCATCGGGGAGGCGATTTTCCGCATTCCGACTCATGATGCGGGTTCGCCTCTTGGACCCCGGCTGCGCCCTTGCCAAAGCTTCAGGAGGCGACAATGAAGGCTTCATTTCCGACTGAGTTCGATGCGGTGCTCCTCGGCAAAAGTAGGGATGCCGGAGAGTTCAAGGACGTCAGCGGCTCGGCGATCAAGTATCCCGACGCTTACGAGCTAGCTTTTGAGTCCAGCGATGGTCTCGCCCAGACGTGCCGCGTGTCGGTCACGCACCTGGATGACGTGGCTGACTTCGATATTTCCAAGCTGGCGCCGTACACGCCTCTGCACGTGATCGGCGATGTGCAGCTGCGCGATAACGGCGGCTATCTGCGGCCTACGAAGATTCGGGTAGCCAGCGCGAAGGCGGCTGCTGCCGGTAAAGCCGCCTAGCTGAGCGTGGGCTTTCTACATGCGCCGCCTGACCGCCTGGTCGGTTCGCTTTTTTCTGCTCGCGTTGCTCGCTTGCTGCTCAGTCTGTTGGGCGGCGGCGGGTTTCGCGCTGGCTGACGAACCCTCCGAATACGTGCCGCCGGCCGACCGCGCCCTTCAGCCGGAGCTTCCTGAAATGGCCTCGTGCCCAACTGCTGCAGTGCCGGTGCTGGCCGAAGAAGAATTTGGCGAAGTCCCAGCCGAGCTCCGTGAACTCGGGCACCTCCGTCTCGAGGCTCAGGAATCTTGCCGTGCGCAGCTTGATCGCCTTGACCAGGTCGTCACTCGGTTGTGGTGGGTCACTGCTCAGACGCTCGCGCTCGACCGTGAAGACCCCGGCCTCTCTGAAGTCAACGAATGGCTTTCGATGCTTGCGGAAGGTGGCGAAAAACAGCACGACGCTCTGGTTCAGATCGAACACTCAGTTGAACACGGGGGTGACGGTCTTCCGGTCGTCTTGGAAAAGCAACACCTCACGGAAGAAGAAGCGCTACCGGTTAGTGGTTTGTCCGGCGGTGGGGGAGGGGGGTCCTCCAACAAACTGACGAAAGAACTCATTGCCACGGTTGAAGCTTCGGGCGAAGGCAATCAGGGCGCCCTTTGGATGATTGTCGGCGTCATGGTCGCGGCGGTGGTCGCGTACGGTCTTTATCGCGTCGCGGAAAGGAACACCTGATGTTTGGTTTGGTGCTGCGTCGTCGTACGTTGAACGCTCGCGCTAGTGGTACTACGTGCTGGGCCTTGCAGTCGAAGTGGCATGGCCGGACTTACCGCTGGTGGCGCACATGAGTGGCCCAATGCTGGGCTTCCTGGTCGCGACTCTCGTCTCTCTGGTGGTCGTCGGCTTTTTCGAGGGCGCCCGCATCATGTGGTCGGCTTGCCAGTGGTTGTCGAAGGGATCCGCCCTAGCGGATCCTGCCTCCGTCTCTACCAGCAGCCTCCCCGGCGAGGGGGACCATGATGGGCCAGTTGCTGAGCAGCCGCTCCGCTACCGCACCTCCCACGGACGCCTCCTCTCATCACTCCTACCTGCCTGTTGTACAGCTGCCCTTGTGGCAGCTGCCGTCCTGCTCGGCGGCCTGGTCGCGCCTTCCGTCTCGTTGGCTGGGCCTTTTACTGTCGAATGTGAACAGCTGCTCGAAGAAGAAGACGAAATTGAAGGCGGAAAAGAAAACCTTGAATGGACTCTTTACCTCGAACAGTGCGAAGAAGAAGCCAAAGCCTTTTCTGAACATCCTACGAATTTCGACTCGGCTCCCGATATGGATGCCTTCCGCGCTGGTACGGAAATTGTCATCTTCGCCGTAGTGTTCACCATCGCGAGTTTCGTGGTGTTGAACTGGATCATAAAAACGATGCGGAGCAGCCAATGACGGCGAAGGCTCCGACGCATAGGAAGGAGGGAACATATGCGCAATCTCAAGTCAAAGCTCGGCGTTTTCGTGCTTTGCGTGGCCTTTTTCGCCATGGCAATTGCACAGACTGCCTCGGCGGCGATCACGATCGACGCCAAAGATTTCACGGAACCCGTGGAAGCTGGCATCAGTACGGCGGCGCCCATCCTGATCGCGTTCATCGCCGCTGTCTTCACGGTGACGTTCGTCATCAAGTGGATTCAGCGTCGGGCAAGCTCCGCCAAGTAGTCCTGGTGGTCCTGGGCGTCCTAGCCGTTGTACTAGTCATCGGCGTGGTGTCGCCCAGGACCGCTGAGGGTTACGTAGGCGAAGCGTACGTTGAGACCGTGCCTGGTGGTGGTGTCGGTGACGAACTTACCGGTCCCGCTAAGACGATTCTGGAGCGGCCAACCTTCCTACCCGAGGAGTTGTCCGGTGCAGCTGCGTCGGGTGGGGTGTCTGAGGAGTCGGCAGCTGCCGCTTTGTTCGAGGGTTCGGGTGTGTTGCCAATGCTTGGTAGCGCTCTTTCTTTCGGGGTTGGTGCAGGCATCGGCACTCTCATCTGTAACGAAATCCTCGAATTGGAAGGTTGTTGGTCCTTCAGTTCGCATGAAGCCGATCCGTTGGCCGGCCTTTCGGGCACTTGGACCTTCAAGCAACTTGCAGCGCCAATCACATTTGGTGAAAACAAAACTCCTACGGTGCCGGGCTATGCGTGGTACTGGAGTTGTTGTGGAGGTCAGCCGATCGGCACCTGGACTGCCACTGTTCCGGATTGTGGAACTTCCACGGCAATTCTTCCTGGCGCGTCTATGTCGGCCATGATCGGGGCTACTAAACCAGCTACTACGGTATGTGAAGGCAAAACGTACGCGCTCGGCGCTGCCACCCGGTACGGGATGGCTAATCGGGATCTCCGGGGTCTGACAAAAACCGAAGCTCTCGGCTCGGGTTTCACCAAATACTCTGGTTCTGGCTATTGCCCGACAGAATCCCCTACTACTTGTGGCAGTAAACCCAGTACGAATTGGGCCGAACGTACGGCTCGTCAACTTCACAGTGGGGCTTCGGGTATTTCGGAAGCGATTCGCAACAAGGTAGGCGAATCCATTGCTGCGGAAATCCCCGGTTCTGGTGTTAAATCGCCGTACAAGACGTATGTAAACGTCCCTGAATGTTCAGGCGAAGCTTGGATCGGGTGTAAGGCGAAGCTTGAAGAAAAAGGTCTGGTGCCAGAACGTAAAGAATTGGATTGGACCGAAGTTGAGACGACCACCCCGAGTGAAGTCATTGAAATGCACCCCGTACCGAAAACCGAAGTGGTTACAAAAACGAAAGTCCTTGTGATCACTAACCCCGACACTTCTGGGATGCCGCTCGTTATACCTAAACCTGGTGATCATGAAACGTATACCGAATACATCACGAAATTGGCTCCGGGTCTTAACCCCGAACGTGTGACCGTTGCTGAATCGTTGGAGGACCCTGCCCACGGTCCCAATGGTGTCTTGGAAGTCTCGCCCGAAACGGGTACTAAGCTGAATCCCGCCGTTAAACACACGGTAGAGGTGACCACTAACCCTTCGACTACTCCGTATGTTCCCGGGGGTTGGCTGCCTCCGTCCATCCCTGCTGTTGACATGTCGCCGCTTAGTGGCATTCCCAGTCCATGTACGGTCTTTCCTTTCGGATTGTTCTGCTGGGTCGGTGAAGCCCTTGCTCAGTTCAACACGTCTGGTGTGTGTCCTCACTTTTCCACACCAGTTGCTGAAACTGGTTCGGACTTCTCCGTAACGATGTGCGGTGAAACTGCGGAAACGATCATGAGTTACCTTCGACCCGCCATCCTTCTCGCTTTCATCGTTGGCTGTGGTTTCTTGTTTGCCCGGGGTACCAAGGCTATAGGTGATGACTGATGCTTAACCTGTTGTCGGGAATTCTTCACGGCATTCTTGATGTACCATTCTTGATTGTTAGCCTCCTAGTGGAATCGATTAACGGTTGGATCATGATTCTTTCCCTCGCGTTGTCAGCTGCGTTGGCTATCTTGCCCGGTTTTCCTGAAGTACCAACGCTTAATGGCGATGTTTTGTCGGGCGTCGCGTGGTTCTTGCCTATAGGTCCTATGTTGGCGATCTTCGCGTCGTTCGTTGCGGCCTGGATTGTGTGGATGAGCGTTTCCGTCATCCTCCGATGGGTCAGGGCGTTGTGAAGCGCGAACGTGTTACTGACAGCATCGCCGCGATGTTCGGGCGTAGGCTCGTTGGTCTTACTGTCACGCTCTCCGTTTTCATGGTTGTTGGTCTTACGGCCAGGGTCGTACTGTGAGGTGGCTCTTGGCAATCGTCGTGGCGGCCGTTGCGGGCTCGGTCGCATACGCCCTTGGTTTGGGTGCTGAGGTTGCTTACATTGTTCGCTCCGTCGTTCGACACCTGGTGAGCTACGGCGCGAGTGTCACCTACCTGCCCGCTTTCGGGATGATCCGGCTTGTTACTGGTCCGCTTGGCACCGGTAAGAGCTACTACGGCGTGAGGAAGGCGGTCCAAGCCATCCTCAATGGGAAGTTGGTCGCGACCAACTTCGACCTGGTTGATGACTGGGTCGAGCAGGCCGTCCGGCGTGGTCACCTTTTCAAGCACACTCGAAAGCTTGATGACCGGGTTGACCGTTTCTCTCGCCGCTACATTCGCATTAATACCATGCAAGAACTGCGTGAACTTCGGGTGACACCCGAAGCACCGTGGGCGAAAGAGATTCGCCCTGGTGTGTGGGTTCTTAAGGAGGGGTCGTTGGTCGTCATCCTTGACGAGTCACATCGTTGGATGAACGCTCGCAGCTGGTCGCGCGAGGGCCGCGAAGAACTTCTGGAGTTTTTCGCCTTGGCCCGAAAGCTCGGTATGGAGATTTATCTGATCGCTCAGCGGGCGGAGAACCTAGACGTACAGGTGCGCGAATTGTTCGAGGATCACATTCACCTCAACAACCTGCGTCGGTCAGCTCGGATGCTCGGCATTCCCGTCATCCCCTTCAACTTCTTCATCGCGGGCTGGCGCAACCATGCGTACCCCGACGAGGTGATTAAGACGGAGCGCTTCCGGCTGGGGTGGGAGTGCCGACTGTACGACACGATGGATACCGTCAGCTTCACGGAGGGACAGAAGGCGGAGGATTCGGCCCTCTGGCTTCCGAGGCCGCAGGAGGAGAGCATTGACGCCGACCACCAGGCGGAGGACACGGCGCAAGCCGTGGCCGCAGCCGGGGCGCCGTCAGGCGCCCTCAGCGGGCCGGAGACGGGAGCCGACCCCGGCGAGCGCGTTCCCCCATCTGATCCCTCGCTCGGCAGCTGAATGCGGCGCAGGCGTTCTAACAGCCTATCTAGTCTCATTACTGAGACTCCAGGGAAGGGCGCCTGAGCCGTGGTCAAGGCCGCTGGGGTCGATACCTGGTCGGTCTGCTGGTACTTGGAGCCGGACACGCCGGCCAGCAGGGCCATGGAACAGTTGGCCACGGTTCCAGCTGCCCGGTCTAAGTTGATCGAGAAACCTATTGCCGACCACCGCGTCGGCTGGTTCCCAGGCCCTCGACTGCTCTATGCCGAGGGGCATCCCGGTGGTGATGGTGTGCTGTGTGCAGGGGACCAGCTGCCCGCTGCCCTCGAACGTGTGACTGAGGGCCTACGCGATCACGGCATCCTGCCACCTGACTTTCCACTCTTGCCCCGGTACGACGCACAGAACAAACGGCGTAAGCATGGTGGCGCTGGCTTTGCCGGTCTTCGCCGTCTTGACTCCACGGTCGATATGCATTTCGACCGTGGAGTAGAGGGCCTTGCGGCCTTGGCTGGCGTTGCTGCATTGGCGGTTCCGAGGGTGAAGACTCAGGTGATGCGGGAGGTGGGTGGTCATCGCGTCGAGACCGTCTATCTCCGGGGCACTTCCGGCAAGCGCGTTCTCGGCCGGTGGTATGACAAGGGGATCGAGAGTCGGACCGCAGAGCGTGGCGTGTGGGTCCGTCCAGAGGATCAGCGCCGATACGACAGTGGCACCCGGCTCGATGTTGAGTTGATCGCCTCCGGTAGTTTTGTACGTGATCAGTTCGTCAGGCGTTTTGAGCCTCTTTGGCGAGCGTCGAAAGGAGTCAAGGTGGCAGGAGCAGTGGAGTTGGCAGAGCGGATTTCAGAGTTGGTCGACGAGGGTGTTCTGACTCCTCGGCAGGCGAAGTCGGTGGCTGGGTGGCTTCTGCTTGAGCAGGCTGGAGCTAATCGCCAGTCTCGGGCTACCTACTACCGCGACCGTCGCAAGTGCGCGGACCTCGGCCTGGTGGTGGCTGACGGCACGATCGAGCCGGTTGAGGTTGACTTGGAAGCCATGATCGAACGTGCCTTGGAGTCGTCCTGCTGGGGGCAGGGGTGACAACTGATCTGTCGTTCCCCGCGGGGCCTGTTCCTGACCGCGTTTCGATCTGGCCGATTGAGGACGGCACCTATGGTCTCGATGCGACTTATCAGGGTGCCACGGGGCATGAGAGGGCCGAAGGTCATCGTGGGGCGTTGGAGCGCGCTGGCGTTGATTTCTCGTTCCGGCAGGAGTTGGGTGGCGGGTGGACCCTTCGCTTTGGTCCTCTGTGCCCGGGGCAGGTCTCAGCGGCATTGTCAGCCTTCGTGCGTTGAGCCTCGAGGTCGTCGCGGTTCGGTGGTCCTGTTGGGCCTGCGATCGCACGGTCATCACTGCGCCTGAGCAGCTTCCTCAGGACTGGTTTGAGCTGCCGCCGCCTCCGTGGCGTGCCCACCATCCTTCTCGTTATTGCTGCCCGGATCATGCTGCTGATGGCCGGCGTCTTCATCGGGCTCAGTGGGCCGAGATTCACGATCGTGGACACCTGCAGGTGTCTGCCGAGGAGTACGAGCTCGCGAAGGCGGCGATGCGTGAGGCGACGCTTCTGCTCGATCGCCTAAAGCTCAGCGCCGAGAGAGCCAGTGACCGGTAATTGTGAAATCGACCGTGGTCACTGGCTCTCTCGGCGCTTAAAGATCTTGCCGATCGGTTCGGCTGGCCAATCTTCCTCAAACCCTAATTTTCGGTATCTCCAGGCATAAAAACTAGGACTCGCTCGTTAAGACAACGCACGATAATGGAGGTTATGTCTACTTATCGGACGATCCGGCCCGTATGGCCTGTTGCGGTGGCGTGCGTCCCCCTAATATCGCTCCTGTGCAGGAGCCTTCGCCGCGGCCAAATATGAGTGTCTCCGAACTCCGCCGGGATTTCCAGTCAAGCGATCCGGCGAGTCGAATTCGCCAGGGATTGCAGTTGAGTCGCTTCGGCAGTCGACTGCGTAAGGCGATTGTGGAAGCCAATCCGCCGCATCCCAAGCCCAAGTGAGCGAAAGAGCGCTCGAGTCCGACCACGAGGCGCACTTGCGAGCGCTCGCCGACGGTGGCGTCGACTTCGTCGTGATCGGGGGAATTGCGGTTATGGCGCACGGCTTTGTCCGGGCAACTGCCGATACCGACGTCACCGCAAACCCCGAGATGGGAAACCTGGAGCGCCTATCTGCGGTACTCACCGAGCTGGAGGCGGTTTTGCCTGGCGCCGACCCGCTCGCGGGTGACCCGGCGGGCGCTCGATCGCTCTCATACGGCGGCAACCCACGCTTCGAGACGAAACTTGGGCGGCTGCACGTCGTTCAGAGTCCCGCGGGCGCACCGGGCTACAAGGCGCTCGCAGAGAAAGCAATCGAGGTGGAGCTCGACGATTTGCGAATCCGTGTCTGCTCCTACGTGGACTTGATTGAGATGAAGAAGGCAACAGATCGCGATCAGGATCGCCTTGACCTCGCCGCCCTGCGCGACGCCCAGGGCGAGTCTGCCTGAGCCTCCTCTCCTGGCTAGGAACCGGTCAGCTGGCGCCGGAAATCGCCGATTCGAGGTCTCCGGCGGAGCCAGGGGTCCCCAGGGTTTCGATTCCATTGGTTCCCGGGCCCTTGACGGCGAATGACGGCGTGCCGGTAAAGCCGAGCTTTTCGGCTTCGGCGGTCGTTGCCGCGACCTCGGCCAGAACGCGCTTGCTCTTGCGGTCGGCGTTCCACTTGGCGATGTCCGGCACGCCGGCGCCTTTGGCGATTGCGGTCAGAAAGGCGTCCGTCGCGTAGCCCGAGTCCTCGGCGCCCTGGTTTCTGTAGAAGAGCTCGACGAAGTTCCAGCCGCGGCCCTGTTCGCCGGCGGCGATTGCGGCGGCACCGGCGGGCGTCGACTGCGGGCCGATGATCGTGAAGTTGCGGAAGTCGATCTTGGCTTCGCCGCTTTGCACCTGGTTTTCGATCACCTGCGGCAGCACCTCTTCGGAGTAGCCCTTGCAGACCGGGCACTGCAGATCGCCGAACTCAAGCAACTTCACCTTGGCGCTCGGCTTGCCGAGGGTCATCCCATCCTGCGGGATGCCGTCCAGCAACTGGTTCACGTCGTGCGTGTCGACGATGTTGCTCGCGTCGCCGCCCTTTCCGCCTTGGCTGACGACGACCACGACGGCGAGGATGACCAGAACGAGGAACCCAGCGGCGCTGCCGAGCTTGATCAGGCGCTGGCGGCGCTCGGCCGCGCCGGCTTGCTCGTCCTCACGCAGGCGCTCTTCGCGCCGCGCCTCCCTGTCGCGGCGCCCGCTCATCGTCGGCTACCTGCGTAGGCAAGCATTCGCGTCACATTAGTGACGAAGAGCAGGGTCATCAGCACCGCGCTGGCGACGCACCACTGGCAGATCGCGTCGATCGTGAACAGCTCCAGGTAGGTCAGGTAGAGGCTGAAGCCGAACCCGGCCAGCGCGACGACGAAGCCCACCATGCGCGCCGCGTCACCGCGCAGCAGCGCGCAGGCGAGCAGCACCACGTAGCCAGCGATGCCGAAGATCGCGACGTTGACGCCAAGCAGGTGCGAGTAGGAGCTTTCAGCGACGGTTTGGCAACCGTGACCGCCGGCAATGCAGACAGGAGAGCCGCCGCCCGAGTCGGCGATCGCGATGTAGGTGGCGACGCCGACGCCGAAAGTCGCGAGAAAGGTGGCGATGCCCCGCAATGTCCCCTCTGCCGGCACTCTCATCGTTGGGGACCGTATTGGAACTGCCTGTGTGGAACCTAAGGGCCTGTTCCGGTAGGGGTTCCACTTAACTTTTTGGATCGAGACGCACTGGCTGGCGCCTCAAGGTGTACGCCCAAAAAGTACAAGACGTTCCACCCCTACCGGAACAGGCCCTGAGCGTCGATGAAGGCCGACATTTCGCGCGAGAGCCGGCCTCCTTGCCAGGCCAGCGGCGACTGGCCCTCCGCCTCGCTGATCAAGCGCCCTCGTGGCAGGCGCTCCGCATATTCACGGGCGATCGCGTAGGGATGACCTGGGTCCGCGCGGTCGTGGCTGGCGACGACGAGGGTTGGGATGTCGAGGCTCGCCAGGTCCGCGAGAGAGCCGAAGGGTCGTGAGCGCGGCACCTCGCGCAGGGCAGCCACAAGGGCGTCGAGATGGCGGTGGCGCAGCATCCGTTCGCGGGTGAAGCGTAGGACCGAGTCGCGCCAGGTGGAGTCGATCCCTTGCCCGCGGTCGATGTAGTCGACGAAGCCATCGATGCCGTCGTCCTCCAGTGCCGCGGCCAAGCCGTCCCAGTACCGCAGCGACTCGGCCGCGATGCTGCCGGTGTAGGTCGGCCCGATCGCGACCAGTCCAGCGACCCGGTTGGGATGGCGCAAGGCGTAGGAGACGGCGGTGTGGGCTCCCATCGAGTGGCCGGCGAGGATAAAAGGTCCCTCGCCCACCTCGCCGGCAACCAGCCTCTCCAGATCCTCGACCAGCTCCGGGTATCCATAACCCTGGCCGGCCGGCGCCGGGTCTGACTCGCCGTGCCCGCGCGCGTCATAAGCGATCACCCTGTGGCCGTCGCGCTCCAGCCTGCGCGAGCCGTGGACAACCGAGCGGCGGGTCGCGGTGATGCCGTGACAGAGCACGACCGGTGGCCCCTCCCCCGTCTTCTCGCCGCGGATCGTGGGACCGGCGCCGCTGCTGAACGCGGTCGCCCCCGCCGGCATCAACCGACGGCGGAGACTGCCTGCTCGAGATCGTCGACGGACTCGAAGCTGAGCCCGACCAGCGTCACCTTGCGGTGGCGGACGATTCCCTCCTCGTCGATGACGAAGATTGCGCGCCGCACCATCGGGCCGGCGAGCACTCCGTAGGCTTTGGCGACCGCCTTGTCCTCGTCGGCGAGAAGCGGCACGTTGAGGCTCTTCTCCTGGGTGAAGCGCTCGTGAGACTCGACCGACTGCGGCGAGATCCCGAGCACGTCGGCGCCAAGCTGGTCGAGGCGATCGCCCTGGTCGCGGTAGGAGCAGAACTGCTTGGTGCAGACTGCCGTGAAGTCGCCCGGGTAGAAGGCGAGGACGAGCTTGCGCCCGCGGTAATCAGAGAGCTTGTAGGTCTTGCCGCCCGTGCCCGGCAGCTCGAAATCCGGTGCCGCGTCGCCTACGTCAACCTTGGCCATGGCCCCAGACTAGTGCAGCTAGCCTTTTTCGATCGTCATCTTTTCGATCAGGACCGTCTGTTTCGGCGTTCCTTCTGGGTCTTCTGGGTCGCCCAGTTTTTCGATCTTGGTGACGACGTCGTAGCCCTTGTCGACCTTGCCGACCAGCGCGTATTCGGGTGGCAGGCCCGCGTCCGCGGCTGTGACCACGTAGAACTGGCTGCCGGAGCGGCCCGGCGGATCGACTTCGGTCTTCGCCATCGCGACGATGCCTTTGGTGTAGGAGAGGTTCGCGGGCGGCTTCTCATCGACGGTATAGCCAGGCCCTCCGGAGCCGTTGCCAAGCGGATCGCCACCTTGGATCACGAAGCCCGGCACGACCCTGTGGAAGGTGAGGTCGTCGTAGAAGCTTTTTTCGACCAGGTAGGCGAACGAGTTGACCGTCTTCGGCGCCCGGGTCGAGTCGAGCGCGATATCGAACGTGCCACAGCTCGTCTGCACGACCGCGGTCAGCTTTTCGCCCTGCTTCACCGTTTGCGGCGGCGCCTTGAGGCTGACCTGCTTGGGCTTCGGCGCTTCGACTTCCTTGCAGCCGTTGGTGCTCGCCGCGGTCGCGGTCGAGTCGCTGCTCTCGTCGCTTCCGCCGCAGCCGCCGAGGATCGCCGCGATGGCGCCGATCGCAAGCAAGGCGAAGACGGCACGGACGGTCATGCGGCGGTCGGTCCCCTCCTGCATCGGCGGCAAGCCTAGAACATCGAGCGGCGCCGGCCGTGCTTGCGATGATCGGGCCATGCGCCCCCCGCCACTGACCCCGCTGGCAGCCGCGGTGCTCCACGTGCCCGTCCCCGAGCGCGCCCTCGTGGTTGAGTGCGGCGACGGTGACGCGGTCCTCTTCCTCGCTCGCGAGTTCCCCGCGGCGCGGGTCCGCGGCGCTGACTCCTCAGCGGACCTTGTTCGTGCCGCCAGCGCCCGGGTCGGCCTCGACCCCGAAGGCCGGGTCGCCTTCAAGCCCGGCAAGCCCGGCGGCCTCCCTTACCCCGATGGCTTCTTTGACCTGGTCGCGCAAGTCGACGGTCGCCCGGCCGCGGGCGAGATCGCCCGGGTGCTGCGCCCGGGCGGATACCTGGTCCGTGCCAACTCGCGGCCGCCAAGGTTTCTCGCCGCGATC
This sequence comes from uncultured Solirubrobacterales bacterium, assembly GCA_963840565.1. Classification (GTDB taxonomy): domain Bacteria; phylum Actinomycetota; class Thermoleophilia; order Solirubrobacterales; family 70-9; genus VRUE01. The sequence continues at coordinate 478,611 of CAWIZH010000002.1, forward strand.
AGAGAGAGCCTGCTGCGACGGCGCCTGGCGAGCCGAGGGTTCGTTGCCGTCGAAGAGGACGAGGCCGGCAACGGCAACTTCTTCGTCGCCCGGCTCGACGACGGCGACGCTTAGCGCTGCTCCGATTAGGCTGCGGCCGGATGGAGATCGAGGGCATGCCACTGACGCTGCTGGTCAACCCGCACTCGGCTCACGGTCGCACGCTGAAGCTGCTGCCCAAGGTCGAGCAGGAGCTGGACGCACGGCGGATTCCCTTCCGGGTCGAGCGCACGCGCGGGCTCGAGGACGGCGTCGAGCGGGCTTTGCGGGCGGTCGAGGCGGCCGAGGTCCCGGTGGTGATCAGCGGCGACGGCTTGCTCGGCGCGGTCGGCGGCGCGATGGCGGGCTCCGATACGCCGCTGGGGATCGTGCCCGGCGGTCGCGGCAACGATCTCGCCCGGGTTCTTGGCATTCCCGACGACCCGGTTGCAGCCGTCGCCGTCATCGCCGCCGGCCAGAGTCGCCGCATCGACGTCGGCGAGGCCAACGGCAAGCGCTTCCTCGGCATCGTCAGCATCGGCTTCGACTCCGAAGCGAATCGCATCGCCAACGAGACCAGTTTCCTGCGCGGCAACCTCGTCTATGCCTACGCCGCCCTGCTCACTCTGCTCACCTGGAAACCGGGCCGGTTCACCGTGCGGGCCGGCGAGGAACGCGTTCGCTTCACCGGCTACTCGGTCTCGGTCGCCAACAACCGTGCCTTCGGCGGCGGCATGTTCATCGCCCCCGACGCCGAGCTCGACGATGGCGAGTTCGACATCGTCACCGTCGGCGAGGTCGGCAAGCTGCGCTTCGTGAGTAACCTGCCGAAGGTGTTCAAGGGCACCCACGTTGACGAGGACGAGGTGCGCGTCTTCCGGGCCTCGCAGCTGGAATTGACCGCCAGCCGGCCCTTTCCCGTCTTCGCCGACGGCGAGCACCTGACCGACCTCCCCGCTTCGCTGCGGGTCCTGCCGCGCGCCCTCAGCGTCCTTGTGCCGCCCGCGGCCGGGGCTTGAGCGGCCTTGGCGCCCGGCGCAGGATCACGCTCGGCGCTCGAACGGAGCCCTGTTCGGCGCCAAGCTGACCGCGGCGCGCGCGATCGGAGCCGCCAGCCGCGCCAGCGGCCGCGGCGGCGGCACGACGCTGCCTGGCCGCGTCCTGCTGCGCATGGAACCCGAGGCATTGCGCCGGCTGGGTAAGCGGCTGGACCGCGGTACGACGGTGATCAGCGCGACCAACGGCAAGACGACGACGGCGGGAATGGTCGCCGCCATGCTCGAGGCCGACGGGCGCCACCCGGTCCACAACCGGGCGGGATCGAACATGACCTGGGGCGTCGCCACGGCGCTGCTCGAGCAGCGCGGCAGCGAGGGCCTGTTCGAGGTCGACGAGGCCTGGCTCTCGCAGGTCTCGGCCCAGCTCGATCCCTCCGTGATGGTGCTCGGCAACCTCTTCCGCGACCAGCTCGATCGCTACGGCGAGATCGAGACGCTGGCGGAGGACTGGGCCAAGACCGTGGCGGCAAGGGCCGGGCGCACGCGCTTCGTGCTCAACGCCGACGATCCGGCGATCGCCGACCTCGGCCGCGACGAGGCCGGGGAGCGGCGCGACGGAGTCACCTATTTCGGGATCGAGGACGCCTCGCACGCCCTGCCCGAGCTCCAGCACGCCTTCGACGCCAAGCACTGCCGGCGCTGCGGTCACCCATACGTTTACGAGCGCGCTTTCGTCGGCCACCTGGGCCACTACTCCTGCGCCAATTGCGGTGCCCGGCGCCCGGCGCCCGATCGTCGCCGCGACCGCGATCGAGCTGCACGGCATGGAGGGCTCGCTGGTGACCCTGCGCACCGCCGGCGGCGAGCTGCGCCTGGAGCTGCCGCTGCCCGGCCTCTACAACGTCTACAACGCGCTCGCGGCAGTGGCGGCCGCGCTCGAGCTCGGCGTCGCGGCGGAGCGGATCTCCCCCGCCCTCGCCGAGATGCGGGCTGCCTTCGGCCGGGTCGAGACGATCGAGGTCGCCGACAAGCGGCTCTCGATCCTGCTGATCAAGAATCCAGCCGGCGCCAACGAGGTCCTGCGCACGCTGCTGCTCGAGGCCGGCGAGGACGGTCTCGACCTCTGGCTCGGTCTCAACGATCGGATCGCGGACGGGCGCGACGTCTCCTGGATTTGGGACGCGGATTTCGAGCTGCTCGAGGGCGCCGTGCGGCGCGTGGTCTGCGCCGGCGCACGGGCGCCGGAGATGGCGCTGCGGCTCAAATACGCGGGCTGGCCGGCGGAGGCGATCGAGGTCGTGCCCGAGATCGGACCCTCGCTCGACCAGGCGCGTCTCCGCCGCTTCGGGGCGCCTTTTCGCTCTGCCCACCTACACCGCCCTGCTCGAGCTGCGCAAGCTGCTCGCCGATCGCGGCCTCGCCAAGGAGTTCTGGCGATGAGCGAGCTGATCTGGCACGAAGTCGAGTGCGGCGGCTACACCGCCGACCTGCCGCTCTGGGAGGAGCTCGCCGATGCCCTCGGTGAGGAAGAGCCGATCATGGAGCTTGGCTGCGGCGCCGGGCGGGTAACGCTGCACCTCGCCGAGCGCGGTGCTCATCTCGTCATCGGCCTCGACCGGGACCGCGACCTGGTCGAAGCGATCTGGGAAAGGGGCCTTGGGACCAACGCCGACGCCGAGCACATCGACGTCCGCGATCTCGACTTCTTCGCCACCCGCTTCGGCCTCGTGCTGGCGCCGATGCAGTTGATCCAGCTGCTCGAGGACAGCGAGGCGCGGGCCGCCTGCCTCGCTTGCGCCGTCCACAACATGAAACCGGGTGCCCGCGCCGCCTTCGCGATCGTCGAGGAGATGCCCGCCGCTTTCCCCGAGGGCGCCCTGCCGCCGCTGCCGGACGTGCGCCAGGTCGAAGGCTGGATCTACTCCAGCCTGCCGCTGGAGCCGGTGCTCGACGAGGACTCGATCCTCCTGCGCCGCCTGCGCCAGACCGTCGACCCCGAGGGCAAGATGAGCGACGAGCTGAACGAGATCGAGCTGCAAATGCTCTCCGCCGAGACGCTCGAAGAGGAGGCGCTCGAGGTCGGACCTGCGGCCCGCCGGCCGACGCCAGATCCCGGCCACCGAAGCCCACGTCGGCTCGACCGTCGTGCTCCTGGAGAAGGAGATCTGATGGAGCTGCGGCTGCTGGCGCTCTACCCCGAGCAGATGAACATCTACGCCGACCGCGGCAACATCATCTTCCTGCAGCGGCGCTGCGAGTGGCGCGGCATCGGCTTTGAGTACGCGGCCGCTGGACCCGGCGATCGCTTCGATCCCGCCGCCCACGACTTGATCTACATCGGCGGCGGCCAGGATCGCGACCAGCGCGCCGTCGCCGCCGACATGGTTGAGAGCAAGCGGGGGGCGCTCGCGGCCGCCGCGGACGATGGCGCCGTCGTGCTCGCCGTCTGCGGTGGCTACCAGCTGCTCGGCCACAGCTACGAGCTGGGTGACGAGCGCCTGCCGGGCCTCGGCCTGGCCGACCTGGAGACCGTGCGCAAGCCCGGCCCGCGCCTGATCGGTAACGTCGCGATCGAGGTCGACCTCGGCGGCGGCCCACAGACCGTGGCCGGCTTCGAGAACCACGGCGGGCGCACCCACCTGGGCCGCGAGACCAGGCCCCTTGGCCGGGTGCTCAAGGGGTTCGGCAACAACGGCGAGGACGGGCTCGAGGGCGTCCACCGCGACAACCTGATCGGCACCTACCTGCACGGCCCGCTGCTGCCCAAGAACGCCTGGCTTGCCGACCACCTGATCGTTCTCGCCCTCGAGCGCCGCTACGGCACTCGTCCAGACCTGGAGCCGCTCGACGACAGCCTGGAGCGGGCCGCCCACGAGTCGGCCCGCGGCGCCGCGCTCTCGGCCTAGGAGGGTCTGGCGAAACCCTCGCGCACGTCTGGCGGCGGCGGACACTGCGCGTTACGGCGTCCTCAGTCGGCCAAATAGCGCTGCTATTCGGCCTCCCTGCGTCCTTGTCCCGCTTGGTCCGGCGCTCGCCAGCCGCCCACGCGGGTTTCGCCAGACCCTCCTAGCGCCCGCTGGAGCCGAAGCCGCCGTCGCCGCGGACGGACTCGGCCAAGGTCGGCGCTCTCAACCGGCTCGGCAAGCACGACCGGCGAGATCACCAGCTGGGCGATGCGATCGCCGGGCTCAACGCGGAAGATGTCCGCCGGGTCGGTGTTGAGCAGCAGCACCCGCAGCTCCCCCCGGTAGCCGGAGTCGATCAGGCCGGGAGCGTTGACCAGGGTGATCCCGTGCTTCTTGGCAAGGCCGGAGCGCGGCAGCACCAAGCCGGCGTGTCCGTCCGGAATCTCAACCGCCACCCCGGTGCCGACGCTCCAGCGCTCGCCCGGCCCGATGTGGGCCGACTCGCACGCGTAGAGGTCCAAGCCGGCGTCGCCGTCGTGCGCCCGCGTCGGCAGCACGGCGTCGTCGTTCAGTCTGGAGACAGGAAGTTCCACGGCCGGGAACCCTAGACGACCGCGAGATCGTCGAAGCGGTGCAGCTCGGCGGCGGGGACCTTGGCGCGGACGAGAACGCCATCGTCGCGCTCGGTGCGCTCCAAGTCTCCGGCGACCTCGTGCAGCTCGTGCAGGCGGGCGCCTTCGGCGTAGGGGATCAGCAGCTCGACCTCGGTCAGGGTGTCCTCGAAGGCCGCCTCGATCTTTGCCCGCAGATCGTCCAAGCCGGAGCCGTCGAGGGCGGAGACCAGGGCCGCGTCGGGATGGCCCAGCAGGACTTCGCCGCGTTCCTGCTCGGACAGCAGGTCCGCCTTGTTGAGGACGAGCAGTCGCGGGCCCTCGCCGGCGCCGATCTCCTCGAGCACCTCGTCGACCGCCCGCATGTCGGCGAGCTGGCGCTGGTCCGAGGAGGACGCGTCGACTACGTGGAGGATCAGGTCGGCCAGCACGGTCTCCTCCAGCGTCGCCTTGAACGCCTCGACCAGCTGGTGGGGCAGCTTCTCGATGAAGCCGACGGTGTCGGTGAGCAGGTAGTCGCGGCCGGAGAGCTCGATCGTGCGCGTGGTCGGGTCGAGCGTGTGGAAGAGCCTGTCCCCCACCCCGACGCCTTCCTCGGCCCCGGTCAAGGCGTTGAGCAGCGTCGACTTGCCGGCGTTGGTGTAGCCGGCGAGGGCGACCCGGGGCAGTGAGGAGCCTTCGCGCCGGGCCCGCATCACGCCGCGGTTGCGCTCGAGTCGGACCAGGCGCCGTCGCAGCGCCGCAATCCGGTCGCGAGCGAGCCGGCGGTCGGTCTCGATCTGGCTCTCGCCCGGCCCCCTGGTGCCGATTCCACCGTCCATGCGCCCGGCGCCGAGGCGCTCGAGGTGGGTCCAGAGGCCCCGCATGCGGGCCATGTTGTATTCGAGCTGGGCCAGCTCGACCTGGAGCTTGCCCTCGGCCGAGTGGGCGTGGTCGGCGAAGATGTCGAGGATCACCGCGGTGCGGTCGATCACCGGCACGCCGAGCGCCTCCTCCAGGTTGCGCTCTTGGCGGGGGGCCAGCTCGTCGTCGCAGGCGATCAGGTTGGCGTCGCAGGCGGCGATCTGCTCCTTCAGCTCGGTCAGCTTGCCGCGGCCGACATAGCGGTCGGGGTCTGGCTTCTCGCGTTGCTGCACCGCCTCGCCGGCGGTCGCGACGCCGGCCGTTCGCAGCAGCTCCTTCAGCTCGGCGAGCGGGTCGCCCTCCTCCTTGCCGGTCGTTATCCCGATCGCCAGCGCGCGCTGGCGCGCCCGCGGGTTGGAGACGCCGGCACCGGCGACCTTGGAGCCCGTTTCCGCCTTGCGTCCGTTTCTCGACCGTTCCACCTCGTCCGATTGTAGGGGCGGCCCCTGTGTGGATAGGCTTACGCCGTGAAGGTCTTCGTGACGGGGGGGACGGGATTCATCGGCGGCGAGGTCGTGCGCCAGCTGCGCGCCCGCGGCGATCAGGTGACGTGCCTGATCAGGACCCCAGAGAAAGCGACGAAGCTCACGCAGCTCGGCTGCGAGCTGTTCAGCGGCGACCTCAGCGACGCCGAGGCGCTGGCCAAGGGCATGGAGGGCTGCGATGCCCTGATCCACGCCGCGGCGATGTACGAGGTCGGCATCCCGGCCAAGCAGCATCCAGCGATGTACGAGGCCAATGTGACCGGCAGCGAGCGCGTGCTGCGGGCGGCGCAGCAAGCCAAGGTGGGCAAGATCGTCTACGTCTCGACGGTCGGCACCTTCGGCAACACCCACGGTGAGGTCATCGACGAGAGCTACGAGCATCCCGGCAAGGAATTCACCTCCTACTACGAGGAGACAAAGCTCGAGGGACAGCGGATCGCTGAGCGGATGATCGCCGAGGAGGGCCTGCCCTGCGTGATCGTCCAGCCCGGCGGCGTCTACGGCCCCGGCGACGAATCGCAGGTGGCGGACTTGTTGAAGGAATTCTTCGCGGGGCGGCTTTTCCTGCTGCCCTTCCCCGAGCTCGGCATCTGCCTCAGCCATGTCGAGGACATCGCCGGCGGCATCCTGCTGGGGCTCGACAAGGGCGTGGCCGGTGAGACCTACGTGATCAGCGGGCCGGCGGTCACGATGCGCGAAGCGATCGACGCGATTGCCGCGGTGAGCGGTCGCAAGGCACCAAAGCGCAACATGCCGACCGGGCTGATGAAGGCGCTGACCCCGATCGGCCCACTGGTCGGCAAGATGATCGGACAGCCGCCGAACCTGCGCGAGCTGATCTCGACGGCCGACGGTGTCACGTTCTGGGCCAGCTATGACAAGGCGAGTCGGGATCTCGGCTATTCCCCACGCGGCCTGGAAGAGGGCATCCGCCAAACGCTGGTGGCCGACGAGCGTTTCCCCGACCCGGTCGCCTGAAGCACCGCCAATCCATGCGCGTCATCGACGTCATGCATTTGGGGCGGCCGCACGTGATCGGCTGCTGGCAGGTCGACGATCTCCTCGTCGATCCGGGGCCCCAGTCTTCGATGGACACCCTGCTGGAGGCGCTCGGCGACGAGCAGCCGCGGGCGCTGCTGCTGACCCACATCCACCTCGACCACGCCGCCGCGACCGGCGCCCTGGTCCGGCGCTGGCCCGAGCTCGAGGTCTACGTTCACGAGCGCGGCGCCCGGCACCTGGTCGACCCCTCCAAGCTCCTGGCCAGCGCCGAGCGCCTCTACGGCGACCAGATGGAGCGCCTCTGGGGCGAGATCGTGCCGGTGCCCGAGGCCAACGTGAGGCCGCTCGCCGGCGGCGAGGACGTCTTCGGCATGCGCGTCGCCTACACCCCGGGCCATGCCTCGCACCACGTCTGCTACTTCCACGAGCAGAGCGGCACCGCCTTCGTCGGCGACGTCGCCGCGGTGCGGATCCCGCCCTCGGATCTGATCGTCCCACCGACCCCGCCGCCCGACATCGACATCGAGACCTGGCTCGACTCGATCGCGATTGTCGAGTCCTGGCGCCCCGAGCGCCTCGCCCTAACCCACTTCGGCGCGATAGACGATCCGATCGAACACCTCGAGATCGTCCGCAGGCGCCTGCGAGAAGAGGCCGACCTCGCTCGCGAGCTCTCAGAGCAGGACTACGAGGGACATCACCGCGCCATGGTCATCGAGAGCGTCGGTCCAGAGACGGCGGAGGAGCTGATCCAGTGCGTTCCGCCCCAGTACCAGTGGCGCGGCCTCAACCGTTACTGGGAAAAGCGCGGCGAGCGCGAAGCCGCTTAGGTCAGGTACTTGCGCATCCGCTCGACCGCCTCTGAGATGCGGTCGTCGGGGGTGGTCAGCGAGATGCGGAAGAAGCCCTCGCCGCTCGGCCCGTACATCGAGCCCGGTGAGACGACGACGGCCGCGTCTTCGAGCACGAGCTCGGAGAAGGAGGTCGAGGTGTGGCCCTCGGGGACCGGCGCCCAGACGTAGATCGTGCCCTTCGGGGCGCTGACCTCGACGCCGATCTCGCGCAGTGCGCCGACCACCAGGTCGCGGCGGCGGACGTAGGTTTCGTTCATCCGCTCGAGCGGGCCTGCAGGGCCCTGCAGGGCGGCGACGCCGGCCATCTGCACCGCCTCGAAGAGGCCCGAGTCGACGTTGGTCTTCAGCCGCCAGTAGGTCTGCACAGCCTCGGCGTTACCGAGGATCGCGGCGCAGCGCCAGCCGGTCATGTTGAAGCCCTTGGAGAGCGAGAAGACCTCGATCCCGACCTCCTTGGCGCCGGGCGTGGCGAGGAAGCTCGGCGCGACGTAGCCGTCGTAGGTGGTCTCCGAGTAGGCGTTGTCGTGGACGACGAGGATCTCGTGCTCGCGGGCGAAGGAGACGACCATCTCGAAGAAGCCCTCGGGGACGACGGCGCCGGTCGGGTTGTTGGGGTAGTTGAGGAACATCAGCCGCGCTTTGGCGGCGACGTCGGCGGGGACGGCGCTGAGGTCAGGGGCGAAGCCAAGCTCGGGCAGCAGCGGCAGCAGCTCCGGCGTCGCCCCGGCGAGGATCGGCCCGCCGGTGTAGACCGGGTAGCCGGGGTCGGAGGCGAGGGCGACGTCGCCCGGGTCGAGGAAGGCGAAGCAGAGGTTGTAGATGCACTCCTTGGCGCCGATCGCCGGGATCACCTCGTTTTCGGGGTCGATCTCGACGTCGAAGCGGCGATCGTAGAAACCGGCGAAGGCCCGGCGGAACTCCTCGCGGCCGCGGTTGCTCGGGTACTTCTGGTTGCCGTTCTCGGCGACCGCCTCCTGCATCGCCGCGACCACGTGCGGGTAGGTCGGTTCGTCGGGATCGCCGATGCCGAGGCTGATCACGTCGATGCCGGCAGCGCGCTTGTCGGCTATGCGCCGCTCCAGCTCCTGGAACATGTAAGGAGGCATCGCCTCCAGTCGCTTCGATGGATCTGAGATCGCCATGGGCGCGGAAATCTAGCCGTCCAGCTCGGCCAGCGCGCTGAGCATCTCGGCCGAGAGCTCGCCGGAGCAGATCGGCTCGGCCCAGCCGGTTAGCGTCACGTCGAGGTCGGCGGAGATCTCAACCTCGAGCTCACCGCCGTCGAGCTCAACTGTGATCGGGCTCGGCGCACCGCGCAGAAAGGCGGTAACGGCCGCTCCGCTGGCGCCGGTCCCGGAGGAGAGCGTCTCCCCCACCCCGCGCTCGAAGATCCGCGCCCGCACGCGGCTGCCGTCGACCGAGAAGAACGAGACGTTTGTCCTGTTGGGGAAAAGCTCGTTGCCTTCGACCGGTGGTCCGATTTCGCTGAGGTCGAGGTCGTCGAGTCCCTGGCTGACCTCGATCGCGCACTGAGGATTGCCGATCGAGACGTGCTGGAAGGACCACTCGCGCCCCCCGCGTCGAGCGTGCCCCCGCCGTCCGGGCCGCCCGACGGAAAGTCCTTGGACGTAGTCGCGGCGCGCCCCATCTCAACCGAGCAGGTCCGCTCCGAGGCGATCGTCGGCGTGACCGGCCCGGCAACGGTGAGGATCGAGAACGTGTCGGCGTCGGTCCAGCCATGATGGCGCAGGTAAAGGATCGCCTCCCGCGCCCCGTTGCCCGAGAGCTCGGCCTCGGACCCGTCGGGATTGAAGATCCGCAACGAGGCGACGAAGGCCGGATCGTCGCTGCGCGAGAGCAACAGCACCCCGTCCGCCCCGATCCCAAAATGCGGATCGCAGAGCCGCTGCGCCCGCGGCGCAGTCAGCGCCCACGGCAGCACCTCCACCTCGAGGATCAAATAGTCGTTCCCAAGCGCCTGCCACTTCTCGAATCGCACGTCGGGAGCCTAGACAATCGAGCCCTGCGATCAGGAGCGATGAATCTAGCTCCTCCTTGGATTCATCTCGCCAGGTTCATGTTTGCCCCTGCGGCGCCTGTGATCATCTGAGTTACCTCGATGGTTTGACTTGCCGGGCAACCTGCCGGCTGACCCGCCAAAAGGAGCATGAATTGCCCGTTCGTCACGGTCCTGACTCCGGTGACCAGATCATCCACCGTCGACATCCACGTGCGAGTCAGCTCGAATTCGCAGACCAACGCTGGATTGCCGGCAAAGTTCGCCCTGACTCTGGGCAAGGGGCGGGGAGGCTGAGCCACATTGGCCCTGCCCTCGGCAAAGCCTGACTGCTTATAGACGAGCGTTGAGTCGTCGTAGGCGAGGCCGAGGAATTGGATGTCCACTTTCGGGCTTCCTTCGTAGCTCGAAGTGCATTCCCCGCCGCCGCTGCCAAAGCTGAGAGAGGTGATTCCACCACCTTTTGGGCTGCTCCCGTCTTCGTTGAATTCGCCGAGCATCGACATTTCGTTGCAGAAGATCGTTCCTTTGCTCGAGATGAATTCGGCTTCTGTGCCTTCTTCCAGTTTGCCTTCGATTTTGCCCGAGAAGCCTTTGCCTGCCGGGCAGACCAGTTCGCCTTTGACTTCTTCAGGAGTGACTTTGCAAAGGGTTGCCGGCTTCTCAGCTTTCGGGACGAAGAGAGGAGCCGGTTTCGAGATCACGTAGGTGGCGGTAAAGCTCGCTTTTTCCCCGCACACACTAGTTTCCGGCTGTTCGAGCGGCTCTTCTTTGGCGATCAGTTCGGCCGACGCCCCGCCGACGATATCTAGGGTGACGGCAGCGGCTTTCGCTTCGCAGGTGACTTTGAAGGCCGTGCAATTTTTCAACAGCACGGCCATATTTTTGGCAGTGATGGTTCCATTGCCGCTGCCGGTTGCTTCGATAGACGCTTCCCACGGCAATTTGAGCGCATCGATCGAGGAGCAGGTGCTGCATCCAGCGAAGGACAGGCTTTCCAGGTCACCCATGAGAGGTTGACCGGATTCCTCCCGTGTGATCCCTTTGATAGACGATTCTTTGCAGTTGACCGTAAAGAGGCCCATGCTGAGTTTGGCTTCGGTTTTGATCTTGAGTTTGGCTTCGATGGTTGAGAAAGGTTCGTATGTCTTGGCCCCGAGGCACGGTTCTTCATTTGCTTCACACAGAGTCGCGGCGGGTGCGTCGGCGGCGACCACCGCCATTGCGATCGTCGCGATAACGACGGCGAAGCCGAGTCCTCTCAGGAGACTCACGTCCTCCTCCTTGCGCGTTTCTCAACCACCGTTTCGAGTCGCGTGCAGCGACTCGAGCTACTGACTAATAGCATAGTAAATACTGTTTAGTCAAATTAAGCAGTTTAGCGTCATCGGAGCCCGAGCTTTTCAGAGCTCAAAGGCCTTCGTGTAGTGCTTTCGCAATCTCGCGCGCGATCCACAGGTCGGTCCGGCCGCCACGCTCGACCCGGGTTAGATTGGGAATCTTGCGCATCCAGGTCAGCTGGCGGCGGGCGTAGTTGCGCGAGCGCTGCTGCATCCGCTCGAGTTCGCCGTTGAGGACTTCGTCGAAGCCGAGGGCCTTGCGTGCCGTCCGGGATGGTCCTGCTTGCTCCGCTCGCACGACCTCGTCCCTGGCACCGGCTGCGACGATCGCCTCCGTGCGCGCGTCGATCCGCTCATAGAGCTTCTCCCGATCCATGTCGAGCCCGAAGATCATCGTCGGGTGCCGCGTCTCAGGTGACCAAAGCTCCGAATCCTCGGCTTCGGGCGGCGCCTTGACCAACGAAAGCTCAGCCAGGGCAGCCCGCAGATACAGCCCGGTCCCCCCCACCACGATCGGCCGCCGCCCCGCTTCGAGCGCCGCATCGATCTCAGCATGCGCCAACGGCATGTAGTTCCCAACGTTGAACGCCTCAGTTACCGGCACGAACCCCACAAGCTTGTGCTCAAGCTTCTCCTGCTCGGCAACCGTAGCCACCCCAGTAAGCACCGAGAGCCCCTTGTAGACCTGAAGCGCATCGCAAGAAATCGCCACCGGGTCCTCCCCACGCCTCCGAAGCTCCTCCGCAAGCTCGATCGCGACGCCGGTCTTGCCGACCCCGGTCGGCCCGAATATCGCGACTACCGACACCTAGGCGGAGCGGCTGAGCAGTCTCTCGGTGCCCATCAGCGTCTGCGATGTGGCCTTCGCGATCTCGACATCGACGAGCTCGCCGGCTTCCGCGGTTCCCTCGAAGTTGACCGCCTTGTTGTGCCGGCTGCGCCCACGCAGGCGCGTCGCGTCGGTTCGGCTGGTGCCTTCGACCAGGACCTCGATCTCGCGGCCGACAAACCGCTGCGCTTTCTCCGTGGCGCGTCTCTGGACCAGCGCGACGAGCCGCTCCATCCGCTCGACCTTGACCGGATGGGGAATCTGCTCGCCGAACTCGGCTGCCTCGGTTTCGCGCCTGGGCGAGAAGACGAAGGTGAAGGCGCTGTCGTAGCCGACCTCGTCGACCACTTCCAGCGTCTGCTCGAAGTCGGCCTCGCTCTCGCCGGGGAAGCCGACGATGATGTCGGTGGTGATCGCGCAGTCGGGGACGTGCTCGCGGATCAGCGAGACCCGGTCCATGTAGCGCTGGCGGTCGTAGGTGCGCCGCATTTTCTTCAGCACTGCGCTGGAGCCCGACTGCAGTGGCAGGTGGATGTGCTCGCAGAGCGCCGGCAGTTCGGCGTGGGCGCGAATCACGTCCTCCTTCATGTCCTTCGGGTGCGGGCTGGTGTAGCGGATGCGGTCGATGCCCTCGACGCCGTCGACCCGGGTCAGCAGCTCGGCGAAGCCGATCCGGCTCGCGCTGGGCAGATCGCGGCCGTAGCTGTTGACGTTCTGCCCGAGCAGGGTGATCTCCCGCACCCCATCGGCGGCGAGTGCTTCAGCCTCGCTGAGCAGCTCCAGCGGGTCGCGGCTGACCTCGCGACCCCGGGTCGAGGGCACGATGCAATAGGCGCATTTGCAGTTGCATCCCTGGGAGACCTGCAGCCAGCCCTGGAACTCGCGCACCCGGCGGGTCGGCAGGTGGCCGGAGAAGTCCTCGAACTCGAAGTAGCCTTGGGCGCTGAGCGAGTCCGAGTTGAGGAACTCGGCCAGCTTGTGGATCTGACCGGGCCCGAAGGCGACGTCGACAAAGGGGAAGCGCTGGAAGACCTCGTCCTTGACCGACTGCGCCCAGCAGCCACCGACCCCGACCAGCCGCTCGGGGTCTTCGGCCTTGAGGCGCTTCGCCTCGCCGAGGTGGGAGATGAAGCGGTTATCGGCCGACTCGCGGATCGAGCAGGTGTTGAAGAGGATCAGGTCGGCCCCGTCGCGGCTCTCCGCCTCTTCGTAGCCAAGTGACTCGAGCATGCCCTGCATCCGCTCGGAGTCGTGCACGTTCATCTGACAGCCGAACGTGGTGACGTGGTACCGCTTCCCGCTCCTCATCCCGTCGAGGTTAGCGCCCAAGCCGCTACTTGACCGTCAGTGTTCCTTCCATCCCAGCTTCAGCATGTCCGGGGATGGTGCAGAGGTAGGTGTAGGTGCCCGGGGCGAGGTCGGCGCTTACCGATGTTTTGCCTTCGGCGAGCGTTTCGGAGGTGGCGATCTCTTTGCCGTTCTGCTCGATAGCGACGTTGTGTTCGAGCGCCGCCGGGTTATCGAAGTCGATCGTCACTTTGCCCGGCTGGCTGGTCAGGCTCGTCTTGTCGAAGGCTAGATCGGTTGGCGAGGCGGCGAGCTGCAGGGTGCCGCCCGGGCCTTTGGCCGCCGGTGCGGGCTTGGGCGCCGGCGCCTTTTCGCTTTCGTCTTCGACCGGCGCGGCCTCGTCTCTGGTGATTTCCTTGTTCGCCTCCGAGAACTCCGCGGCCTTTGCCTCTTCCTCGTCCTGGGCATGGAGCACCGCGAACGAGGTCGTTGCGACGATCAGGGCGATGAAGCCGAGCGCAACGATCGGCGCAGCTTTACCCGGGAAGCTCTTGATCCGCAGCCCGGCGAAGCTGACCAATACAGCGGAAACAGCGAGCGCGCCGCCGCAGACGTAGAAGAGATCCCCATTGCTCATGCGGCGCGCATCCTATCCACTGGAGCGCAGGCGCCGTCAGGCAGCCTGCGCCTCCGCAATCGGCGGCACGTCGGTCTCCTCGATCGGCGCGACGCCCTCGGCACCGATGCCCAGCGCCGTCCTGATCTTGGCCTCGATCTCACTGGCGATCTCGGGGTTCTCGACCAGGAACTGCTTGGCGTTGTTGCGCCCCTGGCCGAGCCGCGTCTCGCCGTAGGAGAAGAAGGCGCCCGACTTGCGGACGATGTCGTGCTCGATGCCGAAGTCGAGCAACTCGCCTTCGCGGGAGATCCCCTGGCCGTACTCGATCTCGAATTCGGCCTGGCGGAACGGCGCCGCGACCTTGTTCTTGACGACTTTGACCCGCACCCGGTTGCCAACCGCCTCGGTCCCGTCCTTGAGGGTCTCGATGCGGCGGATATCGAGCCGTTGCGAGGCGTAGAACTTCAGCGCCCGGCCACCCGGCTGGGTCTCGGGCGAGCCGAACTGGACGCCGACCTTTTCGCGGATCTGGTTGGTGAAGAGGCAGACGGTGTTGGTGCGGTTGAGGTTGCCGGCCAGCTTGCGCATCGCCTGCGACATCAGGCGCGCCTGCAGGCCGACGGTGGTGTCGCCGATCTGGCCGTCCAGCTCAGCCTTCGGCGTCAGCGCCGCGACCGAGTCGATCGCGATCACGTCGATCGCCGCGGAGGCGATCAGGCGGTCGGCGATCTGCAGCGCCTGCTCGCCGTAGTCGGGCTGTGAGACCAGCAGCTCGTCGGTGTCGACGCCGATCGCTCGCGCGTAGATCGGGTCCATCGCGTGCTCGGTGTCGATGAAGACGCAGACCCCGCCCCTGGCCTGGGCCTCGGCGATGACGTGGTAGATCAGCGTTGTCTTTCCCGAAGACTCGGGGCCGAAGATCTCGACCATCCGTCCCCGCGGCACGCCGCCGATGCCGAGCGCCAGGTCGAGCGCAAGGGCGCCGGTTGGGATCGCTTCGACCGGCAGGGCGCTGTCGGCGCCGAGCCGCATCAGCGCGCCCTGGCCGAAGTCGCGCTCGATCTGAGTTACCGCGGCCTCGAGAGCCGCATCCTTGGCCTTGGCTTCCTTCGCCGAGACCTCATTCAAAGCCGCCTTTTTGTCTGCCATCTGTTGTTTCACCTCACTGCCGCCCGTCTTCGGACAGCTCGACTTGCGCCAGCGGGGTGTAATGCGCACCACGCGGCTGGAGTTCGGAACGGTAGAGCGTCAATCGGACGCCTAGAACGGGCGATAAGAGCTTCGTCGGCAGCCTTCCGGGTGGCCTGCCGACGGGCCGCGGCCGCTTCGACCCACGACCCTCGGACTTGACCCTCGCCACCGTGACGTGGGGCCAAAACGGGCGCTTCTCAGGCTTGTAGAGGCGCTCGGCAATCAGCTGCTCCTCGAGTCTCCCTTGAAGGACGACCGTATCCGGGGAATCGGCCGGAAGAGCAAAGAGCTGGGGGCGCCTCGGCGAGGGCTTGGTAAGCGGATCTCCGAGCCGCAGTGGCGGCGCCGGCGCGCCCAGACCGGCCACGATCTCCCCCAGGCGCTCGATATCGCGCTCGGGCATGTAGCCGAGGAAGGCGAGCGTGATGTGAAGAGAATCGCGCGGCACCGGTCGCAGCGCTGGATCGCTCAGCTCTGTCCTGCCCCAGGCAGCGATTTCATCGCGCACGGCCGCGGCCAGGTCCAGCGCCACAAACAGCCGTGCCCGCGGACTTTTCGGTCTCTCCTTTGCCATTGCCGACCACGCTACGCGGCGCCGGCGCGCACGACAACGCCCGGATGTGCCGAAAGCGTGCCGGTTGAGCGCCTAAAGCGGCGCCTCGGCGCCGCTGAGCAGGATGCGGAGCAGGTGCATGCCGACCAGGGCCGAGCGCTCGCGGATGTCGGCGCGGCCACCTGGGATGACGTGCTCGCGGGCAATCTCGGTGCCGTCGGTGAGGCGGGCGTTGAAGCAGACGTAGCCGACCGGCTTCTCCTCGCTACCACCGTCGGGGCCGGCGATGCCCGTGATCGAAACCGCAACATCGGCCTCGAAGCGGTCCAGCGCGCCCAGCGCCATCGCCTCCGCCACCTCGGCCGAGACGGCCCCCTTTGCCTCGATCAGGCTGGGATCGACGCCCAGCAGGTCCGTCTTCGCCTCGTTCGAGTAGGAGACGACTCCCCCGGCCATATAGGCCGAGGCGCCGGGCAGGTTGGTGATCCGCGCCGCCAGCAGCCCGCCACTGCAGGACTCGGCCAGGCCCAAACGGTGCCCGGCCAGCAGGCCGGCGACCTGCGAGTCGATCGTCTCCCCATCGAGGCTGAAGAGGTGGCGCGGATGGCGCTCGGCAAGGGCCGCTTGGAGCGCCTCGGCAGTCTTGGTTGCGGCCTCGCGGTAGCGGACGTCGATCTCGATCTCGCCGCGGCGCAGGCAGGTGGTGATCTCGACCTCCGGCAGGGCGACCCCCTCGGCCTCGATCTCGCGCAGGCTCTTGGCAATCTCCGACTCGGGAATGCCGAACATGCGCAGGGTGTAGCCGTGCAGCGGCGTGGCTCGCTGCAGCAGCTCGCGCAGCGGCGCTGTGGCCAGTGCCGCTGGCCACATCGGCTGCAGCTCGCGCGGCGGGCCGGGCAGGACGACCACGACGCTCTCCCCGGCCGGGACGACGAGGCCCGGTGCCGTCCCGATCGGGTCAAGGGGGGTTGAGCCCTCGGGCACCATCGCCTGCTTGCGATTGGCCTCCCGCACTGCCTCCTCGTCGAAGTCGAAGCGGCGGGCGAAGTTGCGCAAGATCGTCGCGATCTTCTCCTCCATCTCCTCGTCGAGGACGAGCTCGCGGCCGGCAAAGCGGGCGACGACCTCGCCGGTGAGGTCGTCGGCGGTCGGGCCGAGGCCTCCCGAGGTGACGATCAGGTCCATCGCCTCGGCGGCCATGAAGCGCAGCGCCGCCTCGAGGTCGTCGGGACGATCGCCGACGACGAGGATGTGGGCGACGTCGACCCCGAGCTCAGCCAGCTGTTCGGAGACCCAGGGGCCGTTGCGATCGGCGATGCGACCGGTCAGCACCTCGGTCCCGGTCACGACTATCCCCGCGCGCAGCTCACTCATGTGCAGCTGGGCCGTTCCGCTTCGCTGAGCTCGGTCAGGCTGCCGGAGGAGTCGATCGAGTACCCGATCGGGCTGGATGTCGCCGGAATTTGAGCTTCCCTGCCGTCGATGAGCATCGAGACCTCGCCGTTGCCGAATGAGACCGTGAAGCTACCGGAGCGGAACGGGCCTTCTTCGGTTCCCGTTTCAAGGATCTGACCGTCGACCAGCGGCTTGCCCTTGGCGTTGAGGACGCAGACCCAGACTTCGGCGCTGGCGGCGAGGCTGACGGAGACCCCGTTGCTGACCGGCTGAGGCGGCTGCCGCTGATGCTGCTTGCCCCCACGGGCGGCCTTGCGATGCGAACCGCCGCCATTGCCACCGCTCCCTCCGCCGGGAATCGCGACGATCGCAACCACGGCGACGAGGAGCACCCCGGCAACCGCGAGCCAGCTCGCTCGCGGAACGGGCCAGCGCCGCTCGCGCGTGCTGCCCGAGGCCGACGCAGGCTCGGGGATAAGGCTCCGCCCCCCTCCTTCGACGCTCTGGCGGTAGTCGTCGGCTAGCCGCTCGCCATCGAGCCCGAGAAAGGCGGCGTAGGTGCGAATGAAGCCGCGGGTGTAGACGCCTCCGGGCAGGACGCCCCACTCTTCGTTCTCGATTGCGCGCAGGTAGCGGAGCCGGATCCGGGTCGCCGCCTCGACCTCGGAAAGGTCGATTTTGCGGCGGTTACGCGCTTCGCGAAAGACGCTGCCGATCGGGCCGTCCATCGACCCATTGTCCTACCCCCGGATCGATAGGTCCACTGCAAATGGAGAAACGGGGCTACTCCGGCACTGCGGTTGGTGCCTCGGAGGCGGACTCCTGCCCCTCGCCGCCGCCACCGGTGAGCCGGGCCATATCGGCCGCCGTGACCAGGACCTGGCGCGGTTTCGAGCCTTCGTAACCGGAGATCACACCGCGCCGCTCGAGCATGTCGACCAGGCGTCCCGCCCGCGTGTATCCGACCCGCAGGCGGCGCTGGATCATCGAGACCGAAGCGGTTTCCGTCTCGACCACGACGCGGATCGCCTCGTCGAGCAGATCGTCGCTGTCGGGGTCGTAGTCGCCCTCGGCTTCGATGCCCTTCTCTGGACGACCTCGAGCAGCTCCGCCTCGAATTCAGGTTCGCCCTGTTTTGCCCAGTGTTTGGTGATGCGGGCGATCTCCTCCTCAGTGATGAACGCGCCTTGGATCCGCTGCAGCTTCGAGGTGCCGGCGCCGCGGAAGAGCATGTCGCCCTGGCCGAGCAGGGCCTCCGCTCCGCCCTGGTCGAGGATCACCCGCGAGTCGGTCTGCGAGGAGACGGCGAAGGCGATCCGGGCCGGGATGTTGACCTTGATCGTGCCGGTGATGATGTCGGTCGAGGGGCGCTGCGTCGCCAGCACGAGGTGGATGCCGGTGGCGCGCGACTTCTGCGCCAGGCGGATGATCGAATCCTCGACCTCGGCCGGGGAGACCATCATCAGGTCCGCGAGCTCGTCGATCACGCAGAGGATGTGGGGCAGCGGCGCTTCGCCGGCCTTGGCCCTGGCCCGGTTGAGCTCACCGAGGTTGCGGGCGCGGGCTTTGCCCATGATCCCGTAGCGGCTCTCCATCTCACCGATCAAGTTGGCGAGCACGTTGGCCGCCAAGCGCGGCGAGGTGACAACCGGAGTCAGCAGGTGCGGCACGTTCTCGTAGTGGTTGAGCTCGACCTGCTTGGGGTCGACCAGGACCAAGCGGACCTCGTTGGGCGAGGCCTGCATCAGGATCGAGGAGAGGATCGCGTTGACGCAGCCGGACTTGCCCGAGCCGGTGGTGCCGGCGACGAGCACGTGCGGCATCTTCGCCAGGTCGGTCCAGACGGCGTTGCCGTCGATGCCCTTGCCGAGCCAGGCGACCAGCGGCGAGGTCTTCTCCGGCCGGCCGGCGTAGATGTCGCCGAGACGGACGATGCGCCGGCGCGCGTTTGGCACCTCGACCCCGACGGCCTGCTTGCCGGGAATCGGCGCGAGGATGCGGATATCGGTCGAGGCCAGCGCGTAGGCGAGGTCGTTGGCGAGCTCGGTGACCTTCTTGACCTTGGTCCCAGGGGCCAGTCGCAGTTCATAACGCGAGACGTGCGGCCCGCTGACGATGCCGACGATTTTCGCTTCGACGCCGAAGTGCCCGAGTGCCTCGACCAGCTTGCGGCCAACGATTTCGTGATCGCGTGGATCGACGCCTTTGTCGGCCTTGCCACGTTCCAGAGCTTTTGCCGGCGGAGGTCGGTAGTCGATCTCCTCTGAAGTCGTGACGCCCCGCTTGTTGCCCTGTGGCGTCAACGCGATCTGCTCTACGGCCGGCTCCTCGTCGGACACGGCCGCGTCTTCCTCGGCCTCGATCGCGGCAAGCTCAGCGTCGAAACTCTCCGTGACCGGCTCCTCCGCTGCCTCGTCAGGCTCCTCGACGAGGGCAACGGTGGGCTCGACATCGTCCTCCTCGGGATAGGCGCTCATCACATCGGTGGGCCCGGGCTCGGTCTCAAAGGAAAAGGTCCGCTCCTCGCCCTGCCGATCGCGCCGGGTCTGAATCGCGGTCTGCGCGACTCCACGGCTGCCGAGGAAGACGCGCCGCAACCCCCGACCAATCCCACGGAACAGGGTCGAAACCGAAGTTCCAGTGACGAGCAGCCCACCCACAAGAAGCATGAAGACAGTGAAGATTCGGGCCCCGACCGAGCCAACCAGATAGACCAGAGCCGTTTCGAGCCCGTAGCCGACCTTGCCGCCTTCCCAGCCGAAAAAGAGGACAAAGCTCAAATAGACCCCAGCGGCGATCAAAAACAGCCCAATCAGATCCAAGTGCCGCTGCTCCAATGCACGCGGCAAATGAAGCCTCCCGCCACCTGCCTTAGCTCTAGGGGTTTTTGCCTTGTTTTTGGGCTTTCGCCGCGCGGCACTACCGCGCTTCTTACGCACGAACATAGGCCCGGGTTCGACGCCGGGCTTCCCTCCCCTGCGCCTAAATCCGAGCTAAATCTCAAGCCCACCTGTGGTTTGCCCGGCTACCATCGCTGCAATGCTCACCAGCGACCCTGAAATAGTCGGTGGCCGAGTCCTCGTCGTCGAGGACGATGCCGAGATCGCCGACGTCCTGCGCCGCTCACTTCGTCAGGAGGGCTACGAAGTGAAGATCTCGGCCGACGGCGTCGAAGCCCTCGACGTGGCCACCGGGTTCGTTCCCGACCTGGTCGTCCTCGACCTTGGCCTGCCCCGCCTCGACGGCATCGAGGTCTGTCGCCGTCTGCGGGCCGAAGGCGACGTGCCGATCCTGATGCTGACCGCGCGGGCCGAGACCGAGGATCGCGTCGGCGGACTCGACAGCGGCGCCGACGATTACCTGGTCAAGCCCTTCGAGCGCCAGGAGCTGTTGGCGCGGATCCGGGCGCTGCTGCGGCGGCGACCACCGCGCGGCGCCGCCTCGCTCAGCGTCGGCGACCTGACGCTCAATCCCGACACTCGCGAGGTCAAGCGCGACAAGCGCGAGTTGGAGCTGACCAACCGCGAGTTCGAGCTGCTCGAGTACCTAATGCGCAATGAGCGCCTGGTCGTCTCGCGCGAGCGCCTCCTCGACGACGTCTGGGGCTATGACCCGACCGCGGCGACCAACACGATCGACGTCTTCATCTCCAACCTGCGGCGCAAGCTCGAGGCCGGCGGCGAGCCGCGTCTCCTTCACACCAAACGCGGCGCCGGGTACGTCTTGAAGGAATGACGAGGCCCAGGCGGCGCCAGGCAAGGACGCAGGGAGTCCGAATAGCAGCGCTATTTGGACGACTGAGGACGCCGCATGGCGGCGATCTGGGACCGTCATGGTGGCCCGCGAGGTTGCGACCGAGCAGTTGGCCGGTCAGGTGGCGCTTGGCAGGCGTCTCCGCCGGACTCACCCTGGTGATCCTGCTCGTCTTCGGCGCCGTGATCGGCCAGGTCGCGACCAGCCGCATCCGCGATGACTTCAACCGTCAGGTCAGCGGCGCCGCCCAGACGCTCGCCGCCGAAAGTCACATTTTCAGCACCGGGCTCGCGACGGTCTACCGCGGCCCCAAACTCGATGACTTCGTCCGCCCTGACGGTGCCTCAGCGCGGGTATTCAACGCCGAAGGCAACCTGATCAAGGAAAGCACCGACGCCGAGCCGATGGGGTCGTCTTCCTCTCTCGGCCTGTCGGATTTCGGCGAGATGCGGGTCGCGACCACTCGGATCAGCGGCGAAACCGGCGCAACCACGGGGTTCATCCAGTACGGCCGCAACATCGCCCACCTCGAATCGACCGTCGACCGCCTCTGGCTCTTCATCGTCGCCGGGGTCCTCGGCGGCACCCTGCTTGCGATCCTCGCCGGCGTCGCGATCGCCTCCCGGGCGATGCGGCCGATCTCCGCCCTGACTGCAACCGCACGTCAGATAGCCGACACCGGCGATCCCTCCAGTCACATGCCGGACCCGAAGGTATCCGACGAGGTCGGTGAGCTGGCCCACACTCTGGAGCAGATGCTGCGCTCGCTCGACGCCGCTCGGGCCGAGCGCGAGGCAGCGATGAAAAAGCAGCGCGAGTTCGTCGCCGACGCCTCCCACGAGCTGCGCACGCCGCTGACCAGCGTGCTTGCCAACCTCGAGCTCCTGCAGGCGTCGCTGGACGGCGCCAACGGCAACGAGGATCGAGCCATGGTCGACTCGGCGCTGCGCTCATCGCGCCGGATGAGCCGCCTGGTCGGCGACCTCTTGCTGCTGGCCCGCGCCGACGCGGGCCGAATCGGCAAGCACCGGCCCTGCGATCTGGCCGAGATCGCCGGCAACGCCGCTGTCGAGATGTCTCCCGTGCTGGGCGACCGTGAGCTGGCGATCGACAACGAACACGCGCTGCCGGTCGACGGCAATCCCGACGAGCTGCACCGGATGGTGCTCAACCTGCTTGACAACGCCGCCCGCCACACCCCACCCGGGGCGAGGATCGAGCTGCACGTTCGCAAGGCGGGCGGCGAGGCGCTGGTCGAAGTCGCCGATGACGGCCCCGGCATCCCAGCCCAGATCCGCGCCCAGATCTTTGATCGCTTCGTCCGCGGCGAGGGCCCGGCCGATACCGCGGTCGGGCCGGGCAGCGGCCTCGGCCTGGCGATCGTCCGCGCCGTAGCCACCTCGCACGACGGCACGGTTGAGCTCGGCGAGTCCGCTTCCGGCGGCGCCCTCTTTCGAGTTCGCCTTCCCCTGAACAGGTCTGAGCAAGCTCTTAAGCCAGCTTTAGAACGCCTTTAGCGTCCCGCCGTAATTTCCCCTGCGGACGAGACACAGGGCTCACCGGAACTCTCCCCAACGTCTTCCGGTGAGCCCACTTTTTTTGTCGGGCCCGGCTTAGACCTCGACGACGACTGGGATGATCATCGGTCGCCGGTGCAGCTTTTTGTAGACCAGGCCGGCGACGGCGTCGTGCAGGTCTTCCTGGATCAGGTGCAGCTCGCGGGTGCCGGCGTTGGCGGCGTCCTCGAGCGAGTCCTCGACCACGTCCTTCAGCTCCTCGACCAGGGCATCGGCCTCGGCGAGGAAGGCGACGCCGCGGAAGAGGACTTCGGGGTCGGCGACAACCTGGCCGTCATCGGAGGAGATCGTCGCGACGACGATGAAGATGCCATCGGCTGAGATCTCGCGCCGGTCGCGCAGGGCGACGTCATCGGGCTCGCCGACGTTGACCCCATCGACGAAGATCACGCCGGCGTGGATGTCCTCGCCGAAGCCGGCGCCGTTGCGGTCGAGTTCCAGCGGCAGGCCGTTGCGGCCCTGGAAGATGTTCTCGGTAGCGATGCCGACCGATTCGGCGAGCTCGGCGTGCAGCCGCAAGCGCTGGTGGTCGCCGTGGACGGGCAGCACGTAGCGCGGTTTGGTCAGGTTGAGCATCAGTTTGAGCTCCTCCTGCCAGCCGTGGCCGGAGGCGTGGATCGGTGCCTGTTTCGCGGTCACCACGCTGGCGCCGATCTCGTAGATACGGTCGATCGTCTCGTTGACGGCGCGCTCGTTGCCCGGCACCGGAGTCGCCGAGAAGACCACCGTGTCGCCGGAATGCAGAGTCACGTCGCGGTGATCGTTGTTGGCCATCCGCCGCAATGCCGAGAGCGGCTCGCCCTGACTGCCGGTCGAGATCACGACGACCTTCTCGTCGGGGAAGTTCTCGATCTCGCGCGGTTGGATGAAGAGCCCCGAGGGCGCTTTGGCGATGCCGAGGTTGGAGGCGATGTTGAAGTTTTTGCGCATCGAGCGGCCGACCAGGGCAACGCGGCGGTCGAGCTTGACGGCGGCGTCGATCACCTGCTGGACACGGTGGATGTTGGAGGCGAAGGAGGTGACGATGATCCGTCCCTCGCAGCCGGAGAAGGTCTCCAGCAGGGCCGGGCCGACGCTCGACTCCGAGGGCGCCACCCCGGGCCGGTCGGCGTTGGTCGAGTCGCCGCAGAGCAGCAGCAGCCCGTCGCGACCGACTTCGGCAAGGCGCGAGATGTCGGCAGGGCGGCCGTCGACCGGGGTCTGGTCGAACTTGTAGTCGCCGGTCATCAGCATCGTGCCGACCTCGGTGGTGAGCAGGACGCCGCGGGCGTCGGGGATCGAGTGCGAGAGGTGGACGAGCTCCAGCTCGAAGGGGCCGGCCTTGACCTTGTCGCCGGCGGGCAGCTCCTCCAGCGGCGCGTCCTTGAGCTTGTGCTCGTCGAGCTTCGAGCGAACCATGCCGATCGTCAGCAGGCCGCCGTAGATCACCGGTGGCATGCCGATCTCCCGCAGCACGTACGGAAGGGCGCCGACGTGGTCCTCGTGACCGTGGGTGAGGACGATCGCCTCGATGTCGTCGGCGCGGTCGCGCAGGTAGGAGAAGTCCGGCAGAACGAGGTCGATGCCGAGCATCTCGGCGGTCGGAAACATCAGGCCGGTGTCGACGACGACGATGCGGCCGTCGTACTCGACCACGGTCATGTTCTTGCCGATCTCGCCCAGTCCCCCGAGCGGCAGCACGCGAAGCTTGCCGGCGGGCACTAGGAGGTCACCGGGGTGAGGCCGACGCTCTCGAGCGCGGCTCGTACGGTCGCCCTCTGCTCCGCGTTCGCGGAGACCAGCGGAAGGCGCAGGATGTCATTGGGGATCAGGCCCGTCATCGCCAGCGCCGCCTTGATCGGGATCGGGTTCGTCGTGACACCGACCATCGCGTAGAACTCTCCCAGGCCGGCATCGATCTCGCGTGCCCGGTCCATTTCGCCGGTCTCGGCCGCGTCCCAGATTTCGCGCATCTGCGGCCCGACCAGGTGGGAGGCGACGAGGATGCCGCCCGCGCCGCCGATTTCAAGGGTCTTGAGGAAGATCTCATCGTTGCCGGCGAGGATGTCCATGCCCTCGATCGGCTGCAGGTCGTCGTTGTTGGCCTGCTTGACCGCGACCACGTTGTCGATCTTGGCGATCTCGGCCAGCTGGTCGGGCGGCACGTTGACCACGACTCGCGAGGGGATGTTGTAGGCGATCAGCGGCAGGTCAGGCACGGCCGCGGCGACCGTCTCGAAGTGGGCGAGGATGCCGGCGGGGTTGGGCTTGTTGTAATAGGGCGTGACGATCAGCGCCGCGTCGGCCCCGGCCTCCATCGCCCCCGTGGTCAGCTCGACCGAGTGGCGGGTGTCGTTGGTGCCGGTGCCGCAGATCAGCAGCGCCTCGTCGCCGAGCTCGCGGCGCAGGGCGCGAACCAGGACCAGCGCCTCCTCGTCGGTCAGGGTCGGCGCCTCGCCGGTCGAACCGGAGATCACCAGGCCGTGCGAGCCTTGCTCGAGCAGATAGTTGGCCAGCTTCAGCGCTGCGGCCTCGTCGACCGCCCCACCCTCGTTGAAGGGCGTCGCCATCGCTGTCAGTACACCGCGAATCTGCTTCATCGGCTGAGGGTATCGCGAGCGGCTGGACGGGGACTCAAAGCAGCTTCTCCAGCCCCACCGTGAAGCGCTCGTCGAGGCCGCCCACCTTTTGCACCGCGAGCAGCACTCCCGGCATGAAGGAGCGGCGGTCGATCGAGTCGTGGCGGATGCTCAGCGTCTGGCCGGCGCCGCCGAAGACGACCTCCTGGTGGGCGACGAGGCCGGGCAGGCGGACCGAGTGGATCGGCTGATGGACATTGCCGCCGGCGGCCGAGATCAGCTCCGCGGTTCGCTTTGCCGTGCCCGAGGGGGCATCTAGCTTCTTGTCGTGATGCAGCTCGATGATCTCGCACTCGGGCATGTGCGGAGCGATCTTTTGCGCCACCTCCATCAGCAGCACGGCGCCGATCGCGAAGTTGGGAGCGACGAAGCAGTTTGCCCGCGAGGCCTCGGCGGCCCGGCGCAGCTCTTCGAGGTCGAAGCCGGTGGTGCCGACGACCACGTGGACACCGGCCTCGAGGCAGGTCACGGCATTGGCAAGCGCGGTATCGGGCGTGGTGAAGTCGACGACGACGTCAGCGTCGTCGAGCACGTCGGCAAGCGCAACGCCAAGAGCGGGATCGGCCTTGGCGACGAGCTCGGTGTCCCCCGCCCCCTCGACGGTTTCGCAGACGGCCTGGCCCATGCGTCCGGCGGCGCCGGACACGGCAACGCGGATCATGCGGCGACCAATGCCTCGCTGACCGGGGCGAGGGAATCGCGAAAGCGACTCTCGTCGCGGCCGACGCAGGCGGCGGAGAGGCGCTCGGGGCCGTAGAGCTCCTGCGCGAGTGCGGTCAGATCGTCAACGGTCACGGCGTCGACTTTGGCCAGCATCTGGTCGAGGCTGTCGATCGGCAGGCCGAAGAGGGTCGCGCGGGAGATCCGCGTCATCCGCGCCGCGGTCGACTCGGAGGTGAGCACGAGGCGGCCCTTGACGTTCTCCTTGCCACGGTTCAGCTCCTCGGCCGAAACTGGCTCGCTGCGCAGCCGGGCCAGCTCGGCACCGATGATCGAGCAGGCCTCCTCGACGTTGTCCTCCCTGGTGCCGACGTAGCTGGCGATCAGGCCCGAGTCGGTGTACTGCTCGCTGTAGGAGCCGACCGCGTAGGCGAGGCCGCGCTTCTCGCGCACCTCGCGGAAGAGCCGCGAGGAGCTGGAGCCGCCGAAGATCGAGTCGAGCACGGCGAGGGCGTAGCGGCGGTCGTCGTCGCGGGTGATCCCGGGCGCGCCAAAGCAGATGTGGTACTGCTCGGTGTCCTTCTCGTAGAAGCAAAGCCGGGCGGCGTCCTCGGGCTTGACGGCGGCCTGCCCGTTCGCCCCCCGATGCCGCGGGAGAGACGAGTCGCTCCGAGAGCGCAGCGATCTGGGCGTGGTCGACGTTGCCGGCGGCGCCGACGACGATGTTGGAGCCGGTGTAGCGGGCGCTGCGGTAGGCCTCGATCTCGGGCACCGGTACCGAGCTGATCACCTCGGCCTCGCCGAGCACGCGGCGGCCGAGCGGGTGCTGGCCGAAGACGGCCTCGGCGAGGATGTCGTGGACGCGGTCCTGCGGCTCGTCCTCGTACATCGCGATCTCCTCCAGCACGACGTCGCGCTCGGAGTCGATTTCGGGATAGGTAGGCGCCAGCAGCATCTCCGCCAGGAGGTCGAAGACCTCCTCGGTGTGCTCGTCGAGGAAGCGGGCGTGCAGGTGGGTGGTCTCCTTGCCGGTGGCGGCGTTGACCGAGGCACCCAGCCCGTCCAGCTTCTCGGCAATCTCGATCGCCGAGAAGCGGGCGGTTCCCTTGAACAGCAAGTGCTCGAGGAAATGCGAGATCCCAGCCTGCGGCGGGGTCTCGTTGCGCGAACCGGTGCGCACCCAGAGCCCGAGCGCGACGGATCGCACCGAGGGAACCTCCTCGGTGACGACCCGTACGCCCGTGCCCTGCTCAGTTAGCTGCGGTGCGCTCAATGCTCGTGCTTAGCCGCGTGACTCACGGTCGCCGCCGCGGGGACGGCGTCCCTCGCGTCCACCGCCACGGCCGCCGCGATCGCCGCCGTTGCGGCGGGGTCCACCGTCGCCGGAACCGACACTGGCCAGTTCCTCAGGGGTCTTGCCGGCAACCGAGGGATCGTCGGAGAGGCGCAGGCCGATGCGGCCGCGCTCGCGGTCGACCTCGACCACGGTGACGTCGATCTCCTCGCCGGAGGTGAGCACGTCGTCGACCGAGTCGACCCGCTCACCGGGCTTGACGTTGGAGATATGCAGCAGGCCGTCGGTGCCCTTGACCAGCTCGACGAAAGCGCCGAAGGTGGTCGTCTTGACCACCTTGGCAGCCTCGTAGCGGTCGCCGACTTCGGCCTCCTTGGTCATCGACTGGATCCGGGCGACGCAGGCTTCGACCAGCGTGCCGGTCGGGGCGTAGATCCGGATCGTGCCGTCGTCCTCGACGTCGATTTCGGCTTCGAACTCCTCGCAGAGGGCGCGGATGGTTTCGCCGCCCTTGCCGATCACGGCGCCGATCTTCTCCTGATCGATCTTGATCGACTCGATCCGCGGCGCGTGCGCCGAGAGCTGCTCGCGCGGGCCGTCGATCGCTTCGGCCATCTTGCCGAGGATGAACTGGCGGCCCTTGTTGGCCTGCTCCAGCGCGTCGGTGAGGATCTCGAAGGTGACGCCGGTGATCTTGATGTCCATCTGCAGGGCGGTGATCCCGTCCGCAGTACCGGCGACCTTGAAGTCCATGTCGCCGAGGTGGTCCTCGACGCCGGCGATGTCGGTGAGGACGATGTAGTCGTCACCCTCCTTGATCAGCCCCATCGCCACTCCGGCGACCGGTGCGCTGACCGGCACGCCCGCGGCCTGCAGCGCCATCGAGGATGCGCAGACCGAGCCCATCGAGGATGAGCCGTTGGACTCGAGCGTCTCGGAGACGACCCGGATCACGTAGGGGAAGTCCTCTTCGTTGGGGATCGTCGCCACCAGGGCCCGCTCGGCGAGTGCACCGTGACCGATATCGCGGCGCTTGGGGCCGCGCATGAAGCCAGCCTCCCCGACCGAGAAGGGCGGGAAGTTGTAGTGGTGCCAGAACTTCTTCGAGGTCTCGAGGCCGAGCGTGTCGATCCGCATGTCCATGCGCGTCGTGCCGAGCGCGGCGTTGGAGAGGATCTGCGTCTCACCGCGGGTGAAGAGGGCCGAGCCGTGCACGCGCGGGGAAATGTCAACCTCGCACTCGATCGGCCGGATCTCGTCCTGGGCGCGACCGTCGGGGCGCTTCTTGTCGACGGCGATCGCCTTGCGGATCGTGTCCTTCTCGATCGCGCCGAAGGCCGCCTTGGCTTCGGCGACCTGCTTCTCGTCGCTCTCGCCGTCGGCGGACTCGGGCGCGTACTTGGCGACGACCTCGTCCTTGACCTTGTCGATCGCCTCGTAGCGCTCGAGCTTGCCCTCGGTGGCGATTGCGTCGACCAGTGCCTGGCCGTGGGAAGCGCGGATGTCGCTAAGCAGGCCCTCGTCGATCTTGGGGGCCTCGACCTCGATCTTCTCCTTGCCAGCCTTCTGCTGCAGCTCCTCCATCGCGGCGACGAGCTTCTTGATCTCGCCGTGGGCGATGTCGAGCGCGTCGAGGATCTCCTGCTCGGTGACGCCGTCGGCGCCAGCCTCGACCATCAGGATCGCCTCGTCGGTGCCGGCCACGATCAGGTCGAGCTCGAGCTCGGCGTGGTCCTCCTCGGAGGGGTTGACGACGAAGTCGCCGTCGAGCTTGCCGATCCGCACCGCGCCGACGTGGGCGGCGACGGGGACCGGGGAAATCGCCAGCGCCGCGGAGGCGCCGTTCATGGCGAGGATGTCGTAGGGGTGGACCTGGTCCACCGACATCGGGATCGCGACCAGCTGCGTCTCGTAGTGCCAGCCCTTGGGGAAGAGCGGCCGGATCGGCCGGTCGATCATGCGGGCGGTTAGGGTTGCCTTCTCACCCGAGCGTCCCTCGCGACGGAAGAACGAGCCGGGGATCTTGCCCGCGGCGTACATCCGCTCCTCGACGTCGACGGTGAGCGGAAGGAAGTCCACGTCGCGAAGGTTCCCGACGGTTGCGGTGCAGAGCACCATCGTGTCGCCGGCCTGAACCACGACCGCGCCACCCGCCTGCTTCGCGAGTTTTCCGGTCTCGAAGGAAATCTGGCTGTCGCCGATGTCCGCCGAAACGCGGGTTACGTCAAACATGCTCATTTAGTTGTCCTACCTCCGGCCGCCCGGATGGCGGCCATCTGCTTTCAGAACTCTCGTTCTCTTTCAAAAAGAGAGTACACAAGGGCGCTCAGTCGAAGATTGCGGGGGTTCCCGTGACCCCGGCGCGGATTCCCGACTCGAAGTCGCGCCTGACCCGGGCGCTGATCGCCTCGGAGCGGCGGTCCGCCTCGAAGCGCTCCAGGTCGAGCCCGAGCCGCTCGACCCGCTGCCAGAGGTGCGGGTCGTCGACGTGGCCGCGGTCCGCGTAGAGGGCGTCGACCATCTCGAAAAAGCGGCCCTGGTGGCCTGCGGCCTCCGCGGCGGCGTGCAGCGCTGGCGAGCGCGGGTGCTTGCTGGCGACCGGGAAGTGGCGGAAGACGACCGTCGCCTCGCGTTTGGAGATCTCGGCCCAGGCCGAGGCGCAGTGCGGGCAGCCGAGGTCGGCGTAGACGATCAGCTGCGGCCCCTCTCCCCTGCGGTGATCGTCCGGGCCGGCCGGCGGTACCGCGGCGCTGGTCAGCTCGGGCGTCAGGAGAGCGCGTCGAAGATCAGGTTGGCGCCGGGGATCTCCAGCGGCGTCGGCGACTCGTGAACCCACTCGACCGCCCCCGTCTCGTCGACGAGGACGAGCGAGCGGTTGGCGTGACCGACCTGCTCGATGTAGGCGCCGTAAGCGCGGGCGACCTCGCCCTTGGGCTCGAAGTCGGCCAGCAACGGGGTGTCGAGGCCGAGCTTCTCCTGGAAGGCCTTGTGGGCGAAGCCGCTATCGACGCTGATCCCGAGCATCTGCACGCCCTTGGCCTCGATCTCCGGCTTGACCTCCTGGTAGATCGAGAGCTGGTCGCTGCAGACCGGGCTGAAGTCGAGCGGATAGAAGACCAGGAGGACCTTCTTGCCGCGGAAGTCGGAGAGCGAGACCTTCTCGCCGTCCTGGTTGCGGAGAGTGAAATCGGGCGCCGGCTCCCCGGCGGCGATCATCGCCGCAGGCCGAGTTCGGCGACCAGGGAGCGGTAGCGCTCGAGGTCGTGGCGCTCGAGGTAGCGCAGCATCCGCCGGCGCTTACCCACCAGCATCAGCAGGCCGCGACGCGAGTGGTGGTCCTTGGCGTGCGTGCGCAGGTGCTCGGTGAGTTCGTTGATCCGCTCGGTGAGCAGGGCGACCTGAACCTCGGCTGAGCCGGTATCGCCATCGGCGCGACCGTACTTGCCGATCAGCTCGTCTTTTTTCTCCTTGGTCAGGCCCATTTCGTAAAAAGTGCCGCGCTCCTGGCGGAGCTCACGGCCGCTGGAAGC
Organism: uncultured Solirubrobacterales bacterium; assembly: GCA_963840565.1. Taxonomy (GTDB): domain Bacteria; phylum Actinomycetota; class Thermoleophilia; order Solirubrobacterales; family 70-9; genus VRUE01. Next base: position 509,051 of record CAWIZH010000002.1, read on the forward strand.
TAGCACAGACCCGCTTCGCGTCCTCGACATCGGTGCGCATCTGGGTGATCAGCTCCTCGACGCTGGCGAAGCGCTTCTCGCCGCGCAGGCGGGCGACGAAGGCCACCCGCAGGTCAGTGCCATAGAGATCGCCTTCGAAGTCGATCAGGTATGTCTCGATCAGGACGCCGCGGCCGCTCTCGAAGGTGGGACGCACGCCGACGTTGACGGCAGCGGGAATGCCGTTGGCAAAGGCGGCGTAGACGCCGTGGCCGGGGATCGCGAGGCGGTCGTCGGGGACGATGTTGGCGGTCGGGAAACCCAGCTCGCGGCCGCGCTGGTCGCCGCCGACGACTTCGCCCTCGACCATGAAGGGCGCGCCGAGGCAGTGGCGTGCTCCCTCCATGTCTCCGGCCGCGACCAGGGCCCTGATCCGGGTCGAGGAGACGGTCTCGCCGTCAACCTCGACCAAGGGCACGACGCGGGTCTCGAACTCGCTGCGGCTCGCCAGCATCTCCGGGTCGCCCTTGGCCTTGGCGCCAAAGCGGAAGTTCTCGCCGACCGAGACCCGCTCGGCGCTGAGCCGTTCGACCAGCACCGCGTCAACGAATTCCTCGGCGCTGCGCTGGGCGAACTCGCGGTCGAAGGGGATCACGACCAGCTCGCGCACGCCGAGCCCCTCGATCACGTCGCGCTTGACCCCGAAGGGCATGATCAGCTTCGGCAGGGCCGCCGGGTGGAGGATCTCGAGCGGGTGCGGGTCGAAGGTGAGGACCGTGTCGGCGTCGTCGATCACCGCCTGGTGGCCACGATGGACGCCGTCAAAGGTTCCGATCGCCACGTGCCGCGGCCGCGGCTCGGCGTCAGGCAGCGAAGTCACCTGGATGCTCACAGCAACCCCTTCCGGTGCGCTTTATCCCCGTATAGGGGGGGAAAGGACCACCGCAAGCTCATCGCAGGGCCTCCGCTGCGGCTGGGACCATCTGGGCGGCCTGCTCCAGGCTCAGCTCCTCGCCGGCGTGCTCGACGCTGAAGGGGCCGATTGCGGTGCGGCGCAGCTGCGCGCAGTAGGCGTCGTCAAGGGTCTCGACCAGGGTGCGGATATAGGTCCCGGTCGAGCACTCGATCTCGTATTCGGCGCTCTCGGGCCCACTGTCGAGCAGTTCGGCGCGGTAGACCTCGATCTCTCGTTCCGGCGTCTCGACCACCTCGCCGCGGTGCGCCTTGCGGTAGAGGCGCTCGCCACCGACGCGCACTGCCGAGGTCATCGGCACGCGTTGGCGGACCTTTCCGGTGGGCAGCTCCAGCGAGGCTGGGATGCGGCCCGTCTCACTCAGCTCTCCGTCGGGGTCTCCGGTGCTCGAACGCCAGCCGAGCCTTGCCTGCGCCACGTAGGTCTTCGGCAGCCCGGTGAGGAAGCGCTGCAGGCGGGTGGCGCCGTCGAGCAGGACGAGCAGCAGGCCGGTGGCGAAGGGGTCGAGCGTGCCGGCGTGGCCCGCCTTGCATTCGCGTTCTCGCCGCACCACTTGCACCATGTCGTGGGAGGTTATTCCCGCCGGCTTGTCGCAGAGCAAAACGGTGCCCTCGCGGCGGAGCGCCATCTCAGGGACCGAGCTGGGCGGTGACCTCACCGCAGAGGAAGCTGACCAGCTGGTCGAGCTCGAGGTCGGTGGAGAAGCCGGCGGCACGTTTGTGCCCCCCTCCCCCGTGCACGCGCGCCATCGCCGAGACGTCGATCTCACCGCCGCTGGAGCGCAGGCTGACCTTGCGGGCGGCGCGACCGCGGTCGCCCTGGTCGCGGATCAGCGCCGCCACCTTGGTGCCCTCGATCGAGCGCAGGTGGTCGATGATTCCCTCGGTCATCTCCGCGCCGGCGCCGCTGGCCTCGTAGTCGGCATCGGTGATGTAGGAGACGACCAGCCGCTCGCCGCAAAAGCGCTGGATGCCGTCAAGGGCGCGGGAGAGCAGCTTCAGCTTCTCGATCGGCACGTGCTCGTAGAGGCGCCGGTAGGTCTCGTCGACGGCGACGCCGGCGTCGATCAGTTCGGCGGCGATGCGGTGCGTCTTGGCGTTGGTGTTCTCGTACATGAACTTGCCGGTGTCGGTGATCAGGCCGACGTAGAGCGCCGAGGCGATCTCCGGCGTGATCTCGGCATCGAGCGCGAGCGCCAGCCCGTGGACGATCTCCGCCGTCGAGGAGGCAGCGGTTTCAACCAGGTTGACGTCGCCGAAGAGCGTGTTGTCGTGGTGGTGATCGATGTTGATGCGGAAGTTGTCCCCGTTGCTGAGGAACTCGACCGGCATGCGGTCGATGTTGCCGCAGTCGAGGAAGATCACGGTGCGGTCGGCCATGTCGGCCGGCGGCTCGTGGAAGACCTCCTCGAGGGGCAGGAAGCGGTACTCGATCGGCAGCGGGAACTCCTTCGCCGCCATGAACATCACCGAGTCCTTGCCGAGTCTGGCCGAGCAGGTGGTGCATGCCGAGCAGCGAGCCAAGCGCGTCTCCGTCAGGACCCTCGTGGGCGGTGAGCAGGAAGCGCTCGCGCGAGCGCAGCTCGGCGAGGACCTGCTCGATTCCAGCCGTGGCCACACCGGCGGCGTCGCTGCTCATGGTTCCTCCTCGTCGAGCAGGCGGGAGATCCGCATGCCTTGCTCGACGGTCTCGTCGTAGTGGAAGGAAAGGGTTGGGGTGCGCTTCATTCGGGTCTCCGCGGCGATCTTTGCCTGCAGCACGCCGTGTGAGGAGCTCAGGCCGGTCATCGTCTCCTCGCGCTCCTCGTCGGATCCGAGCACGCTGACGTACACCTTGGCGGCACGTAGATCGGGGCTGGTCTCAACCGAGGTCACGGTTACGAAGCCGATGCGGGGATCGCTGAGCTCAGAGATGGCTGCGCCTACCACCTCGCGGAGCACCTCGTTGATGCGGCGCATGCGAGGCGTGGCCATCCTAATCCAGCGTCTGCTCGACCTGCTTTGTCTTGTAGAACTCGAGCATGTCCCCCTCCTTGACGTCAGCGTAGCCGTCGAGGACGATGCCGCACTCCTGACCCTCCTCGACTTCCTGCACGTTGTCTTTGAAGCGGCGCAGGGAGCCGAGCTTGCCATCCCAGATGACCGTGCCTTCGCGGATCAGGCGGACGCTGGCATCGCGGGCGACCTTGCCTTCGGTGACGATGCAGCCGGCGATGCGGCCGACCTTGGAGGCCTTGAAGGTCTGTTTGATCTCGGCCTCGCCGAGCGTCTCCTCGACCTCGACCGCCTCCAGCATGCCCTCCATCGCGTTGCGCAGGTCTTCGGTGATTTTGTAGATGACCGAGTAGGTGCGGACGTCGACGCCCTCGCGCTCGGCGGCCTTGCGCGCATCGGCCAGAGGGCGCACGTTGAAGCCGATGATGATCGCGTCGGAGGCCGAGGCCAGCATCACGTCGGACTCGTTGATCCCGCCGGTCTGCGAGTGGATGATGTTGATCCCGACCTGCTCCTGGGGGACCTTGGCGATCTCGTCCTGGAGCGCCTCGAGCGAGCCGGCGACATCGGCCTTGAGCACGATGTTGAGCTCCTTGATGTCGCCCTCCTGGACCCTCGAGAAGACCTCCTCGAGGCTGACCTTGCGGGCCTGGCGGCGGGCCAGGGCCTCGGTCTTGAGCCGGTTGGCGCGCTCCTGGGCGTCCTGGCGGGCGCGGCGGTCGTTCTCGACCGCGCGGACGAACTCGCCGGCGTCGGCAACGCCGTCGAAGCCGAGCACCTCGACCGGCATTCCCGGCCCGGCGCTCTGCACCCGCTTGCCGGTGAAGTCGTGCATCGCCCGCACCCGGCCCCACTGCGGCCCGGCGACCAGCGAGTCGCCGACTGACAGCGTGCCGCGCTGGACCAGGATCGTGACCACGGGACCGCGGCCGGGGTCGAGCTGGGACTCGACCACCGTGCCCGAAGCGGGGGCGTCGGGATTGGCGCCGAGTTCCTCCAGCTCGGTGACGAGCAGGATCATCTCGAGCAGTTTGTCGAGGCCCTCTCGGGTCTTGGCGGAGACGTCGACGTAGACCGTTTCGCCGCCCCAGTCCTCGGGGGTGAGCCCGTCGGCGGCGAGCTCGTTGCGGACGCGGTCGGGCTGGGCACCCTCCTTGTCGATCTTGTTGACCGCGATCAGGATCGGCACGTCGGCGGCGCGGGCGTGGTCGATTGCCTCTTTGGTCTGTGGCATGACGCCGTCGTCGGCGGCGACGACGACGACGGCGATATCGGTGACCTTGGCGCCACGGGCGCGCATCGCGGTGAAGGCGGCGTGACCGGGGGTGTCGAGGAAGGTGATCGTCTTCTCGGCGTGGTGGACCTGGTAGGCGCCGATGTGCTGGGTGATGCCGCCCGCCTCGCCCGCGGCGACCTCGGTCTCGCGGATCGCATCGAGCAGCGAGGTCTTGCCGTGGTCGACGTGGCCCATGATCGTGACCACGGGCGGACGGTCGGCGAGCTCCTCGTCGCTGTCCTCGAACTCCGGTTCCTCGGGCTCCTCGTCGGCGGTGGTGACGATCTCCAGCTTGCGGTCGTACTCGTCGGCGATCGCCGAGATCGACTCGTCGGTGAGGGTCTGGGTGAGGGTCGCCATCTCCCCCATCGTCATCAGCTTCTTGATCACCTCAGCGCTGCCAAGCCCAAGCAGCTCGGCAACCTCGCGCACGGTCGCCCCCGAGGGAACCTTGGTCGCCTCGGGCTCGACCTCAGCAGCTTTGGGCGGCGGCTCCTCCAACAGGGGCCGGCGACGCCGGCCACCGCGCCGGCGAGGCGGGCGCTGCGGCGGCGGCCCACCCATCTGATCGCGGCGAGCAGCCTGAGAATCGATCACGACACGGCGCTTTTTGCCAGCGCCACCGCCTGTCCCACCGCCGGTAGCGGGTTTGCCAGCCGGCCGAACGGGCCCTTTGGAAGCTTGAGAGGCGGATGGTGCGGGTTTGGCGGCCGCTGGTTTGGCCGCGGGCGCGGCTTTCTGCTCTTGCGGTGCAGCAGCCGGAGGCGCGGGCTTGGTGCCGGTCGCAGTAGCGGCCCCACCGTTCCCCTTAGCCGCCTGGATCGCCTTTACGCGCAGCTGCCTCGTCAACACTGGAAGCGGCAGCTTTAGCCTCGATTCCAGCGTTTTTAAGCGCGGCAAGTACCTCTTTGCTCTCGAGCCCTTGCGCTTTGGCGATCTCGTGAACCCGTTTTTTCGCCACTAGGCTTGCTCTGCCTCCTCGGCGACGGGCTCCGGCTCTGCCTCGACGGCTTCATCCTGAGGCTCAGCGGCATCTTCTGCGGGTGGCGTCGGGGATGGGACGTCGCCCGCAGCTTGCGAGGACGACGGGTCATCCTCGGCGACAGGACCCGCAGCCGATTCCTCTGCACCCTCAGCCGGAGCCTCTTCGGCCTCAGCAGCCGCCGCTGCCTCGTCGAACTCAGATTCGGCCCTGGCGACGATCTCGTCGACCTGCCCTTGATCCGCGTCAGGATCAGCAAGGATCGCCACCTCGGTCTCGGTCACCGGTCCCATAACCAGCATTTGGTTCGTCTCAAAGCGACTCAGCGCCTGGTGCTGGGGCAGGCCGCAGTAGGTCGAGTCGGCGATCGCCGCGTTCGGGCAACGGCGCCCGTTCGAGAGCACCGCCAGGCAGCGACCGTCGAAGTTTTCTTCGCCCTCGTACTCGACGTCCTGATCCTCCTCGGAGAACTCGGTCTCGGACTTGATGTCGACCCGCCAGCCGGTCAGGCGGGCAGCGAGGCGGGCGTTCTGGCCGTCGCGGCCGATCGCCAGCGAGAGCTGGTCGTCGGGCACGATCACGGTCGCCTGGCGCTCGTCGTCATCGACGATCACCTCGCGCACGCGGGCGGGCGAGAGGGCCTTGGCGACGAAGCGGGCCGGCTCGTCGTTGTGGGGAATGATGTCGATCTTCTCGCCGCGCAACTCGGAGACGACCATGCGCACACGCGAGCCGCGCGGGCCGACGCAGGCGCCAACCGGGTCGACGCCGTCGGCGTGGGAGATCACCGCGATCTTCGAGCGGTAGCCCGGCTCGCGGGCGACGCCGACGATCTCGACCAGTTTGTCGGCGATCTCGGGGACCTCCATTTCGAAGAGCTTCTTGATCAGCTCGGAGCTGCGGCGGGAGACGACGATCGCCGGCCCTTTGGTCGAGTCGGAGACGTCGGTGATCACCGCCTTGACCCGCATCCCGTGGTCGTAGCGCTCGTTGTAGACCTGCTCGGACTTGGGCAACAGCGCCTCGACCCGCTCGCGCAGCTGGACCAGCGTGTAGCGCTTGTCGGACTGCTGGATGATCCCGGTGATCAGCTCGCCGACGCGGTCCTGGTACTCGTCGAACATCATCATCCGTTCGGCCTCGCGGATCCGCTGCAGGATCACCTGCTTGGCGGTCTGGGCGGCGATGCGGCCGAAGTCTTCGGGGGTGACGTCGCGGGTCTCGATCTGATCCTCGTAGGGAGCGATCATCTCGGGGTCGAGTTCCGGGTCCTCGGGCTCGCGCAGTTCGCCCGTCTCGGGGTCGACTTCGCGCTCTTCCTCCTCCTGGGCCTCGGCTGCCTCGGCGAGCAGCTTCTCCTCCAGCTCGGGCGGCAGGATCAGTTCGAAGACGAGGAAGTCACCGGTTTCGTGATCGAGGTCGACGCGGGCGTATTTGGCCGCTCCGGGCGTCTTCTTGTAGGCGGAGAGCAGCGCATCCTCCAGCGCGTCCATCAGCTTGTCGGCGGAGATCCCCTTCTCCTGCTCCAGTGCCTTGACTGCCTCGACGATCTCCTTGCTCACTGGGGCTCCTTGTGATTGCTGTACTTGGGTCCGGGCGAGGACACCTCCAGCGAGTACTCGGCCCGCAGATGGTTGAGGTGCTTCGTGACCTTTTCGCAGAGGGCGAGGTCGACGCCGCTCGGGTGGTCGATGAAAAGGCGCAGCGATTCCTTTCCGGGCTGCTCTACGGCAACCAGATCGAGCTCGGAATCGAGCTCACGAAGCTGCTGCTGGATGTCATTTTGAAGGTCTTGCATTGGCTTGAGGCGTAAAAAAAGTGGGCCAGGCCCACTTCCGGTACATCGGCGACTAACAAAAGCTTGGGGCGAGTATAGCTCGGTCGAGGCGCCAGGCCAGCGGGTCCTGCGTCGCAGGCCGGCGGGTCCTGTCACGGTGGCCCTCCCCCATGTGCTCGGACGCCTTCGGCGCCCTGCGCCATGGGCGACCCCCGCCACCGTGCCACCCGCCGGTCAGGCGGATCGACTAGCGGCAGTACTACGAAGGCGCTCGACTCTCGCGAGGATTGCGTCCGCGATTACGTCCTTTGAAGCTTGTGGGACGTGGTCGTGGCTCGTTGGGTCGATCAGGATTATTGCGTTTTCTTGGCTCTCGAAGCCGATTGCCGGGTTCGAGATGTCATTTAGGACTATTAGGTCGGCGTTCTTGCGGGTGAGCTTCTCTCTGGCGCGGTCTACGTTCTCTCCGGCTTCGGCGGCGAAGGCGACAACGGTCTGTTGCTCGGTGCGCGAAGCCGCGAGGCTGGCGAGAATGTCCTCGGTTGGCTCCAGGTGGAGGTCGAGGGAGTCGTCGCGGGTCAGCTTGCCCTCTGCAACCTCGCTTGCCCGGAAGTCGGCTGGGGCGGCTGCCATTAGGAGGACGTGGGCGTTGGGGAACTCGGTGTGGGCTGACTTGGCCAGTTCTTCGCCGTTCTCCACGTCGATGCGATGGACGCCCGGGGGCTCGGGGAGGGTGACGTTTGCGGCGATCAGGGTTACGTCGGCGCCCTTTCGGGCCGCCGCCGCGGCGAGGGCTATGCCCATGCGGCCGCTGGAGCGGTTGCCGAGGAAGCGGACTGAGTCGATTGGCTCTCTCGTGCCGCCCGCGGTGACAAGGACTCGGAGGCCGTCCCAGGGGCGACTGGCCCGTCGGTAGCTCGGCTTCGACCAGGGCGAGGAGGCGGGCCGGGTCTGGCAGGCGGCCCTTGCCGTGCTCGCCTCGGGAGGCCAGGGCGCCCTCGTCGGGCTCGATCACCGTCACGTCGCGTTCGCGCAGGGTCTCCAGGTTGGCCTGGGTTGCCGCGTCGGCGTACATGCGGTCGTTCATCGCCGGCGCGACCAGGCGCGGTGCGGTGCAGGCGAGGAAGGAGGTGGTGAGCATCGAGTCGGCGATCCCATTGGCCAGCTTCGCCAGGGTGTTGGCGGAGGCCGGGGCGACTATGTAGGCGTCGCAGTTGGCCGCAAGCTCGAGGTGGCCGATCGGGTCGTGCTCGGGGGCGGGGTCGCCCGGGAAGGCGCCGCGCAGCGGGTCGCGCTCGAACTCGGAGATCAGCACCGGGGCGCCTGCAATGCCTTCGAAGGAGGCGGCGCCGACGAAGCGGGTGGCGCCCTCGGTCATCAGCACGCGGACGCCGTGCCCCGCCTTGGTCGCCAGGCGCACCAGTTCGAGCGCCTTGTAGGCGGCGATCCCTCCGCTTACGCCCACCAGGATTCTGGCCATTGCTTTTCCTTGGTCCGCCGCGCCGGCGGCGCGGTTACGAGCGGTACTCGTATTTGAGCTTGCCGGCAGCGACCTCTTCGAGTGCGATCGAGAGGTAGTTCCTGTCGGCGGGGATATCGACCATCGGCGGCGGGTACTCGCCAAAGCTGCCCTCGCCGAGGTTGTGGAAGTAGCTGTTTATCTGCCGGGCACGCTTGGCGGCGACGACTACGGCCGCGTAGTGCGAGTCGGTGTGATCCAGAAGCTTGTCAACGCGTGGTTTGATCATCTGCTCCGGAGTCTAGTGGTATGCCGATCTCGGCGCGCACGATTCCCTCCAGCTCGTCCGCCGCCCGCTCCAGGTCGTCGTTGACGACGCGGTGAGCGAACTCGTCCTGGGCGGCGAGCTCCTGCTCCGCGACCTCGAGCCGGGCATCGATTGCCTCGAGGCTGTCGGTGCCGCGCGACTCCAGCCGCCGCCGCAGCGAGGCCGGGTCGGGAGGGGCGATGAAGACCTGGATCGACTCGCGCATCGCGGCGCGCACCTGGCGCGCACCCTGAACCTCGATCTCGAGCACCACCGAGTGGCCTTCGTCGAGCCGGTTGCGAACCTCGGATCGCAGCGTGCCGTAGCGGTTGCCGCTGTAGGTGGCGAACTCGATGAAGTCTTCGGCGGCGATCCTGCGATCGAACTCCTCCAGGGTGAGGAAGTGGTAGTCGCGCCCGTCCACCTCCCCCTGGCGCGGCTCGCGAGTGGTCGCCGAGATCGAGAGCTCGAGGTCGGGAACGCGCTCGAGCAGCTTGCCGATCAGCGTGCCCTTGCCGACGCCTGAAGGGCCGGTTATTACGAAGACCTTCGCCATGCGGCCGGGGATATTGACCGCAGCTGCGGTCGTTATCGGCGGAGCTGCGAAACGAGCTCCGCGCGCTGACGCTCGGAGAGGCCGCCGATCGTCTTCGACGGCGAGATCCTGCACTGGTTGAGGATCCGGTTGGTCTTCACCCGGCCGTACTTGGGCACGGCCAGCAGCATGTCGAAGACCTTCGCCGTGAGCACGTACTCGGGCGGGTCGAGCAGCAGCGTGTGGATGTTGGCCTTGCCCGCTTTGAGGTCCTTCTTCAGCTTGGCCCGCGCCGTGCGGATGTCGTTGGCGCGTTTGAGCGCGTCCATTCGCTGGTCCAGTGATCTCTCGGGGGCGGCGGCGGAAGTCTTGACTGGGGCAGGCATGTGGGCGGCGAGTATAGCCGCGGCTTGCACACGTGCAAGGCCATATATGCCATTTTCGCCGAAATTCACCTTAACCTCGAGTCGAGGTTTAGGCACTGGGCCGCAGGCGGGCGGCACCTTGACCGTTTTCAAGCGCTCTGGCAATCTCGCCCGCTACTCGCTCGCCCGCGCGGGGGTCGCGGAAATTCTCCGTCCCGACCGCGACCAGGGTGGCTCCCGCGGCGAGGAATTCCAGCGCATCGGCGCCCGTGGAAACCCCGCCCATGCCGACGATCGGGATTGACACCGCGGCCGCCACCGCTCGTGTCTGCGCGACCGCAATCGGTCGCACCGCGGGGCCCGACAGACCGCCGTGACCGGCGGCGATGCCCGGCTCGCCGCTGAGCGGATCGATCGCGCTCGCCTTCAGCGTGTTGATCAGCGAGAGGGCGTCGGCGCCGCCCTGCTCCGCCCCTACTGCGACGGCGGCAGGGGCGGCTACGTTGGGCGTCAGCTTGACGATCAGCGGCTTTTGAGTCAGCGGCCGCAGCACTTCGAGCAACGCCTCGGTCTCGGCCGGCTGCTCGCCGACGATCAGGCCGGAGTGGACGTTGGGACAGGACACGTTCAGCTCAATCGCGGCGACCTCGTCCCTCTCCCCCACGGCTTGGACCAGGCGGGCGAAGTCCTCGTGGCCGGTGGCCATGACCGAGACGACAAGCGGCACCGGCAGCTCGCCGAGTTGAGGCAGGTCCTCGGCCAAGAAACCTTCCAGGCCCTTGTTCGGCAGCCCGATCGAGTTGATCATCCCCGCCGGCGTCTCCCAGATCCGCTGCGGCTCGTTGCCGGTCCGCGGCTCCGGCGTGATCGTCTTCGAGACGAAGGCGGAGAAGGGGAAGCCCTCGAGCAGCGCGTCACCGTAGACCCGCCGCGCCGCGATCGCGTCGAAGGTTCCCGAGGCGTTGACGACTGGGTGCTCGAGGTCGATCCCGCAGAAATCAACCATGCGGCAACTCGACTTGGTCGGCCCTGACGACGGGGCCGTCCACGCAGAGGCGCAGGTAGCCGCCACCGGGCTTGGGCACCGCGCAGCCGAAGCAGGCGCCGTAGCCGCAGGCCATTGGCGACTCCATCGCGAGCTCGCAGGCAACACCGGCCCCGTTGCACATCGCCCCGACCGCGTCGAGCATCTGCGGCGGGCCGCAGGCGTAGACGGCGGCGCTGCCGGCATCGTCGCCCTCGAGCATCGCGCCGAGCAGGTCGGTGACGTAGCCATGGTGGCCGATGTGGCCGTCGTCGCTGGCGAGGCGGACCTCGCAGCAGGAGAAGAGATCGTCGAGGCCGCCCGAGTGAGCTTGGTCGCGGAAGCCGAGCAGGACGCGAGTGGGCACGTTCTTCGCCGCGAACTCACGGCGCAGCAGCGCGAGCGGCGCGATCCCGATGCCGCCGCCGACCAGGATCGCGCCCATCGCCCGCGGTGCATCAGCTGTGCCCCCTGGGGGGGTGAGCTTGATGCAGCTCGCGGGGGGTGGAGAACGAGTTGCCGAGCGGGCCATTGACCCAGACCCTCTCCCCTGGCTCGAGCTCGCAGAGACGGTCGGTGCCGGGGCCGATGCCCTCGATCAGGAAGTCGAGGCGCACGCCATCCGCTGCTGGGCCCGTTTCGGCAACCGAAAGAGCTCTGGGCAGGAACGGGCGCTGCGCCTGTCTGCTCCCAGTGAGCCTCGGTGGCGAGCATGTAGAACTGGCCCGGCTGGGGCTCGGGGCCCTCGCTGTCGAGCAGCGAGAAGAGTCGGTAGCCGCCCGAGTCGCGGCTCTCGGTGACCTCGCAGAGGCGGCGCCCGAAGGGGGCGGTCATCGAGCCTGCTTCGTCCTCTCCAGGGCGTGGATCTCCTGGAGGGAGCGAACTTCGGAGTCGCCCTCGATCTTGGCCGCGATCGCGCGGACGGCGGCGGTGGCGCCGGTCATCGTGGTCACGCAGGGGATCCCGTGGCGGACCGCGGCGGTGCGGATCTCGTAGCCGTCGGCGCGGGCGCCGGATCCCGTCGGCGTGTTGATCACGAGCGCGCAGCGCAGCTCCCGGATCATGTCGACGACGTGCGGCGAGCCCTCGGCGATCTTGTTGATCGGGGTCACCGGCACGCCCATCGAGGAGATCGCCTGGGCGGTGCCGCCGGTGGCGATCAGCTCGAAGCCGAGGTCGTGGAAGCGGGCGGCGATCTGGGTCGCGGCCGGCTTGTCGGTGTCGGTGACGGTGATGAAGACCGAGCCCTCGGTCGGCAGCGAGACACCGGCCGCCGCCTGGGCTTTGCCGAAGGCGGTCGGGAAGTCGTCGGCGATGCCCATCACCTCGCCGGTGCTCTTCATCTCCGGGCCGAGAACCGAGTCGGCGCCGGCGAAGCGGGCGAAGGGCAGCACCGCCTCCTTGACGCTGACCATCCCGGCCGGGGGCTCGCGCAGCTCCTGGTCGGCGAGCTTCTCGCCCAGCATCAGTCGTGCCGCGACCTTGGCCAGCGGCACACCCGTTGCCTTGGAGACGAAGGGCACGGTGCGCGAGGCGCGCGGGTTGGCCTCGATCACGTAGAGCTCGCCGCCGGCGACCCCGTACTGGATGTTGATCAGGCCGATCACGCCGAGCTCGAGCGCGATCTGCTTGGTCGTCGCCCGGATCTCCTCCAGCATCTCCTCGCCGAGGCTCATCGGCGGCAGCACGCAGGCCGAGTCACCGGAGTGGACGCCGGCCTCCTCGACGTGCTGCATGATCCCGGCGACGTGGACGTCGCTGCCGTCGGCGAGCGCGTCGACGTCGACCTCGATCGCGTTCTCGAGGAAGCGGTCGAGCAGCAGCGGGTGCTCCTGGTCGGCCTTGACGTGGGCCCGCAGGTAGGCGTTGAGGTCGTCGGTCGAGTAACAGATCTCCATCGCCCGGCCGCCGAGCACGTAGGAGGGGCGGACCAGCAGCGGAAAGCCGACCTCTTCGGCGATAACCGTCGCTTCCTCGGCCGAGAGCGCGGTGCCGTAGGGCGGGTGCTTGATCCCGAGCCGGCGCAGCAGGGCGCCGAAGCGGCCGCGGTCCTCGGCCAGGTCGATCGCGTCGACCGGGGTGCCGAGCAGCGGCACGCCCGCCTCCTCCAGGGCACGGGCCAGCTTCAGCGGGGTCTGGCCGCCGAACTGGACGATCACCCCCTCGGGGTTCTCCTGCTCGCAGACCGCGAGCACGTCCTGCTTGGTCAGCGGCTCGAAGTAGAGGCGGTCGGAGGTGTCGTAGTCGGTCGAGACGGTCTCCGGGTTGCAGTTGATCATCACCGCGTCGCGGTCGAGCTCGCGGGCGGTCATCGCTGCGTGCACGCAGCAGTAGTCGAACTCGATCCCCTGGCCGATCCGGTTCGGCCCGGCGCCGAGGATGACGACCGAGGCGCGGTCGCCGCGGCGCACCTCCGAGGCGGCGGTGCCCGCCGAGGGCCGCTCGTGGGCCGAGTAGTAGTAGGGCGTCGCCGCCTCGAACTCGGCGGCGCAGGTGTCGACCGACTTGTAGGTGCGGGCGAGACCCTCGGTGCCGTCGCCCTCGTTCGCCAGCGCCTGCAGCTCGCGCAGGAACCAGCGGTCGACGAGGCAGCGCTCGTGCACGGCCTCGACGTCGATTCCGCGCTTGAAAGCGGCGAGGATCCAGTCGAAGCGCTCAGGACAGGGCTTCTCGAGGATCTCGAGCAGCGCCTCGTCGCTGGCCGGGATCTCGGCCTCGGAGTCGAGCTCGCGCGAGCGCAGCGCCTTGGCGAAGGACTCGCGGAAGGTGCGGCCGATCGCCATCACCTCGCCGACGCTCTGCATGTGGGTCGAGAGCCTGCCCTCCGCCCCGGGGAACTTCTCGAAGGCGAAGCGCGGGATCTTCGTCACCACGTAGTCGATCGTCGGCTCGAAGCAGGCCATCGTCTTTTGGGTGATGTCGTTGGGGATCTCCTCCAGCGCGTAGCCGACGGCCAGCTTTGCCGCCATCTTGGCGATCGGGAAGCCGGTCGCCTTCGAGGCCAGGGCCGAGGAGCGCGAGACCCGTGGGTTCATCTCGATCACGACGATCTCGCCGCTGTCGGGATTGACCCCGAACTGGACGTTGGAGCCGCCGGTCTCGACGCCGACGGCGCGGATCACGCGGATCGCCTGGTCGCGCAGCTCTTGGTAGAGCTGCATCGGTGAGGGTCTGGGCCGGCGCGACGGTGACCGAGTCGCCGGTGTGGACCCCCATCGGGTCGACGTTCTCGATCGAGCAGATGATCACGACGTTGTCGTTGTGGTCGCGCATCACCTCGAGCTCGAACTCGCCCCAGCCGAGCACCGACTCCTCGACCAGGACCTGGTTGATCGGGCTGGCGGCGAGGCCCTCGGAGACGACCTGGCGCAGCTCGGTCTCGGTCTTCCCCACGCCACCACCCTGGCCGCCCATGGTGAAGGCCGGCCGGACGATCGCCGGCAGGCTGATGCGGCCGTCGGCCAGCGCCGCCTCGACCTCGCCGAGGCTCTCGACCGTGATCGACCAAGGGATGCGCAGGCCCGCCTCGTTCATCGTCTGGCGGAACTCCTCGCGGTCCTCGGCGCGGCGGATCGCGGCGGAGTCGGCGCCGATCAGCTCGACCCCGAAGCGCTCCAGCGTGCCGTCCTCGTGCAGCGCCATCGCCAGGTTGAGCGCGGTCTGGCCGCCGAGGGTCGGCAGCAGCGCATCGGGGCGCTCCTTTTCGATGATCTTGGTCACCGGGCCGGGCAGCAGCGGCTCGATGTAGGTGGCGGTGGCGAACTCGGGGTCGGTCATGATCGTCGCCGGGTTGGAGTTGACGAGGACGACCTCGTAGCCCTCCTCGAGCAGGACCTTGCAGGCCTGCACGCCGGAGTAGTCGAACTCGGCCGCCTGGCCGATCACGATCGGGCCGGAGCCGATCAGCAGGATCTTCTCGATGTCGGTGCGCTTAGGCATGGGCAAGCTCCAGGAAGGAGTCGAAGAGGTGGCGGGCGTCGTGCGGGCCGGGGCCGGCCTCGGGGTGGTACTGGACGGTCGCCGCAGCGACCTCCTTCAGCACCAGGCCCTCGACCGTGCGGTCGTAGAGGTTGAGATGGGAGAGCTCGGCGGCGCCGAAGTCGGTCTCCCAGCGCACCGGCTCGTCGGCCTCGATCCGCGGCTCGCCGCCGGGGCCCTGCACGGCGAAGCCATGGTTCTGCGAGGTGATGTCGATCCGGCCCGTCGCCAGCTCCTTGACCGGGTGGTTGGCGCCGCGGTGGCCGAAGGGCAGCTTGTAGGTCTCCAGGCCGACGGCGCGGCAGAGCAGCTGGTGGCCGAGGCAGATGCCGAAGAGTGGGCGCACCGCCGACCAGCTCGCGGACGGTGTCGACGACGTAGCCGAGCGCGGCCGGGTCACCGGGCCCGTTGGCGAGGAAGACGAGATCGGGGCTCTCGGCGAGCACCTCCTCGGCCGAGGAGGTGCAGGGCAGCAGGGTCACCCGGCAGCCGCGCTCGCGCAGCTGGCGCACGATGTTGAGCTTGATCCCGGTGTCGATCCCGACCACGTGCGGCGCCCTCGCCCTCGAAGCGGACCGGCTCGGGCGGGGTCACGGTGCGGGCGAAGTCGGCGCCGTCCATCGAGGGCTCGGCGGCGACCCGTTCGCGCGCCTCGGCTCTCAGGCGTGCCGGCGGGGAAGATCCCGCCGCGCATCGCGCCGCGGTCGCGGATGTGGCGGACGACGGCGCGGGTGTCGACGCCGCCGATCGCCGGCACGCCGCAGTCGGCTGAGCCAGTCGAGCCAGCCACCCTCGGCGGTGGCGACGTCCTCGCCGTTCTTCGGATCGCGCATGACGACGCCGCGGGCGTGGATGCGGTCGGACTCCATCGCCGCGGCCGAGACTCCGTAGTTGCCGATCAGCGGGTAGGTGAAGACGATGATCTGGCCGGCGTAGGAGGGGTCGGTGACCGACTCCTGGTAGCCGGTCATCGCCGTGTTGAAGACGACCTCGCCGGTGACAGGACCCTCGGCGCCGCAGGGCACCCCGTCGAAGCGAGCCCCATCCTCGAGCAACAGGTAGCCCTCGCTCATTCCGGTGCGCCTTTGCTCGCCATGAGGGGGATAAAGCGCACCGGAAGGGCGGTCATGCTGCCACTCCCAGGCAGAAGCTGCGCAGGCGGTAGGCGACTTGGCCGCCGGCGAGGGTCATCAGTACGCGGCCGGTCAGCTCTTTGCCGCCGCACCATGAGTTGGACGAGCGGCTCTCGTAGCCGTCCTCGCCGACCGTCCACTCGGCGCCGAGGTCGCAGAGGGCGATGTTGGCCTCGCTGCCGGGCGCCAGCGAGGGTCGCTCGATCTCGAAGGGCTCCGCGCCGCCCGCCATCCGCTCGATCAGCAGGCCGAGCTCGATCGTGCCGGGGACCACGAGCTCGGTGTACAGCGCCGCGAAGGCGGTCTCCAGGCCGGTCACCCCCATCGCCGCGGCCTCGAAGGGACCTCCTTTTCCTCCGGCGCGTGGGGCGCGTGATCGGTGGCGACGCACTCGATCGTGCCGTCGCGCAGCCCGTCGATCAGCGCCTGGCGGTCGGCCTCGGAGCGCAGCGGCGGGTTCATCTTGAAGCGGTGTGGGTCGAGGCTGCGCACCTCCTCGTCGGTGAGGCAGAGGTGATGCGGCGAGGCCTCGCAGCTGATCTGCACGCCGGCCGCCTTGGCGGCGCGCACGACCTCGACCGACTCGGCGGCAGAGAGGTGCTGGACGTGGATGCGGCCGCCCTCGTAGCCGGCGAGCGCAGCGTCGCGGGCGATCATCGTCGACTCCGAGACCGAGGGGATGCCCTCGAGGCCGAGCACGGCCGAGACCGGCCCTTCGTGCATGACGCCGGCGCCGGAGAGATCGGGGTCCTCCTCGTGCAGGGCGATCGTGCCGCCGCAGAGGCGCTGGTACTGGAGGGCGCGGCGCAGGACCAGGGCACTGCGAATCGGCAGGCCGTCGTCGCTGAAGCCGAAGGCGCCGGCCTCGCGCAGCGAGGCCATCTCGGTCAGCTCCTCGCCCTGCATCGCCCGGGTCACCGTGGCGAGGAAGCCGACCGTGACCGAGGCCGCGGCGCGGGCGCTGGCGCGCAGCGCCTCGATGTCGGCGGGGGTGGAGACGGGCGGCTCGGTGTTGGCCATCGCGAGCACGCCGCAGTAGCCGCCGGCGGCGGCGGAGCGAGCTGCCGGTCTCGATGTCCTCCTTGTGCTCCTGGCCGGGCGTGCGCAGGTGGACGTGGGGGTCGAAGAAGGCCGGGAAGGCGTGCAGGCCGCCGGCGTCGATCTCCTCGAGGCCCTCGCCGGCGGCCTCGCCGGGCGCCGCCAGCTCGGCGATCTCGCCGTCGCGGATGACGACGTCGTGCTGGGCATCGATGCCGGCCACCGGGTCGAGCACCGTCGCCCGGCGCAGGACCAGGTCCGCGCCCTCTCCGGCGCGCATCTCCATCTGGGTCAAGCTCATGCCGGCTGTCCTATCGGAGTCGGGCGTTGGGCGCCGTTGCCGTGCGGCGGGTGCGGGCTCCACGTCGCCGGCGGCAAGCAGCTCGTAGAGGATCGCCATCCGCACGACCAGGCCGGAGGCGACCTGCTCGGCGATCAGCGACTGCGGCGAGTCGATCACCTCGCCGGAGAGCTCGATGCCGCGGTTGACCGGACCGGGGTGCATCAGCATCTGGCGGCGGCCGAGCCGGCGCGAGTCGATCTGGAAGTGGGCCGCGTACTCGCGGATCGAGGGCACGAAGCTCTCCTGCATCCGCTCCCGCTGCAGGCGCAGGGCGTAGATCACGTCGGCCTCGCCGAGCCGGTCAAGCGAGTAGGTCGACCTCGCAGCCGAGCTGCTCCAGTCCGCGCGGGATCAGCGCCGGCGGGCCGCAGACGGTCAGCTCCGCCCCCATCGCCTTGAAGGCGATCAGGTTGGAGCGGGCGACGCGGCTGTGCAGGACGTCGCCGACGATCCAGATCCGCTTGCCCTCCAGCGAGCCGAGGCGGCGGCGCAGCGTGTAGACGTCGAGCAGGGCCTGGCTCGGGTGCTCGTGCTTGCCGTCGCCGGCGTTGACGACCGCGGCATCGGCCCAGCCGGCAACCAGCTGCGGCGGCGCCAGCGTGCGGGTGGCGCAGCACGATCGCCGCCGGTTCGTAGGCGGAGAGGGTGGCGATCGTGTCCTTCAGCGACTCGCCCTTGTCGACCGAGGAGCCGGCGGCCTTGACCGAGACGAGGTCGGCGGAGAGGCGCTTCGCGGCGAGCTCGAAGGAGGAGCTCGTGCGCGTGCTCGACTCGTAGAAGAGGGTGACGACGGTGCGGCCGCGCAGGGTCGGCACCTTCTTGATGTCGCGGCGGCCGACCTCGGCGAAGCTCTCGGCGCGATCGAGGATCGCCTCGATCTCGGCTTTGGAGAGCTGCTCGATCGAGAGCAGGTGCTTCATGCGCCCACCTCGGCCGCCTGCGGCGTCGGAGATCGTCACTTCGTCGGCGCCGTCGAGCTCCTCGAGCCGGACGTTGACCCGCTCCTCGCGAGCGGTCGGCAGGTTCTTGCCGACGTAGTCGGGGCGGATCGGCAGCTCGCGGTGGCCGCGGTCGCAGAGCACGGCGAGCTGAACCCGCTGCGGGCGCCCGTAGTCGAAGAGGGCGTCGATCGCGGCGCGCACCGTGCGGCCGGTGAAGAGGACGTCGTCGACGAGCACGACGGTGCGGCCGGCGAGGTCGAAGTCGATGTGCGAGGCGTGGACGACCGGCTGCGAGGCGGGTGACTTGGCGCCGACGTCATCGCGGTAGAAGGAGATGTCGACGTCGCCGATCGGCGCCTCGGTTCCGCTCAGCTCGGCCAGCAGAAGCGTGGAGGCGGCGGGCGAGCAGGGCGCCGCGAGTGTGGATGCCGACGATCGCCAAAGCGTCGGGCTCCGGGTTCTTCTCGGCGATCTCGTGGGCGATCCGCCGCAGCGTTCGCCTCAAATCGTCGTGCTCGAGCACGACCTTCTCGTCACTGAGCTCTTTGCTTCCTTCCTGGCCTCACGGGGCCTGGTTAAAGGACGGCCACGAGGCTAGCAGCAGATGCGGCGCTAGGCCTCCGCGACTCGGGCTCTGGCTGATCTCGTTCGCGAGCGCCATTCGGCACGAGCTCCGGCTCTCCGCGCTCCGGGAAAGGGATCTCGATCAGGTCGAAGTCACGGGGTGCGAACGATGGCTCGAAGACCTCGCGGGCCTCGTCGAGGACGGTGCCGACGTGGTAGCGCGAGGAGATGTGGACGAGGGCGAGCATCTTTACGTGGGCCTCGCGGGCAACGGAGGCGGCCTGGCCGACGGTTGAGTGGCCGGTGTCGGCGGCTCGCTGTGCCTCCTCCTCGGAGAAGCTGGCGTCGTGGATCAGCAGCTCGGCGTCGGCCGCCGCCTGGACCGTCGAGTGGCAGGGGGCCGTATCGCCGGTGAGCGCGACCGTGCGGCCCGGGCGGGCCTCGCCCATCACCTCGCCAGGGCGCACCGGGCCGCGACTCGCCATCGACCTCCTCTCCCCGCTGCAGGGCGGCAAAGGCCGGCCCTTCGGCGACGCCGAGGCGCTTGGCCGCCTCGGGATCGAAGCGGCCCGGGCGCTCCTCCTCGATCAGGGCGTAGCCGTTGGCGCGCACGCTGTGCTCGACCGCGAAGGCCTGCACCTCGGCGCCGTCGTGGCGGACCGCTTCGCCAGGGTCCATTTCGACCAGGTCGAGGTCGTAGTCGGTGCGGCCGATCAGCCGGCCCAGCATCTTGAAGAGGTCGTGCAGCCCGCGCGGGCCGTAGATCGTCAGCGGCTCCTCGCGCGCGGTCAGGTCATAGGTCTTGAGCAGGCCGGGCAGGCCGAGGATGTGGTCGGCGTGGAAGTGGGTGAGGTAGATCTCGTCGACCTGGGCCAGGCCGAGCGAGCGCTGCAGCTGGCGCTGCGTCCCTTCGCCGCAGTCGAACATCATCCGCTTGCCGCCCCGGACCAGCATCACGCTCGCGGTCGAGCGCCGCGCAGAGGGGACCGAGCCCCCGGTGCCGAGAAAGATCGCCGAGAGATCCATGCGAGCCTGCGAGCCTACGCGACGCGGCGCGTCATGCACCCGAAGCTAGACTGGCCTTTGAGCGCCCGTAGCTCAGCTGGATAGAGCGCTTCCCTCCGGAGGAGGAGGCCACAGGTTCGAATCCTGTCGGGCGCGTCTCAGCGAGCCTGGATCAGGCGGTCTTGAGCCGCGCCAGCCACTCGTCGCGGTCGAAGCTGGCGGGCTCGGTCTGGTCGAGGAAGCGCTCGAGCACGGAGACGAAGCGCAGCGGCTGCTCGACCTGGGGCATGTGGCCGGCCCCCTCGAAGATCTCCAGCTGGCTGCCGGGGAGCATGCGGTGGGCTTCTTCGCCGTGGCGGGCCGGGATGATCGGGTCGCGGGCGCCCCAGACGATCAGCACCGGCACCTCCTCGGCCAGGTAGAGCCGATCCGAGGCCGAGACCTGCTGGCCTTTCGTGCCGACCACGGAGCGCAGCGTCGCCAGGAAAGCCTTGCGGCGCTCGGGCTCGGCAAGCGCCGCGTAGCCGCGCGCCACCTCGGCCACGTCGGGCCCGGGCCTCATCCCGACGGCCGCCATGCCGCGGCCGATCGCGCTGCCGGCTTTCTCTCCCATGCTGGCCGTCGCCGCGATGAAGAGGTCTGCGCCGGGCAGCGCAGCCGCCCGCAGCACGGGGCTGACCTCGGGCCCGAGGCCGCCGCTGGAGACCAGGACGAGGCGCTCGACCATCTCCGGGAATTGGTAGGCGAACTGCATCGCGATGCCGCCGCCGAGCGAGTGACCGACCAGGGTGGCGCGCTCGTGGCCGAGCGAGAGCAGGAGGTCGCGCAGGCCGGTGGCGAGGTTGCCCAGCGAGTAGTCGCCGGGGCCCCCTCCCGACATGCCGTGGCCGGGCAGGTCGGGGGCGATGACGGTGTGGCGATCGGCCAGCGGCTCGAGCACGTCGCGCCAGTGCTCGGAGCTGACGGCTATGCCGTGGATCATCAGCAGCACCGACCCTTCGCCGCCGCCCAGATAGCTGACCTCGCGACCGTGCAGTTCCGCCGTCTTGAAGCTGACCTTCGCCTGATCCGGGGCGTCTGCGCGATCGGCCACGCACCTACGGTAGCTCGGCGCCCGGGCGGCGGATGCCCGCGTATCCGCTGCCGCTTCCAATACTGTCGCGGCCGATGCCAGACGAGAAGAAGATTCGGCCCCCGCGCGGCGCCCTGATCGTGATCGCGATCGGCCTGCTCGCGACGGTTGCCGCGGCGCTGCTGGCCACCGACGAGGCCGGCGGCGGGGCGGCTGAGCTCGAATGGGAAGTGGAACAGAAGCTGCCCAACTCGAAGGCGGTCGAGGTGCCGGGCGGCGGCGGCACGATGCAGCTCCTCGACGCGGGCCTCCGGGGCACCGGCAGGAACGTCAGCGGCTACTCGCTATTCCGCAGCGCCGCCACGCTCTCGATCTCCAAGGGGGCGCCGGTCGGTGGCGGCCGGGTCACCTGCAAGATCCTCGTGCCGCAGCAGCAGACGATCGTCGCCCAGACTCCGCACAACCGAGCTTCCTACCCGCGGCCCAGCGAAGAAGAAGACCTGGTCAAGCAGGAAGTCCCGGAACAGGTGCTGCTCGAATTCACCTCCCACGGCACCGACTCGGCGATCGTCGAACTCGGCGACGCCTTCCCGGAATTCGTCGGCGAGCGCGGCGTCACCGTTTCCTGGGCGCCGTTCCGGATCGGCCGCCAGGGCTGGCAGTGGGGCCTCCCGCCAGGACGACCGGCCAAGCCACTGGACCTCGGCTTCGCTTCGATCTGGCGGACCACCGGCACGCCGACGGCGCATCTCTCCTGCGTCCTCACCACCAGCGCCGGCTCCGCCCGCGTCAAGACCGGCGGCTCACTGCCGGCCAATCCTGCTCCGCTCGCCGAATAGCTCAGGCGTCCTGCGGAGCGACGAGCAGCTCGGGGCCTTCCTCGCTGCCTTTGCCGACCTTGTTCAGCTTCGGGTTTGCCGGGGCGCTGTCCATCCGGCTCGCCGGCAGCGGCGCGCACATCGCCACCGCGTCCTCCAGCTCGAGGTCCGGTCGCAGCCAGGCGGCTTCGGCCTCCGGCCCGGGCAGGATCGCCGGCATCCGGTCGTGGACCTTGGCGACCAGCTCGTTCGGCGTCGTGGTGACGATCGTGCAGCTGTAGAGCCAGCCGTCGTCGAAGCCGCGGTCCTCGGGGTCATCCCACTCCTTGCGAGTGCAGATGCCGGCGAAGGCAAAGGGCTCTCCGCCGTCGACGGTGAAGCGCCAGGGCTGGCGCGGCTGCTTGGGATCCTCAGCCTTCATCCACTCGTAGAAGCCGTCGGCGACGATCAGGCAGCGGTGGCGGAACTTGCCGACCAGCGGCGAGTAGGCGCGGCTGGAGGTGAGGTTCTCGGCCTTGGCGTTGATCATCCGGTAGCCGACTTTGAGGTCCTTGGCCCAGCGCGGCACCAGGCCCCAGCGCATCAGCCGCGCCTCGCGCTCGCCCTGCGCCGCCTCCTCGGGGTCGGGTGAGGAGCGCACGGTGAGGATCTCCTGGGTCGGAGCGACGTTGAAGCGGCCCAGCGCCGACTCGACTTTCTTCACCCGCTCCTTCGAGGGCGGCGCCTTGCCGGCGGCGTTCCGCTCCAGCGCCTTCTCCAGCTCGACCTGGAACTTGTCGGCGATCGTCTTCGCGTTTTTGGCCGTGACCGTGAATCGTCCGCACATGAGGTCAGCGTAGCCGTGTCGGCCGGGCTATTCCGGCGCGATCAGCTCGACGGTCGGGAAGTAGGTGCGATAGCGGCTCGCGTCGCGGGTCAAGATCTTCAGGCGGGAGACCGCGGCATGGGCTCCAATGAAGAAGTCGGGCAGCGGAGAGCGCCTTGCCCCACCTCTGCGCCGGTACTCGAGGAATGCACGGCCAGCAAGGAACGAGGCTGGCCAGGGAAGGGGCACCAGCTCGATTCCGCGAGCCCGCATGGCCCACTCGCATTCCTCGGGCCCTCGGAATCCGACCGATACCTCGGCGTAGATCACCTGATTGACCATTGCCGTCCCTTGCGCCAAGGAGTCGCCCAAGGCTTCCTCGGACCATTCGGTCCAGATAGATCCTCCGCTCAGCACGTCGACTAGGACATTGGAGTCAACGAGAGGTCGCCGTCACCCTCCTCTAAGTCCCCAGTGCCCCAATCCTCTCCCCGGGTAAGCCTCATCACTTCCTCGGTGGTCATCGTGTAGTTCTTGCCCGCCTCTCGGAGATGAGCAATCAGCTCCTCGCCACGACTCCTGCTGCCGACAGCTCTGCGAACGCGAATTCCACTTTCATCGCGTACGAACTCGACCTCGGTCCCAGGCAAGAAACCGAACTCATCGCGGATCTCCTTTGGGATCGTGATTTGGCCCTTGCTGGTGATCCTTGACATTAGGTAAGAGTAGCACTGGTATTACTCTTACTGGGCCTGGCTTCGGAGTGCTCTCGGTACCAGTCGAGCGTCCGGCACAGACCATCGGCAAGCTCGACCCGCGGCTGCCAGCCGGTCAGCTCGCGCAGCTTGGTCGAGTCGACGTACTGGCGGTCGATCTCGCCGTCGGGGGTGCCGCTGCCGAGGTATTCGGGCTCGATGCCCGTGCCCGCGGCCGCGGCGATCAGGTCGACCACCTCGCGGACCGCATGTGGGCGCTCGCCGCCGGCGTTGAAGGCCTCTCCCCTCGCGCCCTCTACGTCAAGCGCCGCGGCGATCGCCAAATAGGCGGAGACGGCGTCGTCGACGTGAAGGAAGTCGCGCTCGGGGCTGCCGTCGGAGCGGATTACCGGCGGGCGGCCATCGAGCACGGCGATCGTCGTCTCGGGGATCAGCCGGGAGAAGTTGAGATCGCCGCCGCCGTAGATGTTGGCGAAGCGGGTGACCGCCAACGGCACGCCGTAGGCGTTGGCGTAGCTGCGGGCGATGATGTCGGCCGCAGCCTTGCTGGCGTCGTAGGGATATGGCGGCGCGCAGCGGGAAGTCCTCGCGGTAGGGCAGCTCCGGGCTGGTGCCGTAGGCCTTGTCGGATGAGGCGAAGACGACGCGCGAGACGTCGTGCTCGCGGCAGGCCTCGAAGACGTTCCAGGCGCCGCGCACGTTGACCTCGAGCGTCTCCACCGGCGATTCGCGGGCGACGCCGACGATCGTCTGCGCGGCGAGGTGGAAGACGGAATCGCAGCCGGCGACCGCGGCGGAGACCGCCTCGGCGTCGCGCAGGTCGCCCTCGGCAAGCTCGACCTCGTCGCGCAGCCCGAGCAGGTCGAGGGCGGAGCGGCGCGGCCCGCCGATGTCAGCAAGCCGCGGGTCGGGCCGGTCGAGCACGCGCACGGTGTCGCCCCGCGCCAGCAGCGCGCGGCCAGGTGCGAGGCGACAAACCCATGCGCGCCAGTGACCAAAGCACGACCGCTCACGACCCGACCCCCTTCCGGTGCGCTTTATCCACGTATATGGGGGCAAAGGCGCACCGGAAGCTCATTGGGCCGCCGTTCCGCTCGGCATCAAGGTTGGCCAGGGGGCCTTGCCGGAGGACCAGAGGTCGTTGAGCTCGACCGCGTCCTTGTAGGTGTCCATGCAATCCCAGAAGCCCTCGTGGCGGAACGCCGCTAGCTGCCCGTCCGCCGCAAGGCGCTCCAGCGGCTCGCGCTCGAGCACGCTGTCCTCGCCGATGTAGTCGAGCGCGCCCGGCTCGAAGCAGAAGAAGCCGCCATTGATCCAGTGCTCGCTGCGCGGCTTCTCGACGAAGCCCTCAACCTTGCCCTCGTCGCCGAGCTTTGCGACTCCCCATTGGAGGTGCGGCTGAACCACCGTCACCGTGCCGAGCGCGTCGTGGGCCCGGTGGAACTCGAGCAGCGCATCGAGGTCGATATCGGCGACCCCATCGGCATAGGTGGCGCAGAAGCTCTCGCCCCCGAGCCGCTCCCGCAAGCGAGCGATCCGCCCGCCAGTCGGCGTGTCGAGCCCGGTGTCGACGCACTCGACCTCGATCCCACCCGGCCAGCTCTCCCCCGCAACGAACTCCTCGACCATCTCCCCCAGGTAGCCGGTCGCGAGCAGGAAGCGCTCGAAGCCCTGCGCCGCGTAGATCCCGATCACGTGCCAGAGGATCGGGCGCGCCGCCAATCTCAACCAGCGCCTTGGGAACGGTCTCCGTCTGCTCCCGAAGCCGGGTCCCACGGCCGCCGCAGAGAATGACTACCGGAGGCTTAGCCACCCGCAACGGCAGGCAGAATCGTTACCTCGGCGCCGTCGTCGATCTGCGTGTCTGAGGCCCTCCTGAAAGCGAATGTCCTCGCCACTGACGTAGACGTTGACGAAACGGCGCAGGTCGCCGTCCTGGGTGATCCGCTCGCGCAGGGTGCCGTGGGCCTCGAAGACGGCGTCGAGCACCTCGCCGACGGTGGAGCCGGTGACCTCGAGCTCGGCCTCTCCCCCGGTCGCGGCGCGCAGCTGGGTCGGGATCTTCACGGTGACTGACATCAGACGGTTACCTCCTGGCGGAACTCGGACTCGAAGCTGTCGAGGTCGGGGTCGATCTCGTGCATGCGGAACCTATCGCGGGTCGCGTCGAGCGTCTTCAGCCCCTCGCCGGTGATGTAGACGACGACCCGCTCGCCGGCCGCGATCTCGCCGCGCTCGGCGAGCTTGGCCAGCACGCCGATCGTGACGCCGCCGGCGGTCTCGGTGAAGATCCCGGTCGTCTCGGCCAGCAGGCTGATCCCGTCGCGGATCTCGGCGTCGCTGACGGAATCGATCCCGCCCTTGGTGCGCCGCGCCTGCTCGACCGCGTAGGGGCCGTCGGCGGGATCGCCGATCGCGAGGCTCTTGGCGATCGTCTCCGGTCGCTGCGGCTTGCAGACGTCCCAGCCTTCGGCGAAGGCGGTGGCGACGGGGCTGCAGCCCTCGGCCTGGGCGCCGTTGAAGACCGGCAGCGAGCCCTCGACCAGGCCGATGTCGAGCCACTCCTGGAAGCCGCGGCCGACCTTGGTGAAGAGCGAGCCGGAGGCGATCGGGCAGACGACGCGGTCGGGCAGCTCCCAGCCGAGCTGCTCGGCGGTCTCGTAGGCGAGCGTCTTCGAGCCCTCGGCGTAGTAGGGGCGCAGGTTGACGTTGACGAAGGCCCAGGGCCGGGTTTCGGCGAGCTGGGTGCAGAGCCGGTTGACGTCGTCGTAGTTGCCGCGCACGCCGACCAGGTTGGTGCCGTAGATGCCGGTGGCGAGCAGCTTCTGCTCCTCGAGGTTGGCGGGGACGAAGACGTAGGACTTGAGCCCGGCGGCGGCGGCGTGGGCGGCGACGGCGTTGGCGAGGTTGCCGGTCGAGGCGCAGGCGACGGTGTCGAAGCCGAGCTCCTGCGCCTTGGCGACGGCGACGGCGACGACCCGGTCCTTGAAGGAGTGGGTCGGGTTGGCGGCGTCGTTCTTGATCCAGAGCTCGGCGTCGAGGCCGAGGCGTTCGGCGAGGCGGTCGGCCCGCAGCAGCGGCGTCAGGCCGGGCTCGAGCGGGTCGCCGGGGCGCCCCTCGAAGGGCAGGAAGTCGGCGTAGCGCCAGATTCCCTGCGAGCCGGCCTGGATCTTGCGCTTGGCCTCGGCCGGGTCAAGTCGCCGAGTAGTCATAGGCCACTTCGAGCGGGCCGAAGCAGTTCTCACAGGCAAAGTGAGCGCCGAGGTCGTAGGTCGCCCCGCACTCCTTGCATTTCAGATTCTCTATCGACATCCGATCTTTCCCTCTCGTTGCGTTACCGCCAACAAAAAAACCTCCGCCTTTTGTGGGGCAGAGGTCCGATCGGACTTTCCCCACATCTTCCAGGTCGCGAGACCTGCTGGAGTTGGCACCTCCCCCGAACCTGTTGGTCCGGGGCGGTTGCCGGGGTTTCATCGGGCCAGTCCCTCCACCCCTCTAGATGTGGCGCTTATGTAGGCATGAACCTTACCAGGGGCGTTCCCGTCCGGCCAATGCGCGGGTCGACGGCTAACCTAGTGCGGCAATGCCCGACGAGACGATGAGCGTGAACGATGCCGAACCTTCCGAAGCCGAGGCTGCGGCGCGTCGGCCGGCGCGGCGAGCTCATCTCCGCCACTGCCCGCGGCTGAGCCGCAGACGCCCCGCGTCGAGCAGATCGACTCCAGCGGCCTGCGCTGGGTCAACATCGAGCGCCCTGGTGCGCTCGAGCGAGCCTGGCTGGAGGAGAACTTCGACTTCCACGCGCTCGACCTCGAGGACGTGCTCTCGCGCAACCAGCGGCCGAAGATCGACGTCTACGACGACTACCTCTTCATCGTCCTCCACTTCCCGGTCTTCGACCCGGCCGCCGGGCGGCTGGGCACCGGCGAGCTCGACCTCTTCGTCGGCCCGGGCTACGTGGTGACGATCCCCAACCAGCCGCTGCAGCCGGTCGAGTACCTGTTCGAGCGCTGCCGGGCCAAGGAGGAGCTGCGCGAGCAGCTCTTCTCGCGCGGCTCGGGCTACCTGCTCTACCGCCTCGTCGACGACAGCTTCGACTACTGCTTCCCGATGCTGCGCAAGATCGGCAACAAGCTCGACGCGCTCGAGGACGACATCTTCGAGGGGCGCTCGGAGGAGGTCGTGCGCGACATCTCCAACGTCAAGCAGGAGATCATCAACTTCCGCAAGGTGATCCGCCCGCAGCGGCCGGTGCTGCGCGACCTCGAGCGGGTCAAGCAGCGCTACCTGGCCACCGACCTCGACCTCGAGATCTACTTCGACGACATCGTCGACGCTCACGAGCGGATCTGGGACATGCTCGAGAACTACAAGGAGGTGGTCGAGGCGCTGGCCGAGACCAACGAGTCGGTGATCTCCCACCGGGTCAACGACATCCTCCGCGTGCTCACCTCGATCAGCGTCATCGTCCTGCCGCTGACCCTGATCGCCAGCATCTGGGGCATGAACTCCCGGGTGCCCGGCGAGCAGAGCATCGTCGCCTTCTGGATCGTCGTCGGCGCGATGCTGGCGATTCTGCTCGGCATGGTCGCCTACTTCCGCGCCGCGGCTGGCTCTGATCGACGAGCTGTCTATAGCCTGCCGGGAGTGGCCAATTTCCGCATCTGGGCGCCCTGGCGCCTCGCCTACGTGAAGGACGCGGCGAAGGACAACGAGGAGGAGTGCATCTTCTGCGCCAAGCCGGCGGCAGAAGACGATGAGGCGACCCTGATCGTCCATCGCGGCGAGCACAGCTTCGTCATCCTCAACCTCTTCCCGTACACGAACGGCCACCTGATGGTCGCCCCTTACGCGCACATCGGCCGGATCCAGGAGCTGCCGGCCGAGACCGTGGCGGAGATGATGGGCTTCGCCCAGCTGGCGATGAGCCGGCTCGAGGACGTCTACAGCCCGCACGGCTTCAACGTCGGCTTCAACCAGGGGCGCGTCGCCGGCGCCGGGGTCGAGCACCACATCCACATGCACGTGGTTCCGCGCTGGGGCGGCGACACCAACTTCATGCCGGTGATCGCCGACACCCGGGTGATGCCGCAGACCCTCGAGCAGAGCTACGAGGCCCTGAAGGGAGCATTTTGAGCGAGCAACCGATCCTGGCCCCCGCCGGGGATCTTCAAGGCGTACGACATCCGCGGCCTCTATGGCTCCGAGATGGACGAGACCACGGCGCACGCGATCGGCCGCGCCTTCGCCCGGGTGCTGGCGCGGCTGCGCGGCAAGCAGCCCGCCGAGCTGCGGGTCGGCCTCGGCCGCGACATGCGCCTGACCGCGCCGGCGATGGCGGCGGAGCTGCGCGACGGCCTGATCTTCGAGGGCGCCACCGTGATCGACGCCGGCATGGTCGCCACCGAGATGCTCTACCACCTGGTCGGCTCGCGCCAGCTCGACGGCGGGGCGATGGTGACCGCCTCGCACAACCCCAAGGCCTACACCGGGGTGAAGCTGGTCCGCGAGGGCGCCCTCCCCCTCTCCGGCGAAGCCGGGATCGGCGACGTCCGCAAGGAGATCGAGGCGGGCCTCGGCCATGCCCCCGGCGGCGGCTCCTTCGAGGAGGTCGACATCTGGGACGAGTACCGCGCCAGCGCGCTCTCCTTCATCGATCCGGCCGCGGTGAAGCCGATGAAGGTCGTCGTCGACGGTGGCAACGGGATGTCGGGCCCGATGGTTGGCCCGATCTTGAGCAAGCTGGGGCTGGAGCTGGAGGAGATGTACTTCGAGCCCGACGGCGAGTTCCCCGACCACGAACCGAACCCGCTGCTGGAGGAGAACCGGCGGATGATCATCGACCGCGTGCGGGCCTCGGGCGCCGACCTCGGCATCGCCTGGGACGGTGACGCCGACCGCTGCTTCTTCATCGACGGCAGCGGCGAGTTCTGCGACGGCGACTTCATCTGCGCCCTGCTCGCCCGCGCCGCCCTGGCCAAGAACCCCGGCGCGACGATCCTCTACGACCCGCGCTCGAGCCGCGCCGTGCCCGACCTGGTCGCCGCCGAGGGCGGCCGCTCCGACCTCTCCCGCGTCGGCCACGCCTTCTTCAAGGCGCGGATGCGCGAGGAGGACGCGGTCTTCGGCGGCGAGGTCTCCGGCCACTACTACTTCCGCGACTTCTGGAACGCCGACTCGGGAACGATCCCGGCGCTGCTGGTGCTGGAGCTGCTCTCGGTCGACGGCCGCTCGCTGGGCGAGCTGATGGCCGAGTTCCGCTCGCGCTACTTCATCTCCGGCGAGATCAACTCCGAGGTCGCCGACCAGGAGGCGAAGATGGCCGAGATCGCCGAGCGCTACTCCGACGGCGAGCAGACAACGCTCGACGGCATCTCGGTCGACTATCCCGACTGGCACTTCAACGTGCGGCCCTCCAATACCGAGCCGCTGCTGCGTCTCAACCTCGAGTCGCTGGTCTCGCGCGAGGACATGGAGGCCAAGCGCGACGAGGTGCTCGGCTTGATCCGAGCGTGACCCTGACGCCGGAGCAGGCGCTCGAGCAGGCGGCGCTGGCCGGGATCCACCGCCTGCGCATCCCCACCCCCTTCGCCGTCGGGCGGGTCAACTGCTACCTGATCGAGGACGAGCCGCTGACCCTGGTCGACACCGGTCCCAACTCGGGCAAGGCGCTCGATGAGCTGCAGTCGCAGCTGGCCGCGCGCGGGCACTCGATCGACGACATCGAGCTGGTCATCGTTACCCACCAGCACATCGATCACCTCGGCCTGGTCGAGATCATCGTCGAGCACTCCGGCGCCGAGGTGGCGGCGATCGGCGTCGCCGCCGAGCGGCTGGCCAACTTCGATGAGGACGCCGAGGCCGAGGACCGCTTCGCCGTCGACTTGATGATCCGCAACGGCATCCCCGAGGAGGTGACGGTGGCGCTGCGCAGCGTCTCGCGCAGCTTCCGCGCCTGGGGCTCGCAGGTGACAGTGACCAAGCCGCTTGGCCGACGGCGAGGAGATCGCCTTCCGCGACCGCACGCTGCGGGCGATCCATCGCCCCGGCCACAGCCCTTCCGACACCGTCTTCTGGGACGCGGAGCGCAAGATCCTGATCGCCGCCGACCACCTGATCGCCCACATCTCCTCCAACCCGCTGATCTCGCGGGCGCTCGACGGCTCCGAGCAGCGCCCGCAGGCGCTCGTCACCTACATCGAGTCGATGCGCAGGACGCGTGAGATGCCGGCCGAGATCGTCCTCTCCGGCCACGGCGAGCCGATCACCGACCACGTCGCCCTGATCGACGACCGCATCGCCAAGCACGAGCGCCGTAAGGAGAAGATCTACAAGCTGATCGCCGAGCAGCCGCGCAGCGGCTACGAGATAGCCCAGTCGATCTGGGGCAACGTCGCCGTCACCCAGGCCTACCTGACCCTCTCCGAGGTGATCGGCCACGCCGACCTGCTGGTCAACGAGGGCCGCGTGCGGGAAGCCGGCGACGGGGAGGTGCTCCGCTATGAAGCGACCACGTAGCCGCCTCTTAGGCGGCGGCATCGTGCACGCCTGCCGGAGCAGGCAGGGCCGCGAGCACCTCGGCCGGTAGGTGCTTGCTTGCGGACCAGACCTCGATTGCGACCACCTCGTCGGTGGTGGAGTCGTGGTCGACCAGGCCCCACTCGACCTCTTCGCTGACTACGTCAGTGGAGTCACCGGTGGGGAGCCAGGCGATATCGGCCTCCCGGTCGTAGTAGGCGAACTTCGCACTCATCGGGTTCAGGATAGCCATGGTCATAGTGCCTCGCTAGCGCTTGCGACCCCTCTCAGCGGCCAAGCGCTGACTACGCGAGCTGCTCTGGCATCTCCTCTGACTGGGCTGTCGTAGACGACCGCGAACTCGCGGCCGTCGGCCCTGGCCCCATAGACGCGCCAGTCTGCATCGCCCTGATTCCTGACTCGGGTCTGGTGCTCATCACGAACCGCCTCCTCAACCTCGAGGCGAGTCAGACCGCGTTGATCGAGCCGAAGCTCGGCGTGGATGGTCCAGATGAAGCGCTCAATCCTCATTTCGCCCGAGGCTAGATGCCATCTGGATCGCATTTCGGCGAATCGGGCTTTTGGTTCACGAGCGTCACAGATTTGTTGCTGTGCGCGTCGTGGGAGGCGTGCGAGCCGCCCGGCCTCGGTCGCAATAGGCTGCGGAACCGAGATCGGCCGCAGGCCGAAGATCCGCCTAGATGACCAGCCGAATTCGCTCCCGAAAGCCGAAGCGCTCCGCCAAGAAGCGGATGCTGATCATCGTCAACCCTTATGCGACGACGGTTTCGGACCGGCTGAAGAACCTTGTGGTCTACGCGCTGCAGGGGCGCTATGAGGTCGAAACGATCTTGACCGAGGCGCAGAACCATGCGACCGAGATCGGGCGTGAGGTGCGCGACCATGGCTATGACGTGGTCGTCGCCTTTGGTGGCGACGGGACGCTGAACGAGGTCGTCAACGGGTTGGCAGGGACCGATGTGCCGGTCTCGGTGCTTCCGGGCGGATCGACCAACGTCGTCTGCCGCACGCTGGGCATTCCCAACGACGTCGTCGATGCGACCGAGCACCTGCTGGCCGTGGCCGACGATTGGCAGCCGCGGCGGATCGACCTCGGCAAGGCCGACGATCGTCACTTCGTCTTCTCCTGCGGGGCCGGGATCGACGCCACCGTGGTCAAGCGCGTCGACGCCCACCCGCGGCTGAAGTCGGCGGCCGGGCCCTACTACTTCAGCTGGGCCGCGGTCTCGGCCTTCTACCGCTCCTACCTGGTCAACCCGGTTCGCCTCCAGGTCGAGACCGGCGCCGGCGGCTCGGCCGAGGGCGTCACCGCCCTGGCCCAGAATTCCGACCCCTTCACCTACTTCGCCAGCCGCCCGGTGCGGGTCTGCGAGGGGGTCGAGATCGACGACGGCACGCTTGCCCTCGGCGTGCTCAAGCGCGCCACCCAGCGCGACATGCCGATGCTGATGTCGCGCCTCTTCAGCGAACAGCGGCCGGCCGCTCGCCATCGCCAGATCGAGCAGTTCGACGCCGTCACCGAGGCCACGGTCACCTCCACTTCCGAGACCAAGGACGGCATCATCCGCCCTTTCCCGGTTCAGGTCGACGGCGACTACATCGGCGAGAAGACTCAGTTGAAGCTGCGCGCCGAGCCCGGCGCGCTGACCGTCATCTCCTGACCGGCTCTCAAGCCCCCTGAACGTGGGCGCGGCTGAGCTCGGCCGGAGAGGAGCAGCCGAGCAGTGCAAGGGCCAGCTCGAACTCCTCGCGCAGCAGCTCGAGCACCCGGTGGGCTCCCGCCTCGCCAGCGCTGGCAAGCCCCCAAAGAGCCGGCCTGCCGACCAAAACCGCGTCGGCGCCGAGGGCAAGGGCGACGGCGACGTCGGTGCCGCGCCGGATGCCGCCATCGACGAGGACGGTGCCGCGTCCGTCGACCGCGTCGACCACCTCCGGCAGGGCGTCGGCGGTGGCGAGCGAGCAGTCGAGCTGGCGGCCGCCGTGGTTGGAGACGATCACGCCGGCGGCCCCGTGCTCGACCGCGAGCGCCGCGTCCTCGCCGGTGAGGACCCCCTTGATCAGCACCGGCACGCTGCAATCGGCGGCGAGCTTTTCGAGGTCCGCCCAGGTCAGCGCCGGTTCCATCAGGGCGAAGGTCTCCTCGATCGTCACCGCGCGTTGAGAGCCGAGCGCCACCTGCACCGCCGGCACGCCGAGGCCCTCGGGAAGCTTGAAGCCGGTGCGCAGATCGCGTTCGCGCCGCCCCCCACGCGCGGCGTCGACCGTAACCACGATCGCCTCGAAGCCGGAGTCGACCGCCTCGTCCATAAGCGCCCGCGTCACCTTTTCGTCGCGAAACGAGTAAAGCTGAAACCAGCGCCGGCCGCCCGGTGCGGCAGCCGCGACCTCGCTGGGCAGGGTGGTCGCCAGGGTCGAGAGGCACATCACCGTGCCGGCAGCAGCAGCCGCCCGCGCCATGCCGATCTCGCCGCTCTCGTCAACCAGCCGCTGGTAGGCCACCGGCGCCACCAGGATCGGGCTCGATAGCTCGCCCCCCAGAACCGTCGTCCGGGTCCCCCACTCTTTGTATCCCGCCAGCACCCGTGGCCGCAGCCGGCGCCGGCGCCAGGCCAGCACGCTCTCCTCGAGCGTCACCTCGTCGCAGGCACCGCCAAAGAAGTAGCCGGCCGCGCCGGCATCCAGCTTCGCGGCTGCCGCCCGTTCAAAGTCCGCTACGTTGATCAGCTCGTCGATGCCCAAGGCGCGGGCGAGTCTAGCCGCCACCCGCGAGGCTCGACGCACGGCCGCTACCATGCCGCCGATCATCATCCGGTCGAGCTACAGCAGGACGGTTAGATAGTGGGCGGGGCGGCGCTTCAGCCCTCCGACCTGGCCCCCGGCCTGCTGCTCGGCGAGGGCGTCGAGATCGGCGAGGGCGTCTTGATCGGTGGCTACGCGGTGATCCATGCCGGGGTGACGATCGGCGACGGCGCCCGAGTCGGCGACCACGCCCAGATCCGGGACGGCGCCCAGATCGGCGCCCGGGCAACGATCGGCAGCCTCAGCTCGGTCGACCCCGGCGTCATCGTCGCCGAGCGGGCGAGCGTGCAGGCGCGCTGTTACCTCTCGGCCGGCACCGTCGTCGAGGAGGACGTCTTCATCGGGCCCGGCGTGACCCTGGCCAACGACAACACCATGGACCGCCACTCGTCCGAGATGCAGCTCGAAGGGCCACTGCTGCGGCGGGCCTGCCGGGTCGGTGCCGGCGTCGTCGTCTGCCCGGCGATCGAGATCGGCGCCGAGGCATTTGTCGCCGCCGGTGCCGTGGTCGTCGCCGACGTCGCCGAGCGCAGCGTCGTCATGGGCGTGCCGGCGCGGGCCGTGCGCCAGGTCCCGGACGAGGATCTGCTCGAGCGCTGGCGCTGAGCTACCGCCCGGCACTACTTGTCCTGACTGCAAGCGCAAGCTTTTGACTGGTTCCGCCGTTGGACTTACATGGCGGTTCTCAGCGAGCCAGCTGACGGCACCCTCGCCCGCGAAAGCGGGCTCTGTGTCTATCTCAGCGCCGACCCCCCCGCGATGCGCAGCCGCATTGCGATCGCCCTGGGCGAACGCGATCTGCAGACCTCGCTGGTCGAGCTGGAGAATTCCCAGCAGCTCTTCGGGCTCGAGGGCCTCGACTCCAACGCGATCGTCGTCCTCCTCTGCGACGTCGACCAGCCGCGCCAGATGGCAAACCTGCGCCGCCTGCGCCGCGAAATGCGCGAGCCGGCGATCATTGCCGTATCGCCGATCGCGACCGGCACCGGCGTGCGCCGCGCCCTCGATGCCGGCGCCGACGCGATCGTCTTCGAGCCCGAACTCGAGTCGACCCTCGTCGTCGCCGTCAGCGCCGTCGCCAGCGGCCAATCGGTGGTCCCCCGCAAGCTGCGCGCCAGCGTCGAGCGGCCGGCCTTCTCCCACCGTGAGCGCCAGGTCCTCACCCTCGTCTCGCGCGGGTTGACCAACGCCCAGATCGCCGAGCGGCTCTTCCTCTCCGAGAGCACGATCAAGAGCCACCTCTCCTCCGCCTTCTCGAAGTTCGGCGTGCGCTCGCGCAAGGAGGCCGCCGCTCTCTTCATCGAGCTTGAACAGACAAACGGCGCCCTGCCGATCGAGCCCGAACAGGCCCTCGGCAATGGCGCGCTGAAAGGGGCAACGACGTGAGCACCGCAACCCAGCCGAGTCCAGCGCTTCCCACCGCGGCCACGCAGGGCTCCCGTGTGCCGTTCATCAGGCTCGACGCCGCCCACCCCGAGGTCTTCGCCGAGCTGCTCGAGGTCGTCGAGCGGGTCGGCCGTAATGCCGCCTTCACGCTCGGCCCTGAGGTCGAGGACTTCGAGCGCAGCTTCGCCGCCTACTGCGAGACCGAGCACGCCGTCGGCATCTCCTCCGGCACGCAGGCGCTGGAACTGGCCCTGCGCGGGCTCGGCGTCGGCCCCGGCGACGAGGTGATCGTGCCGACCTACACCTTCATCGCCACCGCCGAGGCGGTGAGCACGGTCGGCGCCACCCCGGTCCTGGTCGACGTCGACCCCGAGACCGCCGTGATCACCGCCGAGATCGTCGAGAGCGCGATCACCGCCAAGACGCGTGCCGTGATCCCCGTCCACCTCTTCGGCCGCCCGGTCGACATGGACCCGATCGTCGATCTCTGCCGCCGGCGCGGGATCGCCGTGATCGAGGACGCCTGCCAGGCCCACGGCGCCCGCTACAAGGGTCGCCGCGTCGGCTCGCTGGGCGACGCCGGCTGCTTCAGCTTCTACCCGACCAAGAACCTCGGCGGCTGGGGCGACGGTGGCGCCCTGGTCACCAACGACCCCGAGCTGAACGCCAAGGTACGGCTGCTGCGTTCGCATGGCGAGGGCACCCGCAACCACCATGAGCTCGTCACCGGCACCCATCGCCTCGACGCGCTGCAGGCGGCGATCCTCGAAGTCAAGCTGCGCCACCTGGACGGGTGGAACGAGGCGCGCCGCACGGCAGCAGCCGCCTACGGAGCTGCACTGGCCGACAGCGGCCTCGATCTGCCCGAGCCGGCAGCAGCCGATTGCGAAAACGTCTTTCACCTTTACGTCGTCCGTTCGGCCCAGCGCGATGCCCTGCGCAACCACCTCGACGAGCGCGGCGTGGCCAGCGGGATCCACTACCCGACCCCGGTTCACCTCCAACCCGCCTACGCCGAGCTGGGCCTGACGGCCGGCTCGCTCCCGGTGGCAGAGCGCCTGGCAAGCGAATGCTGCTCGCTGCCCCTCTTCCCGGCGATCGAGGACTGGCACATCGCCGAGACCGTCGCCGCGATTGAGAGCTTTGACACAGCCGGCAACAGCTGAGCACCCCGCGCCCACCGGGCGCCGTGGCTTGCGGGTCTGCATGGTCCACTACTCGGACTTCGAGGTCGACTCGCGGATCCAGCGCCAGGCGCGGGCGCTGGCCGAGCGCGGCGACCACGTCGAGTGCGTCTGCCTCGACGAAGACGCCGAGATCGCCGTCGGCTCCGGGCGGATCACCCTGCACCGTGCCGCCACCGGGAAGCCACGCGGCGGCGCCCGCGCCTACCTCGAGGGCAACGCCCGTTTCCTCGCCGGCGCCGCACGCAAGGTCAGCGCCCTCGATCGCGCGAACCGCTTTGACCTGATCGAGATCCACAACATGCCCGATGCCCTCGTCTTCGCCGCGCTGCGGCCGAAGCTGCGCGGCACCCCGCTCATCCTCAACTTCCACGACACCTTCCCGGAGCTCTTCGCGACCCTCTTCGACCGACCGCCCGACCACCCGCTGGTGCGCCTGATCCGCACCGAGGAGCGCTTCAGCGCCGCGATGGCCAACGGCCACATCTTCGTCACCGACGAGGCGCGCGACCTCTTGCGGGCACGCGGGATCAGTGCGAAGCGCACGCAGGTGGTGATGAACACCCCCGACGAGCGGGTCTTCGGCGAGCGCCGTTCGCCGGTGGCGCCGCCAAGCGACGGCGAGTTGCGGGTCGTCTACCACGGCGGCCTCGCCGACCGCTTCGGGGTCGAGACGCTGGTCGGGGCGGTCGCGATGCTGCGCGAGCGGAGCGAGGCGATTGCCCTCGACGTCTACGGCTCCGATGCCGAGGCGGCGCGGCAACTGGCCGCGGTCGCGGCCAAGGTCGCCCCGGAGGGAGTGCGGATCGCGCCCCAGCCGACGCCGGTCGAGGAGATCCCCGCCCGCCTCGCCGAAGCCCACCTCGGCGTGGTGCCGACGCTGCGCGACGACTTCACCGCGATGCTGCTGCCGGTCAAGCTGCTCGAGTACGTCCACATGGGCCTGCCGACGGTCGCCTCGCGGCTGCCGGTGATCGAGCGCTACTTCGGCGACGACGTGCTGCTCGCCGAGCCAGGCGACGCGGCCTCGATCGCGGCGGCGATCGAAGGCGTGCGCAGCGATCCCCTTGCGGCCCAGGCGCGGGCCGAGCGCGCCTCGCGGCGGCTGGCCAAGATCGAGTGGCGCCAGCAGCGCGAGGGCTACCTCGACCTGGTCGACGGCCTGGTCCAGGGCGCAAGGAGTCGCTGAGATGGCGCACCTGCTTCTGGTCACGCCGGCGCGCGACGAGGCCGTTCACCTGGAGCGGACGATCGAGGCGGTGGCGGCCCAGACGCGGCCGCCGGACCTCTGGCTGATCGTCGACGACGGCTCCAGCGACGCGACCCCCGAGATCCTCGAGCGCTGGGCGGCGCAGCTGCCCTTCCTGCGGGTCCTGAGGGCGCCACAGCGCGGCAACGAGGCAGGTGGAGATCGCCTTGCCCTCGCCGCCGAGGCACGTGCCTTCAACTGGGCATTGGGCTGCGTCGAGACCGGCGAGTTCAGCCACCTCGGCAAGCTCGACGCCGACATCGAGCTGCCGCCGCACTACTTCGAACGGTTGCTCGAGCGCTTCGAACGGGAACCCGCGCTTGGAGTCGCCGGTGGTGGCCTGCTCGAGCAGGGCCGTGACGGCTGGTACTTGACCAAGGTCCCCGCCTACCACGTGCGGGGTGCGCTGAAGCTCTACAGCCGCGAGTGCTTCGAGGCGATCGGCGGCATCGAGGAGCGCCTCGGCTGGGACACGATCGACGAGACCTACGCTCGCATGAGCGGCTTCTCCACCCGCTCGCTGCCGGGCCTCGACGCCCGCCACCACCGGCCGGTCGCCACCCGCGGCGGAACCCTGCGCGGCCGTGCTCGCCACGGCCAATGCGCCTACATCCTTCGCTACAGCGCCTGGTGGGTGGCGTTGCGCTCGCTCAAGGTCGCCTGCTCCCGGCCCTTCGGCCTCTCCGGGCTAGCCTTCCTCTACGGCTACGCCCGCTCCGCTGCACGCCGCGAAGAGCGGGTCGAGGACGAGCGGTTCCGCCGCTTCGTCGCCGATGAGCTGCGCTCGCGGGTCCGAATCGGACGCACCGGGCCTAAGCAAAACCTAAATCCCGGCGAGAAAGCAGAAGTTCCTACGTTTTTCGTGCGTTCATAGGCAGATGGAGCCCGTACAAGTCATAAGGCAGCTCTGGAGCCGCAAGCTGCTGGTCGGGCTCGTGATCGTGATCGCCGCGCTGGCGGCGATCTTCAGCGCCTACCGAATCAGCATGAGCCCGCTGGGACTGCACAGCCGCGCCCTCCAGGTTGGCGCCGCATCGAGCCAGATCCTCGTCGACTCGCCCAAATCCGCGCTTGTCGACGGCGCCTCGCTGGGGACCTTTGAAGCGCTCTCGACCCGGGCGAAAATCTACGGCGAGTACCTGAGCAGCCTGGCGGCGAGAAAGCAGATCGCCCAGCTGGCCGGGGTTCCGGCTGCCTCGATCTCGAGCAGCGGGCCATTCAGCTCCGCCACCGGCCAGAACAACTACGAATCCCAGTCTTCCGAGGACCGCGCCAACGAAATCCTTCAAGAAGGGGCCCAGAGCCGGCTCGTCTTCACCGGTCAGGAAGGTGTGCCGATCCTCACCGTCGACGCCCAGGCGGCAACCGCCGCGAGAGCGGTCGACTTGGCAAACGCCTCGTTCATCACCTTGAAGCGCTACGTCAACAACCTCAGCGTCGACGGCGAAGACGTCAAGCGCGGGGTCACCGTGCGCGAGCTTGGCGCCCCCGAGGGCGGCACGATCGGCGCCGGCAACGACGTCGTCCTGATGGCACTCGCCTTCCTCGCGATCCTGATCCTCGGCTGCGCCGCGATCCTGGTCGTCCCCCGCTTCACCCAGCGCTGGCGGGCGCTGAGCCAGGTCGAACACGACGAGCTGCTCGACAAAGCCCGCCTGCTTGGGCTCGATGATCACCCGGCGAACGACCCCGCTGCTCCAACGCCGCAACGCCCCAAAGGCGGCGGGTTTGACCCGACGCCGCTGGTTCACGGCGAGCATCAGGAGCCGGCAGCCCCACACGCGGCACACCTGCGCTAATGGAAACGGCGACGGGGGTCGGCCCCTTCGTCGGGCCAGGCGACCCCACCGCGGTCAGCGGCAGGGCGAATCGCTCGCGAGAGCTGGACGCGAGGCAGGCCGCCGACTGGCCCGACACCACGCGGCTGCTGCCCTGGGCCCTCTTCGGCTTCATGACGATGCTCTGGGTGATTCCCTTCGACAGCATCGTGCTCCCGGTGGGCGGCCCGATCGACGTCACCCTCGACCGGCCCTTCCTTGTCCTGCTGCTCGGGCTCTGGCTGCTCGGCGCCAACGCGATCCGCGAGAAGCGGCCGATGCGGACCAGCCCGGTGCACTGGGCGTTCGGCGTCTTCACCCTGATCGCCGTGCTCAGCATCCTCGCTAACTCCGAGACGATGGTCCGCCTCGGCGAGTTCGACCTCGCGATCAAGCACCTGGCCCTGCTTGCCTCCTACGTCGTCTTCTTCGCCCTCGCCGCCTCGATCATCCGGCCGTCCGAGGTCTCGAAGCTGAGCAAAGCCATGCTCGGCCTCGCCTGCCTGACCGCGATCGGCACGATCGTCGAGTACCGCCTCGGCACCAACGTCTTCCACGAAACGATCGGGCCGCTGTTCCCGGGCTACATCCGCCCGGCGGGGATCGGCGCGATCGACTCGATCGGGCGCAAAGAAATCCTCGGCCCGAGCATCCAACCGCTGGCGATCGCGGTGATGATGACGATGGCGCTGCCCTTCGCCTTCGCCTGGCTGCTGGAGGCGAAGGAGCGCCGCCAGCGCCTGCTCTACATGCTGGTCGTCGTGCTGCTGATCGGCGGCGCCGTGGCGACGCAGAAGAAGACGAGCATGGTCGGGCCCGCTGTCTGCATCCTGGTCTTGATCGCCTACCGGCCGCGGGCGATGCTGAAGCTGGCGCCACTGGGCATCGTCCTGCTCGGCGTCGTCCACTTTCTCGCCCCCGGCGCCCTCGGCGGCGTCATCGACCAGCTCTCGCCCAACCAGGTCGACAAGGTGAACACGACCAAGGACCGGCTCAGCGACTACGAAGCGATCAGGCCTGACCTGGTCGCCCACCCGCTGCTCGGCCGTGGCTATGAAAGCTACGACCAGAAGAAGCACCGGATCCTCGATAACCAGTACCTGACCCTGGCGATCGGCGTTGGCCTGCTCGGCCTGCTCAGCTACGTCGCGATCTTCTTCACCGCTTTCCTCAGCGCCCACCGGGTGGCCCGCTCCGGGGACCCCGATCGAG
The DNA here is from genome assembly GCA_963840565.1 of uncultured Solirubrobacterales bacterium. Classification (GTDB taxonomy): domain Bacteria; phylum Actinomycetota; class Thermoleophilia; order Solirubrobacterales; family 70-9; genus VRUE01. The sequence continues at coordinate 549,321 of CAWIZH010000002.1, forward strand.
CACCCCCTGCGCTGGGCGCGGCGGCGGCGATCGTGGCGGCCCTGGTTGCCAGCGCGCTGCTCGACTTTCTCGCCCTGCCGCAGATCCCCTACCTCTTCTGCCTGATCGCCGCGATGGCCGTGGTCCTGGCCAAGGACGTCACGCGCAAGCAACCTGCCCGGGCCGCCGCGGCCCCGGCGGAGATCGCGGCCGGCGTCCGATGAGCGCGCTGGCAATCAATGGTCGCGAGGCGACGGTCAGCTGTCCGGGTTGTGCGGCGACCCAGGACAACGCCGCGGTCCTGCTCCGCGGCCGCGACCGGCTCACCGGGGCGCCGGGGGACTTCGAAGTCGTCGCCTGCTCTGAGTGTGGCCTGGCCTTCACCGAGCCCCGGCTCGGGCCCGAGGACTTCGCGATCTACTACCCCGAGAGCTACAGCGCCTACGTGCCGCGCGCCCGCATGCGCGGGCTCTCGCTGGGCGAGCGCCTCGATGCCCTGCGGCTGGAGGTAATCGTTCGCTACGGCCCCTACCGCAAGCTGCTGCAGCGCCCGCCCGGTCGCCTGCTCGACGTCGGCTGCGGCACCGGCGACCTCGCCGCCGTCTTCATGCGCCACGGCTGGCAGGTCTCCGGGATCGAGCCCTCCCAACAGGCGGCGAAGTTCGCCTCCGAAGCCGGGGTCGACGCCGTCAACGGGACCCTCGCCGACGCCCCCTGGGATGACGGCCACTTCGACGCGATCGTCTTCAACCACTCGCTCGAGCACATCGACAAGCCGGCCGAGGCGCTCGCCGACGCCGCGCGCCTGCTGCGCCCCGGTGGGCTGCTGGCGGTCGCCGTGCCCAACTTCGGCAGCTGGCACCGCCGCCTCTTCGGCTCGGCCTGGTTCCAGCTCGATCTGCCGCGACACCTCCAGCACTTCGACCGCGACTCGCTGGGCGGGCTGGTCAAGCGCAGCGGCCTGCGCCCGCTCGCCTTCGAGGCGATCTCGATGAGGCCGAGCCCGCTGGGCAGCCTTCAGTACGCGATCTTCGGCCAGATGCGCTCGGAAGGGCGTGCCTTCCGGATCGGGGCTTGGCTGCTGGCGCCGCTGCTCTTCCTCAGCGACCGGGTCGCCGAGGGCGACTGCCTGCACGTCATTGCGGAACGCTGATCGGCTCCACCGGCGCCCCGCGGCGCCGCGTCATCCTCGCCGGCAATACCCGGCGAGCGAGGGCGACCAGGTCATGCCAGACGGCCGGAAAGAGCCCACGCACGACGAGGCAGTGGACCAGCAGCCCGATTGACCCCACCGCCGCTAGCAGCAGCGGGGGCGGCGTGTCGATTCCACGCAGCAGTCGGGTGAGCGGGAAGCAGACCGCGATCAGGGCGAGGCTGCCGAGCACCGCTGGAGCGAGGTCGCCGACCATCTGGCTGACCCGAATCCCAACCACCTTGCGCAGCAGGACCGCGTAGACGACGAAGAGCTGGGCGACGTAGACCGCGACCACGGCGATCGAGACCGCCACGATCCCCCTCTCCACGGTGGCGAGGACGGCGCCGCCGTAGACCAGCAGCAGGGCGATGTTGAAGTAGAGCAGCGGCCTGGGCTTGCCCGCCGCAAGCAGCACCTGCGGGAACCCGGTGAGGACCGCGGCGATCATCCCGGCGACGGCGAGGATCTGGGTCGGCAGCACCGACGGAGCCCACTCACTGCCGAAAAGCCAGGGAATCAACACCGGGGCGGTGACGATCAGGATCGCCAGCAGCGGCACCACCGTCGCCGCGTGCACCCGGGTCGCCCGCTCGTGCAGGCGGGTCAGCTCGGCGAGGTTGCGGGTGCGCGAGTAGACCGGGAAGGCCAGCCGCATCATGATCCCGCTGATCTTGTCCTGGTAGACGACACCGAGCTGGAAGGCGCGCCAGTAGAAGCCGACCTGGGCGGAGCTGAGGCGGGCGGCGAGGATCGTGTAGTCGACGTTGGTGATTGCCACGTGCAGCAGCCCGGCGCCTGAGGCCGGGCCGCCAAAGCCGACGATCTCGCGCAGTTGGCGGCCGTGCCAGCGCGGCCAACAGGGTCGCACGACGACCACGAAGAGGACGCTTGCGACCAAGCCACCCGCCATCGCGCCGAGCACGATTGCCTCGCCTTCGAGCCCGGCGAGGGCGAGGCCGACGGCGACGGTGGCGCCGAGCGCGACGGCGCCGGTTTCGATCAGGCTGACGTTGCGAAACTCGAGCTGGCGCCAGAGCAGCGAGCGCGAGACGGCGCTGAAGCCGGCGATCAGGAACAGCGGCGAGGCGAGCTGTATGAGTTCTGAGGTCTTGTCGCCGAAGATCGGCGCCGCAACCAACGGAGCGGCGAGATAGGTGGCCGCCGAGAGCGCGAAGCCGGCGATCAGGCTGGCCAGCATCGCCGTCTCCAGGTGCCCCTGGTCGATCTCCTTGCGCTGGACGAGAGCGCTGCCAAAGCCCTCGAAGGTGAGGATCGCGGCCAGCGGGACCAGGATCAGGGCGATCGCGGCGTGGCCGAATTCGGCGGGAACGATCAGCCGCGCGAGAATCACGGCGGAGATCAGCTGGGCGCTTTCGCCGACCACCTTGGCGATCGCGATCCAGCGCACGCCGGCGACCGCCGCATCGCGCAGCCCCTCGTAGCTTGGCTCGGCTGCATCCATAGGCAAGGAATAAACGAGTCGCCGGGGAGGTGACTTGCGATGCGCAAAAGCGGGGAGCGGCGTGCCACGTTGGTTTTGCGATGGCCACCTCCACGGCAAGCCTCCCCGCGCGCCCTGTCGCGCCCACCGAGCGCGGTCGCGACGTGCTGCTGCTGCTTGGCTACACCTCCTGGGCCGGCGCCATCGGCCGCCGCCAGATTCACCCCGAAGACCAGCTCGCGGTCAAGCTGATCGAGTCGCCGCGGGTCTCGCGCCTGCTGGTCTGCAACCCCTTCCGCTCGCGGCTGGCAAAGCTGCGGCCCTCGCCCGAGTCCGCAGAAGGCTCGTTCCCGGAATCCGAGAGCCGCCGTCTTTACGAGCCGCTGCGACTGCGGCGCACCGACTCGACCCGGATCGCGACGATCGAGCGCGGCTGCGCAAGATACGAGCGCAGCGTCCGTGCCGCCGCCGAGGAGTTTGGCCTGCGGCGGCCGGCGGTCATCGTTGCCCACCCGCTGATCGCCGGCTTCGGCCGCTTCGAGTGGGCGGGCCCGGTCACTTACTACGCCAATGACGACCTCACCGCCCACCCGCCGCTCAGCCCTTGGTGGCCGGCCTATGAGGCCTCCTTCGCCCGCATGCGGGCGGCCGGCCGCAGGGCCGTCGGCCTCACCCCCAAGTCCTTGCAGAGCGTCGACCCCTCCGGGCCCGGCGCGGTCATTCCCACCGGGCTGATCCCGGCCGAGTGGGACGACCCGGCGGCGGCGCCAAGCTGGTTCCTCGGCCTCCCCGGACCGCGCATGGTCTACGTCGGCACCCTCGACGAGCGGATCGACCCGGCGGCCGTGCAAGCCCTCGCTGCGGCGCATCCGCAGGGATCCGTGGTCCTGATCGGCCGTGGCGGCGATCGCGGCCCGGTGGCAAGGCTCGGCGAGCTGGCCAACGTCCACGTGCGGCCGCCGATCCCGCGGGAGGAGCTGATCGCCGTCGTCGCCGCGGCCGACCTGGGGTTGGTTCCGCACGTGCGCAGCGAGCAGACCGAAGCGATGAGCCCGCTGAAGCTCTTCGAGTACCTCGGCGCCGGGATCCCGGTTGCCGCGACCGATCTTCCCGGCACCGCCCCCGTCTGCCCCGAGCGGGTGATGCTGGCCCGCGGTGGCGAGGACTTCGGCGCCGCGGCGAGCGCCGCCCTCGAGCTCGGTCGCTGGGACGACGATTCTCGCCACCGGTTCATCGACGAGAACTCCTGGAGCAGCCGCTTCGACTCGCTGCTCGATCTTGCCCTCGCGGAACCCTCAAACCCTCAACACTCAACCTCAACTGGAGAGTGACTGTCTTGCCCCGAACAGGCGATTTGACCATTTTTCACCCGGCGAACTCCCGTTCTGACTGGGAGACTCAGAGCATGCGCGGTCTACGCCCAGAGGGGATCCGCGCCAGCCTGATTGAACCTCGCAGCGTTATCGCGATGGCGTTTGGGCTCGGCCTGCTTCTCCTCTTCGCCTGGTTTGTGCCTGCCCAAGCGCAGGCCGAAGTCGCCTGCCCCAACTCGAACCCGGTCGTCAACGAGAACCAGTGCAAGACCGGCACCAACGCCTGGCGGGGCAGTGAAGGAGATAGCCCCGACCTCGGTGGCTTCACGACGCAGACCAGCGTCAACCTCGGTGAATCGGTGACGCTGAAGATCGGCCGCAACGGCCCGGTCTCCCCGACCAAGACGGCCACCATCGAAACCTTCCGGATGGGCTACTACGAAGGGCTCGGCGGCCGGCTCGTCAACAGCGCCACCAAAGTCGCGATCAACAACGACTTCACCTGCGAAAAAATGGATGAAGTCACTGGCAAAGTCAGCTGCGCCAACTGGGCGCCGACCTACACGATCCCCGGCAGTGCCTTCCCCGCCTCCGGGGTCTACCTCGCCTTGGTCAGTGCCTCGACCGGCGAACAGACGCAGATCGTCTTCACCGTGCGCGACGACAAACGCGCGACCAAAGCGAAGATCCTCTACGTCCTGCCGATCGCCACCTACGAGGCCTACAACACCTTCGGCGGCAAGTCGCTCTACTTCGGCGAAGAAGGAGGAAACACGGTCTCCGGCACCGGCCGCGCGGTCAAGGCCTCCTTCGACCGGCCCTTCAACCGCGCCGGCGGCTACCACGACTGGTTCTTCGGCCCCGACTTCGACCTGCTCTCCTGGATGGAGCGACAGGGATACGACGTCTCCTACACCGACGACGTTCACCTGCAGGAAAACCCGGCCGAACTGAAAGAACACGGCACGATCGTGGTCTCGGGTCACTCAGAGTACTGGTCGTTGGCGCAGTTCAACGGCTTCCTGGCGGCGCGCAACGCCGGCATCAACATCGCGTCCTTCAGCGCCAACACCGCCTACTGGAAGGTGCGCTACGAGGACAAAAACCGGACCCTTGTCTGTTACAAGACGGTCGAGGGCAGCGGCTCCGAAGGCACCGGCACGGTCAGCGCCAACGACTGGGGCCCGGACGGGATCAAAGGCACGGCCGACGATGCGCTCGGTCTCGACGGCATCGCCGGGACAGCTGACGACAACCCGCAGAACTCGACCACGACCTTCCGCGACAACGGCGCCCCCCCGGGCGATCCCAACGCACCGCCCGGCGGCCGGGTCGGGCCCGACATGCCCGAGAACCAGCTGTTCGGGATCATGTACGTCGGCGACAACAGTGCGCGCAGCTTCCCGGTCACGGTGCCTCCCGGCAACAGCAGCGAAGAATTCGCCGCCAACCGACTCTGGCGCAATACCGGGATCTCCGAGAACTCGACGACCAACATCGGCTCGGACGAGGTCAACTGGGAGTGGGACACGATCCCGACCCAGGCGCAGTACCTCTCGCACGAGCCGAGCGGGGTCAAGCGACTTTCCGCGACCAACGTGCAGGTCGCCAACGACAACTCATGGATCCAGGACGAGGGCCGGCTGCGCAACACCCAGCCGCCGCCGGGACAACCGGGGACGGTCGGCGCGGTCACCTATACCGCGCCGAGCGGCGCCATGGTCTTCGCCAGCGGCACGATGGAGTGGTCCTACGGCCTCTCCAGCGAAGTCGATGAACGGATCGAGCAGATCACCTACAACGTCTTCTCCGACATGGGGGTCCAGCCGCTGACGCCGGAAGAAGTGACCCTCGACCCGGGCGGCTCGAACCGGCCGCCTAACGGTGGCTTCACGATCTCGGCCAACCCGACGAAAACCACCAAAGCGATCACTTTCGACGCCTCCTCCTCGAGCGATCCCGACGGCACGATCGCCAAATACGAATGGGACCTCGACGGCAACGGCAGCTTCGAGACCAACTCGGGCACGAACCCGAAAGTCACCCACACCTACTCGGCGGAGGGCGAATTCGACGTCCGCCTGCGGGTCACTGACAACAAAGGCGCCACCGACCTCGCGGTGCAGACGATCGAGGTCATCGACAACCAGCCGCCGGCGGCGAGCTTCAAAATCACCCCGGACGTGAGCGTGATCGGCGAAGCGGTGGGCTTCAACGCCTCCGCCTCCAGCGATCCTGACGGCACGATCGCCAAATACGAATGGGACCTCGACGGCAACGGGACATATGAGACCAACGGCGGCTCCAGCCCAACGCTCAGTCACACCTACGAAGCCAAAGGCACCTTCAACGTCGGCCTCAAGGTGACCGACAACGGCGGCAAGACCGCCACTACGACGATGCCGTTGACCGTGAACAAAGGCGGGGTCAGCAACTACAGCACCACCGTGCTGGGAACGCCGGGGCTCGTCCATTACTGGCGCCTGGGCGAGACATCGGGCACGAGCTTTGCCGACAGCGTCGGCACCAGCACCGCCACCGCCGAAGGCGGCGTAACCATGGGGGTTCCCGGCGGCGTGCCGGAAGACCCCGATCGGGCGGCTCACTTCGACGGCATCAACGACTCTGCCACCGCCGCGGTTGACCTCTCCGGCACGCACGCGGTCACGGTCGAGTTCTGGATGAAGCGCAACTTCGCCAATGACGACCACATCGCGATGGAGCTGACCGGCAGCTACCACGACAATCCGGGTGGCTTCCTAATCGACCCCAACGCACCCCAGTTCGGCGGCAAATTCGCCGTCGGCATCGGTCGCGGCGAATCGCGCAACACGGCCTACTTCGAACGGCCGAGCTCTGGCGTCTGGCACCACTACGCCTTCGTGCTCGACACCTCGGCCCCGGCCGAACAAGAGATCCTCCCGTACATCGACGGCGAACCGATTCCCTTCACCAAGCCCGAGAACGGCACCGGGGGTGGCAACTTCGCCAACTCGATTCTCTACTTCATGTCGCGCGGGGCCGGCTCGCTGTTCGGTGAAGGTGACCTCGACGAGGTGGCGATCTACAACCGCGCGCTCAGCGCCGCGACGATCTCCGAACAGTTCAACAGCGACAGCACCAACGGACGGCCGCTTGCCTCCTTCACGGCACCCGCCTCGGCAAAACCGGGCCAACAGGTGACCTTCGACGCCTCGGCATCGAAAGACCCCGACGGCACGATCGCCAAATACGAATGGGATCTCGACGGCAACGGTAGCTATGAGACCAGCACCGGCACCACGCCGACGGTGAATCAGACCTACGCCAGCGAAGGCAAAGTCACGGTCGGGCTGAGGGTCACCGACAACGAAGGCGCCACGGGGTCAACCACCCGGACGATCTCGATCGGTCAGAACCAATCTCCGACGGCCGGCTTTGCCGCCTCCCCCAACCCGGCCGCGGTCGGCGAGCAGGTGACCTTCGACGCCTCGGCATCGAAAGACCCCGACGGCACGATCGCCAAATACGAATGGGACCTCGACGGCAACGGTAGCTATGAGACCGATACGGGCGCAACGGCGAGCGCCAGCCGCGCTTACTCGTCGCAGGGCGAAATCCAAGTTGGCCTGCGTGTCACCGACAACCTCGGCGGGACCGCGACCACGACCCACACGCTGAACATCAGCTCGGGCGGCCAGCTCAGCTACTCCGACGCAGTCAGTGAAACGCCGGGCCTGCTCGACTACTGGCGGCTGGGTGACGCCGCCGGTCCGACCATTGCCGATGGCGTCGGCAACCACCCCGCCACCGCGGTTGGCGGCCCGACCTTCGCCGTGCCCGGTGGCGTGCGCAACGACTCCGACACCGCCGTGCGCTTCGACGGCAACGACGACGCGGCGAGCGCCGCCGTCGACCTCTCCTCCAAGAGCGCGATCACGCTCGAATTCTGGATGAAGTGGAACAGCTGGGCCAACGATGACCGGCTGGCCTTCGAGTACACGCCGAACTTCAACGACGGGCCCGGCGGCTTCCTGGTCGACCCCAACAGCAGCTATGGCAGCTTTGCCGTCGCGATCGGCAACAACTCTTCACGCAACGTCGCCCTCTTTGCCCGTCCCAGCGCCGGCGTCTGGCACCACTACGCCTTCGTGCTCGACACCACCGCCCCCGCCGGCCAGCAGATCGTTCCCTACGTGGACGGCCAGGCGGCCGCCTTCACCAAGGCGGCGAACGGGACCGAAGCAGGCAACTTCGCCAACTCCTCGCTCTACTTCATGTCGCGCAACAACTCGGCCCTCTTCGGCGCCGGCGACCTCGACGAGGTGGCCCTCTACGGCCGCGCCCTCGATGCCGGCACGATCGCCCAGCACTTCCAGAGCTTCGGCGCCAACAAGCGCCCCACGGCGGCCTTCCAGGCCCCCGGCTTCGCACAGCCCGGCCAGCAGGTGTCATTCGACGCCTCCGCCTCCAGCGACCCCGACGGCACGATCGCCAAATACGAATGGGACCTCGACGGCAACGGCAGCTACGAGACCAGCACCGGCACTACGCCGACGGTGAATCAGACCTATGCGAGCGAAGGCAAAGTCACGGTCGGGCTGCGGGTCACCGACAACCTCGGCGACACGGCGACGACGACTCGCACCCTCACGGTCTCCCAAAATCAACCCCCCCAGGCAATTCTCGCGGTCGCCCCGAACCCCGCGGCGGTCGGCCAGCAGGTCAGCTTCGACGCCTCTGCCTCGAGCGATTCGGAGGGGCCGATCTCGACCTACGAATGGGACCTCGACGGCAACGGCAGCTATGAGACGAACACCGGGGCAACGCCAACCGTGAGCCACGCCTACGCCACCCCCGGGGATGTCACGGTCGGGCTGCGGGTTACCGACAACGTCGGCGACACGGCAACCACCGCTCAGACACTCACGGTCGACAGCAGCGAACAGGTCAGCTATTCCAGCGCAGTCAGCGGCACCCCGGGCCTGCTCGACTACTGGCGGATGGGTGAGATCGCCGGGTCTAACTTCGCCGACAGCGCCGGCCTCAGCCCGGCAACGGCAACCGGAGGCCCAACCATGGGCGTCGCCGGAGCAATCCCCAGTGAACTGGACCGGGCCGCGAGCTTCGATGGCAACGACGATGCCGCGAATGCCACCGTCGACCTCTCCTCCAGGAGCGCGGTGACGCTCGAATTCTGGATGAAGTGGAACAGCTGGGCCAACGATGACCGGCTGGCCTTCGAGTACACGCCGAACTTCAACGACGGGCCCGGCGGCTTCCTGGTCGACCCCAACAGCAGCTACGGCAACTTCGGTGTCGGCCTGGGCAACGGCGCTTCGCGCAACGTCGCCCTCTTCGCCCGTCCCAGTGCCGGCGCCTGGCACCACTACGCCTTCGTCCTCGACACCACGGCTCCGGCCGAGCAGGAGATCATTCCCTACGTCGACGGTCAGCCGGTTGCCTTCACAAAGGCGGCGAACGGAGCTGAAGCCGGCAACTTCGCCAACTCGTCGCTCTACTTCATGTCGCGCAACAGCTCGGCCCTCTTCGGCGCCGGCGACCTCGACGAGGTGGCGCTCTACGGCCAGGCCCTGGACGCCGGCACGATCGCCCAGCACTACTTCCTGACCGTTCCGGACAAAGCCCCGGCGGCGTCCTTCGCGGCCACTCCCAACTCGGTTCTGACGCACAACACCGTCAGCTTCAACGCCTCCGCCTCGAAAGATCCCGACGGCACGATCGCCAAATATGAATGGGACCTCGACGGCAACGGGACCTATGAGACGAATACGGGCACGACCCCAACCGCAAGCCAGAGCTACGCGACCAAGGGAAGCGTCAGCGTCGGCCTGCGGGTGACCGACGACCGCGGGACCTCAGCGACCACGGCCCGCACCGTGACCGTGCAGAACACTCCGCCGAGCGCATCCTTCACGGCGCCCGCTGGCCCGACGCAGAGCGGCGAAGCGGTCAGCTTCGACGCCTCCGCCTCCAGCGACCCCGACGGTCCGATCGCCAAATACGAATGGGACCTCGACGGCAACGGCAGCTATGAGACCGATACAGGCGCGACTCCGACCGCCAGTCAGAGCTACGCAACTCCGGGCAATCGCACGATCGGCCTCCGCGTCACCGACGGTGACGGAGCAACCGCGACGGCGACGCAGGCGATCGCGATCCAGAACCGTCCTCCTACGGCCTCCTTCACGGCAGCCCCCGGCTCGGTCGCGACCGGCGAAGCAGTCGCCTTCGATGCCTCTACCTCCAGCGATCCTGACGGCACGATCGCCAAATACGAATGGGACCTCGACGGCAACGGCAGCTATGAGACGAATACGGGCACGACCCCAACCGCAAGCCAGAGCTACGCGACAAAAGGAAGCGTCAATGTTGGTCTGCGGGTGACCGACGACAACGGCGCCACCGCGACGACGACGCAGGCAGTGACGATCCAAAACCACCCACCGGCGGCGTCCTTCACCGCTACCCCCAACCCGGCCGTCGACCGGGGCAACGGTCAGCTTCAACGCCTCCGCCTCGAAAGATCCGGATGGCACTGTCGCCAAATACGAATGGGATTTGGACGGCAACGGGACCTATGAGACCAGCACCGGGGCCACGGCGACGACGACGCGGTCTTACTCAGTCGCGGGGACCCCGACGGTTGGCCTCCGCATCACGGACAACGAAGGCGCCACGGCGACGACGACGCGAGTGGTGACGATCCAAAACCGGGCGCCCGCGGCCTCCTTCACGGCAACGCCAAGCACGGCGCTCTCCGGTGTTGCGATCGCCTTCAACGGCACCGCCTCCAGCGACCCCGACGGCACGATCGCCAAATACGAATGGGACCTCGACGGCAACGGCAGCTATGAGACCAACACCGGTGCGACGGCGACGACGAGCCAGACCTACGCCACTCCGGGAATCGCACGGTCGGGCTGCGGGTTACCGACAACGAAGGCAGCACGGCGACGACGACGCGGACGGTGACGATCCAGAACCGGGCACCGACGGCGTCCTTCACGGCAACGCCGAATCCTGTGCTCAGCGGCGCAGGCGTCAGCTTCGACGCCTCCGCCTCGAAAGACCCCGACGGCACTGTCGCCAAATACGAATGGGACCTCGACGGCAACGGCAGCTATGAGACCAACACCGGTGCGACGGCGACGACGAACCAGACCTACGCCACTCCGGGGAATCGCACGGTCGGCCTGCGGGTTACCGACAACAGCGGCACGACCGCGACGAGCAGCGTCGCGCTGACGGTCCAAAACCGCGCCCCGACGGCATCCTTCACCGCCACTCCCAACCCTGCCGTAATCAATGCGACAGTCACCTTCGACGCCTCCGCCTCGAAAGACCCCGACGGCACTGTCGCCAAATACGAATGGGACCTCGACGGCAACGGCAGCTACGAGACCAACACCGGCACTACCAAAACGACGACCCGCTCTTACACGACCGTAGGAGCACGCACGATCGGCCTGCAGGATCACCGATAACAGTGGCGCCACCGCGACGACCACGCAGACGGTGACTATCCAAAACGCCCCACCGACGGCATCCTTCACGGCGACGCCGAGCCCGGCCACGGCAAACGCAACGGTCACCTTCAACGCGTCTGCCTCCACCGACTCAAACGGCACTGTCACCAAATACGAATGGGACCTCGACGGCAACGGGACCTATGAGACAAATGGCGGCGCCAGCAAAACGACGACCCGCTCCTACGCAACCGCTGGTGAAATCGTGGTTGGTCTGCGGGTCACCGACAACGAAGGGGCCACCGCGACGACGACGCGGACGGTCACGGTCCGCGGCCCCTACAACGCGGCGGTCAGCGCGACGTCGGACCTGATCGACTACTGGCGGCTCGGCGAGGCATCGGGAACCGCCCTCACCGACAGCGTCGGTGGGCGCACCGCCACGGCCCAGAACGGGGTCACGCTCGGCGTTGCCAGCCCCCTGACGCTCGACCCCAACACCGCCGCCGGCTTCGACGGCGTCAACGACTCGGCGTCGGCCGCACTCAACCTCTCCGGCACCAACAAGCTGACGATCGAGTTCTGGCTGAACTGGACCACCTTTGCCAACGACGACAAGCTCGCCCTCGAGTTCACCTCGAACTTCAACAACACCAACGGCGGCTTCTTGATCAACCCCAACTCCAGCACGTCCGGCGGCCGCTTCGAAGTCGCGGTCGGGCGCAACGGCACGCGCAACAACGCCTACTTCACCAGGCCCTCGGCCGGCGCCTGGCATCACTACGCGATAGTTCTCAATACGGGCACTCTGAGTGGCTCCCAGGTGATCACCATCTACGTCGACGGCAAAGCGGTCTCGGTCACCAAGGGGTCGAGCGGCATCCTTGCCGGCAACTTCGCCAACTCGACGCTCTACTTCATGTCGCGCGGCGGCAGCTCGCTGTTCGGCAAAGGCGTGTTCGACGAGCTCGCGATCTACGACGAAGCCCTGACCGCGACCCAAATCGCACAACATTTCGCGGCTCGATAGCATCCTCTACCGGTTGGACCGTGAACCCGACCGGGAGGACGTGAATCGTTGTTCCTAGCCTTGCGCTGGCACTGGAAGCTGGGCACCATGATCGTGCTGGTGGCCATCGCCACCCTGGCCGGCATCGCCTCGGCCAGCGGTCTCCTCGGCCTCGAGCAGACACGGCGTGTCGCGGTGGCATGCGTCAACGCCAGCCTGACGGCAAGCCGTGCGGCTACGCCGGCCGGGCTGTACGCCGGCGCGACTGACAGCACCGCGAGCCAACCTCGCTCCACGGTCGCCCGCCGCCGCCGCGGATCCTGCGGAAGCGACAAGCCGACGCCCTCGCGGGGCCTCGCCCGGAATCGCGCTGTCCAGCGGCCGGCAAAAGCAACGCCGCCGCCGCCGATCGGCGGGGTCACCGGGGTCGCCAGCGGCGACGTCGCATCGCCAGCGGACCCCTCGGGCGTTGCTCCGCGCCCAGCCGAACCGACCCCACCGGCCCTTGACACCACCCCGCCGCAGACCTCGATCACCAGCGGACCGGCGGCGAGCACGACCGCGACCACGGCGAGCTTTGCCTTTTCCTCGAACGAGGCCGGCGCCACCTTCCAGTGCAAACTCGACAGCGGCGCCTGGGGCGCATGCATCAGCCCTAAGGGCTACGCCAGCATCGCCGCCGGCTCGCATAAATTTTCGGTCCGCGCCACCGACCAATCGGGGAACGTCGACGCGAGCCCGGCGACGCAAAGCTGGAGGGTGGAAGGCGGCTCATCCGCCGATATCACGCCACCGCAGACCTCGATCGCCGCGGGGCCGCCGGCGGTCACGACCTCCACTTCGGCGAGCTTCACGCTCGCCTCGAACGAGTCCAGCTCGAGCTTCGAATGCCAACTCGATGACGGCACCTGGACGCCGTGCGAAACGCGCAAGACCTACTCCGGCCTCGACCTTGGCCAGCACGAATTTGCCGCCCGCGCGATCGATCCAGCCAACAACGTCGACGCGAGCCCGGCCACCCGCGCCTGGGAGATCGAAGAAACGCCCTCTGCCCCCCCACCTCCACCAGTCGAATGCTCCTCGACGGTGGCCAGCGCGCAGGCGGCTGAATCGGCCGTCTCCGCGGCCGCGGCCGGCTCGGTCATCTGCTTGGCCGACGGCTCCTACGGCGAAGTATCAATTTCTGCCTCCAAGCCGGCGCAGGTCACACTGCAGGCCGAACACCCAGGAAAAGCGACGATCGCGGGCGCCTCGCTCAGTGGCAGCCACCTGACGCTCTCTCGCTTCAACATCACCAACGAAGTCACCATTGAGCCCGGCGCGACTTCGATCGCGGTCGAATACAACCGCATTACCGGCGGTTACATGGGGATCAATGCCGGCCCGACGACGTCGACCTCGATCACCGACACGACGATCCGCGGCAACAAGCTGGTCGGGCCCTTCGGCGAGGACGCGATCCGGCTCAACCGCTATCACGACAGCGGCGATGCCGATCCCTACGGGATCCTGATCGAAGGCAACGAGATCACCGGCGTGCGTGAGAACGGCAACCACAGCGACTGCCTACAGTCGGTCTGGGGTGGCGACGGGCTTTACTTCCGACGCAATTACCTTCACGACAACCGCTGCCAGGGCTTCTTCGCCAAGGACCAGCCCAGCACGATCGTCGGGATCACGGTCGAAGACAACCTCTTCCTCCGCGATAGCGAACCGTGCGCACCCGAAGCGCCCGACTGCGGACAGCCCTCCTACCTGCAGGTATTCGGTCCGTACCAGAACTTCACGCTGCGCCGTAACACGATCTGGCAAGGCGAAGTGGTCGCCACCTTCCAGGAAGGGGCGGGGACGGGCACGGCATTCGAATCGAACGTCGTCAACCGCTTCTGGACGAACACCGACCTCTCGGGCATCGCCTACAGCGAAAATACGGTCTGCAAGAGAGAAACGGCCGCGGGTGGCTCCTGGCCAACGCAGATCACAGGCGAGACAGTCAACTGCGCGCCGGCGTTCAACAACCCGGCCAGCGACGACTTCCGCCTACTCGGCTCGACCCGAGGGGTCGACTGGGCGCCGGCCGAACAGCACTTCGGCCCCTGAGCAAGTCGCCGGCCTCCCTTTTCTCCAGGGAACCCTGCCGCTTTACATAACTCCGCGCCGGGCGAATCGCCCATTTGGTGCGGATTTCTTGCCGAACTGATTCGAACGCCCAGTAATGGGTATCGAACATATGTCGGCGCTAGCGAGGCCGACGTACACGAAGTCCAGTCGGATGCCGACCTACCGGCGTAGATGCCTTCGGAGGACGGCGCAAATGCCTTTCAGAGGAGAGAGAGATGCTGGCGAATAGCCGTGGAAAGTCACGCTCGAAGCTTGCCGGAATCACAGCCGTCGTAGTCGTCGGCCTGCTTGCAGTTACCGCAACCTTCGCCTTTGCCAAGAGCCCGCTGATCTCGATGCTCGAGCGAGCAAGCAAGCCAGGCAAGCTGCGCAGCGCTTCGGTCGCCCAAGCCGTCCGTGTCAGTCACCCTCGCTTCTTCCACTTTCACCACCAGCCAGGCAGCTCCACCCCCACGCCTCCCCCTGTCGACACGACCGCGCCTCAAACGGCGATCGGCAGCGGCCCGCCGACGGAAACGACGGCAACCGCGGCCAGCTTTGCCTTCTCCTCCAGCGAGGCGGGCTCGAGCTTTGAATGCAAGCTCGACAGCGGCAGCTGGGCGGCCTGCACGACCCCGAAGGCTTACACCAAAGTGACACCCGGCTCACACCTCTTCTCGGTGCGAGCCATCGACGCCGCCAAAAACGTCGATGCCACACCGGCCACAGGGGCTTGGACCGTCGCGGTGGAAAGCGCACCGCCGAGTGACACCACTCCTCCCCAGACGTCGATCACCAGCGGACCGGCGGCAACCACGACTTCCACCTCCGCCAGCTTCTCCTTTACTTCCAGTGAGGCGAACTCGACCTACCAGTGCAAGCTCGACAGCGGCGGCTGGGGATCGTGTGCTGCCCCGAAAGGCTACGCGGGCCTTGGCACCGGATCCCACCAGTTCGCCGTCCGCGCCATCGACGCTGCCGCCAATGTGGACGCGACGCCGGCAACCGATAGCTGGACGGTGGAAGGAGTGGTTACCCCGCCGCCCGTCGATACCACCCCGCCCCAGACCTCGATCACCAGCGGACCGGCGGCGAGCACGACCTCGACCGCGGCCAGCTTCGCCTTCACCTCCAGCGAGGCGGGCTCGAGCTTTGAATGCAAGCTCGACAGCGGCAGCTGGGCAGCCTGCACCACGCCGAAGGCCTACTCCGGCCTGGCAGTCGGCTCCCGCCAGTTCTCGGTGCGAGCCATCGACGCTGCCAAAAACGTCGACGCGACCCCGGCCACGCAGAGTTGGACGGTGGAAGCCGAAGAAGTCGTCACTCCTCCGCCACCGCCAAGCGGAGAATGCACAACGGTCGTCTCGAGCATCGCCGCCGCGCAATCAGCCGTCTCCTCGGCATCGGCCGGCTCGGTCGTCTGCCTGGCCAACGGCTCCTACGGGGCGCTCGCCCTCAACGCGACCAAGCCCGCGCCCGGCGTGGTCATGCGCGCTCAGAACCCGGGCCAAGCCACTCTCAGCAGTGCCACGCTGACGGGCTCACGCCTGACCCTTGCCCGCTTCAAGGTGAACGGCGAAGTCACGATCGAACCCGGTACCACGGGAATGGTCGTCGACCACAACCGCATCACCGGCGGCTACATGGGCGTCAATGCCGGTCCGACGTCGAGCACCCAGATCAACGACGCCGCGATCACCAACAACCAGCTCGTCGGACCGTTCGGTGAGGACGCGATCCGGCTCAACCGCTACCACGACGCCGACGGCAACGGAGTCGGGATCCTGATCGAAGGCAACGAAATCAGCCACGTGCGTGAGAACGGCAACCACAGTGACTGCCTGCAGGCAGTCTGGGTCGGCGACCACCTCGTCTACCGCAAGAACTACCTGCACGACAACCGCTGCCAGGGCTTCTTCGTCAAGGACCAGGCAAGCGCGGTCGTCGGCATCAACGTCGAAGACAACCTCTTCGTCCGCAACAACGAACCGTGCGAAGGGGCTTCCGGTTGTGGGCAGCCCGCCTACTTCCAGGTCTTCGGCCCCTACACGAACTTCGTCATGCGCCGCAACACCTTCTGGGGCGGCGACCAGGTCGCCACCTTCCAGGAAGGCACCGGCGCCGATACGAAGATCGAAAACAACGTGATCTACCGGCTCTGGAACAACACCAACATGTCGGCCATCAGCTACGCCAACAACACGCGCTGCAAGCGTGAAACGGCAGAAGGCGGCAGCTGGCCCAGCTCGACCCCGGGCGAGACGGTCAATTGCTCGCCCGCCTTCAACAACGCGGCCGCCGACGATCTGCGCCTGATCGGCTCGGACCGCGGCGTCGACTGGGCGCCGGCGGAACAGCACTACGGCCCCTGATCAAACCTGAAGCGCCGACAGCGCCCGGCCACCGACAAGGAACGGTGAGCCGGGCGCGTTGTTGTGGCATGCGTCGAATCCGCGGCTTGCGCAAGTCAGCCCTGCTTGCAGGGCTGATGCTGATCGCTGTTGCGGCGGTGCTCGTGCTGCTGCTCAGCCCCGAAGACGACCAGGTTGTCGCCCTTACCGCGGCCCGGCCTGGCGCGACCGGCACTGGTCAGTGCTCGGCCCGAGTGTCGGGTCTCTCCGAAGCGGAAGCCACCGCCGGCGCCGCCCCCCCGGGCTCGGTGATCTGCCTGAAAAACGGCAGCTACAAAGAATTGAAGCTCAGTGCCGACAAGACAGGGCCTGGCGTCACCGTGCGGGCCGAGAACCCAGGCAAGGCGACGATCGCGGGCGCCAACCTCAGCGGCACTGGCCTGACCCTCTCCCGCTTCAAGGTGGCGGGCGAAATTACGATCGAACCCGGCTCGCGCAAGATCTCCATCCTCGACAACCGCATCGGCGGCGGCTACTTCGGGCTCAACGCCGGCCCCACGACCGACACCTCGATCTCCGACACGACGGTGCGTGGCAATCGCTTCATCGGACCCTTCGGCGAGGATGCGATCCGGCTCAACCGCTACCACGACAGCGGCGACGCCGATCCCTACGGGATCCTGATCGAAGGCAATGAGTTCAGCGGTATCCGCGAGAACGGCAACCACAGCGACTGCCTGCAGTCGGTCTGGGGTGGCGACGGGCTTTACTTTCGGCGCAACTACCTGCACGACAACCGCTGCCAGGGCTTCTTCGTCAAGGACCAGCCGGCGCCGGTCTCCAACGTCGTCGTCGCCAACAACCTGATGCTGCGCGACGCGGCCCCCTGCGACCCGCCGGGCTCGGACTGCGGGCCGCCCTCGATCGTGCAGATATTCGGCCCCCTCCAGGGCCTGAGATTGACCCGCAACACGATCTGGACAGCGGGCAACCGCTCCCCCCTGGTGCTTCGCGAAGGGCCCTTCGGCAAGGTCCTCGTCGCTGACAACGTCCTCTTCCGCGGCTGGAGCGATTGGAGCGGCGACTTCGGTGATTTCACCGATACCGGCAATGTCGTCTGCCAGTGGGAAGGGACACTGCCGCGGCTGAGCCGGTCCTCGACCCGGAGCTGCGCCCCCCGCTTCCGGGCCCCCAAGGAGGACGACTACCGCCTGCGCAGCGGAAACGCCGGCATCACCTGGTCGCCGACCGAGCAGCGGTACGGCCCAAGCGCCCGCTGAGCCGAGCCTCAGGCCACTTTTAGCGCCGCGGGCTCCTGCTCGGACCCGAGCATCGCCTGCATCTTCTTGCGGTCGAACTTGCCGTTGGAGTTGAGCGGCAGCTCCTCCAGCAGCTCGAAGCGACGCGGAACCATGTACTCGGGCAGGCGCGCCGAGAGGCTGTCGCGCAGCGACGCTACGTCGACGTCGGTGGCGCCGAGAAAAGCGACGATGCCACCGGCGCCGCTGTCGGTAAGCGGCCAGCCGATCGCGATCGCCGCGTCAAATCCCGAGGCATCGCGCAGCGCTGCCTCGATCTCGCCCAGCTCGACCCGGTGGCCGAGAACCTTGATCTGGTGGTCCATCCGCCCCACGTAAGCGATCGGCTCGCCGGCCCGCAGGGGCCGCCTCACCCGGTCTCCGGTCCGGTAGTGAACCTCCTCCTCACCGGGAGGGGTGACGAAGGCGGACGCGGTCTTCTCGGCGTCCCGCCAGTAGCCCGGCGTCACCTGTGGGCCCGCGATCAGCAGCTCGCCATCTGCCCCTGGCTCCACCTCGCGCAGTTGCGGATCGGCAATTAGCGCTCGGGTGGCGCCGATCGGCTCGCCGATCGGAACGACGCCGTTGGCGGTGACGGGCTCCGCCGCCGAGTAGCGATGCAGCGTGCAAGCGATCGTCGCCTCGGTTGGCCCGTAGAGGTTCTCGACCACGGAGGAAGGCGCCGCGCCGGCCCAGGCACCGGCCAGCTCGGACGGCAAGGGCTCGCCGCAAAAAAGACTCCAGCGCAGGCTCGGGAAGTTGGCGGGCTTGAGCATGCGCAACTTGCGCATCAGCGCGGCAAGCGAGGGGACCGAGAACCAGACGGTCAACTCGGAGTCGCGAATGAAGCGGCCGGGGGCCATCAGCTGGCGCTCGGAGGGGCAGCAGACGCAGGCGCCGCGCCACCAGGCGACGAACATGTCGAAGACCGAGAGGTCAAAGGTCATCTCGAAGGTCTGGGAGAAACGATCGCTCTCGTCGATGCCGTAGCGCTCGGCGACCGCCTCGATGAAGGAAACGACGTTGCGATGAGCAACTCCCACCCCCTTGGGGTGTCCGGTGCTGCCGGAGGTGAAGAGCAAGTAGGCGATCGCGTCCTCGGAGGGGAACAGCGGTTGCGCAGCGGCTGCCGCCAATTCACCCTCGGCGTCGGGGGCGATCACCGCCGGCGGATCCTCGATGCCCTCGAGCAGCTCGGCCAGGTGCTCCGCAGCAGACGCGTCGGCAACGATCGTGCGGCAGCCGGCGCGCAGCAGCATCTCGCGACAGCGCTGCGGCGGAAAGTGCGGACTGAGCGGTACGTAGCCGTGGCCGGCCCAGAGCGCCCCCAGCACGCCGGCGAAGGCGGTGGCGCTGCGGGCGGCGTAGATCGCGGTCAGCGGCGGCGCCCCATCTGGGCTGCGGGCGGCGATCGCGGCGCCGATGCGGGCGGCCCGCTCGCCGAGCTCGGCATAGCTGAGCCTCTCGCCCCCAACCTCCAGGGCCGGCCGCTCGGGAAAGGCCTCGAGCGAGCGCGCAAACCCCGACAGCAAGGTCGTTCGCGGGGAACCGATCACGTCAGGAGAACGGCTAAACGCAACGGTTTCTTGTGCCTGCGAGCAAGCGTGGGAAGTATTGGACCGATTCAGCCGTTAGTTGTGCATGAGCGTCACCGCCCCTGTCCGGCAGGCCACTCCTGATGCCGTTCCGGCCCCTTCCGGGCACAAGGACGGGCTGCGTGAAAAGCACGCCCATGCCGGCGTCGCGATGGCGGTCGCCGCCCTGGCCATGGGCGCCACCTCGGGCATCCAGGCACTTCTCTACCTCAGCTCCTTCGGCATCAACGGCCGCACCGACGGCTTCTTCGTCGCCTTCGCCCTCTACACGAGCTTCGGCGTCTTCAGCCAGAGCATCCGGGTCACCTCGGCGCCGCTCCTGGTTGGCGAGAAGGCGCGACTCTCGACCGGCGAGTTCGCGATCGCCCTCTGCGCGATCGCGATCCCGGTGACGATCGCGACGGTGCCGCTCGCGGGTCCGCTGGCGTCGTTGCTCGCGCCAGGGCTCGGCGACGCGGGCCGGGGCGTGACCGAATCGGCGCTGCCGATCCTTGGGGTCGCGATGGTCCTGCAGCTCTGGGCGGCCGGTGGAGCGACCGTCCTCGCCGTCCGCGACCGCTTCGATCGCATCGCCGGCGCCTACATCACCGGCGCCGCATCCGGCCTCGTCGTCTACCTGGCGGTCTCGGGAAGCGCCGGCGAGCTCTCGCTGGGCTGGTCGATGCTGGCCATGGCCGTGGTCACCAGCGCCCTGATGCTCGACGGCACCCGCGTCAGCCGCGGCGAGGCGAGCGCCAACGCCCGCCAGGCTAGCTTCGGCTTCAAGAGGCTGAGCCACTGCGTCTGGCTCGTGCTCGGCAGCACCATGGTCTACCTCGCCTTCAACGGCCTCTACGTCGTCACCCTGGCCTTCGCCAGCAACTACAGCGCCGGCAGCGCCACCGTCCTCTCCTACGCCTACCTCTTCGCCAGCTACCTGGTCGCCGCCACCGGCTTCGCCCTCGGCATGTCGCGGATCGCCGACATGCGCCGCGGCGCTCTCGCCGACTGGCGCGAGGTGATCGCCGACACCGTGCCGGCCGGCTTCCGCTACGCGATGCTGCTCGTCGCCCCGGCGCTGGCGGCGCTGATCGCCGGCGGCGCGACGCTGATCGGCGACGTCCTGCCGTCGAGCTTCGACGCCTCAGAGGTGGCCCAGCTGCGGGTCTTCGCGGCGCTGCTCTGCGCCTGGACCGTCGCGGCGCTCTTGGTCAACCTGCTGCTGCCGGCGATGTTCGCGCTCGACCGGGCCAAGATCGTCAACGCCCTGGCGATCCCGGTCTTCGTCCTGCACGTGGGAATCACCGCGCTCGGCGGCGCCCTCTTCGGCGCCAACGGCGTGGTCGGGGCCTTCTTCATCGTCCCGCTCGTCTTCGCCGTCGTCCTGCTCATCATCGGCGCCGGCCGCGGCAGCGGGGCGATCGCCCGCGAGCTCGCCCGCGACGGCTTGCGCTTCGGCCTCTTCGCAGCCGCCTGTTACGGCATCGGAGCGGCGATCGGAACCGCAATCGGAACCGGAATCGAGACACCGCTGCTGACCGTCGGCATCGGATCGCTCCTCTACGGGGCCCTGGCCGCCTTCCGCCTCGCCCCCGGCCAGATGCGCCTTCTGCTCGGAGCGGTGCGGCCGGCTTCGGCATGAGCGTCGCCGTTCGCACCCCGCCGCGGTCCGCCGTCCCGGATTCCGCCGAGCCCGGCAGCGCTTCAAGCGCAGGGCGAATTCGCCCCAGCCCCGATGCGCTCGCGATCGCCGGCCTCACCTTTTTCTTCGCCCTGCTGGCGGCGCTGACCTGGCGCAAGTGGGGAGTTCCCTCGGTTGACCCGGGGCACGAGCTGACCACGGCCGCCTCGATCGCCAGTGGCGGCGAGCCCTACTTGGACATCCGCTACTTCTACGGGCCGGTCGGCGTCTACGCCCTCGGCGGCAGCTTCGCCGTCTTCGGCACCAGCTTCACCACCGCCTTCGCCTTCGGCCTGGCCCAGACCGCGGCGATCCTCGCCGCCTTCTATGCCTTGGCGCGGCGGCTGCTGCCGGTCGTGCCGTCGTTCCTGGCGACGGCGATCGTCGCCACCATCGGGTTCTCCGGCACCGCCCTCAACTTCGTCCTCCCCCACACCAACTCGGCCACCTTCGGCATCCTCTTCATGCTGCTGATGCTGCTCGCCCTCTCGCGCGAGCGCCTGATCCTCGCCGGATTCGCCGCCGGCGTCGTCTGCCTGACCCGGCCCGAGTTCGCCGCCGTTGCCGTGCTCACTGCCGGCGCCTTCCTGGTCGGACAAGCCCGCCAGGACGGGATCCGCACGGCGCTGCGCGGCCTGCCGCAGCTGGCGCTGCCGATCCTGCTCGTCGCTGGGACCGTGCTCGGCCTGCTCGCCCACGACGCCGGCGCGGGAACGCTCTTCACCGAGAACCTCTGGCCGGTCGACTTCCTGCGCATCGCCGGCTTCGGCTCGCAGAGCGCCTGGGCCCCGTTCGACCTCGAAAGCTTTGCCGCAACCGCGGCCCGCGCCGGTACCTACTGCGCCCTCTTGGCCGCGGTGATCGCCAGTGCCGTCTTCTTCGCCAGGGCTCGCGATACCGCGGGCAAGCTGCGCGCCGTCTGGCCGATCCCCGCCGCGATCGGCGCGCTGCTGCTGATCGACGGCGCCTGGCGCGTCCTCGGCATCTGGGACGGCGCCCGCTCGGCGGTTCAGTACGAGTCGACCCACCTGTTGATCGGGATGAGCTGGCTGCCGGCGCTCGGCTTCGCCGCCTGCGCGGTTCTCGCCGTCTGCCTGTTCAGGGGCGAAAAAGCGCCGATCTCGGGCTCCTGGGGCTTCGACCTGGCCCTGGTCGCCGCTGCGGCGGCGCTGGGCGGCCGCGCCTATGACGCCTTCACCGCCGAGGCCTCCTACGCGCCTTACTACGCGGCGCCGCTGGTGCTCCTGTTGGCGCTCCTCCACGACCGGCTCGGCAAGCGCTGGCCGCAGGCACGCACCGCCTCCTACGGCTTCCTGGCCGCCGTCGCGATCGGCCTCACCGCCTACGCCCAGGTCGCCCTTTACCGCGATGACAGCGCCACGGTCCACACCGCGCGCGGCAGCTTCGTAACGACGCCGAAGGCAGCGCCGGCCCTGCAGGGGACGATCGACTTCATCGACAGCCACACCGCGCCCGGCGAACCGATCCTGGCGGTGCCGCTGGACTCCAGCATGCACTTCATGACCAACCGTCCGCCCGCCCTCTACGACGCCATGTTCCTGCCCGGCCTGCTCGACTCGCGGGCCGACGAACTGGCGGCGATCGCGCGCCTCAAGGCCGAGCACGTGCGCTACGCGGTGATCGACCAGCGCCGCTTCAGCGGCTACCGCTTCGAACGCTTCGGCGTCGACTACAACCGCCTCTTCGCCAAATGGCTCACCCGCGGCGGCCCTCCGGTGGCGACCTTCGGCGGCCCACCGCGCGTCGGCGGCACCAACCCCTCCAACTTCTACACCGTCTACCGCATCGGGTATTGAGTACAGCTTGCCGGACCGCCTTTCGCCAACCGACGCGATGGACTCGACCACCCCCGACAACGGCTCTCCTAAGGAGGCTCCCCCCCGGCTCGCCGAGGTTCGAGGGCTGATCCTCGAGGCCTGTGGCCCATCCCTCGCCGACTTCGGCATCACCGCGGCCGATGCCCCGGGTGACCTCGACCTGCGCGGCAGCGGCATGATCGACTCGCTGGGCTTCGTCGAGGTGATCGTCGAGCTCGAGGAAAAGCTCGATATCGAGCTCGACCTCGAAGACCTTGACCCCGAGCAGATCACCGTCCTCGACCCTCTGGCCACCTACGTGGCCCGCCTTCTAGAGGGAAGTTCGGGGAGCGGCGCATGAGGTATGAGTCGACTGTGGCCGGCGCGCGGCGGCGGTTGCTGGCGCTGATCGCCCTCTACGGCCCCGGCGCGGAAACGACCCGGGTCCGGCTGCACCGGCTGCGCGGCGTCAAGATCGGCTCCGGCTGCTTCATCGGCACCGATGTGATCATCGAGACTGCCTTCCCACACCTGGTCGAGATCGGCGACCGGGTCGACCTCGGCATGCGGACGACGATCGTCGCCCACCAGCAGGGCGAGGTCGCCGACGAAAGCGAGCCCTCGGTGAAGATCGAAGACGACGTCTTCATCGGGCCCGGCGCCATCCTGCTTCCCCACGTCACGGTCGGCCACGGCGCCGTCGTCAACGCCGGCAGCATCGTCACAACCTCGGTGCCGCCGCTGACGATGGTGCGTGGCAACCCGGCCGAGCCGGTTGCCCGCTGCGGGGTGCCGCTTGGGCGCAGTACGCCGATGCGCGAGTTCTACCGCCAGCTGCGCCCGATCCGGCGCAAGTGACCGCCGCTCCCACCCCGATCGCGATCGGGGTCTTTCCAGCCGGTGAGCTGGACCGGTGCCCACTCCTTTTCGCCGCGCTGGAAGTGGCGTTTCCCGTGCGCTTCGAGGGCCGACAGCCTGGTGAGCTGGGCGAGATCGACGCGGCACTCGAGATCGGCGGTGCCGAGATCGCCGGCACAACCTCAATCCCGCTGCTCTCGTTGTTGGTTGCCGAGCCGGTAGCGGGCGGTGAACAGGTCGCCCAGGACCTCGCCACGGCGCCCGAGCTGGACTGTCGATTGCACGGGGCGACGCTTCCCGATCTGCACCTCGGGGCGGCCCTGCACGCGACCAGCGCCTTGGCGGCGGACGACGGCACCCAGGTCCTGGCCAGCTGCGCCGGCAAGCCGACCTGGACTCGTTGCGGCCGCTCCGAGCAGGCGCTGCTGGCACCTGCGGAGCTGGAGCCCGAGGAGGCCCTGCGCGAACGGCTCTGCCTCAGCCGCAGCGCCGCCCTGCTGCCGCTCGTGCACTTCCTGCGCCGGCTGAGCGCGCCGATCGACTGGCAGCCGCCGGCTGCCCGGGCCTGCATCGTCTTCGACGACCCCAATCTGCACTGGCCCTCGTACGGCTTCGTCAAGCTGAGCCGGCTGAGCGAGCACGCCCGCGCCCACGGCTACCACGCCTCGCTGGCGATGGTGCCGCTCGACTCCTGGTTCGCCCACCCGGCCGCCGTGCGAACGCTGAAGCGGAGCGAGGGCGCCATCTCCTTGGCCGTGCACGGCAACGACCACAACGGCGGCGAGCTCGGGCGGCAGGAGACCGAGGCCGAGGGCCTGGCACTGGCGGCGCAGGCCCTGCGCCGGATAGCCGCCTTCGAGCGGCGGACGGGGATCGCGGTCGACCGCACGATGGTCCCACCCCACGAGGAGTGCTCGCAGGCAACCGTAGAAGGCCTGCTGAGCAGCGGCTTTGAGGCGATCACGATGACCCGGCCCTTCCCCTGGCTGGCCCGACCGCCGCGCACCTGGCTGGCGCGGCCAGAGGGAGTCGATGCCCTGGTCGGCTGGCGCCCCGCCGACTTCGCCGGCGCCCTGCCGGTGTTGCTCCGCCACCCCCTGCTCACTCGCGACGCGCCGGAGCTGGTGCTGCGCGCCTTCCTCGACCAGCCCTTGATCCTCTACGGCCACCACGGCGACCTCGCCGAGGGCGGGCTCGACGTCCTGGCGAGCGCCGTCGAGGAGGTCAACCGACTTGGCGAGACCCACTGGTGCTCGCTCGGCGAGATCGTCGCCGGCAACTTCGAGACCCGGCCGCGGGGCTCACAGCTGGGCGTTCGCCCGCTGACGAGGAGGGCCCAGCTGGTAGTTCCCGAGACGGCTGAGCAACTGCTCGTCGAGCTCCCCCCTGCCCACCCCGGGCCGGCGAACGAGCAGCTCATCGTCGACGGCAGGCCGGCCGAGCTTGGCGATCCGGTCGAGGTCGTGCCGGGGTCGGCGGTCGAGCTGCGGCTTCAGGCCCGCAACCTGGTCGACGTCGAGACCGTGCCTGCTCCCCGCCGCCAGCCGATCGCACTGGCGCGACGGGCGCTCGGCGAGGGTCGCGACCGCCTACTGCCCTTTGTCAGTCGCGCCCGCTGAAACGGGCAGCAACCGGATCGGCGCGTCGACCGAGGTCGGCGGCGGCGGTCCGAAGGGTGGCTCGCGGCGACCGGTCAAAGTGCTCAGGGCCAGCTTCGAGGCCGCCCGGCGCTCGGCGCTGCCGCCGATCCGGCGCGGCAGCATCGCCCGTGTGGCGTGGCGCGCCGCAACGGCGCCGAGGTAGGCGTAGCGGTGTGGCGTGGAGAAGTGCTTTTCTGCGTAGACGCGGCGGGCGAAGACGTCCTGCGCCACCAGCTTGGGCTTGATCCCAGCCTTGCCCGCGTGGTGGACGATCGTCATCCGTGGCGAGTGGATCACCTTCCAACCGGCCTGCTTGATGCGGATGCAGAGGTCGGGCTCGTCGCAGTAGAGGAAGAGGCGCTCGTCCATCAGGCCGGCGCTGAGCAGCGCCTCGCGGCGGATCAGCATGTAGGCGCCGGTCGACCAGTCGCACTCCAGCTCGCCCTCGTAGGCGGCGAGGTCGAGCTGGCGCTCGCCCATGCCGGAGGAGGATGGCGAGAGGCTCTCCGGGATGAAGGCCTCGACGAAAGCCCGCCTGGCGCTGGGGAAACGGCGCACGGTCGGGTAGAGCGCCCCCTCGCTGTCGAGCTGCTTGACCCCGACCAGGCCGATCTCCGGGCGCGCGTCGAGCATCTCGATCAGCGCGCCGAAGTTGCCGTCGACGATTTCGGTGTCCGGGTTGAGGCAGAGCGAGTAACGCGAGGCGCAGGTCTCCAGCGCCCGGTTGTTGCCGTGGGCGAAGCCGCGGTTCTGACAGCTCACCACACGCGCCTCGGGGAAGTTCCCCTCGACTATCTCGCGCACGCCGTCGCTCGATTCGTTGTCGACGACGACGACGTCGAGGCTGGCGCTGCCGGCGTGGGCGTAGACGGTGGTCAGGCAAGCGTCGAGCCAGTGCGCCTCGTTGGTCGAGACGATGACGATCGAGAGATCGCGCTCGTTCTTTTGCTTGCCAAGCATCGCCTTCTACCTATTCAACGTGGTGCCGGCAGTGGCTCTTGCGGGAGCAGTCCCGCCGCCTCCATGTAGCTCTCGAGCTGCTCGCGCCAGTGGGGCAGCGGGGTTAGGCCCAGCGCGTCGGCCCGGGGCCGGGCCAGGACGCCGTTGAGCGGCCGGCGGGCGGCGCCGGGCTGGCGTTCGGTCACGGTCGGTCGCACCTCGACCCCGACCCCGGCGAGCTCGACGATCGCCTCGGTGAACTCGTGCCAGGAGCAGCTCCCCGACGCGGTCAGGTGCAGCAGCCCGCTCGCATCGGCCTTTACCCCCTCGACCACCGCAGCGGCCAGATCCGCCGTTGCGGTCGGGCTGAGGTGCTGGTCGGCGACCACCGCCAGCTCACCCTGCTCGCGGGCGCGATCGATCATCCGGGTGACGAAGTTGCCGCCCTTGGAGGCGCTGCCGAAGCGGCCGTAGAGCCCGCCGGTGCGGACCACCAGGGCTCCGGGGGCGTAGGTCAGGGCCGTGTACTCGCCGGCGAGCTTGGAGAGCGCGTAGATGCTCTGCGGCGAGGGTGCGTCCTGCTCGGCGTAGGGAGCCTCGGCTGCACCGTCGAAGACGTAGTTGGTGCTGAGGTGGACCAGCCGTGCGCCGTGCTCCTCGCACAATTCCCCGATCCGCTTGACCGCGGTCGCGTTGACGGCGAAGGACTGCTGCTCCTCGCGCTCGCAGACCTCGACGTTGTGAAAGGCGGCGCAGTTGAAGACGACGTCGGGCCGGGTCTCGGCGAACGCCCGCGCCAAAGCATCGGCGTCGGCGATGTCGAGCTCGGCGTGGGAGCGCGCCTCGAAAGCGCACTCCCCGCCCAGCAAGGCCTCCAGGTCGGAGGCGAGCTGGCCACCGCCACCGGTGGCCAGCACTCGCTCGAATCCACTCACAGAACCCCTCCGAACTGCTCCATCCGGGGCTGAACCTCGCTGAGCAGCTCGAGCCAGCGGATGTTGTAGTGACGGGGATCCGTCAGCTCGGCCGAGTTCGCCGTCGCTACCTCGTCGAGCAGTTCGGAGACCGCCTGGACGACCGAGCGGCTGGGGATGAAGCCGATCCGGCTCGAGAGCTTCGCGTTCGAGCACTCGTAGTCGCGGGTCAGCTTCGGCGCCGGCTGCTCGGTCAGCTCGACCTCACGGCCGAGCAGCTGGACCGAGCCGGCAACCAGCATCGCCAGCTCTCGAATCTGGTAGTTGGAGTGCATGACATTGAAGATCTCACCTCGGACCAGGTCCGCGGGAGCCTCCATCGCGGCGATCATCGCCTCCGCGCAGTCGCGCACATCGACCAGCGGGCGCCACATCCAGCCGCCACCGTGCAGGTAGAGCTTGCCGTTGACCAGGGCGTCCTTGACGAACGTGTTGACGACCAGGTCAAAGCGCATCCGCGGGCTGTAGCCGTAGACCGTGCCGTTGCGCAGGATCGTCGGGCAGAGGCCGGAATCGACCAGCTCGAGCAGCTTTTCCTCGCCGTAGCGCTTCGAGGTCGCGTAGGCGCCGCGCGGTTCGATCGGCGCGGTCTCGTCGTGCATGCCGGGCGGCAGGCCGTCGTAGAGCGAGCAGGAGGAGGCGAAGATGAAGCGCTCGATGCCGCGATCCACGCAGGCCTGTCCGAGCGTCTCGGTCGCGATCGCGTTCATCTGCCAGTTCGCCTCGGGGTCGTACTCGGCGGTCGGGTCGTTGGAGAGGCCGGAGAGGTTGATCACCGCGTCGACGCCGTCGAGCGCCGTCGCCGGCATCTCGCGGACGTCGGCGAGGACCAGCTCGACCTGGTCGATCACGTCGGCCAGCGGCTGCTCGCCCCAGTACATGCGGTCGAGAATGCGGACCTTGTAGCCGCGATCGAGCAGGCGCGGCACCAGCACCGATCCGATGTAGCCGGCGCCGCCGGCGACGAGGATCGTCTGGCCCGGTTCAGGCGCCTCCGGCAGTAGCCCGTTGGAGCGGGTGTCCTGCCCGGGAAGGCCTGCCGATTGTTTTTGGGTGTCTTGCTTCTGGCTCATTTCTATTCCTCCATCCAGGGTTCAGGGTTGACTCGGAACCGGCGCCGAGTCAACGGCATCCGATCGTTTTGATCTGAGCGATGCAAAGCTTTTTCTCGGGGTCTCGAAGCGGTGCTTCAAGCCAAGCGCCCTTTGCTCGACCCCGTGCCAGGAGGCGAGAGCGAGCAAGTAGGCGACGGGGAAGGCGAGCAGGGCGAGTACCAGTGGGCTCGGCCCGGAGCCGCCCCAGAGCTCGTAGATCGCCTGCTGCACCGGGAAGGCCAGGAGGTAGATCCCGTAGGAGACGTCGCCGGGCCGGGTCAGCCGCCGCAGTCCGCCGGAAGAGAGGTAGGCGGCGCAGAGGACCAGGTAGGGAATCGCGATCAGCAGCAGCGGGCGCTCGGCCGCAGTCCCCAGGGAGAGGACCAGCGCCAGCGCCGTGAACAGGGCGAGGTCCAAGCGCAGTGGCACACGCTCCCGGTACTTGTAGAAGGCGGCCGCGACGAAGAACATCGCCGTCAGGTGGGCGGCAAGGCCGTCGGCACCGCGAAGGAAGTCCAACGGAGGGCCGAGCAGCGGCAGGTCGATGACGCCGGCCGGGGCGATCGAGAGCGCAAAGAAGGCGATCGCCACCGGCACGACCGCCCTGCTCAAGAGGCCGATGATGCCCAGCAGCGCGACCACGCCGTAGGCGCGGACCTCGATCGGCAGCGTCCACAGCGAAACGTTGACCGCGTGATCGGGGTGCGAGGCGAATACGCCCGGCAGTTCGAGCGCGATCTGGTGGCCGAAGCCCCCAGTTGAGATCGAGACCAAGTTGTCGATCACGTAGCCCAGCGTCGCCGGGTCGGTGAAGTAGGAGGACAGGCTGAGGCCGGTGACGAGGGGACCAAGCGCAAGCGCGCAGAGCACCACCGTCACCGCCAGGGCCGGCAGGATGCGCAAGCCGCGCCGCACGACGAAACCGCGCAGTCCCGGGCGCCGCAGCCAGCTTGCTGCGATCAGGAAGCCGCTGATCGCGAAGAAGACCTCGACCCCGAACGTGCCCAGCGGCCAGTGGCCGATTCTCGGCTCTGCGGCGCCGGTCACCACGAAAGAGTGAGAGGCGAGCACCAGGGTCGCACCCAGCAGCCTGAGCACGTCGAAGTTGTTCTCGCGCCCACTCGCGCGAGCATCGAGAGTCGTTGCGGTCATCTCGTAGAGGAAACGATGGGGGTAAGGGGCAACTTCCACGGCCCGAAAGCCGCATCGCGCCTGGATTGTTAGATTCCCCGGCCATGGATCGCCTGGAGACAAAGATCGACGGCCCGGTACTCGTCCGCCCCGTCGTGCACGGAGACCACCGTGGCTTCTTCCACGAGACCTACCGGCGCAACGTCTACGAGGGCCTCGGCATCGCCGACGAGTTCGTTCAGGACAACCACTCGCGCTCGGGCAAGGGGATCGTCAGGGGCATGCACTTCCAGGTCGGCGCCGGCATGGCCAAGCTGGTGCGCTGCTCGCGTGGCGCCATCCTCGACGTCGTCGTCGACCTGAGGAAGGGCTCGCCCACCTACGGTCAGTGGGAGGGCTTCGAGCTCGACGACGAGAACCTGCACCAGCTCTACGTGCCGATCGGTTTTGCCCACGGCTTCTGCGTGACCAGCGACACGGCAGACGTGATGTACAAGTGCTCGGGCTACTACGACGAGTCGATCGAGCGCGGCATCGCCTACAACGACCCCGAGGTCGGCGTCGAGTGGCCGCAGGGCATCGAGCTGATCCCCTCCGAGCGCGATGCAACCGCCCCCCGCCTCAGCGAGGTCGAGGCGGAACTTCCCTTCAGCTACTGAGAGAGCTCGCGCGCCGTCAGGCGCACCGGTGAGGTCGCGTCCTTGACCAGTAGCCCCGCTTCGCCGCTGCCATCGGCGGGCACGGTGTAGACGTTGCGTTCGTCGGAGTAGACGAGGGTGTCGTCATCCAGCCACTCGACCTGGTCGTCGATCGAGCGGTCCTCGGCGACGGCGTGGTCGGCCAGGGTCGCCAGGTCGAGCACGCGCAGCCGCCAGCGAGCCTCTTTGCCGATCCGGCTCTTGTAGGCGATCTGCTTGCCGTCGGGCGAGAGCGAGGGGCACTCGACGCCGTCGCGGAGCGTACGCATCGTCTGCTCGCCGATGTTGCCTTCGACCAGGTAGTGGACGCCACCCGTGCCGAGGGTGGCGTAGAAGCGATTGGAGTCCTGGGGGTCGAAGGTGACTCCCCAGAAGTTGAAGTCGACCGCGTCGAAGGGCTTCCCTTCCTTCGTCACCTTGTACTGCTCCAGCTGCCCGACCTGCTTGCCGCTGGCCATGTCGAGGATCGTCGTTCGGGTTGAGAAAGCGGTCGGCGAGGAGAGGTAGGAATCGCCGGTGACGAAGACCGTCATCGCCCCGTAGCGGCCGTCGCTGGAGACGCGGGTTCGCGAGGGTAGCCCGGTGAGGGCGATCTCGTGCACCGGCTCCATCTTCGAGTTGAAGACCTGGGCGGTGTAGTCGACCCCCGAGGGGGCGATGCCCATGCAGATCCCGCGTCCGGCGGCGTAGTAGACCCGCTCGCAGCTGAGGTCGCCCGGCAGCTGCTTGACATCGCCGTGCTCGACGATGAAGACGCGGCCGTTGAGGCGCGGGTTGGCCGGTTCGACCGCGCGCACCATCAGGTCACTGCGGGCCAGCACCGCCCCCGCCTGCGGGCGCGCGTCGGTGGTCGTCTGGTTCGGGCCCAGCGCCGCGACGGCGACGTAGGCGCCGCCCGCGACGACGCAGAGGGCGACGAGCGCCACGAGGATCTTGGCGTTGCGACTACCCATGCACCGGCGTGCGCTGCGAGCGCAGCAGCAATGGCACCGCGGCGACGATCGCCAGGACGAGCCCGGCGCCGAAGACGAGAACCGCGTTGTGCAGCCCAAGCTCGAGCCATAGGGCGCCGAAGACGAGTGACGAGAACAGGTTGCCGATGCTGACTACGGTGGTCAGCATGCCGAGCCCGCTTGCCTGCAGGTCCTCCGGCAGAAGGGCTCCGGCGATCGCCGCCAGCACCCCTTCGGTGGCGGCGAAGTAGCCGCCGAGGCCGAGCAGGCAGAGAACCAGCAATCCGTAGCCGAGCGAGCCCATCAGCAGCGCACCGTAGACGATGAAGAGGAGGGCATAGCCGGCGAGCAGAACCGGCACGCGGCCGACCCGGTCGGCGAGCTGGCCGACCGGAATCGCCAGGCCCATGAAGGCGACCGCGGTGATCACGTAGAGCAGCGGGAAGACGGCCGGCGCGAAGTCGATCTTGCGCTGCAGGCCGACGTAGAGCATCGCGTCGGAGACGCTGGTCAGCGAGAGCACGGTCGCAGCGACCAGCAAGAACGCGAAGCGCCGGTCCTTGACCAGGCCGGCCGCGGCCCGCAGGGAAGGGGCGGGCTTGTCCTCGCGCGGCGCCCGTTTCGGCTTGCCCTGCACGGTGAGGATCAAGACGGCGACGCCGAGCACGGCGAAGAGCGTGCTGACGACGAAGACGGCGTCGAAGCGCGCCGGCGCGGCGAGCAGGATGCCGAAGGCGATCAGCGGGCCGAGCATGGCACCGGCCGAGTCCATCGCCCGGTGCACGCCGAAGGCGGTGGCGAGGCCTGCTTTGCTGCTCGAGAGCGAGATCAGCGCGTCGCGTGGCGCGGTGCGGATGCCCTTGCCGACGCGATCGAAGGCGACGATCGCGCCGATGCCGCCGATCGAGTTGCCGGCGGCGACCAGGGCGACCTTGCCCACGGCCGAGATGCCGTAGCCGGCGCCGGCGACCTCCTTGGGCTTGCGCCAGCGATCGGAGACGAAGCCACTCGCGACCTGGACGAGGGCGGCGGCACCGCGGTAGGTACCGTCGATCGCCCCCAGCGCCAGCGGGCTGGCGCCGAGGCTGAAGACGAGGTACAGCGGCAGGATCGTCGCCACCATCTCCGAGGAGACGTCGGTCAGCATGCTGACCATGCCCAGCATCACCACGTTGCGCGGCACGTTCAGGCGGGCCGAACGGCGCGCCCAGAGCTTGGGCTTGAGCAGGGCTTTGGAGGCTTCAACCTGGTACATGGCTTGCCAAGACAACGCGCCGACTGGTCCTTTTCTCGCACTCCTCGGCGGTGCAGCGCATCGACATAAAGCACATATATATGGAGCCTGTAAGAGCGCCGCCTGCCGTGCGGAAGTTTGGCGCCTCGAAGCCGTTTATTCAGCGTGATCGTGCTCGGTATCAACCCCGGCTGGGACTCAACCGCCGCTCTCGTCGTCGACGGCAGGGTCGTCGCCGCGGTCGAGGAGGAGCGGCTCAGCCGCGTCAAGATGCACCTCGGCTTCCCTCGCCGCGCGATCCCGGAGGTGCTGCGGCTGGCCGGTGTCGACGCCTCCGACGTCGATCGCGTCGCCTTCTCCTTCGTCGACTACCTCGACGCCCACCCGGCGATCACGCAGCTGCTCCTGCGCGACACCGGCTTCCCCTTCGACCCCGAGAACCAGCTCGAGCCGAGCAAGGTGCTGCGCTCGCTGTTCAGCGTGGTGCGCGAGCCCGGCGTCGTCACCTCCGGCTTCGGCAAGGCCTCCTCGCGCTTCCGCGAGCAGAACACGGCCACCTACCTGCGGGTCCTCAGGGAGCTCGGCATCGCGGTCGGGCAACTGACCGAGGTCGACCACCACCTCTCGCACGCGGCGAGCGCCTACTTCTGCTCCGGCTTCGACGACGACTGCCTCGTGGTCACCGCCGATGGCTGTGGCGACGGACGCAGCGCCACGGTCAGCATCGCCCGCAACGGTACGCTGGAGACGATCGCCGACAGCGACGAGGACCGCTCGCCCGGCTTCCTCTACTCGAGCGTCACCTCCTTCCTCGGCTTCCGCGCCCACCGGCACGAGGGCAAGATCACCGGCCTGGCGGCCTACGGCGACCCGGAGAGCTGCCGCGAGCAGTTCCAGCCCTGCCTCAGGGTCAGCGCCGATGGCCGCGGCTTCGCCTCCGACGTCGCCGACGATGGTGAGCGCTGGGTCGAGAGGACGAAGCACCTGGCGCGGATCCCTGCTGGCCGCTACTACCGCAAGCCCGTTCTCAACGCTTACGAAGAGCACTACCGCCGGACCCTGGCCGAGATGCCGCGCGAGCACGTCGCCGCCGGCGTGCAGGCGCGGCTCGAGGAGCTGATGATCGAGTACCTGCGGCCGCTGCTGCAGCGTACCGGCGCCAGCAAGCTGGCCCTCGCGGGCGGCATCTTCGCCAACGTCAAGCTGAACCAGCGCCTCTACGAGTTGGATGAGGTCGACGAGATCTACGTCCACCCCAACATGGGCGACGGCGGCAACGCCGTCGGCAGCGCCCTGCAGGCCTGCCACGAAGCGGGGTTCAACGGCTCGACCGCGGCGATGCCAGACGTATACCTGGGGCCGTCCTTCTCCAGCCGCGAGATCGAGACCGAGCTGCGGCGCCGCGGCCTCCCCTTCTCCCACCACAGTGACATCGAGGCGAAGATCGCCGAGCGGATCGCCAAGGGTGGCGCCGTCGGCCGCTTCAACGGGCGCATGGAGTACGGCCCGCGGGCGCTCGGCAACCGCAGCATCCTCGCCAACCCGACCGATCCGACGATCAACGACGTGCTCAACGCCCGCCTGCACCGCACCGAGTTCATGCCCTTCGCGCCCAGCGTCCTCGCCGAGGACGCGGCGGAGTACTTCGGCCTCTCCAACGGCAGCCGCCGCGCCGCCGAGTTCATGACGATCACCTGCGACGTCGACCCCGAGCGGCGCGAGCAGATCCCGGCGGTCACCCACGTCGACGGCACCGCGCGCCCTCAGCTCGTCCGCAAGGAGGTCAACCCCTCCTACCACCGGATCATCTCCGAGTTCCGCAAGCAGACCGGGCTCAGCGCGATCATCAACACCAGCTTCAACATCCACGAGCAGCCGATCGTCTGCACCCCCGCCGACGCCTGCACCGCCTATGAGCAGGGCTCCGTCGACGCACTCGCGATCGGCGAGTTCCTGGTCGAGAAGTAGGGACCTCCCCGAAGCAGAGTCGGTCGGTCGCTATGGCCCGGCCGGCTAGCTCAGTCGGGCCGCATGCCGTGGGCTCGCCAGGAGTTGCGGTTGCGAGCGTCGATCTCGATCCGCTCCAGCCCTGCGCTCTCGAGCCAGCCGCGCAGCTCTCCGGCGGGGACGTAGTTGGTCTTCGGCGCCACCAGCTGGTCGGCGACCACCGCTCGGATGCGGCGGAAAGAGAAGTCCGCGAGCGGCGCGAAGTAACCATGCGCCGGTAGCTTCGACTCGATCGCGGTGCCTCGCGCCGGCCCGTAGACGAGCTTGGCCAGCCCGTAGAGGGCAGCCGCGATCGGCAGCGTGACAACGCCCAGCGTGCGCGGCGGCAGGCGGGTGGTGAGGCGCCGTATCGGCTCGATCGCGTAGCGGGCGAGGCCGTTGTTTTCGCGCGAGTAGACCCAGACGAACAGCTCGCCGCCGGGGCGCAGCAGGCGCGCCAGCGAGCGCACGGCCGCCGCCGGGTCGTCGAGGTGGTGGATGACGCCGAGCGAGAAGATGAAGTCGAAGCCATTCTCGCCATCACCGGGCGGGAAGGGCAGCTTCAGCAGGTCCGCCTGCGCGACGCGCACGGCCGGCTCGTCCGCCGCCAGCTGCTGGGCGGTCTCGACCGCCTCGCCGAGGTCGACCGCCCAGACCTGGCGGGCGCCGTAGCGCGCCGCGAAGAGGGCGTGGCGACCCGGTCCACAGCCGGCGTCCATCACCACCTTGTCGCGGAAGAAGATTGGCTCGCGTGGCGCGATCACGTCGAGGAAGTGCTCCTCGTGCTCGGGCAGGACCTCGGTGAACTCTCGCCCGTGCCAGGCAAAAGCCTCGGCCGTGCGCTGGTCGGCTGACTCGGCCGAGCCGGGCAGAAGTCGTGGCACCCCATTCCTGATCGAGTAGCGCTCGCCGCACTCCCCGCAGGCGATCAGCGCCTCGCCGTTACTGAGCTCGCCGCCGCAGCGCGGGCAGACCGGCTCGATCGCGCCCGCGGCCGTCACCGGCCCACCGACCCGCCGTCGAGGCCGCTGCTGGCGGCGACGATTGTCTCGGTGCGGGCGCGCCAGTGCGCGGCCACCGCGCGCGGCGTCTCGATCCAGAAGTCGCCGCGGCCGGCGATCTCGGCGACGAGGCCCTCGTAGGTGCGGCTCCAGCCGGGGAAGAGCTCCTCGTCGAAGGTGTACTCGTGGATGTTCGCCACCAGGCAACCCCCCTGCTCGGCCGTGGTCGCGACGAGGCCGCTGAGCACCTCTGCCGGATCGCCCGGGTTGAGCTCGCCGTAGAGAAAGAGCTGCTGGTCCATCCATGCAAAGGGCAGCTGCAAGGTCCGCAGCTCTCGGCGCAGGCCATTGTGGAAGGGAAAGAAGGGCATGGCAAGACCGTTGCGCCAGCCCAGGTGGCGATCGTGGCCCAGGGTCGTGTCGTAGTCGAGGCCGATCTTCTCGTGCAGCAGCAGGGTGTCCTCCGGCCGCTCGGGGTCAAGGTGCAGGTAATGGTGCCGGTTGCCGGCGATGGGCGCGCCGACGGCGCGTTCGAGCCGCTCCAGCTCCATCGAGAAGCGCGACTCGTCCTCATGGGCCCGGTAGCTGGCGTGGATGCCGACCTCCGCCCCGGCGTCGTCGAGCCGCCGCAGGGCGCGGCCGAAGCGCGGCGTCGTCACGTCGTAGAAGGGGTCGGGGGTATCGCGGGCATACTCCAACAGGGATCCCTTGCGGGGGACGAAGTAGAAGGCCGAGCGGGCACCGTAGCGACCCTCCAGGCCGACCCAGGAATCGAAGTGCCAGGTGTGCCGGCGCCCCAGCATGACGTCGAGGGCCGGCCTCGCCCCGCGCCCCCCGCGGCGAGCCAGCACGCGCGCCGGCTCCAGCCAGCGCACTACTTCCGGGTAGTCGACGTCGTGCGTGAGGCAGGCCGCGGCGCGCTTGCCCTCGGGCCAGCGGGGAACCCCGTCGGGCAGGCCGCGCTCGCGGAGCGCGAGGTCGAACCGGGCGATGATCCGCGAGGCCAAGGCGCGGGGAAAGAGTCTTTGCTCCAGCAGTGGCCCGCGCGGCTGTGGGTGGCCATGCTCGTTACGCGGCCAGCGCGCCTCCGCCGCCCCGCTCGCCAGCCAGAAGAGGTCGAAGACGACGTCGTGATCAAGCTCGGCCGCTCCTGCCGGGGCACCTTCTCCCCCATTCCGAACCGGATCCCCGACGAAGTCGAGCAGGCTCCAGCCCTTGCGTTCCTCGACCCCGCGCAGGTCCAGCTCTCCGCAGCGGCGCCAGCGCTCGGGGTCGGCGCGGATCGTGAGCAGGGCAGCAGGGGGCTGGGGCGCCGCGGCCGAGCAGTAGGCGACGTCGCACTCCTCGCCGATCGGAACCTCGCTCCAGCGCCGCCCCGTCGCCGTCAGCAGCAGCCGCCAGGCCCAGCTCAGCTCCGGGCCGTGGGCGGCGCGGATATCGGGGTCCAGCGCGATTCTCAGGGCCGGGCCCATGTCGGAGGCCATCGCCCGCCGCTAGTCGTCAAGCGCGGTGGCCGACGCTCCAACTAGTCCTTTTTTCGTACTCCCAGCCACGGCTCCCGGCAGGCCAAGCCGCTCGCGGGCCTCGCCGGCCACGGTCTCGGCGAAGCTCATCACCGAGTCCCCGCTCAACAGGTAGGGATAGATCTGAGCGTTGGAGGCCAGCGCGAGTCCCTCGACGCCGGGCCAGACAGGCGCGATCTGCCGCTTGCCGCTTGCCAACACTTGGTGCACCGGCTCGACCAGCTTGGCGCGCTGCACCGTCCAGTCGATCACCTCATCGCGACTGAAGCCCGGCGACATCTTGGCGAGGAAGTCGGTGAAGCGCACGTATATGGACTCGTCGTCCTCGGACTGCTCGGGGGCGTCTGGCGCGCAGTACTTGGGCAGGTAGACGAGCACGCGGCCGTCGGTGTGCTCGGTGCCGAGCGCGTGCGAGGTCTCCACGGCGGTCGTGATCGGGGTCTCGTCGAGGACGTTGACCGCGTAATAGGGCAGGACCGAGCGGGGCAAGAGCAGGGTCGCGCAGACGACGCCCTGCCAGCGCTGCGGATAGGGCTCCAGCAGCCCGCGATGGCGCTCGGGCAACAGGAAGCGCAGCGCCGGCGGCTGCAGGGTCGAGATCGTCAGGTCGAAGTCGAGCATCTCGTCCCCCAGCTCAACGCCGCTGACGGCCCCAGAGGCGTCGGTCGCGAGCCCGCTCACCGGGGCGCCGGTGCGCGCCTCGACGCCGAGCTCGGTGGCGCGGGCGACCATCGCGTCGACCAGGCGCTTGTGGCCGCCGACGATGTGGCCCATTTCCTCGCCCGCCTTGCGGTTGCCGCTGCGCGCGGTGGACATGCGCTTGGTCCGCGCCCAGATGTAGGTGGCGGGCAGCCCGGCGGGATTGCCGTCGAAGCGCGAGTTGAGCAGCGGGCGCCACATCCGCTCGACCGCCTGCCGCCCGCAGTGGCGGCGCAACCAGGTCTCGAGCGGGATGCGATCGAGCGCCTCGTAGGAGGAACGCAGCTGGCACTGGGCGACGAACCAGGCGAAGCGCAGGCGTGCGGCCGGACCGAGGGGCGAGAACCTGAGCAGGTCGGCGACGCCGTTGAAGTTGTGCAGCTCGCCGCCGG
This sequence comes from uncultured Solirubrobacterales bacterium, assembly GCA_963840565.1. GTDB lineage: Bacteria > Actinomycetota > Thermoleophilia > Solirubrobacterales > 70-9 > VRUE01. The sequence continues at coordinate 587,670 of CAWIZH010000002.1, forward strand.
CGAAGAAGCCGGCGCCGACCGGCCGGAAGCGAATCTGCTCGCCGAGCCCGAGCTCCTCGGCCATCGCGATCATGCGCGAGTCCGCGGGGGTGATGACGTGGTAGAAGCGGTCGACCTCGTGGCCACCGAGCTCCATCGTCCCGGCCAGCCCACCGAGCTCCGGCCCGCGCTCGAGCACCGTGACGGCGGCGCCCGCCTGCGCCAGGCGCAGCGCCAGGGTGACGCCGAGGATGCCGCCGCCGACTACTCCGACCCGTGGCTGGGAACGCGTCATCCCACTTGGGTGAGGGGGCGCTCCGCGGTGCCGTGCGGCTGCTCGCCGGCCGGCAGGGCCGGCGTCTCGACGATCTCGCCCAGCGGCGAGAGCGGCGGCGGCTGGATACGTCCTGCCAGATGGGCGACCATCAGCCGCATGTACGCGGTCACGGTCGGCGTCAGCTTCATCTTCGATTCGCCCAGGCGGGTCGTCCAGTCGTTGACCGTCGGCACCTCGGCGACGCTGGCGCCGGCGTTGTAGAGCTTCAGCAGCAGCTCGACGTTGGCGGCGAAGCCGGGCTCGCGAACGAGCAGGTAGCCGTAAGTGTCAGCGGCGCGGCGCAGGGTGCCGGCGCGGTAGACGCGGTAGAGCGAGGAAAGCGTGTGCATCTCCCCCAGGCCGCCAAGCAGGCGAAAGGTATCCGAGACGGCCTTGCTCGCCGCCAGCCGCCAGCGCGTGACCCCGATGATCTTCCCCCCCGGCGCGTAGACCGAGGCGAGCACCACGTCGGTCCCCTGTTCGAAGAGCTCGAGCATCCGCGGCAGGTCCGAGAGGTCGGAGGTGGTGTCGGCCTCGAGGGTGACGATCGCGTCGTCGTCGGAGGACTCGCCGAGGGCGGCGCGGATGCCGGTGTTGATCGCCGTGCCGAGGCCACGGTTGACCGTGTGGCGGACGATTGCCAGGTGCATGTCGCGAGAGTGCTCTCGGATCACCTCGGCGGTGCCGTCGGTGGAGCCGTCGTCGACGATGATCACGCGGGCGCCCAGCTCGCGGGCGACCGGAGCCAGATCGGCAAGCAGTTTGGGAATGTTTTCCGCCTCGTTATAGGCGGGGATAACGAAGCGGATCACGTCATGACCTCCAACGGACGGGGGACCGGGATATCGAGCAACTCGACCGGGCGGCGCACGGCAGCCGACTCACGCATCGCCAGCGCCGCCGCCAGCGCCTTGACGCCGTCGTGGGCGCTGACCGGCTCCGGAGTGTCGTCGAGGACACAGCGACAGAAGGCTTCGAGCTCGGCGGCCAGTGGCTCGGCCTTGGCGAGCGAGAAGCGCACCGCGGCGCCCTCGCCATCGCCGCGCAGCATCGAGAGGCCGTCCCAGTGAAGCGGGGCGCTGGCCGACTCAACGAACCAGACGTCCTGGGTGATGTAGCTCGCCCGCAGCAGGCCGTTCTCGCCGATCAGGACGATCTCGCGCGTCTTCTCCGGGGTCAGCCAGTTGACGTCGAGCAGGCCAAGCGTGTCTTTGCCGCCCTCGCCGCCGAAGCGGACGAGGCAGGTGAGCAGGTCCTCCTGCGAGCTGTGCAGAAAGCGGCCGCCGTCGGCGTAGATCTCGTTGATCGAGAGGCCGAGGACGTGCTGCATGATGTCGAGGTCGTGGGTGGCGAGGTCGATCGCCACGCCGGTGTCCTGAATCCGCGTCGGCAGCGGCCCGACCCGGGTGGCGTGAGCGCGGTAGACGGTGCCGAGGCGGCCCTCGTCGACCAGCTCGCGCAGCTTTGCCACCGCCGGGTTGAAGCGCTCGACGTGGCCGACCATCAGCTTGCGATCGGCCTCCATCGCCGCGCCGCGCATCCGCAGCGCGTCCGGAAGCGTCGTTGCGATCGGCTTCTCGACCAGCACGTGCAGGCCGGCGGCGAGGGCCTCGAGCGCGACCTCGGCGTGGTGCTCGGAGGGACAGGCGATCGAGACCGCGTCGAGCTCAGCGGCGCCGAGCTCGATCAGCTCGCGCCAGTCCGAGTACTCGGCGACGCGGGTGTCGCCGAGTACTCGGCGACGGGTCTCGGGATTGGGCTCGGCGACCGCGACGAGCTGGGCGCAGTCGAGCTGCGCGTAGTTGCGGATGTGGAATGCGCCCATCCGGCCACAGCCGATGACGCCGACCTTCAGCTGCTCAGACAACGGAACCCTCCAGTGCTCGGTCCAGATGGGCGACGGTAAGCTCGGCGATGCGCTCGGCGGCGTTGCCACTGCCAAAGATCGGGGGTCGTGAGCGCGGCTTGGGCTTTGCCAACGCGGCGCGGAACTTCTCGGCGTCGACGCCGACCAGGCTGTTCCAGCCGGTCGAAACGGTCTCGATCCACTCCGTCTCCTCGCGCATCGTGATGCAGGGCACGCCCCAGAGGTAAGCCTCGCGCTGGACGCCGCCCGAATCGGTCGCGACCGCGACCGCGTCGCGCTCGAGGGCCAGCATCTCGGTGTAGGTCACCGCGTCGCGCACCTCGACGTTCGCCGGCGCCTGCAGGCCCCAGGTCTCGAGGCTCTTGCGGGTACGGGGGTGCATCGGGAAGATCACCCGGCACTCGGCCGCTTCGAGACAGGCAAGGACAGCAGCCAGCCGATCGGCGGAGTCGGTGTTGTAGTTGCGGTGGGCGGTCGCGAGGACGTAGTCGCCCTCCTCCTTGCCCTCCGGCAGCCGCGAGCGGGTCGCCAGCAAGACATCGGCGAGCACGTCACCGGTGACGTGCACCACTCCAGGCACACCCTCGTCCAACAAGACGTCGCGGGCATGCTCACAGGGGGCAAAGAGAAGTTGAGAGAGCCGGTCGGTCTCGATCCGGTTGGCCTCCTCGGGCATGTCCGTGCGGTAGCTGCGCAGACCGGCCTCGACGTGGAGCAGCGGCACCTTGGCGGCGACCGCGGCCCTGGCCCCGGCGACGGTGGCGTTGGTATCGCCACGAACCAGCACCGCATCGGGCTTCTCGCTGGCGATGACCCGAGCGATGCGCTCCTGCGCAACGGCGACGCTCTCGTCGTTGGGCAGCGAGCCGACCCCGAGGTTGAACTCGGGCAGTGGCAGCTTGAGGTCGGCGATCTGCAGGTCCGACATCTTCGGGTCGTAGTGCTGACCGGTGTGGACGAGGATCTCCTCGACGCAGCTGGAGAAAGCCAGTGAAAGCGGCGCGGCCTGGACGATCTCTGGTCGCGAGCCGATGATTGAGACGATCCGGGGAGCCATTTGCACAATCAACGCAGGCAATGCCCCGGTCTTTTTGCGGCCGGCAAAATTCCCCTCGCCTTAGTAGAGACCGGTCTTTTTTCAGCCTCGTCGCCTCTTCGCCCTGCGCAAGTGTTCGCCGCCTCCCCGCGTTTGTTCCGTGACGAGATGGAGGCACACGGACTGACACGCGAGCACCCGGTCGACCGAATCGCCGGCGAACCGCTCTGGCAGGCGCTGACCAGGCGGACGATCGACCTCGTTCTTGCCGGCGCGACCATTCTGCTGCTCTCGCCGCTGCTGATCGCCGTCGCGATCGCGATCCGCATCGACAGCCCCGGCCCAGCGCTCTTCCGCCAGCGCCGCGTCGGCCACAAAGAAGGCGAGTTCACCCTCTTCAAGTTCCGCAGCATGCGCCTCGACGCCGATCCGCGCGGCCACCGCGAGTACGTCACCGCCCTGATCAACGGCAAGCAGGCCAACGGGGGTCGCAAGGACCTCTACAAGCTCGCCGTCGATGACCGGATCACGCCGATCGGGCGCTGGATCAGGAAGTGGAGCCTCGACGAGCTGCCACAGCTCTTCAACGTGATCGCCGGTGACATGGCCCTGGTCGGGCCGCGCCCGGCGATTCCCTACGAGGTCGCCGAGTACCCCAGCTGGTACTTGGAGCGCTTCTCGGTCAAGCCCGGCCTAACCGGGCTTTGGCAGGTCAGCGGGCGCAACGAGCGCACCTACGAGGAAATGGTGAGGCTGGACATCGAATACGCCGAGCAGCGCTCGTTGCGGCTCGATCTCTCGATCCTCGCCCGCACGCCTTTGACCGTACTCGCAAGAAGGGGAGCAGCATGAATCCAGCAGGCGCAATCGGCACCATGGTCGTGGGCTACGGGTATTGGGGCCCGAACATCGTCCGCAACGTGGTCGAGCGGCCGGAGTTCCGCCTGATGGGCCTCTGCGAGCTCGACGAGGGCCGCATCAACGACTTCCGGCGCCGCCATCCGGGCGTCTGGATCGAGCGCGAGCTCGACACGGCGCTTGCCGACCCGCGGGTCGAGGCGGTCGCGATCGCGACCCCGCCGCACACCCACTACGCGCTCGTGCGCCGCGCTCTGGAAGCCGGCAAGCACGTCTTGGTTGAGAAGCCACTGGCCCGCCGCGCCGAGGAGGCCGCTGAGCTGGTCGCCCTCGCCGAGGACCGCGGCCTCGTCCTGATCCCCGGCCACACCTTCCTCTACAGCCCCGCCGTCAACAAGGTCCGCGACATGATCCGCGGCGACGAGCTGGGCGAGATCTACTTCGTCACCTCTTCGCGGATGAACCTCGGCCTCTACCAGCAGGACGGGGTCGTGCTCGACCTCGCCCCGCACGATCTCTCGATCCTGCTGCACTGGCTCGGCAAGCCGTTGGTCGAGGTCAGCGCCAACGGCCGCAGCGTCTTCCAGGAGGGCGTCCACGAGACCGCCTTCCTCACCCTGCGCTTCGAGGGCGGCGCCCAGGCCAACGTCCAGCTTTCCTGGCTGGCACCCCGCAAGCTGCGCCAGATGGTCGTCGTCGGCAGCCAGAAGATGGTTCAGTACGAAGACACCGCGGCCGATGACTCGGTGCGGATCTACGACCGTGGCCTCGACTTCTCCGAGCCGCCCGCCAACTTCGGCGAGTACCGGCTCACTTACCGTACCGGCGACATGGTCGCCCCCCGCCTCGAGGCGCTGGAGCCGCTCGGCCAGGAGCTGAAGGACTTCGCCTCCTCGATCCGCGAGGGCACCACACCGGTCTCCAACGCCCGGCTCGGGGTTGAGATCGTGCTCGGCCTAGAGGCGCTCGAGCAGTCGCTGCACGCAAAGGGAGAACCGGTCCCGGTGCGCTCGGTCGACGCGCTGATCGCCAGCGCTCGCCAAACTGCCTAGTCCTAGTAGTAAGTAGTAACTCTCTCGAAAATAAGTAGTAAGGCTCTTGATTGGCCCCGGCGCGCGCTCAGACGGTGTTGAGCGGCGTCATACGGTCGATCTCAGCCAGGTAGAGCAACACCCAGTGAGCTGCCAACTCGCTCACGGTCGTGTTCTGCCTGGTGGCCTCGCGCTCCAGCGCCTCCCAGATCTCCTCGTTGACGGGGAGATCGATGACTTTGGCCTGCACTGACGAGGCATCGTCGCGAGCGAGGCGAGGAATCGGCAAAGGAGGTGCGTCCGAGCCGAGGCGGCGCGTGTACTCAGCAAGCGCCGCGCGTACTCCAGCGGAAAGATCGGAGCCCAAATGAGCCTCGACCCCCATGCAAGCGAATGTGCCAAGAGAGATTTTCACGTTGCGTCCACCTCATACAACTACCTGGTGGTGCCCAAGATTTTCACTTGCAGCCGCGGAATCCTCCTAACTTCAGCCTCAATACCTGTGCATTTGCAGCCGACTTGAGGGCAAGACTGAAATTTAGACGAATATTGGGCATTGACATTCGGATGAAGGGCCACTATTCCTTCTGGCCGCAGCACGCAAGCCATTCGATCAGAAACTTTTCGCAAAATACGTCAACTTTCGTAGGAGGAAGAGTTGTGACCAGTCAAACGCCGGACCCCAGTCCGCATAGCTTGGGCCAGAGCCCCAGCAAGGCCGCGGCAGCGTCCGACAACAACGGTCGGCTCGTACAAGTAGCCATCGAGCGCGCCAAGGCAGGCGACTCGGAGGGGCTGCACTTCCTCTACGTGCGCTATGCACCAGACGTTCAGCGCTACGTCGCCAGCTTCGTCAAAGACCATCACGAGGCCGAGGACATCACCCAGAACATCTTCGCCAAGCTGATGAAGGCGATCAAGAAGTACGAGCAGCGCGAGGTCCCCTTTGCCGCCTGGATCATGCGGGTCGCTCGTAACGCCGCCCTCGACTACATGCGGGTACGGCGGGCGATCCCCACCGAGGAAGTCAGGCTTGCCGACGGCGGCCAGGCCCAGGTCAGCCTCGACCGCGGTCACGACCTGCGCGACGCTCTCGAATACCTTCCCGACGATCAGCGCGAGGTGCTGATCCTCAGGCACATCGCCGGGCTGACGCCGGTCGAGATCGCCGCCACGCTGAAAAAGTCCGAGAGCTCAGTGCATGGCCTCCATCACCGCGGCCGTCGCACCCTGCAGGCAAGGCTCACCGAGCTCGGCGCGGCTCCCGTGGTGGCGCAGCACGCCGGCTGATTCCAGCTTCCGCCTCGGCCGGTCCCTCGAAGCCATCGAGGATGCGGCGGGTGGCGCGGCCGGCATCGACTTCGCCGGCGACGTAAAGGGAAGCGTGGGTGACCATCTTCTGCGGTGAAACGCCCTGCCGCTCGGCCTCCTCCTCCAGCAGGCTCCACAGCTCAGTATCGATCTCGAGCTGCAACGCGACCTCTTCGGGGTACTCCTCCTCGCGCAGGAAGCGCGGATACGCCCACCCGGGCCCGTACGTACCCCGATCCCCTAGGTAGCAACGAATCGCGTCAACGACCTTCGCGGCCAGCTGCTTGCGGTCGCGATCCCCCTCGCCCGCGACCACGGAGCAGGCGAACTCGCTCAGGTGGACTGTCACCGAGCGGCTCATGATCACAGTGCCCACTCCCCTGGGCCACCGGTGGATTCCACGCTCATGATCCTCACAAACATCTCCCTCATCTGGCCTGCGACACCAGTCCCGTATGCCGATCATATATGAGCCGACTCATCGGCGAAATTAGTGAATTCTTATCCCCAACTTTGATAGAGGAGTCTAAGCGGCCGGAGTGATCCGGTAGGCGTCGAAGACCGACTCGACGTTGCGCAGGCGGGCGATGCACTGTTTCAGCTGCTCGGTGTCGCCAACCTCGATCACGAACTTGTTTTTGACCATCGGGTGGTTGGTCGTGCAGCTCGCCCCGAGGATGTTGATCCCAGCCTCGGAAAAGGTGCGCGAGAGGTCCTCGAGCAGGCGGGTGCGATCGTAGGCGTCGATCTGCAGCTCGACCCGGTAGGAGGACTCGTTCTCGCCGTCCCAGCTCACCTCGACGAACCTTTCCGGCGCCCGCTTCAGCGCCTTCATGTTCTTGCAGTCGCTGCGGTGAATGGTAATTCCGCGGCCCAGGGATACATAACCCGCTATATCGTCGCCCGGCACCGGCCGGCAGCACTTGGCCAGCCGCACGGCGATGTTGGCGGCGCCCTTGACGCTGATCCCGTAGTTGGAGGCATCCTTGGTCCGCCGGGCCTTGTCCTCGCGGTGGCCGCCCGGGAGGCCGAGCGGATCGGCCTCCTCGACCGCCTCCCCCGCCTTCAGCCGCTGCATCAGCTTGTTCGCCACCGCCTTGGTTGGGACCTTGCCCTGGCCGAGGGCGATGTAGAAATCGGTTGCCTTGCGGAAGCCCATCTCGCGGATCACGTCAACGAGCAGCGGCGAGGCGGCGACCTTCTGCATCGGCAGGCCGTGCTTGCGCAGCGCCGCCTCTAGGCCTTCACGGCCCTTTTTCTCGGCGTCCTCGCGGCTCTCCTCCTTGAAGAAGGCGCGGATCTTGTTGCGGGCGCGGCTGGTCCGCACTAGCTTCAGCCAGTCGCGCGAGGGCCCGCGCTTCTGCTTCGCGGTCAGTACCTCGACGATGTCGCCGGAGCGCAGTTGGTAGTGCAGCGGCACGATCGAGCCGTTGATCTTGGCGCCGACGCAGGCGTGGCCGACGTCGGTGTGGACCGCGTAGGCGAAGTCGAGTGGGGTCGAGCCGGCCGAGAGGTTCTTCACTTCGCCCTTCGGCGTGAAGACGAAGACTTCGTCCTCGAAGAGGTCGACCTTGAGCGACTCGAGGAACTCGGCCGGGTCCTGATCGCCCTCGGCCTCGACCAGCTGTCGCAACCAGGTCATCTTCTCCCGTTTCGGGTCGGCGGCGGCGCCCTCCTTGTAGGCGACGTGGGCGGCGATTCCGTACTCGGCGAGCTTGTGCATCTCCTCGGTGCGGATCTGGATCTCCAGCGGCTTGCCCTCGGGACCGATCACGGTCGTGTGCAGCGCCTGGTACATGTTGGCCTTGGGCATCGCGACCCAGTCCTTGAAGCGCCCGGGCAGCGGCTTCCAGAGCGAGTGAATGACGCCGATCGCGCCGTAGCAGTCCTTGACCGAGCCGACGATGACGCGCATCGCGGTGAGGTCGAAGATCTCGTTGAACTCGCGGCCCTTCTTGGTCATCTTCGTGTAGATCGAGTAGAAGTGCTTGGCGCGGCCGGAGATCTCGGCCTCGATCCCGACCTGGCTCAGCTCGCCGGAGAGGAACTCGCCGGCCTCGGTGACGTAGACCTCACGCTCGTTGCGCTGCTGGGCGACCAGCTGCTTGATCTCGGCGTACTTGCGCGGGTGCAGGGTCGCGAAGGCGAGGTCCTCGAGCTCCCACTTGATCGCGTGGATCCCCAGCCGGTGGGCCAGCGGCGCGTAGATTTCCAGCGTCTCGCGCGCCTTCGCCGTCTGCTTTTGCTTGGGCAGGGCGCCCAGCGTGCGCATGTTGTGCAGCCGGTCGGCCAGCTTGATCAGGATCACCCTGACGTCGGTGGCCATCGCCACCATCATCTTTCGGTAGTTCTCGGCTTGGCGCTCGTCGCGGCTCTCGAAGGTGATCCCGGTCAGCTTGGTGACACCGTCGACGAGCTGGGCGATCTCCTCGCCGAACTCCGTCTTCACCTCCTCGAGGCTGGCGCTGGTGTCCTCGACCGTGTCGTGCAGCAGCGCCGCGCAGAGCGTCGCCGTGTCGAGCCGCATCCCGGCGCAGATCTGCGCCACCCCGACCGGGTGGGTGATGAACTCATCGCCCGAGTGGCGCAGCTGGTCGGCGTGGCGGTCGCAGGCGAAGTCGAAGGCGCGCTCGAGCGCGGCACGGTCGATCGCGGCCACCGAGACGGCGATGTCGCCGGCAGAAGCGTCGCCGTTGGAGGCCCGATCAGGGCCGGGCGAGGAGTCGAACTCCTCGACCACGGCGAAGAGGTCGGCCAGGAGACCCTGGTTCGCTACCGATGTTTGTGTGCTTCGAGGTATTGCCGTGCCTCCTCGTGGCGGGCGCTGTAGGCGCGAAATGCTGCCGAGCGCTCGAGATCTGTTCCATCTGAGGATACGACCCCGACCACACCGTCGCCGCCATCTGGCGTTCCGCTGACGAGGCCGAGCTCGGAGAGCACGCGGAAGCAGCGCGCCGCCGTCTCGGCGCTGCGCGGCTGCCGGTCGCCGCCGAGCAGTGCCTGGCGCAGCTCCTCGCCACTCACCTCGCCGGCGTCACGGAGGTCACGGAATGTCCCGATCAGGGTCGGCCGCTGCGCCAGTTGCACGGCGAGGAGGCTGAGTGAAAGCCGCCACTCCGCCTCGCCCCAGACGCGGTGCAGATAGCCGCCCTCCCGAGGAGAGCGCGAAGCGAGGCGGTCGAGGTCAGAAGAGGCCGGCGGGTCGACCTGCACTACGTGATCGAACTCAGCCGCCAATTCGGGCGAGCGTTCGAGCTCGGGGTAGTCGGCAAGCCGTGCCCCCTCGCCGGCCATCCCGGCCCGCAGCCCCGCATCGGCGACAAGCGCCAGCACGCTCCCGCCACAGGAAGCGAGCTCGCCGACGACGGCCGCCGGCGCATTGGAGCTGCTCAGGACGAGCCGCTCGTGGCCCTCGCTCAGGACATCTTTGAACTCGGGCCAGCGACTGGGATCCCGCGCCAGCTCGACCTCGAAGCGCCGCCACCACCCCTCGGCCTCAAGCGCCGCCTCCCCCCCATTGCGCCGGTACAGCTCGCGCAAGATCACCTGCGGCTCAACCGCCCCGTTCCAGTGATTAACCTCGAGCCGCACGGCCACATCGACCAGATCGTCCTCACCAACTCCCAGGCTCGGCCGGCCAAAAGCGACCCCAAGCGCCCGGTGAGCACCACTGTGCAGGCTGAAGCGAGCATGCTTGCCTTCCCCCATAGTCCGCACATCGCGCACCCGAGCCGAAGGAACAAGCAGCCGCACGCCAGGATTACCCATCCCAAACGGAGCCAGCTGCCGCAGCTCCTCAGCCAAATCCAAGCCCAGCGACGCACCACCAACCATCGCATCGATCCGCTCGGTCCGCTTCAAATCCTCAGGCCCAAGCACGCTAGCCGCATGAGCCGCAAAGGCCTCGCGAAACGCATCGACGCTCGCCTCCTCAAGCTCCAACCCAGCCGCAGCCCGATGCCCACCAAAGCCGTCCAAATGCTCAGAACAAGCCTCCAGCCCGCCAAGCAGGTCAAAACCGCTGATGCTGCGCCCAGACCCACGCCCCGAGCCCTCGCCATCAAGCGAAATCACAACCACAGGCCGGTGATAACGCTCAACCATCCGCGAAGCAACGATCCCCACGACCCCTGGATGCCAGTCGTGCCCAGCGACAACCAGCCCGGAAGCTTCACGCAGGTGCTCCGGCAAATCCCGCAGCGCCGCCTCGGCCGCGTTCGCAACCTCCCGCTCAGTAGCACGCCGCTCGCTGTTAGCTCGGTTGAGCTCAACAGCAATCTCCGCAGCCCGCCCCTCGTCCTCAGTCAGAAAAAGCTCCACCCCAGCATCGGCCCGATACAGCCGCCCAGCGGCATTTATCCGCGGCCCCAACCGAAACCCCAAATCGCTCTCATCAAGCCGACTCGGATCGCATTTAGCCGCCACCAGCAACGCCTTCATCCCGACCCGTCGAGCCCGCCGCACCTCCTCAAGCCCCCGCTTAACCAACGACCGGTTCTCGCCAACCAGCGGAACCACATCAGCCACCGTCGCAAGCGCAACCAGATCGAGGTCGAGGGCGTCTGGGGTGGGGTCCCCAAAACACTCAAGAGCGGCTCCCGCCGCTCGTTTTGGGGACCCCACCCCAGACGCCCCCCGCAACGCACAAGCAAGCTTCCAAGCCACCCCGGTCCCGCAAAGCTCAGCAAACGGATAGCCGTCGAGAGCCGGATGCAAAATCGGACAATCGGGCAGCTCGTCCCCGCCCTGGTGGTGGTCGGTAACAATGACCTCCATCCCCAGGTCCTTGGCCAACGCAACCTCAGCAACAGCGGTGACTCCACAGTCGACGGTGATAATCATCTCGGTGCCGCGCTCGACCAGCTTGCGCACGTTGGGCTCGCTCAAGCCATAGCCGTCAGCCATCCGGTCCGGAATCAGCCAATCGCACTCGGCGCCAAGCTCACGCAGGCAGCCGACCAAAAGCGTGGTGGCGCAGACTCCATCGACGTCGAAGTCCCCGTGCACCGTGATCCGCCGCCCGGCCTCGATCGCAGCCAGGACACGCTCCACCACAGTCGCCATAGATCGGAACTCACCCGGATCGTGCGACTCATCGGCCTCGAGGAAAGCTCGGGCCTCCTCCGGCGTGCGATACCCACGCCGGACAAGGGCGATAGCGACCGGATCGCTTAGTCCAAGCTCCGCCGAGAGCTCCCTTGCCTCCGCATAGGAGTAAGGCTCAGCCTTGTATGCCTGCAGGGTCTCGGCCACTCCAGCAGGCTAAGAAGCCTCGCGGCGGCAACAACGCCGCCAATCGTCGCGAACTGCGGCTACTCAGCGACTTGCTCGGAGCGCAGGCCGATGGCGTAGACCACGCCGAGGCCGATCGCGACGCCGGGCACCGCAGTCAGCGCCGTCGCCAAATCTGTATTGCCAAGACCTTTGTCGGTGATCAGCTCGACGATGCCGCCGAAGGCGATCGCGCCGATAACCGAGCCAAGGAAGGCACCGACGATCCCCTGCCAGAAATGGTCCGGCAGGAAGACGGTGAAGTGCCAGAGGGCGATCCCCATCGTGAACCAGACGAGCAGTGCCATCAGATGACCGCCTTTATAGCCGCGTGCGACTGGGGGTGTGTGTGGTCAAGCAGATCAAGGACGCAGGGTGCAGCCTTTGGTGGTGCCAAAGGCAAACCCGAGGACGCAGAGATGCGCAGTGCCACACGCGCCATCCAGGCGTGCGCGGTTGTGGAGGCGGTCATCTAACGACTCCTCCCGTGTTTGCGCCTCTGTTTGCGGCGCTCGCGACGGCGCTCATCGCGCTCGCTGCGCGCCACCGCGGCAGGATCGACCGCGGGCGGCTCGCCGTTGCTCGACGGTTTGCCACCGTCGCCTTCAGCCGGGGGCTCGACGGTTGCGACCGCGCCGGCCTTCGGCTGAGCTTCGCGCTGCGAGGCGATCTCGGCCTCGATCTCCGCGTCGCTCTCCTCCTCGCCGCCGATCTTGGCCAGCTCGACGTCATCGGCAAAGGGGGGCACGGTGCCGTCGATCGCGGCGATCCGCTCGCGCCGGCGGATGAAGCCGGGCTCACGTTCCTTCCACGCGGTCAGCACCGGCGAAGCGATGAAGATCGACGAATACGTACCGGAGATGATCCCGACCGCCATCGCGAAGGCGAAGTCCTGCAGGGTGGCGCCACCGAAGACCAGCAGCGAGGCCACTGCGAGCAGGGTGGTGAAGCTGGTCGCCAGCGATCGGGTCAGCACCTCGCTCATCGAGCGGTTGACGATCTGCGAGAACGCAGCCCGCGGCATTCGCGGCATGTTCTCGCGTATTCGGTCGAAGACGATGATCGTGTCGTAGAGCGAGTAACCAAGGATGGTGAGGAAGGCGGCGACCGTACCGCTCGTCACCTCCCTGCCGGTCAGGGAGTAGACACCCGCGGTAATCAGGATGTCGTGGAAGATCGCGATCAGGACGGGCACCGCGAACTTCGGGTCGAAGCGGAAGGCGATGTAGGCGCAGATCACCAGCAGCGAGAAGATCAGCGCCTTGAGCGCGCTGTTGGCCACCTGTTCGCCGAAGGTCGGGCCGACGCTGGTGCTGTCGAAGCCGTCTTCGGCGATGCCGAACTTGTCCTGCAGGGTCGATTGCGCCTCGTGGACGGTGCTCGGCACCAGCTCGCGGGTCTGGATCTGGAAGACGTTGGCGCCGAAGACCGGGTCGGAGACCTGCTGGATCTCCTCGCCGCTGACGCCGACTTCGTCGAGCGCCTTGCGCACGCCTTCCTCGTCGGTGGGCTTGACCAACGCCACCTTGACCCTCGTCCCCGCCTTGAAGTCGATGCCGAAGTTGAGCTGATTGGTGGCGAGCGAGAGGGCGCCGACCAGCAGGATCACTCCCGAGATCGAGAAGAACCAGCGACTCGCTCCCATGAAGTCGAAGTGCCAGCGGATGCCTTGGCGCGTCGCGCCGAGGGCGCTGGGCGAGCGCAGTATCCGCGTGCGGCTCATCGAGCCGAGCAGCGCCTGGGTGAAGACGACCGCGGTGAGCAGGGTGACGATCGTGCCGACGCCAAGGGTGAAGGCGAAGCCCTTGACCCCCGCCGTGGCCAGCACGAAGAGGATGAAGGCGGTGAGCAGGGTGACGACGTTGGCGTCGATGATCGTCGCGATCCCGCGCCGGTAGCCGGCCGCGATCGCGCTCGACATCGAGCGTCCCGCCCGCACCTCCTCCTTTATTCGCTCGAAGATGACGATGTTGGAGTCGGCGGCGATCCCGATCGTCAGGATCAGGCCGGCGATCCCCGGCAGCGTCAGGGTGATCGGGATCAGTTTGATCAGGGCGAAGAAGATCACCCCGTAGGCGCCCAGGGCCAGGGTCGCGATGAAGCCGAGGAAGCGGTAGAAGATGAGCAGGAAGAGGACGACCAAGACCAGGCCGATCACGCCCGCTTTGATCCCGTCGTGCAGCGCCTGGGTGCCGAGCGTAGCCGAGACCTGGGTCTGGCTGATCAGCTTCAGGTTGATCGGCAGGGCGCCGATCTGCAGGATCGTCGCCAGGTCTTGGGCGTCGGTGATGCTGTTGAAGCCACCGGAGATCTGGGCGCCGGTGCGACCGTCGATCCCGTCGGGGTTCTGGGCGTAGTTGATGATCGGCCGGGTCTTGACTTCGTTGTCGAGGACGACGGCGAAGTGGCCGGAGGTCGCTTCCGCCGATTCGGCGCTGCTCGGGCCGATCGCCGAGGCGGCGCCGCGCTGGGCGATCTGGCGGGTGACTTCCTGGAAAGCCTGACGGCCTTTGTCGGTAAATTCGAAGGTGACGTTCGGTTCCTGGAATTCGCCGAAACCCTGCTTTGGGTTGGTGATGTCGGTGCCAGAGAGCGCCGGCCTGTCACGCAGCGCGTACCAGCCCGGTTCAGCGTTTTCGATCACCTGCCCTTTGGAGTCGCTGGGCTTTTCCGAGACGACGACCGTTCCCGCAGGGACTTTGAGCACGGTTGTCCCCTTGTGCGGGCGTTCGACCCCGGTGGCACTGATGAAGAGGTCCTTTTTGCTGAACTCAGGGCCGGCGAGCAGTTCGTGCGGTTCTTTCTTCGAGAAGAGGTAGTAGCGCGGGCGACTGGTCGAGCAGGTCGTGCAGTCTTCGACCGGTTTCTGTTCGGCGGCCAGTTTGACCGCGTTGTAGGCGGCGGGAAAGGCGCCGGCGGCGAGCAGCTGGGCGTCCGTGCGTTTGGTCGTTGTCCGTCCCGCTTCTTTCCATTCTTCGCTGGCCTTGGTTATCGCGCCTTTCGGCGGTTCTTTGCCGGGGTGGCCGCCGATCGCCTTCTCCTGGCCGATCAGGTTGGGTTCCCAGTCGTAGAAGAAGAGCTGGGCGGTGGTGCCGACCTGGTCGATCGCGCGCTGGGCGTTGGTGACGTCGGGAAGGCTGACCGAGATCTCGTTGGTGCCAAGGCGCGAGACTTCGGGCTCCGAGACGCCGAGCTGGTCGATCCGTTCGCGGATGATTTCGATCGAGTGATCGATGTCTTCGCCGCTGACTTCTTTCGACTCGCCGGTCGGCGTGCCCTGGTAGACGAGCTCGACGCCGCCCTTGAGGTCGAGGCCGAGCTTGGTCGGCTTGTTGACGATTACCAGCGCCGAGACGACGATCAGGCCGAGGACAAAGAGCAGGATGAAGAGGTGTTTGCGCCGTTTGCCCATCCCGTCCTCAATTCTCCGGGGTGAGGACGATCAGCAGTCCCCCGTCATCGTCATAGGCGGGAAAGACGTCGGCGACCGCCTCCGCCGGGAGATCGCCCTCGGCGTTGACCGAGACGCGCTTGCCGAGTGAGCGCACGCCCCACTCGAGCGAGGTGGCGATCGGGTCGGCGACGGCGACGCCGCCGGCCTCGGGCTGCTCGTCGCCCTCGCTGCCCTCGCGCCACTGCAGGCCGAGCACTTCCTGCACCGGCCGCCCGATCACGTCCTCGTCGGTGAGGCCGGTCAGCTCGAAGCTGCCGCGGCCGGCGTCGATCACGCGCGCTTTCTGGTCGCAGACGAAGAAGGCCGCGTTGGGCGCGGGGTAGTAGTCGTCGAGCAGCTCGAAGACGAAGCCAAAGCCACATTTGGAGCAGCCCTTCGGACGCGAGCTGAAGCCCGCCGTACGCTCGGCGCTGACCTCCCGGTGGCCGCAGTTGGGGCAGATGAAGAACGGCACCCCACGCAGATTACTGAGACTGGGTTTTAGAAGAGGCTTCTTGCGGCATCCGGCGTCGGCAGGCCGAGATGCTCGTAGGCCCTGGGCGTGATCACGCGGCCGCGCGGGGTGCGCTTGAGCAGGCCCTGCTGGAGCAGATAGGGCTCGAGCACGTCCTCGATCGTGTCGGCCTCCTCGCCGATCGCGACGGCCAGGGTCGAGAGCCCGACCGGGCCGCCGCCGAACTTGGTCGCGACGGTGTCGAGCAGGGCACGGTCACTGCGGTCGAGGCCGCCGGCGTCAACCTCGAGCATCGCCAGCGCTGCCGCCGCGACCTCGGCGTTGATCGCGCCGCTTTCCTTGACCTGGGCGAAATCGCGCACCCGCTTGAGCAGCCGGTTGGCCACTCGCGGCGTGCCGCGCGAGCGTTCGGCGATCGTCTGCGCGCCCTCGGCGTCGATCTCGACCCCGAGGATGCCGGCCGAACGGGTGATGATCTCGGCAAGGTGCTCCGGCACGTAGTGCTCGAGCCGGTGCGAGAGGCCGAAGCGGTCGCGCAGCGGCGTCGTCAGCAGGCCCGCCCGGGTCGTCGCGCCGATCAGGGTGAAGGGCGGCAGCGGCAGGGTGACCGTGCGTGCGCCGGCGCCGGCGCCGAGCACGACCGGCAGCTCGCCGTCCTCCATTGCTGGGTAGAGCGTCTCCTCAACCGCCCGGCCGAGGCGGTGGATCTCGTCGACGAAGAAGACGCTACCCGGCTCGAGCGCGGTGAGGAAGGAGGCGACGTCGGCCTTGCGCTCCAGCGCCGGCCCCGCGGTCTGCACCAGCGGCACCCCCATCTCCTCGGCGACGATGTGCGCCAGGGAGGTCTTGCCGAGGCCGGGCGGACCGGCCAGCAGCACGTGGTCGAGCGGCTCGTCCCGGCCGCGGGCCGCCTCGATGAAGATCGCCAGCTGCCCCGTCACCTGCTCCTGGTTGACGAAGTCGGCGAGCGTCCGCGGCCGCAGCGAGCGGTCGAGATCCTCGTCGGGGACGTCGGCGCGAGCGTCGTGCACGCGCACGTCGTCGGGCGGGGTGTCATCCCCCGGCGGGAAAGGACCGTCGATCCCGGGGGTTCGAATCCGGTCGCTCACGCCTTGCTCCTCGAAGTGCCGGCTTTGCGCAGGGCGGCGGCAAGCAATTGCTCGGCGTCATTGCCCTTGATCCCGTCCAGCAGCTGCTCGGCCTCCAACGGCGCGTAGCCGAGGTTGACCAGACCGTCGCGGGCGAGCCCGCGCGGGTCGTCGCCGTCGGCACCGGCCAGCATCACTTCCTCCTCCAGCGCCCCGGCGACCTTCTCGCGCAGCTCGACGATGATCCGCTCCGAGGTCCGTTTGCCGATTCCCGGCACCGCCTGGAAGCGTTTGGCGTCGCCGGCGGCGATTGCCCGCAGCAGTTCGCGCACGGGTCCGCCTGAGAGCGCCGAGAGGGCGACCTTGGGGCCGATGCCGCTGACAGAGATCAGCTCGCCGAAGAGGTCGCGCTCCTCCTCGGAGGCGAAGCCGAAGAGCGCAAGCGAGTCATCGCGGGAGATCAGCTCGGCGTGCAGGAAGGCCTCGCTCCCGGCAGCCGGCACTGCCTTCAAGGTCTCGGCCGACACCGCCAGCCGGTAGCCGACACCGCCGGCGTCGATCACGACGTGATCGGCCCGGCGCACCATCACCTCTCCGCGGACGGCGGCGATCATCGGGCCAGCCCCGCCCCGGCCGGCAGCTTTGTGGCCGACTCGACCGCGGCCTGGTGTCCGCTGCCACCGCCGTGGCAGATCGCCACCGCGAGCGCGTCGGCGGCATGGTCGGGCGTCGGCGGCTCGGGCAAGCCGAGCAGCGTTCCGACCATCCGCTGCACCTGGTCCTTGCCTGCGGCGCCGGATCCACAGACCGCCTTCTTGATTGCCTGCGGCGTGTAGGTAAAGCAGCTGACGTCGCCCTGAGCGGCGGCCAGCATCGCCACGCCGCTGGCCCGGCCGACGGCCATCGCCGAGTGCACGTTCTTGCCGAAGTAGAGGTCCTCGAGCGCCATTGCCGCCGGTTGGTGCCAGCCGATCAGCTCTGTGAGGGCGCTGTGGATCCGCTCCAGGCGCCGCTCCATCGCCATCTCGGGCGAGGTCTCGACCACGCCACCGTCGAGGGCGACCATGCGGCTGCCCTCGATCCTGACCACGCCAAACCCTAGGTTGGCTGCGCCGGGGTCGATCCCCATCACGACTTGCATTAGAAGTGATTCTGGGAGCAGGCCCGGATGCCTTCAGCGGTGCGGGCTAAGCGGCGAGCTTTTCGAGGATCTCCTGGGGAACGTCGAAGTTGCCGTGGACCTCGTTGACGTCGTCGTGCTCTTCAAGGGTGTCGAAGAGGCGCAGCAGGTCTTCGGCCTCGCTGCCCTTGACCGTGACGGTGCTTTTCGGCTCCATTGTCACCTCGGAAGACTGGACCTCGACCCCGGCGCCCTCGAGCGCCTCGCGCACGGCCGCCAGGTCGGCCGGCTCGCAGAGGACGCGCAGCTGCTCGCCGTCCTCGCGCACGTCCTCGGCGCCGGCGTCGATCGCGACGATCAAGTCATCCTCGTCGTGGCGGTTTCCGTCGACGACGATCACACCGCGTTTCTCGAAGATCCAAGCGACCGAGCCGGGCTCGCCGAGGCTGCCGTGGTGCTTGTTGAAGGCGTGGCGGACGTCGGCGCTGGTGCGGTTGCGATTGTCGCTCAGCGCCTCGACCAGAATCGCCGCGCCGCCCGGGCCGTAGCCCTCGAAGAGGATCGATTCGATCGCGTCGGCATCGGTGCCGATGCCACTGCCACGGTCGATCGCGCGCTGGATGTTGTCCTTCGGCATCGAGGCGTCGCGAGCCTTCTGGATCGCCGTCGCCAACGGCGCGTTGGCCTCCGGGCTGGGGCCGCCGTCGCGGGCGGCGACGGTGATTGCCCGCGCCAGCTTGGTGAACTGCTTGCCCCGCTTGGCGTCGGCCGCACCCTTCTTATGCTTAATCGAAGACCACTTCGAATGTCCGGACATACCTGGCATTCTATGAATGTGGAAATGGTCAGCGATTCGCACCGCGGCGGACCGGTTCGGGGAGTGGCGGCGAGCATCATTTTTGTCGCCATGCTGTTCGCAGCCCTTTCGCTCTGGACCGCGATCCCGTTGAGTTGGATCTACATCGCCTCCAAGGTCTCGCACAGCCAATTCCCCAGCCAGGGCCCTTACTTCGTCGTCGCCGCCGGGATCATCGTCTCGGTCCTCGTCGTCGCCTGGCTGATCGGGCGCCTGAACCGGCTCTACATCCAGATCACGGGCACCAACCGGCTCGCCCCGATGCGGCCGACCTGGCTCAAGAGCATGCGCGATACCTCATCCACCGCCGGCACCACAACCGTGGTCGAGGCAGTGCTGATGGGCTCGGTAATGCTCGCCCTCCTCTGCCTCACCGTCTGGTTCTTCCTCCTCGCGGGATCGCCAATCGGCAGCCAGTAGTAGCCCATCGAAGCGCCGCAAGCTTCAAAAAGTAGTTCCTTCGAGGCGCCTTTTGCTCGAAGCTTTTCCAAGGGCCAGCTTCGCAGCGCTGCTTTGAAAGCTTCTATTTCCCGCCACCGCTTGAAGCTCCGTCATTCGAGCGGTTGGGAGAGGAGCCCGGTTGCCCTCCAGACGAATGTCGCGAAGCGGCGGAAATGCAATCCGGTCAATGCGCGGCCGTAGGCCGCGCTCCTGATTCACCCCAAGAGCTCCGCTCTTGGGGTGTCAATTCGTCTGGAGGGCAACCGGGCTCCTCCTACCCCCACCATCAAACGACGAACTTGCCGTCCACCTGAAAGTCGACGCCGTCGACTTCGATCTTGCCGCCCTGGCGCAGGTCGCAGACCAGGTCGGTGTGCACGGCGGAGTCGTTGACGCCGCCTGACTCGGGGTAGGACTTGCCGACCGCCATGTGGACGGTGCCGCCGATCTTCTCGTCGAGCAAGACCTCGAGCGTGCCGCGGTCGATCGCGTAGTTGGTGCCGATCCCGAGCTCACCGAGGCGGCGGGCGCCCTCGTCGGTGTCGAGCAGCTGGATCAGGAACTCCTCGCCGCGCTCGGCGCTGGCGTCGACGACCTTGCCCGCCTCGAAGCGCAGGCGGACGCCGGAGACCTCGCGACCGGCGATTACGGCCGGCAGGTGAAAGGTGACTTCGCCCTCGACCGAGTCCTCGATCGGGCCGGTGAAGAACTCGCCGTCGGGCATGTTGTGATCGCCGACGCAGGGGATGAAGGTGCGGCCGGCGATGCCCAGCGTGATGTCGGTGCCCGGAGCAGTCACCCGCACCTCCTCGTGACCCTGAATCCACTCGGCAAGCCGTTCGCACTCGCCCGAGGCACGCTTCCAGGCGGTCAGCGGGTCCGGATCGTCGGCCAGGCAGGCGCCGAAGTAGAAGTCCTCGTAGTCGGCGAGGCTCATCTCCGCCTCGGAGGCGTAGGCGTTGGTCGGGAACAGCGTGTAGCACCAGCGGAAATCACCGGCCGCGCTGCGCTCCATCATCCGGTTCAGCACCGGGCCGGTGGCGGTCTGGCGGCGGGTCTGGCGCTCCGGCGGGACTTTCGAGAGTTCGCGGGTGTTGGCGCTGGCACCGATGCCGATCCGCACGTCGGCGTTGTCGACCGTCCACTCCAGATGCGGCGAGATCCACTCGAGCTGCGCGTCGCTGGCGTGCTGGTAGTAGATCGCCGCGAGGCCGTCGAGGCCAACGTTGAGGATCGGGTGCGCGCCCGCCTTCAGGACCTCCTCGTAGATCGCGCGCAGCAGCGGCTCCGCGCCGATCTCGCCGTCGATCGAGACGACCTCGCCCGCCTTGACCTTGGTCGAGTAACCGACCAGGATCTTCGCCAGGTTCTCCGCTCTGGGATCTCTCACGCCTCAGCCTCCTCCCGCGCGCGTTCCCGCGCGCTCGTAGTCATCGCCATAAAGAGTGCGTGCAGCCGGGAATCATCCGTCAGCTCCGGGTGAAAGGCGCAGGCCAGCACGCCGCCTTCACGGATCGCCACCGGGTGCCCTTCATATGAGGCAAGGACCTCGACCTCCGCCCCGGTCCGCTCGACCCAGGGCGCCCGGATGAAGACCGCACGCAGCGGCTCGTCGCCGATTCCCTCGATCTCCAGGTCCGCCTCGAAGCTCTGCAGCTGGCGGCCAAAGGCATTGCGCGCCGCGGTGATGTCGATCAGGCCCAGGTGCGCGTCGTCGCAGACGATCATTCCCGCGCAGGTGCCGAAAACCGTTCGCCCGGCAGCGCGATGCTGCCGAATTGCCGGCTCCAATCCAGCTGACTCGATTCCCATGGAAATAGTCGTGCTCTCCCCCCCGGGGATCACCAACCCATCCAAGCCCTTCAGGTCCGCCGGAAGCTTAACTTCGCGGACATCGGCCCCAAGCCCGCGCAGGGCAATCTCGTGCGCTTCGAATCCCCCCTGAATCGCTAGAACCCCGATCAACATCCGACCGGAAGGCCTCTCCCGCGGGTGGCACGGGGCAGGGGGGTCGAGGACGGACCGTGGCCCGCCCGCAGGCCCCCCTGCCCCGGGACAGGACCCGCGGGCCAGAAGCCCTCAGGCACCGCGGTCTTGAAGCAGCGCGTCAGCCGCAGCCAGATCGGCGATCTCAATCCCAGGCATTGCCTCGCCGAGCCCGATCGAGGCCGCCGCGACCCGCTCGGGATCGCTGAAGTGCGTGGTCGCCTCGACGATCGCCTTCGCCCGGCGCTCCGGGTCGGCGCTCTTGAAGATGCCCGAACCGACGAAGTTGCCTTCGGCGCCGAGTTGCATCATCAGCGCCGCGTCCGCAGGGGTGGCGATGCCGCCGGCGCAGAAGAGCGGCACCGGCAGGCGGCCCTTGTCGGCCACCTCGTGCACCACTTCCAGCGGCGCCTGGTGCTCTTTCGCCGCTGCGGAAAGCTCCTCGGGACCACTCTGGGCCAGCCGCTTGATCCCGGCGACGATCTCGCGCATGTGGCGCACCGCCTCGACCACGTTGCCGGTCCCGGCCTCGCCCTTGGAGCGGATCATCGCCGCCCCCTCACCGATCCGCCGCAGCGCCTCGCCGAGGTTGGTGGCGCCGCAGACAAAGGGCACCTCAAAAGCAAGCTTGTCGATGTGGTGGCGCTCGTCGGCTGGGGTCAGCACCTCCGACTCATCGATGTAGTCGACCTCTAGCGCCTGCAGGACCTGGGCCTCGGCGAAGTGGCCGATCCGGGCCTTCGCCATCACCGGGATGCTGACTGCCTGCTGTATCCCCTTGATCATCGCCGGGTCGGACATCCGCGCCACACCGCCGTCGCGGCGGATGTCGGAGGGCACGCGCTCCAGCGCCATCACGGCGCAGGCGCCGGCGTCCTCGGCGATCCGCGCCTGCTCAGGCGTGACCACGTCCATGATCACGCCGCCCTTGAGCATCTCTGCCAGGCCGGTCTTGACTCGGAAAGTCGCTCGCTCAGTCACTGAGCCGCATATTACGCGGGCGGGCCGCTACTTCAGCTTGTAGGCGCGGATGCGGTCTTTGTGCGTGTCTTCGTCACGCGCGTAGAGACCGTGCGCCAAAGCCTGAACCAGAGCCATCAATGCGGTGTTGGAGCGGGCAAAGGACGGGCTGTTCGAGGAGTAATAGAGGGTCAGCTCGGCAAGCTCGCCGACCTCCGACATCGAGGCATCGGAGACCGCCAAGGTGCGGGCGCCGCGGTGAACCGCAAGCTTCATCGCCCGCAGAAGCAATGGGTGCGCCCGGCCTGAAGAGAGAATGATGACGAGCGTTTCGTCGTCGATCCGGCCCAGCCGCTGCAGCGACTCGCCGCCGGTGCTGGCGACGATCTCCGCCCGGATATCGAGCAGGCTGAGTGTGTGGCGCAGGTAGCTGGCGAAGAAGGCCATCTGGTCGACGCCGACGATGACGACGCGCTGGGACTCGGCGAGGGCGGCGACGGCGCCGTCGACCTGCTCGCGGGTCAGCTTCTTCGCCGTTTCCTCGAGGTTGGCGTAGTCGGCACCGAGCGATCCCTCCAACTCGGAGTGGTCGAAGGAGAAGAGGGCACCGGAGCTGGCGCTGCCGGTCGCGGCGGCACCGGCGTTGCGGTACTCCTCGATCGCGGCCTGCTGAAGCTCGGGGTAACCCTCGAAGCCGAGGGCCTGGGAGAAGCGCACGACCGTCGATGACGAAGTGCTCGCTCTCCGGGCCAGCTCCTCGGCGGTGAGGAATGCTGCCTCGTCTAGGTGATCAACGATGTAGCGAGCGACATCTTTCTGTGAGCGCGAGAACTCGTCGAAGCGCTCCTGGATGTACTCGGAAAGGCTCTTTAGCTGGGGTGGTTTAGTCGCAGTCTTGGTCACGGGGCTGAGTTTCGCCGGACCCTCCACTTTCCCTTCTGAGTCGTTCGTCTTTCACCTGAAGATGCTCGATCTGGTTGGATGGACTCTGCGATGACACTCGAGCAGGCGCTGCGCCTCACCAACCGCAACATGATCGTCTTCGACCTCGTGCTCGGCAGCGCCGCGATCGCCGCTCCGGCGACAACGCTGAAGGTGCTCGGGCACGAGCACCCCTCGCCGGACGCCGAACACCTCTTCCGCCGCTGCGGCCCGATCTGGCTCACCTTCGCCGCCGCCCACCTGATTGCAGAGCGGCGTGGCGAGCCGCGCGACTGGTGGGCGCTGGCCTGGCTGCGCGGGACCGAGATCGCGACCGATGCGCTGTGGTCCGAGTCGGCCGCGGTCAGTCGCCCAGGCGCAAAGCTGGGCCTGCGGCTCGCGAGTGTCTCCAACCTGGCGATGGCCGCCGGCTTCGGCTGGCTGTCGCGCCGGTAGTCGATGGCCGGCCTCGAGGGCCTGCCCGACAAGCGCTGGAGCCTGCGCGGCACCACCGAAGAGGGGGACGAGGCCTGGGTGATCCGGGCGATCTCGCGCAAGCTCTACCGCTGCCCCTCCTGCCACGGCGAGATCGAGATCGGCAGCGAGCACGTCGTCGTCCAGTACGTCTTCCGCCTCGGCGGCACCGAACACCATCACTGGCACCGCCGCTGCGCCGAAGAGGGGCTGGTCGGGGAGCTCGCACAGGTGCAGCGGGTCCCCGCTTCCGAATCGTCGCCGTCAAGGCTGCAGGACCGCGGCCGCTACCCGTCCGGGCGGCGGCGTCACCGTTGAAGTGAGCCGCCGCGCCGAACTGGCCTCGACCTACATCCGGATCGGGCGCACCTACATCCGCTGGGCACCCTCGCTGCTGGCGCTCGCGGCGGCTGTCTTCGTGCCCCTGGGACTGCTTCACGCGATCGCGATCGACGCGGAAATCGGCTCCTTTGGATTCAGCAACGGCCTCAAGCTCGCCGGCGCCGCCCTCGCGGTGCTGGCGATAGTCGGCGTCGGGCTGATCGGCGAGGTCTTCTACACCGGCGCGGTGGCGATCTCACTGACCCATCCCAAAGAGGGCAGGCCGCCCTCGTTGCGCGAGATCGCCGGCATGGTCAACTACGGCCCGCTGATCGCGATCGACGTGATCTACGTGGTGCTGGTCGGGCTCGGGATGGTGGCCCTCGTCATCCCGGGCATCCTCGCCTTCGTCTGGCTCGGCTTGGCGGCGCCGGTGGTGGAGATCGAGCACCGCGGGATCCGCGCCGCCTTTCGCCGCAGCGTGCAACTGGTGCGCGGCAAGTTCTTCCTCGTCGCCCTCGTGCTGATCCCGATCGAGGTCGCCGGCGACTCCCTCACCGACCTGATCACCGGCCTCGCTCACGACGCCTTCGGCGGCTCGGTCATCGCCGAGTGGGCGGCCGACGTCCTCACCAACGTCGCCTTCACCCCCTTCTACGCCGTCGCCGCGGTGTTGCTGACGGTAGACCTGATCCAAGAAAAGGGCGGCGGCGTCGAACTGCACGCGAAGCCCGAGCCGTAAGGTGACTCGGGCTTCAAGCGCTCAGCTCATCCGGGTCATCAGGCCGATCTGGTGTCCCTCGGGGTCCGTAAAGAGGGCGATCTGGCCGCTGGGGATGTCCATCGGGCCCATCACCTTCTTGCCACCCAAGCCCTCCGCCTTCGTCAGCGCCGCGTCGATGTCCTCGACCTGCACGTAGAAGGTGACGTGGCCGGGACTGCCCTCCGGCGCGGCGCCGAGCCCGCCAGGAATGCCCTCGCCGCCGGTGTCGACCATCGTGTACGGCATCGCCTCCATGTCGTTCAGCTGCCACTCGAAGAGCTGCGAGTAGAAGTTCTTCAGTCCCTGCTGATCCTTGCCTGCGACTTCGAACCACATCACTGGATTGCCCATCGTGCTGCCTCCTTGCTAGTCGCTTGTCAGTTACTCGAGCCGGTGCCCTCTGGTGTCTCCCAGGGGTCCGTTCCGGGGTCCTTGCCCGCCGCCGCTGCCGCCAGCCGCTCGGTGTAGTGGCGCCAGCCGTGGTTGTGTTTCTCGGCCGATTCGGCGCTCGGCAGGTCGCGGTGGAGCAGGCGCAGCTGGGTGCCATCGCCGTCGGGCTCGAGCAGGACTTCGACCGTGCTGCTGCCGGGCGCCGTCACCGAGTCCTCGCCCTCCCAGCCCCAGGTGAAGACGACGCGGCGGGGCCGGTCGACCTCGATGTACTCGCCACTGGCAACTGCATCGCCATTGATGTCACAGCGCAGCGCGCCGCCGGGCCGCGGGTCCAGCTCGGCAGAGCGGCCCATCCACTGGACCATCTTGTCGGGGTCGGTGAAGAAATCGAAGACCGTCTCAGGGCTTGCCCCGATCCGAACCCCTACCTCGGTCGCGTTTGCTGTCTCTGCGTTTGCCACGCTTGTCCCTCCTTTGCTGCTCCAGCTCGGCGGCCAGCCTCAGCCGCTCGAGACGATCGGTCCAGAACTCGTTCAAGAAGTCGCGCAGCCCGCCGAGCGCCTCGGGCTGGGCTCGATAGAGGCGGCGGGTACCGTCACGCCGCTCGCTGAGCAGGCCGGCCTCGCGCAGCGCCGCGAGGTGCTGGGAGATCGCCGGACGCGAGACGTCGAAGCGCGAGGAGATCTCGCCGGCGCTGAGCTCGTCGTCGCGAACCAGGCTGAGGATCTCGCGGCGGCGCGGCGCGGCAAGGGCCCGCGCAACCCGATCCATCTGCTCCAAGTCGGCCTCGGTCTCCATGCCCGACTTATTTAAGCATAGTCTTACGTAAGATGTTGCTTACTCTCCAAGCACCGAGCCAATTCTTTCGCGACATTTCCCTAGCCGCGACTGGTGCTGCATTGCTGCAGGCCGACGGCGCGAGCCAGTTCGTAGCGTTCTTCGGCCTCGTTGTTGCGCCGTTCGCGGGCGGCCAGATATTCAGCCGTATCGCCAGCTTTGGCGGCCTGCAGGGCCTGCTGGTCATAGACCTTGACCCGTTCCTGGGATTTGACGTATTCGCTGAAGGGCTTGCTCACGCCGGCGGGTGGGTCAAGTGAATTGAATTTGCGTACAGCCGTACTGGAGATCCCGCTGAGGATTTCCGAGTAACGGAGGTCCGCTTCGTTCTCCCCATTGGGGAATTCTTTATGCGTCGCTTTGAAGGTCTCCTGACTGTGCACGCAGATCGCGTCGGCCTTTGCAATTAGCTCCTGCTTGGCCAATGGCTTTGGCGTTGACTTTTTCTTCGGCGCCGGTGACGTCGCCGTGTTGGCCTTTGACTCGCTCGCCGCGCTTGGGCTCCCGTCCCCTCCCCCGCCCGTCAAAGCGACTATCGCAACGACGATCGCCACCACCGCGAGTGCGGCGCCGGCGAGCACCAAACCGCGACTGCGGCGACCGCGTGCAGGCGGCTTCATCCGTTCGCTCTCGGCGGCCTCCGCCGTGCCCCTTTCGGGCTCCACTGAGATCGTCTCCGCGGTTCGCGTTGCCGCCGCTCCGGTCGCCACGGTTCGCTCCGGTGCCGTTGTCCGCTCGCCCCGCAGCGCCGCCTGCGCGGCTCGGCCGAGGTCTCCGGCCGAGGGATAACGATCGTCAGGCGTCTTCGACATCGCCCGGATCACGACGTCGTCGAGCGCCATCGAGACCTCCGGCACGTAGAGCGACGGTGCCGGGGGCGGATCGTTGAGGTGAGCGAAGAGGCGTGCAGCATCGCCGTCCTTGGGGAACGGCACCTCGCCGGTGAGCAGCTTGAAGAGCAGGCAGCCGAGCGCGTAGACGTCGACGCGGGCGTCGATCTCGCCGCCGGAGATCTGCTCGGGGGCGACGTAGTCGAGCGTGCCGACGAAACGGCCGGTCTGGGTCAGGCCGGACTCGGTCGAGACGTTGCGGGCGACGCCGAAGTCGGTGATGTAGGCGTGCTCGGCCGCCTCGCCACCGCTGAGCAGGACGTTGGCCGGCTTGACGTCACGATGGATCAGGCCGACGGCGTGGATCGCGTCGAGGCCGCTGCCGATCTGGGCGATCAGCTCAACCGCGACCGCGGGCTCGAGCCGTCCCTCACGGATAAGCCGCTTTGCCAGGTCGGCGCCGGCGACGTAGCGCATCGCGATGAACGGCACCCCGGCCTCTTTGCCGGCGGCGTAGATCGGCACCACGTTGGGGTGCTCGATCGAGGCGGCGATCTTCGACTCCTCGGCAAAGCGCCTGGCAAAGACCTCGTCCTCGGCAGCCTCCGGGGCGATCAGCTTCAGCGCCACCCGCCGCTCCAGCTCCGGCTCGAGCGCCAGGTAGAGCACACCCATACCGCCGCGTCCCAGGCGCTGCTCTATTCGGTAACCGGCGAACTCATCGCCGGCCGACAGCTCGATTCCGTGCCCCGCATCGGCCATCGCCCAACCCTAGGCCCTAGCAGCGGCGTAGCGCACCGTTAACCCGATCCGAATGGGCCAGTACCTAGACTGAACAGTGGGACTTATGCGCCGCCTCGTCATCTCAGCCGTGCTCGCGATCGTCGTCTTGACCGGCGCCGTCGCAGCCCGTGGTGAACTGATCCAACAGGGCAGCCTGCGCGTGCATTTCGACGGCCAGTTGCGCCCGCGTGCTTTGCCGCGCGACCGCCCTGCTCCGGTCAGCGTCAGCTTGGAAGGCGCGGTCAGCACCTCGGACGGGACGCGCCCACCGCAGCTTCGCGAAATCACGATCGCCGTCAACCGCGCCGGCGTGGTCTCATCCACGGGCCTTGCCACCTGCTCGGCGCCGCAGCTCCAACAGACCAGCAGCGAAGCCGCGCTCAGAGCTTGTCGCCCCGCCCTCGTCGGCCGCGGCCACTTTGCCGCCAACGTCGACTTCCCGGGCGCGCCCCTGATCCCGGCCCGGGGCGAGATACTCGCCTTCAACAGCCGACTTCACGGGCGGCCGGGAATGCTGCTGCACCTCTACGGATCGAGCCCAGTGCGCGCCGCTTTCGTTCTTCCCTTCGAAATCTCGCACCACCAACAGGGAAGGTATGGCGCCGTCTTCTCCACCAAGATCCCCGAGCTGGCCTCCGACCTCGGCTACGTGACCGAAATCTCGATGACGATTGGCCGCACCTACAACTACAGAGGTAAGAGCCGCAGCTTCATCAGTGCCAGCTGTGCCGCCCCTGCCGGCTTTGCCGCGGCGAGCTTCCCGCTGGCAAAGGCGACCTTCTCCTTTGCCAACGGGCAGCGGCTGACCACGAGCCTCTCGCGCGCCTGCAAGGTCCGCTAGCCCCGACGACGACCCGCGCCGCCGGGGCGATGCTCGTCTGGCTCAGTAGCCGGACTGATTTGCCCGCTTTTCGGCTTCTTCGATAGCCCGTTCGGCTTCGGCCTTGCCCTTTTCGATCCCCTTCTGCGCTTCTTCCTTGCCCTTTTCGATCCCCTTCTGGGCTTCGTTGGTGGCGTTTTCGACGCCCTTCGAAGCAGCTCCCTTTGTTTCTTCAGCCCCCTGCTTGGCAGCTTCTTCGGCCTCACCGAAGCCCTTCTTCACTTCTTCCTTGGCCTTTTCGATGCCCTTCTGCGCTTCTTCCTTGCCCTTTTCGATCGCCGAGCTGGCTTCCGAGGAAGCGCTGCTGCTGTCGCTGCTCCCGCCGCAGCCGGACGCAACCACCCCGGCAATGCCAATCGCCACGACCAGCGGCATGAGCCGGGCCATCCGGGTGCTCCTCCAGCTTAGGTCTGTACCTGACACGTTCACTCCTATCCGTTGCGGGCTGACCGTGCGATCTTCGCATCGATCGCGGCGTGCAGTCGGAGGCGGCGGATCTGTTGGCTAGGGTGCGGCCGTGGAAGCCGACACAGCGCCTGCCGAGCACGGCCAGCGGCAGCCGCTGCAGCGTCGCCTAACCCGCATCGCTGCCTGGCTTGGCGGCGTCGCGACCTTGCTCGCCGTGCTCGAGCTGCTCGGCGTGCCCGTGCTCGACTGGATCAACGACCTCTTCGACAAGGTCGCCGCGGTGCCCGCCTGGGCGATCGGCGCCGGGGTCGTGCTCGAGAGCATCCAGACCAGCCTCGCCGCACTCGCCTGGTACGGGATTCTGCGCGCAGCACTGCCCCGCTCCCCCCTGCCCTTCCGCTTCGTCCTCGCCTCCTACGCCGCCGCGGTCGCGCTCAACGGCTTCTTGCCCGCCAATATCGGCACCTTCGTGATGCTGGTGATGTTCACCACGCTGATCGTCGGGGCAACCTTCCCGCTAGTGATCTCGGGATTGATCGTCGAGAAGATTCCCTTCTCCGTCTTCAACATCGGCCTCTACCTCTACCTGTTCCTGACCGTCAGCGGCTCCTTCTCGATCAAGCTCGGCTTCGTCGCCGATCACGCTGGGCTCGTTCTGCTGATCGCCGCCGGCGCGATCGTCCTGCTCGTCTTGCTGGCGCGCATCTTCTGGGAGCGACTGGCGAAACTGCGTGAGCAGCTGATCTCCGGCGGCGCGATCCTGCGCACCCCGAGGCGTGCCTTCACCCGCCTCGTCCTGCCCGAGCTCGGCAGCTACATCGCCCGGCTCGCGATCGTCGCCGTCTTCCTCGGCGCCTACGGCATCCCGGTCAGCTTCCACAACGTCGCCACCGTCACCGCCTCCAACTCGATCTCCAACAGCGTCTCGGCCACCCCGGGCGGTGTCGGCGTAACCCAGGCGATGAACTCAGCAGCGCTCTCCGGAGAAGCGTCCGCCAAGACGGCGACCGCCTACTCGATCGGCCAGCAGCTGATCATCTCCGCCTGGGACGTCCTCTTCGCGATCATCCTCGTCTCCTGGGCCTTCGGCTGGTCCGGCGGCAAGCAGTTGGTCGAGTCCTCCTATGCGGAGGCAAAGGTCAAGAGCAGCGAGATCAGGGAGAGCCGGAAAAAGGGTAAAAAAGACCCCTGATCGATTTCCTCAGGCCGGGTTGCAGGCCCGGACCACGCTACCCGCCAGTCCCGTGCCATCGGTCAGAGCAATGGTCAGACGGGTATTGAGGTGGCCGTCGGGGCACTTGGCCATCGCGTAGGCCTGCCTCGTTCCGTCGCTTTCCAGGTGCCGCTTTACCGTGAAGCCGAAATCGAGCACCGAGCCGTAGCCCTCGGCGATCTTTGGAATCGTTGAAGTCGCCTCCAGGCCGAAGCGACCATCGTCGACTTTTCTCACCTTTACCACTGCCAGGATCGTGCTAGAAGCCAGCTGAGCGGCAAAGGAATGGATGAGCATGGTGGTAACTCCACCTCTGACACCACCGTTGAAGATGGTCAGCGGCAGCCCGACCACGAACGGCGCCACCCCGGGAGATTCGACCTCGACATGAGCGAGGCCGGTGCCGACGATCGCGGCGCGACAGATGCGGCGCGCGGCCCCGACGCCAAGCGTGTCGATTTCACTCTTCCCACAGGACTGAAGACCCGCGGCTTCGACCGCGAAGCTCTTGTCGAAATCGACGATCACTTCTTTGAGAGCCGGTGGGCGACTGCCATCGGCCTCATGGACCTTGGCCCGGAGATTGACCGCGACCGGCGCCAGTTCGTGCCTTGGCAGTTTCTCCGGGGAGAACGCCGCGCTCGCATCGAACGTAAGGAAGGATCCACAGGCGCTGGAAATCGTCGCGGTCGACTGTCGGACCAAGCACACATCTAGATACTTGGCCGCCGGCGCAAACGACACGACTCCGAGCGCCAATACGACACCGGGAATCAGTGTTCGGATCAGCCCTCGCACCATTCTCATAATTTAGAGCGTGCTGACGGACGCGGCGTTTGCTAGCGCTCCATCGGCGCCTCGCCGGCGAGGACCGGATCGGCCGTTGGGTCGAGGCGCGGGACGGCGCCGATCCCCACGCCGCCTGGCAGCAGCGGGCCGAAGCCCTTGCGCTTCATCTCACCCCAGTGATTCTTGCGGCGGGCCAGCGTGTACCAGGAGCGCATGCGCACCACCGCGAGCAGTTGGCGGTAGCCGACGTTCTCGACCACGGCACAGAGGGTGAGTCGAATTAGGTCGCTCCAGCCCGGATAGCGGCGGAAGGCGCGCTCCTCCATCAGGATCACGAGAAAGCTCAGCACGAGGCTGTAGGTGAGCGAGACCGCGAAGAACGCCAGCGCAAAGGGAAGCGAAACGATCCCCAACGCCAGCGCAAGCACGAACATCGCGTAGCCAAAGCACTCGATCGTGGGACCGAGCAGCTCGAAGACGATGAAGTACGGCATCGCGACGCAGCCGATCCGCCCGTAGCGCGGCCGCAACAGCATCTCTCGGTGGCGCACGATCATCTCGATCAGGCCGCGCTGCCAGCGGTCGCGCTGGCGCACCAGCGTGCCGAGGTCCTCCGGGCACTCGGTCCAGCAGATCGGGTCGGGGAAGAAGGTGATCCGGCAGGGCTTCTGAAGCTCGCGCTGGTGGCGGTGCAGCCGCAGCACCAGCTCGGCGTCCTCGCCCACCGTCGTCGGGTCATAGCCGCCGACCTCGACGCAGACGTCACGACGGAAGAGCCCAAAGGCGCCGGAGATGATCAGCAGCATGCCGCTCTTCGACCAACCGATGCGGCCGCCGAGAAAAGCGCGCAAGTACTCGATGATCTGCAGGTTGGCGAGCAGGTTCCGTGGGGTGCGCACCCTGGCCAGACGCCCGTCCTCGAACTCCGATCCGTTGACGATGCGGACGATCCCGCCGACGGCAACCGTCTCCGGCGCGGCCTGGAACTCCCAGACGAGGCGCGAGAGGGCGTCGGCGTCGAGCATCGTGTCGGCGTCGATCGCGCAGAAGAGCGGGTAGACGGCGTGGTTGATGCCGGCGTTCAGCGCGTCGGCCTTGCCGCCGTTGACCTTGTCGATGACGACGACGCGCGGCTCCAGCGGGCTCGTGTAGACACCGTGGACCAGCTGCGTCGAGATGTTCGAGCGCGGCACGCGGCCGACCTTGACCAGGCCGAAGGCGTCGGTCAGCGCCGCCATCGTCTCGTCGGTCGAGCCGTCGTTGATCACGACGACCTCGAACTCGACGAACTGCGAGGTGAGCAGCGAGCGCAGCGAGGCGACGATCGAAGGCGCCTCGTTGTAGGCCGGCACCAGGATCGACACCGGCATGCTCATCTCCGACTCGGCAACCGCCCGGTAATCGCGCATCGGCCGGCGCTCGACGTAGTCCTCGATCGCCCGCCAGCCGACGACCGCGAGCACGGTGAAGGTCAGCTGCAGGACGACGAAGTAGCCGAGCGTGAAGACGTTGAAGCCGTGCAGGACCTGTTCGAGCAGAGCCGTCATGCCATCACGTGCTCCTCGACCACCGCGTGCAGGGCGAGTTGCTCGCGCGCACGGTCAGCCGCGTAGCGGTCGTCGTGCTCGAGCGTGCGCCGTAGCGCCTCGATCCCGGGCTCACCGAGCTCGCGCAGTGCCCGTGCCGCATTTGCGCGCACCCACCAGGCGCGATCGGAGAGGCAGGCCTCGAGCGGCTCGAGGGCATCGGCGGCACCTAGGGCGCCGAGTGACTTCGCGGCCTGGGCGCGAACCGGCCAGTCCGCCGATGCGAGCGCGGCAATCAGCGCCGGCACGCAGGCCCCTCCCCCGACCCGCCCGAGAGCACGCGCGGCGGAGATCCTCACCTCGGTCGAGTCCGAGTCCAACAGTGCGACGAGCGTGGTCGCTGCACGGGGATCGCGGGCGAGGCCCAACGCCCGCGCGAGGCTGGCGTCGAGCTCCACCTCGTCGCCGCATCGGCGCGACACCGGCGAGGACGTCGGCGACCGCGGAGGGCCCCTCTTCAATCGTGGCGATGATCGTCTCGACCGCCCACGGCGCGCCGAGCCGCTCGATGATCCGCTCCGGTGGCAGCAGGTGGGCCATCAGCGCCCAGATCAGCAGCTCGGCGGCACGCGGCGTGGCGGCGCGGGCGAGCCCGGAGCAGGCGACGAGGCGCACGTCGGGGTCGGGGTCGCCCAGCAGCGGAATGATCTCCTCAACGACCGCCGGGATGCCTGGGCGGGTGAGCAGCAGCGCCGCCCGGGCGCGTGTGGTCGCGCGGCGGGACTTGAGCTTCGCGCCTAGGTCCGAAGGCAAGTCCGACGCCTCCATGGCAGCGCGCATCACGTCGACCTGCCGGCCCGAGAGCGTCGGATAGACGGCATCGATCGACACCGCGAGATCGACCTGAGCCGCGACGCTTTCGAACGTCTTCGCAGATCGCGCCAATCGCGTTGAAGTCACCACCCCGAAGCGTCACCTCATAGCGAGCACGACGCTCAACCGATCGCAGCTCACGGCGATCGCGCCGCAGCTTGCGCGTGACGGCGAGACCGACGAGCGCCAGCCACAACAACAGGCTCGATCCCACCAGCACGACAAGACCAGTCAAAGAAGTCATCTGCCTGGCTATCGACGTTCCCCGTGTCCACCTAAAGCTCGCCTGACGGCGGCCACCCCTCAAGTTCGCGGTCGCAATGCTCCGATGAGGCCCCATCTCGCTCCCTCAACGCAAGGACCCCTCCATGCCGCCTCGCGCTCGCCGTCTGCTCGCCCCCTTGATCCTCTCGGTCGCATTCGCCGCGGTTGCCGCAGCTCCGGCCGCTGCTGCCCCGAGCGCGCCATCCACGGTTTCGGCTCAGGCAAGCAAAGGGAGCTCGCCACGCCACGGCGGCAAAGTACGGCGTGCCTGGCCGGCGAAGCGCGCGCACCGCCCAAAGACCGCGATCGCCCGCTGGCTGGCCCTCCAGGTCGGCCCGAGCAAGCCGGCCGCATGCTCAAAGCGTCCCGCGAAGGCAGCAAAGCCGCTGCGCCGCCCGTCAACGCAAGGGACACGCATCGGCTTCCGCCGTCGTGCCGATCGCGATGCGCGCCGCCGCGGCGCGGCCCGGTACGAAGTCCTCGCAGAGCGAAAAGGTCGCGCTTCGCCTCTCGACCGGCAAGCGGATCAACGTCCCTGCAGCTGATCCGCTCCTTCGATATCCCCACCAACGACCCGTCCTACGAACGCCTGCTCAACTGGTCCTGGACCTACGACTCCGCGGTCGCGGCCACCGCGTTCTCCTCGGTCGGCCTTCAGGATCAGGCCGGTCGCCTACTCGATCAGCTGGCGGCGCTGCAGCGCGAGGACGGCTCGATCGAATTCGCCTTCAATGTCCAGACCGGTGAAAGTAGCGGCACCGTCCGTGCCGGCTCCGTCGCGTTCGACGCGATCGCCTTCAGCGACTACGACTCCACGTTTGGCAGCAAGCTCTACCTCGACGACGCCCGGCGCGCTGTCGACTACCTGCTGTCACTGCGTAACGAAGATGGCCTCGTGCGCGGAGGCCCCGACGTCAAGTGGGTCTCGACCCAGCACAACATCCTCACCCTGATCGCGCTGATGACCCTCTCCCAGCAACTGGAAGAACAGGGCGACGAAGGCGCGGCCGGCTACCGCGAGGCCGCCGCCGTGATCGTCAAGGGCATCGACTCCCAGCTCATCGTTCGCGACGGCGGGCTCGCGCACTTCCGCGAGGGCGTGGACGACGAAGTCGTCCCGCTCGACACGCAGGCGCTCGGCGTCATCTACGCCCGCTTCCTCGGCGACGATGACCTCGCCAAGCAGGTCTACGAGTACGCCCAGCAGAACTTCGCCATCGACGGGCGCTCGATCGCACTGTCGAACAAGAAGGCGAACTACAACATGACCTACGAGGCCAAGGGCCCGTTCAGCGGCTACCGCCCCTACATCGGCAAGAAGGCACCGGACGTACTCTGGTTCGAGGGGACCGCAGAGATGCGCTTCGCCTCGACTTTCCTCGGCCAGTCGACCGAAGCGCTCGACGCGAGCATGAACTCCTGGTGGGACATAACCCGCAAGCAGAACCTCGCCCCACTCGGCGCCGACCGCACCATCACCAACAGCCCCTACAACGAGTACCACGTCTGGCCGACCGCAGCCGCGGGAGCCTGGACGGTACTCAGCGGCGCGGCACAGGACACCGCCTGGGCGGACCCGTCACAGGTGAACACGAGCGAACAAGCAGTGCTCGAACTCCTGCGCTGAGACTCGACGAGCGGGCATCAGAGCCCAAGACCACCAACTCCCTCCTCGTCCCAACCGAGGTGGTGCGCGAGCTCATGGCGAAGGGTTCGCTCGACCTGGCGGGCCAGCAGCGCCCGGTCATGGCCAAAGTCGCGTTCCAGGGTGTCTTGATAAATGACGATCCGGTCCTCGTAGCGCTCTTGAGACACCCCGTCGCCGGAGTACTGACCGTAGGCGTTCACCTCGGCCCCACGGTCTGAGATCACCACGGCCACGCTTTCCAGTACCTCTTGGAACTGCCCGGGCAGCCCGTCGATGGCATCGGCGACCAGCAACTCGAAATCGGTTTCAGATAGCTCGGGCAACCAGATCTGCACTCGACAGGTCAGCGGATGTAGTGACCTCTTCCATGGCCGCCCTAAGGGTAGCCGGGCCAAATCGAGTACGGCTCCTGCGGGCCAGAAATGGCCTACCGCAGCTGGCGGCGCACGCTTCGGCGACTGCTATCACTGCGAGAGGGGCGTGTGCGCCCAGGCCAGATGAGGAAACGCTGAATACGACCACGCCGATGAAGAGAAAGGGCGGGGCAGGACTCGACCCTTCGACCGACGGATTATGAGTCGCGCGACATCCCACCTGTCGTTTTCACGCGAGAGGAGCAGCTCGACGGCTATGAATCTGGCGGCTCCTCATCGGTCCAATAGTCCGTCGCCTGCCCTCGCCGGTAGGCCTCCTGGAATCCCTCGTCCGAGGCTCCGGGAGCCCGAGTCGCCGCCATCAACTTGCCGGTATCCGGATAGAGATTCACCTCGGGAGCGATCATCGTGCTGACCACCAGCACGCGGGCGGGTTGAGCGCCTCGGTTCTGGAGCTGATGCGCGCCGTCTTCGCCGACCCGAAACGCGACGACCTCCCCCTCGGCCAGCTCGCGCCACCCATCCGGCGTGCGCAGGTGCGGCTGGCCGCTGAGCACGATGAGCATCTCCTCGTTGGCGCTGTGGGCATGGTACGGAAAGGTCGCCTGGCCAGGCGGAATCTCATAGAGACTTGCTCCGAGTTTCTCGGACTTGGCCTGTTGGCCCAGTTTGGCGCGCCGGTAGGTGAAGCCCTCACGGTCCTGATCCGCATCGAAGTCCGGCTGATATGCATTTGCCATGCGCGGATTATCTCCCCTCTCACCCGGATTCGTCCCTGGGGCTTCCGCGACATCGCGCTCGCACCCGTTCCGCGCGAAATGCGACATCGGTTCGTCCTATGGGGCGGGAAGGACTCGAACCTTCGACCGACGGATTATGAGTCCGCTGCTCTAACCAACTGAGCTACCGCCCC
Source organism: uncultured Solirubrobacterales bacterium (assembly GCA_963840565.1). Classification (GTDB taxonomy): domain Bacteria; phylum Actinomycetota; class Thermoleophilia; order Solirubrobacterales; family 70-9; genus VRUE01. Next base: position 623,908 of record CAWIZH010000002.1, read on the forward strand.
GTTGGCTGAGGAGGCTAGCGCGCTATGCGCTGAAGAGTTGGGCCAAAGAGCGGCCCACGTCTGGGGGCTCCTCGTCGCCTTTGGAAGCTGCTGCAGCACCCTCGGCGAGGGCTTTGGCGGCGTCGGCGATCTGGTGGGAGCGGCCGCCGCGGATGCTGCCCGTCTTCTTTGCTTCAGCGAGGTCGGATTCCATCAGGCCGGCGAGCTCGGCGAGGCGGCGCAAGCCGACCACGCCGGCGGCGCCGCGGAGGGCGTGGGCCTCGATTCGCATCGTCTCGAAGTCTGTGGTCTCGGTTGCCAGGCCGGCGGCGATCACGTCGCAGCGGCGCCGCGCCTCCTCCGCGAAGGAGGCCAGCAGCTCGGCATCGGGGCCAGGGCTCGTCTTCTCGCTCATTCTCCAGTCAGTCCCTTCACCACGCGGGTCAGTTCTTCGACGCCGAAGGCGCCGTCGATCTCGTCTTCGATCTTTCCATTTCGGCCGATCGCGAACAACCACGGCTCGCTCGGCAGGTGAAACGCGCTCACCTGCGGCCGCACCGGCTTGTTCGGATCGTTGTCCTGGTAGATCTCCATGTGGATGAACGCCACCTTGTCGCCGTAGAGCTGCTTGAGCTGCTCGGCGACGTCGACCACCGGGCCACAAACCCGACTCTGGCAGAACTGCGGGGTCGCGAAGAGGAGCACGATCGGCTCCTTGCCAATCACGTCGGCGTAGTCAACTCGGTTTTGGGTGTCCGGGGGGATGCGAGTGGTGATCTTGGAAAGGTCGCCGCCGACGTCAGCCGGGGTCGGCGTGTGGATGACCGGCGCCTTCTGCCCCACCTTCGGCACCTTCTTGAAACGGCCGACTTCGGCGCTGGGCAGCAAGGTCGAGGAGAGCTTGCCGTCCTTCCTAATTAGGGCAGCCACCGCCCACTCGCCGTTGCCGGAGAAGTTGACGTTGGTCTTGTAGACGACCGTGCCGGCATCGGGGTCATCTGCGGTCGTTTGGGCGCGGAAGGCGGGCTTGGTTGCGAGCGTTTCGATCGCGGCCGGGAACGGTCCCACCGCGGGTTGGTCACGCGCCCTTTCTTCAGCCTTTTTCGCTTCTGTCGTGCCCGCTGCTGCGCCGAATTCGCCCGCCTGCGCGTCTTTCGGGTTCGGCACCTTGGCAAAGTAGAGCGCAACTTCAGCATCGGGCACCTGGGTACGGTCGCGCTGGAAGATGCCGAACGGGTAGCGGTTCTCCCCTTTGTTGAAGACCTCGGCGGCGGGCGAGACCACCAGCGTGGAAGGCGTGGCGTCTTCGGCTTCGAGCACCTCGGCGAGGGTCTTGCCTTTGGCGCTGGGGAACTCGCTCTTCGGCGGCGCCGGCCGACTCTGCGCGCTGCCTGAAGAGGATCCGGTCGAAGAGTCCGATCCGCTGCCACAGCCGCCAACCACGAGCGCCACTGCAAGGACGCAGGCGAGGGCGGCGAGGACTCGGCGAGGGCGCATCGGCGGCATCTTATTGACGCCGATGCCACGGCCGTAGCGCGATCCCGCGCGCCATCCGAACGCGAGGTAGGGTCCGCGGCGAAAGCTGTCGAGAAAAGGAGAGGGCCTTGGCGGAGCGAGCGGCACTTATTACTGGCGCATCGAGCGGAATCGGGCTGGCCGTTGCCCGCGTGCTCGGCGAAGAGGGCTACGCCCTGACCGTCTCGGCGCGGCGTCCCGACAAGCTCGAGAGCGCCGCGGAGAGCCTGCGCGCCGACGGGCTCGAGGTGCAGAGCGTCGCCGCCAACATGACCGACGAGGAGGATGTCGTCGGGGTCTTCGCCAAGCACCGCGAGGCCTACGGCCGCCTCGACATGCTGATGAACAACGCCGGCGTCGGGATCGGCGCGCCGATGGAGGAGATCCAGACCAAGCACCTCGACATGCAGCTCGGGGTCAACCTGCGGGCGCTGATCATCGGCACGCGCGAGGGACTGCCGCTGCTCAAAGAGGCCGGCGCCGAGCACGGCAAGGCGCTGATCGTCAACACCGCCTCGATTGCCGGCAAGGGCGGCCAGGCCTGGCTCTCGATCTACGCCGCGACCAAGGCCGCTGTAATCAACTTCACCCAGTCGACCCACCGCGAGGTCGGCGGTACCGGCATCCAGTGCACGGCGCTGGCGCCGGGCTTTGTCGACACGCCGATGACCGAGTTCGCCAAGGGACAGGTGCCGGGCGAGGAAATGATCCGGCCCGAGGACCTCGGCGAGGCGGTCCGCTTCCTGCTGCGCACCTCGCGCAACTGCCACGTGCCGGAGATCGTCTTTACGAGACCCGGAGAGGGACTCGATACACCGTAGTGCGGGCATGACGGCGACGGGCGGCAGTGAGAGCCTGCGCTTCCTCGTTGCCGCGTTCGGCGACCCTGGGCACGTCTTCCCGGCGATCGCGCTGGGGCGGGCGCTGCGCGCGCGTGGTCACGAGGTCGTGATCGAGACCTGGGAGGAGCGGCGTGAGGCGGTCGAGGGCGCTGGACTCGGCTTCGCCGCGGCCGAGGAATACCAGATGTTCCCCCCTCCCGATCCCGATTCGGCCGATGGTGACCACGCGGCCGAGGCGGCGCGGGCGCTGCTGCCGCTGCTGGAGGAGATGCGACCCCACGTCGTCGTCAGCGACATCCTCACCCTCGCCCCCGCCTTGGCGGCGGAGAAGACGGGAATTCCGCTCGCCACCCTGATTCCCCACATCTACCCCGTGGTCGAGCCGGGACTGCCGTTCTTCGCGGTCGGGCTGCAACCGCCGCGCACGCCGCTGGGTCGGGCCGTTTGGCGAACGGGGCAGCGGGCGCTGAACATCGGCCTCGAGCACGGCCGGCGCGACCTCAACCGACAGCGGGCACGGCTCGACCTGCCCCCGGTCGAGCGCTTTCACGGCGGCATCAGCACCGACCTGGCCCTGGTCGGAACCTTCCCGCAGCTCGAGTACCCCCGACACTGGCCGGCAAGCGTCGAGATCACCGGGCCGATGACCTTCGAGGTTCCTCATCCTGAGATCGAGCTGCCGCCCGGAGACAACCCACTGGTGCTGGTCGCCCCCAGCACCGCCCACGACTCAGACAATCACCTGGTGCGCACCGCCCTGGCGGCGCTTGCCGAAGAGCCCGTGCGCGTCGTCGCCACCACAAACCGCGTCGTGCCGCAGGTCCCGATCGAGGTCCCAGCCAACGCGATCCTGGTCGACTGGCTCAGCTACAGCCAGCTGATGCCGGCCGCCTCGCTGGTCATCTCCCACGGTGGTCACGGCACCGTCGCGCGCGCCCTCGGCGCCGGCACCCCCGTCCTGATCTGCCCGATCATCGGCGACATGAGCGAGACCGCGATGCGCGTCACCTGGGCCAAGGCCGGCCTCTCGGTTCCCTGGCGGCTCTGCCAGCCGGCACCGTTGCGCTGGGCCGCGCGCCGGCTGCTGGGCGACCCAAGCTTCACGGCCCGTGCAGCCGAGCTGGCCGCCTGGGGTCGCGAAAACAACGGCGCCGCCCGCGGCGCCGAGCTGGTCGAGCGGCTCGCCCTCAGCCGCACGCCAGCATCGTGAAAGCTCCGGGGGTGGGACTCGAACCCACAACAACTCGATTAACAGTCGAGTGCTCTACCGATTGAGCTACCCCGGACCGACGAGACGGAATTTACCGATTAGCCGCTGACGCGCTCGGTGTGGGCGATGCGCTGGACCAGGGCGGCGCGCTCGCGGCTGAGCGCGGCGCGGCGCTCGTAATCGTTCTGCTCGCCGGCGGTGGCGATTTCGGCCTCGATGCGGCGCTGGTCGAGCAGGAGGAAGTTGAGCTCCATCGACTCGGGCGAGGCGGGCTCGTCGTGGGCGATGATCACCAGCTCGGCGATCAGGCCGGCCAGCTCCGAGTCGTCGCGGGGCAGGTCGGAGGCGGGGTCGTCGGGGTGCTCGCGCAGCCAGGCGGCCGCCCGTGCGCCGCCCGGCGAGAGGTGCTCGCCGGTCAGCCGCTCCAGGTAGCCCTTGCCCTGCTCGGGCAGGGCGATGCACATCGCCAGCAGAGCTCGCTCGCGGCGCTCGCGCGAGGTCAGCGCCGCGGTTCGCTGCGGAGCCGGCGCAGGGCCCCGGCCACCCGATCCGGCAGCCTCGCCCAGGCCACCGCTCAGCGGCTGCGCCGCCACAGCCCGCCCCATCACCATCGCCGGCTCGAGGTCGAGGCGCTCGGCCACCCGGCGCACCAGGTCGTCACGGCTCGCGCTCTCCCCCAGCCCAGCCAGGATCGGTGCGACCTCGCCGAGGGCGCGGTCGCGCTCTGCCGGGGACGAGGTATCGGTGCGCTCCAGCACCAGGCCGACCTGGAAGGCGGTCAGCTCCATCGCCCCGTCGAGCAGGGCGCGGAAGCGCTCGGCGCCGCCCTCCACGGCGAGCATCTCGGCCGGATCCTCCCCAGCCGGCATCGCCGCGACCCGCAGGCGCATCTTGCGGCCCGCCGCCACTCGCTGCGCGCGCAGCATCGCCTCCTGCCCCGCCGAGTCGGCGTCCATCGCCAGCACCACCTCATCGACCATCCCCGAGAGCGAGGCCACCTGCTCCTCGGTAATCGCGGTGCCCATCACGCAGACCGCCTCTTCGACGCCTGCCTGGTGCAGGGCGAGCACGTCGGTGTAGCCCTCGACCACGACGGCGCGGCCCGCCTTGGCGATCGCCGCCTTGGCCAGGTCGATGCCGTAGAGCATGTTGCTCTTGTGGAAGAAGTCGGTCTCGGCGGTGTTGACGTACTTGGCGCCCTGGTCGGAGCGCATCGCCCGGCCGCCGAAGCCGAGCGTGCGGCCACGGCGGTCGCGGATCGGGAACATGATCCGCGAGCGGAAGCGGTCGTACTCGCCTCCTCCGCGGCCGCGCTGGACCAGGCCGACCCCGCGCAGCTCCTCGACCTTGAAGCCGGCCCGCTGGCCGCGCAGCAGCACTTTGTCCCAGGCGCTGGGCGCGTAGCCGACCGCAAAAGCTCGCAGGGTCTCCTCGCCGAGGCCACGCTCGGCGAGGTACTCGCGCGCCTTGCCCGCCTCGTCGGAGTCCCAGAGGTAGCTGGCGTAGAAGGCGGCGGTGCGGTCGAGCAGCTCGCCGAGGCGGCGGCGCTGCTGGCGCTTGGCCTCCGCCTGCGGGTCCTCGCGCTCGCGCTCCAGTTCAACCCCGTAGCGGTCGGCGAGCAACTCGACCGCCTCGGCGAAGCCCAGTCCCTCCTTCTCCTCGATGAACTTGATCGTGTCGCCGCCGACCCCGCAGCCGAAGCAGTGGTAGAGCTTTTCCCCCGCGTCGACCGAGAACGAGGGCGTGCGCTCCTCGTGGAAGGGACAGAGCCCGACCCAGCGCGTCCCCTGGCGGCGCAGGTCGGTATGGGTCGAAATCACCTCGACGATGTCGACCGCCTGCTTGACTCGCTCCAGGCTCTCGGTCGAGATCAGCGCCACTCGACCAGCTCCGCGTACTTGGCGATGCAGTAGCGATCGGTCATCCCCGCAAGGTAGTCGGCGACCCGCTGGCACTCGCTCGCGCCCGGCTCCAGCTCGGGCGCCTCGCCGGGCCGCTCCATGTAGTGGTCGAAGAGCGTCTGCATCATCCGGTGGACCCGCTCGTGCTCGCTGCGCGCCAGCGGGCCGAGGTAGACGCGATCGAACATGAACTTGCGCAGGCGCAGCATCGCGCCACCGATCTCATCGCTCTGCACGATGTCGCCGGCGGCCCGCGAGTGCTCGACGATGTCGCGGACGAGGGTGTCGATGCGGGCCGAGCCGGTCGCGCCAAGCAGCTCGATCTCAGCCGCTGGCAGGTCGCCGACGCTGAGGATCCCCGCCCGCAGCGCGTCGTCGATGTCGTGGTTGATGTAGGCGACGCGGTCGACCAGCTTGACGATCCGCCCCTCCAGGGTCGCCGGCTTGTTCGACCCGGTGTGGTTGAGGATGCCGTCGCGGACCTGCTCGGTCAGGTTGAGCCCGCGACCGTCGCGCTCCAGCACCTCGACCACCCGCAGCGAGTGCTCGTTGTGCTTGAAGCCACTACCGCAGCGCTCGCGCAGCGCCGCGTCGAGGGCCTCCTCGCCGGCGTGGCCGAAGGGCGGGTGGCCAAGGTCGTGGCCGAGCCCGATCGCCTCGGTCAGGTCCTCGTTGAGCCCCAGCGCCCGCGCAACCGTACGAGCGATCCCACAGGCCTCGATCGTGTGAGTGAGGCGGGTCCGGTAGTGATCGCCCTCAGGAGCAACGAAGACCTGAGTCTTGTGCTTGAGCCGCCGAAACGCCTTGCGTATGAACGATCCGGTCCCGATCGCGCTGAAACGGCGTGCGAACAGGACTGTCGGGCTCGTCAACCTTGCGGTGTGCCGGATAGGAGCGCGTCGCGCTCGCGTCAAGGAACTCCTCCTCCCAAGCGCGCACCCGATCCTCAAACGTCACCGTCATGTCCATCCGTCGATCCTAAGGGCCAGTCCCGGTAGGGGTGGAACGTCTTGTACTTTTTCGGCGCAAGCTTGAGGCGCCAGCAGGCAACTCTCCACCGAAAAAGTTAAGTGGAACCCCTATCGGGACTGACCCTACGCAGCGGCCCGCAGTTGAACATGAGCATGGTGCTCAAGGGTCTCCCGCACGGCCCGCTCAACCTGGCGCAGAGCCATCTCATCGGCCCGTGGCGCCTCAGCCAAAGGACTGCCGATCGCCGCGACCATGAAGCGGTGCGCCTCCTCGGAGAGCGGGAAGGCACCCCCTTCGCAGCTGACGCAGACGACTCCACCGGCCGCGCCGGAGAAGCCGCTCAGGTGCTCGGCCTCGCCGCAATTCGCGCAGGAAGCGAGCTCGGGGGAGAAGCCGGCCGCCAGGGCGAGCTTGAGCCGAAACGAGAGCGCGGTTTCAAGGCTCGCCCCGCGCTCTGCCGTCGGGTCGTCGAGCAGCGCCCAGGTAGTGGCAGAGCAGGTTGTAGGCGGGCGGATTGGGCTCGGCCGAGTCGAGCAGGCGCAGCACCGCGTCGCAGGCGCGGGCGCCGGCGTTGAGGGCAGGGCCGGAGGCGCGTAGACGCGGGTAGCCGTCGACGGTGGAGGCGTTGGTCACGGTGAGCAGCTCGCCGCGGCCTTCGTGCAGGATCAGGTCGAGGCGGAAGAAGGGCTCGAGGCGCCCGCCGAAGCGCGACTTCGGTTTCCGCGCCCCCTTCGCGATCGCCCCGATCCGGCCCTTCGTCTTCGAGTAGAGGTGGAGGATGCGGTCGGCCTCGCCGTAGCGGATGCTGCGCAGCACAACCGCCTCAGTCTTCAGCGTCTTTCCGGCCATAGCCGGATTTACGGTGAACGACGGGCCGGACGGCGCTTGCGCGGGCGACGGCGCAGGCGCACCTGGCAGCTCGGGCAGTAATAGGTCGAGCGGCCGGAGACGACGATGCGGACGATGGTGCCGTCGCAGCGCGGGCAGGGCTCGCCCTCGCGGGTGTGGACGAGGAACTCGTTCTGCATCGTGCCCTTCTCGCCGCGGCCATCGCGGTAGTCGTCGATCGAGGCCCCGCCGCCGTCGATCCCCGCTTCCAGCGCCGCGACGATCGCGTCGCGCAGCGCCGCGAGGTGCTCGGGCTTCATCGAGCCCGCCGGGGAAAGCGGGTGCAGGCGCGCCCGGAAGAGCGCCTCGTCGGCGTAGATGTTGCCGACCCCGGCAACGCCGGACTGGTCGAGCAGGAAGGACTTCAGGGGCGCGGTGCGGTTCGCCGCCATCTGCACCCAGCGCCTCGGGCGTGAAGGCGTCCGAGAACGGCTCGACGCCGAGCTTGGCGAAGCGCGCCTCGAGCTTCGCGTCGTCGATCAGGAAGGCCTCGCCGAAGCGGCGGGGGTCGGTGAACCAGACCTCACGGCCGTCGTCGAGGCTGAAGCGGGCGCGCAGGTGCCGCTCGGAGGTCGAGCGCTCCGCCTCGTACAGCCGCCGCCCCTCGGAGGGGTCGAGCTTGCTTTCACCCTCGACCAGGACCAGATTGCCGGTCATCCGCAGGTGCATGACCAGCGTCCGCGCACCGTCAAGCGCCAGCAGCAGGTACTTGCCGCGCCGCCCCAGCCCCTCGATCGTCGCCCCCTCGACCGCCGCTTCCAGCTTGGCGGGCGGCATCGGCCGGCACCAACGCGCGTCGAGCACCTCCAGCCCCTCGATCCGCCGCCCGGCCAGCTCGGGATCGAGCTGCCGGCAAACGGTCTCCACCTCGGGCAGCTCGGGCATCGCGCAGTTCTACACCACGGTGACTTCGTCTTTAGTAGTCCATATGGACGCCTAAAGGCGAAGTCAGCCCCCTTAGCTGGCGGCGGCGCGGGGGTGGGCTTTGAAGTACGCCTGCTTTAGGCCCTCCCCTGATAGGTGGGTGTAGAGCTGGGTCGTGGAGATATCGGCGTGGCCTAGCATCTCCTGGACGGCTCGCAGGTCGCAGCCGCCCGCCAAGAGGTGCGTGGCAAAGCTGTGGCGCAGGGTGTGTGGGCTCATCTGGCCGGCGAGGCCGGCGTCGCGGGCGTTGCGCTGGACGATTTTGTAGAGGCCCTGGCGGCTCAGCGGGCCACCGCGGAAGTTGACGAAGAGCTTTGCCTCGTGGCGGTCGCCGATCAGCTTTGGCCTCCCGCCGCGCAGGTAGGAGGAGATCGCCGCGATTGCCTTGCGCCCGAGCGGCACAAGCCGTTCCTTGCCGCCCTTGCCGCGGGCGCGCAGGAAGCCCTCGTGAAGGTCGATGTCGGCCAGCTCCAGCCCGATCGTCTCCGAGGCGCGCAGCCCGCAGGCATACATCACCTCGAGCAGCGCCCGGTCGCGCAGCGTCGTCGGCTCGTCACCGTACGGCGAGGCGAGCAGCTTCTGCACCTCGGCGTAGTTGAGCACCTGGGGCAGCTTCCTGGCCCGGCGCGGGGCGCTGAGGGCGGCGGTCGGGTCGTCGCCGATCAGCTCGTCGCGGCGCAGTTGCTTGTAGAAGGAGCGCAGGCAGGCCGCCTTGCGATGGACGGTCGCCGAGGAGCAGGGCGGGCGGCCGTTGCCGGTCGCCAGCTCGGCGAGGAACTCGCTGATGTCGGCCGGGCCCGCGGCGAGCGCGTCGAGATGGTGGGCGCCGAGGTACTCGCCGTACTGATGCAGGTCGGTGCGATAGGCGTCGAGGGTGTTGCGCGATAGGCCGCGCTCCAGCTCCAGGTAGGAGAGGAAGTCGAGGACCAGGCCCTCGAAGCGCGACTCGGTTTTCGGTGGATCGGCGACGACCATGGCGAGGTGGTTCGCCCCTGGACGAGACAAACCTTGATTCGCAAGGGACCGTGCGCTCGGCTGCGGGTCCTGTCGTGGGGGGAGGGGGGCCTGCGGGCGGGAACTACGTCCTCGACCCCCCTCCCCCCACGCCACCCGCAGACGATTCGGCTAGGGCTCTTCCCGAAGCTAGGGCCGCGGCGAAGAAGAGGGGGTCCTCCGCGAGAGCGCGACCCATCGTTCGAGCCGGGAGCTTGGATGCTTCGTAGCCGTCGAGGTCTACCGGAGCTTCGTGGAGGTGGTGGCGCCAACCTGCTGCGGTGGCCAGGACCGCGATGGGTACCGGCTCGCTGGACGGCACCGGCACCTCGACCTTGCCGAGCAGCAGTTGCATCACGGTGAGGGTGTGGTGACTTACGGGGCGGTGGCGCTCTCGGGGGTCGGCGCTGGAGAGGCGTGGGGAGAGCAGGGTTGGGAGGCCCAAGGCCAAGCGAGGCGTGGGCTGTGTCCAGGGCGGCCATGCCGCCGTGGCCGAGGCGGCTGTCGGAGCCGATGATGCCGGGACCCGGACCGGCGATGATCGCGTCCCAGCCCAACATGCGGGCGGCGGCGTCGAGGGCCCCCGCGACGGAGATCGCCTCGTGCTCGCCGCCGTAAGCTCGGCGCGGCGGTGATGTGACCACAAAGCAGGTCGCGCTTGCGCAGCTCAGCCACGTCGCGGCTGAGCGAGCCGGGCAGGGCGCCTCCGGCCGTCTGAACGTAGCCGACCTTGAGCCCAGGCGAAACCTGGGACGCAGCCCATGCGGCCGGCGCCAGATGACCATGCAGCGGCAGAACCAGCACGGGTACCGGCCCATCCGCCCCTTCCGGTGCGCTTTTCCCCGCCATATCGGGGATAAGGCGCACCGGAAGCTCGACCGGATCTACCGGGTGCTGGAGCGAGGTGTAGTTGAGCTTGATTACGTGCTCGCCATCGCCGCCCGGTGCCTTCGAGCCCTCGGGTCAGGTTGACGTGGACAACGTCGAAGCCGCCCGAGCCCAAGCCCAGGTCGAGGGCCTCGACGTTGACCACTACCTCGTCGCCCTCGTGCATCTCGCCCAGCAGCTCGCTATCGGCCCAGGCGGAGCGCTGCTCTCCGTCGATCTCCACCGTCAGCGGCTCGGCGCTGACGACCACGCCCCGGCGAAGCTTCAGCCTGCCACTCACCCCGCGCCCGCAGCGGCCTCGGCGACGATCCCTTCGCAGACCTCGAGCATCGCGTCGAGGTTGCGCGCGCTCACCGCCTCGTCGGCAGTGTGGTTGGCCTCTGTGCCGTTGGCGAGCAGGACGCAGTCGAAGCCGTCGACGATCAGGGCGTTGGCGTCGCTGCCGCCGCCAGTCGCGGTCCGCTCGGGCTCGAAGCCGGCCCGGCGCAGCCCGGCCTCGGCCAGGGCCATGGCTGGCGAAGAGGGCGGGATCCGGTAGCCGCGGAAGAGCTCTTCGATCCGCACGTCGGCATCGCAGCCATGCTCGCTGGCGCCCCAGGCGCAGGCATCGCTGAGCAGCCCAGCCACCTCGGCGGCCCGGCCGGCATCGAGGCTGCGGGACTCGGCGACGATCTCGCACTTGCCGGGGACGACGTTGCCCGAGGTACCGCCGGAAATCACGCCGACGTTGGCGGTCGTCTCCTCGTCGAGTCGTCCCAGCTCCATGCGCGAGATTGCTGCCGCCGCGGCGGCAATCGCGTTGTTGCCGTCCTCGGGACGAATGCCAGCGTGGGCCTCGACCCCGGTGAACTCAGCGAGCACCCGCTGCTGGGTCGGCGAAGTGACGATCACCTCGCCGACGGCACTGGCGTGATCGAGGACGAAGCCGCAATCCGAACGCAGGGTCGAGGCATCGAAGGCCTTGGCGCCGCGCAGGCCCTGCTCCTCGGCGACGGTCAGCACCAGCTCGATCCCGACCGGCGGCGGCTCGGAGCGCGCCGCGCGCGACCAGCTCCATGAAGACCGCCACCGCCGCCTTGTTGTCGGCGCCGAGGATCGTCTCGCCGGCGCTGCGGAAAACGCCCTCCGATTCGACCACCTCGATCTGCCCCTTGTGCGGCACGGTGTCGATGTGGGCGCAGAACATTACCCAGCGATCGCTGCGGCCCGGCAGTCGCGCAACGATGTTGCCCGCGCCCGCTTCGGCCGGCCCAGCCGCGTCGTCCTCGCTTACATCGAGGCCAAGAGCGCGCAGCTCGGCAGCGATCGTGTCTGCCACCTCCCGCTCCTCACCCGTCGGGCTGCGAATCTCACAGAGCCGGACGAAAGTCTCGTGCAGCCGCTCCACAGCGGGACAGGCTAACTGGGATTCGGAATGACCGAGGGACTGTCCCGGTAGGGGTGGAACGTCTTGTACTTTTTCGGCAATTTCTCGCGGCGCCAGCCCGCTGCGTCTCCACCGAAAAAGTTAAGTGGAACCCCTACCGGGACAGTCCCTGTACGGATTCGGCGTCCGGTAGTTCTGTCTCGTCGGCCGGATGCTGGCCGGCGTGGTGCGCCGCGGCCCCGACGAACTCGCGGAAGAGCGGCTCGGGCCGGTTCGGGCGCGAGTTGAACTCAGGGTGGAACTGGGAGGCAACGAAGAAGGGGTGATCGGGCAACTCGACCATCTCGACCAGGCGCTCGTCGGGCGAGGTACCGCCGCAGACCAGGCCCTCGTCCTCGAGCCGCCGCCGCAGCTGGTTGTTGACCTCGTAACGGTGGCGGTGGCGCTTGTAGATGACCGCCTCGCCGAAGATCTCCCGCGCCCTGCGTGCCCTCGTGCAGCTTCACCGGGTCGGCGCCGAGCCGCATCGTGCCGCCCATTTCGGAGACCTCCTTCTGCTCGGGCAGCAGGTCGACGACCGGGAACGGCGTCTCGGGATCGAACTCGGCCGAGTTGGCGCCGTCCATGCCGGCGACCGTGCGGGCGAACTCGACCACGGCGATCTGCATGCCGAGGCAGATCCCCAGGTACGGGATTTCGCGCTCGCGGGCGATCCGCGCCGCGGCGACCTTGCCCTCGATGCCGCGCTCGCCGAAACCGCCGGGAATCAGGATGCCGTCGACGCCCTCGAGCCGCTCCGGGTCGAAATTCTCGGAATCGATCAGCTCGACCTCGATCGTCGACCCCGTGGTGGATGCCGCCGTGCTCGAGCGCCTCGATCACCGACTTGTAGGCGTCGGCGAGCTGCACGTACTTGCCAACCAAGCCGATCCGCACCTTGCCCTCGGCGTCGTCGGCGCGTTTGACCATCGCCTCCCACTCGGAGAGGTCGGACGGCGGTGCCTCCATCTCGAAGTGGTCGAGCACGAGGTCGTCGACGCCCTCGGCGCGGAAGACCAGCGGCACCTTGTAGATGTTGTCGACGTCGTTGGCGGAGATCACCGCGTCGACCGGAAGGCTGGCGAAGAGGGCGATCTTCTCGCGGATCTCGCGGTCGAGGCGGCCCTCGGAGCGGCAGACCAGGGCGTGGGGCTGGATCCCGATCCGGCGCAGCTCGTTGACCGAGTGCTGCGTCGGCTTCGTCTTCAGCTCGCCCGCGTGGCCGACATAGGGCACCAGGGTCAGGTGTACGAACATCGAGCGCTTCGGCCCGAGGTCGGTGTAGAGCTGGCGGATCGACTCGAGGAAGGGCAGCGACTCGATGTCGCCGACCGTGCCGCCGATCTCCGTGATCACGAAGTCGACCGACTGCGACTCGGCGACGATCCGGATCCGGTTCTTGATCTCGTTGGTGATGTGGGGGATCACCTGCACCGTGGCGCCGAGGTAGTCGCCGCGGCGCTCACGGTTGATCACCGAGTTGTAGACGGCGCCGGCGGTGACGTTGGAGGCGCGCGAGGTGTTCTCGTCGGTGAAGCGCTCGTAGTGGCCGAGGTCGAGGTCGGTCTCCGCTCCGTCCTCGGTGACGAAGACCTCGCCGTGCTGGAACGGGCTCATCGTCCCCGGGTCGACGTTGATGTAGGGATCGAACTTCTGCAGCTGGACCCGGTAGCCGCGCGAGCGGAGCAGGCGGCCGATCGAAGCGGCGGCGATCCCCTTGCCGAGAGCCGAGACCACTCCGCCGGTGACGAAGATGAAGCGGGTGTCTCCTTGGGAAGGTCTGCTCATGCTCTGCCGAGCGAGTCTAGCCAGCGCAGTGGCGGAACCGAGTCGATCGTCGCCGAGATCGAACGCAACTCTCCGTAAATGGTCAGTCCGGCGACCACGGCGAGGGCGATCAGGCGGCGCATCGGGGCCCAAAGTCGTCAGCAGCCAGACCCCGCCGACGGCGCCGGCGAGGTTCGAGCCGGTGTCGCCGAGCATCGCCCGCTCGCGCAGGGTGAACCAGGCGCCGACCAGGACCGGGCCGGCGAAGATGCCGAGCAGCTCCAGCGGCGCCAGGGTCCAGGCGCCGAGGCAGAGGCCGGCGCCGAGCAGCGCCAGCCCCTTCTCCGCCCGCCCCGGCCGCAGGTCGAGCAGGTTGAAGAGGTTGGTGGCGAGGATCAGCAATCCGACGTCGGCGAGGTAGCGCCAGGATTCGAGCCCGCGCCCGGAGACCACGTAGGCGGCGAGCGCCAGCGCCCCCAGCGCCTTCACCGCGCCGGTCGAGAGGCTGCCGGCCCGCAGCGCCCGCGCGTGCCCGCGCCAGCCGCGCGGCGCGCCCGCATCCTCGCCGCGCCCCAGCGCGTCGTCGAGAAAGCCGAGGAAGGCGACCCCGAGCAGATAGGGCATCCACTGGCGCAGGCCGGGCGCGAGCAGGTCGAGGTCAGCGCGATCGTTGAGGAAGGCCAGCGGCGCCAGCGCGACCAGCGCCGCCGTCGCCAGCACGGCGCCGAGCGGGAAGGCGAGCCTCGCCCCCCGGTAGTTCGCCCGCACCAGGCCCGCGTCGAGCAGCCCCCGCATCCCCGCCGGCACGACCAGCAGGGCGACGGCGATCGCGACCGGGAAGCCGAGCCAGGCCACGCTCAGCGCGTTCCCGCCGGGCGGCAGCAGGTCCGGAAGCAGGCGGTCGGCCGAGCCCTTGACCCCGAAGCTGCCCTCGGCGCCGAGCAGGGCGAACACCGTCGCCACCTCGCCGGCGGCCGTCTCGACGTCATCGACGCTGGAGAGGTCGTTGCCGCCGAAGAAGGAGACCGAGGACGGTTCGGCGGTAGAGGTCTCGACCCCGACCGCCGGCGTGCGCGTGCCGGTGATCCCGCTCATCAGCGCCGATTCGAGCTGCGCCGCGGTCGAGCGCTGCAGCGGCCCCATCTCTTCGGGCGGCTGGCGGACGACGATGACGCCGTCGAGCGCGCCGAAGTTGCCGCTGGCGCGCGAGAAGAGCTGGCTGCGAACCCGGTCGAGCAGGGTGCCGCCGCGGACGAGCTGGCGCCCGACCCCGGTGCCGAAAGCCGTCAGCGTTTCCGGGTTGGTCCTGATGTCGGCAAAGCGGGTTTTCGCCAGGTCGTCGGAGAGTCCCGCGCAGATCGACCGGCTCGCGCACCACCCCGATCCCGACCAGACGCGCCCCGGTCGGGACCGAGCGCTTCCTCGATCGCCGAGGACGTGCCGCCCGGCAGGTCGCCGAGGGCGACCACGCCGATCCGCCTTCCGGCGAGCCGGTTGCGCACCAGCGCCGGGTAGACGCGGCCGGCGAATTCGTCGGAGCGAGCCAGCTGCCCGTTCAGTTCGTCGGCCCGCGACCGCGCGTCCTGGAGGTTGCCGGTGAGGCTGTGCTCGAGGTCCTTGCGGGTGTTGGTCAGGGCGTCGCCGCCGAACTCGGCGCCGATCAGGATCCCGATCGCGAGGGCGAGGAAGACGGCGACCAGCGAGGTCGCGTGGTATCGGGCGCTGTATCCCATCGGTGGTGCAGGCTACTTCGGGCCGCGAGATCTCGTTTATGCGCCAATGACACGTAAAAACGAGGTCTCGCGCTAAAGACCCAGCCAGATCCGGATCTTCAGCCAGACCAGCTGGACCAGATCGTTGAGGGCCGGCGAGGTGATGATCACGACGGCGAGCAGGATCGCGAAGGCGGCGAGGAAGAGCACCAGCGGGCCGAAGGGCGAGCTCGGGTTGTAGAGCCGGCTCACCCCCTTGGCGTCGACCAGCTTCTCGCCGATCCGCAGCCGGGTGAGGAAGGTCGAGGACATGCCGCCGCGCTTGCGGTCGAGGAACTCGATCAGGTTGAAGTGGGCGCCGACGCTGACGATCAGCGTCGCGCCCTTCTCGTAGGCGAGCAGCATCGCCACGTCCTCGCTGGTGCCGGCGGCCGGCAGCAGCGTGTGGCTCAGGCCCATGTCGAGCAGGCGCTGGCGACCCGGGGCGCGGCCGTCGGGATAGGCGTGGACGATCAGCTCAGCGCCGCAGCGCAGCGCTTCGTCGCCGGCCGAGTCCATGTCGCCGAGGATCACGTCGGGCTTCATCCCCGCCTCGAGCACCCCGTCAGCGCCACCGTCGACGGCGACGACCAGCGGCCGCACGTCGCGAATGTAGGCCCGCAGTGCCTTCAGGTCGCGGCGGTGGCGATCGCCGCGGACGACGATCAGCACGTGGCGGTCGCGGAAGGAGGCCCGCGTCGGCGGGAACTCGATGCTGCCGGTGAGCAGGTCGGTCTCACCACGCACGTGGGCCACCGTGTTCTCGGCGAACTCGGCCAGCGCCTCGTCGACCCGCTCGAGCTGCTCGTCGCGCTGGCGCTCCAGCTCCTCGACCGAGAGCAGGCGCCCGCGCAGCAGCTCGCGCCCGCCGCCAAGCACGACGCCACCGGCGATCGTCACCCGGTTGCCGTCGGCGAGCAGCTCGAAGGGATCGCCCTCCTCGACGTCGAGCAGCGTCACCCCGGCCTGGGCCAGCAGCAGCGGCCCGGCGTTGGGGTAGCGCCCGTTGGAGGAGGCCGCGGCGTTGATCACCGCGCCGCACCCCGGTCGCGATCAGCTCCTCGGCCGCGATTCGGTCGATGTTGACGTGGTCGATGACGGCGATATCGCCGGGGGCGAGGCGTTTGACCAGATGCTTGGTGCGGCGGCCGAGCCGCGCCGTGCCCTCGATCGCCTCGTCCGGCGGACGTCCCGTTACGGCGCGAGAGCAGGGCGGGAAGACGACGGCGACTGGAGGTAGCCACCGAAGCAGGTTATCCGCCCTGGCAAGCGGATCAAACCGCCTCAGATCGCCGTCCTCCTAGGCCGCGGCGAGCAGCTCGCGGGCGTGGCGCGTGGCGGCCTCGTCGGAGCGCTCGCCACCGAGCATGCGGAGGATCTCCTCGACCACGCCCTCGCCGTCGAGGCGGCGCACGCTGGCGCTGGCGCGCTCTCCGGAGACGTCCTTCTCCAGGGTGAAGTGGGTCTCGGCAAGCGAGGCGACCTGGGGCAGGTGGGTGATGCAGAGCACCTGGCGGTCCTCGCCGAGGGCGCGCAGCCGCTCGCCGACGGCGCGAGCGGTCTTGCCGCCCACGCCGGCGTCGATCTCGTCGAAGACCAGCGTCCCGGCGCCGGCCCCACCGCCGAAGCCGCTCAGCGCCAGCATCACCCGCGAGAGCTCGCCGCCCGAAGCAGCGTCGCGCAGCGGCGCCGGCTCCAGGCCGGGATTCGGCGCCAGCTTGAGCTCGACCGTCTCGGCCCCGTTCATGCCGAACCCCTCGGGGTGCGGCTCCAGCACGACCTCGAGCCGCGCCCCCGGCATCGCCAGCCGCTCCAGCTCGGCGGCCACCTCGCGCTGCAGCGGCGCGGCGGCTTTTGCCCGGCCCTTGCCGAGCTTGCCGCCGAGCTTGGCCCGGCGCGCCTCGGCCTGCGGCCAGCGCCGCCTCGGCCTCTGCCCAGTGCTGCTCGGCGTTCTCCAGGCGGGAGATCTCGGCCCGGCAGTGCTCCGCGTGGGCAAGGACCGACTCGACGCTGCCGCCGTGCTTGCGCTGCAGCCGGTCGAGCGCCTCGAGCCGCTCTTCGATCGCGGCGAGCCGGCCCGGATCCGCCTCGAGACCGTCGAGGTAGCCGCGCAGCTCGCCGGCGACGTCGCCGAGCTCGATCGCGAGGGCGCCGATCCGCGCCGCGAGCGCATCGAGATCGGCGTCGACCCCGCCCACGCCCTGCAGCAGCGCTTCGGCCTGGGCCAGAGCGCCGACGGCGCCGCCGCCGTCCTCCTCGGCGCCGATCGCCGCCGCCTGGGCGCCGGCAGCCGCCTCGCGCAGCCCCTCGGCGTGGTCGCAGGCGCTCGCGCTCGCTCGCCAGATCGGCCCCCTCGACCGGGTCGGGTGCGACCTCCTCGATCTCGGAAAGCTCGTAGCGGAAGAGGTCGAGATCGCGCTCCCGAGACCCGTCGCGCTCGCGCAGCTCCGCCAGCTCCGCCGCCAGTCGCAGGCACTCCCGGTGCGCCGCCCGATAGCTCTCGCGCAGCGCCAGGTGCGTCGGCCCGGCAAAACCGTCAAGCACGTCCATCTGGGCTGAGGAGATCGTCAGCTTGCGGTGCTCGTGCTGGCCGTAGAAGGCGAGCAGCCGCCCGCCCAGCAGTTTCAAATCAGATGCCGAAGCGGCGCGCCCGGCGACGAAGGCGCTCGTCCGCCCGCCCGCCGAGACCCGCCGCCCGAGCACGACCTCATCGGCCCCCTCGGGCAGCCGCTCGGCGATCTCAGCCATCTCCGGCTCGTCCGAGCAATCCCCGCGGCAGGTCAAAGACACCCTCGACCCAGGCCTCCTCCGCCCCGGGCCGCACGATCTGCGGCCGCGCCTTGCCCGCCCATCAGCAGATCAAGCGAGTGCGCCAACACGGTCTTGCCCGCGCCGGTCTCGCCGGTAATCGCGTTAAGCCCTCGCCAAGCCGCAGTTCCGCCCTCTCGATCAGGAGCAGATTCTCGATCCTCAGCTCACGCAACACCCCTCTGTATCTAGCACCGGCAGCGGACCGAAGCCGCTGTCCAAGCCGCGACCCGCTGGCGCCTACGCCTCGGCGGCAGCCGGCTCCGGAGCGGCCTTCGGCATGCTGGACGAAGTCCCTGGACCTGACGAGGGCGAAGCCCAGCGCGGCGCCGACGAAGGAAAGGATCGCGGCGATCAGGATGATCTCGTTGAAGGCGCCGACGAAGGCGACGTCGGAGGCGTGGACGACCTCAGGGCGGATCCGGGCCGGAGTCACCGCCGCGGCGGCGCGCGAGCCGCCCGAGGCGACGATTTCGCCGAGCCCGCTCGGCGCGTGGGGCAGCAGCTCGGAGAGCTTCGAGTTGACGCTCGACTGGAAGACCGCGCCGAGCCCGGCGACGCCGGTCGCGATCCCGACCTGGCGGAAGGTGGTGTTGATCCCCGAGCCCATGCCGGACTTCTCGACCGGGACGACGGCGATCGCCGCCTGCCCGATCCCGGGGTTGGTGATGCCGATGCCGATGCCGGCGACGAGGAAGCCGCCGAGCAGCGTCGTCCAGCCCGAGTCGGGCGAGACGCCGTGCATCAGCAGCAGGCCGACCCCGACCGTGGCGAGGCCGACGCCGAGCAGGACGCGGATCGGGATCCTGTTCGAGAGCGCGCCGGAGATCGGCGCGACGATGAAGCCGAGCACGGTCAGCGGCAGGAAGCGCAGGCCCGCCTCGAGCGGCGAGAAGTCGAGCACTCCCTGCATGTAGATGGTCAGGTAGAGGAACATCGCGAACATCCCCGCCGAGAGCCCGAAGGCGACGGCCGAGACGCCGTTGAAGGCGGGCTTGCGGAAGAGCGAGAGGTCGAGCATCGGGTATTTGGAGCGCAGCTCGATCGCGACGAAGGCCGAGAGCAGCACCGCGGAGCCGATCAGGCAGGAGAGGATCAGGGGGCTGCCCCAGCCCTCGGGGTTGCCCCGGATCAGCCCGAAGATCAGCAGGAAGAGCGCCAGCGAGAAGGTGATCGAGCCCGGGCACGTCGATCGGTTCCGGGTCTTTGGCGAAGACGTTGACGATCTGGCGCTCGGTCAGGACCATCGCCGTGATCCCGATCGGCACGTTGAGGAAGAAGATCCACTCCCAGCCGAGGCTTTCGGTGATCAGCCCGCCGACCAGCGGCCCGACCGCGACCGCGCCGCCGACCGTCGCCCCCCAGACGCCGAACGCCGTCGCCCGGTCCTTGCCGTGGAACTCCTGGCCGATCAGGGCCAGCGAGGTGGCGAACATCCCCGCCCCGCCGATGCCCTGCAGCCCGCGGGCCAGGTTGAGCAGGGTCGGGTCGTTGGAGATGCCGCAGAGGAACGAGGCGAAGGTGAAGATCCCAAAGCCGATCGTGAAGACGCGACGGCGCCCGAGCCGGTCGCCCAGCGAGCCGGCCGTGAGCAGGAAGGCGGCCAGCATCAGCGAGTAGGCGTCGACGACCCACTGCAGGCTGGAGAGGCTGGCGTGCAGTTCCCGCTGGATGTCGGGCAGGGCGACGTTGACGACCGTGACGTCGAGCAGCAGCATGAACGTCGCGATCGAGACGAGGAGGAGGGTCCACCACTTGCGCTCCATGGGGCGAAACCCTAGAGAACCGAACACGTCGGCTTTCGGGGCCTGTCCCGGCAGGGGTTCCACTTAACTTTTTGGATGCGGACGGAGTTGCTGACGCCGCAAGGTGGGCGCCCAAAAAGTACAAGACGTTCCACCCCTACCGGGACAGGCCTCAGACGGCGAGGTGGCCGAACTTCTCGCGGATGCGGTGGTAGAAGCTCGTGCCTGGGAGCTGGGCGAGCTTGCCGACGGAATCGACGAAGCGGATGTCGAGGGCAGCTCCGGGCGTAAGGGTGCCGGCCTGGGCGCCGTCGATCGCGACGTCGACCGGCTCGCGCCCGGCCGCGTTGCCGACGGTGAGCACGTCGCCGGGCGCGACGACGAGGGCGCGGGCGGTTAGCGAGTGCGGGGCGATGTAGCTGACCACGTAGCCCTTTACGCCCCAGGCGAGGATCGGGCCTTGGTTGGCGAGGTTGTAGCCGGTCGAGCCGGCCGGGGTGGCGGCGACGAGGCCGTCGCAGCGCACGTTGCCCACCTCCTCGCCGGCGATCCGGTAGCTGAGCTCGGCGACGCGATCCTGGGGGCGGCGGCTGAAGCTGACGTCGTTGAAGGCGAAGTGGGCCTCGCCGTCGATCTCGACCGCAGAGCGCGGGCAGGTCGATCGTCTCGGTCTCTCCGGCCAGGGCGCGGGCGATCCCCGCCTCGGCCTCGTCGCGCTCGACCGCGGCGAGAAAGCCGACTGTGCCGAAGTTGACGCCGAAGACCGGAACGCCAGTGCGGGCAAACCTGCGCAGCGCGTAGAGGATCGAGCCGTCGCCGCCGAGCACAAGGCAGAGGTCAGGATCGGTCGGAAGCCGCTCCACCGCCTCGACCCCTGCCCCCGCATCGCCGTGCTTGGCCAGCTCTTTGGCGGTCGCGACCAGGCGCCAGCCGGCCTCGCCCGCGACGGCAGCGGCCAGCGCAACCGCCTCGGTCGCGGTCGGCGGATGCGAGTGGGTGATCAGTGCGGCGGTCTTCATCGCCGCCGGCCCCGGCCCTTTGACTTGCGCTCCTCCGGCTCTGCCTCCGCAATCGCCTGCTCGAGGTCAGCGACCTCCGGTTCGCTGCCGCCGCACCAGACGAAGGTCTCGCGGTTGCCCTTCGGGCCTGGCAGTCCGGACGAGGCAAAGCCACGGATGGGAAGCCCGAGCTCGCGCGCGGCGAGCGCAACGCCGAGGATCGCCTCGCGCCGGTCGGAGAGGTCGTGGACGACGCCCCTGCCGACCCGCGCCCGCCCGAGCTCGAACTGCGGCTTGACCATCGCTAGAACTTCGCCCTGGGGCTCGAGGCACGCGACCACGGCGGGCAGGATCTTGGCCAGCGAGATGAAGGAGACGTCGACCGTCGCCAAGCTGGGCACGAAGGGCAGGTCCGCGGGCAGCATCTCGCGCGCGTTGAGCCGCTCGATCACGGTCACGCGGGGGTCATTGCGCAGGCTGACGTCGATCTGCCCGTAGGCGACATCAGCTGCGATCACCCGCGATGCCCCATGCTGCAGCATGCAGTCGCTGAAGCCACCGGTCGAAGCGCCGACGTCGAGGCAGTCGCGCCCGGCGACGTCGATGCCGAGCGCGTCAAGCGCGTTTTCAAGCTTGATCCCGCCGCGCGAGACGAAGCGCGGCCCCTCGGCGACGATCAGCGCCGCCTCGGGCTCAACCAGCTGGCTGGGGCGCAGGGCGACCGGGCCATCGCGACCGACCCGCACGGCGCCCGCCCGCACAGCGCCGGCAGCGGCCGTGCGCGAGGGAAAGAGGCCCCGCTCGGCCAGAACCGCGTCTATTCGCGCCTTCTTCATCCGCCGCAACGGTAGCGCCGCCCTTGCCAGTCGGCCGCCCGCAGGCCGTCGATACAGGTTTTTAACCACGCTTTGCCTACGGCTGATTCGATGCTCCCTGCCCGGGTAGCCAACGCCAGACGGGGCTTCCGGGGACGCGCAGAATGGTCTGTGATCCCACTCACACACAAATCGCACATACGTTCGTACGCTGTTCAAGGATTCGCAGAGGAAAACCGATAGAAGGGGCAGATCGAAAAGACTTTTTGGCTGGGTTCGGAGTCGCCCATACGGCTCTTGTCGCTTCCCACGACGAGTAGCCCGCGACTCATCAAAGGGCCCACCTACCTCCCACGGATCCACATATATAGAGATACATATCTCTCCTCCCTGTAGTAACCCCAGAACTCGCCTCGGCTCCCCGCCGGGGCGTTTTCTGTTGTGGGGCTCTAGCAAGCCGAAAACGCGGTATCGACCAATAGCCGAAGTGGCGTTGAAGATCGATTTACCACCTCCCGTGCCACAGTTGGTGCCACAGTCAGATGCAGCAGCCCCACCAGGACCAGGCCCCCTGAGCCTTCCGCTGCTCTCGCAGAGCAGACGAGGTCCGGGGTCCACTCACTCCCGGGCGCGAGGACTCCGATCAACGATCGTTCGATCTCTGGTGGAAATGCTTGGGTTTCCTGTTACTTCTTTTTTCATTAATCAATCATTTCTGATCAACGGATCGATGCGCCGCCCGGGCAATGCCCAGCGCGTTGCCGCCGTAATCAGAGCAAAGGAGGAGACAAATGCAGCTCACGATGAAGAGAGGCAGTTTGCTCTTGGCTTCACTCGCGGTGTTGATCGCCACGATGGCTCTCGCGTCATCTTCCGCGTCGGCAAGTCAGTTCTGCGGAGGCCAATCGGTAAACAATGCGAACAAGTGCTGGGGCGCCGGCCGCTACATGCTGGGCGCTACGGCCAAAGGAGAAAGTACCGGCGTATGCGTTGGCGCGGATCTAACCCAGGGATCCTGTGTGCCAGTCCATGACGTCGCCGGCGTCATGGTGCCTGGTGGCGTGCACTACCCGTGGGTGATCGGGACAGCGTCGGCCTTCACCCTCACCTCTAGCTTCACCTACGAATAAGTTGGGCGGTCGGTAGTGCGGCACGGCAGGCCGAGTCGTCGCTCTCTTTGCGAGAGATGGCCACTCGGCCTGCTGCTCGCACTGTTGTTGTCGGCGAGCTTGACGGCATGTGGCAGCGCCGAGCAGTCCGGCAGCGAACGAGCGCCGACGCGCACCCCTGGACCCTCAAACGACACTCTGCGATCGTCACCCGATGACCGCGTATCACGCGCCCTGCCTGAGAACTTCGCTCTGCTGCGCAGATCCCCTGACGGCATACCCCTCCTTGTCAGGCAGACCCTGAGCGCGCGAATACCGGGCATGGCTTGGGACCTTGCCCATCGTGTCCCAATACGTGCGACCAGCGCTTACTGGCTGGTGCCCGGCACTAAAAAACTCTGCATGGTGGCGACCACCCCCAAGTCGCCGGCCATCAGCTTCGCCTGCACAAGCGCCAGTCGAGCGCTTCGCCACGGGATCGTAAACACTTCGCTCGACCGGATCTCTGGCAGGCGCACCATGGTCGGCATAACCCCGGATGGAACTCATTCCGCGCTGATTCAGAGTGGCGCTCTGACCACCTCCGCCCGCGTGCGCCATGGCCGCTTTGTGCTTCGCGACTCCGTTGCTTTGCCACCAGACCAGGTGACTCTCCGCTAAGCACCTTTGCCGCCCAGATCAGCGAACGGCTGGCAGAGGAGAGGGCGAAGCTGGCGCAGATGGAGCCACCGGGCGCGGAGGTCCAGCGCGAGCGCGAGATCGCCGCCCAGCTTCTTGACGCCCGCTCAGCGCAAGCGCTCACGGCCGCTCGGATCGAGCCGCCCCCATACATCGTCAAGGAGCTGGGGGAGAGGCCCGCCAATCCGACCAGGGCAAGGGCCTGGGATCGAGGCGTTCAGGGGGTCGAGCGCTACCGGCTCGAACACGGCGTGAGGGACGGGGGCAGCGCCTTCGGCCGCGAGCCGCAAGACGCCCTAGCGCGGGCGACTCGCGAGGCAGCACAGCGAAGGCTTGCAGAGACTCAGCGCCGCCTTGGCCTTGTGCAACAGCTAACCAAAACCAGGGAGAGGACGAGGAGCATCGAGCGAGGCTTCAGCATTGGTCGGTGAGCCCCCCGACCTGCGCGATTGAAGCACCGCGCTCGCGCTGGTCAACCCCCTGCGGGGTCGGGCGCTGCGCGCCCTTGACAAGCACTCTCGCGGCGCTGAGTAGACGGGTAGGTCGGGGGGCTCCGCATCCGCTCCCGAGCGTGGCTCTCAGCCCTCCTCGTTCCACGACTTTGGGATCAGCTGGTGGTCTTCCGCATACTCGTCGTCATAGAACTGCTCCGAGATATTGTGCGGACCGCGATCGACCTTCTCTCGGGCGAGGCCGTCAGGAATCGTGAACGCCATCGCCTCAAACTTGGCAAATGTACGGAGGGTGGCGTCCGACGGGTCGAGCCCCATTCGCTCTGCGAGCCGTCGAGTCACCCTCGAAATCAGGTTCATCCGCTGGCCTGACTGGATCATTCGGTCACACTCGGCGCAGATGCCGTAGACGGCCGAACCATCGCCCTCCCGGTAGAGGAACTCAGACAACTCAGCGCAAACCCTGCACACAAGTGTCGCGCTTTCCAGTTGAGCGGCGAGCTTCTGGACTTCTTTATTCGAGGCCTTCCACTGCTTCTCGGCTTGGTGCTGGAGGTCGGCAATGTCGCGCCGATAGGTCTCCTCAAATTCAGACCTCGTTCTGTAACCCTCCCAACCGGCCTCATCTTCCTTCTTTGCGTAGCCAGAGACATAACCGACGCAGTAGCCGAAAAACAGAGCGAGGACACCCGCTCCCCACAACATCAAATTGGTGGCTGAGCCAGCGGAGTCCAGTTCTCCGCCAAACAGCTTGGCGACTCCGTAGGCGACCCCGAGAGCGGGCAGAAGTAGAAGCCATCCCCAAACAGCGGCACCGAGCAGAGCGATAAGGCTGTGCTGCTGCCAAAGCAACCGGTACCACGGCGGGCTTTTCTTCTCAGCAGTAGGAACCGCGTAAGACTAAACCGTCCTCCCACACGAGAGTCAATATCGGCAGAAGTCGGCGAGTGTCGGTCGAGCGCCCGGTCAGCGCTCTAGTGTCCGTCATCGATGCCTGAGCCGAGGTTGATCTTCGCGCTACCGGCCGGTGCGACGGTCCGGTTTATGCAGGGCGAGCCACCAATGGGGTCTGTGTCCTTTGCCGTGTTGTGGCTCCGGCTTTCACTCCAGCACGCCGATGTAGCCGAACAGGACCCGCTGACGGAGGAGCAGGCCGAGGAAATAGCACGCGCCCTGGCCGATGGCGGGAAGGTCAAAGCGAAGGACCAGAGGGATACGCCGGAGATAACTGCGGCCGTGGTCGCAATCACCGCCGCCGCCTTTGCCCTCGATGCGATGTACGGGGCACTGCGTCCCATTGTCAATTCTCCCGCCACGGAGGGATGCAAGAAGCCACCTCGCCATGCCCAAGTGATGGAGTTGTTGAAGCACGGCTTCAAGATCAGCGGACGCGATCAGGGCCATTGGCCGACCGAAATGGAGTGGCTCTTTCGCCTGCGCGATCTCGGCGTCCACCACGGCGAGGAGCCACGACCGCTCGTGGAGGAAATGCGCACCGATCAGGTCGTGGTGTTTGCACCCGCTGAGGCCGAAACCTTCTCCGCAGAGAACGCCCGGCGAGCCGCAGACTTCGCGAACGAGGTGATCGAGCACTGCATGCAGCACCCGAAGCCCGCGACCGCCGGGTGGGCAGGCATGCGGCTCTCGTCGCTTGAGAACCCGGACGACTAGCGCCGCCGGGCGGGGTACCATCGGGGCATGGCTCAAGCCACCAAGCTCACCGATTCTGAGATACAGCGACGCCGTGCGGCGGCTTCACGGCTGCGTGGCTTGTTCGCCGACGTAGCTCCGGGCGAGAGCTTGGTTGACGAGCTGATCGCGGACCGGCGCGCGGAAGCGCGGGCTGAAGGTCGCGAGGGCAAGGCCGTCAGGCGTGCCCGAGGCTGAAGTCGCGGCGGTCCTCGACGCCTCGGCGTTGATGGCCGTCCTTCACGATGAGGACGGGGCTGATGCGGCTGCGGAGGCGATCGCGAACGGCGCAGCGATCTCCGTCGCCAACTGGGCAGAGGTTCTAACCAAGCTGGCCGAACGAGGCCGTGATCCCGAGCAGGCAGCGACCGAAGCCCGCAAGGCCGAGGGGTCCAGGCGAGCGCTGTCGATTGAGCCCATGACGGCGGCGGATTGCATTGCGGTCGCTCGCCTGCGACTGACGACCAAGGCCCAAGGACTTTCGCTGGCAGACCGAGCCTGCCTGGCGCTGGCAGAACGCCTTGGAGTGCCGGCAGTGACGGCGGACCAAGAATGGGCCAAAGCAGACGTTAGGGCCGAGGTTCAGCTCATCCGCTGAGCCTTCCGGTGCCACACTCGTGCCACAGTCAGGCACGGATTCAGCCGGTTACAACCGGAATCAACCGGAGGCGATTTGGCTCTGGGGGCCGGATTCCGCTTTCCCATGCGGCGGGTCGGCGGTCTCTCCTCCCTGTAGTAACCCCAGAACTCGCCTCGGCTCCCCGCCGGGGCGTTTTCTGTTGTGGGGTTCTTTAATTCGACGCATGACCCGATACCTGAAGGCGACTTAACCGTGGCGGAGCAGGTGCCTGCCGTCTCTGACGTGCTTGCCACGATCGAGCGCCGCGATTGGCCCCGGCTGGAGCGCCTGCTTGACCCCGATGTCCACTGGACTACCGCGATCGAGGAGCACCTGCATGGCCCAGCCGAGGTGATTGCTCTTCTGGCCGACGATCCTCCCCCGGCTCCGCCGGCGTTCCACGAAGTGCGCAATGGGCTGATCGTGCGCTGGATCGATATCCCCGGCTGAACTGAGCTACAGGTTGCGAACTCGACGGCCGATCTCTTGATCCTGGGGGTAGCCGGCGGACTCCCAGAATGCCCCAGCTGCGTCGTCCTCGAAGGCAACCAGGGCGGTCACCCGGCGCACGCCACGGCTGCGTAGGTACTCCTCGCCGGCCCGCGTCAGCGCGATCCCGATGCCCTGCCGCCGGTGCCCCTCGCGAACAGCGAGCCGGTACATGTTTCCCCGCCAGCCATCCCAGGCGGCGATCAGGGCGCCGACTATCTCGCCGCGGTGCTCAGCGACCAGAAGGGCTGCTGGGGAATCGGCGATCAGGCGCTCGACATCGTCCAGGCGATCGACCGTGCTCGCGTGCTCGCTCCGCTCCCCAGCCCAAAGACTCACAACCGCTTGCGCGTCCTCGTGCCGAGATCGTCGTATCGCGATTCCCTCGCCGGTCAAGCGGGCAGTATCGCAAGGCCGGCTACCCCACGGATGGCGGGCCGTGAGCTCAGAACGGGGCCCAGCCCTCGGGGCGCCAGACGTAGAGGCCGAGGCCGAGGCGCTTGTCGAGCGGGCCGTGGAGCTCGTCGTAGAAGACGCCGAAGGCGAAGCGGTCCTCGCTGCCGGCGGCGCGCTTGACCAGGGCGACGAGGTCGAGGAACTCGTTTTCGGAGAGTTTCTCGGGGGCTACGTTGAGGAAATGGCGGAACCCGCGGGCGTAAAGTTCTTGCCAGTTCTCGCGGGTAACTTCAATTTTTCAGGCACGCGAGGGCAACTCCGTGGCCATACTTGAGTTCGAGTCTATAGACCGGGGCAACTCTGGCGGGAAGCGTCCTTATGGATGGCACCGCGCAAAGAACCTCAACCGGCTCTTGGTCAGGCGATTCGCCGCCTCCGGACCGAGCGCAATCTGAGCCAGGAGGAACTCGGGCACCTGGCCGAGATCCATCCAACCTGGATCTCCCACATCGAGTCGGGAAGGACGAACCCCGCTTGGGGCACCGTCCGCCGCATCGCCGGCGTCTTCGATGTGCCGCTCTCGGAGATCGTCCTGCTTGCCGAGAGCCTCTCCGAGGACGAGGAGAAAGAGGACTGAAGCCGGGCACCGCGGCGCGGTGCCCTTGGCACCGGCGCGGTTAAGGCGGTAGATCCACGAGGCTCCCTACCTGCGGACCCACATACATAGAGATGTCTCTCCTCCCTCAAGTAACCCCAGAAGAGACGCCGAGAGGCTAACCGATTGAGCGCATTGGTGCAAGCCCTAATTTTTGGAGCGGATCTCTGGCCCGGTCAGCTGAGGGCCGGCTCGCCCGAGCGCAGCGCGGCAAGAACCCGCTCTGCCACTGCCGGGCCGGTCAAGCCGGCCTCCTCGCGCAGCAGCGCCGGCTTGCCGTGGGTCACGTAGCGATCGGGAAGGCCGAGGCGAAGAACACGGGCGCGTTCCTCCGAGCGATCGCCGAAGGCATCCTCGAGGTGTTCGAGCACTCCTGAGCCGAATCCGCCGGGCAAGACGTTCTCCTCAATCGTCACCACCAGGTCGTGGCCGAGGGCGAGGCCCTCGAGCAGATCGGCGTCGAGCGGCTTGGCGAAACGCGCGTCGGCGACGGTCGCGGTCAGCCCGTGCTCGGCGAGCAGCTTGGCCGCCTCGAGCGCCACGGCGACGCCGTAGCCGTAGCCGAGCAGCGCTACCCGCTCGCCGCTGGCCAGCAGCTCGCCGCTGCCGATCGGGATCGCCGCGGCCTGCGCCGGCAGCTCGGCCCCCTCGGCCGCGCCGCGCGGGTAGCGCAGGGCGACCGGGCCGCGGTGGTCGATCGCGGTGCGCAGCATGTGGACCAGCATCGCCTCGTCGCGCGGTGCCATCACGACCACGTTGGGGACCGGGCGGAAGTAGGAGATGTCGAAGGCACCGTGGTGGGTCGGGCCGTCGTCGCCGACCAGGCCGGCGCGGTCCATCGCGAAGGTGACGTCGAGTTCCTGCAGGCAGACGTCGTGGATGATCTGGTCGTAGGCGCGCTGGAGGAAGGTCGAGTAGATCGCGCAGACCGGCTTCGCCCCCTGGATCGCCAGCCCCGAGGCCAGCAGTACCGCGTTCTGCTCGGCAATGCCGACGTCGTAGTACTGCTCGGGCACCTCGTCGGCCAGCTGCTGGAGGCCGGTCCCCCCCGCCATCGCCGCGGTAATCCCGATCACGCGCTCGTCGCGCCGGGCCTCCGCGACGAGCGCCTCGCCGAAGACCTTCGTGTACTGCGGCGGCGCCCCGGCCGCGGGCGGCTTCTCCAGCCGCTCCGGCGCGATCGCCTCGGGCGAGTCCGACTCCCGCACCGCAACCGGCGGCCGATGGGCCTCATCCGTCCGCGATATGGACGCCTCAGGCCCGTCGGCGGGCTTTTCGGCGGGGGTGCCGTTGACTATCGAGTTGGGCTTGGCCGCGTGCCATTTCTCCATCCCCTCGAGGCCGCCCTCCTCGGCTGGGGAAAAGCCCTTGCCCTTGACCGTGTGGATGTGGACGATCACCGGGCGTTCGGCGTCGAAGGCCTCGCGCAGGGCCTCGCGCAGGGCGTGCACGTCGTGGCCGTCGATCACGCCCATGTAGGCGAGGTCGAGCTCCTCGAAGAAGAGCCCGGGCGCCCAGTAGGCCTTGATCGCCGACTTGATCTCCGGCCCCAGCCGTTCGATCCGCTTGCCGAGGCCGAGCGGCAGCTTGGTCAGCCGGTCCTCGACCCCCTCGCGGGCGTGGAAGAGGCGCGGGTTGAGCCGCACCCGGTTGAAGTAGCGCGAGAGCGCGCCAACGTTGGGGGAGATCGACATCCCGTTGTCGTTGAGCACGATCACCATCGGCGTCTGCAGGCCACCCGCGGCGTGCAGCGACTCGTAGGCGACGCCGCCGGTGAGGGCGCCGTCGCCGATCACGGCAGCCACCCTGCCGTCCTCGCCGATCCCCTTGCGCATCGCCTCCTTGAGGCCGAGGCCGTAGCCGATCGAGGTCGAGGCGTGGCCGGCGCCCATGATGTCGTGCTCGGACTCGAAGATCGAACAGAACGGCGCCAGCCCCTCGTACTGGCGAATCGAGGGCAGGCCCTCGCGGCGGCCGGTGAGGATCTTGTGCGGGTAGGCCTGGTGGCCGACATCCCAGAGCACCTTGTCGCGCGGTGAGTCGAGCAGGCTGTGCAGCGCCACCGCCAGCTCGCAGGTACCGAGGTTGGCTCCGAAATGCCCGCCGATCTCGCCGATCGTGTCGATGATGTAGGTGCGCATCTCCTGCGCCACCTGCTGCAGCTGGGCGTCGTCGAGGCCGTGCAGGTCGGCCGGGCCGTCGATGCCGTCGAGCAGGCGCGGCGCCTCGCCGTCCTCGTGCATTGGTGCGTGTCCGTTCTCTGTCATTCGTCTCTGGTGAAGATGTAGTCCGCTATTCGCCTCAGGTCGGCGGTCTCGCCGCCCGCCTCCGCCAGCGCCCCGGTCGCCTTGGCGTGGGACTCGGCGGCAAGCTCCCGCGCCCGCTCGAGGCCGAAGAGGCTGACGTAAGTGAGTTTTCCATGTCGCTCGTCGCTTCCATGGGTCTTGCCGAGCCGCTCGTCGCTTCCAGTCACGTCGAGGATGTCGTCGACGATCTGGAAGAGCACGCCCAGCTCGCTGGCAAATCGGCGAATGGGGATTGTCTCAGGTTCGGCCAGCCCGTCGAGCGTGAGGACGACGCCGACGCTGGCGGCGATCAGCCGCCCGGTCTTCAGCGTGTGCAGGACGCGCAGGCCCTCGGCATCGCGCTCTGCCACCGCGACGTCGACGTACTGGCCGCCGACCATGCCGTCGACGCCGGTAGCGGCGCTGAGCTCGCGCAGCGCCGCCAGCACCCGCGCCGGCTCTCCCGGCTGCTCGCAGAAGAGTCGCACCGCCTCGGCAAAGAGCCCGTCGCCGGCGAGGATCGCAACGTCTTCGCCGAACTTGACGTGGGAGGTCGGCTGACCGCGCCGCAGCTCGTCGTCGTCCATCGCCGGCAGGTCGTCGTGGATCAGCGAGTAGGTGTGGATCAACTCAACCGCACAGGCGACCGGCAGGAAGTCGGTGGGCTCAGCGCCGAGCGCCCGCGCGGTGGCAAGGGCCAGCACGGGGCGCACCCGCTTGCCGCCGCCGAGCAGCGAGTAACGCATCGCCTCCTCCAGGCCGGCGGTCGCAGCGGGGGCCGGGAAGCGCAGCCGCTCGAGCTCGGCGTCGACCAGGGCGCGAAGGTCTTCGGGATAACTCACAGGCCGACGGACACGCTCACTGCGAAGCGGCCTCGCCCTCGCGGATGCGGCGGTTCGTCTCCTCGACCGCCTCAGCGGAGAGGTCGGCGGCCTCGTGGGCGAGCTCAGCCGCACGGGCATCGGTCGCCTCCTCGCCCTCCAGCTCACGGGCAATCGCCGTCAGCCGCTCGGAGATCTCGCCCAGGCGACTCACCGCACGCCCTCACGCTCGCGCACGATCGCGCCGAGCACGCCGTTGACGAAGCCCGGCGCGTCGGCGCCGCAGTACTCCTTGGCGATCTCAACCGCCTCGTCGATCGCGACCTCGGTCGGCACGTCGTCGCTGTGCTCGATCTCGTAGAGCGCCACCCGCATCAGGTTGCGCTCCAACGGCGCGATCCGCTCCAGCTCCCAGCCTTTGGCATGGGCGGCGATCGCCGTGTCGAGCTCGTCGCGGTGGGCCTCCACCCCAGCCGCCAGCTCGCGCGTGAAGGGTCGCGACTCAGCCACCAGCTCCTTCAGCGGACGGCCGGTGACGTCGCGCTGGTAGCAGGCGAAGACGGCGTCGCGGCGCTGATCTGATCTACGCATGACGCCATTCTCGCGCTTCCGGCGGCCGGACCCCGCCGACCGCCTTCTCGCTGCTCAGCCGTGCGCGTAGTCGAGGGCCAGGAGGCCGACGTTGCCGGAGGAATCGAGCACGGATTTGCGCAGGGTAAGCGGATCGAAGCCCTGGCTCGGCGAGAGCTTCTTCGGCACCGCGAAGAGGGCGAACATGTACGTTTCGCCTGCGCCCGGGGGCAGATTTCATAGCCCGTCTTGCCGGAGCTGTTGCGACCGACGACGGCGCCCTTGGGCAGCTTTCCGGCCTCGATTTCTTGCAGGTCGGGGCTCAGCCCGGCCACGGCCCAATCAAAGAAGAGTTTTCCGTTGACCGGCTGGATGTTCATCGCGAAGAGGGCCAGTTCGGCGGTTCCGTGCGGGACTCCCTGCCAGTGCAGCGCCGGCGACATGTTCTTGCCGTCGCAGGTGTACAGGGCAGGCAGCGCCGGCGGGCCGGCGGAGGAGGGCTGAACCGACGGGCTCTGCAGGATCATGTCGGCCACGGTCGCTTCACTGCGCTGCTGCGGGGTGATCCCCGGTTCCGGCGCACCTTTCGGCTGCGGAACGCGTGGGCCATGCTTGCTGCCGGCGGAGGCCGGTTCGCCCTGGGCTCCAGAACCGCCTCCTTCGGCCTTGCCGCTTCCTCCAGCCTTGGCTTCCGCCGCCGCAGATCCGCCGCCGGCTTCGCCGCCGGCGCCGTTCGACGTCGCCGCGCTCGAGCCGCTCGAACTCGGGCTACCCGAGCTCGAGCCGCCCGCGCTCGACGCCTCCGTGCTGGAACTGTCGGAGGAGCCTCCCCCGCAGCCGGCAAGGGCGAGCGCGGCTACCGCGAGCACCAGGAGGATCCCGGCGCTCGCGGTCTTCGCGGGCTTCATCAAGAGACGCTGATCGATTCGCCTCGGTGCAACTCGAATGCTTCAGTCGGGAATTTGCCGTTCCATTCGACCGATTCGCCGAGCGCTTCCAGCCCGGTCCCGGTTGCTTTGAAGCTCGACGGGCCGAACGTGGCGCTTTCGCTCGCGTTGTCGATCAGACCGCCGGCCGTTCCCGTGACGTGAGCCCAGACGCCCCACAGCGGGCAGAACCAGCCGCCATAGAGGACCCAAACGTTGACCCCTTTGACCACGAGGTAGTTGCTGGTGCTGACGGTTTTCAGTTCGGCCGGCCAGGGGAACGCTTCGGCTTCGATCGCTTCCACCGTGCAGGTCGAGTTGGTGTAGCAGTTGAACAGGGGCAGGCTGGTGATGTTGCCTTTACCCGTCCCCCCGCTGTTTGAGATGTCGACTTCGTAGAGGAAGTTTTCGCAGGAGGTCGTGAACCCCCACATCGTCAGGCCGCTTTTTTCGGCCCCTCCGAGGATCGTTTCTTCGCCTTCCAACGCTTTGCCGTTGAACTTCCAGGCCGGAGCGGCCCCCGCACTGGCGGCGAAGGCGGCGCAAAGCATCAGCGCCACAAGCAGCCCCCCCAAGATTCCGCGCTTTCGCATGACTGGTGTTCTCCCGTCTATTGCTCGATGGACTGAAAAGACAGCTACTGCCGATGGACGCTTTCGAGAAGAAACCAGCGCCGTCGCATCGGCGTCCCTCCCGTCAAAGGCTCCCAGGCGTACCCTGAAATCATCCAAGAAGTACCACATCTGGGCCCGGCGCGCCACCCCAGGCGCGCGATTTGGCCCGTTCTGACCTCAGGCGCGCGAGACGTATTCGCCGCTGCGGGTGTCGACGCGGATCGATCTCGCCCTCTTCGATGAAGAGCGGCACCTGCACGATCACGCCTGACTCCAGGGTCGCCGACTTGTTGCCGCCGCCAGAGGCGGTGTCGCCCTTGACGCCGGGCTCGGTCTGGGTCACCTTCATCTCGATCGCGCTCGGCCACCTGCACGTCACTGGGCCGCTCGTCGACGAAGAGCACCTCGACCTCGGCGTTGGGAAGCAGCCATTGCATCGCCTCGCCGAGCAGCTCGCGCGGGATCTCGATCTGCTCGTAGTCGCGCGTTGTCCATGAAGACCGCCGCCTCGCCGGAGTCGTAGAGGTACTGCATCTTGCGCGACTCGGTGCGCACCGGGCGGAACTTCTCGCCGGCGCGGAAGGTCTTGTCCTGCACCGTGCCGTCCTCGATCTTGCGCAGCTTGGTCCGCACGAACGCCCCGCCCTTGCCCGGCTTGACGTGCTGGAACTCGATGATCCGGAATATCTTCCCGTCGATCTCGATGTGCGAGCCGTTCTTGAATTGGTTGGTGCTGATCACGGCGGCGAATCCTAGAGAGCGGAAAGGGCCTGGCGCCTTCTCCGGAACGCAACACAGCGCCGGGGGGTTGATCGTCTAACGTGAGGACAGGGAATGAAGGGGGTCCTTACAGCTGCCGTATCGGTCGCCGCAATGGCGCTTCTGCCTGTCGCCAGTCGCCGCGGCCGAAGAAGCGCCGACGCGCGCTCAATACGTCGAACAGGTCGATCCGATCTGCCAGGCGAACACCGAAGCCAACAAGCGGATCCTCAAGAACGTCAAGACGAAGGCGACGGAGCAAGTCGCCGAAGACGGTGAAGGAAGCCGGCGCCCAGTTCATCCACGCCTCGAGCGCGTTTCGGCAGACAGCCGAAAGAAGATCGCCGCCGTGCCGCGGCCGCCCGCCGACGACGCGCGGCTGCTCAAGTGGTTCAAGCAGCTCTGAGCATCGTCAAGACCGACCTGCGCAAACTCGGCGTGGCGCTGAAGGAAGGCGAAGAAAATCCTCGCCGCGCACGAAAAGATCCGGGTCGAACGCGCCAGCCAACGCCGCCAACAACGTCAGCTTCACCTTCGGATTCCAGTACTGCCACCTGAGCGCCTCGAGCTTTTCCTGAGCCGGTCACCGCGTGAGCCTCGGTGGCAAGCCGGGCCGGCTATTCGCTTTCGGCCGCGGTGCTGGTCGTGAGCGCTGCCGGCGGAGCCGCCCGAGAGGACGCGGCGAACCAGCCGTGGCGCGAGGATGCGGGCGATCGCGGCGAGCGCGTAGGGCCGCGGCACGTAGCGCTCGGCCTTGCCGCCGGGCCCGACCTCGAGGATCGCCTCGGCGACCGTTCTCCGGCTTGGAGACGACCCAGCGGGTCAGCGCCCGCTCGCGCAGCTCGGTCGCCGGGAAGCCCTCGGTGGCGATGAATCCCGGCAGCACCATGCCGACGTGGACGCCGTGCGGGCGCTCCTCGGCGTAGAGCGCGTCGGTCCAGCCGATCAGGGCGAACTTGCTCGCCGAGTAGGAGCCGGTGCGGGCGCGGGCAACGCGCCCGGCGGTGCTGGCGACGTTGACGATCGCGCTCGGCGCCGAGGCGCGCAGGGCCGGCAGCAGCGCCTCGGTGAGGCGGGCGACGGCGTCGAAGTTGATCTCCATGTGGCGCTGGACGTTGGCGTAGCCGGCCTCGCCGAAGCCGCCGCGCCAGGAGGCGCCGGCGTTGTTGACCAGCAGCGTCAGCCGCTCGCCGTGCTCGGCGAGGTGGGCGCGGACCCGCTCCGGCGCCTCAGCGTCGGTGAGGTCGGCGGCGACGTAGGTCGCCTTGCAGGGCAAGCGACTCGGCCAGGGCGCGCAGCCGATCCTCGCGGCGGGCGACGAGGATCAGCTCGGCGCCCGGCTCGCGCGCGAGCCGCCGCGCGGTCGCCTCGCCGATTCCGCTGGAGGCCCCCGTGATCAGGGCCGCTAATACCGCTGGCCACTCACCTGTGGAACGCTATTCGAATCGCCAGACTGCGGACGTTTGTTCGAATCGACATACTGCGCGCCTCGTGAACGAAACCCCTGGACTACTCGACAAGCTTCTGCGCGCGGCCGGCCCGTCCGGCTACGAGGCGCCGGCAGCCGCAGTCTGGCGCGAGGCAGCTTCCTTCGCGACGCTCTCCAGCCGACGGAATCGGCTCCTCGGTGGCCCGCATCGGCGAGGCATCGCCGCTGCTCGCGGTCGTCGGCCACATCGACGAGATCGGGCTGGTGGTCCGCCACATCGACGAGAAGGGCTTCCTCTGGTTCGCCCCGATAGGAGGCTGGGACCCGCAGATCCTGGTCGGCCAGCGGGTGGAGATTCGAGGGCCGCGGCGGTCCCGTGCCGGGCGTTGTCGGGCGCAAGCCGCTGCACCTGCTCGATGCCGAAGCGCGCAAGAAGGTGGTCGAGCTGAAGGGCCTGCACATCGACATCGGCGCCGACGACCGCGAGGCCGCCGCCGAGCTCGTCCGGGTCGGCGACCCGGTCGTGATCGCGACCGAGCCGCTCGCCCTCTGCGGAGAGCGCCTGGTCTCGCGCGCGATGGACAACCGCCTCGGCGCCTACGTCGCCCTGGAGGCGCTGCGGCGCTGCCACGAGCGCGGCTCGCTCAAAGCCAGCTTCGCCGCGATCGCCGCCGTCCAGGAGGAGATCGGCCTCTTCGGCGCCCGAACCTCCGCCTTTGCCGTGCAGCCAGACCTGGCGATCGTCGTCGACGTCACCCACGCAACCGACGCGCCGGGAGTCGACGAGAAGGAGCTCGGCAGCCACTCGCTCGGCTCCGGACCGGTGATCTACCGCGGCGCGACGCTCTCGCCCAAGGTCTTCGAGCTGCTGGTCGAGACGGCCGAGGAGGAGGGAATCGAGCACACCGTCGGCGCCACCGGCAACTCGACCAGCACCGATGCCGACGCGGTCCAGTTCGCCCGCTCGGGCATCCCGACCGGCCTCGTCTCGGTCCCCCTGCGCTACATGCACTCGCCGGTCGAGATGGTCGACCTCGCCGACCTCGAGGCCACCGTCGAGCTGATCGCGGCATTCGCAGCGCGCCTCGACGGCAGCGTCGACCTCAGCCGCTGAGCCCAGGCGCTAGTTGGCGCTACGAAGCACCTGGTCGTCGCGGCCGTCGGCCTTCGGCCGCGGAGTAGAGAGCGGCGTCGGCGCGGGCGACGAGGTCGTCGGTGTTGACCGTCGGCGGCCCGGAAACGGCGGCGCCGATGCTGATCGTCACCTCGACCCCCGCCGGGCGGCGCTTGCGCACCGCCTGCCGCAGGCGCTCGGCGATCCCGACGGCGTCTTTCTCGGTCGCTCCCGGCAGGACGACGAGGATCTCCTCGCCACCGATCCGGTAGATCGAGTCGCCGGCGCGCAGCACCGCGCGCATCGTGTAGGCGACGTCTTGAGGACCGCGTCGCCGGCGGCGTGGCCAAGCTGGTCGTTGACCCGCTTGAAGTGATCGAGGTCGCAGAGCAGCAGAGCGTGCGAGAGGCCGCCTTCTGTCGCCGCAGGGCTGCCCGTCGAGCTCGGCCAGGCGCTGCTCGAGCGCGTTGCGGTTGAAGAGCCCGGTGAGCGGGTCGAGGGTCGAGCGACGGCGGTGGGCGCGGTCGGACTCGACCAGGGCGCCGGAGAGGATCACGGTGCTGAGGATCAGGGCGACGGCGGCGACCAGCGTCTGGCTGTGGGCAGCGGCGCTCGGCGGGGTCGACCGCAACGGTGCTGGCCAGGAAGACGACGAGGAGATAGCCCGTGCCGACCGCCATCCCCCACGGCTCGAAACGGGCGCCGAGGGTAACCGCGGGCAGCGCGAACCACATCAGCGCCGGGCTGGTCGGCCCGCCGCTCGCGATCACCGCGCCGGCCAGCAGCAGCGGCAGCACGCCCCAGGCTGCCAGCAACCCAGAGCCCGGGGCGCTGGCTGGACTGCATGAAGCGATCGGCGATGGCGAAGCCGCAGAAGCCGGCCGCGAGCGGCGCCAGCCAGAGCCAGCCGACCTCGGGGCTGGCGGAGGCCAGCGCTAGGCCGAGGATCGCGAAGCAGGCGGCGCGGTAGCGCCGCATCCGCCGCTCCATGTCGAGCAGGCGCTCGCGGCGCGCTTCGGCACGGATCGCGGCGAGCGACTCGCCCGAGCCGGCCGAGCCGCGCTCGGAGCGAAGGGCATCGCGCAGGCTGTTCGCAGTCGATGACACGCCCCTCCATCGACTCCCTCGCGCGGTCTTAATCTGCACCCCGCCCCGGCCGACTGCATCGAGTCCTGTCTACCAGGAGGACTCGATGCCGTTCGCGCTAGTCGACCAGCTGAAGGTCCTTGGGCAGGCCGCTGAGGTTGCGGTGGCCGTCCTCGCTGACGACTACCAGGTCCTCGATCCGCACCCCGAGCTCGCCCGGCAGGTAGATGCCGGGCTCGATCGTCACCACTTCGCCGGCCGCGAGCACGTCCTCGGAGCGCTGCGAGACGCGCGGCTCCTCGTGCACCTCGAGGCCGACGCCGTGGCCGAGCCCGTGACCGAAGCGCTCGCCGTGACCGGCGGCGGCGATCAGCTCGCGGGCGACGGTGTCGACGTCCTCGGCCTTCGACCCCGGCCACGACCGCGTCGAGCGCCGCCGCCTGCGCCTCGCGCACCGTCTCGTAGACCTCGCGGGCGCGCTCGCCGGGCTCACCGGTGGCGAAGGTGCGGGTGCCGTCAGAGCAGTAGCCGTCGAGCTTCGCCCCCATGTCGAAGACGACCAGCTCGCCGCGCCCGATCTCGCGCTCGCCCGGCTCGGCGTGCGGCAGGGCGCCGTTGGGCCCGGCGGCGACGATCGTCGGGAAAGAAGGCTCGGCCCCCTGCTCGCGCATCCAGCGCCTCGGCCGCGCGGGCGACGTCGAGCTCGCTGCGCCCGGCGAGGCCGCGCTCCAGCGACCAGCGCCAGACCTCGTCGGCCAGCTCGGCGGCCGGCGGCGATCGCCGCCAGCTCGGCCTCGTCCTTGACCCGGCGCAGCTTCTCGACCGTCCCCCCGGCGCCCTCGAGCGAGACGCCATCGGCGAGTTTCTCCTCCAGCTTGCGCTTCAGCGTGCGAACCGCCATGTGGTGGTCTTCGAAGCCGGTCTTGCCGCTGAGGCGCGCGGCGATCCCGCCCAGCCAGTCGTCGCTTGACGGTGACCACCTCCCAGCCCTCGACCTCGGCCTCGGCGCGCTCGGTGTAGCGGAAGTCGGTGAGGAAGACGCGCGCTCGGCGCCGCAGATACAGGCGCCGTTGGTCCCGCCGAAGCCGGTCAGGTAGCGGACGTTGACCAGGTCGGTGACCAGGAAGCGGTCGAGCTCGCGCTCGGCGACCAGGGCCGCGAGGCGGTCGGCGCGGCTCCCGCATCAGCCGGCGCTCGCGCCCAGCTTGCCGGCGAGCAGCTCGAGCGCCTCGCGGTAGCCGTCGGGGCCCTTGCCGAAGATCTTGGCCAGGACCAGGCCGTCGAAGACGGAGAGCCTGCGCCACTCCTCGCGCGACTCGACGTCGGAGAGGTGGACCTCGACCGCGGGCAGGCCGGCGACGTCGAGCGCATCGGCGATCGCGCGGCTGTAGTGCGACCAGGCGCCGGCGTTGACGATCGCCGAGTCGGCCAGCTCGGGCAGCGCGGTGCAGGTACTCGACGAACTCGCCCTCGGAGTTGGTCTGGAAGAAGATCGTCTCCAGGCCGAGCTCGTGCGCCCAGCGCTCGATCTTGGTCTCCAGGTCGCGCAGCGAGAGACCGCCGTAGACCTCGGGATCGCGGCGGTCGAGGATGTCGAAGTTGACGCCGTGCAGGACGGCGACGCGATTGTGCGACTGTGGTCATTCGGTAGAGCTCCTCCACGGCGGCCCGGACCTTAGCCGGATCGACCAGCTGGCCGATCCGGGGCGCGCCGGGCTCGGCGAGCAGGACGAAGCCGACGCCCTCCGCCGTGCGCTTCTTGTCGCGCTGCAGGGCGTCGAGCGTCTGCGTCGAGATCGACCGCGGGATCGAGCGTCGACGGGCAGGTCGTGGCGGCGCAGGATCGACTCGACCTCGTCGCGCAGCTGCGGGGCGTCCGGAGAGCCGCAGCGCCGCCAGCAGGCCGAGGCCAACCGCCTCGCCGTGGCGGTAGCGCTGGTAGCCGCTGGCCGCCTCGATCGCGTGGCCGACGGTGTGGCCGAGGTTGAGCACCGCGCGCCGGCCGGCGTCGCGCTCGTCGGCGGCGACGACCTCGCACTTGTAGCGGGCGCAGGCGAAGACCAGCTCGGCGAGCCGCGTCGGGATCGAGCGCTTCGAGCCCGCGCGCCCGCTCCCAGAGCTCGCCGCCGGCCAGCAGGCCCGTCTTCAGCAACTCGACGAAGCCCGCCGCCAGCTCCTCGCGGGGCAGGGTGGCCAGGGTCGCGGTGTCGGCCAGGACCGCCGCGGGCAGCTGGTAGGCGCCGGCGTAGTTCTTGCCCTCAGGCAGGTCGACACCGGTCTTGCCGCCGTAGGCGGAGTCGACCTGGGCGACGAGAGTGGTCGGCACCTGGACGACCGGGACGCCGCGCTGGTAGAGGTGGGCGCAGAAGCCGGCGAGGTCGCCGACGACGCCGCCGCCGAGGGCGACGACGTGGTCCTCGCGGGTCATCCCGACACGGGCCAGCTCGCGCAGCACCCGCTCGGCCTCGGCCATCGTCTTCGCCGACTCGCCGGGCTCGACCTCGATCGCGGCCGGCGAGCGGACTCGAGCCGCTCGGCGTAGAGCGCACCGACCGCGGCTGTCGGTGACGCAGAAGCGCCGCCCTGGCAGCGGCCACAGCTCCGTGCCCAGCAGGCCGGGGCCGACGAAGACCGGGTACTCGCCCGAGGCGCTCGCGGCCCAGAGCATCTTGGTCCCGGGCGGCAACTCGGCCAGCGCCAGCAGCGAGGGCATCGCGCGGGCGATCAAGCCGCGATCGCCGGGCGGCAGGATCGCGTCGGCGAGCGAGTCGTAGAAGGGCAGGCGCTCCTCCAGCAGCTCGCGCGACGTCCTCGGCGTTGCTGGCCAGCGGGCGGTCGCTGCGGGCGATCCGCCGCCAGGCCTCGCGCGGCGTCGACCTGCAGCCAGACGACGACGTGGCGCCCGAGCGCCTCGCGCACCCGCTCGGAGAGCACGCTGCCGCCGCCGAGCGCGATCGCACCGCCGTCGGCCTCCTCCAGCAGCGAGCCGACGACCTCGGCCTCGCGGGCGCGGAAGGCCGCCTCGCCGTCCTCCTCGAAGGCAGCGGTGATCGGCTTGCCGAACGCCTTTTCCATCAGCTCGTCGATCTCGGTCGTCTCGCAGGCCAGCCGTCGCGAGCCGCGGCCAGCGCGGTCGACTTGCCGGCACCCATGAAGCCGATGAAGACCAGCGCCGGCTTCACCGGCGAACGAGAGGCACTTTTTACCATGTCTGACATGGTAAAACGTAGACCTCATCCGCGGAAGTCGATGCGCTGCTTGTAGGCCTCGACCGCGGCGAGGACGTCGTCGATGTGGTCGCCGCCGAACTTCTCGCGGTAGGTGCGGGCGAGGGTGAGGCAGACCATCGCCTCGGCGACGACGGCGGCGGCCGGGACCACGGTCGAGTCGGTGCGCTCGCGCAGCGCCTGGGCCGGCTCCTTGCTCTCGGTGTCGACCGAGCGCAGCGGCTTGGTCAGGGTCGAGATCGGCTTGATCGCGGCCCGCACCGAGAGTGGCAGGCCGTTGGTCATGCCGCCCTCGAGACCGCCGGCGTGGTTGGTCTCGCGGAAGTAGCCGCGCTCCTGCGACCAGAAGATCTCGTCGTGGGCCTCGGAGCCGGGCCGGCCGGCGACGTCCCAGGCTTCGCCGATCGAGACCCCCTTGACCGACTGGATCGAGGCGACCGCGCCGGCGAGGCGGCCGTCGAGGCGGTCTTCCCAGGAGATGTGCGAGCCGAGGCCGGGGACGAGGCCGAAGGCGCGCACCTCGAAGGTGCCGCCGAGGCTCTCGTTGGCCTTGCGCAGGCGGTTGATCTCCGCGACCATCGCCGCGCTGGCCTCGGCGTCGAGGCAGCGCACCGGGTCGTCGTCGACGCCGGCGAAGTCCTCGGGCGCGAGGCCGATCGCGCTCGGGTGCCTTGACCGAGGCGATCTGGGTGACGTGGCTGTGGACGCTGACGCCGAGGGCGGTGAGGAAGCCGCGGGCGATCGAGCCGGCCGCGACGCGAGCGGCGGTCTCGCGGGCGCTGGCGCGCTCGAGCACGTTGCGGATGTCGTCGTGGCCGTACTTCTGGGCGCCGACCAGGTCGGCGTGGCCGGGGCGCGGCAGGTGGACCTCGTCGACCTCGGCCTCGACCGGCCAGGGGTTCATCCGCTCCTCCCAGTTGGCGTAGTCGCGGTTGGCGACGAGGACGGCGATCGGGCTGCCGAGGGTGCGGCCGTGGCGCAGTCCGGAGCGGATCTCGACCGTGTCGGTCTCGATTTTCATCCGCCCGCCGCGGCCGTGGCCGAGCTGGCGCCGCGCCATGTCGCGGTCGAGCGCCTCGCGGTCGAGCTCGAGCCCGGCCGGCATCCCCTCGACGATCGCGACGAGGCCGGGCCCGTGCGACTCGCCCGCCGTTGTGAATCGAAACGCGCTCATACCACGCCAAGGCTATAGACGGCCGATCACGCTCGCTCTTTGCCGATATTCAGCCGAGGAAATAGAAACAACCGCGGACCATTAGCCGCGGGCCGCGGCGCGCATCGTCTCGAGCGGCGCTGGCCGGCCGGTCCAGATCTCGAGCGAGAGGGCGCCCTGCTGGACCAGGATCTCAATGCCGTCGACGATGCTGGCGCCC
The DNA here is from genome assembly GCA_963840565.1 of uncultured Solirubrobacterales bacterium. Lineage (GTDB taxonomy): Bacteria > Actinomycetota > Thermoleophilia > Solirubrobacterales > 70-9 > VRUE01. Next base: position 665,600 of record CAWIZH010000002.1, read on the forward strand.
GCTGCCTCGGCCGCGCGCAGCAGCGCGGTCGGCTCGCCGCCGTAGACCATGTCGACGACGGTCTGGCTGCGCGGCGAAGCCGCCCGGCGTCCAGCGGCAGCTCGGCGAACGGGTCCTCGCCGCCCAGGCCGACCGCGGTCGAGTTGACGATCAGCTCGTAGGCACTCTGCTCGGGCTCGGCGACGGCCTTCGCCGCCGAGCTCCTCGCAGAGGTGCGGGAGCGCAGCTCGGTGCGATTCCAGACATCGACCTCGGCACCCTCGCGCAGCAGCGCCCAGACCACGGCGCGGGCGGCGCCGCCGGCGCCGAGCACCAGTGCCCGCTTGCCCGTCGGGAGAGGACGGCAGCGCGCGCAGCAGACCCCTCGGCATCGGTGTTCTCGGCCCGGATCTCGTCGCCGGCGAAGACGAGCGTGTTGGCGGCGCCGATCTCACGCGCCGTCTCCGAGAGCTCGTCGGCTAGCGAAAGCGCCGCGCCCTTATGCGGGACGGTGACGTTGGCTCCGACGAAGCCTTCGCCGGGCATCGCCCGCACCCGCGCCTCGAACGCGTCGGGAGCGACCTCGATCGCCTCATAGCTCCACTCCTCCTCCAGGCCGAGCTCGGCCAGCGCGGCGCTGTGCATCGCCGGCGAGCGCGAGTGGCCGACCGGATAGCCGAGGACGGCGAGGCGCGGCACAAGCGCTATTCCCCGCAGCTGTCCGGCGAGTTGCCGCCGGCCGCTTCGCGGGCCGAGTTGTAGCGTTCGACGTCGGCGTTCGAATTCGGCTTCGGTCGAGGAGAAGGCGAGCTTGTTGCAGGCGCCCGGCTCGACCACGTAGAAGAGGTAGTCGGCCTTGGCCGGGTGGGCGGCGGCTTCGATCGAGGCGAGGCCGGGGCTGTCGATCGGCCCCGGCGGCAGGCCGGTGTGGGTGCGCGTGTTGTAGGGCGAATCGACCGCCAGTTCGGATTCGGTCAGCGGCTCGCGTGTAGTTGCCGGTGGCGAAGCGGGTGGTCGCGTCGATCCCCAGCGGCATCCCTTCGTGCAGGCGGTTGTAGATCACCGCGGCGACCAGCTTGCGCTGGCTTTCCAGACCCGCCTCGTGCTCGATCATCGAGGCGATCGTGAGCACGTCGTAGGTCGTCAGGTTCTTCGAGCGCGCGTAACTCATGTTCGACCCCGGCGATCCGGCGCTTGAAGTCTTCGAGCTGCAGCTGGACCAGATCGGCGGCGCTGGCGTGCTTCTTCAGTTCGAAGGTGTCGGGGAAGAGGAAGCCCTCGAGGTCCTTGGCACCCTTGCCGCCGTACTTGGCCGGGTTCAGGTACTTGGAGTGCACGCTGGCCTTCTCGTAGCTGCCGCGCAGGCCTTCCTGCTTGGCGAGTTCCGCGGTCTGGGAGCGGGTGTAGCCCTCGGGGATGGTCACCGTGATCGTCCGCACCACGACCACCGGCGGCGGCGTGCTTTTGTGGAAGTGACGGTAGGCGAGCGCGGCAATCGCCGCGAGCCCGAGGAGGACACGGCGCCAAGGGCGACGGCGACGCCGAGGCGGCGGCGGCTCGAGCGCGAGGTGAGCTTCGGGCTTCGGCCTTCGGCGGCTTCTCCGGCTTAGGCGGCTTGGCCTTCTTGGCCGCTGTCGGCGGCTTCTCCGCGCTTCGCCTCGCGCTTGCGCGGCGCTCTTCGCGCTCGCGAGTCGCCGCTCCGCTCGCCGCTCGGGTCCGCGTCGAGCAGATCGTCACTCATCGTCGCGCTCTTCGATCGCGGCTTGGCCGGCGAGGTAGGCCTGCAGCAGATGCGCGGCGGCGAGCGAGTCGGGCGCGGCGGCGGCGCCTTCGCGCTTGCTCGCCTCGGCCATCCGGGTCGTCAGCCGCTCGTCGTAGGTCTCGACCGGGACGTCGACGAGCGCTTCCAGTTCGGTGCAGAAGGTGCGCGTCAGCGCCGCCTGGCTGCCTTCCTCGCCGCTGAGGTGCAGCGGCAGGCCGACGACGACCCGCTCGACCTCGTACTTGGCGACCAGCTCGGCGACCGAGCGCGCCTCGGGCGGTTCGATCACCGGCAGCGGCGTCGACAGCGTGCCGCTCGGGTCGGAGATCGCACAGCCGATCCGGGCGGTGCCGTAGTCGAGGGCGAGGACGCGCATGCTAGGCCAGCCACTTCGCTCGATCACCGTCGCGCCGTAGCGAAGGCCTCTCCGAGCTTGCTCGGGTCCTTGCCGCCCGCCTGGGCCATGTCGTCGCGTCCGCCGCCGCCCCCGCCGACGATCGGCGCCGCCTCGCGAACGACTCGGCCGCCGAGAGGCCGCGCGCGACCGCGCCCTTGGAGACGAGGAAGACGAGCGCGACTCTTGTCCTTCCCTCGGCGACCACCGAGCGACGACCGTCGCCTCGGCGCCGCCAAGCTTCGACTGGACCCGGTTGGCGAGGTCGAGCAGCTGCTTCTGGTCGGCCAGCAGCGGCTGGTCGCGAAACGGCGAGCTTGACGCCGTCGACCTCGACCGCCTCGGCGACGAGGCGCTCCGCCTCCTCGCCCAGCAGCTGCTTCTGCGCCTGCTCCGCGCCCTCGCCGCGCCTCGCTCAACGCGCTCGGCCGCGCGGCGAGCCCCGCCGAGCGGGTCCTGCGGCGAGCCGAGCAGCTCGCCGACCTCGTGCAGGCGCTCCTCGCGCTCGCGGAACCAGTCGATCGCCGCCGGTCCGCTGAGCGCCTCGATCCGGCGCACGTTGGCGGCGCTGGAGCCCTCGGAGGCGATCTTGAAGATGCCGATCTCGGCCGTGTTGGCGACGTGGGTGCCGCCGCAGAGCTCGCGCGAGACGCCGTCGACCTCGACCACGCGCACCCACTCGCCGTACTTCTCGCCGAAGAGCGCCATCGCCCCCAGCCGCTCGGCCTCGGCGCGCTCCATCTCCAGCCAGCGCACCGGCCGGCTCGCCTTGATCCACTCGTTGACGCGGTCCTCGACCGCGCGCAGGTCCTCGGCGCCGAGTCCCTGGCCGTGGCTGAAGTCGAAGCGCAGCTTGTCGGGACGCACGGCAGAGCCGGCCTGGTGCACGTGGGTGCCGAGCCGCTCGCGCAGCGCCGCGTGCAGAGGTGCGTGGCGGTGTGGTTGCGCATCGTCGCGTGGCGGGTCTCGCGGTCGACTTCGGCTTCGACGGCGGCGCTCGGGTCGATCTCGCCCGACGGCTCGACCTCGAGCGCCTGGTCTTCGCCGACCCGGTAGACGTCGAGCACCTTCGCCTCCCCCCCGGCCCAGCGCAGCAGGCCGGAGTCGGCGACCTGGCCGCCGCCCTCGGCGTAGAAGGGGCTCTCCTCGAGCTTGACCAGGGCGCGGCCGTCCTCGCGCTCGACCGCGGCGAGGCCGGTCGTCGCCCGCAGCGTCTCGTAGCCGACGAACTGGGTCGGAGCGCGCGGCGCCGGCAAAGGCGATCACCCGCTCGTGGCGGTCCTCGGAGCCGTGCGCGGTCGCCGCGCCGGACGCGGGCGCGCTGGCGCTGCTCCTCCATCAGCTCCTCGAAGCCGCCGTCGTCGACCGAGAGGCCCCGCTCGGCGACCAGCTCCTTGGTCAGGTCGTAGGGAAAGCCGTAGGTGTCGTGCAGCTTGAAGGCATCGGCGGCGTCGATCCAGGAGGTCTCCTTCTCCTTGGCCTCGGCGACCAGCTGCTCGAGCAGCTCGCTGCCGCGCTCCAGGGTGCGGCCGAAGCTCTCCTCCTCGTCGCCGACCCAGCGGGCGATCGTCTCGCGCTCGGCGACCAGCTCGGGGTAGGCCTCGCCCATGATCTCGATCGCGCGCTCGGCGAAGCGGCCCAGCCAGGGCGCCTCGAGCCCGAGCGTGCGGCCCTGCTGGATCGCCCGCCGCATGATCCGGCGCAGGATGTAGCCGCGGTCTTCGTTGGAGGGGACGACGCCGTCGGCGATCAGGAAGGCGGCGCCGCGCGAGTGGTCGGCGACGATCCGCATCGCCCGCGTCACCGCCCCGCCCTCGTCGTAGGAGCGGCCGGACATCTCCTCGGCGAGGTCGATCAGCGGCCGGACCAGGTCGGTCTCGTAGACCGAGGGAACCTCCTGCAGGATCGCCGCCATCCGGTCGAGGCCCATGCCGGTGTCGATGTTGCGCATCGGCAGCTCGGTCAGCGAGCCGTCGGCGCCGAGGTCGTAGGTCATGAAGACGTGGTTCCAGAACTCGAGGTAGCGCTCGGTGTCGTCGCCGGGACGCTCGTCATCGCCGCCGAACTCGGGGCCGCGGTCGAGGTAGAGCTCCGAGCAGGGCCCGCAGGGGCCGATCGGGCCGCCCTGCCAGAAGTTGTCCTCGCGGCCGAGGCGGACGATGCGCTCGTCGGGCACGCCGACGCGGCGCCAGACCGCGATCGCCTCCTCGTCGGGGCCGAGCCCGAGCTCCTCGTCGCCGCCGAAGACCGTGACCCAGATCCGCTCCGGGTCCATGCCGAAGCCCTCGGTCGAGAGCTCCCAGCCCCAGGGGATCGACTCCTCCTTGAAGTAGTCGCCGAAGCTCCAGTTGCCGAGCATCTCGAAGAAGGTGAGGTGGCGGGCGGTGTTGCCGACCTCCTCGATGTCGGTCGTGCGGAAGCACTTCTGCACGTCGGCGAGGCGCGCGCGCCGGCGGCTCTTCGCGGCCGAGGAAGTAGGGCTTGAAGGGCTGCATCCCCGCCGTCGTCAGCAGCACCGAGGGATCGTGAGCCGAGGGCACCAGCGAGGCCGAGGGCACGATCTTGTGCCCGCGCTGCTCGAAGAAGGAGAGGTAGGTCTGGCGGATGTCGCTGGCCTTCATGGGATGGGAGCCTAGAGTCTGCCGACGCGGTCCGGCGCGGGGTCAGGACGCGGCGGCGATCGTGCCGTGGCCGACGATCGCCTCGCCGGCGAGCAGCACCGCGGTCTGGCCCGGCGAGACGCCGGCGAAGTCCTCGCCCAGGGCGACCTCGAGCTTGGCGTGGGAGCCGGTGTCCGTCGCCGGAGACGGCGGCCGGGACCGGCTGCGAGCGATAGCGCAGGCGGACCGCGTCGACGCTGTCGCCCGGCGCGGTGCAGGACCGCGTTGCGGAGCTGGACCGTGCGCGCCATCAGGTCGCGCCGTGGGCCGACCGTGACCGTGTTGGCGACGGCGTTGGTGGCGAGCACGTAGAGCGGCTCCTTGGCGCCGCCGCCGATCCCGCGGCGCTGGCCGACGGTGAAGTTGTGGTGGCCGCGGTGGCGGCCGATCGCCTTGCCGGAACGGTCGAGCAGGTCGCCCTCGCGCTCGCGCAGGCCACCGTGGCGGCGCAGGAAGTCGCCCTTGCCCTGGCCGGAGAGGAAGCAGAGGTCCTGGCTCTCGGGCTTCTTGGCGACCGCGAGCTCGTGGCGGGCGGCGATCTCGCGCACTTCGGGCTTGGTCAGCTCGGTCAGCGGGAAGCGCACCCGCTCGAGGATGCCGGGTGGCAGCGCCGCCAGCATGTAGCTCTGGTCCTTGTTCTCGTCGGAGGCGGCGGCGAGCAGCGGCCCGTCGCCGTCCTCGACGATCCGCGCGTAATGGCCGGTGACCAGGTGGGTGGCGCCGAGCCGCTCGCCAGGTCGACCATCGCCGCGATCCGCACCTCGCCGTTGCAGGCGATGCAGGGATTGGGCGTGCTGCCGGCCGCGTAGCCGGAGACGAACTCGGCGACGACGCGGCGGCGGAACTGCTCCTCCAGGTCGAGGGTCAGATGCGGAATCCCAAGCGAGAGGGCCAGCGCGCGAGCGCCCAGCACGGCCTCGGGCGAGCAGCAGGCCTTGGCCCCGTCGGTCTCGGGGTCGGCCCAGAGCTTCAGCGTCACCCCGACGACCTCGGCCCCCTGCTCGCGCTCCAAGAGCGCGGCGACGGCACTGTCGACACCGCCCGACATCGCGACCAGCACCCGCTCTCCGATCGGGCTCCGCCAGCCGCTCGATCGGACGCAGCCGCCCGCGCCAGCGCCCGGTGCAAGCGCATCGGCCGCCAGCTGCGCCGCGTGGCGCTTGGCCGGCGTCAGCCCCCCAATCGCCTCATCGACCTCGTCGATCCCGATCCGAGCCGCGTCGAGCACCGGCTCCCCATCGACCATCTCGGCCACCGCCGCGGTGGCCGCCCGGGTAGCCCCACAACCCTCGGCGTCGAAGCTGACACGGTCGATCCGCTCGTCCTCTATGACAAGGGAGAGGCGCGACAGGTCCCCACAGGCTGTGCCACCGGCCGCGCCCGTGAAAGCTCCGTCCTCAACCGGCCCGAGACGGCTCGTATCACGCAGATAGTGCTCAAACAGCTCCTGGCTCATTCGCTACAGGGTAGGAGGCGGCCACTATCCGCGCAGCAGCCTGCGCAGATCGGCAACGACCGCCGGCGCATCGTCGCGCAGCTGGCGCCAGGTGATCCGGGTGACGCGCCAGCCGTCGACCAAGCAGCAAGCGGTCCTTTTCGCGGTCCCTCTCAAAGGCGCGCGCGGTCCCGTGTGTCGCCCGGCCGTCGAGCTCGACGATCAGCCGCTGATCGGCCCAGAGGCAGTCGACCTCGAAGAAACGGCCCCCGACCGCGAGGTCCGCATTGCGCCTGGGCCGCGGAAGATCGGTCCCCGCGAGCACGGCCGCGAACCGCCTCTCAAGCTCTTTCTTGGTGATCCCCCGAGCCTTCTTCTCGTCCGCCATGATCGCCCTCAAGGCCGCGGACCCCCGGCGACGTGGGTATCGCTCCAGCAGGTCGACGACCGAGAGCCTGTCGGTGAGGCCGCGAACTTCGACCTCGTTGAACGCCGTCTCGAGTCGATGCCGGTTCACGACGGTGGCGAGATCGAACAACGTTCGGGACATCGAGGTCACCGGGATGCCGTCGAGCTTCGCGACCTCATCCGACCCGATGGCTGAGCAATGCGCGCGCAGCCCAGATCGAGAGCGGAACCTCCTCGGCCTTGTCACTTCGATTGGGATCGACAGACGGTGGCAGCAGCCCCCAAAGAGCCGCGGCCGAGCGATGGCTCAGCACCGCATCGGGACCAGCGCTGAGCACGGCGGCCATCCAGCGGCTCCTATGACTTTGGCGGAAGTGGCCAACGGCATAGACCCCACGCGCGACCCGGCGCAGCTGGCCCCGTGCAAGCGCGGTCTCCGATAGCCCCTCGTCCCATCCCAAGGTCCATGAGCTGGGTGCGACTAACAACCCCGTGCTGGGTCTCGGCAAGGTCCCCAACTCGACGGTCCAGCAAACGAGACGAACGTTGTGCACGTCTGACATGCATAACGTTCGTCTCGGCAGCCATCGCGCGGATGATGGCCGGCCGCGGCGCGCGTGTGGTGCGCTGAGGCGCGCGTTTTTGCAACGCAAAAGAGGCTCCAGCCCGCCGGTACCGCCTCTGGCTTTGATCCCTTGAAGTAAAGGGTGGGGGCCTCCTCGCAGTCCCAAAGGACCGAGAGAGATCAGCTCCCGCGCCGTTTGTGTTGGGTCAAACGGTGAGGCGGCTCACGTACGGGCTCGAGCCTCGGCGCGAACCGTAGCACCGGGCGAGCGCGGTGGCCAGGTGCTCAGTCGTCCAGGTTGGAGAGCAGCAGCTCGGCCTCGCTCCAGTCCTCGGGCCGGACCCGCAGGGCGATGTCGCCGCGGCCGTAGCGATCGAGCGGCCAGTCGACCGTCAGCACGGCCTCGATCCGGGCCTCTTTCAGCGCCTGGTGCCAGGCGCGGGCGGTCTTCACGTCGGCGAAATCGCGCACCACCTCCCAGTCGTCGAAGCGCGGGTCGTCGACGTGGACAGGGGTCGCTCCGGGGCCTGGGCGGCGGCCGCCGAAGACCGTCCGGATCCGGCCGAAGAAGCTCATCCCCCGGCGGGTGGCCGCTTGGCGCGAAGCTGGAGGCCGACGTCGCGCAGTTGCGAGCTCGTCGATCGGCGCCGGGGCGCCGGTCAGCGCGTCGGCGCCGGAGGCGGTCTTGGGGAAGGCGATCACGTCGCGAATCGAGTCGGCGTCGGCGAGGCGCTGGACGAGGCGGTCGAGGCCAAAGGCGATGCCGCCGTGCGGCGGGCGCGCCGTAGCGCAGCGCCTCGAGCAGGAAGCCGAAGCGCGCCTCGGCTTCGGCCGCGTCGATGCCCAGCGCGGCGAAGACCTTGCCCTGCAGGCCGGCGTCGCTGATACGGATCGAGCCGCCGCCCATCTCCTGGCCGTTCCAGACCAGGTCGTAGGCGAGGGCGCGGGCGCCGCCGGGGTCGGCCGGGTCGAAGTCGGCGGCCGGCGCAGTGAAGGGGTGATGCAGCGGGTCCCAGCCGCCCTCGTCGTTCGCCTCCATCAGCGGCCAGTCGACGATCCAGAGCAGGGCGTCGCAGCCCTCGGCGACGAGGTCGAACTCGGCCGCGAGGTCGAGTCGGAGCTGGGCGAGCACGGCGTTGGCGACCTTGGGCTTGTCGGCGACGACGAGCAGCAGGTCGCCCTCCTCGGCGCCGAGCCGCTCGTTGAGCGCGCTCAGCTCCTCGGCGGAGAGGAACTTCGCCGTCGGCGAGCGCCAGCCCTCGCCCTCGCGGAAGGCCCAGACCAGGCCCTTGGCGCCGAGCTCCTGGGCGCGCGAGATCAGCCCGTCGAGAGCCGAGCGCGGCATCTCACGCTTGCCGGCGTTGATGCCCCGCACCGTGCCGCCCTGAGCCGATCACCGAGGCGAAGACCTTGAACTCGGTCCCGGCGAGGATGTCGTCGAGGTCGACCAGCTCGATCCCGAAGCGGGTGTCGGGACGGTCGGTGCCGAAGCGCGAGATCGCCTCGTCGTAGGGCAGGCGCTCGCAGCGGCAGGCTCAGCGAGGGGCCGCCGACGCGCTCGAAGACGTGGGTCAGCAGCCGCTCGTTGACCTCGATCACGTCATCGACGCTCGACGAAGGACATCTCGATGTCGAGCTGGGTGAAGTCGGGCTGGCGATCGGCGCGCAGGTCCTCGTCGCGGAAGCAGCGCGCTACCTGGTAGTAGCGCTCGAAGCCGGCGACCATCAGCAGCTGCTTGAACAGCTGCGGCGACTGTGGCAGCGCGTAGAAGGAGCCCTGCTGGGTGCGGCTGGGGACGAGGAAGTCGCGGGCGCCCTCCGGGGTCGAGCGGGTCAGCACCGGGGTCTCGATGTCGAGGAAGCCCTCGCGGTCGAGGAACTCGCGCATCGCCGCGGTGACGCGATGGCGGAGGACGAGCGCCTCGCGCATCTGCTCGCGGCGCAGGTCGAGGTAGCGGTGGCGCAGGCGGGCGTCCTCGCCGACGTCGCCGGCGAAGCCCTCGATCTGGAAGGGGGGCGTCTCGGCATCGGCGAGCAACTCGGCGGCGCTCACCTTGAGCTCGACCTCTCCCGTCGGCAGGTCGGGATTGACCGTCTCCGGCGAGCGCTGGACGACGCTGCCGGAGGCGCTCAGCACGTCCTCGGGCCGCAGCTTGTGGCCGAGCTCGAAGGCGCCGCCCGCCTCCTCGGGGTGGAAGACGAGCTGGACGATGCCGGTGCGGTCGCGCAGGTCGATGAAGATCAGGCCGCCGTGGTCGCGGCGCCGGTGCACCCAGCCGGCGACGCGCACCTCCGTGCCGACCCGGTCGCCCAGCACCTGGCCGCACCAGGTGTCGCGATAGCCGTTGGCCTGAAGTCGATGGAAACTCGCTCATGCCTCTCCCCCGGTGATCTCCGCAAGCAGGTTGCCGGTGTCGACCGGACGCTGCTCGCCGCTTGACATGTCGCGCAGCTGGGCGCCGCCCTGCTCGAGGATCAGCACGCGACGGGCGCCGATCCGATCGGCGTGCTTGAACTGCCCCTTGAGGCCGCGGCCGCCGAGGTCGATCTCGGCCGAGAGCCCGGCTTTGCGCAGTTCGCCGGCGAGCACGAGGGCGAGAATCCGCCGCTCCGCCTCGCCCTCGACCACGATGAAGACGTCGCGTCCACCGACCGGCTCCTCTTCGTCCAGCGCCAGCATGATCCGCTCGATCCCAGCCGCCCAGCCGACAGCCGGGGTCGGGCGGCCGCCGAGCTGCTCGACCAGGCCGTCGTAGCGACCGCCGCCGCCGATCTCCGACTGGGCGCCGAGCCGGTCGCAGACGAAGGAGAAGATCGTCCGCGTGTAGTAGTCGAGGCCGCGGACCAGGGTCGGGTCGATCGTGTACTCAACCCCGGCCGCATCGAGCAGCGCCCGCACCTCGGCGAAGTGCTCGGCGTCCTCGCCCTCGAGCCGCTCGACCAGCTTCGGCGCCGCCGCCATCACCGCCTGCGTGCCCTCGTCGTCGGAGTCGAAGGCGCGCAGCGGGTTGGCGTCGATCCGCTCGCGCACCTCTTTGGCCAGCTCGCCCTCGTGCGCGCGAAGGTGCGCCTTCAGCTCCTCGAGGTAGGCCTGGCGCGTGTCGAGCGAGCCGAGGCTGCCCAGCCGCAGCTCGACGCCGGGCACGCCGAGCTCGGCCAGCAGCTCGGCCAGCAGGCCGATCGCCTCGGCGTCGGCAAGCGGCGAGTCGGTACCGATCGCCTCGGCGCCGAGCTGGTGAAACTGGCGGTAGCGGCCCGCCTGGGGACGCTCGTGGCGGAAGAACGGCCCGACGTAGAAGAGCTTGACCGGCTGCGCCAGCGCCTGCATGCCGTGCTCGACGTAGGCGCGGCAGATCGGCGCCGTGCCCTCGGGCCGCAGGGTGAGGCTGCGCCCGCCCTTGTCCTCGAAGGTGAACATCTCCTTGCGGACGATGTCGGTGGAGTGGCCGACGCCGCGCTCGAACAGCTCGGTGTCCTCGAAGCTGGGCGTGGCGATCGGCTCGTAGCCGGCGCGGGCGAAAATCTCCGCGGCGGCGCGCTCGATCCGCCCGCGCATGCGCGCGACGTCGGGCAGGACGTCGAAAGTCCCGCGCGGAGCTTGGTACTTGTGTCCCGCCACAGTGCCGCGACCTTACCTGCGCTGGGTGCCGGTCGGCTGCCTACTGCGACAGCTGGGCCAGGAACGGGTTGGTCGCCTGCTCCGCGCCCAGGGTGGTGAGCGCCCATGTGGCCCGGGTAGACGGCCGTCTCGGGCGAGTGCGACGTCGAGCAGCGTGGCGATCGACCGCATCAGGGTCGGGCCGTCGCCGCCCGGCAGGTCGACTCGGCCGACCGAGCCCTGGAAGAGCACGTCGCCGGAGAAGATCGCCTCCTCGCCGCGCACCGAGTAGGTGACGTGGCCGGGACTGTGGCCCGGCGTGAAGACCACGTCGAGGCTGAGGCCGGCCAGCTCCAGCGTCTCGCCTCCTTTCACGGTCTCGTCGGCGTCATAGCTCTCGAAAGGACCAAAGCCGGGATAGGTGAAGGACATGATGTCGGCGAGCACCGGGACCTCGATCTCCGGACAGTAGACAGGGGCACCCGTGGCCTTCGCCACCGGTGCAACGGCCCCGACATGATCGAAGTGGCAATGGGTGATCAGGATCGCCTCGACCTCGGCGCCGGTCGCCTCGACCTCGGCCAGGATCCGCTCAGCCTCCTCGCCGGGGTCAACGATCAGCGCTTTGCCGGAGCCCTCGTTGTGGATGACGAAGCAGTTCTCGGCGATCGCGCCGACCGTGAGCTTGCGTACGTCCAGGCTCACGAGCGGCCGGCGTCGCGCATCCGCGCCCGCTCACGCCGCCGCCACATCATCATGTCGATGTAGTAGCCGGCCGGGATGTAGAAGACCAGCATGAAGGCGCCGAGAGCGAGCGCCGATGCAGGCGGTCGTTTGAAGATGACGCAGCAGCAGGATGGCGAAGATCACGGCGGCGCCGAGGCCGCGCAGGGCCGAGTTGCGCCAGGTCGGCGGGTGATCGCCGCGGGGCGCGCGTTTTTTGGTGCCGGAGCGGGCGCGGGCTTTCGCCTCGGCGCGGCTTTTGGGACGGGCGCGACGATTGGTGTCGATGCGGCCGCCCTGGGTGCCGCGGTGCTTGCGACGGCGCTTCTTCTTGGTCTGAGCCATGGCCGGAATCTAGCGCCCCGAGCGCCCTACGAGGCGGCCGGCAGGCGGGCCTCGATCGTCTGCACGGCGGGGTCGAAGTCGCGGATCGGCACATCGGCGGGATACCCGGCAAGCGCCGCGGCCGGAACGAGGCCGACGATCTCCGCCGCGACCGGCCTGGCACCAAGCGGCGCCGCGAGGTCGCGGACGCGCTCGACAACTTCAGCCAAGCGGCACGGCAAGGGGATCGTGGACGTTGGTCGAGACCTGGCTGCGGCCGCTGGAGAGCGCCAGCCCGATCGCCCGCACGCCGCCCAGGCCCCCGCCCGACTCGCGCAGGCCGGCGGCGACGGCGCGGGCCAAGTCAGCGTCGCCGCTGTCGAGCTCGACGTTGAAGGCGGCAAGCGGCGGCCGCGCCGTGATCAGCGTCACCCCGGCCGTGCGATGCGGCAGCGCCGGCCCGTAATCCGGCCGCAGCCCTCCCCCTCCATCCGCAGCCAGAGCTCGGCCAGGCCGCCGTTGCGAAAGTAGGCCCGCTCGACGTGGCCCGGGCGGCCGGCCAGCTCGCCGTAGAGGAAGACGGGAACGCCGAGGCCGCCGATCTGCTCCGCCACCTCGACCGCCTCGACTGCGAGCAGCGCTTTGAGCGGCCGGATCGAGCCAGACGATCGGGCAGACGTCAAGCGCCCCGATCGCTGGATGCAGGCCCTGGTAGGAGCCCATGTCGATCGTCTCGACCGCCAGCTCGGCGCCGGAGAGGAGTGACTCGCGCAGCGGCGCTGGACCGGCCGCGAGGGTGAAGACGGTGCGGTCGTGGTCGGCGTCCGAATGGCGATCGAGCACGGTCGCGCCGCGGGAAAAGACGCTCTCCAAGGCGGCGATACGAGTGGCGTCGTGCCCCTCGGAGACGTTTGGGACGGCGAGGAGCTGCGGCACCGGCTAGACGAGCAGCTCGCCGCCGCGGACGACCTCTTTGCCGTCGATCTCCACCGTCGGCTCGAGGATCACGCAGTCGAGGTGCACGGGAACCTGGACTTGCCACCGCCGATCGCGGCCGAGGCGCCGAAGGCGACGTGCGCGGTGCCGAGGATCTTCTCGTCCTCGAGGATGTTGCCGGTCAGGGTCGCCTCTTCATTGGTGCCGATCCCCAGCTCGGCGACATTGGTGCCGTCGGGGCCGTGCTTGGTCAGCAGTTCGAGCAGGGTCGCCCCCTCAGGCCCGGTGGCATCGGTCAGGTGGCCGTCGCGGACGGTCAGCTCGACCGGCGTCTCGACCTTGCCGACGCCGGCGATCGACCCGTCGACCACCAGCGTCCCCTCGCCGCCGACGGGCGAGACGAAGGCCTCACCGCAGGGCAGGTTGCCGAAGGCGCCGGGAGCGTTGAGGACGCCGGCGTCGGCGATCGGGATGCGCTCCTCGAGGCCAAGTCGCAGGTCGCTGCCGTGCCGGCAGGTGATCCGCGCCTCGGCGCCGCTGTGCATCGCCGCCGCCAGTGCCGCGCCGCGCCGTCGCAGGGCGCCCATGTCGGCGTTCATCAGCCGCGCCAGCATGTCCTCGGTGACCCCGGGAAGGGTCGCGATGCGCACGCCCGCCTGGTTGGCGGCGCGGCGCGCATAGGTGTGGGAAAGCGACTGGATCGTCGGCGCCAGCACCACATGGGAGGCGATCATCGCCGCCGCCACCGGAGCCGGCGGCTCCGCCCCGTTGGAGTCGAGCTCGGAGATCACCGCCAGCGTCGCGTAGGCGCCATCGCCCTCGGCCTCGATCCGCATCAGCGCACCGATGTCCTCGGTCACCGGGTTGCAGATCACCAGCACCTCTTCGGCCGGTTCGACCCGCAGGCAATCGCGCAGCACCGTCCGCACCGCCCGATCGAGTTCCTGCGTCACGGCAACAAGGCTAAAGACCTCGCGGCCAAGGCGAACACAGCCCCGCCATCGATACGATCCCGAAGCCCCGCCGGAGTAGCTCAGCTGGTTAGAGCAGCGGAATCATAATCCGCGTGTCGGGGGTTCGAGTCCCTCCTCCGGCATCTTGCGCGCAACTGGCGGCCTCGTCAACTCGCGGACGGACCGACGGCCGGGGTGCGCCGGTGGCCACGCGATCTGCAAGTGCCGTCTTCGGTGACTTCCAAGGTCGACTCAGTTGAATATTGGACCCCGGACGCGGAGCGGTAGTAGATGTGAAGCCAAGCGTAGGCGCCACTCGCGGGCTGAGGCTCGTTCAGGGTTCGTTGAAGGTCGACCCTGTCCCCGGCAGCAAGGGCCCTTACGGGTTCATGCGGTTCGTAGAAGAGGTTTTTCCCACCGGCGCTCAACAAGAGCATTTCCTCGATCACGGCGGGTCCCTTGCCAAGGTTGCTGATCCCGAACTCGAGGGATCGGGATGAGAACTGAACGCCTTCCACTCCCAGGTTGCGACTCACGACTAGGAAGGGACGATCAGCCGCCTCGATGCCCTCGAGAGTCAGGCCCATCTGCTTCTTGCTGATCTTGACCTGAGCACTAGTCCGAATGGCGAGCCATGCGGTGAACAGCGCCAGGGCTAGTGTGCCCACACCGACGCCGAGGTCACCTGCGGTCATGTCGGAGCTGACGTGAACGATCGTCATTCGCCTCCGAAGTGCCAGGAATATTCGCCCTTCTTGTAATTGATAGTTGCGGTGTAACGGTAGCCTTCGTACAGGCCGCTTTCTTCTTCGTCGGTAATGGCGATGCAGTGGAAGTCTTGGGCAGCGAGACTGGTATCGAGAGTCCCGCCATCGGGTTCACATCGTGTGCCCGAGACGTATTCGGAGAAGCCTTCATCCGCTTCGGAATTGGCGTCCTCAGTAATTGCGTCCTCGAGTTCGCCCTTAATTTCAACTCCGTACTTGGCTTCAATCCGTTCCAGGGCTGCTTCCGCCTTTTCTTTTTCGCGCACTTCCTCGGCTTCTTCAGCCGCTTCTTCTCGGGCAAGCCGCCTCGCTTCTTCCGCTTCCTTGCTTTCCTTGGCAACCTGATTGTCGTGAGCCACCTTGGCCATTACGCCAGCGGCCAATCCGCCTACGAGCAGTCCGATTACAACTCCAAGCAGAACGATCTTGCTGCGGGTTGACATGCCCTTGATGCGCTTCTTGGCGCGCATTTTTCGACTGCGGATGAAACTGGCGCCACAATGAGGGCAGATGTCTGAGTTGGTCTGAGACTGGGCTGAACAACTCGGACAAACGCGAACCGGCGCCTCTTCGGATTCGGGACCCCGAATCGGTTCAGGCCCATTATCCGGACCGGACATCTCCGGCTTATCGGACATAACTCTTTTCCCCCCAACGGGCAGGCGGGGCGATCCGACTGACTATTTTGCACACACGCGCCTCCTTGCTTGCCTGGACGAGACAGCGGCATATAAACGATCCTTGATTAATGGAACGTGGCCTGCGCAGTATTTTTTCCGACCGACGGTCAGGTTGGTGGAGGTGGCGACGAGCAGACGCGAGCCCTCCAACTACAGCGGGATTTTGCGCTCAGGTGTTCTGGTAGAGCGGGCCGTCGCCGCCCTCGGGCGTGGTCAGGCGACCGCCCTTGGCGGTGATCGCGCCGCACTGGACGCAGTTGGTGTAGTTGACGATCACGTCGACGTCGCCGCTCTCGGGGGCGTCGTCGGGGATCTCGTAGACGCCGGCCGGGCACATCCACTTCCAGGTCTCGGCGATCTCGCGAGGGACGCGCTGCTGCACGCGGATGTGGTTGGGGGCGTCGTCGCGGGTGGCGTTGCCGCTGATGAAGACGCTGGAGAGCTTGTCGAAGGTGAGCTTGCCGTCGGGCTGGGGGTAGTCGTCCTTGGTGTCGCCGATGAACATCGGCTTGGCGTCGTTGCTGTGCAGCTTCCAGCGGCCGCCCGGGAAGCGGCCCTTGCTGAGGATCATCATGCCCACCAGCGGCATCCCCTTGAGCAAGCCCTTCTGGAAGGGCTGGCGCGCGTTGCGCTGTTCGTAGAGGTCCTTGCCGATGATCGACTCGGCGATCGCCTCCTCATAGCCGGAGAAGTCGTTGCTGCCTGCCTTCAGAGACGCGTAGATGGCCTCGGCGGCCAGCATCCCGGACTTAATCGCATAGTGGACGCCCTTCAGCGCCGCCAGGTTCATCATCCCGGCGCCATCGCCGACCAGCACGGCCCCGGGCGCGGAGAGCTTGGGCATCGCCCAGTAACCACCAGCGGGGAGCGCCTTGGCGCCCCAGCTAACCCGCTCGCCACCCTCGAGCACCTTGCGCACCATCGGATGGGTCTTGAACTCCTGCAGCAGGTCATGGGCCGACGTGGTCGCGTCGGCGTAGTCGAGGTCGACGATGAAGCCGATCGAGACCAGGTCCTCGCCGGTCTTCTCGTCTTTCATCGGGTAGATCCAGGAGCCGCCGATCTGGCCGTATTTCGCCGAGATCTTCAGCGGCCAGCCGCCGACCGTGTGGATGACCCGATCCAGCGGCTGGTTCACCTTCCAGACCTCCTTGACGCCGAGCTCCCAGACCCGCGGCTCGCGCCCCTCGTCGAGGTCGAACTCCTGCACCGCGGCGTCGGTTAGGTGACCCCAGCATCCCTCGGCAAGCACGGTCGCCTTGGCGGCGATGTCGGTGCCGGGCTCGAAGTTGCCGAGCTCCTCGCCGTCTTTGCCACGACCCTTGTCGCCGGAGCGCACGCCGGCGACCGCGCCGTCGGAGACGATCAGCTGCGTCGCCGCCGTCTCGGTCAGCAGGTAAGCGCCAGCCTCCTCGGCCTGAGTCTGCATATAGCGGCAGAGCGCTGAGACCGAGACCACCTCGTTGCCGTGGTTGCGCAACGGCGGTGGCGGTGGGATGCGGATCTTCGACTTGCCGTTGGGCAGCAGGTAGATCGCCTCCTTCTTCACCTCGCCGAAGGCGAAACCCTGCTGGCGCCACTGCTCGCGACTGAGATCGGGGAAGAGCTCCTGCAGCGGGCCGGGCCGCATCACCGCGCCGGAGAGGTTGTGGCCGCCGCAGGTCTTCGCCTTCTCGATCACCGCGACGGGCACCTCGCCGAGGCTCTCCATCGTCTCCGGATCGTCGCCGAGCAGCTGCAGCAGGCGGTTGGCACAGGCAAGTCCGGCGGTACCGCCACCGACGATCGCGACACCGATCTCGATCCGCTCGTCCTCGCCGTCGAGCGAGCGCTTGACGAACTCCTTGGCCACGTCGACGGGAGGCGGGAAATCGGCCGGGATGACCTTGCCGTTGGCGGACATCGATTGGGACTATAGCCGTTGACTGACTAGTCAATCAGTGAGGAATTCACGCAACGAAGCTGCGTCGGAAGGCGACGGCTCAGCTGAGCGTGGCGCCGACGCCGTGCTGGCGGAACTCGTTCAGCATCTCGGTCATCGGCCCGAGCTCGCAGGCGACGCCTTCTGCCCACGGCTTGTCGGGATGCTCGTCGAGAGTCTTGTAACCGTTGCCGCTGATCACGGCGACGACGGTGTCGTCGGGCCCGAGCTTGCCTTCGTTGGCCAGCTTGATCGTCGAGGCGACGGTGGTGCCGCCGGCGGGCTCGGTGAGGATGCCCTCGGTGGCGCCGAGCAGGTCGATTGCGTCGAAGATCTCGGTGTCGGCCACCGCTGCGGCCGAGCCGCCGCGCGAGGTCACCGCATCGACGACGAGCGCTCCGTCGCCCGGGGCGCCGATCGCGATCGAGTGCGCCGCGGTGCGTGGCGCCTGCGGTTTGACCTCGCCCGAACCATCGAGGATCGCGGTCGCGATCGGGTTGCACCCCTCGGCCTGAGCGACGTTGATCTTGGTGCCCGAAGTCTCGGCCAGGCCGACCATCTCGAGCTCCAGCAGGCCCTTGTGCACGCGCGAGGAGAGCGTCCCGCCGGCGGCCGGAATGACGAAGTGGTCGGGCGCGACCCAGTCAAGCTGCTCGACGACCTCATAGGCGACCGTCTTCGCGCCCTCGGCGTAGAACGGCCGCAGGGTGATGTTGGCGAACTGGATGCCGCTGGCCAGCGCCAGCTCGCGGCAGGCGCGGTTGGCTTCGTCGTAGTTGCCGTCGAGCTGACAGACGGCGGCGCCCAGCGCCCGGCAGGCGCGGGCCTTGCCGCGCTCCATGTTCGACGGGTAGAAGACGTAGGCGGTGACGCCGGCCTTGGCCGCCAGCGAGGCGACCGCGGTGCCGACGTTGCCGGTCGAGACGCAGCCGATCTCGTCTTTGCCCAGCTCGAGCAGGCGGGCGACCGCCATCGAGACGACGCGGTCCTTGTAGGAGAGGCTGGGACGCTGGGTGCTGTCGTCCTTGAGGTAGAGCTTCTTCAGGCCCAGCTCGGCGCCGAGGCGGTCAGCGTGGATCAGCGGCGTGCGGCCGCTGTAGCGCCCGACCCGTGCCTTCGCCCTCGCGTCGAGGATCGGCAGCAGCTCTTCGAAGCGCCAGATGTTGATCTCCCGCTCGGAAGTCGGATACTCGGCCAGCCGCGCTTTGGCCAGCTCGTAGTCGTAGTCGATGTCGAGGCCGTTGCCGCAGCCGAGGCACTTCGAAGTCGTATCGAGCAGAGGCAGGCGCCGCCCACAGTCGCGGCAGACCAGTTCGGTCGCGCAGGAACGGGTGCGGTCCTCAGCGTTCAGCATGGCGAAATCTCCTCCGGGCAGGGTACTCGATCAAGATCTTCTGCGCATTCGAATGCGGCCTCACAAAAGAGTAGGCCCGCCCCGGCGGTGTCAGCTTCCGCGGGGCGGGCCTAACCTCCGACCAGTGCCACTGGGCTCCGGTCTGAGCTACGGCTGCGTCGGGGCCGAAAATGGCGCTCCCGGCGCGACTTGTCCGGCATGGCCGGCGTCGCCGGCCATGTCTCACAGCGCCACGGCCCATTACATGGCCGCCCCCCCTCTCCGGGGGCCAGACAGCGAGAGGTGGATGGGTGTGGCAACCGCGGTACCGGGCAGCGTCGTCGGCTGGAGGTGGGGCAATGCCCACGACGCTGTCGCCTCCCTGGTACATCTGAAACGGCTACCGACTCGACTCATGACTGGACACTCCTTTGCCATCGCAAGGCGAGTCGCCCTGACTGGGTTCCCACCTCTCTGCTGGCGCTTGGTCGTCAGCGAGAGTAGTAATAACAGATACTTCTACACCGGTCAAGTCTTCCTGTGCATACGTCCGAAAAGAGGCGGCAGGGGCCGCCGCACTACATCGGAATCCGGGCGCGAGGCTGCCCGGTAACGGTGCGCACAGCATCCTCGAAGCCGGCCAGCAGGAGGCTTTCGCGGTCGGCGACCGCCGGTTCACAGCCGGCCTCGGCAACCGCCATCGTCTCGCAGCCGGCGGCCGCCGCGTCGGCGAGGCAACGGTACAGAACTGCGCTCTGACCGCGGCCGTCGCACTCACCGACAAGACACGATGCGAGCGCAAGCACCGCAACGCCCTCATGGATGTGCATCGCCACATAGGCCAGCGGCTCATCGCCATCGACGGCGCAGTAACAGCGCCAGCCATCGCTCCCGGGAAGGTCGAAGAAGAAGGTCGCCGCCCAGTTGGCCAACCCCAGGCTCTCGGCCAGGGGATCGCCAAACCCTTCGTCTTCCCAAGGGTCGACGCGCTCATAGATGTCGATTTCGGGCGGTGGTGGGAACTGCGGCGGCGAGCCGTCGCGCAAGAGCTTCGCGGGGCCGGCGACAAGTCGATAGCTGTGCCGCGCCAGCCACTCCTCGGCCGCGGCAAACTCCGGCAGGCCCGGCACCAGGGGAACCCGATATTCGACGTCGTGGCGCTCCATCCACTGGACCGCGGCAGGGAGGTAGCCGTCCTCGACCGCTCTCGGTGCGGCGGCACCGAGGACGAAGTTGAGCGCCGGCTCTTCCGGTTCCTCGACCACCACCGCGGCCTCGACTGGACCGAACCGAACCATGTCGATTCCCAGGTCGACGACGGCATCCTCGACGGCCGTGTCCCAGAGCCCCCTCCAGAACCGCTTCTCGGCCTCGTCCAGGGCAACCGCGTCATAGGACACGCTGCCTTCCGCTGCCACTTTCTGAAATATATGGGTGCTAGACCGGAACAGTCAAGTTTTTTTGGATAAACCTTTGTGTCTCGGAGCGCGTCTCAGTCGCCGACAGCCGGGGCACCGGCGGCGGTACCGACGAGAACCAGCTCCCCCGGCCACGGGCCAGGCAGCCCGGGGCCATCCTCGCCACCGGCAGCGAGCAAGAGCGCCTCGGCGACGTGAGGGGCAAACGGAGCGAGGGTCTGTGCGAGGAGGACGAGCGCAGCGACCTGAGCCTCGGCGTCGGCCCGGCTCAGCTGGCCGCGGCGCTCGACCACCCGCTTCTCGAAATCCTGGATCCGCTCGAAGAGCCTGGTGACGTCGCGGACGGCGGTGTGCATCTGCAGGTCCTCGAGGCTGGCCGTGATCCGCTCGAGGCCGTTGTCGCACCATTTGCGCAGGCGCTCGCGCAGGAACTCGGTGTCGGCGGCGGCCTCAGCGTCCTCGGCAGCGTCGACGACCGCGGCGAAGCGGTCCTGCGAGTAGGTCCAGACGTTGCGCAGGAAGCGGCCGGCGAAGCGCAGGGCGCCGTCGTTCCAGTTCAGCGTCTTGGCCGGGCCGGCGGCGTAGAGGACGGCGAGGCGGACCGTATCGGCGCCGTAGCGCTCGACCAGATCGTCGGGATCGACGACGTTGCCGAGGTGCTTGCTCATCTTGCGGCCGTCGGCGATCACCATCTCGTGGAAGAGGCAACCGCTGAAAGGCTCGCCCTGCTCGAGGAAGGCGAAGGGGCCGATATCGCGCAGGGCCTTGGTGACGACGCGCTGGTCAAAGACGAAGCCGCCGCTGTCGGAGCCGGCGACGAGGCGCTCCGAGGGCAGCCAGTGGCGCAGGTCGGGGTGGGTGAACATCGACTCGGCCCGCTCCCCGGGCGGAACCGCGGAAGGGACCCAGAGCCAGAGCGCATCGAAGTGGCAGTCGAGGGTGTCGGTCTCGCGCCGGGCCGGCTCGCCGCAGCGCGGGCAGGCGACCTCGACGAAATCGGCGCGCTCGGCCAGGGGATTCCCTTCTCCGGTCGGCTCGATGTCGCGGGGCAGAACCACGGGCAGGTCCTGCTCGGGCACCGGCACCGGGCCGCAACTCTCGCAGTGAATGATCGGGATCGGCGTGCCCCAGAAGCGCTGGCGCGAGATCGAGAAATCGGCGGCGCGGTAGCGGACCGCCTCACGGGTGTCCGGCGCGGCAGCGTCGGCAGCCGCCGTCTCCCCCACCCGCTCGACGCGCGAGGCGATCGTCGCATCGGCCTCGTCGACGGTGGGGATGCCGAGCGCCGCGGTTGGCCCGTAGCGGGCATCGACAAGCGGCGAGACCAGCAGCGGCAGCTCCACCTCGCTCCAGGGCGCGCTGAGCGAGGCGCCGGTGTCGATGAGCGGCACCGACTTGGCATCGCGGGCACTGCGCTCCCAGCCGCCGGAGCGCAGCTCGTCGAGCTGCTCGCGCACGGCGGGGTCGGTCGCCCAAGCCTCCAGCTCGGGATGGCGAGGCGAGAGCAGAACGAAACTGGCCGAAGACACCGAGTCGGCGTGCGGCGTGAAGGCGGTGAGGCTGGTGCCATCCGGCCCGTCCAGGTCGACCTCCACCCCGTCGCTGCGCCCGAGGATGTAGCGCTGCGTGGAGAGCGAGATCTCGTCCCAGTTCTCCTCCAGCCCAGGCAGGCGGGCGTCGTTCTCCTCCAGATAGGGCGTGATCCGCAGGAACCAGGTCGGGCGGCTGATCAGGCGGACCTCGTTGTGACAGCGCCAGCAGCGCCCGTCCTCGACCTGCAGCGCGGCCAGCGTGGTGCGGCAGTGGTCGCACCAGTCGACGGTGGTGTCGTCGCGGTAGATCAGCCCCGCCTCGAGCAGGGTTACGAAAAGCCACTGCGACCAGCGGTACTGCGCCTCGTCGGAGCTGTAGAAGACGCGCTCGTAGTCGAAGGAGAAGCCGAGGCGCTCCATCTGGGCCAGCATCCGCTCGCCGCAGGCCTCGACCCACTCGGCGGGCGGCACTTTGCGCTCGATCGCCGCCATCTCGGCCGGCAGGCCGAAGGCGTCGAAGCCGAAGCCGAAGAGGACGGCGTCGCCGCGAGCGCGGCGGAAGCGGGCGTAGGCGTCGCCGATCGCGTAGTCGCGCACGTGGCCCATGTGGAGTTTGCCCGAGGTGAACGGGCTCGAGGGCTTGATGTAGACGGCCCGCTGCCCGGCGGCGGGCTGCGGCGTCGCAAAAGCGTCGCGCTGGGCCCAGGCAGCCTGGCGCGAGGCCTCGACCTCAGCCGCGTCATAGCTTGCCCTCGCCTCGCTCATCTGACCCATTTTCTCATCCGCCCGCAGCCTACTTGCGTCGCGAGTGAAAATATTTGACCATTGGGCTGTTGGGGCTTATGGTCTCCCTGGACGTCTACACTGATGTCTGCAACGCTTGACCCCGGCGGGGCTTGGCGAATCTCCGGGGTCGGCTGAGACCGAAGGGAGACCCCAGATGACGGAGGGCAGAGGTTCGGTGGCGATGGTCGAGAGCCGCCTGGACGCAGGAGTGATGAAGCGGATGCTGGAGTCCGCAACTGCCGGCCCCCCCGCGGAGCGCGTGCGCGATGCGGTGGAGACGGCGATCGACATTGCCGAGTCCGACCCCAGGGAAGCGCGTGAGGTGCTGTGGTCGCTGCGTGGCGATCCTGTATCCCTGCAGCGGCTCGAGGCCGGCCTGCAGATGAGCCCGGAGCGGGCAACGCTGGCGATTGGGGCGGCAATTCAGATCGCGAGTGCGGAGCTGGCCTCCGTAGCTCCCGACCTGCGTGGCCGCACCGATGAGCTGCTGCGCTGGCTCGAGGGTGCCTGGTAGGGCTTCAGGCTTTGCGCCCGGCGACGAAAACCTCGAACTGGCTGTCCTTAGGCGGGCGCGGCTTACCGTTGCCGCGGAATATGTTAGCCAGCGACATGCCAACCGACTGGTAGATCTCCGTCAGCTCCTCGACCGAGTAGAGCCGCTGGCGGAAGGGGATCGGCGAGACCCCCTCGAAGACCTCGCCGAAGTGAATCGGCGTGGTGGTGCCTTCTAAGTAGCGCGTACGGCCGTCCCAGCGATGGTCGATCAGTTCGATCATCGAGGAGCCCTCGATCCAGGTTTTCTGCGGCAGGTGCGTTTCCGCGTAGAGCACGTTGGGCAGCTGCATCAGGTGCCCGCCACCCGCCCGCAGCGCCTCGGCGACGACGGCAAAGGTGCGCAGGTTCTCCTCCTCGGTCTCCAGGTAGCCCACGGCTCCGTCGTTGAGGCTGAGCACGAGGTCGAACTCGTCGTGGAAGTCGAGCTCACGCAGGTCCACCTGGACGAAGGAGACCTCCAGCGACTGCGCCTCGGCGTCGGCAGCGGCGATCTCCAGCAGCTCGGCGGAGATGTCGACTCCGACCACGCCGAATCCGCGGCGGGCCAGCTCGAGTGAGTGCCGGCCGGTCCCGCAGGCCAGGTCCAGCACCCGCTCGGACCCGCTCGCGCCCAGCATCGCCAGCGCCCGGTCGACTTCCGCCTCAGTCTGGTCGGCCCACGGTCGCTTCAGAGTCTCCTCTGCAGGGAACGCGCTGCGGTACCAATCGGAAGGTATCTCGGTACTAGCCTCTGCCATTGCTCAGGAATATTAGCGGGCTGCTGCCACCTCAACCTCCGCCTCAAGCGAAGGTCCAGAGCTTGTTGCCGAGGAAGTTGAAAGGCATCGCCACTGCGACCGCGATCGCCTGGGCCGAGAGGTCACCGAGCGAGGTCCCCCCCACCAGCGCCTCGAGCACGGCGAGGTTGATCAGCAGCGCGGCAACGCTGACGGCGAAGAAGCGGGCGGCCTGAAAGCCGGCGTGACCGTCGCCGGCACCAAAGGTCCAGTGCCGGTTCCAGAAGAAGTTGCTGCAGAAGGCGACGCAGAAGGCGCCGATCGCGGCGACGATGTGGTGGACGCCGAGGTTGCTGCTGAGCAGGGCGAAGACGGCGAGGTTGATCAGGTAGCCGGAGCCGCCGACCAGGCCGAACTTGAGCAGCTGCCACCAGCTCGCCGGGCGGCGGGCGGCGGCGCTGACCCGGTCGGCGAATTCAGCGGCGCTCATTCGGCTGCCGCCTTCGGGTTGTCGGCGACGACGGCGTTGACACCGAAGCCGGTACGCACGTCGCGCAGGACGTAGAAGGGGATTTCGCGGACGCGGTTGGACATGTAACGGGTCAGGGTAAGGCGCTCGAACCTTATTCGAGCGACTGGGTGGAACTTCGGCGGCACGCGTTCCGGCGGCCCCACCGTCGACTTGCTGATCACGTCGATTTCGCGCATCGGCGTCTCGCCGCTGAAGATGCGCAGGGATTTGTCATGGAGGTAGAAGCGAACCGGGTCGGCGGCGAGCTTCCAGGTAACGATCGCGCGCGGCACGCGCGGTGAGCCGAGCGCCTTGACGATCGCGCGGAAATCGGGCCGCTGCAGGTTCGGCGTCTGGGTGACGTGGATGTCGAAGGCGACCCAGTAGGCACAGAGCGCGAGCGCCAGCACCACGCCGATGCGCCGGGCGCGATCGGTGGCGAAGCCGATGCCGGCGGCGACGGCGAGCGGCACCAGCGCCGGCAGCAGATTGCGCTCGACCACGTAGTCCTTGCCGACCAGGGCCGCCGCCAACGCGAGCGCAGCGACGCCCAAGCCGACGACGAGGCCAAGCGCCGCGCCGCGCCGCTCGCCGCTCGATCCGCGCAAGGCGACGATCAGCAGGGCGACGCCGAGCAGAATTCCCGGCAGCAGGGCGTAGCGCTCGCGCGGCGGCTCGGCGATCACGTGCCCGGTCTCGCCGATCAGGAAGCTGATCCCGGTCTGGAAGAAGCGGGTGGAGAGCAGGCTTTCTTCGATCCAGCCGATGTGGGTCGGGTTGACCTGGGCGGAGATCAGCGGGACCAGAGCAAGGCCGACAAGACCGACGACGCCGATCGCCGGCAGCATCACGCGCCAGCGCGAGCGCAGCGCGATCAGCAGCCAGAGCGACTCGATCCCGACCGCGAAGAAGGCGAAGTAGTGGCTGCAAAGGGCGAGCGCCGAGGCAAGCGCCCAGAGCGCCAGGTCACGGCCCGAGCGGGTGCGCAGGGCGCGGGCGAAGAAGAGCAGCGAGGCGGCGCAGAAGAAGACGAGCAGCGCGTAGGAGCGGGCCTCCTGTGAGTACCAGATCAGCATCGGGCTGACCGCGATCAGGGCGGCGGTGATCAGGCCGGCGCGGCGGCTGGAGAGCTCGGCGCCGATGCAGTAGGCAAGCGGCACGGTGGCGGCGCCGAAGAGGGCCGAGAGCGAGCGCATCCCGACCTCGCCGGTGCCGAAGGCCTTCGCCCAGCCCCAGGCGAGGACGTAGTAGAGGGGCGGGTTGGACTCGCTCCCCTTCACCTGCTTGAGCATGTCGGTGAAGCTGCCGGGGATGACGCGGGCGACGGTGATCACCTCGTCGTGGTGGTAGCTCTGCACGCCGAGGCTGGCGAAGCGGATCGCGATGCCAAGCGCGGTAAGCAGGGCCAGCACCCAGAGGGCGCCGGAGCGGGAAGGTGTGAGGGTCAAGGCGCGCAGGAGTGTTTCGGCATCGGCTGACCGGGGCCGTAGGAGGGCGGGGCCGCTGCGACGGAGCTGCCCCACTTGCGGCTGGGATGGCGACTGAGCTGGAAGGAGAGATCGACTCCTCTGGAGAGCGCACAGTACGTGGTCCAGGGCTTGGTCTGGACACGGCCATCGATCCGCAGGCTGGTGACGTAGGGGGCCCGGGCAGGGCTGAGGGCGACTCGGCGCTTGTGTTTGCCGTGGCCCTCGAGCATGTGGGCCGCGGCCGAGATCGTCACCCGGCGGTGATGGGCCATTGCAATCGAGGCCTGTCCGAAGAGCGGACTGCCGATCGCCAGCAGGCCGACGCCTGGCACCTCCGGGTAGAGGCCGAGGGCGCCGAAGACGTACCAGGAGGAGAGCGTGCCGAGGTCGTCGTTGCCGGGGTAGCCGTCGGGAGCTGTGCTGTAGAGACGCAGGGCGCGGCGCACCGCCGCCTGTGCCTTGTAGGGAGCGCCGCTCCAGTCGTAGAGCCAGGGCACGTGCAGGGTCGGCTCGTTGCCGAGTAGCGCGTGGTCGGTGTGCGTCGCGCCGGGACCGCCGTTGAGCTTGCGCAGAAAATGGTCGAGTCGCGCCGTCGCCTTCATCCGGCCGCCCATCGCATCGATGAGCCCGGCGGGGTCCTGCGGCACCATCCAGCTGTACTGGACCGAGTCGCCCTCGACGAAGCCACCGCCGTGCAGGTTGTCGTAATCGGCTGGAAAGGCGCCATTTTCGTATCTGGGCTCGACCTCGCCGCTGCCCGGGTTGAAGAGCTTGCGCCAGTTGCCTGAACGCTGCATAAATCGGCTGTAAGTGGTGCGATCGCCGAGCGAGCGCCCGGCGAACTGGGCGATCGCGAAGTCGTCGACCGTGTACTCGAGCGTGGTCGCGGCCGAGCCCCAGACGTCGTCGGGACTGCCGTAGATCGAGTTGGCGTTGCGGACGTTGGTGTCGAGGTCGAAGGGGACGTAGCCGTGGGCGAGGTAGGGAGTGAGGCCCTGGCGCTCGAGGTATTCGCCGTTGGCGCTGCGGCACGGTTCGTCGGCGCCCTTCAGCATCGCGGCGAGGGCGCCTTGGTGGTTGAAGGCGGTGGCGCCGAAGGCCGCCGCGGAGGCGATCAGCGGGTCGGCGGAGTCGCCGACCATGGTCATGCTCTGGCCGTTGGCGTAGGGCCAGCGCGGCAGGCAGCCGCTCTCGGCGGCGTCGGCGAGCAACGAGCGCACCATCTGGCTCGCCCGCTGCGGGACGAGGAGCGAGAGCAGTTGGATCTGGGTGCGGTAGGTGTCCCAGCCGGAGAAGTCGGCGTACTGGATGCGGCCCTCGGCCCGGTGCAGCAGCCCGTCCATGCCGATGTAGGCGCCACCGACGTCGCTGAAGGTTCGCGGGGCCAGGAAGGCGTGGTAGAGCGCGGTGTAGAAGGTGTCGATCCGGCGCTGCGAGCCGCCCCTGATCCGGATCCGCCCCAGCGCCTTGTTCCAGGCGCCCTGGGCGCGGCCCTTGACCCTGGCGAAGCGGAGCCCGGGGTTTTCCGCGGCGAGGTTGGCGCGGGCGTCTTCGACGCTGACGAAGGAGACGCCGACCCGGGCAGTGACGATCCGGTTGTGGCGGGTGTCGAAGGTGGCGTAGGCGCCCGCGTCGGCGCTGGTCTTCGGGTTGGCGGGCGGGGACTGGCTGTCGCTCGCGGTGCTAGAGCCCTCACTGACTTTTTCCCCTTCCCAGGTGCCGAAGTCGCCGAAGGACCGGTCGAAGACCGCCGCTATATAGACGCGGTAGCGCGGGCGCTGGCCGCAGAAGAGCCCGCTGGAGGCGGTGCCATCGATCTCACGATGGTCCGGGTCGATCTGCACGGCGGCGAAATCGTCGGGCTGGGCGCTGCCGCCGGCGTTGATCAGGACGCTCGAGTGCGGGTTGCGGGGAAAGGTGAAGCGGGCCATGCCGGTGCGGGTGGTCGCGGTCAGCTCCGTCTCGATATCGGCCCCGCCGACCGGGTTGAGGCGAACCGAGTAGTAGCCAGGGCTGCCGCTCTCGTTCGCGTGCGAGAAGCCGGGCTGGAATCTGCCGTCGAGCGAGGAGCCACCGGCGGCGGGCGATCCCTCGAGCGGCTCGGTCGTGGGCAGAAAGGGAAAGTCTCCATATAGAGAGCAGCCGGCACCGGCGAGGTGGGTGAGGCTGAAGCCCTTGATGTGGGAGTCGCGGTAGTCGTAGCCGCCGCGGCCGTTGCGATCCGACGGAGTCGTGTCGGGGCTCCACTGGACCATGCCGAAGGGGAGCGTCGCGCCGGGGAAGTTATGGCCGCCACCGAAGGTGTCGTGACCGGGCTGGGTGCCGGCAAAAACGTGCACGTGGTCGGCCAGGCTCGCGCCCCGGGAGGCCGGGACGAGGAGGGCTAGAGAAGCGAGCGCTGCCGCGGTGGCGATGCCTGCACGTCGGATCAAGGGGTTAGACGTTACGGCGCTCGCTTAATCTTCCCTGCGTCCATGCGGGGAAGAACGGCCATTCTCATCGTCATCGCCGCGGCTGCGGTTGCAGTCGGCACCATCCTGGCGCTGGGTGGCGGCAAGGACAGCTCGCACGCCGAGGCGGCGACGAACGCCCCGCAGGGCGTCCCCACCGTCACCGTAGTCTCACCGCGCAACGGTGCCCGCCAGACCAGCCGCGCGGTCGTGGTCAAGGTCAAGATCCGCAACTTCCAGCTCTCCCCGCGCCACTTCGGCGGCGAACCGCTGCTCGGCGAGGGCCACATCCGCTTCGGCCTCAACCGCGTCCCCGACTGCGTCGACCCGGTCAAGCTGCAGCGGGCGATCGACAGCCCCTTCGGCAACGGCCGCCTCGTCGGTGCCTCCTTCGACTTCGCCAAGTACGCCGGTCCCAACGGCGTCCTGGCCGAACGGATCGGCTCGGCCGGCAGCTACTCGCCCGCGACCCGGCCCGAGATCTACTACCACGACCTCAAACCCGGCTTCTACCGCCTCGTCATCACTCTTGCCCAGAACGACGGCGCGACCACCCCCTTCCACGCCGTCACCAACTTCCAGATCCTCTCCGCGCCCGGCCACGGCCCGAAGTGCACCGGCGGCAAGGTGCCCAGCGCCAAGGCCGCCGCCTTCGGCTAGTCCCGTTCCGGTGCGCCTTTTCCCCCTAATGCGGGGCAAAGGAACACCGGAAGGCGAGATTGGCCAATACTTCACTTTGTATAGTGAGTCCGATGCGGACTTACCGTCGTTTGATGGGCTTTTTGCGCCCTTACCGCCGCCAGCTGTGGGGCTCGCTGGCCTTTGCCTGGGCGGCGATGGGGATGACGGTGCTGATCCCGTGGCTGATCGGGCAGGCGGTCAACGCGATCCAGGACGGCGACAAGCCCGATCTGCTGCCGCTGGCGCTGGCGATCGTCGGCGCCGGGATCCTGCGCCTGGGGCTGACCGTGGTGCGGCGCCTGGTCGCCGGGCGGGTCTCCCTGGCGGTCGAATTCGACCTGCGCCAGCTCTTCTACGCCCACCTGCAGCGGCTCGAGCTCGGCTTCTTCGACGGCCAGCAGACCGGGCAGCTGATGTCACGGGCGACGGTCGACCTGCAGGCGATCCGCTTCTTCCTCGGCTACGGCCTGATCTTCATCACCCAGAACCTGCTGACGATCACCCTGGTGACGATCGTGATGGTCGCGATCAACCCGCTGTTGGCCCTGATTGCCCTGATCCCCGCCCCGCTGATCGTCTTCACCGCCTCCCGCTACAACCGCGTCTCGCGGCCGGCCCAGCAGGAGGTGCAGCAGCGAATCGCCGAGCTGACCGCGGAGGCCGAGGAGAACATCTCCGGGATTCGCATCGTCAAGGCCTTCGCCCGCGAGGAATACCAGCTGCACCGCTTCCAGCGGGCGGTCGGCCGCGTCTTCGACCAGAGCATCTACTCGACCAAGCTGCAGGCCTTCTTCTCGCCGCTGATCGGGCTGCTGCCGCAGATGGGGATCGCCCTGGTGCTGCTGGTCGGCGGCCGCATGGTGATCGACGGCAACCTCAGCCTCGGCAACTTCACCGCCTTCTACACCTACCTGGTGATCCTCGCCGGGCCGATGCGGATGCTCGGCGTGGCGATGGGAATGGCGCAGCGCGCCATCGCCTCCGGCAACCGGCTGTTCGAGATCCTCGACCGCGAGCCCGAGATCGAAAGCCCGCCCGGCGCCCCACCGCTGCCGGCCGGCGGCGGCAGCGTGCAGATGGAGGGCGTGACGCTTCGCTATGAGGGGGCCGGCGCAAGCACAAAGGAGTTTGACCCCACTGGGGGTGGGTCAAAGTACGCAGCGGCGCTGAGCGACATCGACTTCGAGGTCGCCACGGGAAGCACGGTGGCGCTGGTCGGGCCGTCCGGCTCGGGGAAGACCAGCCTGGTTGCCCTGATCGCCCGCCTCTATGACCCGAGCGAGGGCTCGGTACTGGTCGACGGGGTCGACGTGCGCTCGGTCGAGGTCGAGTCGCTGCGCACCGAGATCGCCTTCGTCGGCGACGAGAGCTTCCTCTTCAGCGCCAGCGTCGCCGAGAACATCGCCTACCCGCGCTCCGAGGCGCCCCGCGAGGAGATCGAAGCGGCCGCCCGGCGCGCCCAGGCCGCCGACTTCATCGAGGACCTGCCGGGCGGCTATGACACGGTCGTCGGCGAGCGCGGCCTGACCCTCTCCGGGGGGCAGCGTCAGCGCGTCGCGATCGCCCGGGCCCTGCTCGCCGACCCGCGCATCCTGATCCTCGACGACGCCACCTCCTCGGTCGACGCGACCACCGAGTCGGCGATCAAGTCCGGCCTGCGCGAGGCGATGACCGGGCGCACTACTTTCATCATCGCCCACCGCCTCTCGACCGTCTCCCTCGCCGACGAGGTGATCGTGATGGACGGCGGCCGGATCGTCGACCGCGGCACCCACGCCGAGCTGCTCGAAGGCTGCAGCTTCTACCGCGAGATCGCCGAGCACGGCCTCGCCGACTCGGTCTTCCTCCAGCGCGACCTCGAGCAGCGCGAGGAGGTGGCGCGACTGTGACGGAAGAACGAAGCCGCTTTCGCAACATCGTGCTGCTCTTCGCCGCGGTTTGGAAGCTGATCCGCGGCGAGGATCAGCGTGCGCGCAAGGTGCGCTGGATGATCGGCCTGCTGCGCCCCTACCGCGGCAAGGTGGTGCTGATGTTCGTCGCCCTGCTGATCGCGACCGGCGCCGGGCTTGTCCCTCCCTACCTCGCCGGCAAGGCGGTCGACTCGGTCAACTCGGGCATCGTCACCGGCGAAATCGGCGACCTGGACTGGATCGTTGCCGCCTTCGTCGTCGTCGCGACCCTTTACGCGGCCGCCACGTACCTGCAGACCTACCTGGTCGGTTGGGTCGGCACCCGCGCCCTGCAGGACCTGCGCGAGCGGGTCTTCTCCCACCTGCAGACGATGTCGATCGGCTTCTTCACCCGCCGCAGCCCCGGCGTCCTGATCAGCCGCATGACCAACGACATCGAGGCGCTCAACCAGCTCGTCACCGACGGCGTGGTGACGATGTTCTCGAGCGTCCTGACCCTGGTCGGCGTGGTCGTGATCCTGCTCGTGCTCGACGTCAAGCTGGCCCTGGTCACCTTCATCACCTTCCCGCTGATCGCGGTCGCCAGCGTCGTCTTCCGGATCGTCTCCCACGGCGCCTACCGGGAAACCCGCGAGCGGATCGGCGCGATCACCGGCTACCTGCAGGAGACGCTGAGCGGCGTGCGGGTGGTGCGCAGCTTCGGCCAAGAGCCGCGACACATGAAGGCAATGACCGAGCTGAACGAAGCCAACCGCGAGGCGAACATGCGCACGGTCTTGCTCAACGCCTCCTACTTCCCCGGGGTCGAACTGCTTGCGTCAGTCGGGACCGCGGCGATCCTGCTCTACGGCGGCACTCAGGCGATCGATCACGCGATCCAGATCGGCACGATCATCGCCTTCGTCGGCTACCTGACCGTCTTCTTCGAACCGATCCAGCAGCTCTCCCAGCTCTACACGACCTACCAACAGGGGATGGCCGCGCTGGACAAGATCTTCGACCTGCTCGACACCGCGCCGGACATGGTCGACGCGCCGGGCGCGATCGATCCTGGGACTTTGCGCGGTGAGATCGAGATGGAGGGTGTCTCTTTCGCCTACGCCGATGACGCGATGGAGAGCGAGGGGCGCGGCGAGCGGGTCGACTGGGCGATGCGCGACATCGATCTGCATGTACCGCCCGGGCAGACCTTGGCGCTGGTCGGCTCAACCGGAGCCGGCAAGTCAACCTTCGCCAAGCTCGTAGCGCGCTTCTATGACCCGCAGAAGGGCCGGGTGCTGGTCGACGGCCACGATCTGCACGGGGTGCAGCAGCAGGCGCTGCGGCGCCAGCTTGGGATCGTGCCGCAGGAGGGCTTCCTCTTCTCCGGCAGCGTGCGCGAGAACATCGCCTTCGGCCGGCCCGAGGCCTCGCTCGAGGAGATAGAGGACGCCGCCGCTGCGGTCGGCGCGACCGAGTTCATCGCGGCGCTGCCGGAAGGGATCGAGACCGAGGTCGGCGAGCGCGGCGTGCAGCTCTCGGCGGGCCAGCGCCAGCTCGTCGCCTTCGCCCGGGCGCTGCTGGCCGAGCCACGCATCCTGATCCTCGACGAGGCGACCTCCAACGTCGACGTGCGGACCGAGAAAACGATCGAGAAGGGGCTGGAAAGGCTGCTGACGGGACGCACCGCGATCGTCATCGCCCACCGCCTCTCGACGATCCGCCGCGCCGGCAAGATCGTCGTCCTGGAACACGGCCGCATCGCCGAGCAGGGCACCCACGACGAGCTGATCGAGGCCGACGGGCCCTACTCGCGCCTCTACGGTGCCTGGCAGGAGTCCTCGGCCGCCTGATCTCCACCGAGAGGAACGTTATGCATGTCTGACATGCATAACGTCGACTTCGTCGGAGTGACTCAGCCGGGGCCGATGCCGCCGGATTCGCCGCCCGTGGTGCCGCCGCCTTCGGGGGCTCCCGCAGTGCCGCCGCCTTCGGCCGTACCGCCGGCCCCGCCGGTTTCGGGGGCGACTTCGGGGGCCGGTTCGGCTTCCGCTTCGGGTTCGACGACCTCGGGCTCGACCGGTTCGGCTTCGACGCCGGATTCCGCTTCGCCTGATTCAGGCGCGCCACTCGTCACCGGAGCGCTGGGGCCTTCGCCGCATTCTTTGAAGCCGTATTCCTGGGCCGCTTCCTGGAATGAGGAGAGCGCTGCCGAGGCATTCGATTCGGCGGTTTCGAGACCGGGTGTGTCGCTGCGCTCGGAGGCGAGTTTGACTTCGCCCTCCGCAGTGGCAAGTTCGTCGGCGGCGCTGCTGAATTCCGCGTAGCCGTCCGTTTCCGCCGGCGTGCCGAGGTTCTTCAGGCTGGCGACCATGCCGCTGTAGAGGTCGGCGACCTGGGCCGCCGGGCTGCCGGTTTCGGCGCTGCTCGCGCCAACTGTGCCGACGGCCGCGTTGACCTCGGCGCAGATCGCGTCGCCCTGTTCGATCAGCGCCGCTTTGGTCAGCGCGGTGGTCGTCGCTTCCGTCGCCGCGGTGGTGGCGGTCGAGTCGCTGCCGCCCCCGCCGCAGCCCGTGATCGCCAGCGCGGCGATCGGCAAGGCGAAGAGGAGTTTGTGACGAGGGCTCACGAGTGAGGCGAAGCTAGCAAAGCGATTAGACGCCCTTGCAGGTATTTCAGACTGCGCCCCAGGGACTCGAACCCCGAAATCCAGCTCCAGAGGCTGGCGTGTTGCCAATTACACCAGGGCGCAAAGTACGAACCGAGAGGATACCGAGCGCAGAGAGATTTCCCCGTAGACGGGCTTTTCCCTGCCGGTGGGCTACTTGATCTGACTGAGATCGCTGCTGGGATCGGCCAGCTGATCCGTCGCTGTCGAAACGTCGACGCCCTCGGCAAGCATGCGTCTCGCTTCGGCCAGGTCTTCGGAGCGCTCGACGCTGAGGGCGCCGGCCACGCGGCCGTCCTTGAGATACCAGACGGAGAACTCACCCTTGTCGCGGTCGCCGCGCCAGATCTCCTCGTCCCAGTCCCGCGCCGGCCCGACGTACTCGAGGCCGGCCCAGTCGGCGAGATCGCTGAAGAAGTAGGGGACGACCTCGTAGTCCACGTCGTCGCCGAGCATGTTGGCGGCAGCGTGCATTCCCTGCTGCATCGCCACGTCCCAGTGCTCGACCCGTAGGCGGCGGCCGTGGATGACGCTCTCGTAGGAGCAGCAGTCGCCGGCGGCATAGATGCCCTCGGCTGAGCTCTGCAGCTTTGAGTCGCAGACGACGCCATCGTCGACCTCGAGCCCAGCGCGCTCGGCCAACATCGCGTCGGGACGGACGCCGGCGCCGACGACGACCGCGTCGCACTCGATCGCCTTGCCGCTCTTGGTCAGCACCGCCTTGACCCTGCCGTCGCCCTCGTAGGCCTCGAGCTCCTCGCCGCCGTGGATGGTTACGCCCTTGGACTCGAGCAGCTCATGGAACCAGCGGCCCGCGTCCTCGCCGAAGGTCCGCGAGAGCGCCACGTCCTCCATCGTCACGATCGTGCACTTGGTGCCCTTGGCGGTCAGCGAGGCCGCGACCTCGGCGCCGATGTAGCTGCCGCCGATCAGGACGACGTGCTCGGCCGCCTCGGCGTCCGCACGGATCGCGTCGGAGTTGCCGAAGGCGCGCAGATAGTGGATGCCCTCGTTCTCGGCGCCCTCGACGCGGAGGATGTTGACCATCGCCCCGGTGGCGATCAGGGCCTTGCCGAAGCCGACCTCCTCCCCGCCCTGCAGCTTCGCCGTGCGCGCCGCGGGGTCGAGCGACATCACGTTGGTGCCGCTGAGCAGCTCGACGCCGTTCTCCTCATACCAAGAGGGCGAGTTGACGTAGGCGTCGGCGCGCTCGGCCTCGCCGCGCAGGTACTCCTTGGAGAGCGGCGGGCGTTCGTAGGGCGGCTCGGGCTCGCGGCCGGCCAGCAGCACCGACCCCTCCGCCCCGCGCTTGCGCAGCTCCGACGCGCAGCTGGCGGAGGCGAGGCCACCGCCGATCAAGAGGAAGTCGACCTCGCGGTCAGCCACCGTCGCCCGCGCCGTTGCCGCCGGCCCCGTCACCGGGACCGAAGAGGACCTTGAGCTGCTCCTCGTGGCCGGGGTCGAGCACGGCGAGCACCTCATCGCCGACTTCGAGCACCGTGTCGGGGCCAGGGACGAAGCCCTTGCCGTCGCGCAGGACCGAGATCAGCAGGCTGCCTTCGGGCATCTGCAGGTCGCCGACCCGGCGTCCGGTCACGCCGCAGTCCTTGCCCAGCAGCATCTCGATGATCTCCAGTTGCTCCTCCTGCAGGTCGAGCAGGTGGACGAGGCCGTAGTCGGGCACCTCGTGCTCGAGCAGGCGCAGGATCAGGTCGGTGGCCGAGACCGAGGGCTTGATCCCGAGCAGGTCGAAGTGGGGCTTGTTGCGCGGGTTGTTGACCCGGGCGATGATCTGCTTGACCTCGTACTTCTCGCGCGCGACCTGGCAGATCAGCATGTTGTCCTCGTCGTCGCCGGTGACCGCGATCACCAGGTCGGCGCGCTGGATCCCCGCCCGCTCGAGCACCCAGAGCTCGGAGGCGTCGCCGTAGGAGACGTTGTGCTCGAGCTCCTGCTCGACCGTAAGGTAGCGGCGCCGGTCGCTCTCGATCACGGTCACCTCGTGGCTCTTGTCGAGCAGCTCGCGGGCCAGGTTCCAGCCCACCTTCCCCGCGCCGACGACGATGATGTACATGTCGCCCCCTCCCCCCCTACGCGGCTTCCGCCGCGCCGTTGTCGTCGGAGGGTCCGGCGCCGCCGCGCGGGGCGCCCTCGCGCACAGCGCTCTCGAGCATGTCGATCGCGACCCGGGTCGGGCAGACCGTGTGCATCCCCTGGCGCTCGTACCACTCGGCCCGCAGCGGGTCGAGGATGCGGGTGATCACGGTCGGCACTTCGTAGCGGCGCTGGGCGATCTGGGCGATGATGATGTTGGTGTTGTCGCCGTCGGTGGAGGCGATGAAAGCGTCTGCCTTCTCGATCCCGGCGGCGACCAGCGCGTCCGTCTCGAGCCCGGCCCCGACCGTGAACTGACCGCCGAGGTCCTCCCAGCCCTTTTCGAGCCCGACCTCGAGCCGCGCGTGCGACTCCGGGTCCTCGTCGAGGCAGGAGACTTCGTGCCCTTCGCTCAGCATCGCGCGGGCGACGGAGGAGCCGACACGACCGCAACCAACAATCAGAATGAACATAGGCCGGATACTAGATGGACGCTGTCACTACGTCTTCCGGAGGCGCGGTCAGCAGGACGCGACAGGGGGCTTTCTTCAGCACGTACTCGGTCGCCGCCCCAATCTCGGCCGGCTTGGCGCCGCCGATGCCGCCCAGCTTGGCGCCGCCCTTGATCTTGCTCGGAGGCTCGCCGCCGATCACGATCGCCTCGGTGTTCTTGCGCCGCGCCGCTTCGACGATGCCGGCGCCGACGCCGCGAGAGCGCACCACCTCCGTCGTCACCTCGACGTCCGCGTACTCCTCGCCGACGTCGCTGGCCCGCTGCAGCGCCCGCCAGGCCTCGTGTTCGATCTCGGGAGGAAGCTCAGCGTCGAGGGGCAGGGTCAGCGGGATCTCGATCACGTAGACGAGGTCGAGCTGCGTCTCCTCGCCGGTGCTGCCGTCGCTCTCCTCCTGCTCGGCGGCGGCGAGCCGGCCGGCGGTGGCGACGATGTCATCGTCGAGCTTGGTGCCGAAGACCGGCACGAGGATGTTGCGGAAGGCTACCTCGGGCACCTGCTTGGTCAGCGCCTTCTCGCTGACCGAGACGCGCTTGGTCAGCGTCGTCCCCTCGAAGACCTTGCGGTAGACGACGTAGAAGAGCAGGCCGAAGGTCATCCAGCCGAGGCCGACCCAGCGGGCGGTGTCGTGGTAGATGAGCACGCTGACGAAGGCGAGGGCGCTGACGACGGCGGCGAAGATGGCGGGCAGCGGCAGCTGGGCGCCGCGCCATTCGACGTCGAGGGGGACGCGGAAGGGACGCGGGCGGTCGGGCTCGGTGACGCGCAGGCGCAGGATCGAGAGCTGGGCGATCGTGATCGCCAGCATCGCGCCAAAGGCGTAGAGACCGGCGAGCAGCTTGACGTTAGTCGGCAGGACCAGGCCGATCGCGATCACGCCGGAGATCGCGATCGCCACCTGTGGCGTCGCGTGGCGGCTGTTGAGCTTGCCCAGCCAGCTGGGGATCTGGCGGTTGATCGCCAGCGTGTAGATGTGGCGGGAGACGCCGAGCAGCGCCGTCGTCACGGCCCAGAAGAGGACCGGGGTGGCAATCAGGGCGACCAGCCAGCGCATCGCGTCGGAGACCCAGACCGGGTGATAGGAGGAGACGACGCCGAGCACCGGCGCCTCGACGTACTGGTGGCCGAGGGCGGTTTCCGGCCCGTGCGGCCCGGCGACCACGGGCACCGCCATCAGCGCGATCGCCGCCATGCCGGCGTAGACCAGCGGCACCGCCAGGGCGCCGACCGAGACGATGCGCTTGAGGTCGCGTGGGTCGACGTTGATATCCGGGGCGAGGTCCGAGGCCGCCTCGATGCCGGCGTAGGCGAGCATCGCGACCACGGAGGCGTAGACAATGTCGTGGAAGTCGGGACTGGTGAAGAGGTTGATCTGGTCGGTGAGGCGGTCGGGGTGGAAGACCGCGAGCACGCCGACTACGACCACGGCCAGCTGCAGGGCGATATCGGCGAGGGCGAGGATCGCCAGCGGCCGCTCGCGGCTGCGACCGGTGATGTTGAGCATGTTGAGCACGCAGGCCGCGACGATCACGGCGCCAGCGATGCCGATCTCCCAACCGGCCTCCGAGAGGTCCGAGGAGATCGGCTCCAGGTAGTGCGGCACCGAGATCGCCGCCAGGGCGGCGACGATCAGGTAATCGATCAGGATCGCCCAGCCGGCGATGAAGGCGATCAGCTCGTTGAAGGCGTTGCGGGCGAAGCTCGAGGAGCCGCCGCGTTCGCGCAGCATCGCCCCGCCCTCGACGTAGCTGAGCGTGGTGACGACGAAGAGCAAGCCGGCAGCGAGGAAGATCAGCGGCGTCAGGCCAAGACCGCGGTCGGCGACGACGCCCAGCGAGAAGTAGATCGAGAAGCCGACCGCCGAGTAGACGGCGACGAAGAGCCCCGGCACGCCGGTGGCGCGCTGCAGCAACGGCTCCAGCCGGGGTTTGGACGGCTTCTCAGCTTGCTCGGGCGCGCTCACGTACGAGACGCTATCCAGAGCCGCCCCGCCCCGACGGCGAGGAAGGCGACGCCGAGCAGGGTGCCGACCGAGAGCGGCCCGCCGCCGTTGGCGAGGGTGCTGACCAGCAGCAACAGGCCGAGTACGACGAAGACGAGCGACATGACGCGGACGGAGCTGCGGTAGATCCGCTCAGGGGAGGCCATCGCTGCGATTTTACGTTGGAACCAAGAGCACCCTCACCTGGGCCCACCCAGCCCGGCGGCTCAGTGGCCTTCGCTCGATGAATCGACGCTAAGAATGAGACCGAAGGCGGCGATGTAGAGAATCCCGATCAAGGTCACTCCGCCTAGCTCCGGCTCGGATTCCGGCACCATGGTCACCCAGACAGGGCACAAGAGGAGGGCGAAGACGAGCAACCCGATACCGACAATACGTTTCATCGATTGCATGTTAGTACAAGGCCAGTTCGAGAATGAACAGGATTGCCGCGCCGACGATCCCGAGATGAAATCCGTATGCGGTCATGCGTTCCACGCGACGCTGATCCGCACCGGCGAGGACCACGGCGTAGCGCACCACGCTGGCCCCCGCGGCCGTCAGGACGGCCGCGGACCCAAGCACGCTATTGACGCTGCTCACAATCCCGCCCGCGACGACTATCGAAGCCATGTGCCAAACCCTGGCAGCAGCGAACCGACGCGTGGTGCGCAGAAGCTCACGAGAGTGTCACGGCTACGCGAGCGCGGTTGTCAGCTCCGGACCCCGCTGCGCGCCCTGTTCGGAGACGACGATTACGCGGCAGGGGCGCTCGCCTAGGACGGTCTGCAGGGTCTTGTCGTAGAGCGGGCGGCCGTCCCGGTAGCGCAGGCCGATGACCACGGCGGCGGCGTTGATCAGCTTCGCCTCGTCGGAGATCTCATAGCCGGCCTGGCCGGGGCGCACGCGCTCGACGTGTCCGGTCACCCGCTGGCCGCCGATCAGCCTTGCCTGCTCGATCTTGCCCTGCGCCTCTTGCTCTTGCTCCGGCAGCTCGGCGTCGAGCGGCAGGTGCGTGGGCACGGTCAGCATCGAGTGGATGTGGATGCCGCGACGGCGCTTGGAGGCGAGCTTGACCGCGGTCGCCACCATCTCCTCCGAGAACGGCTCGCCGTCCTCGAAGGCGACGAGGACGGAGCGGTACTCGATCTCCTCGACCCCGAGCGGCTCCGGCGTCAGCACCTTGACCGTCTCGGTCAGGGGCAGCTTCTGGTTGCGGCGGTAAAGCACGTAGACGATCAGCCCCAGTGCCATCCAGCCGATGCCGACCGCGAGCGTGCGCGGGTTGAGCGCCATCACCACGATCCAGGCGGCAAAGGTGCCGAGACCGCCGAGCACGGCCGTGAGCGGCACGTCGAAGCCGAAGGCATGGAAGTTCAGCGGCGGCTTCCAGGTGCGCTCGACGTCTCGGTTCTTGCGCCGCAGCTGGATCACTGAGACGTGGGCGATCGTGAAGGAGAGCATCGCCCCGAACGAGTACAGCGTCGCCAGGAAGTCGGTCTTGCCGGGGATCAGGGTGATGATCGCGATCGCACCGAAGATCAGGATCGCTATGTACGGGGTGCGGTACTTGGGATGGACCTGGCGCAGACCCTCGGGGAGCTGGCGGTGTTGGCCCATCGAGTAAGTCAGGCGGGAGACCCCGATCAGGCCGGCATTGGTGGCAATCAACAGGATCACCGCTGCCAGCACGCCGACGTAGTAGCGGAGGATTTCGGTCGGGCCGGAGGAGAGGCCGAGGTTCTCGACGATGCCGAGGATCGGGTCGTCGGCGAACTTGGAGCCGAGCGCGGTCATATAGTGCCCGGCGGCGTCCTTGACGACCGGCATCGCTGAGAGCGCGACGATCGGGATCAGCAGGTAGAGGCCGAGCACGGCGACCACCACGAGGCCAACGCTGCGCGGAATCGTCCGGGCAGCGTCTTTGGCCTCCTCGGCCATGTTGGAGATCGTCTCGATCCCGGTGTAGGCGATCATCCCGACCGCGATGCCGAGCGCGAAGTCGCTCCAGGTCGGCGCGACGCCGAGATGGACGTTGTCGACCAGGACCTGCGGACTGAAGACGAGGACGAGGCCGATCCCGACCAGGACGACCTGGGTCGCGAGATCCGCGATCGCGAGGATCAGGTTGAGCTTCGCCGACTCCTCGGTGCCACGGATGTTGATCACGGCCAGCGCGAGAATCAGCACAGCCCCGCCGATCACATCGCCGGGACTGTCGCCGAGCCAGGGCCAGAACACGGCGAGGTAGTGGGGCACGAAGAAGGCCGAGATCGCGACCGTGATCGTGTAGTTGAGCATCTGCCCCCAGGCGGCGATGAAGCTGACCAGCTCGTTGAAGGCGTGGCGGGCGAAGCTCGAGGAGCCGCCAGCCTCGGGGAACATCACGGTCGCCTCGGCGTAGGTCGCGGCAGTGGCGGCGAAGATCAGCCCGGAGATGACGAAGGCGACCGGCGTCAGGCCGAGCGCGAAGGCCGCGGTGACCCCGAGCGCGTAGTAGATCGAAGAGCCGACGTTGCCATAGGCGGCGGCAAACAACGCGCCGACGCCATGGACGCGACTCAGCGATTCGTCACGTGGGATTCGCTGGGCCATGCGGATCTGTCTGACTGGTCACCGAGAGCGGCACCTCCCGAATATACGGAGGCGGGGCCGACGCTCGTACCGACGTAAAAAGGCGCGGGCGCGGAGAATCTCCGCGCCCGCGCCATCTCAGAGCAGACTACGCCCTACGGGTTTTCTTCGTTGTTTTTGCGAACCGCGGCCGCCGAGGCCACGTTGATCGTGTTTTCGAGGATGGCGGTGTTGTGCCCAGCAGCCGCCGGCAGGCCGGCCGCCGCGTTGATGATCGGGTTGAGAATGAGTTCGACCAAGAAGCCGCCACAACCATGAACACCGGGCGCAGCCCAGGCGTTGTCGACCAATTTCGTTTCTCTGTCGACCAGGATGCGACCTTCTTCGAGGAATTCACCCGTACCCGACGAACCAGTGATCGGTTCGTTGGGCGCCGGCGGACTGGTTGTACCGGTGGTCAGCTGCCAGATGATCGGCGAGGAACTGGAGCCGACGTAGCAGCCGCTGCCCAGGAACGGGTTTTCGAGGTGGATCATGATCGGCATTTCAAGCGCAACGCCAAGGCGTCCCGCCAGGTGCGATTCACTGACCCGCACAGCGCTTGCGGGTTTTGCAAGTTCAAGTGTCGAGTTCAGGCCGGTGAGCCCGTTTTCGAAGGTCAGTTCGCAGGCAAAACGCAGGAACGGTTCGCTGATTTCTTTGCAGTTGACCAGCCCAGCCAGGCCACCGGGGACCGGCTGCGGCGCTTTGGACAACGTCACGCCGTTACTGGCCGCAAAAAGGGGAGCGAAACTTTCCACAGGTTTACCGAGCCCACCCTGCAGAGTAACCGTGTTGACGATCGGCACTTTCTTAGAGCCGAGAATTACTTCACCGCCTTCGGTGAGTGAGTAAAGGCATTTTTTAACTTCGAGGTTGGAATACGGGCACTGTGCGAATTTGGTGTAGTTGCCCGTCAGTTTTGCCGTTGCGGTACCGGTGAATGCGAGTGCTGCAACGGCGATTACTGCCATTGCCGCACAGGCCGCCTTTGTTCTACGTCGTTGTTGCATTGAATTCTCCTGTTCTTGCTTGCTGGTTGAACTGCTCGATGAATCGGTCGCTCAGCCGCCGGTCGCCGCCCAGGTGCCTTCGGCGCGCGCCACGGGTTCGGTGACTTCGAACTTAATGAAGCCACCGACTTTGCCTATGCCTTTCGAGCCGCCATTGGGCTGTTTCAGTTCGAGATAAACAGCGCCGACCGCCGTGCCTTGGTAGACGCAGATGTTGCCATTGGGAGCCGTGGGGTTGGCGATGTTGCCTTTACAGCCTTCTTCTCCCGGTTCTGCACCGTTGAAGTCGGTGAAGTTGGCTTCGGTCGAGTAGTGCCACTTCGCCGTCGCGGCCCCCTGGGTTCCGGTGAAGTTGGCCGCCGCTTTGATCGGCAGCGAGATCGGCACGCGGGCTTCCGGTGCGCCGACGGGGACTTCTTCGAATTTGGGCACGCCGGCTTCTTCGTATTCGGTCTTGATTTTCTGCGTGCCGCCGTTGAAGGACCAGTAGCCGGTCTCGGTGGCGCCCGTGGAGAGTTCGGTGCTGCCGCTGCTCCAGTAGGCGACCGTCACCGGGTCGCCCGCGGCGAAGGTGCCGTTGGCGGCGAGAGAGGTGACGGCGATGTTGTGGAAAGCACCTTCGTCGGTATTGGCGCCTGAGATCGTGAACTCCGCGAAGGTGCTAGGGACGCCGGCCTTGCGGATCAGCAGCGTGCCCTTGGTGCCCGGAGCGTTGAGCCAGGTCGTTATCACCGAAGCGAGGCCGCCGGCTTCGTCGTCGGCCTCGGAGATCGTGAGCACGGTTGCCGAGCCGGCGACGGCGTTGTTGAGCGCCAGCTTGCCGGAACCCGGGTCGGTCGAGGCCGTGCTCGAACTGAAGAGGTAGTTGAAGCCGGCCGCCTGGCCTTCTTCGCCTTCTTCGCCGTTGCAGACTTCGTTTTCTTCTCCGGAGCCTTCGACTTCATAGGTGATACCGCCGACCGGGCAGTTGGGCGGGGCGGCGTTGACCAGGACTACTGAGGCGCCGTCTTTGCCGTTAGTTCCGTTAGTCCCGTTAGTTCCGTTAGTTCCGTTAGTTCCTTTAGCTCCGGGACTACCGGGAAGGCCCTGGGCACCAGGTTTGCCTTCCTGCGCAATCAGTTTCTTGACTTCCGCCTTCTGCTTGGAGCTCAGGCCCGCGTTGCCGCCCTTCTTGCTCGCGTGCGAGGCAGCATAGGCGCCGCCCAGCATGGCGAATACAAGTGCCACTATGGCCACGACAAGGCCCGCCGTGCCCGTCTGTCTATGTGCTCTCCTCAACATCTTGGTACTCCTCCCTGGTTTGTGTGCAAAGTCTCCGCTGCGGAGACCGAGGCCGCGAGCGCCGGACCCACCCAGCGCTCGCGGTCTTCGCAATCGGCGCTAAGAGACGCTGATCGGTTGGTCCCTGTGCAATTGGAACGCTTCGGTCGGAAACACCCCGAACCATTCGATCGGGGTGCCGGAAGCGCTCAGCGAAGTTCCCGACGCTTTCAGCGTCGAGGCATTGAACGTAGCGCTTTCGGTTGTGTTGGAGATCGAACCTCCGGCGGAGCCCGTCACGTTGACGAGAGTTTCCGCCAAAACGCATTCTTCGCCTTCGTAGTAGATCCCGACTTTGACCCCTTCGATGACGATGTAGGGAGTAGAGGAGAACGTCGCCAGGTGCGATGACCACGGCAGACCTTCTGCATTGATCGATTCGACGTAGCAGGCGCTCGAGTTGGTGTAGCAGTTGAAAAGCGGGACTTCGGTGAGACTTCCCTGTCCGGTGCCCCCGCTATTTGAGACCGAGAGTTCGTAGAGGAAATTTTCACACGATGTGGTCAGCCCCGGCACAGTCATGCCGCTTTTTTCGGCACCGCCGAGAATCGTTTCTTTGCCTTCAAGCGCTTTGCCTTCGAAGTGCCAAGCCGGCGC
Source organism: uncultured Solirubrobacterales bacterium (assembly GCA_963840565.1). GTDB lineage: Bacteria > Actinomycetota > Thermoleophilia > Solirubrobacterales > 70-9 > VRUE01. Next base: position 708,843 of record CAWIZH010000002.1, read on the forward strand.
GGCGCTGGCGGAGGCCGTAAAGGCGACTCCAACCAGAAGCGCCACGAGCGCAGTCAAGCCGAAGACGTTTCTTGCCTTTCTCATCTTCATCATCTCCTTGTCTGCATCCGCCTAGGGATTTTCTTCGTTATTTTTTTTGACCGCGGCCGAGGAGGCGACGTTCAACGTGTTGTTGAGGATCGCCGTGTTGTGGCCGGCGGTTGTCGTGCCGACCTGACCGACGACGATCGGGTTGACGAGGAAGGCGATGATGCCGCCGCAGCCGGTGGCCGCAGGGGCCGACCATGCGTTGTCGACGAGTTTCACGCCTTTGTCAACCAGGATGCGGCCTTCTTCGAGGAATTCGCCCGTGCCCGAGGAGCCTTCGATCGAAGTGTTGGGCGCCGACGGGCTGGTTTTGCCGGTGGTCAGTTTCCACACGACCGGCGAGGAGCTCGAGCCGACGTAGCAGTTGTTGCCCAGGAACGGGTTTTCGAGGTGGATCTTGACCGGCAGTTCGAGCGCCACGCCGAGTCTTTCGGCCAGGTGTTTTTCGCTGACCTTGATTTCGGTCGCGGGCTTTGCCAGTTCGAGGGTCGAGTTGAGGCCGGTCAGTTTGTTTTCAAAGAAGAATTTGATCAGCTTTTTGACCAGCCAATTCTGTTTTTCTTCGGGCACGATGCCGAGCAGCCCGCCGGGAACGTTTTGGGGGGCTTTCGATAGCGAGATGCCGTTGGTCGCAGCGAAGAAGGACGAGAAGCCTTCGGCGTTGGGTTTGCCGATGCCGCCCTGCACCACGACCTGTTTTTCGATCGGCACTTTCTTGGCGCCGAGGATCACTTCGCCCGATTCGGTCACCGCATCGATGCATTTCTTGACTTCGGTGTTGGTGAAGGGGCACTGTTCGAATTTGGTGTAGTTGCCGACCAGTTTCGCCTGGGCGACCCCGGCCAGGCCGAGCGCGGCGAGTGCCAGCGCCAAAAGCGCCGTGCACACCACTCTCATTCTGTGCTTTTGCATGACTTCTCCTGTCTTTTTGCTCGATGGACTGGGTAGCTGTGCTGCTGGGGAAGCTCGATCTAGATCAGCCGCCGTGGCGAGGGCCTTTGCTCTTCTTGGCCTTGGGGCAGGAGACCTTGAGCAGCGGCTGGGTGTCGTGGGCCTTGCCGTTTTGGCCGTCCAGCTTCAGCGTGGCGCGGTGGGGCGCCGCGCAGAGGTTGGTGGAGTTCTGAAAGAGACCCTTCTTGGCGCCTTGCATGGTCACGGTCGCCTTGGTGACCGGGGCGTCGGGGACGGCTGCGAAGATCGTGCGCACTCCTCCGTTGACGGAGTCCACGCGCCCATCGAGGTCGATCTCGACGGGCTCTGAGGGCGGGCCGTGCAGGGCGGCTACCAGGTCGGGCAGCTCATGCGAGGAGGAGCGCAGGTAGACGGGGCCTTCCAGGGGGCTGTCCAGCAACGGCGTGATCGCCTTGATGTGGCCGTAGACCGAGCCCGCGGGACAGGCTTTGGCGGCGAACTGCACGCGGGTGCAGATCGTGCGGAAGTGGGCCTGGTCGATGAACTCCGAGCGCGGCAGGGCGAAGGAGATCCGCGCCGTGTTGGCTTCGCCCGGCTTGGCAGTGAAGATCGCTCTGAGGCTGGGGTGTCCGCCGCGGTGGGTGGGGCCGAAGAGGCGGGTGCTGAGCTTCGGCTTGTACGGGAGGGATTTGCAGCCGCCGGCCTGGAAGCGCTCTGAGAGCGCCGCGATGGAGCCGAGCGCGGAGGTGAGCTCGCCGGCGAAGCTCTCTTCATCGCAAGAGGTCGGGTTGAGCGAGAAGCTCGGGCGATCGACCTGCATCGACACCTGGCGCAGGTCGAGCGGCACGCCGTCGATCAGCTGCGGGACCGGATCTGAGACCGCGCGCACGCGGGCGGTTTCGGGGTCCAGATAGAGCGCCACGCGGGTGACCACCGTGCCCAGATCGAAGGGCCCGGCCACCGCGGGGGCGATGATCGCGGCCGACAGCGGGGCGTCTTTGTGGGGGCCGGCTAGGTAGACCTCGCCGGTGGCGTGGAACGGGTTGGGGCCGGCGCCTGCGGCGACGTCGACGCTGCCGATCTGCGAGGCGGCCGGGCAGCTGGGATCGGCGATCTCCGCCGCGCCGCGGTTTGGCACTTCGCGCGAGCGCGCCTTGGCGATCTCGGCCTCAGAGCACTGAGCCACCCCGGCCAGCTTCGCGGTCAGCCCCGCCGGCAGGGTCGCTTGGACTTTGGCGAAGCGCTGGGAGCCGTCTTCGCGAGCCAGGTGAAAGAGCAGCGGGCTGTATTTGCCAGCCTGGGGGGAGATCGTGCCGGCTTTGAAGGACGGCGCGTTTGGCATCTGGGCCTCGCTTGTCGGGCAGGGCCCCCCGCCCGGTTCGGAGGTGGGCGTGAAGGCGTCATCGGGGTGGGCGATCTGGCCTTCGGTGGAGCTCCAGCTCCAGGGCACCAGGTCGGTGGCGGTCTGGGCTTCGGTGCAGGTCGGCGGGCTGACGAAGGCGCCGCGATCGCCGCCGAAGACGCTCACGTGGACGTCTTCGATCGGCAGCTCGGGGCTTTGGGGGACGCGCACGGTGAGCCGGCCGGTGGCGGGGTCGAGCTGGCCTTCGCCGGCTAGCTTGGCGACGATCCCCGTCTTTTCGTCTTCAATTGAGAAGTAGGCGGCGATCAGTGAGCCGAAGGGGTTGGCGAAGGGCTTTGCCAAATACACCGAGCCGCTCAAGGGCCGGGGGATCGCCCTGCCGGTTTCGGGGTCGCGTTTGGGTTCGTGGGTGGCTTCGTCGTATTGGGCAAGTAGCGGCGAAGCGGCCGAGACGGTGGCGATCTTGGCCGCCGCGGGGCAGCTCTGTGGGGCCCCGGAGAAGCGAAGCTCGCCTTCGGGGCCTTCGCCTTCGAAGCCGATCCGGCTCTCTTCACAGGCCTCGAGGCCGCTCGCCTGGGCGGGGTTGACCGCAAGCCCCGCCGGGAAGGAGACGGTTGTGTCTTTGACGTTTGCGGTGGCGGGGGCGGCGAGGGGGTCTGCTTCGGGGCCTTGCTGGGGTTGGTGCAGGTCGAAGTCGAGGCCGGCGGGACTATCGGTCACGCTCGTGCTCGGGCGGGCTTCGATCGTCGGTTCGTATTCAAGCGCGCCGCAGTCTTCGATCGAGGTGGGCGCGCCCTGCAGGTCGGCGCCTTCGTAGGAGCTTTCGTGGGGCACGGCGGGGTGCTCCCAGCTCTCGGCGAGGGCTTTGAAGAGGAGCGGTTTGCCCGGGCAGTCACCGGGCATCGTCAGGAAAGGGGTTTCCTGGTTTTTTACCAAGCACGGCTCGGGTTCTTTGGTTGCGGGGTTGATGCGAGCGCCGCCGCTACGACAGGCGCCGCGGATGCGGTCGTGGGCTTTGCCGGAGGGATCGCCCCAGATCTGAGCCTGAACGTTGAAGATCGGGTGATCGCCAAGGGCGAGGATGTCGTCGGAGGTGGCGTAGGCGCCGTAGTCCTCGCCCGTCCTGACGTGGGCGAGCAGGTGGACGAAGATGCCGACGTTGGCGGCGTTGAAGCCCAAGGCGGCGACCGAGCCAGGTGGCGCAACCATGTTGTAGAGGGCGTCTACGGCTATGCCGCTGACGCCGGGGGTGAGCTCGGTCGTGACCGAGACGATGCCGACCTGGGTGCCTTCCGGGCAGTTTTCGCTGGTCAGCTCGGCCTCGGTGCAAAGCGCCGAGGTCGCGGCGGGGTCTCCGAGCAGGCCGCGGGGCAGATCGACGCGCAGATCGTGCGGGTGTTCGGTGCCGACCAGTTCGTTGCCCTGGCGCTTGGTGGGGAAGCCGAGGCCGACGGTCATCTGGTAGGGGTGGGAGCCGGCGAGCAGTGCCGGCGAGCCTTCGTCTCGGTTGGCGGGGGCGGTGAGCCCTTCGAAGAAGCCGAAGGGGACCGCTTCGGTGCCGATCGGGGTGATCGCCGCCGCCGTGGCGCCCTGCCCGGCGGCGCCGCCGAGAACGGCGGCTTGGGCTTCGAGGGCGCCCGAGGCGGCGCTGACGTGAACTCCGATGGTGACCCTCACCGCCTGGCTTGGGCCGAGGGCTTCTTCTGCCCCGCCCGCAGTGGTGCATTTGACCAGTTGCCCGGCAGCTTCGATTTTGCATTCTGGGCTTTTTTTGGCCAGCGGGTCCTGGTTTCCCGCCGCGGCTTCGGTCGCGGCGATCCCGCCGGGCAGATCGGCGCTCACTTCGAAGGGGCCGACGGTCGGCGCGCCTCCGACGTTGGTCGCGACCAGCAGGTACTGGGCGTCGGCCCCGGGGGCGAAGTTAGAGGGCATCGGCGTCAGCGCCAGCTTCCAGGCCGCGCTGGGTGCCGCGGCGGCGCTGCTTGGGGTCGCCAGGGCGAGGGCGAGGGCCGCCGCGGCGAGGGCAAGGTGGGTGCGGCGCCTCATCGGCCTGCCCCCCGCTTGGCGTGAGCCCGGTGCTTCTTCGTGCCTTGATGGTGATGTTTTTTGCCCTGCTTTTTGGCTTTGGCGTGTTTGGGCTTGGGGTCGGGCGGGCCCGAGAAGGCGGCGCTGCCGGGCGATTCTTTGGTCGGCCGGGGCGGTACGGGCGGGCGGCATGCTTCGGCCGATTCGCAGGGCGGCGGGGGCGGTGGCGAGTTCTGGGAGCCGATGCCGCCGCTCACGCGGGCGTCGTAGACGTCGAGCAGTTCGTCTTTGTCTTGGCCGACCAAGCCTTCGCGGCTGAAGAAGAAGACGTCTTTGCCCGTGGCCGAGGCGTCGCCCATCTGCGAGGGCCAATCGCTTTTGCCGCCCGAGATCAGGTAGAGACAGCCTTCGTTTAGCGGGCTGTAGGCGGGGCCGACTTCTTTGCAGCCGCCTTCTTCTGGGGCCTCCCACTCATAGACGTCAAGACAGGCGACGAGGCCCTTTTTGGCCTGCAGTTCCGAGCCGACCGCCGGGCAGCCTCCCTCGCCGTTGGTGTCGCGCGCCGAGAGCGCCTCGGGGGTCTCGAAGAAGACCCGCCGCCCGTCTTCGGAGAGGTTTCGCGAGGCCGTCGCCGAGCTGAACGAGGCGCGCAGGACCGATGGCTGGATCGAGCCCAGCGAGGGTTTGCCGGTGGGCGCCAGCCCCCTCGGGTCGCACGACACGCACGTGATCCCCTGCCCCACCCGGTAGAGGTAGAGCTCGGGTCGCCCTTCGTTTTGGTAAGGGGTCAGACCTTCTTCGTGGGAGCGGAAGAGGAGTGTCTGCCCGTCGGCGCTGACCTGGGCAGACTTCTGTTCGTTCACCGCTTTGCTCGTCATCGTCGGCAGCCAGTCGCCCTGGTCGGAGATGCCCCTTTCCCCGCCCGCGTCAAGGCGCGCGACGAAACCGGTCGTCCCCGCCGGCCCCCCGCCCGCTTCCCACGCATACAGGTTGCACTGGCCGCTGCCGAAGGCTCCGAAGCCCCCGCAGTCCCCCGCTTCGCTCGCTCCAGTTCCCGCCAGCGCTGCGTTGGCGACGAAGTAAAGCCGCGTCCCGTCTTCGGCAATCCCCGCGACGCCCTTCACTTCGGCCCCGTTGGGGACGGCTGAGTCGGCGCTGAGGTCGGTGAGACACCCCCCGCTTCCGCGCAGCCGCCCGTCCCTTCGGCCTGGAAGCGGTAGAGGTCGTTGCCGGGGTGCGGCGGCACGTCGCCGTTGGCCGACCAGTAGAGGTGGGAGATTTCTGCGGCCAGGCCGACGAGCGCGCCTTTGACTTTGAGGAATTCGGTTTCCAGGCTTTCTTTGTTCAGTTCCAGGTCCACCCGGCCGATCTCTTGGCCGCTCTGCGCCGCCCAGTAGACGTGGGGGCCGGTCAGGGCGATGCCGCGGGGTTCGAGGTGGTTGCCGAGGAAGAGCTGTGTTTCGCTGCCACCGTTCAGCGGAAGGCTGGCGATGTAGGCTTCGGCGAGCCCGGTGGTTTCCATCGTCCAGTAGACCCGCGTCGGGCTCAGCGCCACCCCGTAGGGAGGGAAGGCGACACCGTAGAAGTGCTGTTCGACCGCGCTGCCGTCGATCGCCGCCCGAGCGATGTCGCGCTCATTAGCCGCTTCGGTGTGCAGCGAGTTTGCCCAGTAGATGTGACTCGCGTTGACCGCGATCCCCTGCGGGTCGCTCGCCCCGGCAATGAAGTCCGGGTCGACTTCTTCGCCTTCTGCCGCTCCCAGCTTCGCCCGCCCGATCGTGCCCGCGCCGAGGGCCGGCTCGTTGCGCTGGATTTTGTTCAGGTCCCCGCCCCGCGGGCCAGTGTTGGTCCAGTAGATGCATTCCCCGCCCCCGGCGCAGGGGCCGACAGCGACATAGCGGGGGGTGGCGGGGGCGCACTGTTTTTCCCCCGGTTCGGTTTCGGGGTGAGTTTCGGCGCAGGTTTCGCCTGGTTCGACGTAGGGGTCTGTGACTTCTGAGCCGTCGAGCTTGGCGCGGCCGATCGTGCGCTGAGCCGGGTCGGCCCAGTAAATGTATGCACCTGCGGTGGCGACCCCGGCCGCGTGGTGGTCGGCGAGCACTTCTTCGGGGTCTCCGGCTTCTTCTTCGGGCGGGGCGCCGATCGTCGCCCCGCCGATCTTCGGCCCTTCCACTTCGGGGCCGGTGTTGGCGTCGTTTGTCAGCTTCTCGGGCGAGGTGAAGAAGGCCGTGTCGCCGTCGGCGGAGGCGCCGGCGAAGGCGCGGGGACGCTTCCCGGCCAGGTCGAGCGGAGTGCGCCGCGAGGGCGAGACATCGATCGTGCAGGCCTTGACGGCGCTCGCGCAGTCTTCTTCTTGGGAGGTCGGGTTGCGGCGCTCGTAGAGGTGGGCCTCGCCGGAAGTGGTGAAGAAGACCGAGCCGTCTTTTGCCACCGCGCGCTCTTCCTGAGTGTAGTACTGATTGGCAGCGCCGCCTTCGTTGGTCCTCTCGCGTGCCCAGTCATATGGCCCGGCGAAGGCGCCCTGGGGGGCAGGCGAGCCGCCGGGCAGGACGCTTGCCAGGTGAAAGTGCGAGCCGTCCCAGGCATAGACGTTGGGGCGGCCTTTTTCGGCGCCGGTTAGGTTTTCATCGAGGGCGCCCGAGGTCGCTTCGAAGATCGCGGTGCCTTCGTTTGCCGAGGAGCCGGCGTAGGCGTAGGCGGCTTTCGGCAGGTAGCCGCTGGTGAGGGAGGTCTCGTCGCCCGAGGCGCTGCGCTCGTAAAGGGCGCTTGCCCGGGTCGCGCCGAAGACGCTCGCCTGCTGAAAGACGCGGTTGAAGCCCGGCGTCCAGCCCATCACGAGCGCCTTGTCGGCGAGTTCCTGGGAGGGCAGGAGGCCCCGGGTCTGCCACTGGGCCCCCGCGCCTTCGCCTTCGCGCGAGGCCAGGTAGGTGGGCAGTTCCTGGGCGCCCACCCCGCCCGGGATGCCCGAGCTGCTGGCGAAGGTGATCGCGTTGCCGCCCAGAGCCGCTTTGACGAAGGGCACGAGCCCGATCGCATCGCCGCCGTCCTTTTCCAGCGGCGAGGCCTGCTCATAGGCGCGCGAGTCCGACAGGCCGGCGGGCGCTTCGGGGTAGGTGGCGAAGAGCAGCACTTCGCCGCCTTCTTTGCCTTTGTTGTTGGAGGCAAAGAGCCGGGTGCGGTAGACAACGCCGGGGAGGAGGCCTTCGATCGTGGCGGAGACGAGGTGGGGTTCTGCGAGGCCGTCTGCTGTTTTAATCTTGCCCTGCTGAGTTTCTTTGCTCCCTTCGCCGAAGGCTTTGCCGTCTTTTTGGTAGGCGGCTTCGGTGATGTATTGGAAGGCGTAGGTGGTTTCTTGTTGGTTGGGGTCGAGGCTGGCCTGCACGGTGGCCTGGGTCAGGCCCACCGCGGTGGGCTTGGATTTGGCGATGATCGGTGGGCCACCAAGGGCGAGGGCGGCGCCTGGCAATGTCAGGGCCAGCGTGGTCAGGGCGAGCGTCGTCAGCGTCGCGACCCGGGCCCGCGCTCCACGGCGGGCCTTGCCCCTTGCCTTGTTGGTGTCGGCCTTCATCCCTCTTCCCCCTTCGTTGGGCCTCGATGGCCCCTCGCTGCTCCCCGGCGCCCGCTTGCCCCGGCCACCTTTGAGGGTGGCCGGGGCTCTCGGGCTTACTGCCTTACTTCAGTTGCTTCTTGCTGTGAATTGCTTCTTTCTCCGCTCAGCCGTGAATGGCGAACGTCTTCATCCCGCTGTCAAACAGTTCGACTTTGACGCTACCTAAGATCGACGCCGGTTCTTCGCCGAATTTCAGTCCGCCTGCCGCTAATGCCTGCGTCATGTCTTCTTCGATTAAGTGGATTAACTGATCAACTAAGGCCTTGCCTTCGCAGTCCTTGATCCAGGCCGTGCCGGTAACTTCGAATTCTTCACCGACGGCGCATTCAGGCCCAAGGTTGATGATCGTGAACACGCCGCCCGCACCCGTCGCCTTGATCTCGTCGGTGGTTCCCACTTTTTTGGCTTCGAGCGTACCGCCCGCTTTGATCGGTTCAACCGGCTTGCAGGCCCCCGTTAATTTGAATTCTTTCCCCGGTTCCTTTATGAACGTCTCACAGTTTTTGAACCAAACTTCGCCGGTTGCGACTCCGCCGGATTTCAGAACAGCGTTTTTGGCTTCATATTCTTTGCATTCAATTTCAATTTCGTCGCCGACGGCTTTAGACATCAGCCGGGTTGGTGTGTCACTTGTGATTACGAGTTCAACCGGTAAGTTGGCGGTGACCGTGGCACCTGCAACTAACCAACTGGCTGCCTGTGCGCCCGATGCCGCGAAGGCCATCATGGCCATGGCGGCGGTGACGCAGAGGCCGACCAGGCCCAAGCGAGTCTTTCCCTTGCTCATTTTGCTTCCTCTCATGATTGAGTTACGGATGTTTCTCTCTTCTTCATCCCACCGTCGGCGGGGCGAAGTCTTTGACGGCGCATGAGAGAGGCTGTCGCCAACCGGCGCCGAACCCTCTCCGTCCCTCGCGGCGTGCCTCTCGATGAGCCGGAGGGAGATTCGCTTCACCAAGGAGCCCCAAGGCACGTCTTGGCGACCGCGGAACATCGGCTTCATGCTGGTTCCGCTCACAACAGTCGATCCCTCCCCGTGTCGCACGTCCTACTCCCTCTCTCAAAAACTTGACTCGTTTACAACCGCAGCATGATTCGTACCAGAAGCGGACCGTTGCTGTCAAGCGAGCCGCAGCGGCGAGTACCAAACGTCGCCCCCCGAACTTTGAGCCGAGCGCAGTGCGAAGCGGCCAACGGCGTCCTTGCCGCCAGCATCGCCTATCGGGCGACGACCGGAGGCAAGCAGAGACCTGAGCCAGGCCGGGCTTGACTGACCCTTGTCTACCCCCGACCTGATGGAGTTCCGTTTCCTCGATCAGGCACAAAGTCGCCCAGCTCGCCACCGCGAAGTGCAGGATTAAGCAGCTCGAGACCGAGCTGGCCGTCTCGCGCAAGGTCAACGAGGTTTCCTCGACCAGGGGCGCGACATCCTCGTCAGCCACAGCACGGTCGGGGCGATCATGCGCGAGCTGGGGATCAAAGGCCTTCCAGCCCGGCGGCTGCGCCACTACGTTCAGGATCGGCTCGCCGGTCAGGTTCGCCGGCCCGGTGAGTCGATTCGGATCTCCCACGAGACGATCTACCAAGCTCTCTATGTGCAAAGCCGCGGCGCGCTGAAGCGCGAGTTCGTCACATACCTAAGGACCGGGCGGGCGCTGCGCGTCCCGCGGGCTCGCGGCAAGGGCTTGGTCAGCGAGGAAATCATGATCAGCGAGCGGCCCGCCGAGGCGGCTGACCGCGCCGTCCCCGGCCACTAGGAGGGCAACCTGATCCTCGGGATTGATCACTCTACGATCGGCACGCTCGTCGAGCGGACACGGCGCCGAGCAAGTTCGGGATGCGATCGCCACGTTGCCTGATCAGCTGCGCCGCTCGCTGACATGGGATCAGGGCGCCGAGATGGCTCAACACACGCGCAGCTTCGGGTCGACACCGGCCTACCGGTCTACTTCTGCGCCCCGCAAAGCCCGTGGCAGCGCGCCACCAACGAGAACACCAACGGCCTTGCGCCGCGCAAGCAAGACACTCGGCTGGCGCACTCCCGCCGAGGTCCTCGATGAGCACCTCTCTGCGACCTGCTGAGCCACACACGACGACGAAGATACGACCAGCCTCCACGACGACACTCACACGACATCCCCCGGCCAGGATCCCGATCTACCGCTACGGTTCGTTCACGAATAACATGGTGTTGCGAGGACCGGTTGAGTTCGGGTTAAGGTGATCGATCATGGTTGTACATACGATTGAGCCGAAGTCCGCCTTTCAGCCCGGGGAACGACTTTGGGCGATGTCCGACTGGGCGGAGTTAATCCAAGCGCAAGCGAAGCGCGTCCTTCCCACTCCGGTTTCTGCCGGCGCGGATTGCCTCGGCGGCACGGTCGACGATCTGGAGCGTTCGTGGCGAGCGTTCGACGACGCCGAGACTTCCGTGGCTCGCACCGCTGCCCTACGTGTGGCCGCCCGGGCAGATCAGGCGGCCATCGCACTCTGGAATCTTGCCTGGAAGGCGGACCGGGCCAGTCACCCGCGGTACCACTTCTCGCAGGTGCTTCGCCTCCTGTCACTCAAGCGCATGTGGGGCCAGCCAAACTGGCATTGCTTTGGCAGGCTCGCGCTGCATGCCGACGAGGCTCGAGGGCCGACCGCCGTCGAGCCTCTTCTCTCTTGTGCCGCCGGAGCTCGCTCTCGCTGCGGGGGCCGCAGTCGCGCCCGCGCAGGCGCGGGTGGTGCGACCCGGGGCGGTGGCTCCGGGTCCTCTGCCGGCGGGGACGACAGGGGAGGCGGATCCGGCGACGGCGGAGGCGGAAGCGGCGAACCACCTGGAGCAGACGGACCAAGGCCACCTCGGCGCCGCCTACCCAAGCCTAGGCGACCGTCCTGGAAAGCCGTCACAGCGCTGGCCGCAGTCGCCTCACTCTTGTATCAAGTGTTTGGGCCCACCTCGACCGTGGTCATTCAACAGATGCCGGCGGCCCGCCGGTGCCATCGGGGTTCAACCCAGTTGGCTCCTGGTGGTGGCGGTGCATGGTCCTCGGCCATTTCCGCGACGCCTTCGTCGGCCTGGTCGGCTCCCAGGACCCGGCCACCGTCCAGGCCTACCAACCGCCATCGGTTCTCACCTCACTACACCCACTCCAGGGTGGTCAACGTCGTCGTAGCCGTCTTCAAGGTCCCCCGTCCCGCCGCTGCCCTGGTGCCCCGTCCCCGTGCCGTTCAAGACCATTCGAGCCCCTCGGCACCCGGGCGCCAATCGGTACACTCAAATATTCCTACCGTGGAGGAGCCAAGGCAGAGCCTCGAGTCCCGTGTGCTGAACGTGGTCATCGGAGCCTTCAAGTCGCGCGAGGTGCTGGAAGCCGAGTGGCCTGCCGATGCACCCCCGCGCTCGACGACGATCGCGTATTGCTCAACGGCTGGACCGCACTGGCGCATAGGCAGGGCGTGATGCTCGCCCACCTCGCGATCGTCCCGCCCACGCGGGCCGACCTGATGACAAGGATGCCCGACGTGGTCAACGGCGCCCCGGCCTGGCTCGACGCCCAGCTGCGGAGTGAACCGATGACCTGGCGGATCTTCATGACCGGGCTCGCCCAGATCGCCGTGGTTCACCGCGAGGCGATCGAACATGTGGTCTCCCAGCAGGTGAGCGACCCCGAGCCGATCGAAGAGGCGCTCGCTGGCGCCCCAATTCCCGCCGCGAGCCCGAACGAAGACCGCTCAGCGTTGATGCGCGGTGTAGTCGAGGCCCTGTTCGCGCACATGAAGGCCTTGGCGGACATCGCCTATGACCTGGAAGTGACCGCTCAGAGGTGGGCGGGAGAAGACGAGGACATGGACGAGCCCTGAGGGCTCGAGGCGCGGTGGACAAGCAATGCGAGAGCCTCGAGTTGTTCGGGCTCCACACATCATGGGAGCGTTCACCTGGAGGCTCCTGATGACGGGACTCGCCCAGACCGCCGCCGAGCACCTCGACGCGATCGAGCGCGTGATCGCCGAGCAGGTGATCGACCCCGAGCCCGCCGGGCCCCAACGACGACCTGCCACCGATGGCGAGGGATAGGCCGCTCTCTTTGTCATGATTGCCTCTGTCGAGCAGCCTCACGTCAAGCTCAGCGGTGACTACGAGGTCCCTACATCGTGGAGGAGGCCCGATCAGATGGCCGTCTTCTCGTGGCCCCCGATACCTCCGCCCAGGCGATTATGGAGCGTCTGGGCCACGAGCCCGCAACGCTTGCCGAGTTCGAGGCCGCCTACGGGGCGGTAAAGCCCCCGACGGCGAGGGCTGAGCCATGGCCCTCAAGCGGGGCTTTGCGCCGGTGGTCTTTGACGAGGATGCGAGAGACGGCACCAGCCTCCCCGGCTGCATGAAGATCTATATCCGCCGCCGGAAGGTCCGCTTGGCCTCGTGTACCGACTCGCGAAAAACAAAGATGGGCGCCTCTATCTCGACCATCTTGCCTTCGGTGTCCGACACCACCCGCCGGGGTCCGCCGCTTTGAAGACTTCCCCGGCGAGGATCGGGTCGACGAGGGCAGATGCTTCGTCGTAGCCGTCTTCGAGGTCCCCCGGAATGCCCATCGAATCGGTCGCTCCGAGAGGAGCTTGAGGTCCAGCAGATCGCCGGCCGACGGCCCGGCTTCCTCCTCGACCGCATTGGTGTGGCAGTAGAGACATTCCGCGATCAGCGCCTCGACCGTGAGGACTCGATGTCGACCGGGTCGAGCCCGGCAAAGGTGAGAAAGTCATCGGCCCGAACGGATCCGTCCCGATGTGCGCGAAGCTCATCCTCACGTTCAGTGAGAAAGATTCGAAGAGCTCATTGGCGAGCATCGCCCGGACCCAGACTCAGTCGTGCTTGCCGACCTTCAACTCAATCTCGACCACCTCAGCGTCCCGCGGCCGGGAGCGACCGGCAGTCGACGACCATCCCACCTAAGGCGACCAGCTTCCCGGCGCGGTAGCCGCAAAGCGAGTCAGCATCCGGCCGGCGGCTACGCGGCGGTGGTCCCGCTCCAGCGAGTCCTCATTGCCGCCATCGCTTCGCGGAAGTCTCTCGGGTCTGGACCTTCACCTTGCTGACTATGCCATTGCGGGGCAACCGGCGCCCACGCCCTTGGGCAGCTTGCCTTCCGGATACCTAACTGGGAGGAGTGACGAGAGCGGAGCAGTTCGACAACTATCCTCGGCAAACAGCCCTGCCGTACACATGCTGCGGTGCAGGGCGCCCGGTTTCCCGAGCGCCCTGCCGCGATCTTCCCTAGGGGTTTTCCGCGTTGTTTTTGCGGACCGCTCCTGCGGCCCCGATGAATGCCTTGTTGTTGAGAATCGCCGTGTTGTGTCCTGCGGATGCAGGCAAGCCGGCGGCGGCATTGATGATCGGGTTAAGGAGGAGTTCAACCAGGAACCCTCCACAGCCGGTTGCGCCCGGCGCGGACCAGGCATTGTCCACGAGGCTCAAACCCGTGAGTTCGAGAATTCGACCTCCTTCGAGCAGTTCGAATACCCCTCCGTAGCCTTTGATGGGTTCATTCGGTTTCGGCGGACTGGTCGTGCCCGTCGTCAGTTTCCAGATGATCGGGGAAGAGCTGGAGCCCACATAGCAGCCACTGCCCAGGAACGGGTTTTCCAAGTGAACCTTGACCGGCAGCTTCAGCGCCACTCCTTCTTCAGCGGCGAGGTTGGTTTCGTTGACTACGATTTCACTCGCAGGCTTGGCGAGCTCGAGTGTGGAATTTAGGCCCGTGAGACCGTTTTCGAAGGTCAGTTCACAGGAGAAACGCAGAAACGGTTCGCTGATTTTTTTGCAGTCCACGAGGCCCGCAAGGCCGCCCGGAACAGGCTGGGCCGCTTTGGAGAGCGTTATGCCGTTAGACGCCCCGAAAAAGGCGGAATCGCCGGCTTCATTCGGCGTGCCAAAGCCGCCCTGCAGGACCACGGGGTTGACAATCGGCACGTTCTTCGAGCCGAGCACCACTTCGCCCGATTCGGTCGTCGAGTAGATGCACCTTTTCACTTCGAGGTTGGAAAAGGGGCACTGTGCAAATTTCGTGTAGTTACCGGTCAGTTTGGCCTGAGCCGTACCGGCCAGGCTCATTGCGGCGAGCGCCGCGATAATGAGAGCCGCAACGACCCTCCTTTTGCTGAATTGAATCTTCATCTCTTTCCTCTCTATTGATGTTTGTTCGGGCAAGAGCTGCTTGAAGTTATTGACCGCCACGAGCGCCAAGGCAACTCTTGGCGCTCGTGGCGATGCCGTGTCTCACTAGGAGGCGCTTATCGCCTGTTCGCGATGCACTTCGAATGCTTCGGTCGGGAAGACCCCGCTCCATTCGATTTTTTGGTTCAGCGCTTTTAGTTCAGTGCCTGTCGCTTTTAGCGTAGTCGTATTGAATGTGGCTGTTTCCGCTTCGTTGCTGATCAGACCTCCAGCCGACCCTTTTACCGTCACCAGAGTTCCGCCCAGGACGCATTCTTCACCTGCATAAAGGATGCCCACTTTGACACCTTCGATGACGATATAGTTACTAGACGAAAAGGTCGCCAGGTGCGATGACCAAGGCAACGCTTCCGCCCCAATCGTTTTGACCGTACAAACTTCTGGCGAACTGGTGGTGCAGTTGTAAAGCGGCATTTCGTTTAGCGTTCCTTGGCCCGTGCCGCCTTCGTTTTTAATCGACAGTTTGTAGAGGAAATTTTCGCATTTAGTCGTGAGACCGGGAACGGTCATCGCGCTTTCATACGCTCCTCCAAGGATTGTTTCGGAACCTTCCAGGGATTTGTTTTCGAACTTCCACGTGGGAGTGGCCATTGCGCTCGTCGCAAACACCGCGCCGAGCAGGGCGCACACAGCCACCACGCTCATGACTGTTGTTTTGATTTTCATCTTCTCTTCATCTCCTTGCGCAGTGACCGACCTACGGATTTTCTGAGTTGTTTTTCCTCACCGCGCCCGTCGCGCCGATGAAGATCTTATTATTCAGAATCGCCGTATTGTGTCCGGCGGCGGTGCTTCCTACCTGGGCGTTAATGATCGGTGTGACGAGGAAGGAAAGAATGCCGCCACACCCCGTCGCACTTGGCGCCGACCAGGAATTATCAACCAGGGAGGCTCCTGTGAGTTCCAGTATCCGGCCCCCTTCGATCAATTCGAACACTCCTCCGTAACCTTTGATCGATTCATTGGGTTTCGGTGGACTAGTTTTCCCTGTAGTCAGATTCCAGATGATCGGCGAGGAGCTGGAGCCGAGGAAACAGTTTTTGCCCAGGAACGGGTTTTCCAAGTGGACCTTGACCGGCAGCTTCAGCGCCACTCCTTCTTCAGCGGCCAGGTTGGTTTCGTTGACTACGATTTCGGTAGCCGGCTTCGCCAGTTCAAGGGTAGAATTGACGCCGGTCAGTGAGTTTTCAAAGAAAAATTTGATCAACGCTTTGACCAACACGGGCTGTTTTGCTTCAGGAACGATGCCCAGAAGACCACCGGGGAGGTTCTGCGGCGCTTTCGAGAGCGTTACGCCGTTTGATGCGGCGAAGAATGCAGAATTGTTAGTTTCGGCGTTAGGCGCACCGTATCCACCTTGCAGCACGACTGGTTTTTCGATCGGCACTTTCTTCGCGCCGAGCACGACTTCGCCTGATTCGGTCGTCGAGTAGATGCACCTTTTCACTTCGAGGTTGGAAAAGGGACACTGTTCGAATTTGGTGTAGTTGCCGACCAGTTTGGCCTGAGCGCTTCCCGCCAGGCCGAGTGCGGCAAGCGAGACGGCGAGCAACGCCGTGCACACCACCCTCGTTCGGTGCATTCGCATGTGGTTCTCCTGTCTTCATTCGATGGACTAGATGGACTGGTATCTGTATTCAGGAAGCTTTTGAGTGATGCCGACGGTGTCTTTTGTGTTTCTTCGTGCCGGGGTTTGCTTTCTTCGGGCAGGAGGCTTTGAGCAGCGGGCGAGTGTCGTGGGTCTTGCCGTTTTGGGCGTCCAGCTTCAACGTGGCGCGGTAGGTGCCCTTGCAGATGTTGGTCGAGTTCTGAAAGAGGCCCTTGCCGGCGCCCTGCAGCGTGACTATCGCCTTGCTCACGGGGGCGTCGGGGACGATTGCGAAGATCGTGCGCACCCCCCCGTGCACGGAGTCCACGCGCCCGTCGAGGTCGAACTCGATCGGCTGGGAGGGCGGACCGCTGAGCGCGGCGACGACGTCGGGCAGCTCATGAGAAGAGGAGCGCAGATAGATCGGGCCTTCCAGCGGATAGTCAAGCAGTGGCGTGATCGCCTTCATGTGACCGTAGACCGAGCCCGCGGGGCAGGCCTTAGCGGCGAACTGCACACGGGTGCAAATCGTGCGGAAGTGAGCCTGGTCGATGAACTCCGAACGCGGCAGGGCGAAGGAGATTCGGGCCGTGTTTGCTTCACCGGGCTTGGCCGTGAAGATAGCGCGTAGGCGGGGGTGCCCGCCGCGGTGGACCGGTCCGAAGAGGCGGGTGCTGAGCTTTGGCTTATACGGAAGGGCGCGGCAGCCACCAACCCGGAAACGCTCTGAGAGCAACGCGATCTGGCCGAAGGCAGAGCTGGCCTGCCCGCTGAAGCTCTCTTCGTCGCACGAGGTCGGGTTGAGAGCGAAGGAGGGACGGTCGATCCGCAGCGAGACCGAGCGCACGTCGACGGGAATGCCGTCGATCAGTTGCGGCAGAGGGTCTGAGACCGTGCGCGGCTGGGCGGTTTCAGGGTCGAGGTAGACAGCGGCGCGTACCACCACCGTGCCCAGGTCGAAGGGTCCCGCCACCGCAGGGGTGATGATCACAAAGGAGAGCGGGGCGCCCTTGTAAGGACCGGCAAGGTAGGCACGGCCGCTGGTGTGGAAGGGCGAGGGGCCGGCGCCGGCGCCGACATCCACCGAGCCCACCTGACTCGAGACCGGGCAGCTGGGATCGGCGATCTCGGCTGCACCACCGTTGGGGTGTTCGCGCGAGATCGCCTTGGCGATCTCGGCGTCGGGGCATTGCCCGACGCCGGCCAGCTTCGCGGTCAGCCCCGGCGGCAGGGAGGCTTCTACGCTGGCCAGACGTTGGGAGCCGTCGGAGCGGGTCAGCTTGAAGAGCAGAGGGCTGTATTTGCCCGCCGCCGGTTCCAACGTGCCGGCACTCAGCTGCGGCGCCCAAGGCGCAGCGGCCGGGCAGGGTCCGCCCCCGGCGGCCTGGTCTATGGCGAAGGAGCCGGAAGGATGAGCCACGAGTCCTTCGGGGGCGCTCCAGGGGGTGAGCACGGCCTCGGTCGAATAAGAGCCGCAGGACGGCGGGGTGATCAGGGCGCCGCGGTCGCCGCCGAAGATGTGCACGCGGATGTCTTCGATCGGTATCTCCGGGTTGTGCTCGAAGCGAGTGGTTATCTGCCCGGTATTGGGGTCGAGCTCGCCCTCGCCGGCGAGCTTGGCGACGATCCCGGTCTTGGGGTCTTCCACGGCGAGGTAGAGGGCGACCAGAGAGCCGAAGGGGTTGTCGAATGGCTTGGCGAGGTAGACCGAGCCGTGCAGCGGTTCGGGCAGGGGGCGGCCTTCGCCGTCACGCTGTGTTTCGTGGGCTTCGTTTCGCTGGACCAAAAGCGGCGAGGACGCATCCACGGTGCCGATTTTGGCCGCGTCGGGACAGCTCTGGGGGTCCTTGGAGAAGCGCTGGACGCCCGCTTCTTCGCCCTCCGTCACTTCGCCGGCGAAGCCGATCTGGGCCTCTGTACATGCATCCAGCCCCGCCGCCTGCGAAGGGTTGACCGCCATCCCGGCGGGGAAGGAGATCGTCGCGTCTTTGAGGATCGCGGTGGCGCGCCCGGCGAGCGGTTCGGGGCTGGGGCCCTGCTGGGGCTGGTGCAAATCGAACTGCAGGCCCGAAGGCGAGTCGGCGTGATCGGTTGTGGGCTGGGCTTCAATCGTCGGTTTGAAGTCGAGTTCGCCACAGCCGGCGAGGGAAATCGGGTTCAGACCGGTGAGATCGGCGCTGTCGTAGTCGGCTTTGCGTTCTTCGAAGGGAGGCGTGGGTTCCTCCCAGCTATCGGCCCGCACTTCGAAGGACAACGCCGCTTCGGGGCAGTCCCCGGGGGTCGTCAGCAAGGGTGTTTCCCCGCTGGGGATCGGGCAGGTGGCGTCGACTTCCCGGCAGACTCCACGGATCGAGTCGTGGGCCGCGGCGGAGGGATCGCCCCAAAGCTGGGACTGCACGTTGAAGATCGGCTGCCCGGGGAAGGCAAGTATGTCGCGCAGGCTCGCCAGCACACCGTAGTCACCGTCAGTGCGCACGCTGGCGAAGATGTGGGCGAAGATGCCCACGCTGGCGACGTTGGTCGCGATCACCGCCGGGGTGCCTGGCGGGGGGACCATGTTGTAAAGGGCGGTACTGAAGACAGTGGGCTGTTTGCCGGTGAGCAGGGTGGTCACGTCGGTGATGCCGACCTGGGATTCGTCGGGGCATTCGAAGGCGACGAGCCTGGCCTCGGTGCATAGGACGGGCGTCGCGGCAGGATCGCCGACAAGCCCGCGCGGCAGCTCAATCGCGATGTCGCGCGGGCGCCCGGCGTTGGTCGTCAAGTTGCCGGGTTTCTTGGTGGGGAAGCCGAAGTCGATCGTCTGCTGATAGGGGTGGGCGCCGGCGAGAGTCGCCGGGGAGCCGTCGGCTTCGCTCAGCGGCGCGGCGAAACCGGGCAGGAAACCGAAGGGCACCGGGCCGGGCTGCACCGCGATCGGCGCGCTGGCTTCGACCAGGGCGCTCGCGCCGCCGCCGCTAACGGTGGCCGTGGCCTCATAGGGCCCTTCGGGAGCGCCGACGGTGGCCCTTATCTTGATCAGCAAAAGGCGCCCTGGGTGCACCACTTCGGTCGTTTCGCAGGTGACCAATTGGGGGGCGATTTCGCAGGTCGGGGCGGCGGCGGCACTCTGGTCGCTATTGATCGCCTCGAAGCCGACGGGGGTGATACCCGTCGGCAGCGTCACTTCCACCACCGAGGTGCCGGTGCTGGGTGCGCCGCCGACGTTGGTGGCAACCGCAAAGAATTCGTCTTCCCCACCGGGACTGGGGCTGGCCGGAATCGGGGTCAGGGTGAGCTGCCAGGCCGTCGAGTCGGCCTGCGCGGCGGCAGGGGCGAGCGCCGCCGCGACAAGGCAGAGCGTGGCGACTGCCAGGCACCTCACGCGGACGCTCACTTTCCCGCCCTCCGGCCGGCGCCGGCCTTTCGGTGGGGCTTGGAGTGGCGCTTTTGGTGGTGCTTTGCCTTCTTCCTTCGCTTGGGCTTAGGGTCGGAAGGGCCTTGGAAACCCGGCGTGGCGGGGGTCGCTTCGGCGGGCAGCTGCTGGGCGGGGCCATGACAGGCTTCGGCGCTGTCGCAGATGGTTTTGGGCGGGGGGTTCTGCGAGGGAAGGCCACCTTCCACCCGCGCGTCATAGACGTCTCGCAGCTCGTCCTGGTCTTGGCCGACCAGTTGCTGGAAGGTGAAGAAGAAGACGTCTTTGCCCGTCTCCGAGGCATCGCCGAAGAGAGAAGGGCGATTGTCTTTGCCGGTGGAGATCAGGTAGACGCAGCCGCGGTCCAGTGGGCTGTAAGAGGGGGTGGAAGGGTTGCAGTTGCCGGTGCCGGGCGCCTCCCACTCATAGACATCCGTGCAGGCCGGATAGTCTCCGAAGGGGCAGCCTTTCTCCCCGTTGGTGTCGGCGGGACTAAGCGATTCGGGAGTTTCGAAGAAGACCCTGCTCCCGTCGCCCGAGAGGTTGCGCGAGAGAACCGAGGCGGTGCCAAATTGCGGAACCAGACCATTTGCTGGGAAGTCGATCTGCTCCAGCCTCGGCCCTTCTCCGGGGGCCTCGCCGCTTGGCCGGCAGCTCACACAGCGGACCGGTTCTGGGTCCCCGTCGCGATAGAGGTAGAGCTCGGGCACGCCTTCGTTTTCGTAGGCGGTGAGCTTTTCCTGGGAGCGAAAGAGCAGCGTCCGTCCGTCTTCGCTCACCCTGGCGGTGCGGCCCAGGTACGCGTTGCCCGCGCCCGGCGTCGGCGTCCAATCGAGCGCGTCATAGCGCGCTTCGCCCCCGCTGGCATCGAGCCGGGCGACCAGGCTGGTCGTGCCTTCGTGCCAGAGGTAGAGGTTGCAGTGGCCGCTCAGCCGGGTCTGCGGCCCGTGCGCCCCAGCCGAGTGGCAATCGCCGCTGCTCGCCGGGCCCGTCCCGTCGAGGTCGCCGTTGGCGGCGAAGTAGACGTAGGAGCCGTCAGCGGAGGCGCCCAGTACCCCCTGCACTTCGGCCCCGTCTTTCGCGGCGGCGTCGGGGGTCAGGTCGGTGAGCGTGCCGCCGGAAGCGAAGGGCTTGGACCGGTAGAGGTCGTTGCCGGGATTGGCGGGCGTCTCCCCGTTGACAGACCAGTGCAGGTGGGTGGCGTCAACGAACAGGCCGGCGGGCACGCCATTGACTTCGATGAATTTCCTCTCGCAGCCGGCGATGTTAATTCCGCATTCGCCAGGTCCGACATCTCCGATTCCCGCTCGCCCAATTGCCCCTTCGCTCTGGCTCGCCCAGTAGATATGGGCGCCGTCGACTGCCACGCCGCGCACGCGGCCTTCGCCGATCAAGAGCTGTTCTTCAGCTCCCCCTTCTTCCAACGGCACCCGCGATACGTAGCCGAGGTTGCCCGCTTCTGCGTTGCTGGTGAAGTAGACGTAGCCGGCGCTCACTGTGACCCCGAAGGGCTCGCGGTGCGGTGTCGCGAAGTGTGTTTCGACCGTCCCGCCGCCAATCGCCGCCCGAGCGATCGTTTGGTTGATCCCCTCATAGGGATCGTTGGCCCAGTAAATGTGGTCGGCGCTGACCGCGATCCCCTGCGGGTCGGTCACCCGTGGGGTGAATTTGCCCGGGCTGGTTTCCACTCTGCCCGCGATGAAGGCCGGTTCGACACTGGCCGCTTCGCCGTCGATGTCGGCGCGCCCAATCGAGCCGCGGCCTTCGGTCTGGGATTCGCCGGGGACGTCGACGCAGCCGGTGTTGGTCCAGTAGATGTGCCCGGAATCAACCGCCACGTAGCGGGGTTTGCTCGCTTCAAAGACCCCTGCTTCACATTCGATCGAGGCGGGCGCGATGAAGGCGTCTTTGACTTCTTCCCCGTTCAGCTTCGCGCGACCGATTGTGCCGTCGACGGGGTCCGCCCAGTAGATGTATTCGGAGTCCTCGGCGAGGCCGACGGCGTGCTTGGGGATGAACTCGGCTTCGATCGGACCCGTACCATCGGTCGTGTCGCGCACGATCGAAGCAAGGGGTTGTTCGGGGCCGGTGTTGGCATCGTCGGTGAGCATCTCCGAGGAGATAAAGAAGGCACTTTCGCCATCGGCGCTAGCCGTCTGGAAAGCCGCCGGCTGGGGTCCGGCGGTATCGGGACCGCTCGTGCGTTTTGAGGCCGACACGTGGACCGTGCATGCCTTGTCTTCTTCCAAGCATTCTTCGCCTTCCATCGCGCTCTGGGGCTGGGTGGGGTTCTCGCGCAGGTAGAGCTGCCCCGCGCCCGCCGTGGTGAAGTAGATGTCGCCGTCCGGGGTCACCACGTGGCCGTTTTGCAGGTAGTATTCGCGTCGCGCCCCCCCCTGGTTCAGACTGAGGCCATTGTTGCCCCGTGCCCAGTCATATGGTCCGGCAAAGCTCCCTCCCGGCGGGGAGCTTTCTTCGTTCAAGACGCTGACCAGGCTGAGCTTGCCGCTTTCGCGATCCCAGGCGTAGAGGTTGGAGGCGCCTTCGATCGGGGTGGCGACCGGCTGCGTGCCTTCGTCGAGGGGCAGCTTGGCGTGCGATTCGAAGAAGACAACCGCACCGCCACGAGTGGCATCGACGTAGGCGAAGCCAGCACCAGCACCCTCGACATAGGGAGTCATCGGCACAGGGCTCTGGCCCTGGGGCTGGGCGAAGAGGGCATCGCCTTTCGAGAACCTGGTGGCGCTCGAGTAGGTAACCGAGAAATCGGGCAACCACCCCAGCACCTGGGCGCCCTCGCCGAGGGTGGCGGGCGGCAGGAGCCCGCGCACGAGCCAACCCACCGCGTCGCGGCTCGCCAGGTAGGTGGGCTGAGCCTGGGCGCCGACTCCGCCGGGGATGCCAAAGGTGCTGAGAAAGGTGATGCCGTCCCCGCTGGGGCTCGCTTTGACGATCGCCTGCGTACCTTCGGCGTCGTCACCGTTCTTGTTCACCGGCGAGGACTGCTCAAAACTGCGTTCGTCAGGCAGGCCCGTCAGCGGTTCGGAGTAGGTGGCAAAGACGCCGTCGGGGCCTTCGGCCACCCCCGCGGACCCTTCACTGGGATGTTTAGCCACCAGGCGGACGTGGAAGAGCGTGCCTGCCGGTAGCCCTTTCAGTACGAAGGAGACCGGCACCTCGACCCCCCCGCTGGGGGCTTCCCCTTCGGGGAGGGGAACGCTGGTACAGGGATTGGCGAGCGAGGGGCAGGCTTCGGGGCCGTACTCGAAGTGGTAGCGGGTCGCTTTGCCCTGTGGGTTGAGCCGGGCTTCGAGCTTTGCCGAAGAGGTTCCCACTTCTGAAACCGAGACCGCCGAGAGGGTGGGGGCCGCGGCGTTTGCCTGGGAGCCGAAGAGCGCCCAGGACACGAACGTCGCTGCGACCACCACGCCAAGAGCATGTCTCCTGGCCTTCCATCCCCCATGCGTTCGAACTCTTGCTCTCCCCATTCCTGCCCCTTCCCCCTTTTGCCCCTGTGGCTTCTTCCCTGGCTCTTGGCGCTGGACGCCCGGGCCGCGCTTTGACGCACGGCCCGGGTTGCTCTCATCGCCTCATAGCGATTGGCTACTTCGCACTACCTTTGACCGCTATTTGGCTAAGGCGTTCCAGATTTCTCCAGTTGCGAGTTTGATGTTGGCGCTGCCGTCGATTTTCGCGATATGTTCAGCCGTTTCGCTGATCACGAACAATTTGGTTCCGGTCGGTTCTTCCACGATTAAGTGAGTGACCTGTTCGGTCTCGCCTTTTCCTTCGCAGTCTTTGGCCGCGAATGAGCCGAATACCTTGACGGTAGACGGCAGTACGCATTCTTCTGTTGGGCTTAACATTTCAAGCACGACAAATTCTTTGCCCGCATTGTTTGGGATGATTAAGGTGATTCCTTCGGTTTTTGCCGCGTTTAACTCGAGCAGGCCTTTGCCCGTTTCGGTTAAGACTGTGCCATTGGGTTGACCTTTGGAGTGAACTGTGCATGCCAGTTCTTCTAAGCCCGGGTTGAGGTTTTTGAAAACTTTGCACCCGGTGAATTTAAGGTCACCTGTTGTGTTGGTTGTGCCTTCAGGGCTGCCTTTGAGTTCAACGCCGACCAGTTCGCCCGTGGTACAGGCGACCTCGATCTTGAGTTTGTTGATTTCACTTAACAGCACCGCGCTGGCGCCCTCAATGCTGCCTGTGACCACTTTTGCCCCGGTAAGGTCGACTTTATTGACCATCCATTGGGACGCCTGAGCGACGCTGACTGACATAGCCATCACGCCGATCATCAGGGCGCAGAGCCCGAGGGCCTTGAGTCCTAGTCTCGATTGCATTCGCTTGCTTCCTCTCTATTGAGTTAGGCTTGACTTGTGCCTGACGGCAGGGCGGTTCCCCCGCCGGCCCTCTGACTGTCCCACGAGAGGCTGCAGCGATCAAGGTTTTCGAGACCAATTGTTTTCTAACTCTGGCCGTCCGCCTGATGGCATTGGCGCTTTGCTGTCTTCTCACTGCTATTTGGCTAAGGCGTTCCAGATTTCTCCAGTTGCGAGTTTCATGTTGGCGCTGCCGTCGATTTTCGCCACATGTTCAGCTGTTTCGCTGATCAGAAACAGTTTGGTTCCGATTGGTTCTTCCACGATTAAGTGAGTGACCTGTTCGATCTCGCCTTTTCCTTCACAGTCTTTGGCCGCGAATGAGCCGAATATTTTGGCGGTTGGGGGCAGGACACATTCTTCCGTTGCGCTTAACATTTCAAGCACGACGAATTCTTTGGCGGCATTGTTCGGAAGGATTAAGGTGATCCCTTCGGTTTTTGCGCCGTTTAACTCGAGCTTGCCGTGGCCTGTTTCGGTTAAAACCGTGCCATTGGGTTGACCTTTGGAGTGAACTGTGCATGCCAGTTCTTCTAAGCCCGGGTTGAGGTTTTTGAAAACTTTGCACCCGGTGAATTTGAGGTCACCTGTTGTGTTTGTTTCCCCTTCAGGGCTACCTTTGAGTTCAACGCCGACCAATTCACCCGACGTACAGGCAATCTCGATCTTCAGTTTGTTGATTTCGCTTAACAGCGCTACGCTGTTGCCCTCGACGCTGCCTATGACTGATTTGCCCCCGGTAAGGTCGGCGCCTTTGACCATCCATTGGGATGCCTGTGCGCCGCTGGCTGAGATAGCCATTACGCCGATCATTAGGGCGCAAATTCGGAGGGCCTTGAGTCCTAGTCTCGATTGCATTCGATTGGTTTCCTCTCTATTGAGTTAGGCTCCATTTTTGTAGGCCGAAACAAGAGAACCCGCTAGCGGGTTCTCAGTTTGGCGCAAACGTAGGAGCGCCGGTTAATTTTTACAGAGCAATTCTACTTGCCAAAATACAGGCGCCCCGGCGAAAGCCGGGGCGCCTGTATTTCTGCCGTCATAGATGGCCCGGGAAGGAAGCCCAGACGGGTTTGAATGCCTGCGTGTGCTTAGCCCTTTACTGCATACGAGCCGACACCTTCGGCGGGACCGGTCGGTTTGCTGAAGGACAGAACCCCTCCGGACCTTCCGAGCCCAATACCTTCGAAGTCACCATCCACCTCGAATACGTCGTTTCTATATATCGCTTGGAATTCGGTTCCCGCCAGTTCGGCTTGGAAGACGCACAATTCATTTGAATTCACCGGCCGGGGCAGTGAGGTACTGCCTTTACAGAAGGTGAAGAAGTTTGCTTCGGTGAAATAGTGGACCTGAGCGGGCGTGAGGGCAGCTGCCAACGGAACCGCCAATGAAATCGGGAGGAAGATTCGGGTCGAATTTCCGATAGTGATTTCCTGAGGCGTACCGCCCACGTCGACGGTGATTGTTTCGACTGGGCGGGTAAATGCCCAGGTTCCGGACTCAATGGCCCCGGCCGGCAGCGATTCAGTTGCGGTCGACCAGTAGGCCACGGTGACGGGATCGCTAGCGGCAAAGGTGCCGTTACCGGCGACAAACGCGACGGTGATGTTCTCGAAGGTGCCTTCGTCGGTCATGCCGCACTGGCTCGGATTAGCCGTTTTCTGAGCCGGGCTGCAGACAACGCCTCCTCTAACGGTGTACTCAGCGAAAGTCCCCGGGGCGCCAGCCTTGCGGATCATCAGCGTTCCTTGGGCGCCGGCGCCGGTCGTCCACTTCGTGATCGCGGCGGCGATGCCGTTGGAGTTGCCGTCCGTCTCGGAGACCGAGAGCGTGGTGGCGGATCCGGCCGAGGCGTTGTTCAGAGCTAGATTGCCCGAGCCGGGGTCGGCTTGGGTGACGGCGCTGTTGAAGGCGTAGTTGAAGCCGGCATCTTGACCAGGACTGCCGTTGCAGACTTCGGTGCCTTCACCCGCGAGCTGGCTTTTCATCCGGACTTCGGCTCCGCCGAGTTCGTTGCAGCCGGCTACTCCTTTTGGAAATTCTGTCAGGGCCACGCTTTCACCCGGAGACCCTCCCGGGCCTTTGTCGCCGGCGTTGCCCTTGTCGCCCTTAGCTCCGGCGGCGCCCGCCGGTCCCTGAGCTCCCGTGGCGCCGTCTTTCCCGGCGAATTTCTTGGCGATCTTTTCGACTTCCTTCTTCTGGGTGCCGTTCAGCTTTGTCGCGGCATAGGCAGTGCCGGCGACCGCTACGACCAGTGCAACGATCGCCACGATTAGGCCGGCTGTGCCGAACTTCTCACGGATCCTCTTCAACATTGCTGTCCTCTCTCCTATAGTTCCTATTGGGTCCGCCGCGCTTCTCCGCGGCTTCCTGAATTCACTCCCCGATTTGCGACGACCGAGAGGGGGCCACCGTTTCCAACGGTGGCCATTGATCCATGCCCCCTACTCCCACCCGCATTCGCAGCACGCGGCCCCTTCATGAAGACTTTTTACGTCTCCAAATGTTTTTCATGTCGTACCAAAATCAGGGAATCGTTGCAAGGCCTACTCTGAGACCGGAAGATTCACTGGGACAGAGGGGGCGGTCGTCCATTGGCGCCGACACCCCCTCCGCCTTCCGCGACGCGCCACTCGATGGACTGGAGTCAAGCTCGGCCAAGGAGCTCGCCGGCACGCTTCGTGGATCTAGAGCGGCATTCGCCAGCGCCTCGATCCAGGCCTGTGGAACGGCATGCTGACCCGGCGCTTGGATCAAGCGGTCGGCAATCGCCGCAGTGACTTCGAAGCAGTCATGCACGCCGCGGAAGTGCTTGTAGAAGGCCCGGCTGGAGACTTTCGCCGTGGAGACCAGCTTGCGGACGGTGACTTGCTCATAGCCCTTCTCCGCCACCAGTTCGAACATTGCGCGGTGGAGCCTTGCGCGCTGGCTGGCCGCCACCTTCGAGGCCGTCCTCCCGGGGCCCGGCGCAAGCTTCCTCACCGGCTCCGGCGGTGGGCCAACAACGCGCTCCTGAGGCCGTGCCTCAGGCGTTCCCGCAATCGACTCTCCCTCTCCCTCTCCCCTGTACTGCAAAACCCTGCCGTCCTTCCATAAGACCTGGACCGTTCTCTAACGATACGTCATTGGTACCAGACGCCAGGCGGCGCGTCAACCGGGCGCCAGGACACGCGTTGCTCGATACTGTTGGGCGGTGGGCACCGCGATCGAAGAGCAGGAACCGGCCAACGGGCTGATCGTCGACGGCGAGCGGCTCTCGCTGGGCGTCGCGGCCCGCCTCTCGCGTTACCTGCAGGTGCTGACCCAGGCCCGCAAGATGGGCCGGACCACCATCTCGTCGCAGGAACTGAGTGAGTACACCCATATCAATCCAACTCAAATCCGACGAGATTTGTCTGGATTCGGCAAGTTCGGGAAGAGGGGCGTCGGCTACAACGTCGAGTCGCTGGTGGCGGAGATCCGCAAGATCCTGCGCACGTCGGGCCAGCACAACATCGCCCTCTTCGGCGCGGGCAACCTCGGCCAGGCGATCGCCAGCTCCGACATCTTCGCCGACCACGGCTTCCAGATCGTCGCCATGTTCGAGGTCGACGAGGGCGTCGTCGGCACCGAGGTCGGCGGCCTGCGGGTGCGCGACTTCAGTGAGCTGGAGGCCGTCGTCGCCGAGCAGGAGATCGTCGTCGGCGTCCTCGCCGTGCCCGCCGCCGCCGCCCAGGCCGTCGCCGACCGCCTGGTCAAGGCCGGGGTCAAGATCATCTTCAACTATTCCGAGCAGCTGCTCCAGGTGCCGCCCGAGGTGACCGTCCACACCTCCAGCCCCGCGGTCGACCTGCTCTACGCGCTCTACTTCTATTTGACCTGAGAGCTGACCTTGTCCCTGGACCTCGACCGCGCTCGGGAGACGTTCGAGTCCTCGACCGACTTCACGATCGGGCTCGAGGAGGAGTTCGCGATCCTCGACCCGGCGACACTGGAGCTCGAGCACCGCTTCGAGGACGTCCACGCGGCCTGCGAGCGCGACGAGGTACTGGCCGAGTCGGCCGCCGGCGAGCTGATCGCCTCCGAGATCGAGATCCGCTCGGGCCGGGCCGAGAGCTTCGCCGAGGCTCTGGCCCTGCAGCGCGATCGCCGCGGCCGGCTCTTCGAGCTCGTCGATGGGATGGGCCTCGCGCTCGGCGCGATGGGCACGCACCCCTGGGCCAACTACCTCGACCAGCGGATCATCGATACCCCCCACTACAACCGCCTGCGCCACGAACTCGGCTACGTCGCCCAGCGCAACAACACCTGGAGCATGCACGTGCACATGGGTGTGCGCGGGGCCGACCGGGCGATCGCGGTCTGCGACTGGATGCGCGAGCTGCTGCCGCTGCTGCTTGCGGCCTCGGCCAACTCGCCCTTCCTCGACCGCCGCGACAGCGGCCTGCACACCGTCCGCACTGAGATCTTCACCCGCACCTTCCCCCGCTGCGGCGTGCCCAGCCCCTTCGTCGACTGGGGGACCTACGCCGAGTTCGTCGGCATGCTGCAGCGGACCGGCTCGGCGGTCGAGTCGACGCAGCTGTGGTGGAGCGTGCGCCCGCACCACGCCTTCGGCACGGTCGAGGTGCGGATCTGCGATGCCCAGACCCGCGGTGAGGAGTCCTTCGCCCTGGCCGGCTTGATTGCCGCCTGCATCGCCCAGACGGCGCTCGACTACGACGAGCATGGCTACGAAGGTCCCGGGCGCGCCCCGCTGCGCGACCGCGAGATCGAGGAGAACCTCTGGCGGGCGATCCGCCACGGAATGAGCGGCCGCATGATCGACTTCCGCCGCGGCCAGGAGGTCGAGGCGGCGGCGGCGCTCGAGGGCCTGCTCGCCTGGACCGCTCCCGCCCGCGCCCAGCTCGGCATCGATGTCGCCCTGCCGGCCCGCAACGGCGCCCAGCGCGCCCGCGAGGCAATCGACGCCGGCGCCTCGATCGAGGACGCCTACCGCGACGCCGTGGCGGAGACGAAACGCACTTACACCGCCAATGTCGGCGCGCGTAGATAGACTCCCGCGCCGCTTAGAAACCAGCCGGAGGACCTAACTTGACCAGCTTTTTGACCGAATACGGAGTCGTCTTCGCGCTTGCCTGCGCAGGGGCGGCCGTCCTGTACGGAATCATCATCACCCAGCGCCTGTTGGCGAAGTCGCCAGGCAACGAGTTGATGCAGGAGATCTCAGGGGCGGTGCAGGAAGGGGCCAAGGCCTACCTCAACCGCCAGTACACGATCATCGCCATGGTCGCCGTGCCGATCGCGATCGTGCTCTGGCTCCTGCAGGACTACAAGACCGCGCTTGGGTTCGTCCTCGGCGGCATCCTCTCGGGATCCGCCGGGTTCATCGGGATGAACGTCTCGGTGCGGGCCAACTCGCGCGTTGCTGAGGCCGCGCGCGGCGGAGTGCCGCCGGCGCTCGACGTCGCCTTCAAGGGCGGCTCGGTGACCGGGATGCTCGTCGTCGGCCTGGCGCTCTTCGGCGTCGCCGGCTACTTCGGCCTGCTCGTGCTCACCGGCAGCTCCGACAAGGAGGCCGTCGACGCGCTCGTCGGCCTTGGCTTCGGTGGCTCCCTGATCTCGGTCTTCGCCCGGCTCGGCGGCGGCATCTTCACCAAGGCCGCCGACGTCGGCGCCGACCTGGTCGGCAAGGTCGAGGCGGGGATTCCCGAGGACGACCCGCGCAACCCGGCCGTGATCGCCGACAACGTCGGCGACAACGTCGGCGACTGCGCCGGCATGGCCGCGGACCTCTTCGAGACCTACGCGGTCACCTCAGTCGCCGTGATGCTGCTCGGCGTCCTCACCTTCACCGGCTCGGGCGGGGAATTTGCCCGCGAGGTCGCGATCTACCCGCTGGTCATCGGCGGCATCGCGATCATCGCCTCGGTTATCGGGGCGCTTCTGGTGCGAACCAAAACCGACCGGGTCGAGGGAGCGCTGTACACGGGCGTAGTCGCCGCCGGAATCCTCTCGATCGCCGCCTTCTACCCAATCACCGACTGGCTGATGAGCGACCCGGTGCGGCTCGGTCTCCAGGCCGGTGCCGATGCGGTGACCACCACTGACCTGTGGCTCTGCTCCGTTATCGGAGTGGCGGTCACAGCGCTGCTCTTCGTGATCACCGAATTTTATACTTCGACCCGCTTCTATCCGGTCAAGTCGATCGCCAAGGCATCGGAGACCGGTCACGCGACCAACATCATTCAGGGGCTCTCCCAGGGCTTCCAGTCGACTGCCGCTCCGGCCCTGGTGATCGCACTCGCGATCCTCGGTGCCAACGAGCTCGCCGGCATCTACGGCATCGGCATCGCCGTGATGGGACAGCTCTCGCTCTGCGGCCTGATCGTCGCCCTCGACGCCTTCGGGCCGATCACCGACAACGCCGGCGGCATCGCCGAGATGGCGGACCTGCCCGAGGAGGTGCGCGCGGTCACCGATCCGCTCGACGCGGTCGGCAACACGACCAAGGCGGTCACCAAGGGCTACGCGATCGGCTCGGCCGCACTCGCCGCGCTGGTCCTGTTCGCGGCCTTCAAGAGCGAACTCGCCGGGGAAGCTCCGGCCGGGTTCGACCTCAACGGCCTCTTCAACCTGAGCAGCCCCGACGTGCTGATCGGGCTGATCATCGGCGGCATGATGGTCTACCTCTTCGTCGCCTTCGCGATCGAGGCAGTCGGCCGCGCCGGCGGTGAGGTGGTCGAACAGGTCCGTGAGCAGTTCCGCGAGCACCCCGGGATCATGGAGGGCACCGAAAAACCCGACTACGCCAAGACGGTCAGCATCGTCACCCTGGCAGCGCAGAAGGAGATGATCCTTCCCTCGCTGATCCCGATCGTCGTTCCCGTCATCGTCGGCGTGCTCAGCGTTGACGCCCTTGGCGGCCTGCTGATCGGCGTCATCGTCGTCGGCCTCTTCGCCGCGATCTCGATGACCGCGGGCGGCGGCGCCTGGGACAACGCCAAGAAGCTGATCGAGGACGGCGCCCACGGCGGCAAGGGCTCAGAAGCCCACGCCGCCTCGGTAACCGGCGACACCGTCGGCGATCCCTACAAGGACACGGCCGGCCCGGCGATCAACCCGATGATCAAGGTCGCCAACATCGTCGCGATCCTGATCATCCCGATCGTTCACTTCTAGTTCGGTCAGAGAAGGACCCACGGGGAGGGGCTAGTCGACAGGCCCCTCCCCCACACCACTGGCTCCCTGGGCAAGTCTTGCCCTGACGGCTCTCTCGTCGAGGACCAGCTCGGAGACGACGATGCCGTCGATCTCCACCACTGGGATTTTCTCCAGCATTCGCCTGAGCAGTAGATCCGAGCTCTCGATGTCGACCTCAATCAGCTCGAAGCGGTACCCCTCGCCATGAAGCGCCACAAGCGCCGAGACAGCCTCGGCGCAGAGATGGCACCCAGGCCGCGAGTAAACCGTGACGCGGCTCAAACCGCGGGCCGACGGGCCGAAAACCCCGCTCCGGCTCCGGCTTTAGGCCCGTTGGCGCTTTTTTTGGGGGTCGGGAAGGCGTCGTAGGGCAGGTAGGCCGGGTACTCGAGCGGCTTGGCGAAACGGGCGGCGGAGCCGATCATTGCGGCGTTGTCGGTACAGAGCTCGCGGGCGACGAGCTTGAGCCGGACGCCGCGGCGCTCGCAGAGCGCCCGCACCGCCTCGCGTAGGGCGCCGTTGGCGGCGACGCCGCCGCCAAGCGCGACCGCCCTCCACTCCCCCGCCTTCAACGCCCGCTCCAGCTTGGCGATCAGCTGACTGACGGCGGCAGCCTGGAAGCTTGCCGCGAGGTCGGCGCGGTGCGCCTCGACTCCCTCGGGTCCAAGATCGCGGCAGAGGTAGACGAGCGCCGTCTTCAGGCCGCTGAAGCTGAAATCGAGCCCGGGGTTACGGCTCATCGCCACCGGCATCTCGTAGGCACCGGGGTCGCCGTCGCGCGCCAGCTTCTCCAGGGCCGGGCCGCCCGGATAGCCGAGCCCGAGCATGCGGGCGACCTTGTCGAAGGCCTCGCCGGCGGCGTCGTCGAGGGTCTGGCCGAGCAGCTCGTAGCCGGCGTGCTCGCGGACCCCCGCCAGCAGGGTATGGCCGCCGCTGGCGACGAGGCAGAGGAAGGGCGGCTCAAGCGGCTCGGGCTCGAGGAAGTTGGCGGCGACGTGGCCCTGCAGGTGGTCGACCGCGATCAGCGGCAGCCGCCGCGGCGCCGCGATCGCCTTTGCCGTGCTGACCCCGACCAGCAACGCGCCGATCAGGCCGGGCCCGGCGGTCACCGCGACGGCCCCGATCTGGTCGAGCGTCACCCCCGCTTCCGCCAGCGCCGCCTCGACCACCGGCGCGGTCAGCTCGAGGTGGTGGCGCGAGGCGACCTCGGGCACGACGCCGCCGAACTGCGCGTGTGCGGCCGCCTGCGAAGAGATCGTGTTGGCGAGCACGCGCGGCCCGTCCAGCACCGCCGCGCAGGTGTCGTCGCAGGAGGTCTCGATCGCGAGGATCAACCCAGGTGCAACGTCTTTCGGCTCTCCTGGCGCCACAACGCGTTGCACCCCGGTCAGTCCAGCCACATGATCAGCGCGTCCTCGCCGTTGTCCTGGTAGTAGCGAGGGCGCACGCCTGCCGAGCGGAAGCCGAGACGCTCGTACATCGCGATCGCCGCGCGGTTGGAGACCCGCACCTCGAGCGTGAAGGGCAGCTTGCCGCCGCCCTCGGCGACCAGTTGGGAGATCAGGCCGCGGGCGATGCCGGCGCGACGGCGCTCCGGCGCGACGGCGACGTTCATCAGGTGCCAGACCTGGTCGTAGCGCGAGCAGACCAGATAGCCGAGCAGCTCATCGCCCTCGGTGGCCGCCAGGCAGATCCCCGAGGGCTTGGAGAGCTCGAGCACGAACATCGCCAGCGACCACGGCGTCGGGAAGGAGCGGCGCTCGATCGAGATCACCGCGGGCAGGTCGCTGTAGGCGAGGCGCCTGATCGAGGTCGCCTCCCTCACCTCACTCGGCTCGCTTGGAAGTGTCTCGCTCACGCCATCGCTCCGCGTCGGGCGCTCTCAGATAGATCGGCTCGAGGCGCTCATCGCCCCGGTCCGCCGCGGCTTCCGCGAGGGCGCAGACGTGCCGCGCGGCGACCCGGTGCACGGGGTCGCCGTCCTCGGCAACGTTGACTCCGCGGCTCGCCAGCTCATCACGGAATCGTACCGCTCCCGATCCGGCCGCCAGAGGCGGCGTAGGCAGCTCGGCGACCCGGTCCGCCAGTTCGCCGGGGGCGGCGACCAGGGGCTCCCAGAGACGCTCTCCGTCGGGCGCGTAGAGCGCGGCAAAGACCTCGCCGCGGCGCGCGTCGAGCACGGCGAGGCGGTCACGCTCGGGGCCGGCAGGCTCGCCGAGCGCGCGGCCGAGGACGTCGAGAGTGCAGACCCCGGTCACGGGCAGGCCCGTACTCGCCGCAAGACCGCGCGCGGTCGCGATGCCGATGCGGATGCCGACGAACGAGCCCGGGCCGAGCCCGACCGCGAGACGATCGACCGCGTCCCAGCCCCCGGCCGCGGCTGCCGCCCGCTCGACCTCGGCCAGCAGCGCGGTCGAGTGACGCGGGCTGCCGTCAGGCGCGAGCCCGAGCAGCTCCTCGTGCAGCACCTCGCCGTCGCGCATCGCGCAGATGGCGGTGTCGGCGGTCGCCGTATCGAAGCCGACAACCGCCATTCCCTGCCCGCCCCGATCAGCCAGTGATCGTGAAGGCGAAGGAGCCGATCCGCTTGCCTTCGACGAACCAGGTCACGCGGTGCTTACCCGGGATATTGGAAGTGATCTTGTTGACGTAGAGAGTGCCCTGCGTCGCCGGCTGGGCTTTGGCGCAGATGTTTTTGCCAGTCGGGAACTTGACGCAGACGCTGTAGTTGACGTCACCTTTGAGGCTTTTGAAGAAGGCACCCTTCTTGGCTTTCTTCGGGCACTTGTGCGCAGGCTTCGCGTTCTGGGAGACGCCGCAGGCCACGTAGTGCTTAAACGCGGCCGCACCCGCCGTCGCCGGTGCCGCACCCACCAGCAGCGCCGATCCCAGCAGCACGGCAGCCAGCGTCTTCAGACCCTTCATCAAGCGTCCCTCCGTTCGCAGAAACAAGTTCGGGCTCGATGCTACATGCACCGTGCCCTTCGAAACACGCCTATTTGCGGCTGGATGCGGCGGGCATCTCGATCGCGCGGCTGTCGCCGCCGGCGTGGGCGAGGCGCACGGCCACGATCCGACGACCGGACAGCTGTGGCTCGGCCACCGCCGGCCACTCGACGAAGGCGACCGAGCCGGGGACGAGGTAGTCGTCGAGCAGAGCGGGTTCCTCGCCCTCGAGGCCGTCGAGGCGGTAGAGGTCGAGGTGGGAGACGGGCAGCCGGCCGCCCTCGTAGCGGTGGCCGATGGTGAAGGTCGGCGAGGTGATCGGGCCCTCGATGCCCAGCGCCCGGCAGGCACCGCGGATAAGCGTCGTCTTGCCCGCGCCGACCTCGCCGCTCACAACGACCACGTCGCCGGGCTCGAGCTGCCCCGCCAGCTGCGCGCCGAGCGCTTCGGTCTCCGCGGCTGAGCTGGTCGTCTCAGCCAAAGAAGTCAAGTTGATCGACCGGGGGCTCGGGCGCAGGCTGGGGCTCGCTCTGCGCCGGCTCGTCCTCCGGCTCTTCGGCGGTCACCGGAGGCCCCATCGAAAGCAGGCCGGGCAGCGTTCCGAGGTCCTGACGCAGCGTCTCCTTCACCGCCGGGGTCCGCAGCGCCGCCGCTGGATGAAAGAGCGGCAGCAGAAAGACCGTGCGGCCGCCGATCTCATGCACCTGCGGCGCCCCCCGCACCTTGGTGATTCCGGCCGGATTGCCGCTCAGCAGCTTGGTGGCGAAATTGCCCAGCGTGCAGATCACCGTCGGCTCGATCAGCCGCACCTGCTCGAAGAGGTAGGGACGGCAGGCCTCGATCTCCATCGGCTGCGGATCGCGATTGCCCGGCGGCCGGCTCTTCAGCACGTTGGCGATGAAGACCTCCTCGCGCGAGAGCCCAATCTCTTCCAGCATCTGATTGAGCAACTGCCCGGCCCGGCCGACAAAGGGCAGCCCCTGCCGGTCCTCTTCAGCCCCCGGCGCCTCGCCGACGAACATCAGGTCAGCGTCGGCATCGCCGGCGCCGAAGACGGCCTTGGTCCGCGTCTCGTGCAGCGGACACCTCTCACAGGCCTTGACCTCCTCGAAGAGGGCGACCAGCCGCTCCCGTCGCTCCTCTGCGCTAGCCAGGCTCACGATCCGCTCCCGCCGCGACGCGGCCGCACCGACTCCCCCGCCGCCCGCTTGCGTTTCGACTCGGCAATCCGCTCCCCCCGAGCCGCTTCCCGCTCCCCCCGCCGCGATTCGTCGGAGTGCACAGCCGCGCCCCGCGGCTGCCGGCCGGCGGGAGAGACGGGAGACATCAGCCGCCGCGCCTGCCCCG
Source organism: uncultured Solirubrobacterales bacterium (assembly GCA_963840565.1). Taxonomy (GTDB): domain Bacteria; phylum Actinomycetota; class Thermoleophilia; order Solirubrobacterales; family 70-9; genus VRUE01. The sequence goes on from CAWIZH010000002.1 coordinate 743,902, forward strand.
AGTGACACTCGGGGCAGGCCGGGCTCGGCGTGTCGCTGGGGGTCAGCTCCTCAAAGCGCCGGCCGCACTGTTCGCATTCGAACTCGTAGACGGGCATCGGCTCGCATAGTAGATCGAGAACTCATCTTTGACTTCCTCGATGGACTGGGCTCTCCCTATCGATCCACTGAGAAGACTGCCACCCTCCACGCCGCAGCACCGACCCTAAGGTCTACATCAATCCGTGTCAAGGTCTGCCGAATGGCCCGTGGCTTTGGGGCGGGCATTGCCCCTGTTGCTACCTATGCGGCCTCAGCGGTGGGCCTGGGCGCAGGAAGGGCGCTTAGGAGCTCCGGAGGTAGGCGGCGACTCGCGTCCCAGATCTCGAAACCCATCAAGTGTCGATCCGCTGGGTCACGGTCTATGAGCCCCCACTCATGCTCCTCGCTGACTGCCGAGCCCGACTCGAGCACGATCAGGGCGATGTCAACCTGCCGGTCGTAGTGAACGTGCATAGCCATCCGAGGGTAGCGCTGTGTGCCCCGAGGCGCTACAGAGGCCATGCGCTAACAATCCGCACTGCACCGGGGTCATCGCCATGCGGATGGTCGTAGATAGCGATGAACACTCGAGCTTGAAGGGTCTGCCCAGAAACCCGCCATTGTGCGCGGCCACGGTTGATTGCCCGCTCTCCGTGCCGTTCTCTGATCACGCGCGCGCCCTCATCTTTGGACAATTCCCGCTGTCGAGCGCGCATCTCAGCATGCTCTGTCCAAACGAACCGCTGGATCCCTGAAGCCGATGGCCTTTCTGAAGGACACTCGGAGTTAAGTCAGGGGCGCCACAAGTTCTCCCCCGCCGCCTTCAAAATCGTCCTACGGCAGCGGCTCCCAGTCCCAAGCCTTGGCCGAGGTGAGGCTCTCCTGGTCCAGGTAGTGCCGGAACTCGGCCAGCTCTGCCGGCTCGATGCCGTAGACGTGGTCGGGTTCGGGGAAGTGGTGGGTGCGAACCTCGTCTATGTATTGGCTGACGCCGCCGACCATCTGGTCGTGGATGTCGGCGTACCGCTTGACGAATTTCGCCATCCGCCCGGTGGTGATGCCGAGCAGATCGTGGAAGACGAGGACTTGACCGGCCGGGGCCGGGCCGGCGCCGATGCCGATCACCGGTATCTCCAGCTTCTCGAGGATCGCCTCGGTGATCGCCGCCGGGACCGCCTCGAAGACGATCGCGAAGCAACCGACCGCCTGCAGCGCCAGGGCGTCCTCGCAGAGCTGGATCGCGCTCTGCGCGGTCTTGCCCTGGGCCTTGTAGCCGCCCAAGGCCGTCGCCGTCTGGGGCGTCAGGCCGACGTGGCCCATCACCGGGATGCCAGAGCGGACGATCGCCCGGGCGCGCTCGACCGAGATCCCCCCCGCCTCGAGCTTGACCGTCTGACAGCCGGTCTCCTTGACCAGGCGCTGGGCGTTTTGAATCGCCAGCTCGTTGCTCGACTCGTAGCTGCCCATCGGCATGTCGCCGACCATCAGCGGCGTCTGCAGGCCGCGGCGCACGGCTTTGCCGAGCACGATCATCTCCTCCAGCGTCACCGCCTCGGTGCCGCTGTAGCCGAGCACGACGTTCGCCGCCGAGTCGCCGACCAGGACGATGTCGGCGCCGGCCTCCTCGGCGACCATCGCCGAGGGGTAGTCGTAGGCGGTGATCATCGCGATCGGTTCGCCCTTCGCCTTCATCTCGGCCAGGCGCGGCAGGCTTACCGGCTTGCGCCCGGCCTGCGGCGGCGCCGTGTGGGAGAGCCCACCGGCGCTCATGAGAGCAGCACCTCGGGGTGGCTGTCGACGGCGGTGATCGAGTTGTCCTCGCCGACGTGGACGACGACCGGCGAGTAGGACTCGAGGTCGCTCTCGTCGTAGGCGCCGAAGGAGGCGACGATGATCTTGTGGCCGGGCCGGGTCAGGTGGGCGGCGGCACCGTTGACCTGCATCGTCTTCGAGCCGGGCTCGCCGTCGATCACGTAGGTGACGAAGCGGGCGCCGTTGTCGATGTCCCAGACGTGGACCTGCTCGTTGGTAATCAGGTCGGCGCTGGCCATCAACTCGGTGTCGATGGTGATGCTGCCGATGTAGTCGACATCGCAGTCGGTCACCGTCGCCCGGTGGATCTTGGACTTGAGCATCTGCCTTTGCATCAGATCATTTGCCTCCGTGTCAGCTCTTTCGGATTGGAGCGTTCAAGGTTGGATCAGGACGTTGTCGATCAGCCGCGCACCGCCCACTTGGGCAGCGACGGCAATGAGTACGGGGCGGCCGGTCAACTCGGCCACGGGGTTCAAGCTCTCGGCGTCGCGGGCCTCCAGGTACTCGGGCTCGACGCCGGCCGCGCGCAGCTCGGCGCGAGCCGCTTCGAGGCCGGCGCCCAGGCCCTCGGCGCGGGCGGCCTCCGCGGCGGCGCGCAGCGCCCGCGAGAGCGCCGTCGCCCGCTCGCGCTCGCGCGGGTCGAGGTAGGCGTTGCGGGAGCTCATCGCCAGGCCGTCGGGCTCGCGCACCGTCGGCAGCACCTCAATCCGCACGGGGATGTCGAGGTCGCGGGCCATGCGACGGATAACGGCAACCTGCTGCGCGTCCTTCTGGCCGAAGTAGGCGACGTCGGGACCGACGCTGTTGAAGAGCTTGGCGACGACGGTGGTGACGCCGCGGAAATGCTCAGGGCCGCGGCGGGCGGGATCGCCATCGAGGACGTCGGTCAGCCCACCCCCGACCTCGACCTGCGTGGCGAAGCCCTCGGGGTAGACGGCCGCGACCGGTGGTGCGTAGACGATGTCGACGCCGGCCTCGGCGGCGAGGCGCAGGTCGCGCTCCTCGTCGCGTGGGTAGCGGTCAAGGTCCTCTCCCGGCCCGAACTGGGTCGGGTTGACGAAGAGGCTCATGACGACCAGGTCGCACTCGGCGCGGGCGGCGCGCAGCAGCGAAAGGTGCCCCTCGTGGAGGAAGCCCATCGTCGGCACCAGGCCGATCGAGCTGCCTTCACGGCGCGCGGGGGCAAGCGCGGCTCGAAGCTCGTCCCTTGCGCGGAGGAGCTTCACGTCGCCAGTTGCGTGTGAGGAATCGACGAGTTCGACGAGATTCATTGGTCCATGCCCTTCGGGTCACGGCCGTACTCGCCGAATTATAGACGCAGATCGGCGCCTTTACGACGGCTTGGTCACAGAGGGCAGGATTCGCGCGGCGGGCGCCGTAGGCGCGCCGCTACTCGCCCAGCCAGAAGGCCAGCTCGCTCTGCTTCGCCTTGGCGTCGACGCCCTCGTAGTAGCTGTCTTGCCAGGTTTTGTCGTCTTCGGGGCCTTCCCACTCCTTGCCCGCCTTTTTCGCCGCTTTCGAGCGCACGTAGCGCCAGCGGTAGGCGTTGTAGACGGAGATGATGTGGGTGGCGTAGGCGGCGGCGAGCTGCGGCACGCCGGCGATCAGGTTGAGGTTGTCGTCGTTCTTGCCGCTGGCCCGGGGACCGAGGTTGTGCGAGCCGGTCATCACCACCGGCTTTGGCCCGAACGGGTCGAGGACGACGACCTTGGAGTGGATCATCACCAGGCTCAGCCGGTCGATCTCTTTCCCCCATGAGGAGAAGCGTTTGTCGATCTTGCTCGGCAGGACGATGTCGGGGTCCGCTTCGTCGAGCTGGCCGCGGTGGATCAGGTTGACCAGGGCGGGATCTTTCGAGCCCGCCTCGGGATCCTGATTGAGGATGCCGTGCACGTAGAGCGAATCGCCGCCGTCGGCTTCGTCGGCGGCGACACGATCCATGATCGCGTTGAACAGCGTGCCTTTGCGGCCGGGGTTGAAGAACTCGAAGAGAATGCCGCGCTCGGCGGCCGCGATCAGCCCGCGCGCCTCGACCAGGTCGACTTCTTTGTGCACCGGCACGAACCAGGTGCCGACACTCCCTTTGCCCACCTGCGCGGAGCGTTTCGAGCCGTTGCCATCGACCAGCTTCGGCGGGAATTTGTCACCCGATTCCAGCAGCGCGTCCCACTCGGCTTTGTAGTACTTGGCGATAGCGGCGTTCTCGATCCGCAGGCCGTTGTTGACCTGTGTGCAGAGCCCGGTCATCGTCCAGTTGGTCGAGCCGGTCCAGGTCAACTTCGGCGATTTCGCCGGCTCACAGACGACGAGGAACTTGTTGTGGGCGAGGCGACTGCCCGTCATCCGTTTGCGCACGTCGACGTTGGCAGCTTTGAGCACCCCGCGCGCCTCTTTGCTCTCGTCGCCTTTGGCGTCGGTGCCATTCGCAAGGATCACGTGGGCGCGGGGACCGAGGGCGCAGAGATCCTCGACCAGCTCGGGGTCGTCGAGCTCGAACAGCGCCGCGTAGATCTCCGCTTTCGGGTTTGCCTTGGCATCTGACAGCACCTTGCGCAGCGCCAGCCGCAATTCGCCGGAGAGGTATTCGCGGGTGATGTTGCCCGGGGTCGCGATCATCGTTCGCAGCTGTTTGCCCCAGGGCTCCTCGGCTTTGAGCCGCCGCGCCACCGACTGGGTCGCCAGCACTCCCCGGTTGAAGTAGGCGAAAAAGCCCTCACCGCCCTCCGCGGTCACCGCGACCGGATCGCTCCAGGGGCTGGCCCGACGAGAGAGAGCTTTGAGCGAGCCTGCTTTGCCGACCATCGGCACCACCCTGTAGCTGACCGTTTCACCCGAGCGGGCGAGCACGTCGGCCCAGGCGAATTTCTGGATCGGCCACTCGCTGCTTGGGCGGTGCTCGCCGGGTTTGTGCTCTTCGCCGGCGAAGGGAATAAAGGTGTGCACCGGCTCTTCGTCCCCGCCTTTCGGTTTGCGGTAGAGGGCGAAGCCGCGACAGTCCGGAATCGCTTTCGGGTAGCGCCAGACAACGTAGGTGTCGTCGCAGTTGGCATGGGCGACGATCGAGATCGGGTCGGGCACGCGACGAACATATTCCAGTTAATTTGAATATGTCAAGTATTACTAAGTAAACACACCGTTATGCGGACACGCTAGGTGTGCTTTACGTTCCCGATCACCTTCGCCGGGACGCCGGCCGCAATCGTGCCGTCGGGAAGGTCGCGTGTGACCACCGAGTTGGCGCCGATCACGCAGCGCTCGCCGACGGTAACGCCGCTGGTAACGACGCAGTTGACACCGAACCAGCAGTTGGAACCGATCCTCACCGGTCCCTTTGAGGTGAATCCCTGCTGCGTTACCGGTCTGTCGGGATCGTCGAAGCGGTGCGACGAGTCGCCGATGAAGCAGCCGTTGGCGAACATCGTGTGATCGCCGATCTCGACCAGCTCCAGCGCCGCCAGCATCGTGTTGCGGTTGAGGAAGCAGCCGGTTCCGATCTCGATCCGCGCCTCGGGCGCCAGGGTCAACCAGCAGCCGGGCTCAAGCAGCGTCCCTTCGCCGATCCGCAGCCGCCCCTCCTCAAGCGCCTCCAGCGCCTCCCCCTCGAGCGGTTGGCGGATGAAGAAGCCGCCCTGAGCAGCGTGTCGGGCCAAACGCCAGCGCCGCAGCGGGCGCCGGTTGCGCTCATACCAGCGCCACTTAGCCCACCACACCCGCCAACCCCTCTGCCCCGATCCACTCATCGTCCGGCAACCCTACCTCCGGCCGATGGGCCTAAAAGCGACGTATATGGGACGTTTCAGGCCCATCGGCGCATAGACTGCGGCGCGTGACTGACCTGCGCGGCGGTATTGACCTTGGTGGGACGAAGATCCAGACGGCGATCGTCGATCCCGGTGGCCAGGTTCTCGGCGAAGCCCGGCACCCCACCCCGACCTCGGGCGGTCCGGCCGATGTGGCGCGGGCGATGGAGGACGCGCTGCGCGAGGCCGCCTCGGCCGCCGGCGTCAAGCCCGAGGAGCTGCAGGGGATCGGCGTCGGCTCGCCGGGCGATGCCGACGGCAAGACGGGAATCGTCTCCGGCGCGCGCAACCTGCCCGGCTGGGAGGGCAGCTTCCCGCTTGGCGAAACCCTGGCGAAAGCGCTTGGAGCCGAGGTCAGGCTCGGCAACGACGTCCAGGTGGCGACCGAAGCCGAGTTCCACCTCGGCGCAGGCCGCGAGTTCTCCAGCCTGATCGGGGTCTTCTGGGGAACGGGAGTCGGCGGCGGCATCGTGCTCGACGGCAAGCCCTGGCTGGGACGCGGGGCAGCCGGCGAGATCGGCCACATGGTCGTCAAGCGCGGCGGCGCCAAGTGCCCCTGCGGGCGCAAGGGCTGCATGGAGGCCTATGCGGGGCGCGCCGCGATGGAGGCCGAGGCCCGGCGCCAGCACGAGGAGGGCGCCAAGACGGACCTCTTCAAGCTGATGGAGAAGCACGGGAAAGACCGGCTCACGAGCGGGATCTGGGACCGCGCGATCCAGCATGGCGACGACCTCGCCGAAAAGTTGATCGACCGCGCGATCGAGGCGCTCGGCACGGGAGTCGCCTCGGCGGTCAACCTACTCGACCCGGAGGCAGTAATCATCGGCGGCGGCCTCGGGGTCCGCTTCGGCGAGCGCTATATGGAGCCGCTGACCAAGGAGATGAGCAAGCACCTCTTTGTCGATGAACGCCCTCCGGCGGTCCGCGTCGCCTCACTCGGCGACCTCGGCGGCGCGATCGGCGCCTCGCTGCTCTTCGCCTCGTAGCGCTGCCGTAGAGCCTGGCGACACGCTTTTCGGCAATAGCTCTACGATGTTTCCTATGAAAATCTTGATCGGTACCGGATGTCTGATCGCCGTGATCGCGATCGCGCTCGCCGGTTGCGGCTCCGGGTCATCGTCGAGCTCGGACTCGACATCCAGCTCCAGCTCCACCGCTTCGGCCAAATCCAAGGCGGGATCCGCCGAATCGGACAAGTCGAGCAAGGCCAAAGGCGCGAGCGAATCGGAAGAAATCCCGGCCTCGGCGACGCCGCTGTCGACACCGCCGACCAAAGTCGAAATTCCCACGGGCCTGGAAACTCACGGCAAAGTGGCCACGAAGGACATCAAGGAAGGCACGGGCGCGGCCGCCAAAGCCGGCGACGAAGTCTCCGTCCAGTACGTCGGCATCGGCGCGAAAAGCAAAGAAAAGTTCGATTCGACCTGGGAAGGAGAAGAAGAACCGTTCTCCTTCGAACTGGGCGCCGGCACGGTGATCAAAGGATGGGACGAAGGCATCGAAGGGATGAAGGTCGGCGGCCGCCGAGAGCTCTACGTCCCGCCGGAGCTCGGCTACGGCTCCAAAGGCACCGAATCGATCGCGCCCAACGAACCGATCGTCTTCGTGATCGACCTTGTGTCCGTGAAGCCAGGGGTCTAGACGCGGCCCGAGCCCTGCCGCTGCTGGCGGGCGACGGCATCGACGATCACGGCCAGCAGCAGGACGCCGCCGGTGACCATGAACTTGACCGCCGAGGAGAGCGCCAGCAGGTCCATCCCGTTGGAGATCGAGCCGATCACCAGGGCACCAAGGAGCGCCGTCCAGACCGAGCCGCGGCCGCCGAAGAGGCTTGTCCCCGCGATCACCGGCCCGGCGATCGCCAGCAGCAGCAGTTCGTTCCCGCCCGAGTTCTGGTTGACGGCGAGCAGTCGCGAGGCGGCGAGGATGCCGCCGATCGCCGCCATCGTGCCGGAGATGCCGAAGACCGCGACCCGGATGCTGTTGACGCGAATGCCGGCGCGGCGCGCGGCCTCGGCGTTGCCACCGACGGCGAAGACGTGGCGGCCGAAACCGGTCCGCTTGACCACGTACTCCATCCCGACCACGAAGGCAAGCAGGATCATCACCGCCAGCGGCACGCCGCGATCGGAGTTGAGGACCGCGGTGGCGACGATCGTGACCACGGCGACCGCACCGAATCTGAGAGCGAGCGCGGCAAGGTTCTCGCGGTCGAGCCCGGCCGCGACGCGCCGCCGGTGCCCGAGCAGGAGGACGGCACCGTAGAGCCCGATCACGACCGCCGCAAAGACCCAGCCAACCGTCTCGGAGTAGAAGGTGTTGGCGAGGCCGGTTATCACCGGATCGGTGAGGTTGATCGAGCCGGTCGAGCCGAGTACCTGCAGGAGCGCTCCCTGCCAGGCGAGCAGGCCGGCAAGGGTGACGACGAAGGAGGGGATGACGAAGCGGCTGAAGAGCGAGCCCTGGAGCAGTCCGATCGCCATCCCGACCGCGACGGCGGCGGCAATCGCCAGGTATGGGTTCCAGCCGTGCTTGACGTTGAGCACGGCCATGACCGCCGCAGCAAGACCGCTGACGGCGCCGACCGAGAGGTCGATCTCGCCCAGCAGCAGCACGTAGACGACGCCGATCGAGATCAGCCCCGTGGCGGTGATCTGCAGCATCAGGTTGGTCAGGTTCTGGGCCGAGAGGAAGCGGTCGTTCTCGAACTGGAAGATCGCCCAGATCAGGGCCAGGCCGATCACCACCCGCAGCGACGCGAGGTCGCCCTGGACGAGCCGGCGGATCGTCTCCTTCGGCCGCGGGGTGCCCTCGCTCTCAGCGGTCGCGGCGGCTGCTTCGCTCATGGTTTCGTCCCCTCGTCTTTCTCCTTGGCGCCATCGGAGCCGACGCCGGTTATCGCCGAGACGACGTGCTCCTCCGTGGTCGCATCGGCTTCGAACTCCCCGGCGGCTCGGCCGAGCCTGAGGACGACGATCCGGTCGGCGACCTCGAAGACGTCGACCAGGTTGTGGCTGATCACGACGACGCCGAGCTCGCGCTCGCGCAGCCGTTTGATCAGGTTGAGCACCTGCGCCGTCTGGGCGACGCCGAGCGCCGCGGTTGGCTCGTCCAGCAGCACCACCTTGGGCTCTCCCAAGAGCGAGCGGGCGACCGCGACCTGCTGGCGCTGGCCACCGGAGAGGGTGCCGACCTCGCTGCGCAGGCTCGGGATCGTCACCGCGAGGTTGGAGAGCAACTCGCCGGTCTGGTGCTCCATGCGCGACTCGTCAAGCTGGCGCGAGATCGTGCCGGGGCCGGGCGAGACCTCCTCGCGGCCGAGGAAGAGGTTGGCGACGACGTCGAGGTTGTCGCAGAGGGCGAGGTCCTGGTAGACGGTCGCGATCCCCAGGGTGGTCGCGTCCTGGGGCTTGACGATCGAGACCTCCTCGCCAGCGAAGCGGATCTTGCCGGTGTCGGCGGCGTGGATGCCGGCGATCGTCTTGACCAAGGTCGACTTGCCGGCGCCGTTATCGCCGACCAGGCCGATCACCTCGCCCGCGTGGATGGCGAAGTCGACCCGGTCCAGAGCTTGGACCGGGCCGAATCGCTTGCTGACTCCCTCCAACTCGAGGAGGGGAGCGCCGTTGCTCATCTCAGCCTGAGATTCCCACTTCTTTGCACGCCGCCGCGTAGGAGCCGGTGCAGAGTTCGGACGCGGAGACGAAGCCGTCCGCGATCACCGTGCTCTTGACGTTGTCCCTGACCACGGCGACCGGTTCGAGGATCGCCGAGGGGACGTCGGCCTTGCCGTTGTTGATTTCTTCCGTGACTTTGCTCTGCGGCAATTCTTCGCCTTCGGCGAGGGCGATGGCGAATTCGGCGGCGATCTTGGCCTGCGGCGTAATCGCCTTGTAGATCGTCATGTACTGCTGTTTGGCAAGGATCCGCTGCAGGCCGGCGACGGTCGAGTCCTGACCGGTGACCGGACGTTCTTCGGGGTTGATGCCCGCGCCCTTCAGCGCCGCGATCGCGCCGCCGCCGGTGTCGTCGTTGGCCGCGTAGATGCCCCAAAAGCCGTCGTTGCCGAGCGCGGTGATCGCCTGCTGCGCCTCGCGCTGGGCGTTTTCCGCGCTCCAGCCGGGCGTGTCGTACTCCTTCGCGATCTTCACTCCGGCGGCGTCGAACCCTTTGTGGGCACCGGCCTTGAACCCGGCGGCGTTGGGGTCGGCCGGGTCGCCGTTGATCATGATGATCGGGCCGCTGGCATGGCCGTCTTCTTTCAGCTTCTTGGCCAGCGTTTCGGCCTGAAGTTCGCCGACTCTTTCGTTGTCGAAGGAGACGTAGGCATCGACTTCGCCGTTTTCGATCAGGCGGTCATAGCTGACCACCGGCACGTTCTGGGCCTGCGCCTTTTCGGCAATTGCCGCCGCTGACTTCGAGTCCATCGGGTCGACGACGAGGACTTCCGCCCCCTGGGTCAGCGCCGCTTCGGCCTGGCTCTGCTGCTTTTCGGCGTCGCCGCCGGCGTTGCTGTAGAGGACTTCGCAGTCTTCACACTGTTCTTCGACTGCTTCTTCGAAGTCGGGCCGGTCGTTGGTTTCGTAGCGGGGCGTCTCGTTTTCCGGCAGCAGCAGAGCGATCTTGGTGCCACCACCTCCGCTGCTTCCACCACAACCCGCCGCCACCAGGACCACCGCGATCAGCACACCCATTGCGATCGCGATTCGCTTCACTCCGGCCGAACTGAACATCCGCTCCTCCTTTGTTGGCCCTGCGCCCAGATCGACATTACCCCTATGCCCGCGTTTTCATGCAGGGGTTTCCGCACTACGGCCAACACCCAATCCTCGCGGTGGACATCGTGGCCAGTACGGAACCGATGGCCGGGCCGGGTACGAGCAGGGGGCTAAGCGGCGATCGGCTCGCGGCGCTTGCCGCTGCGGCGCTTCGGCCGGGCCGGCTCGACCAGCCCGGCGAGGAAACGGCCGGTGTAGGAACCCTCGACCGCGGCGACCTCCTCGGGGGTGCCGGTGGCGACCACCTCTCCCCCCTCTTCGCCGCCCTCGGGCCCGAGGTCGATCAGGTGGTCCGCCGTCTTGATCACGTCGAGGTTGTGCTCGATCACGACCACGCTGTTGCCCGAGTCGACGAGGCGACCGAGCACGTCGAGCAGGCGCTGCACGTCGGCGAAGTGCAGGCCCGTAGTCGGCTCGTCGAGGATGTAGAGGGTGTTGCCGGTGGCGACCTTGGAGAGCTCGGTCGCCAGCTTGATCCGCTGGGCCTCGCCGCCGGAGAGGGTCGTCGCCGCCTGGCCGAGGCGGATGTAGTCGAGGCCAACGTCGTGCAGGGTGCGCAGGCGACGGGCGATCTTCGGCACGTTCTCGAAGAACTCGACCGCCTCCTCGACCGACATCTCGAGCACGTCGCCGATGTTCTTACCCTTGAAACGGACCTCGAGCGTCTCGCGGTTATAGCGCTTGCCGTGACACTGCTCACAGGGCACGTAGACGTCGGGCAGGAAGTGCATCTCGATCTTGATCTGGCCGTCGCCGCGGCAGACCTCGCAGCGCCCACCCTTGACGTTGAAGCTGAAGCGACCGGGTTTGTAGCCGCGGGTGCGCGCCTCCTGGGTCTGGGTGAAGAGCTGGCGAATGTGGTCGAAGACTCCGGTGTAGGTGGCCGGGTTGGAGCGCGGCGTGCGGCCGATCGGCGACTGGTCGATGTTGATGATCTTGTCGATCTGGCTGAGCCCGTCGACGCCGTCGTGGGCGCCGGGGCGCAGCTTCGCCTGGTGCAGGCGATTGGCGACCGAGTGGTGCAGGGTCTCGTTGACCAGGGTCGACTTGCCCGAGCCGGAGACGCCGGTGACGCAGCAGAAGACGCCGAGCGGGACGGCTACGTCGATCCCCTTCAGGTTGTGTTCGCGAGCGCCGCGGACGAGCAGCGCGCCGCTCGGCTGACGCCGCTCCTCGGGCAGCTCGATTTTGCGCTTGCCGGAGAGGTACTGGCCGGTGAGCGAGGCCGGGTTCTTGGCAACTTCTTTTGGCGTCCCCGCGGCGATCACGTGGCCGCCGTGTTCGCCGGCGCCGGGCCCGAGGTCGACGAGGTGGTCGGCCGCCATCATCGTGCCCTCGTCGTGCTCGACCACGATCACCGTGTTGCCGAGGTCACGCAGGCGGTCGAGGGTGCCGATCAGCTTCTCGTTGTCGCGCTGGTGCAGACCGATCGAGGGCTCGTCGAGCACGTACATCACGCCGACCAGGCTGGAGCCGATCTGGGTCGCGAGGCGGATCCGCTGCGCCTCGCCGCCGGAGAGCGAGCGCGCCGAGCGCCCCAGCGAGAGGTAGCCGATGCCGACGTTCTCGAGGAAGGCGAGCCGTTCGGAGATCTCGCGCACGATCAGGCGGGCGATCGCCCGCTCAGTCTCGTTCAGGTCGAGCGAGTCGATCCACTCGGCGGCCCCCCGGGCCGACATCGCGCTGTACTCGGCGATGCTGATCCCGCCGATCTTGACCGCGAGGCTCTCCGGGCGCAGGCGCGCGCCTTTGCAGTCCGGGCAAGGCTGCTCGGCCATGTAGCCCTCGATCCGCTCGCGGTTGGTCTCCGAGTCGGTCTCTTCGTAGCGGCGCTCGAGGTTGTTGACGATCCCCTCGAAGCGGACCTTGTAGGAGCGCTTGCGGCCGAAGCGGTTGGTGTAGGTGACCTGGTGGCGATCATTGCCGGTGCCGTAGAGGAAGATCTCTTTGTCGGCTTTTTTCAATTTCGCCCAGGGCTTCTCGGCGTCGACCCCGTACTCCTCGGCGACCGCCGCGATCAGCCGCTTCCAGTAGGCAGTGATGCCGCGGTTCCAGGGCTGCAGGGCGCCCTCGGCCAGGGATAGCGTCGGGTCAGGGACAACCAGCTCGGGGTCGATCACGCGCTGGAAGCCGAGCCCATGGCAGCGCTCGCAGGCTCCATGAGGCGAGTTGAAGGAGAAGATTCGCGGCTCCAGCTCGGGGATCGAGGTGCCGCACTCGAGGCAGGCGAACTGCTCGGAGAAGAGCAGCGGCTCGGCCTTCGGGTCGTCCACCATCTCGACTTCGACCAGGCCGGCAGCGAGTCCGGCCGCTGCCTCGACCGACTCCGAGAGCCGCCGCCGCAGGTCGGGCTTCATCACCAGCCGGTCAACCACGACGGAGACGTCGTGTTTGAATTTCTTGTCGAGGACGATCTCCTCGTCGAGGCGGCGCAGCTCGCCGTCGACCTCGACCCGCGAGTAACCCTCGAGGCGGAACTGCTCGAAGAGCTTGCCGTACTCGCCTTTGCGCCCCCGCACGACCGGCGCCATCACCATGAATTTCGTGCCCTCCGCAAGGGTCATCAGCCGGTCGACGATCTGCTCCTGGATCTGCCCGGTGATCTCGGCCCCGCATTGAGGACAGTGGGGAACGCCGATCCGCGCCCAGAGCAGCCGCAGGTAGTCGTGGATCTCGGTCACGGTCCCCACGGTCGAGCGCGGGTTGCGCGAGGTCGTCTTCTGGTCGATCGAGATCGCCGGCGAGAGCCCCTCGATCGAGTCGACGTCTGGCTTCTCCATCAGGCCGAGGAACTGGCGCGCGTAGGCGGAGAGCGACTCGACGTAGCGCCGCTGCCCCTCGGCGTAGATCGTGTCGAAGGCAAGGCTCGACTTACCGGAGCCCGAAAGCCCGGTGATCACGATCAGCGCGTCGCGCGGCAGCTCAACGTCAATGTCCTTGAGGTTGTGCTCCCGCGCTCCCGAGATGACGATTCGCTCAGAAGCGGCCACTGAGAACGATTCTACGCACCCGAACAGATGTTCCCCTCAATTCCCCGCAACGTGCGCGATTCCCCCAACGTTTCGGAGTTCAGGGGGGAGAACCAAGGCTGACTTCGCCCTTAGGGGTCCATATGGACGTAGAACGACGAAGTCACCATGGGTTGGCGGCGCTGGCAGAGCGGCAGCATGGCGTTGTGGCGGCGAGGCAACTTCGGGAGCTTGGGTACTCCGGGGGCTGGCTCAGGCGCGCCTTGGAAACGGGGAGGCTTTATCGGGTCTATCAGGGCGTCTATGCGGTTGGACACCGTGGGATCTCCCGGCAGGGGCACTGCCTTGCGGCCGTGCTCAGCTGCGGCGATGGGGCGCTTTTGAGCCACAGATCCGCCGCCTGGCTTTGGGGCCTCACGGCCAGATTCGCGACGCCGGTCGAAGTGACGGCTGCAAGCCCGCGGCGAATCCGGGCGACGATCCGGGTGCACAGCGCCGAGGCGCTCGCGCTCGACGACCGGACCTCGTCGGAAGGCATCCCGGTCACCGCGGTTCCTCGCACTCTCCTCGATTTCGCCGCTGTGGATCCGTGGTACCTCCCCCAAGCCCTCGACAACGCGAGGCGGCGGGGGCTACTCGACCTCATCGCCATCGACACCTTGATCGCACGAAGCCACGGCTTCCGCGGGGTGGCGCGGTTGCGGGATGCACTCACCCTTCACCGATCCACAGCTTTCACTCGCTCCGGCCTGGAGCGTCGATTCGTCGCACTGGTCCGTCGGGCAGGCCTGCCTCAACCCTCGATGAACCTCTTCGTCGAGGGATACGAGCTGGATGCTTATTGGGCGGCCGAGCGTTTCGCGGTCGAACTCGACACCTATGACTACCACGGATCCCCGACCGCGTTCGAGGAGGACAGACTGCGCCAAGAGAGCCTGAAGCTCGCTGGGATCGAGATGACCAGGGTCACGGGGGTACGCATGGATCGCGAACCCACGACAGTCGCGAAGCGCCTTCGGCGCCTTTTGAACCAACGCCGCCGCGAACTCGCCGCTGATCACATAGCGCGGTGACTTCGCCTTTTTACGGCCACTTGGACGCAAAATGACAAAGTCAGCGCTTAGAAGCGTCGGGTTAGTAGAGGGCTGTTGTTAGGCGGCGGCGGTAGCTCGCTGCGGTTGGGTCGCCCGGATCTAGGCCGGCGAGGATGCCGACGATGGCTTGGCGTAGCTGCTCTCGGGTTTCTGCATCGGCATCGGGCATCGTCTCCAACAAGCCCTCTAGGGCAGTGTCGCGATCGCCTTGGTCGAGTGACTCGAAGGCCTCGGCGCCTATGCCCGCCTTGATCAGGGCGATCCGGGCGGCGATTCCATCCGCGGCGAAGTCGCCTTCGTGGCCCTTGACCGCTTCGAGCGCATCGTCCTCCGCCCCGCGCTCGAGGCGCTTGCGGGCCAGGGCGACGGCTATGTCGGCCCGGCGCGGCTCCAGTTCCGCCGCCTCGCGCAGTGAGAGCTCGTCGCCAGCCGCCAGCAGCTCGTCGGCGGGTGAGGGAACCAGGGAATCGAACAGCGCCTCCACTTTCGCCTTCGGCACGGCGCCGACGAACTCATCGACCACGGCTCCGTCGCGGAAGGCCTTGACCGCCGGGATTCCCTGCACCCCGTAGCGCGCTGCCAGTGCCTGGTTGGCGTCGACGTCGACCTTGGCGAGCACGACCTGGCCGTCGCGGGCCGCCTCCGCTGCCTCGAGCGCCGGGGTCAGCGTGCGGCACGGCCCACACCACTCGGCCCAGAAGTCGACCACGACCGGGACCTGGCGCGAGCGCTCAATCACGTCGCGCTCGAAATCCGCCTCGCTGACGTCGATCGCCATCCCGGCAGATTAGTTAAGCCGCCTTGCGTATCGGCCCAAGCGCGGTAGCGTGGACTTTGGGCAGGGTCAGCCCCAATCGAGGAGGAGACATGTCGAATGTCGACACCGCCCGGTCTGCTTATGAGGCCTTCGGCCGCGGCGACCTGGAGACCCTGAAAGGGATGCTGTCCGAGGACGGCACCTGGTACACGTCCGAGGAGCTACCGCTTGGAGGTGAGACCCAAGGCCGCGACGCGATCATCGGCGACTTCGCCCAGATCCCCAACTACTGGACGTCGTTCAGCGTCGAGCCCGAGGAGTTCATCGACGCCGGCGAGTGGGTCGTGGTACGTGGAACCCAAAAAGCGGGCAACGACGGCGGCAGCTTCGAGGCGCCGTTCGCCCACCTGATGAAGTTCGCCGACGGGATGATCGTGCGCGGCGAGTTCTTCTCCGATAGCGCCAAGGCCGCAAAGGTCCTGGCCTAGGAGCCGACGGGGCGTAGGGCGGCAGCCCCTACGCCCCGGCCCGCATCCCGTCGAGATCGCGGCGCAGCTCCTTGAGCTCGTCGCGCAGGCGGCCCGCCTCCTCGAAGCGGAGGTCGTCAGCCGCCGCCAGCATTTCCTCCTCGAGCGCGACGATCGCGCGCTCCAGCTCATCCGCATCGACGAAATCGGCGGCGTGCTTGCTGCGACGCTTGCGCGGCGCCCGGTCCTCCATCGCCAGGAACTCGCTCATCTCGGAGATGCCCTTGCGCACGGTCGCCGGGGTGATCCCGTGCTCCTCGTTGTAGGCGAGCTGAATTGCCCGGCGCCTATCCGTCTCACTCATCGCCGCCCGCATCGCGTCGGTCTCCTTGTCGGCGTACATCAGCACTCGCCCGTTGACGTTGCGGGCGGCCCGTCCGATCGTCTGCACGAGGCTGGTCTCGCCGCGCAGGAAGCCCTCCTTGTCGGCGTCGAGGATCGCCACCAGCGAGACCTCGGGCAGGTCAAGGCCCTCGCGCAGCAGGTTGACTCCGACCAGCACGTCGTACTCGCCGAGGCGGAGGTCGCGGATGATCTGGATCCGTTCCAGGGTGTCGATCTCGGAGTGCAGGTAGCGAACTTTGACCCCGTACTCGAGCAGGTAGTTGGTCAGGTCCTCGGCCATCTTCTTGGTCAGCGTCGTGACCAGGACCCGCTCGCCGGCCTCGGCGATCCCCTTGATCTCGTTCATCAAGTCGTCGATCTGGTTGCGCGTCTCGCGCACCTCGATCTCGGGGTCGATGATCCCGGTCGGGCGCACGATCTGCTCGACGATCCGGGTCGATTCGGCTTTCTCGAACGGGCCCGGCGTCGCCGAGACCATGACCAGCTGCGGCACCCGTTCGAGGAACTCGCCGAACTTGAGCGGCCGGTTGTCGATCGCCGAGGGCAGACGGAAGCCGTAGTCGATCAGCGTCTGCTTCCGCGATCTGTCCCCCTCGTACATGCCGCCGATCTGCGGGATCGTCTGGTGGGACTCGTCAACGAAGACGGCGAAATCGTCGGGGAAGTAGTCGATCAGCGTGTGCGGCGGGCTGCCCTCGGGACGGCCGTCGAGGATGCGCGAATAGTTCTCGATCCCCGAGGTGAAGCCGACCTCTTTCAGCATCTCGATGTCGTAGGCGGTGCGCTGGCGCAGGCGGTGCGCCTCGAGCTGCTTGCCCTCGGCCTCGAGCTCCTCCGTGCGCGAGTGCAGTTCGGCGCGGATTTCCTCGACCGCGCGCTCCAGGGTCTCGTCGCGGGTGACGTAGTGCGAGGCGGGCCAGACCGAGACGTGGTCGATCGTGTCGAGCACCTCGCCGGTCAGCGGGTCGAAGTGCTGGACCCCCTCGATCTCATCGCCGAACAAAGCGATCCGGTACGCCGACTCGGCGTAGGAGGGCATGATCTCCAGCACCTCACCGCGCACCCGGAAGCTGCCGCGCCCCAGAACCGAGTCGTTGCGCTGGTACTGCATCTTGACCAGCTTGCGCAGCACCTCGTCGCGCTCGATCGTCTCGCCGACTTTGAAGAGCTGCATTTTTTCGTTGTAGACCTGGGGCGAGCCGATCCCGTAGATGCAGGAGACAGAGGCGACGATGATCACGTCGCGGCGGGCGAAGAGCGCCGCCGTCGCGGCATGGCGCAGGCGGTCGATCTCATCGTTGATCGAGGAGTCCTTCTCGATGTAGAGGTCCTGGGCGGGGACGTAGGCCTCGGGCTGGTAGTAGTCGTAGTAGGAGACGAAGTACTCGACCACGTTGTTGGGGAAGAACTCGCGGAACTCGTTGCAGAGCTGCGCCGCCAGCGTCTTGTTGTGGGCGATTACCAGCGAGGGCCGCTGCACGGCGGCGATCGTCGCCGCCATCGTGAAGGTCTTGCCGGTCCCGGTCGCCCCGAGCAGGGTCTGGAACTGGTCTCCGGCGGCCAGGCCCTCGGCCAGGCCGGCAATCGCCTTCGGCTGGTCGGCGGTCGGCGTGTAGGCCGGGTTGAGTTCGAACTCGGGCACGCGCTGACCATAGCGGCCACATGACACGGCTCCGGTGCGCCTTATCCCCGTATATCGGGGTAAAGGCGCACCGGAGCGGGGTTCCTGGAAGACTGCGCACCGATGACGCGCTCGCAGAAAGCCCTCGCAGGATTCTTCGCCTTTGCCGGGACGATGCACTTCGTCATCCCCCGCCAATACGAAGCGATCATGCCGCCGTCGCTGCCACGACACCGTGAGGCCGTGATCGTCAGCGGAGTCGCCGAGATAGTCGGTGGCGCCGCCGTCCTGGCGCCGGCGACCCGGCGCTTCAGCCGCTGGTGGCTGCTCGCCCTGCTGCTCGCCGTCTTCCCCGCCAACGTTCACATGGCGGTCAGTCCCGAGCAGGTCAAAGGCTGGGACCCAAAGCGGATCCCGCGCTGGGCCCTCTGGGCGCGACTGCCGCTGCAGCCGCTGGCGATGCTGTGGGTCTGGCGCGCTACTCGCGACTAAGACGTACGATAAACGCGCGGTTTTGTCTGTGAATGTTTTGGCTGTAGCGCTTCTGTATTCGCAGACAGAGAATTCCCCGGATGAAACCACGCGAGCGATTTGCAATCAATCTGCGCAAAGCGCGCAAAAAGAAGGGTGTCTCGCAGGAGGAGTTGGGTTTTCGCTGCGATCTGCACCGCACGGAGATCTCGCTGCTCGAGCGCGGCGGCCGCGAGCCACGGCTGGGCACGATCGTCAAGCTGGCCGGCTCGCTCGACACGACGCCGGAACAGCTCTGCGAGGGCGTGCGTTGGCTGCCTGAGAAGGGGAAATTTCAGTTCAAGAAGTAGCGGTGCCGGACCGATCCCGGTAGGGGTTCCGCTTAACTTTTTGGATGGGGACGGATTTGCTGGCGCCTCAGGGTTAGCGCCCAAAAAGTACAAGACGCTCCACCCCTACCGGGATCGGTCCTAAGGCAGGAGCTGTTCAAGAAAGCCCTGGGCGGGGCCAAGGAAGCTTTCGGCGCTATCGAGCAATGAGCGTGCGTTTTGTATGAGTTCGATCGCCTGGTCTAGCGGGATGCTTCGAACCGTGTCGCGAAGCGGCGCGGCGAGGAGGGGATTGAGCGCTCCCGCTTGTTCGGCGTCGTTGATCGCGCGCAGGAGGCCGGCGCGGATTGCTTTGGCGAGCTCGGCGTCGTCGATCCCGTAGCGCTTGGTGAATTGTTCGCGCGCCTCTGGGGTCGCCAGCGCCTGGGCCAGGGTCTCCCTGCTCACGCCGAGCTGGCAGGCGGCGCCGTCGAGGGCTGAGAGCGAGAACTGTTCGGCGATCTGGTCGAGGCCTTCCGGGTTGCGCCAGGGCCGGTGCTTGCAAGGGTCCTGGGTCTTCGCTGGCGCGTAGGAGCTTCCACCGGCCGCCAGGTAGATTCCGACCAAGGCGACGGCGGAGACGATCGCCGCCCCGACCAGCAGCTTCGCCCGCAGCTCCGAATTCACAGCTCGACCCTCCGCGAGAGGCCGATCGGGATCAGGGCGAGCAGGCCGAGGATCGCGGCGATCCCAAAGGAGGGGCTGAAGGCGTGGGTGGCACCGCGGTCGAGCTGGTCCTGGAGTTCTTCGCGAAGCTGGACCACCTCAGAGCGTTCTTCAGGGTCTTCCGGCAGCGGCTCGAAGGCCGCGCCGATCGTCGGCACCTTGCCCTTCTCTTCTTCCAGGTGCGACTCGATCCGCCCGGCCAGGCCGATCTTGACCAGCGGCGGCACGTGCGAGTCGAGGATCACCGCGGTGCCGGCATCGATCGCGTCGGCGCGCTGCTGGGCGATGTCGTGGGTGAAGACCGGCGTCAGCGCCAGCAGACCGATGACGACGCCGGCGTGACGGGCGGAGATCGTCCAGCCACCGTGAATCGCCTGCGGGGCGCGGCCGGCCAGCGCCGTTTCGGTCAGGGCCGAGAGCACCAGGGCGAGCCCGATCCCGACCATGACCTGGGGCGGCACGGTCAGCGCCACCTCCGCCTTCGGCAGCAGGGCGAGACCACCGAGGCCGCCGGAAACCAAGATCGCGCCGGCGGCGGCGCGTGCTCTCTCGCTGACCACCAGGTGATCGAAGCGACTGGCGACAAAGGCCGAGAGCGGCATCACGCTGACCACGATCGCGGCCCCGATCGGACTCAGGTTCCAGCCCTCGATCAGCAGCAGCACGAGCAGGAAGAGGGCGGCTGCGATCGCCGCCGAGACCATCGCCAGTGCCAGGTTGGCGAGCAGGTGCGGGCGACCGGTTCGGCGCAGCTCGGTCGAGAGCACGCCGGTCGCGGCCTCGTGCTTGGCGACGGCGAGGATCGGCACCGCCGCGATCAGCGCGATCGGCACCTGGACCAGGAAGATCGACTGCCACGAGACGAGCTCGGTGAGCAGGCCGCCGACGGCCGGTCCCAGCGCCGCACCGGTCGCCCCCGCCGCGGCCCAAAGCGCCGTCGCCCGCCGCTCCGAGCCCACCGTCGCCGGCAGCAGCTCGAGGACCGCGGTCACCGCGGCGGCCCCGCCGAGGGCCTGCACGCAGCGCGCCGCGATCAGGGTGGCAAGCGTCTCGGAGGCGGCGCAGGCGAGCCCGGCGCCGGCGAAGATTGCCAGGCCGACCGCCGCGGCGCGACCCGGCCCGACCCGGCGCGCGATGTGCGCGGCGGGCACGGCGGCCAGCGCCATCACCAGGTTGAAGGAGATCAGCACCCAGGTCACGCCGGCGACGCTGGTGTCCAGTTCGCGGTAGATCTCTGGCAGCGCCAGGACGACGATCGAGGAATCGGCCAGCACCAGGCCGACGGCCAGGGCCAGTGCCGCAACGCGGGGTCGGGGGGCGTCGGGGTTCAGTAGCCCAGCTCCTTGCCGTACTTGTCGCGGTAGGCGCGCTGCTTGTCGAGCACCTCTTCGACGTAGGCGCGGGTTTCGGGGAAGGGGATCGCGTCGACGGTCAGTTCGCTGCCGCCCCAGTTGTCGACGTTGGTCGGACCGGCGTTGTAGGCAGCCAGCGCAGCGACCACGTCATCGTCATAGCGGTCGAGCAGTTCGCGCAGGCGGTAGGTGCCGTAGCGAATGTTGATTTCAGGGTTGGAGAGGTCGCCGAGCGTGAAGGTCGTGCCGCCGCTGTGGCGCTCGACGTCCTGCGCCGTTTCCGGGGTGATCTGCATCAGGCCACGCGCCCCGGCACTCGATGTGCGGTCGCTGAACTTCGACTCTGAGTAGATCACTGCGGCGATCAGCGCCGCGTCGATCCCCTTTTCGCGCGACTGCTGGCGGATCACGTCCTCGTGGCGCAGGGGCAGGGTGAGCTCCTGAATCGCCCGGTCCACCGTCCCCACCAATCCCAGAGCCACGCCGGCGACGATACCGACGACGACCACCGCAGCGCCAATTGCGAGGCGTCGCCTTCTCCGTTTCCTAATCAGGCGGTTTCGCCCCGCGCTCATCCCCTCAGCTTCGCGACCAAGGCGGACAGCCGCTGCTCGAGCTCCTCGACTGTGCCGTTGTTCTCGATCACGTGCTCCGCCCTGTCGGCCTTCTCATCCTGGGAGAGCTGGCGCGCCTCGCGCTCGCCGACCAGCGTGTGCCCCCGCGCCTCGGCGCGGGCGCGGCGGACCTCGTCGGCGGTGACGACGGCGACGGTGGTGTCGAAGACCGGAGCCATCTCGCCCTCGAAGAGCAGCGGCACCTCGACCACGGCGACCTCTGCATCCTCAGGCAGCGAGCCAAGCCAGGCCCCGATCCGCTCTCCCACGAGGGGATGGATCTGCGACTCAAGCCAAGAGAGCTCATCTGGATCGGCAAACACAATCCCGCCGATCTTGTTCCGGTCGACACGGCCATTGGGCGCAACGTCCTCCCCCCACCTCTCAGTCAATCGCCCCAACAGTGGTTCGGAGTCCAACAGCTCATGCACCACGGCGTCACTGGAGATAGTGGCCGCCCCAAGCCGCTCAAAAGCAGCAAGCGCAGTCGACTTCCCAGCCGCAATACCACCGGTCAGCCCGATAGTCAGCGACACGGCGACTGAGGGTCTATCCCGGTAGGGGTTCCACTTAACTTTTTCGATGAGACGGTTCTTGCTGACGCCGCAAGGTTGACGCCGAAAAAGTACAAGACGTTCCACCCCTACCGGGATAGACCCTCAGGACTCGGAGGGCTCTTCGGCAGGAGCGTCAGCAGCTGGCTCCTCAGTAGGCTCTTCAGCAACCTCAGCCGGAGCCTCCTCAGCGACCGGAGCCTCCTCAACCTCAGGAGCCGGAGCCTCCTCGGCAACTGGCTCTGGAGCCTCCTCGACGGCCGTGGCTTCGGCCTCGGCGACAGGGGCCTCAGTCTCAGCGGCCTCATCCGCGGGTGGCGTGGAGGAGGGGACGTCGCCCGCAGCTTGCGAGGACGACGGGTCCTCCTCCGCGACAGGACCCGCGGGCGCGGCCTCTGAACCCTCGGCCGTAGCCTCCGATGCCTCAGCCGCACCCTCAGAAGCCTCCTGAATCTGTGCGCCGAGGTCGCCCATTGGCATCCGCTGCTCCTCAACCTGCTTGATGCTGAGCGAAAGCCTGCGCCGCTCCTCGTCGATCTCGAGAATCTTCACGTCAAGCGAAGCACCGGGCTCGACAACCTCACTCGGGCTCTCGACGTGATGGTCGGCAAGCTCGGAGATGTGGACCAGGCCCTCAACCCCGGGCAGGATCTCGACAAAGGCGCCGAAGGCGACGACCTTGGTCACCTGGCCGCCGAGCACGTCTCCCGGACGGTGGGCGCTGATCACCCGCTGCCAGGGGTCCTCCTGGGTCTGCTTGAGCCCCAGTGAGATGCGCTGGCGGTCGCGGTCGATGTCGAGCACCTTGATCCGCACCGTGTCGCCGATCGCCACCACCTCGGAGGGATGGTTGACGTGGCTCCAGGAAAGCTCGGAAATGTGGATCAGACCGTCGATCCCATCGAGATCGACGAAGGCGCCGAAGTCGACGATGTTGGAGATCTTGCCCTCGACCACCTGACCGGGCTCGAGGCGACCGAGGATCTGCTCGCGCACCTCCTTGCGCTCTTCCTCCAGCACTGCGCGCCGTGAGAGCACCACGTTGTTGCGGCTGCGGTTGAGCTCGATCACTTTGCACTCGAGCGTCTGGCCCATGAACTCGTCGAGGTTGTGGACGCGGCGAATGTCAACCAGCGAGGCGGGCAGGAAGCCGCGCACCCCGAGGTCGAGGATCAGTCCACCCTTGACCACCTCGATCACGTTGCCTTCGACCGGTTCGCCGGACTCGGCGGCGGCCTCGATGCGGCGCCATGCCTTCTCGAAGCGGGCGCGCTTCTTGGAGAGGACCAGGCGGCCGTCAGCGTCTTCCTTGGTCAGGACGAGGGCGTCGACCTCTTCGCCCTGCTCGACCTCGTCGGCCGGGTTGACCGACTTGCGGATCGAGAGCTCGTGCGAGGGAATGACGCCCTCGGACTTGTAGCCAATGTCGACCAGGACCTCGTCCTTGTCGATCCGCACGACCTTGCCCTTGACGACGTCGCCCTCCTCGAAGGAGACCATCGTCGCCGCGTAGTTGGGGACGATTTTGCCGTCGATTTCCAGCAGCAGCCCGTTGGATCCCTCGACGGGATTACCGGTTGGCGCAGGAGCAATCAATGTGTCGGTGGGGGACACGGCGGCGAATAATGGCAGAATCGAGCGCGTGCCAGTTCGAGCCACCAAAAGGGGCGACGAGCGGACTCCTCTCGAGGGGAGCCACGACGTCCTAATCTGCGGTGCCAGCTTCGCCGGGCTGGCGGTTGCGCGGGAGCTGGCGGGCGCCGGCGCCGACGTGCTGATCATCGACCGCTACGAGATTGGCGAGCGGCAGACCTCGGCCTGCGGCATCCCAACCGATTGGCTGCGGGCGATGGGACTGATGGAGTCCGAGCGCCAGCGCTTCGACTCGCTGCTGATGCACACGCCCCATGGCGACTCGCGCTTCCACCTTCCCTTCACCTTCTCCACCTTCGACTACCGCGAGCTCTGCGAGTTGCTCTGGCGCGACTGCGACGCCCGCTTTGAGACGGCGAAGGTGAACGGACGGGCACGACCGGCCAACGGCGACGGCCGGATCGCGATCGAGACCGACCGCGGCACGATCTCCGCCCCGCTCGTCGTCGACGCGCTCGGCTGGCGCCGCATGCTGGCCAGCGGTGACGGCTTCCAGCCGCCCGACGCGCCGCTATCGCGCGGCCTCGAGGTCCACCCCGAGGGTCAGGGAGCAGACCTCGAGGTCTGGATCGATCGCCGCTACGTGCCCGAGGGCTACGGCTGGTCCTTCCCGGCCAAGGACGAGCTGCGAATTGGGGTCGGCTCCTTCGACCCGCGCTTCCACGTCCGCCAGACGACCGAGCTGCTGGCCGAAGACCTCGACGCCGACCGGGTCCGTTACCAGGGCAACTGGATCCCCCACAAGATTCGCCCCGGCACCGAGGGCGGCGTCTTCTTCGCCGGCGACTCGGCCGGGCATTGCCTGCCGCTCAGCGCCGAGGGCATCCGCACCGCGCTCTACTTCGGCATCGCCCTGGGACGCGAGCTGCGCGGCGTCCTCGACGGCTGGCAGGACCGCGAGCAGGCAGCCGCCCGTTACGCCGAGTTCAACGACTCGCACGAGTGGAAGTTCCGCTGGATGCTGCGCGTGCAGCGCCTCGTGCCGAGGATCCCGCCGCGAGTGCTGGGCCCGATGATCAAGCTGCTCGGCGCCAAGCGCTTCATCGACTGGTCCTTCGGCCACTACCTGCAGATCGCCCCACCGGACTTCGCCGAGCGCTCAGCGCACGATCAAAACGGTGCCGGCCAGGAGCAGGACGACGCCGGCCACGCGTTCCGGGCTGAGCGCAACCTGGTCTAGGCCGAAAAGCCCGAGCCGGTCGATCACGACCGAGAAGGTGAGCTGACCGGTGACCGTCGCCGCCGCCACTCCCCCGGCCCCGATCGCGGTGACGGCGATCAGCGCGTTGGCGACGTAGACCGCACCGAGCAGGCCGCCGAGCAGGTAGTACCAGCTGACGTCGAAGGTCGAGTGGAGCCCGCCGGCCTTGCCGCTGAGCACGACGATCGCGGCAAGGGCGATCGTGCCGACCCCGAAGGAGACGAGCGCTGCCGGCAGGCTGCCGGTCGACTTGCCCAGGCCGGCGTTGATCGGCGCCTGCATGGCGATCAGGCCGCCGGCGCCGGCGGTGAGCAGGACCGCCAAGCCCCTATCCATACGGACCTCGTCTCGTCAGCGTGATTTTCGCCTCGATCATGTGTTGGGTAGTGGCACAAGACGCTGACTTCGCCTTTACCCGTCCACATGTACGTCAAAAGGCGAAGTCAGCAGTGAACCGCCGTGCTGTCTTATCAGTAACTCGAAGGGACTATCGAACCGCGGATGACACCACCAGCCGAAGGATTTGCCGCACGCCTGGTCCTCGGTCCGGCGCTGCGCACGCAGCCTGACCGCCGCCTGGTGGCGCTCGTGCGCGAGGGCTACGAGAGCGCCTTTGAGGAGATCGTGCGCCGCTACGGCAAGCCGCTGACGCGCTACGCGGCGGCGATCGTCGGCTCGCGCGGGGAGGACGTCACTCAGGACGCCTTCTCCAAGGCGCTGCTGGCGCTGCGCCGCAACGAGGCCGAGATCGAGCTGCGCCCCTGGCTGTTTCGGATCGTGCGCAACACCGCGCTCAACGACCTGCGTGACAGCCCGCCGACGCCGGAGCTGCTGGCCGAGGCGATCGCCGGCGGCGAGAACCCGGCCGAGGAGCTGGAACGGCGCGAGGAGCTGACCGACCTGATGCGACGGCTGCAATCGCTGCCGGAGCCGCAGCGGGCGGCGATCGTGATGCGGGAGATGGAAGGCCTCAGCCACGCGGAGATCGCGGCGGCGCTGGGAGTCAGCGGCGGTGCTGCCCGCCAGGCGATCCACCGTGCCCGCCAGGCGTTGCGCAACGGCGCCGGGATGCTGGTCCCGTTGCCGCTGCTGAAGGCGCTGCTGGCCGCCGGTTCGATCGGCGGCGCCGAGGTCGCGGCGGGAGCGGGCGGAACTGTAGGAGCGGGCGTGGCGCTGAAGGCGGTGACGGCAACCGTGCTGGTCGCCGGGGCGGTGGGAGCGGGAGTCGCGGTCCACGACAGCCGCCACTCGGCCCACAGTCAGGAGCCGGCACCGGCAAGCGCCTCCGGTCGCGAAGCAGGGACGCGATCGACAGCCGTCGCGCCGGTTGCGGAGATCGTCGACGATCGCTCTGGAAGCAGCGACGGCAGCCACCATGGCCGAGGCGAGAGCGAGGCGGGGGACGATCACGGCGGGAAGGGACGGGAGCCAGGAGACGATCGTGGGGATCGCCAAACAGAGCTCGGCGACGGTCATGGCGGTCACGGCGAAGAGGCTGGAGACGACCACGGCGGCGGGCCCGGCGACGATCGCGGTGGTCGAAGCGGTCGTTCGGGAAGCGGCGATGACGGCGGCGGGTCCGGCTCGAGCGGCGGGGGCGACGGCGGTCACGGGCCGAGCCACGGTGAAAGCTCCGGTCACGGAGGCGGCTCCGGGACGAGCAATGGCTCCGGCCATGGAGGGGGCGGCTCCGGCGATGACCTCGCAACCGCAGGGGGGACCAGCTCAAGCGGGGGGCCTGGACCGAGCGAAGGGCAGCCCGCGCCCGAAGAAAGCAGCGGCGGTGGCGGTGGGCCCGGGCCGAGCGGCGAATCCGGCTCCGGTGGGGGATCGGAATCCGGTGGGTCCAGCGATGGATCTGGCGGCAGCGACGATCACGTCGACGACTGAGGTAGACAACTCCGTGATCTTCGCGGTCCCTCCGGGTT
Source organism: uncultured Solirubrobacterales bacterium (assembly GCA_963840565.1). Classification (GTDB taxonomy): domain Bacteria; phylum Actinomycetota; class Thermoleophilia; order Solirubrobacterales; family 70-9; genus VRUE01. The sequence continues at coordinate 770,435 of CAWIZH010000002.1, forward strand.
GTGCTGGTGAGTGTGCCTTTCACCAACCAAGGAGGAAACGATGATTCGCCCCCAAGCAAGACGAGCCCGTGCCGGCCTGGCGCTGGTGGCGGCTGCTGCGCTCGCGATGCTGGCGCTGCCGGGAATCGCCGCCGCCAAGGACGGCAACCACGACCGCATCCCGGACCGCTGGGAGGCGCGACATCACCTTTCGCTCAACGTCAACCAGGCGGGTCGGGACCAGGACGGTGACCAGCTGCGCAACCGTGGCGAGTTCCTCGCCGACGACAACCCGCGCGATCGCGACAGCGACGACGACGGCGTCATCGACGGCGACGAGAACGCCGGCACGATCGCGTCCTTCGACGCGACCACCGGGAAACTGACGATCACCCTCTTCGGCGGCGACACGATCAGTGGCCTGGTCACCGACCGGACCCGGATCAAGTGCGAGGACGAGCACTCCCCCGACGTCACGTCGCGCGCTCGCCACGGCGAGGAAGAGCCCGGCGACGACCACGGTGGGCACGGAGAAGAGCCTGGTGACGACCATGGGGATCACGGCGAAGAGCCCGGTGACGACCATGGCGGCGACAACTCCGGACCCGGCTCGTCGCACTCCGGCCGCGGCCCCAGCGGCCACGACGACAACGGGACAGGCGCCAACTGCACGACCTCGGACCTGATCGCCGGTGCGACGGTCGAGGAGGCCGAGCTGGAGCTCGAGCACGGCAGCGCGACCTTCGACGAGGTCGAGCTGGCCGGCTGAGCTACTTGGCGTCGAGCCAGTCCGCGCCGACGCCGATGTCCACCTCGAGCGGTGGGTCGAGCTGGTAGGCGGCGCACATCTCGCGCCGCACCAACTCGACCGCGCCGTCCATCTCCTGCGGCGGGCCCTCGAAGAGGAGCTCGTCGTGGATCTGCAGGACGATCCGTGTCTCCCCCCGGTCTCGGCCAGCGCCCGCCGGCAACGCACCATCGCCACCTTGATGATGTCGGCAGCGGTGCCCTGGATCACGGTGTTGACCGCGAGCCGCTCGCCGAGGCGACGCGTGTTCGGGTTGCCCGAGCGCAGCTCGGGGATCGCCCGGCGCCGCCCCATCAGGGTGGTGACGTAGCCCTCCTCCTGCGCCCGCTCTACTACCTGCTCGCGGAAGGCGCGCACGGCGGGGAAGCGCTCCAGGTAGCGGGAGACGAATTCCTCGCCCTCTTTGCGCGGGATGTTGAGCCGGTCGGCGAGGCCGAAGCCGGTGAGGCCGTAGACGATGCCGAAGTTGACCATCTTCGCCTTCGAGCGCTGGCCGACGTCGACGTCCTCGCGGGCGATGTCGAAGACCTCGGCCGCGGTGGCGGCGTGGACGTCTTCCTTGGCGCGGAAGATCTCCTTCAGCACGTCCTCATCGGCGACATGGGCGAGCACCCGCAGCTCGACCTGGCTGTAGTCGGCGGAGAGCAGCTGGTTGCCCTCTTCGGCGACGAAGCAAGCGCGGACGGGGCGGCCGATCTCGGTGCGGATCGGGATGTTCTGCAGGTTGGGGTTGGTGCTGGAGAGACGGCCGGTGGTCGTCGCCGCCTGGTTGAAGGTGGTGTGGACGCGCCCGGTCTGGGGATCTATGAGATCGGGCAGCGAGTCGAGGTAGGTGTTCTTCAGCTTGGTCAGCTCGCGCCAGGACTCGATCTTCTCGACGATCGGGTGCTCGTCGCTGATCTGGGCCAACACGCGGGCATCGGTCGAGTAGCCGGTTTTGCCGCGGCGCTTGCGGGTCAGGCCGAGCTCCTCGAAGAGGATGCGGCCGACCTGCTGGGGAGAGCCGATCGTGAACTCCTCCCCGGCCAGCTCGTAGATCTCCTTTTCCAGGGTGTCGATCCGCTCGCCGAAGCCGGCGCCGACCTCGGCCAGGCGCTTGGCGTCGAGCTTCAAACCCTCGCGCTCCATCGCGGCGAGGACGTGGACGAGTGGCAGCTCAACCTCGGTCAACAGGTGCTCGAGGCCAAGCTCCTCGATGCGCGGGCGCTGAACCTCTGCCAGGGCGGAGACCAGACGCGCCTCCTCGGCGGGGTCGAGACCCGCCTCCCCCTCCTCGCCGTCGAGCGAGAGCTGGCCGTCGTCGGCGTCGGCCGCTGGGGCGGCCCCGCGGCGAGACCGATCCCGGCGTCGGCCGCCAGCTCGGTCAGCTCGTAGGTGCGGCGCTGCGGCTCCAGCAGGTAGGCGGCCAGCATCGTGTCGTGGTCGAGGTGCAGCTCGACCCCCTCGCGGGCGGCGGCAGCGAGCAGGCCGTGGCGGCCGCCGCCGAGCGACTTGGCGTCATGGGCGACCAGCGGCCGCGAGCCCAGGCCCACCGCCAGCTCGTCGTGGCTCGAAGAGCCGGTGAGGACCGCTTCGCCATCGGCGGCGGCCCAGCGATCGCCATCGATCGCCAGTGCGACCGGGTCCTCCCCCTTGCCGAGGTCCTCGGGGGTCCCCTCCACGGCCTCGACCTCGAGCTCGGTCTCGACGCTGCGGCCGGGGACGGCGTCACCCTCCGGCAGCGCTTCTTCGAGCCGCTCCAGCACCGCCCGCAGCTCGAACTCGCGCATGAAGTCGCGCAGGGCGCCGCGATCGGGCTCGGAGCCCATCACCGCGGAAAGGTCGACGCCCGTGTCGATGTCGTACTGCAGCGTCGCTAGCTGCTGCGACATGCGGGCGTCGTCGGCATGCTCGACCAGGTTCTGCTTGCGCTTGGCGCCGGAGATCTCATCGACGCTTTCCAGCACCTTCTCCAGCGAGCCGAACTGCTGCAGCAGCTGCGTCGCGGTCTTCTCACCGATCCCCGGCACGCCGGGGATGTTGTCGGAGGTATCGCCGCGCAGCCCCATCAGGTCGGTGACCAGCTCCGGCGGCACGCCGTAGCGCTCGAGCACGGCATCGCTGTCGTAGATCTTGGTCTCGGTGATTCCGCGCGAGGTGCTCATCACCCGAATCCCCTCGCCGACCATCTGGTAGGCGTCGCGGTCGCCGGTGACGACCATCACCGCGATCCCCTCTTCCCGCGCCTGGCGGGCGAGCGAGGCGATCACGTCGTCGGCCTCGTAGCCCTCAACCTTGACGTTGGTGTAGCCGAAGGCCTCGACCAGCGGCATCAGGTGCGGCCACTGCTCGCGCAGCAGGTCGGGCCGCGGTTTGCGCTGGGCCTTGTAGAGGTCATAGGTGACCTCGCGCCCCGACATCCCCGCGTCCCAGGCGACGACGACCCCGGCCGGCCGGTGCTCGTCGATGACCTTGACCAGCATCGAGGCCAGCCCGTAGATCGCGTTGGTCGGCCGCCCATCGCTGGTGCCGATCGACTCGGGCAGTGCGAAGAACGCCCGATAGGCAAGCGAGTTGCCGTCGATCAGGAAGAGCTCGTGCGTTTCCTCGGCCACGCCGCCACTCTATGAGGCGAGCCGGTTAGCGAGAGCCGCGCGGAAGGTGAATGCTGCGGACCGTCGTTTCCTCGCCGGCGCCCTCCGCGGCGAAGGTAGTTCGCAGCTTCAGCTCGAGGCCGCGGACGCTCAAGCGAGAGAGGGTTGCCGCGGAAAGCCGGCAGCGGATGTCGCGGCCGCCCCCGCTCGGCACCGCGGCCTCGGCCGTGCAGGCGCCGCGGCGGCCGTGCGCTGTCTTGATCGTCGCCGCCTGCGAGATCTCTCCGGGCCCCGCAAGCCAAACGTGGGTGACGAGCGCGCCCGACTCGCGTCGCGAATGCCCGACGTAGAGGCCCGGCCCCGCCGCTGACGGTGCTGCGTCGGCGGCGTGGGGCGGCACCGGCGGGGGCGGGCGATTCTTCCGGGCCGAGGAATGCGGTCAGTTCGGCCGGGCGGGCGGCGATGAAGGCGCGTGTTTCATCGACTCCGGTCCCGATTTCCGCCAGGTCGTGCTCGCTCCTGCCGTTGCCCTGTTCCAGCTGCTGCCAGGGAGCGAGCAGAGCAGCCGTTTTGACCGCGAGCGGGTCGAGGGCGGGCTTGATCGCGTCCTCCGCAGCCGTCCGCAGCGCTTGGCTGTAGAGATCGGCGCAGGCCGGATCGGCCAGGCAATCGTCGAACAGCAGCCCCGCTTCGCCGCCGAATTCGGTGCGCCGGTATGGCTCCCAGGTCTTGTCGGTGCCCCAGGGCAGCATCTGGAAGACGCCCGACGGGTCGCTGTAGAGGTAATAGTTGTTCGGCTGCGGCGGGCCGGCTTCGCCGGAGTAGCCGTCCCAGTGGCCGATGTATTTCTCCACCGCCCACATCCGGGTCATCTCTTCGAGGTCGGCCACCGGAGCGACCGAGGCCGACCAGCCGGCGCCTGCGCCGCCGTTGACCGCGGCAACCAGGGCTTCGAGATCCCCGATCTGCGCTTCGTCGCCCTCGTCGACTTCGTAGCCTCCTGCTTTGCCGGTCAAGGCTGCGACGCCAGGAGTGACGTCGGCCCCGTCTTCACCCTCGTAGAGGTGCTGCGCCGGTTCTTCGAATGTGCCGAACCAGCGTTCCAGGTTGACTTGTCGAGGTTCTCGAGGTTGAGGTAGATGCCGAATTCTTCGCCGTTGACCCGCACATAGGCGAAGCCGTGCGCGGCGCCGGCACCCCGGCATGCGCGAAACGACGTCGTAGGCAAGCGTCTCGTGGATCATCGAGGGGTCCTCGACCATGTTGTTGAGGGTCATCTTGCGCAGCGCCCCGAGGAAGGGTTCGGTTTTCTTGAATTTGAGCTTGAAGGCGGCCTTTTCATCAGTATCCGGAAGGAGCCGAGGACATTGCCCTTGAGGCGGATTTCGACCGGCGACGGCGCCGGCGATCAATGGCGATCCTTCGATGCCCGTCGGCGTGCCGTCCGAGATTTCGGCAGCGAGAAGGTGCCCTTTGACGTATTGTCCGGTTCGGCTTCCAGTTTGGCTTTTTCGCGTCGGCGAGAGCCAGGTCGATGAACACCATCGTCCCCGGGTCGTAGATCCAGCCGCCGCGGCCCGGTTCGGGCTGGGCCGTGACGGCCGGCGCATGCCCGAGGGCCCGGCGCGAGACAGAGCACCGCCGAGAGCATCGCGTGCCGAGAGAAATCCGCCGCCAAAGACGCGATTTCTACCGCATACAGCAATAACGGCAAGAGTGTGCCGATTTCTCACCGCCATGCCTAGGCACCACGGCCCGAATCTGATTCGATAGCCCCATGACAGTCAGCGCCCAGTACAGCGTCACGATCCGGGTCGAGCTCGACGCGCGGCAGGAGCCGCTCGGCAAGCTGACCGCCGCGATCGCCGAGGCAGGCGGGCAGCTGCAGGGCGTCGACCTCGTGCCGGGAGCCGGCGGCGAGGGCAAGCGGGTGCGCGAGTTCACGATCGACGCCCAGGACCGCGAGCACTGGGAGCGGATCCTGCGGGCGATCGGCTCGACCCGCGGCGCCAAGGTGCTCGACTACGTCGACCGCACGATGCAGATGCACCGCGGCGGCAAGATCTCGGTCGAGAACAAGTACCCGCTGAAGACCCGCGACGACCTCTCGATGGCCTACACGCCCGGCGTCGCCCGGGTCTGCCAGGACATCCACGACGACCGCTCCAAGGCCTTCGAGTTCACGATCAAGAAGAACACCGTCGCCGTCGTCTCCGACGGCAGCGCCGTGCTCGGGCTCGGCAACATCGGCCCCGAGGCGGCGATGCCGGTGATGGAGGGCAAGGCGATGCTGTTCAAGGAGTTCGCCCAGGTCGACGCCTTCCCGATCTGCCTCGACACCCAGGACACCGAGGAGATCATCAAGGCGGTCGAACTGATCGCCCCGACCTTCGGCGGCATCAACCTCGAGGACATCTCCGCCCCGCGCTGCTTCGAGATCGAGGACCGGCTCAAGGAGACGCTCGACATCCCCGTCTTCCACGACGACCAGCACGGCACCGCGATCGTGACCATGGCGGCGCTCTTCAACGCCCTGAAGATCACCGGCAAGCCGATCGAGCAGCTGCGAGTGCTGATGGTTGGCCTCGGCGCCGCAGGGGTAGCGGTGACCAAGATGATGCTGGCCTGCGGCGTCACCCACATCGTCGGCTGCGACCGCCAGGGCGCCCTCTCGACCACCCGCGCCGACTACGAATCGGGCGAGATGAGCGCGATCAAGCGCTGGTACGCCGAGAACTCGAACCCCGAGCATCTGACCGGCGGGCCCAACGAGGTGATCGAGGGCACGGACCTCTTCATCGGCCTCTCCGGCCCCGGCCTGATCGAGGCCTCCTCGCTGGCCAAGATGAACGATGACGCGATCGTCTTCGCGATGGCCAACCCGACGCCCGAGGTGATGCCCGAGGACGCCGCTCCCTACGTGCGGATCATGGCGACCGGGCGCTCGGACTACCCGAACCAGATCAACAACGTGCTCGCCTTTCCAGGCATCTTCCGCGGCGCCCTCGACGCCGGCTCGCCCAGCATCACCGAGGAGATGAAGCTCGCCGCCGCCAAGGGCATCGCGATGGCCGTCTCCGAGGAAGACCTCTCCGAGGACTACATCATCCCCAGCGTCTTCAACCGCGAAGTCGCGCCGAAGGTGGCCGAAGCGGTGGTCGAGGAGGCAAAGCGCGAGGGCATCGCCCGCTTCAGCGAGGAGACCGGCACCTTCTCCACGGTGGAGGTCACCTAGCTTCGTGAAGGTCCTCGTCACCGGAGCCAGCGGTTTCATCGGGTCGGCCCTCTGCGACTCGTTGCTGGTCCGGGGCGACACGGTGGTCGGCCTCACCCGCGACCCCAAGCGGGCGCGCAGCACCAACCCCAGCATCAAGTGGCACGCCTGGGAGCCGACCCTGGAACGGCCCCCGGCGGCGGCCTTCGAGGGCGTCGACGGCGTCGTCAACCTGCTCGGCGAGAAGATCAACCAGCGCTGGACCGACGAGGCCAAAGAGCGGATCATGGAGAGCCGCCGCACCGGCACCCACAACCTGATCGGGACGATCGCCGGCCTGGAGAAAAAGCCGCGGGTGCTGGTCAACCAGTCGGCGATCGGCTTCTACGGCGACCGCGGCGAGGCGATCGTCGACGAGTCAAGCGACTCGGGCGAGGGCTTCGACGCCGAGGTCGTGCGCGAGTGGGAGAAGGCGGCGCGCGAGGTCGAGGGGACCGGAGTGCGCCTGGTCATCGTCCGCACCGGCCACGTGCTCGACCCCCGCGGAGGCTTCCTCAAGCAACTCCTTACCCCGTTCAAGCTGGGCGTCGGCGGGCCGCTGGCGGGCGGCAACCAGTACGTCTCCTGGATCCACGTCGACGACGAGGTGGGCATCCTGCTCTGGGCGCTGGACAACGACAAGGTCAACGGGGTCGTCAACTCAACCGCACCAAACCCAGTGACCAACAAGGTCTTCTCGAAGGCGCTTGGCAGGACGCATCAACCGGCCGGCGGTGCTGCCGATTCCCGGGTTCACACTTGACCTGATGTACGGCGGGGAGTTCGGGGAGGTCTTGAAGGGCGGGCAGAGGGTCATGCCCGGACGGGCCCAGGATCTGGGGTACACGTTCAAGCACCCTGAGCTTGGACGAGGCGCTGGCAGATCTGCTCTAGGCGGGGAAGGGCCGGGCGACCCCTCCCAAAACGAGCGGCAGGAGCCGCTCTTGAGTGTTTTGGGAGGGGTCTCCCGCCCCTCTCTACGACTCGTGGAGTTCTTCGCGAAGCGACTGGCGCAGGGAGCCTGAGCCCGAAGCTTCTATGAGCTCGAGGAGGCGAGCCATGACGGCTTTGCCCGAGCTTCCAGCGATCCACGGGACCTCGGCGGTTTCCAAGATCGGATGAGTGAAGCGAGCCGCAGCAGGGTCGGAAGCTTCCAGGTAAGCCACCGTGGTCGAATCCTCCGTGGCTCGACGAGCATTTGCGCCGAGAGTGGCCAGATTGAGCTTGGCGTGGCTCCGAGCGCTTGGGAGGCAAGCAGCTTGCACCCGAAGCTCTCCAGCTCGCCCACCTTGGCTCGCAAGCTCTTGCTTCGCGCCAGCGCACAGACGAAGCTTCCACGTAAGCCGTAACGGTCGCATCCTGAGCAACGCCTTCTCCCCCGCCACAGCCAGCTACCGCCGCCACGAGCAGTGCGCACGCCGCGAGGCCGGTCTTGCGCAAGACGGAAGAGGGACCGGTGACCCCTCCCCAAACACTCAAGAGCGGCTCCTGCCGCTCGTTTGGGGAGGGGTCACCGTCCCTCCCCTGCCTAGCTAGCCAAAGAAAACCTCAGCCTCCGAGTAAAGAGATGCCGGAACGGTCTTCAGCTCAGCCGTGGCCTCACTGAGCTCGACAAGCTGAATGTCAGTCCCGCGCAACGCAGTCATCTTGCCCCAGTCCCCGGCATCAGCAGCATCGATCGCATGCAGCCCAAATCGAGTAGCCAGCACCCGGTCGAACGCGGTCGGCGTCCCGCCCCGCTGGACGTGTCCCAGCACCGTCGCCCGCGTCTCCTTGCCGGTCCGTTTCTCGATTTCGCCCTCCAGCCAGTGGGCGATGCCACCAAGGGCGACGTGGCCGAACTGGTCCAGCTTCTCGTTTTTGGTCTCCGGCATCCCCCCGACCGGCTGCGCCCCCTCGGCGACGACGAGGATCGGCGCGTAGTTGTGGTCGAAGCGGCGGCCGACGAACTCGCAGACCCGTCGAGGTCGAAGGGCAGCTCGGGGATCAGGATCACGTTGGCGCCGCCGGCGAGGCCGGCGTGGAAGGCGATCCAGCCGGCGTGGCGGCCCATCACCTCGACGATCAGGACGCGGTGGTGACTGTCGGCCGTCGTGTGCAGGCGATCGATCGCCTCCATCGCGATGTTGACCGCGGTGTCGAAGCCGAAGGTGTAGTCGGTGGCGCCGAGGTCGTTGTCGATCGTCTTCGGCACGCCGACGACCGGCACGCCGTGCTCGCCGTAGAGGCGCGCGGCGGCTCCGAGCGTGTCCTCGCCGCCGATCGCGATCAGCCCGTCGACGCCGTCGTCCTGCAGCCTCTGGGCGATCCGCTGCCGCACCGCCGTCCTCCTTGAAGGGGTTGGTGCGCGAGGCGCCGAGGATCGTGCCGCCGCGGGGCAGGATGCCGCGCACCTCGGGCACGCCGAGCGGGCGGCTGTCGCCCTCGAGCGGACCGCGCCAGCCGTCGCGGTAGCCGACGAACTCGTGGCCGCAGTGTTCGACCCCCTTGCGCACGATCGCCCGAATCACCGCGTTGAGGCCCGGGCAATCCCCGCCACCGGTAAGCACGCCAATCCGCATCGGCCCAGATTAAAGCTGTCGCCCACCTGGCAACGCGGTAAGTTCGTCGCAAGGCCGAACTGCATCAACTTCTCCGCTCAGCAGGCCTAGAATTTGATGCAGTTCGGACGACTGCGAAGGGAGCGACGATGAGCGACGCGGTGGATCTGGAGGCGGTCAAGCAGGCGCAGCAGCGAGTCTGGTCGGAGGGCGACTTCGCGATGGTCGCCGGGCTGGTGATGATGGTGTCCGAGGAACTGGTCGAAGCGCTGGACATCGTTCCGGGCGAGCGGGTGCTCGACGTCGCCTGCGGCAGCGGCAACGGCGCGCTGGCCGCGGCGCGGCGGTCCTGGGGCAACGCGGTGGGAGTCGACTTCGTCCCGGCCCTGCTCGAGCGCGGGCGCGAGCGCGCAGCGGCCGAGCGGCTCGATGTCGAGTTCGTCGAGGGCGACGCCGCCGACCTGCCCTTCGGCGAGGGCGAGTTCGACGTCGTGATCTCGATCTTCGGCGCGATGTTCGCGCCCGAACAAGAGAAGGCCGCGGCCGAGCTGCTGCGCGCCTGCAAGCCCGGCGGCCGGATCGGGATGGCCAACTGGGTTCCGGACGGTCCGGTAAGCGGCCTCTTCGCGGTGATCGCCAAGCACGCGCCGCCGCCGCCCGGATTCATTCCCGCCGCGTGCTCTGGGGCATCGAGGATCACGTGCGCGGGCTGTTCGGCGACGGGGTCGCCGAGCTGCGGGTCGAGCGCAAGGTCTCGCACCAGGCGTTCCGCTCGATCGACCACTACCTCGACTTCTTCCGCACCTACTTCGGCCCGATCAAGATGGCCTTCGACCGCGTCGGCCCGGCCGGCGAGGCGGCCCTGGAGGCGGACCTGCGCGAGCAGCTGGCGAAGGCCAGCACCGGTCGCGACGGCGCATTCGTGCTCGAGCCCGAGTACCTGCAGGTGGTCGCGACGCGCGCTTAAGGCTCTTAGTCAGAGCTCGGGGTGAAAACCCGGATCGTGGCGCCGATCACGAGGATGCCGAAGAAGATCACGCCGGCGACCCCGCCGCCCTGACCGAGCACGGCGTAGGCGACGGTAGTCGTCGCCAGGGCCAAAAATAGGGTGATGACCATTCCCATGCGGCCGGAATCCTATCCAGCGAGTGCGACGCGTGTCTCTTGCAGGAAGGAACCAACGGCATCGGCAGCAGCCTCAGGCCCGCCAGCCTCGCCGGCGGCCCGAACCAGGCGACTGCCGATGATCACGCCGTCGGCAACTTCCCCGACCTGAGCGGCCTGCGCCGGCGTGCCGATACCGAAGCCGACGGCAACGGGCACCTCGGCCTCGGCCTGGGTAGCGCTGACAAGCTCGGCGAGCTGCGGCGGGATCTCGTCCCGCTCCCCGGTAGTCCCGACGGTGGAGACGACGTAGACGAATCCCTGCGCGGCAGCGCATATCCGAGCCCGGCGCTCGGGCGGGGTGGTTGGAGCAACGAGCGGCACCAACGCAAGCCCCGCAGCAGCAAAAACCTCTCGTACAGGCTCCGCTTCCTCAAGCGGCAAGTCAGGCACGATCGCCCCCGCGGCACCAGCAGCAACGGCCCGCTCCGCGAACTCAGCCACTCCCCCGTGCGCGAGCACCATGTTGGAGTAGACCATGAAGACGACCGGGACCCGCCCCGAGATCACCTCGCAAAGCTCCAGTGCCGAGCCGAGAGTCGCCCCAGCCTCGAGCGCCGCCGTAGCCGCAGCATGAATAGTCGGCCCATCGGCAAGCGGATCGGAAAAAGGAACCCCAAGCTCAACCAAATCAGCACCGTTTTCCGCGTAGGACTCAGCCACGGCCAACGAGGTCTCCCGGTCGGGATACCCGGCCATCATGTACGGCATTAGGGCGGCCCGACCCTCATCCTTCGCAGCTCGGAAGGCCGCCTCGATCCGCTCCACGCCAGCCGAGACGCCTGCGCTGGGCGCCAGGGGGTGACTCGACAGAGCCTCCCCGCTGTTGCTCTGTCGAGTCACCCCCTGGCGCCCTTCGCGCCGCCCTGCTGTTCAAGCACCTCAGCCAAGTCCTTGTCCCCCCGCCCGCTCAGGCAGAGCACGTCGTAGCCGTCGCCCCCGCCGCCGTTCTCGAGCAGCCAGGCGATCGCGTGTGAGGACTCCAGCGCCGGAATGATGCCCTCCAACCGGCAGAGCTCGGCGAACGCGGCCAGCGCCTGAGCATCGGTCACCGAGAAGTAGCTGGCCCGGCCGCTATCGCGCAGGAAGGCGTGCTCTGGGCCGACCCCGGGGTAGTCGAGCCCGGCGGAGATCGAGTGGGCCTCGAGAATCTGCCCCTCCTCGTCAGCGATTACCGAAGAGAGCGAGCCGTGCAGGACACCGGTAGTGCCGGCGCCAAGCGAAGCCCCGTGGCGACCGGTGTCGAGCCCCTCCCCCGCCGCCTCGACCCCGATCAGCTCGACCCGGGCGTCCTCGACGAACGGGGTGAAGATGCCGATCGAGTTGGAGCCGCCGCCAACGCAGGCGATCACCCTCTTCGGCAGGACACCCTCAGCAGCGAGCGCCTGCTCGCGGGCCTCTTCGCCGATCACGCACTGCAGGTCACGGACCAAAGCCGGGAAGGGCGCGGGCCCGACGGCCGAGCCGATCACGTAGTGGGTGGTCTCGACGTTGGCGACCCAATCGCGGATCGCGGCGCTGACCGCCTCCTTCAGCGTCCGCGCCCCGGCCTCGACCGGGACAACCTCGGCGCCGAGCAGGCCCATCCGCTCGACGTTGGGCCGCTGGCGGCGGATGTCCTCCGAACCCATGTAGACGACGCACTCGAGGCCGAACAGGGCGCAGGCGGTCGCGGTGGCGACGCCGTGCTGGCCGGCGCCGGTCTCGGCGATCACCCGCGGCTTGCCCATCCGCTCGGCGAGCAGCGCCTGTCCGATCGCGTTGTTGATCTTGTGGGCGCCGGTGTGGGCGAGGTCCTCGCGCTTGAGATAGACCCTGCGGCCGACTTTGGCGGAAAGGCGGTCGGCCAGGTAGAGCGGCGTCGGCCGCCCGATGAAGTCACGGTGGAGCAGACGCAGGCGCTCGTTGAAGGCGGAATCCTCGCGTGCCTCGGCCCAGGCCTCGGTCAGCTCATCGAGGGCCGCAATCAGAGTCTCCGGCACGTAGCGCCCCCCGTAGGGGCCGAACCGCTGCTCAACCGCGCTCATGGAGCGGGAACGCCAGTCGCCTTAGCGGCGTCGAAGAAAGCCGCCATCGCCGCATGGTCCTTGCGCCCGGGCTCGGCCTCGACCCCGCTCGCGACGTCGACCGCGAATGGATGGGTGACCTCGATCGCTGCGGCGACGTTGTCGGGCCGCAGCCCACCGGCGACGATCGCCGGGATCTCGGAACGGTGCTCGCGCAGCAGGCTCCAGTCGAAGCTTTCCCCGGTCCCGCCCCAGAGCCCCTTCCCCCGGCGGTCAAACAGGTGGAAGTCGGTGCGAAACACCTCCGCCCCGTGCACCTCCGCCCCGCTGGCCACGTGGATCGCCTTGATCACCTTGACGCCCGTTCGCCGCGCCACCTCAGCGCAAAACTGAGGCCCCTCGGCCCCGTTCAACTGCACCATTGTCAAGCCGGCCCCCTCGACCGCCTTGGCAACGTCCTCCAGCTCCGGATTGACAAAGACCCCAACGACCTCGCACTTCCTGCGAAATGCAGCGCAAATCGCCGCCGCTTCACCAGGAGGACAGGCCCGAGGGCTCTTGTCGTAATGGATGAGCCCTATCGCCCAAGCTCCAAGCAGCACAGCCTCGGCGGCGTCATCCAGGTTCGTGATCCCGCAAATCTTCACACGCATAAGCCCAGGGTACGGGAGTGCCGCTCGGAGCCGGGGCCGGACCCCCTCCGAACGGCTTGTACTTCTCCGGCAATCCTCTGGAGGCGTCAGCAGACGCGTCTCCACCGGAGCAAGTTGAGAGAGGAGGGGGTCCGGCCCCGGCTATTCAGCCGACTTAGGCCGTACGCCGAGCGTCACCGTGACGGTCTTTTCTTCGTTGTCGCCGCGCAGCAGCGTCAGTTCCATCTTTTCGCCGGGCTGTGCCGAGTTGACGTCGTTGATCACTTCTTCCATCGAGCTGATCGGCTTGCCGTCGACTTCGGTGATGATGTCGCCGCCGAGGGTGACTTTGACCCCTTCGATCGTCGCTTCGGTGTCGCCGCCTTCGATGCCGGCCTTGTCGGCCGGGCTGCCCTTGACCACTTCGTTGACGAGGATGCCTTTTTCGACCGGCAGTTTCAGCGCCTTGGCCAGGGCGGGAGTGACGCTGCCGCCGCTGATGCCGATGTAGGCGTGTTCGACTTTGCCGTTCTTCTCGATCTGTTCGACGACTTCGCGGGCGGTGTTGATCGGCACGGCGAAGCCGATGCCGACGTTGCCCTCGGTACCGCCGCCGGTCTGGATCTGGGAATTGATCCCGATCACACTTCCTTCTGAATCGATCAGCGGGCCACCGGAGTTGCCGGGGTTGATCGCGGCGTCGGTCTGGATCACGTGCGAGATCGAGAAGCCGTTGGGCGCCTGGATCTGTCGCTGCAGGGCGGAGACGATCCCCGCCGTGACGGTGCGATCGAGCCCGAAGGGGTTGCCGATCGCGACCACCGGGTCGCCGACCTGGACTTTGGCCGAGTTGCCGAGTGAGAGCGGGTGCTGCTGACTCGCGGGGACGTCGACCTTGAGCAGGGCGACGTCGGTCGCCGGGTCGGCGCCGACGACTTTCGCTTCGTGCTCGGTCTCCGATGAGCCCAGCCTGACCTCGACCTTGGTCGCGCCTTCGACCACGTGGTTGTTGGTGAGAATGTGTCCTTCGTTGTCGATCAAGAAGCCGGAGCCGGTGGCGATGCCGCCGCCGCTCGATTCTTCTTCGCCGCCGAAGGGGCTCAGCGGCGCCGACGTTTCTTCGGGAGCCTCGGTCGATTCGATGAAGGCGACCCCCGGCCCGTCGTGGCTGTAGATCTGGTTGACCGTGTTGGTGTCGCCGCTTTCCTTGGCGGCGACCGGCGCAGTGAGCGGTGCCGGTATCGCCGTCGTGCTCGTCGTCTGCGCGTCGATCCAACCGGCGGAGATCGCGATAGCGAAGAAGGCGGCGACCACAGCGCCGCCCAGGAGTGCCGAAGCAAATGGGGTGCGAAGGAAGCTTTTCATCGTGCGGAGAATGTAGGACCCAACCCTCAGCGATTCCTAAACGGCCCGCAAAAGGCGACTAAAGATCGATCCGCTCAGGGCAGGTGGTGCTCGCGGGTGCCTTCCTCGACCCCGGTCAGCTCGCGCGTCTTCGCCTCGGGATCGGCGGCGCTCATCAGGGCTCCGCCGATCAGCACCGCATCGACGCCCACCCGCTCCAGCTCTTCCAGCTCGGCGCGCGAGGAGATGCCGCTCTCGGCGACGGCGGTCTTGCCGGCCGGCACGTCGGGCATCAGCTCGTAGGTGGTCGCGACGTCGACCGCGCCGGTGTCGAGGTTGCGATTGTTGATCCCGATCACGTCGGCGTCGAGCTCGAGCGCCCGCTGCAGCTCCTCGGCCTCGTGGACCTCGACCAGGCAGTCGAGGTCGAGGCCGCGGGCCTCCTCGTACATCGCCCGCAGCTCGCGATCGTCGAGGGCGCGGACGATCAGCAGCACCGCGTCGGCACCGTGGACCGCCGCCTCGTAGAGCTGGTAGGGGTCGACGATGAAGTCCTTGCGCAGGATCGGCAGGTCGCAGGCCGCCCGGGCGGCGCGAAGGTCCTCGAGCGAGCCGCCGAAGTGGCGCTCGTCGGTGAGCACCGAGAGCGCGGCAGCGCCACCGCGCTCGTAGGCGCCGACCTGATCGGCGACGACAGCCGAGGCGGAGATCTCACCGGCGCTTGGCGAGCGGCGCTTGAACTCGGAGATCAGCGAGAGCCCGGGCCGGACCAGGGCCTCGTTGAAGGGGCGATCCTCGCCCCTGGCGGACAGGCGCGACTCGAGGTCCGCCTGCGGGACCTGCCCACGGCGCTCCTCCACTCCCTCTCTCGCTACCGAGATCAGCTGCTCGATCATTGCCACTTGACTGTCGAAGCCTAGACGGTTGATCCAAATTGACGCACCCACGGATGACGCGCCTGGCGCGGCGCTGGATCGGCACCCACGCCCTCGCGCGTAGCGTTGCTACGCGCAGCGGCCGCGCGCACCGCCCAGCTTGGCCAGTCGCGCCACCGCGGACACGTCAATTTGGATCAACCGTCTAGGACGCCGAGCTCGGCGGTCGTTGCAACGAGGCGATCGAGCAACTCGCGTGCCGCCCCTGAGTCGACCGCGACAGCGGCCTTCTCAACCCCTTCGGCGAGGCTCTCGGCCTGGCCGCCGACGTAGATCGCGGCACCGGCGTTGAGCAAGACCAGGTGGCGCCGAGGCCCCGCCTCGCCGCCGAGAACGGCGCGGCAGGTGGCGGCGTTTTCCTCCGGGGAGCCGCCGGCGACGTACTCCGGCTCATCTTCGGCAAAGCCGAAGTCACCCGGCTCGAGGAAATGCTCCGCGGTCCGCCCGTCGTCGACTTCGATCACGCGGGTTCGGGCCGAGATCGAGATCTCGTCGACACCGTCGTCGGCGCTGACGACCATCGCCCGCACGCTGCCGAGCCCGACAAGCGCCTCGGCGATCGTCTCCTGGTAGTGGCGATCGGAGACGCCGAGCAGCTGGCGTGGCGCCCCGGCCGGATTGGTCAGCGGGCCGAGGAAGTTGAAGATCGTGCGCACGCCGAGCGCCTTGCGGACCGGCACCACGTGCGCCATCGCCTGGTGATGGCGGGGGGCGAACATGAAGCCGAAGCCGAGCTCGTCGATGCAGCGCCCGACCTGCCCGGCCTCGAGCTCGATCTTGACCCCGAGCGCCTCGAGTAGATCGGCGGAGCCACAGCGGCTGGTGCTGGAGCGGTTGCCGTGCTTGGCGACCGCGCAGCCGGCTGCGGCCGCGACCAACGCCGCCGTGGTCGAGACGTTGAAGGTAGAGGGTCCTCCCCCGGTGCCGGCCGTGTCGACGAGGTCGCTGCGCGAGGTGGTGACCGGACTGGCAAGCGAGCGCATCGTGCGGGCGAGGCCGACCAGCTCGGGCACGGTCTCCCCCTTAGCCCGCAGAGCGATTAGGAAGGCGGCGGTCTGTACCTCGCTGCTGCGGCCCTCCATGATCTCGGCGAGAACCGCGGCGGCGTGGTCGGCCGTCAGGTGGTCGCCGGCGCAGACCGCGTCGATCGCCCTGGTGACGATCTCGTTGGGACCGTCGGCCATCAGCCCTCCCGCAGGAAGTTGGCGAGCAGGTGCTTGCCCTGGGGCGTCAGCACCGACTCTGGGTGGAACTGGACGCCCTCGGCGGGCAGCTCGCGGTGGCGGGCCCCCATCACCACGTCACCGAGGCTGGCACTTAACTCGAGCTCGGCGGGAAGATCGGGGTCGGCCACCAGGGAGTGGTAGCGGCCGGCGACGAAGGGGCTGGGCAGGCCGGCGTAGACCGTCCGCCCGTCGTGCTCGATCTCGGCCTCCTTGCCGTGGATCGGCTCGCCCTGCACGGTGCGACCGCCGAAGGCCTCGACCAGCGACTGGTGGCCGAGGCAGACGCCAAGCACCGGCGTGCGGGCTTCGGCGAAGCGGCGAATCGCCTCGACCGAGATCCCCGCCTCGGCCGGCGTGCAGGGGCCCGGCGAGACGACCAGGCGCTCGGCGTCGCGCTCGAGCAGCTCGTCGACCGTCGCCTTGTCGTTGCGGACCACGTCGAGCTCCGCCCCGAGCTCACCCAGGTACTGGACGAGGTTGTAGGTGAAGGAGTCGTAGTTGTCGATGATCAAGACCTTCATCGTCGCCTCACGCCCAATCCGGCTGTTCGCAGGCCAGCTCGACGGCGCGGAAGACCGCCCGGGCCTTGTTGACCGACTCGTTGTACTCGTAGGCGGGCTTGGCATCGGCGACGGTGCCGCCGCCGGCCTGGACGTGGATCCGGCCGTCCTTGACCACCACCGTGCGGATGTGGATCGCGGTGTCGAGGTCGCCATTCCAGGAGAGGTAGCCGATCGCGCCGCCGTAGGAGCAGCGCTTGATCGGCTCCAGCTCGTCGATGATCTGCATCGCCCGCACCTTGGGCGCGCCGGAGAGGGTGCCCGCCGGCAGCGCCGAGCGCAGCACGTCCATCGCGCCGACGCCCTCGCGCAGCGTGCCGGAGACCTGGCTGACGATGTGCAGCACGTGCGAGTAGGTCTCGACCACCATCAGCTCGTCGACCGAGACCGAGCCGTACTCGCAGACGCGGCCGAGGTCGTTGCGGCCGAGGTCGACCAGCATCACGTGCTCGGCCCGCTCCTTGGCGTCGTTGACGAGGCGCTCGGCGAGGCGGCGGTCCTCCTCCTCGTTGGCGCCGCGCGGGTAGGTGCCGGCGATCGGCCGCGTCTCGACCGTGCGGCCGCTGACCTTGACCAGCGGCTCCGGCGAGGCGCCGGCGATCTGGAAGTCGCCGAACTCGAGGAAGTACATGTAAGGCGAGGGATTGACCGCGCGCAGGCCGCGGTAGATCGAGAAGGCCTCGACCGGGGCCGGCGCCGAGAAGCGCTGCGAGGGGACGACCTGAAAGGCGTCGCCGGCGTGGACGTACTCGACGATCCGCTCGACCGCGGCTTCGAACTCGGCGCGCTCCATGTTGGAGGCGAACTCCGGTGCCTCGGCGACAGTCGGCTGGGCCGGCGCCGGCACGGCGCCGCGCAGGCGCTGGCGGGCATCGGAGATCGCCGCGGCGGCGCGCTCGTAGGCGGCGTCGATCCCACCCTCGTCGTCGACGAAGGCGCAGGCCATGATCGTCAGCTCGTGGCGAAGGTGGTCGAAGACGAGCAGCAGGTCGGTGACCATCAGCGCCATGTCGGGCAGCCCGAGCGGGTCGGGATTGGGCTCGCCGAGCGGCTCGACCGTGCGCACCAGGTCATAACCGAAGAAGCCGACGGCGCCGCCGGCAAACGGCGGCAGGCCCTCGACCGGAGCGAGCTTGAAGGCGGAGAGATGCTCGGCAACCGCTCCGTAGGGGTCGGGAGCATCGACGGACCCGCCGTCGGAATCGGTCAGCACGCCATCGCTCCAGCGCAGCACCGAGCGGGGCCGGAAGCCGACGAAGGAGTAGCGACCGACCTGGCCCTGCTCCGCCGACTCGAGCAGGAAG
This sequence comes from uncultured Solirubrobacterales bacterium, assembly GCA_963840565.1. Taxonomy (GTDB): domain Bacteria; phylum Actinomycetota; class Thermoleophilia; order Solirubrobacterales; family 70-9; genus VRUE01. The sequence continues at coordinate 788,759 of CAWIZH010000002.1, forward strand.
CAGGGAGCGCCCTCGGGCTCGCCGGCGCGCAGCTTGAGAAAAGCGGAGACGGGCGTCTCGCAGTCGTCGAGCAGACGAGCGCAGACGGGCACCACGTTGCCCTTCTCGGCAAGCTCCCGTGCCTGCTCCAGGCTCGGCTCGAGCCTCAGCTCCGACTCAGCGACGACGGCCATTGAGCACTTCCATCGCGGCGGACTGCGGCACCTCACGGGCGACGAGCAGGACGGCGAGGTGGTAGAGCAGGTCGGCGGCCTCTTCGGCGACGCGCTCGTCGGACTCCTCACGGGCGGCGCGGACCACCTCCTCGGCCTCCTCCTCGACCTTTTCGCCGATCAGCTTCGGGTCGTCGAGCAGTTGCACCGTGTAGCTGCCCTCGGGCCGCTCGGCGGCACGGCTGCGCAAGGTGCGCTCCAGGGTCGCCAGCGTCTCGTGCACGGCGGGCGCGGGCCCACCATCGCCATCAAGATCGCGGTAAAAGCAGCTGCGCTTACCCGTGTGACAGGCAGGACCGGTCGGCTCGACCAGAGCGACGATCGCATCGCCATCGCAGTCGTAGCGCAGCTGCCGCAGCTTCAACACGTTCCCCGAGGTTTCCCCCTTGCGCCAGATCTCCTCCCGCGAGCGACTGAAGAAGTGCAGCTCCCCGGTCTCGACCGTAAGCCGCAGCGACTCCTCATTGGCATAGGCCAACGTAAGCACCTCACCGCTGGAGTAATCCTGGGCCACCACGGGGACCAGCCCCCGCTCATCGAATTTGAGCTGTTCGAACATCGACCAATCGTATGCGAGGCAGTGAGGACACCCTCGAACGGGCGGATACTCAAAGTGCCGAGCTAATTAGCTCGGCACTTGGACGGGCGAGGGTGTCCTCACTGCCTCACTCGATACCCAGTCGGTCGAGAAGGTCCTCATCTCTGCGCCAATGGCTGCGAACCCTGATCTTGAGGTCCAGGTGAACCTTGGCGCCCAGCTCGGCTTCGAGCGAGCGGCGGGCTCCCGTGCCGATCTCGCCCACCTTGGCGCCGCCCTTGCCGATCAGGATGCGCTTCTGCGACTCGGTCTCGGCCCAGACCTCCGCGTTGACGGTGACCAGGCCGTCCTCGCGCTCGTCGACCTCTTTGACCTTGACCTCGACCGAGTGCGGGATCTCGTCGCGGGTGCGATTGAGCACCTGCTCGCGGATCAGCTCGGCCAGCAGCAGCTCGCTCGACTGGTCGCTGTGGTCCTCGGGCGGATAGAGGTAGGGGCCCTCGGGCATCAGCTCAGCCATGCGCTCGACCAGGACGTCGACGCCCTCGCCGCTACGGGCGCTGATCGGGAAGACCTCGACGACGCCACCCAGCTCGGCCGCTTCGGCCAGGACAGGGACGATCTCGTTCGGCCCGAGCCGATCGGCCTTGTTGACCGCGCAGATGATCGGCAGCTTGGCGCCGGCCCCGAGCAGGGCGCGGGCGATGAAGCGATCGCCGGGGCCGACGCCCTCCTCGCCGTTGATCACGATCAGGGCAAGGTCGGAATCGGCAAGCTCGCGCTCGACCCGCTTCTGCATCCGCTCGGTGAGCACGTCACGGGGACGCTGCACACCGGGCAGGTCGACGAGGACGAGCTGGCGGCCGCCCTCGACGTCGGTGTGGATGCCGCGGATCGCCCGCCGGGTCGTCTGCGGCCGCATCGAGACGATCGCGACGTGACTGCCGACGATCTGGTTGACCAAGGTCGACTTGCCGACGTTGGGCCGGCCGGCGAGACCGACGAAGCCGGAGCGGGTCACGCCAGACCCTTCAGCACGCGGGCCTGGAGCGCCAGCATGTCGCCCGCGTCGACCTCGTGGTCGTAGCCGCAGAGGTGGAGCACGCCGTGGACGGCGGCCTCGGTGACATCGGAGCAGTGCTCGGGGCAGATCGCCACGTCGCCGATCTCACGCGGGCCGGGCGCCGGGCCGGCGCCGTCGATTGGGAATGCGAGCACGTCGGTGGGCGCGTCCTTGCCGCGGTGCTCGCGGTTGAGCTCGCGGATCCGCGACGCATCGACCAACTCGACCGCGAGATGGCCGTCGTCGACCCCCGCGGCGGCAAGCGCGGCGGCCACCGGCTCGCGCAGCTCCGCCGGCACGTCGGAGAGGTCGGGGCTCAAGAGCCCGGCGTCGGCCCGTGTTCGGCCCGCGCTGCCCGCTCGCGGTTGCCGTGCTCGTCATAGGCGGCGACGATGCGCTGGACCAGCTTGTGACGGACGACGTCCTCGCCGCCGAAGTTGATGAAGTCGATGTCCTTGACCGAGCCGAGGATGTCGCGGACGACGACCAGGCCTGAGCGCTGCTCGGTCGGCAGGTCGATCTGGGTGACGTCGCCGGTGACGACCATGCGCGAGTTGAAGCCGAGCCGGGTCAGGAACATCTTCATCTGCTCGGGGCTGGTGTTCTGCGCCTCGTCGAGGATCACGAAGGAGTCGTTCAGCGTGTTGTGCGTGACAAGGAAATCGTCAGTGACATAGAGCGAGTCGGCGGCCGCCACCTGGATGCAGACAGTCTCTGCTTCCCCTGCCGGCTCAATCGAGTGCACGAAGCGCATCGGGCGACCGCCACCGTCGCCGCGGTAGCGCTTGCTCTTGCGCACCAGACGAAACGGTTCGATTCCATCGGGCAAACGGATGTCCATGATGAACGCGTCTGATCGATGGTGGACTGGGCGACCATTTGCCAAGCCTGGTCGTCGACCCGCCGCCCTCCTCCGTCGTGTGTAGGCAACCCCTCCCAGCGAACGGACCAGGAAGGAGACATCCTCATGAAGCCGTTCGGAGCAGGTCGTGTACTGAATGCGGCAAGTACGGGAGCGCTGCACCACCGGGCCTCCGTCGCTGTCAAGCAAGCCCTGCAGGACGGCAAGGCGAACTGCAGGCTCGTTGTAGAGATAAGCATCGGGGACGAACTTCGTGCTCGATCTCGTGCCGATCAGACCGAGCTCGCGAAGAACAGCGGTGGCGGGGTTGGCGACGATTACTCCTCCCCGATGGCCCGCAACGTGGCGAAGGTGATAATCCATGGCGCTCTTTCGCCGCAGCTCGATCCCATCCAGGCGCTCCTCCAGGGCGACGGCCAACTCCGGATCGGCCGTGGAGAAACTCGGGGTAGTCGTGCCCGTCAGGCAACCATCGCCCAGAAGGAGGCCTAGGGCATAGGGATCCATCGGGATCTCGCACCGCGGGAACTCAACCGGCGCGGCAAGAAGTGGAAGTTCGAAACGGTGCTGGTGGGCCGACCGGAGCCGACCGACCATCTCACGCGTTTCGACAACCCGGCCAGGCTTTTCCCGGCGGCGATCGGCTGCGGTGAACACATGCCACAGGTGTTCACCGCAGCAAAGCGTTTCGGCACCGTCCTGCGCTTGAAGCCGGAAGACCTCCTTACGACCCTGTGGGTACACGCCTAGGACCGGCGTGGGGAGACCGTTCGACCCAACCACCAAGTCCCCAACCCGGAGGTTGCCAATCGGCTGGAAACCCGATGGCGTCAGCACCTTGGAATCGAGCGGCTGGGCACGGCCGCGCATAAACGCGAGCGGCGCCACCTCGATCACGCCGCGCTCGAAGTAGCCGTTGACGCGGTCCGGATCGAGCATGTCGAAGAGGGCGTCGAAAAGCGGCCGCAGGTAGGGATCGACCTTGGCCTGGATGTCGCCTGGCAGGAAGCCGAGCCGCTCCCCCGCCTCGACTGCGGGCCGGGTGAGGATGATCCGCTGCACCTGCTTGTCGGCCAGCGCGGCGGCAGCCATCGCCACGGCAAGGAAGGTCTTGCCGGTGCCGGCGGGGCCGACGCCAAAGGTGATCGTGTGATCGCGGATCGAGTCGACGTAGCGCTTCTGGTTCAGCGTCTTCGGCGAGACCTTGGTGTTGCGGTGGTGCCAGACGACGTCCTCGAGGATCTCGGCCGGGCTCTCGTCGGCGTCGAGCGCGCCGGTCACCGCTTCGATCGTCCCCGGCGCCACCTCGTGCCCGTTCTCGATCAGCTCGACCAGCTCGTCGACCACGGTCGCGGCCGTCTGCACGTCGGCCGGTTCGCCGTCGAGGGTGAGCACGTTGCCGCGCAGGTGAAAGTCGCAATCGAGGTGGCCGCGCAGGGCGCGCAGCACCGCGTCCTCGGAGCCCGCCAGCTCGGCGGCAACGCTGTTCTCGAGCGTGAGCTGCCTACGCGCCAAGCCGCTCACGCACCGCCGCGCTGACCCGCTTGCCGTCGGCGCGCCCGCCGAGCTTCGGCATCAGCGCCGACATCACCTGGCCCATCTGCTTCTGCTCGCTGGCACCGGTCTCGCTGACCGCCGCATCGACCAGCTCCGCCAGCTCCTCGTCGGAGAGCTGCTTGGGCAGATAGGCCTCGATCAGCTCCGCCTCGAAGTTCTCGGCCGTCGCCTGCTCGGCACGGCCCGCATCGCCGTAGGCCTTGGCGGCTTCGAGTCGCTTCTTGCGCTCGCGCTGAAGCACCGCTACCTCATCGCCGTCACCGAGCTTGGCGTCCTTCTGCAGCGAGTCGACGATCATCCGCAGGGCGCCGGCGCGCTCGCGCTCACCCGCCTTCATCGCCGTCCGCACATCTGCCTGAACCTGCTCGAGAACGCTCATCCGGTCTAAGGGTAGTCGGCGGAGTCGGGCGCCACCGCGAGGCCCTTGGAGACCAGGTCGGCGATGTTGGTGCTGACCAGGGTCCAGCCGTAACGGCGGGCCGCGGCGACATATGCGGCGTCGTAGGCGGTGAGGCTGTGCTCGGCCGCGATCTCGACGGTGCGGCGAATCAGCTCCGCGTCGATGGCAATCATGCGGTCGGCGCAGCGTGCGACGATCAGCCGGCAGAGGTCGGTGGCGTCGTCACAGCGCTGCTTTCTCGATCCGACGACGTTGGCGACCTCGTAGAGGGTCAGGTCCAAAGCCGCAACCTGCTGGTCAGAGTCGACAGCGAGCAGGCGCGCTACCTCGAAGTAGCGGTCTCCGCCGTCCTTCGCGGCAATCCAGACACCGGCGTCGAGCAGGAGCGCGGTCAATGTGATTCACGGTCTTCGCGGATCAGCCTCGCGGCATCCCCACCCATATCTACGGGCGGACCGAGGAGATCTTCGAATTCCTTGCGGCGGTTGGCGCTCTCCACCGATATCTCCTGCTCAACCAGCCGCCGCAGGAGGCCGCTGCGCGTCTCGCGATTGGCACGGGCCTGGGCGTCGAGGCGCTCGAGCAGGTTGTCGGGAATGGAGATCATCACCTTTGCCACGGGGTGAGTATATACGGTATTGCTGAGGGTTGTTGTCGTCATCGATGGACCCTCGCAGGCCGGAGCTCACGCGGGGGTCACATGTGTGCCAGGAGTGCGAATTCGAGCGCGCGGAACTAGGGATCGTCGGCAATCTCGACCCGCTCCACGTCGCCCAAGGGCATCTGCAGGAAGCGGGTGCCGAGGTCGCGGAAGGAATCGATGTCCCCAGTGCAGAGGAACCGGTAGCCCCCCTCCCCGTCGGCAGAGCGGGCGAGACCACGGCGCTCGAGCGTGCGCTGAACAGCGGCGGCGACAGCATGGCCACCGCTGACCAGGCGGATGTCGCGGCCGAGGATGCGCTGCAGCATCGGCGCCACCAGCGGGTAATGGGTGCAGCCGAGGATCAGGGTGTCGACCTCGGCGCGCTTCAGCGGCGCGCAGTAGGCACGGGCCATCTCGACCACGGCCTCGTCGAAGGGCGAGCCGTCCTGGATGAAGGGCGCCAGGTCGGGCGCCTCGACTTCGGTCACCTCGAGCGCCCGGCCCTGACCTTCGAGCGCGTGTCGGTAGGCAGCGCTCGCAACCGTGTTCGGCGTCGCCAGCACCCCAACCCTGCCGTTGTCGGTGATCGCCGCGGCGATCTCGGCCTGCGGCTCGACCACCGGCACCACCTCCACCCCATGCTCCGCGGCGACATCGCGGGCGACGTCCGCGCCGATCGAGGTCGCGGTGTTGCAGGCGATCACCAGCAGCTTGGCGCGGCCGCCGAGCAGCAGCTCGGCAATCGCCCTTATCCGCGCCCGGAGATCGTCCGGATCCTTGACGCCGTACGGAAACCAGTCCGTGTCGCCGAGGTAGACGTAGTCCTCCTCGGGCAGCGAAACCAGGCACTCGTGCAGCACGGTCAACCCGCCGACCCCGGAGTCGAACATCGCGATCGGCAGCGAGGGATCAAGCTTGGTCCCGGCAACGGGTGTGGCCATCAGGGCCGGCCCGCTAGAGGAATGGCTTGTAGGCCATGAAGAAGATCGTCACGACGACGATCAGACCGGCAAACCCTCCCACTTTGCTGAGCCGCGCGCTCACCGCGTTGAACTCGTCGCTGAGCGTGTCGCCGGTCTTCAAGTCACGTTCAGCCAATTCCCTCGCCTTGCGCGTCTGAGGCTTGAAGAACGCCCCTTGCAGGGCGAAGAGGGAAATGATCGCCAGGTAGCCGACGCTGATGAACACCTCACTGGCGTCCCAATTCCCGTCGGCCTGCATGTATATCCCCGCCACCAGCAGGACGATCATCCCGGGCGAGACGAGATAGCGATCGACCTTCTGCACACCGGCGATGATCGCCGGTGTGGCGCGGGGGAACTGCGGCGCGACCGAGAAGAAGAACCCGTAACCGAAGGTCGGCCCGAACGCAAGCACCACCGCCAAGATGTGCAGGAACAGGGCGAACTTGTAGCCGGGGGAAATAATCGTCGCTAGCTCCACGGGCGACAACATATCGGCAGCCTAGGCGGCGCGCAGCAGCAACGCGGCCCAATCTCCCTCGAGACGACGGTCGGCCTCAACCAAGCCGACCGGGGCAAAGAGTGCCGTCGTCTCGTCCAGCTCGCTCGGAAGCAGTCCCGAGCAGACCATGGTTTGGGGAGCCGGGAGGGGGTTCTCCGGAGCAACAGCCGGGAGGCTCCGGAGAACCCCCTCCCGGCTCCCTTCGCCGACGAGCTGTTCGGCCACGACTCGGAGAACCGGAGCGGTCATGTTGGCTACCACTGTCGGGGCAAGCTCCGGGAGACTCTCGCGCAGGTTGCGGTGTTCAAGCTCGATCGAGACGCCGTTGGCTTTGGCGTTGACGCTTGACGCCTCGATCGCCGGCTCCTCATGGTCGTAACCGCGAACCGGTCCCCAGCCGAGCTTGGCCGCCGCGATGGCGAGCACCCCAGAGCCGGTGCCAAGGTCGGTCAGCGGTCCATGGGCTTCGCCCGCCTGAGCAAGCTCAAGCAAGAGCTCGAGGGAAAGCCGAGTGGTCGGATGGGCGCCGGTGCCGAAGGCGCGGCCCGGGTCGACGACGACATCGATCGTGCCCTCGCGTGGCTCCTCCCAGGAAGGGCGCAGCCAGAGGCGGTCGCCGACCAGGAGCGGTTTGTGGAAGTCCTGCCAGCGGTCGGCCCAGTCGTCGGGGACCTCGGTCGCCACCACCTCGACCAGCCCGTCGCCGGCCGCCACCTCGATCTCACCCAACTCCGGCAGCTCGCCCTCGCCGCCGTAGATCGCGTACTCGACGTAATCCGGCCCGCGCTCCTCCTCGACCCCGTTGGGGGCGAGCACGGTCAGCTCGGCGAGGACGATCTCCGCTTGCTCGGGCCTGCAGCGAACGGCGAGGCGAATCAACCGAAGGCTCTGCGCATGCGGGAGAAAAAGCTGTCGTCGTCCTGCTGGGACCGCAGGTTGCGGGCCTCGAGCGTCTCCTCCAGCTTTTCGGCCAGCACGCGCTGCTCCTCGGAGAGGTCGGTGGGGACGATGACGTGGATGACGATGCGCAGGTCGCCAGGCGGGCCGCCGCCCGAGCCGGGCAGGCCGTGGCCGCGGAGGGCGAACTGGGTGCCGTGCTGGACGCCGGGCGGCAGCTCGATCTCGCGCTCGCCCTCGTGGCTGGGGATCTCCACCGACGCCCCCAGCATCGCCTGCAGGGCGGAGATTTCGACCGCGTGCATGAGGTCCTGACCGCGCATCGGCCCACGCCGCACCTCGAAACCGAAGGCGCCGCCGAAGACCGCCGAGAAGATGTCCTCGACCGAGCTGAAGCCCTGGCCGCCGGGCGGGAAGCCGCCCGAGCGCAGGCCCTCGTGGCCGAAGCGGTCGTAGGTCTGGCGCTGCTCGGGGTCGGAGAGCACCTCGTAGGCCTCGGCCGCCGCCTTGAACTTCTCCTCGGCCTCGGGATCGTGAGCGTTGACGTCCGGGTGCAGCTCGCGGGCGAGGCGGCGAAATGAGCTCTTCACCTCCGCCCCGGAGGCACCGCGCTCGACGCCGAGGATCTCGTAGTAGTCGCGTGGCATCGGGTCTGAGTCAGCCGTCGTAGACCGTCTCGCAGTAGCGCGAGAGCTCGCGGGCGGCACCGCGCACCGAGGCAATCGCGGTCGCGTAATCCATCCGCAGCGGGCCGACCACGCCGACCGCACCGAGGTTGCGGTGGGCGAGACCGTAGTTGGCGCCGACGACGCTGACCGAGCGCAGCTCCGGCTGCGGGTTCTCGCCGCCGATCCAGAGGAAGACGGAGCGCTGGTCGAGCACCGAGCGCAGCATGCCGAGCATGCTCGCCCGCTCCTCGAGCGCGGTCATCAGCCGGTCGGCGCGGGGCAGGTCGGCGAAGTGCGCTTCGGAGAGCAGGCGCGAGGCACCCTCGGTGTAGAGGGTGTCGACGGACTCCTCGCCTTCCAGCTCGGTGAAGGCGGCACTGAGAGCGCCGATGAACTCCGCCTCGACCGGGCCCAACTCCGGATCGGCGAGGCGGCCGGCGATCATGCGGGCGCCGAGGCTCATCCCTTCCAGCGACTCGTTCAGGTAGCTGGAGGCCCACTCCACCAAGCCGGGGTCGACCGGACTGGGAAAGTCAAAGACGCGCTTGGCGACGGCGCCGTTGGAGGCAATCGCGACCACCATCACGCGGCTCGGCTGCAGCCGCAGGACCTCAACCCGACGGATCGTCGCGGCGATGGTCTCGGCCGGCGCGGTCACCAACGCCATCAGGTCGGTGACCTGAGCCAGCGCCGTCGTCGTCTCCCGCATAGCCGCATCGATCTCCCGCCGCAGCTCCAGCTCAACCGCGTTCTCGGCAGGCAGTCTTCCCGAGGCGAGCAGCGAATCGACATGGCTGCGGTATCCGACCTCGGTCGGCACCCGCCCGGCGGAAGTGTGGGGATGCGTCAGATATCCCGCGGCCTCGAGCGCCGCAAGCTCCGCCCGCACAGTAGAAGCTCCCCAGTCAACCTCGGTCCGGTCGGCAATCTCCTTGGACGGCACAGGCCGTCCCGACGCGAGATAAGCGTCAACAACAAGCTTAAGAATGAGCTCCTGGCGCGGCGAAAGCATTCTCTGGAGTCTAGGAGGAGCGGCGGGTGGCCCTCCCAAAACACTCAAGAGCGGCTCCTGCCGCTCGTTTTGGGAGGGCCACCCGCCGCTCCTCCCCACCTACAGCTGAATTTCCGCCTCCGCATTGCGGATCGTCTGATTGTCACCCTGCGCCGCCACGGTCTCGATCGTCACCGTGTCGCCGTCAACCGACTTGACGGTGCCGCTGACGACGATCTCCGTCTCGGGGGCGCCCATGCCGCGGAACTGCACCGAGAGCCGTTTCAGGGCCTTGGGATCGCCACCTGCGACATCGGTCGCGGAGCGCGCCACCAGGCCCATCATGTAGAGGCCGTGCAGGATTGTGTTCGGCAGCCCGACCATTTTCGCGAACTCGGGATCGATGTGGATCGGGTTGAAGTCACCGGAGGCACCCGCGTAGCGGTGCGGCAGGTACTTATCTGGGGTAACGCTCAGCCCGGCGATCGAATCGCCAACGCTCAAATCGGCCATCTCAGACTCCCCTCACGATGTTGGTCCAGGTGCCCTTGACGACCTGGTCGCCGTTCTGGTTGACCGAGTTCGTCTCGAAGACGTAGAAGCCCTTGCCGTCCTTCTCGAAGATCTGCAGGCACTTGGCCGTGGTCGTGATCTCGTCGCCCGAACAAGCCGGCTCACCCCACTCGAACTCCTGGCCACCGTGCACCATCGCGGCGAAGTTCATCCCGACCTCGGGGTCGAACATCGCCGGCCCCAGCGCCGGGGCGCTGTAGACGACGCAGAACATCGGCGGCGCGACGACATCGCGATAGCCCGCCGCCTTGGCCGCCTCGCGGTCCGTGTAGACCGGATCGTCGAGCCCAATCACCCGCGCGTACTCACCGATCTTCTCCTTACCCACCTCGTAGGTCGTGGAGGGCCATTCCTTGCCTATTGCCTCTGTCTTTATAGCCATATGGTCGCGGCAGTCTAATGACGCTCACCGGGACTGGTCGCCTGGCCAATCCGGGCTTTGAGAGGGACCGGGTGCCCCTGCCGGCGGCTTGTACTTTTTCGGCAATTCCTTGCGGCGCCAGCAACGGGCTCCCCACCGAAAAAGTTGAGCCGGCAGGGGTACCCGGTCCCTCCTAACTACTCGTCAATCTCCAGCACAGCCAGAAACGCCTCCTGCGGCACTTCCACTCTGCCGACCGACTTCATCCGCTTCTTGCCGGCCTTCTGCTTCTTCAGCAGCTTCTGCTTGCGGGTGACGTCGCCGCCGTAGAGCTTCGCGGTGACGTCCTTGCGCAGCGCCTTGACCGTCTCGCGGGCGAGGATGTTGGAGCCGATCGCCGCCTGCACCGGCACATCGAAGAGCTGGCGCGGGATCGTCTTGCGCAGCCGCTCGACCAAGCGCTTGCCCTGCTCGTAAGAGAAGTCGCGGTGGACGATGATCGAGAGCGCGTCGACCTTTTCGCCGGCGAGCAGGATGTCGACCTTGACCAGGTCCGAGGCGCGGTTGCCAATCGGCTCGTAGTCGAGCGAGGCGTAGCCCCTGGTCGAGGACTTGAGCAGGTCGAAGAAGTCGAGGACGATCTCCGCCAGCGGCATGTCGTAGCGGATCTGCACCCGCTCCGGGCTCAGGTAATGCATGTCGACGTGGGTGCCGCGACGACCCTGACAGAGCTCCATCACGGCCCCGACCTGCTCGGAGGGACAGATGATCGTGGCGCGGATAAACGGCTCTTCGACCGACTCGATCGAGGCGGGGTCGGGAAGGTCGGTGGGACTGCGGACTTCATTCGAGCTGCCGTTGGTCAGATGGACGTCGTAGCGCACGTTCGGGGTCGTCGAGAGCAGGTCGAGGCCGTACTCGCGTTCCAGTCGCTCGCGCACGATCTCCATGTGCAGCAGGCCGAGGAAGCCGCAGCGAAAGCCGAAGCCGAGCGCCTCCGAAGTCTCCGGCTCCCAGGAGAGCGCGGCGTCGTTGAGGGCGAGCTTCTCGAGCGCGTCGCGGAGGTCTTCGTAGCGGTCGGTGTCGATCGGGAAGAGGCCGCAGAAGACCATCGGCCGCACCTCGCGGTAACCCTCGAGCGGCTCCCCCGCGGGGCCGGCCTGAGCGGTCAGGGTGTCGCCCACCCGCAGCTTGCTCACGTCCTTGATCCCGGTGATCAGGTAGCCGACGTCGCCGGCTTCCATTCCCTGCACGGCGGTCATCGCCGGCCGGAAGAAGCCGATGTCGTCGATCTCCGCCTCGGTCCCATTCTGCATCGCCAGGATCCGCTCGTGCTTGCGGAAGGAGCCGTCGACCATCCGCACGTAGGCGATCACGCCGCGGTACTGGTCGAACTCGGAGTCGAAGATCAGCGCCCGGGTCGGCGCCTCGGGCTCACCCCTCGGACCGGGGATGCGCTCGACGATCGCCTCCAGCACCTCGGGCACGCCGACGCCGGTCTTGGCCGAGATCCAGAGCGCTTCCTCGGGATCGCCGCCGGTCAGGTCGGCAATTTCGGTTGCGACCCGCTCCGGCTCGGCGCCCGGCAGGTCGACCTTGTTGATCACCGGGATCAGCTCGAGCCCGGCGTCGATCGCCAGGTAGGTGTTGGCGACGGTCTGCGCCTCGACCCCCTGGGCGGCATCGACGACGAGCAGCGCGCCCTCGCAGGCGGCGAGACTGCGCGAGACCTCGTAGGAGAAATCGACGTGGCCGGGCGTATCGATCAGGTGCAGGTGGTAGATCTGGCCGTCAGCAGCCTTGTACTCCACCCGTACGGCCTGCGCCTTGATCGTGATCCCACGCTCGCGCTCGAGGTCCATCGAGTCGAGCATCTGGGCCTGCATTTTTTTCGGGTCGACGGCGCCCGTGATCTCGAGGATGCGGTCGGCCAGGGTCGACTTGCCGTGGTCTATGTGGGCGATTATTGAGAAGTTGCGAATGTGGTCCATGGGCGAGCCGGAGTATGGCGATTGGCCGACGGGTCCTGTCGCGGCGGCCCTCCCCCATGTGCTCGGACGCCGCTAAGCGGCGCCCTCCGCTATGGGGGACCCCCGCCACCGCGCCACCCGTCGGAGGATCGTCATCTAGGGCACGTCGATGGATCCAGCGGGGTCCTTAGCTTGAGGACTACCGTCGGCGGCTTGCGCAAGACGACGGTGGCGTTTGGAGCTTCTGTCCAGCGGGCGGTTGCGGGGTATGGGGGCTTGTTGGGTTCGATGCGGTCTCGGCTGGCTATTACGTAGTCGTAGTTGCCGGCGTTGAGGAGGCGGCGCCAGGTGCGGCAGGTGGTTGGGGGCGTGAAGCCGCCGTGGGGTTGCTCGATGCCGATGTAGTCGACGTGGTTGCTCAGGTCCTTGCCGTAGAGGGGGTACTGGCGGGTGCTGGTGGTGGCGATGCGGGCGCCACTGATTCCCTGGGCCCACTTGAAGGCGGCGTTTAGGCCAGGGGTGGTGAAGGAAGGATCGGCGTAGCGGTCCTGAAGGTAGTGACGCTGGATCGGATAGCCGATGGCGACCACGAGCAGCGCGAGTACGGCGCCAGCTCCAAACACCGCGCGCCGCCCCCATGGTGGCGTGACTTCGCCTTTCTTCGTCCCAGGAGCGAAAAAAGGCGAAGTCGGCGAAAGACTCACGAGGCGGTGACGCAATCCAGGCGTGGCGGGCAGCAGGGCCAGGCCTAGGACCAGGGCTGGGGCTACGTAGCGCAGGCCGGATTCGAAGCCTTGAGGAGTGCCGCTGGGGCCGGAAGCGGAGGTTGGGGCAATCAGCCAGGCGAAGGCGGCTGCGAGGCCGGCCAGGCCGGCCACGCGCAGCAACGGATCGGCGCGGCGGCCGAGGCTGAGCAGCAAGCCCGCCAGGGCAAGGGCGCCGAGTAGGGGCCAGAAGAAGCTGAGGCCGTGATGCAGGCCCGGCAGAAACCAGTCCGACCAGACCGAGCCATCGGTCAGGTAACCAAGGACGCCGTGACCCTCGCGACCACCGAGCGCCTGCTCGGGCGCCGGCAGCGTGATCGGCCCGAGGTGCCTGATCCAGGGCAGCGGGTTGCCGGTATGGGCGAGGTTGCGCAGGTACCAGTAGCCCCCGCCCGCGAGGGCAGCCAGACCAGATGCAGCGAACGCCTTCCACCTGCCCCCTGACGGTGCAGCCACGACCAGGCCGGCAACGAGAACAACCGTGGGCAAAAGAAAGTTGAGCTTGGTCCCAGCAGCAAGCCCCGCGGCCAGCCCGACAACAACCAGCGCCCCGGTCGACAGCCCGCCCGCTCGGTCAGCTCGAGCCTCCCAAGCGTTCAGGGCAACCGCAACAGCAGCAAGTAGGAAGAAGATGCCGACGATGTCGTTGCGCGCCTCCCCCGCCTGATCGCTGAGCGCCGGCAGGCTCAGGGCAACCGCTGTAAGCGCCAGTGACACTGGGGCCACCCGGTAAGGCCGCCCAACGCACCATCCCGCCACCAAACACCCCACGAACCAGCCGAGATTCAGCAGCGGCGACAGAAGATCGCGATGGAACACGGTCATCCCAACCGCGTGAAGCACTTCCGAATTCGCCGGATAGAACCAAGCCAGGAACTGCGGCGCGATGAAATGCAGGCTCCACGTATCGCCGCTCTGAAAGAACCCAGCAGCAAACGGCCCGTGGTACCAAGTCGAGTCGAACCCGGTCATCCCCGTAGACAGCCGCAGCTTCACCCCAGCAGCGAAATGGATGGTCGCTGCCGCGGCAATCACTAGGGCAACCAACGTCGCAAGCGAGGGACGGTGGGGGGGTCCCTCCGTCTTGCTGGGTTTTTCGCCTTTAAGTGGGCGGCTCTCGCTGAGTGGTCTGTGCGAAAAAGAGGACGCCGCTGCGTCGGAGGGACCCCCCCACCGTCCCCCCAAGCGCAACCGGAGCATCGCGCCAATGACGATCACGACGGCTAGATACGGCACAACTGCGAACCAGCCAACTGTTCCGAGGAGCTCTGCCGCCCAGAGCAGGCCGGCTATTGCAAGTACCGCAGTCGACAGATGCGTCGAGATCCCAGTGAGCTCGGGTGTCAGCTTTTTCCGTACGGCGGTCGCACCGAGCCAGGCGACGCAGATGAGCAGAGCAAAATCAACAACCCCGAGCAGATACCGCCCCACCCCGAGCATCTAGCGCCGCCGCAGGAGCCGCGTGATCTGCTCGAGCTCGGCGATCTTCATCAACTTCGCCGCGGCCAAATAGGTGAGCCCCCCCAGCCCAAGCCCGGCGCCGAGCGAGACTATCTGGCCGAAGAGGCCGCGCCCGAGCGTGTTGTCGAGCACGTCCCAGACGCCGAAGGAGACCACCGCCAGGGCGGCCGCCGCGATCGTGATCTTGATCGTGGTCGCGGTCAGCCGGCGCAGCTCGAGCCCGCCGAACTCGTGGCGCAGGACGATCGCCTGGGCGATCACCGCGACGATCGTGCCGATTCCGGTGCCGGCAACGATGCCGCCGGTTCCGAAGGGCTTGTAGAGCAGCAGGGCGCCGAGGGCCGAGACCACCAGGTCGAAACCGGCCAGACCGGTCGCCATCCAGGGCCGCTGGAGGCTGAAGAAGGTGCGTGTCTGCAGCAGGTAGAGGCCGTTGGTCGGCAGCGAGAAGGCGAACCAGAAGAGCGCGGTGGCGACGAGCGTGGTGTCGGCAGCGCTGAATTCGCCGCGCTGGTAGATCAGCCGAATCATCGGCACCGAGAGGACCAGCACCGCGGCGGCGGCGGGGATGAGGACAAAGAGGATCTGGCGCATGCCGTTGGCCATCGTCGCCCGCAGGTTCCCCATCTCACCGCGCGAGGCGAAGCGGGCCAGAGTCGGAAAAAGCACCGTCGCGATCGCCACCGAGAAGATTCCCTGCGGCAGCTGATAGATGCGGAAGGCCTTGTCGATCGCCGCCGGCGATTCGTCGCTGACCAGGCTGCCGAAGAGGCTGTTGATCAGCATGTTGAAGTTGATCAGGCCGAGGCTGATCGTCACCGGCAGCATCAAGAGCAAAACGCGCCGCACGTCGGGGTTGCGCCACTCGAAGCTCCATTCGAACTTGAACGGCGTGTTGCGCAGGTCGAAGGTCGGGATCAGCAGCTGGACCAGGGTGCCAAGCAGGATTCCGATCGCGTAGGCGTAGATCCGGTTCTGGCCGTGGAAGGCGGGTGCCAGCAGGACGACGACGGCGATGATCGTCAGGTTCCAGAACAGCGGCGAGATCGCGAAGGCGCCGAAGCGGTCGTAGCTGTTGAGGATGCCGACGACGACGCCGCTGATCCCGAGCAGGATCAGGATCGGGAAGAGGATCTGCGAGAGGGTGATCGTCAGGCTGAGGAGCTCGGGTTTGAAGCCGGGCGCGAAGAGTGGCATGACGAATGAGGCAGTGAGCACGAAGAGCGCCGTGATCGCTCCCAGCACGAGGGTGACGAGCAGCAGCAGGGTCGAGGCGAGGCGGAAGGCCTCGCGGTAGTTCTTGCGCTCGAGCTGCTCTGTGAAGATCGGCACGAAGGCCGGCTGCAGGGCCGCGTCGGCGAAGAGGGCGCGGACCAGGTTCGGCACCTGGAAGGCGATCGTGAAGGCCGACATCGGGCCGTTGACGCCGTAGTAGGAGGCGGCGACTACCTCGCGCACCAGGCCGGCGATTCGCGAGGCGGCGGTCGCAACCGAAAAGAACGCAGTCGAGCGCGCGATCCGCCCCGCCTGCCGGCCCGGCGCCGGGTTGGCGCTCGGTTCCTCGCCCGGCGCGAAGGCCTCCGCCTCGCGCACGGCAGCGTCTTCAGCAAGCGCCTCTTCGTCGCGGTCGGGACTGTCGGGTGCCTTGGGCGTCTCCAAGCTTGTTCTCAGTCGCTATAGTCGGCGGCCGCCCGGAGGGGGCTCGGTGCCCACTCAGGCAAATGACTTATGGCCAACATTGCCTCACAGAAGAAGCGGATCCTACGCAGCGAGCGCGAGCGGACGGAGAACCGCCTGCTCACGAGCACGGTGAAGACCTACTTCCGTCGCCTCGAGGCCGCGGTCGAGGCCGGCGATGCGAGCAAGATCGAGGCCGAGCACAAGGCATTCGTCTCCAAGGTCGACAAGGCCGTGCAGAAGGGCGCCCTGCATAAGAACACGGGCGCTCGCAAGAAGTCGAGAGCGGCCCGAGTCGCCGCCTCCGCAGCCGCGAAGTAGCTACGCCGGGACTCCAGCGGCTCGCCTGAGGGCGAGGGTCAGCGCCAGCTCGTCGCCGTAATCGGCCCCACCCCGGCACCAGACCTCCAGCTCGGCCAGGGCGATCGTCGCCTCGTGCAGGTCACCGAGGCTCGTATTGCCGAGGCGAGCGACCAGCTGGCGTGCGGCGTAGGGATGCATGCCGAGGCTGGACTCGACCTGCTTTGGCGGCACGCCCTCCTCGATCTGGGCGGCGGCCGCGCAGGCCTTGCGCAGCCGCGAAGCGAGGCCGTAGATCAGGCCGGTGACGTTTTCACCCTGGGAGATCAGCCGCTCGGCAAGCGACGCGGCACGGGCCGGATCACGCTCCAGCAGGGCATCGGACAAAGCCCACACGGCGGCCTCTGAGGTGTCGGAGACCATTGCTTCGAGATCCTCGGCGCTGACCCGTCCCCCCTCGCCGGCCCAAAGCGCAAGGCGCTCGAGCTCGTTGCGCAAACGCACCGAGCTGGCACCCATGCGCTCGACCAAAATGCGAGCCGCGGCGGGCTCCAGGGAATAGCCAAGGCGTTTGGCGTCGGCGACGAGGAGGCGCGGCATCTCGCGCGCCTTGGGGGCCTCGAACTCGTGGATCTCCCCCTTGCCCGCCTTGACCGCCTTCGCCAGCTTCGCCGGCGCTTTCGCGCGGGCGATCAGCACCACGGTCAGGTCCGGCGGCAGCGAGGCGAGCGCCGCGACAACCGGCTCGAGCTGACGATCGCGCCAGCGCTCAACTCCATCGGCAAGCAGGTAGCGCCGCGTCTCGGTCAGCGACATCGCCGGGATCGCCGCCAACAGGGCCTCGTGGTCGGGCCCGCCCCTACCCTCGCTCGGCTCGAAGATTTCCAGTGCCCCAGCCCCACCGTCCCCTTCGGCCCGGGCGCGCAGCCGGCCTCGCGTCGCGTCGATCTTCGCCTGGTCGGTACCGGCAATCAGGTAAAGCGAGGACAAGCTGTCGGCCATCGCGGCCGAGTCTAGTGACGGAGCCTGTCTACTTGCCGCTGTCGGCGGCTTCCTTGGCAGCGGCGGGACTGGAGCTTCCCGAAGGAGCCGGCGCCGGCGGAGCAACCGGCTTGGGCGACGCTGCGGCGCCCTGGTCTTTGCCGGCCTTTTCAGATGAGGAGGTCGGCTTCGCCGTCGAGACAGTCTGACCATCCGATTTGCTGGTCAGCGGGCTTTTGGACTTGCCGCTGCCGTCGTTCGTCGCCTTGGTCGTCGATGCTGCGTTCGGCTTCGACCCGCCGCCAGAGGCTCCAGTCGACTGCCCGTTATTTGGCTGACTTTCGACTACAGCCGGAGTGGGAGCCGGCGAGGGGGCCGACGGCAACGGTTCGACGGTTGGTGCCGGGGACGCGGGAGCTGGAACCGATGCAACCGGTGCCTGCTCCGCGGGACTCCGCTGCGTGCCGGGTGAAACGGCGATTTGATCTGGCCCTCCGCGATTGCCGTCGCTGCCGGGCTGTCCCCTGTGACGGGGATGCCCCGAAGCAGCTGTGTGCGAACGGGGGCCGGGAGCCGGCGAAGACGGGGCGAGGACGGGGCCCTGGGTCAGGGCAATCGCATCGTGGACGCTGCCGGCCTTGGTCGGGTATCCGGGAATCGGGCCACTGAAGACGGCAGGGAAGCCGAGCTGAGAGATGAACAAGGTCAAGCCAAGCCCGACCGCAGCGACCGCTCCGACCAACGCAATCGAGGCGTTGCGGAGCCGCAGCAGCATGCCGTCGCCCGCAAGGCTCTGGCCCACTTCCCACGACCGCTGTCGAATCTTGGACAACATTTCTCTAACCATCGTTCATTGTGGCGACCGGCGAGAGGACAAAGGGCAAGAAACCCCAATATTGCGGAGGCGTTCTGTTGAGGCGGCTCAGCTGCCCGCCTCGATCGAGACCGAGTTTCGGCTCGCCTCGAGGACAACCGTGCCGTCCTGATCGGTGCGAAGAGTGGGCACACGATGCGCAGTGAGGGTGGCGAGCGTGGCTGGCGCCGGATGCCCGTAGGAGTTATCCGCGCCAACCGAGATCACCGCGAGCCGTGGAGCGATGCGATCGAGGAGGGCATCGAGGCCGGCGTCTTCGCTGCCATGGTGGGCGACCTTGAGCACGTCCACGGGACCGGGGTCAAGCGGTATGGCCTCCGCCTCGGCATCGGCGGTGAGCAGCATCGAGAAGTCGCCCCAGCGGGCAAGGAGGACTAGAGCCTGCGTGTTCGGGTCGGCGCCGGCAAGCGGAGTCGCGAGCAACTCCGGCGGTGGCCAGAGGACTTCGACCCGCAGCCGCCCCGAGCACAACGAGGCGCCCGTGGCGATGCGCTCCGGCCCGGCGCCAGCCGCCTCGGCCTCGCTGCGCAAGCGCCGGCTGAGCCTCGCGTAGGCAAGTTGTTCAATCGGGAAACGCCCGATCAGTTCCTCGATCCCACCCGCGTGATCGGACTGTTCGTGGGTGACGACCGCGACCCCGAGGCGCTGGACGCCCGCGGAGCGGAGCTTGGCTTCGAGGCCATCGCCCGCCGGTCCGCCGTCGATGAGCAGCGCGGGAGCCCGCCCGGGCTGGAGCAGGATCGCGTCTCCTTGGCCAACGTCGAGCACGGAGATCCTCAGCCCGCCAACGGGGCCGGAAGCACCGGCACCCCCATGACCCCCAAGCCAAACCAGCACGAGAACGACAAGTCCTGCCGCGCTCACCCGAAACTCCCGCCGACGGGCCTTAAGTGTCCGCCTGGTAGACGTTTCAGGCCCGTCGGCCGCTGATTGAGCCCGGAGTCGGCGGCTACGTAGAAGCGTTGGGGCGCCGATCGCAGAGACGGCGAGAGTCAGGTAGGACGCGATCAGGCCGGCCATGCCCAGCTCCACGTGCAGATAGGCCCAGCTCGGCCGGCCGCACCAGGCGGCGACCTGAGCGATGTAGGCGAGCAGCGGGGCGCTGATTGCGTTGAGGACTCCAACCGGGAAGCCGGGCACCTGCGCACCGACGGCAGCAAGCATGCCCAGCCACATCGCCGGCGCGACGGCAGGCAGGGCCAGCAGGTTGGCGAACAGAGTCGTGGTCGAGACCGATTCGAAGTGGAATGCGATCAGCGGCGCGGTCGCCAGCGTTGCGGCAACGGTGACGGCGGCCCCCTCGGCGAGGGCACCGCGCCAGCCGCGGGCGCCGATCCGCGCCGCGATCGCCACGCGCAGGGACCTGGCGAGCACAAGGATGCCGAGCACAGCCGCAAAGCTGAGCTGCCAGCCGACATCGGTGCCGATCCCTGGGTCGACGGCGAGAGTGACGACCGCGGCCAGAGCGAGTGCGTAGAGGCGCGAGCTGCGTCGCCCCGCCAGCGTCGCCAAGACGCTGACCCCGCCCATCACGCCGGCGCGCAGGATCGAAGGGCCGGCACCGGCCAGCGGCACGTAGACGACGATCGCGCCGAGAATCCAGACGAGGCGCGTCCGCAGCGGGATGCCGAAGGCGGCGAGCAGCGGCATCGCCAACAAGGCCAGCAGGGCGACGTTCTGACCCGAAACGGCGAGCAGGTGGCTGAGCCCGGCGCGGCGGAAGTCTTCAACCGTGCCGGCATCGATGCGTTCGTCCTCGCCGAGGACGAAGCCACGCGCCAGCTCCGCCTCGCGGGCCGGCATGCCGCGCCCGAGGCCATCCTCGGCGCGGCCCCGGATCTCATCACGGTGGGCGAGCGCAAGCGCAACCACGACAGCGACGCCAAGCACGAGGGGCCATGAGGGGCGCCCGCTTCGCATCGCCACCTAGGGCTGCAGGCGGGCGCGCAGCGACTGCATCGTCGCCGGCCCGATGCCGCTCACCTGATCGAGCTGGTCGACCGAAGCGAGACCACCCTGCTGGTCACGGTATTCGACGATCTTCTGCGCCGTGACTGGCCCGATGCCGTCGATCGTGTCGAGCTGTTCCGCGCTCGCCGTGCCAAGACTGATCGGCCCGGCTTCGGCCGCCGCCCCAGCCGTGGCGAGCGCCGCGCCGCCAGGCCCCCTCTTCGGCACGACCACCTGCTGGCCGTCGGCGAGCCGAGCAGCGAGGTTGATCGCTTCCAGCAGGGCCGCGCCGGTCGCCCCACCGGCCCGGCCAACCGCGTCGGTCACCCGCGACCCAGCCGGCAGCCGGTAGACGCCGGGTCGAGCGACAGCACCGGTGACATCGACCACGACATCGCCACCGGAGCCGCTCTTGTCGAGCCTGAATTCTTTGCCGCTGCCGGCCGAAAGAGGATGTCTGTGGCACCACTCCCCTCAGCGCGAATAGCCCGCGCACCAAGAAGGAGGAGGGCGATCGCGACTGCGCCGTAGACCGCAATCTGAGAGCGGGAAAGCTCGGGCATGCCCATAGCCTTGCCGCTCGCAACGCGCCTATGGCGCGCATAGTGATTAGAAATTCAAACGCGACTGAGTCGCGAGAAGCAAGCAGGTCGGGGGACGCAGGGAGCGTGGCGTGCTCTGCACGCGAGCGACTGAGGACCCCGAGATGCGCCGCTTATCGCGACTCAGCTACAGGTCTTCGTCGTCGTAGCCGGCGACCTCGGCGAGCTGGTCGCTGTACAGCTCAGAGGCGGCTACGGGCGGGGACTGCACCGAGATGCAGGCCAGGTCGGCATCGCCGTCGTTGGCGACCGAGTGATCGGTGGCGGGCGGAACGAGGATCAGGTCGCCCTCGGCAACCCGCTGCGTGTCGCCGGCGACCGACATCGTGCCGGCGCCGCGCACGACGACGTAGACCTGCTCGGCCTCCTCGTGGGAGCGCAGCGTCTGCTCGGCGCCGGAGGGCAGCTCGAGCCAGGTGACCGAGAGATTGCGCGAGCCGAGTTCGCCAGCATCCATCAGCACGCGAGTGCGCAGCCGGTGCCACTCCTCCACTGGTGCTTCTGTGAGCCTTCTAACGAGCACGCGCGCTTTCTACCAGATAAGCGGACTCAATCCGTGACCGCTCAACGAACTACGAGGTTAACCAGCTTGCCCGGCACGACAACCTCCTTGACCACCTCTTTGCCATCGAGGAAGCGAGTCGACCTTCTCGCTGGCGCGGGCAAGACTGCAGGAGCTCCTCGCGCGGGGCGTCGGCCGCGGCCTCGATCCGGTCGCGCAACTTGCCGTTGACCTGGACGACGAGCGTCACCGTGTCAGCGCTGAGCAAATCGGGATCGGCCTCGGGCCAGGGCTGCTCCCAGAGGCGGTTGCCATTGAGCCGCTCCCAGATCTCGGCGCTCAGATGGGGGGCGAAGGGGAAGACGAGCGAGGCTGCGGTCGCGGTGGCGAAGCGGACCGCCGCCGTGCCCTCCGGCGTCGCGTAGAGATCGTCCTTGAACCGGTAGGCGTCGTTGACCAACTCCATCACGGCGGCGATCACGGTGTTGAACTGGAAGCCGCGCTGGAAATCGCGAGTCGCCTTGTCGATCGCCCAGTGCGCCTTGACCAGCAGGGCGCGGGCGTCGCCCTGCGCGCGCGCCGGGATCTAGATCTGCCGCCGGCTTGGGCTCGACCTCCTCGCAGAGGCGCCAGAGCCGCGAGAGGAAGCGGTTGACGCCCTCCACCCCCTCGTCGGCCCAGTCGGCGTCGCGCTCGGGCGGTCCCATGAAGCAGATGTAGGTGCGGGCGGTGTCGGCGCCGTAGCGCTCGACGTACTCGGCGGGGCTGACCGTGTTGCCGCGCGACTTCGACATCTTCGCCCCGTCGCGGGTGATCATCCCCTGGGCGAAGAGGTTGGCGAAGGGCTCCTGAACGCCGAGGACGCCGACGTCGGCGAGCGCCTTGGCGAAGAAGCGCGCGTACATCAGGTGCAGGATCGCGTGCTCGACCCCGCCGATGTACTGGTCGACCGGCAGCCAGTGATCCGCCGCCTCGCGGTCCCAGGCAGCGCTCTCGTTGCGTGGGTCGAGGTAGCGGATGAAGTACCAGGAGGAATCGACGAAGGTGTCCATCGTGTCGGTCTCGCGGCGGGCCGGCCCGCCGCAGCGCGGGCACTCGGTAGTGACCCACTCCTCGGCGGCGGCCAACGGGCTCTTGCCCTGCGGCGCGTAGTCGTCGACCTCGGGCAGCTCGACCGGGAGCTGATCGTCGGGGACGGGGACGATCCCGCACTCCTCGCAGTAGACGATCGGGATCGGCGCACCCCAGTAGCGCTGGCGCGAGACCAGCCAGTCGCGCAGGCGGTAGTTGATCGAGGTCTTGCCGCGGCCCTCCTCTCCGAGCCAGGCGACGATCTCCTCATAGGCGTCGCGGTTGCCCTTGCCGTCGAAGCGGCCGGAGCCGGTCATCGGCCCGTCGCCGGGGTAGGGCAGGCCCTCGTCGTCGCGGGCGCTCTCGGGGTCGTTGCCCTCGATCACGCGGCGCACCGGCAGCTCGAAGCGCTTGGCGAACTCGTAGTCGCGCTGGTCGTGGCCGGGCACCGCCATGATCGCGCCGGTGCCGTACTCCATCAAGACGTAGTCGGCGACGAACATCGGGATCTCCTCACCGTTGACCGGGTTGACGACGCTGCGCCCGAGCGCCACGCCGGTCTTCTCGCGGTCCTCCGCCCCGCGTTCCTCGGCCGACTCGCGGGCGGCCTTGGCGACGTACTCGCGCACCGCCTCCTCGGCAGGCGTCCCTGCAACCAGCCGCTCGAGCTCCGGGTGCTCGGGGGCGAGGACGAAGAAGGTGGCGCCAAAGAGGGTGTCGGGCCTGGTCGTGAAGACGGGGAAGTCGAGCTCCAGCTCCTCACAGCGGAAGACGACCTCGGCGCCCTCGGAGCGGCCGATCCAGTTGCGCTGCATCGTGATCACGTGCTCGGGCCAGGACTCGAGCCGCTCGAAATCGGCGAGCAGGCGCTCGGCGTAGTCGGTGATCTTGAAAAACCACTGCTTGAGCTTGCGCTGCACGACCTCGGTCCCGCAGCGCTCGCAGCGACCGTCGACGACCTGCTCGTTGGCGAGCACGGTCGCGTCCTTGGGGCACCACTGCACCGGGGCTTCCGTGCGGTAGGCAAGCCCGTGCTCGAAGAGCCGCAGGAAGATCCACTGGGTCCAGCGGTAGTACTCGGGCGTGTGGGTCGCCAGTTCGCGCGACCAGTCGATCGAGATGCCCCACTCGCGGAACTGGCGCTGGAAGGACTCGATCGAGCGCTCGGTCGCCGCCCGCGGCGGCTCGCCGGTCTTGATCGCGTTGTTCTCGGCGGGCAGGCCGAAGGAGTCGTAGCCCATCGGGTGGATCACCTCGAAGCCGTGGCGGCGGCGGAAGTGGGCGATCGCGTCGCCGACCGCGTAGGTCTTCAGGTGGCCGACGTGCGGTTCGCCTGACGGGTAGGGCAGCATCTCCAGCACGTAGGACTTCGGCTTGGAGTCATCGAAGCCGGGCTGGCCGGGATTGGCGACCTCCCAGGTCTTCTCCTCAGCCCAAACCTGCTGCCACTTGCGCTCGATCTCTTTCGGGTCGTATCCGGCCATGCGTGGCGCGATCTTATGAGGGGCGCGCACTGCGAAGCGTCGCGCGCAGGCCCCAGCCGGAGACCACCGCCCAAACGGACTCGAGCAGGAGGAAGCCCCACTGGCGTTCGCGCCAGGCGAGGACGCCGAGGATCAGCGAGCCGAGGAAGTTGAGCACGAGGTAGCTCCGCGAGTGCGAGTCCATGGCGCCGAACTGCGACGCCGCGAAAGCGATCAGGATCAAAAGTGCGCCGACGACCTGTACGAGTTGCTCCACCCGCCCGAGCGTACTGGCCTGCGATTCGCGGCTCAGAACAGCGGCGAGACGGCCGCGAGGATGTGGGGCCAGACATAGACCTCGATCGTCGCCGCGGCGACGAGGCACGGAATCGCGATCAGCACGGTGATGAGGGTGGCGGCGAGGAGCTGGTTCCACTCGCCGCGGCGGCTGGCGATCAGCCAGGCGGCGAGCGGCAGGAAGAGGGCGGTCAGCTCGAGCAGGGCGTGCGGGAGGACGGTGAGCAGCAGGACCCCGATCGAGATGTGGAGCTGGAAGGCGATGGTCGAGCCCTGGAAGCCGAGATAGAGGGCCTGGGTGGAGAGCGAGAAGAGGGTGACGGCGCAGACGAAGAGGATCGCCAGCTCCCCCGCCTTGACGTGGATCCAGCGCGAGAAGCCGCTGCGCTGGGCGGCGGCGATCGGCATCGAGGCGCCAGCGATGAAGCCGGCGACGCAGGCCGTCGCGTGCAGGGCCAGGACCAGCGAGTTGCGCCAGAGGATCGGCAGCAGGTCGGCGGGCTGCGAGGGCTCGGTCAAGCCCGGCAGGTGGATCGGCGTGATGTCCGGAGTGAGCAGGCCAGCGACGACCCAGACCGCGCCCAGCAGCGCCAGCGCAATTGCGACGCTCAGCGCCAGCCAGCCGCGCAGGACGCGCCAGGGCCGCTCGTTCCAAGCCTCCAGCGCTACGCGCGTATCCCGCATCCCGTGCGAGAAGACGTGCGAATTGGCCGTGCTCATCGCTAACTCATCGGCAACTTCGCGCGCCGATCTGAACAGTGGAGCTGAGGGGGCTCGAACCCCTGACCTTCGCGCTGCCAGCGCGACGCTCTTCCAGCTGAGCTACAGCCCCGGGAAACTCGTGATCGGCCGCGGAGTTTAGCGTTGCTTGCGAAGTTCAGGACAAGGCGCCTCTTTGCTATCGACGCGGCTGGCTCAGTCGATGCGACCGCGCGTCGCGGCTGTGCGGCGGAACATCTCGGTGCCGCCAAACCGCTCCACCAAGCGCTCGACCAACCGCGGCGCCATCTGGCCCATCGCGAGCAGCGGTCGCACTGGAGAACCAGACTCAATGACCTCAGGCCGATCACGGCGAATCGCCTCCGCAACGCAGTCGGCCACCTTGTCAGTGGTCGTCTCGCCAAGCATGCGGTTGGAACTGACGCCTTCTTCGACCATCCGCTGGTACATGCCCTCGCCGGCGGTGAAGCCGGGGCAGATCACGGAAAAGCCGATCGGCGCGTGGCGGTACTCGGCCCGCAGCGACTGGTTGAGCCCAATTAGACCCGCCTTCGTCGCCCCGTAGGGCTCGTTGTACGCGGGTCCAATCTTCCCCGCCAGGGAGGAAATGAAGACGACGTGGCCGCGACCGCGCTCGAGCATCGCCGGCACAACTCGATGGGTCAGCAGCATCGGGACTGTGAGGTTGATGTCGACCACCGAGGTCAGCTCCTCCGAGCTGTAGCCAGTGAAGGGCGCGGTGATCTCGACACCGGCGTTGTTGACCAACACGTCGATCGGGCCCAGGGCGGCCTCGCTGCGCTCGATCAGAGGATCAACCTGACCCAGATCACCGAGATCCGCCGCAACCGTCTCCGCCTTTACGCCGAACTCGCGCAGCTCGACCACCAGTTCGGCCAGCACCTCCTCGCGCCTGCCACTGGCAACGACGTTCATCCCGCCCCGGGCAAGCCGCCGGGCAATCGCGCGCCCGATCCCGCCCGTCGCCCCCGTGACCAATGCCGTCCTACCCCGCAGCTGCTCCATCTAGATCCTCCGCTAGTTGAGTCGGGGGATCATACGGTTAGGCGCTTCGAAGCAATCGAGTCGCAGACGCTGCCAGCCCTAGTTTTTGACGACGTAGACGCGGCTGCCGTCGGGAGCGATTGCGAGCGCGAGCGGAAACGGGCCAACCTTGATCGGTTTGGCAGCAAGCCTGCCAGTCGCGGCATCGATGACCGAGAGGGTGCGTTGCCCCAGACTAGTCACGTAAGCGCGACGCCCGTCAGAACTGATCGCGATCGCGGTCGGCCTATGGTCGACCTTGAACGGCTTGGCGGCGGGCCTGCCGGTCGCGGTGTCGATCACCGAAACAGTGTCATCACGCGCGTTTGTCACGTAGACCCGGCTTCCGTCGGGGCTGATCGCGATTGCGGAAGGGCCGTCACCGGTCTTGATCTCCTTGGCGGCCGGCTCATTGGTCGCGGTGTCGATCACCGAGAGGGTGTCGTCGCGGACGTTGACGACATAAAGGCGACTGCCGTCGGGAGTGATCGCGAGTGCGAGCGGGTACCGGCCGACCCTAATCGCCTCGGTGGCTAGTTCGTTGGTTGCGGTGTCGATCACCGAGACGGTGCCGCTGCGCGCGTTGGAGGCGTAGGCTCGGCCGCCGTCAGGGCTGACCGCCATCGCGATTGGCTCGCGGCCGACTTTGATCGTTTTGGCGATGAGGCTGTTCGTCGCGGTGTCAATCACCGAGACGGCGTTGCTTCCGGTGTCAGCGACATAGACGCGGCTGCCATCGGGAGTGATCGCGATCTGTTCGGGAAAGCGCCCAACCTTGATCGCTTTGACTGCCACGCTGTTCGTGGCGGTGTCGATCACCGAGACACTGCCATTGCGCAGACCACCCGAGTTGACCACATAGGCGCGGTCGCCGTCAGGGCTGAGCGCGATCGCGCTCGGATAGGCGCCGACCTTGATGGGTTTGGCGGCAAGTCTGTTGGTCGCAGTATCGATCACCGAGACACTGCTTCGGATTTGGGAAGAAACGGCCGCCTGTTGAGCGCCCGCCTCCGCAACGACTACAGCCATCGCCAACCCGGCGAGTAGGAGCACGGGGAGTGTCCACCTCAAACGATTTCTCCGATCCACGGCAGCAAAAGCTACTGAGTAAACCCATAGCACCACTCGAAGGACACATGAAACAAAAGCCTTTGCGCCGGAGTACCTATGACCAGATGACTCGGATCGCTTTTGTCGTGACCTACTTGACCTGCGCGGCCGTCGCCGTCGTCTTGCTCAACGCCAATGGCGGAGACAGTAGGTTGGCGATCGTGATCTGGGGGGTTGCCTCGGTGCTGCTCGGATGGGGAACGGGGCGACTCGGCTTCGCGCTCTTGTCCCTCCTGGCGATTCCCTTCGCGATTCCCTTCGGCTATCCGGACCACTATCAGTACAGCGAGCCAATGCCTGTCTGGTGGTCAACGATGCTCTGCGCCTTCATCTCCGCCTGCCTGATCTTCGCCAGCGCGCTCATCAAGAACGTCGTCGAGGCTCAAAGGTCTGGACCGACGGCATAATCCCGCCGAACAGCGAAAGCCCCGGCTGAAACGGGCTTTCCTCGCCAACAACTACAGGTGCCCAGAGGCCTAGCCGCTCATGCGGAGACGACGGACTGGCCCGTCGCTGACTTGAATCAAGAGGGTTACCGGCCTGCGGTCGCGCAGCAGGAACCCGGCCGCGAACACGGTTCGCGGCTTGTCGTCGCAGGGCACATAGGTGACCGAGGCGTAGGCGGGGTGGGGATGTACTCCGAGGATCCCGACGCGATACCGCTGCGCCTCTGGCACAGAGATCGTCACCGGACGATGCCCGGCGACTATCGTCGGCGTCTTCAGCGAGAGCAGACCGCCTTGGTGGGCGCTTTCGTCGAAGTCGGGGGCCGAGCCCCGACCGGCCAGCCCGAACGGGCCGATCCACAGTGAGTGCTTGCGCCAGTCGGCCGGGCCGGGACCGATGAAGGTGATGTCACAGTCGCGGACCTTGGAGCCAACCGCGAGATTCGGGCGAGCCGGCGGAGTGCGCGCGCCGGGCGCGATCCGCGCAGTCGTGCCGTCGGGTTGGGAGCCCTCGCCGCAGCCAGGGAGCAGAGCTAGGCAGGCCACGAGGGCCAGCGGGAAACGATAGCTATATCCGCTCATATCTCTGATCGGCCAAGAAGCACTGAGAGATCCTGCCAGCTTCTTGACCCGTCCTGGCAAGATGGCTGTATGGAGCGTGTGCTCGGAATCGGTGGCTACTTCATGCGGGCCGCCGACCCGGTGGCCCTGGGCGCGTGGTATCGCGATTGCCTCGGCCTAGACGCCGATGAGAACGGCCTGTGGCGTCAGGAAGCCGGGCCGACGGTGTTCGCGACGTTCGAGTCCGAGACCGACTACTTCGGGTCCCGCGTCCAGCAGACGATGATCAACTTCCGAGTTCGTGACCTCGATGCGATGCTCGTACAGCTGCGCGCCAAGGGAGCGAATGTAGCCGAGGAGACGCAGGACATGGAGGGTGTCGGCCGGTTCGGTTGGGTTACCGATCCGGAGGGCAACCGGATCGAGCTCTGGCAACCCGCCTAAACGAATCTCTTCGCTGATCGACCCCGCACGGGGCCGGCCGTCCTCCGACCGCGGGCGACCCTATTGTGGCCCGCCCTTGTACGACGCCTCTCAGCACCAGATCGGCGGCGGGGCGCGTGCCGGATCGCTCCCGGATTGGCCCGATGCCCGACCCCTGCGCTCTTGGCAGGAGGAGGCGACCGAGGCCGTGCGGGCGCACTCGGCCACCAGCTTCCTCGCCTCGGCGACGCCGGCGGCAGGCAAGACCACCTTCGGCCTGCACATCGCCCACCGGATGCTGAGCGCCAAGTTCGTCTCGCGCGTCGTCGTCGCCGGCCCGACCACCCACATCTGCCGCCAGTGGGCCGCCGACGCGGGCCGCTACGGCATCGACCTCGAGCCGAACAGGCCAAACTCGGACGGGCCGGAGTCGGCCGACTTCCATGGCGTTGCCGTCACCTACCAGACGATCGCCGCCGGGCCGGATACGCACCGGCTGGCCGCCGGCCGCCGGCCGACCCTGCTGATCGCCGACGAGCCCCACCACATGGGCGATCAGGCCGCCTGGGGCGTGCAGACCCGCAAGGCCTTTGACGGTGCCCGCTTCCGGCTGCTCCTCTCCGGCACGCCCTTCCGCTCCGACAACTCGGCGATTCCCTGGGTCACCTACGACGAGGACAACCTCAGCCGGGCTGACTACGCCTACGGCTACCCGCAGGCGCTGCATGACCGGGTGTGCCGCCCGATCACCTTCCTGCCCTATGACGGCGAGATGGAGTGGGTCTCGGACGGTCGGCTGCGCAGCGCTGACTTCGACCTTGTCCTGCCGTCGGCGGAGTCAGCCCGGCGCCTGCGGACGGCGCTTAGCCCAGACGGCGAGTGGATGGGCGAGGTACTGCGCGACGGCGATGCCAGGCTGAGCGCGGTGCGCGCCGACGGGCACCCGGACGCCGGCGGCCTGGTCATCGCCTCCGATCAGGATCACGCGCGGGCGATTGCGGCGCGACTCGGGGCGGTCTCGGGAGAGCAACCCGAGCTGGTGATGAGCGATGAGCCCGGTGCCAGCCGGCGCATCGCCGATTTCGCCTCCTCCGACCGGCGCTGGCTGGTCTCGGTCCTGATGGTCTCGGAGGGCGTCGACATCCCCCGCCTGCGAGTCGGTGTCTACGCGACGGCGGCCCGGACCGAGCTCTTCTTCCGTCAGGTGGTCGGTCGCTTCATCCGCACCACCCCGAAACCGCGCCGCCAGATGAGCTACCTGCTGATGCCGGCCGACTCGCGGCTGAAGGCGCTCGCCCACGAGATTGAGCTGGAGCGCCGTCACGCGCTCGACCTCTCGCCGGACGCCGAGGAGGAAGAGCTCGAGCTGGACGACTTCGATCCGGAGCGGCCCGAGCCAGGTGGCGGCTTTGCCGCCCTGAGCTCGGGCGACGCCGAGCTGGACGAGGCGATCATGAGCGAGACCACGCTCCAGCTCTTCCCGACCGATGACCCTGAGCCGAGGGCGAAGAAGGTGACTGCCCTCACCAAGCCCAAAGCCGCGTCGGAGGACCTCGAGCCCGAGCGGGAGTCGGCCTATGCGACCCGAGAGCGGCTGCGCGGCGAGCGCAGCCGCCTGGTCGCCAACGTCGCCCGTCGCACCGGCAAGTCGCACCGGGAGGTCCAGGCCCGCATCAATCGCGCCACCCGAGCGCGCTCGGTCGCCAGCGCCACCATCGAGCAACTCGAGCGCGGCAATGCGATGCTGCGCCGCGAGCTGGGGCGGTGAGTTCGCTGAGACCAAGCACCCCATCCAGACCGCGCCATAGAATCGCGCCGTGTCGTTCACTCTCAGGAACCTGAAGGACGACCTGGAGGACGTCGGGTCCAACTTCGGCGGCTCGCCGGACCTGGAGTTCCGCTTGGCGACCGGGGCGCTCGAGCTCGAGCAATCAGGCTTGGGCTACCAGCGCCTCCCGCCCGGCTATCGCTTTCCGTACGGCCACACGCACAAGGAGCAGGAGGAGGTCTACGTGGTCCTGCGCGGGAGCGGGCGGATGAAGCTCGACGAGGAGATCGTCGAGCTCGAGCAATGGGACGCGGTGCGCGTCTCGCCCGGTACGTGGCGCGGCTATGAGGCCGGGCCGGAGGGCCTCGAGATCCTCGTCATCGGCGCGCCCAATCTCGGCGAGTCTCCACGCGAAGACGTCGAGGGCCAGCGCGACTGGTGGGCTGGCTAGCGCCTAATCCGTCTCGCCGCGGCGGGCATACAGCTCATCCACATGGGACATGCCTTTCGGCGGCAACATCGCCCCAACGATCCAGATGACTGGAATGAAAAAGCCGAAGGCGAAGAGGAAGTAGTGCTTGTTCTGGAACGTCCTGACGCCAAGGACAACCAAGAGAACGAAATACAAGATGCCTAGTCCGACGATTAGCAAGACGAGCTCCCATTCCTGTAGAGGTTCCGCCGCCTCAGACGCTTTCCAATCGGTGGGCGGCGGCTGGCACCACTGCACTCCGCGTCGTGCTGCACTGCCCCCGAGTCTGGCACAGCCCGCCTCGCCCTAGGCAACTCCGCGGAAGAGCGACCGGGCGGTGGATCGGCTGCTGGTAGCTTCCTGTCGACATGAGCGACAGTCGCCCTGAGCTGTGCTGCGACGCCCGTGAGCAGGGCGGCGGGGGGCTGAGCGGAGAATGACCAGGATCGTCGTGCTAGGTGGTGGGGTGTGCGGGCTGGCGTCAGGGTTGATGCTGGCGCGCGACGGGCACGAGGTCACGGTGCTCGAGCGCGACGCGGATCCTGTGCCGGAGTCCGTAGATGAGGCGTGGGAGAAGTGGTCGCGCGAGGGAGTAACTCAGTTCCGTATGGCTCATTTCCTGCAGCCCGCGGGTAGCGCGGTGCTGGAGCAGGAGCTCCCCGACGTGTTCGATGGGCTCGTCGCGGCGGGCGCGATGCGTCTGGATTTGCTCGGGCTGATGCCCCCCAACCTGGCAGATGGCGGCCCACGGTCAGGCGATGAGCGGTTCGTTACCTACACCGCTCGCCGCCCGGTGTTCGAGCAGATCCTGGGAGCGGCGGCAGAGGACGAGCCCGGCCTGGAGGTGCGCCGCGGCGTGACCGTGAAGGAGCCGATCATTGAGGCCGGCAGCGAGACGCCGCACGTGGCTGGCGTTCGCCTCGACTCGGGCGAGACGCTGCAGGCCGATCTCGTAGTTGACGCGATGGGCCGGGGCTCGCAGCTGCCGCGTTGGTGTAGCGATGCGAACATCGGGCCTCTGCACGAGGAGTCCGAGGATTCGGGGTTCATCTACTACGGCCGGTTCTTCCGCTCAGCGGACGGCTCGACCCCACCACCCTACGGTCCTCTGCTGGCGCCGATCGGGACCTTCTCGATCCTGACTCTCCCGTCGGACAACGGCACCTGGGCAGTGACCACCTACATCTCGAGCGGAGACCAGCCGCTGAAGCGGATGCGCGATCCCGACGCGTGGAGGGCCGTCATCGAGGCGTGCCCAGCACATGCACACTGGCTGGAGGGTGAGCCGATCAGCGACCTCATGGCGATGGGCGGTGTGATCGACCGCTACCGCCGCCCGCTGCACGACGGGCGGCCCGTGCTCACCGGCATCGCCCTGCTCGGCGACGCCTGCGCATGCACCAACCCCTCGCTCGGTCGCGGCATCACCCTCGGACTGATACACGCCCAGGCCCTACGCGAGGTCGTCAGCTCGCATTTGGAGGATCCATTGGAGTTCGCACAGGCGTGGGACGAGGCCACCGAGGCGCGGCTGACGCCCTGGTACCGGGAGACGGTCGCCGAGGATCGCAGCCGGCTGAGCGAAATCGAGGCGCTGCGCCAAGGATTGGAGCCACCGCAGCCGAGCGACCCATCGCAGGCCCTTCGGGGAGCGCTTCTCACGGCGATACTGCATGATCCCGACCTCTTCAAGGCCTTCCTGGAGTCCCGCTCCTGCCTGACGCCGTTGAGTGAGACCTTCGCGCAGGACGGGGTGCCCGAGCGCATTCTCGAGCTGGCGGGTCAGCACGAGCGCCTGCAGATACCAGGCCCTGACCGCGAGGAGTTGCTGCGACTGCTCGCTTGAGATGCGGTGAACGCCGCAGAGAGACGGTTCGATCGGCCCGCGGGTCGGAGAAAACCGACTAAGGTCGATATCCAAGACAAACCAAGGAGGATGCCGTCATGTATGTACGCGCCGTCAGGTTCACCGACGTTTCTGCAGAGCGGATGAAGGAGCTCCTTGCCCGCATCGAGGAGTCCGACGGGCCACCCCCCGGCGTGCCCGCCAAAGGCCTCAAGATCTTGTTCGATGGCTCACAGGACACGGCAGTGGTCCTTCAGTACTTCGAGAGCGCAGAGGACATGGAGGCGGGAGCTCAAGTGTTCAGTGCGATGGATCCCTCAGAGACGCCTGGCACCCGAGCGTCGGTGGACATGTGCGAGGTGAAGCTCGAGCGAACGCTCGCCTGACAGCCAGGTCGCTGAGGAAGGACGGGCGAGACCGCCGGCGTATCCCGCCAGCGCTCGAATGTCCCATTCGCTTGGCTGCTTGACCTTGCCCGTCGGCGCCCGTCTCTATTTCCAGCGTCGTGGCGCCCCGGCCAGGTATTCCGTGTAGCCGCGCAGTGCGGCTGGCGAGACCAGCGCCCGATAGCCGAACAGGTAGCCGAAGAAACCCAGGACGTCGTGTCGGGGATGGAATCCGAGGCGACGAAAGACGTGCCGCTCCTGCCACCTGCGCAGCAGCCCGTAGATGGCGAGGGTAATCGGCAGCACCAGCATCGACCACCATGAGAACAACAGTGGATAGCCGGCAATGAAGAGGACGACGCCCGGTATCCAAAAGAAGACATAGCCGATGTCGAGGAGCGGCACGAGGTAGTCAAGCCCGCAGACGAACTTGGCCAAGACTCTCGGCTGCTCGGCCGGCGGGTGGCGCCGAAGGCCCTCCAGCATCCCCTGCGCCCAGCGCGATCGTTGACGCAGGAGCTGGCGAACCCGCTCTGGCGCCGCAGTGACGCCGAGCGCGCACGGCTCGTACTCGACGAGCCCGCGGGATCCCATCATCGACCAGGTGAGGACGATGTCCTCGCCGATCGCGTCCGGCCAACCGCCCACGGCGCGGAGGTCGTCCGTCCAGTACGCAGAGAAAGCGCCCTGGGCGACCAGGGTGCTGTGGTAGGCCGCCTGCATTCGCTTGATCCCGTTGATCCCGAGGCGGTAGTCCCAGCTCTGCATCCTGGTAAGCAGATTGCGTGTCGGGCTCTCGACAACCAGGGCGCCCGCGCAGGCGCATACATGCTGCCCGTCAGGTTCGCCCATCAGCCTGCTGACCAGATACCTCAGAGCGTCCGGGTGCAGGAGGGTGTCGGCGTCAACGGTGACCACGATTGAGGTTTTGACGCTCTCGAGCGCTCTGTTGAGCGCCCGCCACTTTCCCGCCTGCGGCTCGAAGGTGCGCCGCAGCTCCAGACCACGGCGTCGCGCCGTCTCCTCGGCGACCAGGGCGGTGCGGTCGGTCGAGTTGTTGTCCGCGAGGATCGCCGTCAGCGGCCCGCCGTAGGAGAGATCCGCGATCCGCTCCAGGGTCGGCCCGATGGCCGACTCCTCGTCGCGGGCGGCGATCACGACGGTGATCGGGGGCCACGCACCCTCCGGCCAGGGACCACCGGGTGGATCCAGCGACGGGACGCGGTAGCGCAACGTGAGCAGCGTAAAAACCATGAAGCCGACGAGCACGGTCGGGACGTAGGCGAGGAAGATCGGGATCACCCAGGACATCACTGGACCGATCGCATCGCGCAGCTCTGTCCGCCATGGAGAAGACGCCCAGACGGCGAATGCCACGTAGGCAGCGGTCAACCCGAACGCCACCGTGAATCTGAGCGTCGTAGAGGCTCCTTCGTGCGACCAGGCGCGCGTCTTGTGGAGGTCCGGGTTCCGTTTGGCGGACACGGCTTGTGACATGGTCCTCAGCGTTCCACAGGGGATGGGACGCCCGGGATCGCTCTCGAACGAACGTCTAATGCCCCCCGGCGCGGCGAGCTTTCGGTGCTGGCCCCGGGTCGGGTTTCAGCGTCCTGCCCCGGAGCCGACCCGCCCACGTGCGGGCAATTCGCGAAAAGCGGCTGAAGGGATTCGAACCCTCGACCTTCTGCATGGCAATTAGGCCGATCCTCGAAGGCTGCGCGCCGCAATTGTGCCAACTTGCAGGAACTTCATGCCGTCGAGACCAACGACCCGAATCGACCATATGCGGGGATATGCGCCGATATGCAGCGTTTCGGGCACTCGCGCGAACGAGTGCCCGAAATTGCCGAGGCCGGTTTGATTGCGTTCCGACCGACAGCAGAGGCGCGTCGTCCTCGACCCGACTCCCCGTCGCCATGTCGCCGGGTGAAATATCCACCGCCCGGCGGGCACTACAGTGATAATGACCGACGACCGACCGATCCTGCAGGACGCGCTCGCCGCGGCTAGCTTCGAGGCGATCTTCCGCTCCTGCTACCCGCGCGTCCTCGCCTACGTCCTGCGACGGATCGAGAGCCGCGAGGTGGCCGAGGAAATCGTGTCGGAGACCTTCCTGATCGCCTGGCGCCGCCTCGAGGCGGTCCCGCTCGAGCCGTTGCCGTGGCTGTTGGGCACCGCCCGGAGGGTGCTGGGGCACCGCCACCGCTCCGAGCGTCGCCGTGCCGCACACCTGACCGTCTCCTCCCTGGAGGGGGTGGAGGTCGCCGACCCCGAGACCCCGGTCGCCGAGCGCCTGGCCCGTAGGGAGTCCCTCGCCGCGGCCTTTGCCGCCCTCCCCGACCGCGATCGCGAGATCCTCACGCTGGTCGCGTGGGAGGGGCTCGCACCGCGTGAGGGGGCACAGGTCCTCGGCTGCTCGGTGGCCACCTTCTCGCTACGACTGCACCGCGCCCGCCGGCGACTCTCGAAAGAGCTTGTCACCAACGGGCATTCATCAGGTGAGGACATACGACCAAGGGCTCACGTCCGGCACGGTGCCGCGGGGACGGAATGAACGAGAGGAGCGAAGACATGGTGGTAGACGAAGTGCGGACCCTCGACCCGCTCGACGACGCCGAGCGGCCGGACCGACTGTGGGACGCGACCGCGGAGGACATGCTCGCCACGATCCTTGCGTCCGAGAGGCATCCCTCCTCTGTGGCCCGCGCGCGGGCCGACGACGCAGGCCGCGGCCGGCGCCATGACCGGCGCCGCGGCGCAGCGCGTCGGCGCTGGGGCGCTCCGAAGCTAGCCCTGCAGGCGCTCGCGGCGCTGGTACTTCTCGGCGCGGCCCTCTACTCGGTCCCGCCCACCCGGGCGGCGATCGAGGGAGCGGGGGAAAGCGTCGGCGGCGTCTTCTCCGGTTGGCTCGGCGGCGAGTCCGCCGAAGCCCCCGGAAAGTCGCTCGGCTCGGGCGAAGAAGCACCCGAAAACCTTTACCAGGAATACTCCTCCAAGGAACCGCGGGTGATCGCCGAAGCCGGCGGCTACAAGCTCTACTCCTACATCGGCTCCGCCGGCGGCCTGAATTTCGAGTTCGGACACGGCAGCAACGGCAGTTTCATCATGGGCTATGAAAACGTCGCGGAACTCGGCGACTCCCCGCTGCATGTCGTCGGTCCGTGGCCGGTGCCGGCCGGCCACCAGGGCCATGTCCCACTGTTCGGGATCGCGGCCCGGTCGGTGAGGAGCGTCGAACTCACCTACAAATCGGGGCCGCCCCTCCGGGTCTTTGGGGTCGAAGGAGGCTTCGTCCTGCTCGCGGAACCTAGCCGCACGCCGGTCGAGGTGATCGCCCTCGACACGGAAGGCAAGGAGCTCGGCCGGGAACCGATCGACTACCCGTTGGTCATTGAACCTGAAGCGCCGCCGCCGGGAACCGAAGGGAGCGGCCGTGGGCCGTCGGGGAGTCCCGAACCCTGAGCCTGCCCAAGATTCGCAGCGGCCCGCGCTGCGCGGACCCGGCGCGGAGGTGGTGCGCCTGTTCGGTTATCCGGTGGTCCGCCAGGTGTTGGCCGACCTCGGGCGACGGAGTCGCCGCCCGAGCGAGATCGATCTCGGCTGGCGGGTCGACATCAGCACGTTCCACCGCCACGCGCCCGAACTGCTCGCGGTCAAGGCGATCACGCGGCGGTCCGTCCCTGGTCCGCCGCGCCAGGTCTTCTACAGTCTCGGCCCCACGGGCGCCGAGCTCTGCGCGCTGATCGACGGTTGGCACGCACTCCTCCCGTCGGCACCCCGGACCGACTGGCGCGGGCCGACCGCCTGCATCGTCGCGATCATCCCACCATTGCCCGCACCTGACCGATGCCCGCCCCGAATCGACGTCTTGGCCCTCGAGACCTGAGATCGAGGCACACTCAATAAACGGGGCGGGTGATTGGTCCCCGCTTTGCATCCGGCGGGATATATGCCAGGTGGCAGTAGTACTAGCCACCGCGCGGCCGTAGCTTCGATGTCGGCGGTTCCGGAGGCGAAGCCCTCCCACCGTGCCGCCTGCATACCTCTACGAAAGGCTGGACCCGGATGACCACCGAGGCGATTTCAGAGACGAATCTAGGAGAGCTCTTGCTGACCTATGGCAAGGCCTGGAACGACCACGATGCAGATGCGATCGCCGCGCTGCACACGGAGGACACGCGATTCTGCACCCATGGCGTCAGCGAGACGGTGAAGGGCCGGGCGGCGATGCGCACGGCGGCGGCCGAGACCTTCGAGCGGCTTCCCGAGTTCGCTTCCGAAGCGCGCAAGGTCCTGTTCGGCGACGACCACTGGGTCCTCGAATGGACTTTGGTCAACGGAGACCTCCGGGTCGACTGCGTCGACATCATCACCATCGAGGCCGGCCTGGTGAAAACCAAGGACACCTATTTCGACGTCGAGCAGCTTCGGATCGGGCTGGCCGAGTGATTTCCTCGAACGATGCCCGCCTAACCAGGCTGACCGCCGGCGCGGCTCTCGGACTGGCGCTGCTGTACTTCGTCAGCGTTCCGATCGGCTCGTTGGCAAGCCTGCCTGCCCCGAACGCCTCGGCGGCTGATTTCGCACAGTTCTTCGCTCAGCACCGGACCGGTGTACTCGCTGCCGTGGCGCTGAACGGGATTGCCTGGTGCGCCCTGCTGCCGGTCACCTTCGTCGGCCTGCGCTCATTCCTGGGCGAGCGCGGCGGCGTCGCCGCGACCGTGGCGCTGGTCTGCGCCGGGGTCGAGGCGGCGCTGATCGGAGTGATCCTGCTGTTCGGTGGGATCGCCGCATACATGGCGCCCCACCTCGGCCTGGAATTGTCGAAGCTGCTCGGTGTCGGCATGAGCGTTGCCACCAGCCTCTCGGAGTGGCCGACGATCGCCTGCGTGATCGGATTGGTGATCGCCGCCCGACGCTGTGCGGCGCTGCCGAAATCGGTGCTCGCATTCGGTCTCCTGGTCGCGGCCCTGGACGTGGTGAGCGCGCTCTCGTTCGCTCGCTCGGGAGTTCTGTCGCCCGACGGGATCGCCCTGGCGGCTGCGCCGGCGTTCGCGATCTGGATGGCCTGCATAGGCGTCGTCCTACTGCGGCGCCCCGTCGCCGTCGACGTCGCTGCTCCCGCCTTGGCCTGAGCGGGGAGCTACCGAGATCTGGCGCGGGGCCGTGACAGACTCCACCCGTGGCCGGCACTCGGCCGGCCGATCGTGTGGAGGTCGGGTTGCGAGAAATCGCCAAGGCGAAAGAAGCGCCGTCAGCAGCGCCGGACGGCTCCGGGGCGCCGAACAACCTCCCAGAGCAGCTGACCAGCTTCATCGGCCGCGAGCGCGAGCTGAGCGAGGCGGCGGAGGCGCTCGGCGCCACGCGGCTGTTGACCATGACCGGGGCGGGCGGTTGCGGCAAGACGCGGCTCGCCGCCCAGGCGGCAGCCGAGCAGCTCGATCGTTTCCCCAATGGCGCCTGGTGGATCGAGCTGGCGCCGCTGGCGGATCCGGACGCCGTCGGCGCGGCTCTCGGGGACGCCGTCGGCGTCAAGCCGCTCCCTGGCCAGTCCTCGCTGGACGCGGCGGTCGCCCACCTGGCCGAGGCCCGGGCGCTGGTCGTCCTCGACAACTGCGAGCACCTGCTCGAGGCCTGCGCCGCGGCGGCGGAGGCGCTTCTGCACGGCTGCCACAGGGTCACCGTGCTGGCGACGAGCCGGGCGCCGCTCGGAGTGGCCGGCGAGGCTGACTGGCGTGTGCCCTCGCTCTCGCTGCCACCGCAGCGCCCGGAGACGGAGCCCGTCGAGGCGCTCACCGAGTCCGATGCCGTGCGCCTGTTCGTCGAGCGGGCGAGAAAGGTGCGCCCGCACTTCAACGTCGACGCCGCAAACGGTCCCGCGATTGCGCGGATCTGCAACGACCTCGATGGGATTCCTCTGGCGATCGAGCTGGCGGCGGCGCGTGTTCGGGTGCTCGGCGTCAAGCGGATCGCCGCAGGGCTGGGCGACCGCTTCCAGTTGCTGACCGGCGGGGCGAGGTCGGCGATGCCACGCCAGAAGACTCTGGCCGCCTCGGTCGACTGGAGCCACGATCTGCTCGATGACGACGAGCAGATGCTGTTCAGGCGGCTGGGAGCATTTGCCGGCGGTTGGACGCTCGAAGCCGTCGAGGAAGTCTGCTGCGGCGACGGGCTCGACCGGGCGGCACTCCTCGACCTGCTGACGTCGCTGGCCGAGAAGTCCCTCGTCGTCGTCGAAGAGGACGGCGCAGCGGTGCGCTACCGGCTGCTGGAGACGGTCCGCCAGTACGCGCTGCAGCGGCTCGCGGCGGCCGGCGAGGCCGACGATCTTCGCGAGCGCCATCTCGACTTCTACCTCGCTCTAGCCGAGCAGATCGCCCCGCACCTGGAGGCCGCCGGTCAGAGCACCTGGCTCGACGCACTCGACGCCGAGGCGGCCAACCTCGCTGCGGCGCTCGACCAGGCGGCCGACGGCGACGGCGAGCGGACGCTGCGCCTCTGCGCGGCGCTGACGGTCTGGTGGAAGCTGCGCGGGCGCTTCGCGATCGCCGACGACGCCTACCTGCGGGCGCTGGGGGCCGGGCCGGCGGAGCCCTCGGCGCTTCGAGCTCGGGTTCTGTGGGGGCGTGGCTACCTGCTGACCTACGCGGGCCGATTCGAGGAGGCGGCCGCGAGCGAGCTGGAAGCGCTCGAGATGGCCCGCTCGCTGGGGGAGGTCTCGACGGCGGCGCGGGCGCTCGACGTGCTGGGAACGATGCAGATGTACCCGGATCCGACCGGCGCCCGCAAGGGGCTCGAGCAGGCGCGAGAGCTGGCCCGAGCCAGCGATGACGAGTGGTGCTTTGTGGACGCGACGCAGATCCTCGGCTTCGCGCTGGCCATGCAGGGCGATGCGGGCGCCGTCTGCGTCTTCGAGGAGGCGATCGAGATCATCGAGCGCACCGGCTACGCGGAGTTCGCCGCCTGGCATTGGGCGGGTGTCGGGGCTGTGCGACACGTGATCCAGGGTCGCGACGAGGAAGCCCTGGCGCTGTATGAGCGTGCGATCGCCCTGGCCGACGCGGTCGGCGAGCCGGTCAGCGCCGGCACCGCCCACGCCTACCGGGGCATTCTGCGTGCCGAGCGGGGCGACGGAAAGGCCGCCCTGGCAGACCTCGATTCGGCAATGGAGCGCTCGGCCGCCGCTGCCGCCGGCCTCGCGATCTCCCCTCTTCAGGTGGCCATCCCCTATGCCCAGGCGAGTGCCGGACTGCTTGAGGAGGCGCGTGGCTCGCTGCAGGATTACCTGGAGCGGGGCGCAGCCGGCGGACCCTATGAAACGGCGCTGGCCCTCCTGGCCCTGACGCGCGCCGAGCTCGGCCTCGGCCTGTTCGACAGCGGCGGGGCGCACGCACGGACCGTCGCCGAGATAGCCGAAGGTCCGCTCGACAATCCGGTCTTCCGGGCGGCCGCTCAGCAGGCGCTGGCGGTGGTGGCGCTGGCGCAGGGGGAACCGACCGAGGCCGAGCAGCTCGCCCACGGGTCATTGGCGAGCGCCGTCGAGCAGGCGCTGGCCGCTCATCTCCACCCCGCCCTCGACGTGCTTGCCGCGGTCGCGGCGGCACTCGAGAGCTTCGAGGAGGCGGCGCGCATCCTCGGCGCCGCGGATCGCGCCCGAGAGGATCTCGGCCGGGTTCGCTGGCCCCACGAGCAGGAAGCGGTCGAGACGCTCGGGGAGCGGCTCCGCAACGAGCTTGGCGCCGAGCGTTTCACCGCGGCCATCACGCAAGGGCGCGCGCTGGACACTGATCAGGCAATCGGCTGGCTGGGGCGCACCCGCGGCTCCCGCAAACGGCCCTCCGGAGGCTGGGAGTCACTGACCCCCACCGAGCTGCAGGCCGTCGAGCTCGCCGCCGAGGGCCTCACCAATCCGGAGATCGGCGAGCGGATGTTCATCGCCCGCGGCACCGTCAAGATGCACCTCTCGCACGTCTACGCGAAGCTCGACATTCGCAACCGCTCTGAGCTGGCCTCGCTTGTCGCACGGAGAGCGGGTCAACGAGGGGCATAGCGGGCGCCAGCGCCGTATCGCGCCCATGAGGA
The DNA here is from genome assembly GCA_963840565.1 of uncultured Solirubrobacterales bacterium. Classification (GTDB taxonomy): domain Bacteria; phylum Actinomycetota; class Thermoleophilia; order Solirubrobacterales; family 70-9; genus VRUE01. The sequence continues at coordinate 829,758 of CAWIZH010000002.1, forward strand.
GGTCATCTTGAACCCGGTCTCCGAGCTTCGGGCACTTCTCCTCGGGCGTCACCCCACCAGCCCCCTACAGCGGCGCGTCGGAGCGATCAACGATGCCGATCGCGATCAGCCGCCGGGCGAACTCCTCACGGCTGCCAACCGGGCCGAGAACGTCGAGGATGCCGGCGTCGGTTGGGTTAGGCGACTCCCGCCGGGTCGCCTCGGAGGGCATCCTGTCGGCAATTGCCCTCGGATGTGCGGCGTTGGAGCGTGACACGCCCGCCCCGGGCCGGCACGATGAAGACGTTGCGGTGCGCGACCCGCTCCGAGCGCCGCCGTGAGGGCTCGATGCGTGCCTGGCGCAGGATTGTCCGCAGCACGATTCGGGCCTCGGCCATGGAGAAGGCGGCGCCGATGCATCGCCTCGGTCCGCCGCCGAAGGGAATCCAGGTGTAGGTGCCGGCACGGGTGTCGAGGAAGCGCTCGGGCCGGAAGGCGAGCGGATCGGGGTAGAGCTCAGGACGCCGGTGCACGAGCGTGATGTAAGGGACCACCATCGTGCCGCTCGGGATGGTCACCCCGGGTAGCTCGAAGGGCTCGGTAGCGAGTCGCGCCGTGAGTGGGAAGGCCGGGCGCAATCGCATCGTCTCCTTGATCACCGCGTCGAGGTATTCGTCGTCTCCGTCGAGCGCCGCGCTTTCAAGGCGCGCGAGTACGTCTGGATAGCGACTGATGCGCTCCAGCACCCAGGTGAGGGTGGAGGCCGTGGTGTCGTGGCCGCCGAGTAGAAGAGTGCGCATCGCATCGCAGATCTCGTTGTCGCTCATCGCCTGACCCTGCTCATCGGGAGTGCGCAGGAACATTCCGAGGACATCCTCCCCATCGAGCCTTTCCTCATTGCGGCGCTGGGCGACCTCCTCCAGCACGACCGCGTCGACCGCGGCGATTGCGCGGCTCATTCGAGGGAAGGGCCTGTCCCAACCGTCCTTACGGCTGGTAGCGATCATCGTCTGGATGAAGAAGCGCCGCGAGTGGCCCTCGCGAAGCAGCGCGAGCGTCGCTGAGCGCAGCCGCTCGACGCGTGCGGGATCGGTGACCCCGAATACCGTGGCCATCATCACCTCAAGAGTGATCCCCTCGATACGTGGCCCAGCGGGGGTGGGGCGACCATAGGGCCAGCGTGCAAGAGCCTCCTCGGTCTTGCGCTCCATGGTCTCGTGGTAGCTGGGGAGCGCGCGTCCGTGAAACGGCGGCAGCTGCTTTCGCCGCATGCTCATGTGCTCGGGGCCATCGAGGTTCGTGAGCCCCGTCGGGCCGAGGACAAGATGGTGAGCTGAGGCCTTGGCCAGGGCAGCACCGAGGCGAAGCACATCGGTGTCGGCGGTGAACACGCGCTTGATGTCCTCGGGGTCGGTCAGGCACAGCCACGGTCCGGTCGCCGAGGGCATCGGAACCACGAAGCGGTCGCCGAAGCGCTGACAACTGCGCGCGAACCGCTCCGGGGCGAGCCAGTACTGAGCGGCATTGGCAACTGCAGGCCGTTGCAGTCGGGGCAGGTCGACGAGCGCTTTGTCCATGATCTCTTTCTTGTTACTTTGTGAGAATAGAGTATCATCGTAACATGCCGCCAATAGCCGGAGCGCTTGCGATGACTCCCCCTTCGGGCGAGGACGCGGTCTTCGACCGGATTGCCGCCGCGGCGCTCGAGGAGTTCTCTGAGCACGGAATCCGTCGCACCTCCATGGAGGACATAGCGCGTCGCGCCGGCGTCTCCCGGATGACCGTCTTTCGCCGCTTCGAGAGCAAGCAGGGCCTGGTCGAGGTCGTGATCGCACGCGAGGTACGCCGTGGCATGGAAGAGCTCGACCTGCTCTGGGAGGGTGCGGAGACATTGGAGGATCGGCTCGTTGAGGGCTTCGCCTTCGCCGGGCGCTACGTGCGCGACCACCCCCTGTTCGACGGGATCTTGCGGCGCGAACCCGAGGTCCTGCTGCCGCCGCTCACGGTCGATGGCGGACCCGTGCTCGGCCTTTACCGATCACTCATTGCAAGTCGGCTTCAGGCGGAAGTCGATGCGGGCCGTGCTATGACATCAGACGTAGATGGCGTCGCTGAAGTGACCGCCCGGCTTGCGATCTCGTTGCTGCTCACGCGGGACGGGAACATCACTCTCGACGATCCGGCCTCCGTCGTGCGACTGGTCCGCCTCGTGCTGCTTCCAATGCTTTTGCCAGGACCTCGCCGGTAGTCAGGTGTTTAGGCGGTCACTGGCGGGCTCGACGCTTAGGTGACGACGGGCAAGGTCACCATTCCTGCGCCGCTGTGGCCGCGGCAACCGGTCAGCTCGCCGGCGAGCTGACCGTGGAGGCGAGGAAGCTGGGGTTCGCAGAGCTGCTTGCCTGGGGCGAGGACTCGGGCAGATCGGACCTGGGCGAGAGATATCCCCACAACCACGGGCCCCAGAGAGGCACGCCAGCGCCTCATCTTGCGTGACCCCTTGACATAGGAGCACTGGGTCCCCGCGCCCCTCCTCGGACCCGTCCCGCGACCAACTGAGCGCCCTCGGCGCACCTGCAGTTCCGGCATCGTTGGCCCGGGTTGCGGTTGTCTGGCGCCCACTCCTCGTCCTGCTCTGCGCGTCTTATCCTCTATGGGCATGCGGAGGAATCGGTCAGCGCCTGTCGGCCCCGTGATTCCCGAACTCGCCTACCCCGATGTCCACGCGGCCGTCGACTGGCTGGTCGAGGTGCTCGGATTCGTCGAGCGGGTGCGCATCGGCCCCGGCCATCGGGCTCAGCTGAGCTTCGGCGAGGGCTCCCTGATCGTGGCCGACGTCGGTCACGGCCGTGTCGCCCCCGCCGGCGAGCAGGCATCGCAGGCGGTGATGCTCCGAGTCAAGGACGTCAGCTCCCTCTGCGAGCGCGTTCGCGAAAGCGGCGCCACGATCATCCGCGAGCCCCAGGACTTCCCATACGGCGAGCGCCAATGCGCCTTTCGCGACCATGCGGGCCACCGCTGGACTCTCACCCAGACGCTGAGAGACGTCGCCCCGGAGGACTGGGGCGGCGAGACGATCGACGATCAGTAGTCGGTCACACCCGGGCGCAAGGCCGAGGCTCGCAGCCGGGTGATGCGCGATCGCCGCGCGGCGGCGATCTACGCCGCCGACAAGCTCGCCAACACCCGCGACCTCCTCGACGGCGGCGAGCAGGTCCGTGGCGAGCGCCTCGACCACTACATCAAGACCTTGCGCCCGCTCTCGGAAGGCCGTCCCGATCTCCCCTTTCTCGCCGAGCTCTCAGGCCCCAGCGTCCATAGTTCAAGGTGTCAGCACAAGTCGAATGCGATGATCAAGCTCGCCAGCTTGCTCCGCCACCGTGCTCTGGGGGTCGAGAGCCACATCAAATAGCGGGCGGTCGTGAAGTCGCACTTGATTGCATTGAGACCGTCGAGCAGCGAGATCGTCCGCCATCAAAAGATCAGGGGCGGCGGAAGATCGAGTGGGTGCCGATGCGACGCCAGATGATGTGCGGCTGACCGGAGTGGACTTGATCGCCGTACTGGAAGGTCGCGCGACCGTCATACGCCCAGGTCATCTCCCAAACGCCCGGATGACCTTGAACGCGCTTGACGCGGAGCCGGGGATGGAAGCCTTGATCGCCGCTGGCGAGGTCGGCTATGAACAGCGCGACGGCCTCGCGGAATGCTCGCTGCTGCTGAGGAGTCAGCTTGTCCCAGTCGCGCCAGAATGACGCGAGGACATCACGCGTCGGCATCGAGCGGCTTCGTGCGCTCGTCCAGTGCCTCTAGGAACTCCTTATCGCTCTCGTATCGGGTGACCCGGCCCGCAGCGATGTCGTCGTTCGCCTCTCGCTCTTTGTCCTGCCAGTCGCTAGTCCAAAATCCGGCCTGCTCTGGATCAATGCGACCATCGCTGATCTCCTCAAGCAGGATCGCCGCGCCGTCAACCGCCCGCTCGGGCAGGCGATCAACGAGCTGATGGAGATCCGCCTTGGTCAAAAGCGGCTGAAGGGATTCGAACCCTCGACCTTCTGCATGGCAATTAGGCCGGTCTCCGGAAGCCGCGTGGCTCGAATGTAGCAGCTTGCAGGGGTTTCGTGATGGCGCCGCCGAAGGCCCCGATCAGGAATACGCGCGGATATGCGCCGATATGCAGCGATTTGGGAACTTCGACGCAGAAGTGCCCGAAATCGCGGCGGGCGGTTTGATCGGCCTCTCAACCGCTGACTCGACGCCGATCTCGCGCATCCCGGCCACGCTTTGGCCGCATCTGAACTTGAGGCTTCATTCGCGTTTCCTCGACCAAGGGAACCCGGGACCCGCGACTGGAGCCGTCGGCGAAGTTGCCCTGACTTTTCTCGCCCAGTTCGACACATACCTGTCAGAGCCGCAGACGAGCGGCAAGAGACAAAGGAGAAGACATTGGCGCAGACCACAGCGGAGACCGAGACGATTCACATCTTCTGCAGGGCAAAGGAGGCAGCCGACCCCTACGAGGCTGACGTTGCCACAGACCTCTCGATCAGTGAGCTGATCGCTGGGCTCAACGAGGAGAACTACCTGCCGCAGCTCGCCGCCGGTGAGCGCTGGCGAGTCCTGCACCCGAGGACGAACAGCGATCTGACCCCGAGCTCGCGGCTCGGCGCGAGCGGGGTCGAGGACGGTGATCAGATCGAGTTCATCCGCGACTCGCACGGGGCGTGGGTCTAAATGGCGCGCTCACTGTCGCCCGCCGAGCGAATCGAGCGACTGCGCACCGACCATCGGACGATCGAACTCCTCGATGCCGCCGACTGCCCGATCCGGATAACGGGGCATCGCAGCGCCGGCGACGCACGCACTGGCCAGGACCCGGTTCCACCCGGCGACGCGACGCCGCCCACCGACTATCGAGTCGTCTATGAGTTCGACACTCTGCGGGCACCCGGCGTGCGCCACCAACCAACGGTGGTGCACGCCGCACCGCTCGCCAATGGTGACTATCCGCGCTCCGCGCCGACCGCCTGGGTCGTCAGCGAAGTCGTCCCCTGGACGCCGCACTTCGCCGTCAATGTGCCGGTCTGCCACGGCGAACACGTCTGGACGCCGAACCGCACGCTGCTGGTCGACTACATCATTCACATCGGCAAGCTGCTCAACTTCGACGAGCCGAAGCCGATCCCGTCCTACCACGGCTACAACGCCGCGGCCGTCACCTACTGGCGCGACGAGATGAAGTTTGAGCCGCTTAACCCCGAGCTCCGGTTCCCGAGCATCCGTGCCGAGGACGCGCGTCGGGTTGGGGTCTTTCAGCCCGCAAAAGCCCCACCGCCTAGCGCCGAGCGCTTCCGACCAGCCCACGCCACCACGCCACAGGCCAGCGGCCGGTTCAGGGGCTCCTCAGTGCCAACGCGGCGGCGCTTCGCGCCGGCGGGTGAGCGCTAATGGGCACGCTGACCAAAGACGGGCTGCGCCGCACGTCGGCGCCGCCGCGAATGAGCGGCGGTGTGCGCCGCACAGCGCAGCCGTTGCTGCGTAGCGCCCCCAACCCGGCGAAGTTCACCGAGCACCGAACCGCGGATGGCCGGCGGATCTACGTCGCAATTGACGTCATTGAGAATCTCGCGAGGCTGGAGCGTGCGGAGCACCCAGTCGAGACGGCCTGCCTGCTCTTCGGTGGCTTCTTCAGCGACGGCGAGCACCCCTGTGCAATTGTCACCCGGCTCATCCTCCCCGAGCCCGGAGAGGTGATCGGGAGTCCTTCAATGGTGACGATCACCGCCGAGGGCTCCGAGCAGATGGTCGCGCGGGCCTGGCTCGAGAACCCGCTGCTAAAGCCATTGGGGTGGGGCCATACCCACCCTTGCTTCGAGGCGTACTTCTCACACGTCGATCGCGAGGAGCAGCGAGTCTGGACGGAGCCGGCTTCGGTTGGCGTGGTGATCTCTGGCCTCGAGGCACCGAGGAATCGCTACCAGGTCTTCGTAGGACCAGAATCGGAGCCGGCGCCTCTCGTCGCGGGGAAGGCCACGGGCGTGCCGCAGAAGGAGCCTGCCAAAGAGCTTCCCGCGGAGTCGCGCCGGCGGATTCCGATCAGATCGACGTGCCAGGCCCAGGCGGCCTGGAGGCCCTATGCCCTCGCTGCGGCGGCCGCGCTTGCGATTCTGCTGATCGTCTTCGCGCTCGCCTGGCTGGCGACGGCGCCGGGCGGGCCGTGGCGATGATCGCGCTCGTCATCCTCCTCGCCCTGGTCATCGTCGGCCTCGTCGTCTGGGACCGTTGCGTCCGAGAGAAGCCGCCCGTCGATTCGCTGGCGGGTGTCCCCACGCGCGAGAGGTTCCGACCCGCAGCGCGCCCGGCGCCCCCGCCTGAGGCCGGCAAAACGAGCGGTCGCCCGAGGTTCCAGGCTCGAGGGACCGCAATGCGGCCCGCAGGCCGACCCGCGGTGCGAGGGGGCCACTCTATCTCGCGCGCCGCGTCGCCCCCTCGCTTCTCCGGCGAAGTCCGTCGCGCGCCGGGTGCGATCGGCCTCGCCTGTGGCCGTCCGATCTCCGAGTGCAACCGTGGACCCGACTGCCTCTGCGTCGACTGACCGTCCAATCCTTTTTGCAAAGGAGCGATCGATGACTCAGATCACTGCAACGCCCGACCTACATAGCCGCGCCCGCCGCGCGGGTTACGACCCGACCGTCCTCGAGCGCTCCTGTGTTCTGGTGGCCGGTGCGGGCGCACTCGGCCAGAACGTCGCCCTCGACCTGGCTCTGACCGGGGTGCGCGAACTGCGCATCGTCGACGGCGACGTCTTCGAGGAGCACAACCGGACCCGCTCGCCACTTCACCCCCGCCGAGGGACCTACGTGCCCGGGGAGCGCCTGCCAAAGGCCACCAGCGTCGGGCGGGAGCTAAGCGCCGTGCATGTCGACGAGGAAGCCCGCATCAGGGTCGCCGACACCTGGATCGAGGAGCTAGGTCTCGGTGCCTTCGACGGAGTCGACGTGATCGCCGCCTGCGTGGACTCGCTCGTCGCCCGGAGCTATCTGGCCCGGGTCGGGATGCTCCTCGCGATTCCGATCGTCGACGGGGGGTTCTCGGGGGCACACCTTGGAATGACGGTCTATCCGGGCGACGGCGATCCCGAGCTGACCCCGTGCTGGAGCTGCGCCGGAGAGGCGCTGCCGGGGGCGTTCTCATGCGAACAGTACGCCCGCTATGCCGACACCAGTGGCGTCGTGCCGGCGATCCAGAACGGGGCCGCCGCCCTCGGGGCCCTTTGCGCCGAGGCGATCGTCGGCCTGCTGCACGGGCGCGAGGTAGAGCCCCGCCGCGTGATGCTCAACCTGCGCAACGGAGAGAGCGAGGTCTTCCGCCCACGCCCGGACCCCGAATGCGCTGAGCGCCACCGCCGGCTTCCCGAGTTGACCCGGTCGACGGTCACTGTCGACGAAACCGTGAGGGAAACACTGGGGCAGTTGGGCGAGGAAACCGTCCTCTTCCCGCCGGATGTCCTCGTTGAGCGAGCGAACTGCCCAGAGCCCGGCTGCGGCGCGACCTGCGAGGTTGGGGCTCCGGCGCACCGCTGGCGGCGCGATCCGCGCTGCGGAGAGTGCGGTGGCCCATGGCCGCAAGCTGCGGAGCAGATCCCAAGCCCCGACCTGATCGACGACGGGCTGACGGCGGCAGACCCGCGCTCCGAGTTGACACTCGACCAGCTCGGCGCACGGCCCGGAGACGTCCTGGAGATCGGCGGGAGTGGATACGGCGCGATCAGGATCGTCGGCGGACCGGACGATTTGTTTGTGCAAGCCCCTTGCTGACTATTCGCGCACCCAGCCCCACAGATCCTTTCTAGACACCAATAACGAACAGGAGGCGACGATGATGGGCGAGTTCCTTTTCTGGCTGGGGGGCGGTGACGAGGAGGTCATCGCCGAGTGCCCGGGCGAGCGGACGAGAATCGTCTCGTTGGGCGGGACCGTGCTTGCGACATCTCTCCTCGCGGTAGTCGCCGGAACGGCCGCGACTCACGACTGGCTCCACGCTTCGTTGGTGCTGGCCCTTCCGGCTGGCGCCTTCTGGGGGCTGACGATCATGAACCTCGACAGGTGGCTTCTGCTGACGATCCGGCGCCAGGTGACGCCGCCCCGGACCCTGATGCTCGCGCTCCCCCGACTCGGCCTCGCGCTCGTCGTCGGCCTGGTCATCTCGATCCCGACCCTGCTTGGGGTCTTCCACGCCGAGGTAACGGCGAAGGCCACCGAAGCACGCCAGGCGGAGCAGGCGCAAGCCAAACATGTCCTCGACGCGCAGTTCGCCCAGATCAAAAAGTTGGCCGACAAACGCAAAGAACTGCAAGGGTCTCTCAACTCAAGCCTGGCGAGCACCGTCTTTGCCGAAAGCCCTGACTACACCAGGCTGCAGCGCAGGCTGAGCGGAGAGCAGAAACAAGCCGACGCCGTCCAGAAGAGGGCTATCTGTGAGTTGGACGGGACCTGCGGGACAAAGCACGTGGGCGCCGGGCCGTCCTATCGCGCCAAGGAGCAGCAGGCCAGCGCCCTTGCCGCTGAAGCGACGACGACGAAAAGTGAACTCGACAATTTGGGGAAGCGACTGCTGAAGGAAGCCGAATCGAACCAACAGCAGGCCAAAGGCTTCGCAAGGGAACAGCTCGCGCAGGTCAGAGGCGAACTATCCGAAATGCACACCAGCTACAAGCGGGAGCGGGGGAAGCTCGAAAAAGCCTTCGAAGCGAAGATTGGTCTGCTCGACAGGGTCGATGCGCTGGCCTCCCTGACTTCCGAACATCCCAGCATGCGTTACATCGCGATCCTCCTGGCGCTGTTCATTCTTGCCATCGACTGCGTGCCAGTGCTCTTCAAGACGCTCAGCCTGCTCGGCCGTCCCTCGCGATATGAGGCGATCCAAGAGGACCGAGACGAGCGCCAGCTGGCGCGACGCACAGCCGAGGAGGACGCGCGCGAGGAACTGCGCCGGATCGAAATCGTCAGCAGCCTGCAAGAGGCCCAGATGCACGCGAAGCTGAATGGCGAGGCGATCGCCGATCGGCTGCGACGAATCGCCGACCTCGAGCGGGAGATCAGCAACGAGTTGGTCCCCGAGCTCCGCGCCAGGATGCTGGAGATGGTCCCCGAGCTGGCCGAGCGCTATCTGGCACGACAGAAGATGTTCTCGGGGACAGGTGGCTGGGGCGGTCGCGGCGAGCGCGGTGGACCAGGGCGGCCAGAGGATCCCTCGATGCAGTAGGCCACCCGTCCAAAGTCGTGTCGCAGCGCCGTCCCCAGTGCCAGACTGTGGTGCATGCCCCCCCTCATCCAAGCGCCAGGGGAGAAGTGGTTGCGCTTGCTCGTGCACTGATCCGCGAGCCGCGTGAGACGCCAGAGAGCAAGGATCGCGCTCTGTCCGTTGCCGTCGCTGCCGTGACCGCCGAACTCGATGAGTACGACCTCCGTCTGATCGCCCAAGTGACAGAGGAGCCGGCTTTCTCTCCCAAGCGAAGAGTCCTGGAGCAGGCGATGGCCCAGCGGATCGAACGGGCGCGGCTACTCGGCTCCTAACGCCAGTGCCTCAGGTGCCAGACGAGCTTCTGGCGTAGGGCACGGAGGCGCTGTGACCCGGCATGGCGCGAGCAGTCATCCGGCCAAGCGGTATCGACACCGCGGAACCCTGCCGCCTTCCACCTGGCCCAAGTATCGCGATCGACATCTGTGAAAAATCTCTCGTCTTCGACCACGCGGTCAATCTGCCCGACGATTGCGGCGCTCAGCACCTGCTCGGGAACGTCGGCCTCACTATCGGCGACGGAAGTCAGCTCCTCGCCAGCGACCCGTTCCAGAAAACTGCGGGCTTTCCTCACTTCCTCGAGAGCCAGCTTCACTGCCAGAGCGCGCCGCTCGACCTTATCTAGCTCGGACCGCTCCTTCCGTAGCCGTCTGTCGTGCTTGTCCACAACCCTGTCGAAACCGAACTTCCCCGGAAAGGCCTGGCGCATGGCGGCCTCGCGCAGCTTCCAAACGTCCCGTTTGATAATCGTCCGCAGGTAGGCGCGCGGGTTCTCGATCTCCTCACCGCCCCAGAGCTGCTTGGCCAGATCAAGCAATGAGCACCAGCCGAGCGCCTCGGCCGCGGCAAGTTCGACCAGTTCGGGGTGCAGGTATCTGTAGTGCCGATTGCACTTTCGAAGTACCTCGCCGCACAGCTTCGCGGCCTGGTCGACCACCCAAGGATCGTCAAGTGGCAGATCGGGGTCGATTAGCTCCTTAAAGGCAACTCCGCACATGAAGTCCTTGACGAAGACCTCGGGATTCCTTGCGGCCAGATCACGGTCACGCAGGGCTCGCTCAAGGACGCTCCTCACCGAGCCTAGATACCTGTGAGCAGATCTGAGACCGCGACGGCTGACGATTGGCAGGCTTGCCAGGAATTCTTCTATCCAGACGAGGATCCGATCGTCGGGGGGAAGCGGGGGCATCTCAACTTGGCGGGTTTTCATAGAGAAACTACGCGCAGCAAGTTGAGGGGTAAGCAAGGCCTATTTAGGCTCGCGATCTCACGTCCGCAAGCGTGAAATCATCTGCCTGCGCCGAAATACGCTGGATCCCTTACGAAACCGCACGCGGTCTCGCGTGTAAGAATGCCGTCCATGCCAGGCCAGCACCCACGGAATGCGTGCCTCGATGTTGCCCGGGTGCTCGTGACCCATGGACGGCCTACGACCGGGGAACGGCTCAGTCGCGACTACGTGCTCGAAAGGGCCAAAGTGGCGAACTCGACGTTTCGCAGCGCCGGCAGAGGCGTCGGGTCGGAGCAGAGAAATCGTGGCCTCGCGTTCTTTGACTCGTCGGTTAGTGGGAAGCTTGCGCTAGGACCGGGTGCGGGTCTGGTTCTCGGCATATCGCTGGGCCGCCGAAGCCTCAGGGCCACTCTGGTGGACGCAAACGGATGGTGCCGCTATTCGACTGAACTTCCGCCACATTCCGGTCAGTTGGATGAGGAACCGAGAGTTCTGCTCGACCGGATACGGCAGATCATCCATGACATCCTTACGAAAGCTCTTCAGGACGACCAAGTTGGAAACCTCCGAGTTGACGAGGCGATCCCGCTGCTCGGATGGGCAGTGGCGTGGCCGGTTCCTGTCGATCGGGAAAAACGACCGGTCGGCCACCTGCTCAGCCACCCCCTTTGGGGAGACAACGTTTCCCTATCGACACGAGTTGAGCGGCACTTGCGGTTCGACGGCATCAAACGAAACCTCCATTCGTACGCCGTGAACGATGCGCACGCTGCCGCCATAGCCGTGGCACATGAATTGACGCATACGCCGGACTATGAGCATGCAAGCTGGCCCGGCGCACACCTCACAACAATCCTCCGCCTGGCTGGTGGAGTGGGAGGCGCCACCATAGTGGTCGAGCCTCCAGCCAATAGCCGTCAGGACGAGGGAGATGAGGACGCGCGCTATCGCAGATCAGGCTTCCTTGGCAGCACGTTGTTGGCGGGAGTCAACAACCACGCTGGCGAGATCGGCCACGCCCCAGTGCATCAATCAGTAATAGATGCCATCAACAGCGGGAGACCTGACGGCTCGAACGCACTCGCCACCGTCCAATGTTCATGCACGACGGAGGCAATCGCTCGACCGCAGCATCTTGAGGCATTCACCGCAGTCGATGCGATAGCTCATAGAATTGATCCGAAAGCAGATCCCCAAGACGTGCTGGCAAGCCTGCAAAATGATCCGGAGGCGGAACCCCACAAGCAAGTACTCGAAGATGTGGGTGCACTGGTGGGCAATGCGATGATAGGCCCAATCAGGATGTTGAATCCCGCATATGTGGTCCTCACTGGCTCCGTGGCCCTACCCCCAGTCAAGCGTCGACTCCAGAAAATGTTTCAGTCTGAAGAGGTGTTCGGAGGCCACCCCGAAGTTCTGCTGTGGGAGGGAGATGAGAATCAGTTCATCCGTGCAAAGGGTGCGGCATTGGCGCTGATCCGCAATCATGTGCTGCGCAGGACCTCAACGATTCTAGATCACGACAAAAATGCAATGGAGCATGCGGTAAGGAAACTTACCGTGCCAGTAGACAAGCGCATGCTGGAGGCTTGGAAAGGCCCTTGAGGTCGCGGTTACTCCGGGCCTTTGAGTCCGTCGGAGCTCACCGAGAGTCAAACCTGTTTGAGTTAATTTTGAGTGACGCGGCGTGACCTACCAGCTATGTCCGATAAACGAAGGCTCCGGCGTAAGGCATACCCCGAACATAGCCTCGACCTGACCGGCAATTTCCTTCGCCAACCGGACTAGTTCTTGGGTTGACCCGTCACCTCGATTCGTCAACGCAAGCGCATGTTTTGAGGAGATGGCGATGCCTTGTGGATCCCCGTATCCCTTATGGAACCCAGCTTGCTCAATAAGCTGGGCTGCGTACAGTTCTAAGCGCCCATCTGTCAGTGTCCGCCCAATTAACTCTTCTTCCCCCCCGGTCAGTTGCGACCGTAACTTCGCGATCCGGTCAATGTCAATCACTGGGTTAAGGAAAAAGAGCCGACTGAGCAGGTATCGGGATCGGTAGGGTCGAGTAGCATTCCCTTTGAGCGTCGCAGATCCAGGACCGCTTGGCGGATATCGGCAAGAGGTGCTACTGAATTCTCTTGAAGCCCCAGCGCCTTGGTCAGCTCTCGATGATTTATTGGACCTCCGATTCGAGTTGGCTGAAGTCCAAGGTCGACAGAGAGCACCACAAACGCTCTTGCTTCTGCTTGAAGACGCTCGACCGGTAACCGAAGCAGCATTCCGGTCGACCTAATTCAACAATTTGATCTAGTTCTCGATCGAACGCTCGCACGCGTATCACGGAGTCCGCAAGGGTTTGGCCATAGGCGCCGATGTTCTGAATCGGTGCTGCCCCAACGGTTCCTGGGATGCCGCTGAGGCACTCAATGCCGGCAAGTCCTTCTTGGACTGCTAGCTCGACTAGGTCATCCCAACGCTCACCCGCTTGGACCGACATGAGGCCCGTGCGGAGATCACGCTGACTACCGCGGGTACCAACCTTAACCAGGTTCCCGGAACGCCGTAATCAGCGACGACATATTTGACCCTCCGCCCAGCACAAAGGTTTGGTCGTAATGGGCATCGTGCGCAGCGTCTACGAGCTCTTCCTCGGTAAGAGGTTCGACCACGCCTCAGCGGTCCCTTCAAGGCGGAGGGTGGTAAGGGAAGAAAGGAGATGGGTCAAGGGCCGGGACCCTAGGGAATCTCAGGCAATTCGGTCATAACCGGCCTCTTCCCCGCGTAGCCAAAGACAAAGCGCTAGGCAAGAGAGGTGCGATCGGGTGCGGCTAAGATCTCCCCCATGGTGATCGCAAGCATCGTGGCAAATGCTCTCGGCGCTGCAGCCGTAATCGCGACACTTGCGGTCGGCGGATGGATGGTTTGGGCAAGGTGGCAGGACAAGCGCGAATCAAAGCACGCGGCTATCAAATCGGTGAAAGCCGGGGAAGAAAAAGCAGCCGAAGAACTGGTGCACTGGCTTTCGGGACGGCGTGTCTTGTGGAACCCAAAGACCAAGGAGGTCCCAGGAGAGACGCTGAGATCGGTGCTGGCGATGCGGGAACGGGTCGAGGCGAGTTACGGCGGGTTGACGAAGCCGGAGGCTCGGGCTGCACTTGAGACGATCAGGCAGGCTTGCATCGGGTTGCTCGATGAGCCTCGGAAGGAATCTAACGGCTTTTTCTCCGAGGATGCCTGGCGATCGCTGAAGCGCCTGCGCCGCAAGGTGCGTCCGGCGATCTCAAAGGTCGCTGAGATCTATGGCATCGAAGCACCTGTGTGGGGCGATTACCGCGGTGGATTCGAGGACAAGGGCGTGGCCGTCTACATCCCGCCGCCTGAGCGGTAGCGAACTGGTGGTGCGCCCGTCAGGCGTTGTCGATGTCGTCTCGGATCAGCCCTTCGACCGCATCGCATACCGCTTGGCTTTTGGCGGCAAACTCGTCGACTCCCTCGATCAGCGCGTCTAGGCCTACGGCCTTGTCGACATCGAGATGCGGCTTCCACCTCTTTGGGTACTCCTTGTACCTCAGCGGTTCAGTCGTATCGAGGTAACGCTTCCCGATGACGACTCCGTCGACCTTGACCTCGCCGGCCGCGATTACCGCGGCTTCCGTCTCCCCGTCGGGTTGCAGCGCTACCCACACCGCCTGCAGTGCGTCGATCCGATGCCAGACATCGATGTCGTCGGGCCCGGCCGGCTGGGTCGGGTCGAAGCCGTCGCGGCTGAGTTCGTCGTCGACCATGTCGATCTCCTCATCGATCGACGCGTCATCGGCTAGGGACTTGACGAAGAATTCGACGGGCGCGTTGTGCCGGGGGCGGCGGAGCGCGGTCTCCCCTGGCTCCGCCCGCCAGATCTCGGCAGGCGCGACGACACCCCTGGAGCCCCTTGGAGCGCACAGCGTGATCCACCCGCGTCCCTGCAGCGCGCCGGAGACCGCGATTGGACGCCCCTCCCAAGACGCGAGCACCGCGAGCCGCCAAAGGACCGCCTCGTAAGCCCGCACCCGCGAGGCATCCTTACCGGTGAGCTCGCTCGGGAGCGCGCTGGAAAGCTCGACCCCGAACTTCTTCTGCAGCTCCTCCGCCTGTACCTCGTCATCTTTGACAAGTTCTTCCGCAGCGACCGTCTCGGCCTCGATCGTCCTCTCCCCTGGGGGCTCCGCCTGGGAGTGCCGCTCTTCGCCCGAACGACCCATGAATCTTTTCCTGATGAACCTCGTCAGTTCGTCCGCAGCTTCCTGCTCGAGGTTTTCACGAGTCCGTTTCCAGACGGACCCCACCAGCTTGCCCGCCTGCCCGATCAGGAACGCCGCAGAACCCGGATCAATCGGCATCTTTAAATAGTGGCACTTAACCGGTCACGACCGCCCGCAGGTTCAGGAATGTGCGCATCCCGAATCACCACCAAGCTGCTGACCCGCAGCCTGCACTTCAAGCACTGTATTCGACTGTACCTCCCACGCCGTACCATCCGGAGACCGCAGTTGGATCCATCCCAAAATCTGGCGAACTAGTGATCTTAATCCTCCGCTGGGCGAGACCCAACGCCCGATAACCCCCGCTTATGTAGACCCCCTATCCGCCTCGCCGGGGGGCGATGCCCACACCTCGACCACATGCCCGTCCTCGTCGCGGAGGCGGAACCGGACGGTGAGAACCTCACGGCCGTCGCCAAGATCTTGAGTTGCGCTGACCTCGGCCTGGGCCGGCTCAGCCGTGGCTGCATCCGGCGGGCGTCCGCCCGCCAGCGTCACCCCTTCGGCGAGAAAGGGAGTCAAGGCCTGCGGGGTGGGATCGGAGAGATAGACCCGGGCGAAGCGCACCGCGAAGGCGGCGCTCGCCTGATCGCTCTCTCCGCTCGCCGCGCCCCCAGAGGGTCCCCCCGCCTGGGCCGGCGCCAGAACGGCGCCCAGCCCCCGGATCAGCAACAGGCCGACGACGGTCCAGATCGCCAGCCGGCCCAGCGGGCGCAGAATTGAACTGACACTTGAGTTGGTTTTTGCCTTCATGCCAACCCGTCGCCTGAGCCCGCCCGATCCGGCGAATTTCAAAAAAGTTGCCGGATTTCGGCCGCTCGTTCGACGGATAGGTGGAAGACGTGCGCGAGACGACAGCCGAGGCGGAGGCGAGTGAAGGTGTCAACCGAGAACAAGCGGGTACAGGCCAAGCGGGAGTCCCGCCAAATGAGTCCAATCGAGCTTGAGCGACCGTTGGAGGCCGGGGCGTTGCGAGAGATCGAGCGCTCCCTCCACGGCAAGCTCAAGGCCCACCGGCTCTCGGACTCCTTCATCGAGCGCTGTAGCGAGGACGCCATTCAGGAAGGGCTTGTCGAGTATTTCCACGCGGTCAAGCGCGAGCAGGAGGTCGACAACCGCGATGCCTTTGTGGTCAAAGCCGCCTTCTTTCGCGCCATCGACAGGCTGCGGCGGGAGGCGCGCAACTCCGACGGCACGGCGGTCGAGGCAATCCTCGAAAGCGGTGGCCTTGCCGCGCCCGCGAGCGATGAGCTCGCGATCGAGCACCTCGCCGCCGAGGAGCTGCACGAGGCGATCGGCTCGCTCACCCCAGAGGAACGCCAGGCATTGAGGCTGCGCTACTTCGACCAGCTGAGTGACCGGCGCAGTGCCGAGATCCTCTACTGCAGCGAACGGACCTTTCGGCGGATGCTGGCGAAAGCAATTGCGGAACTCGGTCGCCGGCTGGGCATCCCCGAGCCGGATCCGGGCTCCGAGCTGGCGATCGAAATCGGCCTCGCCGCCTGGACAAGTCTCGCCGGGGCAAGGGTGGTGCCCGCGAACGTGCTCATCGACCAGGCGATCGCCGCAGCCGACTTCACCGTTCACCTGCCCGTGCGGATACTCGGCCGGGCGCGCGACCTCACGGCCCGCCTCCTTTCCAGCGACGCGAGCGAAAAGGTCACCGCCCTCGCCGGCGGGCCAGCGGCAAGAGCAGGCGGCGCCTGCGCCGGGGCGGTCGTGTTGTGTCTGGCGACCGGGGCGGTTGGCCCCGGAATAGGCGACGTCGATATCGGCGGGGGGCACGAACGGCCTCGGGTGCGCAATTCGGCCACACGGCAATCGGTGCCGGGACCGGCCTCTTCCCGCCCGAGCGGCAGCTCAGGTGCACAGCCGCCGAGTCCGGCCGGGAGCTATGGCGGAAGAGAAACTGCCGACCCTCATCATCAGGCCGGCAGCGCGAACACACCGGCGGCGCGCGAAGCCCGCCGGGTCAAGCGACAGACCGATGGGCTCGCGCGTGCGGCAAGCGAATCGAGTGCTCCGCCACCCCCTGCGGCGCCCGTCTCTGCCTCGAGCACCACCGAACAGACCGAAGCCTCCCCACCTCCAAGTGGCGGCTCAAGCTCCTCCACTCAAGAAGCGGCGCAGGCCAAGCAGCAATTCGACGCCTTCAAATGACCGAAACCTCGATGACAAGAGAGCGAAAGATGAGACGACAAGGAAGGTCTTGGACCGCGAGAGGGATTGCCGCCAAGTGCATGTGCGTCTTCGCGGCGCTGAGCGCAGGCGCGGGCGCAGCGGCTCCCGCCGCAAGCGCAACTCCCGCCCGCTACACCTATGAGGTCTGCGACTCCGCTCTGCCCGGCGGCGGCACGCCGGGAGCCAAGTTCTCTGCCAACGCCGGGGCGGCCTTCAGCGGCTTCAACACCTGCGCCCAGCCCGGTGGCTCACTTGGAATCGTCGAGACCGGTCACGTCAACGCGACCTACAGCTACTGGGAAGTGCCTGTCGCCGCGACGCCGGGCGGCACCGTCGAATCGGTCGCCTTCTCCGGATCCGCCTGCTGTGCCGGTCCCGGCACCAAGGCCTTTGCATACGAACAAGGCTGGCCCGCCAGCAACGGCGGTGAGACGCAGCGCATCTTCCACATCTCCGGCGGGTACTTCGGCGGCTTCTGGGTCTTCCTCGGCTGTGACGGCAACTACGGTCCCGGCTGCGAGGCCGGGTCGAGCGTGTCCGTCCACTACATCGCGGCAACCGAGGTAGATCCGGTCGCACCGAAGCTCGGGGCAACGCAGGGCTCTCTGCTGGGTGGCGGGACTCTGCGCGGTCACCAGACCCTCAGCGCCGACGCCACCGATGAAGGCGGCGGGCTTAGCAAGGTCGTCGTCTCGGTCAACAGCCTTCCCGCCGGCCAGCCGAACGTCGCCAGCTGCAACCTCGCCCAGACCAAAACGCCAACCGTCGTCGGAACCGTCGCCGTCACCCCCACCCCTTGCCCGACGAGCCTCAAATCCAGCTGGACGCTGGACACCGCCGCCTATCCGTTCCACGACGGCGCCAACTCCGTGCAGATCTGCGCCTCCGACTACGCCACCCCGGGCGAACCCAATACGACCTGCTCCACCCCGCAGACGGTCAGCATCGACAACTCATGCACGGAATCTCCGGTGGCCGGCGGCGAGGTACTCAGCGCGCAGTTCACCCGCTCGCACGGCGAAGAGGTCACGGTTCCCTACGACCATGCCGCGAAGGTGGCCGGCGAACTCACCAGCAACGCCGGCGATGCGATCAGCGGGGCGACGATCTGCGTCGAGATAAAGACGCTGGGCAACCGGCAGGGGCTTACGCCGGTCGCCACAGCCACGACCGACTCCCAAGGCCACTTCATCTACAAGGTGCCTCCCGGCCCTAACCGCAGGGTGCTGCTCGGCTACCGCCACGACACCTTCCAGGTCGCCCGCTCGGTCCGCTACTACGCCCACGCGAAGCCGACTGTGCGGATCGCGCCCGACGAAGTGAACCCAGGCGAGCGCGTTCGCATCAGCGGCAGGGTTCCCCGGCCCAAGGCCGCGGGCCGCGTCGTCGTCTTGCAGGCAAGCGCCCTGCACTCACCGCGCTGGTACACCTTCCACCGCGCCACGACGAACAAGCACGGCGTCTTCCACAGCCGCTACCGCTTCGACGCCACCACCCGCTCGACGATCTACCGGATTCGTGCCGTCGTACCGCGCCAGGGCGGATATCCCTGGGAGGTCGGCCACAGCAAGCCCGCGCTGGTCGCTGTGCGCGCGAGGCGGTAGCCCTCACTTGAGGCAGAGCACCGCGACCTCGCCGGCCGCGCTCCCGCCCGAGTTGGTCGCCATTCGCGCCGCGACGCCGTTGGAGTCGGCGTTGTTGGTGTAGGGCAGCATCTGCAGGAAGGTGGCTTCCCGGTTGCCTGGGTTGGTGAATGCAAAGCCGCCGCCAAGGAGCCGTTCGCCGGGGGCGCAGACGGCCACTTCGGTGTTGCCCGCGGTCCACATCCCGTTTTCGGCGACAGCGTCGATGTCCGCGATCGGCGTGGTGTGGATCGTCTCCGTCCCCAGCGCCCCGCCATATACCGAGCCGGGGGCGAGCGCCGCCGCAGTGACCGCGCGATCGGCAAGGGCGCTGGCGCCAACCGCTCCTTTCGCCAAAGCCTTCGCGTTGACCGCGCCCTTCGAGAGGGCCTTTGTGTGCACGGCACCCTTCGCCAGCGCCCGCGCGTGGACCGCGCCTTTGGCGAGCGACTTGGTGGTAACCGCGCCGGGCGCGATATCCCCCTTACGAACAAGCGTGTGGCGGGAGAAGGCATCGGCGCCACTCGATAGCGAAACGACCAGGGCAACCAGGCCCAGCACTGCGCCAATCGCCCCCAGGATGGTGCCGGCGCTTGGGGACCTCAGTTCGGATGTGTCCATTAGAGCCTCCTAGATCGCAACGGTCAAAGCCGCTTCTACCCCTATGGCGCCAATTCTAAGAGCCGTTCTGGGAGGGCCCGCTCTGATCACCATGCCCGCGCTGACTCCTACGTCAGCCTCGCCGTCGTCGCCAGCGCGATCGTGGTCGCCCTTGGGCTAATCGAGAATGCGGGTCAGCGGCGGATCGCAGTCGGATCGGGCGTTGGAGTGCCACCGCGTGCCCGCTCTGACTTGATCACCGCGTCGAAGAAAAAGTCGTTGCGACCACGGCGAAGCCGATACGGGAAGAAGTGGCGAGCGAGGCGGTGGTTGCCGGCGAGTGCCCGCATTGCGACCTCATGGGCCGGGGTCCAGGAAAGTCCATAAATCTCCCGCACCCGCGGCGGAAGAGTCCCCGTAATTACTAGGTTCTGCAGGGCGAGGTTGCCACGGGCCACCATTGGCACCGGCTGCTCGAAGGCGACAAGCGGCGCCACCTGCAGTGCATGCGGGGTCGCTTGAAGATCCGAAGAGGCGAGCCGCCCCTTCCACCAGGCGCGGAACTCGTAGTAGGTGGCAGGCGCCGCCGCGCGCGGCATTCCGAACAGCTCGCCGAAGCGGATGTAGTCCTGCCACAGAGCTTCGCGTTCAGCTTCGCTCAGCCGCCGCACCATCGTCTCGTAAATCGCCCGGCCGGAGTCGGCGATCACCGCCAGCGTCCACAGCATCAGCTTCGGGTCGAAGGCGGAGAAGCGGGTTCCGGCTGGAAACGGTCCAGCCGCCTTGGGCAGCTTCCCCTCGACTCGTTCGTGCAAACGACGCACGGTGGCAAGTGCCTCGTCGGCTTCCTCTCGCGTGCCGAGAAACACGGCCTCCTGAAGCTTTGCCGTATGGGCAAGCCGGGCGAACGGATGGTTGCCGGCATTGGTCGCGAGAACGGTGGCGCTGTATGCGAGGGGTTCGAGGGCTCCGATCAGAAGGGCCCGCTGCCCATAGAGGAGCCCGACGACGCGATCGCCGTGGACGCGCCGGGCCATCGAGCGGCCGGGCGGGAAATAGTGGGAGGCCCCGCCGCGGTCGGTCAAGATGGTGACGGACCCACGACTACCTGCTGCTCCGGCAAGAGGAAGGCATTTCCCTCTCCCCCGCCGACATGGCTCTCAGCTGCCAAGGGAGGCGACCTCCCTCTGGACGACGGCCGTCTCCGGAGGCTCCCCGGCCTCGTCGGAACTCTGCTTGACATCCGCCGTAGGACGCGCCAACTCCGGCGGCGCGAAACGCATGTAATGGCCAAAGATCCAGCGGACAAGGCGACGATTCCAGCCGAGCAGGCGGATCGCCGGGCCGAGGAGGCGCGGCGGTACGTGCGGCAACATGCGTTGCCCGCGCAGGAGCCAGCGGAACTTCCACGCGTGCATGCCTGCAAAGTCGACGTAGCGGGCGACGGCCTGCGCGCGGCTTTGTCGTCCTTCGACGACGCCGCGCAGCTCGCGCCCGAGGGCGATGCCGTAGTAGAGGGCGGGGCGGATCCCCTCGGCGGTCAGCGGCATGCAGTGTCCAGCCGAGTCACCGACGAAGAAGACGCCGCCCTCGGTCGCCGCACGCAGCTTGTGGGGTATGTAGCCGCCCTGGTAATGGACCAGGTCGCGGCCGAGATCCTCTGCCAGCAGCTCGACCGGCTCACGGAGGGGGAAGCGAGGGTCGAGGGAGCCCACCCCGATCCGCACTTCGTCACCGGCCGGGAACGACCAGGAGTAGCCCGCCCGCACGTAGCGACGGTCGATCCAGATCTCGAACTCCATGCTGCGGCCGGGGGGATGGACCTCGATGCCACGTGAGAGAGGCCCCTCCGGCGGCTGGTAACTATCGCCGGAGGCGAGGACGCGCCGCCAGCCGAGCGCGTCGACCACCAACGGTGCGTTCAGAACGCCCCGGTCGGTGTCGACGGCGATGACCTCGCGTCCCGCGCCATTGGCGCGGGACGACCCGCGGGCATCTCCGCAGGCGGCGAGCCCATTCACCTTCGCCGTCTCGAAGCGCGCGTCGCAGTCACGCCAGAGCAGCCGGCAGAGCTCGCCGTAGTCGAAGGTCGAGAAGGTCCAGGGCAGCCGGTACCGCCTGGTGCCGTGCGGCGTGTGTACGAGCAGCGAGTCGAAGCGCTGGCACTCAGTAGCGAGGAGGCCCATCACGCGCAGCCAGTCGGTTGGGATGCCGCAGGCCGAGGTCGCTCGCTCGCCGATCTCGTAGCGGTCGAGGACCATCACGTCGGCACCGCACCCGGCGAGCTCCCGCGCCACGGCGAGCCCGGCGAAGCTGGCGCCACAGATCAGGACATCGTGGGCGCCCGAGAGGGGACCGCGTTCGCTGCCGCGCTTGGTGGCTCGGACCGGCATCCGAATCAGGGCAAGGTCGTGGCCTTAGGCTCGCTGACATGCGCCTCGGCCTCCGAGTCAGGATGCGAGCAGGCGAGTGCCGGCAACTCTTCGGGATTCCAGTGCCCGCGCGGTACCTCCGGAATCGCGGGCACGGCGATGTCGGCGATTCTCTCCTTCGCCGAGAACCGCCAGTCGAACCAGATCGTGCTCTCGGCCTCCCACCAGTCCAGCGGCGTGCCGTAGCCCATTTCCTTCAGGACGTGCAGCGCGCCCATTCGCTCGAGCCAGCGAGGCTCCGACGGTGCTGGCTGGCGCCAGAAGGAGAGAGCGCCATTGACCGTCATGTGGGCGCCTGCGAAACGACTGGCCATCTGCTGCCAGACACGGCGATCGCCGAATAGATCCGGCGCATCGAGCACGAAATCCGCCTCGGCGAGACGGTCCTCGACCACGAACAGATCCACGGTTTCGGGCTCCAACACCCAGGCAGCGCGATCGTGCCATTCACTCAATTCGGGCGGGAGCACCGCTTGCATCCGCTCGACGTAGGCGGAACTGCCATCGCGAAGCGTTGAGGTCCAAACCCCACCGCTCGGGCGCCCGAGAGGATCGTCGCCCACCGGCGACACAATCTCCGGCCCTGGCTCGAGATCGCTGCCGAACCAGTCGACCCATAGCTGCGGTCCCAGGATTGGCGCCATTACATCTCCCCTAGAGTCGCGGCGATCTCGCGGCGGCTTTTGTGCCGCAAATCGATGCCTCTGCGCCCCGCAAAGTGCCGGGACGGAAGCTCCTCCTTGGCTGGCATCGAGATACGCTCGCGGCGCAGCGGTGGGTGACGACGCCGCACTGGGCTCCGTACGGACTGGAGTTCGGCCGCATTGATGGCTCGATGTTTGCCAGCGTGTCTCTTGGGGCAGGGGCTGAGGAACCTTGCCAACCCGCTGTCGATTCGCCAAGCAAGGCCATAGCCAAGCATTGCACCGGCCACCACATCCCCCCAGCGATGGGCACGACGACGAACCCTCAGGTAGCCGATACCGGTCGCTACAACATGCAGCAGTCGACGCTGGCGCGACCTTCGCTGCCAACCGGCGATCGCGAAGGCACAAGCAGTGTGCGTGCTCGGGAACCCTGCAGCGCCGAGGCGGCCGAGCGGAGCGACACGCATGGGAACCCCCGGGCGAGGTCTCCGGATCACGAGCTTTGCGGCGGTCGAGGCGAGCGCGGCCAACACAACGATGCCGGGCGTGAAAAGCCACCGTGCACGAGAGCCGCGATCGACCAACACCCCAGCCACGACGACGGGTGTCCACCAACCCCGAGCGGCCGTTCGAAGGGCAAAACTCTGCCTGGTGGTCCCCTTCATCACCTCTCCCGCCTATAGACCATCTCGGTGATCTCGCGCAGAGGCTCGGTGGATCCCGGGATAGTCGACGCGATCCCCTCCAAGCTCACGAGGCAGCGCTCGTACAGCTCTTTGGCTCTCTCCCGCGCTCGATCGAGCCCAAACATGGTGACATGGGTCAGCTTGCCCATACGCCGATCGCTCCCGGGTATCTTCCCCAGCCAGCGGGCCTTGCCCGTCTCATCGAGGATGTCATCGACGACCTGAAACAGCGCGCCGAGACTCTGGGCGAAGCTGTCGAACGCGTGGTCGATCCGGCTGTCAGCGAGCAACGTGCCGCAGCGGACGCATGCCAGGATCAACGAGCCCGTCTTCAACATCTGCACCCGTTCGAGGTCCTCTCGGTCATCGGGTAAATACTTGGTCACGTCGAGGAACTGCCCACCAACCATCCCTGCTGTGCCGGTTGCGTCGAGGACCTCCTGAAGCACACGGTTCCGCAGCTCTGCGCTGCCCGGTTGATCCTGAAGTATCAGACGCTGTGCCTCACTCAGAAGGGCACATCCGGCGAGAATTGCGATGTCATCGCCATAAAGACGGTGCAGCGTCAGGCGCCCACGCCGCTTCGCGTGGTTATCCATAGCGGGGAGATCATCGACTATCAGCGAGTTCGTATGGATCAGCTCGATAGCGCAGGCGGTCGGCATCACACTGCCCACCGGAACACCGAATGCCTGGACGCAGGCCATTACCAGAATCGGACGCACGCGCTTGCCACCATCGAG
The DNA here is from genome assembly GCA_963840565.1 of uncultured Solirubrobacterales bacterium. Lineage (GTDB taxonomy): Bacteria > Actinomycetota > Thermoleophilia > Solirubrobacterales > 70-9 > VRUE01. The sequence continues at coordinate 853,474 of CAWIZH010000002.1, forward strand.
TAGCGCGTATCGTGCGGCTTCGACGAGACGCTCAGCGCCAGCCGGTGCGGGAAAATCGACCTCTTCTAGAGCGCGATCAACCTGTTCGTGCATGTCCGACGGCGAAAGCGCTGCCACGGCTGTCTGGCGCTCCAGACAACCGCTCGATTGAACAGGATGACGCGCGGCCGGGCCGCCGTTGTTCCCATTGGAAGCGACTCCCCCCGCCAGTGCCTCACTCACTTACGGTACCTCCTCCAGGGCTGGCTTCGGAGCGACGGCGATAGTGATCCATCCGCATAGACGCATCGTGCGTCCAGCCTCCCAGCGCTCAAGAGAGTTGTCATCGCCACCACGGGCGGACTTCTCATGAGTCGCGAATCATCAAGTCAGGCGTTCTGCTTCTTACAGAAGCCTCCCCGATTTTCGGTATGGCCGAACTAACCCTTAAGTAACACTTCCGGCTTAACGATCCACCGTCCTCACCCAACGCCGGGCGTGACCGCTACGAACACCGGGACTTCCACCGAAGCGCGACGTGACATAGACCGGTGCCGTGAAGTGCGAGCCAATCACGAGAGGCGTCAGACTGCCCTGCCAGCTACCACCGTGGATACGTGCCCAACTGGTCGCGATAACTCGATGTCCATGGAGGACGGTGCGAATTCTGACCCTCACGACACCGCGAGCGTGCTTGACAATGGTCCCGCCGACGACGATCGCGGTCTCAAAGCAGCCTCGTGCAAGAGGCCTGGGGGCGACGAAGATCAGCCTTGCTGGGCACTGCGAACCAACGCGCCCCAACCTGACGTGCCTGATCCGCAGCCGGGCACGCTGGCGGATCTTCTCGAAGGTCGCGGTCAATGTCGTGTCGGCACCGACCGTGAGCCGACAGGCGTCGACGCCTGTGCAGCCACCTGACCAGCCGGCGAAGGTCGAGCCTGGAGCCGGAATGGGGACCAGCGTCACCTGTCGGCCGGCGGCGTAGGAGTGCGAGCAGGCAGGCGGACACGCGATTGCCCGTGTGCCGTCTTCGACGCTGCCCCTGCCATTGCCGTCGAGATCGATCGTGAGCTCGTGTGCCGGCAGTTCAGGAGGCGGAGGCGGGAGCTTGCTGAAGTCAGCGATGACATTCGTGTCAGCTTTCGAGGAGACTTCGCATGCTCCAGTGCCAGAGCAGCCGCCTCCCGACCAGCCGGTGAAGGTCGAGCCCGGAGCGGGGCTCGCGGTCAGCGTCACCTGCGTGTCCGGTTCGTAGGCATATCGGCATGCTTCGGGACAGGCAATGCCCCTCGGGTCGCTTGTCACCGAGCCGCCGCCGGATCCGGTGAGCGAGACCCCAAGGGGCACCCCGAGCGGCACCGTCACCTGGTGGGAGACTTCAGCCAAGGAGGAGCCATTGCAGCTAACTGTCTGGCCGGTGAAGATCTGGACGGTTGAGCAGCTTTCGTTGTCGGAAACGGTAAGGGTGACCGTGTATTCGCCGGGGGCGGCATAGGTATGCGCGGCGGTGGCGGTAGGCGTGATTAGTTCTTGGCCATCACCGAAGTCCCATTCGTAGGTGACCACGCTGCCGTCGGGATCGCTTGATCCCGAGGCATCGAACACGGATGGATCCCCGGCGGGTGTCGACATCGATGAGAACGCCGCTGCGGGCCCTTGGTCCGGGGTGATGGAAATCGAGTCCCCTTCTTCAGTGGGCTGCGGGAATCCCGCAAGCATGCTGAGGCTGCCGTTAGGGGCGATCGAATATCCGGAGACGATCTCCGGTCCTCCAGCATGCTTGCTGGTCACATACAAATGTTTGCCGTCGGGGCTCGCGGCCACGGCACCTGATCTAAAGCCACCGGTTGCAAATGGCGCTCCCAAGATCGGGCTGAGGCCGCCATCGGGGGCGATTGAATAACCCCACACCACGCCTTCGTCGGCGCCGACGTGGGTCACGTAGAGATGCTTGCCGTCCGGAGTCACCGCCAGGCCCTCAGGTGCGCCTTCGGTGTCAAATGGCCCGCCGGGGACCTGGCTGAGGCTGCCGTCCGCGGCTATCGAGAAGGCGGAAATGGTTCCCGAGCTCACATCGCTCACGTACAAGTACTTGCCGTCGGGGGTCACGGACGCTTCACGCGGAGTCAAACCGGCTTCGAATGGCGAGCCGACGACCGGGCTGAGGCTGCCGTCAGAGGCGATTGACAAGGCCACGATGCTGTGTTTGTCGCCACTGGGCACGTAGAGGTACTTGCCATCAGGGGTCACGGCCACCCCGTTGGACCTCGCGCCGCTTGCCGTGGGAAATGGTGACCCAACAACTGGGCTGAGGCTGCCGTCGGAGGCGATTGAGAAAGACGAGATGCTGTCGGAGCCGTTGTTGACGACGAACAGATGCGCACCATCCGGGCTCGCCGCCACCCCCCATGGCCAAGTCCCCGTGTGGAACGGCGAGCCCGCAACCGGGGTGAGGCTGCCGTCGAGGGCGACGGAATAGGCCGAAACGTTGGCCGATTCGTTGTTGCCTACGTACAGGTAGTTGCTGTCGGGGGTCATCGCCATGAGATACGGCGCTATCTCAGTAGCAAACGGCGAGCCAGCAACCGGAGTGAGGCTGCCATCGGGTGCGACCGAATAGGCCGAAACCAGATTCAGAAACAAGCTGTTCAGATAGAGGTTTGGCCTCGCCACAGCCGACGGAGCAAGGAAAGAAACCGCGCTCAAGAGCGCCAACAGCGAGATCGCAACCACAACCCCGAACGATGTCGGCAACGGGAGACACGCCTTGGCGCCTCTGCCAGCAGTCCGGCAGCCCGCGGCTTGCATCTTTCGCTGCTTATGTAGCCGGAACCCGTCCACCCTTGCGACCTCTAAGTATACCCCGATTAGCTTCGACTATTCGACTACATCTTAGCGTTGTCGCTCCTGTTTCAGCAGGGCGATCGCAAGTGTCGCTCGCCCTGCGCGACAGCCTCTTCGAGTACGTCGAGGAGAGGCGCCAACTCTCGTGCCGCATTTACAGGCAGAGAAGAGCGGTCTCCGATGTGGACCCTGTCGCGACTGACGACGATCGTCTTCGCGATCACATCAGCCGCTCCTGGGGGCGCCGGGTAGTCGTCCGCCAGCGATGAGAGGTCCACGTGCGCTAGCGCCCGCCGCAAACGTCTCCTGGGCACTGCACTCAGCCCAAAGCGCACCGTACAACCTTCGGATCTCAATATGGCGAGATCTCTTGTCGTCACGACGAGCGTACGCGTTTGGAAGCGAATCCCTCCTTCCTGGCGATAGACGACAGAAGGCCGAAATTCCCCCGCGGATGGGACCTTCGCACCGCCGCAGGCGCCGACCAGCGTGAAAGTTAGGACTACCAGGGCGGCCTGTGCCAAACGGCGAATCACCTCATGGCCAAGTCCAGGCCGCGCAGTCTTGGCCCCTCATTCCGGGTCGAACATTGCCACGTCTCCGCTCGTGTCGACGCTCGTGCAGAGTTTCCCGGAGGCACAGGACACGCTGGTCGGTTCCCCGCCCGTGGCGAAGCGCTTCGCCCAGGTAGCGCCGCTGTCTTTGGAAACAAAGATGGCTCCTTCATCGTCCACGGCCACGCAACTCGAGCCGGTGCACGTCAGTTCGGTGAGCCCGCCGGCACCCGCGAGCGCCTGCTTTTTGACTTTCGCTTTGCCCCCCGCTTCGATCGTCAGGTTGAGGACTTCATCGCTGCCGTCCACGGCGGTGCAGGAACTCGTCGAGGAGCAGGCGATGGCGTCGAGAGGAGCTGCGCCATCGACATTGGTGGCTGTCCACCCGGCGACTTCTTTGACTCCTTTTTCGGTGACGGCGACGTGCACATTGCCAGTCCCGTCGACGACCGAGCAGAACGACGCTGACAGGCAGGAGACGTCCTTCATCGCCCCCGAACCGATGCTCACTGCAGTCCAGGAGATGCCGGAGGGTTTGGTCGAGTAGCGGATGAAGCCGCCTCCTTCCAGCGCCGTCACGCAGAACGAGGTCGAAGGACAAGAGGCGGCCCCTACGCCATTGGTGGGTTTGAAGGAGGTAAGGAAAGATCCGCCGAGTTCAGTCGCGTGGTAAAGGTTACCCCCGCCGCCGCTAACTTCACCCGCTGCGAGCAGGCAGAGCGTAGTCGACGGGCATTCTGCCGCCTCGCTGGGGCTCACTCCCGGCCCGGTCCAGGATTTCCAAGTCGCAGCTTTGGAAGCGCTCACATTTGTCGCATAGAAAGCGTTGCCTTTACTGTCGGCGGCGACACAGGTAGTTGTTTCGGGCACGCAGGTGACGGCCTTAAGGCTGTTGGGAGCGCCAACCGTCTGCATGTGGGCACCTTCTTCCCAGCGCACACACGCGTAGGCGGGGAGCGTCGTTTCGCCCGCGAAATTTGTGGCTTTCACGGTGTAAAGACCCTTCCCACCCGGGCAGCCTCCTTCGGAGGCTTCGCCATTTTGGTGGATCCACGTCGCGCCGGCACCGCCGCATTTACCCGCGCTCCCTGCCCGACCGCAGAGCGTCGTTTCGAATTGGCCGAAGCTCATCAACACTTTATAGGATTCTTCTTCAGGTATTTCTACCGTCACTTCGACTGGGCGCGTGGTGAAGGTAAGCGACCCGCCTTCTTCGCTCACCCACGCATAGCCTTTGCCAGTTGCCGATCCTTTGCTGTTTTTGAAGGTGCTTCTTCCTTCGTAGCAGGCAACCGCCGTCGTGGGGCATTGAGTCGAAGTCCAACTACTAAGTGAGAGCAGCCCTACTTGGCCAAAGAGAATTTGAGTTTCATTCCCCGCACAGGCGATCCCGCGGCCAACGATTTCACCGACCCACGATCCGCTGGGAAGGTTTTTGGAGGAATTGACTTTGTCACCGGGTGGCAGCTGCGCCGTCACTTTGGTGTTGAGGCTTCCTTTTCCGATGCACCCGCTTCTTCCTTCGGTTGGTTCTACTTCTGCACCGCAGATAACTCCGCCGGTTTTCAATGGGGACACCTGGCCGGGTATACGGTGGTCGGGAGTATCGACGTACAAGTTATAAATCTGGAAGTTATTGGGATAGCCGTTGTTTTGGACGCCCATGCAGTTGGGATCGATGATCGGCCCGCCTTCTTCCAGCAACGTGTGCGCTTCGACTTCCTGGTTGAGCCGCGTCCAGCCTTGGTCGTAGGTATCTCCGCTATAGCTGGGCAGGTTCAACCATGTCAGTTCTTCTTCGATCAGCGTGGCGAGTTCACCGGCATTTTCGCCGCTGTAGAGGCGGTCGTCCTGCGCCAACCGTCTGAGCGCGGCTTTGATTTTCGCCATCTCGCCTTTCGACAGCCTGTACTGATCGCCCGTGCCCGTCATCAGCGCTTCCAGGGCGGGTGTGACTTCTTCCAGGCCCAGGACGCCTGATTCCGCCAATTTAGGGTCCTCCGATACGAGTTCGCTGATCCTGCCCATGTGCGCTTCGTAAAGAGGCAGGAAATGTTTACCCGCCGCAGATGGGAAGGCGAGCTCGCCGCGGGCTTTGTACAGCGTAGTGAGCATAGCCGTAGCCGACTCAGCGCTTACCCCCTGTTGGGTCTTCAATGCTTGAGCGAACGAGCATTCGAAGAAGGGTTTGCAAATGACTTCAGTCGGCTGCGCGGTTCCGTTTAGTCCAACTTTGTTGAATGCCGCTTCGATGGCTTTGTAGCCCGCCGATCCTTTCCCAAGCCGTTCTTCTGCGGCCATCAGCGTCGCTGCTCGGGCATCCTCCAGAGTCGCCGTGGGGTTACCCTTCAGGAATTCCGTGAATCCTTGAAAGAAGACAATCGCGAATTCTTCAACGCTCACACCGGTTTCCGGAGTCGTTGCCGCGAGATAGAAGGCATGGCTCGTGATCGTACTGTTGGTGTGAACCCCCAAGTTGTCAAGACAGATTTTCACCCATTCCGACAGGGATTCGGGATCGCCCAGCAGGCTGGGTTTAGCCAGATTACGAATTGGGCCTAGTTTGCCGGGCAGGTTCTCGCCTATTTCCCAATTTTCTTCTTCAGTTTCGTACATTTCAATGGTTGCGCCCATGATATCGGAGAGGCTCTCGTTCAAAGCACCAGACTGACCTGACTCCACTAGCCCGGAGGTGTGTTCGGTATAGGCATGCGTCCACTCATGGCCCACTATGTCTAGCGCGAGAGGAAAGCTGTTTCCGAAAACGACCTCTTTGCCGTTCCAGTACGCGTTTTCGTACGGTACGCCAGCTGCTTCGGCGAAGTGCACCGTCGATTCTAGTGGCGCCCCATTTTTGTCGTAGCTGTCGGATTCGGTTAGCCCATTATAGAATTTATATACGGTTTCCGAATAATTATAGGCGGTGTCGGTATCGGAATCTTTGGTTTCCGATTTACCCTCTTCCCGAACAAGTTCCCCCGGGAGTTTGGATTTTTCGTGTGCGTTATAGACGAGGCGATCCAAGGCAGCGTCAGTCTTAGGGATCGTGTCCAGAATTTCGCCGGTGACGGCATCGACTACGTATTCGACAGAGGTGTGGCCTTCTTCGCCGATCAACCACACGAACCACGCCAGTCGTGCATTGGGGCCGGAGATATACGGTGGCCGGCCAGCGTAAACTTGGAGGCGAGCCGGTTGCGCGGGGCGTCCAGAAGAGAGTGCCTTCTTGGCCACGTCGATTGCTTGCGTGCTGGAGAGCTTCGCCGTGTCTTGGGCCACGGAAACTTCGGGGATAGCCGAACCGGTGACGAAAGTGAGGAGTTCGCCCTTTTGCGATAGATGTACTCCTATGCCGCCGCCGAAGACAGGGAGCCCGTCCGCGACCTGCGAGAGGGAAACTTGGGATCCGCCGAGGTCGTTGGTGGAGACCTGCGCATCGGCGAGTTCGCCGGCTGGATTCGAGAGACCGAATAGGTCGCCGTAGTGGTCGAGCACGTCCTTCGCCTTAGTGCTGGGTGACTGGCTGGGAGCGATACCGAGCGCGTGTAGCGGTGTATGCATCCGCGCCGTGCCGAGCGCCCGTGTCTCTGGGTCGACGGTGACTGCCACCGATTCGTCATTTGTGCTGGCGTGTTCGAGGCGTTGTTCAGCCGCTTGGGCAATCGGCGCCAGAGAGACGTTCGGCGGCCCAGCCGACGTGGCCGTGCTGGTCGCACCGGTCCCAATTAGCATCAGTGGAAGCGAGACGAAGCCCAATCCCAACGCGGCTCGCCATCTCAACCCTCGGGCCATCACTACATCGGGCCAGCTCGAGACGCTAGATATCCAGCCCGAGCGCGGCGTGCGTATAGAGGTAACAAGAGATGCGAGCTGGCGCCGCGATGCCGGTCCTCCCGTAAGCAGATATGCCGTGCTGCCGACGAAGCAACCGGCAAAGGCCACCAGAGGTACGCGCCAAAGCAGTGCTCCGCCGGACGGGGCAAGGTGGATGCCAAGAAGGCCACCAGCCTGAGCGTCCACTCGGGTAAGCAAGGCAAGTAGCCAAACAGCTAGCGTGGTGAGCATTGCTGCCCGAGCGGCATTGGCGAAACCGAGCCTGGCGTTCGAGTTGGAACGCTGCGCGGAGAGCCAACCGACCGCGAAAACCGCGACGAGCACCACCAGAGGCGCAACGGCAAGCACCAGCGGTGCACCGTGGACTTGGGACGAGCTTGCTCCGCTGTAGGGCAGCGCGCCGCCGAAGGCTGAAATCGAGCCGTGGCCATGCGAAAGGGCGTCAGCCCGCCAACTGAAGGGCACACCGAAGCCCGAAACCAACACCGCTGCCGCAAGCGTGGGCACGGCGACTATCGTGGCAGCGACGACCCCGAGCGAGTGTCCGAAGCCACCCTCCGTAACGATCCCGAAGCCGCCGGCGATTGTCAAACTCCCGATGAGCGCAACGGACGTGCTGACGACTAGGCTCGCGGCCAGTACACGAAGCGAAATGTTAACCGGGATCAGCCAGTCACCGAGCAGCCGCGATGCCACCCGCCGCCAGTCTCTACCGTAGATACCAATGAGTCCGCCGATCGACGCGAAAAGCGCCCCCCAAAGGAGCGACAACAAGAACGCCCAAACGGGCGACGGGGACACACGAATGTCCGCACCGAAGCCAGAAGCGGTGAAATGCAGCGGCGCAAATAGCGCAGTGAAGCCTGCAATCAATGCGTAGTAAATCGGCGCAATCACCGCAACTCTCGCCTTTCTTCGCGGCGAGCCCGGCGTCCTCTTGACCATCACGGCCGTGGCTGTGACGAACGCGAGGCCGAGAAGGACGAGGCCGGGAACGGCGGCAAAGCGCAGCTCAGCCGTGTGGTTGAAGAACGAAACCCCGACCAGCTGGACTAGGTACAACGCCACGGCCGCATTTTGGACGGCTGAAATTAGCGTGGCCTGTGCTGGGCCTATGCCGAGCACGTCGAGTAGCACGATCACCCCGGTCATGGCGATCAGCGCCATCGCGATGGCGAGCACAGCGGCACCCAGACCGGCTCCATAAGTCGCAACATTCGCCCGCAGCCCGTCGGTCAACTTCGGCTTCTGAGACCGCTGTTCTTCCATCGATCCACCCTCCATAGCTGGCATCGGTCAGGTCTTTGGTGATCGAACTACTGTGGGCTACGCTCGCACGAGTGGCAGCCATTGTCATCGCCATTGCGAGCGGACTTATTGCGAGTTCGCGTTCCAGATCGTGAACGTCTATTCATGTAGGCGCACCTACGCGATTTTTAGTAGGTAAGCCGCGGAGCAGCTAGATTTTCACCCTTAACTAAGCAGGCCCATTCGCATTGCGATGACAATCGCTGTCTGAATCGAGGCCGCTCCCGACTTCGCACAGATGTCGCGTCGGATGTCGCGTACGGTGCTTGGCGCGAAGTCGAGCTGCCTAGCAATCTCAGCGCGCGTGAGTCCTTCAGCACTCAGCCTCAAGACATTCGACTCTCGGCTAGTCAAATGAAGCCCATTGTGCGCAAGCATTTGAGCGCGCTCGAGATTGACGCGACCGGGCGAAAAGTCATTCCCGCGCGCCATCGCGACGATCTCCTCGCAAATCCCACTGACGCTTTCATCCATCAGCAGCAATGAGTCGGGGTTGTAGCGCAGTGCATTGCGCATCTGGACGACGTTGGCGTGTCCAGGCAACAGCAACACGCGGATCGGTACTTCGCGCTCTCGCAGGTGCTTCAGAACACCAGCGCCGTCGAGCGCTGGCATCGCTACATCGAGCACTACGACATTGGGATGGTGCTGTTCGACCTTGCGCAGCGCCTCTTCCCCGTCGTTCGCCTCGCCGACGAGCTCCAACCGCTCGTCCGCGCAGATCGCCCCGGCAACGTGCTCTCGCACAATCGGGTGATCGTCGGCAACCAGGACAGAAATTGATGCCTCGTTTGCGCCGCCCGTCATCGTTGCTCTCTCACTTGCCCCTTCGTCCTCTCCTCCACCCGCCTCAAAAAAGCGCCGCCATCACCTCTGATAAACACAAAGACGACTTTGAAACCAGCGCGGCTTGAATACTCAGGTTTACTAGAACATCTATATCGCGAGAATCCGAAGAGCATGCGTCGATGGACAACTTTCCGAGGCACAGCTCCCTGAAGGGGCTCAAAACGCCCATTCATGATGTGGTCGACGTCAAGAGCGTCCAGGCGTATCCGGGGCCGCGAACTCGAGTTCCGCCGAGCCTGGTCGCCCACCTCACGCCGCCAAGAAGTCGTCCAGGGTAATCGAGAGGGATGCCGAGAACGTGAGCGTCGAGCAGCGAGTCGACGATTCCGTTCTCATCGCATCAATTTCGATTGGGAGCCACCGTCGCCCACCCACCAAGAGCTTTCTCGACACATCGGCCTGGGTCGAGGTGCGCCTCCACGGCCGTGCTTCAAGAGGGCGCGCCCGTGCGCGGCCGCCATTTGCAGTCTTCGAGGGCCGAAGCAGGAAGCCGACCCCCGAAACAATCACCGCGACCGAGATGCCCATCGCGGTCCCCGCCAGGCGACTAACAAGCAACCCCAGCCAGAGCGGCGCTACAGCCCAGCCAAGTGCCTTGCGCCTCGGGCGACACCTCTCACCCCTTACAGCGGCGCGTCGGAGCGATCAACGATGCCGATCGCGATCAGCCGCCGGGCGAACTCCTCACGACTCCCAACCGGACCGAGAACATCGTGACCATCGCCGGCGGGGCGGTGTTCGGGGCAGTCGGGTTGATCCTCGCCGCCCCGTTTACCTCGGCGGCCGTCCGGATTTCCGGCGATCTCGCCAAGGCGAAGGCGGAAATAAAATCGTCGCCCGGCGCGGCCGGGCCTGAGCCTGCGGCAACGCAGACTTAGGAGGCTCCGCGCTTTTGTTGGCCCTGGCATTCCACAAGCTCGCGCGGGCGGTGGTCGCCGTCTGGCGCGATCCCGAGACCAAGGCGTTGCCGATCGTCGCCGGAGCCCTGCTTTTCTCCGGAACGCTTTTCTACTGGCGCGTCGAAGGCTGGACGATCATCGAATCGCTCTACTTCTCGGTCGTGACCCTGACCACCGTCGGGTTCGGAGACCTCACGCCGACTACGCCGGGCGCTCAGATCTTCACGATCTTCTACATCCTCACCGGCATCGGCGTGTTCGTCGCGCTGCTGGCCTCGGTCGCCCAGCAGTACATCGACCAGAAAACCGAATCACCTTCGGCCCGGGAACGCCTCAGCGCCCGTCGGCCGCGCCGCCATGGGTGGGTGATCGGCCACCCTGGCTTGGTGCTGCACTTCAGAAGCACCCCGCAGCGCTCTGCCCAGCGCCTCGGGAACCAATGGCCAGACCTCGGTTTCGAGCAGCCGCGCCAAACGCTCGGCCTCCTGGTTCTTAGCGTTGAGCGCCATCGGGACCGAGGTCCGCCTCATCTCCTGCCTCAAACTCAAACTCTCCGAGCCGAGTACCGCCAGGGTCCCACCCCATCCCGTCGAGCAGCTCGCTCGCAGAAGCTCCGCAGGAGCCCATTAGCTTGATGAGCGTGTCGACGCGGGCGACCCGCTCTCCTCTCTCCAGTTGGCCGACAGCCGTGCGGTGAAGCGAGGCACGGACGGCTGCCTCTTCTTGGGAGAGGTTGGCGCGTCTGCGGCAGCGGGCTAGGTTTTTTCCAAAGCGGGCGGCAAGCTCTGGCGATTGCACTGTCTGCCCTCCATCACTTGAGCGCGTAGCGGCGCGGACGTTTCCCCACTCGGCGCACCTTCTTCTCTTTCGCCAATCGTGCGAGGCAGTTGGCTACCGCCCCGGCGGAGCGGCCACCGAGGCCCTTGGCGATGGCGGTGACGGTCAGGGGCTCCTTGTGCTTGCCCATGTAGGCGAGCACAAGGTCGTCCAGTTCGCCGGGTCGGAGGCGTTTGGGCTTGGCGGTCATGCCGACCCACCCCTTCGCGGATCGAGGCTGGCGATCAGCCCCTCGCAGGTGTCGCGGACGAGCCGGAAGCCGCGGATGATCTCTTCATCCCTTTCCCTCGACTCGCGTTCTCCCGCCGTATCGGCGAGGCCACCTTCGGCTTCGCGGCGTAGGCGGTTGAGGACTTCGGCCAGGTCGTCGGGCGGCATCGTCAGCTCGACGACCTCGCGCTCGTCCTCTGCGTTCCAGCCGAGGTCGTGCAACAGCCGGAAGTCTTCGCCGAACTCGATGCCCAGTCGCTCGGCCGTGGCGAAGTCGCTGTTTTTCTCCATCGCGATCCAGACGTCGCCGAGCGCGCCGAGGTGATTGCGGACCTGCTCGTAGAGCGCGTCACGCTGGGCGCCGGTGATCGTGGCGGTGGTGCGGGGCATGTGCCCCCTCCTTTCGGTCAGGGCACCGAAGAGCCGCCTGATGCCGCCCTCAAAGGCGATGGCGAGTACCGTTTCGCTTGCATCGAAGTTACTGCTTCGGTGCCAGGCCCCGGGGCGTTCCACCGCCGCCGGGGCCATTTATGTTTTGGCGCTGGCGAACTTAGCTCGGCCGCCAGGCGAAAGCGAGGCAGAACCGGCCGAAATCGGCGCTAATCCCCGCGCATCCGCGTCGTATTGGGCACTAGTGCCCAATACGGAGGCGATATGCGGGGGTGGTTTGATATTCCCCCGCCAGGGCCGACCGGCCCAAATGCAGGGGAATCGAAGCGAAGCGGCTGAAGGTGTCCGGTTTCAGTAGATAGGCGACACCTGTGTCAGGACATAGGAGACACCGAATGAAGGAGCTCTCCTGTGGACAAGGCGCGGTATCTGGTCGAGGCACATCTTCTGGAGGGCCGCTCAGTCAGCGAGCTGGCAGCGGCCCACGGAGTCCATCGCAGCTGGATCTACAAGCTCCTGGCCCGCTACAGGGCCGGTGGCTATGGCGCCCTGGAGCGGAGCTCCAGGGCGCCGCACAACTCGCCAGGCCGGACCCCCGCCGAGACGGTGGCGGCGATCCTCTCCTTGCGCCGGCAGCTGAGCGCAGAAGGCCACGACTGCGGGGCTCAGACGATCGCCCACCACCTCGCCCGCCGCAGCGAGGCGGTGCCCTCCGTCTCGACGATCTGGCGGGTCCTCAAAAGGGAGGGCCTCATCTCCCCTCAGCCCCAAAAGCGCCCGCGCTCCTCGCTGATCCGCTTCGAAGCGCAGCTGCCCAACGAGATGTGGCAGGCCGACGTCACCCACTGGCCCCTCGCCGGGCAGGGGCATGCCGAGATCCTCAACATGATCGACGACCACTCCCGCCTGTTCTTGGCCTCACGGGCCTTCCCGACCGTCAAGGCAGCTGACGTGGTCGACGTTTTCCACATGGCCATTGCCCTGCACGGCGCCCCGGCCAGCCTGCTCTGCGACAACGGCGCCGTGTTCACCGCCACCCCGCGCGGCGGCAAGGTGCTCTTGCAGATCGAACTCGAGCGGCTTGGGATCGCCGCCAAGAACTCGCGGCCCTACCACCCCCAGACCTGCGGCAAGGTCGAGCGCCTGCACCAGACGCTGAAGCGCTATCTGGCCAGGCAGGACCCCGCGAGGACGCTTGCCGGCCTGCAAGCCCAGCTGGATGGCTTCACCGGCTACTACAACACGACCAGGCCTCACCGGGCTCTGGGCGGGCGCACGCCCCTGCAGGCCTACGGAGCCCGGGTCAAAGCCCGGCCGCCTGGCTCACCCCCAACCGAGGCCCACTTCAGGGTCCGCCACGACAAGGTCGACACCAGCGGCACCGTCACCCTTCGCCACGACAGCAGGCTGCATCACATCGGCCTTGGCAGATCCCACAAAGGCAAGCCGGTCAAGCTCCTCATCGCCGGCCGCGACATCCGGGTCCTCGACCTCCATACGGGCGAGCTGATTCGCCGGCTCACCCTCGATCCGAGTTGCGACTACCAGCCGATCGGTGGGGGTTGAGTGTCTACGATGTCCCGAGACATCTGTCTCCGATGTCCCGAGACATCACACGAAGCGGCTGAAGGGATTCGAACCCTCGACCTTCTGCATGGCAAGCAGACGCTCTAGCCAGCTGAGCTACAGCCGCACGGGGGCGGATTCTAGCCTTATGCGGAGCGCTTCGGAGGTCCTACTCACTATTTGGTAGGCTTGTCGCTACTTGGAGGACGGTCGTCCGGCCTAACGAGACAACTAGGGGCGCAAACAATGACCAAGTTCGCAGTCCTCGTTTCGTTGCTTGTGGCGCTCCTCGCCTCGGTGGCTCCCTCCCTCTGCCGCTAGGGCGTTGGCGCCTTGGCCGGGCGACCGTCCATCCAGGTTCCTGTTGGCGCCGACCTACAGCTCGGGCTCGGCGAGCAGGCCCTCGAGGTCGAGTGGCCGCGTGTACATCTCGACCTTCTGGCCCGGCTGCGGTTGCCGGCCACTCGCTCCTTCGGCCTGTCCCAGTAGAGCTCGATCCCGTTGCCGTCGGGGTCGTTGAGGTAGAGCGCCTCGCTGACGCCGTGGTCGGAGGCGCCGGTGATGCCGACCTCTGGCGCGGATCAGGCGGCGCAGGGCGTCGGCGAGGGCGCGCACGGGTCGGGTAGCGGATCGCGAAGTGAAAGAGGCCGGTCGTGCCCGGCGGCGGCGGCGAGCCGCCCTTCGACTGCCAGGTGTTGAGGCCGATGTGGTGGTGGTAGCCGCCGGCCGAGACGAAGGCCGCCTCCTCGCCGAAGCGCTGCTGCAGCTCGAAGCCGAGCACGCCGCAGTAGAAGTCGAGCGAGCGCTCGATCTCGGCGACCTTGAGGTGGACGTGACCGATGTCGACGCCGGGATCGATCGGCTTGGCGCCCTCAGCCATCGAGTGCCTCGTTGACGAGGCGGTCGGCCTCTTTGTTGTGCTCGCGGCGGACATGGCGGATCGACCAACGCTCGAAATCGCGCAGCGCCTGCTTCACCTCGGTGTGGAGTTCGCGCATGGTCGCGTCCTTGACCTTGTACTCGCCTTTGACCTGCTTGACGATCAGCTCGGAGTCGCCGACCAGCTCCAGCTCGGGCGCGCCCAGCGCAGCCGCCAGCTCGATCCCGAGCAGCAGCGCTTTGTACTCGGCGACGTTGTTGGTCGCGCGGCCGATCCGCTCGCCGCGCTCCTCCAGCACCTCGCCGCCCGGCGCCCTGCACCACGGCGGCGATCGCCGCCGGCCCGGGATTGCCGCGGGCGCCGCCGTCGACGTTGACGACCAGCTTCTCGGGCGACTCAGCCAACCGGCTCTCCGTTGCGCTCGCGGCCACTCGCCGGGGCGCCGAGGACGAGCTGGCCGCCCTCGGCGGCGCTCGCGTTCCACTGCCGGGCCGAGCGGTCGAGCTGCTCGACCTCGTTGCCCTTGTCGATCTGGAAGACCGGGCGCAGCTCGTCGCCAAGGTCGACGCCCCACTGGTACCAGGAGAGCTCCCAGGCGACCGTGATCCGCACCTCGTTCGGCGAGCCGGCGGCGGCCCCGACCGAGACCCAGGGCTCCCCCAGGCTGCGCATCAAGCCCGGCGACGGTGCGTGCGGCTTCGCTGGCGTTGAAGCGGGAGACCGCGCGCTCCAGCCGGCTCTGCGGCGCCTCGCGCGCCTCCGGTTCGCGCTTGCCGACGTTCGCCCCGGGCGCCGCCGGGTCGACCCAGCCGAGCCGCTCGGCGCGCTCGCGGCAGAGCTCGCAGACCATCCGCGGCCCCTCCTTCGGGCTCATGTAGGTCCGCGTCCGCTCCCCCGCCAGGATCGTCCGGCCGCAGATGCCACAGCTCTCGTCGGGGCTCACGGCCCCAACTTAGATGATCGGCCCGCCCGCCCGGATCAAGCGGCGGTGACGACCTTCTCGGCCAGGTGCGCCGGCACCTCTTCGTAGTGATCGAACTCCAGCTCGAAGTCGGCCCGGCCGCCGCTGATCGAGCGCAGGTGCGGCGTGTAGTCGAGCACCTCGGCCATCGGCACCTCGGCCCTGACCTCGGTCATCGAGCCCTTCGGCTCCATCCCCAGGGGATGGCCGCGGCGCGAGTTGAGGTCGCCGATCACGTCGCCGACGACATCGCCGGGGCAGCTGACGAGGAGCCGCACGATCGGCTCCAGCAGCACCGGGTCGGCCTCTTCCATCGCCTCCTTGAAGGCCATCGCGCCGGCGATCTTGAAGGCCATCTCGGAGGAGTCGACGTCGTGGTGCTTGCCGTCGACGAGCCGCACCCGCACGCCCTTGACCGGGTAGCCGGCGACGGTGCCGTGCGCCATCGCTTCTTCGACCCCCTTCTCGACCGCCGGGATGAAACCGCCGGGGATCGAGGCGCCCTTGATCTGGTTGACGAAATCGAGGCCGACGCCGTCCTCGGCCGGCTCGATCTCGATCTGGCAGTCGGCGAACTGGCCGCGCCCGCCCGACTGCTTCTTGTAGCGGGCGTGGGCGCTCGCGCGGGCTGGCGGATCGACTCCTGGTAGGGCACGCGCGGCGGGTGCAGCTCGATCTCGACCCCGAAGCGGCGCTTCATCCGGGCGACGATCACCTCGACGTGGACCTGGGTCAGGCCGGCGATGATCTGCTCGCCCGTCTGCGGCATCGCGGTGCACGTCGAGGGTCGGGTCTTCCTCGGTGAGGCGGCGCACCGCCGCCGCGGCCTTCTCCTCGTCGCCCTTCGACTTCGGCTCGTAGGCGAAGGCCATCACCGGGTTGGGCAGGTCGAGCGGCGCGAAGGCGACCTCCTCCGGGCCGGCGCAGAGCACGTCGCCGGCGCGGGTCTCCTTCAGCTTGGCGACCGCGCCGATGTCCCCCGCGCCGAGCTCGGCCGCCGGCATCAGCTTGCCGCCGAGCGGCTGGCCGAGCTGGCCGATCCGCTCCTTCTGCCCGCGGGTGACGTTGACGGCGTGAGAATCCGAGCCGAGCGTGCCGCGGTAGACGCGGAAGAGGTTGACCCGGCCGGTGTAGGGGTCGGCGAGGGTCTTGAAGACGTAGGCGACCAGCGGCCCCGTCCTCGTCGGGCTCGATCTCGATCGGCTCACCGCCGGGCCCGCTCGCCGCGACGGCGCCGCGCATCGCCGGCGAGGGCAGGTCCTCGACCAGCGCCTCGAGCAGGCGGCCGGTGCCGAGGTTGCGCGTCGCGACGCCGCAGGTGACGGGGAAGATCCGGCCCGCGGTGACGCCCTGCTTCAGCACCCGCACGATCTCGTCGTGGTCGATCTCCTCGCCCTCGAGGTAGCGCTCCATCAGCTGGTCGGAGTTCTCCGCCACCTCGTCCATCAGCTTCTCGCGGTACTCCTCGGCCTGGGCGCGCTGCCCGGCCGGAATCTCCACCTCCTCGGCCGCGCCCGGCCCGGTTCCCTCGTAGGCGAACGCCTTCTGGTCGATCAGGTCGATCACCCCGCTCACCTCCCGCTCGGCGCCGATCGGGATCTCGGTGGCGACGACGTGCGGGCCGAAGGCGGCCTTGAGCGAATCGAGGGCGCGGAAGAAGTCGGCGCGCTCGCGGTCGAGCATGTTGACGAAGACCAGCCGCGCCAAGCCCGCCGGCGTCGGCCCGCTGCCAGAGCCGCTCGGTGTGGACCTCGACTCCGGTCACACCGTTGACCACGACCACAGCCGCGTCGGCGACGCGCAGGGCGGCGATCGCGTCGGCGACGAAGCTCGGCTCGCCCGGCGTGTCGATCAGGTTGATCTCGCGGCCGCCGTGCTCGAAGCAGGCGAGCGCCGCGTTGATCGACATCGCGCGCTCCTGCTCGTCGGGCTCGTGGTCGGAGACCGTCGTCCCCTCGGCGACCGTGCCCAGCCGGCTGACCGCGCCGGCCTCGAACAGCATCGCCTCGTGCAGGCTCGTCTTGCCACAGCCCCGGTGCCCTACCAGGGCGACATTGCGAATCCGGTCTGCGGCCCGATGCGGCACGCATTTGACGGTACACCCCGAGCGGCGTCGCTCAATCGGGGTGAAATACGGGTCAGGCCCGCCTGCCTAAGCGGGCTGCAGGCCGGACTTCAACCGCATCACTGCCTTGGTGTGCAGCTGCGAGACGCGCGACTCGGTGACGCCGAGCACCTCGCCGATCTCACGCAGGGTGAGGTTCTCGTAGTAGTAGAGCGCGACGACGAGCTGCTCGCGCTCGGGCAGCGAGGCGATCGCCTCGGTGAGCCGGTCCTTGACCTCGCTGCTGGCAAGCGACTCCTGCGGGTCGGCGGCGCGCGGGTCGGAGATCGTGTCGAGCAGCGAGACCTGGTCGCCGGAGGAGTCGGAGACGGTCCAGAGCTCATCGAGCGCGTAGACCGAGGAGTTGGCGATCTCCAGCAGCGAGGTCTGCAGTTCGTCCTCGCTGATCCCGAGCTTGGCCGCCAGCTCGGCCTCGCTTGGCGCTCGCTGCAGCTGGTGCTCCGAGCTCGGCCTGGGCGGCCTCGATTTCGCGCGCGCGAGAGCGGACCGAGCGCGGCACCCAGTCGAGCGAGCGCAGCTCGTCGATGATCGCGCCGCGGATGCGGGTCATCGCGAAGGTCTCGAACTTGATCCCGCGCTCGGGCTCGAAGCGCTCGATCGCGCCGATCAGGCCCATCAGGCCGTAGGAGATCAGGTCGGCATCGTCGACGTGCGAAGGCAGGCCGGCGCCGAGGCGGCCGGCGACGAACTTGACCATCGGCGAGTAGGCGACGACCAGCCGCTCGCGCGCGCTGGCGTCGCCATCGTCCTTGTAGCGGCGCCACAGATCGCGCAGCTCCACCTCTTTTACGCCGGTTTCCATGCCCTGTTGGCCCGATTCTATGGTCGCTGACAAGTTATTGCGGCTCATGCGCGCGGATGGGTGGCAGCGTACGCGTCGCGCAGGCGTGCCGCATCGACGCGAGTGTAAACCTGCGTGGTCGAGATCGATGCGTGGCCGAGCAGCTCCTGGATCACCCGCAGGTCGGCCCCGCCCTCGAGCAGGTGGGTGGCGAAGCTGTGGCGCAGCGAGTGCGGCGAGACGCCGGCGGCCAGCGCCGCCTCGCGCACCCAGAGGCCGAGCCGGCGGGTGACGTCGGAGTTGGAGAGGCGGCGGCCGCTCTTGGAGAGGAAGAGCGCCTGCTCGCGCGGGTCGGCGGCGAGGGCGTGGCGGCCGCGCTCGGTGTAGCGGCTGCAGGGCCCGCTGGGCGGGCTCGCCGACCGGCAGGAGTCGCTCCTTCGAGCCCTTGCCGAGCACGCGCAGCTGCTCGGTCTCGAAGTCGAGCGCGCCGATGTCGAGGTTGACGATCTCCTCGCAGCGCAGCCCGCAGGAGTAGGCAAGCTCGAGCATCGCCCGGTCGCGCAACTCCAGCGGCGTGCGCGCCGGAATCCCCTCGAGCAGCGAGCGCATCTGCTCCATGCTGAGCACCTGCGGCAGCTTTTCCTCCCGCTTGGGACTGGAGACGAGGTCGGCCGGGTTCTGCCCGACCCGCTCGGTGCGGACGAGGAAGTCGAAGAGGCCGCGGATCGCCGCCAGCTTGCGCGCGACCGTGGCGGGCGCAGCGCCGTGCGAGGAAAGCCCAGCCGCGTAGCGCCGCACGTCGCGATGGCGAAGGTCGCCGGGTCCGCGCTCTCCCGCCCACTCGACGAACTGGCCGAGATCGACCGCGTAGGCCCGGCGGGTGCGCTCGGCCGCCCCGCGCCCGCTCAGGTCGCGGTCATAGGCCGTCAGCGATTCCGCCCAGGTCATGGGAGTCAAGTTCGCCGCCCGGCGCGCGCGAGCCTCTTAGCCGATGAAGATCGGCGTTCCTACTTCAACCTGGGGGTACAGTTCGATCACGTCGGGGATCGACATCCGCACGCAGCCGTGCGAGGCGGCGGAGCCGAGCGATTCGGTCTCTTCGGTGCCGTGGATCCCGGCGCCTTCGAAGATCGCCATCCAGCGCGCCTTGATCGGGTCCGCGGGGCCCGGGGGGAATGACCTGGCCGGCGAGGTCCCCGGCCCAGGCGGAGTCGGGAACGTGCCAGGAGGGATTTTCCTGCTTTTCCTCGATGTGGTAGAGCCCTTCCGGGGTTTCAAGCCCTTCCTGGCCGACCGCGACGGTGTACGTTTTCGCCAGCTTCAGGTCCTTCCAGAGGCGCAGGGTGAAGGTGCGAGCGGTCGAGGGTCAGGTAGGACGGGTAGGCGGAGGCGACTTCCTTCGTCGTCACTTCCGGCTCCGTCGAATGGGTGCGCGCCGCGATCGTGTGATCGGCGTCGGCGTTAAGCACCGCCGCCTCGAGCTGGCGGGTGAGCAGCTTGTCGCGCAGCTTGCGGCCGTTCTTTGCCGCCACGACTTCGAGCGAGTCGGCGGTCGGTTCGATCGTCGCGTCCTGCGGCTTCGCGGTCGACCTCGTGAGCAACGCGGCGCACGAAGCGATTGATCGCCGGCTGCGAGTAGCTGACGTCGGCGGCCACCTGCTTGTCGAGGCTGCCGCCGGTGACGTAGCGGACCAGGCGCGTGGGAAGGCCGCCGTCGCGGCTTTCGGCGAGCGCCTTTTCGACCGCGGCGTCGATTTCGGCGTGCACCTTGAGGCTCTTGCCGTGCAGCTCCCAGCTCTGACCGTCATAGCCGACGCGCAGCGAGTGGCGCAGCGGCCCGAGCAGCTGGCGGCGCACCGCCTGCTTCGCTTCGGCTTCATCCATGCCGCCGACATCGACGCCGCCGACCGTTACGCCGTCGGCGATCTTGTCCTTCTGCGAGCTGTCGTAGGCGAAGGCCCGAGCGCGAACAGAACCAGGATTGCCACGCCGGCAGCGATCGCGATTTGAGTCTTGCGCCCCATCACCTTTTCCCAGAACCGATCATCGGCTGAACCGCAAATTGACCTGCGAAGAGTTTATGCATATGGATCATTCGGCTAAATCAGCGTCCTTCCCTGCAAATCCGCATTCGGCAGGGTGACGGCCGGGGCGGATATCTTTCTGCCGCGTGCGCTCCAAGGACGATGTCCGCAAGGAGGTCTGGAAGGCGATGGACCGCGAGGGCGTGTCGCGCTTCCCCGGCGCCGAGGGGCGGATCCCGAACTTCGCCGGGGCGAAGATGGCGGCCGAGAAGCTCGCCGGGCAGCGGCTCTGGAAGCGCGCCCGGGTGATCAAGGCCAACCCCGACTCGCCGCAGACCTACGCCCGCCGCATCGCCCTCGAGGAGGGCAAGGTCGTGATCATGGCGGTGCCGCGCCTGCGCGACCCGCATCCCTTCCGCGTCCTCGACCCGAAGAAGCTCTCCAAACGGGCGGTGAAAGAGGCGGCGACGATCAAGGGCGCGCTCAAACACGGCCGCGTGATCGCCCTCGACGAGCTGCCCGAGATCGACTTCGTCCTCTGCGGCTCGGTCGCGGTCAACCTCAGCGGCGCCCGGGTCGGCAAGGGCGGCGGCTACTCCGACCTCGAGTACGGCATCCTGATCGACGCCGGCAAGATCGACAGCCACACCACGGTGGCGACGACGGTGCACCCGACCCAGGTCGTGCGCAGCCACCTGATGATGACCTCGCACGACCTGCCGGTCGACGTGATCGCCACGCCGCGCGCCGTGATCGAGGTCGAGCGCCAGTACGAGCGCCCGCGCGGAATCCTCTGGGACCACCTGCAGCCGCCGCAGATCCGCGAAATACCCATACTTGAACGTATGGGCTATGCGTGACGACTACGGCAACCCAGATCCGGACTGGCTGAAGCTCGACTGGCGGCCGCACCTGCACCGGGTCGAGCTGCCCGGCGGTGAGGTCAACTACGCCGAGATCGGCGAGGGCGAGCCGATCGTCTTCGTCCACGGCATCTCGGGCTCCTGGCAGAACTGGCTCGAAAACCTCCCCCACTTCGGCCGCACCCACCGGGCGATCGCCCTCGACCTGCCCGGCTTCGGCGCCAGCCCGATGCCCTCCTGGCCGATCGACATGCCCGCCTACGGCCGGCTCCTGCACGACTTCTGCGAGAAGCTGGGGGTCGGCAGCGGCGCCACCCTGGTCGGCAACTCGATGGGCGGGCTGGTCGCGGCGGAGGCGGTGCTCTCGGCGCCCGAGCCGCTTCGACCGCCTGGTCCTGGTCTCGGCGGCGGGCTTCATCAACACCTGGCTGCCGCACCAGCGCGGCACGGCGACCTCGCACGCGTGGAAGACCTTCGGCCGCCCACTTCGGCGCCGCCGCCCGCTTCTTCGTCAGCCACCGCCGCTTCCGCTACCTGATGTTCCGCTTCTTCGTCCGCTACCCGGGCCGGCTGCGGCCAGGAGCTGCTCTGGGAGCAGATGGCCTCGGGCTGTCCTGCCCCGGGTTCGCCGACTCACTCGACGCGGTGATCGAATACGACGCCCGCGACCGCCTCGAAGAGATCAAGATCCCGACGATGATCGTCTGGGGCACCGACGACTGGGTGATTCCCTCCGCCGCGGCGCATCAGCTACAACCGCCGCATCCCGCAGTCCCGCCTGGAGATCTTCGAGCACACCGGCCACGTGCCGCAACTGGAGCGGCCGCGCACGCTTCAACGCGCTGCTGGACGAGTTCCTCGGCCGCCTAGGCTGGTGACCGCGCCCTGAGACGCCGATGAGACGGTGGCTGCGTACTTGGCCATCACGCCCTTGCCGAACGGAGACGGCGGGGACTCGTACTCGGCGACCCGCTTGGCGATCTCCTCGTCGGAGAGGTCGACGTCGAGGCGGCGGCCGTCGATGTCGACCGTGATCTGGTCGCCCTCCTGGATCGCCGCGATCGGGCCGCCCTTGGCCGCCTCGGGGGAGACGTGGCCGATCATCAGGCCGCGGGTGGCGCCGGAGAAGCGGCCGTCGGTGACCATCGCCACGCTCTCCCCCAGGCCCTCGCCGACGATCGCGGCGGTGACCTGGAGCATCTCGCGCATGCCGGGGCCGCCCGACCGGGCCCTCGTTGCGGATCACGACGACGTCACCGGGGTTGATCTGCTGGTCCTTGACCGCGCGGTAGCAATCCTCTTCGGACTCGAAGACCCGGGCCGGGCCGGTCTGCTGGGTGCGCTCGGTGCCGGCGAGCTTCACCACCGCGCCCTCGGGGGCGAGGTTGCCGCCGAGGATCGCCAGGCCGCCCTTCGGCTCTTACCGGATCGCCGAGCGGCCGCACGACTTCCTGCCCGGGAGCCTCGCTCGCCTCTGCCGCGACCTCGCCGATCGTCTTGCCGGTGACCGTGATCGCGTCCTCGTGCAGGCTGCCGGCTTCGGCCAGGCGCTTGAGGATCACCGGCACGCCGCCGGCCGCGTAGAGGTCGGTGGCGACGAAGCGACCGCCCGGCTTGAGGTCGGCGAAGAGCGGCGTGGCGCGCGAGATCCGCTCGAAGTCGTCCATCGTCAGCTCGATCTCGAGCTCCTTGGCGAGCGCGATCAGGTGCAGGACGGCGTTGGTCGAGCCGCCCGAAGCGCAGACGCAGGCGATCGCGTTCTCCAGCGAGTCGCGGGTGATCACCTTGCTCGGCCTGATGTCCTCGACCAGGACGTTGATCACCAGCTCGCCGATCCGCTCCGCCACGCTGCCCTTCTCGCCGTCTTCGGCCGGGACCATCGCCGAGCCGCCGGCGCTGACCCCGAGCGCCTCGAAGGCGCAGGCCATCGTGTTGGCGGTGAACTGACCGCCGCAGGCGCCGGCGCCGGGGCTGGCGACGCCCTCGAGCTCGTTCAGTTCCTCGTCGCTCATGTCGCCGGCGTTGTGGGCGCCCATCGCCTCGAAGATGTCGAGGATGGTCACGTCGCGGCCGTGCCAGTGGCCGGGGGCGATCGAGCCGCCGTAGAGGACGACGGAGGGGACGTCGAGGCGGGCGAGCGCCATCGCGCAGCCCGGGATCGTCTTGTCGCAGGCGCAGAGGGCGACGATCGCGTCGAACTGGTAGCCGCGCGCCATCAGCTCGATCGAGTCGGCGATCACCTCGCGGCTGACCAGCGAGGCCTTCATCCCCTGGGTGCCCATCGTGATCCCGTCCGAGATCGCGACGGTGTTGAACTCCAGCGGCGTGCCGCCCGCGGCGCGGACGCCCTCCTTGACGTGCTCGGCGAGGCCGCGCAGGTGGAAGTTGCACGAGTTCGCCTCGGCCCAGGTGTTGGCGATGCCGATCGTCGGCCGGCTCAGCGCCTCGTCGTCGTAGCCGACGCCCTTCATGTAGGCGCGCGAGTGGGCCCGGTCGGGACCGTCGAAGACGGCGCTGGAGCGGGGACGGGGAAGGCTTGGTCTTGGTCGCGCCGTTTGAGCTCATGGCCAAAATCTACTGAGGCGGTCCAGAGGTCAGGTCGAAGACGTCGACCGGGCCGGGGCCCTCGCCCAGATCTCGCGCAGGCCGGCAGCGACGGCGGCCGAGGCAATCTGGCGCGCCTTGCGCGCGGCTTCCAGCGGCGTCTCGCCAAGGGCGAGAAAGGCGGCCAGGGCCGAGGAGTGGGTGCAGCCGGAGCCGTGGGCGGCACCGCCGGGGTGCCGCTCGCCGGCGATCTCCGCCGATTCGCGACCGTCGAAGAAGAGGTCGACGACGCGCTCGCTGTGGCCGCCGGTGACGACGACGGCGTGCGGGCCCAGGGCCAGCACCTCGCGGGCCAGGTCCTCCTGCGAGTCGCGCTCCTCATCGCCGGTCAGCGCCCGCGCCTCGGGGATGTTGGGAGTGACCACGGTGGCCAGCGGCAGCAAGCGCTCGATCAGCGCCGCGCGCGCCTCCTCGTCGAGCAGCACGGCGCCGCTCTCGGCGACCATCACCGGGTCGACCACCACCGGCGCATCGCCGGTGAAGCGGAGCGCCTCGACCACCGCCTCGACCGTCTCCGCCGTGCCCAGCATCCCGACCTTGACCGCGTCGACGCCGATGTCTTCGGCGACAGCCCCGACCTGGGCGAGGATCATCTCCGGCGAGACGGCTTCGACCGCCTCGACCCCAACCGTGTTCTGCGCCGTGATCGCCGTGATCGCGGTCATCCCGTGCACGCCGCAGCGCGCGAACGCCTTCAGGTCGGCCTGAATGCCGGCGCCGCCGCCGGAGTCCGAGCCGGCGATCGAGAGGACCGTGGGGATGCGCTCCGAGCTCACGCCGCGCAGCCTAGACACCGGGCGCCGTAAGCAGCGTCCGTGAGTAGATGCCGACCAGCGAGCAGGAGACGTAGCCGAGTGCCTCCAGCGTGGCCAGCGCCGAGGCGGCCTCGGCACCGGAGAGATCGAGCTCGGCGGCAATCGCGTCGCAGGTCTGCTCCCCGCGCTCGAGGGCGGCGAGCACCCCGAGCAACTCCGACTCGAGCCCGGCGCCCGCCCGCTCGGCCTTGCGCACGCCGGGGCCCAGCATCGCGTCGAGCACGTCCTGGGCATCGCGGACCAGGCAGGCGCCGCCGGCGAGCAGGTCGTTGGTGCCGGCCGAGCCGCGCGAGTTGACCGGCCCCGGCACGGCGCCGAGGTCGCGGCCGAGGTCGGCGGCGAGGTCGGCGGTGATCAGCGAGCCGGAGCGCTGGGCCGCCTCGACGACGACGGTCATCCCGGCCAGCGCCGCCATGATCCGGTTGCGGGCCGGAAAGGTCCAGCGCCAGGCGCCGGTTCCGGGCGGAAGCTCGGAGAGGACGAGCCCTACGCTCGCAGATCCGCCGCCAGAGCGAGCGGTGCGATGCGGGATAGGCGACGTCGGCGCCGCAGCCGAGGACGGCGACGGTGGTGCCGGCGTCGAGGGCGCCGCGATGGGCGCAGGCGTCGATGCCGAAGGCGAGGCCGCTGGTGACGAGCAGGCCGGCGGCGGTCAGTTCGCGGCCGAGCTCGCGCGCCACCTCGCGACCGTAGGTGCTGGCCCGCCTGGCGCCGACGATCGTCACCGTCGCCTGCGGCTCGAGCCGCTCCAGCAAGGCCGGATCGCCGCGCCCGATCAGGGCCCAGGGCGCGTCGGCGGCATCGTGCAGCCCGACCGGGAAGCGCGGATCGTGGCGGCAGCAGGCCCAGCACTGCGCCGCCAGCAGGTCGGCGACGGAGACGGCTCTCCGGCACGGCCGCGACCTGCGACAGCACCTGCTCCGCGATCTTCGGCGCCACCGCCGCGGCGAGGTCCTCGTTGGAGAGGCGCAGCAGTTCGGGCGAGCGCGAGCCCGGCGCTCCCGGTCGCGACCTTCTCGATGTAGGGGGCGAGGTGGGCGAGCAGGCGCGAGCGGCGCAGGCAGTCGGGGCAGGCGCTCGGCTCGCTCATTCCTGATCCCTGCGGCGCAGCTGCAGAGCCTGCGCCATCTGCTCGCGGCCGATCGCCTCGCTGCCGGCGAGGTCGGCGACCGTCTGCGCCAGTCTCAGCACCCGGTCGTGGGCGCGCCCGCTGAGGCGGCGGCGCGAGTAAGCCTCGGCCAGCAGCGAAGCGGCCGCTCTCGCTCCAGCGCGCACTCGCGCACCTCGCCGGGGCTCATCTCGGCATTGCAGCGGCCGGGGCCAAGGCGACGTTCCTGGCGCTCGCGGGCGAGCGCTGACCCGCTCGCGGACCGTGGCCGATGGCTCCCCGGCAGGCCCGCCGATCTCCTCAGCGCTCGGGTTGGCGGATCGCAGCGAGGACGATCGATGCGGTCGGCGAGGGCGCCGCTGAGGCGGGCTTGGTAGCGCTGCACCGCCAGCGGCGCGCAGCTGCACTCGGGGTCGACCTCGCCGCGCCCGCAGGGACAGGGGTTGGCGGCGGCGACGAGCATGAAGCGACAGGGCAGGTGCCGCCAGGAGCCGGCGCGGGCGATCGCGACCCAGCCGCTCTCCAGCGGCGCCCGCAGCGCCTCCAGCGTGTCGCGGCGGAACTCGCAGAGCTCGTCGAGGAAGAGGACGCCGCGGTGGGCGAGCGTCGCCTCGCCGGGACTGGGTGGGTTGCCACCGCCGACCAGGCCGGCCGGGCTGACCGTGTGATGCGGCGCCCGGAACGGCCTGCCGCCCGTGCCGGCCTCACCGAGCCGACCGCAGGCGCTGGCGATCCGCGCCACCTCCAGCGCCTCGGCGGCGGCCAGCGGCGGCAGGATCGAGGGCAGGCGACTGGCCGCCAGCGACTTGCCGGCGCCTGGCGGACCGACCATCAGCAGGCTGTGGCCGCCGGCCGCAGCGACCTCGAGCGCGTAGCGAAGGTGGCGCTGACCGCGCAAATCGGCGAGGTCCGGGCCGGCGCCGCCGGCGCTGCGCGCCAGCGGCATCGGCTGCGGCCGCTCCGGCATCCAGTCGCCCCGCGCAAGCGCCGAGAGCTGACCGAGGCTCTCGAGGCAGATCACCCCGATCTCTCCGACCAGCGCCGCCTCCGGCCCGTTCTCCGCCGGCACCACGATCGCCTCGATGCCGCGCTCGCGCGCCGCTTCGGCAATCGCCAGCACCCCGGGCACGGGACGAACCGAGCCGTCGAGGGCCAGCTCGCCGACCAGCGCAAGGCGCGGCAGCTCTCCCAGATCGAGCTGCCCAGATGCGGTGAGCAGGGCCGCGGCGATCGCCAGGTCCATCCCCGGGCCGGCCTTGCGCAGGCTGGCCGGCGCCAGGTTGGCGACGATCCGCCGCAGCGGGAACTCGAAGCCGCAGTTGACCAGCGCCGCGCGCACCCGCTCGCGCGCCTCCCGCACCGCGGCATCGGGCAGGCCGACGACGGAGAAGGCCGGCAGGCCGCGGTGGACGTCGACCTCGACCCGAACGGGCCGAGCAGAGATGCCGTCGAGGCTGAATGTCTGCGCCGTGGCGAGCACGGAAACCACGCTAGGGAGCCGAATCCGACGCGTGGTGCGCAGCTGCGCACGAGTCCGGGAAGCCTTTCTCACGAAAGGCGCGCTACCGGCGCGGATCACCCGGAATCGGCCCTATCGTCGGCCGCGATGACCGTGCAACGACAACGGATCGGCCGAGCCGCCGAGGACCTGGTCGCCGCCCGCCTCGCCGAGTCCGGCTGGGAGATCGTCGAGCGCAACGCCCGCACCCGTTTCGGCGAGCTCGACATCGTCGCCCTCGACGGCAGCACCCTCGTCTTCGTCGAGGTCAAGGCCGGCCGCGAGAACTCCGCCTTCGGCCCCGAGCGCCCGGTCCTCGGCGTCGACCGCCGCAAGCAGCAGCGCGTGCGCCGCCTCGCCACCGCCTGGATGGGCGAACGCCGCGACGCCCCGTACTACGCCGAGATCCGCTTCGACGCCGTCGGCGTCACCTTCGACCGCAGCGGCCGGGTCGTCGGCATTGAGCACATCGAGGCCGCCTTCTGAGGCCTATCCGGTAGGGGTGGAGCGTCTTGTACTTTTTCGGCGCCCACTTTGAGGCGCCAGCAGTATCCGCTCCACCGAAAAAGTTAAGCGGAACCCCTACCGGATAGGCCTCAGCTCGCCAGCTCCAGCTGTGCATAGGCCACCGATTGGAACGAGCGGCGGTGGAGCGGCGAGATACCGATCCGCTCGATCGCCTCGCGGTGCTCGGGGGTCGAGTAGCCGACGTGCTCCTCGAAGCCCCAGCCGGGATGGTCGTCGGCGGCGCCGTGCATGTAGCGGTCGCGGGTGACCTTGGCGATCACCGAGGCGGCGGCGATCGCGGCGCTGTTGCCGTCGCCGCCGATCACGGCGCGATGCGGCACGGCGCAATCGCGCAGCGAGAAGCCATCGACGAGGCAGGTCGCCTCGGCGCTCGGGGCGCAGCCGTTCCAGCGCGTTGGCCAGGGCTTCGATGTTGGTCACGTGCAGGCCGCGGTCGTCGATGCCGCGGGCGCAGCGGATCACGACGCTGACCCGGGCAGCGGCGCTGAGCACGCAGGGGAAGAGCTCCGCCCGCTTCTCGACGCTCATCTGCTTCGAGTCGTGCAGGCCGGCGAGCGAGCGCCGGTCGGCATGGGAGAGCGCCTCGTAGTCGATCAGAACCGCCGCGGCGACGAGCGGCCCGGCGAGGCAGCCACGGCCGGCCTCGTCGGCGCCGGCGACAAGGCGGCTACCGAGGCCGCGGTCGAAGGCGAAGAGCCGCCGCGTCCGCGCCAGGCGGCGCTGGTGGGCCTTCCCTTGGCGGGAGGCTTAGAGGAGGCCGATGCGGTCAGGCGGCCAGTAGGTGGCAAAGGCCTTGCCGATGATCCATCCGCGGGGCACGGGTCCCCAGAAACGGCTGTCGTCGCTTTCGCCACGGTTGTCGCCCATCATGAAGTAGTAGCCGGGTGGAATCTTGATCGGCTTGGGCAAATTGCAGGCAGTGGCGGAGCCGCAGGGCCGAATGTAGGACTCTTCGCTCTTCTCGACCCCGTTGACGACGGGGTGCCCTTCACGGACGCTGAGCGTGTCGCCGGGACCGGCGACGATGCGCTTGATGAAGTTCTGGCTCGACTCTTCCGGCGTCGGCTTCGGGCAGGCCTGGCGCGGTCCGTGGGGGGCGCCGCATTCGGTCCCGTTGTCGGCCCCCTTGGGCGGGTGGAAGACGACGATGTCGCCGGGACTGGGATCGGTGAAGTGGTAGAGGAAGCGGTTGACGAGGACGCGCTGGCCAACGTCCAGCGTCGGTTCCATCGACTGCGAGGGGATCTGGTACGGCTTGATCAGCCAAGCCTGGATCGCGAGCGCCAGCCCCAGGGCCAGCGCGACGATGACGACCAGCTCTACGAACCCGCCGCCTCGACTTTTCGGCTTCGGGATCGCGAGTTTCAGGCCGAGTCCCCGCCGGAGTCGTCGGACTTCTCGTCCGGCGCCTCGTCCTCGGCATCATCAGCCGCGGCGTTGTCCTCGGTCTCCCCCGCCTCAGACGCCTCCGCGTCCACCTCTGCCGCCGTCTCACTTACAGCCTCCGCCGCCGGCTCCTCCGCAGCATCCTCAGCTCCAGCCTCCGGCTCTGCCTCAGGCGCTTTGGACTCAACCTCGTCAGCCTTATCCGCCTCGGGCGCAGCCTCGTCAGATGCCGACGCCTCTGCAGCGGGTGGCGTGGAGGTGGGCTCCTCGCCCGCAGCTTGCGAGGACGAGGAGTCCTCCTCCGCGACAGGACCCGCAGCCCCGGCGCCCTCATCCTGAGCCGCTGCATCTTCCTCGCTCTGGCTGACACCCTCAGCGTCAACCGCCTCGGGCTCAGCAGCCGCCGTAGGCGCCGAGATCAGCTCGTCGTCGATCCCCCAGCGCCGCTCGGCGACGCGTGCGGCCTTGCCGATGCGACCGCGCAGGTAGTAGAGCTTCGCCCGCCGCACTGCACCGCGGGCGGCGATCTCCAGTTTCTCGATCTTCGGCGAGTGCAGCGGAAAGGTCCGCTCGACGCCGACGCCGAAGGACTGCTTGCGCACGGTGAAGGTCTCACGTGCGCCCGAGCCCTGTCGCCGCAGGACGATTCCCTCGAAGACCTGGGTGCGGCGGCGGGTGCCCTCGACGACCTGAAAGTGGACGCGAACGCGATCGCCAGCGTCGAAGGAAGGGAGACCCTTCCTCAGCTGACTTCGCTCGATGTCGTCGATTACGCTGCTCATTGGCGAAAAAAGACCGCCGGGCCCGACATGGGCGCCGCGCGGTGCGGGCAATCGTACCTACTTGGGGCCTTTTTCGAACTGCCCGGCTCGAACCCGGCTCTGCTCCAGGCGCCAGAGCCGCACTCGCTCGTGGTCGCCGGAGACCAGAACGTCCGGCACCGACCATCCCCGGTACTGGGCAGGACGGGTGTAGTGCGGGTACTCCGGCATCCCCTCCAGCACCTGGCTGAACGACTCCTCGACCGCGCTGTGCTCGTGCCCGAGAGCCCCCGGCAGCTTCCGCATCACGACGTCGGCAACCACCATCGCCGGCATCTCCCCTCCGGCCAGCACATAGCGCCCGATCGAAACCTCGTCATCGGCAAAGTGCTCGTGCACCCGCTCGTCGAACCCCTCATAGCGACCACAGAGCAGCGCTACGTGAGGCTCCTGGGTCAGCTCGTCGGCAAGTTCGTCGTCGAGCAACCGGCCGGTCGGGGAGAGCAGCACGACCCGCGGCCTCTCCCCGTTCGGGTAGGCGGCCTGAAGCGCAGCGTCAACGACGTCGACCCGGAGGACCATCCCGGCCCCTCCCCCGTACGGCGCGTCATCGACCTGTCCGGCCCCCAATGGAGTCGTATCGCGGTAGTTGAAGAGCCGAAGCTCATTCCCTTCGCCCAACGCGTTCTGAACCGAGCGCTGAGACTGGAACCAGTCGAAAGCCTCCGGGAAGAAAGTGAAGATGTCGAGCTTCATGTCTTCATCTTGCCTGGCGCAAGGGCGGGTCGGGGGTGTCTGGGCACGGGCGGCGTCATGTTTTTCGCACAGACAACTCAGCGAGAGAAACTGGACTTAGAGGCGAAAAACCCAGCCCGGGCCCAGACACCCCCGACCCGCCCCCGTTCAATCAAGAATGTCGACGATGACGCGCCGATCCAACCGCACAGCAGCAGCCTTGGCGATCGTCCTGATCGCGTTCGCCACCCGCCCGCCCTTGCCGATGACGCGGCCAAGGTCGTCCTCGGCGACGGTGATCTCGTAGACCAAGTCGCCGTCCTCTTCCATCTCCTCGACCACGACCGCGCCGGGATCCTCGACCAGCGATTTGACGAGGAACTCCAGCAGCTCGGTCATCGACCAGCCGTCCTAGCTGCCGGAGGCGGCGATGCCCTTGGTGCGCAGCAGCGTGGCGACCGTCTCCGAGGGCTGAGCGCCGTGCTCGAGCCAGTGCTTGGCGCGCTCCTCGTCGAGCTCGATCGTCGAGGGCTCGGTCTGCGGGTTGTAGCGGCCGATCGTCTCGATCGTGCGCCCGTCTCGCGGCGAGCGCTTGTCGGCGACGACGATCCGCCAGATCGGGTTCTTCTTCGACCCGACTCGTCTTAGTCTGATTCGTACGGCCATCTGGACTGCGGCAGGTTAGCGCCTGCGTATCTTCGGGCGCGGCGCGGTCCCGCTGATCTGGGCGAGCTGCTGCGCGTCGGGCATCTTTCCCGAGGCCATATGGCGCATCATCTTGCGCATCTGGTCGAACTGCTTGACCAGCTGGTTGACCTGCTGGATCTTGGTCCCCGAGCCGTTGGCGATGCGTTTGCGGCGCGATCCCTTGATCAGCCCCGGGTTGGCCCGCTCTTCCGGCGTCATCGAGAGGATGATCGCCTCGACCCGGTCGAGCTCGCGCTCGTCGACGTCGGCGTTCTTCAGCTGCTTCATCGCCCCCATCCCCGGCAGCATCCCGAGCAGGCCGCTGATCGGGCCCATTTTGCGCACCTGCTTGAGCTGCTGGAGGAAGTCCTCGAGCGTGAAGTTGTTGCTCTTCATTTTCTGTTCGAGATCGAGCGCCTGTTTCTCGTCGATCTGCTGCTCGGCTTTCTCGATCAGGCTGAGCACGTCGCCCATACCGAGGATGCGCGAGGCCATCCGGTCGGGGTGGAAGCGGTCGAAGGCCTCGAGTTTCTCCCCGGTGGAAGCGAAGAGGATCGGCTTGCCGGTCACCGCCTTGACCGAGAGCGCGGCGCCGCCGCGGGCATCGCCGTCGAGCTTGGTCATCACGACGCCGTCGAACTCGGCCGCCTCGGCGAAGGACTCGGCGACGCCGACGGCGTCCTGGCCGGTCATCGCGTCGACGACGAGCAGCACGTCGTGCGGCTTGACCCGCTTGCGGATCCGCGACAGCTCGTCCATCAGGTCCTGGTCGATGTGGAGGCGGCCGGCGGTGTCGACGATCAGCACATCGCGGTTCTCTTCGCGGGCGCGGTCGAGCGCCCAGCCGGCGATCTCGACCGGGTCGGCGTCGGTGCCTTTCTCGTAGACGTGGGCGCCGGCGCGCTTGCCAACCGTGACCAGCTGCTCGACCGCGGCGGGCCGGTAGACGTCGCAGGCGGCGAGGGCGACGTTCTTCTTGCCGGACTCGCCGAGGAAGCGGGCCAGCTTGGCGCAGGCCGTGGTCTTACCGGAACCCTGCAGGCCGGCCATCAGGATCACGGTCGGGCCCCCCGAGGCGAAGGCGAGCTCGCGGCCCGTCCCTCCCATCAGCCCGGTCAGCTCCTCGTTGACGATCTTGACCACCTGCTGGCCCGGATCAAGGCTGTTCAGCACGTCGGCGCCGAGGCAGCGCTCCTTCAGCGTCGCGGTGAAGGTTTTGACGACCTTGAAGTTGACGTCGGCCTCGAGCAGGGCAAGGCGGATCTCCCGCATCGCCCCATCGACGTCGGACTCATTCAGCTTGCCCCGCGAGCGGACCTCGGAGAGCGTCGCCTGCAGCCGGTCTGAAAGCTGATCGAACATCGCAGCGGAGCTTAGGGGACTGACTTCGCCTTTATGCGGCCTATTGGACTGAAAAAGACGAAGTCAGTCTTCGCTGAGCAGGGCGTTGGCGAAATCGGTCGGGTCGAAGGGGCGTAGGTCCTCGAGCTGCTCTCCCGTGCCGATCAGCTTTACCGGGATCTCCAGCTCGGCCGCGATCGCCAGCACGATGCCGCCCTTGGCGGTGCCGTCGAGCTTGGTCAGGACGACGCCGTCGACCTCGGCGGCCTCGGCGAAGATCTTCGCCTGGCGCAGGCCGTTCTGGCCGGTGGTCGCGTCGATCGAGAGCAGGGTCTCGTGCGGGGCGCCGGGCATCTGCTTGGCGATCACCCGCCGCACCTTGGCCAGCTCGTCCATCAGGTTGCTCTGCGTGTGCAGGCGCCCGGCGGTGTCGACGATGACGACGTCAGCGCCGCGGGCGCGGGCGGCGGCGATCGCGTCGAAGGCAACGGCGCCGGGGTCGCCGCCCTCGGCCGAGCGCACCAGTTCGGCCCCGGCCCGGTCGGCCCACTCGGCGAGCTGCTCGGCGGCGGCGGCGCGGTAGGTGTCGGCGGCGCCAAGGACGACGGAGAGGCCGAATTCCTTCGAAAGGTGCCAGGCGATCTTGCCGATCGTCGTCGTCTTGCCGGTGCCGTTGACGCCGACCATCAGCAGCACCGCGGGTTCGCCGCTGAGGTCGATCGGAGCGCGAGCGGTGCCGGCGACCTCGGCGAGGATCTCGATCAGGCGCGCCCGCACCGCCTCGCCGTCGGCGGCGACGCTGCCGCCCTCGACCTCGTGCTCGAGCCGTTCGACCACCTTGGCCGTCGTCGTCGCGCCGGCGTCGGCCAGGATCAGCGCCTCCTCGAGGCGCTCCCAGGTCTCCTCGTCGATGCGATCGAAGAGGCTGGCCGAGAGCTCCTCCCTCAGCGCTTTGCGGCTCTTGGAGAGGCTCTCGCGCAGGCGGCGGAAGACGCCGCGGCGCCCGGCCTCGGACTCAGCCTCGGACGAGGCCTCCGTCGCCGTCCGCGATCCCAGGTCGAGAATCTCCTGCCAGCTGGTCGCCATTCGGGGAGGCTATCCCGGCGGCGGCCCGGAGCTCCTCCACGGCCCCCTCGACGTAGGCGCCGAGGCGGTCGAGGTCGCCGAGCGACTCGCGGTCGGCGAGCAGGCCGAAGCCGATCGAGCCGTTGTAGCTGAAGATCGCGATCGCCAGGGCGTGGCGCTTGGCAAGGAAGCCGACCGGATAGACCTCGACCAGCTCGCGGCCGCGCACGTAGAAGGGCACCTGCGGCCCGGGGAAGTTGGTGACGAGCAGGTTGAAGAGCCGGGTGGAGAAGTTGATCGCGGCGGTCGGCCTGAGCAGCAGCGGCGGGGCGAAGTCGCGGAACCAGTCGTTGAGACCCCAGATCGCTTCCGCGCCAAGGGGCTGCTTGGAGGACTTGAGTGCGTCCATCGCCTCGGTGATCCGGTGCAGGCGGCCGACCGGGTCGGCGATCCCGACCGGCAGCGGCCCGCGCATCGCGGTCAGCATGTTGCCCAGCTCGCCGTGCTGGTTCTCGGCCCGGACCGAGACCGGGACCAGCGCTTGCAGCTCGACCCCGTCGGTCTCGAGGTCACGGTCGAGCATCCAGTTGCGCAGGGCGCCGGCGGCGACGGCGAGCGAGACGTCGTTGACGGTCCCGCCGAGGACGTTCTTGATCTGCTTGAACTCCTCAAGGTCGCCACGGGTGCCGTAGAAGCAGCGGTGCGGCGAGATGTCGACGTTGAGCGGCACCTTCGGCGCCGGCCTGAAGAGGTTCCAGGTGACCTCCCAGAGGCCGATGGCGCCGTTCGAGAAGCGCCTCCCCGCCCGGCGCGGGTGGCGCAGGCCCGCCAGGATCCAGCGGGCGCCGCGCACGGCGGTTTCGCCCACGCCGGCGAAGGCGCGGCCAACCAAGTTCAGTCGCGACGGCGGCGTATGCGGATTCCACGGCGCCGGCTCCGGGACGGGCTCGTTGACCGGCTCGACGTCGAAGAGCAGGACGCCGATGTCGACCACCGAGATCCCGTCGGCGAGCGCGTGGTGGGTCTTGTAGACGATCGCGAAGCGGTTGCCGGCCATGCCCTCGACCAGGTTCAGTTCCCAGAGCGGCCGAGAGCGGTCCAGCGGCGGCGCGAAAGTGTCGGCGACGGCCTGGCGGAACTGCTCTTCGCTCCCGGGCGCGGCCAGCGTCGTGCGGCTGACGTGGTCGTGGACGTCGAACTCGGGGTAGTCGACCCAGAAGGGGCGGCCGAGCTGCAGCGGCGGCACAGCGAGCCGCTGGCGCAGGCGCGGCAGCAGGTGCAGGCGGCTGCGGATGCTGGCGAGGAACTCCTCGTGGCTGGGCGGCTCGCCCTCGCAGACCAGCACGGCGCCGATCGCCATGTGCCCGTTGGACTTCTCGTTGGCCAGGAACGACGTATCGAACGACGTCAACCGGTCCATGTGGCGTTGTCCCACAGCCCCTCCTTTCCTTACCCGCGAACAGCGTAGCGTGGTCCCAGCCCGCGAACGTTCTGTTTTCCTTAAGCGCCCAACGGGGCGTGCATTTACCCCGCTATAGGTGGCAAATGCACGCCTGGCGCTGGCTACGCGGCTTCGGCGGACCCGCGGGGGGCCGGGACCGCGGGGGGTTGCTCGCCGATTAGGCCGGGTGGCTGAGCGTCGGGCTCCGGCTGCTCGTCGTCGCCGCTGTCCTCGGCAACGCCGGCGAAAGGTGGTGGCGCGGCAGCTTCCTCCCCACCCTCTTCGGCCTCAACTTCACGTGGCAGTTTGCGCGAGACGACCTTGGTCACGCCGTCGCCGCCCATGCTGACGCCGTAGAGCACGTCGGCGGCGTCCATCGTCCGTTTCTGGTGGGTGACGATGACGAACTGGGCGCGGTCGGAGAAGCGGCGGATCAACTGCAGGAAGCGGTCGATGTTGGCGTCGTCGAGGGCGGCCTCGACCTCGTCGAGGATGTAAAAGGGGCACGGCCTGGCGAGGAAGACGGCGAAGACGAAGGCGATCGCGACCAGCGACTTCTCGCCGCCGGAGAGCAGCGAAAGCTTGCGGGTCGACTTGCCGGCCGGGGTGACCTCGATCTCGACGCCGAGCTCCTCGCGCGCTTCTTCGCCGTCCTCGTCCTCGACCGCAGCCTCCTCGCTCGCCTCGGCGCCCTCCGCCTCTGCGTCGCGGACCGGGCGCAGGGCGACCCGGCGCAGGGCGCCGCGACCGCCCGGGAAGAGGTGCTCGACCATCTCCTCGAAGTTTTTCGCCGTCGCCTCGAAGGTCTGCTCGAAGGCACGCTCGATCTCGCGATCGATGTCGCGGATCAGCGCCTCCAGCTCGCGCATCCCCCGCTCGGTGTCCTCGCGCTGGGCCTGCAGCGACTCGACGTGCTCGCGGGCCTCCTCGTACTCGCTCTCGGCCAGCGGGTTGACCGGCCCGATCTGGGCCCGGCGGCGCTCGAGGCGCTCGAGGCGGCGATCGATGTCGGCCCGCTCCTCATCGCCCAGCGGCTGCTCCGCCGGCGCCACCTCCTCGCCGAGGCGCTCGGCAATCGAGGCCAGCTCCTTTGCCGCCTCGGCGCGGCGGTCGCCGAGGTGCGCGGCCTCGACCTCGACTTCGGTCAGCCGGTCGGAGGCGGCGGTCATCTCCGTCTGCAACTCGTACTCGCGCTGCGAGCAGGCGCGCATCTCCTCGGCGATCTCGTCGCCGTCGCCCTCGCCGCCGACGACCCGCTGCTCGATCCGCTCGACCCGGGCGCGAATCGCAGCCTCAGCCGCAGTCGCCGCAGCGGCGGCCGCGCGGACGTCGTCGAGCAGCTGCTCGCCGGCCGCGAGGCGCTTGCGCAGGACCTCGCGGTGGCGCTCTCCGAGCAGCCCCTCCGCCCGGCGGGCGTGGCGGATCGATCGCTCGGCACCGCTGCGCACGGCTCCCAGCGCCGCCTCGCGAGCTGCCTCGCTGGCGTTGGCCGAGCGCGCCCGGGCAAGGCCCTCGCCGGCGCCGCTGAGGCCGGCCTCGATCTCGCCCAGCTCCTCTTCCAGTTTGCGCACCCGTTCGCCGGGAGCGGCGGAGCCGCCCACATCCAAGGTCAGGGGGCCGAGCTCGGCGCGGAGTGCCTCCAGCGCGCCCGCCAACTCGCCCTCGCGATCGTTGAGACCGGAGGCGCGGATCGCGACCCGCTGCTGGTCGCCGCGCAGCTTGGTCAGCAGCCCCCAGGCCTGAGTGCGGTCGCGGTCGCGGGCGGCGAAGCGCTCCTCCGCGGCACGGCGCTTCTCGCTGACCTCGGCCAGGCGCTTCTCGATCGCGGTTCTCTGCGTGCGCGCCTCGACCGCGGCCTTCTCCGCCGCGGCCGCCCGGTCGGCGCCGAAGCGCAGCTCCTCGGCGACGATCTGGCCGCGCAGGCCCAGTTCCTCGCGCTCGATCCGCGCGCCCAGCTCCGCAGCCTGCGCCTGGCGCTTCAGCGGCCGCAGGCGGGCGCGCGCCTCGCGCTCGAGGTCGAGGGCACGGTCGAGGTTGTCGCGCGCCGCCCGCAGCTTCAGCTCGGAGCGGCGGCGGCGCTTGCGGTGCTTGCCGAGGCCGGCCGCCTCCTCGATCAGGAGGCGCCGTTCGCGCGGTTTGGAGTGGATGATCGACTCGACCCTGCCCTGGCTGATCACCGAGTGCATCTCGCGGCCGAGGTTGGTGTCGGAGAGCACCTCGGTGACGTCGACGAGGCGGCAGCGGGCGCCGTTGAGGCGGTAGGAGCCCTCGCCGGAGCGGTCGAGCGTGCGCTTGACCGCGACTTCGGAGAGCTCGGTCGCGGCGCGACCCTCGGAGTTGTCGATCACGACCTCGACTTCGGCGGCGCGGCGCTGGCCGATGCCCTTGCCGCCGGCCGAGATCACGTCCTGCATCGAGGCGCCGCGGATCGCGCCGGGGCTCTGCTCGCCCAGCGCCCAGAGCACCGCATCGGTGATGTTCGACTTGCCCGAACCGTTGGGGCCGACGATCACGCTGACGCCAGGCGAGAACTCCAGCCTCGCCCGCTCGGGGAACGACTTGAACCCCTTCATCTCGATTGATCTCAGATACATGCGTGGTTTCTCCGGCTGCGGTCCCTCGACCCCGCCAGCGCCAAGGCTCTCTGTTGAGTCGGACGCAATCTCATATTCAGCCTCCCAAGCGCTTCAGCGCCTGCTCGGCCGCAGCTTGCTCGGCCGCCTTCTTGCTCCGGCCCACCCCTTCGCCGATCTGCTCGGAGTCGACGATCGCCGCCACCTCGAAGCGGCGCCGGTGCGGCGGGCCGGATTCGGCGCTGACCTCGTAGCTTACGCGCGCGCGGCGGCGCGCCAGCAGCTCTTGCAGCGCTGACTTGAAGTCGATCCTGGTCTCGCTCGCGTGCTCGATCCGCGGCTCGAAGGCAGCCGCGACGGCGCCGCAGACGCGCTCGAAGCCAAAGGCTAAGAAGCAGGCGCCGATCAGCGCCTCGGTCGCCTCCGGCAGTGGCCGCTCGCCGCTCAAGAGCACCTCGGCCGGGATCCCCACCGGCATCTCCTCCGGCTCGTTGGCGCGCAGCATCGCCGGCACGTCGAGCTCACGCCCGACCTCGGCGCAGGAGACGCCGCTGACCGCCTGGTTGTGGACCTTGGTCAGGCCGCCGGCGTCGACCCCCGGGAAGTGATCGATCAGGTGGCCGGCGACGGCAAGGGCAAGCACGCTGTCGCCGAGGTAAGCGAGGCGCTCGTAGGACTCGGTGCGGTCCTCGGTCCAAGACGAGTGGGTCAGCGCCTGGCGGCGCAGGTCCTCGGGAAGCTCCGCGATCAGCTCGGAGAGTGCGGTGATGCTCACGCCGGGGCGTGCTCGAGCACGAACGCGACTGCGTCGCCGACGGTTGCGATCTTCGCCGCCTGCTCATCGGAGACGGAGATCCCGTAGGTGTCCTCCAGCTCCATCACCAACTCGTAGAGGTCGAGCGAGTCAGCGTCGAGGTCCTCCTTGAAGCGGGTGCCCTCGGCGATCTTGGCGGCGTCGACCTCGAGCTCCTCGGCGAGGTGCTCGCGGACCAGGGTGAGGACTTCCTCGTGGGTCATGACAAGGCCTTCCATTCGCGCTCCACTCGGCACGGATTCGAATGACCGGCGATCACCGCGCCGACTGGAACGCTCATAGCCGGTTTCCTATCACGAGTCCTCCGCGAGATCGCTATTTGCGGCCAGGTCGCCCCTGCCCGCACCGCCTTCTTGGAGCAGCGCGGCGGTGCGGCCGACCGCATCGGCCTCAACGCAGCGGGCCGCCAGGCGCACGGCGTTGGCGATTCCCTCAGCCCCGGAGCTGCCGTGGCCGACGACGGCGATGCCGCGCAGGCCGAGCAGGATCGCGCCGCCGGTGGTGTCCGGGTGCAACTCGCGGCGCAGGCCACCGAGCGCCGGGCGCATCAGCAGCCCGCCTAGCGCTGCCAGCGGGTTCGAGCGAGCCGCGTCGCGAATCGCCCCCGTGACCGTCTTCGCCGTCCCCTCCATCAGCTTCAGCGCGACGTTGCCGGTGAAGCCGTCGGTGACGACCACGTCGGCGACGCCGCTCGGCAAGTCGCGCCCCTCGACGTTGCCGGCGAACTCGATCCCCGGCGAGACGGAGAGGATCTCGTGCGCGGCGACCACTTCCTCGCGCCCCTTGCCCGCCTCCTCGCCGACCGAGAGCAGGCCCACCCGCGGCCGCTCAACCCCGAGCACGGCGGCGCTGAAGGCAGCGCCGAGAAAAGCGAACTGGACCAGGTGCTGGGCCCGCACCTCGACGTTGGCGCCGACGTCGAGGAAGAGCACCCGCTTGCCGGGGACGGGCAGTTGCACTGCAAGGGCCGGCCGTTGCACGCCCTTGAGCCGGCGCAGGCCAAAGGTGGCGGCGGCCATCGCCGCCCCGGTCGAGCCGGCGCTCACCATCGCATCGGCGCGGCCCTCGGCGACGTCGGCGGCGGCGCGGACCACGGAGGCCTCTTTCTTGGTGCGTACCGCGGCGACGGGGTCCTCCTCGTTGCCAATCCACTCGCTCGTCGAGACGACCTCGATCCCGTCGGCACCTTTTAGCCCAAGCTCTTCGGGGGACCCGAAGATCCGCAGACGTATCCCGTCCGCGGCTGCCATCCGCGCACCCTCAGCGAGCACGCCAAAGCCCTGCTCAGCCCCGAAGCCATCAAGGGCCACGGTCGGCCCGCGCCCCAAGCTCTACTCCGAGTCGGAGGGAGCCGCAGTCGGCTCGGCGACCGTGTGTTTGATGACCTCACGCCCAGCGTAGGTGCCACATGTGGGGCACACGCGGTGAGGTAGTCGCGGGCTATGGCAGCGCGGACACTGGTTCAAGCGTGCCTTGCCAGCCTTGTGATTGGCCCGTCGCTTGTCGCGGCGGGCGCTCGAGGTTCTCTTCTTCGGGACGGCCATAGGTCGCGAGATGGTAGCGACCGGAAGCTCCAGGGTGCTCAGAGGGGTCCGATACCCCCTCTGAAAACACTCCAGCGCGAAGCGCGTTTTCAGAGGGGGTATCGGACCCCTCTCTCAGTAGACCGCCCTCACCACGGCTAGGTCGTCGACCTGCCAGGTGATCTCGCCATCCGACCAAGCGAGCAGGTCTTGAAGCTTTTGCGGCTCGAAGACGTCGCCAATGACCAGCGAACGGGACTGCTCCTTGACGCGGCGGCAGAGCGCGCGGAGCTGGTCGTCGGGCAGTTCGCCGGCCGAGAGGACCGAGATAACCAGGTCCCAGGGGCCGTCGGGCAGCGGGTCCTCCATGCGGGCGAGCTGGACGTCGTCGTAGCTCTGGCGGGCGCGGAAGACCATGTCGGGGCTGGCGTCGAGGCCGATCACCCAGGCGTCGGGGTGGGCCTCGATCAGGCGCCGGGTGGTCTCCCCCGTCCCCATCCCCAGCTCGAGCACTCGCTCGGGGGCGAACGGGATCGCCGCTATCGCCTGCTCCTGCAGTTCGTCGTAGCGGGGGATCTGCGAGCGGATTCGCTCGAGGTAGACCTCTGGTGTCCAGTCGAATCGGTTCATTCCGTAATCTCGTCGGAGGCAGTCATCGTAAGCCTGGCTGAAGCGGAGGAACGGCAAATGGCCCAAGCGACCACGATCATCGACCTTGCGCGGCTGTCCCTCTCCCATGGCGAGGGACGCCGGCTCGAGCTGCCCGTGTACCTGGAGCCGCTGGAGCTAGCCGGTCAGGCCTACGCGGTCTCACCCGAGTCGGTCGCTGCCCGCCTCGACGTCTCCCGGCCGAGCAGCGGCTGGGCATTTCGCCTTCGCTTTCCCCTCCGGATCGAAGGCCCCTGCATGCGCTGCCTCGGCGCGGCAGCGCTCGAAACCGAGGTCGACGCCCGCGAGGTAGCCCAGGAAAACACCGATGACGATGACCTGCGCAGCCCCTACGTAGAAAACGAGGAGCTCGACCTGGGGCGCTGGGCCCACGACGCCGCGGTCCTCACCATCCCCACCCAATTCTTCTGCCGCCCCGACTGCGCCGGCCTCTGCCCCGTCTGCGGAGAGCCGTTGAATGACGCCGATCCGGCCGACCATGAACACGACACCGGCACCGACCCGCGCTGGGCAAAGCTCCAAGAGCTAAAGCTCGAGGAGTAGCCAGCTCAAACCGCGGTGCATCGGAGGGCGTCGAGCCCTCCTCAAAACACTCAAGCGCGAAGCGCGTTTTGAGGAGGCATTGGCCTCCTCGCTAACGGCTAAGCCTGCTCGTCCAGCTCGGCGACCGGCTGCTGCTCTTCGTCGCGCCCAGCCAGGCGATCGCGGCCGCGTTGCACAGCCGCGAGGAACTTCTGAAGGTTGACCTCGAGCGTATTGAGGATCTCGTCGGCGTAGTCCTCGGCGCCGAGGCGGATCTCGCGCTCGCGCGAACGGGCGTCCTCGACGATCTCGTCGGCGGCGCGCTCGGCCTGCTTGGTGACCTCCTCGTCGGAGATCAGGCGGGCCTGCTGCTCGCGCGCCTCGCGGACGATCCGCTCGGCCTCGCGCTTGGCCTCGGCCAGCATCTCCTGGCGCTCCTTGACGATCCAGCGGGCCTGCTTGATCTCCTCGGGGATCGTCGCCCGCATCTGGTCGAGGAGGTCGTAGATCTCCTCGCGGTCCACGCGAACCTGGTCCGTCAGGGGGACGGGTCGGGCGTTGTGGACAACGTCGTCCAGCTTGTCTATTAGAACGAGAACGTCCATCAGAAGGTCGTAAGCCTACGTGTAAGCGGCATCTTCGGTGAAGAAGCGGTTATTTCCTCGGCTTTTTGCAAGCTCTCTCCCACACCGCTCCTTGCTGAAAAAGCCTACCTGTCGCCCAGGCGCTGTGTCATCGCGGCCGAAACGGGGGCGGGAACCAGGTCGGAGACGTCGCCGCCGAAGGTCGCCATTTCCTTCACTCCGGTCGAGGAAAGGAAGCTGTACTGGGGCGAAGCGATCATGTAGATGCTCTCGATCCCGGGGTCGAGCTTGCGGTTGAGCTGGGCCATCTCGAACTCGTACTCGAAGTCGGAGATCGCCCGCAGGCCCTTGACGATCGCCCGCGCGCCCGATTCGCGGGCGAACTCGACCAGCAGGTTGGAGAAGATCCTCGCCTCGACGTTGCCGAGGCCGGCGGTCGCTTCTTCGATCAGATCCCGGCGCTCCTCGGCGGTGAAGAGGGTCTTGTCCTTGCGCATCGGGTTGTTGACGATGCCGACGACGACGCGCTCGAAGACCTCGGAGCTGCGGGTGATGATGTCGATGTGGCCGTTGGTGACCGGGTCGTAGCTGCCGGGACAGACGACGGTGCCGTCACGCGAGGCCATCACTCGGCGCTCCCGTAGATCGAGACGTCGGCGGCGCCGTAGCGACGCTGGCGCAGGCGCGGCAGCGACTCGATGCGGAGCGGCCGGCCGGCGCCGCTCTCGATGATCGCCCGCCCACCATCGCTGAGCAGGCGGGGAAGATGAGTATCCAGTTCCTGCCCCACGCGGTCGGCGAGTCTATAGGGGGAATCGATGAAGACGAGGTCGAAGATGGGCTTCTCCTCCCCGCCTTCGCGATTCTCCAACCAGCGCGCGACATCAGCGCGGACCAGCTCAACCCGCTCGCCGAGGCCGAGGTTCTCGACGTTGCCGAGCGCGGTGCGGGTGTCGCGGTCGACCAGGGTGGCCTGGGCGGCACCGCGCGAGAGCGCCTCGATCGCGAGGGCGCCGGTGCCGCAGTAGAGGTCGAGCACGCGAGCACCGCCGACGCGATCGCCGAGCACCGAGAAGATCGCCTCGCGGGCGCGGTCGGAGGTCGGCCGCACCTTCCAGCCGCGTGGCGCGACCAGTTGCCGACCGCCCAGATCCCCGGCAATCACCCGCACAGACACGCCCCCAGGGGCGTGTCTGTGTTAAGCCACCGTATGAGGGGGGTTAGCTCAGACACGTCTCAGAGTGGTATCGGGTCGGCGGCACCGGCGCCGAAGCGGCGGCGCGCGGCCTCCAGCAGCGGACCGAGCTCGGGGGCGTCGAGGCTGCCGTGCTCGCGCAGCAGCGCCAGCACCTCATCGCGCGCGGCCACCAGGGTCGGTGTGTCCTCGGGCAGCTCGGCGACGGCGAAGCGCGGCAGGCCGTGCTGGCGGGTGCCCAGCACCTCCCCCTCGCCGCGCAAACTCAGGTCCACCTCGGCCAGCTTGAAGCCGTCGCTCTCGCGCTCAACGGCCTTCAGCCTGCTTCGCGCCAGCGCCCCGGCGTCTTCGGGGAAGAGCAGACAGATCGACTCGTGCTCGCCGCGACCGACGCGGCCGCGCAGCTGGTGCAGCTGTGAGACCCCATAACGCTCGGCCCCCTCGATCACGATCACGGTCGCATTGGCGACGTCGATCCCGACCTCGATCACGGTGGTCGCCACCAGCACGTCGGTGGTGCCCGCGGCAAACGCCTCCATCGCCTCGGCCTTCTCGGCTGAGCGCATCTGGCCGTGGATCACGCCGATCGAGAAGTCGCGCAGCTCGCCGGCGGCCAGCCGCTCGGCCTCGACCTCGGCGGCGCGCCCCTGCATCTTGTCCGACTCTTCCACCAGCGGGCAGACGACGAACGCCTGCCGTCCCTCGCGCAGCTGCTTGCGGATGAACTCGTAGGCCCCGGCGCGGTCGTCCTCCTCGACGATCCGGGTCTTGACTGGCTTGCGCCCGGAAGGCAGCTGGTGCAGCGCCGTTGTGTCGAGATCGCCGTAGGTGGTCAGTGAGAGCGTGCGCGGGATCGGCGTCGCGGTCATGTGCAGCACGTGCGGCGCCATCCCCTCGACCCCCTTCGAGTCGAGCGCCTTGCGCTGCGCGACGCCGAAGCGGTGCTGCTCGTCGACGACGCAGAGGCCGAGGCGGGCGAACTTCACCGCGGGCTCGATCAGGGCGTGGGTGCCGACGAGCAGGCCCAGCTCCCCAGTCGCAAGGCGCTCCAGCGATTCCTTGCGGCGGGCGGCGGGGGTGGCACCTGTGAGCAGCGCAAACGGCGTCGCCTCTTCGGCCAGCAGCTTGCCGAGCGTCACCGCGTGCTGCTCGGCCAGGGTCTCGGTCGGGGCCATCAGCACCGCCTGGAAGCCGGCTTCCAGGGCCCGCAGCATTGAGTAGACGGCAACGACGGTCTTGCCGCTGCCCACCTCTCCCATCAGCAGCCGCTGCATCGGCTCGCCGGAATCGAGGTCAGCATCGAT
This sequence comes from uncultured Solirubrobacterales bacterium, assembly GCA_963840565.1. Lineage (GTDB taxonomy): Bacteria > Actinomycetota > Thermoleophilia > Solirubrobacterales > 70-9 > VRUE01. Next base: position 897,534 of record CAWIZH010000002.1, read on the forward strand.
CTCGTCAAATGCCTTCAATTGATCCGGGGTCGGCTCGAACGGCAGCGACTCGACCCAACGGCCAACCGACTCTCCGGGCTTGCCCAACTTTGGAGCAGGCCTCGAAGCCCGGTGCGCGCGCTTGCGCGTCGCCAGGATCGCCTGGTAGAGAAAAAGCTCTTCGAACCGCAACCGCTCCCGCGCCACCTCAACTTCCTCGCCAGTCTCAGGGAAGTGCACGGCTTTGACCGCGTCAGCGGCCCCCGCAAGCTCTCGCCGAATGCGCAGCTCTGCCGGCAACGGCTCGAGCACATTCCCCACCGACCGAATCGCCTGCTCAATCCACTGCCGCAGCTTCTGCGCTTTCAGCTGCTCGGTCGCCGGATGAACGGGAACCAGACTCGTCTCTCCCGCGGGTGGCGCAGGGGGAGGGGGGTCGAGGACAGCCCGTGGACTGCCCGCAGTGCCCCCCTCCCCCTGCGACGGGACCCGCGGGCCATCCCCAACGAACTCGTATTCGGACACCCGAAACCCCCGTTTGTCGAGCGACCCCGTCAGCAGCATCCGCGTCCCTTCGGTCAGCTTCGGCGCCAGCCAGGGCTGGTTGAACCAGCTGGCCCGAACCGAGCCGCTCTCGTCGCCGACCTTGACGCTGAGGATGCTGAGCCCGCGACGGCGGAAGGGCCGCGACGCGTTGGCGAGCACCTCGACCGCGATCGTCGCCTGTTGCTTGGGCTCGAGGCTGGCGACGGGGACGACCTGGCGGTCACGGTGCCGGTGGGGAAAGCGGGTGAGCAGGTCGCCAACCGTGGCGATGCCGGCGTCGGCGGCAACCTCGGCGAGCTTCGGCCCGACTCCCTCCAGCGCCTGCAGCGAGACGTCGAGGGCGCTCGGCCGCGGCCAGCGGACCGGTGCCTTGCGCAGCTGCGCCTTGGTCAGGTCGGAAGCGCCCGCGAAGGAGCGCACTACTGCGCCGCGAGCAGCCACCACCAGCTCGGCTGGCCGCCCTCGTGGGTCTCGATCTCGACCCCGTCGGGAACGTGGGCGTCGATCTCGTCGAGCTGGATCGGCGCGTTTTCGCCGGAGATCACGGTGACGATCTCGGCATCCACGGCGAGCCGCTCGATCGTCGCCGCAAGGGTCGAGCCGGCACCGCCCCAGGCGACGATCTCACCACCGGCGAAGCCGACCGCGTCGCCCTTGCGGAAGCGTCCCTGGCCGTCGTCGCGCCCGGCTGGGGCGACGCCACCGGTGGCGACGGTCTCCAGCGCACTCTCCAGGCGCTCGGCGTTCTCCGCGCTCGAGGCGGCGGCGTCGAGCTCGACCAGCGCCAGCAGGCTCGCCTGCTGCGAAGTCGCAGCGACGACGCGAGCGGGCTTCTCCGAGAGCTCGCAGGCTCGCTCCGCGGCCATGATCACGTTGGAGGAGCTGGGAAAGACCAGCACTTCCTCGGCCGGGACCTCGTGGATGCCGGCCAGCAGCTCGTAGGTCGACGGGTTCAACGTCTCGCCACCGGGAACGACGTGGGCGCCGAGCTCGCCGAAGAGACGCTCCAGGCCCTCCCCGGCGGCCACCGCGAGGGCGCCGGTGCGGCCGCCCGCGAGCCGGGCGCGGCGCTCGGCGATCTGCTCGCGCATGTCGGCGACGTCGAGGTTGGTCACCTTGCCCGCGTCCTCGAAGAGCGCGACGGCGGCCTCGGGCTCGTCGGTGTGGACGTGAACCTTGAGCGTCACCTCGTCGCCGACGACGAGCACCGAGTCGCCGAGGCCCTCCAGCCGCGGCAGGAAGTCGCGGCTGCTCAAGCCCGTGCCGGAGACGATGAAGTTGGTGCAGTAGCGGAAGCGGCTGTCCTCGTGGTGCGGGCGGCTGAGCCGCGGCGCCTCGTGGTGGTCGACCTCGGGAACCTCAGCGCCGTCGCCGCGCAGGCCGGCGACGACGCCGGCAAGGATCAGCACCAGGCCGTAGCCGCCGGCGTCGACAACACCGGAGTCGCGCAGCACCTCGAGCTGCTCGGGCGTCCGCTCGACCGCCCGCTGGCCATCGGCGATCGCTCGCTCCAGCACCTCGGCGAGGATCGCGTCCTGCTCGGCGTCGGCAACGCCGCGGTTGAGCCGCTGCTTCTCGGCGTCGAGGCGGGAGAGCTGGCGGGCGATCGAGTGCGCCATCTCGCGAAAGACGGTCAGCATCGTCCCCTCGGCCGGCTCGCGCACCGAGTCGTAGGCGGCGTCGGCGGCGCTGGCGAAGGCGGAGGCGACGAGCACCGGGTCGATCAGCTCGCCGGGCCGGCTCGCCAGCTCCTCGGCGGCGCCGCGAACGATCTGACTGAGGATCACGCCGGAGTTGCCGCGCGCGCCCATCAGCGCTGCCCGGGCCAGGGCCTGGACGAGCTTGGTGCGGCCGATCTCGTCGACCTCGAGGCCGTCGAGGCGGTCGAGCTCCTCCATCACGGCCCGCATCGTCATCGCCATGTTGTCGCCGGTATCGCCGTCGGCGACGGGGAAGACGTTGAGGTCGTTCACCTCCTGGCGGCGTGCCTCCAAATTGGCGTAGGCAGAGCTGACGACGCGCCGGAAGCGCACGATCGAGGGATCGGGCATCGCTCCGAAATCTAGCTATCGAGATGGAGGACGCGAGTTCGCTACGGTGCGACGCTCGATGAGACGCTTCGCCACATGGTGCACCGGGCACCGCAAGACCGTGATCATCGGCTGGATCGTCGCCCTGATCGGGGTCGGGATGATCGCCGGCTCGGTCGGCTCCGACTTCACCGAAGAATTCAAGCTGCCGTCCTCGGACTCCCAGGAAGCCTTCGACCTGCTCGAAGAACGGTTCCCGCAGCAGTCTGGAGTGACCGCGGAAATCGTCTATAAGGCGCCAGCGGGAGCCGACTCGCCGGCGGTTAAAAAGAAGATGGAAGGCGTCTTCGCCGAAGCGGCCAAGCTGCCGCACGTCAGCGAAGTCGCCAGCCCCTACGCATCCGGGGGCGCCGCCGCGATCAGCAAAAACGGCGAAATCGCCTACGCGACCGTCCAGTACGACGTCACCACCGACAAGCTCGAAAAGGACGACATCAAAAAACTGCTGGCGATCGGCCGGGCGGCCAACAGCGACGAACTGCAGGTCGAGGTCGGCGGAGCGCCGATCGAGGAAGTCCGCTCCGAAGAAGAAGGCGACTCCTCGTTCGCGATCGGCCTGCTTGCCGCGGTCATCATTCTGCTGCTCACCTTCGGTTCGGTCGTGGCGATGGGCCTGCCGCTGCTCACCGCCCTCTTCGCCCTCGGCGTCGGCCTCAGCCTGGTCACCCTCGGCACCCACGTCTTCGACACCGCGGAGTTCGCCCCGCAGCTGGCGGCGATGATCGGCCTCGGCGTCGGCATCGACTACGCGCTCTTCATCCTCACCCGCTTCCGCAACGGGCTCGACGAGGGCCTCGAGTCGCGGCAGGCCGCGATCGCGGCGGTCGATACCGCCGGGCGCGCCGTCCTCTTTGCCGGGATCACGGTGATCATCTCGCTGATGGGGATGCTGCTGCTCGGCATCAGCTTCCTCTACGGCGTCGCGATGTCGGCGGCGCTGGCGGTGCTGTTCACGATGATCGCGGCGCTGACGCTGCTGCCGGCGCTCTTGACGATCGCCGGCAAGCGGGTCGACCGGCTGCGCATCCCCGGCCTCGGCAAGCGCGTCCCCTCCACCGCCGAAGACACGCGCTGGTTCCGCTGGAGCCGGGAGATCCAGAAGCGACCGGTGCTCTCCGCCGTGCTCTCGGGAGGGCTGCTGCTGCTGCTCTGCGTGCCGACCCTCTCGCTGCGCCTCGGCTCAAACGACGCCGGCACCGACCCCGCGGGCTCCTCGACGCGCGAAGCCTACGACCTGCTCGCCGAAGGATTCGGCCCCGGCTTCAACGGTCCCTTCGCGATGGTCGCGGCGCTGCCGAGCAAGGGCGACGACGCGGCGCTGGTCACCCTGCGCAAGACGCTCAAGAACGAAAAGGGTGTGGCCAAGGTCACCGCGATCACCTTGAACCCGGCCGAAGACACAGGGGTCTTCCAGCTCTACCCGACGACCTCGCCGCAGAGCGAGGAGACGACCGCGCTGCTCGACCACATCCGCGGCGACGTCCTGCCGCCGATCGCGCAGAAGACCGGCGCCCAGCTCCACGTCGGCGGCATCACCGCGATCTTCGAGGACTTCGGCGACGCGATCTCCGAAAAGCTGCCGCTCTTCATCGGCGTCGTCGTGCTGCTCTCGGCGCTGCTGCTGATGATCGTCTTCCGCTCGATCCTGGTGCCGCTGAAGGCGATGGTGATGAACCTGCTCAGCATCGGCGCCGCCTTCGGCCTGATCGTCGCCGTCTTCCAGTGGGGCTGGGGCGCCAGCATCATCGGCGTCGACGGCACCGGCCCGATCATCTCCTTCTTCCCCGTCTTCCTCTTCTCGATCGTCTTCGGGCTCTCGATGGACTACGAGGTATTCCTGATGTCGCGCATCCACGAGGAGTGGGAGAGCAGCCACGACGCGACGATGTCGGTAACCCGCGGCCTCGCCCTGACCGGCCGCGTGATCACCGCCGCGGCGGCAATCATGGTCACCGTCTTCGCCTCCTTCATGATCGGCGACGACCGCATAATCAAGCTCTTCGGCCTCGGCCTAGCCTCAGCCGTCTTCATCGACGCAGTAATCATCCGCTCGGTCCTGGTCCCGGCGATCATGCAGCTATTCGGCAAGAGCGCCTGGTGGATCCCGGACTGGCTAGACCGCATTCTGCCTAGGCTTCACGTCGAGCCGGCAGAGGGTGATCCGGCACCGACCGGTGAGCACCCAGTCGTCGTCCCAGCGGACTGAGCCCACCCACTTCCTATTAAACGGTCCTGAGGTCGTAGGACCAAGCGAGGGCGTGCAGGCGGCGAAGCGACAGTGCTTCAGCACGGCGCGTAGCCGGACGGCGCGGCCTCGCGCAGCGTCCTACGGCCTCAGGCGGCCTTGGTTACCTTGTTGGCCTTTAGACAGCGCGTGCAGACGTAGGCGCGCAGCTTGCGGCCGTTCTCCTGGATCCGCACCTTCTGCAGGTTCGGATCGAAGCGCCGCTTTGTCGCGACCATCGAGTGGCTTCGGGACTGGCCGAACGCCGGTCCCTTGCCGCAGCTGTGGCATACCTTGGCCATCGGGTCGGGGATGGTACAGGTCGTCGTCGTCAGTCGCGGCTCTGCCAGCGATACGGGTTGATCTGGCGTTTGAGCAGGGCCATGCGGGCGACGGTGAGGGCGGCGTTGCGGCCCTGGTCGCGCTTGCCGCCGCCGGCCCGGGCGAGGGCCTGCTCCATCGTGTCGCAGGTGATCACGCCGAAGGCGCAGGGGGTGCCGGTCTCGAGCTGCACGTCCTGGATGCCGCGGGCGGCCTCGGCGCAGACGAAGTCGTAGTGGTCGGTCTCGCCGCGAATGACGACGCCGAGGCAGGCGACACCGGCGAAGCGTTCGCTGGTGGCGTGGAGCTTGGCGGCGAAGGGCAGCTCGTAGGCGCCGGGGACCGGGACTTCGCTGACCGAGGCGGTGGGAACACCGGCGAGCTCGAAGCCTTCGCGGGCACCGTTCAGCAGCCGTTCGGCGAGGTCCTCGTAGAAGCGGCCGACGCAGACGGCGAACTCGAGGCCCGCCAGCGAGTCCTTATCCTCGTCGCTGAAGGTCTCGAGGAAGGCGGTCGACTCAGCCACCCACTACCTCGTCCCCTGCCGCGTCGCGTTCGTCCTCGTCGCGGATCATCTCCTCGTCGAAGGCGAGCCCCTGGTGGTGCAGCGAGTGGCCCATCTTGTCGCGCTTGGCCCGCAGGTAGGCCTCGTTGTGGGCGTTGGGCGAGGACTCGATCGGCACCTGCTCGGAGACCGAGAGGCCGTAGCCCTCGAGGCCGACGATCTTCTTCGGGTTGTTGGTGAGGATGCGGATGCTGGTCAGGCCGAGGTCGCCGAGGATCTGGGCGCCGATGCCGTAGTCGCGCAGGTCGGCGGGCAGGCCCAGCTTGAGGTTGGCTTCGACCGTGTCGGCTCCCTCCTCCTGCAGCTTGTAAGCGCGCAGCTTGTTGAGCAGGCCGATCCCGCGGCCCTCCTGGGAGAGGTAGAGGAGGACGCCGCGGCCCTCCTGCTCGATCTGGGTCATCGCCGCGACGAGCTGCTCACCGCAGTCGCAGCGCATGCTGTGGAAGACGTCGCCGGTGAGGCACTCGCTGTGGACCCGGACGAGCACGTCCTCGGCGCCGTCGACGTCGCCCTTGACCATCGCCACGTGGTGCTTGTCGTCGACCAGCGAGCGATAGCCGACCGCGGTGAAGTCGCCGAACTCGGTCGGCAGGGCGGTGGCGACGACGCGCTCGACCAGCTTCTCCTCGGTGCGGCGCCGGTAGGCGATCAGGTCGGCGACGGTGATCATCTTCAGGCCGTGGCGCTCGCAGTAGGGGATCAGGTCGGGAACACGGGCCATCGTGCCGTCGTCGTTCATCACCTCGCAGATCACGCCGGCGGGCGTGAGACCGGCGAGGCGGGCGAGGTCGACGCTGGCCTCGGTGTGGCCGGTGCGCTCGAGCACGCCGCCCTCCTTGGCCCGCAGCGGGAACATGTGGCCGGGGACGACGATCTCGGCCGGCCCGGAGCCGGGATCGATCGCGACCTGGATCGTGTGGGCGCGGTCGTGGGCGGAGATGCCGGTGCTGACCCCGCCGGCGGCCTCGATCGTGACCGTGAATGCGGTCTGCAGCGGTGCCTCGTTCTTCGCCGCCATCAGCTTCAGGCCGAGCTTCTCGCAGCGCTCCGCGGTCAGCGCCAGGCAGATCAGGCCGCGCGCCTCCTTGGCCATGAAGTTGACCGCCTCGGGGGTGGCGAACTGCGCCGCCATCACCAGGTCGCCCTCGTTCTCGCGGTCCTCGCCATCGCAGACGACGACCATGCGACCGGCGCGGATCTCCTCGATCCCTTCCTCGATCGTCGAGAACGGACTCTCCTCCGCCTCGCCTGCCACCCCGTCTGTCTTCTGCGTCTCCGTCATCTGGCTCACGTGCGTTCCTTTCCGGCGAATGGCGTCGCCAGTCGCTCAACATACTTCGCCACCACATCGCACTCGACATTCAAGCGATCGCCGCTCGCGACCCCGCCAAGGTTCGTCCGCTCCAGGGTCTCGGGGATCAGCGACACCTCGGCCCAATCGTCGCCGAGAGCCGCGACCGTGAGGCTGACGCCGCCCAGCCCGATCGAGCCCTTCTCGACCACGTAGCGGATCAGGTCGGGACCGAGCGCGACGCGCAGGCGCCGGGCGAAGCCGTCATCCTCGATCGCGAGGACCTCGGCGACGCCGTCGGCGTGCCCCTGGACGATGTGGCCGCCGAGCCGGTCGGAGGCCTTCATCGCCAGCTCCAGGTTGACCCGGCTGCCAGCCTCGAGGCCGCCGAGCGCGGTCACGTTCAAGGTCTGGTTCATCGCCTCGGTCTCGAAGCCGTCGGGGTCGACCGCCGTTGCGGTCAGGCAGACGCCGTTGACCGCGACCGAGTCGCCGCTGGCGATCTCCTGGGCCAGGCGGGTCGCGATCCGCAGGCGCGCGCCGTCGCCGTCGGCCTCGACCGACTCGACACTGCCGATGTCTTCAACCAAACCGGTGAACATCACCACTCCTTGAAACGGGCCGTGATCAATGTGTCCTCGCCGACAGGTTCTACTGCGTGGACAGGGGGGCTAGGCGCGCGGGTCCCGTCGCGACTGCGGGGGGGCCTGCGGGCGGGGGCTTCGCCTCCGTTCTCGGCCCCCCCGCATCCGCGCCACCCGCGCGAGGAGCCGCTTGGGCTCCGCCCAGGAGAACCGGGGCGATGAAGGTTCGAGCTTCGTCGAGCTGACCGGCAGTCTGGAAAGCAGCCGCGAGAGTCTGGCCGCCCTCCAGGAAGAGGCTGGTGATGTTGCGGCGGCCCAGGTCAGCGAGGGCGGCTTCGATGCCGTCAGCAACAAGAACCTCAGCTCCTGCCTCGCGAAGAACCGAAGCGTCCGCTTCGGGCGAGACCACGACAAGCACCGGCGACTCGTCGAGGGTTCGAAGCAACTGCGAATCGAGCGGGCAGGCGAGCCTGGCTGTCGAAGACAACTCGAACCGGCTGCCGACGGGCCTGAAACGTCGCTATATGTCCGCTTTGAGGCCCATCGGCGGAGCGGGCGGTGAGCAACGGGTCGTCGGCGAGGCCGTGCCTATGCCTATGGCTATTGCGTCGGATTCGGCGCGCCAGCGGTGGACAAGGGCGCGGCTTTGCTCGCCGGAGATCCAGGGCGAATCGCCTGGAGCCGTCGAGGTGCGGCCGTCCAGGGACATCGCCAGCTTCAGCGTCACCAACGGCAATCCGGTCCGGGCGTGCTTGCGGAACGGCTGGTTGAGCAGCCGCGCCGCGGTTGCCTCCTCACCGGCAGCGAACTCGACCTCAACCCCGCCGTCGCGCAGGATCCCGGGACCTCGTCCAGCAGCCTTCTCGCTCGGATCCTCAGAGGCGATCACGACCCGAGAAATCCTCGCCTCCAAGATCGCCTCAGTGCAGGGCGGCTGCCGGCCCGTGTGAGCGCAGGGCTCCAGCGTCACGTACATCGTCGCCCCCGCAGGATCATTGCCCTTCTCCCGGCAGTCAGCAAGAGCCGCCCGCTCAGCATGCAGCTCCCCCAGCTCAGCATGAAATCCCTCGCCAATCACCTCGCCGTCACGCACAACGACTGCTCCGACAAGAGGATTGGGACTGACCCGCCCACGCCCGCCCTCCGCAAGCTCGCGAGCCCTCCGCAGGTGGGCTTCATCCGTGCCTGTCAGCTGCGCATTCATCGGACTGATTGACTGGTCAATCAACCAATCGTATCGCGCCACTGAATCCGCTCTGTGACGTTCCTCGCGCGGGTGGCGTGGGGTGAGGGGGTCGAGGACAGCCCGTGGACTGCCCGCAGGCCCCCTCACCCCACGACAGGACCCGCGCGCCGACCCCTCTCGCGGATACCCTGAGCCCGCCCCCATGAAGCTAATCGTCCAGATCCCGTGCCTCAACGAGGAGGCGACCCTTCCGGCGACGATCGCCGACATCCCGCGCCAGATCGAGGGCATCGACAGCGGTCGAGCTCCTGGTCATCGACGACGGCTCGACCGACCGCACGGTCGAGGTCGCCCGCGAGAACGGGGTCGAGCACATCGTCCGCCTGACCAACAACAAGGGCCTCGCGGCCGGCTTCCAGGCGGGCCTCGACGCCTGCCTCAAGCTCGGCGCCGACGTGATCGTCAACACCGACGCCGACAACCAGTACCGCGGCGCCGACATCCCGAAGCTGCTGGCGCCGATCCTCGCCGGCGAGGCCGACATGGTCGTCGGCGACCGCCAGGTCGGCCAGATCGAGCACTTCTCCGGCTCGAAGAAAGGGCTGCAGAAGCTCGGCAGCTGGGTCGTCAGCAGGCTGGCCGGGACCGAGATCGCCGACACCACTTCCGGCTTCCGCGCCTACAACCGCGAGGCGGCGCTCGGCCTGCTCGTCGTCGACAACTTCACCTACACGCTGGAGAGCCTGATCCAGGCCGGCAAGATGCTGGTCGCGGTCGAGGGGGTCGAGATCGGCACCAACCCGCAGACGCGCGAGTCGCGGCTCTTCGACTCGACCGGCGGCTACGTGCGCCGCAACGCGCTCTCGATCCTGCGCATCTACGCCCGCTACGAGCCGCTGCGCGTCTTCGCCAGCGCCGGCGCGGTGGTCGCGATCCTCGCCCTGCTCGCCTGGTTGCCCTTCCTGCTCGACTGGCTGCTTAACGGCGACAGCAACGGCCACATCCAGTCGCTGATCCTCGGCGCCGTGCTCTTCATCGCCGCGATCCAGCTGCTGGCGCTGGGCGTGATCGGCGACCTGCTGGCCGGGCAGCGGGTGATGACGCAGCGGGTCTTCGAGCGGGTGCGCCGGGTCGAGCTGGCGCTCGAGGTGCCGCCCTCCCACTACGAGCCCGGCGCCGGGCGATGAGCGTCAGCTCGCCGAACGGCGAGCCCGTCGAGCGCGGGCCGGGGCACCGAGAGCACCGCCGACTACGGCAAAACGGCGAGCTTCCTCGCGATCGGAGTCGGCCTCACCGGGCGTGATCACCTACGTCTACTTCTTCATCGCCTCGCACGTGCTCTCCAAGCCCGACTACGGGCAGATCACCGTGCTCTGGTCGGCCGTCTTCATCACGATCTCGACCCTCTACCGGCCAATCGAACAGCTGCTCTCGCGCAACATCGCCCAGCACACGGTCAAGGGCGAGCCGATCAGCGGCACGATGCGGGTCGCCTCGACGATCCAGCTCGGCCTCTCGCTCACCTTCGCCGTCGTCGCCCTGGCGCTGCGCGGCCCGATCCAGAACGGCCTGCTGGAGGGCAACGAAACGCTCTACTGGGTCTTCTTCTCGGCGGTCCTCTTCTACGCCGCCAGCTACTTCGCCCGCGGCTTCCTCGCCGGCAGCAAGCGCTTCGGCCTCTTCGTCGCGCTGATCCTCTCCGAATCGTGCTTCCGCACGATCTTCGCCGTGCTGGTCGCGGTCAGCATCCTCAGCGGCCAGTCGGCGGTCGCGATCGGGATCGTCGCCGCGCCGGCGCTCTCGCTGATGGTCGTCCCCTTCGCTTTTGCCCGCCGCGCCAAACGCGAAGGAGGCGCGGCGCCGGCGCCGCCCGCGAGCAAAGAGGACACAGCGGTCTCGATGGCCAAGGGCGGCGGCTTCGCCGCGGCGGTGCTGGTGATCATGTTCAGCGAACAGGCCTTCCTCAACGCCGGTCCGCTCGTCATCCGCGGCCTCCAGGACGCCGCCGCAGCCGGCTTCATCTTCAACGTGCTGATGATCGCGCGGGCGCCGCTGCAGCTCTTCCAGGCGGTCTCGACCAGCATCCTCCCCCACCTGACCAGCCTCCACACCAGCGAGGAGCCGGGCAGCGAGGACGAGTTCCACCGCTCGGTGCGGATGGTGCTGCTCGGCCTGGTCGCCTTCACCGCCCTCGCCCTCCTCTTCATGGCCGCGGTCGGGCCGACCGCGATGCAGATCGCCTTCAGCAAGAAGTACACCTACGACCGCGAGGGCCTGCTCCTGGTCACGCTCGGCATGGGGCTCTACCTCGGCTCGGTCACGGTCAACCAGGCCTGCATCGCCCAGGGCCAGGTGCGCCGTGCCGCGGCCCGCTGGATCACCTGCGCCGCGCTCTTCATCGGCTGGAACTTCGTGCCCCTGGTCAGCAACGAGTTCCGCCGGGTCGAGATCGGCTTCCTGCTCGCCGCCGGCGTCCTCTTCTCGCTCCTCTACTACGTCTACCGCCGCCCGCACGAACGGGCCGAGGACGTGCCGATGCCGGGCTCGCCGGAGGAGCTGGAGGCGGAGCTGGCGATGATCGACGAGAACGTCTAGGCCCGTTCATTAGGGTCCGTCGATGGGTGGACACGACGCCGAGCTGATCCTTGTTGCCGGCGCCCTGCTCGCCGCCGGGATCCTCGGCGCGCTGCTTGCCGACCGGATCCGCATCCCGGGCCTGCTGCTCTTCCTCGGCCTCGGCATGCTCGCCGGCTCGGAGGGAATCGGCGGGATCGAGTTCGACAACGTCGAGCTGGCCCGCACTCTGGGCACGATCGCGCTCGTCCTGATCCTCTTCGAGGGTGGCCTGACGGCGGGCTGGGGCGAGATCCGCCCGGTGCTCGGAACCGCCGCCTCGATGGCGACGGTCGGCACCGCAATCACCGCCTGCGCGGCGGGGCTCGCCGCCCACTGGATCTTCGGCATCAGCGTGCTCGAAGGGATGATCGTCGGCGCCGCGATCGCCGCCACCGACTCGGCGGCGATCTTCGCCGTGCTGCGCCGCTCGACCCTGAAAAAGCGGCTGGCGCGCTCGCTGGAGGGCGAGTCGGGGATGAACGACCCGGTCGCCCTGCTGCTCGTGATCGGCTTCATCGAATGGATCCAGCAGCCCGGCTTCGGCCTCGCCGACATGGCCGGCCTGCTGGCGCTCAAACTGGCGATCGGGGCCGTGGTCGGCCTCGCCCTGGGCCGGCTGGCGACGATCGCTCTCGATCGGGCGCAGCTGCCGACCGACGGGATCTACCCGGTGGCGACGATCGCGATCGCCGGGCTCGCCTTCGGCCTCGCCGAGGTCGCCCACGGCTCGGGCTTCCTGGCGGTCTACCTCACCGCCCTCGCGCTCGGCTCGGCCCGCATCCCGGCGCGCCGCACGATCGTCGCCTTCCACGAGGGCGTCGGCTGGGTCGCCCAGATCGGCCTCTTCATCCTGCTCGGCCTGCTCGTCTTCCCCAGCACGCTCGGCGACGTCGCCTGGGAAAGCCTCGCCCTCTCGGCCGTGCTGATCTTTATCGCCCGCCCCGTGGCCGCCTTCATCGCGACCGCCTTCTCGCCGCTCGACGTCCGCGAGCGGGCGATGCTGGGCTGGGCCGGGCTGCGCGGCGCAACGCCGATCTGGCTCGCCACCTTTCCGGTCGTCGCCGGGGTCGGCAGCGGCGACGAGCTGTTCGCGATCGTCTTCTTCGTCGTCGTCACCTCGACCCTGATCCAGGGCGCGAGCTTCGAGCCGCTGGCGAGCCGGCTGGGGCTGACCACCGACGAGCCGGCACTGCCGCGGCGACTGCTCGAGTCGGGGCGGATCCGTCGCCTCGGTGGCGATGTGATCTCCTACCGCCTGCGACCCGGCGCCGCGGCGGCCGGCCACCTGGTGCGTGAATTGGGGCTGCCGCGGGAGGCGCTGGTCAACGTGATCGTCCGCGACGGCCACGCGATCCCGCCGCGCGGCTCGACCGAGGTGCGCGAGGGCGACGAGCTGCACATCCTCGTCCGTGGCGAGCTGCGCGAGGAGGTCGAGGAGCTGACCAAGCGCTGGCAGGAGGGGCCGATCGGCGCGCCCGTTCCGCCGCGGCTGCCGCGGCGCGGCTCGCCGCAGATCTTCTCGGTCGGGCCCGGCGGCGAGATCGAGGACCCCTCGGCGCCAACCGCGGTCAACGGGATTGCCGTCGCCTCGGTGCTGCGCAGCCGCCGCGACAGCTCGAGCGCCCTGGTCGCCCTCGTCGACGGGCGCTACGCGCTGACCTCCGAGGTGGCGGTGGCGGTTGGCGATCGCCGCGCCGTGGCTCGCTGGTGCGAGCGCCGGGCCGAGCGCGCGGGCGATGACCCGGCGGAGCGAGCCTGGTGGCAGGAGGTAATCGGGGCGTTGATCGCGCGGGGCTAAGCGGCGCCGGCAGCAGCAGCGATCTCGCTGTATGCGGCGGCCGGGTCGGCGGCGCCGAAGACGGCGGAGCCGGCGACGAAGAGCGATGCGCCTGCCGCGGCGACTGAACCAGCGGTTGAGGCGTCGATGCCGCCATCCACCTCGATAGTCGCGCCGCCGGCCAAGGGCACGAGCCGGGAGATCTTGTCCGGCGATCCCTCGATGAACGACTGGCCGCCCCAGCCCGGGTTGACGGTCATGCAGAGGGCGATGTCGGCGAGGTCGCGCAGCTCGGCCAGCGCCGCGGCGGGAGTGCCGGGATTGAGCGCGATGCCGGCCAGGCAGCCGAGCTCGCGGATCGCGACCAGGGTGCGGTTGGCGTGCGAGGTTGCCTCCTCGTGGAAGGTGATCGAGTCGGCGCCGGCCGCGGCGAAGGCCTCGATGTGGCGCTCGGGCTGCTCGATCATCAGGTGGACGTCGATCGCCCCGCCGGCGGCGTGGACCTGGTCGGCAATCGATGCCGCCACCAGTGGACCGATCGTGATCGGCGGCACGAAGTGCCCGTCCATCACGTCGAAGTGGATTACCCGCGCGCCGGCCTCCATCACCTCGTCGATCTGAGCGCCGAGCTTCGAGAAGTCGGCCGAGAGGATCGAGGGCGCGACCCGTGGCGACGACAACAGCTCCATCATTCGCTCACTCACGACAGTCCCTCCCAGGTCGCTGGTTCACACAGGCCTCAGCATCGAATCCCCGCAGGTTTGGCAGGTCATGTCCTCGGTCGTGCTCATTCGGGCAATGGTCTGGTGTTCGCCGCAGTTGGGGCACTGCGAGACGAGCTCGAAGCGGCGCAGACAGTACACGCAGCGGAAGCGGCCCGGGAGCTGCGTCGGGCGCAGCCAGGGCTCGCCGCAGCCGGGGCAGGCCGCCCGGCGCATGATGCTCTCGCCCTCTACCGCCTCACTCATCATCACCATCATCGCGCCTGAGGCGGCCGATGAAGAAACCGGTGGTGCGATCGCGGTCCGGACGGATCTGCCAGCACTCGCCGCCGCCGAGCTGATCCTCGTTCTCGCGGCGGGAGATCGTGCAGGTCGAGTAGACCAGCGTGCCGCCCGGGCGAAGCGCCTCGCGGGCCCGCTGCAGCAGTTCGGCCTGGACCCCGACAAGGCGATCGATCGTCGCCGGGGACTTGCGCCAGCGGGCGTCGGGGCGAGACGCCAGGGCACCGAGATCCGAACACGGGCCATCGAGCAGGACCCGGTCGAAGCCGGTCATCCCCGCCTGGGTGGCGTCGGTCTCGATCACGGTGACGCTGCGCAACCCGAGCCGCCGGGCCTGGCTCGCCACTTCGGCAGCGCGTTCAGAGTCGTTCTCGACCGAGATCACCTCGCCGCGATCGCCCATGCGGGCGGCGATCTGGCCGGTCTTGATCCCCGGGCCGGCGCAGAGGTCAAGTATGTGCTCCCCCGGCTGCGGGTCGAGCGCCTCGACCACCGCAGCCGAACCGCGACTCTGCGGCGTCAGCTCACCCGCGGCAATCAGCTCAGGGACAACGCCACCGGTCTGCCCCTCGACCACGATCATCTCCGGCGCGACCGCCAGCCCCTCGCTTCCGGTGCGCTTTTTCCCCTCTATAGGAGGATAAGGCGCACCGGAAGCGGCTGGGCGGGCCTTGACCCCGGCGTCGCGCAGCTTTGTGATTGCGGTCTCTGCGTTGGTGCGGAGGGTGTTGACTCGGTAGGCGTGCTCGGCCGGCTCGTTGCAGGCGGCGAGCAGGGAGCGGGCGTCGTCGGGACCGAGCTCCCGCCACCACATCTGCGCCAGCCAGAGCGGCGCCGAGTGCGCCACCGCGGCGGCCTCCGGGGTCGAGTCGTCGCCGAGCAGCGACTCGACCAGCGTCGCCCGCTCGCGGGTCGCGCGGCGCAAGACGGCGTTGACCAGGCCGGAGGCGTGGGCGGCGCCGGCGCGCTTGACCAGCTCGACCGCCTGGTCGACGGCGGCGTGGTCGGGAGTGCCGTCGGCGAAGAGCAGCTCGTACATCCCCAGCCGCAGCGCCGCGATCAGCGGCGGGTCGAGCTCGCGCAGCGGCCGGTCGACGAGGCGGTCGAGGGCGGCGTCGGTAGTGCCGCGGCGCTGCACGGCACCGTAGGCGAGCCGCTGCGCCTGCGCGCGCTCGCGACCGTCGAGGCCGCGCTCGTCGGCGGTCTCGCGGAAGAAGCGCTCGGTGTGAGCGTCGCGCTCGAAAGTGGCCCGGATCGTCTCGTAGGCGAGCTGGCGGGCGGGCGCGATCACAGTTTCGGCAGGGAATGGCCGCGCAGGTAAGCGTCGGCCGCCATCGGCTTGCCGCCCGCCGGCTGCACTACCTCGAGCCGCAGCGCCCCCTGGCCGCAGCCGAGCAGCAGCGCCCCCCACTCGGCCTTCACTTCGCCGGCTTTGACGCCGACGTCGACGGCGCGTGCCCGCCGCACCCCCAGCCGCTCGCCGTCGCTCGTCTCCAGGTAGGCGCCGACGTGCGGGGTCAGGGCGCGCACCACCCGCGCCAGCTCGCTGGCGGGGCGCGAGGGATCGAGGCGACGCTCCCCGGCGACGATCTTCTCCGCGTAGGTTGCGGCCTCGTCGTCCTGCTCGGCGAACTCGAGCTTCGATTCGGCCAGCAGGTCGAAGGCACGTATCAGCAGCTCGCCGCCGAGCGCCGCCAGCTTCGCCGAGAGCGCTTCGAAGTCTTCCTCCGGGCCGAGCCCGACCTCCTCGCAAAGGGCGACGGGACCGGAATCGAGACCCTCGGTCACCTGCATCACGCAGATGCCGGTGCGTTCCTCACCGGCCATGATCGCCCGCTCGATCGGCGCCGCGCCGCGCCAGTGTGGCAGCAGCGATGGATGGACGTTGAGCAGCGGCCACTCGGAGAGCAGCGGCTCGCGGATCAGCTGGCCGAAGGCGCAGACGGTGAGCGCCTCGGGACGGGCGGCGCGAATCCGCTCCATGGCCGCGTCCTCGTTGACGTTCGCGGCCTGCAGCAGGTCGATCTCGAGCTCCTTGGCGACCTCGGCGGCGGGCGGCGCCTGGGTGCGGCGGCCGCGTCCCTTGGGACGGTCGGGAGGGGTGACGACCAGGACCGGCCGGTGCGGCGAGGCGGCGAGGCGGCGCAGCACGGTGGCGGCGAACTCCGATGTGCCGAGGTAGACGGTCCTCACGGGTTACTGCGCGGCTCGCGATGCTCTGCGGCGTCCTCGCCTGCGTCCTCATCGAGCGGCGGGCCATAGCTGTCGCCCTCGCGCAGGGCACGCAGGGCGCCCTTGCGCTGCGCCCGCGGCGCCCGGTCGAGGATCAGCACGCCGTCAAGGTGATCGAGCTCGTGCTGCAGCACCCGCGCCTCCAGGCCCGAGGCCTCGATCCGCACCGGCTCGCCGTCGACGTCGAGGCCGGTGAAGCGAGCGTGGAGGGGTCGCTCGACGTCCATCGAGACCCGTGGCAGGCTGAGGCAGCCCTCCTCGGCGACGACCGCCTCCTCGGAGAGCCACTCAACCTCGGGGTTGATCAGCGCCGTCGGCTCGCTGTCGGCCCCAGCCTGGAAGACGAGCAGGCGGCGCAGGACGCCGACCTGCGTCGCTGCCAAGCCGACCCCCATTGCGCCCCGCATGATCTGGACCATCCGCTCGACTTCGGCCCGCAGCTCGGGACCAAACTCGCGCACCGGAGAGGCCTTGCTCTTCAGGACCGGATCGCCGAACTTGACCACCTGCGCCAGGGCGGCTTCGCGCCGCTCCAGCAGCTCGGCCTCAAGCTCGTTCTCGTCGCGCTCGTCGGCCTCGATCTCGGCGTGCTCACTCATCTCGATCTGAGTCTAAGGATTCGCTACTGGGGATCGACGTCGACCGAGATCGCGACCTCGCGCAGGGAACGGTCGGCGGCGAGGCGCTCGACCGTCTCGCGGACGGCGGCGACGGTTCCCTCGCGGTCGCTTGCCTTGAGCAGGAGGCGGCGACGGTGGCGGTTGCGGACGCGGAACATCGGTGCCGGGCCGAGCAGGTCGGTTTCCTCGGGCAGCACCGGCAGAAGGGACTGGGCGAGCTCGGCGGCAGCCTTGTCGAGGCGCGGCTCGGACTCGGCTTTGAGCACGATCCTGGTCAGGTGGGAGAAGGGTGGGTAACGCAGCGCCCGCCGCCGCTCGATCTCCGCGCCGAGGAAGGTGGCGGCGTCGTGGTTGGCGGCGTGAACGATGCTGGGCGCGACCGGGGCCAGGGTCTGGACGATCACCTCGCCACCGGCGGCGCCGCGACCGCTGCGGCCGGCGAGCTGGGCGACCATGGCGAAGGTCCGCTCGGCGGCGCGGAAGTCGGGGAAGCGCAGGGTCGCGTCGGCGTCGAGGATCGCGCTCAGGGTGACTTCGGGGAAGTCGTGGCCCTTGGCGACCATCTGGGTGCCGACGAGGACGCCACTCTCGGCCTCGCCGAAGGCGGCGAGGATGCGGGCGTGGGCGCCGCGGGCGCCGGCGGTGTCGGCGTCGAGGCGAAAGACCGGCATCGGCGCCAGCCGCTCGGCGAGCAGCGCCTCGACCTGCTCGGTGCCGACGCCGGCGCGCGAGAGCGTGGTCGAGCCACAGTCGCCGCAGGCGCGCGGCAGCGGTTCGGAGTGGGCGCAGTGGTGGCAGACGACGCGGCCACTGTGGCGGTGGACGATCAGGGAGACGTCGCAGTTGGGACAGCTCCAGTGCCGGCCGCAGGAGCGGCAGGTGAGCCAGGGGGCGAAGCCGCGCCGGTTGACCATCACGATCGCCTTCGCACCGACGCCGCGCACGCTCTCCAGCGCCGCCCAGGTGTCGGGATGCAGAGCGCCTGAGCGCGGGTCGGCCTCGCGCATGTCGAGAACCTTCACCGGTGGCATCGGGCGACCGTCGACCCGGCGGGGCAGCTCCAGCCGCGGCAGCTCCAGCCAGGACTCGGGGCGCGGCGTCGCGGTGCCGGCGACGAGCACGGCGCCGCTCTCGGCGGCGCGGCGGCGGGCGACGGCGCGGGCGTCGTAGCAGGGGTCGCCTTCCTGCTTATAGGAGGCGTCGTGCTCCTCGTCGATCACGATCAGGCCGAGGTCGCGAAGGGGGGCGAAGACGGCGGAGCGGGGACCGACGCAAACGCTCGCTTCGCCGCTGCGCAGGCGCCGCCATTCGTCGTAACGCTCACCGTCGGGCAGGGCCGAGTGCAGGACGGCGAAGCGGTCGCCGAGCCGGGCCCGGAAGCGCGCCACCGCCTGCGGGGCCAGGCCGATCTCGGGGACGAGGACGATCGCCCCCTTGCCGCGTGCCAGCGCCGCCTCGACCGCGGCGAGGTAGACCTCGGTCTTGCCCGAGCCGGTGACGCCGTGCAGGAGCTGCTCGCGGGGAGCGCCGGCTTCGCCATCGAGCGCGGCGACGATGCTCTCCACCGCCGCCGCCTGCTCGGGCAGCAACTCGGGATTGCCGCCGCGAGCGCCGACCTCGGGGTGAGCGGAGCGCCTCCGCACCCGCGAGCTGCGCGTGGCGATCAGGCCGCGCTCCTCGAGCCGTCGCAGCACCGCGCGGTCGCTGCCGACCGCGACGGCCAACTCCGGCGCCGACATCTCCCCCGCCCGCAGCGCCTCCAGCACGGCGCGCTGCTTAACCCCAAGCCGCTCGCCGCCGCTCAGGGCCGCCTCGCCGGCGGCAGCGATCTCAGCCCGCAGCTCCAGCCGCGAGCGCACTCGCTGGCCGGCGGCTCCGGTCCCCGGCGGTAGCACGAGCTGAAGCCCGCGCGAAGGGGTCGAGCAGTACTCGCGGGCAATCCAGAGGCCCAGCCGGACCAGCTCGGCCGGCGTCCCCGCCTCGAGTGCCTCGATCGGCTCGGCAAGCTTCTCTGGCGGCAGCTCAGAAGCCTCGGCAAGCCCGACCACGACCCCGAGCAAACGCTGACGGCCGAACGGAACGCGAACGACGCTGCCGACCTCGAGGCCCTCCATCGCCGCCGGTAGCCGGTAGTCAAACGGCCCGCGCAGGGCACGGGCGGTGGTCAGCGGCTCAACCTTCGCGATCGACACCGACTCACGTTATGGAGGGACGCGGACGGCGCGGGTATGCTGCGCCGCGATGGCGCTGAACCTCAGTCCGGGAGAGCAGGTGATCTTCCAGGGCCACCCCTCGTGGCGGGCGATCCTCGGCTTCTACCTGAAGGGAATCCTGATCGCCGCGATCGTCGGTGTCCTCTTCAAGCTCTTCGGCTCCGGCAGCGGCACCGTCTTCCTGGTCGTCCTCGTGATCGTCGCCGCGACCGTGCTGATCGGCTTCTTCAAGCGAGTCTCGACCACCTACACGATCACCGACCGCCGCCTCAACATCAAACGGGGAATCATCTCCCGCGAGATCCAGGAGACCAGGCTCGAGCGGGTCCAGAACGTCAACTACCGCCAGAGCGTCTACCAGCGCGTTATGCAGATAGGCGACGTCGACTTCGACACGGCAGCAGGCGACGACTACAACTTCATCTTCGCCGGAGTCGCAGATCCCAGCGACGTCGTACACCGAGTCGATCAGGCAACTGGCGCTAACGCTGCCGGAAGCCACGGTCTCGGAGAAGCTCAACCTCCCAGCTAGAGATCTCGCGCCTCGCCTCGTGAGGGATGGCGGGTGCGCCTCTCCGGGAATTGATGTCGCACGCGCTTCGCGCTTAGCGACGAATGAGGAGCGCGGCTTCGCCGCGCCTTGAACTACGAGTGCAGCGGCCGCCTTCGGCGACATTCCCGGAGAGGCGCACCCGCCATCCCTTTCGAAGCTTCTCCCTCGCTCGGGACCAAGCTTGTCCTGCCGGAGACTGTCGAGGAGAGGCCCGGTCGGCCTCCAGACGAATGTCGCGAAGCGGCCGCTGCACTCGTGTTTCTAGGCGCGGCGAGCCGCGCTCTTCGATTGTCGCTAAGCGCCGCAGGCGCGTGCGACTCAATTCGTCTGGAGGCCGACCGGGCCTCTCCCCGCTAACTCTTAAGCAGGAGCTGCTTCGAGCCCTGCGGCGCTCTTCAGCTTGTCCGCCCTGTCGGTGCGCTCCCAGGTGAAGGCGTCCTCGCTGCGGCCGAAGTGGCCGTATGCCGCTGTGTTGCGGAAGATCGGCCGGTGTAGGTCGAGGTAGCCGCGGAATGCTCCCGGGCGAAGGTCGAACTCTGCTTCGACCAGGCGGGAGATCTCGGCGTCTGGCAGCTTGCCGGTGCCGAAGGTCTCGACCATCAGCGAGATTGGGCGGGCGACGCCGATCGCGTAGGCGACCTGGACCTCGCAGCGCTCGGCGAGGCCGGCGGCGACGACGTTCTTGGCGACGTGGCGGGTGGCGTAGGCAGCTGAGCGGTCGACCTTGGATGGGTCCTTGCCGGAGAAGGCGCCGCCGCCGTGGCGGGCCATGCCGCCGTAGGTGTCGACGATGATCTTGCGGCCGGTGAGGCCGGCGTCGCCGACCGGGCCGCCGATTACGAACTTGCCGGTCGGGTTGACGAGGAAGTGCTGGCGCAGCTCATCGGGATCGAAGAGGCCATCGGCCTCGGCGCCGAGCACCGGCAGCACGACGCTCTCCCAGAGGTCGGGCTTGATCTTCGACTCCGACTCGACGCCCTCGGCGTGCTGGGTGGAGATCAGGAGCTTCTCGACCTTGACCGGGCGGCCGTCGGCGTAGCGGACGGTGACCTGGGTCTTGCCGTCGGGGCCGAGGTAGTCGAGGCTGCCGTCCTTGCGCACCGCGGCGAGCCGTTCGGCCAGCCGGTGGGCGAGGTGGATCGGCATCGGCATCAGCGCCTCGGTCTCATCGGAGGCGTAGCCGAACATCATTCCCTGATCGCCGGCACCGGCGATCAGCAGCTCGTCCTCGACCGACTCGGTGCGCGTCTCGTAAGCCTTGTCGACGCCCTGGGCGATGTCGGGCGACTGCTTGTCGAGCGAGACCAGGACCGAGATGTGATCGCAGTTGTAGCCGTAGTCGCCGTGGTCGTAGCCGATATCGCGGATCGTCTCGCGGACCAGCTCGGGCACGTCGAGGTGGACGCTGGTCGAGATCTCGCCCGAGACCACCGCCATGCCGGTGTTGACCAGGGTCTCGCAGGCGACGCGGCCCTCGGGGTCGCCGGCCATCACCGCGTCGAGCACGGTGTCGGAGATCGCGTCGGCGACCTTGTCGGGGTGTCCCTCGGTGACGGACTCGGACGTGAAGAGGTACTCGCCCTCGGCGAGTGGCTGAATATCGGTCATAGGCTGAAGCCTAAATGGTTGTTTCGAGCGGCGTTCAGCGACCTTCGCGAGTTCCCGAGTGAAGGACGAAGTCGATGATCAGCGGGACTCCCTCCATCTCGTAGGTCTCGCGCAGGCGGTTCTCGAGGTGGTAGGCCCAGTCGCGGCTGATCAGCTTGCGGTCGTTGACCTGGATCGCGATCCGCGGCGGCCGCTCGCCGATCTGCGCCGCGTAGTAGAGACGCAGGCGGCGGCCGCGTTTGGACGGCGGCGGCGTTTTGGCGACGACCTCGGCGACGAAGCGGTTGAGCTCCGGCGTCGGGATCCGCTCGCCGGCCTTGTCGGCCAGCTCCAGCGCCTTCGGCAGCAGGTTGGCGACGTTGCGGCCGCGGGTCGCCGAGCAGGTGACGACTGCGGGCCGCAGGCGCAGCTTGCGCTGGACCCGGGCGCGGGCGTCGTCGATGTCGGTCGTGGTGATGTCCCACTTGTTGAGCACCAGCAGGGTCGCGCAGCCGGCCTTCATCGCGATCTCGGAGACCCGCAGGTCCTCGGCGGTGACGCCCTCCGCAGCGTCGCAGACGACAATGGCGACGTTGGCCCGCTCGACCGCATGTTCGGCGCGCAGCTGGGCGTAGTAGTCGACGGTGCCTGCCACCTTGGAGCGGCGGCGCAGGCCGGCGGTGTCGACGAGGATGATGCGGCGGCCGTCGACCTCGATCTCGGTGTCGATCGCGTCGCGGGTGGTGCCCGCCCGCGGCGAGACGATCACCCGATCGGAGCCGAGGAAGGCGTTGACCAGCGAGGACTTACCGGCGTTGGGGCGGCCGATCACGGCGACCCGGGTGGCGTCGTCGGGCTCGCCGGGCTGGGCGCGGTCGCCGAGCAGCTCGACCACGCGGTCGAGCAGATCGCCGCTGCCGAGGCCGTGGCTGGCGGAAACCGGCATCGGCTCTCCCAGCCCGAGCTTGTTCAGCTCGGCGCTCATGTACTCGTCCTCGGGCCGGTCGAGTTTGTTGGCGACGACGACAACCGGGACGTCGGCGCCGCGCAGCGTCTTTGCCAGTTCGGCGTCGCCGGCCCGCACCCCGGCGCGGGCGTCGACGACCAGCATCACCACGTCGGCCTCACCGATCCCCAGCCGCGCCTGCTGTTGCACGTCGCGGGCCAGCTCGGAGTCGTCCTCGAGGTCGATGCCGCCGGTGTCGAGCAAATCGAAGGCGACGCCGTTCCACTCGCAGCGCACCACCTTGCGGTCGCGGGTCACGCCGGGCTCGGCATCGGTGACGGCCTCGCGGCCGCCGGCGAGCCGGTTGACCAGGGTGCTCTTGCCGACGTTGGGGAAACCGACGATCGCGACTGTTGGCAGGCGGTTCATGCGAGGCCCCTCTGGCGGGCGAGGGTGACGACGCGATCGACGACTTCGTCCAGCGCGAGCCCGGTGGTGTCGAGCTCGACGGCGTCCTCGGCGGCGCGCAAGGCACTGTGCTCGCGGCCCTCGTCGCGGGCGTCGCGCTCGCGCTGGGCGGCCAAAACGGCCCCGAGGTCCTCGCCGGTCTGCTCGGCGCGGCGGCGCGCCCGCTCCTCCGGCGAGGCGGTGAGAAAGACCTTCAGCGGCGCCTCGGGGCTGACCACGGTGCCGATGTCACGTCCCTCGGCGACGTAGCGACCCCCAGCGATCAGCTCACGCTGACAGGCGACCATCGCCTCGCGCACGCCCTGGTGGACGGAAGCTCGCGAGGACGCCTCGCTCACCCGCGGCTCGCGGATCGCCGCGCTCACGTCGCGGCCATCGAGCGTGACCCGATCGCCATCGAGCTCGATCTCCAGCGTGCCCGCCAGCTCGTTCATCGCGACCTCGTCGTCAAGCTCAACACCCCGCTCTAGAGCGGCCAAAGCGACGCAGCGGTACATAGCCCCGGAATCGAGATAGGTGAACCCAAGCCGCTCCGCAAGCGCGCGGGCAACCGTTGACTTCCCAGCCCCCGCGGGCCCATCGATGGCAATGACCATGGCGGCAGCGTAGAGACGCGCGACGGGGATGGCCGGTGCGCCTCTCCGGGAATGTCGCGAAGCGGCGGAAATGCAATCCGGTTTCCGCGCGGCAAAGCCGCGCACCAGATTCACCCCAGCGCGAAGCGCTGGGGTGTCAATTCTCGGAGAGGCGCACCGGCCATCCCTCCCCCGGGTCAACCCAGAAGGGACGCCAGATCCGCCTCGAAGCCCGGGTAGCTGACCGCGGCCGCATCCATGCCCTCGACCTCGACCCCGTCACGGGAGGCGAGGCCGGCGATTGCGCCCAGCATGGCGATCCGGTGATCGCCGTGGGAGTCGATCGCGCCGCCGCGCAGGCCGCCGCTGCCCTCGATTCGGATCCCGTCCTCGCGCGGTTCGGCATTCGCGCCGAGC
Organism: uncultured Solirubrobacterales bacterium; assembly: GCA_963840565.1. GTDB lineage: Bacteria > Actinomycetota > Thermoleophilia > Solirubrobacterales > 70-9 > VRUE01. The sequence goes on from CAWIZH010000002.1 coordinate 921,328, forward strand.
GCGTTCAGCGCTTCGCAGGTGGTGGCGACGCGATCGGACTCCTTGCGGCGCAGCTCGACGGCGTCGCGAATCGTCGTATCGCCCTCGGCGAAACAAGCGGCGAGCGCGACCAGCGGCAGCTCGTCGATCGCCAGCGGGATCTCGGCGCCGCCGACCGCGGTCCCGCGTAGCGCCGAGCCGCGGACGCGGATCGTGCCGACCGGCTCGCCGCCGCGCTCGCCCACCGCCTTGACCTCGATCTCAGCACCCATCCGCTCGAGGATGCCGAGCAGTCCGGTCCGGGTCGGGTTGGTGCCGACGCCCTCCAGGATGACCTCGCTGTCGGGGACGAGCAGCGCCGCGACGACGAAGAAGGCGGCCGAGGAGAAATCGGTCGGCACCGCGAACTCGCCCAGCTGCAGCCGCTTCGGCGGACGCAGGGCAACGCCCCCGCGCAGCCAGGCGACGTCGGCGCCGGCGGCGGCGAGCATCCGCTCGGTGTGGTCGCGACTGCGCGCCGGCTCCCTGACCCAGGTCTGGCCCTCGGCCAGCAGGCCGGCGAAGAGCAGGCACGACTTGACCTGGGCGCTCGCCATCGGCAGCTCGTGCTCGATGCCCTTCAGCTCGGCGCCCTCGACCTCGAGCGGTGGCAGGCGGTCCTCGCGGCAGCTCAGCTTGGCGCCCATCGCGCGCAGCGGCACGGCGATGCGGTCGACGGGACGGCGCCGGATCGAGTCATCGCCATCGAGGGTCCATTTGCTGTCGGCCTGCCCCGCCAGCCAGCCGGGCAGCAGGCGCAGCAGCGTGCCGGCGTTGCCAACGTCGATCGAAGCCGGCGTCGCGCCGCGCAGGCCGACGCCCTGGATGCTGATCACCGGGTCGATCTCAGCCGCGTCGACACCCTCGACCTCGGCGCCAAGCGCCTCCACCGCGGCCAGGGTCGAGCGGGTGTCGGCCGAGTCGAGGTAGCCCTCGATCGTGGTTTCGCCCTCCCCCATCGCCGCGATCAGGGCGGCGCGGTGGGAGATCGACTTGTCGGGCGGCGGGCGCAGGGAGCCGCGCAGCGGGCCGGTCGGATCGAAGCGCCGCGCCATCGTCACTCGCCGTCGGCGACGGCGCTGACCGTGTGGCCCAGCTCGCGCACCAGGGCCATCGCCCGGGCGGCCTGATCGTCGCCGGAGACCCAGAGGGTGACGGCGCCGGAGGTCATGTCGGGAGTCGGGATAGAGCGCCATGTCCTCGATGTTGACCCCGGCCTCGCCGAGCGCGAGGGCGAGCTCGGCGATCGTGCCGGGCCGGTTGGCGACGACGACGCGCAGCTCGCGCAGCGGCCCGCCGCTGAGCTCGGCCTCGAGCAGCCGGCGACGGTCCGCGCCGGCACCCGCGTGCCACTCGGCGACGGCGTCGCGCTCGCCGGTGCGGATCAGCGCGGCGGCGTCGCGCAGGCGGGCGGCAACGGCGTCGACCGCCTCCGCCACCGCCTCGCTGTTGCTGGCGAAGATGTCGCCCCAGATCGCCGGGTTGGCGCCGGCGACGCGGGTCGTGTCGCGAAAGCTCGGACCGACCTCGGGCATCCGCTCGGAGTCGCGGGTCAGCTCCTCTGCCGCCTGCCCGACGAGGACGTTGGCGACGACGTGCGGCAGGTGGCTGATCGTCGCCATCAGGCGGTCGTGGGCCTCGGGGTCGATCGCCTGCACCCGCGCCCCGAGCCCGGCGACGGTGCGCTGCAGGCGGTCGTAGAGGAGGCCGCTGGAGCGCTCGGATTTGGGCGTCAGGTACCAGCGGGCGCCCTCGAAGAGGTCCTCGCGGGCGTTCTCGACGCCCGAAGTCTCGGCCCCGGCCAGCGGGTGGCCGCCGATGAAGCGCTCATCGGCGCCGAGCGCGGCGACGATGTCGCGCTTGGTCGAGCCAACGTCGGTAACGACGGTGCCGGCATCACAAGCGTCGAGCGCAGCGGCGGTCGAGCTCGGCGAGGCCGGCGACCGGCGCCGCGCAGAAGACCACCTCGGCACCCGCGCAGGCCTCGGCCGGCGTGCCGGCGCCGCGATCGATCGCGCCGGTATCGATCGCCCGGGCGAGGGTCTCAGGATCGGGATCGAAGCCGACTACCTCGGCCGCGAGGCGGCGCCGGGCGGCGAGCCCGATCGAGCCGCCGATCAGGCCGACGCCAAGAACCGCGACCCTCATTCGCCGCGCCGCGCCCGCACCGCGTCGCCCAACTGCCCGAGCACCGAGATCGTCGTCTCCCAGTCCATGCAGGGATCGGTGATCGACTGGCCGTAGGTGAGCTCGGAACCGTCGCCGAGGTCCTGACGGCCCTCGACCAGGAACGACTCCAGCATCACGCCGACGATCGCGCCGTTGCCGTCGGCGACCTGGTCGGCGATCTGGCCGGCGGCGAGCATCTGCCTGGCCGGGTCCTTGCCGCTGTTGTCGTGCGAGGCATCGACCACCAGCCGCTCGGGCAGGCCCGCTGCACTCAGTCGCGAGAGCGCCTCGCCGATGCCCTCGGCGTCGTGGTTGGGAGCGCCCTTGCCGCCGCGCAGGATCACGTGGCCGTCGGGATTCCCCGTCGTGTAGAGGATCGCCGGGGCGCCGTTGTCGTCGATCCCGGCGAAGGCGTGAGGTGCCGCCGCTGCGCGCACCGCGTCGACCGCGACCTGGACGTCACCGTCGGTGCGGTTCTTGAAGCCGACCGGCATCGAGAGGCCGGAGCCGAGCTGGCGGTGGGTCTGGCTCTCGGTCGTGCGGGCGCCGATCGCCCCCCAGGCGACGGCGTCGGCGATGTACTGGGGTGTGATCGGGTCGAGGAACTCGGTGCCGACCGGGAGGCCGAGGTCGAGGACCTCGAGCAGCAGTTGGCGCGCCATCCGCAGGCCGGCGTTGACGTCGCCGGATTCGTCGAGGTGCGGATCGTTGATCAGGCCCTTCCAGCCGGTCGTCGTCCGCGGCTTCTCGAAATAGACCCGCATCGCGATCAGCAGGTCGCGGCTCAGGTCGCGCGAGAGTTCGGCCAGCCGCCCGGCGTAATCCAGCGCCGCTGCGGGATCATGAACGCTGCACGGCCCGACCACGACCAGAACCCGGTCATCGGTGCCGTCGAGCACGTTGCCGACTTCGCCGCGGCCGCGCACCACGGCTTTGCCCCGCTCCTCGCCCAGGGGCAGTTCCTCCAGCAGCCTCGCCGGGGAAACCAGCTCCTCGATCCGCTCGATCCGCTGGTCGCGGACCCGGTCCCGCGTCTCGCCCTGCATCCCAATCATCATTTTGCCTTCACCGTCCTCCACGTTGACAAGCCTACTTCCGGTTTCCTCGTCGCAGCACGCGCAGCGAAACGAGGCGAGTCAGTCCGACGCCCGGCCAGTGCTTATGGGGTTGCGGCAGGAGCCGCGAGGCCGGACGCCTAGCTAAATCGCCAGAAATAGGAGAAGCGGACAGGGAGGAGCGCGGCGCCTGCGGCGCGGGTGGCACTCGTCATGTCAGTGGATCGCTTCACCTTCCCTGACTTTTTAGCAGGCGGAGGCGAGTTAGTCGAGGATTTCGGCGAGGCCGGCGAGGAAGCGGCCGTTCTCCTCGCCGGTGCCGTAGGAGACCCGGATATGGCCTGGGTCTCCGAGCGGGGTGCCGGGGCGGACGGCGATCTGGCGCTCGGCCAGACCGGCGACGACGTCGGCCTCCTCGGCCTCGCCGAGGTCGATCCAGGAGAAGTTGGCGTGGGTGTCGGAGGTGGCCAGGCCGAGTGCGCGCAGGCCCTCCTCGACCCGCAGGCGCTCGGCAATCGTCGCCTCGACCCGGCGCGTGACGTCGTCCTGGTGCAGGATCGCCTCGGCCCCCGCGGCCTGGGCGAGCGCGTTGACGCTGAAGGGCTGGCGCACGGCGTCGATCGCGGCGCGGAACTTGGGCGAGCCGAGCGCGTAGCCGACTCGCAGCCCGGCCAGGCCGTAGATCTTGCTGAAGGTGCGCAGGACGACCAGATTCGGCAGGTCAGCGAGCAGGTCGACTGTCGCGTCGGGGTCGTCGTGGGTCTGGAACTCGACGTAGGCCTCGTCGAGGATCACGGTCACGTGCGCGGGCAGATCCGCGCAGAAGGCGGCGACCTCGGCAGCGGGGACGTGGGTCCCGGTCGGGTTGTTGGGGTTGCAGACGAGGACCAGCTGGGTCGCCGCGGTCACCTCGGCCGCCATCGCCTCGAGGTCGTGGATGTCGCCCTCAGCCAGCGGCACGCGGACCTCGCGCGCCCCAGTCAGCGCCGGCAGGTAGGGGTACATCGAGAAGGCCGGCCAGGAGTAGAGGATCTCGGCGCCCGGCTCGCAGAGCGCCTCGGCGGCGGCGAGCAGGATCTCGCAGGAGCCGTTGCCGACCGCGACCCGGGCGGGCTCGGTCTCGTAGCGCTCGGCGATGCGGCGCCGCAGCAGGGTGGCGTCGGGGTCGGGGTAACGGTTCATCGCCCCGGCGGCGGCGGCGATCGATTCGACCACCTTCGGGTGCGGCGGGAAGGGCGACTCGTTGGAGGCGAGCTGGGCGATGCCGCCCGCGGCTATCGCCTCAGGGGCCTGCCCGGTGGGAACACCGGCCTGGTAGCCCGGCATGCGGGCGAGCTTGTCAGCGAAGGTGACAGACATGGAGAGAGAGTTTGCCCGAAACGTGCAATAACGGCGCCGGACCAAGCGGGGCTAGGACGCAGGGAGGCCGAATAGCAGTCGCTATTTGGCCGACTGAGGACACCGCCCCGCGCCGGTCCGCCGCCGTTATTGCGCGGCGTGAAGGTCGGCGCGCAGCTCTTGGGTGGCTCCTAAGTACACGTGAGCCGGTTTGTGGCCGACGGGCGCGTAGTAGTGGACCATCGCCCGGATCACCTGCGGCATCGCACCGGGCACGTCGATCTCACGGGCGCAGATCAGCGGCACCGAGTCGAGCCCGAGCCGGCGCGCGGCGACGGCCGGGAACTCGGCGTCGAGGTCACCGGTGGTGGTGAAGAGGCAGCTGACCATCGCCTCGGCGCCGAGCGCGTTGCGGTCGAGCAGCTCCCGCATCAGCGACTCGGTGGCCCCGATGATCGCCTCCGCCTCGTTGGCCTCGGCCTGCACGGCGCCGCGGACCGCGAACAGTCGTTCCTCGCTCATCGTTCCGAATCTTCCCAGAGCCGGGCGATCTCAACCTCACTGAGCCGCCGCGCCTGCCCCTGCGAGAGCGAGCCCAGCTCAACCGAGCCGAAGCGAACCCGGCGCAACGAGACCACCCGGTTACCGACCGCTTCGGCCATCCGCCGCACCTGCCGGTTGCGCCCCTCACGCAGCGTCAGTTCGACCTCCCGCTCGCCCAATCGCCGCAGCTCAGCAGGTGCAGTCATCCCATCTTCGAGCTCGACTCCACTGGCGAGCCGCCGCAGATCGTCATCGGAGGGCGGCCGCCGCAACTCAGCCCGATAGGCCTTGGCGACCCCGTAGCGGGGATGAGTAAGCCGGTTGGCCAGCGCCCCGTCATTCGTCAGCAACAACAGTCCCGTCGAGTCAACGTCAAGGCGACCAACCGGGTACAGCCGCGCGCCCGAATCAACCAGCCCAACCACAGCTGGCCGACTACCGGGCTCCCGAGCCGTCGAGACAACTCCCGCAGGCTTGTTAACCGCCCAAACCTCCAGAGCCTCGGTCCCAACCAAGCTCCCATCAACCCGCACTTCGTCGCCATCCCCCACGTCGCGCGCCGGGTCCGTCACGACCTTCCCCCCAACCGTGACTCGGCCCTTACCGATGATCACCTCAGCTTTACGCCGCGAAGCAACCCCACCATGAGCGAGGAACTTGGCGAGCCTCACAGCTGGGAGCGTTGCTCGCCCGCTTTGAGCAAGCGCTCGCGCAGCTCGCGCTCATCCTCGGGCGTGGGATCGAACTTCGAAGGATCAGGTAGCTGGTCCATCCCGGAGAGGCCGAAGAGCCGCTCGAACAGCTCGGTCGTCTTGAAGATCGCCGCGCCGAACTGCGACCGCCCCGACTCCTCGATCAAGCCCCGCTCGGCCAGCGTCTGCACCGCCGACTCCGAGGTGACGCCGCGGATACGGGCGACCTCGGGTCGGGTAACCGGCTGCAGGTAGGCAACGATCGCCAGCGTCTCGGCCTGGGCCTGGGTCAGCGGCGGGGTGCGCGGCTTGGCCAGCAGGCGCCGTGCGGCGGCCTCGCTGTCGGGCTCGCTGGCCAGGGCGAAGCCACCGGCGATCTCGCGCAGGACGACGCCGCGCTTGCCCTCGGCGAGATCGTCGCGCAAGAGCCCGATCGCCTCCTCGACCTGGCCCTCGGTGGCCTCAGTCGCCTCGGCCAAATCGCGGGCGCTGACCGGCTGCGGCGAGAGGAAGAGCAGCGCTTCGACGGTGCGCGAGAGATCACTCACTGGCGGCTGCCTCCTTCTTGCGGATCTCGATCGGGCCGAACGGCTTGGATTGCTCCCAGGTCGCCTCGCCTTTGCGGTAGAGGTCGAGCAGGGCGAAGAGGGTGACGGCCTGAGTGAGCCGGTCCTCGCTGCCGAACTGCTCGTCGAAATCGATGCTGGAGCGGCCGCGCAACGCCTCGCGCAGAGCGCGCAGGCGCTTCTCCAGCGAGACCGTCGGGCGGATGTGGTCGAGGTTCAGTTCGGGCGGCAGCGCCAGCAGGTCGCCGAGCGCGGCGCCGAGCCGGTCCGGGTCATAGACGGCCGTGGCGGCGTCCAGCGCGACCTTGCGCAGCTCCGGCGGCAGCGGTGCCGAGCGGTACAGATAGCCGCGCGCCGCCTCGAAGCGCTGCTCCAGCACCGCGGCGGCGTCGCGGTAGCGGCGGTACTCGAGCAGCCGCGCAACCAGCTCCTCGACCGCCTCCTCCGGGGTGACGTCTTCCAGACCCTCTTCTTCGCCGGGCAGCAGCAGCCGCGACTTCAGCTCCAGCAGCGAGGCGATCAGGACGAGGAACTCGGTGGCGACGTCGAGCTCCAGCTCGTCCTCCTGCTCGAGGTGCTCGATGTAGGAGACGACGATCTCGCCCAGCTCGACCTCGAGCAGGCTTACCTCCTCGCGCAGGACGACCGCCATCAAGAGGTCGAACGGCCCGGCGAAGACGTCGAGGTCGAGGTCCAGCTCGGCGACGGTCACAGCAGGGACCGTAACGCCCCGGCGGGATGGCGACTAGGCCGGGCCGAAGCCCATGCGCTCGCGGACCTCGGCGACGGTCGGCGCGGCGATCGCGCGGGCCTTCTCGGCGCCGGCGGCGAGGACCGCCTCCAGCGCCGCCTGGTCGGGCCGCAGCTCGGCGTAGCGCTCCTGGACCGGCGCCAGCAGCTCGACCGTCGCCTCGGCCACGGCCTGCTTGAAGTCGCCGTAGCCGGCGCCCTCGAACTCGCGCTCGACCGCGGCCTGGTCGGTGCCGCGGGCGACGGCGTAGATGTCGATCAGGTTGGTGATCCCGGGCTTGTCATCACCGCGGCGCACCTCGCGGCCGGAGTCGGTGACGGCGCTGCCGAACTTCTTGCGGATCGCGGCGGGCTCGTCGAGGACGAGGACCGTCCCGGCCTCGGTCCCCCCCGTGGTCGACATCTTCCGCTCGCGGCTCCTGCAGGTCCATGATTCGGGCGCCGACCTCCGGGATGCGGTACTCCGGCACGACCAGGGTCTCGCCAAAGCGCTCGTTGAAGCGACGGGCGATCTCCCGCATCAGCTCGACGTGCTGGCGCTGGTCGTCGCCGACCGGCACCTCGGTCGCCTTGTAGGCGAGCACGTCGGCGGCCATCAAGACGGGGTAGAAGAAGAGCGCGGCAGAGATCAGTTCCTGCTTGGCCGACTTGTCCTTGAACTGGGTCATGCGGTTGAGGTCGCCGTGCGAGGTAACCGCCGAGAGCAGCCAGGTCAGCTCGCTGTGCTCGCGCACGTCGGACTGGCGGAAGAAGATGCAGCGCTCGGGGTCGAGGCCGGCGGCGAGCAGGATCGCGGCGGTGTCGTAGAGGCGCTCGCGCAGCTCAGCCGGGTCGTAGGCGACCGAGATCGCGTGCAGGTCGACGATGCAGAAGATCGCCGGGTCGGCGCGGTCCTGGCCCTCGACGTACTGGCGGATCGCCCCTATGTAGTTGCCGAGGTGCTTGCGGCCGGTGGGCTGGATGCCGGAAAAGACGATTGGGGCGCTCACGGGGGCGGAGCCTAGTTCAGGGGGCGGAGGAGGGGTGGCTCTCTCGCCCGTCCAAGTGCCGGCCTAATTAGGCCGGCACTTTGAGTATCCGCCCGTTCGAGAGAGCCACCCCTCCTCCGCCCCGCTCACGCAGGTTCAGCAGCTGGCTCCTGGGCGCAGTCGGCGTCAGCGCCGTGGCCGCACTCGCCGGCTTGGGCGGAGCCCCTGCTTGGGACAGCTTCTATTTTTCGGCGCGGGTTCTCAATTCCAAAGCCGGAGACTGCACCGCCGACGATCATCAAGATCCCCGCGATACCAATGCCGAGATGGAAGGCCGAGGTCGAGGCGTCGGCTGAGGCGGTGCTCACGCGCGCCGCCTGTGCAGGCGGGAGCTTGTTGGTTTTCGGCACCGCCAGGGGCTGGGCCTTGGCGTCGGAGACGATGTGCTCGGCTCGGGGCCCGAGCGGTTGGTCGCCGAGGTTGTTGTCGAGGGTCGAGCCGAAGTAGCCCGAGATCACCGCGCCGAGGATCGCGATCGCCAGCAGGCCGGCGACCCTGGCGACGCCGTTGTTGACGCCGGAGGCGATGCCGACGTGGCGTTCCTCTACCGAGTCGAGCACGGTCGCGGTCAGCGGCGCCACCGTGGCGGAGAGGCCGAGGCCGAAGACGAGGATCGCCGGCAGCACGTCGGTGACGTAGTCGGCGTTCGAGCCGATCCGCAGCATCAGCAGGAGGCCGAGCCCGCCGACGATCGGGCCGATCGTCATCGGCAGCCGCGGACCGGTCCCCGAGGCCATCTTGCCCCAGCGCGGCGAGAGGAAGAAGAGGATCAGCGAGACCGGCGTCGTCGCCAGGCCGGCCTCGAGCGGCGAGTAGCCCGCCACCTGCTGGAGGAACAAACCGACGAAGAAGAGGCCGCCGATCAGCCCGGCGTAGGTCGAGAGCGTGGTCAGGTTGGCGACGGCGAAGTTGCGGATCTTGAACAGGCCGAGGTCGAGCATCGGGTGGCGGGCGCGCATCTCGTGCAGGACGAAGAGGACGAAGCAGGCGATGCCGGCAATCAGGGGGGCCCAGACGAGTGGGTCGCCCCAACCGCGCGTCGGCTGCTCGATCAGGGCGAAGACCGGTCCGCCGAAGCCCGCCGCGGAGAGCGCGATCCCGGTCCAGTCGATGCCGCGGAAGGCGTCGGGGTCGCGGCTCTCTTTGACCGAGTGCAAGGTCAGGGCGACGGTCCCCGCGATCAGCGGCAGGTTGACCCAGAAGATCGCGCGCCAGGAGGTGACGCCGATCAGCGCCCCTCCCCCGGCCGGACCGATCACCGTCGCGATCCCGGTCCAGGCGGTCCAGGTGCCCACGGCCTTGCCGCGGTCGGCGCCCTCGAAGGTGGCGGCGACGATCGCCAGCGACCCGGGCACCAGCAGCGCTCCGGCGATCCCCTGCAGCGCCCTCGCCGCGATCAGAAACTCGACCGTCGGCGCGACCGCGCAGAGCGCCGAGGTCGCGCCGAAGGCGATCAGGCCGAAGACGAACATCCGCCGCCGCCCGAACTGGTCGCCGAGCGAACCGCCGACCAAGAGCAGCGAGACCAGGGTGAGCATGTAGGCCTCGACCACCCACTGCTGGCCGGCAAGGCCGGCGTCGAGCCCGTCGGCGATCGCCGGCAGCGCCACGTTGACCACGGTCGAGTCGAGGAAGACGACGGTCGAGCCGAGGATCGTCGCGACCAGGGTCAGGCGCTGCTGGCGGGACACGCGATTGAGTGTAGGCGGCGACCCCAGTCGCCCTACCCGGACCTGACCTCGAGCTCGCGTAGTTGTTGGGCCGGGGTGAAGAAGTTGCGATAAGCGAGGCCCGTTGCAACCAGGCCGGCGATCGCGACGCTGCCGAGCAGGGCGTAGAGCAGGATCAGCTGCAGGCGGACGGCGTCGGTCGGGCTGGCGCCGGCGAGCAGCATGCCGACCATCGTCCCCGGGAAGAAGATCAGGCCGGTGGTCTTGGTCGAGTCGACCAGGGTGATCATCCCCGAGCGCAGGGCGCGGCGGACGAACGGGGCCGCCGCCTCCTGGGCGGTCGCGCCGAGGGCCAGGGTCGCCTCGATCTTTCCCCGCGAATCGGCGATCTCGTCGCCGAGCCGGTTCAGCGCCACCGCCGAGGCGGTCATCGCGTTGCCGATCACCATGCCGCCGACCGGGACGAGGTAGCGGGCGGTTGGTTCGAAGACGCCGAGGGCGACGACGAGCCCAAGGGTGGTGCCGCCGGCCAGCGCCAGCGCGATCAGCAGCGGCCAGAACGCGCCGGGCACCTTCTTTGCCCTGCTGCGGGCGGTGAGAGCGCCGAAGACCACCATCACCGCGAGCAGGCCGAAGACGAGCCAGAGCGTGTCGGCTTCGAAGATCAGCTTGATCGCGTAGCCGATCGCGGTCAGCTGGACGAAGGAGCGCACGGTGGCGATGCCGATGTCGCGCTCGAGGTCGGCTTTCTGCCAGAAGGAGATCGCGGCGGCGAGGGCGACCAGCGCCAGCGAGGCGGCGACCTGTCCCGGCGAGAGGTGGATCGAGGTGCTCAAGCCATCACCTCCTCGACCGGGCCGGCCTCGATCGCCCTGCCGTGCTCGAGCCGGACCACCCAGTCGCTCAGCCGCCGCGCCTGCTCGGGGTCGTGGCTGACCAGGACGACCGAGATTTCGAGCTCGCGGCGCAGCTCGGCCAGGGTCGCCTCGATCGCGTCGCGAGCGGCGTGGTCGAGCGCAGAGGTCGGCTCGTCGAGCAGCAGGACAGCCGGTTCCTGAGCGAGGGCGCGAGCCAGCATCGCCCGCTGCTGCTCGCCGACCGAGAGCTTGGCGACGTCGCGACCGGCGAACTCGGGGTCGAGCCCAGCGAGCCCGAGCCAGCGGGCGCCGTCCAGTTCCTTGCCGGCGAGGTCCGCCGCGTAGCGGAGATTCGACTCCACGGTCCCCTCCAGCAGCGCCGGCAGCTGCGGCACCAGCGAGACCTCGCGCCGCAGTGCCAGCGGTTCGTAGGAGCCGAGCGGTCGGTCCCGGTAGGAGATCGCCCCCGCGTCGGGGTCGGCGAGCCTGTTGAGCAACCGCAGCAACGTCGACTTGCCGGCCCCCGAGGGGCCGACGATCGCCGTCGCCCCGACCGGGATCGCGGCGCTGACCGAGTCGAGGACGCGGCGATCGCCGCGGGTCAGGCTGACCTCGCTCAGCTCGAACAGCACAGCGTCATCGTGACCGATTCAGGCGTGTCTGACCTACTAAGCCCCCTCTATGGGTGGTCGAAGTCAGACACGCCCATCGGGGCGCAAGATGCCTCTCTCGCTAACCACTGACTTGCCCGCCGCGGTGATTGGCTGGAACAATCGGGGTAGGTGATCTCCCATGGCTAGAGCGATTTGGAGCGGCTCGATCAGTTTCGGGCTGCTCAACGTGCCGGTGAAGCTGTACAGCGCGGTGGCCCGCCGCGGTATCTCGCTGCGCGAGATCCGCGAGTCCGACAGCGCCCGCATCCGCCACCGCCGCGTCGCCGAAGGGACCGACGAAGAGGTCCCTTACGACGAGATCATCAAGGCCTTCGAGATCACCAAAGACCGCTACGTGCCGATCACCAAGGACGAGATGGCCTCGCTCGACCCGAAAAAGACACGGGCGATCGAGGTTCAGGACTTCGTCGAGATCGCCGAGATCGACCCGATCTACTTCGACAGCCCCTACTACCTCGGCCCCGCGGCGGGTGCCGAGCGGGCCTACTCGCTGCTCGCCCAGGCGATGGAGGCATCGGGCAAGGTGGCGATCGCCCGCTTCGTCTTCCGCAACAAGGAGCACCTGGCGGCGATCCGCCCCGGCGACGGCGTGCTGACCCTGACCACGATGCGCTTCGCCGACGAGGTCGTGCCACCCTCAGAGCTCGACGACGTGCTGCCCTCCGAGCAGCCGAAAGTGCCCAAGCGCGAGGTGCAAATGGCCGAGCAGCTGATCGACTCGCTGACCAGCAGCTTCGACCCCAGCGCCTACCGCGACGAGTACCGCGAGGAGCTGCTGGCGATGATCGAACGCAAGGCCGCCGGCGAGGACGTCGTCGTCGCGCCCGAAGGCGAGGAGCGCGAGGCGACCAAGGCACCGGACCTGATGGCGGCGCTGGAGCAGAGCATCGCCGCGGTGCAGGGCAAGCGCGAGGGCAAGACCGCGAAGCGCCAGCCGGCGGCGAAGAAACGCAAGGCAGCCACAGCAAAAAAAGCCCCGGCGAAGAAACGCGCCAAGGCCAAAGCCTCCAAGTAGTCCGTGGCCACGAGCCAGCAGGTCGAGGTCGGCGGGCGTGAGATCAAACTCACCAACCTCGACAAGGTGCTTTACCCGAAGGCCGGCTTCAGCAAGGGCGAGGTCGTCGACTACTACGCCAAGGTCGCGCCGGCGATGGTCCCCCACCTGAAGGGCCGGGCGGTGACCCTGCGCCGCTTCCCCGAAGGCGTCGACGACACCGACGCCGCCTTCTTCGAGAAGCGCTGCCCCAAGCACCGCCCCGAGTGGGTGCAGACGACGCCGGTCTCGGCGAGCACCGGCACGATCGACTTCTGCGTCTGCGACGACCTGCCGACCCTGGTCTGGATGGCGCAGCTGGCAGCGATCGAGCTGCACCCCTCGCTCTCGCTGGCGCCCGAGCACGACCGTCCCACCGTGCTCGCATTCGACCTCGACCCCGGCCCGCCGGCCGAAGTCCTCTCCTGCTGCCGGGTCGCACTGCGCCTGCGCGAGCTCTTCGCCCACTTTGGGGTCGAGTGCTTCGCCAAGACCTCGGGCTCGAAGGGCCTGCAGGTCTACGCGCCGCTCAACAACGACGAAGTCACCTATGAGGGAGACGGCGACAACGGCCAGGGGACCAAACCGCTGGCCCGGGCGATCGCCCAGCTGCTCGAGAAGCAGACCCCCGACTTGGTCGTCTCGAAAATGAAGAAGGTCGAACGCGAGGGCAAGGTCTTCGTCGACTGGTCCCAGAACCACCGCCGCAAGACGACGATCGCCGTCTACTCGCTGCGCGCCCGCGAACGCCCGACCGTCTCGACGCCCGTCACCTGGGACGAGGTCGAACGGGCGGTCGAGCAGGAGAACGCCGACTCACTCGTCTTCGAAGCGAAGGACGTGCTGAAGCGGATCGAGAAGCACGGCGACCTCTTCGCCCCTGTGCTCGAGCTGAAGCAGAAGCTGCCCGAGCTCTAGTCGAAGCGCCAATGCCGCCACTGGCGGACCCACATGGCAAAGACCGGATCGACGATGCCAAGCATGTTGCTCTTGTCGTCAATACGGAAAAGCACACCTTCGTCCACAAGCCGCTTAGCCGCGTCCGGAGCTGCCGAGCCCGCCGGCAGGCCGTGGACCTCGCGGCTGACCCGGCCCGTGAGGCTCTGCACGTCGGATGCAATGGCCTCCACGACCCCGGCCTCGATGCGGGAAAAGGAGTCCCAGGTCGCCTCGAAATCGCCCTGCAGGTAGTCCCAAGCCTCGTTGTAGGCACCCTCCCGGGCGAAGTCGTCGGCGGTCGCGCCCTCCGCGGTGTGCCGCCAGAGCAGGTGAGCGAAGAGCATCGCCCGCTGAGGATGGCCGTCGACCAGGTCGAGCAGCCAGCCCAGGGTGTCGCCCACGTCGCGCCCGGTGCGAGCAAAGCGGTCCTCGATGTACGTGGCGAGCACGTCACGCGGCAAGCGTCCCAGCTGCAAGGGCGCCGCTTGTCCGTAGAAGGGTCGGCGACGATCGGCGAAAAGTGAGCGCATCATCCCGGGATGTGAACCGCTGAACACGTAGGTGACGCCCCTGCCGTGGTGCTGGATGACGCTGCGGATTACGGCATCAAGCTCTGCTTGCAACACGGCCTGGAACTCATCGAACGCCACCAGGATCGGGCGATTTGTCCTTTCGTGCAGTCGCAAGGGCAAGTCGAGGGCATCGAGCAGCGCTCGCTCGCCGGCTTCGCCCGCGCCGAGCGACAGCGACGCGCCGCCGATAGGTGCGTGGAGCCCTACGCTGCCCCCGCGTCTGCTCACGGCCGCGAAGGCCTTGGCGAACGGTCCCGCCGGCAGCGCTTCATATGCCCGCTGGATCTGGGCAGCCATCTGCCCCGGCGTCCGGGCGCCGTAGAGATCGACGAGCACAGCACCGGCCCCATCCTGCCTGGCGTCCGCGACGGCCCGGTGCAGCAGGCTGGTCTTACCGTAGTCGCGAGGACTGGCCAGACGGGTGTTGACGCCTGCCTCCCATCGCTCGGCAAGCAAAGCGAGCTCCGCTTCGCGATCGACCAATTCGTCAGGCGCCAAGGGACGGGCAAAGACAAACGGATTCGTGTGGATTTTCGTACGCTGTTTACGTTCCATATCCTCCGTTAAAACGTAGCATCTTATACGCTAGAGAGTAGGAGTTAGGCTGGTTCGCGCCACATCTGGGTGATACTGGGGCCGTCGTCGGGAAGCTCGAACTCGCCGCAGACAGCGAAACCCAGCCTTTCGTAGCGTGGGGTGTTGACCGGGTTGGATGACTCGAGGAATGAGGGGGCTCCCTCGGCGTCGATCCGCTCCAGCGTGGCCGCCAGCAGCCCCATCCCCAGCCCGCGACCGCGCTGGTCTGGGTTGGCCGCCAGGAGGCTGAGGTAGTAGTGGGGCCGCGCCGAGGGATGGGCGGCTTCGAAGCGCTCAAACGTCTCCAGCACCCGGGTCGCCCCGTCCCCGAGCAGCTCCACCAGCAGGCTCTCCAAGCGCTCCTCATCCTCGGGCAGCAGCTCGGGCTTTCCCGGCGGGATCCAGAGCGCCACCGCCGCGCAGTCGCCGCTGAGCCAGGCCGATTCGTAGCTGAGAGCCGCCTTCGCGACCAGCCCCCAGACGGCCCGGTGTTGCCCGAGCCGCCGCTCGGGGTCGGGGAACGCCCAGCTCCAGACCGGGTCGGCGTAGAACGCTCGCGCCAGGACCTCGACCGCGGTGGGGATCTCGGCGCGGGTCGCCACCCTCGCTTCGATGGGGGTGGGGCCGTCTGGCGGCTGCCTCATCTCTAGAGCGGCTGGCGCACGACCGGCTTGCGGGTCGCCTTGACCTCGTCGAGGCGACGGACCGGGGTCGTGTACGGAGCCGACTTGGCGAGCGCGGGGTCGTCCTCGGCCTCGACGAGGATGCCCTCGATCGCCTCGGCGAAGGCGTCGAGGCTCTCCTTGGTCTCGGTCTCGGTCGGCTCGACCATCAGCGCCTCCTCGACCAGGAGCGGGAAGTAGACGGTCGGCGGGTGGAAGCCGAAGTCGAGCAGGCGCTTTGCCAGGTCAAGGGTGGCAAGGCCGAGCTCCTTCTTCATCGGCTTGCCGGAGAGGACGAACTCGTGCATGCAGTGGCGATCGAAGGCGATCGGCAGGCGCGTGGCCGCCCGGCCCTCGGCCAGGCGCGCCTTGAGGTAGTTGGCGTTCAGCACCGCGGTCTCGGAGGCCTCGGCGAGGCCGTCGGCGCCGAGGCTGAGGATGTAGGCGTAGGAGCGGACGAAGACGCCGAAGTTGCCCTGGAAGCCGCGCAGGCGGCCAATCGATTTGGGCCGGTCGAGGTCGAGGTCGAAGCTGGGTCCGTCGCCGTTGTCGCCCTCGCGCCGCACCACCTGCGGCCGCGGCAGGAAGGGCTCGATCCGCTCCGATACCGCGATCGGCCCCGCCCCTGGCCCGCCGCCGCCGTGCGGCTGGCTGAAGGACTTGTGCAGGTTGAGGTGGACGATGTCGAAGCCCATGTCGCCGGGCCGCGACTGCCCCATCACCGCGTTGAGGTTGGCGCCGTCGTAGTAGAGCGTCCCCCCGCCTCGTGGATCAGCGCCGCGATCTCGGCGATGTTCTCGTCGAAGAGGCCGAGCGTGTTGGGGTTGGTCAGCATCAGGCAGGCGACCTGGTCAGGGTCCTCGTCGATCTTGGCCCGCAGATCGTCCATCTCGACCCCGCCGCGCTCGTTGGTCGCGACCTTGACCACCTCGTAGCCGGCCATCGTCACCGAGGCCGGGTTGGTCCCGTGCGAGGTGTCGGGCGCCAGCACCTTGGTCCGCTCTTCGCCGCGATCGGCGTGGAAGGCGCGGGTCAGCAGCAGGCCGGCGAGCTCGCCGTGGGAGCCGGCCGAGGGCTGCAGGCTGACGTGGGGCAAGCCGCAGATCTCGCTCAGCGACTCCTGCAGCAGGTACATCAGCTCCAGCGCCCCCTGGGCGCGCTTGGGGTCTTGCGCCGGGTGCAGGCGGGCGTGACCGGGCAGCGCCGCGACCCGCTCGTTGAGCCGCGGATTGTGCTTCATCGTGCAGGAGCCGAGTGGGTAAAAGCCCGAGTCGAGGTCGAAGTTGCGGCGCGAGAGCCGGTTGTAGTGGCGGACGATCTCGGGCTCGGCGACCTCGGGCAGGCGCGGCGGCTCGGCGCGCAGGAGGCCCGGGGGGATCAGCTCCACGAGTGGGCGCTCCGGAACTTCGACCGCCGGCAGGACGGCAGCGCGCCGGCCCGCCTTCGACTTCTCATAGATCGTCGTCGCCCGTTCGCGCTGCATCGGCGTCTCGGTCGCCGCCATCAGGAAACTCCCTCGCCGAGTGGCGCGTTAGTCGCACTATTTCCGACCAGCGCGCCACGCTCGGCCTGGATCGCCGCTCCGAGCGCCTCGGCGAGATCGTCGATCTGGGCTTTGGTGCGGCGCTCGGTGATCGCGATCAAGAGGCCGTCCTCGTGCTCGGGGTAGTCGCGACCGAGCGCGTAGCCGCCCGCGATGCCGCGCTCGGCCAAGCGCTCGAGCACGCGGTCGACCGGAGCGTCGAGGCGGACCGCGAACTCGCGCACGACCGGCGCCCCGTGCAGCAGCTCGACTCCCTCGACCGCGGCCAGGCGCTCACGCGCGTAGGCGGTGCGCTGGACCAGCAGCTCGCCCAGCTCGCGGAAGCCCTCGCGGCCGAGCCAGGCGAGGTGGACCATCGCCCCGAGCGCGTTCAGTGCCTGGGCGGTGCAGATGTTGTGGGTCGCCTTCTCGCGGCGGATGTGCTGCTCGCGGGTCTGCAGGGCGAGGACGAAGCCGCGGCGACCGTCGACGTCGTCGGTTTCGCCGGCGATACGGCCGGGCATGCGACGGATCTGCTCCTGGGTGGCGCAGAAGAAGCCGAAGGACGGGCCGCCGAAATCGAGCCGGTTGCCGAGCGGCTGACCCTCGCCGAGGGCGATGTCAGCGCCGCACTCGCCGGGCGGCTTGAGAATGCCGAGAGTCATCGGGTCAACGGCGACGACCAGCAGCGCGCCGTGCTCCTTCGCTGCCGCGCCGAGCGCCTCGACCTGCTCGACCGCGCCGAGGAAGTTGGGGTTCTGCAGGAAGACGGCGGCGGTCTCGCCGTCGACGGCCGCGGCGAGCGCCTCGGCGTCGGTCTCGCCGTCGCGCAGGCCGACCTCGACGATCTCGGCGCCGTAGCCGACCGCGTAGGTCTCCAGCGTCTCGCGGCTGTGCGGGTGCAGGCCGCGGGAGACGACGAAGCGGCTGCGCTTCGTCGCCGCCATCGCCAGGTAGCCGGCCGAGGCGACCGAGGACGGCCCCTCGTAGAGGCCGGCGTTGGAGACGGGCAGGCCGGTCAGCTCCGACATCGCGGTCTGGAACTCGAACATCACCTGCAGGCCGCCCTGCGAGATCTCCGGCTGGTAGGGCGTGTACGGGGTGAGGAACTCGGAGCGCTGGGTGATTGCGTCGACGATCGCCGGCACGTAGTGGTCGTACATCCCGGCACCGACGAAGCAGACCTGCTCTTCGGCGTCGGCGTTGCGGGCGGCGAGCGCCGCCAGCCGCTCGAAGACCTCGGCCTCGCTCATCCCCTCGGGCAGCTCCAGCGGGCGGCCGAGGCGCAGCGGCGCCGGGATCTGCTCGAAGAGCTCGTCGACCGAGCTGACGCCAATCGCGGCGAGCATCTCGGCCCGGTCATCGGGCGTGGCGGAGGTGTAGCGGGTCACAGACGCTTAAGGCTACGGAAGCCGGGGGCGGGGCTTCCTAGCCCTTTTCCAGCATCTTGCGGTATTCGTCGGCGCCGAGCAGGGCACCACGCTCCTCCGGCTGGGTCAGCTTGACCTTGACCAGCCAGCCCTCGCCGTAGGGGTCCTCGTTGATTTTCTCCGGCGTGTCTTCGAGCGCGTCGTTGACCTCGACGATCTCGCCCGACATCGGCGCGATCACGTCGGAGACCGCCTTGACCGACTCGACCTCGGCGTAGGAGGCGTCTTTGCTGATCGTCGCGCCGACCTCGGGTGGGTCGTAGAAGACGACCTCGCCGAGGCTGTCCTGGGCGTACCAGGTGATCCCGAAGACCGCGTGGTCGTCGCCCTCGAGCCGGGCCCAGTCGTGCTGGTCGTGGTAGAGCAGCTCATCGGGATAGTGCGCGTCGGACAAAGTCATCCTTTCCGCTGGTAGAGGGGCCTGGAAGCTACCCGGGCGGGCCGTCGCTTGCCGCGCACGTCGATCTCGAGCTCGGTGCCGGGCTCGGTGAGGTCGCCGCGCAGGTAGGCCATGCCGATGCCGAGCTCGAGCGAGGGCGAGAAGGTGCCCGAGGTGACGACACCAGCCTGCTCGCCGCCGGCCAGCACCGGGTTGCCATGGCGCGGGATGCCGGCGCCCTCGATCTTGAACGGCGCGAGCTTCTCCGCGGGACCGTCGCGGCGCACCCGGGCCACGGCCTCGGCACCGATGAAGCCGGTCGCCTCCTTGCAGCACCAGCCGAGCCCGGCCTCGATCGGGTTGCGCTCCGGGCTCAAGTCGTTGCCGTGCAGGTGGAAGCAGACCTCGAGCCGCAGCGTGTCGCGGGCGCCGAGACCGCAGGGGACGACGCCGGCGTCGAGCAACTCGGCCCAGATCGGCGGCGCCACCTCGGGGTCGATCAGCAGCTCGACCCCGTCCTCGCCGGTGTAGCCGGTGCCGCAGATCAGCGCCGGCCGCTGGCCGATCCGGCCATGCGCAACCCGCATCCGCGGCGGCAGCTCAAGCCCAAGAGCGCGAGTGACAATTCCGCGAGCGTGCGGGCCCTGCACCGCCAGCATCGCGTAGCGGTCAGCCACGTCGCGGACACTGACATCGAAGCTGCGGCTCCAGCGCCCCAACCAGGCCAGGTCCGCCTCGTGGTTGGCCGAGTTGGTGACGATCAGATAGCGATCGCCACCGAGCCGGTAGGTGAAGAGGTCATCGAGAACCCCACCCTCCTCACTACAGAGGCACGAGTACTGGGCGCCACCAAGCCCGATCGCGGCAATGTCGTTGGAGAGCACCCGCTGCAGGAAAGCGAGCGCCCCCGGCCCCTCAACCTCGACCTCGCCCATATGCGAGACGTCGAACATCCCAGCATGCGTACGAACCGCCGAGTGCTCCTCCTTGATCCCCTCGTACTGCACAGGCATCTCCCAGCCCGCAAAGTCAACAAGCTTCGCCCCAAGCTCGACGTGCTTCTCAAAGAGTGGCGTCCTCATCGACGCGCAAGGCTATTCACTGAGACTGCCGGCAGGCAGATCCGGTGCCCCTCTCCCAGAGGCTCAGCGACCACAAACCGGATCGACGAGACGACCTGCTGCGCAACGGTCTCTGGGAGAGGGGCACCGGATCTGCCCCCCACCTACTCTTTGAGGAAGCCCGGAACGTCGATGTCGTCGTCCGAGACCCGCAGTTTGCGGATATCGGTGTCCTCCGCCGAGATCCGCGGCCGGCTCTCGTAGCGCCGCCGCACCCGCTGCGGTGAGCGGGCGAGCAACTCGAAGCCCTCGAAGCCGGTGGCGATGACCGTGACCCGGACCTCGTCTTTCATCGACTGGTCGACGACCGAGCCGAAGATGATGTTGGCATTGTCGTCGGCCTCGGCTTGGACCAGCTGCGCCGCCTCGTTGACCTCGAAGAGGCCGAGGTCCTCGGGGCCGGTGATGTTGAGCAGCATGCCGGTGGCGCCCTTGATCGACTCCTCGATCAGCGGCGAGGTAATCGCCGCCTTGGCGGCGTCGAGGGCACGGGCCTCGCCCGACGCAGAGCCGACGCCCATCAGGGCCGAGCCGGCGTCGCGCATGATCGTGCGCACGTCGGCGAAGTCGAGGTTGATCAGGCCCGGGATCGTGATCAGGTCGGTGATGCCCTGCACGCCCTGGCGCAGGATGTCGTCGGCCTGGCGGAAGGCCTCGAGCACGCTGGTGCGGCGCTCGACCGCCTGCAGCAGCTTCTCGTTGGGGACGATGATCAGGGTGTCGACGTTGTTGCGCAGCTTCTCGATTCCCTCGAGCGCCTGCTGCATCCGTCGTTTGCCCTCGAACTCAAAAGGCTTGGTCACCGCGCCGACCGTCAGCGCGCCGATCTCTTCCTTGGCGATCTCGGCGATCACCGGCGCCGAGCCGGTGCCGGTGCCGCCACCCTCGCCGGCGGTGACGAAGACCATGTCGGCGCCCTTCAGCGCCTCCTTGATCTCATCGCGGCTCTCCGCCGCAGCGCCAGCGCCTACCTCGGGATTACCGCCGGCGCCGAGGCCGCGGGTCAGCTCCTGCCCGATCGAGAGCTTGATGTCGGCGTCGCAGGCCTGCAGGGCCTGTGCGTCGGTATTGACGGCGACAAACTCGACGCCACGAATGCCGGCGTCGACCATGCGACTAACGGCGTTGGTACCGCCGCCGCCGGCGCCGACCACCTTGATCACCGCGAGGTATGTGGATTCCATTCTCCCGAATTCTCCAGCCGCCAACCCGAGGGGTCGGCGTTTGAGTTGAGCCTGAGTTGAGCCTTTGACCTGTCCGAAGCTACAGCAATGCTTAAGGGTTCAAGAGTACGCAGCAACTGCGGAAATTGCGCTCAACGTAGGGTATTGGGCGGGGTCTGTCAAACGCCCGGGTGGCATCCTGCAAGGCGCATTCCTCAATGCTTACTTGAGGGTTTGCCCGACCTAACCCTGTGGTCGAGGGTTTAGGGGACGGGCGGAAGCGTATGCCCAGAGCCACCTGTCGCGGGGTGCGCAGGCGCGTGCAGGTCTACATAATCGAGCGTGGTTGTCGAGGGACTGGCAAGCACGGCTGCCGCGGCTCGCCACTTGCGGGCGGCCTGGGTCGAGTCGCCAAAGCGCAGTTCGATCCCCGAGGCAAGGGTGACGTCCACCCCGCTTTCGCCGAAGTAGCTGCTTTCGAGATAGCGACGGAGCCCCGCTGGCGCGGCGCCAAGGACCCGCACCTGTTCGAGCACGGGGCCTTTGAGTCGAGGTCCTTTCGGCGCCGTTTCAAGCGGCAGCTTGGGCAGGCTGCCTTCCTTCAGCGGCGGCAGCCAGGCGAGGAGCGTGCCGTCAGAAGCGACGGCAACGGCGCTCGAGCCGCTGCCGATCACCGCCACCGGCTCACTCGAGACCAAGCGGGGCGCCACTTCCGTATCGCCGAAGAGACGCTGGGAGACGAAGGCGATCAGGATCACCGCGACGATCACCCCGACCGTGCCGCGCAGCCACTTCACAGCGCCCAGCCCTCGGGCCAGCGAACGTCCCCGAGGACCTGCACCTCGGGCTCCAGCACCACGCCGAAGCGCTCGTGCACCCGGCGGCGGCCCTCGGCCATCAGCGCCAATACCTCCGTCGTCGTCGCATGTCCGGCGTTCTCGACGAAATTTGCGTGCTTCTCGGCGAAGCGGGCTTCTCCCAGGCCGAGACCGCGGCAACCCGCCGCCTCCAGCAGCTGGCCGGCGCTGCGTCCCTCCGCCCGCGGGTCGTCGGGATTCTTGAAGGTCGAGCCGAAGGTCTTGATTCCGGAGGGCTGGGCCTCGCGGCGCTTGCCCCGCATCTCGTTGAGGCGGGCGCGGATCGCCGCAGGGTCATCCGGGCGCAGGCTGAAGGCGACGCGCGAGACGACCTCGCCAGCGGTCAGGTTGGAGCTGCGGTAGGCAAAGCCCAGCGAGTCCGGCGTGCGACGCTCGCGGCCGGTTGCGGTGAAGACGTCGACCCAGGCCAGCACCTCGGCGAGTTGGCCGCCGTAAGCGTTGGCGTTCATCTTCACGGCGCCGCCGGCCGTACCGGGGATGTTGACGCCGAATTCGATCCCGGCGAGGCCCCAACCGGCCGCTTTCGCCGCAGCCGAAGGAAAGCGGGCACCACCGCCGCAGACCATTCCTTCCCCATCGCGCTCGATCGTGGCGAGCTCACGGTCGAGCTTGAGCGCCAGCCCACGGAAGCCCGAGTCGGCGACGAGCAGGTTCGAGCCCGAGCCGATCACGCCGAGCGCGAGGCCCTCGTTCGCGGCCCAGGCCAGCACCGCGAGCAGCTCCCCCTCGTTCCCTGGCCGGGCAAAGAAGTCGGCTTCGCCGCCCGTGCGCACCGTAGTCAGGCGAGCGAGGGGGAAGTCGTTTTGAACCCCGGCCGGCTGAAGGCTCATCCTGTCGCCTTTCCGTCGTTCCCGTCGTCCTCGACCAGGGCCTCGCCGAGTTTGAAGATGTCGCCGGCGCCGATCGTGACCAGGATGTCGCCGGGCCCGAGCCGGGGGCTCAGCGCCTCGCGAGCAGCAGCCGCGGTCGGCAGCCACCAGACCCGCCTGCCGCCGCCCCGCTCGGCCGCCGCCTCGGCGACCTGCAAGCCGCTGACCCCGGCCAGCTCGCCGACCGGCTGCTCGCGCGCCGGGTAGACGTCGAGCACCACGACCTCGTCGGCCAGGGCCAGGGCGGCGCCGAAGCCCTCGGTGAAGGCCTTGGTCCGCGAGTAGAGGTGGGGCTGGAAGGCGGCGATCAGGCGCTCCGGGCCCAACTCGCGCAGGGCGGAGATAGCGGCCCGGACCTCGGTCGGGTGGTGGGCGTAGTCGTCATATATGCGGGCACCGTTGCGCGAGCCCTTCAGCTCGAGCCGCCGCTTCACGCCGGGAAAGTCGGCAAGCGCCACCGCGACGGCGGTCGCGTCGAACCCGGCCGCCACCGCCGCCCCGACCGCCGCGCGGGCGTTGAGCAGGTTGTGGTGCCCGGGCACGGCGAGCTCGATCTCGAGATCCGATTCCTCGGGACGAACCACCGCCCGTGCGCCGGCCGTGAACTCGCCGAACGCCCGGCGCAGCTCGGCGACCGAGCCCCAGCGGCTGTGATGGTCCATCTCGAGGTTGGTGACGACGGCGATCTCCGGCTTCAGGTCGAGAAAGCTCCCATCGCTCTCGTCGGCCTCGGCGATAACCCACTCGCCCGCGCCCCAGCCCGCGTTGACGGCCTCGGCATCGAGCCCGAGCCCAGGCACCTCGCCGCCGACGAAGAAGGCGGGGTCGGCGCCCAGCGCCCGCAGCGCCCAGACCAGCATCGCCGTCGTCGTCGTCTTGCCGTGGGTGCCGGCGACCGCGATCAGGCGCTTCTCGGCGCAGAGCTCGGCGAGCAGGGCGCCGCGGTGGATCGGCTCGATGCCGCGCTCGCGAGCCAGGGCAAGCTCCGGGTTGTCATCGCCGATCGCGGTCGAGACGACGACCTCGGCGCCATCGGGCAGGTTGGCGGCGTCGTGACCGACCGTCGGAGCGAGGCCGGCAACGCGCAGCCGCTCCATATAAGAGGAGTCGGCCCGATCGCTGCCGCTGACCGTCGCACCAAGCTCAGCGCAAACGAGCGCCAGCCCGCTCATCCCGGCGCCGCCGATGCCGATGAAGTGCAGCCGCCTGGAGCCCCAGTCGCTCACGTTCCGGTGCGCCTTTGCCCCTCTATGGGTGGATAAGGCGCACCGGAAGCTGCTGCCAGGACCTCGCTGGCGATCGCGCGGGCTGCGTTGGGGCGGGCCAGTGCCTTCGAGGCTGCCGACATCTCAGCCAGCTGCGCCTCGTTGCCCAGCAAGCCGCCGATCCGGTCCAGCAGCAGCTCGGCACTCAGCGCCGAGTCCTCGATCACTTCGGCCGCTCCTGCGTCAGCCATCCAAGCGGCGTTGGCGGTTTGATGATCGGCGGTTGCGTGGGGATAGGGAACGAGGATCGCGGGACGGCCCGCCGCCGTCACCTCGAAGAGCGAGCCGCCGGAGCGGGCGAGGACGAGGTCGCTGGCGCCGAGGACATCGCCGAGATCGGGCTCGTAGGCGAGCAGGGTGTAGCGCTCGCGGCCGGCTGCCGCCGCGAGCCGCTGCTTCAGCTCTTCGTAATCGCGCCGACCCGCCAGGTGGATGACGTGGAAGTCGCGGGCCTCACCGGCGGCACCCTCGGCGAAGGCCTCGATCGCGGCCAGGTTGATCGAGCGAGCGCCCTGGCTGCCGCCCATCACCAGCAGGCAGCGCGCATCGCCGCCAATGTGGAAGCGCCGCCGCGCCTGCGCCCGATCGGCATGCAGCACCGCGTCGGGGACGGGGCGACCGGTGACCAGGTAGCGCTCCCCCTCCCGACCGGCGATCGGGAAGGCGAGGCAGACGCGCTTCGCCCTTCCCGCCAGCAAGCGGTTGGCCAGGCCAAGGTGGCTGTCGGCCTCGGTCAGGACCAGCGGCGTGCGCCGCATCGTCGCCGCCATCCCGGCCGGGCCGGCGACGAAACCGCCACCGCCGAGGACGACGTCGGCGCGGCGATCGTGAATCGCCCGCGAGGCCGAGCCGATCGAGCCGACGGCCTCGGCCGCCGCGCCGGCAGCGCGCAGGGGGTTGCGGCGATCGATCCCCCGCACCTTGATGAAGTCGATCTCGTAGCCGGCGGCGGGAACGAGCTCCGCCTCGATCCGCTCACGCGTGCCGAGGAAGGAGACTTCGGCCCCGCTAGCCCGAAGCTCGGCGGCGACGGCTATCGCCGGCACGACGTGGCCGGCGGTTCCCCCCGCTGCCACTACGACTCTGGGCGCTTTTTCCACGGCTCGATTTGCTCCTTTTGCGGGCAGGCGAACGCCCGCCCTCGACGACGCGCAGTTTGCCAGCGCCAGCGGTCCCCCCGCGGGCGACGTTGAGGATCAGGCCAACGGCGAAGAGGGTGGCGAGCAGGCTGCTGTTGCCGTAGGAGACGAAGGGCAGCGGCACGCCGGTCAGCGGCGCCAGGCCCATCACGGCGAAGAGGTTGATCGTCGCCTGGGCGAGGATCAGCGAGGTGAGGCCGGCGACGAGCAGCTTGCCGTAGCGGTCCTTGGCCTGCTGGGCGACGCGCAGGCCGGCGTAGCCGAGCAGCGAGAAGAGGCCGACGACGCCGAGGATCCCGACCATGCCGAGCTCCTCGCCGATCACGGCGGAGATCATGTCGGTGTGCGCCTCGGGCAGGTAGAAGGCCTTCTGCACGCCGTTGCCGATGCCGACGCCGAAGAAGCCACCGGAGCCGAGCGCGATCTTCGCCTGCGCAGCCTGGAAGCCGGCCCCGGCCGCTTCGGAGCCGGGGTGGAGAAAGCCGGTGAGGCGGGCCATCCGGTAGGGCTCGACCACCGTCATCAGCAGGGCGAGGACGCCGAGGCAGAGGGCGATCTTGCCGATGTCGGCGAGGCGGGCACCGGCCGCGATCAGGGTGGCGCCGACGGAGAAGGCGACGACCATCGTCGTCCCCATGTCGGGCTCGGCGATGATCAGCAGGCAGGCGGTGGCGGTGACGAGCAGGAAGGGCATCAGGCCCTGCAGGCTCCGCACCCGCTTCGGCTCGCGCGCCAGCAGGTCGGCGCCGTAGAGGATCAGCGCCACCTTGGCCAGCTCCGAGGGCTGGAACTGCAGCGAGCCGGGGCCGATCCAGCGGCTGGCGCCGTTGGCGCTGGTGCCGGCAAAGAGGACGACGAAGAGCAGGAAGAGCGAGGCGACGAGCAGCACCGGGGTGATGCGGCGGACGGCGATCAGGCCATGACGCGCGGTCAGGTGCATGACCAGCAGCCCGGCGGCGCCGAAAATCAGCGTCCGCTTCAGGTAGAAGGCACTGTCGGCGAGGTTGCCGTTGCTGAGGATCTGCGTGGTCGAGCTGGCCGAGAAGACCATCACCGCGCCGAGCGCGAGTAGGCAGAGGGTCGCTGTGAGCAGCAGGTTGTACTCGGTCGAGTAGGTGACGCGGGAGCGCTTTACCTTCCCCTTGGCGCCTTTCTTGGCTTTGGCGGCCTTGCCGAACCGGCGGAGGGCGATCGTGCTCACGCCAGCGCCCCGACGATCTCGCGGAAGCGCTCGCCGCGGCGCTCGAAGTTCTCGAAGGCGTCGAAGCTGGCGCAGGCGGGAGAGAGCAGGACGGTCTCGCCTGGCTCGGCCGCAGCGGCGGCAAGGCGCGTCGCTTCTTCCAGGTCCTCGCAGAGGTGCAACTTGACGCCGGCCGCGATCGCCGGCGCCAGCGCCTCGGCGAGGCGCCCGGCCGAGGCACCGGTCAGATAACAAGCGATGCAGCGCTCACGGACCGGGTCGAGCAGCGGCGCGTAGGCCTCGCCCTTCTCGCTGCCACCGAGGATCGCGTGCACGCCGCCCTCGAAGGCGCGCAGGCCGACCGTCGCCGAGGCGACGTTGGTCGCCTTGGAATCGTTGACGAAGCGAACGCCGCCGATCTCGGCGACCAGCTCGAGCCGGTGCGGGACGCCGGCAAAGGTCCGCAGGCCCTCGCGCACGGCATCGCGGTCGAGCCCCATCGAGAGCGCCGCGGCGGCGGCGGCCATCGCGTTCTCGACGTTGTGCTCGCCAAAGAGGCCGAGCTCGGAAACGGGGAGCAGCGGCTCGCCGTCATAGAAGATCGTCCCCTCGGCGACGGCGACTTCGCAGTCGGGCCCGGCGCCGTGGCAGAAGGCGATGCGCCGCGCGCAGCCGCCGAGATCGACGTCGGCAAGGGAGGGATCGTCAGCGTTGAAGATCGCAACGTCGTCGTTGCCCTGATTGGCAAAGATCCGCAGCTTCGCTGCCAGGTAGGCCTCGAGGTCGCCGTGGCGGTCGAGGTGGTCGGGCGCAAGGTTGAGGAAGACCGCGCACTCGGGAGCGAAGAAGTCGGTGTCCTCGAGCTGAAAGCTGGACGCCTCGCAGATCACAGTCGCGTCAGCGTCGATCTCGCCGACCAAGCGAGGAAAGCGGCTTGCCGACATTCCCGGCCACGGCAACCGACTCGCCAGCCGTTCTGTAGACGTGCCCAAGCAACTCAACGGTCGTCGTCTTCCCATTCGTACCGGTCACCGCGACGAACCGATTCGGAACAGCCCGCCAGGCAAGCTCCAACTCCCCAACCACATCGATCCCGCGCTGCAGAGCGGCAGCGATCACCGGCGCCTCCCGAGGAACCCCGGGACTCTT
This sequence comes from uncultured Solirubrobacterales bacterium, assembly GCA_963840565.1. Taxonomy (GTDB): domain Bacteria; phylum Actinomycetota; class Thermoleophilia; order Solirubrobacterales; family 70-9; genus VRUE01. Next base: position 948,565 of record CAWIZH010000002.1, read on the forward strand.
GACCACCGTTCGCACCCCATCGAGGAGCGCCAATCCATCTGCATCCAGCACGACTTCGACGCCGACCCCCCGAAGCCCTGCAACCCCATCAGGATGCCCAGAATCAACGGCTTTGACGACCTCCCCCCCGCCTACGAGAAGTCTTGCCGCAGCCTGGCCAGACCGAGCCGAGCCCAACGACCAGATATGGACCCTCAGGAAGCTGGGGCCGGAGCTTCCTGGGCGGCGGCGCACTCATCAGGAATAGGTTCGCGCCCCAAAGCAAGGACCCTGTGCGAATGGGTCAACAGGGGCGTCGGGACCCCTATCCAAAACACTCAAGAGCAGCGTCAGCTGCTCGTTTTGGATAGGGGTCCCGACGCCCCTCCCCACCTACCGCCCAATCGACTGCTGGTACAGCGTGAACCCAATCCCCGAACAAACCGCAGCAACGATCCAGAAGCGAAGCATGATCTTCGTCTCCGACCAGGCCATCATCTCGAAGTGGTGGTGCAGCGGCGCCATCAGGAAGACGCGGCGACGAAAAGTTTTGAAGGAGAAGACCTGGATCGCCACCGAGAGCGCCTCGATCACGAAGATGCCGCCGATCAGGATCAGCAGCACCTCGGTCTGGGTCATCACCGCCAGCGCACCGATCGCACCACCGAGGCCAAGCGAACCGGTGTCCCCCATGAAGATCGAGGCTGGGAAAGCGTTGAACCAGAGGAAGCCGATGCAGGCGCCGACCAGGCAGGCGGAGAGCAGGGCGAGGTTCTGCTGCTCGTTGGTGACGAAGGCGATCGCGGTGTAGGCGAGCAGGACGATCGCGCAGGAGCCGGCGGCGAGGCCGTCGAGGCCGTCGGTGAGGTTGACCCCGTTCGAGGTGCCGGCGATGACGAGGAAGACGAGGACGAAGTAGAGCACCGGGCCGAGGTCGATGCTGGCATCGCCGATGCGGAAGTAGAGGACCGGCTCGAGGCCGACCTCGTGTCGCGCCACCCACCAGAGGCCGAAGGCAAGAATGACCTGGAAGAGCAGCTTCCAGCGCGCCGAGAGGCCGAGCGAGCGGCGCTTGACGATCTTGATGAAGTCGTCGGCAAAGCCGATCGCCGCGCAGCCCATGGCGACGCCGAAGACCGCCAGGCTCTGCGCGTCGCGGTCGGAGAGGATCAGGTACGGCACGCAGATCGAGGCGAAGACGATCAGCCCGCCCATCGTCGGCGTCCCCGCCTTGGCGTGGTGCTCCTGCGGCCCGTCCTCGCGGATGTGCTGGCCGAACTCCTTGACCCGCAGGAACTCGATGAACTTGGGGCCGAGGAAGATGCAGATCAGCATCGCCGCCATGCCGGCGATCAGGACTTCACCCACGGCCAGGCGCTCCCAGCAGCTGCTCGAGGCTGACGGCGACGGCCTCGAGGCCGGCCGAGCGCGAGCCCTTGACCAGGATCGTGTCGCCGGGCTCGACCTGTGCGGCGAGCAGCTCCGCCGCCTCCTCCGGATCGCCCACCAGCTCGTCGGGCCCGTAGCCGCGCGCCGGCTCGCCGACGCCGACCAGCAGGTCGACGCCCTCGGCGCGGGCGCCGGCGCCGATCTCGCGGTGGTAGCCGTCGGCGTCAGCACCGAGCTCGGCCATCTCACCGAGCACGGCGATCCGCCGCCCCTCGCCGAGCGAGGCGAGGTGGCTCAGCGCGGCGCGCATCGAGACCGGGTTGGCGTTGTAGCAGTCATTCACCAGGACGATTCCGTCGCCCAGCTCGAGGCGCTCGCCCCGAAAGCGGGAGAAGCCTATGTTCGCAGCGCGGTCGGCCATCTCGGCAAGCGGCGCGCCGAGCGCTATCCCGATCGCGATCGCTGCCAGCGCGTTCTCGAGGTTGTGCGCCTCGGCAAAGGGGAAGTGGAAGAGCTGGGACCCCTCCGGAGTCTCGACCAGGGCCTCGGTGACGCCGTCGAGGACCCGGCTCTGCGCCGCGTAGACGTCGCCGCCCGCGCCGAAGCGAAGCAGGCCCGGCGCCTGGGACAGGTGCGGCTCCAGCTCGCCGGCCGCAACCGGGACGACCGCTGTCCCGTCCGCCGGCAGCGCCGCCAGCACCTCCGCCTTCGCCGCCGCGATCGCCTCGACCGAACCGAGCAGCTCGACGTGGACCGGGCCGACGTTTGTGATCACGGCGACTTCGGGCTCGGCGATCGCCGCCAGCTCGGCGATCTGCCCGGCGCCGCGCATCGCCATCTCCAGCACCAGGATCTCGGTGTCGTCGGGCGCCTCGAGCACGGTCAGCGGCAGCCCGATCTCGGTGTTGAGGTTCTCGCGATTGGCGTGGACACGGCCGGGCAGCAGTGCCCGAGCGATGTCCTTGACCGAGGTCTTGCCAACCGAGCCGGTGACGCCGGCGACCCGGGCGCCGAGGGCACGGCGCCAGGCACGGGCGAGATTTTGGAGGGCGGCGAGCGGCTCGGGGACGGTGAAGACCCAGGCGCCGGAGAGTCCCTGCGCGTGGTTGGGAGCGACAACGACGCCCCAGGCGCCGGCCTCGATCGCCGCGGCGGCGTATTCGCCGCCGTCAACGCGCTCGCCGCGCAGGCCGAAGAAGAGATCGCCGGGACCGGTCTCGGCCGAGCCGATCGTGGCGCGAGCGGGCGAGCCGGGCCCGCCGCGGGCAACGATCTCGGCGCCGCAAGCCTCGGCGATTTGCTCCGGGCTCAATTTCAAAGCTTGCGCAGCTCCTCGCGAGCGACCTCGCGGTCGTCGAAGGGGACCTTGCGCCCGTTCTCAAACTCCTGGCCCTGCTCGTGTCCCTTGCCGGCGATGACGACGGAGTCGCCCGGCTTGGCGTGGCCGAGCGCCAGCGCGATTGCGGCGCGCCGGTCGGGCTCAATCTCGAATGCCGAGCCGTTCTCGATCCCAGCGACGACTTCAGCGACGATCGTGTCGGGATCCTCCGAGCGCGGGTTGTCGGAGGTGACGACGGCGAGATCGGAGAGCCCGGCTCCCGCCCGGCCCATCTTCGGCCGCTTGTCGCGGTCGCGGTCACCACCGGCGCCGAAAACGGTGATCACCCGGCCCTCGGTAAGCCGCCGCGCCGCCCGCAGCACGTTCTCCAGCGAATCGGGGGTATGCGCGTAATCGACCAGCACCGCGAACGGCTGCCCCGCGTCGACCGGCTCGAACCGTCCCGGCACCCCCTCCGCCCGGCCCAGCCCTTCCGCCGCGACCTCAGGTGAGACCCCGAGCGCGGTCGAGACAGCAAACGCCCCAAGCGCATTGGCCACATTGAAGTGCCCCGGCAACCCCATCCGCACCGCAATCTCTCCGCCGACGGGCCTAGAACGTCCTCTATATGGACGTTTCAGGCCCGTCGGCGGGCGGTTCGCCACAAACTGGGCGCCTGAGGTGTCGAAGGAGACGTCGTGGGCTTCGACGTCGGCCTCGGAGCCCTCGGCGGAGAAGGTGATGCAGTCGAATTCCTCGGCGAGCCGCTTGCCGTAGAGATCGTCGACGTTGACGATCGAGACCTTCGGCGCCATCGCGAAGAGCTGCCGCTTGGCGTTGAAATAGTCCTCCATGTCCTCGTGAAAGTCGAGGTGGTCCTGGGTCAAGTTCGTGAACAGCGCCACCTCGAAGTGGATCGAGTCGACCCGGTGCAAGGCCAGCGCGTGCGATGAGACCTCCATCGCGCAGACCCTGTCCCCGGCCTCCAGCATCTGCCGGAACGTTGCCTGAAGGTCGATCGCCTCCGGCGTGGTCCGCTCGACCTCCTCCTCCACCCCACCGATGACCTGCCGCACCGTCCCCAGTAGCCCGCACCGCACTCCCGCCGTCTCCAGCACCTCGCGGATCAAGAAGGCCGTGGTCGTCTTCCCATTCGTGCCGGTAACGCCGACGACCCGCAGCTCCCGGGTCGGGTCGCGCCAAAACCGCGCTGCCAGTGGTGCCATCGCCGCCCGCGCGCTCGGCACGATCACCTGCGCCACGTCGAGGTCGAGCTCCCGCTCCACGACAAGCGCCGCGGCCCCCGCCCGCACCGCGCCGGCGGCGAACTCGTGCCCGTCGGCCTTCTCTCCCGGCACGCAGAAGAACAGCGTGCCGGGCCGCACTTTTCGGCTGTCGTAGGCAAGCGACTCGATCTCGGCCGCCGGCTCGCCGCGGGTCGAGGTCACCTCGGCGGCGGTGATCAGTTCGCGCAGATCCACGGGGCGATTCTAGGTCGAGGCAGGGCGGCCTCACGGCCGCTGGAGCGCTCAACGCTTAGGAGATCTCTAATATCGACAAAATCTTGGCGGCTTTAGGCGACTGACGATGGCCTCAAAGGGACCACAAATCGCGCTCTCCTTCTTCGCCGTGATCGCGATCCCGGTCCTGGTCGGCCAGGCCACGGAAACGCCGCAGACCGAATCCACGCCGGCGGCCGAAGCAAAACCAGCGGCCAAAAAAGCCGCCCTGACGATCCAGCTCGGCTCCGCCGAACAGGAGTCCTCGGACGTGGGCCGGATACGCATTCGCGCCGCCGCCGAACCGCCGACCGGGACCACCCTGCTGACCAGCGCCGACGGCTCGAAATTAGTCCGAGCCAAGTCCAGGCCTAGCGCCGACTGCGAAACCCTCCCGGTGCACCACGCAAGCCAGGCTCCCGGCGGCGAGGACTGGTGCATATCGCTCGACGGCATCGACGGCGGCTCCGCGGTCACAGGCCTGCTGACTGGAAAGGCGAAAGCGGCAGGCGAAGGCGAAACCGAACTGGCGCTGACGGTAAACCGGCGCACGGGCTTCTGGGGCGAGCCGCTGCTGGTCATCCTCGGCGGCTTCCTGCTCGGCATCCTGGCGATCCTGGCGCCGAGATTCGCCCGTCGTAAGACCCGGACGGCGATCTTGGACAACCTCCTGGAAGAGAACGAAAGCGCCCTCCCGGGCAGGTCGATCGAAGGCCTGACCGAGTGGGTCACGGCGCAGCGCAGTGCCAGCTCGAGGAAAAGCGACGACGAACTGCTGCCGGTCGTCTTCGACCTGGTCAAGCGGGCGCCGGAGATCGCCAAGCAGGCGCGCGCCGAACTGGCCCGGGCGGTCGGCGCATCGGGCCTGCCTTCCTCGCTTGCTGCGGTCAAGGCCGCCGATAAAGAGCTGCAGCGCCAGGCCCTCAAGCGCTCGGACTTCTTTGCCGACGACGGCACCGCGGCTGTTCACCCCGCGCGCGAGCTCGCCGGCGTGCTGACCCAGCTTGGGATCCAGGGCGCGCATCTGGCCGAGCTCCACAAGAAGGTCGAGTCGCTGCCGGACGACGAGCGCAGAAAGGCCGGCAAAGCCGCGCTCGAAAAGGCCGACGTCCGCTTCCGGACCGCGGTCGAGCCTGAACAGGTGACCGAACTGCTGAAGCTGTTCGACGCCGTCGAACAGGCCATCGCGATGACCGCGAGGGAATCGGCCGACACCAGGGTGGCCTCGCTCTCTCTCGCCGCCCCTCAGCTGGCGGTCGCGCCGTTCGCTGGGCACGAGATCGCGGTCGCCCTCCCCCTCCAGGGCAAGACGACGCTGTCCAAACGGCTCGGGCGGCTCGTTTGGCCGGCCTTGCTGACGATTTTCGCCGTCGGCCTCGCCGCCGCGATTGCCGTCCTGACGATCAAGCTCTCCTCCTACGACGCCAAGCCTGCATTTGGCAGTACCGCCGACTACCTGGCGCTGCTGGTGGCGGCAACGGGCTCGGGCGCGGCGGCGACGATCCTGGCGAACATCTCCTTCTGGGACCCGCTCTCTCCCGCCGAATCGGCCTGAATCCGGGCTACTGCGGCGGCACCCCGAGGTAAGGCAGGGCGAACGCCGCGATCTTGCCGAACGCCGGCGCCGCCACGGACCCGCCGTAGATGTCCCCCTGCGGCTGGTCGACGATCACCGAGACAAGCAACTGCGGATCCTGAGCCGGCGCAAAGCCGATGAACGAAGCCACGTACTTCGTTTCCGAGTAGGTCCCGTCTTCAGCCACTTGCGCGGTCCCGGTCTTGCCGGCAAGCGTGTAGCCGGGAACGCTGACCTCCGACGCGGTGCCGCCAGCCTGCAGCACCCCCTCGAGCATTTCGCGCACCTGGGCCGCCACGCCCGAGTCAATAACCCGCCGGCCCTTCGGCTCGTGCACCGTCTCGTCGCCGATCTTCTGGATCAGCTGCGGCGGACGCAGGATGCCGCCGTCGGCGATCGCCGCATAGCCGGCCATCATTTGCATCGGCGTCACCGCGAGGCCCTGGCCCATCGGCAGGTTGCCCATCGTCGAGCCGGAGTATTTGTCCAGCGGCGGCACGATCCCCTGCTCCTCGTTGGGGAACTGCACCCCCGTCGGGCGACCGAAGCCGAAGCGGTCGATCCACTTGCTAAAGCGCTCGGAGCCGAGCTTCAGCCCGATCTCCACCGCGCCGACGTTCGAGGACTGGGCGAGGATCTGGGCGACGGTGAGCGAGTATCGGCGGCCGCGCCTCGGCGTCTTCGATCACGCGGTCGGCAACCTGCAGCTGCGAGGGCAAGTAGAAGGACGTCTCCGGGGTGATTTCTTTTTCCTCGAGGGCGGCCGAGACGGTGAACGCCTTGAAGGTCGAGCCCGGTTCGTAGGTGAATCCGGTCGCCCGGTTGATCAGGTCTTCGGGGCTCGCGTCGGAAAGGTCGGCCGGATCGACGGGTGGCCAGTTCGCCATCGCCAGGATCTGCGAGCTGCGCGGGTCCATCACGATCGCCGTCGCCCCCTTGGGCGCGTAGGTTTCGCCGACTTCGGCCAGCACCTGTTCGGTCTTCGCCTCGATCGCCGGGTCGAGCGTCAGCTGGACGTCTTCGCCGTTCTCGGCTTCCTGCGCGGTTTCCAGTCGGATCGGTTCGCCCTTGGCGTCGCTGACGATGCGCCGTTCGCCGTCGGTGCCGGCCAGGGCCGATTCCTCGCCTTCCTCGAGCCCGTTCAGCCCTTCGTTTTCGGCGCCGACCGAGCCGAGAACTTGCCCTGCTATCTCGCCCTGCGGGTAGGTCCGGCGGCTGTCTGGGTCCTGGCCGATGCCGACCAGATCGAGCCGTTCGATCCGCTTCGCCGTCGGCAGGTCGACTTTGTGCGCCAGCACCGAGTAGGTCCCTTCCGCCGTCACCTCGCTGAGCACCTTGCTCTGCGGCAGCTTCAGGATCGTCGCCAGTTTTTCTGCCGCTACCGCGGGCTTCTTCACTTCCGGCGGCACGGCGAAGATCGTCGCCGCATCTTCGGAGGCGACCAGAGCGTTGCCGTGGCGGTCGAGCAGGCTGCCACGCAGGCTTGGCAGCGGGATCGATCTGGGTCTGCTGGCTGATCGCCTCGGAAGCAAGCTGGGCGCCCTGCACGCCCTGCAGCCAGAAGGCCCGGCAGGCGATGACGAGAAAGCAGACGAGAAAGCCGGCGAAGAGGAGGCCGATCCTTCGCTCGATGATCTTCATCGGTGGCGGCCTCTAGTAGCCCGTGCCGGCGGCGGCGAGGCGCTGGGCGGCGACGGCGACGTCGTGAGGGCCCGCCTGCACGGCCTCGATCTGGTCGGTGGCGGCCGTCGCAAGGCCGAGCCTCCCGCTTCGGAGCGCACCCGGGCGGCGCCGATCTCGCTGCGCCACGCGGCTGCGCAGCAGCGGGTTCTCCTCTTCGAGCGCGGTGATGTTCTGGTCGATGTGACCGGCGGCGGCGGAGAAGCTGAGCGTGAGCACGTTGACGGCGACGATCCCGACCAGCAGCACGCCGAGCACGGCGATCCAGGCGCGGCCACGGGTCATCCGCACGATCAGGCTGGAATCGGGCAGGTGGCGGGCCGCGGTGGCGGCGCCGACGGCGATCGGGATCAGCTGGCCGCCGGGGCGGCGGCTCGGGGCGCGGCGGCGGGCCGGCGCACTCTTGCGCGCCGGTGCCGGCGCGAGCTGGACCTTGAGCGGTTTTTTGCGGGCCGGCGCTTTGCGGCTCGGTGCCCTTGCCGGAGCGGCGGCGCGGCGTGCGGTCGCGGCGGCAGCCATCAGGCCTCCACCGCGATGCTCTCGGAGACCTTGACCGCGGCGCGCAGGTGGGCCGAGCGCGAGCGCGGATTGGTCGCGATCTCCTCGGGGCCGGGAGCGACGGCGCGGCGGGTCAGCAGCTCGGCTTCGGGCTCGCGGCCGCAGACGCAGACGGGAAGCTCGGGCGGGCAGACGCAGCCGCGGGCGCGCTCGGCGAGGAAGCGCTTGGCGCGGCGGTCCTCGAGCGAGTGGAAGGCGATCGTGGCGAGGCGTCCGCCCATCGGCAGCATGTCCCAAGCGGTCGGCAGCGCGTCGTCGAGCGAGTCGAGCTCGCCGTTGACGGCGATCCGGATCGCCTGGAAGCTGCGCTTCGCCGGGTGGCCACCGCCGAAGCGGGCCGAGGCCGGCATCCCGGCTTTGATCGCGTCGACCAGCTCGGAAGTGGTGGCAAGCGGGCGGCGCCTGGTGATCTCACGGGCGATCCCGCCGGCGTAGCGCTCCTCGCCGAAGCGGCGCAGCACCTGCGCCAAGCGCGACTCCGGCCACTCGTTGACGACGTCGGCGGCGCTCAGCTGCTGGCGGGTGTCCATGCGCATATCGAGGGGGGCGTCGTATGAATAGGAGAAGCCCCGCTCCCAGGCGTCGACCTGCATCGAGGACATTCCGAGGTCCATGTAGACCATCTCTGGGCGAATTCCTTCGCCGCGCAGGGTGCGAAGCCCTGCCGCGAAGTCGGTTGCGACGAAGCGGGTCGCGCAGGGCGCCTCGGCGGCGAAGGCCTCGTAACGGGCCTCGGCGGCCGGGTCGCGGTCGATGCAGATCAGCGTCCCGCTCGGGCCGAGGGCGGCGGCGACGCGACGCGCGTGGCCGCCACCGCCGAAGGTGCAGTCGACCGCGATCTGCCCGGGCTGCGGGGCAAGCAGCTCGGTCAGCTCGGCGGCGAGGACGGGTTGGTGCTCGGTCGTCATAAAGAAGAGGTTTGCGCGATTCGCCGGCGGGCGGTCGAAGTCGACGGCTTGCTGCGCTCGGGCCGCCATCTCACTCAGGCGCTCCACTCGCGGCCAGGCCCTCGGCAATCTCCGGCGCCGAGGCGTCGAGCTCGGCCTCCTGCTTCGCCCAGGCCGCGGCGTTCCAGATCTCCAGGTACTCACCGGTGCCGACGACGACGCAGGGACCGGCGAGGCCGGCGTGCTCGATCAGCGGCCTGGGCACGCGGATGCGGCCGGCGGAGTCGAGCTTCTCATCGAAGGAACCGCCGTGGAAGCGGCGGCGCAGCTGGCGCGCGTCGCGGCCGAAAGGACTGTGCGGCGAGAGAAAGCGGTCGGAGAGCTGCTCGAACTCCTCGGTCGTGTGCACCCAGACGCAGGGGTCGAAGCCCTTGGACAGAACAACGCCATCGGAGAGGGCGGCCCGGAACCTGGAGGGAACGGTAAGGCGATCCTTGGAATCGAGACTGTGCTCGTAGAGGCCCCGAAATGCCACCGGTCGGGTTCCTTTCAGTGCGGGCGACCTGGGAAAGAGTTAGGACCGGAGTGATGAGGTGGGAGGAACCTCACCACCCCGGTCCTGGGCTTCAACTCGAGCGGCACAGTACCCCACTTCCTCCCACTTTGCAACACGACCCAACCCTGCAAGCCCATTTGCAACCACCACCTGCCCTCATCCAGGGGGTGTCTGACTTAAGCCACCCAATACGGGGGTTAAGCTCAGCCACCCCGAGGACGCTCCCGACGACGCCAACGACCTGCGCGGCTTTCACTTCCGGCGGCTGCTGGGCAAGCCGCTGACCTGGCTCGTCATCGCTCTCTTCGTTCTGGCGGCCGGAACCGCGGCCGGCGTCTATCTCGGTGCCGCGATCGGTGCGGGGGCCGCCGTCGCGATGCTGCTGATCTCCCTGCTGGTCGTCTTCGCGATCGCCGACCGGCGCTCCGAAACCGACTTCTACGCGGTCTACGCCGCCCAGCGCAACATGGCCCTATCCGGCCAAGGCGAGGTACGGGCGGCAACGCCGCTTCTGTGCATCGGCAGCGCCCGTTACGCCACGCACAGCTTCACCGGCTCGCTCGGCGATGGCATCGACGGCGTACTCGCCCTTTACACCTACGAGGAAACGACGAGTACCGCGCAAAGGACAGCAGACCAGCTACTACCACTACACGATCTGCATGGTCGACGTGCCCGAGTGCGATGCTCGGGTTCCCGAACTCCTCTGTCATCGCAAGTCCGGCCTCCGTGCTTTGGCGGGTCTGGAGGACGCCTTCCGCAAATCCAGACAGCGGGTCCAACTCGAGAGCGAGGCGCTCGACGAGCGCTACGAGATCTTCTCCCTCAAGGAGCAGGATCAGGTCTGGCTGCACCGCCTCTTCTCCCCTACCTTCGTCGTCTGGCTCGCCGAAGAAACGCCGAAGAAGTTTGCCTTCGAGCTCGTCAGCGGCACCCTCTGCTGCTACGTCAACGGCCACAAGAAAAGCGCCGCCGAGCTCGACGCCGTGCGCGACGCCGCGGCCGCGGTCTCCCGTCGCCTGCGCGAGGAGTCAGCGCAAAGCAGCTAGGTCCTCCTAAAGGCCCTTGACGAGCGCCCCGACGTTGCGGCTGGAGAAATACGGCCCGTAGGTGTGGGTGAAGTTCCTGATGTGACCGTAGGTGGTGATGCCGCCAACCTCGGTGCCTTCGTTGATCAGCCAGGGACCGCCGCTGGCGCCCTCACCCATATAACAACCGACACCGAGCGATGGTGGTCCGCCAAGTGGATATGTGAGCCGATCGTCCCCGGAGAAGCGCCCGTCGCACTCCTGCATGTTCTTGCGCTCCGGGCCTCCGGGGTAGCCGAGCACTTGGTATTCCTGGTCGCGAGCCCGGTCGGTGGCGATCGGTATCCCTCCCCCAACCGCATCGGCGACGTTCTGACCTTCCGCGTTGGGACGCGTGAGCACCGCCGCCATGTCGTAGTTCTCGTTGATGCTGCGCAGCCAGGGCCTGGGCATGAACCCCTTGCGCCCGATGAACTCGCCGAACGGAGCCTGACCGTGCGAGTAGTCGGGGACGAAGTCGAAGTAGCGGGCCGCGGTCGGGATCAGGTGGCCCGGAAGGATGCTGTAGAGGCAGTGCCCGGCGGTGAGAACGAGCTGGCGGCTGGGACTGTCGATCGCCGTGCCGGAGCAGAAGCCGGCGAAGTTGCCGACCTTGAGGAAGACCCGCCCGACGGCGGTGAAGGGCGGCTGGGTTGTGTTGGGGACGCTGGCAAAGCTGGCGCTGGCCAGTTCATCGCGCCGCTCGAATCCGCCGGCGGAAGGCTGGCTGAGAATCTGATCCAGCGGCCTGGCACTGCGCATCCGCGCCGGAGTCCAGTAGCGGGCGACGGCCGCCTCACCGGCGGAAACACTTGCCATATTTGCGGCAGGCGTAATCGCAAGGCTTACCCGCGCCGTCGCGCCGGCATGAGCGGGAAAACTGAAGAGCACGGGCAGGATCGCCAGGCTCGAGAGCCGGCGTAGCCTGCGCAGCGTCGAACTCGGCGGATCGGAGCAGCGCATCGGTCGTTTGAGAGTAGCCCAAGGCGATAAGACCGCGCTAAAACCCACTGAGCAGGACGTCGGCGTTGGCGATCAGGGCGGCGGTGATCATCAGCAGGACCGAGGGGACGAGGACGAGGGCGACGACGAGCTGGATCTTGGGAGCGGCGCGGGCGGCGCGTTCCTCAACCGCGCGGCGCTGATCGCGCCGCAGGGCGCTGGACTGACGGCGGAGCTGGCCGGCCAGGGGCGAGCCAAAGCGACGGGAACGCTCGATCGCCGCACAGAGGCCGGCGATCTCGCCGCCGGGCACCCGAGCGCGGAGCGAGCGCAGGGACTCGCCCAGAGGCCGGCCGCAGGAGAGCTCGGCGACGGTCATCCGCAGCTCGTCCGCCAGCGGTCCCTCGGTTTTTGCCAGCTCGGCGAAGCCGGCTGCGGCGCTGCGCCCCGAGGCAGCGCCGACTGCGAGCAAGTCGAATGCATCGGGAAGCGCTCCGCGCAGGCGACGGCTGCGCAAGCGCGCTCGCCGCTCGAGCAGGGCATCGGGGACGAAGGAAGCCCGCGGCCGGCATCGCTACCGCGACGAGCAAGGCGATGCGCCCTGGCGCCGCCGGAATGACAGCGAGCGCCGTCAGCCCACCGAGTGCCGCAAACGCCAGCTTCGCGAGCAGAACCGCCGCGAGCGAGAGGCGAGGCTCGAGGCCGGCGCGGGCGATCCGCTCGGGGAGGCCGAGGCGCAGCGCCGCCCTCGCCGCCCGACCGCTCTCTCCGAGGTCAAACCGCAGACGCCCACTCGCCGGCCCACGCGCGACGAGAAGCTCGCGGCCACCCGCGCAGGCGGCCAGGACGGCGAGCGCCGCGAGGGCGCCGGCGAGGCTCAAGCGGCCACCTGCGAAAGGCGGCGGATCGCGACGAAGCCGGCGAGTTGGAGCGCGGCTGCAAGCGCAAGCAGGGTCGCGGAGGCCGGGCCACCGAGCACCTTGGCCAGAAACCCGGGCTGCAATAGCTCGGCGAAGAGGGCGCCGCCGCTCGGCATCGCGACGACGAGCAAGCCGGTGAAGCGCGCCTGCGAGGTCGCCGCCCTGGCGTCTTCGGCCGCCCGATCACGCTCCGCCGCGCCCTCGGCGAAGCGCCGCAGCAAGCCAGCGAGATCGCCGCCGGCGAGGCGCTGACTGAGCAGGGCGGCGGCGAAGGCGTCGACCCGCGGCGAGCGCATGCGGCGGCGCCAAGCCGCGACCGCGTCCCCCGTCGCAGCGCCGAGGTCGAGCTCGGCGCCAAGGCGGGCAAGCTCGACCGCCGGCGGGCCGTCGAGCGATGCCGCCGCGGCGGGCAACGAGGCTCGCAGCGAGCGGCCGGCGCTGAGCGAGTCGGCGACGGCAAGCGCGACATCGGGCAGCGCCCGCTCGACCGCGCGGCGATAGCGCTTGCGCCGGGCCTTGATCGCCCAGCCTGCCAGCGCCGGGCCGGCGACGGCAAGCGGCAGCGCCAGCGTCGCTCCGGCCAAGAACCAACCGCCGAGAATCGCGGCGCCGGCGCCGAGGACGGCAAGCCGGCGGCGCTCGCCGACCGACGGCGAATACCCCTCGCGCCCGGCCCGGTTCAGCGGCTCCAGCGCCACCCTCACCCAGCGGGCAAGGGCCGGGGTCGCCAGCACCGCCTCGCGCGCGCCGACCGCAGCGAGACCGCCCGCCGCCGCCCCGGCAAGGGTGAGCAACGGCCCCGGCCCGCCGATCATCGTGCGACCGAGCAGTCGAGGGCGCGCACCGCGGTCGCCCCCGCCGCTCGCACGACCTCGGCGATCTCGACCACCTGACGGGCGCCGTCGCGCCGTCGCTCGAGGTGAACGACGAGGTCGATCCCCCGCTGCACCTGCTCGGCGATCGCCTCGTGCGGCAGCCCCACGCCCGCCATCAGCGCCAGGGTCTCGAGCCGGCCGAGCGCATCGGCCGGAGAGTTGGCGTGGACCGTAGAGAGGGCGCCGTCGTGGCCGGTGTTGAGCGCGGTCAGCAGGTCGAGCGCCTCCGCCCCACGCACCTCGCCGATCACGATCCGGTCCGGCCGCATCCGCAAGCGCGTTGCGCAGGAGGTCGCGCACGGTCACCTCACCTCTCCCCTCGACGCTGGCCGGCCGGCTCTCGAGCCTGACCACGTGCGGTTGCTGCAGGCGCAGCTCGGCGGCATCCTCGATCGTCACCACCCGCTCGCCGGGGGCGATGAAGCTCGACAGCGCGTTGAGCAGCGTCGTCTTGCCCGAGCCGGTCCCACCGCTGATCAGAAGGCTGCTGCGTCTGGCCACGGCCGCCTGCAGCAACTCGCATTGGGCCGAGCTCAGCGTGCCCAGCTCGACCAACTTGCCGGGACCCGGACGCTCGACGCCGAAGCGGCGGATCGAGAGCGCCGGCCCGTCGATCGCCAGCGGCGGAATCACCACGTTGACGCGGGAGCCGTCGGCGAGGCGCGCGTCGACCATCGGGCTCAGCTCGTCGATCCGCCGTCCCAGCGGGGCGAGGATGCGCTCGATCGCGTTGCGCAGCTCCTCTTCGTCACCGAAGCGGACACTGGTGGCTTCGATCTTCCCCGCCCGCTCGACGTAGATGCTCGCGGGCCCGTTGACCATCACCTCCTCAACCGCGGGGTCGGCGAGCAGATCCTCGAGCGGGCCGAGGCCGACCGTGTCGCGGACGATGCGGGTCTCGACCGCGGCCCGATCGTCGTCGCCCAAAAGCGCCGCCTGCTCGGCCACCAAGTCGCGGACCTCATCGGCCAGCTCCGCGACGGGCGTGCGGCCGGCCGCCGCCTCGGTGCGCCGCCGCTCGATCAAGCGCGCTCGCAGCGAGCCGGACAGATCCTCGATATGCCGCTCCCTCGCCCCCACCGCTCAGCCCTCCGGCAAGAGGGTCAACTTGCGGGCGAAGCTTTCGGCGGCGATCAGGTGCAGCGCCTGGTCCTTGGTCAGGCCGAGCGTCGCAGCCGAAGCGCCACCGGGACCAGGACCGTCGGCTCCTGGTCCCAGAGCGAGGAGCGGGACTCCCGTCGCGGCGACATAGGTCCGGCCGGGGCCGGTTCCCGTCGGTTCGGTCGTTACCACCACATCCACCTTTGCGCCCCGCGAAGCCGCGCCGGTGGCAAGCAGCGCTTCGGCTCCCGTGACGGTGATCTCGACCGGGTGCCGCTGCGGCCCCAGCGCCGATCCCGCCGAGCGGCCTCGCCCCGGCGGCCGCAGCTCGGCGGCGAGCAGGTAGGAACCGGCGGCAATCGTGGAAACCGGAACCAGTCCGAGCGCATCCGCGGGCACCTTCAGGGCGCCCGGGGGCACGAATCTCGCCGGTACCCGCCGCAACTCCAGCGCACTGTCGATCTGCTCGGGCAAGAGCGGCTTGCCCGCGTCCAGTCCGCGGGCCGCGACCACGACGGAGCGCAATGGTCCGTAACCGCGGGCGATGCTCGAGCCGTAACCGTCGGCGATCCCGGCTGCCAAAGCCGCGGCCCCCAGGGCGAGCAAGCCGAAGATCAAGGCCCGCGTCCGCCTGCTCATGCAACCCGCCCGGCTTCCGCTTCGGCCACCGGCAGCTCGAGCACCGCCAGCGAGCCGGCTTCGGCTCGGCGCAGGGCGAAGTCACCGCCGTGGGCGGAAGCGATCCGCCGCACGACCTCGAGGCCGTGGCCGTGGCGGTTGCGCCCGGAGAGTCGCGCGACCACTTCCGCCGGGCTGTTGCGTCGCCGCCGCGGCCGGCTGGCGCGGCCCGAGTCGACCACCGCGATCCGCAAGCGTCCCTCGCGCATCCGCGCCGCGACGACAACCGTCGGCCCACCGTGCTCGATCGCGTTGACGATCAGGTTGTCGAGCGCCTGGGCGAGCGCGCAGCGATCGCCGCTGAGGATCGTGCGACCGGCGTTCCAGCGCAGCTCCAGCGATCCGTCGGCGAGCGTTGACCGCGCCTGCCAGCGGCCGACCGCCGCCTGAACCAGGGAGCGACCGTCAATTGAGCCCCAGGCCGGCGGCTGCGGCCCACCGTTGATCTCGTGGTCCAGCCGTTCCAGCGCTGCCGCCGCCAGCTCCATCGCGTCCTCGCCTCCGGCCGATGTCGCCGGCCGCGGGCCGACGGCGAGGGCGACTGCCTGCAGCGGCCTGCGCACCTCGTGCAAGGCCCGGTTGAGGGCGCTGCGCCGCCGGCCGTTTCGCAGGCCTTGGGCAACCGCGGTCCCCGCCATTGAAAGGACGAGCGGCCAGCCGGCGACGATCTGGGCCGGCTCGATCATCCGTCAATCAGCCTGTAGCCATAGGCCCAGCAATTGACCACGTACCGCCCGTGCTCGGGGTCGAGTTTGCGCCGCAGGCGACTGGCGTGCGAATCGAGCGTTCGCGTACGAGCCGGGCTCCTGTACCCCCAGACCGCCTCGAGCAACTCCCGCTTGGCGAAGACGCGCGACGGATCGCTGACCAGGACCCGCAGCAGGCCGAACTCCTTGTTCGAGAGTGGGACCTCCCGCTCGCCGACCCAGACCTTGCGCCGGGCCGGATCGACGACGATCTCGCCGGCCCGACAGGGACCTTCCCGACTCTCGAGACCACGCCGCAGGACGGCACCGATCCGAGCCCGCAGCTCCGGGTGGTGGACCGGCTTGACGAGGTAATCATCCGCCCCGAAGTCGAGGCCGCGGACGCGGTCGGCGTCGGCGCCACGGCCGCTGAGGACGATTACCGGCAGGCTCGGGTCGAAGCGCGACGTGACCCCATCGGCCTCGCGTATCTCGCGCAACACGTCGAGCCCGGACGCATCGGGCAGGGTCAGGTCAAGGAGCAGAAGGTCCGGGTGATTGAACCGGCAGAGCCGCAGGGCATCGGAAGCACTCGGCGCCGGCAGCACCCCGAACCCGTCAGCGACGAGGTGGTCGCACAACAGCTCGAGGGTCGTCGCGTCGTCCTCGCAGACAACCAAGCTCGCAATCTCTCGTCGCTGGGGAAGCATCTGGCCCCTCTAAGGGCGCAGCGACAAAAACTCTCCCCCCTGCCAGCGCAATCTCCGGATCCCAATCAGCTCAAGAGTCCTCGCAACCAGTTCCGTCGCCGTCGGCATCGAGGCCGAAGTGGTCTTCGCCGACAACGGTCACGGTGCCGGTGTAATAGGGGCCGTTGCCACTTCCCCCTTCGCAATCGTAGTCGGAGGCCGTGGGGTCCAGACAGGCCCCGCTGTAGTTCGGATCGCAGTTGGACGCCGCTTCTTCTTCCGCTGCCGCTTGCCGTTCTTCTTCCACCTGTTCGCGGTGTTCATGGGCCCGCCTTTCGCGTTCGCGCCTGACCCGGCGCGCGTGACGCCGCGCGGCTTCCCGGTGGGCGTGAGCCCGGGCATGGCGAATAGCAGCCTGTCGCTGTGCTCGCTGCCGCTGGGCTTCCCGTGGCTGATGCGCTTCGGCCAAACCCTGCGATTCGGAGCCGCCGGCAGAGCCGCAGCCGACGCCGGCGAACAGCAGTGCAACCGTCGCCACGAGGAGCAGTGGCCGCCAAGCCCATGCCCCGGGTGAACCGCCTAAGCCTGCTCGTCTCCCCATTTGCCCACAGTCCTCCCCACCACTCGAGACACCTGAACGCGGCAAGCATATGCCGTTGAGGCATTGATACGTACCGAGTTAGATATCGAGACAGGAGAAAGAAGGTAGCTCGACGACGGCAGCCGCCCGGCGACAACGGACAACCTGTCCCCGTGGCACGCCGCGCCTCTCTTCAATCGCCGCGCCGTGCTCGTCGAGGAAATAGACGTCGAGGGCGAAGCGCATGCCGAAGGTGTGGATGCTGGAGCAGCGGGGGATGAGCAGGCCCGGGCCGGCCTCGTCCAAATCGAGATGGGCAAGGCCGAGGAGGCGAGCGCGAAGCCCGGTGGCCACCCGCACCTCGCAGCCGAGGACGATGGCAGTCGGTAGACGGCGCAGGCGCGGGGCGAGCGAGCTTTGAGGCATGCCCGCTCAAGGCCCTGGATAAGCCGACCTCTCCCCCCGGTTAGCCTCTTTTCGATGGCCACCAACTCAAAGGTCACGGTCTTCGGCCCGCATCCGATGCTGGCGATCACGATTGAGGCGCTGACCAGCGAGGGCGGAGACGACATCCACGCGCACGCGGCGGGGCAGGGCGTCTGGGTCGCGCGAATGGCCGCCGAGCTGGGCGCGAGCCCGACCCTCTGCGGCTTCATCGGCGGTGAGACCGGGGTCGTGCTGCGACCGCTGCTGGAGCAGATGGACGTCGAGCTGCGCCTGGTCGAGACCACTACGGCCAGCGGCAGCTACGTGCACGACCGTCGCGGCGGCGAGCGCGAGCCGGTCGCCCAGAGCGCCTCGATGCCGCCGTCCCGGCACGAGATCGACGAGCTCTTCTCGAGCACCGTCGCCGCCGCGCTCGACTCCGGCGTGCTGGCGCTCTGCGGTCCCTACCCGGGTGAGGCGCTGCCGCTGGAGATCTACGGCAACCTGGTCGCCGACGTCAAGGCCAACGGGACGCCGGTCATCGTCGACCTCTCCCCGCCCCGCCTCGACAGTGCCCTCGAGGGCGGGCCCGACCTGGTCAAGATCAACGACTGGGAGCTGGCCGGCTACGTCGACGGGCCGGTCGACGGCGAGGAGCGGATGCGCGCGGCAGCGCAGCGGCTGCTCGACGCCGGCGCCGACTCGGTGATCATCACCCGCGCCGAGGAGCCGGCGATGGTCCTGCGCGGCGAGGATGCCTGGGAGCTGATCCCGCCCCGCTTCGAGCGCGGCTCGCGCGAGGGCTGCGGCGACTCGATGATGGGCGGCCTGGCCGCCTGCATCGCCGCGGGCATGGAGTGGGAAGAGACGCTGCGAATGGGCGCCGCCGCGGGCGCTGCCAACTTCCTTCGCCACGGCCTCGGCAGTGGCTCGCGCGGCGTGGTCGAGGACCTGGCGCGCCGGGTCGAGTTGCGTCCGCTCGACTAGACAACAGGGCCGAAGGGCAGCTCCAGCTCCTCACCTTCGACGATTGCTCGCGGCGCGACGTCCCGCATCCACTCGATGTGCGGAGCGATCGACTCGATCCCCGCGAGGACCACGAACGCCTCGCTCATATGTACGGGGCGGCCGCCATGGGAGGAGTGGGCGTCGCTGCTGAGCACGTGGATCAGGCCCGCCTCGGCCAGCGAGCGCATGCCGTCGGCGGTGCGCTCGCGCAGGAAGAAGTCGGCGGTGGCCTGGACCAGCGCCCCGGCCGCGATCAGCGCCGCGATCCGCTCGTACATGTCGGCCGAGAGGTGGCGCTCGGGGTGGGCGATCAGGGCGCGGTGGCCGCGCTCGGCGAGCTGCTCGACCCGGCGGGTCAGGCCGTCGCTCAGCGGGCCTGGCGCCGGCTCCAGCAGCACCCAGTTGCCGTCGCCGAGGGTGACGCGACCCAATTCCTCCTCGCTGAGCTCCTCGACCGCGGTCTCGGCCACCTCTCCCCCCTGCAGGACCGTCACCGCAATGCCCTCGTCGCGCAGGCTGCGGTTGACCGCCTCGACCCGATCGGCGAGCTGATCGATGCGGACGTCGTGGTCGTGGCGGATGTGCGGCGTGGCGCAGATCGCCTCGATCCCGTCGTTGACCGCTTGACGGCCCATGGCGAGGCTGTCGCGGAGGTCGAGCGCGCCGTCGTCGAGCGCCGGAAGGATGTGGCAGTGCAGGTCGATCAAAAAAGGTCGCGCAAGATTAGCCGGGCTACCGTGAGGCACGCAGGTGCAAACGCTCTTTCAGGCCCCGGCGCGCGAGGGCATGGGACTACGATGACCGGCATGATCAGCACCTGCTCCCGCTGGGCTGGCGCGAGCAGATGGCTTCAACTCATGGATAAGAAAACGACCCGAAGAGGGAACTACGAGTCTGGCTCCGACTACGTGCTCGAGTACGGCGAGCTCCGCTTCGCCTTCAACGAGCAGGACTTCGGACAGCGGGTCGAGCAGGCCGCGGTCAAACTCGGCTTCGTCGACCAGGGCCTCAGCCAGGAGGAGCTCGACGACCTGCTCGATCTCGCCGTCAGCGGCGAGATCGCCGAGCCCAGCTCGCGCCTCGGCGAACACATCAACGAGAACTGGGACGACCTCGTCGGCCCCGCCAACCGCAGCCTCGTGCACTGGCTGCGCCGCCTCGTCTTCCGCGGCGCCTGGCTCGATCAGCGGGTCAAGGAGGGCGAGCTCGACGTCGTCTTCGACGAGCGCAACCAGACCTTCGGCTACATCCAGCCGGACCGCAGCGCCGATCTCATTGAGCTCAGCAAAGAGCCGAGCTGGCGCCGCATCGCCTACCGACGCTAAGACGGGCGCTCTAGGGCCGCGACTACGGTCAATGAACCGTTGCTGCCCCGGGTGAGGCTGAGACCGGCATCGAAGAGCTCTTTGGCTGCGTCGGCGTCGCCAAAGGCCTCCTCTAGGCGGCTTAGGGAGTCGACCAGGAGGATCACGTCTTCGCCTCCCTCGGCGCGGCGGGCGGCCTGAGCCTGGGCGTCGCTGGCGTGGCGGGCCTGACCGGCGGAGACGATCTCGGCTTGGGGCGCCTCGCGCTTCCAGTCGGCCAGCTCCTCGGGGCTGGGGTCGATCAGCAACGCGATCGGGTCGGGGCCCTCTGAGGCCCCAGCCAGGTCGGCTGCGATCTCGCGCAGAAGCGAAGTACAGGCGGCGCGGCTCTCGCCGTAGACGAGCGCCTGGCGACCTGGCGGCGGGGTCAAGAGGTCTTGGACGCGCAGGCCCTTGTCTTTGCGACCGAAGCGTCGGCGCCGCCGGCGGCGCGGGCGCGCCGGCTTGGACTCGCCCGCGGAGGCCGCGGTTGGCTCAGGCGACGGCTCGGCAGCGGCAGGCTCCGGCGCAGGCGCTGCGGGCTCCTCCCTGGCGGGGCGCTCGCGCGGGGGACGGTCCCCGGCCGGGCGCTCGCGGCGCCGGCGCGGCGGGCGATCCCGTTTCGGCGCTCGCTCGCCGTTGGACGGCTTCTCGCCCTTGTCCGGCTCGCCACCGGCGAGCTTCTCGATCAGCTCCTCGCGGCGCAGCATTCGGTAGCGCGGCACGTCCGCCTTGGCGGCAAGCGCGTGCAGGTCTGCGAGGTGCTTGGACTCCAGCTCAGCCTTGGTCATGGAGCGGCAGGTTATTGCAGCGGCTAGACGGGCGAGCGGGCGGGGTCGATCCCGGCCTCCGCCGCCGCCGCGGGCCAGGCCTCGGCCTCGCGTTTGACCTGGCGGCGGTTCCAGCCCAGCTCGGCCCCCATCGCCGCCGCCACCGCCCGCACCGAGTCGGCGTCGCGCAGCTGCGGCGCGGCGAGCAGGCCGAGGCGGGTGCGGCGCAGGATCACGTCGGCAACGCTGCGCGCCTGCTCATGGCGGGCGGCGATCACGGCCTCGGCCAGCAGATCGGGACGACCGGGCACGATCGGCACCGCCAGCTTCGGGTCCTCGCGGGCCAGCGCGAGCACGTTGCGCGCCGCGTGGCCGTAGCGGAAGGCGAGCTGGGCGAGCGCCTCCTCCCCCACGCCCTCGGGCGCCTCCAGGTCCTCCGGCCGCGCCTCCATCCCGAGCGGGATCTCGGCGGTGTGGCAGGCCGCCTCGCGGCCCTCGCGCTCGACCAGGCGATCGACGGTCTGCTTCGCCATCCGCCGCCAGGTGGTCAGCTTGCCGCCGGTGATCGTCAGCATCCCCGAGGAGGTCTCATAGAGCTCCGCCTTGCGCGAGATGTCGACCGACTTCTTCGGGTCGCCGGTGGCGATCAGCGGCCGCACGCCGGCATAGGCGCCGACCAGATCGGCCTCGGCGAGCGAGACGCCGAAGAACTCGTTGACCGCGTCGAGGAGGTAGGCGACTTCCTCCTCGCCCGGGTGCGGGTGGTCGATGTCGCCCTCGAAATCGTTGTCGGTGGTGCCGATCAGGGTGCGGCCGTACCAGGGCAGGGCGAAGATCTGGCGGCCCTCCCCGGCCGGCACGATGCAGGCTGCGGAACCGGTCGAGAGCGCCGCGCGGTCGATCAGCACGTGGGTGCCGCGGCTGGGCGAGATCCGCGGCACGTCCTCCTCCTCGATCGTCTCCTCGGGGCGGATGCGATCGGCGAAGACGCCGGTCGCGTTGATCACGTTGCTGGCCTCGACCTCGATCCGCTCGCCCGACTCGGCCTCGACGAAGGCGACGCCGGCGGCGCGTCCGTTGCGCTCGAGCACCTCGGTCACCTCGGCACCGTTCAGCATCACCGCGCCGAAACGCTCGGCCTCGCCGAGGATGGTCAGGGTGAGGCGCACGTCGTCGGTCTGGCAGTCGTAGAAGAGGTAGGCGTTCTTGGGGTCGCGCGGCTCCAGCGAGGGCATCAGCTCGAGCACCTCGTCGCGGTCGATCGTGCGGTGGCGATCGGGCGACCAGTAGAAGTCCTCGTCGACCTCCTTCGAGGAGCGGATCTCACGGCGGTTGCGACCGACCCGCGTCGTCGCCATCACGTCGTACATGTTGAGCCCGATCCCGAGCCGGCGGTCGCGGCGATCGTCGCCCAGGGCGGGGACCAGAAACGGCGTCGGGTAGACCAGGTGCGGGGCGAGCTGGACCATCAGCTGGCGCTCCAGCAGCGCCTCCCGGACCAGCCCGAGGTCGAGGTTCTGCAGGTAGCGCAGGCCGCCGTGGACCATCTTCGAGGAGCGGCTGGAGGTGCCGATCGCGTAGTCGCCGCGCTCGATCACCGCCACCGAGTAGCCGCGCGAGGCGGCGTCGAGGGCGACGCCGGCGCCGGTGATGCCGCCGCCGATCACGACGACCTCGAAGCTCTGGCCGGCGATCGCCTCGATCGCTGTGGCGCGGGAGAGCATCAGGCGAGGAACTCGGTCGCCTGCTCGACCGGTGGACGCTCTGGGGGCTCCTTGACTTGGCGCGCTTGGCCGAGGTGCAGGAGGCCGACGAAGCGCTCGTCATCCGGCAGCCCCACGGCGGCGCGACCCTCATCTGCGCGCAGCAGGCCGGGGGTGCGCCAGTAGCCGGCGAGCCCGCGCGCGTGGGCGCCGAGCAGGACGATGTAGGAGGCGACCGCGGTGGCGTGCAGGTCCTCCTCGTTTTGGACTGGGTCGTCGCCGAGCACGGAGGAGACGACGACGAGCGTGGGAGCGCGGTCGAGCTTCACGGCGCCCTCGGGGCCGGCAACCTCCTTTAGTCGAGCCAGAGCCTCCGGGCCGACCACGCGGAAGCGCCAGGGCGCGGTCAGGTGGTGGTTCGGCGCCCAGCGCGCCAGCTCGAGCAGTTCGAGCAGCTCCTCGCGCGCCAGCGGCTCGGGGCCGAAGGCCTTGTGCGTGCGGCGGGTCCGGATCGCGGTCTCTACATCCACCGCTGGAACATAGCCGCCGAGCTGACGAAACCTCCCTTTTACATCTCAGGGATGGTGAATGGAGGTTTCGTCCGACTACCAGGCGAAGCGACGGCCGAGCCACCAGGGGATGCCGATGGCTAGCGCGGTTGCGAGTGCGCCGATGCCGATCGGGACTCCGGGCGACGGGGTGCCGCCGCTAGTGCTGATCGGCTCTGGCGGGGGGGCGGTTGATTCCAGCGGAGCGGCTTCGCTTTCACCCTGAGGCGGGACGACGCCGCCCGTTTCTCCCGGCGCTGGGATCGTGCCGCCCGTTGCCGGTGGCACGCCCGGGGGCGCCGCGGGCGGGGTGCCGGTGCTGCCTTCTTCGCTGCCGCCCGTATTCGCTTCCGGCAACGGTTCGGCGGGCGCCGGCGAGCCGCTGCCGATGCCCGGTGCTAGCGGCGCTGCCTGGGACGGCGAGACGGTCGTCACCTTCTTTTCCCGCGGCGGCGGCGAGATCGGCAGGGCGTCACCGGCGACGGCGACCAGCACCTCGCCGGTGACCCAGACCGGGGTCTGGTCGCTCGAGCTGGAGTAGCGGTAGTGGCCATCGCCGGCCTGCTGGGCGGCGAGGTAATCGAGGGCGCTATTGGCACCGGAAGCGATCTTCGCCGGATCGGCGCCGACGGCGATCATTCCCTCGACCGCCCATGCGGTCGACTGCGAGTTGACGCCGCCCGAGCTGCCGAGGGCAAAGCCGCCGTTGGGACGCTGGTGCTTGCGCAGATAGGAGAGGCCGTTGCCGGCCGCTTTCGTGTCCGGCATCGCCTGCATCGCCGCCGCGGTCACGTCGGCGTTGCTCGGCGAGCCGGGAACGTCGCCCCAGCCGCCGTCGCCGTTCTGAACGCTGCTCAACCAGGAGAGCGTCTGGGTAACTCCGGCACCGGCAGTGCGCAGCGCGATCGCGCTGTAGGAAGTCGTCCCGGGCCAGCCCGAGAAGGAGCCGTTGTCGGCGCGGCGCCGGACCAGCTCATCGACCAGGTCGCGACCGGCAAAGGAGCGCGGGTCGACGCCGGCTCCCTCGAGGGCGACGATGGTGCGGGCGAGATCGCCGCTGCTGCTGACTTCGCCGATGCTGGAGCGCAGGAAATCGACCGGGGTCTTGCCGAGGCGGGCGACGTCGAGTGGGTTGCGTCCCGCGGCCTCGAGCCCCAGCATCACCCAGCCGGTGATCGCGGCGCCGGAGGGGTCGCCGGAGGAGGCGCCGAAACCGCCATCGGCGTTCTGCACGGACTCGAGCCAGCTCGCCGCACTGTCGGCGCCCGCCGCCCTGGCGGGACTGGGAACGATCGCCGGCACCACCAGCAACGCGACGAGCACCGCCGTCGCAACCGCCGGCGTGCGCCACTCGAAGCGCTCGCGGAAGCGGGTCAGCATCCGCACCATCGCCGGCCCGGCGAGCAGCGCGAAGGCGACGTTGCCGATCGCGTGGGCGGCGTCGAAGGGAATCGCACGCCCCTCCAGCACCAGGAAGTGCCGAAACGAGAGATCTCCGCCATAGGTAGCCATCAGCGAGAAGTTCAACAACACACCGTAGGCGATCCCGGCGAAGCCGCAAACCGCGGCGAGGGTGAGGCGACCGGCGTTACGAGTGCCGAGCGACAGCGCCGCCCCCAGCACTCCGCAGAGCCCCCACCCCGCCATCTGCCACGGCGTCCAGGGGCCCTGGCCGAACCAAAAGTTCGAAACGAGGCCAGCGAAGGCGCCGACCGCGAAGCCGGGCGCGGGCCCGAGCGCGTAGCCGGCGAAGACGACGATGTCGGTGGTCGGCTTGACGTTGGGGAAGGCGGCAAAGGCGATCCGCCCGGCGATCGCCAGCGCCGCCAGCGCGGCAACGAGGGCCACCACCTGCGAGGGCGGCCGCGAGCGCTCGTACCAAGCGAAGCCGCCAAGCAGCACACCACCGAGGATGAGAAACGAAGCCAACTGCCAGGACATCAGCCGCCCTCCTCCGATGGTGAGTTTGTGTTTTTCCGTCCTACTGGACGTAAAAAGGCGAACTCACCGGATGCTCGGAGGGCCTCGGCGCCTTGTTCGGGGGTGACGACACCCGGCAGATCGAGGACCCTTGCCACCTCGGTGGCGAAGTACCAGCCACCGGAGAGGACCTCGGCGGCGGGACCGTCGGCAATGACGACACCGTCGCCCATCAGAACGACGCGCTCGGCGAAGGCGGCGGCGAACTCGACGTCGTGGGTAGCCACCAGCAGCCCGGCGCCGCGGGCCGCGAGGTCGCCGATCAGGTCGACGAGGTCGCCCTTGCGGGCTCGGTCCATGCCGCGGGTCGGCTCATCGAGGGCAACCAGGCCCGGAAGCTCGTCCCCTTCCATGCGGCCCGCCAGGGCAATCGCCAGGGCGAGGCGCTGGCGTTCGCCGCCAGAGAGGTCGCGGGGGTCGGCGTCCACTGCATGCTCCATGCCGACGACTCGGAGCGCCGCAAGCCCAACGTCCCCCGGAAGCTCGTCGCCAACCCGCTCGCGGACGAGATAGTCACTCGGGTTCTGGGTGAGCAGGGCTATCCCAGCCGCTGCCACGGCCTTGCCCCTGACCGGTTCGGTCAATCCGGCCAGGGTTCGCAGCAGGGTGCTCTTGCCGGCTCCGTTGCGTCCCATTAGGGCGATCCGTTCGCCGCTCTCCACGCTCAGGTCGATGCCTTTCAGGACATCGCGGGGGGTCTCTCGTTGGGTTAGCTCTACCCATAGGCCTCTTGTGCGGAGGGCTGGGTTTGAGGGGAGACGGACCCCCTCCTCTCTCAACTTTTTCGGTGGAGAGGGGACGGCTGGCCGTGGGCCGGATGCCGAAAAAGTACAAGCCGTTCGGAGGGGGTCCGTCTCCCCTCTATCCGCAGAATCGGCTGATGCGAGGGTTCGGCGGGCGTCGCGGACCCCGACCGGGAGGGGTTCGATGCCGCAGAGGGAGAAGAGGCGAGCGGCGGGTGTCTCCAGAGCTTCGTCGGTGCGCTGCGCCCAGGTCAGGAAGCTGCCCGGGGGACCGTCGAAGGAGATTGAGCCTGAGGTCATGGCGATGACTCGGTCGGCGGCGGCAAGACAGCGCTCGAGGCGATGCTCGGCGAGAAGGACCGTTACCCCCCACTCCTCGTTTAGTCGACGCAAAAGCCAGATCAGCTCGTCTCCGGCGACTGGGTCCAGCTGAGAGGTGGGCTCATCTAGGAGGACCAGACGTGGGCGGGTGACCAAGGCCGCCGCAAGCGCTACTCGTTGAAGCTCTCCGCCCGAAAGCGTGTCCACAGCTCGGTCGAGCAGGTGCGGGATCGCGAGAGCTAGCGCTACCTCCTCGACCGCTCTTGCGCGAGAGCTTGGTTGGTCTCCGCGCATCTCCAGCGGCAGCTCGATCTCAGCCGCGACTGTTGTCGAGACGACTTGGGTCTCGGGATCCTGGGCCACGTAGCCGACTGCGGCTGCCAGCTCTCCCGGGCCGTGGGCTATGGCGTCGATGCCCGCTACCTCGATGCGGCCGTCGATTTCGCCGCCGTGGAAGTGCGGGACCAGGCCGCAGGCTGCCCTTAGGAGGGTGGACTTGCCGCTGGCGGAACGGCCGGCCAGGAGGGCGAACTCGCCTGGGGCCAAGCGGAGAGAGACGTCGATTAGGGCCGGCTGAGAGGAAGAATTGGGGTATCGGTAGACGAGGCCGTCGATCTCGAGGGCCGAGGGCGTGCGTTTCGAAGTCGCCAGGTCAGGCACCGCGGGCCTCCGGCATATAGATGGGGGCAGCCCCCGCGAACTGCATCAAGTTCTCCCTTCGGCAGGTAGAGAAGTTGATGCAGTTCGGAGACTGGCCCGGAGACGACCATCAGCTCGGCGGGGCCTACGTCGCAACGGGGCTAGGCCGCTGAGGGCGGTTAGGACTGAGACGGCGAGCGTGACGGAATCCGCGCCGATCCTGATCGTCGGGTATTCGGCGAAGTCGTCGGCACCGAGGAACTTGGCGGCGATCGCGATCGCGAGGACGGCGGCGCCCGTTGCGTAGAAGCGGCGGTCGTAGCGGGAGCGGCTGCTGCGGTTCTTGGCGCGCGGGGCGTCGAGCGAGTAGCCGCGCAGCTCCAGCGTCGCCGCTACGTCGACGGCGCGGTCGAGCGAGCCGGCCAGGAGCCGGCGCGCCAGGGGGGCCTTGCCGACGGGCGCCGCGCCGGGGCCGCGGAGCTGTGCTGCGTCGCGCAGGCGGGCGGCGTCGGCCGCGGCTACCGGGACGAGGCGGGAGACCAGGGTCGCGGTGAGAGCCGAGCGGCCCGCCAGGGGCCGCAGGGCGCGGAGGACGCGGTCGGGATCGACGCAGGCCGAGTAGACGGCGAAGGCGACCATCACGACCGCGGCGCGCAGGCCGAGCACGGCGCCGGCCGCAATCGCCTCGGCGGTGACGTCGACCTGGCCCAGGATCGGCCACTCGCCCAGCCGCGCCAGCACCGTCTCGCCGCGGCTGACCACCAGGGCGTTGACGACGACGATCAGCAGGGCCAGGGTCACGCCCATCCAGAGTGCGGCGCGGACCGCGGCGCGGGCGCCGGCGAGGCGCCCGGCCAGGACCAGCGCGACGCCGGTCGCGGCGAGCACGATCGGGTTCGAGTAGAGGAAGGCGACCGCGATCAGCGAGCCGAGGTAGACGACCGCAGCGGCCGGCGAGGCCGCCTGCAGCGGGCCCGGCCTCGGCGTGTAGGCAAACGGCGACCTCATCGCAGCGGAAGTGGCGTCTCCTTCCCCCCTTCGACCGCGACCGCGTAACGGTCGCGCAGGTCGGCCGCATCGAGCAGGCCTGCCGCGCTCTTCAACCCAGCCGCGACTGGTGCCGCTGATGACCCAGACCGGCGCTGCGTCGTAGCGTCGCGTCGCCGCGACCAGGCCGGCGTCGCTGCCGAAGGTCCGTCCCAGCTTGCCGTCTTCACCCAGCCCCTGCAGCTCGTATTCGCCGGCGCCCCGTTGAAAGTCGGCGAAGACCCCACTCGTCTGCGGCCCCTTCTCGATCTGCGCCGCCGCCGGGTCGCTCCGCACCCGCGCCCAGGGGCCGACCAGGACCCGGATAGCTCCGTCGGGCGAGCCCGAGGCCACCGAGACGCCCGCGCTTTCCAGGCTGCCGCGGACCGTGGCGCAAGCTTCGCCGCCGCCGAGGCACTCGACCGCGACCGGCCTGCGCTTGCCGTCGTAGCCGTCGAGGAAGGGCTGTGGCCAGGAGCCGACCACTGCCGGCACCCGCATCGCCCCGCTCCAGTCGCGGTAGTCCCACCAGACCGACTCCCCCCCGTGCAGCTGGTAGTCGGCCGCACCGACGGTCGACTCGACCCCGTTGACGTAGAAGAACCAATCGAGCGAGCGGTCGACGCTCTCCTGCGCCTCCAAGCCCTCGATCGACTGCACGAAGCCACCGCCGTAGCGGGTCGAGATATCGGCGCTGCCTTCGAGCGCCCGCATCACCGTGTCGGATTCGTTCAGGTCGCCAAGCTGGTGGTGAAGCACCGGCACGGTCCCGTAGTCCCGCGTCACCGTCAGCTCGACCTCGCCGAGCCCCTTACCGGGGCCGAGGCCGCAGCCAGCGGCCGCGAGCGCTGCAAAGAGCAGCAGCGCAATCGCGACCGCCGTGCCGGGGCCCCTCATCGGATCAGCCGCCGCCGCAGGCCCCGCTGACGCAGACCGCGACCTGGTTGGACGGGATGTCCACGCCGTCGGTGGCGCTCAGCACGGTCGGTGCCGAGAGCGTCACCGTGGTTGTGCCGTCGGCGCCGGTCGGCGCAGTGGCCCCGGTCACCGAGACGCCGGCGGCCGGCGCCTTCTTGCCCTTGTCGTCGTAGGAGAAGACGCTCACCGTGAACGGCTTGCCCAGCTCCGCTTCGTGCGGCGCAACCAGCGAGAGCTCGTCGGGATACGGGTAGGGCTCCAAGGCCCACAGCACTTCGTCCCCCGCGTGCAGCTTGACCAGTTCGCCGCCCTTGTTCGGGTTCTTGTGGTTGACCTTGAGGTACCAGGAGAGCTTCTTGGTCGTCTTGGACTTGCCGATCCCGCAGAGCCCGAGGCCGAATTCGGAGAGGAAGTGGTCCGTGGTCAGCAGCGGGCGCAGCGAGGGGGTGATCTTCGAGGCCTGGGCCAGCACACCCAGCGCCGTCGGGCCTTTGACCTGCACCGACTTGCCGCTGCCGCCGGTGCCGCCGCCAAGGCAGGTCGCCTTCGGGCTGGTCTTGACCGAGGTCGTCTTGGCACCGATGAACTGTTCGGTCAGCGTTTTGCCGCCGCTGCCCACCACGCGCAGGTCGACGCGGGTTCCCTTGGCCGCGGCGAGCGCAGCGGTCGAGAGCAACAGCGAGAAGGGCCAGCGCGCACGCAGCGGCCAGCCGGAATGGAACGAGTCTTGGCATTTAAGCCGCCCTTTCCTCGAGGGTCGTCATGGCTGGCCGGGGACAGGTCTCCTGGCTCCCGGGGTGAGTCGGCCGCACCTTCCCGGGGAATCTGTGTCCTCCCCAGTGGCTGGCGCAAAAGCGCCTGCGACCTCCTTGACCCGGTCACAGTGGCGGGACCGCGCCGGCTTCTCACCGGACTTCCCTTGACCACCGACCGATTACGCGGGCGAGTCTATCCGCTGCGCCCGCAGACAGCCGCGGCGCCAAGTCCACCGACCACTGAATTTTCGTCCAGCGGTCTTTGCCCTCGCGGCGGCCGTGGCTAGGCTCGCCGCCGCAAGTTGCTCTGACCAAAGGGGGAAAGATGAGACAGGGAATACGCCTACCTTCACCGGCGCTGGCAGTTTCGGCGTTAGCGCTGTTCATCGCCCTCGGCGGCACGGTCTACGCGGCGAAGAAGGCGCGGATCGACGGCAAGGCGGTGAAGGTGAAGTCCCTCCCTGGCAACCGCCTGAAGCTGCGCTCGATCCCGGCCAACCGGCTCAAGCCGGGGGTGCTGGCGGCGGCCGGCGTCGAACCAGACGACGCTGATCACCGGCGCCGAAATCGACGAGCTCAGCCTCGGCCAGGTGCCGAACGCGGCCCACGCCGAAAGCGCCGACTTCGCCAAGAGCGCGACCGACGCCCAGACCGCGCTCAACGCCGTCAACGCGATCACCGCGCAGTCCGTCAACGGCCACGAAGCCGGCTGCCTGCCCGGCACCCAGGCCTTTGCCGGCGCCTGCTGGCAGGGCTCGTCGAGCGAAACGGCGGTGAGCGCACCGGCGGCGGCCAACTCCTGTGCGGTGCAGGGCGGGGCGCTGCCCGAGGCGCTGCAGCTTGCGGCTTTCTCTCAGCAGCCGGGCGTTGTTCTCGACAGCGGTGAAGAGTGGTCGAGCGACACTCACGAGCTATACGGGGCCCGATCTGTACAGCGTTGTGACTGTGTCGGCAGCCGGGAGTTGTCACCTCAGCCGGTTCAACCAAAGCCCACAAATTCCGCTGCGTAATCCCGCTACTTAGGTGAGCGGGATTACGTAGTGCCGGCCTCCCCCGCTCAGGTTTCGACCAGGCCGCGCTCGAGCGCGTAGCGAACCAGCTCGGCGCGGCTGGAGAGCCGCAGCTTCTGCTGGATGTGGGCGCGGTGGCTCTCCACCGTGCGGATGCTGATGAAGAGCTGCTCGGCGACCTCGGCGTTGGTGTGGCCGAGGGCGATCAGGCGCAGGACGTCGCGCTCGCGCTCGCTCAGCTCGTCGGCCTGACGGCTCGTCGGCCCCGGCCGCGAGGCGCGCGCCCAGCGCCGGCTGCAGGTAGGTGTCGCCGGCGGCGGCGCTGCGCACCGCCTGCACCAGCTCGGCGTCGGCGGCCTCCTTCAGCACGTAGCCGCGCACCCCCGCCTGCAGCGCCCGGCGGGCGAAGGCGGGCTCGTTTTGCATCGTCAGCACGACGATCTCGGTCTGCGGCGAGGCCTCGAGGATGTCGGGCACGGCCTCGAGGCTGGAGCGACCGGGCATGTTGAGGTCGAGCAGGAGCACGGTCGGCTTGTGGCCGCGGACATAGCGCAGCGCCGCATCGGCGTCGCCGGCCTCGGCGACCACCTCGAAGCCCGGCTCGGCGTCGAGCAGCATGCGCAGCGCGTTGCGGATCACCGTGTGGTCGTCGGCGAGGACGATCGTCGTCGTCGACGACCTCCTGCGAGCGGCCGGGGACCGCGTCGGGCATCACGGCGGCGAGGTTAGCGTTGCCTCCGTTCCCGCGGGTCGAGGCCATCACTTCATCTAACCCTCCCCAGGCACTCTCTCCATCGGGGTTTTTCCGCGAATTACGCTCGATCAGAGAGCTTTGAGCAAAACGGCGGCAGGCGAGTAGCATGAACGTGCCAACAAGCTCGGAGGTGGGCTAGGCAGTGGCACAGGGATATGACAGCGGGGCCCTCGACGAGCCGCGGCTGCGGGAGCTGATCGAGGTCGGCCGCAGCCTCGTGGCGGAGCTCGACCCCGAGGTCGTCTTCCGCCGCATGCTCGAGGTCGCCTGCGAGCTGACCGGGGCACGCTACGCGGCGCTCGGCGTGCTCGACGAGGACCGCCACGAGCTGGAGCGCTTCATCACCCACGGCATCGACGAGGCGGCGCGAGCGGGCGATCGGCAACCTGCCGCGCGGGCGCGGCATCCTCGGCCTGCTGATCGAGCAGCCGCGGCCGCTGCGCCTCGGCGACGTCGGCGCCCACCCCCGCTCCTACGGCTTCCCTCCGGGCCACCCGCCGATGTCGAGCTTCCTCGGCGTGCCGGTGATGATCCGCGGCCACGCCTGGGGCAACCTCTACCTGACCGAGAAGGAGGAGGGCGAGTTCGACGACGCCGACGAGCAGTCGGCGGTGATCCTCGCCGAGTGGGCGGCGATCGCGGTCGAGAACGCGCGCCTCTACCGCAGCGTCGCAGAGCCGCGGCGAGGAGATGGAGCGGGCCGTGCACAAACTCGAAGCGACGACCGAGATCGCCCGCGCGGTCGGCGGCGAGACCGACCTCGAGCGGATCCTCGAGATCGTCGTCAAGCGCGGCCGGGCGCTGGTCGAAGCCCGCTCGCTGCTGATCTTGCTCCGCGACGGCGACGAGCTCGCCCCCGCCTCGATCGCCGGCGAGCGCGAAGGCCCGGTGGTCGAGGCGCGGATCCCGATCGCCGGCTCGATTCCCGGCCAGGTGATCGAGGCGGGAGAGCCGCGCCGGGTGATCGACCTCGACCCGAGCCTGATGGCGCGCCCCGGCCGCCCGGAGGCCGGCGTCACCGCCCTGCTCGTCCCGCTCGCTCTTCCGCGGCCAGGCGCTCGGCGTGCTCGATCGCGCTCGATCCACTCGGCCGCGACAGCGGCTTCAGCGACGAGGACGAGCAGGACCTCGTCTCCTTCGCCGCCAGCGCCGCGATCGCGGTCGCCACCGCGCAGTCGGTCGCCGAGGAACGCACCCGCGAAAGCATCGCCGCGACCGAGCGCGAGCGCGGCCGCTGGGCGCGCGAGCTGCACGACGAGTCGCTGCAGAGCCTCGCCGGCCTGCGGGTACTGCTCTCGGCGGCGCGGCGCAGCGACAGCCGAGGAAACCGACCGGCTGCTCCAGCAGGGCATCGAGCAGGTCGACAGCGCGATCGCCGAGATGCGCCGCCTGATCGCCGACCTGCGCCCGACCACGCTCGACGAGCTGGGGCTCGGCGCCGCCCTCGAAGCGCTCGCCGAACGCCTGGCCGCCAGCGGCACCGCTCGAGGTGGAGCTCGATCTCGACATCGACTTCCACGCCGGCCGCAGCGAACAGCGACTGGTCGGCGAGATCGAGGACGCCGCCTACCGGCTGGTCCAGGAGGCCCTCAACAACGCCGCCCACCACGGCGAGACGGAACGGGCAAAGGTCGAGGTAATCGAGAGCGGCGAGAAACTGCGCCTGCGCGTGTCCGACCAGGGGCGCGGCTTCGATCCGAGCGCAGGGACCGACGGCTTCGGCCTCGATCGGCATGCGCGAACGCGTCACCCTCGCGGGCGGCACGCTGGAGCTGGAGAGCGCGCCGGGATCCGGCACCACGATCCTCGCCATCCTTCCAGCCCGCCACCGCGAGGGTGAAAGAAAAGCAGAAAAAGCTGCCTGAGGGCCTGGATCTCAGAGCATGGCGCAGGTAGAAGCTGTATTCGCGGCGGTCCGGCCTCAGGTTCGAGGCGAGCGCGAGGTGATGGCGGGCGCGCTCGGTCTCCCCCGTCTTGGCCAACGCCCGGCCGAGGCAGAAGTGGGCGTAGTCGTTGACCTGGTGGCGCTCGACCACGGCCTTGAACTCGACCGCGGCGGCGGCGAAGCGGCCGGAGCGGAAGTAGGCGCGGCCGAGCGCCTCGCGCACCGAGGCCTTCTCCGGTGCCCGCCGCGCCGCCTCCTCCAGCGGCGCAGCCGCCTGCTCGAAGTCCTGCTCCTCGAGCAACTCGATGCCACGCCGGTAAAGCGTGAAGGTGGAGTCAGCCTCTGGCTCTGTGGCCATCGTTCAAGTGTAGGAGGCCGGGCCGGCCGTCTCGCGAGCTCGCTCAGGCCTGCGCGGCGAGCTCATCCGCCGCGACCGCCTTGCCGTGGCGGATCAGGTCGGCGGCGCGCTCGGCGATCGCGATCGTCGGCGCGTTGGTGTTGCCGCGCGGCACCGTCGGCATCACCGAGGCATCGACGACGCGCAGGCCCTCGAGGCCCTCGACCCGCAGCTCGGCGTCGACGACCGAGCCGATCGCGCAGGTGCCGACCGGGTGGTAGATCTCGTAGGTGGTCTCGGCGATATGGGCGCGCAGGGCGTCGTCGGAGTCATCGGCGGGCCCGGTGAAGGGCTCGGCGCAGTAGGGCTTGAGCGAGGGCTGGGCGGAGATCTCCGCCGCCAGGCGCACCGCGTCGATCATCCGCGACATATCTGCCTCGGCCTCGTAGAAGGAGTTGCGGATGATCGGCATCGCGGTCGGGTCGTTGGAGGCGAGCCGCACCGAGCCGCGGCTCTCGGCCGTGAGCAGGCAGGGCGAGACCCAGACGCCGTGCGCCTGCGGGTCTCCCATCCCCTCTTCGACGATGTGGATCGGGGCGAAGTGGAACTGCACGTCCGGCGCCTCGGCGCCGGCGCCGACCCGGGCGAAGCCACCCGACTCGGCCAGGTTGGAGGCGAAGGGGCCGGTCTGGGAGGCTTCGAACTCCGCCATCGCCGCCGGCTCCAGGGCGGCCAGCAGGCTCTCGGGCTCGGGCGTGGTGAAGACGGTGTAGGTGGCCGGGTGGTCGCCGAGGTTCTCGCCGACGGCGGGCTGGTCGAGCAGCAGCTCGACTTCGCGCATCGCCAGGTGCTCGGCCGGGCCGACGCCGGAGAGCATCAGCAGCTTCGGCGAGTTGTAGGCGCCGCCGCAGAGGATCACCTCGCGCTCGGCGCGCAGCTCCTGCGCCTGGCCGAGCTGGGTCGCCTCGACCCCGACCGCGCGCACGCCCTCGAAGAGCACTCGATTGACGTGCATATAGGGCATCACGGTCAGGTTGGGCCGCTCGCTCGCCGGGTGCAGGTAGGAGACGGCGGCGCTCGCCCGCATCCCGCCGCGCTGGGTCAGCTGGTACATGCCGACGCCGTCCTGCTCGGCGCCGTTGAAGTCCTCGTTGCGGGCCAGGCCGGCCTCGACTCCGGCCTCGACGAAGGCGGGTGAGATCGCGTTGCCGGAGCGCTGGTCGGAGACCGGCAGCGGCCCGCCGACCGCGTGCCACTGCGAGGCGCCGCGCTCGTTGTCCTCGGCCTTGAGGAAGTAGGGGAAGAGGTCGTCCCAGGCCCAGCCCGGCGTGTCCCAATCGTCGTAGTCGCGGCGGTTGCCGCGGATGTAGACCATCGCGTTGGTCGAGGAGGAGCCGCCGAAGACCTTGCCGCGCGGCAGCGAGACGCGGCGGCCGTTGCAGTTCGGCTCCGGCGCCGAGGCGTAGTCCCAGTCGACCTCGGTTCGGGCCAGCGAGAGGTAGCCGAGCGGCACGTGGACGTTCGGGTTGACGTCGGGGGGACCGGCCTCGAGCAGGAGGACGCTGGTCTCTGGGTCCTCCGAGAGTCGTGCCGCGAGAACACAGCCGGCCGAGCCAGCGCCGACGATCACGTAGTCGTACATACCGCTCCTTCCCATTCGTTCACCGGCACCCGATCCGGCTTGGTCGAGTGTACGCGGATATTGCGAGCGCACCAGGGGGATTTAGCGCGGCTGCTACGGTTTGATGGGTCGGGTTCGGCGCTTCCGCCACCCGAGAGGTTCCGTTCCCTCCGTGCGCTGCTTTGCATTTAGGGGTCGCTGGATCTCCCCTGAATCGCATAAAAAGGAGTCACAACATCGTGTCATTTGCCGACCTCGGCATTTCTAAAGCCGTGGTGCGCGCGCTCGCTGAGCGCGACATCACGCAGCCTTTCCCCGTCCAACAGCTGGTCATCCGCGACGCGCTCGCCGGCCACGACCTGCTGGTCCAGTCGCCGACCGGGTCCGGCAAGACCCTCGCCTTCGGCATCCCGCTGGCCGACCTGATCGAGCCCAACACCAAGGGCCTCTCCGCCCTGGTGCTGGCGCCGACCCGCGAGCTGGCGAGCCAGATCGTCGACGAGCTCGACGCGATCGTGCGCTCGCGCAACCTTCACGTCGCCGCCGTCTACGGCGGCGTCGGCTTCGGCCCCCAGGTAAAGGCGGCGCAGCGTGCCGACATCGTCGTCGCCACTCCCGGCCGGCTCGAGGACCTGATCGCGCGCGGCGCGATCAACCTGAAGAAGGTCCGCGTGCTCGTCCTCGACGAGGCCGATCGGATGCTCGACATGGGCTTCAAGCCGGCGGTGAGCCGGATCGTCGCCCAGACGCCGGCCGACCGCCAGACTCTCTTCTTCTCGGCCACGCTCGAGGGCGCGACCGGCAAGCTCGCCGCCGCCTACACGCGTGAGCCGCGCCGCCACACCCACGCGGCAA
The DNA here is from genome assembly GCA_963840565.1 of uncultured Solirubrobacterales bacterium. Taxonomy (GTDB): domain Bacteria; phylum Actinomycetota; class Thermoleophilia; order Solirubrobacterales; family 70-9; genus VRUE01. Next base: position 984,187 of record CAWIZH010000002.1, read on the forward strand.
CCGAGCGCAGCGAGGCGGAGATCGAACACCGCTTCGTCCACGTCGACTCGCAGGCGGCCAAGCTCGACCACCTGGCCGGGCAGCTGACCGGCCCCGACGGCGGTCGCACCCTGGTCTTCGTCCGCACCAAGCGCGGCGCCGACCGGCTGGTCAAGCGGCTGCGCAGCCGCGAACTCGAGGCGGTCGCGATGCACGGCGACAAGAGCCAGGGACAGCGCGAACGGGCGCTCGCCCGCTTCGAGCGCGGTGACGTCGAAGTCCTGGTCGCCACCGACGTGGCCGCCCGCGGCATCGACGTCGCCGACATCGCCCACGTGGTCAACTTCGACGTCCCCGACGGTCGCGATTCCTACGTGCACCGGGTCGGCCGCACCGGCCGCGCCGGGCGCACCGGCGCCGGCACCAGCTTCGTGCTGACCGACCAGGCCGCCGAGATGCGCCGCATCGCCCGCGACCTCGGCCTGACCCAGGAGTTCGAGCAGAGCCTCGGCCACGTCGCCCCGGAAAAGCAGAAGCAGCCCTCGGGTCAGAGGCCTCCAGGCGGAGGACAGGGCCAGCGGCGCCGCAGGCGCAGGCGCAAGGTAGCGGCATGAGCCCGACCCAGACCATGGCGAAGAAATGGACCTGCGACCGCTGCGGGGTCACCGCCAGTCGCATCGACGGTGAGGCCACGCAGCCGCCCGATTCCTGGGCGAGCACGGACGATGGCCAGCTCTGCCTCGTCTGCCGGCGCGAGCAGGCGGCCGAGGCGGCGCTCAACTCGGTCCCCAGCGACAGTCCCGTCGCCGAGCGGGCGAAGCTGCGCCGCGCCGCGCTGATCGAATTCGAGGTCAGCCGCACGCCCGAACACGCCGACGGCGTGATCGCCCGGGCCTGCCGCACCTCGGTCTCGGCGGTCACCAAGGCGCGTCGCAACCTGCAGCTGCCCGATCCGCCGCCGCCCTCGAAAGAGTCGAGGGCTAAGCAGAGCGCCGCCGCGAGCCGATAGTAGGACCGTGGCGGCGTTAGCGTGCAGATAGGGATCGCCCTCGCCGTTGCCGCGGCGCTGCTGACGAACCTCGCCTCGCTGCTGAAGCATCGCGGCTGTCACCGCGCCGCGCCCGTCTCCCTCCGCAACCCGCTTCGCAGTGCCCGCGGCCTGGCTCGCTCGCCCTGGTTTGCGGCCGGATGGTGCCTCGCCGCTGTCGCCTGGGGAGTCCACGTCGCCGCCCTCTCGATGGCGCCGATCTCGATCGTCCAGGCAGTACTGGCGGGCGGCGCGGTAACCCTCGCGGTGATGGCGCAGCGGATCTTCGGCGACCCGGTCGAGCGGCGCCAGTGGCTCGCCCTGCTGCTCGGCGGCGCCGGCCTGGCGCTGCTCGTGCTCACCCTCCCCCACTTCAAGGGCAGCGACTCCAGCTTCACCGTCGCCGGCATGCTCGGCTTCGAGGGCGGGCTCGCCCTGATCGCCTGCGGCCTTGCCCTCGGCCACCGCTCCGAGCGGCTCGCCGGCCATCACCGGGTCCTGCTCGCCGCGATCGCCGGGACGCTGTTCGGCATCGCCGGGATCGCGATCAAGGGCCTGACCGGAATCGGCGACATCTCGCGTCGCCGTTCTCGCTCCCTGGGTTCTGGTCACGATCCTCGCCGGCGTCGGCGCCCAGTACGCGACGGCTGCGGCGCTGCAGCGCGGCGGCGCGATCGAGACGATCGGCCTGATCGGCCTCGTCGCCAACGCGACGCAGATCGCCGGCGGCATCCTCGTCTTCGGCGACCCACTGGCCAGCAGCCCCCTCGGCCTCGTCCTGCAGGGCACCGCCTTCGCGATGGTCTGCGGCTCGGCCCTGCTGATCCCCTCGCGGCGACCCGCGGCGGGACTGGCCGCAACTGCCTAGACGCAAAAGCGGAGCGGCGGACCAGACGGCCCGCCGCTCCGTGCCTTTAGCGTCCTCTACCGCCGCCCGTTAGCAGCCGCTCACCTTCAGCGGCAAATGGTTGTTCTTGATCTTCTTGCCGTTCTGACCCTTCATGCTCATCACCGAGGAGAGCGGGCCTTTGCAGAGGTTCCTGGAGTTGACCAGGAGGCCCTTCTGCTTGCCGCCTTCCATGCGGAGGATGAACTTGCTCACCGGGACATCCGGCAGGTTGTTGAACACGGTCTTGATCCCGCCGTTCTTGGAGCTGATCACGCCGCGCACCTGGATGTTCACCTGGCCGCGCAGATCGGCGAGCAGGTCGGGCAATTCGTGGTTGGAGGAGACCAGGTACACCGGCCCCTTCAGGGCGTGCCCGAGCAGCGGGCTCTTTGCCTGGGCATGGCCGTAGATCGATGCCTTCGGGCAGGTCGCCGAGGCCAGCTGCGGCCGCGTGCAAACGGTCCTGATGTTGCCCTGGTCGAGGAACAGCGCGTGCGGCAGGGCCACCGCGTTGCGCAGGACGTTGGCATCGCCTTCGCGGGCTTCGAGGATCGCCCGCAGCTTCGGGTGCTTGCCCCGCGTGGTGGTGTTCTTGCCGCCGAACAGGCGCGTGTGCAGCTTCGGCTTGAAGCCGAGCTTGTTGCAGGCGGTTGCCTGGAACGGTGAGTTGACCGCGTAGGAGCTCCACACCGCCGGATCGGCCGGGTCGGCGCCGCCACCGTTGAGGAAACCGGTGGTTGCCTGGGCGGCACAGTTGGTCGGGTTGTGCATGAACTTGCTGCGGTCGACGTTGACGTCGATCGCGCGGATGTCCAGCTTGACCCCCCCGTATACGTCGGGGATCGCGTCGGAGACCGCGTGGACCTGAGCGGTCACCGGGTCGACGAACAGGGCGACCCTGACCACCACGGTGCCGAGGTCGAACGGTCCCGCCGAGGCGGGCGTGACCGTCACAAGGGACAGCGGAGCTTCTTCGTACGGACCGGCGAGGTAGGCCTTGCCGCCAAGGGTTAGCGGGTTCGACCCGGTGCCGCTCGTCGTCGACGTCGTCCCGATCAGGCTCGCACTGGGACAGCTCGGGCTGGCCAGCTCGGCGACCCCACTGTTTGCCGCCGCCGCCACGATCGCCGACTCTGGGCAGTAGGGGATACCGGTGAGGTTTCCGGCGTGCCCTTTCGGCAGGGTCACATCGACCTTCTTCAGCTCCTGCTGGCCATCGGTGCGACCGATGTGGACCCGGAAGGGGCTGTAGGCATTTGCTTTGGTGCTGTCCGTTTTCGCGGTGTAGCTGGGGACGAACGGCCTCCCGGCCATGGTCGTCGGGCAGGTGCCACCGCCCGGCGCGGTCGAGAGGGTGAAGCCGCTTTCCGGGTGTTGCGTCGATTTCGGCGTCGACCACGGTTCCATCGTGCTGGTTGTGGTCGCCGGCGAACAGGTCGGCGGGCTGCTCAGCACGCCTCTTGGCATCGTCGAGGTGGATTTTCACCGAGGTGAACGGCACCTGTGGGGTTTCGGCGAACGTTGTTGTCAGCTGACCCGTTGTCGGGTTGGCTTTGGTGTTGCCGATCAGGCGTGCGGATATCCCGTATTGCGCCGACTCCGCGACGACGAAAATCCGGAACTCCTCACCCGAGGTCGGATCGCGACTGAGTTGCTGGCCGAGGTATGCGGTGCCTTTCAGCGTGCCGGCCGGAAGCGGCGGAGTCTCGACTTCGACCGTGCCGATCTTTGAGCCCGCCGGGCAGGCAACCGGATTGCGGGTGCCCTTGCCGAATTCGGCGTCGGTGCAGGACTGCAGGCCGTTGGCAGCTGATGGATTCAGCCCCATTCCCTCCGGCAGCGTGACGTCCGCGTTGCGCAGGTGGGACTCGCTCTGTGTTTCGCCGCCAGTGATGAACGGCAGCGTCGTCTCGATCGTTGGAGTCGCGGGCGAGTCGACCTGGGTTGTCCCCGGCGCGACGTTGAGCCCCGGATCGAACGGCACGGTCGCGCAACCGGTCTGCGTCAGGCCTTCCGGCAGGGACAGGTCCGATGCGAACGGTGTCGCGCTCGCCGGGAAGTCTGGTTCGTCGTTGCCCGGCGGCAACACCGGCTGGGCCCGCAGGAACGTCGTGTAGATGCCCTCATACGGGGGCAGTTGCGAGCTAAAGCAGGTGGTCGGATTGGTGATGTAGGTGCCATTGCCGGTCGGCGCGCCAAAATTCACCAGGCGGCTTTTCCAGCTCCGAGTGCCGGGGTTAGGCGTCGGCAGGTGGATCGTGAAGCTCTCGTGGTAATCGCTCTCCCAGGCGACTTCCGTATTCAGGTAGACGATTTTTTTGGCTCCGGGCCCACCGATTTTGAATCCGAATTTGGCCGGTTCGCCGAATTCCGGAACCATGTTGTAGAGGGGAACCCGGGTCACACCGGGCGTCGGCGGCACTTCGCCTCCGTTAGCTTCGATCTTGAGGGTTAGGCGCTCTTCTCCGACTTGGCTCGAAGCCGCACAGCCAGGAAGTTCGGTCGGTCCGACCGGGGTATCGAATTCTGCCTGCGTGCAACGTGTAAGGGTGGCTTGCGGATTGACGGTCAAGCCGGGGGGAAGGTCAACCCGAATCGTTTTCACAGGGCCAATCGGGCGGAAGAGCCCGGGGGCGAATTCTTCCTGCTTGACGATGTACTGCGTGAAGCCGATTGGCGGGTGTCCGGCCGCAGTCCTGAAGAACTGCGAGATCGGCGATTCCGGCGTGCACTGTTCGGTGATTTCGTCTTTCGTACAGGTGCCCGCCTGCCAGCCATCGTTGGCTTTGTTCGGTTTTTCCAGCTGCGGTTCGATGATGTCTCCGGTGTCGGCCTGTGCGACCGGCACCGCGAGTACAAGCCACAAAGCCATCACCACGAAAGCGATCGAGCGCCTAGTCATTCATGTCTCCTCATTCGCATTGGACGTAACCCGGTCCCTGCGCATGGCGCTAAATCTCTCCGCGCCTCTACGGTACTCCCCCATACCCGCCGCCTTCAAGGGGGAAAACCCGCAAGAGCAGGGAATACATGTCCGTTGGTGACACCGATCGATGTAGAGGAAACTCGCGATCGGCTTTACGGGCTGTCTTCGGGCGACCGAGCGCTGCCCGAATAGGATCCGATCGATGAGCGTCGCCGCCGATCTTCCTCACGTGGACGAGCACTCGGCCTCGATCGCGGCCTCGCCCAATACCGCCTGGGACGCTCTCTTGCGCGTGGTCGAGGGCTCATTCGCCTCGGGGGCGAGCTCGAGGGGCGCACGCCTACTCGCCTGCGAGGACATCGAAGCGTCCGGCCCTCGCCCGCTCGCTGCCGGCTCAGTCCTCCCCGGGTTCCAGGTCGAGACGGCAGCGCGGCCACGGGAGTTGGGCCTCGTCGGCAGCCACCGCTTCTCCGACTACGCGCTGATCTTCCGTCTCGACGCGGTGAACGACGGCAGCGCGACGCTGCGGGCCGAGACCAGGGCGACCTTCCCCGGCCTCAAGGGGCGCGCCTATCGCGCGGCCGTGATCGGCACCCGCATGCACGTCCTCGTGACCCGACGCCTGCTCGCCGCGACCAAGCAAAGCGCCGAGCGGCGCCGAGGCACGCCTCGCCTTTACTAGCATCTAGGCATGACTCTGTTTGGCCAGGAACACGTCGAGCGCTACCGGGCCACCGATGGCGCGGAGGGACACGAGTGGCGGGGCACCCAGACGCTGCTGCTGACCACGACGGGGCGCAAGTCGGGTGAGGCGCGCACGACGCCGCTGATCTACGCGCCGCACGGTGACGCCTACACGATCGTCGCCTCAAAGGGCGGCTCCGATGCGCCGCCCGCCTGGTACCTGAATCTCTCCGAGAACCCCGAGGTCGAGGTGCAGGTGCAGGGCGACCGGTTCAAGGCCCGTGCCCGCACCGCGAGCGCCGAGGAGAAGCCAGCGATGTGGGAGACGATGGTCTCCGAGTGGCCCGACTACGACGACTACCAGCAGAAGACCGAGCGCGAGATCCCGATCGTCGTTCTGGAACGCGCCTAACCGGACCGGCCGGCGCGAGCTACTCGCGTTTTTTGGCGGTTTTGCCGGGCAGCAGTGTGAACGCCGCGATCATCTCCGAGCCGATCACGAGATCCTCGCCGTGGGAGTTGAGGCTGACCTTGCCGTGGGGCCCAGCGGGGATCGCCGCATCGGCCTCGACCAGGAGCGCGTCGACGCGATGCCCGGTGGTCGCCTCGACCCTGATCGGAATGTCGCCATCGCGCTCGGCTCGAACCTGCGTAAGGACGTCGTGGAACCACGACGGCCCCTCCGCAGGCGGGCGCTCGTAGCGCGTTCCGATCTCAAAGCTCGTCGGCATCGACCGGAAATCTACGCGAGAAGGCCCTTTTCCTCCGCGAAGGCGCGCCGCAGCGCTTCGTCAAACGATTCCGGCGAGATCCCAAAGGGCTCGGCAGCGGAGGGATCGGTGACAACGGTGGCCGTGGTCAGGCCCTCGACCAGCGGCCGCGCCACCTTGGTGTCGACCGGTGTGACCAGGCCCAGCCAGAGCGACGAGAGCCCGGGCGTGATGAAGGGAACCGGCAGCTTGCGACGCGGCTCCTTGCCGAGCGCGATCGCCATCCGGTCGAGCATCGCCGAGTAAGAGAGGACGTCCGGGCCGCCGATCTGGACCTCGCGACCCTCGGACTCGGGGACCTCGGGGGCGCGGCGCAGGTACTCGACCGTGGCGTCGATGCCGATCGGCTGCGTGTCGGTGCGCAGCCAGCTGGGAGCGATCATCACCGGCAGGCGCCCCACCAGATAGCGCAGCGTCCGGTAGGACTCGCTGCCCGCACCGACCACCATCGCAGCGCGGAAGTAGGTGAGCGGCGGCCCCTCGGCGGCGAGGACCTGCGCGGTCCGGTGGCGGCTGCGCAGGTGCTCGGACTCGCTCTCCTCCCCCAGCCCGCCGAGGTAGATGACCCGTTTGACGCCTTCGCCCTTGACCATCTGGGCGAAGTTCGTGGCGCCGGCCTGCTCTCGCTCGGCGAATCCGCTGCCACCACCCATCGCGTGAACCAGGTAGTAGGCGACGTCAATGTCCTTGGCCGCGCCGGCCAGGCTCTGCGCATCGCCGACGTCGCCCTCGTGAAGCTCCAAGCCCGCCGCCTCGAGCCGGCTCGCTTTGGCGCGGTCGCGAACCAAGCAGCGCACCGAGGAATCCGTGTCGGCAAGCGCTTCGGCCAATCGCCCGCCGACGAACCCCGTGGCTCCGGCGATAAGGGTGCGTGGCGCGATACCCAACGCTACCCGACTGTCCGTGCTGCGAAGCTGGGCTCGTGCGGGTACACCTCTTCGAGCAGAGCCAGCGGGTCGAGCTTCCGGTCGAGGGGGCGTTCGCTTTCTACGGCGACGCCGCCAACCTGGAGCCGCTGACCCCGCCCTGGCTCCACTTCCAAGTGATCACACCAAGGCCGCTGACCCTGCAGCAAGGGACGCTGCTCGAGTACAGGCTGAAGCTGCACCGGGTGCCGATTCACTGGAAAACCCTGATCGAGACCTGGGAGCCGCCGCTGCGCTTCGTCGATATCCAGGAGAAGGGCCCCTACTCGCTCTGGGAGCACACCCACCTGTTCGAGCCGGACGGTCCCGACGCGACGGTGATCCACGACCGCGTCCGCTACGCGATCCCCGTCGGCCCGATCGGCTCCCTCGCCCACCGCCTCTTCGTGCGCCGCGACCTCGAGCGGATCTTCGACTTCCGCGCCGCCGCCGTCGCTGAACTCCTAAGCTCTTCGCCGGCATGAACGACGACTGGCGCCTGCAGGTAGATCCCCAAGATCCGAGTCATGCCCAAGCGGTGACCGAGCGCCTGCAGGCTCGCGAGCTGGAGCACGACCTCAGCAACGCCTTCCACGATCGCGTCATCGTCAGCCGCGACGACAAGCGGATCTTCCTCTACGCAGGATCGCGGGAGCAGGCCGAGAGCGCCCGCGAACTGCTGCGTTCGCTGGCCCAGCAGCACGGCTGGGAGCTCGATCTGGAGCTGAAGCACTGGCACCCGACGGCGGAGGACTGGGAGGACCCCGACGTGCCCCTGCCGGCGGACGACGCCACTAAGCTCGCCGAGCACGAAGCCATGATCGCCGCCGAGCGCAAGCAGGTCGAAGACACCGGCCACCCCGAATTCGAGGTCCGCATCGACCTCCCCTCTCGCCACGAAGCCGTCGAGCTCGCCCAGCGCCTCCGCAACGAGGGCCTACTCCCCGTTCACCGCTGGAGGTACGTCCTCCTCGGCGCCACCGACGAGGACAACGCCAAGGCCCTCGCCAAGCAGATCGAAGACGAGGCGCCGCCCGGCAGCAAGGTCAGCGCCGAGGGCACCTGGAAGGCCGCATACGACGAGCGCCCGCCAAACCCGTTCGCGTTCCTCGGCGGGCTCGCCGGTTAGTCACGGTCGAGCCCAGCGCGTCTTGCCAAATAGGTAGCTGCCCGAGCGATTGTCAGCGCGAAACTGAGCGATTGTCAGGTAGAATCTGAGCGATTGTCAGATGGCGAGCCTCTACTCAAGACATATCAAGGCAGGGCTGGATGCCGCTCTCGACGACACCCCCGTGGTCGTCGTCGTCGGGCCGCGGCAGGCGGGGAAGAGCACGCTTGCGTCCCTGGTGGCCATGGAGAGGGGCGCCCGGTATGTGACACTCGACGACGACGGCCCTCGGGAAGCCGCGAACGAGGACCCCACCGGCTTCGTCGAGGGCTCGACGCTTCCCCTCTGCATCGACGAGTTCCAGAAGGCGCCTGCCCTGCTGCCCGCAATCAAGGCCCGGGTCGACCGGGCACGCGCAGGGGGGAAGCGACCGGCGGGAATGTTCATCCTCACCGGCTCGGCAAACGTCTGGGCTACCCACCGCATCTCCGAGTCCCTCGTGGGCAGGGCCGAGCGGGTGCCCCTCTGGCCGCTCTCCCAAGGCGAGCTCCACGGCCGGCGCGAGACCTTTATCGACGACCTGTTCGCCGGCCGGGTGCCCGAGCTCGCGGATGCTCCGATCGGCCGCCCGGCAATCGCCGAGGCTCTTGCAACTGGCGGGTATCCAGAGGCCATCGCACGCTCAGAGCCGCGCAGGCGGGGGCGCTGGTTCGAGGAGTACGTCGCGATGACGCTCGAACGCGACGCGCGAGATCTCACCCGTAACGCGCAGCGACTCGACGAGCTCCCCACGCTCCTCCACCTCGCGGCCGCCCGCATCTCGGGGCTGCTCTCCCCCACTGGGATCGCACGCGATGCGGGCATGAGCCGGCCCACGGTGCAGCGCTATCTCACCCTCCTTGAGCAGCTGTTTCTGCTGATCCGCGCGAGGGCTTGGAGCCGCAACATCGGCCAGCGCCTGATCAAGGCGCCGAAGGTCTGGGTCCCCGACACAGGATTGGCATGTCACCTGCTCGATTACGGACAGGCTCGATTCGAAGAAGACGAGACGGCTCTTGCCGGATCCCTATTCGAGAACTTCGTAGCGATGGAGCTGGTGAAGCAGGCAGCGTGGGCCGAGACCAACGTTCGAATTCACCACCTCCGGACCGCGGGAGGGCGCGAGGTCGACATCGTTTTGGAGAGCGGCGACGGGACAGTCTGCGCTATCGAGGTCAAGCTGGGGGCTACCGCGCATTCACGCGACTTCAGCGCGCTTCGCCATCTTCAAAGCAAGCTTGGCAGGCGGTTCAAGACGGGCGCCGTCGTACACACGGGCTCCCAGACGCTGCGCTTCGGCCCCGGCCTCTGGGCGTTGCCGGTATCGGCCCTGTGGACACCAGGCTGATGACACCGAGAGAGGTCATCGCACCGCGGCGCTGAATTCGCGACTGCCGCTGCAGGACGAGAACGCCGTCGTCGCGGTGCCGTGGAAATGACGGTGGTGCAGGCGTCCTTCGAGCGTCACGTAGGTGGGCGTCTGACCGTGACTCAGTGACTGCCCGGTCACGATGCCGTTGGGTGCGATCCGGGCGGAGCGCAGAACGGCGATTGCCGTGGTTAGGGGCGGAGAGCCAGCGCCGCAGGTGACCGGGATGGCGACCTCGAGCCCGCGCAGCACCTTGCCGTCGCCGGAGACTTCAAAGCTCGCCCGGTCCTGCTCGGCAAAGGACTCGGGGCGCGAGGAGTAATGACCGTCATCGCGACCACTGGTCGCCCGCTGCCCCCCGGGCCGCAGGACCTGTACTTCCTCGGGGCCCAGGCCTTGGCTCAAGCCATTGCTGAGGTAGAAGTTGACGCGGAGCTTGTGGGTTCCCGCCGGCAGCTTGAGGAAGAAGTCGTTCCCGCCGTCCGGGTCATAGGGCGCGCGGGCGAGGTCAGTCCAGCTTCCGCTGCCGAACTTACGGCCGATTCCCTGCACGGCGATTTCGGTGCCGCTGAGGTCGACGCCGGCGCGAAAGGTGAAGTGGGCGAGGTAGCCGGCGTAGATCCGCCGCGGGCCGCTCAGCTCGGCCCCTTCGACGTTCGGCGTGATGAAGATCCACGAAAGCGGAGCGACTTCCCAGCCGCGCTGGCAACCGCCGCAGCTCCGGTACACCTGCCAGGCGATCGGGCCGAGGAAAAGGGCGGCGGGAGTCGGCGAGCCGGGCAGCATCAACTGTGAGCGGCAGGTGCCGGGTGAGGCACCGGGAAGCGCAGCCGCTTCGCCGGCCCAGTAGCCGGCGCTCGCAATCAGGCGACCGGCCTCGTCGCGAGCGTCGCCGTTCGAGAAGCGGACTCCGTAGTCGCGAGCGTCGCCACCGGGGTAGCTCGGGCACGTGTAGGTGACTTCAACGCCACCATGGCTCACCGGCTGCTGCTGGAACTGCGCCGGCGAGAGGTAGGCGATCGGCGGTTCGCTCGTGACCTCGGCCGCAGCGAGCGACGGGAACGCTGCCCCGAGCAGAGCCACCGCGACAGCGAGGAAAACCCCCGGCCAGGCTCCTGCCCTGCTCCTCATCTCCCCGTTGGCCAAGTTCATCAATCGCCAATGACGCACGCCTGCAGGATCACGACTTTACAGCCGCGGGTTCGCCTAGTGTGGCGAGCTTGAACTGGGTCGAAGTCTTTGCCGTACTGCTCGTCTCGCACTTGGCGGGGGATTTCCTGCTGCAGACCGACTGGCAGGCTCAGCACAAGCGGAATGGCCTTGGCGGCGACCCGGTCGCCCGGCGCGCTCTGCTCACGCACGTCGCCACCTACACGCTGGCGTTCTTGCCGGCGCTGGTCTGGATCGGCCTTGAATACGACGCCGCACGCGCCGTCGCGATCGGCTTCCTCATCGCCGTACCGCACCTGATCCAGGACGACCGCAGGCTGCTCGATGCCTACATGGCTCGGGTCAAGGGCCTCTCCCAGACCTCGTCGGGCCTGGCCGTTGCCGTCGACCAGTCCTTCCACGTCATCACCCTGTTCGCCACGGCGCTGATCGTCGTCGCGTAGGCACCGGGCGGCTCAGCGCAGGGTCCAAACGGTGATCGTGTGGGTCCGGCCGCGGACCTCCTGCTCCCCCACCAGCTCGAGCTCACCGCCGTCGTTGCGCTGCGCTTGCCGGGTCGAGTCGGCGATGAAGACCTGGTGGCCGGAGCCTTTGGTCATCCCCTCCAGCCGCGCCGCGGTGTTCGTCGTATCGCCGATCGCGGTGTATTCGGTGCGGCGCTTGGAGCCGACCTGACCCGACATCACGGTGCCGCTGTTGAGGCCGATGCCCATTGCGAACCCCTCCAGCCCCTGGCTGTCCATCCACTCGTTGAAGCGCGGCAGCCGCACCTTGAGCATCTCCCCCGCCGCGGCGAGCGCCCGGTCGGCGTGGTCCTCCTGCCCCAGCGGGGCGCCGAAGACGGCCATGATCCCGTCGCCCATGTAGGAGACGAGGGTGCCGCCGTGATCCATGATCGCGTCGCTCATCTCCTCCAGGTAGCGGTTGAGGACCTCGATCACCCGGTCGGGATCGAGTTCCTCCGAGAACGAGGTGAAGCCGCGCAGGTCGCTGAAGAGGACCGTGCACTCGCGCCTCACGCCGCCGAAGCGCAGGTCGCCGTCGTCGACCCGCTCGAGCACCTCGGCGACGACCGCCTGGGGGACGAAGCGGGCGAAGGTGTCGTGAACCCGCTGGCGCTCGAAGCTCGTCATCACGTAGTTGACCGCGAGCGCGCCTAGCGCCGAGAGCACCAGGGCCAGCAGCGGGTAGACGACCGGCAGCACGGTGCCGCCGTTGAAAGCGAGCTGGGTCAGCCCCGCGTAGGCGATGCCGAGCGCTGCCGCGACGAGCAGGGCCGGCGAGCGGCTTCAGCCGCACGGTCGCCGCCGCCGGCGCCGCCGCCATCAGCGCGATCAGCAACAGGGTCAGGACCAGGCCCGAGGACTCCAGCGGGAAGCCGTGGATCGCGGTCCAGATCGCGTTCGCCTGCAGTTCCGGGCCCGACATCAGCTCGTCGCCCGTGGTCGAGGTCGGGTGGACGTCCTGCAGCGAGGGCGCCGAGGCGCCGACGACGACCGTCTTGCCGCGAAACACCGAGTCGGGCACCTGGCCGCGCAGGACGCGCGAGTAGGAGACCTGGCGGAAGGTGTTCGGGGGGCCCGCGGAAGTCGATCCAGGCACGGCCGTCGCCTTCGAGCTCGTCGGGCTCGATCGGCGTCCCCGTCGTCGCTTCGGCCGTGGCGACGGCAAAGCCGATCAGGCCGTCGACTTCGTAGCTCATTTTGCGAATCGTCCCGCCCGGGTCGGGCTCGACCAGGGTGTTGGCGGCGCGGGCGCCGATCGCGTGCACCACTTCTTCGCCGCCGAAGATCCGGCTCTTGCCATGGTCTGACTTCGGTGGTCGAGAGCACCACACCGCGGCTTGCGTTCGATCGCTTCGATCAGGGCGTTGTCCTGGGCCGGCTCTGTCGGCTCGGTGAACTGGACGTCGAAGGCGACGGTTTTCGCCCCGGCGCGGCGTAGCTGGTCGATCACGCGGCCGTGGAGGGAGCGCGGAAAGGGCCACTGCACCCCGAGTTCGCTGAAGGTGCGGTCGTCGACTTGGACGACGACGATTTCTTCGGGGCGTTCCTGGCTGCCCCGTGCCGAGAAGCGGGCGTCGACGCTCTGCAGCTCCAGCGCCCGCATCAGGTGCGTCGCGTAGGCGACGGTGCCGAGCGCGGCGGCGGCGATCGCGACGAGGACCATCGCCCGCCCTCGCCTGCGGCGCAGCGACCCACCCCGCTTCACGGGCCCACCACGAAGCGTTCCATCAGGTCGATCGCCGTCGCAAGGATCGAAAACCTTATTCATTGCCACACCCCATCGCAATGGCTATCGTGCGGCCGACGATGAAGGGGGGCGCACGGAAGCTGGGGTACGCCCTTCGTGCGCTGGCAATCGACTTCGGCAACCGCGACCTCGGCCTGCTCGGAGTGGCGAGGGTGGGAACCTCCTTCGCCAACTGGTCCTTCGCGATCGCCCTCGGCGTGTACGGGTTCGAGGCGCACGGCGCGGTCGGCGTCGGCCTGGTCGCTTTGGTGCGCTTCCTGCCCGGCGCGATCGCCTCGCCGTTCGCCGGCCTGCTGATCGACCGCTACCCGCGCCGCACGGTGCTGCTCGCCAGCAGCCTGGCGATGGGAGCGGTCCTGGCCGGCGCCACCGTGGCGGCATCGCTCGACGCCGCCCTCGGCGGTCGTCTTCGTCTTCCCCGCCCTCTTCGCGGTCGCCTCCTGCGCCTACGGGCCGGCCGAGTCGGCGCTGATCCCCGGCCTGGCGCGAACCCCGCAGGAGCTCTCGGCGAGCAACGTCACCCACAGCGCGATGGAGAACAGCGGCTTCCTGCTCGCCGCGATCGCCACCGGCATCCTGCTCGGCGCCACCTCGCCGGGGTTCGTGTTCGGGGTGGCGACCGGCGTCACCGCCCTGGCCACGATCGTGATCGCGGCCGTGCAGCGGGACCGCCGCCCCAGCTACGCCGCGGACGAGGGCGAAGTGGCGGGCGTCGTCCGCGAAATCGGCCTCGGCCTGCGGACCCTGGTCGGGCACCCGGCGCTGCGGCTCTCGGCCGCGACCCTGATCGCGCTGCTGCTCTTCGAGGGCTTCGCCGACGTGCTCGTCGTCGTCATGGCGCTCGAGCTGCTCCACCTCGGCGAGGGCAGCGTCGGCTTCCTCAATGCAAGCTGGGGATTCGGGGCGCTGCTCGGCGGCGCCGGGCTGGCGCTGCTGCTCGACCGCGGCAAGCTGGTGATCGCGATCGCCGGCGGCAGCCTCGTCCTCGGCCTGGCGACGATGCTGCCGGGCATCTGGCCGGAGCGGGCGCTCGGCCTACGTCGGCTGGCTCGGGATCGGGGTCGGCTTCACCTTCGTCGAGGTCGCGGCGAAGACGCTGATGCAGCGGCTCGGCTCCGACGAGACCCTGGGCCGCGTGATCGGCTCACTCGAATCCGCCCGGCTGGCGGCGATGGCGCTGGGATCGATCGGCGCGATCGGGCTGATCGAGGTCCTCGGCACCCGCGGCGCGCTGGTCGCCCTCGGCGCGCTGATGCCGGTCTTCGTAATCGTCTGCTGGGCGCGACTGCGCGCCTTCGAGGTCGGCGCCCCGGTCGCCGAGGGCCCCTACCTGCTGCTGCGCGGGAACTCGATCTTCGCGCCACTGCCGATCGCGACCCTGGAGCGGCTCAGCCACGACCTCGTCGCGGTCGAGGCCGGTGCCGGCGAAGACGTGATCGTCCAGGGCGAGGTGGGCGACCGCTTCTTCCTGATCGAGCAGGGCGAGGTCGAGGTGTTCGAAAACGGGGCCTTCCGCCGCAACGAGGGCCCGGGCGAATCCTTCGGCGAGATCGCCCTCCTTCACGACGTCCCCCGCACGGCGACGGTGCGGGCCACGGTCAGGACGCGACTGCTGGCGCTCGAGCGGGAGCAGTTCCTCGCCGCCGTGACCGGACACAGGCGCAGTCGCCAGGTCGCCGGCACGGTCATCGACGACCGCTGGGACAGTCAGGACCTTGCCGACGTCAGCCCGTCTTGATCGCTCGCCGCTCTATCCCGATGCCGCTAGATAACTTTTGCCCGCCGGCAGCGAGAGCGTCCGGCCGGCCGCGAAGTCCCGCACCGAGACGATGCCCCGTTTGACTTCGAAGTAGGTGCCGTCGCAGCGGTCTTCGGTGAACCAGATCGTGCCTCGCACGGTCGCCGAGCCGTAGTTTCCTTCGGTCTTGAAGTTGCCGTGGCCGCTGCCCCAGAGGCGCCGTCCCCCCTTGGCTGACGCCGATGCTCGCTGACTGCGACCCTCGGAGCCGGCGCAGGCGGAGAAGTCGCCGCCGCGCAAGCGCAGGGTCACCAGGCCGCTGCCTTCCTGCTGCGCGACCAGGAAGCGCCCGCTGTAGAAGACGGCGGACTGTTCCGTGCCGGTGGCGTTGATCGAGGTCAGGCCTGCCTTTCCGGCCGTGGTGTCGACGACCGAGCCGACCGGGATGGTCTGGCCTTCTTTCAGCGGTGCGAATTTTTTCTGCCCGGGGCGCCTGACCAGGACCTGCCCCGCTTCCGGCACGACCGCGACGCTTTCGCCGTTGACCGGCACGATGCCGGCGGGAGCGAGCGGGGCGATCAGCGGCGAAGCCGGGACAGAGGTGTCGATCCGCCAGGTATAGGCGGCCGGTTTGGGCTGCACGTTGCCGGCTTCGTCAATCGCCCGCACTTCGAAGCTATGGGCCCCGTCGGCAAGCGAGCCATAGGCCTTCGGCGAGGTACAAGCAGCAAAGGCGGCATCGTCGAGCTTGCATTCGAAGCCGGCGACGCCGGAGCCATCGGGGTCGGCGGCGGTGAAGGCGAAGCCGGCGGTGGCGGAGGCGGAGGGATCGGTGGGTTTGGCCTCGATCGTCGCGATCGGAGCGGTGGTGTCGACATTCCAGCCGTAGGCGGCCACGGGGCCGGTGTTGCCGGCGTTGTCGATCGCCCTCACTTCGAAGCTGTGAGGGCCGTCGTCGAGCGCGTCGTAGGTGCTCGGCGAGGCGCAGACAACGAAGGCGGCGTCGTCGAGCTTGCATTCGAAGCCGGCGACGCCCGAGCCGTCGGGGTCGGTGGCGGTGAAGGCGAAGCTGGCGCTGGCCGAGGCGGAAGGATCGACGGGCTGGGTGTCGATCGTCGCGGTCGAGGCGGTGGAATCCTCGCGGTAGGAGATCGAGTTCGAGCAGGACGATGGGGTTGGCGAGGCCGAGGTGGTCGTGGCGCTGAACTGGGTGACGGAATCGTCCGCGACCGTGACTTCGATGCCCGCGGCCAGCTCGGCCGGGGTCGCGTTGGTGACGATCGGGCCGCCACTGCAGTTGTCGCTCGCGTAGAGGGTGACGGCGGTGCCGTCGGGGGCGGAGCCGATTACAAGTGGCGTCGTGTCGTTGGCCGGAGAGGCCGGTGCGGTACCGGTCAAGCCGGGAGGCGCCGGTGGCGGCAGGTGATCGAAGGTCGCGACGACTTCCTCCGCTTCCGACACAGTCGTCTCGCAGGCGCCGGTGCCCTCACACCCTCCGCCCGACCAGCCACTGAATTCCGACCCGGCCCCGGCGCTGGCGGTGAGAGTGACGATTTGGCCGGCCTCATAATCCTCTTCGCAATCGAGGCCGCACTCGATTCCCGCGGGCGAGCTGGCCACTTGGCCATCGCCCGTACCGTCCTTGGCAACTTTGAGCGGGACCTTCGGCTGCGTGGTCAGCGGCCGGCAGGCGCTCGGAACCACCTTGACGAAGCGAAGGTTGTCGAGGAAGACGGCCGAGTCGTATTTCTTGTCTGAGGCGTCGAAGATCGAGAAATAGATCGAGTGCGCCCCCGGCGTGATCAGGGTCCGGGCGGTGAGCAGGCGCGTCGCCGCGTTGAAGTAGGTGCCTTCGGCCTCGGCGGGAGTCATTTCGGTCGGACCGACGCCGTTGACGGATATCGGCTCCCCCAGGGGAGATGCGGCGAAATCGTTGGGCCGGACCAGTTCCCCGCTTTTCAGCACCGACCAGCTGTTGGTATCGACTTCGGCGATGAAGGCGTCGTTGTAGGCGGAGCCGATGTATTTCGGGTACTCCTCGGAGAGGAAGCGGAAATCGAAGGCTGCGCAATTGGCGCTGGCAGGAACGTCGACGTCCAGCTTCAGCACCGACCAGTCTTTGGCGACTCCTCGCGCCGCCGGTTCGGGGCTGACTTGCGAGGGAAACTGGGTCGAGCCGAAATACCCGCTCGAGAACTGGCTCGCGACGGTGCCGATCTCTCCGGTGGAGAGGATCGCGTAGGCGCCTCTCGAGGTCGGGAAGCCCGCCAGAGATTCAGGCGCCGGCGCGACGCTCTGCCCCAGGCCGATCGACGAGTTGGCACTGGAACTGCCGAAAGGCCTTTCCGGCAGGGAAGCACCGGCGAGCTGCGATTGGTCGGCCATCAGGGCCTGGCCCGCGAGCTGTGGCGACCCCGCCGCAGCCGGATCGAGCGCTTCGACCTTCGCCAAGGCCTGAGCGGGCCCGCAGAGGACCCCGACCAGCACTGCTACGAGCGCGACTTTTCTCATTGAGGAGGCCCTTTAGCCATTGCCCTGCCTTTGGACGAATTTTCGACTCTACGGCCCTGCGCCCTTATTGGGCAAGCTCGACTGTCCAAAATCAGTCCTTCGATTTTGGCCTGCTGTCCAAAGCCTTCTGACTCGGCCAGAACATCGTGCTGAGCAACTCCTACGCCCAGATCGCCGCCGTCAGACTCTCGGTTCCCTTCTGGCGTTCACCACGGCGACTGTCGCAAATAGGGCAGCGAAGATTGCATGCCACAGCCTGCTGTTAGCCGACAGAACCGCAAAAGCTGCGTAGCAGACACTCATCAGCAGATAGAACCCAATGGCAAACCGCCTTTGCCGGGATGAAAGCCGGCGAGACCCGTGTCCGCCATCGAATAACCCGGGCGTCCCGGCCTCCAGCTCCGGCGCCTCGCCAAACCGCGGCAGCCAGCTTCGTGTGACATCGGAGAGATTGCGTCGCAAGCCAACGCCGACAACGACAATGCCAAGTGTGATCCCGACGACCCAAGCAATGAGATCGCTACTCATTGATCCAACATATCGGCAGCAAGCGAAGTAGCGCTACGGCGATTCGGCCTTAGTTGGGAGAGCTCAGCCGACCGCGTCGGCCCACTCGCTGAGGCGGCCCGCGAACTGAGGGGTCCCCGCGTCGACCTCGACGATCGCGTCGGCGGGGACGTTCGCCTTGTGGGCGGCGGCCATGATCGCGTCGGGCGAAGGTGCCTCGTAGAGGCAGTAGGTGCGGCGCCGGTCGGCGCTGAGGAAGGAGAACAGCCAGCGGACTCCCTCGCCGCCGTTGATCTCCTCGATCAACTCCACATCGTCGTCGCTGAGGTCCAGCTGATCGGCGAAGTTACGCTCGATCACGTAGAGAGCCATCGGCTGATCGTAGCGGGGATTTCGGCCTAGGAGGGATTACCGGGAAGCGAGCCCATGCCGGTGCGCGTAGGACGCGGCCTCGGTGCGGTTCGCCGACTCGGTCTTGCGCAGGATGCTGCGGATGTGGTTGGCCGCGGTGTGTTCGCTGATCGAGAGCCTGCCGCCGATCTCGCGGTTGCTGAGTCCCTCGGCGACGAGCGCCAGGATCTGCGCCTCCCGCGGCGAGAGGCTGTCGGGCAGGTCGGCCGCGGTGGCGCCGACCCCCAGTCCGCGGATTTTCCCGAGCAGTCCCTCCATCCCGATCTGCTCGGCCAGGGCGGCGGCCTCGCCGAGCAGCGCCTCGGCCCGCTCGCGGCTTGCGGCGCCACGCCCAAGCAGGAAACGACCGTACTCGTACGCGGTGTGCGCGAGCCAGGTCGAGGCGCCCATGCGCCGGTTCAGGTCCATCGCCCGCTCGAAGTGCTCCTCCGCGCGGGCCGGCTCCTTCAGCGTGGCGGCGAGCATGCCCAGGTAGCGATCGGCTGCCCCGTAGCAGGCCACGAGATGACCGATCATCACGTTGGTGCCGGCCAGCGGCTCCAGCTCCGGGTAGACGATCGCCGCCATCGTCTCGTCGTCGAGCGCCGCGCAGGCGTCGGCCAGGTAGACGAGCGCCGCCGTCCACAGCGAGGTCCGGAAGCCGTCGAGGCCCTGGGCGGCGAGGGCGGCCAGTTCTCGCCTTGCCTCGCGCTCCATTCCCAGCTCGGCCAGGACGGCGACGAGCCCGGGGCGCCACGGCCCCTCACGGTCGACGGTTCCGGCGAGGATCCTCATCGCCGGCGCCAACTCGGCCAGTCGCCCCTGCTCGCGGCGAAGGCCGAACATCTGAATGCCGTAGGTGCCGGATGCGTCGCGTCCGATCAGCAGCCGGCCCCATTCGCGCGAGCGCTCCGCCATCGCTTCGCTTTCCGCGAGGTTCCCCTGGCAGAGGGCGATTGCCGAGCCGTAGTGCTCAGCGACGTGGTTCATGAACGGCTGCGCCGTCCGCTCGGCCATCTCTCGCAGCGCCGCGACCTCGTCCCGGGCGGAATCGAGGTCGCAAAGGGCGACGAGCGTCGCCCCCCGCCAGGCCATCGCCTCGGTTTGGATCTCGGTGTCCCCCATCTCCTCCGCGATGTTCCGCGCCTCGGTCAGCATCGCCAGGATCTCCTCGAGCGCGGTCATCCCGCGTGCCCAGTAGGACCGAATCAACACCCGCGCCAGCGCCCTGCGGTCGCCGTGCTCCCTTGCCAGCGCTATCGCGTTGCCGCGCACGACCGCGCCCCGCTCCGGCTCGCCCGCGAAGCTGAGCCCGCGAGCGAGTCCCGCGAGCAGGCCGATCCGCAGCTCGGCATCCCCCTCGCCGACCGCGGTCAACGCCTCCTCGAGCAGCTCGATCGAGACCCGGCTCGCGATTCCGGGCCGCCAGCAGGCCTCCTCGTAGCCGATCGCCGCCCGAGCCAGCAGCTCGGCGCTCTCGAGCCGGCGGGCGATCTCCGCCGCCGCCGCGAAGGCCTCTTGCGCATCGGTCGCCTTGCCCGCTCGATGGCTGGCCGAGCCGAGCTCGAGCAGGACACCGGCCCGCTCGGCCTCGTCCTCGATCCCGATCTCGATCGCGGTCCGCAACCGCATCCCGGCGTCGTCGAAGGCGAGCCCGGCGCTCGCGGCGCTCGCGGCGCGAAGGTTGTAGTCGACGGCCCGCTCGGCCCCACCGAACGGCGCCGCCGCGCCGAAGTGGTGGGCGAGGTCCGCGAGCGCGCGGTCGGAGGCGCCGCCGGCGCGCTCGAGCTCCTCGCCGACGCGGAGGTGCAACTCCGCCCGCCGCAGCCGCGAGAGCCGATCGTAGAGCGCTCTGCGCACGATCTCGTGGGTAAAGCGACAGGCAAGTCGCTGCGAGCGAAGCTCCTCGATCATGCCGCTTCCCACCGCCTCCTCGAGGGCAACGAGCAGCTCGTCCTCGCTGAGGCCGGCGGCGCGGCGGATCGGCTCGAGCTCGAACTCGGGCCCGGCGACGGCGGCCAGCTCGAGCAGATCCGTGGTCTTCGGGGCGAGGCGCGAGAGCCGCTGGCCGACCACCTCGTGGACGCTTTCAGGCGTCCCGAGCTCGCTCAACGGCCGGGTCACCCTCACCTCTCCCCCGCTGACCTCGACGATCCCGGTCTCGACCAGGGCGCGCCAGAGCTCGCAGACGAGAAAGGCGTTGCCGCCGGTAAGGTCGTGGATCGTGCCGGCGAGCCCACCCAGCTCGGCGCCGGGATCGCTGCCGGCGGCGCGGCTGACCAGGTCGGAGACCTCCGCCCCGGAGAGGCCCGAGAGCCGCATTCGCACGACGTCCTCGTCGCGGCGCAGGTCGGCGAGCGTCTCCGCCAGGCCCGCAGGCAGGTCGGCCTCGGTGTCGCGAAAGGTCGCGAGGAGCAGCAACCGGCCGCTGCCGGCCGAGCGCGCCAGGTGCCGCAGCATCAGCAGCGTCGGCGCATCGGCCCAGTGCCCGTCCTCGAGCACCATCAGCACCGGCCGGCTGCGACTGACGTTCTCGAGCAGGTCCGCCACGGCGGTGTGGAGGCGGTGGCGCTCGGTGTCGGGGTCGGCCTCGACCGGCTCGGGCAGCTCGCCGACGCGGGAGGGCAGATCGGGCAGCAGGCGCGTCAGCTCGCCGCCTCCGGTCCCGAGAGCGGCGCCGAGCTCGGCAGGATCGGTCAACCGCACGAGCTGATCGAGGGCCTCGACGAAGGGCCGGTAGGGAGTCCGAACCGCCGCGTCGCAGGCCCCGCAGAGAACCAGCACGCCTTCGGCGGCGGCCTCGGCGGCGAACTCGCGCGTCAGCCGGCTCTTGCCGGCGCCGGGCTCGCCCGCGAGCAGCGCCACGCGGCGCCCCTCGCCTGCGGCACGAGGCATCAGCGTCCGCAGCTTCTCCAGCTCGGCCGCGCGCCCGACGAAGGGGGAGATCGAGGCTTGCCGGAGCGAGCCCGGGAGCGCCGGGGTCTCTGCATCCATGGGGAAAAAGATAGTCAGACTTGACTATTCCGCCTGGAATCGGCCGCATGCGGAGCAGCTCGAAGTGGGTCAGATCAGGTCATGACAGGCGGATTCCGCAGCCCTACGCTCGTCGGCAAGAGATTGAGACGACCCGCAAGGAGGAACCGATGAGCAGCACCGCGCCCAGTGAGATAACCGGCTTCAAGGGAAGGCTGACCCGCCCCGAGGACCCAGGCTACGACGATGTCCGCGCCGTCAACAACGCGATGATCGACCGCCGTCCGGCCCTGATCGCAACCTGCACCGACGCCGGCGACGTTGCGAAGGTCATCGCCTTCGCCAGCGCCAACGACCTGCCGCTGGCGGTCCGCGGCGGCGGCCACAACGGTGCCGGGCTGGGGACCGTCGAGGACGGCGTCGTCCTCGACCTCTCGGGACTGAAGGGCATCGAGGTCGACCCCGAGGCCCGGACGGTCCGGGTCGGCGGCGGCTGCCTGTGGGGCGAAGTCGATGCGGCGACCAACGAGCATGGACTGGCGGCACCGAGCGGGATCATCTCGACCACCGGCGTCGGCGGCCTCACCCTGGGCGGCGGCCTCGGCCACCTGACCCGCAAATGCGGCCTCAGCATCGACAACCTGCTCGAGGCCGACGTCATCCTCGCCAGCGGCGAGCAGGTGCGGGCAGCCGCGGACGAGAACCCCGACCTCTTCTGGGCGATCCGCGGCGGCGGCGGCAACTTCGGCGTCGTCACCTCCTTCGTCTTCCGGCTGCACGAGGTCGGCACGATCGTCGGCGGTCCGACCTTCTGGGCGGTCGAGGACGGCGCCGAGGTACTGACGGCCTACCGCGACTTCATCCTGGGCGCCCCCAGGGAGCTGAACGGGTTCTTCGCCTTCGCCTCCGTTCCCCCGGCGCCGCCGTTCCCCGACGAGCTCCACCTGCGCAAGGTCAGCGGCGTCGTCTGGTGCTACTCGGGCGACCCGGCAGACGCCGCCGAGGCGATGGCCCCGCTGCTGGAGGCGACCCCGGAGCCGCTGCTGCACGGGCCGCAGGAGATGCCGCTGCCCGCGCTGCAGAGCGCCTTCGACCCGGTCTACCCGGCCGGGGACCAGTGGTACTGGCGGGCCGACTTCGTCAAGGAGATCCCCGACGAGGCCGTTGCGCTCCATGCCAAGTTCGGAGCCGAAATGCCGACCTGGAAGTCGACCATGCACCTGTACCCGATCGACGGGGCCGCCCACGACGTCGGGCCCACCGACACCCCGTGGGCCTACCGCGACGCCAACTGGGGCTCCGTCTTCGCCGGCGTCGACCCCGACCCCGCCAACGCGGACGCGATCCGCAGCTGGTGCGTCGATTACTTCGAGGCCCTGCACCCCTACTCGGCGGGCGGCGCCTACGTGAACATGATGATGGACGAGGGCCAGGAGCGAGTGCGGGCGAGCTACGGCGACAACTACGACCGCCTCGCCCAGATCAAGGCCAAGTACGACCCCGACAACCTCTTCCGGGTCAACCAGAACATCCAGCCGAATGCCTGATCGCGAATACGACGTCGTGGTCGTCGGCGGCAGCCTGGCCGGGTGCGCCGCGGCTCGCCTGCTGGCGCTGCGGGGGGCTCGGGTCGCCGTGGTGGAGAAGCGGCCCGAGCTCGACGCCTACAAGGTCGTCTGCACCCACAACATCCAGGCCGGTGCGATGCCGGCGATGGAGCGCCTCGGGATCGGGCCGGCGATCCGCGACGCCGGCGCCGTCCAGGCCCAGTCCGACATCTGGACGCGCTACGGGTGGATACGCCCGCCCGATCGGGGCCTGCGCAGCTTGAACCTGCGGCGCTCGGTCCTTGACCCGATCGTGCGCCGTCAGGCGATCGAGACTGCGGGCGTGGACTACCTGCCCGGCCTGACGGCGGTGGGACTCGAGGGCGATGAGCAGGTCGAGGGTGTCCGCGTTTCGGGGCGTAGCGGGAAAGGAGAGAACGCTGACGGCAAGGCTCGTGGTTGCTGCCGACGGACGCGATTCGCAGATGGCGCGGATGGCGGGGGTCGCGGGGCGCGTCCGAGCGCACGGGCGCTTCTGTTACTTCTCGTACTTCAGGGACGTCCCACTGCGCGATCCCAGCCGGGGGATGGTCTGGTTCGGCGACCCCGACATGGCGTACCTCCACCCAAACGAGGAGGGCGTCTCGATGGTCGCGGTAGTGGCGGCCAAGCGACGGCTGGACGAGTTTCGCGGCGATCCTGAGCCAGCGGTTCGCGCGCACTTTCGGAGCCTGGCCGATGCTCCGAGCCTGGACGGCGCGCGCCCGATCGCGAAATGGTTCGGAAAGCTCGAGATGCCGAGCACGATCCGCCCTGCCGCGGCGCGGGGTATGGCGTTTGTCGGCGATGCTGCCCAGGCGTCCGATCCGATTTTCGGCGTCGGCTGCGGCTGGGCGTTCCAGTCGGCGGACTGGCTGGATGAGGAAGTCGGCCCGGCTCTGCGCGGATCGGATCGCGGGCTCAATCGAGCCCTGAAGGGCTACGCGCGGCGCCACCGCCGCGAGCTCGGTGCCCATCATTGGTTCATCTCCGACTACTCGAGCGGGCGACGCTTCTCGCCACTCGACAAGCTCGTCTACTCGGCCGCAGCCCGCGACGCCGAGCTAGCCGGGCGGGTAGAGGACTTCGGCACCCGCTCGATCGGCGGCATCGCCGGCACCCGGAGGATGATCACCCGGGCCGCCTTGGTGCGGCTTGGATTGGCCGGCTGAGCGAGAGTACAGTTCGATCCCGATGCCGCTCTACATGGATCGTCACGACCTTCCGGATGCGACGGCTGCCGACATCGCATCCGCTCACCTGCGCGATCTCGAGGTGCAAGAGCGCTTCGGCGTGCGTTTCATTACCTACTGGTTCGAAGAGGAGGCCGGCAGCGCATTTTGCCTCGTCGAGGGTCCCGACAAAGAGTCCGTCGAGGCAGCCCACAGCGCCTCGCACGGGATGCTTCCGCTGAACGTGGTCGAAGTCGACGAGGCGAGCATTCGTGGGTTCTTTGGACGGCTCAATACTCACCCCCGGGGAGAGCCTTACGTAGAAAGCGCCTTCCGAGCGATCCTCTTCACCGACATGGTCGACTCCACTCGTCTCACCCAACAATTGGGCGATCGCGAGGCCATGCAGCTAGTTCACCAACACGACTCGATAGTGCGCTCTGGCTTGGCGCAGTTCGGCGGCAGCGAAATCAAGCACACTGGAGATGGGATCATGGCGGCGTTCGACGCGGCGTCCCGAGCGGTCGGCGCGGGAGTGCAAATCCAGCGGGCGCTTGGAGAGCTCAATGCCGATGGGCAGTCGGCATTGCAGGTGCGCATCGGGGTGGCCGCGGGAGAGCCCGTAACTGAGCAAGACGATTTCTTCGGAGCAACTGTGCAGCAGGCCGCGCGGCTGTGCGCATGCGCTCAGCCAGATTGCATCGTCGTCTCATCCGGGGTGCACGATCTCTGCCGCGGAAAGGGGATCCGCTTCTCCGACGCGGGGCCCATCGCCGCGAAGGGCTTCGACGAGCCAATCGGGCACTTTGAGGTCGACTGGCGCGACTGACTTGTGGATCGCCGCGATCGAAGTAAGCCACGGCATGGAGGTCGCAACCGCCAACACAACCGAGTTCCAGCGGTCCCGGGCCTCACCGTCGGAGGTCAATGTGGTGAGCAGTGCTGAATCCCCACACTTCGAGATCGGCCAAGCCGTCCTAGTCGATGAGGGACTTCCGGGGAAGATCACGGCCATCAAGCGAGGAACGGTCCCTGGTGCCTTGGGCATACCCCCGTTGGACACATGGCTCTATACGGTCAAGCCCGAAGCCGGCGGCCGCGACCAGACCGATGTCCCGGAGTACAACGTGGTCACACAGAAGGCTACGTAGGGCTTCAGGCCGACCTTTCAGTCAATACCGCTACGGGGATTCGAACCCCGGTTTCTGGCATGAGAAGCCAGCGTCCTAGTCCCCTAGACGATAGCGGCAGGGGTCGGCCATTCTAGCGAGCGGGGCGGGTGGGTTGCTCGGCGGTCGCGGTGGGTGGCTGGGCGGCAAACCGGTAGATTGCCTGGCCTCGCGGCTGTGGCGGAACTGGTAGACGCGCACGGTTCAGATCCGTGTGGAGGAAACTCCGTGGAGGTTCGACTCCTCTCAGCCGCACCAATCTTCGAAGTTCAAACCCTCGGCCCCAGAGCGGCCGGGGGTTTTCGCGTTCAGGACCAAGCTCGGCGACCGCAACTTTTTATCACTCAATGTTTTTTGAGCTATGTCGGGGTCAACCCTCGGACGGGCAGGCGGGAGGCGCCGACAGGGACGCCATTCGAGAGAGAGGATCGAAGGATGGAGTCGGGAGCCAAAGAACGAGGGGCAGCGGTCCCTGCCAAGCGACGGGCGCAGGCGCTGAAGCACCCGCTGCGAGCGCGGATCGCCGCCGAGCTGGAGAAACACAGGATGGATCCCCCGGAACTGGCCGAGGTCCTGGGCGAGCCGCTACCCCGGGTTACTTACCACTGCAAAGTACTGGCAAAGGCCGGCCTGCCTTAGGCCGCGAACCCAGCCGCACTCAGGCGGGCTGTGCGGCGGGGGCTCGCCAGCCGGCCCTTGAGGCCGTGTCGGCGATCTCGCCGGCGAAGGTCGGCCAGAGGGCGCGGGGCAGGTCGTGGCCCATGCCCTCGACTATGCGCAGGCGGGCGCCGGGGATTGCTCGTGCGGTGGCGCGGCCGCCGCTGGGGCGCACCAGGGGATCGCGGGTGCCGTGGATCACGGTCACCGGCAGGTTGCAGCTTGCGCAGCGCCGCGGTGCGATCGCCCGAGGCGCCGATCGCGTGCATCTGGCGCAGCACGCCCTTGGGGTTGTGCGAGCGGTCATACAGCCGACCGGCCAGCTCCCGAAACCGCGCCTCGTCCATCGGATAGGCGGGGGAGCCGATCACCTTGAAGGTCTTGACGATGCGCTCGATGTAGGCGTCGCGGCCCCGCGGGGCCTTGGCCAGCAGGGCCCCGAATGCCTTCAGCGTCGGCGTCCCCACCCGGCGGCTGCCGGTGGTCGACATGATCGAGACCAGCGAGCGGACCCGCTCGGCGTGCTCGATCGCCAGGGTCTGGCCGATCATCCCGCCCATCGAGACGCCGACGACATGAGCCGAGTCGATCCCGAGGTGGTCCATCAGCCCGATCGTGTCGCTGGCCATGTCCGAGAGCAGGTAGGCGGCACTCTCACGACGACCGAGGAAGAGGTCGAGCCGATTGGGCACGCCGCCCGATTCGAGCATCGTCGAGTGGCCGATGTCGCGGTTGTCGAAGCGCACGACGCGGAAGCCGCGCTCGGCCAGCAGCGCGCAGAACTCCTCGTCCCAGCCCAGCATCTGCGTCCCCAGCCCCATCACCAGCATCAGCGGCGCGGCATCGGGGTCCCCCACCTCCTGGTAGGCGATCTCGATGCCGTTGACGGGCGCCAGGCGCTCCTCGCTCAACTCGGCCATGCGGGGAGTCTAGCCAGATGACTGGCTGACCAGCCAAACCCCGGCGACCAGGTGCAACGCGCTCCGGCGCTGTCGCGACCACAAAGCGTTGCACCGCTAGTTTGCTCGGATGCGCACCGCGATCGTCTCCGACCTGCACCTCGGCGCCGCCACCGGCGAGGACATCGCGCGCGATCCGGCGATCCGGCGACTGCTGCTCGAGCGAGATCCGCGGCGCCGACCGCCTCGTCCTGCTCGGCGACGTGCTGGAGCTGCGCGACCTGCCGCTGGCCCGGGTGCTGGAGCTCGTCCAGCCGTTCTTCGAAGAGCTGGGCGAGGCGATGGCCGGCCGCCGCATCGTCCTCGTCCCCGGCAACCACGACCACCGCCTGGCCGAGCCGCTGCTCGAAGAGGTCGCGCTGGGCGGCACCGGCCTCGGCCTCGAGCACCGCGCCCTGCCGGCCGGCGAGGCCGGCCGGCCAGATCGCCGCCTGGCTCGGCGAGGCCGAGCTCAGCATCGCCTACCCCGGCGTCTGGCTGCGCGACGACGTCTACGCGACCCACGGCCACTACATGGACTGCCACATGTCACTGCCGCGCCTGGAGTGCGTCGCCGCGGCGGCGATGATGCGCTCCGGCGGCCGCCCGGCCCGGCCTGCGGCGCCCGCCGACTACGAGCGCGTCCTGCGCCCGATCTACGGCTTCTTCTTCGGCTTCGCCGAGGCCGGCCTGGCGCAGCAAGCGCGATCCGCCCCTCCGAGCGCGCCTGGCGCTCGATCTCCGGCCGCGACGGCAACGGCAACCGGCTCCGCCAGGCGACCGCCAAGGCCGCGATCTCGCGCCGGAATCCCGGCCAGCGTCTGGCTGCTCAACCGGCTCGTCCGGGCCGACTTCGAGGCCGACGTCTCCGCCGCCTCGATCACCCGCGAGCGGCATCGCCGCCGCGACCGAGATGTGCGACCGCCTGCAGGATCGAGGCCGCCCACGTGATCACCGGCCACACCCACCGCGCCGGCCCCGAAGAGAGCGACGCCGAGTGGCCGCTCGCCGACGGCGGCACGCCTCCACAACACCGGCAGCTGGGTCTTCGCCGACGCCCTCCACCACCCCGGCGCTCCGCCCGGGCCCTACTGGCCGGGAACGGTCACCTGGGTCGAGGACGAGGGCGCGCCGCGCCGGGTGCGCCTGCTTGACCGACCTCCCGACGAGCTGCGGGAGCTGAAGGCACGGCCGTCGGCCAGAGCCAGTCAGCGATGAGGCGGCCGACCTCCGGGCCGGCGTCCTCCTGCAGGAAGTGGCCGGCGTTCTCGATCGCGATCGGCGCCGGGAAGTTGAGCTGCTCGGAGACCCGTTCGCCGACCGAGAAGGGCAGGATCGAGTCCGAGTCGGCCCAGAGGACCAGGGTCGGGCGCTCGTCCTCGCGCAGCGCATCGGCCACCGCCTTGCCCTCGGCGGCACCGGGCGCGTCGGGCTCGGTCGGCAGGATCAGCGGGAAGGCACGCGGCCCCGGCCTTCGACTCCGGGCTCGGGTAGGGCGCTTCGTAGGCGGCGATCACCTCGTCGCCGGGGTCCTGCTTGCAGCCTCCCCGGACCAGCATCCCGACCGGCACGTCGGCGTTCTCGCGGACGAACTCGCGGAACTGAAGCCAGAGCGTCGCTCATCCGCTGGTGGCCGGTGAAAGGGCCGGTCTCCATGATCACGAGGCGCGAGAAGCGGTCGGGGTGCTCGACCGCGAGCCGCAGCCCGATCGGCCCGCCCCAGTCGTGGACGACGGCGGTCGCGTCGCGCACGTCGAGCTCCTCGAGCAGCGTCGAGATCAGCTCGACGTGGCGGTCGTAGGTGTACCAATCGAGGTCGGTGGGCTTGTCGGAGCGGCCGAAGCCGGCGTAGTCGGGGGCGATGCAGCGGTAGCCGGCGTCGCGCACCGGCGGGATCACCTTGCGCCAGAGGAACGACCAGGTCGGCTCGCCGTGAAAGAAGACGACCGGCTTGCCCTCGCCCTCGTCGAGGTAGGCCAGCCGCACGCCGTCGATCTCGCGGTAGCTCGACTCGAAGGGAAAGTCGGGCAGCCCCTGCAGGCTCTCCTCCGGCGTGCGCACCACGTCCATTGGCCGCGGCAGACTATTGGACAACCGGCAAATCTCGCTCCAGAGCAGGAAAATCGCTCTGATCCCTGGAATATCCTCGCCGCAATGTTCACTGCCTAGTTGTGACGAAAGGGTTAGGCATGAACGAGGAGAGCACTACTCAGCGGCTGGTGGGTGTTCGCCGGCGTACTGCTGTTGGTCGCCGGCGTCCTGAACATCATCTACGGCATCGCCGCGATCGGCGACTCGAAGTTCTTCACCGAGAACGCCACCTACATCATCAGCGGCCTTCACACCTGGGGCTGGATCATGCTTGATCCTCGGCGTGCTCGAGCTGATCGCCGCCTTCTCGCTCTTCTCCGGAGGAGAGTTCGGGCGCTGGTTCGGCATCTTCGTCGCCTCGCTCAACGCGATCGGCGCGCTGCTCTCGATCCCGGCCTACCCGTTCTGGTCACTGGCGATCTTCGCCCTCTCGATCATCATCGTCTACAAGCTGGCGGAGGGTCCCGAAGGCACAGTTAGCTAGGCGACGAGCCGGCCACACGCTGCGACCGAAGGCCCCGGGATTCCGGGGCCTTCGTCGTTGCGGGGTCGGCCTCGGCGGCGGCTCGTAAGCGATCGAGGCGCGACCACGGGCGCCGGCGCGCGTTCGTTGCCCTCGTAGACGACGTCGACCCCGCTGAGCCGGTCGTCCCAGGCGCGGCGGCGCTCGTCGAAGAGGATGCCGAGGAAGCCGAGGCCGAAGGGGATCGCCGCCAGCGCCATCCCGATCAGGCGCTTGATCGATCGCCCGAGGCGCAGCCCGCGGGTTTCGACGTCGAGCCTGATCCCGACGAAGCGCATGCCCGGCGTCTGGCCGGCCAGCGACCAGAAGCCGACCAGGTAGAGGCCGCCGAGGGCGAACCAGAGCGCCGTGCCGGCGGCCAGCGCCGCGGTCGAGACGCCGTTGCCGTTGCCGGTGAAGGCCGAGGCGATCAGCGCCGCGACCGCGGCCAGGCCGGAGAAGCCGAGGTTGACGATCAGCAGGTCGAGGCCGAAGGCGAGAGCCGCGGGTCGCCGCGCCGGCGCGATCGGTCGGCTCGCGTGCGCCGCTTGCGGAAGAAGATCCGCCGCACGACCCGCTCGATCACGCGTCGAGGCGCCGCGTGCCGTTGCCGATCGTGTGGCCGACGTCCTCGATCATGCCCATGCTCTGGGCGCTGATCGCGGCGCGAATCTCCGGCGCCTCGGCGATCCGCTCGACCAGCCGCTGCGCCTCATCGCTGGCCAGCAGCCGTCGCCAGACCTCGTCGACCAGTTCGCTGTCGAGAGCATCGACCAGGGCGTGCTTGACCGCGTCGCTCTCCAGGGCCGAGTTCATCGCCTCTTCGACCACCGGCCCCTGCAGTACCCGCGCGATCGCCCGTTCGACCGCCTCGCTCTCGACCGCGGCGACCATCGCCTCCTCGGCGGCGGTCTCGACCGCGCGATCGATGCCCGCCGCTTTGCCGACGCTGCGGGCGCTGCGAACCCCGGCGCCGAGCAGGCGCACGGAAAGCGGCAGCGGTTTGCCCGGAAGGTCCCTCGCCGGGCGGCGGAGTCTGCGAAGAAGGCTCGGGCGGCCATCGCTACGGCGTCCGCCTCGCCCGGGTCCATCGGGTGAAGCTCGCCCCTGCTCAGCGCCTCGGTGCGCAGGTGGCCGATCGCCTGGTACTCGGCGCGAGCCGATCATCTCGAGGAAGGCCTGCCGGGTCGGGTACTCGACCAGGACGACGAGGTCCCAGCGAGCCATCGCCGAGCAACGCGGCCGCGGGCTCGCCGAGGAAGGCGATCCGGCCGCCGGCCTTCTCCAAGCAGCGGCGCCACCGCCGCGCCATATTCCTCGTAGCGCTCACGCCCACCATCGGGCTTGAAGGCGAGCAGGTTCAGCATCACCAGGGGCTTGCCGTCCGCGGCGCGCTCGGCAAAGGCGGCGAAACCCTCCTTGTTCAGTGGCTCGGCCTCGGCCTCGTGCAGTCATCTGACTTTCAACCTATCGAGAAAATCGGCCTGCGCGGGAATGATCTTCGTCCTCGCCTCGTCGAGGCCGAACCACTCTGCCCGGTCGACCTCGGGGAACTCGCGCTCGACGCCGGAGCGCGGCGGCCATTCCATGCTGAAGGTGTTGCTGCGCAGCGTCGCCGGGTCGAAGTCCCCCTCGGCCGCCCAGCAATGGACGAGCTTGCCGGCTCTTCTGGCGCACCGAGCCCAGCTCGATCAGATCGCCCGGCAGCGAAGGCGAAGGGAGAGCCCAGCTCCTCCTCCAACTCGCGCAACGCGCATTGCGAGCGGCTCCTCGCCCTCCTCGACCAAGCCCTTTGGAATCGACCAGGCGCCCAGGTCCTTCTTCGCCCAGTAGGGCCCGCCGGGGTGGACGAGCAGAACCTCGGGCGCCTCGCCGGCCTGGCGAAAGAGCAGGATCCCAGCGCCGACCGCAGCCACGGAGAAGACGCTAGCCGATGGCGAGCCCGCGGAGGTCCGGGCTATACCTCCAGTGTCTGCTTAACCGTGTCGATGCCACGCTCCATCAGTTCGCCGGTGACCTGCGCCGCCTCTTTGGGCAGCAGGTCGGCGATCCAGACGAACCGCGTGCTCCCGTCCTCATTGGCGAACACCTGCGCGGCACCGTTGTGGTGGGTGTAAGGGCCGTCGACTATCGACCAGACCAGGCGGCGATCCTCATCGTTCGAGTCGATCAGCCGCTCACGGGCCTCCGCCCCGTTGAAGAAGGTGACGACCCGATCGTCGCCGTCGAGTCGAGCGTCGACGACGAAGCCGGGAACCAGGCGCTCGTGCAGTGCACCCCAATCCCGCAGTGCCGCCCAAGCCTCATCCGGGCTCACCTCGATCGTCCGCTCCAAGTGAATCGATGCCATTCGGCCTCCATTGGTCGTTGTTGGTCGTTGACTTGCCCCCGATTCGTACACTGCGCGGCGTGCCGAGGTCACAAGCACTCACCTCACCCGACGGCGATCGGTGGCAGGTACGGCGGCGCTGGCTGGACCGTTCCGTGCCAAAAATTCGGCGTGCGCTGGGAGAAAAAGATGACCAGCTGGCCCTGGAAGGCGGACTCGAGGTCCTCTCCTCAGGCCTCGACGACAGCATTCCGTTCGCCATCGGCGCGGCAATCGTGGTCGCGCTCCTCGCCTTCTTCCTACTGCCGCTGATCGGCATAGCGCTCGAGATCGCCTTCCTGATCGCACTGCTGAGCTCCGGCATCGTCGGGCGAGTGCTGCTGCGACGCCCCTGGACCATCGAAGCGGTCAATCTCGACCACCCGCAGCGCTCGGCCGCTTTCGCCGCCAAGGGATGGCGGCGATCGGACCGTGCGATCCACGAGCTCACCACGGCGATCTCGATTTCGGGTCTGCCGGAGCGGATCTCCGAAGGCACGCCGGTCGCCCGATAACGCCGCCGGGACTACGCGAGGGCGCTTGGCTCGCGTGGCGTGAGCCAGACGATCGGGATCGTCCGGCTCACCTTCGCCGCCTCCCGGCGGTAGGCGGCATAAGGCGCGAAGACGCGGTCGGCGAGGGTCCACAGCCTCTGGCGCTCGGCCTCGTCGCCAACCACGGTGGCCCGCATCGGAATGCCACCGAGAGTGACGTCGGGATCAGCTCGGAGGTTGTGAAACCACGCCGGGTGCTTCTCGAAGCCGAGCTTCGAGGCGATGATCGTGACCCGGTCGCCGTCATGGAAGTAGATGACGACGTTGCGTCGCACCAAGCCGCTCTTCGCCCCGCGGGTTTCGAGCAGGGCGGTGGGAATCGTCAGGTCCAGTCCGACGCGGCCTCGGCTTACCCGCATCAGAAATGGGTCGACCTTCCAAACCACGTGGACCGAGAGGAACCTTCCCAGGCGGGTGTTGGAGAAGGCGGCGTAAGCGCGGCTGAACATGCCGGGGCGCTGCTCTGGGTCGACGTACTTGAGCCGTGCCGGCATGGTCGAGGGCTCAGGGGCGAATGGCCCAGACGGTCGCGTCGCCTTCCGAGGCGGCGTAGAGCAACCCCGAGGGGCCGGGAGCCAGCGCCGTCATCTTGTACATGCCGCTGGCGCCGCCGTTTTTTGTCGCGCCGGGGATCGCCTTGCAAACGCCCTTGGCGGCGATCCGCCGGTTGCCGGTCGTGCAGCCCTGGAAGGAGAGCGCGCCCGAGTGCGGGTCCCGGTGCATCGCGACGATCGCGTCCTGGGTGCGCACGGCGGCAAGCAGACTGCGCCCGTTGGCGCTGAGCACGGGGGCGCGGATCCCGCTCAGAACCGATGTCTTGGCGTAAGCGGCGGAGCCCGGGGTCAGCCCGCAGACGTGGCTCTGGTCGGTGCTGCCGCTGAGGCAGCTCACCGGCGTCAGGGTGCCGTTGGCGGCCTTGCGCCGCAGGACGAGAATCGAGCCGTAGCCGGAGGTCGCGTAGAGGAAGTGCCCGTCCGCGGTGGCGGTGAGCCCGGTCGGCTGCTCGAGCGCAGTCACCGGCCCGCCGCCGTAGCGGCAACCGTGCTGGTCACCGCGGCCGCCTAGACAGCCGGCGAAAGAGGGCTTGCCGGTGGCACCGATGGCGAAGCTGTCGATCGTCGCCGCCCGACTCGCCGCCGCGTACAGGTGCTTCCCGTCGGGCGAGAGCAGCGGCGAGCTGAGGCCGGCGAGGACATCGTCGCCGGCCGATACCTGGCGGCAGGCGACCGCGCGGTCGTTGCTGCTGAGGCAGCCGGCGAAGCTCAGCGCACCACTCGCCGGATCGCGGGCGAACGTCGTCAGGCTTTCGTCGAGATCGGCGGTCACGTAGACGCGCCGGCCACTCGGGCTGATCGCGATCCCGCTCAGCTCGTTCAGCCCGGACCCGTAGCCGCCTCGGGTCGGGTGCGGAATCGGGGTACAGGCGAGGACGCCAGTTGGGCCGGGTTCGGTGTCGCCCGTGAGGCAGTCGACATAAGTGAGCGCGCCGCTCAGCGGTTCGCGCGAGAAGCGGGCGATGACCGAGCCGTGGAAGCTGCCGCTGACCAGGTAGAGCCAGCGGCCGTCGGGACTGACCGCCGCCGCGGTCGGCTCGGCGATCGGCGCCTGGTCGGCGTTGGCGTAGGCCCCCGGCACGGCCGGGCAGGAGCGTTCGATGAAGGTGTTGCCGGTGAAGCAGGCGGAGAAGGACAGCTGGGTTGGCGATGCACCAGGGACGAGCTGCGTGATCGCGCTGTTTTCGCTGCCGATCCCGTATAGCGCCGGCCCCGAGCCGCCGCCGGCAAGCGCCGCCACCCCCTTCAGCCCGGCGTCGTCGGCGCGGCCGCCCGAGCCGGGAACGGTGTGACATCCCTGCGCCCTAGCGACGCGGTTGTTGCCGGTGACACAGCCGAGCAGGGTGACGCCGCGATGAGGCGAGGCCGGCGCGCTCGACACAACCGAGGTGGCGGCGGTCAGGACAAATAGCGTCAGCACGGCGACCCGGAATGCTTTGGCGCTGCTCATCCGCCTACTAAACCACGCCCGCTCTTATTTCGGCAGCTCTTCGTCACCGCGCTCGCGCACCATGTAGAGCGCGTACCAGTCCGGCCAGTTCGGATCCTCCTCGCCGGTTCGCTCCTCGTGCTTGCCGTGCGCCGCGGCTGCCCGCCTCAGCGCCTCGGCCAGGTCCTCCACGGACTCATAAGTCGTAGCCATCAATTCTCCTACCGGCCCGGAAGCCGGGTCTTGATCTCCTGGAGTAGCCAGCCGTTGCCATCCGGATCGCTGAAGGCGACGAACGAGCCGTAGTCAGCGTGCTCCGGCGCCGGCCCGCTGACGCGCCCGTCCGCGCCGGCGTGATGAAAGATCCCCGTGACGTCGTGGAACATCTCGCTGACCTCGACCCCGCGCGCGACGAGGTCGGCGCGAGCCGCGTCGATGTCGTAGACCGAGAGCTGCAGCCCTTCCGATGAGCCTGGCGGCGCGGATGTGACCCCCTCGCCGAAGATGATCGAGCAGGCGGACCCCGGGGGCGTCAGCTGCACCACCCTGTAGCCGTCCTCGACCGCAAGGTCGGCATCGAGGCGCCACCCCAGCCCCTCGTAGAAACCCTTCGCACGGTCGACATCCGAAACCGGCACGACCACGACCTCGAGCTTCATTTCTCCGGCGTTGACTGGCGGGGTGCCGGCCACAGCCTCACTGCTCGTCTCTTCGCTGCCCATCTCAACCTCCATAGGATCGGCACGAGCTCCTTTCTCGCACCCTCCCCCCTGCTCAGGTGGAAGTCAAGCGGAATGCAGCCGCGGACCGGCGTCATATGGCTTGAATGGACGAACAGGGCCGGTACGCTGATTGCAATGTCGAATCCGGAGGAGATGCGGATGCCCGCTCCCGAGGAGACGCTCCCCGGCCGCAACGCGCCCGCCTACGAGATCGAGAACCGCCACGCGGTCTTTGGCACGCCACTGAAGCCGCCCTTTCCCGAGGGGATCGAGGTCGCCTACTTCGCGCTCGGCTGCTACTGGACCGCCGAGCAGGTCTTCTGGACGACCGGCGGCGTCTACACGACCGCCGTCGGCTACATGAACGGAACCACGCCGAATCCGACCGGCGAGGAGGTTGAATCGGGCAGGACCGGCCACGCCGAGACGGTGCTGGTGGCCTTCGACCCGGCCAAGGTCACCTACGCCGGCCTGGTCAAGCTCTTCTTCGAGGAGCACGACCCGACCCAGGGCATGCGCCAGGGCGACGAAGTGGGGACCTGGAACCGCTCGGGCATCTACTTCACCGACGAGGGCCAGAAGGCAACCGCCGAGATGGCGCTTAAGGCCTACGACGAGGCGCTGCGCGCCGCCGGCCACGACCCGATCACGACTGAGGTCGAGCCCGCCGCATCCTTCTACTACGGCGAAGACGACGATCAGCAGTACCTGCACAAGAACCCCAAGGCCATTCACTGCGCCCTCGCCGGCACCGGCGTCTCCTGCCGACTCCCGACCGCCGCTTCCTGAACACGCCGCCCGCGCCTGGGCATCTGCGGATCGACGCTGATCGGCCTAACTGGACGGTGTTTGAACCGCGAGAAGTGGCTTTCGATCCAAGTCAACCAACCGGGGCCGATCCGAAGGCTTGCTGCTTGTCACAAGCGGCCAGAACTTCCGCAGACCCCCCGGGTCCAGGCGCCAGCTTCTGGGTGATGATGCTGACCTTTCCCGGATAGAACAGGCTCGCGTCGGGCTCCCCGATCGCGTCAGAGCGATCAGGTCGCCGTGCCCAATGGCCACCGCTGCTCGCCAGTTCCATTGGGAAGCCGGGCAGTTCGATCTGGGCGGTGTCGACGTAGATCGAGTCACCACCGGCGACAGGTCTCAGCTCGAACAGAGGAGCGAGCGAGACCGTGCTGCGGAACGTCCCGCCGAGATCGTTGTCGGCGAAGAAGGTCATCTCGCCGGGGGACTCCTGGGTCGGCGAAAGAGTGACGAAGAGGTGGTAGGCCCCTGCCAAGGCACCCCTGCCCTCCAGGTTGATCGGCTTCGCCGAGACGTTCCCGAAGGCGACGAGTCGAGTCTCGACCGGCTCTTCCGGGATGAGCTTCCCGCGTCGCTCCATCACGGTGTCGGCATTCCCAATCAGGTCGGCAAGCGGCGCGCCCAAGAAATGAATTGCCTCGCGAAAGGGCTCCATCCCCTCCCCCAGCAGCTCCTGGGGAACCTCCACGCGCTGCCAGGCCTCGATAGTGCTGAGGTAGTCAAGGCGGCCTGCCTCTTCCGGCGGCGTGGTCGCCTGCCACCAGTCAGGTCCTTGCGCAACGATCTCCGCTTGCTCGAGGTAGCGCAAGCGCCCTCTGGTCACAGTCGATATTCCACCCTGGCTTTCCATGGCTTCTGCGCCACACTAGGGCGTTGCTCAAGGAAACGCAACTGCTACAGAATTTTGGTGTGTAGCCCGATTTGCCAGTCTCAGTGCCGCAAGCCTGCTGCCCTTTGACGGGTTCCCAACAGAACTGAAATCGGCTTAACTGGACGATATTTGAACCTCGCTGCGACCGTCGGACAGTCCAAATCGAAGGGCGACGGCCGCACCCACCGCTGAATAGAAGGCGACGGCGAGCAATCCGGCTCCCCAGAGCAACCACTCCGCAAAGGAAAAGCTCCAGTGTTGAGCGAATGCCGCATAGAGGTTTGCGACCAGTGGGGTAAAGACGAAGAGCAGACCAATGTAGGCCGTGCTCAACATTGCCTGGAATGGCGTCCGTATCGTCATTACATCGCTGAAGGTCTCCTCCCATGAATGACCGATGCCGCCCACAGACTGATCAACCCGCGGCCAAAGCGTGTCCCGGATGTAGATCCCGATGTAGAAGATCCGGCGGGTCTGGTCTGCGTAGGCAAGGCCAACTGCACTGGTGACAAAGGGTGCGCACAGCAGAATGGTCGGATGGGATTTCTCGCCCGCCAACGCTGCACCCAGCAGGGCAGCGATGGCAAGAATGCAGAGCCCGTAAAGGGCCTGCTGGCTCTGCAATCTTTGGACGATCTCTGCGCGGAGAGCCTGAAACTCTGCCAACGATGCTTCGAGCCGCCTACCCGCTTTGTCCTCCTCTGATGGCACGTATCACGCCCCCTGCGGATCCGAAGGTCGATAGAGATCCTCTATGCGACGGAAGATTTCGGCTGAGACAGCCTTCCCCTGGTCGCGCGTGGGATTCTCGATCTTGCCGTAGTGTTCCGCCTTCCCGTATTTGACTCGAATCCCGCCACGCCACACGCTGAGCCGGTGGGTCCAGTTGATCGCCACTGGCAGCACCGGCGCTCCCGTTTCAAGGGCCAGCCTTCCGATACCGGTTCTCGGCCTACTGGCTAGCGATCCGTCTTTTGAGCGAGTTCCCTCGCAATAGATCAGCACCGCGCCAGCACCATCGAGCACTGAACGGGCAGTGGCAAGAGCCTCCTCATCCCCCCACCCCCGGCGAACTGGGAAGGCCCCACAGTGTGACCAAAAACGCCTCACCGGGAAGTGGAACAGCTCAGACTTAGCCATTATAGAAATACGGCGTCCGGCGGTAGAGGTAAGTAGACAATGGTCCCATGAGGACGCGTGGTTGGGCGCGATCAGCACCGGCCCTTCGCGAGGTACGTTCTCCCGCCCGGTGACTCTCGCCTTAAAGAAGGTGCGGGCAAAATACCCCAGGCCCATCCACCACACCCAATAGAGAAGGCCACCCGGGTTGCCTCTGGTATATGCGTGGGCAGATGCGAAGTACGAGAGGGGTCTAGGGTCGCGTTCGGCAGTGGCTGTCTCCATCAATGGCTCCTCCGGCTCAATGCCGACTTCGCCAATTGTCGCGCACCATGGCTCCGACATGGGCGAGGAGTCCCCACGGCTCGGCCGTACAGGTCGTGATACCACACTGACAAATCGTGAGCCGCAAGCTGCCAGGTGAATTCAGAGGCACGCGACCGGGCCGCGATCTGCATACTTCTGAGCTGCTCCGAATCACGCAGGAGCCCTTCGATTGCGCTTCGAAAGGCGTCCGCGCTGGTCGCCTTTGCAACCAAACCCGTCGATGCGTCTATTGCCTGGCGGGCACCCCCTGAGGGCGACACAATGCACGGCAGGCCGCTTGCCTGCGCCTCAAGCAACACCTGGGGAAACATCTCGGCCGGGGAACTCAGAATGAAGATGTCCGACGCTCGGTAGAGGGACGCCAGCTCCTCGCCGGTGATCGCTCCCGTGAAGCGAATGCCCTCGCCCGCCTGCGCACGAAGGCTGTCTTGACTTGGGCCTCGACCTGTAATCGTAAGATCTACGTCGAACGACTGGCACACGGCGCGATAGGCCTCAATCAACAGATCGATGCGCTTCTCTGCGCTGAGTCGCGACACCGTCAATAGCCGCCGGGGTCCCGCAGTCTTCACCATGGAGGAGTCGAGTGGCGAGAACAGCCCGAGATCCACTCCGGGGCGAAGCACGCGCACCTCGGAGAGGGGAATACCAAGGCTCGCCGCGGTGATTTTGGCCCCCGTATCCCCCATCGCCGCGATAGCCGAAGCCCGGCGATGGGTGGTTGCCGCGAAAAGGCGCGCCGCAGTCGCAGCAGCTTTATTTCGATAGATCGTCTTTATGAACCCAACAAGGTCAGTGTGGTAAGTCAAGCCGGAGATGACCCCAAGCCTCCTGGCCTCGCGAAGGGCGAGCAAGCTGAGTGGGCTGACGTCGGTCACGTGCACAGCGTCCGGGCGAGCTGCCCGAAGGGCCGCGTTGATGTCTCCGTGAAATGGAATCAACCAGTCGACCTCTGGCGTCCAGCTGGGGGCCCGCCATCCCCAACCTCTGATCGGGACATCACACGCGGACGCGGCTGCATCCGTGCTCACGACCACAACCTCAAGATCCTCGCGAAGATAGGGGAGGACGTGGTTGTAGTAGGTAGCTACTCCATGCAGGCTGCGGAGGTTGGATACGACCAGAGCTATCCGAAGCCTTCTCATTTAGCCTCCCTGAAACTGTGCAGACACGTGGCCAGCAGGTACTCCGAAAGTCCACGCCCAGCCGCCAGTTGATTCTCTTGCCCAATCCGGCCAAGCGAAAACGGCGCCAAGCGATGGAGACCCGGGGAAGACGAGACGCTCTCCCCCGGCCGTATGGCTCTGTGGCAAAGTTGGTCTGGAGGCGATTCCTAGTCCCACCTCAGCAAGCATTCCCGGTCCGTCTCTAGGCTTGTTCGATGTGATGAAGCCGCTGGTCTTCGTCAAGTTCTTTCATCGTTCTGATGGCTGGCTCAACCTCCAAGATCGGATTGAGTCGGACTTTCATCGTTCCCCTCGCAGCTGGGCCGGGATTGGCGCTCAGCGCGTCCCACTGAAGCTCGAATTCTCCGTCTCGCGGCGCAAGCAACGTGACCGGCTCGGTCCTCATGTGATCGGGGCCATGATTCAGATGCCCAATGTCATACGTCAAAACCAGATGATCTTTCTCGTGGGAAGCGATGGGCACCGGTCCGGCAACAGGTTCTGCCGTAAGGCGGCGGCCGATCTCCTTTAGGGCCGAAGACTGCAACGGGACCACAGGATCGATCTGCCAGCGATCGCGAAAGCGTGGCTGGCTAGGAGCGCCATCCATGGCCATCGGTTTCGTTAGTCGTCGGAAGTCTTTCGGGAAACGGACGCGCAGGCGTACATTCTGCGCTGGTGCCTCGCCATCGTTCTCGATCCGCAAGGCGAGACGAAATTGCCGCGTGCTGCGGATGCGAAGCTCGGCGTAGCGCTCCAGCCAGGGCTCCAGCTCATCGCCGTAACGCCTGATCTCGGCCGTAAATTGTTCTAGATCACGCTGTGTCGGGCCGAGCATCGAACCCACCGAAGGCACCTCGAACGATGGAAGGCCGAACGAACCACGCCGTGGCTCACGGCGGATCTCCGGAGCAGTTTCTTGCGCCTCACACTGCTCGGACTTGATGATTGCTCGACGGTCGATCACGCGAAGCTCGGTCGACGGGAACACCGCCTCGCGAGAATGATCTGAGGCCGTAACTATCGCCGTTGAGAGACGAGGCCCAGGAACAAGATCGTGCCGGAAGAACGCGGGAAGGGAGAAGGCGGTCCCGAATCCAGCGATGCCCTCAATCGGCCCTAGGGTCACAGCCAAAATTGCGCCGAGGGCGAACGGGAAGACCACCAGCAAGACGAGGACCCGCCGACGCCATGGGGGGTATCGGAGTTGCCCAGCTCCACCACGCACACGTGTGCGCAGGTCGCCAAACCACTTGTTAACCCCAGCCATTGCTATCGCCACTCCACCCCAAGTCTGACAGCCGGTTCGGCTCCTGAGTGACAGAAGGATGGCGTCGGGAACGAGCCGGGGGGATCAGATCGAAGTCGCTGAAAGCTCTGACCAGACCAGGCGGGCTTGGCTACCCGAAAGAGGAGCGTTGTCCGGCAGGGCGCCACTCCATGACCCGATGTCGCGAGAAGCGACCCAGTCTCGCGCGTCGGCTAGATCAGCCAGGCTGCGGTCGGCATCCATCTGTTCGCCGAGACCCTCTGCGGCGATGCGGGGAACGCCAGCCATTCGCAGTGCCGCCGCCTCGCGTGATCTCACACCGTAAAAGACCAGAGAAGGGATGTGACCAACCTCGGCAGAAGCCTGGGGCAGAGCCCCAGTAAGTGCGACCCGTTGTAGGGCTCCCATCCCCCACGGAACCTGAGATACGAGCTTGGTATGAAGGTAGCGCCCAGCCCGTCTTGCACGCTTGACCGGATCTGGCTCTAGATTGGCGAGACGCCTGTCTCCGATCTCGGTGACGTTGTAGCCATCGACCCAATCCCGCACGATCTCAGCAACGAGCTGCGGACTGAATGGGCCCTTCGCCTCCTCGCCCAGCCGAAGCTCAGGAACCTTGCCAATGACTTCGATCAGGTCGACCAAGCCTTGAGCGTCATCCCCGAAAAGATTCGATGAGCTCCAAAAATCAGAGCTAGCCAGCTCAGGATGGTCTCCCTGTTGGGCCGCATATAGATAATTCACCGACTCCAAGCTGAAGCCCGTGCCATCGGCCAAACGAAGCCAGCCCGCTTGAGCACCGGCGTGGCGATCAATGTAGGACCGAGCGAATTGAATCAGTCGTCGCGCCGCCTCGGGGTCCTCTCTTTGCACTTGGCTATAGACCAAAGAGGATCGGAGAAGGTCCTCGACATCGGCACGAGCTACCTCTACGCCTCCTACTCGGAGAGCATGCGCGACGTACTGAGTGAAAACGCTGAGAACGCGGTTGTTGTAAACGAAGCTCAGATCGAACTGGGTTTCAGCATCTTGTAGCTGCTCAACTGCCCCCAGCAGAGCGCTTGCGAGCGAAATCGCCTCTCCCTCAAGGTACTCCCGAAATTCAGCAACGTCGTCATTGTTTCGAGCCGCATAGGCGACAAGTCCAACTGGATCCTTGAGCGCACGTCCGGCCCGCCCGGCGATATTCCAGAATTCTGAAAAAGAAAAGTTAGTCCAAACCTCTGGACCGTCCGTCGGGCGCCTGAGGGTCTCCAGGAGAACATTGGCGATAGGGAAATTTACTCCTTGCGCCAGAGTTGAGGTCCCACAAACAACATCAACGTCGCCAATATCAATTAGGCGCTCCAGTAGATATCTCAAATCATGCGAGACGCCAGCATGGTGAAAGCAAACGCCTTTCCGGATTTGGTCGGCAAGTGGATGTCCGCTTCCCATCTCGGCCTCTGCGAAGGCAGCAACGGCTTCCCCCAAATCAGTGAGCTGCCGCAACTCTCGCTCCTCCGCGATCTGCGCAGCTCGATCCTCAGCGGTTCCTCGTCCCCGGCAGAGGATGAGGACCCCGCCACGCTCCGTCAGGCTCTTGGCCGCCCGTGCAGCGACCGCTCCTTTGGCCCGCGGAACCCCAGTCGCCGAACCAAGATCGATGGTGACATCGTCTGGCACGCCTAGCTCTACATCTCGAGCGTTCGGAATCGTCCGCAGTGCCATTCTGAGTCGATTCCCCTGCCCACGTTCGAGCGTCGCTGCAGCAGTCACGACCTCAGTCGGCTTCCAATCAACCTTCACCGCTGCTTCCGGGTCATCACCGAGCCAGATTGCGAGATCCTGCGCGTTTGGAGTGAAGGGACTAAGGAGTAG
The DNA here is from genome assembly GCA_963840565.1 of uncultured Solirubrobacterales bacterium. Lineage (GTDB taxonomy): Bacteria > Actinomycetota > Thermoleophilia > Solirubrobacterales > 70-9 > VRUE01. Next base: position 1,026,587 of record CAWIZH010000002.1, read on the forward strand.
GAACCGGGCTTGATCACGCTCACGCTTCAGCGTTGCAAGAAGTAGCTCCAACCTGGCCCCGCGCTCCCCAGCAGAAAGGTTGTGCGCCTCGTCAGCAACTACGAGGGCAATATTGGCGGCTGAGGGATGATCCTGGCGAATTAGTAGATCGAGCTTCTCCGGCGTGGTCACCAGAACATCGATCTCCCGGTCTCTGAGGAACTCATCCTCGATTGGATCGAGCTCGAAAACCGGCACAGCAGCCTCCACGTGGTAGGGCAAGCCTTGCAGATCGACCCGCAGGCGACGCGCGATCTGGTTAACAAGTGCTCTAGTGGGGACGACGTAGGCAACCCGCGCCCCAGGGTTAAGGGCAAGTGCCTGGATGATCGCGAACTCGGCAATGAGCGTCTTACCGGCAGACGTCGGCATCTGAACTACCAGAGCGCGCTTTGCTGGATCTAGAAGACTCGATCGGAGCGCCGATCGCTGACTCGGCCATAGCTCCAAGACGGGGTTCTCCCGCTCCGCGCTAGCCAGGATCTCTACAAACTTTCTGACATCCTCACCTAGCGTACGCGTAGCAGTCCACACGCTGGCTTGAACCACCGCCACAGCGCCAGCATGGAGTAGATCGCTCACATGAGCCAGGGTGCCGCTAGGGGCTGCTTCCAGGATTTCGTCGACGTTGGCGTGGTGGCGGTCGAGCCGCACCGCAATATCCGAGGGCGACCCCGAGACGGCAAACTCAGCCACAAGCTCCGCGATTCGCGCGAGGTTATACAGGACTACAACGTGAGCGACGCCGCTCATATCCGCCGTGCCCGTCCAGGCGTCCTCCTTTTCGGCCTGTAGCGCACGGAGGCCGGCGATCTCCTCCGCCGCGGCGCGGATGTCCTCCCAACCAGAAGCTCGTCGCGCTACCAAGACAAATGCTTTTGCGGTCCGAGCAAGAAGCTCGTCCGGCCAGTTGAGGTCATTCGGGATATCGAGGACGGAGCTCGGCAAGTCCCGCAGCGCCATGATGACGTCCGGTCGCCGATCGGCTTCCAAGCCATCCGCAGCCATACAGAGCAGATGAATAAGGCGCTGCTCCGGCAACAGGCTGCCTACGGCTATAGCCCGACGGCACAGGAACGCCTCGTCAAACAAGCGCCGACGATCGTCCTCCTCGGGAATCGAGAGGGCAAAACGCTCTAGTGCCTGCGCTAGACGCCAGCCACGGTCATCCGTGGTGCCTTCTTGCTCAACCTCGCTAGCCGCCCTCATCAGATCGGCAATAAGGGTCGCCTGCCGCGAGGTCCCCACGATCTCGCTCAAGCCGCGTGCGTCGAGAAGCTCCTGGATCGCTTTAGCGCTGAGCCACGCTCGCTCGCCAGGAGCGTCGCCAAATGGATAAGAAGATCGCCCGCTCATTCCCTCGCCTTCTCATATACGGCTTTTGCGAGGTCTTCAATGGGGCCAACAACGCAAATGACGGAGAACCGTATTTCGCGCCCATCAAAATCGTCGGCCTCATCCTTGAAGCAGCCAAAGTCGGTATCGGCGGCATGATTCTCCGAACGGAGGAGGACCGGTGCCAGCGCAATCTCGAAGGAGCCTTCCACGCATTCCAACATCGCCCGAGCGATGGCGTCGAGGTTCTCTTCCGGAGCCTGCTTGTATAGCCGGTTGAGCTCGGCCAGCATCCGATCCTCGTCCCCCAGGAAGTCCAGAAATTGCCCACGTAGGCTGTCGGCCCCAGATCCAACAACGGCAGGCGGACTGATTGCCTGGGAAGAGGCCTTGACCTCGGAAGCCAGGCCCTTGAGTGGATCGAGCTCGAGCGCCAAGAGGTCAAGACCGCGGGCCGGGGCGCCGGGAATCTCCTTGTGCCGGATTCGCGATGCGGGGACGACCGCATCGAAGCGATGCTGGACCACGAGATGGGCGAGCAGCTCCGCCAGCTCATTCCGAGCGACGTCCAGATGCTTAACCTTGTGCTGCCCAGGCGGCGGAATGGACGCCTCCAAGACCCTGTTGATGGTCGCGTTGATCCGCGACTCATCCGCAACGTCGCCGAGTTCCTGAGCCTGTCGTCGTAGTCGCTCTGCGACATCCTCAACATCCGAATAAAGAGCGCGTAGCTCCGCCGCGAGTTCGTCAACCAGATCGCCCTCTGTCAATGACTCGCACGCGAGGATGGCGAAATTGTGATCGCCTTCAACTGCCTCAAATGTCGAGCGAAACTCGGGCATAATTAATCAGCCGCTCCGAGGGGTCTCAGCGCTAATTCCCCCGTCGAAACCCATGGTCGCGATTCTGCGTTAACGCAGAAATCTCCTGCGCTCCATCAAATTCTCGCCATTCGCAGCTTTATGGGACGCCGAACAGGCTCGGGCTAAGGCGCCCTACCGATTTTTGGCTGCTGTTGTCTTTAGATCAAAAACGATAGAGGGTCTGAATAGGATTTCTTCAAGATTGCAATGGAATCTACCTGGTCTAGTTCTGCCCGACTCAGATCTCGAACGGGGCCGACACGGGGAAGACCTCCCCTGAGGTCCTGTGGCCTCCCCGGTCGACCCCGCCCGCTCACCGCGCCGTGCCCTACTTGAGGGCGTAGGCGCGAGGAGTTCGTTTGGCCTGGCGAACCTTCCCTTCTTCGGCCAGGCGCGAAAGACAGTTGGCGACGGCACCGGCAGAGCGGCCACCGAGGCCCTTGGCGATGGCAGTCGCAGTCAGCGGGCCGTCCTTGCGGTGCTTGCCCAGGTAGGCGAGGACGAGGCCGTCAAGCTGGCCGGGGCGAAGGCGCTTCAAGGTGGCGGGCATCGCTTCAGCCTTTCTCCGGTTCGAGCCTTGCGAGCAGTTCCTCGCAGGTGTCCTTGGCCTGCCGGTAGCGATCCCTGGCCTGCTCCTCTTCCTTGCGTTGAAGGCGCATGCAGGCCGATCCCTCAAGCACGCTCTCGGCTTCGCCGCGTAGGCGGGTGAGCAGTTCGGTCAGGTCGTGAGGCTCCATCGTCAACTCGACCTTCATGCGTTTGTCCTCCGGCTCCCAGCCGAGGTCTTGGAGCAAGCGGAAGTCTTCGCCGAACTCAAGCCCCATTTGCTCGGCGAGCACGTACTCGCGGCTTTCCTCCAGCGCGACCCAGATATCGCCGATTCCGCCCAGGTGATTGCGGACCAGCTCATAGAGGCCGTCGCGCTGCTCTTTGTCGATGGTCGTCGTGGTGCCGGGCACGGTGTCCCTCCTTTCGGTAGGGCACCGAAGGCCGCTGCGATGCCTCGCCCGAAGTACTTCGGCGAGTAGCTTTTCGCTTGCATCGAAGGTCAACTCTTCGGTGCCGGCCCCGGGGCGTGTCGAGCGCCGCCGGGGCATTTCGATTTTCGCGACTGTAGCTCGGCCGCCGAAGCAAAGCGAGTAGCCATTTTGCGCGGCGATATGCGGGGATGCGCGGCGATTACGGAGCCGTCGAAAGTCCGACTGGACTTCTGCGCGTGACGGAGCTATTGAAGATGGCATGAGCTTCGAACCGGCTTCTCCTCGCACTTCCACCAGGTCTTCCAGTGGCCCTTCCGCAAGCCCTTCCAGTGGGCCTTCCGCTTCGAATCCGAGCCTGCGCCCCAAAGCCCAAACACAGCGCCGCTTGCGCGCTTCAGGGCTTGCCGACATCTCTGCGGATCGCCGTAGTCGGTCAGGCATCTCTACGTTCTCATCGCTCTCGAACATCTACGCGCCCTTCGCTCTCGGCGCCATCGCTATCGCCTCCGCGCTGGCTTCGCAGCGCTTCCTCTGCCAACCGGACGGCCTCCGCCTCGACGCCGTGAAGGCGCGTCATGGGGTGTCGCACGCAGGCCACCCGTCAGGCCACCCGTGCGGTCGCCCGTCAGGCCACCCGTCAGGTCGCTTGGCGCTCTGGCCGAAGGGCGAGCTTTCGCGAGCGCACTGCGGGTTTGCGGGCTTTCGGTTTTGCCGACATATCTACGTCGCAACAAGGTCGGTGCAGGAGTTGGATGCGCCTTCGCCGTCTGCGTGTGTTCTTCGCCGCCCGTCCCAGCGCCCGGCCATCGCCTCCGCGCTGGCTACGCAGCGCTTCGTCGGCCGAACCGCGCAGGCAATGACCCGCGCCGCTTGGTGCGGCGCGGACGTAGGAGATGCCCATGCCGAGTAGACGCAACAGCTGCCAGCAGAGGCGACGTGCGCGCGGCAGGGCGCGCTCGGCGCGGGTTGTGGCCCTCCACCGCAAGGAGGCCGACCTTGACCGCTTCGTGGCCGCACTGCTGGCGCTGGCAACCGATCCCGGCTGCCCGCATTCGGGGCGGCGTCACAAGGCGACTGGAGAGTCGCGGGCAGCGGAGCGAACATGTCGGCGATGAAGCGAGCGGCGATCTATCTGCGGGTATCGACGGTGGCCCAGGCAACGCGGGGGCGTGAGCCGGAGGGCTACTCGATCCCTGCCCAACGCGAGGCTTGCCAGGGCAAGGCATCTGAGCTTGACGCCGAGGTCGTCGCCGAGTACGTCGACCGGGGCGAGTCGGCGAAGACCGCCGACCGGCCGGAACTGAAGGCGCTGCTGGCGCGCCTTGAGGAGAAGCGCGATCTCGACTACGTGATCGTCCACAAGGTCGACCGCCTGGCCCGCAATCGCTACGACGACGCGACGATCACCTACGCGCTGCAGGAAGCCGGGGCCGAGCTGGTCTCCGTCACCGAGAACATCAACCGCACTCCGGTCGGGGCCTTCATGCACGCCATCGTCGCCGCCAACGCCGAATTCTACTCGGCCAACCTGGCAGCCGAGGCGAAGAAGGGTCTCGTCCAGAAGGCAAAGTCAGGCGGCACTCCGACGCGCGCGCCGCTCGGCTACCTCAACGTCCGCAAGCTGATCGAGGGGCAGGAAATCCGCACGGTCGAAGTCGACCCTGAGCGAGCGCCTCATGTCCGCTGGGCGTTCACCGCCTACGGCTCGGGCGCCTACACCCTCGACACGTTGCTCGCCGCGCTGATCGAGCGCGGTCTGCGGACCAGGCCGACCGCGAAGAGACCCGCGAAGCCGCTCTCCCGCTCCCAGCTCGCCTTGCTACTCCAGAACCCCTACTACGTAGGCGTCGTCCGCTACGCCGGGGTCGAGTACCAGGGGCGCCACGAGCACCTGATCGACCAAAGCACCTTCGCCAAAGCCAAGGCGGTCCTCGTCGCCCACAACCACGCCACTGAGAAGGACCGCAAGCACCACCACTACCTGAAGGGATCTCTCTACTGCGGGCGCTGCGGATCGCGAATGAGCCTAATCCAGGCGAAGGGCAACGGGGGCAAGTACCCCTACTTCTTCTGCATCGGGCGAATGAAGGGCACGGGCTGCGAGCAGCCCTACGTACCCGTCGACCTGATCGAGACGGCGGTCGAGCGTGTATACGGCGAGGTTCGCCTGCCGCGTGAACAAACTGAGCGGATCCGGGAAAAGCTGAACCACGCGCTCGCAGGGATGCAGAAACAAGCCGAAGCCGAGGCGACCCGCCAGCGCCAGCGCCTCGCCAAGCTCACCGAGGAGCGCGAGAAGCTGCTCCACGCCTACTACGCCGGAGCGGTGCCCATCGACCTTCTACGCAAGGAACAAGACCGGCTCACCACCGAGACCAGCCAGGCCGAGCGCCACATCGAAGTTGCCGAGGCTTCTTTCGCCGACATCGAGGACACTCTCGGAAAGGCGCTCAACCTGCTGGCCAATTGCCAGCGCGCATACATGGCGGCACCGGGCCATCTGCGGCGCCAATGGAACCAGGCGCTCTTCGAGCGGCTGATCGTCTACGACGACGACATCGAATCGACCGAGATCGCCGAGCCTTTCGCGACGCTGGCCGATCCTGAGCTTCCGGCTCGGCTCGGCCGTGAAACCGTCACCCAAACCGCCTCTTCTTCTGGTGGCGGTTCAAATGAGGGTCTTCTCATCGGGGAGACAGGATTTGAACCTGCGACCGCTCGGCCCCCAGCCGAGTGCGCTACCAGACTGCGCCACTCCCCGTGGCTACTTTGCATTTTGGCGCATCGGCGAGGTGTCGGCGTCGCAACACTTTCGCGCCGAGCGAAGTTGCCAATCGCAACCGCAGTATCCAAGGGGAACGTCTGTTCGCATTCATAGGCTCAGGCTATGCGTAGATGCGGGCGCTGCGACCTCGAAAAGCAACTTGACGAGTTCGCCTGGCGCCGGAAATCCAGAGGCCAGCGGGATAACTACTGCCGCCCCTGCCGGGCTGCCTACAAGCAAGAGCACTACGCGGCCAACCGCCAGCGATATATCGATTCGGCCCGGAAACGCAAGCAGGCGCTCGTTGCTGAGCGGATCGAGTACTTGGTCGCCTATCTGCGCGAGCACCCCTGCGCGGACTGCGGCGAGGGCGATCCAATCGTGCTCGAGTTCGACCACCTTCGGGACAAGGAGTTCGGCGTCGGGGCTGGCCTTAGAGACCGAGCCTGGCAGAGCGTCCTCGACGAGATGGCAAAGTGCGAGGTGGTTTGTGCAAACTGTCATCGACGCCGCACCGCGAAGCGGGGCGGCTTCGCTCGTGCGGTGGTAGCTCAACGGTAGAGCCTCGCCCTTCCAAGGCGATGATGCGGGTTCGATTCCCGTCCGCCGCTCTTTGTGATGTCTCGGGACATCGGAGACAGATGTCTCGGGACATCGTAGACACTCAACCCCCACCGATCGGCTGGTAGTCGCAACTCGGATCGAGGGTGAGCCGGCGAATCAGCTCGCCCGTATGGAGGTCGAGGACCCGGATGTCGCGGCCGGCGATGAGGAGCTTGACCGGCTTGCCTTTGTGGGATCTGCCAAGGCCGATGTGATGCAGCCTGCTGTCGTGGCGAAGGGTGACGGTGCCGCTGGTGTCGACCTTGTCGTGGCGGACCCTGAAGTGGGCCTCGGTTGGGGGTGAGCCAGGCGGCCGGGCTTTGACCCGGGCTCCGTAGGCCTGCAGGGGCGTGCGCCCGCCCAGAGCCCGGTGAGGCCTGGTCGTGTTGTAGTAGCCGGTGAAGCCATCCAGCTGGGCTTGCAGGCCGGCAAGCGTCCTCGCGGGGTCCTGCCTGGCCAGATAGCGCTTCAGCGTCTGGTGCAGGCGCTCGACCTTGCCGCAGGTCTGGGGGTGGTAGGGCCGCGAGTTCTTGGCGGCGATCCCAAGCCGCTCGAGTTCGATCTGCAAGAGCACCTTGCCGCCGCGCGGGGTGGCGGTGAACACGGCGCCGTTGTCGCAGAGCAGGCTGGCCGGGGCGCCGTGCAGGGCAATGGCCATGTGGAAAACGTCGACCACGTCAGCTGCCTTGACGGTCGGGAAGGCCCGTGAGGCCAAGAACAGGCGGGAGTGGTCGTCGATCATGTTGAGGATCTCGGCATGCCCCTGCCCGGCGAGGGGCCAGTGGGTGACGTCGGCCTGCCACATCTCGTTGGGCAGCTGCGCTTCGAAGCGGATCAGCGAGGAGCGCGGGCGCTTTTGGGGCTGAGGGGAGATGAGGCCCTCCCTTTTGAGGACCCGCCAGATCGTCGAGACGGAGGGCACCGCCTCGCTGCGGCGGGCGAGGTGGTGGGCGATCGTCTGAGCCCCGCAGTCGTGGCCTTCTGCGCTCAGCTGCCGGCGCAAGGAGAGGATCGCCGCCACCGTCTCGGCGGGGGTCCGGCCTGGCGAGTTGTGCGGCGCCCTGGAGCTCCGCTCCAGGGCGCCATAGCCACCGGCCCTGTAGCGGGCCAGGAGCTTGTAGATCCAGCTGCGATGGACTCCGTGGGCCGCTGCCAGCTCGCTGACTGAGCGGCCCTCCAGAAGATGTGCCTCGACCAGATACCGCGCCTTGTCCACAGGAGAGCTCCTTCATTCGGTGTCTCCTATGTCCTGACACAGGTGTCGCCTATCTACTGAAACCGGACACCGTCCGCCGCTCTTCCTGTCATCGACGACTCAAGTTCGGCGCACCAGGGTCGATGCAGCTAGGGCGATGAGCAGCCGTCCCCGAAGACGCATCGCCTTCCCGCTCGCCGCCATCGTCTGTGCTCTCGCGCTCGGTGGCTGCGGTGGCTCTTCGAACGGCGACGGACCCAAAGCATCGTCCGTCGACTCCGGCCTGGTCCCCTGGCCGCTCTTCGGCCGCGTGCCTGAGCGCACCCACTACCTGCCCGCGCCGCCGCGCCGGGAGCTCGACCCGCCGCTGCGCGAAGCCTGGTCGATCAACACGCACGCGCTGATCGAGTTCCCGCCGGCGATCGCCGATGGCGTCGCCTACGTGGTCAACAAGTACGGCAACGCCAAGGCGGTGCGGCTCAGCGATCGCAAGGTCCTCTGGGAACGGAACACCAATCCGAAGGACGCCGGCAAACCGACCGACGTGACCGGGCCCGTCTACCACGGAGGCAAGGTCTTCTTCGCCGACGTCGACGGCGATCTGGTCGCGGTCGACGCCAAGAGCGGCAAGGAGGTCTGGAAGCGCAAGCTCGCCGGCCACCTCGAATCCTCGCCGATGGCGGTCGGCGGCACGCTCTACCTCGGCACCGACAAGACCAACGTGGTCGCCGTGCGCGCCTCCGACGGCAAGGTCCTCTGGCAGTTCAACTCGCCGGCGGCGATCAAAGCCAGCCCCAGCTTCCACGACGGCCGCCTCTACGTCGCCGACTACGAGAGCGGCGTGTTCTGCCTCGACGCCAAGGACGGCAAGCTGATCTGGCGCACCAACACGTCGAAGGTGCCGCCCTTTGGCGAGGGCGGCTTCTACTCCTCGCCGGCGATCGCCTTCGGCCGCGTCTACGCCGGCCGCGACGACGGCACGATCTTCGCCTTCGACGAAAAGACCGGCAAGGTCGACTGGTCCTTCCCGACCGACAACTTCGTCTACGGCTCGCCCGCCGTCGCCAAGGTCCCCGGCACGCCGCCCAGCGTCTACATCGGCTCCTACGACGAGCACCTCTACGCCCTCGACGCGCGCAGCGGCAAGCAGCGCTGGCGCTACGACGTCGGCGGCCCGGTGCCGGGCACCGCGACCGTGATCGGCCACACCGTCTACACCTCGAGCTTCAAGACCCGCGACACGATCGGCATCGACGCCCGCACCCACCGCAAGACCTTCGAGCTGCAAACAGGCCGGCTACACGCCGATGGTCTCCGACGGCCGCCGCCTCTACCTGATCGGCTACTACGAGCTGATCGGGCTGCAGCCGACGCGACCCTGACGCGAGCGCCGAGTCCGCCTCAGCCCGCGATATACGCGGGTCTGAGGCGGACTCGCGGGCTCAGTAGCCGGGTGGGTGGCGGGCGACGAAGCCGTCGGGGACGGCTGCCGGCGAGGTGCCAGCGCGGGCCGCGTGCCGCTGGCGTCGCCGACGGTGTCCCAGCGCAGGCCGGCGATCACCGCGTAGGCGTGGGAGCCACTCGCGTAGACCGTCAGCCAGCGGCCCGGCCCCGGCGCGCCCCAGGACTCCAGCTGCCCCGAGGTGAGCGGGCTGGCGAGGAAGCCGCCGCCGGCGAGGGCAAAGCTGACCGCGCCCGAGCAGTCGTAGCCCCGCGCGTACCAGGAGCCATGGCCGCCGCCCCAGATGTAGGGGCGGCCGACGATCGTGTTGGCGGCGTTGATCGCGCCGGCGATCCGTTCGGGAGCGTCCGGGGGCGCAAGGGCGATCCCGCTGACGTAGGTCGCGGTCGCATCAGCCGCTATCCGGGTTCGACGGCGCCGGGGCGCGGGCGACGAGATGGCTCGCCAACGCCCGGCGGCGGGGGGTGCGGCGTGCCGTTGGTGCCCGCCGAGGCGGGCGGCAAGCGGAGTCACCGCCCACGCCAGCTTCCTCTGCGGGCCGGTTGCTCCGAGGCTTCGGCGGGATCGCGGCCGACGCTTCCTGGGCAGCGTTCTGGCTCTCGTATTTGGCGCCCAGATAGATGAGGCTGCCTTCGATCGCCTCGAAAGACGCCCGCTGGCCTTCGCCGCGGTGATCGCGGTGCGGATCGCCTGGTCGAGCAGACCGGAGGTCCCGCCCGCCGAGGATGCACCCAACTGCGAGCTATCCGCCGCCCTCGCCTCGCTGACAACAGAGCCGTTCGGCGCAAGATAGGCCCCCGAGGCCATCAAGCCGGCCGCGAGGATCGCCGCGGTGCCCAGCCTCAACCGTTGCGCGGTGATCCGCATTGCCATGCACTGTAGCCCGCCCGAGGCCTCGCGCGGTCGTCAGCGCAGGCCCAGCACCGTCATCGTCTGCGCCGCCATTTCGAACTCGCCCAGGGCGTTGGGGTGAACGATCACGGGGTTGGTCCCCTGCAGCACCGGCTCGACCCAGCGCACGCCGAGCGGCTGGCATGCGTCGTGGCCGTTGGAGACCGCGCTGAGGCTCACGTACGTCGAACCGGTCACCGCAGCCGCCCGCTGGACGGCGTCGTTCAGCGTCGCCTGGATGCCCCGCACGTAGGGAACGTCACCCTTGGTAACCGGCATCTTGTCGAAGCAGCCACCGCTCGCCGGCATGATCCACGGATAGCCGAGAATCGCGACCTCCGCCGCCGGCGCCTTGGCCCTCACCGCGCTGAGCGCTTTAACCAGCGACGGGTATGTGGCGGTGTTGATCGTGTCTTCGAACGAAGACCCATAGCGGTCCTTGCAGGGACTGCCCTGGCCGAGCGTCGATAGCCCTGCCGCGCCGCAGTCGAGAATGGTGCTTATAAAGACACCGTCGTCATTGCCGCCGATCGTCATCGTGACGAGCTGCGTGTCCTGCTTCACCGCATCGAGCTGCGGCGCCACGCCCGGGTACTGCGATTCGAAGAAGTCGCTCGTCTCCGCCGCTCCACAGGTGACGTCCTTCAACTGTGCCCCCGTCGCGCCGGCGATCACATGGGGATAGTTGCGAGTCGAGCGCAGGCACTGAGGCGCCGACAGATCTAGCGGCAAGACCCCGGAGGCGGCGCTGTAGGAATCCCCGAGCGCCACGTATCGAAGCGACGAGCCGGCTGCCTGAGCCATTTGCGCGAGCAGTGCGAGCGCGAGGATCGCGCCCAGGACGGAGATGGCTAGATGACGGATGTGGGCTGAACTACGTCGCACGTCACTTTCCTTTTCCTCGAAGACCCTTGGGACAAACATTGCCCAGACGGGTCGAGGTCGAAACATTCCGTGGTCGGCAGTCAGAGAATCGAGCGGGGCAGCCAGGACTCGAACCTGGAATCGCCGGTTTTGGAGACCGGTGCCTTAGCCAGTTGGGCCACTGCCCCAGAGGAGCCATGCTAGCCGGGCGGCGACGCTGATCGCGCTCTGGCAAAACGACTGAAGATCGCTATGCGGGCGGAGGGACTCGAACCCCCAAGCTCTTTCGAGCACTGGCACCTAAAGCCAGCATGTTTACCAATTTCATCACGCCCGCCTGCCTCGATCTTAGTTGCCCACGCTTGATGCCGAGGCCATCGGACCGGTGGATTAGAATCGAACATATGTTCGCTTCCGCCTCCAGATCGGACCCATGCGCTCACGCGACGAATTTCTCGCCGTCAAGCGGCTCGTGACGACAGGTCATCCAGACCGCGAGGTTGAGCGGCTTACCGGCATTCCACGTCGGACAATCTCTGGGTGGCGGCGAGGGGAGAGCCAACGTCGCGATCGAGATGAATGCTCTGGCGGCCTCACGCCACAGCATGACTTCTCGAAGCTAGAGTCAACGGCCTACGCCTATCTGCTTGGGCTCTATCTCGGCGATGGCTGTATTTCGGCAGGGCGACGAGGCGTTTGGTGTCTGCGAATCACTCTCGACGCCTCTTATCCCGGGATCATCAGCGAATGCGCCGCCGCCCTTGAGGCGATCTTCCCTGCCAAGACAGCGCGTTGCGGCCGACGACCCGACAGCCGGTGCGTTGACGTTTCGATGTGGTCAAAGCATTGGCCTTGCTTCTTTCCCCAGCATGGACCAGGGCGCAAGCACCTGCGGCCGATTCAACTGGCCCCTTGGCAGGAGACGATCGTCGCCGCGAACCGCAAACCATTCGTCAGAGGTCTGATCCATAGCGACGGCACGAGGATCATCGCCACGGAGCGCAAGGGGTCCTACGTCCGACGAGCCCCTCGATACGCATTCAGCAATAAGTCAGAGGACATCAAGCGCCTGTTCTGCGAGAGCTGCGATGCGCTCGGAGTTCGCTGGACCCGGCCCTGCGATCGTCAGATCGCGATCTACCGCAAAAAATCAGTCGCGCGCCTCGACGAATTCGTTGGACCCAAGCGATAGTCCAAAACGGGCTTAACGCGCGACCAAGGCGCAGCGTCGCTCTTAGATTCTATGATCGTTTGCGTGGCGGTTGGAGAGGTCAGGCCTGGCTACGAACTGTGGCGGCCAAATCGGGAGAAAGCCGAGTCGATCACGACTAAGTTCGTGCTCGTCTTCCTGCTCGCGGCGACCTCGGCACTTGCCTTCCTGATCACGATCACCGGCTTCTCGCTGATGACCGGCGGCGGCGGCATGGGGATCGTCTGCCTGATCTACGCCGCGCTCTACGCCTTCTTCGCCTTCCTCGTCTTCCGCTGGAACCGCGGCATCCTGCCGGTCGCCGCCGCGCTCTCGATGATCCTGGCGATCTTCTGCGCGACCGGCGCCGACAGCTGGTTCGCCCGCGACAAGGCCGGCTTCGACGAGGGCCTGATCCCCTCGCCGCTGATCGGGCTGCTGGTGATCATCCTCGCGCTGCTGCAGCTGATCCTGATCGCGGTCGCGCTCTACGCCTTCAACCAGAACTGGCACGTCGAGGAGGAGCGCCCGATCGGCTACGGCGAGGACTATGGCGCCGGCGCCTCCCCTGACGACAGCGCCCCGCCGCTGCCGGCCTGACGCGCCAGCAGCCCCGTCGCTTCGATACCGGAGGTGGGACTCGAACCCACAAGCCCGTAAGGGCAATCGATTTTGAGCCGATCGCGTATACCAATTCCGCCACTCCGGCGCGGGACAAACGATAGAGCGGTCAGCCACGATAGGCGCATAAGTGTCGATCGGTCGGCTCGCGCCTGAATAGACTCATCGGCGCGCATGCGCATCCACCACCTCAACTGCGGCACGCTCTGCCCTCGCGGGGCGCGGCTGATCAACGGCAAGGGCGGCCTGCTCGAGCCGGGCCGGAGCGTCTGCCACTGCCTCCTGATCGAGACCGACAACGGCCTGGTCCTGCTCGACACCGGCTTCGGCGCCGAGGACGTGCGCAACCCGAAACAGCTCGGGCCCGTCTTCGCGCTGATGAACCCCCAGACCGACGATCGAGGAAACCGCGCTGGAGCAGGTCAAGAGCCTCGGCTTCGACCCGGCCGACGTGCGCCAGATCGTCACCACCCACCTCGACCCCGACCACAGCGGCGGGCTGCCCGACTTCCCCGAGGCCGAGGTCCACATCTTCGGCCGCGAGCTCGACGCCGCCCTCCACCCCAGCCTGCGCGACCGTCCCCGCTACCTCGGCGTCCACTGGAAGCACAGCCCGCGCTGGGTCCGGCACGACGCCGAAGGCGACGACTGGTTCGGCTTCGAGGGCGTGAGGATCCTTCCCGACCTCGGCACCGAGGTCCTGATGGTCCCGCTGATCGGCCACACGCTCGGCCACACCGGGATCGCGATCAAGCGCGACGACGGCTGGCTGCTGCACTGCGGCGACGCCTACTTCCACCACAACGAGATCGCCACGCCGCCCAGCTGCCCGCCCGGCCTGCGCTTCTTCCAGAACCTCAACAACGCCGATCGCCGCCAGCGCCTGGCGAACCAGGAGCGCCTGCGCGAGCTGGCGCCCGGCACGGCGACGAGGTGCAGCTGCTCTGCTCGCACGACCCGGACGAGCTCGACCTCGCGCAGGCGCGCTCAGCCGACGCCGCGCCGGCGTGAGCGGCGCCGGCGCCCGAGAAGCTCTGGGAGCCGCCCGCCGAGCTGGTCGAGCGCGCCCGCCTGACCGAGTACATGCGCTGGCTCGAGGCCGAGCGCGGCCTCAGCTTCGCCGACTACGACGAGCTCTGGCGCTGGTCGGTCGATGACCTCGAGGCCTTCTGGTCCTCGATCTGGGACTTCTTCGGCGTCCAGGCCGACGGCGGCTACGAGCGCGCCCTGGGCAGCCGCGCGATGCCCGGCGCCGAGTGGTTCGCCGGCACCAGCCTCAACTACGCCGAGCACGTCTTCGCCGGCTAAGGACGACGCGGAGCCGGCGATCCTGCACGCCTCCGAGCTGCGCGAGCTCGGCGAGCTGAGCTGGGGCGAGCTGCGCGCCCAGGTGGCCGCGACGGCGGCGGGCCTGCGCGCGCTCGGGGTCGGGCGCGGCGACCGCGTCGTCGCCTACCTGCCCAACATCCCCGAGGCGATCGTCGCCTTCCTCGCCACGCGCCAGCATCGGCGCGATCTGGTCGAGCTGCTCGCCCGACTTCGGCCCGGCCAGCGTGATCGACCGCTTCGCCCAGATCGAGCCCAAGGTCCTCTTCGCGGTCGACGGCTACCGCTACGGCGGCAAGGACTTCGACCGCCGCGAGACGCTCGCCCAGCTGCAGGCGGCGATGCCGAGCCTGGCGAGCACGGTCGTCCTCCCCTACCTCGACCCCGAGCCCGACCTCTCCCCGCTGCGCGACGCGGTCCGCTGGGAGGACCTGCTCGCCTCCGGGGCAGGGCACCGAGCTGAGCTTCGAGCGCGTCCCCTTCGAGCACCCGCTCTGGGTCCTCTACTCCTCCGGCACCACCGGCCTGCCGAAGGCGATCGTCCAGTGACAGGGCGGCATCCTGCTCGAGCACCTGAAGAAGCTCCACCTCCACGTCGACGCCCACCCCGGCGACCGCCTCTTCTGGTTCACCACGACCGGCTGGATGATGTGGAACTTCCTCGTCTCCGGCCTGCTGACCCGCGCCGCGATCGTGCTCTACGACGGCAGCCCCGGCCACCCCGACATGGGCGTGCTCTGGGACCTCGCCGAGCGCGCCGGGGTGACCATGTTCGGCACCAGCGCCTCCTACATCGCCGCCTGCATGAAGGACGGGGTCGAGCCCGGCGCCGGCCGCGACCTCAGCCGCCTCAAGGCGGTCGGCTCGACCGGCTCGCCCCTCTCGCCCGAGGGCTTCGACTGGATCTACGAGCACCTCGGCGACGACACCTGGCTCTTCTCGACCAGCGGCGGCACCGACCTCTGCACCGCCTTCGTCGGCGGCGTCGCCCTGCTCCCCGTCTACCGCGGCGAGCTGCAGGGACGGGCGCTCGGCGCCGCGGTCGAGGCCTGGGACGAGGACGGCAACTCGGTGATCGACGCGGTCGGCGAGCTGGTCGTCACCGAGCCGATGCCCTCGATGCCGGTCTGCTTCTGGGGCGATCCCGACGGCAGCCGCTACCGCGCCAGCTACTTCGAGCACTACCCCGGGGTCTGGCGCCACGGCGACTGGATCGAAATCACCTCGCGCGGCACCGCCGTCATCTACGGCCGCTCGGACTCGACGATCAACCGCTCCGGCATCCGCATGGGGACGAGCGAGATCTACCGCGCCGTGCTCGGCCTCGACCAGATCGTCGACGCCCTCGTCGTCGACATCCCCCGGCCCGGGACCGAGGGCTGGATGCCGCTCTTCATCGTCCTGCGCGAGGGCGCCGAGCTCGACGACGAGCTGCGCGCGGAGATCGCCCGCCGCGTGCGCAGCCAATGCTCGCCCCGCCACGTGCCCGACGAGGTCTTCGTCGATCGCCGAGGTCCCGCGCACGCTCAGCGGCAAGGTGCTCGAGGTGCCGGTGAAGCGGATCCTGATGGGGACGCCGCCGGAGCAGGCGGCCAGCCGCGACTCGCTCGCCAACCCGGCGGCGCTCGACTACTTCAGCGAGATGGCGGCGCGCCTGCCCAGCTGAGCCGGCCGGCGGGAATCGAGGCCGGCCGCGAACCTGCATCGACGGCGAGCACCGCGAAGCCCCAGGCGCCGGCGACGAGGATCCCGCCGACGACGTCGCTCGGGTAGTGCCAGTTGAGCACCAGCACCGCCCAGCCCATCGCGGCGGCGAGGCAGGCGCCCAGCGCGGCGACGGCGGGAAGCAGCCGGGCCGGCACGACGAAGGCGAAGGCGATCGCGATCGAGGCCGCCGCGGTCGCGTGGCCGCTGGGGAAGCCGTCCCATTCGAGCTGGTCGGCGCCGAGCAGCTGACGGGCGCGCGGGTGGGCGAGCAGCGACCTTGAAGCAGTCTGGGTGGTGAGGTTGGCGCCGGCGACGACGGCAAGCGCGGCGAGGCGCTTCGTGGCCGACCGCCGCACCCAGCCGATCCGCGCAGGCGAGCGCCAGCATCAGCAACAGCGCCGGCAGGATCGCCGAGGACGGTCGATCGCGCTGGCCAGCGAGTCGGCGTCGAGGGCCCGAGTCCGTTCGACGAACCTGGCCAGCACGGACGGCGTCGAGGCGCTGCACGGAGCCGACGCCGTAGGCGAGCAGGGCGACGACGACCAACCCGGCCGTGCAGGCGAGCCACCCGGCAAGCGGCGCTTTGACGTTCCGCGCCACCCGCGAAACGGTAGCGAGAAGGCTTAAGGCGCCCTCAGGCGGGGGTCACGGGATTGCGGCGCTCGGCAAAGGAGCGGTCCTTGCTCGCCGCCATCGCGAAGCGCTTGATCAGGTCGGCGCGCAGGTCGGCGGGATCGACCACGGCGTCGACGACCAGCTCCGAGGCGAGGTGGAGGAGGTCGATGTCCTCGGCGTATTCCTCGCGCTTCTGCGCGACGAAGGCCTCGCGCTCGGCCTCGTCCTCGATCGCCTGGATCTGGTTGTAGAAGACGGCGTTGATCGCCGCCTGCGGGCCCATCACCGCGATCGAGGCGCTGGGCAGGGCGATGCAGCAGTCGGGCTCGAAGGCCGGGCCCGCCATCGCGTAGAGGCCGGCGCCGTAGGCCTTGCGCACGACCACCGAGATCTTCGGCACGGTCGCTTCGGAGACGGCGCTGATCATCTTCGCCCCGTGGCGGATGATGCCCTGGCGCTCGACCCCGGTGCCGATCATGAAGCCGGGCACGTCGGCGAGGAAGAGCAGCGGCAGGTTGAAGGCGTTGCAGGTCTGGATGAAGCGCGCCGCCTTGTCGGCCGAGTCGACGAAGAGGACGCCGCCGGTGTGCTTGGGCTGGTTGGCGACGATGCCGATCGCGCGGCCGTCGAGCCGCGCGTAGCCGACGATCAGCTCCTTCGCCCAGCGCTTGTGGACGGGCAGGAAGCTGTCGGCGTCGAGCAGCGAGTCGAGCAGCAGCTGCATGTCGAAGGGCTGGTTCTCGTCGGCGGGGACGATCTCGGCGATCGGCGTCTCGGAGGCGGGCGCCGACCGGCGGCGCGGCCGGCGGCTCCTCGCGCCAGTTGCCCGGCATGAAGGAGAGGTAGCGCTTGGCGAGGTCGATCGCCTCCTCGTCGCTCTTGACCAGGAAGTGGCCGCAGCCGGAGACGCCGGTGTGCATCTTGGCCCCGCCCATCTCCTCCAGCGTCACCGTTTCGCCGATCACCATCTCCGCCATCCGCGGCGAGCCGAGGTACATCGAGGCGTTGCCGTCGCGCATGATCACGACGTCGCAGAAGGCGGGGATGTAGGCGCCGCCGGCGGCGCTGGGGCCGAACAGCAGGCAGACCTGCGGCACCTGGCCCGAGAGCCGCACCTCGTTGTGGAAGATCCGCCCGGCGCCGCGGCGGCCGGGGAACATCTGCACCTGGTCGGTGATCCGCGCCCCGGCCGAGTCGACCAGGTAGACCATCGGCACCTGCAGGCTCAGCGCCCGTTCCTGGATGCGGAGGATCTTCTCGACCGTCTTCGGCCCCCAGGAGCCCGCCTTCACCGTCGGGTCGTTGGCCATCAGGGCGACGCGGCGGCCGTCGATCGTGGCGAGGCCGGTGACGACGCCGTCGGCGCCGAGCCCCTCCTTCTCCCAGTTGGCAAGCGCCGCCTCCTCGACGAAGGAGCCGGGATCGACGAGCCGCTCGACCCGCTCGCGCACCGGCAGCTTGCCCTGTTCGGCGGTCTTCTCGTGGTGGCGCTGCGGCCCCCCGGCAAGGGCGGCCTCGAGCGCTTTGGCGAAGTCGGTCACGGTCGGGAGCCTATTCGGACCGCGGCCGCATCCGACTGCATCAATTTCCGCCAGCAGGCCGAATTTGATGCAGTCAGCGGTGCCAGTCGACCGGGCCGGCGACGCAGCACGTGCGAGCCGAGCGGGCGGCCGAGGGCCTGCTGCGCCTCGCGCGAGGCCTCGACCAGCGCCGGCAGGTCGATCCCGGTCTCGATCCCCATCTCGTGCAGCATCGAGACCAGGTCCTCGCTGGCGATGTTGCCGGTCGCGCCCGGCGGCACCGGGCAGCCGCCGAGCTCGCCGAAGCTCGACTCGAAGGAGTCGACGCCCTGCTCCAGCGCCGCCAGCACGTTGGCCAGTCCCTGGCCGCGGGTGTTGTGGAAGTGGGCGGTCAGCTCGACCCCGCCGAGGCGCTCGCGCGCGGCGGCGAAGAACTCGCCGACCTGGCGCGGGTTCGCCATCCCGGTCGTGTCGCCGAAGCCGATCTCGGCGCAGCCGGCGGCGGCAAGCCGCTCGGCGATCGCGAAGACGCGCTCGCGGCGGCACCTCGCCCTCGTAGGGACAGCCGAAGGAGGTCGAGATCACCCCCTCGCAGCGCAGCCCCGCCTCGCGCGCGCCCGGCCAGCGTCCGCTCCAGCCCCGCCAGCGACTCCTCGATCGAGCGGTTGACGTTCTTGCGGTTGTGGGTCTCCGAGGCGGAGACGAAGACGTTGATCTCGTCGAAGCGCTCGCGCAGCGCCAGCGCCCGCTCCAGCCCGCGCTCGTTGGGGATCAGGACCGAGAAGGCGACGCCCTCGCGGCGCTGCACCCCGGCCAGCACCTCCTCGGCGTCGGCGAGCTGCGGGATCACCTCGGGCCGCACGAACGAGGTCACCTCGATCCGCTTCAGCCCGGTCGCCGAGAGCAGGTCGACCAGGCGGATCTTCTCCGCGGTCGGGATCGTCTCCGGCTCGTTCTGGAAGCCGTCGCGAGGCCCGACCTCGCGGATGCGGACGTTGCTCGGCAGCGGGCTCATCGAGACCGAGGCTACGCGGTCGGCGGACCGGCCTGGCCGACCACGCGCCGCTCGTGGGTGCCGACGCCGATCGTGCGCTCGCCTTCGGTCACCTCGACGTCGAAGCGGAGCTTGCGCCCGTCGACGACCTCGCGCAGGGTGGCGCGCGTCCGGCAGATCGCCCCCTCGGCGGCCGCCGCGACGTGCTTGACGCAGACCTCGAAGCCGACGGTCGCCTGCCCCTCGGGCAGATGCTCGTAGGCGAGCATCGAGGCGCTGCCCTCCATCATCCCGATCATGCCCGGGGTCGAGAGCACGCCGGTGCCGATCGTGCCGCCGACGTCGGTGACCAGCGGCGGCGCGACCGTGAACTCGTCGCTGCGCTCGATCCCGGGAACGAGGCCCTCCGCGGACTCGGCCATCAGACCATGCCCAGGCCGCCGCTGACGCCCAGGGTCTCGCCGGTGACGTAGGTGGCGTCGTCGGAGACGAGGAAGGCGGCCGCGGCGGCGACCTCCTCGGGCTGGCCGAGGCGGCCCATCTGGGTCGCCGACTTCATCGTCTCGATCACCTTCTCGCCGATCTCGCCGAACTCCTTGGCGCCCATCAGCAGCGGCGTCTCGATCGGGCCCGGGGCGATCGAGTTGGCGGTGATCCCGTAGCGGGCGTTCTCGCGGGCGATCGCCTTCATGAAGCCGACGATGCCGGCCTTGGCGGCCGAGTAGACGGCCGAGCCCTTGGAGCCGACCCGGCCCGCCTCCGAGGAGATGCTGAGGATGCGGCCGTATTTGGCCTGCTGCATCGCGGGCAGCGCCGCGTGGGTGCAGTTGAGCACGCCGCCGAGGTTGATCGCGAGCACCCGCTGCCACTGCTCGGGCGTCGTGTAGGTGAAGAAGCCGAACTCGTCGGTGCCGGCGTTGTTGACGAGGATGTCGAGCGTGCCCGCCGCCTCGACCGCGGCTCTGGCCGAGTCGAGGTCGGTCACGTCGAGCTCGATCGCGTGGCCGTTGACCTCGCCGGCGACGCGCTCGCGCGCCCTCGGTGTCGATGTCGCCGACCCAGACCTCGGCGCCCTCGGCGGCGAGCCGCGCGGCGATCGCGGCGCCGATCCCGCTGGCGCCGCCGGTCACCAGCGCCTTTCGTCCCTCCAGTCGCATCGGGCGTGCAGCATAGACTGGCGCGCCCGTGGCCGACCTGCCCACCATCCCGATCATCGGCGGCACCGGCGCCCTCGGCGCCGGCCTGGCGCTGCGCTGGGCCCAGGCCGGAGCGCCGATCGTGCTCGGCTCGCGCTCGGCCGAGCGCGCCGAGGAGGCGGCGGCGAAGCTGCGCGAGAAGGTCCCGGGCGCCGAGGTCGAGGGCCTGCTCAACGAGGACGCCGCGAAGCGCGGCGAGATCGTCTTCCTCACCGTCCCCTTCCGCGCCCAGTCGGAGAACCTCAACAACCTGCGCGAGGCGCTGCAGCCCGGGCCAGATCCTGGTCGACTGCACGGTGCCGCTCGCCGCCGCGGTCAGCGGCAAGGCGACCCGCTCGCTCGGCGTCTGGCAGGGCTCGGCCGCCCAGCAGGCGCAGGAGATGGTCCCCGAGGGGGTCACCGTCGTCGCCGCCCTGCACACGGTCGGCGCCCCGACCCTCGCCGACCCCGAAGCCGAGCTGGGCGAGGACGTGCCTCGTCTGCGGCGACCGCAAGGCCGACAAGGCGCGGGTGGCGCGGCTGATCGAGCTGATCCCGGGCCTGCGCGCGGTCAACGCCGGCGCCGCTGGAGATGGCGCGGATCGTCGAGCAGCTGACGCCGCTGCTGATCTCGGTCAACGTCCGCTACAAGGCCCACGCCGGGATCCAGCTCACCGGCCTTCCCGACGGCGACCACTGGGCGTAGGTAGGCCGCGATGAGGATCGCCCTGCTCGCCGGCGGCACCGGCGGCGCCAAGCTCGCCGCCGGGATGCAGGAGGAGATCGGCTCCGACCTGAGCGGTGATCGCCAACACCGGCGACGACATCGAGGCGCTCGGCGTCCACGTCTCCCCCGACCCCGACCTCGTCACCTACTGGCTCAGCGGCGAAATCGACGAGGAGCGCGGCTGGGGGCTGCGCGACGACAGCTTCACCGTCTTCGAGCGCCTGACCAAGCTCGGCGCGCCGAGCTGGTTCGGCCTCTCCGACCGCGACCTCGCCGCCTGCCTCTACCGGCGCCAGTTCCTCGAGGAGGGCGGCAGCCTCAGCGACGCCCAGGCCCAGATCGCGCGCGGGCTCGGGGTCGAGGCGCGGGTGCTGCCGATGTGCGAGGCGCCGGTGCGGACCAAGGTGCTGACCGCCGCCGGCGTGCGCGGCCTGCAGGAGTACCTGATCGTCGACCGCGGCGCAGCCCGAGGTGCACGGGGTCGAGCTGGAGGGGATCGAGGCAGCCGAGCCGAGCGCGGAGGTGCTGGAGGCGCTGCGCGGCGCCGAGGCGATCGTGATCGGCCCCTCCAACCCGGTGATCAGCATCGGCCCGATCCTCGCCGTGCCGGGCATGCGCGAGGCGATCACGCCGCTCGGCGTGCCGGTCATCGCGGTCAGCCCCTTCGTCGCCGGCCAGGTCGTCAAGGGCCCGACCGAGCGCTTCATGCAGGCCCTCGGCCGCCCCTCGACCGCCGCCGGCGTCGCCTCGCTCTACGCCGGCCTGATCGACGCGATGGTCGTCGACGAGGGCGATCCCGACCCGCCGCCGAGCGGAGATCCCGACCCATGCCGCGGCGACCCTGATGGAGGGCGCCGCCGGCCGGGTGCGCGTGGCGCGCATCGTCCTCGACTACGCCGCTAGCCTCGTCGAAGGTGCCTGACTCCCACCCACCGCAGCTTGAAGGCGACCGCGGTCCTGCCGGTCAAGCGCTTCGCCGCGGCCAAGCAGCGGCTCGCGCCCGGCATGGGCAGCACGCACCGGGCCGAACTGGCGGCGGCGATGCTCGAGGACGTGCTGGAGGCGATCGGCGCGGCGCGTTCGATCGAGCGCACGATCGTCGTCACCAGCGAGCCGCGCGCGATCGAGCTCGCGACCGCGCGCCGGCGCCGAGCTGGTCGCCGATCCCGACGAGGGCGGCCACTCGGGCGCGGCCCTCGCCGGCATCGCCCGCGCCCAGCAGCTCGGCGCCGAGCGCGTCGTGCTGCTCCCGATCGACTGCCCGCTGCTGGCGCCGCGCGAGCTCGAGCGCCTGCTCACCGGCATGCCGGAGCGCTACGTCGCGATCGTCCCCGACCGCCACGGCACCGGCACCAACGCCCTGGCGCTCGCGCCGCCCGGACGCGATCGAGCCCTCCTTCGGCGAGGGCAGCTGCGCCCGCCACGTCGCCGCCGCGCGCGAGGCCGGCATCCCCTTCGGCGTCGAGGAGCTGCCCTCGCTGGCGCTCGACCTCGACACCCCGGCCGACGTCGTCGCCCTGACCCGCGCGCTGGAGCGGAGCCGCGGCCGCGCCAGGCGCACGGCCAAGGCGCTGGGCATATGAACCGCCTTCCGTTCCGGTGCGCCTTATCCCCGAATACCGGGAAAGGCGCACCGGAATGAGGAAGGTGGAGGCGATTGGGGTCGAGGGCCTGCCCGAGATCGAGGAGGGCGCACGGCTCGGCGAGCTGATCGCGGCGCGCGCCGAGCTGCGCGACGGCGACGTCCTCGTCATCGCGCAGAAGGTCGTCTCCAAGGCCGAGGGCCGTGTCGTCCCGCTCTCCTCGGTAATCCCGGGCGCCGAGGCTCGCCGACTCGCCGCCGTGCTCGGCAAGGAGCCGGACCTGGTCAGCTGATCCTTGACGAGAGCAAAGAGGTGCTGCGAGCCGAGCGCAACGTGCTGATCACCGAGACCCACCACGGCTTCGTCTGCGCCAACGCCGGCATCGACACCTCCAACCTCCCCGAGGACGGCACCGTCTGCCTGCTGCCCGAGGACCCCGACGCGTCGGCTCGGAGGATCCGCCGCGAGATCGCCGACGGGGAGCCGGGGTGGGCCCCTCCGGACAAAAGCGTGGAGTGTCCGGAGGGGCCCACCCCCGGCTCCCTCCCACCATCGCGGTCGTGATCAGCGACAGCTTCGGCCGCGCCTGGCGCCTCGGCCAGGCCGAGGTAGCAATCGGCTGCGCCGGCCTGATCCCCCTAGACGACTGGCGTGGCCGCGAGGACGCCAACGGCCAGAAGCTGGAGGCAACAATGATCGCGATCGCCGACGAGGCCGCGGCTGCGGCCGATCTGGTCCGCAGCAAGGACAGCCGCGTGCCCGCGGTGGTCGTCCGCGGCCTCGATCGCTTCGTCACCGCCGAAGACGGCCCCGGCGCCGCGGCTCTCCGCCGCCCGCCTCAGGAGGACCTCTTCCGCTGAAGCCGGACCCATCCCGGTAGGGGTGGAACGTCTTGTACTTTTTCGGCGCGACCCTGCGGCGTCAGCAGCCGACTCTCCACCGAAAAAGTTAAGTGGAACCCCTACCGGGATGGGTCCGGGCTAGCGACACGAAGTACAGCCGCACCCCTGAGGCGGCCCTTCCGAATCGCGTCAAGGGCCTCATTGGCCTCCTCCAGCGGATAGACCTCGACCTCGGTCCGGACCGGAACCTGCGGCGCCAGGGCCATGAACTCCTCGCCGTCCCGCCGGGTCAGGTTGGCGACCGAGCCGAGGACGCGCTCGCCCCAGAGCTGTCTCGTAGGGGAAGGCGCGGGATGTCGCTCATGTGGATGCCGGCGCTGATGATCCGCGCGCCCTTGGCGCTGGCCCGCAGCGCCGTCGTCATCAGCGGCGCCGACCGGGGCGAAGACGATCGCGCCGTCGATCTGCTCGGGCGGCTGCTCGATCCGAGGAGCCGGCCCACTCGGCGCCGAGCTCGCGCGCGAACGCCTGCGTCTCCTCATCGCCCTCGCGGGTGAAGGCGAAGACGCGCCGCCCCTGGTGGACGGCGACCTGGCAGAGGATGTGAGCCGAGGCGCCGAAGCCGTAGAAGCCGATCCGCTCGGCGTCGCCGACCAGGCGCAGCGCCCGGTAGCCGATCAGCCCCGCGCAGAGCAGCGGCGCCGCCTGCTCGTCCGGGTAGTCCTCCGGAATCGGAAAGCAGAAGCGCTCGTCGGCGACGGCCAGCTCGGCGTAGCCGCCGTCGATGTCGTAGCCGGTGAAGCGGGCGCGGTCGCAGAGGTTCTCGCGGCCGCTGACGGCAGTAGCGGCACTCGCCGCAGGTCCAGCCGAGCCAGGGCACGCCGACCCGGTCGCCGGTCGCGAAGCGCTCCGCCCCCTCCCCCGCCTCGGCCACCGTGCCGACGATCTGGTGGCCCGGGACGAGCGGCAGCTTCGGCTTGTCGAGCTCGCCGTCGACGATGTGCAGGTCGGTGCGGCAGACCCCGCAGGCGCTGACCGAGATCAGCACCTGGCCCGGGCCTGGCTGCGGCTCCGCGACAGCCTCGCGGGCCGCAACGGCTCGACCTGCCGCTCCAGGACCATCGCCCGCATCGGCTCAGGGCAGAGGCGGGTTCCGACGACGTCGCCGGGCACCGCCATCGTCAGCGCCGGCTTCCGGCGGTACCTTCCGCGGGCTTCGCCTTCGGGCGGCACGACGTCGACCTGCACACAGTTGCCTTCCGAGACCAAGCGTCGACGACCAGGCTGCGCACGTCGGTCAGGTCGCCGCGCAGGGTCACTTCGGTTTCGCTCCCGTCGGCGCTCAGGCCCTTGACCAGGATGTCGGCCTCGGCCAGCTTCGTAATCCACTTCCTCGACCTCCGACTTCTTCGAAGGTCACCGTAATGACGTATTCGCCTGCCTTCGCAGCTCCGTTCCGGTTCGCCGCCGCCGACACGGAGGTGCCGGGCCGGCCGGAAGTGCCCGGCGAGCCGTTGTCGACCGTCGCCACGAGTGGCGGTGCCGCCGCCTGTTCGGGAGCCGGCGCCGGCGTCGCAGCGACAGGCTCGGGCGATGGGGCCGGTGCAGCAGCGGGCGGCACCGAGACTGGGACAGGCGCGGAAGTCTGCAGGGCACGACCGGCCGAAACCGCGAGCACCGGCCCTGCAGCACGCTGCTTCGGAGTCGATACGGCCACCGCTGCCGGCGCGGAAACCGCGGCCGTCGATCTTGGAGCGGCGATGCCGCCGGTCCCGACCTCGGGCGACGGCGCATGAGCCACGGCGGTCGAGTCACCCAGCCCGACGCCGATCCCCGGCGAGACGCTCAGATCGGGAGCCACGGATGTGGTCGCCCACGGCCGCAAGCCGAGCATGGCAACGACGCCGAGCACGATCGCCAAGCCGAGCAGCGAAAAGGCTGCGACCCCGGAAATCCTCCCCTTGCTTCTGACGAACGCGAAGCGATCGATCCACGATACCGATTGTTTAGTAGGTCTCAACTATCTCGTAGAGGGTCGTGCGCTGAGCCGGCTCGCGGCCGCCGGCGCGGGCCGCCTCGATCAGCTGCTCGGGCTCCAGTCTGACCCCGTGCTGGGAGCCGGCCATGCGCGAGATGTTCTCCTCCATCAGCGTGCCGCCGAGGTCGTTGACCCCCCAGCGCAGCGCCTCGGTGGCGGCGTCGAGGCCCATCTTCACCCAGCTCGCCTGCAGGTTGGGGATCGTCTTGCCGAGCGCCAGGCGGAAGGCGGCGGTGTGCTTGAGGTTCTCGGCGTCGGAGATCTCCTCGATCCCGTGGGTGCGGCCGAGCATCGTGTTGAAGGGGATGAAGCTGAGCGGGACGAACTCGGTGATGCCGCCGGTGCGCTCCTGCAGGGCGCGGATCACCCGCATGTGGCGGGCAAGCTCGCGCGGCTCCTCGATGTGGCCGAACATCACGGTCGAGGTCGAGCGCAGGCCGGCCCGGTGCGAGGCCTCGATGATCTCGACCCAGCGCTCAGCGGGAAGCTTGTTGGGCGAGATCCGCTGCCGCACCCCGTCGTCGAGCACCTCCGCCGCGGTGCCCGGCGTAGATCCCAGTCCGCACTCGATCAGGTACTCGAAGACCTCATCCGGCCCCTTCCCCGAGCGCTCGCACATGTAGTGGACCTCCATCGGCGAGTAGGCATGCAGATGCAGCTGCGGCGCCACCTCCTTGGCCAGCTTCAGCCACTTCCCGTACTCCTCCAGAGTCAGATCCGGATGGATCCCCCCCTGCATGCAGAGCTCGGTAGCCCCGAACTCGACCGCTTCGCGAATCCGCTCCGCAAAGTCCTCCTCGGAGACCTCATAAGCATCCGGCGACCGCTTCCCCTGCCCGAACCCGCAGAACGCACAGCCAACGACGCAGATGTTGGTGAAGTTGATGTTGCGGTTGACGACAAACGTGACCCGGTCCCCCGCCAGCTCCGCTCGAAGCTCATCAGCAGCGACCCGCATCTCCTCAATCACCTCGGGCCGCGTCTCGGCAAAGAGAGCCGTCAGCTCATCCTCCGTGAGCTCTTTGCCCTCTCGGCCCTTCGAGATTGCTTCGGGCGCAAGCCCCGCATCGATCGTCTCGTCGTTCCGCCGCCCAGACCCACTGCGCGGAATGAAGCTCCAGTACTTCAGCTTGATCACATCGAGAACGCCCTGCTCCATCCACTCGCTGTCCATGTACTGCGGGTAGACGCAGAGCCTCTCGGTCAGCGCATAGCCCTTCGGAGCAAGCTCCTTCCGAACCTCATGCGGACTTGGGAACGCGTGCTCAGGAGAGATGTGATCCCCATTGGCGGACAGCCCGCCGAGATCCGTAGCACCCGCCTCGACCAACTCTCCCCAGGCATCCGAGAGGTTCGGCGGCACCTGAACCCCGACATCCGGCATCAGCCGCTTGCACTCCGGAATCAGCCGCTTGATGTCATCCACCGAGACAGGCGTGGCCCAATCCGGGAGTGACCGCCGGGGTCCCCTCCGTCGGGGCTCCCCCTCTGAAGTCGCGAAGCACAGGGGCCGGCGCCGGTGTGGGTCGCGAAGTCCCGTCGGAGGGGACCCCGGCGGTCTGCCCACCGCTCGCGCGCCGCCTCATCGGCGATGTCGGCCACTTCTTGGCCGTAGTACTTGGGATGCGGAACAAAGTTCTGGAGGATGACCTCCTGGAGGTGGCCGTAGCGCTCGTGCAGCTCCGCCAGCGCTTCGAGCGATGCGACCTGCTCGTCCTCCGTCTCGCCAATGCCGACGAGAATCCCGCTCGTGAACGGGATCTTCAGCTCCCCCGCTGCCTCGATGGTCGCCAAGGCGCTGCGCTGGGTGCTTGGTGGGAGAGCCGGCGTGGACTGTCTCCATCAAGCGCTCGGAGACCGACTCGAGCATCAATCCCTGAGAAGCAGTGACCTCCCGCAGTCGCGCCAGGTCGTTGCGATCCGAGCACCCCGATGTTCGTGTGGGGCAGCATCCCCCGCTCAAGCGCCCGTTCGCAGGACCAGACGACGTAGGACGTGAAGTCCTCATGGCCCCACTCGGCGAGACTTGGCAGCAACAACGGGGTTGACCTCAGGCCGCTCTCCCGTAAGCACGAGCAGCTCCTTGGCGTTCCGCTTCAGCGCCTCGTCGAGCTAGCGTTCGACCTCATCAGGGGCGTGGATGTGCGCCTGGTGAGTCGCGAACGCGCAGTACTTGCAGTAGCACTGGCAGGTGCGCGAAAGGGAGAGCGTGTAGTTCCGCGAGAAGGTGACCCGGCGCACCCGGGAAGACGCTACCGCACGCGCCGTCTAGGTCCGGCGCGTGCGGTTGCTGACTCGTACCTACGAAGCTGCAGGCGAAGCGGGCTTTGACCCGCTCAGGCGACTCGGTCGGCGCCTTGGCCGCCGGCCTCGAGCACGAACTTGAAGACCGCGGCCGCAAGCAGCGAGCCGACGATCGGGCCAACCAGGTAGGGCCAGACGCCGCCCCACTCGCTGGAGACCAGGGCCGGGCCGAACCAGCGGGCCGGGTTGAAGGAACCACCGGTCAGCGGACCGCCGACCATGACGATGAAGCCCAGCGTGGTGCCGATCGCCAGCGGAGCCCAGTCCTTGAAGCTCTTTTTCGAGTAGACCGCGGCGAGGATGACGAGGACGAGGCAGAAGGTGCCGATCGCCTCGATGATCGAGCCACGGAAGTCGCTGCCCAGAATCGGGCTGACGGTCGCCGCACCGTAGTGGGTGGCGCGGCCCTCGTCGAGCAGCAGCCCCTTGCAGAGCAGCGCGCCGAGCACACCGCCCGAGAGCTGGGCGAGCATGAAGATCAGCGCGTCGACCGAGCCGATCCGTTTGATCACCCACGCGGCAAGCGTCACCGCGGGGTTGAAGTGCCCACCGCTGACCACGCCGAACATGACGATCAGGCCAAAGAGCAGGAAGGCGTGGACGAGTCCGATAACGGCGAAATCCGACCCGAACTGGGCCTGTTCGCCGGTTGAGACGAATAGCACTACGACGCTGGTGATGAAGAACACCAGCAGGAAGGTGCCGATTAGCTCAGCAAGATATGCCGCAAGTCCTCGTTCCTGCACTCTCTCTCCTCCTACCTAGATCCCTGAATTCGACTGGGGCGGCGCCAGTCTACCCATATTGAGCGAATGAAATAGGTTCCCGCCTTGATGAAGTTGGTTGCCGCGCTGCTGGCGGCCGCCCTGCTGCTCACCGGCGCCGCCGGTTGCGGCGGGAGCGGCGCTGAACCGGGCGCGCCTGTCGGCGCGACGCTTGTGCTCGACTTCACGCCGAACGCGGTCCACTCCGGCATCTACGCGGCGCAGCGACAGGGCTACTACCGCGACGAGGGAATCGACCTGACGATCCGCCAGCCGGGCGAATCGACCGACGCTCCGAAGCTGCTCGAGGCGGGCCGCACCGACTTCGCGATCCTCGACATCCACGACCTCGGCATCGCCCGCGAGCGCGGACTCGACCTGGTCGGGGTGATGCCGTTGGTGCAGCGCCCGCTCGCCGCGGTGATCGCCCGCAAGGCCAGCGGCGTCAAACGGCCGCGCGAGCTCGAAGGCCACACCGTCGGAGTGACCGGCCTGCCCTCCGACGAAGCGGTGGTCGACTCCGAGGTCAGCGCCGACGGCGGCAACCCGGCCAAGGTCAAGCGGGTGACGATCGGCTTCAACGCGATCAGCTCGCTTGCCGCCGGCAAGGTCGACGCCGCAACGGGGTTCTGGAATGCCGAGGGGGTCGCGCTGCGCCAGCAGGGCGTCCCGATCCGCATCTTCAAGGTCAACGAATACGGAGCACCCCCCTACCCGGAGCTGATCCTGACGACGACGCGCGAGACCCTCGATCACGATCCGGATCTGGTCAGCTCGATGGTCGAGGCGACCAGGCGCGGCTACGAATTCACGGTCGACAGCCCCAAGCAAGGCCTCGACGACCTGCTCGCCGAAGTGCCGAGCCTCGACCGGGCCGACCAGAAGGCGCAGCTACAGGTGCTGCTGCCGGACCTCCACCCCCTGCCGTTCGACACCGCGGTGCTGCACGAATGGGCTGCTTGGGACCTGAAGCACGGATTGCTTGAACGGCCGCTTGATGTTGAAGCGGCATTTGCTGAACCCTGAGTCCAGATACGCTTCGACTCGTGAGCTTGGCCGAGGATTTCCAGCAGGTGCTCGACGCGATGCCGCCCGATTGGACGGACCTCGAGCTCGACCTGCGGATCGAGGACGAGAGTCGCTACATCGATACGGCGGTGGCACTCAGCCAGGTCAATGCCCGGCCCTACTCGCAGGCCGATTGGGATTGGCGACTGATCGTCGCCCACAGCTTCGGGCACGCCGCCGCCCCTGAGACGGTCAAGGGCGTGCTGGCGAAGCTCGACGCCGACGGCACCCGCGGCGAGATGGTCGTCCGCGAGGTGCGCGAGGGCCGGGCCGAGGTCGTGCCGATGTGGGGCCGCCCCGAGAGCGTTCGCGAGGAGTTCCGCGAACGCCGCTCGCTCTAGTGGCAAAGATCGTCGCCATCGTCTCCGACCTGATGCTGGCCAGCCGCGTCAGCGAGAGCCTGAAAGCAGCGGGCCACGAAGTCTCCGTCGTCCCCAAGCTGCCCGAGCCCGCTCGAAGCCGAAGCGATCGTCTGCGACCTGGACACGGCCGACCTCGATGCGGTCGCAGCTGCCCCGGTCCCAACCCTCGGCTTCTACTCCCACGTCGACGTCGAGACCAAGCAACACGCAGAAGCAGCCGGCCTCGAAGCTCGTCGTCCCCCGCTCCCGAATGGCCCGAGAGCTCCCGAGCCCTCATCAGCAAGCTCCTCGAAGGCTGATAGCGACGAGGTCGAGCGGGGGACCCCTGCGGCGGGAACTCGCGACCCACA
This sequence comes from uncultured Solirubrobacterales bacterium, assembly GCA_963840565.1. Taxonomy (GTDB): domain Bacteria; phylum Actinomycetota; class Thermoleophilia; order Solirubrobacterales; family 70-9; genus VRUE01. The sequence goes on from CAWIZH010000002.1 coordinate 1,056,768, forward strand.
CCAACCTCCATCCTTCCACCCGCTACCAGAGGGGAGCCCCGCCGGAGGGGCCCCCCGCTCGACCTCCCACCTTAACCGAAGAAAACCTGCTGCAGCAGGAAGACGTTGAGCCCAATGATCATCGCCGCAAGCGCCCCGGCGAAGGCGGTCAGCCAGCGCGGGTTGACCAGGTCGCCCATCACGCTCCGCTTCGCCGCGATCATCAGCAGCGGCACCAGCGCAAACGGGATCCCGAACGAGAGCACCACCTGGCTGCCGACCAGGGCGTCGGTCGGATTGAGGCCGATGCCGAGCACCACCAGGGCCGGCGCCAGGGTGATCGCGCGGCGCAGGAAGATCGGGATGCGGCGGCGGATGAAGCCCTGCATCACCACCTGCCCCGCCATCGTCCCGACCGAGGAGGAGGCAAAGCCGGAGGCAAGCAGGGCGATGCCGAAGACGGTCGCGGCGTTGATCGAGACCAGCGACTTGAAGCCCTTCGAAGGCGCCTTCGATCGAGTCGATCGCCGGTCAGGCCGCTTCCGTGGAAGAGCGCGGCGGCGACGATCATCATCGAGAGGTTGATCACGCCGGCGAGCGAGAGCGCGATCACGACGTCGATCCTCTCGAAGCGAGGATCTCGCTTTTTCTCCGCCGCGTCGCGGCCGACGATCCGCTTCTGGGTCAGCGCCGAGTGCAGGTAGATCACGTGCGGCATCACCGTCGCGCCGATGATCCCGGTGGCGAGCAGGATGCTCTCGGTGCCGGCGAAGCCGGGCACGAAGAGGTGCTTGGCGACTTCGCCGCCGTCCGGATTGGCCTGGATCAGCTCGAAGACGAAGGAGGCGACGACGACGCCGACCAGGGCGGTGATCGCCGCCTCCAGCCGCCGGAAGCCCTTCTGCTGCAGGGCGAGGATGGCGAAGGCGCCGGCGCCGGCGATCACGCCGGCCGGGAAGAGCGGGATGCCGAAGAGCAGGTTGAGGCCGAGCGCGGCGCCGACGACCTCGGCGATGTCGGCAGGCCATCGCCACCAGCTCGGCCTGCAGCCAGAGCCCGATCGAGGTGCGGCGGGAGAAGGTCTCGCGGCATAGCTCGGCGAGGTTCTTGCCGGTCGCGATCCCCAGCTTCGCCGACTGGGTCTGGACGACCATCGCGATCAGGTTGGCCGCGAGGACGACCCAGAGCAGCAGGTAGCCGAACTTGGCGCCGCCGGCGATGTTGGTGGCGAAGTTGCCGGGGTCGATGTAGGCGACGGCGGCGACGAAGGAGGGGCCGAGGAAGGGCCAGATGCGCGAGAGGCCGCGGGCGTGGCCGTCGAGCGAGCGGCGCGCGGCGCGGGCGACCGCGGCCTCGCCGGGAAGGACGTCCTCGACCGTTGCCTCGAGTTGAGAAGCGCCTCCTCGCGGGCGGCCTCCGTGACCGGCGGCGGCTTCAACGGGCCTTGCCCTCTTGCGCCGGAGGCGTCAGGTCGGGACCGGGGATCGGCGTGCCGTGCGGGTCATGGCTGGGCTCGCCCAGCTTGGCCGCGATCAGCAGCTCCAGCTCCTCGGAGATGTAGTGCTCGAGCACCTCGGCCTCCTCGTGCACCCGGTCGTCGGGCATCCCCAGCGCCTCGGAGAGGTAGGCCTCGATCAGCCGGTGATGGCGGATCACCTCGAGCGCGACCTTCTCCCCGGCCGGGGTCAGGGTCACGCCCTTGTAAGGGAGGTAGTCGACCAGGCCCATCTCGCCGAGCTTCTTCAGCATCGAGGTCGCGGTGGCCGGCGTCACCCCCAGGCGGGCCGCCACCTCGCCGTTGAGGACGGGGCCCTGGCGCTGCCGTGAAAGCGCGTAGATCGCCTTCGCGTAGTCCTCGATGGCCTCGGAGGTTTTAGACACGTCTAAAAGAGTTTGACACATCTAAAAGCGAGGCAGAGGGGCGGTTGAGATGACCTCGCCCGAGCAACAGCGGGGAGGCTCGGTCGAGGTCATCTCAACTGCCCACGACGATCGCTTCCTAGAATCGAGCTATGGCCGAGGCGGTGACAGTTGAGCTCGATGCTCAGTACAGGCAGCTGCGCGAAGAGTGCGGGTTGCTCGATCGCTCCGAGCCGGGGCAAGCTGCTGCTGACGGGGGCCGAAGCTGCTGAGTACCTGCAGGGGCAGCTGACCAACGACATCGAGGCGCTTGCGCCCGGCGAGGGCTGTTACGCGGCGCTGCTCGATCGCAAGGGCCACATGCAGGCCGATATGCGGGTGCTGCGGCTGGCCGACGACGAGATCTGGGTCGACACCGAGGCCGAGGCGCTGGCCGGCCGCCACGGCGCCACCTCGAGATGTACAAGGTCGGCCGCGAGGTCGAGGTCGAGGACGTCGAGCGAGGAGCGCGCGCTCGCTCTCGCTGATCGGCCCGCGCAGCGCCGAGCTCTCCGGCGCTCCGCCCCTCCCCGAGCACGCCTGCGAACAGCTCAGCGTCAACGGCATCGAGTGCCTCGCGGTCGGCACCGCGCTCGGCATCGACCTGATCGCCCCAGCCGGAGACGCGCGAGCGGCTCCGCGGCGCCCTGGCCGAGGCCGGCGCGGTCGAGGTCAGCCCCGACGCGGTCGAGATCCTCCGCATCGAGGCCGGCACGCCGCGCTTCGGCGCCGAGATGGATTCCGCGACGATGCCCGCCGAGGCCGGCATCGTCGAGACCGCGGTCAACTTCGAGAAGGGCTGCTACATCGGCCAGGAGACGGTCGCCCGCCTGCACTACCGGGGCAAGCCGAACCGGCACCTGCGCGGGCTGCGGCTGAGCGCTCCCGACCGCGCCCGGCGCGGCGCTGCTGGCCGGCGAGAAGGAGGTCGGCAGGGTGGGCGGCAGCTGCGTCTCCCCCGTCCACGGACCGATCGCGCTGGCGATCCTGCGGCGCGAGGCCGAGCCCGGCGCCGAGCTGCTCGTAGGTGAAGATGGCGTTACGGCTCAAGTAGTCGACTTGCCCTTCGGCTAGATTCCGCCGCGATGGGTCGTGGGAGAGGCAGAGCGCTCGCTGCGGGTTGCGTCGTCGGCGCGATCGCGCTGGCCGCCGCCGGCTGCGGCTGCCCAGGAGCATCCCAACGAACCGCGGCCGCAGCCGCCGACCCGGGTCAGCGTCACGCTCACGCCGCGGGCGATCACGATGCAGCCGCCGCGGATCGCGATCGGCCCGGAACCGAGCCAGCAGATCCCGCAGAACCAGCACGCCGGGCCAGCCGCAGGTCCACTCCAAGGCGCCGCTCAACGTCGTCTTCGTCGCCGCCAACCTGACCGACGCTCGACTCGAAACTGGAACTGCGCGGGCCCAAAGATGCAACTTCCGGCCCACTCGTCGCCAACGGCAACGGCTCCTTCCAGGCCTCGCTGCCGACCGGCGCCTACGCCGTGCGCGCCGCCGGAATCCCAGGCGCCAAGCCGGTTCGCTTCACGGTCGGCCCGTACCGCAGCTCCTCGCAGAACGACGTGCTTTTGCCCTAAGAGCGGCCTTCTCACCGCGCTCGGTCCGTCTGCCCGGCTCGTCACCATCGGCCGAGTGACCATCGTTCTCGCCATAGCCGTGCTCGCGCTCGCCGCGGCGCTCGTCTACGTCGTCGCCTCGCGGCCCGAGCAGCAGGCGCCGGTCGACCACGGCGCCGGCGATCCAGGAGGCGACCTCGAGAGCTGTCGCCGACCTGCAGCGGATCAACGAGGAGTCGCGCAAGCTCGACACCCAGGCGGCCGAGGCGACGCTCGACAAGCGCCAGGCGGAGATCAAGGCGCTGACCGAGCGCATCGCCAAGGGCCAGGAGAAGATCGAGGCGGAGGTGCGCAAGCGCGGCGAAGGCGACCTGCAGACGCGCACCCTGCTCGAGCAGATGGGTCAGACGGTCGGCAACCTCAACACCGAGACGGCCGGCCTCAAGAAGGCGCTGCGCCAACCGCAGACCCGCGGCCAGTGGGGCGAGCTGCAGCTGCGCCGCTGCATCGAGATCGCCGGCATGACCGAGCACGTCGACTTCGAGCTGCAGGAGACGATCCACGACCGAAGACGGCCGCCTGCGGCCCGACGCCCGCTTCCTGCTGCCCGAGGGGCGCAGCTTCGTCGCCGACTCCAAGGTCCCGCTCGACGCCTTCCTCGACGCCCAGGAGGCGGAGGTCGAGTCCGAGCGGCGCATCCACCTCGAGCGCCACGCGCGGCAGGCGCGCGAGCACGTCCGCGCGCTCAGCTCGAAGGACTACCAGGGGCAGTTCAAGGCGGGTGAGACGCCGGATCTGGTGATCTGCTTCATCCCCAACGAGCCGGCGCTGCACGCCGCCTTCGCCGCCGACCCCGAGCTCTTCGACTACGCGCTGAAGCTCAACGTGCTGCTGGTCAGCCCGACCTCGCTGATCGGCCTGCTGCGGACGATGGAGCTCGGCTGGCGCCAGGAGCGGATGGTCGCCGAGGCGGCCGAGATCGCCGACGCCGCCGGGACCATGCACGCTCGCTTCGCCAAGTTCCTCGAGCGACTTCGACAAGGTCGGGCAGGGGCCTGACCTCGGCGGCCAACGCCTACGACTCCGCGGTCGGCTCGATGGAGCGCCGCCTGCTGCCGCAGCTGCGCAAGGTCGAGTCGCTCGGCGTCACCCCGAGCAAAGCGATCGAGCCGCCCGAACCAGTCGAGATCACGGTTCGCGAGATCACGGCACCGGAGCTGCGCGAGAGCTCCGACGAGACCTCCAAGGCCGCCTGACGCGGGCATGCGCCGCGTCAGGCGGCCTTGGCGGCTAGGATTCGCCGCCCGCCTGTCCCGAACCTGCGGAGGATCACAGTTGGCCGTTGACACGAGCACAGTTGCGAAGTTGGACGTCGAGCCCGGCGAGCTGCCGGAGACGATGGCCGCCTGGGTGATCCGCCAGGAGCGCGAGGGCGAGCCCAACGACGCCTTCCAGCTCGAGCAGATCGAGGTGCCCGAGCCCGGCGCCTTCGAGGTGATCGTCCGCGTGATGGCCGCCGGGGTCAACTTCAACAACGTCTGGGCGGCGCTGGGCAAGCCGGTCTCCGTCTTTCCCTACGGCGACCACCCCGAGTACGGCCACCACATCGGCGGCTCCGACGCCTCGGGGATCGTCTGGAAGGTCGGCGAGGGCGTCACCCGCTGGAAGCCGGGCGACGAGGTCGTCGTCCACTGCAACCAGGCCTCCTACGAGGACGTCGAGGTGCACGGCCTCGACCCGCTCGCCGCGCCGAGCCAGCAGATCTGGGGCTACGAGACCACCTGGGGCTCCTTCGCCCAGTTCACCAAGGTGCAGGCGCAGCAGCTCCTCCCCCGCCCCCAGAACCTCTCCTGGGCCGACTCCTCCTCCTACGGCCTGACCTACTTCACCGCCTACCGGATGCTGATCGACCAGTGCAAGCTGCAGCCCGGCCACAACGTCCTGATCTGGGGCGCCGCCGGCGGTCTCGGCGTCTTCGCCGTGCAGCTCTGCAAGGCGGCCGGCGCCAACGCGGTCGGCGTCGTCTCCTCCGATGAGAAGGGCGAGCTGATCAAGCAGCTCGGCGCGGTCGACTACATCAACCGCAAGGAGTTCGGCGAGATGATGCGGACGCCGGAGAACCTCGCCGACAAGGCCGCCGACAAGGAGCGCTTCAAGGCCTCGCGAGGCTTCGCCAAGCGGGTCAAGGAGATCCTCGGCGACGCCCCCGACATCGTCTTCGAGCACGTCGGCCAGGCGACCTTCCCGACCTCGGTCTTCGTCTGCAAGCCCTTCGGCAAAGTCGTCATCTGCGGTGCCACCTCGGGCTTCCAGCTCGACTTCGACGTGCGCTACCTGTGGATGCGCCAGAAGCAGATCATCGGCTCGCACTTCGCCAACGCCTACGAGTGCATGAAGGCCAACCAGCTGATGGCCGAGGGCAAGGTCCGGCCGGTGATCTGGCAGACGATGGGCTTCGACGGGGTCGCCGAGGCGCACCAGCTGCTGCACGAAAACAAGCACCTCGGCAAGATCTCGATCCTGGTCGGGGCCGAGTCCGAGGACGAGGGCAAGAACGAGGACGGCCCGGGCGCGATCCGGGCGGAGGTGGGAGCCTGATGAGCGAGGTATGCGTACTGGACTGGCACATCGCCCCCTTCCGGGCCGATCGCTGGCTTGACGTCTGGGAGGGCGCCGCGGCGCGGATGCCCGCCTTCGGCGCCAAGAGCTGGTCGCTGACCCGCTCGAACGACGACCCGCTGGCCTTCCGCCAGACCTCGGTCTGGGAGAGCCGCTCCGACTTCGAGCGCTACTGGTTCTCGGAGGAGATCGAGACGGCCCGCACCGCCGTCATCGACCTCTACGACCTGCCGCTGCTGCCCTCCTGGCACACCCTGCTGGTCGCCGAGTAGCGCCGCTCAGCGGCGGCGGTTCAGCACAAACCAGCGGAAGGACGCGGGCGTCGGATCGGCGATCCCAAAAGCGTCGACCGCGTCGACCCTGAAGACGTGCCAGCCGGGCCGGAGGTGCCTGTAGATCGACGGTGAGGCACAGGCCTGAAACGAGCCTCGATCGATCCCGCAGCGGAAGCTCGACCCCGACATGGTTGAGAGAAAGTCGAACCTCGCGGTCCTTCGCGACGTCCGCTTACTCGGGTGTCGGTGGACTTTCGTCTGCGGTGGCAGAAGTACCGACGGCGGGCTCGGCTGGGGCGATGCCGTCGGCAGTGGGCTTGGATTCTCCCCCGGGGGTCCTTTTCCGCTTCGCTTTCTTCTTCTTCTGGTGGTTCTTCTTCGCCGCCTTCTTCGGCTTCCACGTAGGACGCCCGTATTTGGTCACTGCCGGAAGCGCTTCGACCGAGTGCACCCGTTCGCCACCGTCGGACCATTCGATCCAGGGTGCGCCGCGGATTCGAATTCTGCCGCTGCGGAGCAGAGAGGGTGATGAAAGAGCCTTCGATCGCGGTCAGCGTGAAGGGCGCCGGCTGGGTCAGCAGCCCGGCGGTCAGCGTGATGCCGGGAGGATCGGAGCCGATTTCGAGACTGACCGTGCGCGGATTAAGCGAGACCGCTTTCGTCGCCGCGAGCCCGCGCGAGTCGACCGCGGTGAGGGTCAGTTCGATGTGCGACGGGTAAGTCGTGGTCGGGAGCGATCAGGGTCCCAGAGCCGACTGACGGGAAAGGCCTGCAGCGGGTGGGCGTGGCAAGCGGACGGGCAGTGGTAGAGGCGCGAGTTCCAGTCGAGGCTCGTGTCGGCAAGATTGCCGTCCTCGTTGTCGTGCGCGGCCCCTTCGAATTCGATCGCCTCGCCGACGCGCCAGGTCGAAGCTCGCCACGGGCTTGACGATCTGCGGTTGCGGCGGCGTGTCACCGGGGTAGACCGTGACCCGGGCGACGCTCGTCGCCCCGTGCGTATCGCGAACGCGGACGGCGACGGTGTGGTTTTCCGTGTCGGAGAATTTCCGCGAGATTTTCTTGGTTGAGACCGGCGCTTCGTAGGTGCCGTCCCCCTGCGGGTCCCATTCATAGCTGAGCGCTTCGCCATCGGCGTCGGTCGAGCCGCCCGCATCGAACTGCGCGGTCAGCGGGCTGGCACCCCATTCGGGAGTTGCGGTCAGCCGGGCGACGGGTGGCTGGTTACCGGAGGAATAGGTGATCCGGTGAACCGCGCCGGGCGCGGAATATTCGTCACCGAAGAGGCTGACGTAGTAGAGGTCGCCTTCGGGGCCTTCCTCGATGTCGACACCGGGATAGAGGCCGGCGTTGGTGAGAAAGGGAGTGGCCGTCGAGGGGTCCGGACGCCCGTCTTCGCCCGCGAACATCACGTAGATGCAGCCGCGCACCGGGTCGGCGAAAAAGAGTGCGCCGTCATAAGAGGCGGGGAAGGCATTGCCGGAGTAGAAACTCGAGCCGGATATGGCCGAGCCGTTGAAGCTCGGACAGGGATCTTCGGGCGTCACGCCATCGCCGTGGCCGTAGAAGAAGAACGGCTGGGAGGTCGAGCCCTCTTCGGCGTAGAGGCTTTCACAGACGTTGAGGCCAAAGCCGAAGAAGCCCCAGTTCGGTTCGTCCCCTTCGTAACAGGGCCAGCCGGAGTTGTAGGCCTGACTCGGTTCGGTCGCGAAGCGGTCGATCTCCTCGTAGGTGCCGTTGCCGACGTTGTCGACGTAGACCTCGTTGCTCTCGGGGTTGATCGCAAAGCGGAACGGGTTGCGGAATCCGTAGGCGACGATCCGCCGCGCGTTGAGGTCCGGACTGGAGGACATCGGGTTGCCGGGGAAGGCGGCGCCAGTTTCTGGATCGACCCTTATGACCGAGCCGTCGAGGCTGGTCGGATCAGCTCCCGTCGCCGGGTTTTCCGGCGTGCGCACGTCCTGCGAGCGCAACGAGCCGCCTTCGGCGCTGGGCGGTTTGAGCGCTTCGCCGACTTTGCCTGGCGGGTCGCCGCACTGGTTGGCGTGCGGCCAACCGGCCTGGCCGTAATCGGAGGAGATAAAGCTGGCGCCCTCGCCGCCGCTGGCGAAGAGCGCTCCTTCGGGGCCGAACTCGAGATCGCCGATCGAGTGCGAGGAGTACTGCTGGCACCAATCTTCGACCAGGACCTTCTCGGCGACGGCGTGTTCGCCGGCGGCGTCGGCGGTGAGCCGGACCAGTCGTCCGCTCACCGGGCAGTCGTCCACACCAGGACCGGTGGCACCGCAGTCGTCGCCGGTGAAGGTGGGGGGCTGCCCCCAGTGCGGGTAGGCGCCCGGCGCATCTTCCCCGAACACGTGATCAAAGGTGTAGAGCACGTAGACGTAGGGGCTGGCAGGGAAGTTCGGGTCGAGTGCGAGCCCGAGAATGCCCCGGTCGCCTTTGTCGAAGACCTGTTCGCGCAGGTCGGCGAAGACCGTCGGCGTAGTCGAGTCGATGTTTTCGTAGGCGAGGATCTTGCCTTCCTTGAGGGCGACGAAGACGCGTCCGCCGGGGGCGAAGCGGACCGCGGTCGGTTCATTGAGCCCCGCGAAGACGGTTTCGTCCTGGAAGCCGGCCGGCAGGGTTACCGCCGACGCCGGCGAGGGGCCGGCGGCCAGCAGGCCGGCCAGCCCGGCAAGGGCCAAGACGGCGGCCCGCGCGCGCCACTTCATGAGCGCTCCAGCGGTGCCATCGTCAGGCCGGCCGCCTCGAGTTGCTGCCAGTAGTGCTCGGCCGGCTCGCGCTGGCCTGACCAGACGATCGCCTGGCCCTTGCTGTCGATGCTCTCGGCGAACTTGTGCCCCTGGTCCAGGCTGACGCCGGGCAGCACCCGCGCCAGCGTCTGGGCGACGTGATCGAAGGTGTTGTGGTTGTCGTTGCGGACGATCACGCGCCAGTCGCCGCCCAAGCCTGAGCCCGGACCCCCCGTGCGTGGCCTCTCCACCGTCGTCGTCGACATCGCTCCGCATTATGCGGGAGTTCGTCGCGCTCGGGAAATCGTCCAGTTCCCTTGCCCCCAACGCCTACTCATTTTAAAGTCTACTTAACTACTCAAATTAATTATGCCCTAGACTGGCCCGCAAGCCTACAAACCAATCAGGAGAACCGGATCGCGATGGCACCGCATCCAATTTCGATCGAGCAGCGCCTGGCCAAAGCGCTGTCCAGTCCATTGCGAGCGCGCGCCCTGGCCCTGATCGCCGACGGCGTTGCCAGCCCCAAGGCGATTGCCGACGAGCTTGGCCTCGACGTTCGAGGCGTCGCCTACCACGTGCGCGTGCTGCGCAAACTGGGCTGTATAGAGCTGGCAGAGACGAAGCAGCGCCGCGGCGCGATCGAACACATCTACCGGGTAGTGGACCGGGCCCTGGAGAAGGACTAGAAGGGACTTGGAACGCGCACGACGACGTCATCGACGCTCGCCTGCACGCCTTTTGCGCTCTTGGTCGAGCCGGCCGAGAATCCCGATGCCCGGCCAGTGAGGTCCCCCGCCCCTTCGTCGGTTGCTTCGGCGATCGGTTCGCCGCCGATGAAGGCGAGCAACTGACAGTTGCCCCGGCCATCGCCTGAGGTCACGTTGAGGGCCTGCAGCCGCAACTGGTTGGGTTTGTCGAGGCCGCCAATGCTGGTGACGTTCTTCTCGATGTCGAGGTATTCGATCGTGCCATCGGCGAGGACCTTGCGAAGCTGCGCCTTGCGCTGCAGCGGGAAGACCGCGAGCTGGTAGCGGGCACCGCCGCCCGCTCGCAAGTCGACCGCGAGATATGCCGGGTGCTGCATCGGCTTCGGCGTGGTGCTGAGCAGGCGCTCGGTGGCGGCGATCTCAAGGTCGCGGCCGATCACCGGCGTGCGGTAGGAGCACTCCTTGGTTTCCTTGCCGACGACGATCTGAAAAGTGCCGCCCGCGCCGCTGCGCCCGCAGCGCTTGCCGGAGAGCTTGATCACCTGGGCAAGCTGGGTTTTCGATTCCATGCTGTTGCGGTAGATGCCGATCATGGCCGCGCCGGCGCTGGTGGCAAAGGCCAGCGCGCCGGCAAGCAGCAGGGCAAATATGGCTGTACGCAGCGATCTCACGACTCGCAGCCTAAACACAGCCCAGCGAGAAAGCTGCGGCCCAGATGCGCATGAACGGCGGATTTCGAGCCGAGCCAAATATCATTGGTTGCATGAGCGAGCACCGACTCCCCGAGCGCGACCGCCCCTGGGTGATGCGCACCTACGCCGGGCACTCCGACGCCAAGCGCTCCAACGAGCTCTACCGCGGCAATTTGGCCAAGGGCCAGACCGGCCTCTCGATCGCCTTCGACCTGCCGACCCAGACTGGCTATGACCCCGACCACGTCCTCGCCCGCGGCGAGGTCGGCAAGGTCGGCGTTTCGGTCGCCCACAAGGGCGACATGCACCAGCTGCTCGACGGCATCCCGCTCGGTGAGATGAACACCTCGATGACGATCAACGCGACCGCGGCCTGGCTGCTCGGCCTCTACGTGACCGTCGCCGAGGAGAACGGGGTCGAGCGCTCGGCGCTGAAGGGCACGACCCAGAACGACATCATCAAGGAGTACCTCTCGCGCGGCACCTACGCCTTCCCGCCGGAGCCCTCGATGCGGCTGATCGCCGACATGGTCGCCTTCAGCGTCAACGAGGTGCCGAGCTGGAACCCGACCAACATCTGCAGCTACCACCTGCAGGAGGCCGGGGCGACGCCGGTTCAGGAGATCGCCTACGCGCTCTCGACCGGGATCGCCGTACTCGACGAGGTCAAAGCGCGCGGCCAGGTCGCCGACGCCGACTTCCCCAAGGTCTTCGGCCGCATCTCCTTCTTCGTCAACGCCGGCATCCGCCTGATCGAGGAGATCGGCAAGCTGCGGGCGATGGGCCGGCTCTGGAACGAGATCGGCCGCGAGCGCTACGGCGTCACCGACGAGAAGATGCTGCGCTTCCGCTACGGCGTTCAGGTCAACAGCCTCGGCCTGACCGAGGCCCAGCCCGAGAACAACATCCAGCGCATCGTGCTCGAGGCGCTCGCCGTGACGCTCAGTCGCGACGCCCGCGCCCGCGCCCTGCAGCTGCCGGCCTGGAACGAGGCGATGGGCCTCCCCCGCCCTTGGGACCAACAATGGAGCCTGCGCATCCAGCAGGTCCTGGCCAACGAGACTGACCTGCTCGAGTACCCCGACATCTTCGAGGGCTCGGTGGTAATGGACGGCCTGGTCGAGGAGCTCTGCGAGGGCGCCCGCGCCGAGATGGCGGTGGTCGAGGAGCACGGCGGCGCGGTCAAGGCCGTCCCCTACATGAAGTCCCGCCTGGTCGAGTCCCACCGCGAAAGGGTGGCTCGGATCGAGAGCGGCGAGCTGAAGGTGGTCGGCCAAAACAGCTTCACCGAGAGCGAGGACTCGCCGCTGACCGCCGGCGCCGACGGCGGCATCCTCACCCCCGACCCCGAGGTCGAGCGCGAACGGGTCGAGGCGCTGGAGGAGTGGAAGGCCGAGCGCGACGACGCCGCCGTGCAGGCCGCGCTGGCGGAGCTCGGCCGGGTCGCCGCCGACGACGGCCAGAACATCATGCCGCCGACGATCGCCGCCGCCAAGGCGGGCGCCACCACCGGCGAGTGGTCGGAAGTGCTGCGCGAGGCATTCGGCGCTTACCGGGGCCCGACCGGCGTCAGCGGCGCCGCCCCGGCCGCCGATCGCGAGCAGCTGGAGACGATCCGCGCCAGGGTCGACGAGGTCTCCGGGCAGATCGGCCACCGGATCAAGATCCTGGTCGGCAAGCCCGGCCTCGACGGCCACTCCAACGGCTCCGAGCAGATCGCCCTGCGCGCCCGCGACGCGGGCATGGAGGTGATCTACCAGGGCATCCGCCTCACCCCCGAGGAGATCGCCGAGTCGGCGCTGCAGGAGGATGTCGACGTGGTCGGCCTCTCGATCCTCTCCGGCTCCCACCTCGAGCTGATCCCCGAGGTCGTGCGGCTGCTCGACGCCGAGGACGTCCACGTGCCCGTCGTGGTCGGCGGGATCATCCCCGTCGCCGACGCCGAGCGGTTGCGCGCGGCCGGCGTCGACGGCGTCTACACGCCGAAGGACTTCGACATCAACAAGATCATGGGCGAGATTGTCGACTTGGTCGGCCATCGCTCCAACGGCAGCAACGGCAACTGAACGCCGCGACGGAATCCTCGCAACAACCTGAGGCCTACGCGCGACTTTCCACACCCATCAGGGAAGAGAATCGTGCGGCCAAGGCTTAAGAGCATGTGCACCCACGAGTCACCGACCCCAAGGGCCGGATCGTCGTATTCGACGCAGGATCCCACTTGCACCTTGCGCGACGGCGTCGTCGTAGACTTCAGTGAACAACCCGCGTGGGTCGTAACCGTGACCATTCAGCGCCACGATCCCCGGAGGTAAGAATGGCCATCACCATCGCCGACATCCGCTTCGAGTACCACGACTACGATCAGCGCGGGGACACGCTCTTTCTCAGCGTAGGCCCTCCTAAAAAGCAGCTACCGGCCCGAGCTTTCGAGACGCCCGAGGGCCACGTGATCGAGTACGACGCGCGGGGCGCCGTGGCCTCGATCGAGTTGCTCAATGCTCGCTGGCTGCTCGCGCGAGACGGAGAGCTTCGCGTGACGCTTCCCGAGCATTGCGCGATCGCCGACTCGCGCGAGCTTGCCGCGGCGCTGGGGTAGTAGCGCCGCGGGCGCGACCGCGCGACAATGGAGCGATGGACTCGCTCAACGGAGATCGCTCGGCCTGGCTGCGCTGCTACCGCTGCTGGTCCCAGAACCTCGAGATCCAGATCCACTACGACGCGATCCGGCGCGTCGACCCCGAGAGCGGCATCCTCGCCGAGGGCATCGATGAGGTCCAGGAGGCACTGGTCCAGTGCGTCGACTGCATGCACGACCAGCCGCACCTGACCTTCCAGGACAACCACGTGGTGCCGATCGAGGACCGCTGGGAACGGATGGTCGCCGGCACCCCCTGGGTCGCCTCCTGCACCGTCCGGGTCGACCAGGACAGGGTCGAGACCTGCTCGGGCCCGGAAGCAGCCGAGTTCCTCACCTACGGCGCCTTCGGCGACGCCGGCGTGCGCGAGTTCTTCACCCACGTCCGCTTCCACAAGCACGACGAGGAGCAGATCGTCGTCCACGCCTTGGTCGAGCTCTACGCCCGCTCCGCCGAAGAGGCAACCGACGTGCTCGAAGCAGCCGCCCACGGCCCCCTGGAGATCACCTCCCTGGCCGAGGAGTCGCGCCCTCCCGCCCATGCCTCCGGCGAGGCGCACTGAGAATTTTCGTCTGCGGCTTGTTTTCCTCCGCCATCGCGCCGATAGGTCCCCATGCCCTTGTCGCATGAGCATCGCGCCGGCCTCGCCGCCCGCGCCCGCGCCGAGTACAAACTGCGCCTCCTGCGCCTAGCCGGCCGCAGGCTGAGCTGGGGCCGCAAGCCGCTCTTCTTCGAGGGCATGCCGATCCTCCAGGCCAAGGGCGAGATCGTCTTCGGCGACGACTGCCGCATTCGCAGCGGCCCGGTGCGCCCCCGCCTCGTCGCCGGGCCCTTGGGGCGGATCGAGCTGGGCGACCGCACCGGGATCGGCTACGGCGTCGAGTTCTACGCCGAGCAGTCGGTAGTGCTCGGCCACGACACCATCGTCGGTGGCCTGGTGACGATCTACGACACCAGCTTCCACCCACTCGAGGAGGGTCGCCCGGTGAAGGTCAAGCCGGTCGAGATCGGCGCCAACGTCTGGATCGGACGCGGCGCGACGATCCTCGCGGGCACGATGATCGGCGACCACGCCGTGATCGCTGCGGGCTCGATCGTCCACGGCGACGTGGCGGCACGAACGCTCGTCGCCGGAAACCCGGCCAAGCCGATCCGAGAGCTGAGCGCCTCGGAGGACTGGCACCGGGTCTAGCCGCCCGGCGGGCGGCTACTCGACGGCGCTCTCGGGCGCCGGCGCCTCGCCCGGGTTCTTGCGCGGCACCAGCACCAAGCGCTTGAACTCGGCTACCAGGACGCCGTCTTGATTTAGGACGCGGGTGTGGACTTTGACCACGCCGCGGTCGGGCTTCGACCTGGAGGGCTTGACTTCGAGCACCTCGGTCTCGCAGAAGAGCGTGTCGCCGTGGAAAACGGGGTTGGGGTGGCTGAGGTCTTCGGTCGCCAGGTTGGCGATCGCCTTGCCGGAAACGTCGGAGACCGACATGCCGAGGGCGAGCGAGTAGACGAGCGGGCCGACGACGACGTTGCGGCCCTGCTGGGAGCCCGCCGCGTAGATGTCGTTGAGGTGCAGCGGGTGGTGGTTCATCGTGATCAGGCAGAAGAGGTGATCGTCGGACTCGGTCACGGTCTTCGCCGGCCAGTGCTTGTAGATCGCGCCGACCTCGAACTCCTCGAGGTAGCGGCCGTAGGCGTGGGCGCCAGACGCCTCGCGCTCGGCCTGGTCGGTGGTCAACTCGTAGGACTGCTCGCTCATCTTTCGGGAATCTCCTCTGGGTGTTGGACGGCGCGGGATGCTACCCGCGCCCGCAGGTTCAAGGGCGGCGCTAGTGGGCCTTTTTGAGCCGGGCGCGTTCCTCGTGGCGTTCGACTACCTGGGCGATCAGCTTCTTCACGTTGGAGTCGCCGGTCGCCTTGATGTGGCCCGTCTCGTAGGCCTTGCGGTAGCTCTTCGCGGTGCCGTTCTCGGCCAGCTCGTTGAACTGGGGCCGGTCGATCTGGACCAGCACCCGCTCGTCTTGCGAGAGGTCCTTCTTGATGATCGGTCCCGGCACCTCGACCCGGTAGAGCTGGATGTCGTGTTTGGCCTTCAGTTCCAGGCCGAAGACCAGTTTCAGCTTCTGCAGCGCAGGTACCTCGGCCTGGAATCGCTCGACGGCAGTCTTGATCAGGTCCGGGGTCGATGCCATGTGTTCAGCGGGCCTCCATTAGATCTTGTGCCTTTGCAGGAGCTTCTTGCCGATAACCATGCGCTGGATCTCCGAGGTTCCCTCGCCGATCAGCAGCAGCGGCGCGTCGCGGTAGAGGCGCTCGATCTCGTACTCCTTCGAGTAGCCGTAGCCGCCGTGGATGCGGAAGCACTCCTCGACGCACTCCTTGCCGGTCTCCGAGGCGAGCAGCTTCGCCATGCCGGCCTCGAGGTCGGAGCGCGCGCCGGCGTCCTTCATCCGCGCTGCCTTGCGGGTGAGCAGGCGGGCGGCCTCGATCTTGGTCGCCATGTCGGCGAGCTTGAACTGGATCGCCTGGTGCTGGGCGATCGGCTTGCCGAAGGTCTTGCGCTCCTGGCTGTAGCGCAGGGCGAGCTCCAGCGCGCGCTGGGCGATGCCGACGCCGCGGGCGGCGACGTTGACGCGGCCGACCTCGAGCGCGTCCATCATCTGGATGAAGCCCTGGCCGACCCCCGCCTCCTCGCCACCGAGCACGCGCTCGGGTGGGCAGCGGTAGCCGTCGTAGACGAGCTCGGTCGACTCGACGCCCTTGTAGCCCATCTTCTTGATCTTGGGCGGCACGTTGAGGCCCTTGAAGTCACCCTCGTTGATTTCCGCCCAGGGCTCCTTCTCGGTGATGAAGCAGGTCATCCCCTTGTAGGCCGGTTCGGCCTTCGGGTCCGTCTTCATCAGGACGAAGACGACGCTGGAGCCGAGGCCGTTGGTGACCCACATCTTCTGGCCGTTGAGCTCCCACTTGCCGTCCTCGCCCTTCTTGGCCGTGGCCTTGATCCCCTGCACGTCGGAGCCGACCTCGGGCTCGGAGAGCGAGAAGGCGGCGCGGATCTCGCCGGTCGCCATCTTCGGCAGGAAGTACTCCTTCTGCTCGTCGGTGCCGAACTTCATCAAGAGGTAGGAGCCGATGAAGTGGGTGTTGACGACGCCGGAGATCGAGATCCAGCCGCGCGAGAGCTCTTCGACGATCATCGCGTAGGTGGTCAGGTCGAGACCCATGCCGCCGTACTCTTCGGGAATCGTCACCCCGAAGAGGCCGAGCTCCTTCATTTCCTCGACGATCGGCTCCGGGTAGGAGTCCTCGTGGTCGTAGTGCTCGGCTTGGGGGATGATTTTCTCGTCGGCGAACTGGCGCACCATTTCGGTGATCGCCTGCTGCTCGTCGGTCTGCTCACGGAAGGCGGCGGTGTCTACGGCCATGGCTCCTAGCTCGGGTCGGGTGCGGACGGGAGCAACAGGATATCGGCGGCCCGCCTCTGGCAGCCGCGGGACCGCAGCAGGCCCCAACGAGTCCGACCGCAGCAACTAGTACATACGTCCGGACTCGACAGATCTCGATCTCCCCCCGGGGCGAGATCTGACGAGAAGGACACGATGGCATCCAAGCTCGCTTATCCGGTCACGATCGCGTTGGCGCTCCTCGCCCTGGCCGCGCCGGGCGCGAGCGCGTCGCTGATCGCCCCGGTCGGGGCCTGCCCGAACCAGACGAACGCCGTTTCTCCCGCGGCCCAGGAGCAGGCAATGCGCTGTCTGACCGACTTCGCCCGCGCCCGGGTCGGCCTTGGAGCACTCGCCGACTCGCCGCAGCTCGACCTCTCCTCCCTGGACAAGGGAACCGATGTCCTCCGCTGCAACAGCTTCAGCCACACCGCCTGCGACCGGGATTTCACCTACTGGATGCGCGAAGCCGGCTACATGTCCGAACCCTGCTGGCACGTGGGCGAGAACCTCGCCTGGGGAGTCGGAGCCTTCGGCACTGTGCGCTCGATCTTCCAGGCCTGGATGAGATCGCCAGAGCACCGCCGGAACATCCTCGGCGACTACGAAGCGCTGGGCCTTAGCCGTCAGGTGGGAGAGCTCGAAGGGCAGGCCAACACCGTCGTCTGGACCGCCCACTTCGGCTCCCACTGTGGGACAGCCTCGTGACTCGCACCACGGTCATCGCGGCAATGATGCTGGCGCTTGCGCTGCTGTCGGGCTGCGGCGGATCGAACTCGCAGTCCGACCAACGGGCGAGCTCCGGTGCGGCTCAGGTCGTCAGCGCTGACTCCCTGCGGGAAGCCTCCTCAGAGGGAACGACGCCGATCTACTGGGCCGGAGAACAGGAGGGGACGGAGCTGGAGCTGAGCCGGCCGGACGGGGACCGCACCTACGTGCGGTACCTGACCGGGGACGCCGAGGCAGGTGACCAGAGAGCCGACTTCCTCACCGTCAGCACCTACGCGCAACCGAACGCGGTGGCTGTCCTGCGTCGTCAGAGCGAGCGGTCGGGGGGCACGCTCGGGCAGGCCCCCGGCAACGCCACCGTCTATTACGACCGGGCAAACCCCCGCAGCGTGTACCTCGCCTACCCCGGATCTTCGATTGAGGTCGAGGTCTACGACCCGAGCTTCGAGCGGGCGCTGCGCCTCGTCGACTCAGGCCGGGTCGTCGCGGTCGGCTGACGGCGGTCCGCCGAAACACCGCCGCCCATCCGAAGGGATGGGCGGCGGCACAGCGGCGATCTTCGGCTCGAGCTACGGCTGGTAGTCGAGGCGGAAGAACGCTGAGCTGGGATCGGGGGTGTTGTTCTCGGTCGCAAGAACCGAGATCGCATCCCCGGCAGAGAACGTCTGCGAGTTGACTTTGTCTTCGCAGCTCGTGCTGGTGCTGATCACCGTGCAGGTGATGCCAGTGCTGACGGGGCCGGCGACACCCGCCGGGTCCCTGCGCACGGTAAACGTGTAGCTGTCGGTGCTACCGCCGGGAGCGGTGGTCAGGTAGACCCGCAGGTTGCTGACTTTCCCACCCGTCGGCAGCACTTCCTGAATCGCCGCCTCAGGGGCGAGGCTCAGGTCGATCGAGGGACCGAGGAACCGGCTGTTCATGTTGTTGGCAAGGGAGGAGCTGGCGCCACCCCCGCGGATCTCACGAGCAGCGGCCGACCCAGTCGGTCCTTTGTCACCGATCGGGCCTTTGTCTCCGGCCTGACCTTTGTCTCCTTCCGGACCCTTGTCGCCCTGGGGACCCTTGTCCCCGGTAGCGCCCTTGTCTCCGGTAGCGCCCTTCTGGCCGGCATCGCCCTGGGGACCCTTGTCCCCGGTAGCGCCCTTCTGGCCGGCGTCGCCCTGGGGACCCTTGTCCCCGGTGGGGCCTTTCTCGCCAACCGGACCCTGCGGCCCGATTGGACCCTCGGGACCGGCAGGACCGGCCTCACCCTGAGGACCTTTCTCGCCCGGCTCGCCCTGGGGACCCTTGTCGCCGGTCTCACCCTGCAGGCCCTTCTCACCGGTCTCGCCCTTCTCGCCAACAGGACCTTGCTCGCCCTGCGGGCCTTTCTCGCCGACGAGACCCTGCTCGCCGGCCGGTCCCTTATCGCCGGGCTCACCCTGGGGACCCTTGTCTCCAGTCGGACCCTGCTCACCTGCGAGACCCTTGTCGCCAGTCTCGCCCTGGGCGCCTTTCTCACCAGCGGGACCCTTGTCGCCGGGCTCGCCTTGCGGGCCTTTCTCGCCAATGGGCCCTTGCTCGCCGGCCGGTCCCTTGTCGCCGGTCAGGCCCTTGTCGCCGGGCTCACCCTGGGGACCCTTGTCGCCGGGCTCACCCTGGGGGCCTTTCTCGCCAGCGGGGCCCTGCTCGCCGGGCAGACCCTTCTCACCGACGGGGCCCTGCTCGCCAGCCGGTCCCTTGTCGCCGGGCTCGCCCTGGGGACCCTTGTCGCCGGTCAGACCCTTGTCGCCGGTCAGACCCTTGTCGCCGGTCAGACCCTTGTCGCCGGTCAGACCCTTGTCGCCGGTCAGACCCTGGTCGCCCCTCGGGCCTTTCTCGCCCTGGGGACCCTGGGGTCCAACCGGGCCCTGGGGGCCGGTGGCACCCGTGGCGCCGCTTTCGGCTTCAGCACCGAGAACGCCCTGGCTGCCCAAGGCGGTCAAGAACGTGGCACCGCTCTCGCTGCCCTTGCATTTGGCTTTCGCCGAGATCAGGCGGACAGTGCCCTTGTGCTCGCCGCTCCGCGCGATGCAGAGGTTGAGTGCGTTTGCAGAAGTTGTCTGTGCCGCCTGGGCGGACGTGGATGCCAGCGACAGGCATGCCAAAAGGCAAGCCGCGAGGCAGATCCCCACGCTGCGCAAGCGAGGCCGTGCAATTGATCGAGCAGTCATATCCGGTGAATCTCCTTACTGGTAGAGAGGGCCCCTGCGGGTGCCCTCACAGAGGGCGAGTCAGGGCCGCGTCACCGGAAAGAACGTACGAATGTCGTACTTCCTTCACCTGGACATTTGTCCAACTTTGTGAAAGGGGCTTAAGTTCGGGCCAAAACGGGGCCCCGATACGCGAAAGCCGAGATCGATGCTTGCGCCTTGAGCAGCACCTCCTCGATCTCGTCCTCGGGGTTGGAATCGACCACGATCGCGCCGCCGGCGCCAATGCTCGCCCTGCCGCCGTCGAGCACGATCGTCCTGATTGCAACGCCGAGATCGCAGGCACCGCCGAGGCCGAGGTAGCCGATCGCCCCCGAGTAGGGACCGCGGGCCTCGCCCTCGAGCTCGTCGAGGATCTCCATCGTGCGCAGCTTCGGCGCCCCGGTCATCGAGCCGGGCGGGAAGCAGGCACGGATGCACTCGGCCGGGCCGGCCTCCTCGCGCAGCCTGCCGCGAATACTGGAGACGAGCTGATGCACGGTCTCGTAGGTCTCGACCCGCATCAGCTCCGGCACCTCCACGCTGCCCACCTCGCAGACCCGTCCGAGGTCGTTGCGCAGCAGATCGACGATGGTCACGTTCTCGGCGCGGTTTTTCTCGTCGGCGTGGAGCACCGCCGCGAGTCGCGCATCCTCATCCGGAGTCGCGCCACGGCGGCTGGTCCCCTTGATCGGCCGCGCTTCCGCCCCGCCCTCGCGGTCGACCGCGAGGAAGCGCTCAGGCGAGGAGCTCAGCACAGCGAGCTCGCCGAAGCGCAGGTAGGCCGCGAAGGGCGCCGGATTGACCCGGCGCAGGGAGCGGTAGAGCTCGAGCGGATCGGGACTCACCTCGGCCAGAACCCTGTTGGTCAGGCAGATCTCGTAGCTGTGGCCGGCAGTTAAGTAGCGCTTGCAGGCTTTGATCTCGTCGCGATAGTCCTGGGGTGAACGGCGCAGGCGGAGCTCGATGGGCTCCTGCTCGGGCTCGGGCTCGGACAGGCCCGGCAGCGCCGCGAGGCGCCGGCTCGTCTCCTCGATCCAGCGCTCGGGTGCATCAATTTGTCCCCCTGATGGAGGGCAAATTTGATGCACCGAGGCTTGGGGGACATGGGCCAAGAGGTAGGTGTGACGCTCTTGGTGGTCGAAGGCGATCAGGCGGTCGGCGAAGACGAAGGCTGCGTCTGGCGTGGTGGCGCGATGGGCGGCCTTGGCGCCGCAGTCGGCCTTTAGCTCGTAGCCGAAGTAACCCGCAAAGCCGCAGTCGAAGTCGAAGGGCAGGTCGGCGGAGAGGGCCCGCAGGCGCCGCAGCTCGCGGCCGAGGTAGTCGAAGATCGATTCGTCGTGGGCCTCCACCCCGGCCCGGCGCTGCACGCGCACCTGGCCGGCGTCGACGTCGTAGGTGACGACGGCGCCGAGCGGGCCCTCGCTGTCGCCCATAAACGAGAAGCGGCCGCGCTCGCCCTCGGCGCTGCTGTCGAGCCAGAAGGCGTTTTCGCTCGATCCATATATATGGACGAAGGCGCGCTCGGCGTCGGGGAGGAAGTCCAGCCGGCGCAGGATGAGTCGCCGTTCGCCGGTCCCCGCCGGTACCTCGGTGTGACTCGGGAGCGGCATCGCGTCAAGATATCCCTGCGTGAGAGTCAGCCTCACCCCCGATCCGCAGCGCGGCGTCTTCGAGACCATGCTCGTCCTCGACGGCAAGCCGGTCGAGCTCGATGCTCACCTGGAGCGGCTTGCCGGCAGTCTGATCGCGCTCTACGGCGAAGATCTGCCGAGCGATGCGGCTGACGTGGTGCGCGAGGAGGCCGGCGACCTCGAGCACGGGAAACTGCGCATTACGATGATTCCGCGTCCCGCCAAGGCAGGCGAGACGCGGCTGGAGGTCCGAATCATCACCTCCCCGGTCGATCCGGCAGCGGTGTTTCCGGGCCCCGCCCGAGGGATCGCGCTGCACAGCGTCACCGTCGAAGGTGGGCTTGGTGAGCACAAGTGGGCCGACCGGCGCCTGCTGGAACAGGCGGAGTCAGACCTCCCCCCCGGAGAGCTTTCGCTGCTCGTCGACAGCGACGGCAGTGCGCTCGAGGCCTCGCGGGCCAGCCTCTTCGCCGTCGGCGACAGCTGGTTGGCCACGCCCCCGGCCGACGGTCGAATCCTGCCGGGCATCGCTCGCCGGCGGACGATCGAGGCTGCCCGCAGCGCCGGAATCGAGGTTCGCGAAGAGTCGCTGCTCCTGCCGAGCCTCAACGGTCGCGAGGTCTTCCTCGCCGGCTCAGTGCGCGGGATCGAGTCCGTGCGCAGCCTCGACGGCGTCGCCCTGGCCGATCCGGGTGAGGTCAGCGCGCGGGTTGCGGCCGGCCTGCGGCGACGCTGGCTGGCGGTGGGGCAAGGGGAATCCGTTGCAGCCCTCGCAGGCGGGCGACCAGGCGGTCGGCCCGCTCACTGAAGCTGCTGAGGCTGTCGTCAGCCTGCTCCGGCTGAACCGGCGGCTTCGGGGCGACCGCGATCGATTCCACTTCTTCCTGCGCCTTGAGCGCCACGAGACTGGCCGACTCGGCCAGCTCGGCCGCGTGACGAGCCCGTTCAGCGGCGTCGAGCGCCACCCCGCCAACTTTTGTCACTGCAGCCTCCGAGGAGCGCGCCATCGCCATCGCCAGGTCAATGCGCTGCTCGAGCTCGCCGATCAGCGGCGGCCTGGCCAGCTCGGGGAGCAACCAATCCTCTGTGTCGTCGCGCGCGGCAGGTTCCATAACTCCAAGTTACGGCGAGGCGGGCCGAACTCCTTCGCTCACTTCGCCACGAACGGGCGTTCGGCTAGATTCCCCTGCAGACAAGAGCTGAACGACCCGAGGAGCAGTGTGAGAAACCCCAGAGACTTCTTCCAGCCGCAGGCGATCGGCGCCCCTGAGCCGCTGCGGGAGATCCCGGTCAAGCCCTCGCGGATGATCCACTTCCTCGACTTCTCCAACGAGAAGATGGTCGAAAAGGCAGCCGGCATCGCCGAGAAGACCGACATCCTGCTCGGCAACCTCGAGGATGCGATCCCGGTCGACCGCAAGGAGGCCGCCCGCGCCGGCCTGGTCCGCGCCGCCAAGGAGTCGGACTTCGGCCAGACCGCGCTCTGGACCCGGGTCAACTCGCTGGAGAGCCCTTGGATCCTCGATGACCTGACCACCCTGGTCAGCGAGATCGGCGATCAGCTCGAGGTCGTGATGGTGCCCAAGGTCGAGGGCGCTTGGGACATCCACTACGTCGATCGCCTGCTGGCTCAGCTCGAGGCCAAGGCCGGGCTCGACCGGCCGATCCTGATCCACGCGCTGCTGGAGACGGCCCAGGGCGTCGTCAACGTGGAGGAGATCGCTGCCGCCAGCCCGCGCATGCAGGGAATGAGCTTCGGTCCCGCCGACCTCGCCGCCTCGCGGCGGATGAAGACGACCCGGGTCGGCGGCGGCCACCCCGGCTACCGCGTGATGGAGGACCCCGCCGACCCCGAGAACCCCGAGGCCGACCGGGTCAGCACTCAGCAGGACCTCTGGCACTACTCGATCGCGCGCATGGTCGATGCCTGCGCCGCGACCGGGATCCTTCCCTTCTACGGTCCCTTCGGTGACATCAAGGACACGGCCGGCTGCGAGACCCAGTTCCGCGCCGCCTTCCTGATGGGCTGCGTCGGCGCCTGGTCGCTGCACCCGGTGCAGATCGGCATCGCCAAGAAGGTATTCAGCCCGCCGCCGGAGGAGGTCAAGTTCGCCAAGAAGGTGCTCGAGGCGATCCCCGACGGCCGCGGCGTCCACATGATCGACGGCAAGATGCAGGACGACGCCACCTGGAAGCAGTGCAAGGTGATGGTCGAGCTGGCCGAGATGCTGGCCGCCAAGGACCCCGAGCTCGCCGCAACCTACGGCCTCTGAACTGTTTAGGCCAAGGGGGCGTAGAACCTGACAGTTCGAATTTTGGTCCGTTATAGCCATAGGGGGGCGTAGCAAATCTCCATGCAGTTTCCAGCAGGCGCTAACGTGATTCCGAGCGCCTGCCGATAGGGGGGAGGAACAGGAATCGGCGCTCTTTATTCCCTGGATTCATTCAATAAATCTCCCTAAAAAAGGCACTCCTCCCTCCCATGCACAGCTCGACCGACCTCCCCCTCGATCGCACCTTCTCGACCGGCGTGCCGCAACACGCCGCCCTGGTCCAGGACCGCCCCACGCTGGGCAGCCTGCCCCGCGCACGGCGCAGCCTCGGCTGGTGGCTGCCGCCCGTCGTCGACCTGATCTCTTCCTCGGTCGCGCTCGCAGTCGTGGCGCTCGCCGCCGGCGTCGCCGTCTTCCCGGCCCTGCCGGTCGCGCCCCTGCTGCTCGTCGTCCTCAACGGCATCCTCGGCAGCTACGGCGCCAACGCCTCCAAGAACGGCCTCGGCAACGAGGACGGGATGGCCTGGCCGGTGATCCGGCTGCTGCTCGCCGCCGTCTTCGCCTGGTCCGCTTCGCTGCTGATCCCGCTCGGCGGCGGCGCGCAGCTCGGCCTCTGGCTCGGCTTCGTCGTCCTCGACACCGCCGGCAGGGCGATGAGCGCCCCGCTGCTGGGCCGCCTCGACCGGGTCGAGCGCTGGGTCCTGGTCGGCGACGACGCCACGGCGGAGCGCCTCAAAGCCTATGCACCGCTGCGCGAGTACGCGACCGTCGTCTGCACCGTGGCGCCCTTCGAGGACCGCAAGAACCCGGCAGATCGCGTCGCCGCGCTGGAGATCGTCGACCGCTACCACGCCGACCGCGTCGTGATCGGCTCGCAGAAGGCCGATGACGAGAGCCTGCTCGACCTGGTCAGGTCCTTCAAGTCGATCGGCGTCCCGGTCAGCATGCTGCCGCGCCCGCTCGACCTACTCGAGGCGCCCTCGGCGACTCCGAGCCGAGTCGGCGGCGTGCCCCTGATCGAGGTCGAGGCGCTTGCCGCCCGCGATGCCACTCCTTACACGGGCACCGATCGCCGCAGCGAGCGCAAGACGCTGGTCAGCGTCGTCGTGCCGGCGATGAACGAGGAGAAAAACGTCAGCGTCGTGCTCAAAGAACTTCCCGAGGGCCTGCACGAGGTGATCCTCGTCGACGGCAACTCCGAGGACAACACGATCGAGGCCGCCCGCAACGCCTACCCCGGGATCCGCGTCTTGGTCCAGAACGGGCGCGGCAAGGGCGACGCCCTGCGCACCGGCTTCGCCGCGGTAACCGGCAACCTGGTCGTGATGCTCGACGCCGACGGCTCGGCCGACCCGGCCGAGATCCCCCGCTTCGTCGAAGCGCTGGAGGCCGGTGCCGACTTCGCCAAGGGCTCGCGCTTCCTCGAGGGTGGCGGCAGCACCGACATCACCTTCACCCGCCGCCTCGGCAACGCCGTCCTCAGCGGCGCCGCCAACCTCACTGCACGGCACCCACTTCACCGACCTCTGCTACGGCTACAACGCCTTCTGGGCGCGCTGCCTGCCCTTCATCTCGCTCGACGTCCCCGGCTTCGAGGTCGAGACGCTGATCAACCTGCGGATCGCCTCCGCCGGGATGAAGATCACCGAGGTGCCGAGCTACGAGGCCGACCGGATCTCCGGTGAGAGCAACCTCAACACCTTCCGCGACGGCTTCCGCGTGCTCGGCACGATCATCAGCGAGGGGCGCCGCCACCGCAGCATCCACGGCGACCGGCCGGCAACCGCCGAGGCGCGCGAGGCCGAGGCAGCAGTCACCGTCTGACTGCGCCCGCCGCTCGACCGTCAGCGGCTCCGGGACGCTTCGTAGGATCAGCCCGTGAGTGAGCTTGTGATCCAGAATGGACCCGGTGCAAGCGTGAGCCGCCCGCGCTTGGGACTCGGGCACCTACCGGCAATCGCCTTGACCTCCGCAGTTGGCCTGCTGCTCTGTGCCGTTGCCAATGCTCTGGCGCGGTCGACCGACGGAAACCCGATGCTGCTCTACTGGCTCGGCGTCCTGCTGATCGCGGCGCCGGCCTTCTACCGCCTCACTTCTCCGTCGGCGACCCCAGCCGAGCGGCTGGGGCTGGTCTGCCTGCTTGGCCTGGCGCTCTTCGGAGTCAAGGTCCTCCGCGATGCACCCCTCTTCACCTTTTCAGATGAGCTGGTCCACGCCTTCAACGCCAACCAGATTGGAGACCACCACCATCTCTTCGAAGCCAACTCGATCCTCAAGGCAACCCCTTACTACCCGGGCCTCGAAGGAGCCACCTCTTCACTGACGGCGATCACCGGTCTATCGAGCTACACGGCCGGCATGATCGTGGTCGGCTTCTCACGCCTCACCCTGATCGGAGCCCTCTTCCTGCTATTTCTGCGCGTCGGCGGCTCAGCCCGCGTCGCCGGGCTCGCAGCCGCTATTTACACCTGCAACTTCAACTTCCTCTTCTGGGGCGCCCAGTACTCATACGAGTCGCTCGCGCTGCCGCTGCTGGTCCTGGTCATGATGATGCTGGCCGAACGCGAAGCGGTCCGCCGCGAGGCCTTGCGCGCCTGGGCGGTCCCGGTCGTGCTTGGGATCGCCGCCGTCCTGGTTACCCACCACCTCACCTCATACGCCACGGTCGGAGTCCTGCTCGCGCTCGCGTTCGCCTACTGGTACGTCAAGCGCAGCTGGCAGCCACCCAACCCCTGGCGGTTCGCCGTCTTCGCCGCCCTGCTCGCTGCCGCCTGGCTGCTGATCGTCGCCAGCTCGACGATCGGCTACCTCTCGCCAGTGCTGAGCGGCGCGGTCAAAGCGATCTTCCACACTCTCTCCGGCGAAGCTCCCCCGCGTCAGCTCTTCCAAAAGGGCAACCCGGCGGTCGGCGCGACGCCGTTGGCAGCACGCCTCGCGGCGGTGCTGGCGATCGGCATCCTCCTTGCCGGCCTGCCGTTCGGGCTACGGGAAGTGTGGCTGCGCCACCGGCGACAGCCGTTCGCGCTCGTCTTCGCCGCTGCCGCGCTCGCCTTCTTCGCCACCCTGGCGCTGCGCCTCGCCCCGGCCGCATGGGAGACCGGCAACCGCGCCGGCGAGTTCCTCTTCGTCGGCCTCGCCTTCGTGCTCGCCTACGCCGGCCTGGCGATGTTGCGCCACTGGTCCGGGCGGCCGCGACTGACCCGCGGCCTGCTTGCCGCCGCGATCTCGCTCGCCCTGATTGGCGACGCAATCTCGGGCTGGCCCTGGGACGCCCAGCTCGCGCGCCCGCTGAAGGTTTCGGCCGCTGGCGAGACGATCGTTTCGCCGCCGCTGGCGATGGCGGAATGGGCCACTCGCGATGTTTCCAACGGGCGCTTTGCCGCGCCAACGGCCGACGCGAACCTGCTGCTCGCGCCGGGTGATAAGTGGGTCCTAGCCGGCCCCTACCCCGACGTCGAAGGCATCCTCGAAGACCCGGATCTCGGCAGCTGGCAACTACCGCTGCTGCGCCGGCACAAGCTCCGCTACATCGTCAGCGACCGGCGGCCAGCAAGCTCCGACGGCCTCCGTGGCTACTACTTCTCAACCGGTGGCTCAGCCGAAGGTCGTCTGCCGCGAGGCGTGACCGCCAAGTTCGATGCGGTGCCCGGCGCCGCCCGCATCTACAACAACGGACCGATCACGGTCTTCGACCTGGAAGCGGAACCGTGAGGGGGCACCGCGATCTGCGAGTCGCTGCTGCGCTGGCGCTCGCCTGCGCGCTGCTGGCGCCGCTGCTGCCGGTTGAAGCGCTCAGCCTGCTCTTCGCCCTGCCCCTGGCCTTCTTCCTGCCCGGCTACGCGCTCACGGCCGCGACCTTTGCCCGGCGCCCGATCGAGCGACCGCAGCTTCTGCTGCTCAGCCTCGGCCTCAGCCTCTGCGTGCTGGCCCTGGGCGCACTGCTGCTCAACTACGTGCCAGGCGGGATCGGGCCGGTCTCCTGGGCGCTGCTGCTGGCGCTGGTCGTGCTCAACGGCTGCCGGGTGGCGGCGCTGCGCCGGCCCAAGGCCCGCTCCGCAACCCCGATCTCCAGGCCGAGCATCCGCCTTACGGCGAGCGCCACTGGCCTGCTGGTCGGCGCTGTGCTCTGCACGGCGGCGGCGCTGGCTCTGACCTTCACCACGACCTCGGCCACGCACGCTGACGGCTACACGGCGCTGTGGCTGCTGCCGCCCACGCCAAAGGACGCGGCGGAAGGTGGGGCCCGGATCGGGGTCAACAGCGACGAGCAAAAGCCCGCCGACTACCGCTTGCAGATTCGGGTCGGCGATCGTCGCGGCGAAATCACCCTCAACTTCTCGCTCGATCCCGGGGAGACGCGGGTGCTGAAGCTGGGGCCGCCGGAGGCAGCATCGGCACGCCCGGTTGCGGTCAGGGCGCTGCTGTTCCGCCACAACAAAGACGGCGACGTCTACCGTCGCGTCTCCGGCTGGCTTGGCGAACCCAGGCCGTCGCGATGAGCGGCGAGAGTGGTGCCGGGCCGGCGATCGACATCGTCATCAATAACTACAACTACGCCCGCTACCTCGGCGACGCGATCGAGAGCGCCTGCGCCCAGGCCCATGAGCGGGTGCGGACGATCGTCGTCGACGACGGCTCCACCGACGATTCGCGCGCGCTGCTGCACGCCTACGAGGACCGGGTGACCGTGGTCCTGAAGGAGAACGGCGGCCAGGCGTCAGCGCTCAACGCGGGCATGGAGCGCTGCGAGGGCGACATCGTGCTCTTCCTTGACGCCGACGACACGCTGCACCCCGAGGCGGCCGGCCGCGTCGCCGAGGCATTCGCGGCCGACGAGACCCTCGCCAAGGTGCAGTTCCGGATGGAGACGATCGACGCCGAGGGCCGCCCGACCGGCGAGCTGAAGCCACCGCTGCACCTGCCGATGCCGCGCGGCGACCAGCGCCAGGCCGAGCTGGCCTTCCCCTTCGACCTCGCCTGGCTGCCGACCAGCGCCAACGCTTTCCGGGTCGAGGCCCTACGCCGGATCCTGCCGATACCCGAGCGCGTCTACCCGGTCTGCGGCGCCGACTGGTACCTGATCCACCTAATGACCCTGCTCGGCCCGGTGGCCTCGCTGGAGGAGGTCAGCGGCTACTACCGGGTGCACGGCGCCAACAGCTACGAGCCGGCGACGGCCAGCCTCGACCTGGCCCACATCCGCGAGACGATCGGCTACGCCCGCTCCACTGCGGAGGAACTGTTGCGATTCGCCGGCGAGCTCGGGCTGCCCCACCCCGACCGCATCCTCTCCCTTGCCGACCTCGGCAACCGGATCGTCTCGCTGCGGCTCGAGCCACAGCTGCATCCGATCCCCTCCGACCGGGTGACGGGCCTGCTGCTCGGCTCGGTCCGTGCGGCGCGGCGCCGGTCGAACGTCTCGGCCGCAATGAAGCTCTCCTTCCTCGCCTGGTTCGCCGCGGTCGCGGTGGCGCCGAAGGCGCTCGTGCGGCGACTCGCCCTACTCTTCTTCTTCCCCCAGAGCCGCAGCTCACTCAACGACCTGCTCGGCCGGCTTCAGCGCGGCGGGCGCAGGGGCGCGGCTGCGCCGGACTGAGATGCGCATCCTGCTGATCACCTCGATGGTTCCCGACGCCGATGGCGTCGGGGCTATCCCCAAGCTGCTGCACGCCCAGCTCGCCGGGCTGCGCGAGCGCCACGAGGTGACGCTGATTGCGCCGGTCGGCGAAGACCCCGGCCAGGCCGCCAGCGCCGAGCGGCTGACCGGCTCGGAGCTCGATGCCCATTTCGCCGACCGGCGGCGCTCGCTCTTGGCGCGGCGGCGCTGGCGCGTCCGCGCCGAGCTGGCGGCGACCTGGGCGCTGAAGGGCTGGCCGTGGCGCGTCGTCAGCGGCTCCGGCGGCGTCCAGCCACTGGTCGACCGGCTGCTGGCGACGAGGGAGTTCGACGTGATCGCGGTCGAGGACAACCCGATGTCGATGCTGCGATTCCCGGCCTCGCTGCCGACCGTCCTCACCGAGCACGAGGCGGTGCGCGCCGATGCCGGGGAATGGCGATCGCCGCGTCTCTCCGAGCGGCCGCTGGCGGCCCTGCGTGCCCGCGACTGGAGGCGCTGGAGCTCGTTCCTGCCAAAGGCCTGGCGCCGCTTCGACCTCGTCCAGGTGTTCAGCGAGGGCGACGCCCGGGCGGTCGCCGAACAGGCTCCGGACCTTGCCTCGCGGGTCCGCGTCAACCCCTACGGCATGGTGCTGCCCCCGGCCGCCGACCCGGCCGCGGAGGTCCCCGGCACCATCCTCTTCTCCGGCACCTTCAGCCACCTGCCCAACCGCGATGCGGCGCGCTGGCTGGCGCGGGAGATCATGCCCCTGGTCATTGCCGAGGCGCCGCAAGCGCGGTTGCGAATCGTCGGCAGCTCGCCGCCGCGCGAGGTGTTCGACCTGGCCGGCCCGCGGGTCGAGGTGATTGCCGATGCGCCCAGCGTCGAGCCGCACCTTGATGCCGCCGCGGTGGTGATCGCGCCGGTGCGCAGCGGCGGCGGCATGCGGATGAAGGTGCTGGAGCCGCTGGCCAGGGGCAAGGCGGTGGTGACGACCCCGCTCGGCGCCGAAGGCTTCACCGCCTTCGAGCAGGAGCCTCCCTTCGAGATCGCCGCGACGGGCGACGCGATCGCCGCCGCCACGGCTCGCCTGCTCGGCGACGACGGCGCCCGCCAAGAGCTCGGCCGCCGCGCCCGCGACTTCGCCGAGCGCCACTACAGCCCGCCGGCCTGGGCGTCGCGGCTCGAGGCCGTCTACGGGGAAGCGGTCGCGCTGAAACGAGGGGCGCGATGAGCGAAGGGCAGAGCCAAACCCCCGAGCTCAGTGTCCTGATCGCCAGCCACAACCGCCGCGATCTGCTGCGGCGCTGCCTCGACTCCCTCGCCGCCCAGGCGGCGGTACCCGGAGAGTTCGAGGTGATCGTCGCCGCCGATGGCGCCACCGACGGCACGGTCGAGATGGCCGAGTCCTACACGGCGCCCTTCCAGCTGCGGGTGCTGCGGCTCGAGAAGGGTGGCAAGTCGGCTGCCGTCAACGCCGCGATCGAGGCGGCTGCGGGCTCCGCCTGCCTCTTCCTCGACGACGACGTGATCGCCTCGCCGCGGCTCGTCGCCGAGCACCTCGCGGCCCACCGGGAGGATCCGCGGAGCGTCGGCATCGGCGCCCTGACCCAGCAGCCGCCCGACGCGCGCGACTGGTTCGCCCGCGCCTACGCGGTGAGCTGGGACAAACGCTACCGCGAGCTCGAGGACCGGCGTCCCGATTGGACCGACTGCTACGGCGGCAACCTCTCCGCCCCGCGCGCGTCGCTGCTGGAGATCGGCGGCGTGGTGACGGACCTGGAGGCGGTCGAGGACCTCGACCTCGGCTTCCGGCTGGTCGCCGCGGGCTGCGTGCCGCGCTACCTGCCGCGCGCCCACGGCGTCCACGACGACCAGAAGCTGCGCGGCCGGATGCTCGCCGACACCGAGCGCTTCGGCACCTTCTGCGCCGCCTACACCGAGCGGCTGCCGGCGACGCGGGCGAAGCTGCTCGGCTGGTTCCTGCAGACGACCCCGCGCGAAATCCTCCTGCGCCGGGCGCTGCTCGCCCTCCGCGCCTCGCCGCGCCTGCTCGCCGCGGCCGGTGCCGCGATCCCGGGCAAGGGCCGTCGCCAGGTCTGGTTTGGCTTCGTCTCCCGCTACACGTTCTGGCGCGGCGTGCGCCTGGGCATGACCCGCGCGCGCTGGCGCCAGACCACCGGCGGCACCCCGGTGCTGATGTACCACGGCTTCAGCGACAGCGGCGAGCGCGATCGCTACCTCATGCCCGCGCGCTCCTTCGCCCGCCAGATGAGGCTGCTGGCGTTGCTCCGCTACCGGGTGATCGCGCTCGAGCAGCTTGCCGAGGCGCTGCGGCAGGGCGTGGCACCACCGCGCCGCGCCGTCGTGATCACGATCGACGACGGCTACCGCGACAACCTCGAGATCGCCCAGCCGATCCTGCGCCGCCACGGCTTCCCGGCGATCGTTTTCCTGGTCACCGCCATGCTGGGAGCCAAGAGCGAGTGGAGCAAGCGGGGCGCCTCGGCCTGGCGGCCGCTGCTGAGCGCGGAGCAGGTGAAGGCGATGCGGGCCGAGGGGATGCGCTTCGGCGGCCACACCCGCACCCACAGCCGCCTGCCCGAGACGGGCAGCGACCAGATCGACGCCGAGGTCGGCGGCTGCCGTGAGGACCTCGAAAGGCTGCTTGGCGAGCCAATCGAGTCGTTCGCCTACCCCTATGGAGGCTATGACGAGCGTGCCGCAGCAGCGGTCGAGCGGGCCGGCTTCGGGGTTGCCTGCACGGTCGAGCCGCAGCTCGCCGGCCCCGGCAGCGAGCCAATGGAGATCCCCCGGATCGAGGTGCGGGGTGCCGATTCGGCTCTGACCTTCCTGCGCAAGCTCTGGCTCGGCGACCGCTAGCAACGTGCCGCCCACCACGCGCAAACCGCTACAAACGGCGCTCTGGGCGCGTTGTTAGCAGTGAGCATGGCTCTCTTTCGTCCCCGCATCGTCGCGCTGCTCGCCTGCGCCTTCGGGCTGATCGCCCTGGCAATGGCGTCGCCGTGCGCCGCCAAGCCCTGGATCGGCGTGCAGGGAAACCAGCTGGTGGACGGCAGTGGCAACCCGGTGCGGCTGCTCGGGGTCAATCGCTCGGGCACCGAGTACCAGTGCGAGCGCGGCGCGGGCATCTTCGAGGGCCCCGATGACGAAGCGTCGATCAAGGCGATGCTGCGCTGGCACATCAACGCGGTGCGGGTGCCGCTCAACGAGAGCTGCTGGCTGGGAATCAACTTCACCCAGGCAAGCCTTGGCGGCGCCAACTACCGGGAGGCGATTCGCGCCTACGTCGAACGGCTGGAGCGAGCGGGCCTCTACGTAATCCTCGACCTGCACTGGGCCTCGCCGCGGACCTTTCCCTCGGCGGGGATCATCCCGATGCCCGACGCCGAACACTCGCCCGACCTCTGGCGCAGCGTCGCGAGCGAATATCGCGAAGACCGCAGCGTCATCTTCGACCTCTACAACGAGCCGCGCCCGGGCGTGCCCTGGTCCTGCTGGGCCGAAGGCTGCGAAATCGAAGACCACTGGGTCGGCCTCTACCAGGCAACAGGGATGAAACAGCTGATCGAAGCCGTGCGCTCGACCGGGGCGCAGCAGCCGCTGATGCTGGCCGGGGTCGACTGGGCGCGCAACCTCGACGGCTGGCTCGCCCACCTGCCGCCCGATCCCGCCAACGCCGAGGTCGCCTCTAACCACACCTACAACTTCTCCGCCTGCCAGGCCCACTGCCGCCGCACCCTCCTCCGCATCGCCGCCGAGCACCCCGTGGTCACCGGCGAGCTCGGCGAGGGCGACTGCCGGCACCACTACATCGACAACTACATGCCCTGGGCCGACGCGCACGGCATCTCCTACCTCGGCTGGGCCTGGGACGCCGGCAACGGCTGGA
Organism: uncultured Solirubrobacterales bacterium; assembly: GCA_963840565.1. Classification (GTDB taxonomy): domain Bacteria; phylum Actinomycetota; class Thermoleophilia; order Solirubrobacterales; family 70-9; genus VRUE01. The sequence goes on from CAWIZH010000002.1 coordinate 1,089,661, forward strand.
CCTGCCGCGGCGGCCCGAGCCTGATCAAGGACTACAGCGGCCACCCCACCAGCTTCGGCATCGGCCTGCGGGAACACCTGCGCATGCTGGCACGAACGGGTAGCCCGCTCGTGCCCTAACTAGCTCGGCGGCAGCCGCCAACTGTGGGCGAGCACAACGTCGCCGTCGGCGCCCATCGGCGGCATCGGCCGGCCGTCGATCACGCCCGGCTCGACGTCGAAGTAGGCCGCTGCCTGGAGGCTGTCCTGGACCTCCTGGCGACCGCGCAGGACGACGTCGATGCGGTAGCGGCCGGGGATCAGGGGCAGCGAGTCGACCTCGCACTCGATCCGCGGGCCGATCGCCGAGTCGCGAACGTCGGTCTGGCTGGAGAGCTCGCTGTCGAGCGTGGTGACCGGGTGGCCGAGGCTGTTGACGACGGTCAGCTGCACGTCCATCATCGGCAGCACCTCGGTGAAGTCGATGACGATTTTCGCCTTGCGACCGCCGACGACCACGTCGGCCTCGCCGGAGACAACGTCGTAGACGGCGAGTCGGCTGACCAGCGATTCCTTCCAGCCGTCACGGTCCTTGCGGGTGAGCAGGTCGTCGGAGGCCGAGCGCTCGAGGCCGCGCAGGTACTGGCTGACCGCTTCGTCGACCGGCGCGTCAGTGACGACGGCGCCGCGTTCGAGCAGGATGCCGCGCCGGCAGAGGGCCTGGATCGTGGCGAGGTTGTGGGAGACGAAAATCACCGTGCTGCCCGCTTTCGCCACCTCGGCCATCTTCGCCAGCGACTTGCGCTGGAAGGAGGCATCGCCGACGGCGAGCACCTCGTCGACGAGCAGGATCTCGGGTTCGAGGTGGGCGGCGACGGCGAAAGCGAGCCGCACCGACATGCCGCTCGAGTAGCGCTTCACCGGCGTGTCGAGGAAGCGGTCGACATCGGCGAATTCGGCGATTTCGTCGAAGCGGGCGCGGATCTCCGCCCGCCGCATGCCGAGGATGGCACCGTTTAGGAAGACGTTCTCGCGCCCGGTCAGCTCGGGATGAAAGCCGGTGCCGACCTCGAGCAGCGAGCCGACCCGGCCGGTGACATCGGCCCAGCCGCTGCTCGGCTCGATGATCCGCGAGAGCACTTTCAGCAGCGTGCTCTTGCCCGCGCCGTTGTGGCCGATCAGGCCGATCGCTTCGCCGCGGTTGACCGTGAAGGAGACTTCGCGCAGCGCGTCAAGGTAGTCGTATTCGACCTCGGGCCCGCGGCCGACCAGCTTCTTCGGCACCGCCTTGAGCCCACTGACGAGGCTGTCGCGCAGCGTCCCGTAGCCCTGGTGGCTGAGGCCGAGCCGGAAGCTCTTGCCGAGCTCGTGGACCTCGATCGCGACGTCGCTCATCAGATGATGTCGGCGAAGCTGCGCTCCACCCGGTCGAAGTAAGCAAGGCCGGCCAGCAGCAGCAGCGCCGCGCCCAGGGTCGACATCCCGATCAGCGCCCAGGGCGCGCTGCCGGTGTCGAGCACCGCCCAGCGGAAGCCTTCGACCACACCGGCCATCGGGTTGATCGCCGAGAGCGTCCGCCATGGCTGGCTGATCGAATCGGCGGAGTAGACCACCGGCGTGACGAAGAGCCACATCTGCACGGCGAAGGGGACGACGTAGCGGACGTCGCGGTAGCGAACGTTGACGGCCGAGAGCAAGGCGGTGGCGCCGAGCAGTGCCGCGGCGGCGAGCACAATCAGAAACGGCAGGAAGAGGATCGCCGCCGAGGGCACGATGCCGTAGATGAGGACGACGGCGAGCAGGATCGCGATCGAGATACCGAGGTCGACGAAACCGGCGCCGATCACCCCCATCGGCATGAAGATGCGCGGGAAATAGATTTTCGAGACCAGGTCTTTGTACATCACGAGGCTTTCCGAACCGAGCAGCAAAGCGCTCGAGAAGAAGGCCCAGGGGACCAGCGCGGCGAGGCTGAAGAGGGCGTAGGGAACGTCCCCCGAGGAGACCCCGGCGACGCGGCCGAAGAAGACCGAGAAGATGATCATGAAGGCGACCGGCTGCAGGATCGCCCAGGCCGCACCGAGGGCGGTCTGGCGGTAGCGCAGGGTGATGTCGCGGACGACGATCTGCAGGGCGAGGTCGCGGTAGCGCCAGAGTTCGCGGGGCGAGAGCACGCGGCTGAAGCCGGTGGTCGGTTGCAGCCGGATCGTTTCAGGCGGGTTTGTCCCGACTTCGTCGGTCGGCGCTGGAGCGGTCGTCTCGGGCATCGTCATCAAGATAGGTTCGGCGCCCGCCTCAACACCCCTGGCGGGCGACCTACCCGGGCTATCGGCCAGAGTGGGCCCTGCGCTTTAGGCGTGCATCGATGGCTTCCTGGTATGCCCGCTCGAACTGGGGCACCACGGCCTCGGCGCTGAACAGCTTCGCCCGCTGCACCGCGGCCTCTCCCATGCGGGCGCGCATCGCGCCGTCGGCGAGCATCCGTTGCAAGGCGGCGCGCAGCGCCTCACGATCGCCAGCCGCCACCAGCAGGCCGGTCTCGCCGTCGGCAACGATGTCGCGAAGCCCGCCGATGTCGGAGGCGACGATCGGCTTGCCCGCGGCGGCAGCCTCGAGGGCGACGATTCCAAACGGCTCGGCCCAGATCGAGGGCGCGACGCTGAACAATGAGCGCCGCAGGGCCTCGACCGCCAGCGCATGCGGCAACCGGCCGGGCGCGATGATCCCCGGCTCCCCCTCCAGCCCGTCGAGCTTGCGCCGACCGATCAGGACCAGCGGGGGTGGATCGTCCAGCTCCCTGTAGGCAGCGATCAGGTTGCCGGCTCCCTTGTCCTCGGCGACGTCGCCGAAGTAGAGGATGAACGGCTCGTCGGGGAGCATCGAGAGGCGCCCGGCCGCGTCGGCGGGAGCCGCGGGCAGATCGCCGACGAAGTCGGGGATGATCCGGTGAGGCCCCTCCGCCTCGACCCGGCAAAGCTCCTCGACCGCGGAGCTGATCGAAAGGAACAAGTCGACCCGCCGCCGCACCCAGGGCTCCGAGAGCCGCGTGCCGAGCGCGACCATCGTCCCCTTCCCGGCACCGTAGTACTCGAAGGCGTGGCCCAGGCACTTGAGCGGCGCCGGGCCGCTGCAAACGGCGCCTTTGTAGAAGAGCCGCTTGGTCGGGCAGACCAGCCCGTAGTCGTGCAGCGAGAGCACCAGCGGCGCGGCGGAGCCACGGGCCAGGGGCAGGAACGAGTTGACGAGCCAGTTGTGGGCATGGACGACGTCGGGGCGCTCGCGGCGCACCAGGCGGCGCAGCTCAGCGGTTGTCTTCGGGTCGGGCAGCGGCGCGGCGTAGCGCGCCTCATCGAGCACCGGGACCCCGGGGATGCTGTGAACGGAGCTGCCGAGCTGATGGACCCGCACGCCGCTGTCGCCGCTCTGCGGCGGCTCGCCGATCGGCTGGCGCAGCGTCGCAACGGAAACTTCATGGCCGCGCCTGGCCAGCTGCCCGCTGAGGTCCTCGACCAGCCGCTCCTCCCCCCCGACCACGGGAGAGTATGTCTGCGCCAGCATCAGGATCCGCATCGCGGCGGATCGTACAGTTGGCCATCGCCGTCGAGGAGCGGCTGTAACCTGGCCCGCGTGCCGAGCCAGCCGAATCAGCAGGGAGCCCCTGCCTCCCCCTCGATCTCGGTGATCGTCACCGCCTTCACCTTCGACCGCCTCGGCTCGATCGAGGAAATCGTCGAGTCGATGCGCCTGCAGACGGTTGCTCCGGCCGAGACGCTGCTGGTGATCGACTACGCACCGGAGCTGGAAGACGAGTGCCGGCGGCGCTGGCCTGACATCCGCGTCATTCCCAATATCGCCGAACGCGGCTCCTGTGGGGGGCGCAACACCGGCGTCGCCGAGAGCGCCGGTGAGATCGTCGCCTTCCTCGACGACGACGCGATCCCCAACCACGAGTGGATCGAGCGGCTCGGCGCCGACTTCGCCGACCCGCGCGTGATCGGGGTCGCCGGCGGCGTCAACCCGCGCTGGCTGGACGAGCGCCCCGCCTGGTTCCCGCCCGAGTTCGACTGGGTCGTCGGCTGCATGCACTCGGGCATGCCGAAGGAGCGCGAGCCGGTCCGCAACGCAATCGCCGCCAACATGGCGATCAGGCGCGAGGAGATGCTCGCGGTCGGCGGGTTGCGCAAAGAGTTCAGCCGGATCGAGAAGAACGCGGCGGGCGGCGAGGAGACCGACCTCTGCATCCGCCTCACCGAGCGCTGGCCGGAGCGGATCATCCTCTTCGACCCGGTGCCGGCGGTCGAACACTGCGTGCCGCCCGAGCGCGGCGAGCTGCGCTACTTCATCACCCGCTGCTTCGCCGAGGGGCGCTCGAAGGCGGCCCTGGCGCGGCTGGTGGGGAGTCAGTCCGGCCTCTCCTCGGAGCGCTCCTACGTCCGGCGCACGCTGCCGCTCGGCGTCCTGCACAACCTCGGCGGCGTCCTGCGCGGCGAATTCGCCGGGCTCGGCCGGGCGGCGATGATCGTCGCCGGCCTGGGCACGACCGTGGCCGGATACGCGACCGCTTCGCACCCCGGCGGCGACAAGCGGGGCGAGCCGGAGACAGGCGAGCCGCGCCTCCTGCGCATCCTGACCGTGACGCCGCTGAGCCCGCTGGTGCAGGGCGGGGTCGAGCGCCACGTCAGCGAAGTGACCCGCCGCCTCGCCGCCGGCGCCGAGGTCGAGGTGCTCTGCACCGAGCCGGGTGGCGCCAAGCTGCGCGAGGAGGAGCGCGACGGGGTCAGGATCCGCGTCCTGCGCTCCTGGCCGGCGAACCGCGACTGGTGCCTCGCGCCGCGCCTCTGGGGCGAGATCCGCCGCGCCAGGCCCGACGTGATCCACGTCCAGAGCTACCACACGGCGGTGGCGCCGCTGGCGATGTTGCGGGCGATCGTCCTGCGCGTGCCCTTCGTCGTCACCTTCCACGGGGGCGGCCACTCCTCGGGCCTGCGCAACCGCCTGCGCCGCCTGCAGCGCCTGCTGATGCGGCCGCTGCTGCGCCGGGCGGCGCGCCTGATCGCCGTCGCCCGCTTCGAGATCGACGAGTACAGCCGCGAGCTGCGCCTGCCGGCGGAGAAGTTCGCGCTGATCCCGAACGGGACCGAGCTCGCCTTCTCCGACGCCGGGCCGCCCCGGCGCAACGGCCGCCCGACCTTCGCGACGATCGGCCGGCTCGAGCGCTACAAGGGCCACCACCGGGTCCTCGCCGCCCTGCCGGAGGTGCTGACACTGGAACCGAAGGCGCGGCTGCTGATCGTCGGCAGCGGCCCCTATGAGGCCGCCCTGCGCGAGCAGGCCGAGCAGCTCGGCCTCGGCGACGCGGTCGAGTTCACCAGCATCCCCGCCGACCGCCCCGAGGCGATGGCGGAGCTCCTACGCGGGGTCTCGCTGGTCGTGCTGCTGAGCGAGTTCGAGACCCACCCACTGGTCGCGCTGGAGGCGGCGGCGGCGGGCTGCCGGCTGCTCGTCGCCGACACCGGCGGCCTCTCCGAGCTGGCCCGCGACGGTTTCGCCCGCGCCGTGCCGCTCGAGGAGAGTCCGCGGCAGGTAGGCGCCGCCGTGGTCGAGGAGCTGGCCCTGCCGCCGCAGGACAAGCGGCCGCCGCTCAGCACCTGGGACGAGTGCGCAGCCGAGCTGCTCGAGCTGTACCGCTCGCTCGCCTGAGAGGCACATCCGTCCAGCCAGGCTTGACGCGCTGAAGGGTCAGTGCCTCAAACCGATGAGTGCGGTGCATGAACGCACCGACTCGCACGGCCTTCCTTCTCTCCTGCCTGCTGACGGCGATGGGGACGCTCGCATTCGCCGCGACAGGCGCCTCGGCGGGCGCCTCTCGCGCTCCGAGCGCCGCCTGCCGCAGCGGAGCGTCCGCCGCGGCCAAGCAGGCAGATGTATGCCGCCGCGCAACCGCGTCGCGGGCGGTGCACCCCAGCAGCCGCCGTCACGGCCACCGCCCCGCACCGACCGCCACTCCGACACCGACTCCGGCGCCAGCGCCCCAGACGACCGCCACTCCCGCGTCGTCGCCGTCGCCAGCTCCCACGGCGACGCCAGCTCCTATTCCGGCCGCCGAATCCACGCCGGCACCAACGCCCGCCCCGGCAACCAACTCGATCTACTGGGGCGCCTGGATCGGCAGCCAGCTGACCGGCACCGAAGCCCCCTGGGACATGAACGCGGTCTCCGCCTTCGAAGGCGACGCCCAGAAGCACGTCTCGCTGGTCCACTTCGCCTCCCCCTTCGCCGACTGCAGCCGCAACCCGTGCTCGTACTACGGCTTTCCCACCACGCCGATGGAAAACATCCGCAAGCACGGCGCGATCCCCTTCTTCAGCTGGAGCTCGCAGTCGACTCCGTCCAACATCAACGAGCCCGACTTCCAGCTCTCCGACGTGATCAGCGGCCGCTACGACGATTACATCCGCAGCTTCGCGACCGCCGCCAAGAACTGGGGCCATCCCTTCTTCCTGCGCTTCGACTGGGAGATGAACGGCAACTGGTTCCCCTGGTCCGAAGGCGTCAACGGCAACCAGCCCGGCGAGTACGTCGCCGCCTGGCGCCACGTCCACGACATCTTCACCTCGGTCGGCGCCAGCAACGTGTCCTGGGTCTGGTGCCCGAACGTCGACCCGAACAAAGAATTCCGCGACTACACCCCGATGTATCCCGGCAACGGCTACGTCGACTGGACCAGCCTCGACGGCTACAACTGGGGCAAATCGCCCTACCGGCCCGCCGGCTGGAAGACCTTCGACCAGCTCTTCAACTCGACTTACCACAAGATCGTCGACACGATCGCCCCCTCAAAGCCAATGGTGGTCGGCGAGGTCGGCTCGACCGAGTACGGCGGCTCCAAGGCGACCTGGATCAAAGAAATGCTGACCGAGCTGCCCACCTCCTACCCGAAGATCCACGGCCTCGTCTGGTTCAACCGCGAAGCGGAGGGCGAACCGATGGACTGGTCGATCGAGACCTCGAGCAGTGCCGAGAGCGCTTTCGCCGCGGGCATCCAGAGCCCGGCCTACGCCGGCAGCCAGTTCGCCTCGCTGCCCTCTGGCGCGATTCAGCCGGCCGGCTGAACGCCGCCCGTTTGTCAAGCCCACTCGAACAAACGTCCAGTAGACCCATCGCTTGCTGAAAGGGAACGGTTGGCAGTCGATGGCTGGAGGTGCCCAAACGCCTCCGAAATCGCCTTCCCGCCCTCGCAGCGCTTCTGACCGTCCTCCTGGCCGCAGTACTGCTGATCCCGGGCGCCGGAGCCTCCGCGGCCGGCACCCTTCGCACCTCGGTCGGCGCCGCCCGTAGCCTCGGCAAGCCGAGCTCCTGCGTTAAGCGCCTGCCGCACACGAAGGCGGCGCAGATGAGCGCCGAGCGACGCAGGCAGACGCTGCGGCGGGTGCGCAGCTGCCGTCGCAAGCTGGCAACCAAGTCCTCCTCGCCCGCCTCCTCCCTCTACTGGGGCGCCTGGATCGGCGACCAGCTGACCGGCACCGAAGCCCCCTGGGACATGGGCGCCGTCTCCAAGCTCGAACAGTCGGTCGGCAAGCAGCTCTCGATGGTGCACTTCGCCGCCCCCTTCGCCGACTGCTCCGCCTCGCCGTGCTCCTTCTACAAGTTCCCGACCGCGTCGATGGAAGACATCCGCAGCCACGGCGCGATCCCCTTCTTCAGCTGGAGCTCGCAGTCGACTCCGTCCAACATCAACGAGCCCGACTTCCAGCTCTCCGACGTGATCAGCGGCCGCTACGACGATTACATCCGCAGCTTCGCCGAAGCAGCGAAGAGCTGGGGGCACCCCTTCTTCATGCGCTTCGACTGGGAGATGAACGGCAACTGGTTCTCCTGGTCAGAAGGCGTCAACGGCAACCAGCCCGGCGAGTACGTCGCCGCCTGGCGCCACGTCCACGACATCTTTACGTCCGTCGGAGCCACCAACGTCTCCTGGGTCTGGTGCCCAAATATCGACCCCGGCAAGGAATTCGGCGAGATCGCCGCGATGTACCCCGGCGACGACTACGTCGACTGGACCAGCCTCGACGGCTACAACTGGGGCACGAACCCGGTCCGGCCCGCCCGCTGGATGAGCTTCGACCAGCTCTTCAACTCGACCTACCACCGGATCGTCGACACGATCGCCCCCTCAAAGCCGATGGTGATCGGCGAGGTCGGCTCGAGCGAGTACGGCGGCTCCAAGGCCGACTGGATCAAGGAAATGCTGACCGAGCTGCCCACCAAATACCCGGCAATCCACGGCCTGCTTTGGTTCGACAAGTTCGTGCCGGGCGAAGACATGGACTGGCAGCTAGACAGCAGCGCCGCCGCCGCCAGCGCCTTCGCGGCGGGAATCCAGAGCCCCTCCTACGTGGGCAACCAGTACGCCTCGCTCGGCAGCGGTCCGGTGCCTCCGCCGAGCTGAGCGCCTCGCAAGCCGCCGCCCTTCCCTACACTTCCCCAGCCTTCGTGACGAAGTCTTCTACATGAGCAGGCGAGGCGCACGGTGGGGGCTTGGGATGATGGCGACCTTGGCGATTGCTGTGCTGACCCTCGCTCCAGCGGCCGGGGCCAAGAGCGGCAAGCACGGGCTTTTCTGGGGCGCCTGGATTGGCCCGCAGCTGACCGGCACGCAACCGCCCTGGGACATGAGCGCGGTCACCGCGTTCGAACAGCGCCTGGGAAAGGGCCTCTCGACGATCCAGTTCGGCGTCCCGTTCGCCGATTGCTCTGCTTCGCCTTGCTCTTTCTACGAATTCCCTACGCAGGCGATGGAAACAATCCGTCGCTACGGAGCAGTGCCGTTCCTCAGCTGGAGCTCCCAGGCCACGCCGTGGATCATGGGCAACCCCGAGCCCGATTTCCAGCTCTCCGACGTGATCTCCGGAAGCTACGACTCCTACATCCGCGAATTCGCCGAAGCGGCCAAGGCCTGGGGGCATCCGTACTTCATGCGCTTCGACTGGGAGCCCAACGGCGACTGGTTTCCCTGGGGCGAGGGCACCAACGACAACCAGCCGGGCGAATTCGTAACCGCCTGGCGCCACGTCCACGACATCTTCACCGCGGTCGGCGCCACTAACACCACCTGGGTCTGGTGCCCATACATCGACGTGCACAGATTTGCCCCGATCGCCAGCTTCTATCCCGGTGATGAATACGTCGACTGGACCAGCCTCGACGGCTACAACTGGGCCAACGCCCGCAGCCACCCGGTCCCCTGGAAGAGCTTCGACCAGATCTTCGCCGGCAGCTACCACCAGATCGTTACCAAGATCGCACCGAAGAAGCCGATGCTCTTGGCCGAGATCGCCTCCAGCGGTGGTGGCCAAGCAAAGGCACAGTGGATCCATGCCATGTTCAAAGCGCTGAAAACGAAGTTCCGCCGTGTGCGCGGCTTGATCTGGTTCGACCAGGTCCAACAGGGAGTCTCGTGGCCGCTGGAGAACTCACCGCTGGTGAGGCGGGCATTCGCTTCCGGTCTGCGGCACCCCTCCTTCAGGGCGAACCTCTACAGCTCCCTCGCCACAACTCCGATACCGCCACCGCGTTGATCCAATTAGACGTGGTGGACGAAAAGTAAACGTGGTGGGCAAAAGGCGGACTTCCCGTTACGCATGGGCGGCAACGGCCTCGGTGGCCCTCGCCTGCTTTGTGCTGCCGGCATCCGCGCCTGCGAAGGCGAATTCGCCGCGCCCCCTTTACTGGGGCGCCCAGATCGGCCGCCAGTTCACCGGGGTGCAGGCACCCTGGGATATGAACGCGGTCAGCGATTTCGAGCGCTCCGTCGGCAAGAGCTCCTCGCTGGTCGCCTTCTACTCGCCCTTTGCCGACTGCAATCGCAGCCCCTGCGAATTCTTCGGCTTCCCAGCCGTGCCGATGGAAAACATCCGCAAGCACGGAGCGATCCCGTTCTTCAGCTGGAGCTCCTCATCGGCAAGCAAGGACGAGGTGCGCCAGCCCGGCTTCAACCTGAAGCGAATCATCGACGGCACCTACGACTCGTTCATCGAAAACTACGCCGAAAATGCGCGCGAATGGGGCCACCCGTTCTTCCTCCGCTTCGACTGGGAGATGAACGGCTTCTGGTTCCCCTGGGGCGAAGGCGTCAACGGCAACAAGAAGGGTGAATTCGTCACCGCCTGGCGCCATGTGCACGACATCTTCAGCGCCGTCGGGGCCAACAACGCGACCTGGGTCTGGTGTCCCAACATCGCCCTCGCCAAGCGGCTGCAGAACCTGCGCCAGTTCTACCCCGGCAACGCCTACGTCGACTGGACCTGCCTAGACGGCTTCAACTGGGGCACGACCGCGAACTCCCCCGGCTGGCTGAGCTTCAACCAGATCTTCCGCTCCACCTACAAGCGGGTGCTGAAGATCGCCCCGGGCAAGCCGATGGCGATCGGCGAGACCGCCTCCGAAGAGCGCGGCGGCTCGAAGTCGCAGTGGATCCGCAATGCCCTCAACGTGATCCCGGCGCAGTATCCGAAGGCCCGCGCGGTGGTCTGGTTCGACGAAAAAAAACAGGCGAGGCACTGGCCGGTCGGCAGTTCGAAATCCGCGCAGGCGGCTTTCAACGCGGCGATCAGCCGCCCGATCTTCATGCCGGGCCTCTACGGCGGCCAGCCGCCGGGCAAGATCCTGCCGCCGGGCTGGACCCCGCCGCCGTCGGAAGCGCCCCTCCCCGTAACCGCCGAAGCGCCCTGACGACCTTCGCCGAGCCCGTCGAGGCGCTCCCCTACACTCTGCCCTTGGGACAGGAGGACGAATATATGAGGGGGGAATATGGGGGAACGGAGGGGACGATCTCGAGCATCGACCGCGGGGCGGCTTCTCACCGTCTGCCTGTTTTTCCTTCTCTGCCTTGCGCTGCCCGCAAGTGCACAGGCCTCAAAACGAAGGCTCCATCGTGAGGACGCCCTGCGCGAACAGCGGGTAGCCCCGGCTTATCGGGGTGCCCTGGTCGATCGCCGTAGAGCCTGGGCCCATCACCGCAAAGCCAGGGTCTATCGGCGCAGGGCCCTGACCCACCAGCGCGGCGCCCCAGCCGAAAGACAAGGCGTGGTCAACCCGGAAGGCCTCTGGATCGATCAGTTGCCCAGCGCAGAATTTGCTTCTCCAGCGGAGCCAACCGTCCCGCGGTCCGAGAAACCGATCCGCAGCGAAATCACGCCTCCTCCCGAAGCCGAAGACCTCCCGCCCGCCGGCCCCCCCGAAGAACCGAAAGCCCCGCCACCCGCCGAATCCGAACCACCCCAGCCGCCACCGTCCAAAGCGGAAGAACCGGCCACCCCGCCACCCGCCGAAACGAAAAAGCCCACGCCCGCCCTCTACTGGGGCGCAACGATCGGCGACCACCTGACCGGCACCCAGGCGCCCTGGGACATGAGCGCGGTCTCCAAATTTGCCGGCCTGGCCGGCAAGCCGCTGTCGCTGGTCAACGTCTTCGTCCCGTTCGCCAACTGCCCCCCCACGCCCTGCTCGTTCTACAAGTTCGCCCCAGGGATGATGGAAAGCATCCGCGAATACGGCGCGATCCCGCTCTACAGCTGGAGTTCGCAGTCGATCCCCTCGAGCCTGGAGGAGCCCGACTTCCAACTCGCCGACGTGACCTCCGGCACCTACGACTCCTACATCCGCAGCTTCGCCGAAGAAGCGCGCAACTGGGGTCACCCGTTCTTTCTGCGCTTCGACTGGGAGATGAACGGCGGCTGGTTTCCTTGGGCAGAGGGCGCCAACGGCAACCAGCCCGGGGAGTTCGTGGCCGCCTGGCGCCACGTTCACGACATCTTCAGCGCGGTCGGCGCCAGCAACGTCAACTGGGTCTGGTGTCCCAACATCGACCCCGACGGCATCTTCCAGAACCTCGGCCCGCTTTACCCGGGTGACGAATACGTCGATTGGACCGGCCTCGACGGCTACAACTGGGGAACCAACCCGGCCAAGCCGGATCGCTGGCGCAGCTTCGACGAACTCTACGGCTCGACCTATCGCCGGATCGCCGACACCATTGCGCCCTCCAAGCCGTTGCTGATCGGAGAGATGAGTTCGACCGAGGACGGTGGCTCGAAGGCAACCTGGATTCGGGACACGCTGGCCAAAATCCCGGCCAACTACCCAAAGATCGGCGGCCTGCTGTGGTTCGACACCTATATCGAAGATATGGACTGGCCGATCGAGTCATCGAGCGCGGCGACGAGCGCCTTCGCCGAAGGCATCGCGAGCCCAGCCTACGCCGGCAACGACTACGCCGGGCTCGCCGGCGGCCCAATCCAGCCGCCGGCCAAGCCCTAGCCAGGGCAATTTCGCCCTAGCCGAGTCGCTCTTCGAGTGCCTGCAGCTGCTGATCGAGCTGCGCCGGCAGTTTGTCGCCGAACGTCGCCAGGTGCTCCTTGATCTGCGGCAGCTGCTGGCGCACGAGGTCCTCGTCGACTGAGAGCAGATCCTGCATCGCCTCGTCGCTGATGTTGAGGCCCTCGGTGTTGATTGCGCCCTCTGCCGGCAGCAGGCCGATCGGTGTCTCGATCGCGTCTGCCGTGCCCTCGCAGCGGCGGAAGACCCACTCGAGCACGCGGCTGTTCTCGCCGAAGCCGGGCCAGAGGAACTTGCCGTCGGCGTCCTTGCGGAACCAGTTGACGTAGAAGACCCGCGGCAGCTCTGCCCCCTCGCGCTCGCCGGCCTCGAGCCAGTGGGCGAAGTAGTCGGCCATGTTGTAGCCGCAGAAGGGCAGCATCGCCATCGGGTCAAAGCGCAGTTCGCCGACGTTGCCGGAGGCGGCTGCGGTCTTCTCCGAGGACATCGTCGCGCCGAGGAAGACGCCGTGCTCCCAATCGAAGGCCTCGTGGACCAGCGGCACGACGCTGGCGCGGCGGCCGCCGAAGAGGAAGGCGTCGATCGGCACGCCGGCCGGGTCTTCCCACTCGGGCGCGATCGTCGGGCACTGCGACGCGGGCGTGGTGAAGCGGGCGTTGGGATGCGCCGACGGCTTCTCTGAGTCCGGCGTCCACTCGTTGCCGTGCCAGTCGATCAGGTGCTCGGGCGGCTCGCCGGTCATGCCCTCCCACCAGACGTCGCCGTCGTCGGTTTTGGCGCAGTTGGTGAAGACCGAGTTGCTCTCGATCGTCCGCATCGCATTCGGGTTGGTGCCCTCGCCGGTGCCCGGCGCGACGCCGAAGAAGCCGGCCTCGGGGTTGACCGCGTAGAGGCGGCCGTCCTCGCCGAATTTCATCCAGGCGATGTCGTCGCCGACCGTCTCGACCTTCCAGCCCGGCAGGGTCGGAATCAACATCGCCAGGTTGGTCTTGCCGCAGGCAGAGGGGAAGGCGCCGGTGACGAACTTGACCGTACCCTCGGGCGAGGTCAGCTTGAGGATCAGCATGTGCTCGGCCAGCCAGCCCTCGTCGCGGGCCATCGCCGAGGCGATCCGCAGCGCGAAGCACTTCTTGCCGAGCAGGGCGTTGCCGCCGTAGCCCGAGCCGTAGGACCAGATTTCGCGCGTCTCGGGGTAGTGGACGATGTACTTGTTGTCCTCGTTGCAGGGCCAGGAGACGTCTTCGACCCCTTCGACCAGCGGCATGCCGACCGAGTGCACGCAGGGGACGAACTCGCGGCTCTCACCGAGCACGTCGAGCGCGCCCTTGCCCATCCGGGTCATGATCCGCATCGAGACGGCGACGTAGGGCGAGTCGGTCAACTGCACGCCGATGTGGGCGATCGGCGAGCCGAGCGGACCCATCGAAAAGGGAACGACGTACATCGTGCGACCGGCCATGCAGCCCTGGAAGAGGCCGTTCAGGGTCGCCCGCATCTCGGCGGGGTCGCGCCAGTTGTTGGTCGGGCCGGCGTCGGCCTCGTCCTCGGCGCAGATGAAGGTGCGGTCTTCGACCCGGGCAACGTCGGCCGGGTCGGAAAGGGCTAGGTAGGAGTTGGGGCGCTTGGCGTCGGAGAGACGCTCGAAGGTGCCCGCGTCGATCAGGGTCTGGGCGAGGGAGTCGTACTCCTCGGCCGAGCCGTCGCACCAGTGGACGGCGTCGGGCTGGGTCAGATCTGCGATCTCCCCGACCCAGTCGAGGAGCTTTGCGTGCGTGGTCGGCGCTGCGGCCGCAATGGTTTGGCTCATTCTCGGGACTCTATTCATTGGATCCGCTGAGTTTGATCACGCTCACGTCAGCGTCCTTGTTGAGGATTTTCAAGGTCGCGGTCTCTTCCTTCCCCTTGGGAAGGTTCACCTTGCAAGTAAACGTCGCGCCGGCCTCGACCTTTTGGCTGGACGGACATTCGACCGAGGAAACCTTTTCTTCCAGCGACTTGGAGAGGTTCGCCTGCAGCGCTTCCTCAGTCTTTGTGGCATCGATCACCGTTTCGCCACAACCGGTCGCGATGAACACGACGGCGGCCAGGGAAATCGCCATGGCGCCCGAAATCTTCAACCTGCTGAGCATCGACTTCCTTTCCGACGGTTCTAACCAAGCCAGTATCCCAGGGCAACGGGCGCCGGCGGAAAGTGGCTGAGGCAGAGAGCCTTCCGAGGCATCGCCGGCATCAGCCGGTAGCCGGGTCAAAGGGCGAGGTCGGATGTAGGGTTCTATGCAGGGTTATCCACGTTAAACGTGTATAACTCAACATAGATCACAAATGCCTCGGCTGTCCCTCAAACCTCTGGACGATCGCCTTGCGCGCGGCAAAACCACGCTGACAAGCCGCGAGCTGCGCGAAGAGCTGAATATCTCTCCGCGGGCCGCCTCCAACCTGCTCACACGCTGGCGCCGCGCGGGGTTGGTCGACCGGGTGGCCCACGGTCGCTATGCGATCCGCCAGATTGGCCTCCTGGGAACCCGAGCCTCATCTGAGGACGTCGGGCTGGCAGTTGCGGCGCTCGTCGGCGACCAACCGCATCGAATCGCCTACCACTCGGCGCTGGATTTCCACGGCCTGCTCGTTCGCCCGGTGCGCACGGTCCAGATCGCCTCTCCGCGCCGCTTCGCAAACGTCAGCATCAGCGGCCGGCCGCTGAAAGTCATATTTGAGCGGGCGGAAACAGTTGAGCTCGGCACCGAGGCCGCTGGCTTTGGCGCCATCGTCTCCAATTTGGAGAGGGCACTGCTGGACGCGGCCTCCCGTCCCGATCTGGTCGGCGGCTACTTCCCCCTCGCCGAGGCACTCACCGGGTCCAACCCGAATCCCGATCGCCTGCTCGGCATCGCCGAACAGCTGAGCGCGAGCCCTGCGCTGCGGCGAATCGGCTCTCTTGCCGACAACCTGCAGCTGGTGGGCCTTGCCGGCAAACTCGCGCCCCTGACCTCGCCGAGCTGGGACCTCGACCTCGACCCGGAGCTGAAGGCGTCCAGCGGCGCATTTCGCGATCGCAAGTGGCGCGTCCGTTGGCCGGTTGGCCCGGAGGCCGTGAAGCAAGAGATAGCTCAATGATCCATCCCAACCTGATTACGCGCAAGGCGGACGAAGACGGGATGACGGCTCAAACCGTAGAGCGAGATTACGTTCTCGCACACGTCCTCACAGCGATCGCGGGGCGCAACGAGAAAGCCCAGTTCGTCTTCAAGGGAGGAACGTCCCTCAGGCTCTGTCACTTTGACGATTACCGCTACTCGGCCGACCTTGACTTCAGCTTGATCAATGGGCTCGACGCCGATGGCGCCTATCAAGTCGTAGAGCGTGCCCTAGTCGACTGCCGGGAGCGCATCGGCTTCCCGACCCTTTTCCTCAACGACGAAACCCCCCGCAAGATCGAGTACGTGGGTCCACTCAACGCCAAGCCGAAGCGACTGAAGCTCGATCTCGCCGATGACGAGCTCGTCGAGGACACCATGACCAGGCCAATCGTCGCGCACTACGAGGATCAGGGCTCCAGCCAGTGCCTGGTCTACTCGCTCGAGGAGATAGCGACCGAGAAGCTGCGCTGTGTCATCCAGCGCCTGCAGTGTCGCGACCTCTACGACCTGAACGAGCTGCTCGTCGTGCACCGGATCGACGCCCAGGCGGTCTGGCCATCGTTTGAGAGCAAGGCGCGGCACCGTGGCTTCGATCCCGACCACTTCTCAGAGCGCTTTGACAATCGCACTCCGGAGTGGCAGCGCCGCTGGGAGACCGAGCTGGTCGAGTACGTGGCACCGGCGCCCCATTTCGATGGACTCCTGCGAGCTGTCCGTCGTGAGCTGCGCTTTGCGCTCACGTAGCGGCGCGGCTGTGAGCAACTCGTCCTTCGGATAGGGTTCCGCGCCGCGATGAGGTTCTTCGAGTACGAGGCCAGGCAGATCGTTGAGGCGGCGGGGATTCCCGTCACCAAGTACGGCTTCTGCAAGACAGCCAGTGAGGCGCGCGTGGCTGCCGAGGAGATCGGCGGCCCGGTTGTGATCAAGTCGCAGGTGCTGAGCGGCGGGCGGATGAAGGCCGGCGGGGTCAAGTTCGCCGACACGCCCGATGAGGCCGCGGCCCACGCTGAGGACATCCTCAAGCTCGAGATCAACGGCCACATGCCGCGCGGCGTGCTCGTCGACCCCAAAGCCGAGGTCAAGCAGGAGTACTACGCCAGCGTCGTCTGGGACGGCACCGCGAAGCGGCCGCTGATGCTGTTCAGCGACATGGGCGGGATCGACATCGAGGAGGTCGCCGAGACCCACCCCGACCACGTCGGCCGCGGCCACGTCTCCAACCTGCACCCGATCTTCGACTTCGAGGCCAAGCAGGTCGTCGCCGCCACCGGCGTCACCGGCTCGCAGCTCAACCGGGCGACGCCGATCCTGGCCAAGCTCGCCCGCCTCTTCCGCGACAACGACATGACCCTGGCCGAGATCAACCCGCTGGCCGAGCTCACCGACGGCAGCTTCGTCGCCCTCGACGCCCACATGGAGATGGAGAACGAGGCGGTCGGCCGCCAGAAGGGCCTGCTGCGCAAGCGGCTCGAGATCGCCGAGGACGACACCCGCGAGACCTACGAGCCCTCCGCCTTCGAGCGCAACGTCGCCGCGATCGACGCCGCCGACCACCGCGGCGTGATCCAGGGCAAGGACCACGGCTTCGAGGGCAACCTCGGCCTCGTGATCGGCGCCGGCGGCGGTTCGCTGACCCTTACGGACGCGGTTCGCAGCCAGGGCGGCAAGCCGGCCAACTACTCCGAGATCGGCGGCAACCCGTCGGTCGCCAAGGCCTGCGGCCTGGCCAAGGAGGTGCTGGAAAAGGACGGCGTCGAGAAGATCGCGGTGATGATGTCGATCGTCTCCAACACCCGCGTCGACATCGTCGCCCGCGGCGTGATCAAGGCCTGCCTCGAGCTCGGCAAGGACCCCGGTGAGACGATCGCGATCTTCCGCATCCCGGGCGCCTGGGAGGACGAGGGCTTCAAGATCCTCGAGCGCTACGGGGTCGAGTCCTGCGACCGCTCGGTCTCGCTCTGGGAGGCCGCCGGCCGCGCCGTCGCCAAGATCCAGGGAGAGGCCGCGTGAAAATCGTCGCGGTGACTTCCGGTTGTTCGAATCCGCGACGATTTTCGCGCGAGACAGGTGTGATCTCATGAGCATCCTCTTGAACAGCGAGACGACCTTCATCGTCCAGGGCATCACCGGCCGCGAGGCGGTCAACCTGACCAAGGAGTGCCTCGACTACGGCTCCAAGGTCGTCGGTGGCGTCACCCCCGGCCGCAAGGGCCGCGAGGTCCACGGCGTCCCCGTCTTCGACACCGTCGCCCAGGCGGTCGAGAACCACGGCGGCCCGATCGACGGCTCGGTCGTTACCGTCCCCCCCGCCTTCACCAAGGACGCCGTGCTGGAGGCGATCGAGAACGGGATCAAGCTGATCGTGATCGTCACCGAGCGCATCCCGCGCCGCGACGTCGCCCAGATGGTCGAGCTGGCGGACCTGCGCGGGGCGCGGATCATCGGCCCCAACTGCCTCGGCCTGATCGTCCCGGGGGTCTGCAAGATGGGCGGCATCGGCGGCCCGGCGAAGGACGCCGCCAAGGCCTACGCGCCCGGCCCGGTCGGCGTGATGAGCCGCTCCGGCGGGATGACCACCGAGATCTCCTCCTCGCTTACCCAGGCGGGCCTGGGCGTCTCCACCGCGGTCTCGATCGGCGGCGACGCGATCATCGGCTCCACCTACGCCGAGCTGATGCCCTACTTCGAGGCCGACGAGCAGACCCAGGCAATCGTGATCTACACCGAGCCCGGTGGCCGCATGGAGGCGCAGCTCTCCGAATGGGTGAAGGAGAACAACTCGCGCCTGCCGATCGTCGCCTTCATGGCCGGCAAGTTCATGGACGACGAGGAGATGAAGGGGATGAGCTTCGGCCACGCCGGCACGATCGTCGAGGGCGTCGAGGACACCGCGACGGAGAAGATCACCCGGCTCGAAGCGGCCGGCATCCGCGTCGTCGAGCGGATTGACGAGATCCCCGACGCGGTCAAGCAGAAGCTGGGAGCGACCGCCTGATGGCCGAGGCGCTGAACAAGGTCTTCATCGACGTCGAGGTCGACGCCTCGATCGCGAGCGACGCCGAGCTGGCGAAGAAGCTGGAGGAAGTCTGCCCGGTGGACATCTTCAAAGCGACCGAATCAGGCGTCGAGATCGTCGAGAAGAACCTCGACGAGTGCGTCCTCTGCAACCTCTGCGTCGACGCCGCACCCGCTGGCACGGTGCGCGTGATCAAGCTGTACGAGCAGCGGTAGCGACCAGCCCGCTATTCACAGCGGCCAGCGCTTCCTCGCGCAAGTGCTCGGGTATCACGACCATCGAGCGCAGCTCGTCGAGCAGCTCCCGATCGCCCTCGATCTCGACCGCCACGTCCTCGGCCCCGGCGACGACCAGCGCCGCGATCACGTCGATCGGCGTGCCCTCCAGCCTGAGGTCGCAATTGGCGATCTCGCCGCGAGCGGCGTCGATCCAGCCGTTGGCGATGCGCATCTCGTAGGACTGCCCGCCGCTGCTCAGGCCGAGCGTCAGCCGGAAGTCGGTGGGCGGATGCAGGATCACCCGGATCGCGTTGGGAAGCGATGACGGCGCCAGATCGATCACGTCCTCCAACTCCTGCAGACCCATCCCCCAGCGGCTCAGCTCGAGCATCGGGCGCTCCAGCCCGCGGCCGAGGCCGGTCAGCTCGTAGACCGTGGCCGAGGCCGGCGGGCCGAGCTCGCGGCGAGCGACGATGCCGTGCTGCTCGAGGTCGCGCAGGCGCTTGGTAAGAACATCGGTGGGCGCCCCACCAACCGAGCGAGCCAAGGCCGAAAAGCGCAGCGGGCCGAGCGAAAGCTCGCGCACGATCAGCAACGTCCAGCGCTCGCCGATCCGGTCGAGCGCACAGGCAAGGCTGCATGACTGGCCGTACTGACGGGAGCCCATAGTTAGGATAATAGCATTTGATTAATTGGTAGTCCAAAGCTATCACTTTGAATTCTGGTACGGTGCCGCGAGCAATGACTCGAATCGCGAATCTGACCTGGAAGCACCCGAAGCTGGTCTTGGCGGCGGTCGCGGCTTTCGCCCTCCTCGCCGTCGCGATCGGCCACGACGTCGAACGTCACCTGAAGGCGGCCGGGTTCACCGACCCGAGCTCCGAGAGCGAGCAGACAACCGACGTCCTCCGCAATGGGCTCGGCTACGACCCCAACCCGGCGATCGTCCTCGTCGTCCGCTCCCCCAACGGCGGCCGGCTGAACCTGGCCGATCCCACGGTGCGGCGCGAGGTCAACCGGCTCGGCGACGGCATGGCAAAGGTCGAGTACGTCGGTCATGTACTCAATCCGCTGCGCAGCCCCCACGCCGGTGCCGAGCTGATCGCCAAGGACGGGCAGTCGCTGGCGATCGCCGGCTACCTCTCGACCAACGACATCGAGGACGCCGGCGGCATCGCCGCCGAACGGGTCAAGGCGCTGGCCGATGCCAGCCCGCTCGACGTCGCCGAGGGCGGCTTCGCGCAGGGCTTCAACGAGACCAACGACCAGACCCGCAAGGACCTGACCACGGCCGAGCTGATCGCCTTTCCGCTGCTGACGCTGCTCCTCCTCTTCGTCTTCCGCGGCGTCGTCGCCGCGGCGATCCCGCTGCTGATCGGCGGCGTCTCGATCGTCGGCACGCTCTTCGTCCTGCGCGTGATGTCGGGCTTCGTCGACACCTCGCTGTTCGCGCTCAACATCGCCACCGGTCTCAGCCTCGGCCTCGCGGTCGACTACGCCCTCTTGATGGTCTCGCGCTACCGCGAGGAGATCGCCAGCGGTGGCGCGACGCGTGAGGCGCACCGCAAAACCGTGCAGACGGCGGGCCGCACCGCGCTCTTCTCCGGCCTCACCGTCGCCTCGGCGATGGCGGCGCTGATCTTCATGCCGCAGCGATTCCTCTACTCGATGGCCGTCGCCGGCGCCTCCGTCGCGGTGCTCTCCTCGGTGATCGCGATCCTCGTCGTCCCCTCGCTGCTGAGGCTGCTCGGGACCCGCGTCGACGCGCTCTCAATCCGCCGTGGGCCCGCTGTCTCGGACGGCTCCGACGGCTGGTACCGCCTGGCGCACGGCGTGATGCGCCGCCCGGTCGCCGTCGCCCTGGCCAGCTCGGGGCTGCTGCTGGCGGCCGCGGCGCCACTGCTCTGGACCACCCTGACCGGGCCCAGCGCCGAAGCGGTTCCACCGAAGGAGCCGTCCTACAAGGCCTACAGCTACCTCGAAGCGCACTACCCGCGCGACGTCACCGAGGCGGTCACCGTCGCCGTCGATGGCAGGGTCGCCAAACCCCAGCTGGCCGCCTTCCAACGCCGCATCGAAGCGGTCAAGGGCGTCGTCCGTGGCACCCCGTTCGTTCCCGCCTCCGGCCAAGCCTCTTACGCCAACTTCGCCCTTGCCGGACCGGCGCTGGACAGCGCCTCACAGGACTCGGTCGAGGCGATCCGCGAGCTCAGCCCACCGGGCTCGACGAAGATCCTGGTCTCCGGCAACACCGCCCGCTTCATCGACCAGAAGCAGAGCCTGCTCGAACACGCGCCCCTGGTCGTCGCGATCATCTGCCTCACCACTCTGGTCCTGCTCTTCCTGCTCACCGGCTCGGTACTGCTGCCGCTGAAGACGCTGCTGATGAACTCGCTCACCCTGGGCGCGACGCTGGGCATCCTCGTCCTCGCCTTCCAGGACGGCTGGCTCGACACCCCGCTCGACTACACCGGGCCGGCCGCGGTCGAGGTGACCAGCCTGGTCTTCCTCTTCGCGGTCATCTTCGGCCTCGCTACCGACTACGCGGTGCTGGTCATCGCCCGCATCAAGGAGCAGCACGACCTCGGCGAGAGCAACGAAGAGGCAGTCGCGATCGGCATCGGCCGCACCGGCCGCGTGATCACCGCCGCCGCCGTGGCGATCGCGATCGTCTTCCTCGCCTTCGGCGTCAGCTCGGTCTTCTTCGTCAAGCAGATCGCGATCGGAATGGCCTTCGGCGTGATGATCGACGCCACCATCGTCCGCGCCCTGCTCGTCCCCTCGCTGATGCGCCTGCTGGGCGAGTGGAACTGGTGGGCACCAAAACCATTGCGACGCATCTACCTGCGTCTCGGTATCTCCGAGGCTTGAGCGGCGATCCTCCGAGGCCCCTGGGTGGGTGGCGGGTGCGCCTCTCCGGGAATTGACACCCCATGCGCTTCGCGCAAGGGGTGAATGAGGAGCGCGGCTTCGCCGCGCACTCACCGGAATGCTTTTCCGCCGCTTCGCGACATTCCCGGAGAGGCGCACCCGCCACCCCCTCCCGAAGCACACGGAGCTTCGAGCGACACTCGAAGGGCCTTCCCCGCGCGAAGCTTTTCCTAGCTTGTAGCGGTGGTTTCGGAACGTGTCTTGGAAGCTTCTGGTTTTGCGAACCGCTTTCGAAGCTTCGTCTCTCTAGGAGCGTGTCGGGGAGGAGCCCGGTCGCCCTCCAGGCGAATGTCGCGAAGCGGCCGCTGCACTCGTGCTTCTAGGCGCGGCGCAGCCGCGCTCTTCGATTGTCGCTAAGCGCCGCAGGCGCGTGCGACTCAATTCGACTGGAGGGCGACCGGGCTCCTCCCACCAACCCTCTAGGTGCGATCAGTCACATTACGCATATATAAATTTATATCCGGGTAACGTAGCCACCGATGGCTGCAACCCCGACTCGTTCCCGGCTCTCGAAGGCCGATCGCATGGAGCAGGCGCTGGTTGCCGCCCACGCCCTCTTCGCCGAGCGCGGCTACGCCGACGTGACGATGGACGAGGTCGCCGCTGCCGTCGGCGTGACCAAGCCGCTGCTCTACAACTACTTCGGCAACAAGGAGCGCCTCTACGCCGCCTGTATGGAGCGAGCCGGCGATGCGCTGGTCAAGACGATCCTCGAGACGGTCGGTGAAGCGAGCGGCCCGAGCGAGGCTCTGAACGCCGGCCTGCGCGCCTTCTTCGCCTTCCTCGATGCCGACCGCGACGCCTGGGCCGTGCTCTTCGACGAGACCCTGCCACAAAGCGGTGAGGTCGCCGAACGGGTCGCCGAGTACCGCGGTCGCCTCAACTCGCTCGTCGCCGAATCGCTGCTCGCCGAACTTCCCGCCAAGCGTCCCGCCGGCGCCCAGATCGAAGTCGAGGCGCTCTCCGCCGCCCTGCTCGGCGCCGCCGAGGCGCTGGCGCGCTGGTGGCTGCGGACTGAGGCGACCACCGCTTCGGAGGCGGCCGAGCTGCTGATCGCGACGATCGAGCCCGGCTTGCGCCTGCGCTCCACCCCCTCTGCCAAATCCTCCCGACCCAAACCGAAAGGTGATCGCAGTTGATCGATAAACCACGCCGGGTCGCCATCGTCGGCGGCAACCGGATCCCCTTCGCGCGCTCTAACTCCGTCTACGCGCACGCCTCCAACCAGGACATGCTGACCGCTGCCCTCGACGGGCTGATCGACCGCTTCGGCCTCGACGGCGAGCGGATCGGCGAGGTCGCCGGCGGCGCCGTGCTCAAGCACTCCCGCGACCGTGACCTCGCCCGCGAGAGCGTGCTCAGCACCCGGCTCGCACCGGAGACCCCCGCCTACGACGTGCAGCAGGCCTGCGGCACCGGGCTGGAGACGACGATCCTGGTCGCCAACAAGATCGCCCTCGGCCAGATCGACTCCGGCATCGCCTGCGGCGCCGACACCACCTCCGACGCGCCGATCGCGCTCAACGAGCAGCTGCGCGAGACGCTGCTCGAGGCCAACCGCCAGGGCTCGACGGCGGGCAAGCTGCGCACCCTGACCCGCGTCCGCCCGGGCCACATCGTGCCCGCGATCCCGCGCAACGAGGAGCCGCGCACCGGCCTCTCGATGGGCGAGCACTGCGCGATCATGGCCACCGAATGGGAGATCGGCCGGGCCGAGCAGGACGAGCTCACCGTCGCCAGCCACGAACACCTCGCCGCCGCCTACGAGCGCGGCTTCCTCGACGATCTGCTCACCCCCTACCTCGGGCTCGAGCGCGACCAGAACCTGCGGCCCGACTCCAGCCTCGAGAAGCTGGCGAAGCTGAAGCCGGTCTTCGGCGGCCCGGAGGGAACGATGACCGCGGCCAACTCGACCCCGCTCAGCGACGGCGCCTCGGCGGTGCTGCTGGCCTCCGAGGAGTGGGCGAAGGAGCGCGACCTGCCGGTCCTCGCCTACATCACCGAGGGACAGACCGCCGCCGTCGACCACGTCCACAAGCGCGAAGGACTGTTGATGGCCCCCGCCTACGCGATGCCGGCGATGCTCGACCGGGCAGGAATCGGCCTCGGCGAGTTCGACTACTACGAGATCCACGAGGCCTTCGCCGCCCAGGTGCTCTGCACGCTGAAGGCCTGGGAGGACGCGGAGTTCTGCAAGGAGAAGCTCGGCCGCGACAAGCCGCTGGGCTCGATCGATCGCGCCAAGCTCAACGTCAACGGCGGCTCGCTCGCCGCCGCCCATCCGTTCGCCGCCACCGGCGGGCGGATCGTCGCCGGCCTTGCCAAACAGCTGCACGAAGACGGTAAAGGGCGCGGCGTGATCAGCATCTGCGCCGCCGGCGGCCAAGGTGTCGTCGCCGTGCTCGAGAGCGCCGGGGGTGCGTCATGAGCGACCAAATCGACGCGGTGACTTCCGGTGGTTCGAATCCGCGGCGATTTGGCCGCGAATCAGGAGGTGTGAGATGAGCGACCGTTACTCGCAGGTCGTCAACGCTCCCGTCGTCTCCACCCTGGCGGGACAACTCGGGCTGCCGCGCCCGGTCGAGCTCGACCGCTACAAGGCCGGCGCGCCGGTCGTCTCCGGCCGCGTGCTCTCCGGCGCCGCCCCGGGCGGCCGCCTCAGCAAGGCGCTCTCGGCCTTCCTCGACCAGATCAAGGCCGAACGGGCCGGCACCGAGGGCCCGGCCAAGGCGCTCGTCTTCGACGCCACCGGGATCGCCGACTCGACCGAGCTGGTCGAGCTGCAGCGCTTCTTCTACCCCGCCGCCGGCCGTCTGCAGCGCAGCGGCCGCGTCGTCGTGCTCGGCACGCCGCCGGCGCAGGCGGGCTCGCCCCGCGCCGCCACGGCGCAGCGAGCCCTGGAGGGGTTCACCCGCTCGCTGGCCAAGGAGGTCGGCGGCAAGGGCTCGACCGTGCAGCTGGTGCTGGTCGAGCCCGGCGCCGAGGACGAGCTTGCCTCGACCCTGCGTTTCCTGCTCTCGCCGCGCTCGGCCTACGTCTCCGGCCAGGTGGTCACGGTCGGCAAGGCGGTCGCTGCCACTCCCGAGATCGATTGGGAGCAGCCGCTGGCGGGCAAACTGGCGCTGGTCACCGGCGCTTCGCGCGGCATCGGCGAGGCGATCGCGACGACGCTGCGCCGCGACGGGGCCGACCTGGTCCTGCTCGACGTGCCGGCGCTCTCCGCCGACCTGACCAAGGTCGCCGAGCGGCTCGAAGCGGAGACGATCGAGCTCGACATCACCGAGCCCGACGCGTCGCTGCAGATCGCCGCGGCAATTCCCGACGGGATCGACGTGCTCGTCCACAACGCCGGCGTCACCCGCGATCGCACGATCGCCAAGATGCCGGAGGAGCGCTGGTCCTCGCTGATGGAGATCAATCTCTCCAGCGAGGAGCGGATCGACGACGAGCTGCTCGAGCGTGGGCTGCTGCGCCCCAACGGGCGCATCGTCTGCGTCTCCTCGATGAGCGGCATCGCCGGCAACTCCGGTCAGACCAACTACGCGACCTCGAAGGCCGGCGTGATCGGGATGGTCGAAGCGATGGCGCCCGAGCTCGCTGGGCGGGGAGTGACGATCAACGCCGTCGCCCCCGGCTTCATCGAGACGCAGATGACGGCGGCGATGCCGATCGCCCCGCGCGAAGCCGGCCGCCGCCTCAGCAGCCTCTCGCAGGGCGGCCTGCCGGTCGACGTCGCCGAGACGATCGCCTGGTTCGCCAGCCCGGCCTCGACCGCGCTCAGCGGCAACACCGTCCGCGTCTGCGGCCAGAACCTGCTGGGGGCGTGATGACGGCGCGCACGCTCGAAAGCTCACCCAGCATCCTGCCGCTCTACGCCCGCGCCGCGGCGCCGATGATCCCGGGCGCCTCGCTGCTGCCCTTCGTCCCCGGCGGCGGCGGCGAGATCCCCGATCTCGAGCTCGACCTCGCCGGCGTGCGGGCCAAGCCCGAGGACGTCGCCGCCTACGCCAAGGTCTGCGGCTTCGCCCTGCGCGACCATCTCCCCCCCACCTACCCGCACGTGCTCGCCTTCCCGCTGCACATGGCGGTAATGGCGGATGGCAGCTTCCCCTTCGGCGCCGTCGGCCTGGTCCACGTCGAGAACCGGATCGAGCAGCATCGCCGCATCGGCATCGGCGAGGAGCTGGCGATCAACGTGCGGCCAACCAAGCTGCAGCCGCACTCCAAGGGCCGCACCTTCTCGCTGCTGACCAAGGTCACCGTGGATGGCGAGCTGGTCTGGGAGAGCACCAGCACGATGCTGCGCCGCGGCAAGGGCGACGACAGCGCCGGCGGAGGGAAGTCCTTCGACCCGCTGGTCGCCGATACGGCAGCCAGCGCCGAGTGGAAGCTCGGCGGCGACCTCGGCCGCAGCTACGCCACCGTCTCCGGCGACCGCAACCCGATCCACATGCACTCGCTGACGGCGAAGCCGCTCGGTTTCCCCGGCGCGATCGCCCACGGCATGTGGACCAAGGCCCGCTGCCTCGCCGCGCTCGACAGCCGCTTGCCCGACGCCTTCGCCGTCGACGTTCGCTTCCGCAAGCCGATTTTGCTGCCGGCGCGCGTCGAGTTTGCCAGCGCCGCCGAGGGCGAGGAGATCGCCTTCGCCGTACGTGACGCCAAACGGCAGACCCCACATCTCGACGGCCGTGCGCGGCCGCTCGAGCCCAAGCCCAACGCCAATACCGGGAGGAAGTCCAAGTGACCACCAGCACCGACACCGAGCGGAACGCGAGCGTCGCCGAGCGCGGCATGGGTTTCGGCCTGCGCCAGCTCAACCGCCTCGCCGGCTCTGACCTGCTCGACCGAATCCGCCTGCGCAAGCAGGTCGAGCGCGCCCTCTTCCAGGGCACCAAGAACGGCTTCCGCTCGGCAACCGCCGCCGGCCGCACCTTCAAGGCCGCTCAGCAGCTGGGCAAACCGGCGCGGCAGAAGAAGGGCAAATCCAAAGGCCTCTTCGACCTCGGCCCTGACGACGAGCAGCAGATGTTCCAGGAGGCGGGCCGCGATTTCGCCGCGGCGAAGATCCGCCCTGCCGCCCACGACGCCGACGATGCCTGCGAGACGCCGGCCGAGCTGCTGAACGAAGCCGCTGAGCTCGGGGTCAACATGCTCGGCGTCCCCGAGGAGCTCGGCGGCGTCATGCACGAGCAAGCCGCGGTGACCAGCGTGCTGATCGGCGAGGCCCTCGCCAACGGCGACATGGGCATCGCCTACGCGGCGCTCTCCCCCGGCGCCGTCGCCACCGCGATCGGCCACTGGGGCAGCGCCGAGCAGGAGGCCACATACCTGCCGGCCTTCACCGGCGAGGACGTCCCCGCCGCCGCACTGGCGATCCTCGAGCCGCGGCCGCTCTTCGACCCGCTGAAGCTGGAGACCACCGCCAAGAAGAAGGGCGACGAGTGGATCCTCAAGGGGGCCAAGTCGCTGCTTGCCCGCGCCAAGGAGTGCGAGCTCTTCGTGATTGCCGCCGAGGCCGAGGGAATCGGCCCGGCCCTGTTCGTGGTCGAGTCCGGCGCCAAAGGCCTCTCGGTCGAAGCGGAGCCGGCGATGGGCCTGCGGCCCGCCGCCACCGGTCGCCTGCTGATCGAGAACGTCAAGCTGCCGGCCAGCGCCCTGCTCGGCGAGGACACGGCGAAGGCCGAGGACTACGTCGACTGCATCAACCGCTCGCGAGTCGCCTGGTGCGGACTCGCGACCGGCGCCGCCCAGGCCGTCCTCGACTACGTCATCCCCTACGTCAACGACCGCAAGGCCTTCGGCGAACCGATTTCCAACCGCCAGGGAGTCGCCTTCGGCGTCTCCGACATCGGCATCGAGAGCGAAGGGATGCGCCTCGCCACCTATCGGGCGGCCAGCCGCGCCGACCGCGGCGAGAAGTTCTCCCGCGAGGCGGCGATCGCCCGCCGGCTCTGCGCCGTCAAGGGAATGCAGATCGGCTCCGAAGGAGTGCAGCTGCTCGGCGGCCACGGCTTCGTCAAGGAGCACCCGGTCGAGCGCTGGTACCGAGACCTGCGAGCAGCGGGCGTGATGGAGGGCGCCCTGCTCGTCTAGGCGACCGCCGAGACTCGAAGCGAAAGGCAACGATGATCAATCTCGAGATACCCAAGAAGTTCAAGCCACTGGCCACGCAGGCCAACCAGGTCGCGACCGAGGTCTTCCGGCCGATCTCGCGCAAGTACGACGAGGCCGAGCACTCCTACCCGAAAGAGCTCGACATGCTGGCGTCGCTGATCGACGGCATGAACGAGGGCTCCGACATCGGCGGCGCCGGTGCCGCCGGCGTGCGCCGCGAGAAGAGCGACGACGGCGAGAACCGCAACGGCTCCAACCTCTCGACCGTGCTCGGCATCATCGAGCTCTGCTGGGGCGACGTCGGTCTGCTGCTCTCGATGCCGCGGCAGGGCCTTGGCAACTCGGCAATCGCCTCGGTGGCAACCGAGGCGCAGCTGGAGCAGTACGGCGGCAAGTGGGCGGCGATGGCGATCACCGAGCCGGAAGCCGGCTCGGACTCGGCGGCGATCCGCACCACGGCGGAGCTCGACGGCGACGAATACGTGCTCAACGGCGAGAAGATCTTCGTCACCTCGGGCGACCGCGCCGACCTGATCGTGGTCTGGGCCTCACTCGACCGCTCGAAAGGGCGGGCGGCGATCAAGTCGTTCATCGTCGAGCGCGACAACCCCGGCCTGAAGCTGGACCGGCTCGAGCACAAGCTCGGCATCCGCGCCTCCGACACCGCCAACTTCACCCTGCAGGACTGCCGGGTGCCAAAAGAAGCGCTGCTCGGCGACCCGGACGTGAAGGAGAAGGGCTTCGCCGGGGTGATGGAAACGTTCGACAACACCCGCCCGCTGGTCGCGGCGATGGCGGTCGGCGTTGCTCGCGCGGCTCTCGAAGAGACCCGCAAGCAGCTGAAGAAAGCCGGGGTCGAGGTCGACTACGACACCCCCGCCCTCTCCCAGCACGCCGCCGCTGCACGCTTCTTGGAAATGGAGGCGGATTACGAGGCCTCCTGGCTGCTGACCCTGCAGGCCGCCTGGATGGCCGACAACAGCAAGCCCAACTCGCTGCAGGCCTCAATGGCCAAGGCCAAGGCGGGGCGCACGTGTGTTGACGTTGCGCTCGGCTGCGTTGAGCTCTGCGGGAGCGTCGGTTATGGCGAGAACGAGCTGCTTGAGAAGTGGGCTCGGGATGCCAAGATCCTCGATCTGTTTGAGGGGACCCAGCAGATTCAGTTGTTGATTGTTGCTCGGCAGTTGTTGGGGAAGAGCTCTAGCGAACTGCGGTAGGTGGTGGGAGGGCCGGTGCCCCTCCCCCGGAGACCGTCGCGCAGCTGGGGCCGCCGCTTGGGTCCAGGCGTTGGCGCTGAGCCTCCGGGGGAGGGGCACCGGCCCTCCTTCCCATGCTCAGCTCGCGGCATAGCTTCGTGAGGCAGACTGCCGGGCTGTGAACTTCATTGAGGATCTGATGGAACGGTCTCCGGCTTCGCGGCTTGGGATCGTCGCTATCGATAGCGACGGGAATCGCCGCGACTGGTTCTTCGGCGAATTGATCGCCTGCTCCGCTGGACTCTCGGGAGCTTTTGCTGCTCGCGGGGTGCGGAGAGGCGACGTTGTGATGACCCTGGTCGGCAACCGCGCCGAGTGGGTGCTCTCGCTGCTTGCCTGCTGGCGGATGGGCGCCGTGGCCCTGCCCTGCAGCACGCAGTTGCGGCGGCAGGACCTGGCGCTGCGGGTGGCTGCCGCTGACCCGAAGCTCTGTGTTGGTGAGGACGGGTTGCTCGCTGAACTGCCTGACGGTGTTGAGACGATGACTATGGACGAGGTGGCCGCGGCACTCGACGAGGATCGGCCGCAGGAGACTCCGGCTGCGATCGAGGCGATGGGGGCTGAGGACCCGGCGTTGATCGTCTTTACCTCTGGCACCACGGGTGAGCCGCGCGGTGTTGTGCATGCCTACCGCTACTTGCTCGGTCAGCAGGGCCAGGCGGAGCATTGGTTTGGCTCGCGCAAGGGTGAGCTGGCCTGGTGCACTACCGCTACTGGGTGGTCTAAGTCGGCTCGCAACGTCTTCCTTGCTCCGTGGCTGACCGGCGCTGCAGCAGTGATCCACGACGGGCGCTTCGATCCGGCTGAGCGGCTCGATTTTGCCGAGGCGCTCGGGGTAAATGTGCTCTGCCAGGCGCCGACCGAGTATCGGATGCTGGCCAAGCGCACCGCCCTGCGCCCCCTCCCCTCCCTGCGCCGCATGGTCTCGGCCGGCGAGCCGCTCGAGGCGGAGACGATCGCCGCTTTCCGCGAGGCGACCGGGCTCGAGACGGCCGACGGCTATGGCCAGACCGAGACCGGACACATCAGCGGCAACCACGTCGGCGTGCCGATACGCCATGGCTCGATGGGCAAGCCCCTGCCCGGCCTCGAGATTCGCCTGGTCCCGCCGGAGGGATCCGAAGCCAACTCAGCGAGCGGCGAACTCCAGCTGCGCGCCGCCTCCTCCCCCACCTTCTTCTCGCGCTACCTCGACGGCGAGCGCTTCGAGGGCGAGTGGTGGCCGACCGGGGACCTGGTCCGCGAAGACGAGGGCGGCTACCTCTACTTCGAAGGCCGCGACGACGACATCATCCTTTCCTCCGGCTACCGGATCGGGCCCTTCGAGGTCGAGTCCGCCCTGCTCTCCCACCCCGACGTCGCCGAAGCGGCCGCGGTCGCCGCCCCCGACCCTGAGCGCGGCGCCGTCGTGCGGGCGATCGTCGTGCCGCGCGATCGCCTTCCCAGCGAGGAGCTGGCCCGCGAGCTGCAGGAGCACTGCAAGCGCGAAACCGCCCCCTACAAGTTCCCCCGCATCGTCGAGTTCGCGGCGGAGCTGCCGAAGACGACCAGCGGCAAGATCAAGCGGGCCCAGCTGCGACAGGGGTAACCTGGGCTTATGGCCATCAACAGCGAGGCAGCCGACACCGCCAGTGTCGCCCGTGGCTACTTCGAAGCTGTCGGCAGGCGCGACCTCGACGCGATGACGGCCTTCTACAAGCCGGGTGGGACGGGCGAGATCTACGGCCTGGTCGAGCTCGAGGTCCCTCACTCCTACCGAGCCTGGTTCGGCAACCTCTTCCAGGCCTTCCCTGACTTCAAGCTCGAGATCATCGAGGTGGTCTCTGCCGGTGAGAAGGCAGCGGTGCGCTGGCGTGCGACCGGCGTCTTCGACGGCACGGCGAGGTTCGAAGGGCTCGACCCCAATGGCGCCCGCATCGAAGTTCAGGGCTGTGACGTCTTGACCGTCCGCGACGGCCTGATCGAGCGCAACGACGCCTACATGAACGGAGCGGAAATGGCGCGTCAGCTTGGCGCCCTGCCGCCCGCCAACTCGGCGCCGGAGCGGATGCTGATGGGCGCCCTCAACCTGAAGACGCGCCTGGTCAAGGCCCTCCGCGAGCGCCGCCGCTGAGACCGGCGGCGACCCCCGGCTAGGCTTGGACCGTGGAGGAGATCGACCGCAAGCGGATCGCCGCCCTGACCGAGGCCCAGCAGGAGCGGTTCCGCAACAACACCGGTGCCTCGGCGAAGACCTACGAGCGCGCGGTCAAGGTGATGCCGAACGGTGTCCCCTCCTCCTTCCAGGAGAACGACCCTTGGCCGATCTACATCGTGCGCGGCCAGGGCAGCCGGGTCTGGGACGTCGATGGCAACGAATACACCGACTTCCACAACGGCTTCGGCGTGATGGCGATCGGCCACGCCAACCCGACAGTTGGCGCCGCGGTGAAGGCGCGAATCGACGACGGCACCCACTTCGCCGCGCCCACCGACGGCTCGATCGCCGTCGCCGAGGAGCTGACCCGGCGCTTCGGCCTGCCCCAGTGGCGCTTCAACAACTCCGGCACCGAGGCGACGATGGACGCCGTCCACCTCGCCCGCGGCGCCACCGGCCGCGACACGCTGCTCAAGATCGAGGGCTCCTACCACGGCCACCACGACTCGGTGATGGTCTCGGTCTACCCGCCGCTGGAGGCGCTCGGCGCCCGCGACGACCCGGTCAGCGTCCCCTACGGCGGCGGCACACCGCGCGCTCTGACCGAGCTGACCCGCGCCGTCCCCTTCAACGACGCCGAGGCGCTGGAGAGCGTGCTGGAGAAGATCGGCGACCAGGTCGCCGGGCTGATCATGGAGCCGGCGATGATGAACATCAACATCATCCCGCCGCGCGAGGGCTACCTCGAGCGGGTGCGCGAGCTGACCGCCAAGCACGGCGTCAAGCTGATCTTCGACGAGGTCAAGACCGGCGCGACGATCTCGGCCGGCGGCGCCACCGCGCGCTTCGGCGTCGTCCCCGACATGATCACCCTGGCCAAGGCCAGCTGCGGCGGCTACCCGGGTGGTGCAATCGGGATGAGCGCGGAGCTGGCGGCGATCGTCGCCGACGGCACGGTCAAGCAGTACGGAACCTTCAACGGCAACCCGCTGGTGATGGCGGCGGCGCAGGCGACGCTGACCGAAGTCCTCACCGACGACGTCTACGCGCGCTTCGAGGCGACCAACCGCCGCTTGCTCGACGGCTGCCAGCAAATCATCGACGGCTACGACCTCCCCGCCTACACCGAGGGTCTCGGCGCCAAGGGCTGCGTCGTCTTCTCGCCGACGCGGATGTACGAGTACCGCGACTACTTGACCAAGGTCGATGAAGGCCTGTCGACATTGGCCTGGCTTTACCACATGAACCACGGCATCTTCATGACTCCCGGGGTCGAGGAGGAGTGGACCCTCTCGATCGCCCACAGCGACGAGGACCTGCAGCGCTACCTCGACGCCTTCGAGACCTTCGCCCGCGACGTCACCGCATAACCACGGCCGACGGGCCTGAAACGTCCACCATGTGGACGTTTCAGGCCCGTCGGCGGGGTTTAGAGCAGCTCGGCGACGTCGACGGGGCGGCCGAGGTGGTAGCCCTGGGCCATGTCGACGCCGTATTCGCGCAGCATCTGCGCCGTGATGTCGTCCTGGACGTACTCGGCGATCGTCGTCTTGCCCAGCCCGCGGGCGATCTGCACGATCGCCTGGACGGTGAGCTGGTCGGCGTCGCTGTTGGGCATGTCGCTGATGAACGAGCCGTCGATCTTGATCAGGTCGAAGGGGATCTGCTTCAGGTAGTGGAAAGGGCCGAAGCCGGCGCCGTAGTCGTCGATCGCCACCTGACAACCAAACTCGGTGAGGCGGTCGGCAAAGCCCCCGGCCGCCTCGTAATCGTGGACCCGCGCCGTCTCGGTGATCTCAAAGGTGCAGCGGGCCGGATCGGCCTCGCCTTCGTCGAGGCGGCGCTCGATGAATTCGAGCACCGAGAGGTCGGCGACCGAGGCACCGGAGAGGTTGACGTGCAGCGAGACGGGCTTGCCTTCCTGCTCGCGCGAGGCGAGCAGCTCGAGCGCGCGGACGACGACCCAGCGGTCAAGCTCCTGGACCATTCCGGAGCGCTCCGCCGTCTCGATGAAGGAAGCAGCGGGCAGCAGCTCGCCGTTGTCGCCGGTCATCCGCAGCAGCAGCTCGTAGCGCTCGATCCCACCCGAGGCGAGGCTGCGGATCGGCTGCGTGTGAAGGCTGAGGCGGTCGTTGGTCAGCGCGTCGCGAATCCGCGCCGTCGTCGTCTGCCGGCGCTGGTGGTTGCGCTTCGGCTCGTCGGGGTCCTGGAAGAGGGCAATCTGGTTGCGCCCGTCCTCCTTGGCTCGGTACATCGCCTGGTCGGCCGCGAGCAGAACCGCCTCGGCGCCGATCCCGCGCTCGCCACCGAACATCGTGATGCCGACGCTGATCGTGGCCGTCGCGGCGGTGTCGGGGGCGACGCTCTCGGCGACCTGGGCGCGCAGGTCCTCGCCGAGGTGCAACGCGCCCGTGGTGTCAGTCTGCGGCATCAGCACCGCGAACTCATCGCCGGAGAGGCGGGCGACGATGTCCGTTGTCCGCACCCGTTCGCGCATGATCCCGGCGACGCGGCGGATCAGCTGGTCGCCGGCGTGGTGGCCGTGCGAGTCGTTGACCGCCTTGAGGCCGTCGATGTCGATGATCATCACCGCGCCCTGGCCGCCGTAGCGGGCGCTGAAGGAGACGTACTGGTCCAGCTCGGAGCGGAAGCGGCGGCGATCGAGCAGGCCCGTGAGCGCGTCGTGGTCGGCGATGTAGCGGAGCTGGGCCTCGGTCTTGGCGGCGTGCGCAAGCGCATCGTCGATGACCTGGCGATCCTCCGGATCGAGCTTGGCGAGCACCGACTCAATCGCCGAATCGCTTTGGATTGGAGGCTTTTCGCTACTCACTCCATGAAGTTAGAACTTTCCGCGGCCGTTCGGATCGGCCCCCACGCCTAGGACCTGAGATTGCATCCAAATTTCAGCTTTTCGAGCTAATCATTAGTGAGCGTCCAAGTGTCCGCGGGTAGTGTGAGGCCATGTCCAACCACTTGGCGCAGGAGACCAGCCCCTACCTGCTCCAGCACCGCGACAACCCGGTCGAGTGGTATCCCTGGGGCGAGGAGGCGCTCTCCCGCGCCGGCTCGGAGGACCGCCCGATCCTGCTCTCGGTCGGCTACTCCGCCTGCCACTGGTGCCACGTGATGGAGCGCGAGTCCTTCGAGGACGTCGAGACGGCGACCTATATGAACGAGCACTTCGTCTGCATCAAGGTCGACCGCGAGGAGCGCCCCGACGTCGATGCTCTCTACATGGAGGCGGTGCAGGCGATCAGCGGCCAGGGCGGCTGGCCGATGACGGTCTTCCTCGACCCCGAGGGCGTGCCCTTCTACGGCGGCACCTACTTCCCGCCCGACGAGGGACGGGGGATGCCGAGCTTCCGCATGGTGATGGAAGCGGTCGTCGACGCCTTCGAGCGCAAACGCGACGAAATCCACGAGCGGGCGCCGCAGATGCGGGCGCGGCTCGCCGCGATCGCCCAGGTCGAGCCCGCGCCGGACGCGCCTGGAGCACCGATGCTGGTCGAGGCCGCCGCCCAGCTGCGTGCCGCCGCCGACATGCAACGCGGCGGCTTCGGCGGCGCGCCGAAGTTCCCACCCGCCTCAGCGCTGGAGCTACTGCTCACCCGCGACGAGCGCGAGGTAACCGAGACGACGCTCGACGCGATGCTGGCCGGCGGCATCTACGACCAGCTCGGCGGTGGCTTCGCCCGCTACTCGGTCGACGCCAACTGGCTCGTCCCCCACTTCGAGAAGATGCTCTACGACAACGCCCTGCTCGCCCGCGCCTACCTGCACGGCTGGCAGGCGCTCGGCCACGAGCGCTACCGCCGCGCCTGCGAGGAGACCCTCGACTGGGCGCTGCGCGAGATGCGCGGCCCCGAGGGCGGCTTCTACTCAGCCTTGGACGCCGACTCCGAGGGTGAGGAGGGCCGCTTCTATATCTGGACGCCCGAGCAGATCCGCGCGGTCCTCGGCGATGGCGCGCAGGGCGTGATCGACTTCTACGGCGTCACCGAGGCAGGCAACTTCGAGGGGCGCAACATCCCGCACCTAGCCGGGGGCGTCGGCGCAACCGAGCCCGATGGTCTCACCGCGGCCCGCCGAGCCCTCTACGAGGCCCGCGCCGAGCGCGTTTGGCCCGGCCTCGACGATAAGCGGCTGACCTCGTGGAACGCGCTGATGATCAGCGCCCTCGCCGAGACCGGCGCGGTCCTGGAGCGCGACGATTACCTCGACGCCGCCCGGGCCTGCGCCGAGTTCATCTGGGAGGAGATGCGCGACACCGATGGCAACCTGCTGCGCACCTACAAGGACGGCCGCGCCCACCTCAACGCCTACCTCGAGGACCACGCCTTCGGACTCGAAGCCCTGCTCACCCTCTATGAAGCGACCTTCGAACCGCACTGGTTCGAGCGCGCCCGATCCCTCGCCGAGACAATGATCGCCCGCTTCGCCGACGAGGAACGCGGCGGCTTCTTCTCCACCTCCGACGACCACGAATCGCTGATCGCCCGCCGCAAGGAGATCGGCGACCACCCGATCCCCTCCGGCAACTCCGCCGCCGCAATGGGCCTCCTCCGCCTATCCGCCCTCACCGGCGAGCGCTCCTACGAGCAGGCCGCCGAAGGCGTCTTCCGCCTATTCGCCAAACCGGCCTCCCAACACCCCGAGGCCTTCGCCCACCTGCTCAGAGCAATCGACTTCCACCTCGCCCCAACCAAAGAGGTAGCCCTGGTCGGCGACGACCTCGCCTCCCTCGCCCGCGTAGTCCGCAGCGAGCACCGCCCTCATCTCGTCCTCGCCGGCGGCCCGGAGGGCAGCGACCTTCCCCAGCTGCTCAGAGACCGGCCGGCGAACGGCAGCCCGACCGCCTATGTCTGCCAAAGCTTCACCTGCAAGCAGCCGGTCACCGACGCTCAATCGCTGGCCGCCTTGCTCTAAGCGCTCCTCGCGCGGGTGGCACGGGGGGAGGGGGTCGAGGACGGACCGTGGCCCGCCCGCAGGCCCCTCCCCCCGGGACAGGACCCGCGCGCCGAGACCTTCAACCCGAGCCGCAGACCCGTCTTTGATAGAGATGCACGACCAGTGCGAGGCTCATTCTTCACCTTCGCAGCAGGCCGTCGCTCGAAGTGGATCGTCTTCGCGATCTGGTTCGCCGCGATCTTCATCGCCTCCAGCGCCAACCTGCCGGGCAAGTTCGAAGACGCAGAAAGCAACGAGGCGAC
This sequence comes from uncultured Solirubrobacterales bacterium, assembly GCA_963840565.1. Taxonomy (GTDB): domain Bacteria; phylum Actinomycetota; class Thermoleophilia; order Solirubrobacterales; family 70-9; genus VRUE01. The sequence goes on from CAWIZH010000002.1 coordinate 1,125,997, forward strand.
CTCCTATCTGCCCGGCAGCGCTGAATCGACCCACGCGCTGCACGCCACCGAGTCGCTGCAGAAGGGCGAAATCGCCCCCGCCGTGATCGTCTTCCGGCGCGAGTCGGGACTGACCGCCGCCGACCATCGCACGATCGTCGAAGACGTCGGCAAGATGACCGCAAAGCGCTTCCCTGGCGTGGTCCCCGACGGCGCGACGGCTGCCGCCGGAGGTAAGCCCCAGAGCTCAAAAGCAGCTCCAAGCACGACGGCGGAAGGACTGAAAGCCGGCTGCGGTAGCCCGACAACCACGGTCCCCGGCCAGCCCTCCGACTACGCGCCGTTCGTCGGGCCGATCTGCTCGCAGGACGGCAAGGCGGCGATCGTCACCGCCTACATCAAGGGCAACGGCGAGGGCGAACGGATCGTCGACCCGGTCAAGTACTGGCGCGAACAGATCCCCGGGGACGACGGCGGCCTCGAGGCCAAGATCACCGGCGGCGCCGGTTTCTCCGCCGACGCGATCGAAGTCTTCGAAGGGATCAACGGCACCCTGCTGCTGGCCGCGCTCAGCCTGGTGATCTTCCTGCTGATCGTGATCTACCGCTCGCCGATGTTCTTCCTGATCCCGCTGGTGGCGGTGATCTTCGCCGAGTTCCTCTCGCGCTCGCTCGGCTACGGCCTGACCGAGCTCGGCGTCACCGTCAACGGCCAGTCGAGCTCGATCATGTCGGTCCTCGTCCTCGGCGCCGGCACCGACTACGCCCTGCTGCTCGTCTCCCGCTATCGCGAGGAGCTCCACCACACGGTGGACAGGCACGAGGCGATGCGCACCGCTCTTGCCTCCGCTGGCCCGGCGATCTTCGCCTCCGCGGCGACGGTGATCGCGGCCCTCTTCTGCCTGACACTGGCCAAGGTCAATGGCACGGCGGGCCTCGGCCCGATCGCGGCAATGGGCATCGCCTGCGCGGCGCTCTCGATGCTGACCCTGCTACCGGCGCTGCTGACGATCTTCGGCCGCCGCGCCTTCTGGCCCTTCGTCCCGCACACGCCGGAGACCGCGCCCGACCCCGCCACCCTTTCCGAACGGGGACGGGCGAAGATCGTCGACGGCGGCGCCTTCGGCGCGATCGCCAGGGTCGTCCTCGCAAGCCTCCTCGTCTTGGTCCTGCTGCCCCTGGTCCTGCTCAACTGGCTGCTGCGCGTCCTCAGCGGGCGCAGGATCCCCTCGCTGATCGTCGGCCCCCTGGACCGGGCGATCTTCACTCCGTTCGAGGCGCGCCGACGCAAGCTCGAGCACGCCGCCGACGCCACCCATGGCTTCTGGAAGCGGCTCGGCGACCGGATCGCGATCTCGCCGCGCCGCGTCATGTTCGGCTCGATCGCCGTCCTGCTCGTCCTCTGCTGCGGCCTTGCCTTCTTCTCGACCGAACTGACCAGCGAAGACACCTACCGCAGCGAAGTCGAATCGGTCGAAGGCCAGCACCTGCTCAACAAGAGCTTCCCGGCGGGCACGACCGCGCTGACCGACGTCGTCGTACCCGAGCGCGGCGAAGTGCCCGCGGTCAGGGACGCGGTGGCCAAGGTCGATGGGGTCGAGACCGTCTCGCAGCCGGTGGCGCACGGACCGCCCGGAACGCTGATCCAGGTCACGCTCGAACCCAACCCGTACTCGACCGATGCCTTCGACCTGGTCGAGCCGATTCGCGAGGCAACTCACAGCGCTTCGCCGGACGCCCTCGTCGGCGGACCGACCGCGGTCGAATTCGACGTCCGCGACGCCGCCAGCTGGGACTCGAAGGTGATCCCGCCGATCATCCTGCTCGTCGTCTTCCTGATCCTGATCGGCCTGTTGCGCGCCGTCGTCGCGCCGCTGATCCTGATCGGCACGGTCATCCTCAGCTTCGGCGCCGCGCTCGGGGTCGGCTACTTCGCCTTCGAATTCATCTTCGACTTCCCCGGCTCGGACCCCTCGCTGCCGCTATTCGCCTTCGTCTTCCTGGTCGCCCTGGGGGTCGACTACAACATCTTCCTGATCGCCCGCGCCCGCGAGGAGACGATCAAGCACGACTCCAAACAGGGCATCCTGCGTGCCCTCGCGGTGACCGGCGCCGTAATCACCAGCGCCGGCATCGTCCTCGCCGGCACCTTCTCGGTCCTCGCCGTCCTCCCCCTCACCTTCCTCACCGAGCTCGGCTTCGTCGTCGCCTTCGGCGTCCTGCTCGACACCTTCCTCGTCCGCAGCGTCCTCGTCCCCTCGATCGCCCTGATCGCGGGCGACAAGTTCTGGTGGCCCTCGGCCCTCTCAAGGCCAAGGGACGACACCGCGTCCCCCAGCAGCACCGAGCCCGAGCTCACCAGCCCCTAGCCCTTTCTTCACGGCGCGCCACCAGGAGGGTCGGGGGGTCCTCGCCAGGACGCGGCGTCATGTTTTTCGCACAGCCCCCTCAACGAGAGACGCCCCGCGCCCGGCGAAAAACCCAGCGCCCTGGCGAGGACCCCCCGACCCTCCCCAGCGGCCGCGCTACAGAACCGGCAAGAACTGCTCGATCTCGAAGGGAGTGACCTGGACGCGGTAGTCGTCCCACTCCTGGCGCTTGATCTCGACGAAGCGGCGGAAGGTGTGCTCGCCCAGCGTGCGCAGGACCAGCTCGGACTCGGCGGCGACCTCGATCGCCTCGCCCAGCGTCGCCGGCAGCTGCTCGATCCCCTGGTGGGACAGCTCCTCGGGCGAGAGGTGGTAGAGGTTCTGCTCCATCGGCTCGGGCAGCTCGTAGCCCTTCTCGATCCCTTCCAGGCCCGCCTGCAGCATGCCGGCGAAGCAGAGGTAGGGATTGCAGGCGGGGTCGGGGCAGCGCAGCTCGGCCCGGGTCGCGCTCTCCTTGCCGGGGTGGTAGAGCGGCACCCGGATCAGCGCCGAGCGGTTGCGGCGCGACCAGGCGAGGTAGACCGGCGCCTCGTAGCCGGGGACGAGCCGCTTGTAGGAGTTGACCCACTGGGCGAAGAGCGGTGAGATCTCGCGCGCGTGCTTGAGCTGGCCGGCGATGAAGGCCTTCGCCGTGGCCGAGAGGAAGAACTGGTCGTCGGGATCGAAGAAGGCGTTCTTGCCGTCTTTGGTCAGCGACTGGTGGACGTGCATGCCGGAGCCGTTCTCGCCGAAGAGCGGCTTCGGCATGAAGGTCGCGTGCCAGCCGTACTTCATCGCGTACTCCTTGACCACGATGCGGTAGGTCATGCAGTCGTCGGCCATCGCCAGCGCGTCCTTGTAGCGCATGTCGACCTCGTGCTGGGAAGGGCCGACCTCGTGGTGGGTGTACTCGACGTGGATGCCCATCTTCTCCAGGGCGAGGACGGTGTCGCGGCGCACGTCGGAGCCGGCGTCGAGCGTGGTCAGGTCGAAGTAGCCGCCCTCGTCGAGCACCTCGGGCACGCCGCTTCGGCGGCTTGGCCGAGCGGAAGTAGAAGAACTCGAGCTCGGGGCCGATGTTGAAGGCGTCGAAGCCCATCTCCTCGGCCCGTTTGAGCGCCCGCTTCATGATCCAGCGCGGGTCGCCCTCGTAGGCGTCGCCGCCGGGGACCTGGATGTCGCAGAACATGCGGGCGACGGCGTTCTCGCCCTCCGGCCGCCAGGGGATCAGGGCGAAGGTCGAGGGGTCGGGCATCGCGATCATGTCGGACTCCTCGATCGGGTTGAAGCCGGTGATCGAGGAGCCGTCGAAGCCCATGCCGCCCTCGAAGGCGTCCTCGAGCTCGGAGGCGTTGATCGAGAAGCTCTTCAGCTGCCCGAGCACGTCGGTGAACCAGAGCCGGATGAAGCGGACGTCGGCTTCCTTGACGATCTGGGCGACGTCAGCGGCACTCTTCGGTTGCTCTGCCATGTTCGGGGCCTCCTGGGCTCGCGCTTGTCCGCTTCGAGCGCGCAACCATAGGCCAAAGCACCGGATCGTAGAACCGCCGATCGCGGCGTCGGAGACAGGTGAACCGGCGTGGGTAGAAGCACAGCGTATACGGGTAGAGAGCGGATGCTTTGAGGCGGCTTGCAGGGTCAAGCCAAAAGCAGGTATAACTTACAAGACGTAAGTAGACGGCTGAAAGTAAAGTAAAGGCCAAATAAAGGCTCTGTAAAGCGGAATTCCCCCGAATCGGAGCCGGAGGCGGATGCAAGTGACAGTTAAAACAGACGTGAGCAGGTTCCAGATCCACGACGAGTTGACGGCACCTGACGAGAGCGCCCCCCTGATCAAAACGATCCAGGCCACGGGTGGCGCGGTGACCAAGTTCGTCGGCGTGCTCGCCGGCGCGCCGGCCGTCTTGCGCGCCTACACCCGGATGCGCTCAGAGCTTCGCGGCGGCGTCCTGCCGCGCGCGACCCGCGAGCGGATCGCCCTGGCGGTCGCCGAGTACCGCGACGACACCTACAGCATCGCCCAGCACGCCAAGTCGGCGCGCAGCGCCGGCCTCGGCCTCGACGAGGTCTCCCGAGCCCGCAGCTTCAACTCGAGCCGACCCCAAAGAGGCGGCGCTGCTCGAGTACCTGCACGGAGCGCTCGAGGCGAACGGCCACCCCCCGCTCCACCTCCACGAGGAGGCACGTGAGATCGGCTGGACCGACGAGGAGCTGCTGGAGGCGGTCGCGCACCTGGTGCTCAATGAGTTCCAGAGTCTGATTGCCGGGGCGGCTGAGCTCCCGAAAGACCAGAGCGGTCCTCGGGTTCTTCCTTCGGTGGCGTAGGCGAGGGGCCGAGCGCCCCTCCCAAAACGAGCGGCGGGAGCCGCTCTTGAGTGTTTTGGGAGGGGCGCTCGGCCCCTCTTCCAGGGCTGGGTCGAGCCCGAGTCCCAGCTGAAGCTTGCTAGTCCTCTACGACGGTGACCGTGTAGAGGAGGCGGGCTGTCGCGTAGCGGCAGCCGTATGTCGGCGCGGGTGCCTACCTTGTCTTGGGGTTCGCCCTGGCGGACGTCGGTTGAGTTGACGCATTTGCCGAGTTCGCGGCTGGCGCGCCAGGCGTTGTTGCTAGGGCTGGCCTTGGGCGAAGGCTGGGGCCCAGGTGGGGACGGTGAGGCCGACTGATGTCGCCTGTTTTGACCCGTAGGGAGGCGCCGAATTTGACGGTTTGGCCTAGGTAGGGGCTGAGGACGTGGACCGAGCCTTGGGCGCGGAGGGCGTAGCGGGGCGGGTTGGTGCCGGCGACGCGGCGCAGGATCGCCAGGCGCGCCTCGGGCGGCGTGCCGAAGAAGCCGTTGAAGAAGGAGCGCTGGCTGCTGGTCGGCTGCGAGAGGGTCAGCGTCCAGGACTTGATCCTGCCGTCCTTGCGCACGCGGAAGGGCAGCGATCCCTGGCTGGTGCTGACCTGGAAGCCGGTGACGCTGCCGATCGCCTGGCAGGGCGACTCGGGGCAGGAGGGGTCGGGCATCGTCGCCGTGTTGCCGAGCACGACGGTCGTTTGTCTGCGGCGGCTTCGGCGCTTCACCCAGTGCGACGAGCAGCGCGAGGCAGCCAGCCGGCGACACAGACGACGGGGAGCATCAGCGGCCCGGCGTATGACAGCTGCCTGCAAAGACCTCGACATACAAAAGCTCCTCTCGTTGAAAAACCTGCCCGTTCCGGGGCAGATTTACCATCAAAGCGAGAACTCCTGCTTAGTCGGCGTTACGGCTGGCGGGCGCACGACGGCGACGGCGTAGCGAGACTGCCCCGACGCCTTCGAAGTCGAGCGCGTGGCGGGCGCCGTTGGTGAGGTCGAAGTCGTTGCCGGGCGTGTAGGGGCCGCGGTCGATCACCTGGGTGACCAGGGAGTGGCCGTGGTAGTTGAGCTTGACCGTGGTGCCGCAGGGCAGCGTGCGATGGGCGACGCCGATCGTTCCCGGCTCCAGGGTCTGCGCCACAGGCGGTCTGTTGCCGTAGAGGCCGGGCCCGTACCAGGTGGCGCCGGCAGAGCGCATCGGAGCTGAAGACGAGTCCCGCCGCCGGGTCGGGGTCGCTTCCGGTAGTGGTGCGCCGAAGCGCCTCCGGTCTGCGCCTCGGCGGCAGGACGGCGCCAGAGCCAGCGAGAGCAGCGCCGCGCCAGGGAGCCCGGCGCAGCCGTCGGCGAGAGTCGCGCGCGCGCAGCGCGCCCGTGCACGTCGAATGATCTTTCCGCCCGTGGCGGTTTCTGCCTGTCTTCATTGCTCTTTACGACGCTTACGGGGTTAGCTGACGGGCTCGCGCTGAAAGAGCTGCGCTACGCGGCAGATGCCGACGATTCGCCCCAACAATTGGGTCCCCCGCTCTTCGCGATATGTAGGCGAAGATTCAGCGGAAGTTGGCGGCAGATTAGCAAACGCTAAGACAGAAACCTTGCAGGCATGGAAAAGGCCCTCATTTCGAGGGCCTTTCCGTTAGCGGGCCTGTAAGCCGGATCCTGTCTTGAGCGGCCATCTGTCTCACCGGGACCGGAGTCCCGGGGGGCCGCCGTAGCGGCCTGCGGCCTACCTGGACCTCGCCGGGCAGGGTCGACGGTCCTGCTTGGCCTTGCACCGGGCGGGGTTTGCCTGGCCGCCGCGTCACCGCGGCGCCGGTGCGCTCTTACCGCACCATTTCACCTTTGCCTGTTCGCGACTCACGTGTGGTCGCGCCATCGGCCGTGTATTTCTGTGGCACTTTCCCGCGGGTTTCCCCGGGTGGGCGTTACCCACCGCCTTGCCCTCTGGTGTCCGGACTTTCCTCGAGGGGTTTTCTCTCCCCCCGCGGTCGCTCGGCCCGCCCTGCGATGGTAGCGCCAGCCGATCGATCGGCTCGGCGCCGAGTGCAAATGCATCGAATAACCTGACGCGTCGATGCCCGTTGCCGTCGTCACCGGGGCAGGCAGTGGTCTCGGCCGCGCGATCGCCCTTGAGCTGGGCGGACGCGGCTTTCTCGTCCACGTCACCGACATCGATTCCGACGCCGCCGCTCGCACCGCTGCGGAGATCGGCGCCGGCGCGCGCTCGGCCGCGTCTCGACGTACGCGACGAGGCGGCCTGCCGGGCGCTGGCCGCGGAAGCGACGACGCGTGGCGGCACGCTCGACCTCTGGGTCAACAACGCCGGCGTGCTGATCACCGGGCCGTCCTGGGAGCCAGGACGAGGCGACGCGCCGGACGATGCTCGAAGATCAACGCGCTGGGAACGATGAACGGGACCGTCGCCGCGCTGGAGCCGATGATCGCCAGCGGTCACGGCCACGTGATCAACGTGATCTCGCTGGCCGGCATCGTCGCCGCGCCGGGCGAGGTCAACTACTCGGCGAGCAAGCACGCGGCGATGGCCTTCACCCTCGGCACCCTCTTCGACCTGCGCCGCGCCGGGATCGAGGGCGTCAGCTCTCTCGCCGTCTGCCCCGACGGCATCTGGACGCCGATGCTGGAGGACAAGCTCGACGACCCCGAGGCGGCCGGCTCTTTCTCCGGCCGCCTGCTGACGCCGAGCAGGTCGCAGCCGAGGTCGGCAAGCTGACCGAGCGCCCCCGCCCAATCCTGATCCTGCCCCGCTGGCGCGGCCCCTGCTGCGCCTCTTCGACCTCTTCCCCACGCCTCGCCTGCGCCTGCTGCCCTGGGTGATGCGCGACGCGAGGCGCAAGCAGCGGCGCTACAAGAGCTGATCGAGGCCGGCAAGTGGCCTACAGTCAGACGGCATCGGCGTCTCAGATCTTGCGGAAGACGCCCTACGACCTTGCCGATCACAGAGGCTTCGGTAGTCCGGATCGGCTCCATCGTCTCGTTCTCGGGCTGCAGCCGGATGTGGTCGTCTTCGCGGAAGAAGCGCTTGACCGTGGCCTCCTCGCCGATCAGGGCGACGACGATCTCGCCGTTGGCGGCATCGTCGGCCGGGCGCACGACGACGTAGTCGCCCTCGAAGATGCCGGCTTCGATCATCGCTCTCGCCGCGCACGTTGAGGATGTAGTCGCCGTCCTCGCCACCGATGATGTCGGGGACTTCGATGTACTCCTCGACGTTCTCTTCGGCGAGGATCGGCTCGCCGGCGGCGACCTGGCCGACCAGCGGCAGCCCGTTGCCGGGCCGGATCGTCCGCTTCGCCTTGTCGAAGAGCAGCTCGATCGCCCGCGGCTTCGACGGGTCGCGTCGGAGCAAGCCGATCTTCTCCAGGTTGGCGAGGTGCGCGTGCACGGTCGAGGACGAGTGCAGGCCGACCGCTTTGCCGATCTCCCGCACCGTCGGCGGGATAGCCGGTCTTGGCCGCGTACTTGCCGATGAAGTCGAAGATCTCCTTCTGCCTCTTGGTCAGATCAAGCTCCACGCTCACTCCCCTCCCGGGACTCTGCCGGGTATCGAAATCGTTCGAACACTTGTTCGCAAGCGTACCGCGCATCGCCCGGACAGCCCGCAACCAAAACCGCCCCGCGAATCCCCAAACATCTAGAATCGTCGCCCCCCTCAAGCGGCTGTGGCGGAACTGGTAGACGCGCAAGGTTGAGGGCCTTGTGTCCCTAACGGGACGTGATGGTTCGACTCCATTCAGCCGCATCAAAAGCCCCTGCAAATGGGGCATTTCAAATCAAAACCACGAATTCGGCACTGCTGCCCCTACGGTCCATTGCGGACCGTTTTGGCAGCAGCGCCGCATATCTCTGTTGCACTATGAGAGTGCCTAAGAGGCTCTAGCGAAACTCGCCATGCCGCTCTAGGCGTGGGTTCGCTGAGGTAATCGATTCGCGGGTACCCCGTTTCGCGGCGGGCGCTACCCCAATGCCCACGGAAGGGAGGCGGGGTGGCTATCCGCATCCGCAAAAGCGGTCAGATTCTTTGCGCCGCGATGCACCCCGCCCGACCGGGCGATACCTATCTAAACGATGGCCTGCATGAGCGCTTGGCGTCGGGCGTCGGAGCGCTCATCACTGAGCCGATGCACTGCAACGGTGGGCGCGGCGGTCACGCCAACCACGGTGAATGGTGGTGGCGTGACCGCGTTCCGCCCGATGTAGAAGCTGACCCCCACCTCCTAAAGCGGAGTCAGCCGCAGGGCTAAAGGGTTTTACAGACCGAGCAGAGCGGCAAATTGCCGGTGCCCGAGACTTTGTTGTACGACTCGATGTTGTTGCCCACGGTGCATGCATTGTTGTTGTGATGCACTCCGGTGCCGGGCAACTTCGAGTGGTACGGACTCACCTTGGCCATGCTTGTTCTCCTTAGCTCCGATCAGGCCGCCTGCGGTCACAGGCTTGAGGTACCGGATCGGTATGTGCGGATCCTTGCGAGTGCTTCGGACGTGATCCGATGCACTTGCTTTGATGAATCCGCTTCCTGCTGTTCTCCAGCAAGTTCCGGCGGTCCAGGGCGGTCACCCTGGACCGCCACCAAAAAGCCTCTTTTCGGCTTTCTAGAGCGGTTTTTCTGTCCGATCCAAGCCGTAGGGTTGGTCGGGCAATAGTCAAGAAAACGGCCCCCGCGACGTTGGTGCGTCCGAGGGCCAGGCCACACGAGGTAGAAGCTCGATGGCATCACCCAAATTAGCAGGGCATTCGGCCTGCGCCCAGTTGGCAGGACTCCTCGATTCGCCTGAGATCGAGCGGCTGGTCGCTGACTTGGAAGCGACTCGTTGGACGGGCCGACCGGGATACCCAATCCGCACGATGGTGGGCCTGTGTCTCGCCAAGAGCCTTTACGCCATCCCGACTTGGACCAAGACGGTGGCCCTGGTCCGCGAGCATTGGGCACTCCAACGAGCGCTGGACTGTGAAGGCAGGCCGCCGAGCGTCTACGCGGCTTACCGCTTTGCCGAAAAGCTGCGGGCAAACGGCGACATGCTGGAGCGCTGCATCGACTCCGTTGTCGTCGGCCTGAAAGACAAGCTGCCGAGCTATGGCCGCGATCTCGCCATTGACGCGAGCGACATGCCCGCATATGCCAACGGCCAGCGCTACGTCTACAAGGGTGGCCCCGAACGCAACTGGCACACCGACCCCGACGCCTCCTGGGGTCACCGCTCGGCGGTGAGCACCCGCCGGGGCGGCGGCTTCTATGGCTTCAAGTTGCAGATGGCTTGCTGCGCCACCACCGGGCTTCCGGTCGCGTGGTCGGTCGAGACGGCGAAGGCCAACGAGTCGATGTTCGTCGCCCCGCTGGTCGATGAGGCGAGGCGACGGGGTGCGATGGCTGCGACGTGCGCCATGGACAAGGCTTACGACATCGGCCGGGTCTACGCCGAGTGCGCCGAGCGCGACTGTGAGGCCATCGTGCCGCTACGGGCAACGGGCGCAGTGGTGAAGAACGAGCACCGCCCGCCCGCGTGTGAGCACGGCGTCTGGTCCTACGCCGGGTCGGACCGCAAGCGCGGCGCGAGCAAGTGGCGCTGCCCGACCGGCGAGTGCAAGCCAGCCTCAACGTGGGTGAAGGCCGACCGCCTACACCCACTGATGCCGCGCGAGTCCAAGCGCTGGAAGGCTCTCTATCGCGGGCGCTCCGCTGTCGAGCGGGAGTTCGGGCGGCTCAAGAACGAATGGGGGCTGAAGCCTCTGCGGGTTCGTGGCCTGGAGCGCGTTCGGCTCCACACCGACTTGACCGTTTTGACCAAGCTCGCTTGCACCCTCTCGCGGGCGCGGGCTACGTCTCCTCCACTGCGGGCCTGAACTCACCGAGACGGGTTCCGCCCGGCTCCCACGACAGCCCGGTGAGTAGATCGGCAGCGTCGATCCCGAGCGAACCCGCCAGCTTGATGAGGGTGTCAACGCGGGCGACTCGTTCGCCACGCTCTATCTGACCCACGGCGGTCCGGTGAAGCGAAGCCCGTACTGCGGTCTCTTCTTGGGACAGGCCGACGCGCTTGCGACACCGGGCAAGGTTCGCGCCGAAGCGCTCTGCGAACTTCACGAGCCGAGCCGGTCGAAGTGAAGGGCGGCACGAGTCGGAAGGACTGAAGCGCCCTCACGGCGCAGCAGGCCGACACCAACAAGGTCCCGGATGGCGCGCTCGGCGGCGTCGCCCTGATCGCCGATCTCGCGGCATAGCTCGCAGATCGTCAGTTGGGCTGGGTGTTCAGAGAGGACGAGGCCGAGAACGGCTTGTTGCGTACGTTCGTCTTCGTGCTCGTTGGCCGAGCGCGGGCTAGGCTGGTCGTGCATGGGAGTTGGACCTCCTATGTCACGGCCCCGGGGGCGTTCCACCGCTCGCCGGGGCCATTTGTTTGGCTGGACCCGGCGAACCTGAACTACTCAGCGACGAAGGGCAAGCGTTTCGCTAGCCGTTTCGCGAGACCCTCCTAAGCGTGAGCGAGACGTTTCTCCACGCAGGGGAAGTCCGCCGGTTTTGTGCCCCGAGGACCTCACCGATGCGGCTGTCTAGAGCCTGGCCTGGATCGTCGGCCGCGACGAGCGCCTTGTCTCTCATCGCGTCTTTTCCCACTCCGTCGAGCAGCGCGCGCAGAAGCTCGTCGCGGAACGACTGGCCGATCAGCTCGGCTCGGCTGCGACGAAGGGCGAGGGTCGCCAGAACATGCTGTGCGCCTACCTGGCCAAGCTCGTCGTTCAGCTGACCAGGGCTAGATCGGCTGCGGCCTCGATCCCGCGCGCGAACTCCCGTAGGACTTGGTCCAGCGCTCGGTCTCGATCCCCGACACGGTCGTAATACTCGCATCCACCCTTGCCAAATCGCCGCGCCCACCTCACGCCCGGTCGCCACCTGTACTGGCACCTCGCCCGGCGGCGCCGGCGGCTCCTGGGAGCCGGCGGCGTGGCGGCCCTACTGGCGGTGGTCGGGCCGGGGCTGCTGGCCGGCCTCTCCGACGACGACCCGGCCGGGATCACCACCTACTCGATCCTCGGCGCCAAGTACGGCTACGAGCTGCTCTGGGTCCTCACCCTCTCGACCGCTGCGCTGATCGTCTTCCACGAGCTCGGCGTGCGGCTTGGGATCGTCACCGGCAAGGGACTGTTGACCCTGGTTCGCGAGCGCTTCGGCGGCCGCGCCGCCGCGCTGGTGCTCTCGGCGCTGGTGATCGCCAACACCGGCACGCTCTGCGCCGAGTTCGCCGGCGTCGCCGCCGGGATGGAACTGCTCAGCGGGATGAGCCGCTACATCAGCGTGCCGCTCGCCGCGGCCGGCGTCTCGGCACTGGTCCTTCGCGAGAGCTTCCGCCACGTCGAGCACTTCCTGCTGGCGCTGAGCTCGGTCTTCATCGCCTACGTGATCTCGGGCGTGCTCGCCCACCCCGACTGGGGCGCCGCCGCCAAGGGCCTGGTCGTGCCGAGCCTGCCGCTCAATCGCGAGGCGCTGCTGGTCGCCGTCGCCACGATCGGCACGACGCTGGCGCCCTGGGGCCTCGCCTTCATCCAGTCCTACGCCGTTGACAAGAAGCTCAAGGTCAAGGATCTGCGCTACGAGCGCGCCGACGTGATCACCGGCGCCGTGCTGACCGGGGTGATCGGCTTCTTCGTCGTGATCGCCTGCGCCGCAACGCTGCACGTCCAGGGCGTCGAAATCAACGACGCGAGCGACGCGGCGCGGGCGCTTGAACCACTAGCGGGAGACACGGCGGCGACCCTCTTCGGGCTTGGCTTCCTCGGCGCCGCGCTGCTCGCCGCGGCGATCGTGCCACTCTCCACGGCCTACTCGATCTCGGAGACCCTCGGCCGCAAGGCCGACATCAACGACAGCTTCAGCGAGGCGCGCTCCTTCTACCTCAGCTTCGGCGGCGTCACGCTGGTGGCCGCGTCGATCGTGCTGATCCCCGGCGCGCCGCTGATCCCGATCCTCTTCCTCTCCCAGGCGCTCAACGCGGTCCTGCTCCTGGTCCTGCTGCCGTTCATGCGCTCACTCGGCAAGGACGTGGACCTGATGGGCAGCCACGCCCTCGGCCGCGCCGACAGGATCGCCACCGGGATCGCCCTGGCCGTGATCGCGATCTCGGTGCTGGCGCTGGGCATACTCACCGTGCTCTGACGATCAGACGCCGAGGGCAAGGCTCAGCCCCAGCATCAGCGCCCCTCCCGCGGCGAAGCCGGCGATCGGACCGAGGCGCTGCGCTCCCGAGAAGGCCTGCGGCAGCATCTCGACCGCGATCAGCGCCAGCATCGCCCCGGCGGCAAAGGCAAAGGAGAGCGACAGCAGGCCACCAATCTCTTCCACCGCGACGAAGGCGATCAGGGCACCGACCGGCTGCGGGGCGCTGGTGCCGACCGCCGCCCAGAACTGGCGGGCGCGGCTGAAACCAGCCTCGGCCATCGGTATCGCGACGCTGGTCCCCTCGGGAATGTTCTGAATCGCTATCGCGAGGATCACGAAGAGGCTGAGGCCGGCGCGGTCCGAGGCAAAGGCGGTGCCGACCGCGAAACCCTCGGGCAAGCTGTGCACGAAGAGGACGAGGAAGACCAGACCCGAGGTTCGCGCCCCTGGGCCGCTGCGTCCCATAAAGCCGGCGTCGACATCGAAGCGCCGGCGCACCAAGAGCAGGAAACCGAGGCCGGCGCCAAGGCCCACGAGGACGATGGCAGCGGATCCTTCTTGCGTTGCCGGGATCAACAGCCCGGCAATTGCCGCAATCGCCATCACCCCGGCCGCGAACCCGAGCAGGGACGGGGTCAGCTGCGTGGCGTGCTTGCCGAGGAAGAAGACAGGGATCGCACCCAGCCCCGTGGCGAGCGCCGTCCCAGACGCGGCGAGCAGCAGGGCGACCACATCGGGCATGGCCTGAAGCTAGCGGGTGCTCCTCCAATGCCGGGCTAGCATCAAAGCATGGAAATCCTAATCGTCGAGGACGAGGCAGCGATCCTCGATTTCATCGCTCGCGGCCTCGAGGCGGAGGGGTACGCAGTGCGTACCGCCACCGACGGGATCGAGGGCGAGAGACGGGCGCTCGACGGTGGCGCCGACCTGGTGATCCTCGACCGCATGCTGCCGGGGCGGGACGGGATCGAGGTGCTGGCTTCGATCAGGAGGTCAAGGCCAGGCCTGCCGGTGATCATGCTCACCGCCAAGGGCGAGATTGCCGACCGAGTTGAGGGCTTGGACAGCGGCGCAACCGACTACATGACCAAGCCATTTGCCTTCGAGGAGCTTGCGGCGCGGGTCCGTGCCAACCTTCACCGGCCCGCCACTGAGGTCGCGACCGAGCTAGAGGCCGGCGGAATCCGGCTCGACCTGCTGGCGCGCAAAGCCGACCGCAACGGGCTCTCGGTGCGCCTCTCCGAGCGTGAATCCGATCTGCTCGCACATCTGATGCGCCAGGCGGGCAAGGTCTGCACCCACCGTGAGATCCTCGCCGCGGTCTGGGGCTATGACCACGATCCCGGCACAAACATCGTCCAGGTCTATGTCGGCTACCTGCGCCGGCGGCTCGCGCTGCCGGGCGCGCCCCTGCCGATCGAAACGGTGCGCTCGGTCGGCTACCGCATGGCCGACCGCGAATGAGGCTCGCCTGGTCCCGGCTCGGCCTGCGCGGCAGGCTGGCGCTCTCGATCGCCGCAATCGTCCTCGCCGCCTTCGGGATCGTCTTCGCCGCCGTGCGGCACGAGATGAGCGACGAGCGCGGGGTGATCGCCAGCGAGGAGCAACGTGAGACGACTTCGGAGCCGGCGACATCCGGGGGCGACGCGACACCGCTCTCGCCGGTCTCCGACGCTCAGTCCGAGGTCGAGAGAACCTTTCTCCTCGCCGGAGGGCTGGCCCTCGCCGCAGCGCTGTTCGCCGGCTACCTGCTTGCCGCCCGCACGGCCGCTCCGCTGCGGCGCATGGCAGCCACCGCCGCGGCGGTTGACGGCGGCGATCTCTCCCCCCGGATCGGCGGCGAGCGCTCGGCTTCGGTCGAGGTGCGAACCCTGGCGGAATCCTTCGACCACATGCTCGACCGCCTCGAGGACGCCTTCTCGCGTCAGCGCCAGTTCGTCTCCGACGCCTCACACGAGCTACGCACCCCGCTGACGGCGATCCGCGGCCAGCTTGAAGTGCTCGCCCGCGAGGATCGGCCAAGCGTGGAGGAGGTGCGTCGGGTCGAGGGCGTGGTGCTGACCGAGATGGCAAGGGTCGAGCGCCTCGTCGAGGACCTGCTCACCCTTGCCCGCCTCGACGAGGGCGCCCCGCTTGAACGCTGTGAGATTCACCTCGCCCCTTACCTCAGCCGTCTCGCTGCCGAAGGTGCGCTCGGCAACGCCACCCTGGGAGAAGTTGCGGCGGGGACGCTGCTCGCCGACCCCGACCACCTCACGCAAGTGCTGCGAAACCTCCTCGCCAACGCCCGCCGCCACGCCGGGCCCACTGGACAGGTGACCCTCTCGGCCACGGCGAGCCAGGGACAGTTGACGATCAGCGTCGACGACGACGGTCCCGGCATCGACCCGGGCGAGCGCAAGCGGGTCTTTGACCGCTTCCACCGCAGCGAGGCAGCCCGCGACCGCCGCTCGGGTGGCAGTGGGCTCGGCCTGGCGATCGCCCGCGCGGCCGTCGAGCTTCACGGCGGCCGGATCTGGATCGAGGACTCGCCGCTCGGCGGCGCCCGGGTCGCCTTCGCGCTCGGCGGGTTCGAGCCCGAGCGCGACTCGGCGGGGCGCGCATAAGAGACCTCTCAGCGAAGCCTTAGCCGGCCGCAAACATCGCGGCCGAAGATCGGCACGGTGTACAGAGCCGATCTCGCCCAGACCCGCGACGGCGTCGCCGGCAACGCCCGCCTGACCGGCGGGGTCGCCGCTGCCCTTCTGGTGCTGCTTGCCGCCGAGGGGGCGACGATCCCCTTCATCGGCCAGCTCCTCGGCCCGCACATCTTCATCGGCATGCTGCTGATCCCGCCCGTCCTGCTCAAGCTCGGCAGCACCGGCTACCGCTTCGCCCGCTACTACTCCGGCAACCCCGCCTACGTTCGCAAGGGCCCCCCGAACATAGCCCTGCGGGTGCTGGCGCCCGGCGTGGTCTTCACCACGCTGGCGCTGTTTGGCACCGGCGTCGCGCTGCTCGTGGCCGGACCGCCCAGCAACACGTTGATGTTCGCCCACAAGCTGAGCTTCATCGCCTGGGTCGCGCTGATGACACTGCACGTGCTCGGACACCTGCTCGAGGTCCCGGCCCTGGCGCTGCCCGACTGGCGGCGCAGCGGCTCACGCGAGGCGCAGCTAGCCGGCGCCGGCACCCGCACGATGGCGCTTGGCCTGGCCGTCCTCGCCGGCACCGCCCTGGCTCTCCTCACCTATTCCGCCGCCGGCCCGTGGTTCTAAGAGAGCTCTCAGGCTGCGTTTAGCGGGCGTTTCCTACTCCCGGCCAAGGTTTAGCCATGGATTCCTTCGAAAAGATCGAGCGCAAACGACAGGCCCGGCACCGCATCCGCGCCCAGCGAGAACGGGCGGGGCGGCTGAAGACGCGGGTCGTCGCGATCTCGCTGATCTGCTTCGCGCTGCTCTGGGGGATCGTCTTCGCGCAGATGGCGACCGGCAACGATCCGGTGCTCGGCTCATCGAAGCCGGCCGGACGGAACGACGGTGGCCGCGTGGCCAAGGCGCCCGCGGAGCCGACCGGAGCCGGCTCCGCGGAACCCGCCGCGCGCGAACCCGAAGAAAGCGAAGAAGAATCCTTCGAACGCGAAGAAGAAGAATTCGCCGCGGAAGAAACCGAAGCCGAACCGGTCGAAGAAGAATTCGTCGAAGAAGAACCAGCTCCGGTCACGACCAGCCAATCGTGAGGCGGGAAGCGCAGCGCCGCTTCGAATGCTTCGGCGGCACCGTGACGGTCCATGTCCGCGCCGCGAGCGCGGCAGCCAGGGAGAAGGCGGCGGACCTGGCGCGGACGAGCCTTCTCGATGCCCATCGCCGGCTTTCGCGATTCAACGTCGAGAGCGAGTTGACGCTCCTCAACGAAGACCCCAGGCGGGAGGTGCCGGCGTCACCGCTGATGCGAGCCTTGGCGAACACCGTGTGCAGTGCCGGCTCGCATAGCGGCGGCCTCGTCGACGCGACTCTCCTCGACGACATCGAGCGCGCCGGCTACCGGGACTCCCTTGACGGCTGGCCCGCGATTTCCCTCCCCGAAGCGCTCGCCAGCCGGGCCGGGCGGTCAGCCGCCGAACCACACCCGGACCATCTCTGGCGCTCGGTCAGCGTTGACGAAGCCAGCGGCACAGTGATCCGCCCGCCGGGCGTGAAGATCGACAGCGGCGGCATTGCCAAGGGCCTGCTCGCGGATCTCGTCGCCGATCGGCTTCGCGAGCACTCCGCCTACGCGGTCGACTGCTGCGGCGACATCCGCATCGGCGGCTGCGCCGGCCTGGAGCGGCGCGTGCGGGTCGATGACCCCTTCGGCGGCGGTCCCGTGTACGAGCTGAAGGTGCGCGACGGAGCGGTCGCGACCAGTGGCATCGGCCGCCGCTGCTGGGTCGGAGCCGACGGCCGCGCCGCCCATCACATCCTCGACCCCGCCAGCGGCAAACCGGCATTCACCGGGATCGTCCAGGCAACGGCACTTGCTCCCTCTGCCCTGCTGGCCGAGGTCTACGCCAAGGCCGCCCTTCTCGCCGGCCCCGAGCATGCCAGCGAGTGGCTGCCCCACGGAGGCGTCGTAGTCCACGATGGCGGCGGGGTTGACCCGATCCCCGCGGGGCAACCGCTGAGCAAGCCGGCGGTGGCAGCGTGAACGTCGCCCCCCACCTGTTCTGGATTACCAGCCGGGCCGCTGGCGGGGCGGCCCTGCTGCTGGCCAGCGCCAGCGTCGCGCTCGGGTTGATGATGAGCTCGCGACGAAAGACCGCCAACAAGCGGGACCTGCGGACCATCCACGAGGCGCTCTCTCTCACCACCCTTGCGATGGTCGCGCTGCACGGACTCGCGCTGCTCGGCGACAGCTATCTCAATCCCGGCCCGGCCGGAATCGCCGTCCCCTTCGTCAGCGCCTACCGCCCGCTCTGGACCGGGCTCGGGATCGTCGCCGGCTACGGCCTGGCCGTCCTCGGGCTCACCTACTACGTCCGCGACCGCATCGGCGCCACCCGCTGGCGGCGACTCCACCGTCTCACCGCGGTCTTCTGGCTGCTGGCGATCGGCCACACGATCGGAGCGGGTAGCGACGCCGCCCAGGTCTGGTTCCTGGCGGTCAGCGGTGCCCTCGTTATCCCGGCCGCCTTGCTCCTTGCCCTTCGCTGGCTCGGGCGGATGGGCGACAGCGACCCTGCCCGGCTTCGTCCGGAGCAACCCTCCGCCCCGAGCCCGGCGAGATGAAAGACGGCTCGACCGACCTGACTTACTGCTGTTCGATGACGTCGGCATCTATCTGGGCTGTTTCTCGGTCTATCCAGCGGGCTTTGAGTTCGAGGTCTTCGGTAGCAGCGGAGAAGGCCAGTGGCATCACACCTTCTGGATCTGGCCGCTTCCACCGCCCGGCCCACTGGAGTTCGTCTGCGAGTGGCCGGCAGCGGAGATTCCGCAGACTCACTCGAAGCTCGATGCCGCAGCAATCATCGAGGCCGCTTCGCGCGCCAGGCGATATTCCCTGATAACTGAGTCACCCAGGCAGGCACTTATGCGCCAGTGGGGCCACATGAGAAAGCCCCCGCTAGTTCAGGGGTTTCTTTTACGGCACCGGCTTCCAACCCTCGAAATCGACCAGCAGGTCGGGTCCGTGCTTAAGCACCAGGCCAAAAGGGGTCTGGATCCTCCAGCTGGGCGGGCCGTCGTCAGCTTGCCGCTCGAGCGGCCGGATCTCTAGCAGCGAGCCATCGGAGAGCCGGCATCGCAAAGCGTCGGTCTCGGCGTCGAGCTCGACGCCTTCGACCGTCAGCGACTTCAGCGCCGTGATGTCGACGGAAGACCAGTCAGAGTTCTCGGCGGTCAGTTGCCACCGGGACTCTCCCGGACCGCCGATCTCGACCTCCAGCACGCCGGAGTCGGTCACGCCGGCGTCCAGAACCTGGCCTTGCAGCGTCTCCAGGGTTTCGGTGAAGAACGACCGCTGGAGCTCGTCGGGATCACTGGGCTCGTCGAAACCGAGGGGCGAATCGGGCACCGGATTAATCTTGTCCGCGTCGTCTTGGAGCGAGACCTCGGGATCGACCTCCCACGCCTCCAGGTCGGATGAGTCGAGGATCGCTTCGATCAGCGCTCTGCTGCCACCCACCAGCGTCGAGTCGAAGTCGTACTCGCTGGCGACGAACCAGTCTCGGCTCTCCGGCCAGATCAGATTCGGCGCCATCTCCCACACATCCGTGGAGGGGCCTGGATCGGGCAGCGGACCATCCTCGGCCTGAGCGGCCGCGCTGAAGCTGATCACGGTGGAGTCGGCGTCGCTTACAGCGATCTGGTCGACCGCCGACAACGGGCCGGTGAGGATCACGAAATCGCGGTGGGGAATATGAAACAAAGGCGCTTCGGGGAATTCCTCCTCGACTCCGCCGTGGATCGTGCTGATGCCGAAGTAGCAGTGCTCGGGGCTGCTCGTGTGCTGCCCCAGGATCGCGCAGAGCGCTGCCAGTGGCTCCTCGTCCAGTTCCGAGATGTTCGGGTTCTCACCGGACCACCTCGACCCCTCGAAGTTGGAGGAGCCATTGGAGCCTACGATCGCGTGCCACTGCATCTCGCGGTGCGCAGTGCTCCCCAGGGCCCCCGCGACCTCGTCCCAGGTGACCGGGTTTCCCTTCTCGTCAGAGGCAGGATGGAAGATCCGCGCGTAGGCCTCGTAGATCTGCGGAATCTGCTGCTTGACCTTCCCGCCCCAGCCGTCCAGCCGCGGTTCGATCCAAGCCGCCGCTGCGGTGCCGTCCACCTGCCTCAAATCGCCTCCCGGCATGCCTCGACGATAGCTTGCGAATGTGACCGAGGATGGGGCCTGAACCGTGGCGGTTGTGCTGGCGAAGCTGCTGCTTGCTCCCCTATGCGTGGTCGCCGTGTCGCTTGCCGGGCGCAGGTGGGGGGCTGCCGTCGCCGGCATCCTCGGCGGGCTCCCCGTTGTCGCGGGCCCGATCCTCCTGGTGGGATCCCGCGCGGGCGCTTGCGGCCCTTGCACTGGTGGTCGCGCTCACCGCCGCCTCGGGCGCCCTCGGGCCGAGCCTCAGCGGACTTCTGGCGCCGTTTCCGATCATCACCAGCGTGCTCGCGGTGTTCACCCACGCCCACGGCGGCTTCGGTCAGGTCAGGGTGCTGCTGCGGAACTTCCTCGTCGGCTTCTATGGCTTCGCTGCCTTTTGCTTCGTGCTCGCCTCCAGCCTCGACTCGCTCGGCGGCCCCGCGGCGTTCTCGGCTGCTCTGGTCGCAGCGCTCGCGGTGCAGACAACGATCTTCGCGTTGAACTCACGCCGCCTGCCACGGGTGGCCGAGGGTTAGATGACCCCCGCCCAGCCGCAAAGTCGAGGCGTGCGGTGGTAGCCCGGATCGACAGACCCAAGGCGAGCCGGGCTACGGTGGGTGGGTGCAGATCATCGGGCTGGACCACGTTCAGGTTGCCGCGCCGGTCGGGAGCGAGGGCGAGGCTCGGCGGTTCTACGGCGAATTGCTTGGGCTCCCCGAGCTGGAGAAGCCGGCGGCCCTGCGGGATCGCGGCGGCGTCTGGTTTGCCTGCGGCACCCAGCAGCTTCATGTCGGCGTGACGCCGGCCTTCTCCCCCGCGACGAAGGCCCACCCCGCGCTGCGGGTTCCCCTTGCCGATCTCGATCCGCTTGCCGAACGGCTGGCGGCGGCCGGCAGCAGCGTGCAGTGGGACGACGCTATCCCCGGCACGCTCAGGTTCTACACCGCGGACCCATGGGGCAACCGGATCGAGCTGCTCGGCGTCGGCTGAACGCCGCTCAGCCTACTGCCGGCTTTTGGGCGCCCTGGGAACCCTGAATCGCGTGACTGCAGGCGTTGGATCTTGATTCCCGGCTGCATCTACGGCGAAGACCTTGAGCTTGTGACGACCCGGCTTGAGGTTCCCAAAGCGCTGCGATGACGGGCAGGCCGCCAGCGGGGACTTGTCGAGCTCGCAACGGAACGTCGACCCCGGCTCGGTCGAGTGGAAGCGGAAGACCCAGATCGGCGGCAGCCGCTTGAGCACGCTCTTGGAGATCGTCGTTTCCGGCGGCGTCATGTCGGCCACCGGAGGCGGCGGCGCTGCGCTCGCGCCACCGGTGGACGGGACCGGCGCTCGCATCGAAATGGTGATCTGGAAGCTGCCCATTGCCGGTTCGCCGCTGGTTTCGTCGTTGAGGCCGTAGGCGGCGATCCGGTAGGTGTCACCGGCGTTGACCGAGAAGGTCGCCGAGCCCCCGGGGCCGATGCCGCCGAAGAGCAGCTGCAGGGCGTCGAGGCTGTCGCCCTTGTAGGCGCCCAGCCTCAGGGCCGAGCCGCAGCAGCCGCCGATCCTCGCCTCGCCGGAGACCGGCGCGGTCCACGAGTACCAGGCGGACGCGCCGTTGGGACCGCCGATATGGACCGGCTCGCCGCCCTCCTCGGTGGCGTTCCAGTTGTTGCCGAAGACGGAGCCGAAGTAGAAGGCCTCGCCTTCGAATTCTTCTTCCAGATGGGTGACGATCGGCGTCGCATTGGCAAAATCGTCGTTGGCCGGCGGCGGCGTGGCTTCGATCCGCAGCTTGAAGGTGCCTTCGGTGAGCGGCGGGGGCGCTTCGGGCATGGAGAAGGGATTGCCGTCGACGGCAATCTCGTATTTGGTCCCGGCTTTGGCTTTGAAGGTGTACTCGCGCTGACCGAAGGGGCAGTGTGGGCCTTCGCTGGCGTTGCCGCTGGCGATACTGGTCAGGGCGTTGACCGCGGCGCCGGTGAAGACGCCGACCACGTCGACGAAATCGGCTTCGCAGCCGCCGACCGTGACCCAGCCGTCGGCCGTTGCTTCCCACTCGAACCAGACCGAGTGCCCGGCGGCGAAAGGCGTGCCGAGAAACTCCCCGCTCTCTTTCGTCGCGCCGGCGTTCGAGCGCGAGACTTCAAGCGGCAGGCTGGTGGTCAGCAGCTCGCGGTTGGCGAAGTTGTCGTTGGCGGGAGGAGCGGCGAAGGCCGGCGGCAGCCAGAGCAGCAGGCAACCCGTCGCGAGCGCGAGCGCCACGCCCAGCCGGGCCATTCCCTTCCCCCACCCCCGCACCGTCGTCATCCGTCAGAAATCCTACAAGCCACCTGGCCGGCATATGACACCGGGAGATCAGGCCTGCGCGTAGACCTTGACCTGGCTCCAGGTCAGCAGCCGGCCGCTGGCCGGATCGATCACCTTGAGGCGGATCGAGCGTAGGCCGTCGCGGACGCTGAGCACGGGGACGTCGTGGAAGATCGGGTTCTCGTCGTGGGCGCGCTGCAGGTTGTAGTTGGGGATCTTGGCGCTGAGGTGGTGGACGTGGTGGAGGCCGATGTTGCCGCTGAAGAACTGGAACAGCTTCGGCAGCTTCAGGTAGGAGCTCCCCTGCAGGGCGGCGTCGGCGTAGTTCCAGGCCTCCGAGCTCTCCCAGTAGACGTCCTCGAACTGGTGCTGGACGTAGAAGAGGAAGACGCCCATCGTGCCGGCGAGGATCGCGATCGGCATCTGCACCAGTAGCCAGGCCTCGACGCCGGCGAACCAGAAGATCGCGCCGATCACGAGCCCGAGGACGAGGTTCGTTGCGATCACGCTGTGGCGCTGGCGCGGGCGCATCTTGTTCGACCAGATGCGCGGGCCGATCATCAGCGACCAGATCGGGCCGAGCCCGAACATCACCAGCGGGTTGCGGAACAGCCGGTAGGCAAGCCGCGCTTTCCAGGGGCGGGACATGTACTCCTCGACGGTCAGCGTCGGCACGTCGCCGGTGCCGCGGCGGTCGAGGTCGCCGGAGGTGCCGTGGTGGACCGCGTGATTGTGGCGCCAGTTGCCGAACGGCTGGAAGACGAGCAGGGCGGTGAGCCGGCCGAGCCAGAGATTCCCCCGCTTGGTCGGCATGAACGAGCCGTGGGCGCAGTCGTGGAAGACGACGAAGGTGCGCAGGAGAAAGCCGGCCGCCGGGATCGCCAGGGCAAGCGTGATCCAGACCGAGATATCGAGGCAGAGGTACATCGCCACGGTCAGGGCCAGATACGGAAACACGGAGGTGCATACGTCCAAGAGGCTGTGCCGCAGCGAGGCCTGCTCGTGGCGGGCCACCGAGGCTCGCCAGTAAGGCTGGCCAGCCAGCGGATCGATGGCCGGCGCGGGGGCAGTGGGCTGCGCGAAGGACGACATGGCAATCCAACGTAGCTGTGTTTCCTAAAGCGCGGCGTTGCGGGAGGCCCGAGGGACTAGATTGAGGGAGTGCGACTGTTGGTCGGATTTGACGGCAGCGACGGCGGGCGCGACGCGCTCGAGCTGGCGCGGCTGCTTGCTACGGAGGCGGATGGGGGCGTCACGATCGCGACCGTCCTCTTCTCGGGACCGCTGCCGATCGACCTCGCCGGGCTCGATGCAGAGGAAGCACGCGAGGCCGAGCCGGTCTTCGAGGAAGCGCGCACCATCCTCGGCGACCTGATCGTCGAGTCCCACGCCTTTGGCGGCGGCTCCGCGGGCGCGATCCTCACCGGCCTCGCCGAAAGGGAAGAATTCGACGCGATCGTCGTCGGCTCGCCACACCACGGCGCGGTCGGCCGGGTGCTGATCGGCAGCGTCGGGGGGAGCCTGCTCAGCGGCGCGCCCTGCGACGTCGTCGTCGCCCCCAAGCACTACGCGGTCGAGCGGCACGACGCCCTGCGCACGATCGCGGTCGGCTACGACGGCACCCCCGAATCGGAACTGGCGCTGCGCCGCGCCGAAGAGCTGGCGCGTCCCGACGACGCGATGCTGAAGATCCTCACCGTCGCCGCGCCGCCGGTCGTGATCTCAGGCGTGGCCGGCTACACCCCGGTGCCGCCGCCGCCCGAGCCGGACAGGATCCTCAACAAGGCCTTGGAGTCGGTTGACACGAAGCTGGGCGCCCAGGGGCAGCGACTGGACGGCGTACCGGCGAGCACTCTGGTCAAAGCCTGCGAGAGCGGCGTCGACCTGCTGGTCCTCGGCTCGCGCGGCTACGGGCCGCTGTCCCGAGTCCTGGTCGGCTCGGTCTCGCGCAAGGTGGCGCAGGAGTCACCCTGTCCGGTCTGGGTCGTGCCGCGGCCGCGCAGCGACTGACCGCTACGAAGGGGGCTGCATCACTTCGATCCGGCCCTCGTCCGCCGCCGCCTTCAGTGCCGCGTAGTCGCGCTCGTTCTGGTCGGCGTAGGTCTCAGCGAAGGCTGCGATCGCCTTGTCGAAGGTGTCGCTCTTGCCGAGGTAGGCGCCGATCGCGATGCGGTCGCCGCTGCGGGCGTGGGCGTGGGCCAGGGTGGTGCCGCAGATCTGGGCGTAGGCGGTGAGGGCGCGGGCGTCCATGTTCTCGACCTTGGCCGAGCCCTTCTGGTCCCAGAGCTGGCGCACGTAGAAGTCGCGCTGCTCGCCGTCGATGCCCTTTGCCTTGACCCAGCCGAGCAGGATGTCGCTGGCCGCCTGGGTCAGGCGCTGGCCCTGGACGACGCGCTCGCCCTGGTTCTCGAAAGCGCTCGGCTCCGCGTAGGGCTCGAGCACCGAGCGCTGCGCTTCCTTGGCCTGGAGGAAGAGCGGGTCGCCGCCGTCGCGCCCCAGCATCAGCACGACGAAGGCGCGGGTGCCGACGCTGCCGACGCCGACCACCTTGAGCGCCGCGTCGACGAAGCGGTAGCCGTCGAGCAGGACGCGGCGGTCCTCGGGGAGGGTCTCGCGGTAGTCGGCGATGATCTTCAGCACCACGCGCTTCGATATCCGCGTCCTCGTCGACCAGCTCGTCGAGCGGCACGATCAGCGGCGGTTCGCTGACGATGCGCAGCTCACCGTCGACTTCGCGGGTCAGCTTGGAGAGGGCGCGCATCCGGTCCTTGGCGCGAGTCTTCTCCAGGTTGCGGCGGAAGGTCGCGACCTCTTTCTCGCCGGCCGCCGCCTCCCAGCCCTCGGCGATCGCCTCCACGTCCATCTTCGTGTACCAGACCTCGAGGTTGCCGAGCCCGGCCATGCGCTGCATCGCCCCCCGGTACTCGGCCGCCATCGCGGCAACGATCGCCAGCCGCTCACGGCGCTTGAAGCCGCGCTCGCGCCCGGCGACGGAGAAGCTCGCGGCGAGCCGCATCACGTCCCACTCCCAGGGCCCCGGCAGGGTCTCGTCGAAGTCGTTGACGTCGAAGACGAGCTCGCGGTCGGGCGAGGCGTAGGCGCCGAAGTTGGAGAGGTGGGCGTCGCCGCAGAGCTGCACGTCGAAGCCGCTGCGCGGGGTCGTCGGCGAGGTCCGCCGCCATCACCGCCGCGGCGCCGCGGTAGAAGGTGAAAGGAGAGACCAGCATCCGCCCGTAGCGCAGCGGCACCAGCTGGCCGACCCGCGAGGTCGCCTGGCTCTCGAGCAGCTCGACCGGGTCGGGCCGGTCGCTCGCCGGCGCCCACTCGCCGTGGCTCGAGCGCGGTGCCTCGCCGCGGGCGGCCTTGCCGGCGGCGGCGCGCTCCTCCGGGCTGCGATGGCCGTGGCGAGGATCGAGCATGGTTAGACGGTAACCGGCTCAGGGTCCAGCTGAGGCGGATCGGGCCCGCCCTCCAGTCTGGTCGAAGCGGCGATCGGGCAGGCGCCGCGTCGACCAGAACGATGCCAGCGTGAGCAGGGCGGCGAAGAGGAAGGCTGTCTTCAGCGCGTTCAGCTGCGCGTCTTCGTAGTGCTCGACCAGGGCATCGGTGGTGGCGGAGTCGACCCCGGCCGCCGTGGCACCCGCCCTCACCTCGTCCGAGGAGACGAAGCTCCCCCCCGCGCTCAGCTTCACTTCGAGCTGGTTCTGGACGTCGCTCGAGATGCGCGCGTCGCCGGCGACGTTGGCGGTGAAGGCCGCGATCAGGCCGGTGATCACGATCGCGCCGAGCAGCGCCGTGCCGAGCGAGGAGCCGAGCTGCTGCGCCGTGCTCTGCAGGCCCCCGGCCTCGCTGCGGTCGTCGTCACCGACGGCCGACTGGACCACGTTGCCGAGCTGGGAGACGATCAGCCCCATGCCGATGCCGAGCACGCCCATCGCGACCAGGAAGGAGCCGTTGTCGAGCTCGGGCTCGATCGTCGCCATCAGCATCAGGATCGAGACGAAGACGATCCCCAGCCCGGTCCGGACCAGCGGCCGCGGGGCGAAGCGCTTGGCCAGCGCCGAGCCGGCGAGAGCGGCGAAGAAGAGGCCGGCCGAGGCGGGCAGCATGCGCACTCCGGTTTCGAGCGCGTCGAGGCCCTGGACGACCTGGAGGAAGAGCGGGATCGTGAAGAAGACGCCCATCAGGATCAGGTTCTGGGCGAGGAACATCGCGACCCCGCCGCGCAGCTGGGGGATGCGCAGCAGCGGCAGGTGGACGAGCGGTTCGAGGCCAAGCTCTTCGCGGCGGCGCTCCCAGGCGACGAAGCCGGCGAGGATCAGCCCGCCGGCGGCGATCACGAACGGGGTCAGCGAGAAGCCGAAGGGCTCGAGCGGCGAGCTGCGCGGCTGCAGCCAGCCCCAGTTGCTCGCCTGCAGGACGCCGAAGACGAGCACGGCCAGGCCGGCGGCGGAGAGCACGCTGCCGACCCAGTCGAGGACGGGGACGCTCTTCTCGCGCTCCGGCTCCCGGATCAGCCGCGTGCCGAGCAGGATCCCGATCGCGACGACGACCTCGCCGATGAAGACGACCCGCCAGCTCAGCTCGGTCGTCGCCCAGCCGCCGAGGATCGGGCCGACCGCGATGCCGGCGCCGGCGACGCCGCCGAGCACTCCGTAGGCGATCGCGCGATCGTTGCCTTTGTAGTTGCCGGCGACGAGGGCGATCAGGGCCGGGATCACGAGCGCGGCGCCGATGCCCTCGAGGATCGACCAGCCGAACATCAGCGAGGGCACGCTCCAGGAAGCCGCGGTCAGGGCCGAGCCGACGCGCGTAGATGCAGAGGCCGATCGTGAAAGCCCGGCGGCGCCCCCAGATGTCGCCGAGCTTGCCGCCGGTCAGCATCAGCCCCGCCATCACCAGCGCGTAGAAGGCGATCACCGCCTGGATCGTGGTGACCGTGGTGTCGAAGTCTTCGACCAGCTGCGAGATCGCGACGTTCATCACCGCCTGGTCGAGCACCATCAGGAACTGGGCGGCGCCGAGCACGACGAGGACTCCCCACTTGCCCATCGCTCAGCTCACCAACCCGGCGATTCCACGGATGATCAGATAGGACGCCGAGCACGACGGCAACGTATACCCCGGCGCGGCGGCCGTTGCGGGCGAGCCAGTCGCGAAAGCCGTCGACGGCGCCCTGGGTCGACTCGGGCTTGAGCGATGTAGCCGACAAGCGGCACCTCCAGCAGCAGCTGCTGGATCAGGCAGAAGGCGATCACCAGCAGCACCGTCGGCGCGACGCCGGCGCCGAGTTTGTCGATGTGGCTGAGCCCGGTCAGGTAGGAGACGCCGGGGAAGCTGAGCAGCAGCCCGACGACGAAGGCGATCCGCGGCGATCCGCGGCCGAGCAGGCGCATCGGCAGCGGTTCCTTTTTCTCCCCCCGTTCTTGGCCTGCTTGGCGAGCTTGCGCCTTTCGCGGCGCTCGCGCAGCGGCCGGTCGCGGTCGGTGGCGAGGACGTAGGCGACCAGCAGCAGCAGGCCGCCGATGACGAGGTCCTCGACCGGCCCGATCGTCCGCTTGCTGGTGCTGACCGCGCCCGAGTCATGCAGGGCGAAGACGATCGCCAGCCCGATCGTGATGCTGGCCGTGTAGGCGCCGAGCAGGTAGCCGAGCATCAGCCGCTTCGGGTTCTCCGTCAGCAGCATCAGCGTCACCGCGGCGAGCAGGGTCGGGTTGAACATCGCCAGCAGCGAGAGCAGGAAGATCGTGCCGAGGTCGCTCACCCGGTGAGCATTCTCTACCTAAATCAGCTCGAGCAGCGTTCGCAGAGGCCGCGCAGGACCACGTCGTGGTCGGTGACCTCGAAGCTGATCTCGCTCGGAGAGCTTGGCGATCGCCCGCTCCAGCGAGGAATCCTCGAAGGGAACCATGCGACCGCAGCGGCGGCAGATCGCGTGGTGGTGGTGCTCGCCGCCGGGCTCGACCCGCTCGTAGCCGGCGGTGCCGCGGGTCACCTCGAGGCGCTGCACGAGGCCGAGCTGCTCGAGCTGCTCGAGCGCCCGGTAGACGCTGGCCCGGCCGACGGCGGGCTTGCGGCGGCGCAGCTCGTCATCGAGGTCCAGCGCGGTGACCGCGCAGTCGTGGCGGGCCAGCGCCTCGACCACGGCGGTGCGGGCGCCGCCGCGCCGGTAGCCCGCCTGCTGCAGGGCGGCGAGGGCATGCTCGGCCCAGGCACTGTCGGTCTTGGTCGGCATCTCAGCCGATCGTAGCCGCGATCGCGGGCGGACGCCGGGCGTCGCGAGGCGCGCAGACGACCCAGCGGGCAGCGAGAGCAGGTAGACGGCGACGATCGCCAGCGCGACCGAAGCGCCGCCGGCGGTGCCCGCGTAGTAGGAGAGATAGAGCCCGGCGACGCCGGCGAAGACGGCGAGGCCGGCGGCGAGCAGCATCATCGGCAGCATGCGGTCGCTGAGCCGCCGCGCCGCTGCGGCCGGGCCGACGAAGACGGCGACGACGAGCAGGTTGCCGAGGCCCTGGACCGCGACGACGATCCCGGCGCGCGAGCAGGACCAGCAGGGCCGCGTCGGCGAAAGCCGGCGAGACGCCGAGCGAGCGCGCGGTGCCGCGATCGAAGCCGGCGACCAGGAGCCGGCCGTGGAGGAGGCGCAGCGCGACGGCGACCAGCGACGGCGAGGACCGGCGGCGGTGGCGAGGTCGGCGTCGCTGACGCCGAAGACGTCGCCGAAGAGCAGCGACTCGATCCCCGGCGGCGAGTGCGGCGAGAGCGCCAGCAGCACGCCGAGGCCGAACATCGTCGTCACCACGACCGCGACCGCCGCCTCGCGGCTGACCCCGGCGATCCGCGCGCAGAGCGCGATCGCCAGCGCGGCGAGGACGATCGCCGGCGCCGCGCCGAGCAGCAGCGGCACGCCGGCGATCGCGGCGAGGACGAGCCCCGGGAAGATCGAGTGGGCGAGCGACTCGGCCGCGTAGGAGAGGCCGTAGAAGACGACCCAGCAGCCGAGCGCGCCGCCGGCGACGCCGAGCAGGACGACCTCGGCGAGGGCGCGCTGCATGAACGGTTCTTGCAGGGGCTCGAGCATGTCAGTGGTGGTGATGGTGCGGGGGCAGGATCGCCCGGCCGCCGCTGCCGGGGATCTCGACGATGGCGCCGCCGTAGGTCGCTTCCAGCACGCCGACGTCGTCGAGCACCTGCTCGGGCCGGCCGCAGGCGACCTGGCGCTTGTTGATGCAGAGGACGAGGTCGCAGCCGCGCGCCTGCTCGAGGTCGTGGGTGGCGATCGACGATCCCCCGCCCCTCCCCCGCCAGCTCCGCGATCAGCGCTTCCAGCCCCTCGGCGCTGGGCCGGTCGAGGCCGGAGAAGGGCTCGTCGAGCAGCAGCACGCCGGCGTCCTGGACCAGCGCCCGGGCGATCAGGACGCGCTGGCGCTGGCCGCCGGAGAGGCGGCCGAAGGTCTGCTCGGCGAGCGCCCCGAGGCCGACGCGGTCGAGCGCCCGCGCCGCCGCCTCGCGCTCGGCGCCGACCCGGGCGCCGCCACCAGGGCAGGCGCGAGAGCGTGCCCATCGTCGCCACGTCGAGCGCCGAGACGGGGTAGTCGAGCCGCGAGCGCTCGGTCTGGGGAACCGTGCCGCAGGTCGCGCCGACGCGCAGCGTCCCGCCGATCGGCGCGCAGCTCGCCGAGCACGGCGCGCAGCAGCGTCGTCTTGCCGCCGCCGTTGGGACCGAGCAGGGCCAGCGTCTGCCCGGCCGCGAGGGAGAACTCGACGCCGGAGATCGCCGCCGTCGCCGTCGTAGCCGGCGCTGAGGCCGGCGGCCTCGATCAGGGCTCAGCGTTGCATCCCCGCCTCCCCCCGGTGAAACCGCGCACCATCGCGTTGGCGTTGGCCGCCTCCATCTGCAGGTAGGTGGCGCCGTCGGAGCCGGCCGGGCCGAGCGTGTCGCCGTAGAGCGTGTAGTCGGCCGAGGCGCCGGTTTGGTCGGCGATCGCTTCGGCGACCTTCGGGCTCAGCGAGCTCTCGGGGAAGATCGCCTCGACGTGCTCGCGTTCGATCAGCTCGGCGAGCGCGCTGAGGTCCTTCGCCGAGGGCTGCGCCTGGGTCGTCTGCGAGGGGATGACCGCACCGACGACTTCGATCCCGTAGCGCTGGGCGAAGTAGCCGAAGGCGTCGTGGTCGGTGACGAGCTTGCGCCGGGCGGCCGGGACCGAGTCCATGCAGCGGGCGATTTCGCCGTCGAGGAAGAGCAGCTTGGCTAGGTAGGCGCCGGCGTTGCGGTCGAATTCCGCTGTTGTGCGCTCGGGTCGGCGATGGCCAGGCGGTGGGCTCGATCTCGCGCACGGCGAACTCGGCGTTGCGCGGGTCGTGCCACCAGTGCGGGTCGTAGCTGCGAGGCCTCGGCGCCGCTCGACTCGCCGGGCAGCCGCACCGGCACGGTCGCGCCGAGGTCGACGACTTCGGCGTCGCTGCCGCTGTCGGAGACGACCTGGTCGATCCAGCTGTCGAGCTCGTCGCCGCTGGCGAAGACGAGCTTCGCTTCCGCCGCGCCGGCGACGTCGCTGGGGCGCGGCTCGTACTCGTGCGGGTCGGTGTTCGGCTGCAGGATCTGGTCGACCGCGACCGCGTTGCCGCCGACCTCGCGCACCCAGTCGCCGATCTGGGTCGTCGTCGCGACCACCTCGATCTGCCCGCTGCGGACGTTCGCGCCGCTGCCGCAACCGGCCGACGAGCAGGACGGCCGAGGACCAGGCCGGCGGCGGCGAGAGCCGGCGCCCGCGGCGAGCCCGCGCCAGCGCTCGCGCGGCGGCGGCGAGCGCGAAGACGGCGCCGGCGACGACCGCGATCGTCGCCCCCGGCGGCGCGTCGGTCTTGACCGAGAGCCAGAGCCCGACCGTGCCCTCGAGCGGCGACGAGGGCGACGCTGGCCAGCTGCCAGGTCCGCATCCGCTCGGTGAAGAGGCGCGCGGTCAGCGCCGGCACGACGAAGAGCGCCGTGACCAGCAGCGCCCCGACCACCGAGAGCGCCGCCGTCGTGGCGAGGGCGATCAGGCCGAGCAGGGCGAGGTCGAGACCACGATCGCCCGCCCGCACGCGCTCCCGCCGGCGCCCGGGTCGAAGCCGACGCGCGAGCCAGCGCTGGCCGAGCAGCAGCGAGGCGACCAGGGTCGGCGCCCGCGGCGACGGCGGCCAGGGCGATGTCGCCGCCGTCGACCAGCAGCAGGCTGCCGAAGAGCAGGGTCTCGATGTTGGCGCCGGAGCCGAAGACGTCGCTGGCGAGGATCACGCCGGCGGCGAGGCAGCCGACGAGGACGATCGCGACGGCGCTGTCGCGCCCCTCCTCGTCGCGGCGGCTGAGCAGCGAGGCGCCGAGGCTGAAGACGACCGCGGCGCCGAAGGCGCCAAGCGGCGCCGCGAATCCCAGCCCATCGGCCAGCACCAGCCCGGGGAAGGCCGCGGTGCCGACCGCGTGGGAGAAGAAGGCGAGCCCGCGCAGGACGATCCAGGTGCCGAGCAGCCCGGCGGGCACGGCGAGGATCAGGACCTCGATCAAGCCACGCTGGACAAAGGGCAGCTGGAAGGGCTCGAGCAAGGGCCGAGATTAAATCAAAATGAGATCCATTTTTATTTACTCACCCCGCCCCACCATGTACCTTGCGGCGATGCACGGGAGGCAGAGATGAGGGCGCTGGTCCAGCGGGTCAGCCAGGCCGCGGTCGACGTCGAGGGCGAGCGCGTCGCCCAGATCGGGCCGGGGATGCTCGTCCTGCTCGGGGTGCGGCGCGGCGACACGGCCGAGGAGGCCGACCGACTCGCCGACAAGGTGCGGGCGCTGCGGATCTTCGACGACGCCGAGGGGCGGATGAACGAGCCGCTGGGCGAGCGCGAGGTGCTCTGCGTCAGCCAGTTCACCCTCTACGGCGAGACCCGCAAGGGCAACCGCCCCAGCTACCTCGAAGCGGCGCCGGGCCCGGAGGCCGAGCCGCTCTACGACCGCTTCTGCGAGCGCCTCGGCGCCGCCAAGGGCGTCTTCGGCGCTTGCATGGGCGTGGCCCTGGTCAACGACGGCCCTGTCACCCTGATGCTCGAGACCTGAGCTGCATCAAATTCTCCTTCCTACAGGGGGAGAATTTGATGCAGCCCGGTCGTTTTAGGGCGCCAGGCGCGAGAGGCGCCACTCGTTGCCGTCAGCCTCATAGAGGCGGCGCTCGTGGAGACGGTCGGGGGCTTCCTGCCAGAACTCGATCCGGTCGGGGACGATCCTGATCGCGCCCCAGTCGGGCGGGCACTCGACCGGCTGGCCGGCCGTCTCGCCGCGCAACTGCTCGAGTCGCTCGCGCAGGGGCTCGATGCGCGTCGATCGTCTCACCCTGCCGGGAGACCAGCGCCTGCAGCTGATGATCGCGCGGGCGGGCGGCGAAGAGCTCCTCGGCGAGCTCGCGCTCCGCGACCTCTCCCCTGCCCTCGATCCGCACCTGGCGACCAAGGGCCGGCCAGTAGAAGACCGCGGCTACCTGCGGGTTGAGGCGCAGCTCCTCGACCTTGCGAGTCCAAAGTGCGGTGGTGAAGACGAGCGCCCCGGTCTCCAGCCGCTTGAGCGAGACCATGCGAGCCGAAGGCTGGCCGTTCTCCGCCGCGGTCACCAGAGTCATCGCGGCCGCTGCCGGAACCTCAGCGATCGCGAGCCTCGTCGAGCCAGCAGCCAAGGATCTCGAGGGGGTCGGCTCTCTCGGTCGTCTCCATATCAGATTGGTATCATAATTCAAATTACAGTTACAATCTGAATGAACTCCGAGCCAAAAAGAGAGACCCGCGCCGAGAAGCAGGCGCGCACCCGCGCCGAGTTGCTCGACACAGCCGCCAAGGTCTTCGCCCGCCGCGGCTACAAGGGAGCCTCGGTCGAGGAGATCGCCGAGGAGGCGGGCTACTCGCACGGCGCCGTCTACTCGAACTTCGACGGCAAGGCCGACCTCTTCCTCGCCGTGCTCGAGGAGTACATGGCGGAGCGGGCGCAGGAGCTCGCCGAGACCCAGGCCGAGCTCGCCGAGGACGCCCCGATCGAGATCCGCGCCCGAGCCCTCGCCGACCAGTGGATGGAGCGCTTCGCCAAGGACCGCGAGTCCTTCCTCCTGCACATGGAGTTCGTCGCCCACGCCGGGCGTGATCCCGAGCTGGCCCAGCGGTTCGGCAGCCGCTCCGCCGCCCTGCGCGAGGCGATCGCCGCCTACATCGCCCACTACCAAGAGCTCGAAGGGATCGAGGCCGACCTGACGCCTGACGAACTGGCATTGATGCTGCGGGCGCTTGGGATCGGCCTCGCGATCGAAGCGCTGGTCAGTCCCGGCGCCGTGCGCGAGGACGCCTATGGCGACTTCGTCGAGCTGCTGGTCAAGCTGCTGCGTGAGCACAGCGCCGCAAACCGGACGCGCGGCAAGAAGAGAGCGCGATCGGCCTCGTGAGCGCTCCCGCCTACAACCGCTTGGGCCTCAACTACAGCGACTTCCGCCGGCCCGAGCCGCGGATCGAGGCGGCGATCTGGGAGGCGCTCGGCGACGCCCGCAGCGTCGTCAACGTCGGCGCCGGGACCGGCTCCTACGAGCCCACCGACCGCGAGGTCATCGCGGTCGAGCCCTCGCCGGTGATGATCGCCCAGCGCCCAGCGGGCAGCGCGCCGTCACTCGAAGGCGTCGCCGAAGCGCTGCCGCTCGAGGACAAGAGCGTCGACGCAGCGATGGGCGTGCTGACGATCCACCACTGGCGAGATCTCGACGCCGGCCTGGCCGAGATGCGACGCGTCGCCCGGCGCCGGATCGTGCTGCTGACGATCGATACCGAGCGGAACGCGGAAGTCTGGACGCTCTCCGAGTACTTCCCGGAGGCGATGGCACTGGAGCGGGAGCTGATGCTCCCAATCGAGTCGCTCGAATCGAGCCTTCCCCGGGCGACCATCGAGGCGGTCCCGGCGCCGAGTCGCTGCCGGGACGAATTCACCAGCGCCCTCTGGGACCGGCCCGAGCTCTTTCTCGATCCTGACGTCCTCCGCAGCAGCTCGCTCTGGCACAAGATCCCCAGCGAGGCGATCGAGCGAGGGCAGCGGCGCCTGCGCGCCGATCTCGAGAGCGGGCGCTGGGACGAGCGAGCACGGGCACCTCCGCACCCAGTCAGAGCTCGACATCGGCCTGCGCCTGGTTTGCGAAGAGCTGTGACCGCTGGCCCTATCCGCGGCGCTGACGAGCCTGACGCCGAGGCGATCGTCGATCTATGGACCGCGGCCTACGTCAGCGAAGGCGAGGGCGGGCGAACAGCTCCCTACGCGGAGGCCGACTTCTTCGAGACGGCCCAGCCGCAGCCGGGTCTTCGTCGCCGAGCGAGAAGGCGCGGTCATCGGTGTCGTGGCACTGGCCGCCCCTGGAGCTGCCGGCCGTGCGGTCGCACGATCCGACGAGGCGGAGCTATCGCGCCTGGTCGTCTCCGCCACAGCGCGACGCCTCGGGATCGGCCGGACACTGGTCGAGCACTGCCACGAACATGGCCGAAGCGGCCGGCTGGCGCGCGATCGCACTCTGGAGCCGCCGCTACCAGACGGCCGCCCACCGCCTCTACGAATCGCTCGGCTACCGGCGCGCGCCCGAGCGCGACCGAAGCGACGAGAGCGGCCACGAGCGGCTCGTCTTCCGGCGACCACTCTGACCAAGCGGGCCTTGCCAGAATGGCCGCCGTGGCGAACCTGACCGAACGACTCGAGGGGTCGATCGTCGTGCTCGAGCCGTTCGGCGAGGACCACGTCGATGAGCTCTGGGAGGCAGCGCAGGCGCCCGAGATCTGGAGCTGGTTGGCGGACTTGAGCAAGCGCGAGTGGTTCGAGAAGTGGATCGAGCTGACCCGGGAAGCCGAAGAGTCGGGCGACGAGGGCACCTTCGTCACCCGCGACCTGCGCAGCGGCCGCGTCGTCGGCAGCAGCCGTTACCTCAACGTCCGCCCTGCTGACCGCGCGGTCGAGATCGGCTGGACCTGGCTCAACCCGAGCGCCTGGCGCAGCGGCGCCAACGTCGAGGCCAAGCTGCTGATGATGCGCCACGCCTTCGAGGCGCTCGACTGCCTCCGGGTCGAGTTCAAGACCGACGCCCGCAACGAGCGCTCATGCGCGGCGCTGGCCGCCCTCCCCGCCAAGTTCGAGGGGATCATGCGCAACCACAAGATCACCACTGGCGTCGGCGTGCGCGACTCGGCCTACTTCAGCGTGATCGACTCCGAGTGGCCTGAGGTCAAAGCCAACCTGGAAAGGCGCCTGGCCCGCGCGGGCCGGCCGGCGCAGCCGCCAAACCCCGGCCAGGGCCTGACCCTGCGCTACGCAAACACGGTCGCGGATCTCGCCGCCCTGGAGCCGGTCTGGAACGCACTGCAAGAGCATCACGCCGAGATCACTCCCGAGCTCGGTCCCGGCACTCCCCCACGCGCCGCCGCCGAGGCCTGGCGGATCCGCCGCTCCAAGTACGAGCGCTGGCTGCGCGACCCCGACACCTTCTTCGTCATCGCCGAGGCCGGCGGCGATCCGGTCGGCTACGCCTGCGTCACGCTCGGCATGCCCTACGCCAGCTGGGCAACCGGCGATCGCCTGGCCGAGCTGGAGACGCTCACCGTCCTGGCCGATCAGCGCGGCAAGGGGATAGGAGCGTCCCTGCTCGAAGCGGTCTGGCAGCGCCTCGCCGAGCTTGGCGTCGAGGAGATGGCGATCACCACCACGGTCACCAACGTCGACGCCCAACGCTTCTACGAGCGCCACGGCTTCAGCCAGCGCTTCGCCGTCTACTACGGCAGATCCCCCAACTCGTCGAAGCGACGAGAGGCCGACAGCTAACGCGAGCCGGTCGGCGCCGGGACCTCGAGCTGCCGACAGATGCTGCGTGCGAGACGGTGGTCGATCTCCCGATGGCGCGGCACCGCCGATCGCGCCCCACCAGGGCCAATCCAGCGCGTGTGATTCCCGCCTTGATCCAGCCTGTGACAGCCATGCTGGCGCAGGTGCTGCTCGAGCTTGCGGCGCTTCACGCGGTAACTCAGATGCAGCAACTCGCGCTCGCGCTCGTCATTCGCCTCAATCGGCTCGGGGGAGAGCATCAGCGCCAAGGCGTCGAGAACATTCTCTCGGGCCTCGGCACGGGTGCGCCCCTGACTCAATGCCCCCGGCACAGCAGGGATCGAGGCGACGATCCAACCGTCCTCACCTTTGTCGTAGAGGATCGTCAGGTCGAACTCGGGCATGTGGGCAACGATACCTGCGGCTTGTGATTCGGTCATTCCAATCCCTTCCTTGGACAGGGGTCAAGCCTGGCCGAATCGGCATCACGCGTGGCACTCAAAAGCGCCGGGAATGAGAAATCCGAAGCGCGAAAGAGCGACGCGGGGGCTTAGCTGCCCAGCGCCTTGTCTATGAACGGGCCGAGGAGTTCGCCGGCCTGGATGGCGGTTGTCTCCGGGGGGCCGCTGGGGGCGGTGATGTAGCTGATCGCGAGGCGGACCAGGGACTCGGCGAGGAGGGCGGCGTCGGCGGCGGGAGCCTGTGGCCAGCCCTCTTGGATCGTCGCTTTGAGGCGGGCGGTCGCCCACTGGACCACGGGCATGCCCTGGGTGGTGACGAAGGGCAGCATGCCGCCGGTGCCGTCGTCGCTGAGCAGGATGCGGACGAGGGGGTCCTCGCCGGCGGCGTGGAGGAAGGTGTTCGAGGGCGGCGCCGACCGCGGCGCGCGGGTCGTCGAGGTGCTCGCGGACAGCCGCGTCGACGTCGTCGAGGAAGCGTTCGCCCTCGTGGATGACGAAGGCCTGGCCGAACTCGTCGCGGCTGCCGAACTCCTTGTAGAGGGTCTGGCGGCTGACGCCGGCGGCACCGGCGATCGCCGACATCGTGATCTCCGACCAGGCGCGGCTCTGCAGCTGGTCGCGGGCGGCGCCGAAGAGCGTCTCGCGCAGCAGCTCGCGCGCGGCCTGCGGGATATGGCGTGCGAGCGGTGGCCACCGCCGGAGATCGTCCCAGCGGCAGCGGTCACTCGCCCTCGCCGCCCTCGTCGGGCTCGAAATCGACCTTGTCGCGCACGCCGCAGTCGGGGCAGGCCCAGTCGTCGGGAACCTCGCTCCACGGCGTGCCGGCCGGGAATCCCTCGCGCGGGTGCCCGGCCTGCTCGTCATAGACGTAGCCGCAGGACGGGCAGCGCCAGCGACTCATCGCACAACCCCCTTCCGGTGCGCTTTATCCACGTATATGGGGGCAAAGGCGCACTGGAAGCTCATCGGGCGGCCGCTCCGTAGCGGGCGAGGATGCGGTCGCGCTTGCGCGGCTGGATGTTGGCCCGGGTGAGGTCGCCGTCGAAGTGGTCGACCAGGCGCGGGTCCATCACCCGCCGCCAGAGCGGCGGCACCCAGGCGAGCACGATCATCCCGGCGTAGCCGGTGGGCAGCTGCGGCGCCTCGTCGACGTGGCGCAGCGCCTGGTAGCGCCGGGTCGGGTTGGCGTGGTGGTCGCTGTGGCGCTGCAGGTGGTAGAGCAGCACGTTGGAGGCGACGTTGTTGCTGTTCCAGCTGTGCTCGGGAAGGCAGCGCTCGTAGCGGCCGTCCTCCTTTTTCTGGCGCAGCAGGCCGTAGTGCTCGAGGTAGTTGACGACCTCCAGCAGCGAGAAGCCGAGCACCGCCTGGATCAGCAGGTAAGGCAGCACGACCGGGCCGAAGACGATCGTCAGCACGGCGAACAGCCCGACCGTCATCGCCCAGGCGCCGAGCAGGTCGTTGTGCCGCGACCAGTGCGACTTGCCGAGGCGGTCGAGGCGGGCGGCCTCGATCCCCCAGGCCGAGCGCAGGCTGCCGGCGACGGTGCGCGGCAGGAAGGCCCAGAAGCTCTCCCCCAGCCGCGAGCTGGCCGGGTCCTCGGGGGTGGCGACGCGGACGTGGTGGCCGCGGTTGTGCTCGATGAAGAAGTGGCCGTAGCCGGTCTGCGCCAGGGCTACGCGGCTGAGCCAGCGCTCCGAGCTCTCGCGCTTGTGGCCGAGCTCGTGGGCGGTGTTGATCGCGATCCCGCCGACGACCCCCATCGTCACCGCCAGGCCGAGGCTCTCCAGGACCGAGAGGTCGCCGCTCGACCAGAGCCAGCAGGCGAAGACGAGGCCGGCGTACTGGACCGGGATGAAGAGGTAGGTGCACCAGCGGTAGTAGCGGTCCTGCTCGAGCCACTTGAGGATGCTGTCGGGCGGGTTGGTCGGGTCGACCCCGATCGCGATGTCGAGCAGCGGGAAGGCGACGAAGACGAGCAGCGGCCCGAAGAACCAGAAGGCCTCGAAGCCGGTGACTTCGACGCTGGCCCAGGCGATGAAGGGGGCGAAGGGGATGACCAGGCCCATCAGCCAGGCGTAGCGCTTGGCGTCCTTCCAGGTCGCCGGGTTGAGCTCGATCGCCGGCCCGTGATCGTGGCTATGCGTTGCCGCCTCCATCGCTCATCCTCCTTGTCAAATCACCCAGAGTACGTCTTCTTGATTTACAAGATAGCCGAATTTGTAAATCGACGCAACATTTTAGCTGTTACGTCAATATCCGCCCGCGAAAACCAAGCAGATCAAGGACGCAGGGAGCGTGGCGTGCTCTGCACGCGAGCGACCGGACGCCGAATGCGCGGTTCAGCGCCGCAACGCTACACTCTCCAGCCGTGGAAACGTTCCTGGGCTTTATCCAAGTGATCATCTCGGCGTGCTGATCTTCCTGATCCTGCTGCACTCCGGCAAAGACACCGGGCTCTCCGGCGCCTTCGGCATCGGCGGTGGCGGCAGCGGCTTCGGCGGCGGCTCGATGGTCGAGCGCAACCTCGACCGCGCGACGATCTTCTTCGCGATCCTC
This sequence comes from uncultured Solirubrobacterales bacterium, assembly GCA_963840565.1. Lineage (GTDB taxonomy): Bacteria > Actinomycetota > Thermoleophilia > Solirubrobacterales > 70-9 > VRUE01. Next base: position 1,164,862 of record CAWIZH010000002.1, read on the forward strand.
TTCGCGGTCAACACGATCGTCCTGCTGAAGGTCTAGTCGCCGGCTAGACCGGCTCGGCGGGGCGCTCGCGCCGCTGCCGTGGCCGTTGGACGCCGTTGGCGCGCGTCGAGGATCTCGACCGCCTCGTTGCGCAGCTCGGCATCGAGCAGGGCGAAGTCCTCGTCGGAGAGCTTGCCGGCGGCGTGGTCGAGCTCGGCGTCGCGAATCTCGCGGTACTTGGCTTCCTTCAGCGCCTCCAGCTCGGAGTCGGCGACGAGGGCGCGGCGGGTGCTGCGGGTCGGCCAGAGCCCGATCAGCGCCCCGGCGAGGGCGATCAGGCCGCCGATCCACATCCAGGTGACGAGCGGGTTGACGATCACGCGGAAGGTCGCCGGGCGCGTCTTCGGCGACGTAGCGCGTGGCGATCTGCTTGGCCGTCGCCACCTGCAGGCTTTCGATCTGAGCCAGGGCGGCCGGCGTCAGGCGCGGGTTGGCGGCGGCCGCCCGCATCATCGCCGCCACCGCTCCGCATTGCGGCGGCGTCGCCGGGCGCGCCGCGCACGCACGCTTCGAACCCCTTGTCGGCGGCCCGGGCCCCGGCCTGCACGCCGGTGATGCTCGGCTGGATCGCGGTCCAGAAGTCGCGCAGGACGCCGGCCTTGAGGCCGATGTCGCTGTCCGATTCGCCGCCGAAGTAGTTGGAGATCGTCGCCCAGCTGGTCGCCCGGTCGGCCGGTAGAAGCGGCGGTCGGGGTGCAGGGTGAACGCCTTGCCGTCCTTCTCCACCAGCAGTACCGCCCCGGCGGTGAAGGCAAGGCGGTCGACGCTGGCGGTCGCTCGCTTGTAGGTGACCTTGTAGCCGTCGATCACGGCGCTTTCGCCCGGCTTGAGGTCGACGTCGCGGTTGGTCTGGAAGCTCGAGGAGGCGGCGATCCCGATCAGCAGCACCGCGATGCCGATGTGGACGATGTAGCCGCCGTAGCGGCGCCGGTTGCGCGAGACGACGCCGACCAGCGCCGACGGCCATCGAGCCGCCCTTGAGCGAGCGGCGCGCCGAGGCGCCGCGCCAGAACTCCTGCGCCAGGCCGACCAGGGCAAAGGTCGCGAAGACGAAGAGCGCGAACGCCCAGGGCTTGTGGGCCGCGTCGCTGAACAGCGCCAGCGCGACGCCCATCGCGGCCGCGACCAGCGACGGCACGAGGAAGACCCGTTTGGCCGTGTCCCAGCTGACCCGCCGCCAGGCGAGCAGCGGGCCGATCCCGGTGAAGAGGACGAGCAGGATCGCCAGCGGCGTCGTGTAGCGGTCGAACCAGGGCGCCGCCAGCGAGGACTTGGTGCCGGTGAAGAGTTCGGAGATCAGCGGGAAGAAGGTGCCCCAGAAGATCGTCGCGCAGAGCGCCACCAGGAGCAGGTTGTTGACGACGAAGACGGCCTCGCGCGAGGCGAGCGAGTCGATCCGCTTCTCCGAGCGCAGGTCGTCGAGGCGGGAGACGATCAGCGCGGTCGAGCCGATCAGGACGACCGCGATCAGGCCGAGGATGTAGGGGCCGACGGTGCTGTCGCCGAAGGCGTGGATCGACTGCAGCACGCCGGAGCGGACGAGGAAGGTGCCGAGCAGCGCCAGCGAGAAGGTGGCGACGATCAGGCAGGCGTTCCAGACCTTCAGCATGCCGCGCTTCTCCTGGACCATGATCGAGTGCAGGAAGGCGGTGCCCATCAGCCACGGCATCAGCGCCGCGTTCTCGACCGGGTCCCAGGCCCAGTAGCCGCCCCAGCCGAGCTCGGTGTAGGACCAGCGGGCGCCGAGCAGCAGGCCGAAGCCGAGGAAGGCCCAGGCGATCAGGGCGAAGCGGCGGGTGGCGCGGATCCAGGAGGCGTCGAGGCGGCGGGTGATCAGGGCGCCGATCGCGAAGGCGAAGGGGATCGTGAAGGCGACGTACCCCGAGTAGAGCATCGGCGGGTGGATCATCATGCTCGGGTGCTGCAGCAGCGGGTTGAGGCCGATCCCGTCGACGCGGCACCGGGACCGAGCTTGGCGAAGGGGTTGACGCCGCCGGCGAACAGCATCAGGCCGGTGAAGAAGCTGGCGATCCCGGCCATCACCGCGGTCGCGTAGGGGACGATCTCGCGCAGCCTGCTGCGGGTCGAGTAGAGCGCCAGCGAGGAGGCGATCGAGAGCACCCAGGCCCAGAGCAGCAGCGAGCCTTCCTGGCTCGACCACATCGCCGCCATCTTGTAGAAGGTCGGCGTCTCGATCGAGGAGTGCTGCTGCGACGATTTTGAAGGAGAAGTCGTCGCGGGCGAAGGCGATCTCGATCAGGACGACGCAGAGCGTGAGCAGCCCGCAGGCCCCGTAGACGGCCCGCCGCGAGGCCAGCACCCAGCGCTCGTCTCCCTTGCGCCCGATCAGCGCCGCGACGACGGCGAAGAGCATCGCCACGAAACGCGAGCAGCCAGGACGACGCTGCCGAAGCTGGCCTTCATTCCGAGGTGGTGAACTTCGACGGGCACTTGGTCACCAGCGTGTCGCGTTCGCCGATGAAGGTGCCGTGCTCGACTTCTCCGGTGAGGACGATCTCGCGGCCGCCGCGGAAGGGATCGGGGACGGTGCCGCTGTAGGTGACCGGAAGGGTCGGGCCGCCGCCTTCGCGGTCGGCGACGCGGAAGCGCAGTTCCTCGCCGTCGTGGCGGATCGAGCCCGGCACGACCTTGCCGGTCAGGTCGATAGCTCGAGCTCCGGGCGCCGCGCTGAGCAGCTGCGAGGGCTCCTTCGCCTCCAGGCGGCGCTGAAGGAGGTGTAGACGAGCGCCGCCGCCAGGAGGACGGCGACGCTGAGGGCGACTACGAGCCGGATCTTCCGCTTGCGCTGGGGATCCACGAGTCGGGGATTATCGCAAGAGGTGGTGGGGAGCGAGCGGGCGGGGGTCAGCGGACGCGCTTCGCGCTGAGTGTCCGTAGGTCGGGAGGGCGGGACTCCCGGTCGGCGGACGCGCTTCGCGCTGAGTGTCCGCCGACCCGGGAGTCTCGCCCTCTGCCAGCTCTGAAGCTGAGAGAATCGAGACGTGGCGCGACGACCCTGTACTGCTGATTACGGGAGCTAGCAGCGGCATTGGTGCTGCGACGGCGCGGGCTGCGGCATCGAAGTACCGGCTGGTTCTGGCGGCGCGGCGGTTGGAGCCGTTGGAGGAGCTGGTTGAGGAGCTTGGTGGTGACGGAGCGGGCGCTGGCGGTGCGCTGCGACGTCACCGAGTGGGATCAGGTCGAGGCGATGGCCGCGGCGGCGGTCGAGGGCTTCGGGCGCATCGATGTGGTCTTTGCCAACGCCGGCTTCGGTGCCTCGCGCGGCTTCCTCGAGGAGTCGCCCGAGCACTGGCGCTCGATGGTGCTGACCAACGTCTACGGGGTCGGCCTGACGATCCGCGCCACCCTCCCCCACCTGCTCGAGCGCGGCGACGGCCACTTCGTCATCACCAGCTCGGTGGCCGGGCGACGGGCGCTGCCCGGCTCGATGTACTCGGCGACCAAGTGGGCGGCGACGGCGATCGGCGAGGCGCTGCGGGCCGAACTGCGCCAGATCCACGAGAACCGCGACATCCGCGTCACCCTGATCGAGCCCGGGCATGACCGACACGCCCTTCTTCGACAACCGCCCCGGCGAGTGGGCGCTGCAGGACGACGACATCGCCAAAGCGGTGCTCTACGCGCTCGAACAACGCCCGGGCGTCGACGTCAACGAGATCCTGATCCGCCCCACCAGCCAACCGATCTAGAGCCTCAGCGCCCCTTGCGGTGCTTGCTGCTTGTGCTTCTTGCAGGGCGTGCGCAGCTTCGGCTTCTGGTTGGCCTTCTTGCCGTTCTGGCCGGTGAAGCGGGCGATGACTTTGTACTTCTTCGCGCAGAGGTTGCTCGAGTTGACCAGCAGGCCGCGCTTCTTGCCGCCGCGGATGGTGACGACGAACTTGGAGACCGGCACGTCGGGCACGGTGTCGAAGGTGGTGCGCAGGCGGCCCTTGACGCTGTCGATGCGCCCGTCGAGGACGACGTCGACCTGGCCGTTGAGGGCGGCGACCATGTCCGGCAGTTCGTGGCTGGAGGAGCGCAGGTAGACCGGGCCTTTCAGCGGGCCGTCGAGCAGCGGCGTGGTCGCTTCGGCGAAGCCGTAGATCGAGTCCTTGGGGCAGTCGTGGGCGGCGAACTGAACCCGGGTGCAGACGTTGGCCAGGCTGGCCTGTTCGAGGATCAGCGGCTTCGGCAGCTTGACCGAGGCGCGGCCGATGTTGGCGTCGCCGTCGCGGGCGACGAGGACGGCGCGCAGCTTCGGGCTCTTCGCCCGCCGCGTGCCGCCGAAGACGCGCATGAACAGCTTCGGCTTGAAGTCGAGGTTCTCGCAGCCGTTGACCTTGAACGGCGCCGAGACCGGCACGGTGCTGAAGGCGGCCGGGTCGAGCGGGTTGGCGCCGCCGCCGCGCAGGGCCCCGGCAAGTTGCATCGCCGAGCAGTTGGTCGGGTTGAGGGCGAAGTTTTTGCGGTCGAGGTTGACCGAGACCGAGCGCAGGTCGACCAGGGCGCCGCCGAAGACATGCGGGAGCGGATCGGAGACGGCATGCACCTGCGCCGTTTCCGGGTCGACGAACAGCGCCACCCGCACCACGACCGTGCCGAGATCGAACGGCCCGGCCGTGGCGGGGGTGATCACTGCCAGGGAAAGAGGGGCGCCGTGGTAGCGCCCTGCGAGGAAGGCTTTTCCGTTGAGGCGGAGCGGGTTCGCGCCGCTGCCGGCGGCCACCGAGGCGCTGCCGACGAGGCTCGAGCCAGGGCAGCTTGCGTCTTGCGGCCTCGGCCGCGCCGCTGTTCGCCGCGGCGGCGGCGATCGTCGCCGCCGGGCAGTAGCGGACGCCGGCCAGCTTCGCCGTCAGCCCCGGCGGCAGGTTGACGTCGACGCCCTTCAGCTCCTGGTTGCCGTCGGCGCGGGTGGCGTTGACGACGAACTGCGTGTAGGCGCCGCCCTTCGGGTTCGTCGATTTGGCGCCGAAGCCCGGCGCGAAGGGGCGCGCCGCGAGCGTTTTCGCGCAGGGGCCGCCGCCCGGGAGCGCTGGTCAGGGTGAAGCCATCGCCCGGCGTCGCCGCGGCGTTGCCCGACCACGGCGGTCATCTGCGTCGCTGGTTTTGTTCGGGCCGCAGGTGGGCGGGCTGGTCAGGGTGCCTTTGGTCCCGTCGAGCTGAAGCCGGAACGAGCTGAAGGGGACCTGCGGCGTTTTCGGCAAAGGTCGTGGTCAGCTGCGCCGGTCTGCGGATCGGCGCTGACGTTGCCGATCAGCCTCGCGTCGAGATGCCGTAGCGATCGGACTTGGCGTCGACGAAGATCCGGTACTCGTTGCCGGAGGCCGGGTCGCGGCTGAGCTGCTGGCCGAGGTAGACGTTGCCGCCCAGCGAGCCGTCGGGCAAGCGGCGGCGTGTCGATCGCGACGGTGCCGATGACCGACGCTGCCGGACAGGCGACCGGGTTCCGGGTGCCCTTGCCGAACTGCTGCGTCGCTGCAAGCCTGGAGGCCGTTGGCGGCCGAGGGGTTGAGGCCCATGCCGGATGGCAGCGTCACCTTCGCCGTCCGCAGCTGAGAGCTCGCCTGTTTGGTTTTCGGCAGGAGCAGTTCGCCCGCCGTCGGCACTTCGAAGGGGATATTGACCGTGACCCCGGCACCTGAGGCGGCGAGTCGGTCTGGGCCGTGCCCGGGGTCGCCGTGACCGACGGTTTGAAGGGGATGCTGTCGCATTCCTTCGGGCTCGTGTTCGGCGGCAGTTCGGACTCGATGAAAGGCGAGCCGTTGGGGAAGCTCGGGTCTTCGAATTCGCCGTGGCCGTCGGCGCGCAGGAAGGTCGAGTAGACGCCCTTGAACTGAGGCTGGGTCGCGGTCGAAGCAGGTGCTCGGCGTGGTGATGAAGGTCCCGTTGCCGGCGCGGCCTTCGAAGGTCGAGGCGGTTCTTCAGCACGTGGCCGACCGGCGACGTCGGCGACGTCGATCGTGAAGAACTCGTGATAGTTGCCTTCCCAGGCCACCCCCGCCCTCAGGTAGACGTTGTTGCCGAGCAGGTTGAAGCCGAAACGGGCCGGTTCGCCGTCGGGGGGTTCGATGTTGTAGACGTGGACCGGCACCGGCGGCGCGACGACGCCCGCCAGCGCGGCGGTGGCCAGGCTCGTGCCCACGTTCGAACCAGGGGGGCACAGCGCTGGACGTTCGCCTCGAAGGTCGCCTGCGGACACTGGGGCGTCGCCTGCGGGTTGACGCTGAGGCCAGCCGGCAGGTCGACGCGGACCGTCTTGATGTCGCCGACCGGTTCTTCGAGTTTGACCGAGGGGACGACTTCGGTCGTCGTGTGCTTGACGATGAACTGGGTGAAGCCGTCCTGCGGATGGCCGGCCGCCTGTTCGTAGAAGAGCGACGGCGTTTCGACCGAGCACGGGTCCGAGAAGCAGGTCCCAGCCTGCCAGCCGTCATCGGCTTTAGGGGGATGGCTCTGCGGGGCGATGATTTCGGGGGCGGCCGATGCCGCGGGCGCCGCGATGGCCAGCGCTGCAGCTGCGATTGCGCCCGCGCTCGCAAAAAGCCTCGAAACCCCTGCTCCTGCACCCATTCGATTCCCCTTCCCAAAGTTCATTTGGACGAGACTACCCGATTTTGTGGATTTACACCATCATTTTTTGGTATCAATTGATCTAGAAGTTGGTACCAACCAATCAAAGCGACGGAGGAATCCCATGAACTGGCAGCTCCTGGCTCGGGCCAATACCCACCCACTGCGGATCTCAATCCTCGAGGTCCTGGCCCTCGATGGCGGCCGCGTCCTCTCCCCCAGCGACCTCAGCTATGAGCTGCGGACCCCCCTCAGCAACGTCAACTACCACGTCACCGAGCTACACCGCACCGGCCTCGTCGACCTGGTCGGAGAACGCCCCGTGCGCGGCGCCACCGAGCACTTCTACCGCGAGGCCAAGGCCGCAAAGCCCAGCACGAACGGCAACTCCCGCAACGGCCACCGGCGCAAGAAGGTCAGCGTTCCGGCCTAAGCCGGTCACCTCCATGGCGTAAAAGCGGACGACGGGTCTCGAACCCGCGACCTCGAGCTTGGGAAGCTCGCGCTCTACCAACTGAGCTACGTCCGCGTCAGGCGCTGATTCTAGGGCGGTCGGGGGGTTGCCGGGGGCGCCCGCTATCTAGAGTCCAGCGCCCGTGAGCACGCGATCTCTCCTCGCCTTCCTTGCCGTGCTGGCCGTCGTCGGCCTGCTTGCCTTTGGCCTGCTCAGCAAGGGCACCACGCGGGTCGCGGTCGGCGACCCGGTCCCCGACCGCGTGCTGCCCGCCCTGCCGGGACCTGGCCACGGCTCGATCGCCGAACATCGCGGCGAATGGGTCCTGATCAATCTCTGGGCCTCGTGGTGCGTCCCCTGCCGCGAGGAGACGCCGGCGCTGGAGCGCTTCTACCGTCGGATGCGTGCCAATAACACGACGGTCGTCGGCATCAACGTTCAGGACAACCGCGACGACGCCGACGCCTTCCTGCGCGATCACCCGGCCACGTACCCGCAGCTTCGCTCGACCGGCGACGAGCGCATCCAGGCCTTCGGCGCGACCGGCGTGCCGGAGAACTTCCTGGTCGACCCGCGGGGAGCGGTGGCGTTGGTTCGGATTGGGCAGGTCGACGATCGCTTCCTCCACGACCAGGTCGAACCGCTGATCGAGGGCGCGCGATGAGGCGTGCGGCGGCGCTGGCGACCCTTGTCCTTGGCCTCCTTGCTCTCGCCCCCCTGGCCCTCGCCGCGCCGCCGCGGCAGACGACCGTGCACGACATCGAAGACGAAGTGATGTGCCCGGTCTGCGGCACCCTGCTCGAGCTGGCCGAATCGCCGCAGGCCAAACGCGAGAAGGTCTACGTCGCCAAGCTGGTCGCCGGCGGCAAGACCAAGGCCGAGGTCAAGGACGCCCTCGTCGTCCAGTACGGGCCGTCGGTGCTGGCGCTGCCGAAGGCATCCGGGTTCGACCTCTCGGCCTACCTGGTGCCGATCATCGCGATCGTCGTCGCGGCGATCGCGCTCGCCTTCAGCGTCGCCCGCTGGCGCCGCGACGGCCGCCGATCGCCGGCGCAACAGGAAGACGCCCCGGCGGCACCGCAGGGCGAGGACGCCGAGCGGCTCGAGGCCGACCTCGGCCGTTACGACCTTTAGCGCTCAGCCAAAAGGCACGAGCCCGGCGACCGGGACCGGCAGGCGCTTGGAGATCGCGCCCTGCTCGCCGCAGACGATCGTCGCGTCGACCTGGTCGGCGAGCGCCCTCAGCGGGCCGGTGCCGGGGCCGGCCGGGGGGCCGTCGATGACCAGCAGGTCATAGGCCCGGCGCAGTTTGCCGGTTGCGTGGACGCAGCGGTCGGAGTCGAGCAGCGCCGCCGGCTCGGGCTCGGGCTCGCCGGCGACGATGCAGGCGAGCGGCTGCGTCGCCCGGCCCGACGCCGGGCCGGCCAGGACCAGCGACTGCAGGATCTGGGCGGCCTCGGCTTCTCCCCGCAGGTACTCGTGCAGGCCAGGGGTCGCCGAGAGCCCGAGTAATCCGGCCAGCCCGGGCGAAGCGAGGTCGCACTCCAGCAGGGCGACGCGGCGACCGTCCGCCGTCGCCGCGGTGGCGAGGCCAAGCGCCACCGCCGAGCGCGCCGGGCCGGTCGCCAGCACCGCCCGCGATCCCGCTAGCGCCGTCGCCAGCTGGGCGCAGGCCTCGAGCTCGGCGCGGCCAAGGGCACCCAGCCGCGGCGTCTCGCTCGCCGGCGCAGGGACGCTGGCCAGCACCGGTGGCTTGCGCCGACGGCCCAGCATCACATCCGCTCGGGAGCCGCGATGCCGAGCAGGCCGAGTGCGCCCGCGATCGTCCGCTTGGTGAGCAGGGCAAGCGCCAGGCGCGAGCCCTCGACCCCCTCGCCCTCGGCGCCGACGACCTGGCAGTCGCGGTAGAAGCCGTGGAAGTCGGCGGCAACCGCGGTCGAGAAGGTGCAGATCCGGTGCGGCGCGCGGCGCGCAGCGGCCTCGCGCACCTCGCTGGGGAATTCGAGCAGGCGCTTGATCAGCTCGCGCTCGGCCGGCTCGAGCGGGGTGCCCGGCGTATCGGCGCCGGCCGCCACGGCGGCCTGCTCCGGCTCGACGCCGGCCTTGCGCAGGATGCTGGCGATGCGGGCGTGGGCGTACTGGACGTAGTAGACGGGGTTGTCGTTGGACTGGCGGCGGGCGAGCTCGAGGTCGAGGTCGACGGTCGTGTCGTGGCTGCGCCAGAGCATGAACCAGCGGGTCGCGTCGATGCCGATGTCGTCGAGCAGTTCGTCGAGGGTGACGAACTCGCCGCTGCGCTTCGACATTTCCGCCCGCTCGCCGTTTTCGACGATGTGGACGAGTCGCATGATCAGCGCCTCGAAGCGCTCGGGGTCGGCGCCGAGGCCGGCGATCGCCGCCTGCAGGCGGGCGACGTAGCCGTGGTGGTCGGCGCCGAGGATGTCGATCAGGCGCCCGAAGCCACGCTCGAGCTTGTCCCAGTGGTAGGCGACGTCGGCGGCGAGGTAGGTCGGTTCGCCGTTGGCACGGATCAGCACCCGGTCCTTGTCGTCGCCGAAGGTCGTCGTGCGCAGCCAGAGCGCCTCGTCGCTGCGATAGGTGTGCCCGTGCCGGTCGAGCTGAGCAAGGGCGGCGTCGACCTCGCCGCGGCTGTAGAGGTCGCGCTCGGAGAACCAGTTGTCGAAGCGGACGCCGAAGCGGTCGAGCGTCCCCCGCACCCCCTCCAGCATCAGCTCGATCCCGCGGTTGCCGAGCGCCTCGAGGTCGGTGGGGTCGATCCCCTCAGCCTTGATCCGCTCGCCGAGCTCGCCGACGTAAGCGCCTTCGTAGCCATCCTCGGGAATCTCCTGGCCGAGCATGCGGGCGGCGATCGAGGCGGCGAAACGGTCAATCTGGCCACCGGCGTCGTTGACGTAGAACTCGCGCTGGACCTCGTGCCCCGTCGCCTCGAGCAGGCGGACAAGGGAGTCGCCGTAAGCGGCGTGGCGGCCGCCGCCGACGTGGAGCGGGCCGGTCGGGTTGGCGGAGACGAACTCGACCAGGATCCGTTCCGGCGAATCGGCCGCCGCCGGGCCGAGCGTCTCCCCCGCCGCGGCGAGGCTGGCCATCGCGCGGCGGTACCAGCCGTCGGCAAGGAAGAAGTTGACGAAGCCCGGGCCGGCGACCTCGATCCGCTCGACCGTCTCCGGGCCGAGCTGCCGGCTGAGCTCGGTGGCAAGCCGGGCGGCGACGTCGCGCGGGTTTTCGCCCAGCGGCGCAGCGAGCAGCATCGCCGCGTTGGAGCTGTAATCGCCCAGCTCGGCCTTGGGCGGGCGCTCCAGCGTCGGCTCGGGGCCGGTCGACTCGCCATCGCGCAGCGCCAGTGAGGCTCGGTTGACTGCCGAGCGCAGCTCGGAGATCGGGTCGGGGGCTGCGGCCATCGCGCTCATCGTATGGAGGGGCGGGGACCAAAGTACGCTGGCCGGCGTGCGCGTCGCCGCAATCACCGACATCCACGCCAACCTGCCCGCGCTCGAGGCGGTCCTCGGGCAGATCGACGCCTCCGGCATCGAGGAGATCTGGTGCCTGGGCGACGTGCTGGGCTACGGGGTCGAGCCCGATGCCTGCGCCGACCTCGTGCGCGAGCGCTGTGACGTGTGCCTGGTCGGCAACCACGACCTCGCGGTCCTCGGCGGCCTCGACATCTCCTCCTTCTCCGAGGCCGCTGCCGTCGCGGTCGAGTGGACGCGCGACAACGTCGCCGAGCGCACGCTCGAGTTCCTGCGCGAGCTGGAGCCGAACGGCGAGCGGGCCGGCACCGGCCTCTTCCACGCTTCTCCCCGCGATCCGGTCTGGGAGTACGTGCTCTCCGGCGAGCAGGCCGCCGCCGGCATGGACGCAAATCCGCAGCGGATCGGTTTGATCGGCCACTCCCACGTCGCCCTCTTCTTCACCAGGCCCGAGGGCGTCAATGACGGCGAGGCCCGCGGGGCGCAGGCCAGCGACGGCGCCCTGCTCGACCTCGGCGAGGGCGGTTGGCTGGTCAACCCCGGCAGCGTCGGCCAGCCCCGCGACGGCGACCCCCGCGCCGCCTGGCTGGAACTCGACACCGAGGCGGAGACGGCCTGCTTCCATCGCGTCGCCTACGAGATCGAGCGGGCGGCTGCACCGATCGCCGCCGCCGGCTTGCCCCGCCGCCTCGCCGACCGCCTCTACACTGGCCAATGACGCTCAATTGCAGGGAAAATCCGTCCCAGAAACCGTTGTCTAGACTCGCAACGGTGCGCCAGCCAGCCGCATTCGCCCTTGCCCTCGCCCTCGGTGCCCTCGCCGCAATCGCCCTCGTCTCCTGCGGCGGCGGCGAAGACGCCAAGCTGCTGCCCGGCAACACAGCACAGGAAATCTCCGAAAACCTCGACAGCGTCAAGCAGTTCGTCGGCGAAGGCGAATGCGTCGGCGCCGAGAACGCGGCGCAGGAAGTCAGCGCCCAGGTGGAAAACCTCGGCGGGGTCGACGAAAAGCTGAAGCAGGCACTCCAGCGCGGCGCCGAAAAGCTCAATGAAGTGGTCGTCGCCTGCGAAGAAGCCGAAACGGAAGCCGTTGCCCCGGCCGCCGAAGCGCCGAGCACCGAAGAAGAAGACGAGTTGCCGCCCGGGCTCGAAAAGAAGGCTGAAAAGGAACAGGAGAAGGAAGAAAAGGCGCTGGAAAAGGAAGCGGAGAAACAGGAAAAGGAAGAAGAAAAAGAAGCGCCACCGGCTACTCCGACAACGCCCACCGAAACGACGCCGGCCGAGCCACCGCCGAGCGAAGGCGGCGGCACCGGCGCTTCGGGTGGCGTCGGCCCAGGCGCGCCCGTGGGGGAAGGGGAATAGTGGCGAGCGGAATCCTCTCCGGCCGCTACGAGATCGGCGACCGGCTCGGCTCCGGCGGGATGTCGAGCGTCCACATGGCGACCGACCTGATCCTTGAGCGCACGGTCGCGGTCAAGATCCTCGCCGAGCACCTCTCCGACGACGAGCGCTTCGTCGCCCGCTTCCGCCGCGAGGCGCTGGCCGTGGCCAAGCTGATCCACCCCAACATCGTCCAGGTCTACGACACCGGTATCGACGACGGCCGCCACTACATCGTCATGGAGTACGTCGAGGGCCGCTCGGGAGCGCAGATCCTGCAGCGCCAGGGACCGCTGGACGGGGAGACAACCGCCGAGATCGGCGCCCAGGCGTGCGCCGGGCTCGACTACGCCCACCGGCGCGGGATCATCCACCGCGACGTCAAGCCGGGCAACCTGATGGTCTTCGGCGGCCCCGTCGGCGGCGGCGAGATGACGGTCAAGCTGACCGACTTCGGCATCGCCCGCGCGGTCGAACAGACCCGCATCACCCAGGTCGGCTCGGTCGTCGGCACCGCCGCCTACCTCTCACCCGAGCAGGTGCGCGGCGAGGAGGCGACGCCGGCCACCGACGTCTACGCGCTCGGCGTCGTCCTCTACCAGTTCCTCACCGGCCGCCTGCCGTACGAGGGCTCAACCCTGGCCGAGCTGGCGGTGCGCCAGCAGAACGAGCGGCCGCTGCCGCCCAGCACCTACAACGACGAAGTTCCCGAGGCGCTGGGGGCCGCGGTGCTGCGGGCGCTCGAGGGCGACCCGAATCGCCGCTACGCCAGCGCCAGCGAGTTGGCCGGCGGCCTGCAGCTGGGCCTCCAGGGCGAGGACGTGACCCTGCCCTTCGACGACGAGAACACCCCGACCCAGATGCTCGGCAGCGAGACCGCCACCCGCCACCTCGACCAGACCGCGCAGACCGAGTACCGCCCGGCGCCCTCGCAGACACGCCGCCCGGTGGCCCGCGCCCCGCAGCCACCCCCACCGGTCCCGCCGCAGCGTCCCGTACAAGCTCAACAAAAGCGCAGCGCCTTCTCCCGCTTCGCCCGCTTCGTGATGGCCCTAGTAGCGCTCGTCCTCATCGCCGCAGCCGTGGCGGCGGCCGTGATCTACACCACCGACAAAGCAACCAGCGTCAAGGCCACCGAAGTGGCCGGCAACACGGTCGACAAGGTCGTCGAAGAATTCAAGGACCTGGTCAAAAAGAACACTGAATAGCGTGGTGGTGGAGAGGGTCGGGCACCCCTCCTCTCTCAACTTTTTCGGTGGAGAGTGATTGGCTGGCCGCGGTTGAATCGCCGAAAAAGTACAAGCCGTTCGGAGGGGTGCCCGACTCCCTCAGTCAGCCGCCCAGGGAGGTGAACCCTCCATGACCGCGGTTGAGTAGCCGCTGAAGCTTCCCGCCGAGATGGCGGCTCTTGCGTGGGTCATCAGCTCCTGTAGATACGTCAAGTTGTGGAGGCAAAGGAGGCGGACTGCTGTGAGCTCCTCGGCGCGGGATAGGTAGCTGAGGTAGTCGCGGTCGTGGTGTTGGCAGGCCGGGCAGGGGCAGCCTGCGGCGATTGGGTTGCGGTTGCCTTCATGGCCGGACTTGCGCAGGTCTAGGCGGAAGCGGTTGGCGGGGTCGGGGACGAGGGCGACCCCGTGGCGGGCTAGGCGGGTCGGGACGGCGCAGTCGAAGACGTCGAGGCCGAGGGCGATGCCGGCGAGCAGGTCGTCGACCTCGCCGATGCCGAGCAGGTGCTTGGGCGTGGCTTCGGGAAGCATTGGAGCGGTCATTGCCAGCACCTCGCGCATCTCTGCCTTGTCGCGGCCGAGGGTGCCGCCGATTGCGAGACCGTCAACGCCTGCCGCCGAGATGTACTCGGCCGATTCACGCCGCAGGTCCTCGTGGACGCCGCCCTGGACGATTCCGAAGACCGCCTGCCGTTGCGGTCCGTGCTCGCCGTGCCAGGCGAGGCAACGGTCGAGCCAGCGGTGGGTGCGCTCGGTCGAGCGGGCGGTGTAGTCGCGGTCGGCGTGAAAGGGGGTGCACTCGTCGAAGACCAGGGCGATGTCCGAGCCCAGCGCCGCCTGCACCTCCATCGAGACCTCGGGCGAGATGAACAGCTCCGCTCCGTCCCGATAGGAGCGGAAGTGCACGCCCTCCTCCTTGATCGAGACGACCGAGCCCTGGGCGCCACCCTGACGGCCGCTCCCCTTGACCTCGTTGGCGACCCCGCCGTGGGCCAGCGAGAAAACCTGAAACCCACCGGAATCGGTGATCAACGCCTTGTTCCACCCCATGAACCCATGCAGCCCGCCCGCCTTGGCGATCCGCTCGGGGCCCGGCGAGACAAACAGGTGGTATGTGTTCCCCAGCACCATCTCGTAGCCAAGATCAGCTACCTCGCGAGCCTCTAGGCCGCGCACCGTCCCTTTCGTCGCCAGGGGAATGAACGCGGGTGTGTGGACGACTCCATGAGCGGTGTACAGGACGCCGGTTCGGGCGGTCCCATCCCGCGCCGCAATCTCGAAACTAAGCCTCTCCGGTTCTTGCCGCACGTCAATCGATCCTGTAGAAGGGCGACGGCGACCGCTCTGACGATGCCTCCCCCAGCACCGCAGGGTAATTCTGAGCGCCGAAGGCGCACATCATCAGCCCCGCCTCTGGCGGGGCTTAGGCATCGACAGAGTGGTCGCCGTCGCCCCCCGCAAGCAGCGACTGTCCGGTCATGGCCTCGGGCTGAGGAATCCCAAGGAGTTGCAGCGCAGTAGGAGCCACGTCGGCGAGGATGCCGTGCTCGCGCAGCGTCACGCCGTCAGTGGTGACGATCAATGGCACCGGATTGAGCGAGTGCGCGGTGTTGGGCGAGCCGTCCGGCTCGAGCATGTGGTCGCAGTTGCCGTGATCGGCGGTGACGATGCAGGCGCCGCCCTTCGCCGTAACCGCCTCGATCACGTCGCCGAGGCAGCCGTCGACCTCCTCGACCGCGGTCACCGCGGCCGGGATCACGCCGGTGTGGCCGACCATGTCGGGGTTGGCGAAGTTGATGATGCCGAAGCGGTAGTCCGCCGCCCCCCAGTGGCTGACAAAGGTGTCGGCGGCGGCGCGGGCGCTCATCTCCGGCTTGTGGTCGTAGGTGGGAACGTCGCGGGGAGAGTTGACCAGGTGGCGCTCCTCCCCCTCCCACTCCTGCTCGCGGCCGCCGTTGAAGAAGTAGGTGACGTGGGCGTACTTCTCGGTCTCGGCGACGTGCAGCTGGCGGCCGCCCGCCTCTGAGATCGTCTCCGCCAGCGTCGTCTTCGGCCGCGCCTCGGGGAAGGCGACCGGGTAGGGCCAGCCCTTGCGGTAGACGGTCATCGTCGTCAGCTCGAGCTGCGGGCCACCAGCGCGGGTGAACTCTTCGAAGTCGGGCTCGGCCAGGGCCAGGGTCATCTCGCGCGCCCGGTCGGGGCGGAAGTTGATGAAGATGCCGACGTCGCCGGCGGCGACCCCGTCGTAGTCGCCGATCACCGTCGGCTTGACGAACTCATCGGTCTCGCCACGCTCGTAGGCGAGCTCGACCGCCTCCTCGCTGCTCGCCGCGCGCAGACCCTCGGCGTGGACGATCGCGTCGTAGGCGAGCTTGGTCCGCTCCCAGCGCGTGTCGCGATCCATCGCGTAATAACGGCCGCTGACGGTGGCGACGCGGCCGGCCTGACGCAGCCAGCGCTCGAGCTCGTGGACGTAGCCGCGGCCACCGTGCGGCAGCGTGTCGCGGCCGTCGGTGAAGGCGTGGAAGACGACGTCGGGGACGCCCTCCTGCGAGGCCAGCTCGATCGTCGCCTCGATGTGCTCCCAGCCGGAGTGGACGCCGCCGTCGGAGACGAGGCCGAGCAGGTGCAGCCGCCCCCGCGGGCTCTCGCGGGCGCGCTCGCAAGCGGCCAGAAGGGCCTCATTCTCGAAGAAGCTGCCGTCGGCGATCGCGTCGTCGATCCGGGCCAGGTCCTGCTTGACGATCGCGCCGGCGCCGAGGTTGAGGTGGCCGACCTCGGAGTTGCCCATCTGGCCGTCAGGAAGGCCGACGTCGCGACCCTGGGCGGAGAGCTGGGTATGGGGAAAGCCGTCCCAGAGGCGGTCGAAGACGGGCGTCTGGGCGAGCGAGATCGCGTTGCCAGGACCAGCCTCGGCCAGCCCCCAGCCATCGAGAATCACCAGCGCCAGCGAGGGAACGGTCACGACAACCCCTTCCGGTGCGCTTTATCCACGCATAGAGGGGAAAAGGCGCACCGGAAGCTCATGCTGCCTTGACTATCTCCGCGAATTCAGCCGGGTCGAGGCTCGCGCCGCCGACCAGCGCCCCGTCGATGTCGGGCTGCGAGAGGAGCTCCGCCGCGTTGCCCGGCTTGACCGAGCCGCCGTAGAGGATCCGCACCTCGTCGGCGCTCGCTCCGTGCTCGCGCAGGATGTCGCGGATGAAGGCGATCGTCTCCTGCGCCTGCTCGGGCGTCGCGGTGCGGCCGGTGCCGATCGCCCAGATCGGCTCGTAGGCGATCACCACCTCGCTCAGCTGGGTGCCCTCGATGCCGGCCAGGTCGGCCTGCAGCTGGCGCTGCAGCACCGCCTCGGTCTGTTCGGCATCGCGCGCCTCCTCGGTCTCGCCGATGCAGAGGATCGGCTCGAGACCGGCGGCGAGGGCGGCCGGCACCTTGCGGGCCAGCGCCTCGTCGCTCTCGCCGAAGAACTGGCGGCGCTCGGAGTGACCAAGGACGACCGCCTCGACGTCGAGCTCGACCAGCATCGACGCCGAAACCTCGCCGGTGAATGCGCCCGAGTCCTCCTCGTGCATGTTCTGCGCAGCGACCTTGACCGCGGTGCCGTAGCGGCGCTCGACCACGGCGGTCAGGGAGGTGAACGGCGGGCAGATCACGACGTCGCTCTGCGTCGCCGCGATCTGCGGCAACAGCGCGTCGACGAACTGGCCCGCCTCGGCGACGGTCTTGTGCATCTTCCAGTTGGCGGCGATGTACGGCGTGCGGCTAGACATCGCGCAGCGCCTCCACTCCGGGCAGCTTCTTTCCCTCCAAGAGCTCCAACGATGCTCCTCCTCCGGTCGAAAGCCAATCCACTTTGTCACCAAGGCCGAACTGCTGCAGAGCAGCAACCGAATCGCCGCCGCCGATCACCGTCGTCCCGGGCGCGTCCGCCACGGCGTCGGCAACAACGCGGGTGCCGGCGGCGAACGGCGCGCAGCTCGAAGGCTCCCATCGGGCCGTTCCAGAGCACGGTGCCGGCCGCGGCGATCACCTCGGCGTAGGCGCGAGCTGTTCGCGGCCCGACGTCGAGCCCCATCCAGCCGTCCGGAACCTCGACCCCGTCGCTCTCGCGCGGCTCGGCGTCGGCGGCAAAGCGCTCGCCCAGCACGAGGTCGACGGGCAGTCGCAACTCGCAGTTGGAAGACTCAGCCCGCTCGAGGGCCTCCGCCGCCAGGGTCACGCCCTCCTCCTCTACCAGCGAGTTGCCGGTCGCGATCCCCTGGGCGCGGAAGAAGCTGAAGCACATCGCACCGCCGATCAGGATCTCGTCGGCGACCTCGAGGAAGCGATCGATCACGCCGACCTTGTCGGTGACCTTGGCACCGCCGAGGACGACGACCAGCGGGCGCTCTGGAGACTCGACCACCCGAGTCAGTTCGTTGACCTCGCGCTCGAGCAGGAGCCCGGCGTAGCCGGGCAGCAGGCCAGCGATGCCAGCGGTGCTGGCGTGGGCACGGTGGGCGGCGCCGAAGGCATCATTGACGTAAACCTCGGCCAGCTTCGCCAGGCCCTCGGCAAGCGCCGGGTCGTTCTCGGTCTCGCCCGGCTCGTAGCGAGCGTTCTCCAGCAGCATCACCTCGCCCGACCCGAGCTCGCCGGCCATCGCCTCGACCTCCTCGCCGATTACGGCGGGCGCCTGCTTGACCTCGGCCTCGATCAGCTCGGCGAGCCGCTCCCCCACCGGCCCCATAGAGAGTGCCGGGTCGGCCTGGCCCTTGGGCCGACCGAGGTGGGAGACGAGGACGACCGCCGCGCCGCGCTCACGCAGCAGCGCGATCGTCGGCAGCGCCGCGCGAATGCGGGTGTCGTCGCCGACCCGGCCGTCCTCGAGCGGGACGTTGAAGTCGACCCGGACGAGGACGCACTTGCCCTCGACCTCGGCGTCGCGGACGCTTGCCTTGGAGAAGCTCAAAGCTCCGGCCCGAACCGGATCAGAGGACCTTGCCGGCCAGCTCGACGCAGCGGTTGGAGTAGCCCCACTCGTTGTCGTACCAGCTGATCACCTTCGCCATCCGACCGTCGCCGATCACCATCGTCGACTGTGCATCGACGATCGAGGAGTGTGGGTCGCCGACGATGTCGGAGGAGACGATCGGGTCCTCGGTGTAGGCGAGGATGCCCTTCAGCGGACCGTCTGCGGCATCCTTCAGCGCCGCATTGATCTTCTCCTTGTCGAGTGGCTCGGGAGTGGTGAAGACGAGGTCGACGGCCGATCCGGTCGGGACCGGCGCTCGCATCGAGAAGCCGTTCAGCTTGCCGTTCAGCTCCGGCAGCACCAGCCCGACCGCCTTGGCGGCGCCAGTCGTCGTCGGGATCAGGTTGAGCGCCGCCGCGCGCGAGCGGCGGGGGTCCTTGTGCGGCATGTCCTGCAGGCGCTGGTCGGCGGTGTAGGCATGAATCGTCGTCATCAGTCCCTGCTCGATCCCGAACGCGTCGTGCAGCACCTTGGCCAGCGGGGCGAGGCAGTTGGTCGTGCAGGAGGCGTTGGAGATGACGTGGTGGCTCGCCGGGTCATAGGCGGAGTCGAAGTTGACGCCGAGCGCGACGGTGACGTCGGGTTCGGTCGCCGGGGCGGAGATGATCACCTTCTTGGCGCCGGCATCGAGGTGCTTGGCGGCGTCCTCGCGCTTGGTGAAGAAGCCGGTCGACTCGATCACGACGTCGACGCCGAGATCCCCCCAGGGCAGCGCGGCCGGATCGCGCTCGGAGAGAACCTTCAGCTCCTTGCCGTCGATGCTGAGCCCGGCGTCGCTGACCTCGACCTCGCCCGGGAAGCGACCGAGGATCGAGTCGTACTTGAGCAGGTTGGCCATCGTGGCGGTGTCGACGAGATCGTTGACCGCGACGAACTCGAGGTCGGCCCCGGCAGCATGCGCCGCGCGGAAGACGTTGCGCCCGATTCGCCCGAAACCGTTGATGCCGACCTTCACAGCCATTAAGTCAACCCTCCTGGGAGTTATTTGGGGAGATGTGCCGATGTTATGGAGCGGCGCCACCCGGCGGCCGCCGAAATTCGTCTAGTCGGTCCCGATCGTGATCTCGATCTCGTACCCGTCGGGGTCCTTGACGAAGGCCGAGTAGGAGCCGGAGCCGTAGGAGCGGCGCTCGCCCGGCTCGGAAACCTTGGTCCCGCCGGCGTTCATGCCACCTTCCCAGGCGGCCTTGACGGCGACGATCCCAAGCCCGGAGAAGCTGAGCAGGCCGAAGCCGGCCTTGGGCTCGTGATGGGAGGCGATGAAAAAGACCGGTTTGGCGATGCCCCAGCCAATCGTTTCGTCCTCCTCAAAGTGGCGCCGCCAGCCAAGGGGCGCGAGCAGCGAGTCGTAAAACGACGCGCTCCGCTCAAGGTCAGAGACCTCCAGTAGAACGTGATGCAACATTCGAACCAGGAGGCTATACGGGCTGGCGGATCAGCCGCCGCGCGGGGTCCAGCGGAAGAAGCGGATCGCGAGCAGCAGGCCGGCGATGCCCCAGATCGCAACCACGGCGAGGTTGCCCCACTGCAGGCCGCCGCCGGCGCTGCCTGGGTCGTAAACGTCGAAGAATGCCTCGAAGAAGTGGCGGATCGGAAAGACGTCGGCGAAGTGAATGACGCCGCTGGGCAGCTGGTCGTCGGGGATGAAGACGCCGGAGAGGAAGTAGAGCGGCAGCAGCAGCGCATTGACGATCGGCGCCGCCGCGTCCTGAGAGGGGATCGCCGCAGTGAGGGCGATGCCGAGACAGCAGAAGGCCGAGGCGCCGATCAGCAGGGTGACGACGATCTGCGGCATCTGGCTCCAGGGAATCGCGACGCCGTAGAGGACGCGGCCGATCACGGCGAGCAGGGCCAGCATCAGCAGCGCCACCACGGCCGAGTTGCCGACCCGGCCGGCGATGAAGACCCAGGCCGGCATCGGCGTGCCGCGGCCGCGCTTCAGCCGCCCGTCCTCGCGGGCGATCACCAGCGACATCGCCAGCGACTGCATCGTCGCCGAGATCACCGCCAGGGTGATGATCGCCGGCACGTAATAGGCGGTGGTCTTAATCCCACCGCGCACGTCGACGGTCTGGCCACCGAACACGGTGGCGAAGATCAGCAGCAGGACGACCGGGAACATCACGGTGAAGAAGACCGAGGCAGGATTACGCCAGAAGGCCTTCTGGTCGTAGCGGAACTGATGGGCAAAGAGAGCCAGGCCGCTCATCGCCGCCCCTTCCGGTGCGCTTTATCCACGCATATGGGGGAAAAGGCGCACCGGAAGCTCATTCCCGGTCCTCCCCTTCCGCTGTCAGCGAGAGGTAGACGTCCTCGAGGTTGGGGCGGGTTACTTCGAGGCCTTCGATCTCCAGCCCCTGCCCGACCGCGCGGCCGGTCAACTCGTGCAGGTCGGCAACCGGCGTCGTCGTCTCGACCGAGACCTCCTCGCCGCCGAGCCGGTAGCTGATCGTCGTCGGCAGGCTCTCGCGGTCGCCGAGATCGTCGGGCGTGCCGCTCGCCACCACCTCGCCGCGCGAGATGATCGTCACCCGGTCGGCGAGGCGCTGCGCCTCGTCCATGTAGTGGGTGGTGAGGAAAACCGTCTTGCCGAGGTCCCGCAAGCCGGCGATCGTCTCCCAGGCCTGGCGCCGCGCCGAGGGATCGAAGCCGGTGGTCGGCTCGTCGAGGAAGAGCAGCTCGGGATCGCCGATCAGGGCCATGCCAACATCGAGCCGGCGCTGCTGGCCGCCGGAGAGGCTGCGGGCGCGATCGTCGGCCTTGCCGCCGAGGCCAACCAGCTCGACCACCTCGTCGACCGGCCGGGGCGCCTTGTAATAGCCGGCGTAGAGCCCAAGCGACTCGCGCACGGTCAGGTAGGGATCGAGCCGGCAGCTCTGCAGGACGATGCCGATCCGCTCGCGCCAACCGCGGTCGCCGTGCTGCGGGTCCTCCCCCAGCACCGTCACCTCTCCCCCGCTGCGCTTGCGGTAGCCCTCGAGGATCTCGACCGTGGTCGTCTTGCCGGCCCCGTTGGGCCCGAGGAAGGCGAAGACTTCGCCGGCCTGCACGTCGAGATCGATGCCGCGGACCGCCTCGAAATCCCCATAGGCCTTGCGCAGCCCACGAATCGATATGACGGGATCTGCCAAGGCGGTGGCGATTCTATGGACGCTTACCTGACGGGGTCCAGACGTCGCCAGGCAAGGACGCAGGGAGCGCAGCGTGCTCTGCACGTAAGCGACCGAGGACGCCGCATGGCGACGTCTGGACCCCGTCAGGCGTCTGGCTCGGTGTCGCGGTGCTTTACGTGGACTACCACGTCGTCGCGCCCGGACAGCTCGCGCTCGATCCGGTCCGCGACGGTGATCGAGCGGTGGCGGCCGCCGGTGCAGCCGATTGCGATCGTCAGGTGGCTCTTGCCCTCGGTGACGTAGGCGGGGACGAGGAACTCGAGCAGTGGCAGCAGGCGGCCGTAGAACTCGCCCGCCTGGGTGCCCGCCTCGACGTACTCGCGCACCCGCGCGTCGAGGCCGGTCAGCGGTCGTAGGTCGTCGACGTAGTGCGGGTTGGGCAGGAAACGCACGTCGAGGGTGAGGTCGGCGTCGCGCGGCGGCCCGTTCTTGAAGCCGAAGGTGAGCAGGGTCAGCGCCATCTTGCCGCTCTCGTGCCCGTCGAGCATTTCCTCGCCGATCCGCCGCCGCAGCATGCCGCCGGTCAGGTCGCTGGTGTCCATCACCATGTCGGCGCGCTCGCGCAGCGGCGCCAGCAGCTCGCGCTCGGCTCGAATCCCGTCGATGATGCGGCCTTCGGGGGCCAGCGGGTGGCGGCGGCGAGTCTCCTTGTAGCGGTCGACCAGGGTCTCCTCGTCGGCCTCGAGGAAGAGCACGGTCGGTTTAAGCCCGTCGGCTTGGAGGTCGTCGAGCACCTGCAGTAGGTCGTCGAAGTAGTCGCCGCCGCGCACGTCGGAGACAACCGCCGCGCATTCGACCCCGCTGCCCTCGTGGCGGAAGAGCTCGCCAAGGCTGCCGATCATTCGCGGCGGCAGGTTATCGACGCAGAAGTAGCCGCTGTCCTCGAAGGCGGCAATCGCTTCCGACTTGCCGGCACCGGAGTGGCCGGTAATTACCACCAGGGTCACCTCGCGGGCCGGCGAATCGCCGTCGCGCTGCGCCTCCAGTCCCTCGGCTTCTCCCGCCTTCGCCATCAGCCCGTCCTGTTGAGTTGCTCGTGGATCTCACGGGCTACCTTGCCAGGCACGCCGGGCACCATTTCGAGTTCCTCGCGACTGGCGGCGACGAACCGCTCTGGAGAGCCGAAGTGCTGCAGCAGCGCCCGCTTGCGCGCCGGCCCGACCCCCCTCAGCTCGTCGAGCACCGAGACGGTCATCGCCCGGTCGCGGCGGCCGCGATGGTGTTCGATCGCGAAGCGGTGGGCCTCGTCGCGCACTCGCTGCAGCAGCTTCGAGGCTTCTGAGGAGGCGGGCAGATCGATCGGCGCCGAGCGGCCGGGGACGAAGACCTCCTCCTCACGCTTGGCGAGGCCGATCACGGTGACCCCGCGCTCGACGAAGGGCGCCAGCACCTTCATCGCCGCCGAGAGCTGCCCCTTGCCGCCGTCGATCATGATCAGCGAGGGCAGCGAGGCGAAGCTTCCATCGCGTTTGCCATCGTGCGGCGAGAGGTCGACCTGCTCGAGGTAGCGGTTCATCCGCCGCCCCAGGACCTCTTCCATCGAGGCGAAGTCATCGGGGCCGAGCGGCCTCTCGCCCCGCACCCGAAAACGGCGGTAGTCGGCCTTCTTCGTCGCACCCCCCTCGAACACCACCATCGAGGCGACGGTGTGCTCCCCGCCCAGGTTGGAGATGTCGAAGCCCTCGATCCGCACCGGCAGCTCCTGCATGCCGAGCGCCTGGCGCAGGTCGGCGAGCGACTCGACCCGGCGCTGGCGCCGGTGCTCGCGGCGCAGCCGGTCCTGGTCGAGGGCGAGGCGGGCGTTGCGCTCGGCCAGCTCGCGCAGGCGCCGCTTGTCGCCGCGCTCGGCCACCCGCACCTCGACCGCGCTGCCGCGGCGCTCGCTCAGCGCCGCCTCGAGCAGCTCGACCCGCTCGCGCAGGTAGGGACCGACGACGATCGTGCGCGGCATCGCCGGCGAAGCCGAGTAGTACTGGCCGACGAACTCCTCCGCCACCTCGGCCAGGTCGCGTTCGGCCTGGTTGTCGAGGTAGAAGCTCTGGCGCTCGGCGAGGATGCCGTCTCGGACCTGGAAGACCTGGGCGTTGGCGTCCTGCCCCTCGGCGGCGACCCCGATCAGGTCGGCGGTGCCGACCGTGCCGCCGGCGACGCGCTGGCGCTCGAACAGCGATTGGATCGCCTTCAGCCGGTCGCGGTGCAGGGCGGCGCGCTCGAACTCGCGCTCGGCCGCCGCCGCCTCCATCTTCGCCTGCTCGTCGGCCTCGACCTGACGGTAGCGGCCGGAGAGGAAGTCGACGATCGCGTCGATGTTGTGGCGGTACTCCTCCTGTGTGACGTAGCCGACGCAGGGTGCCCCGCAGCGCTTGATGAAGTAATCGAGGCAGGGACTGCCGGAGCGGCGTCCGGGCTCCTTCCCCTCGCAGGTGCGGAACTGGAACAGCTTGCCGAGCAGGTCGAGGGTCTCGCGCACCCGCTTGGCGCTGGAAAAGGGGCCGAAGTAGGCGCGGCCGGGGCGGTGCTTCTCGCGGGTGAAGTAGACCCGCGGGTACTCCTCGTCGAGGCTGACGCAGACGTAGGGGTAGGACTTGTCGTCGCGCAGGCGGATGTTGAAGCGCGGCCGGTGGCGCTTGATGAAGCTCTGCTCGGCCAGCAGCGCCTCGGCCTCGGTGGCGGTGACGAGGAACTCGATCCGGTCGATCCGCGAGGTCAGGCGCGAGTCGCCGCCGGAGAAGTGCGAGCCGATGCGCTTGCGGATCGAGCGCGCCTTGCCGACGTAGAGGATCTCGCCGTCGCCGTCATGGAAGAGGTAGACCCCCGGCGAGTCGGGCAGCTCGCGGCGCTGCTGCGCGATTCGTTCCGCGCGCGAGAGCCCTGCGCTGTCGCCTCCGCTTGACACAAACCAAAGGGTAGGCTCCTGGCCACCCGGCCAACTTGACGCAAGATCACGGAGAGAGCGCGATGACCACGCAGACCGAGCCCCTGACCAGCAGTCCGCCCGAGCTGAACACGCTGAAAATCGAGATTGAGGGGGAAATCGGCACCCTCACCCTCGACCGGCCCGACGCCTTCAACGCGATGAGCCCAGAAATGATCGGCGAGATGACCGTCGCCTTCGCCTGGCTCGCCGACCGGGCGCAGCTGCGAGCGCTGATCGTCACCGGCGCCGGCAAGGCCTTCTGCGCCGGCGGCGATGTCAACTGGTTCAAAACCGGCGTCGAGAGCGAGGAGATCGACCTACCCTCGGAAGTGCGGCGCGGTGCCGAGGCGCTGCACGCGGCGATCGTCGACCTGCGGCGGATCCCCTTCCCGGTGATCGCGGCGGTCAACGGGCCGGCGGCCGGGGCGGGCTTCTCGCTGGCGCTCGCCTGCGACACCCGGATCGCCTCGGAGGCGGCCTTCTTCGCCTGCGCCTACGGGCGGATCGGCGCCTCGCCCGACGGCGGCATGACCTACTTCCTGCCCCGCGTGGTCGGGCCGAGCCGGGCGCTGGAGATCCTGCTCAACGATCCCAACATGAGTGCCGAGGACGCTCTGGCCGAGAAGCTGGTCGCCGAGGTGGTCGCCCCCGACGAGCTGATGGACCGCGCCAAGGCCAAGGCCGAGAAGCTGGCGGCGAAGGCGCCCCACTACGTGCGGATGGCGAAGACGCTGGTCGGCGGCAGCATCGAGCACACCCTCACCGAGCACCTGCAGCTGGAGCGCCACGGCATCGCCGACAGCATGGCGACCGAGGACCTGCGCAACGGCGTCGAGACCTTCTTCGGCGGCGGCACGCCCGAGTTCAAGGGCCGCTGAACCAGCCCCACCACGGGATCGTATGCAGCTATTACAGTCCCCTTGAGCATTCTTCCCCGAGGAAAGGATTCCCAGTCATGAAGAAGGTCGCGGCGCTACTCGCACTGGCCCTCGCATCGGTCGCCCTCGTCGCCTGCGGAAGCAGCAGCGACAACAGCACGACGACCACCGCCACCAGCGGCGGCGAATCCACCAGCGGCGCCACCTCGGGCGGCGGCAAGGAAGAAAGCAGTGGCGGTGGCTCGACGGTCAGCTTCGAAGCCGACCCAGGCGGAGAACTCGCCTACACGACCACCGAAGCCACGGCCAAAGCCGGCAAAGTGACTATCGACTTCAAAAACCCCCAGGCCCTGACCCACGACGTCGCGATCGAAGACTCCGCCGGCGAAGAAGTGGGCGCGACCGAACTGATCGCCAGCGGCGACGACTCGACCACGGTCGACCTCAAGCCGGGCAAATACCACTTCTTCTGCACCGTGCCGGGCCACCGCGAAGCCGGCATGGAAGGCACGCTTACCGTCAAGTAGGCAACTAGCCTGGCGCGGGTGCTCGCGCGTTTACCGATAGAGTTTTCTTGAGTACTCCCTGCCCCCGCAAAAGGACTAGGCAATGAAGCAGGTAGCGGCATCCCTGGCGCTGTGCCTCGCGGCCGTGGCGCTCGCGGCCTGCGGCGGTAGCTCCAGCTCGGATTCCTCGAGTGAAGCGACCGGCAGCGGAGGAACGAGCACGGTCGCGGTCGCCGAAAGAGGCCCAGGCGGCGGATCGATCATCCACCTCGAAGCCCCACCCAGCGGCAAGCTCGCCTACACGACCACCGAAGCGAAGGCCAATACAGGCAAATTGACGATCGACTTCAAAAACCCACAGTCGATGTTCCACGACGTGCTGATCGAAAACGCCAATGGCAAGGAAGTCGGCCGCGTCGAACTGGTCGCGGAAGGCGAAGAATCGACCACAGTGGACCTCAAGCCCGGCACCTACACGTACTACTGCGGCGTCCCCGGCCACCGCAAAGCCGGGATGGAAGGGACCCTGGTCGTCAAGTAGCCGAACCTCAGCCGGCCGGCGCTGTCGTCTAGGGAAGCATGGTGCAGCGCTTGAACGCGGCGCCCTGAAGGAAGGTACCGTCCTTGAACGTGAGCTCGATCTTCGCCTGCAGGCGACCGTCCGCGCAGCGGGCGTTGGCGACGCTGAGTCGCATGCCTTTGTAGATCCATTTCTTGTCGATCTCGATCCGGCCGGAGATCGGGGAGCCGTAGTCGTTGACGATTTTGGGGAAATCGATTTCCACCCGGTAGCCGTAGCGACCGTGATGCACTTTTTCCAGCTCGGCTTCGACTAGGTAGGTGGTCGGCACCGGATAGCTCAGGTAGGCATGACCGATCCCGGTCGGGTTTCCGTGTTTCTCCGGCGCATTGAAGATCGTGAGCGCGGATGAGGCTTCGATCGGCCGCTGTTCTGGAAGTTCGATCAGCGCCGTGCCGTACCCGGTGCCGACGATCGCCCCGGGGCAGGCCTTGCGCGCCTGACTAGTGGTGGTCGCGATCAGTTTTCCTTTCCTGCATTTTTCCAGGCCACGGGTCTCCGCATGGCCGTGTTTGTCCAGTTCGATTACCGCATGGCGCAGGGGCGAGGGGCGCGTGCCGTCAAGGGTGTGGAGCCGACCGTGCCCGAAGAGCTTGATCGGCGCGTCATGGTCCCGGGGGAGTGCTTTGGGGGCGAAACCGCCATCGCCCTGGGCGATGAGGTTGCCGGCCCTCAGTGTCAACCCGGAGGCGCTCCCCACCACAATGGCCGCGAGGACCACGAATGCCGCCAGCGCCTTTGCCCATCGAGCTCTCCTCATCTCCGCCTCCTCTGAATTACGATCGCAGCGTCTCACACGGACGACCCGCAGCCAGAACAAGAGGAGCAGCGACAATGAGTGAAGGGCATTCCGACCAGGAGAACAAGAGCAGTCGCCGCCTTGCCTTCGTCCAGTCGTGCTGGCATAAGGATCTCGTCGATCAGATCCGCTCAACGTTCGTCGCCGAGAACGAGCAGCTCGGGATCGCCGAGTCTCAGATCGACTTCTTCGAGGTAACCGGCGCCTTCGAGATTCCTCTGCACAGCATGCGACTCGCGGAAAGCGGCGCCTACGATGCAATCGTCGTCGCCGGACTCGTCGTCGATGGCGGCATCTACCGGCATGAGTTCGTCGCCGAGGCGGTAATCGGCGGGTTGATGCGGGTCCAGCTCGACACAGGCGTCCCGGTCATCTCAGCGGTCCTCACCCCGCACCACTTTCACGAGCACGAGACCCATCGCGCCTTCTTCTTCGAGCACCTCGAAACCAAGGGAGTCGAGGCCGCACGGGCCTGCGCCCACACGATCGACGCTCTCGACCGGCTGCCGGCCTCCGCCTGACTCCGTAGAGGGAAAAGGTTGCTCAGCCGGCCGGCGGCGCCATCACGCGAGTTACCGAGTCACCGACGAAGCAGGGCTTCTCGTTGCCCTCGACCTCGAGCGTGAAACGGGTCGCCACCTGCCACCAGCCGCCGCCCTTCTCGTCCACCGAGACGACCTCGGCGCGGCCGCGGACGCGGGCGTCAACCGGAACCGGAGCGGGAAAGCGGATCTTGTCCCAGCCGTAGTTGACGCCGAGGGCGAAGCCGGTCGCGGAGATCAGCTCCTTGCGGAAGCCGTCGACCAGCGAGAGGGTCAGGTTGCCGTGGGCGATCGTCGTTCCGAACGGACTCTCCGTCTTCGCCCGCTCGACGTCAACGTGGATCCACTGATCGTCGCCCGAGAGTGCGGCAAAGGTGTTGATGTCCGCCTGGGTGACGGTGCGCCACTCGCTCGGGCCGATCTCCTGCCCGAGCAGTGCCTGCATCCCCTCCACACCCTGTACCTCGACGCTTGCCATCGGCGGGCAGTCTACGTCAGAGCCGCGAGCCGCAGCGGCGCGTGGCGGGCGATTGCGAGGAAGTCGGCGTCCTCGCAGAGCAGCTCCGCGTCGCTGCGGATCGCTACCGCGGCGATCAGGCAGTCGCTGAGCTTGCGCGGCGTCTCGCCGCCGCGGCGGCAGAGCCGGTACAGCTCGGCGGCGTTCTCATAATCCGCGGGGCCTTCCACGGGAAGAAAATCAAGGCCATAGAGCAGGCGCCGCAGCCGGTCGCGGTCGGCGTCGTCGCTGGCACCGGCGAGGATCTCCATCACGATCACGTCGGTGCAGGCCAGGTCGGTCCCATCCCGCAGCGCCGAACGCACCCGCAGATGAGCAGGGCTGCCGGTGGCGCGCAGAAACTCCACCCAGGCCGAGCTGTCGATGAGAATCACGACTCGGGAATCTCGTCCGGGGAACGAATCTCGCCGAGGTTGCCGGCCCAGCCGGTCCCCTCCGTCGCCAGCGCCTCCTCACGGCCCATCGGCTCGCCGACAAGCCTGCGCAGAGCCAAGTCGACCGCCTCGCGCTTGCTGCGCAGCCGGTAAAGGCGCATCGCCCGATCGACTAGAACGTCGTCGATCTCAATGTTCGTTCGCGTCACTGCACCAGAGTACACCTTAGGGTGTATAAACTTCCGGGAAAGAGGCATTCACACACCACCGATCAGATCGGCGGGATGGGAGAGCTGAAGACCGGGAACGCGCTCGAAATGACCTACGTTCCGGGTCACCAGGGTTGCGCCGGTCTCGAGGCAGATACCGGCCTGCATTGCATCGCGGACGCCGATTGCATCGCCGCTTCGTCGCAGCTCGCCAAGCAACGAGCCTCCGCGCAATCCAGCCTTGCGTGTCAAGGTCAGGAGCGGCATCGATAGGAGCGCGTGCACCGGCCGCGGGTTCTCGCGGTAGGAGCGCCCGAGCGCCAGCTCGAACGCGGTGACTGCCGTCACCCGGTATCCGGTTCCCTGGATTAGGGCGCGAACCAAGTCTCTGCCCGGCCCGGCGCCGCGCAGGTAATCGATCAGGATGTCGGAGTCGAGGACCGGTCCACTGGCCAAGTCGCCCACGCCTCCCCGCGGGTCCGTTCCCACTCTTTGACGTCGCTGTCGCTCCAGGCGCCCTCAGCCTCCGCCAGCGCCGAAGCAAGGTCACTCTCGGCACCCGGCTCGAGGAGGCGCTCAAGCGCTTCCTCGACGATCGCCGAAAAACCGCGCATGCCCCGTTCCGCCGCTCTCGCCCTCAGACGAGCGTAGGTTCGATCGCTGAGCTCGATCGTGGTCCGCATATCTATATGCATTCTAGCATTTGAATGCACAAGGTCGGAGCTCTTGACTGATCCGCTCACGCCACCAGCCTGACTTCGAAGCTCGGGACGACAAGCGCGCCGGCTCCCCCGAGCAGGGCGAGGATTCGGCTTACGTAGGCGGTTGTCTCGGGGATCGCTGGGACGCAGTGGCAAGCTTCGACCGGGGCTGGGCCGGCGTTGTAGGCGGCTAGGGCAAGTTGCGGAGAGCCGAGCTGACGGATCAGGTCTGACATCAGGTGGGCCTGTGCGTCAATTGCCGCGACCGGGTCGAATGGGTCGGTGAGGCCGTAGGCGGCCGCAGTGGACGGAATGAATTGCGCGATTCCCTGGGCTCCCGCCGGCGAAGAGGCGAAGGGGTTGAAGTTCGACTCGGCCATCAGCTGGGCGGCGAGCAGCGCCGCCGAGACGTTCCAGTGCGTGGCGGCGCGCAGCAGAGGCGCGCGAAAACGGGCGGGCACGAATGCGGGCAGGCCGGCCGATCCCGAAACGCTTCCGTCACCCCCGTTAGCGCCTACCGAGTTCCCCGCCTGAGAGCACGGCGGCGGGCCCGCGTCGTAGCCGAAATGCCAGCTCTCCCAGCTGTAGCGCTGGACGAAGCCAAAGCGGCCCGCGTTGGCCGCCAGCCAGCCGTAGGCGGATTCCGGCCCGAGGTCGAGCTCGGTGGCGCAGCGATGCAGCGATTGGCCTGGCGGCGCCACCCACTTTGGATCGGGATGGGCCGCAAAGAGGGCTGCCTGTTCGGCGTCAGAGCGGAAGGCCGAGTTGACGATCAGCGAGAGACCCGCGCCGCGCGCCGCCGCGGCCATACGGTCGAAGGCCGCGGCCACATCCGGGCGCATCCCCTCGCCCTGCCGATAGGCAAGGGTGCCGCTGTAGCCGCCGCCGCTCGCGGTAATCGGCATCGAAGACGACGGCACCGCCGGTGCCCCGGCTTCCGCGACCGCCGACGCCTCCGTGCGCGAGCGCCCATCTCCGACAGTGAGATCGGCGACTACAACCGCTCTGGCCCGCACCGGCGCAAACGAGGACGCGTCGGGGAAGTCGAGTCGCAGATGGGCGGCGCCAACTTCATTGGCGCGAGCGGCTTCGAGCGCCGCCACCCGCGCCCGCGCTAGATACACGACCTTCTCCAGGTGAAGCGGGTTTGGCAAGCCATTGGGAAGCGTTGGCGGGGAGAGCAGGCGCGGCAGGTCATCGCGCATCGAGCGCGCGGCCGAGATCGCCGCCAAGTCGGCTGCTCGTTGCGCCCTCCCCTTACCCGTCACCGCCCCGGCGATCGCGACCAGCGCCAACGCCGCCGCGATCAGGGCGAAGGCGCCGCCCAATGCCAGCGGCAGTGCCTGCCCGTTCTCTCCTCTTACGTCCATGCCCCTAACCTGACGAGGGCCGGCGCGCACGTGGCGCGCCAAAGCGAGTGACTTCGTGCCGTTTGTGGGACCGAACCTTTTCGGCCTCCCGGCCGTAGACCGGGCGAGCCGTCAACCGAGCCGAGGAGGCCACGATGCCGCAGTCCAACGCGTTTCACCCGTCCACCACCCGGATCCGAGCGGTCGGACTCGTGCTCCTGGCCTTCGCTCTCGTGGTCGCCGCGATCACGGCAAGCGCCGTCGCCCAGAGCGGTGGCAGCAAGCGGGTGGCGAAAGAGGCTGCGAACGCGGCTCTCGGCAAGACCGTGCTGACCAGCACAACGGGCCGCACCCTCTACAGCCTCAGCGTCGAGAAGAACGGCAAGTTCATCTGTACCGGCTCCTGCCTCTCTGTCTGGCACCCGCTGACCGTGCCGGCCGGGGTCAAGCCAATCGGCCCGGTCAAGCTCGGCACGATCGAAAGACCGGAAGGCGGCACCCAGGTCACCTACAAAGGCCGCCCGCTCTACCGCTTTGGTTCCGACACCAAGGCCGGGGAAGCCAACGGCGAGGGGATCAAAGACGTCGGCACCTGGCACGCAGCAACGCCGCCGCAGCCCAAGGCCGAACCAGCGCCCCAGCCCCAGCCAACGCCCGAAAATCCGTACGGTTACTGACGGCTCGCCGCCGGCGTTCCCCCGCTAGCGCGAGCGCACGGCCTCGATCGCCTGCTTCAGCGTCGCACGGGCGTCGTAGTGGGGCATCCAGTGCAGCTTGCGGCGGGCCCGGGCGGTGTCCATCAGCACCGGGCGGCGGACCGCCTCGATCCAGGCGGCCTCGTCGGGCAGGAACGGCATCAGGGCGACGGCCTCGGCGGCGACGCCGACCGCGAGGTGCGGCGCCGGTACCGCGTGCCAACCGAGCGCGTGGGCGAGATCGGTGATCGTTATCTGGCCAGGCCCGGCGAGGTTGTAGACGCCGGACTCGCCATGACCGACGACCGCAGCGCAGAGGGCCGCGGCGACGTCATCGTGGTGGACGAGCTGGAACGGCACGCCGGGGTCGGGCAGCACCGGCCGCAGCTCCGGCACCTTGCCGAGCGCCCAGCGCAGCGGCCCCGGGATTCGCTGGCCAACGGCCAGCAGCGGAATCAGGTCGAGCAGCAGCGTCGCTTCCGGCCCGGCGACGATGCAGGGCCGGAAGACGTAGGCATCGGTGTCCGAGCCCTCGAGCGCGGCGGCAAGCTCGGCCTCAACCTCGGCCTTGTGAGCGGAGTAGGGATGGCGCGAGGTGCCCCGCACCGGTTCGTCCTCCTCGAGCAGGGCAGGCATGCCGCGGTGAAATCCGTAGGCCGCGACCGAAGAGGTGTAGACCAGCCGCTTCGCGCCTGCCGCCGCGGTGGCCTCGAAGACGTTGCGCGAGCCGGTCAGGTTGACCTCGCGGCTCTCGCTGCCGCCGGCGACGATCGCGAAGGCGAGGTGGACGACCACGTCGGCATCGGCCACCAGCTCGTCGACGGCGTCGCGATCGAGCACGTCGCCACGCCGGTACTCGGTCTTCTCCCAGCCGTGCCCGGCGAGATCGAAGGGCCGCCGCGCCATCCCGATCACCCGGTCGACTTCAGGCAGCCGCTCCAACGCGGAGATGAAAGCCCGGCCGATCTCACCCGTGGGGCCGGTGACTGCGACGGTCAGCATGCGGCGATTCTGGCGAAATGAGAGACGCGAGGGCGAGAGGCCGCGCCACTGCAACGAAGGCCCCCTCAGGCGGCGACGTCGACTATCTCGATCAGATCCTCGAGACCGCGAAGATCCTTTGCGTTCAGGGTGTAGAGAGGGAAGTCGTATGCCAGTGCGGTGGCGGCGATCATCAGGTCGACCGCTCGGGCTCCCCGCGCTTTCCGTCCCATGGCGACGACCGCCACATAAACGGGACCGTAAGCGCGAGCGCATGCCGAGTCGAAGGGCACCGCTTCCACCCCCGTCTCAAAGCGCTGGAGGCGATGCTGGCGCCGCGCCCGTTCCATCTCGTCGGCGACGGCGTGCGGGCCAGCTGTCAACTCCGCCAGGGTCAAAGACGAGATCGAGATCTCGGCCGGGAGGCGATCGGGATCGACCTCGTCGATACCGATCACCACCGATGTGTCGATCAGCCCACGCCCCCGTGGGGGTTCAGCCACGGGGCGTAGGATCCTGATCGGCGTAAGCGTCGATGTCCTGCCGGAACTTCTCGTAGTCGATCTGCGGAGCTCCCTCGAAGGCGGCAAGAAAGACGTCGCGGGGGATGTATTGGCGCGGCCTGTACGGGCGCAGCTCACCGACCGGCCTCCCGTTGCGGGTGACTATGAAGTCCTCGCCGTCGTCCAGGGCCCGCATTATCTCGCCGCTGTTGTTGCGAAGTTCGCGCTGTGTCAGTTTCTTCGTCATCACGGCCAGCGTAGCACCTGTGCTCCAGTCTATTTTCGTTTTCCAAGAATGATCCGGTCAAGGCCGAGGGCAGGCCGCCTGGGGAAGCTGCGGGCAAGACGCCGAACAACGCCCGGCGAGCGGGGACCCACCCGAGCGCCTGCTCGAGGACCTTGGTGCGCAGGCCGCGGCCGGCAAGATCTCGAACCGCGAGAGCGGTGAGGGCGCGATCCTGATCGAGGTCGGCACGGAGCAATGCCCCAGTTAGCCGGATGCCGGGATCGGCCAGCGCCGCCTGAAGCCGCGCCGGTGGCAGGTGGACGACGGCGACCGAGTCGCGGACCAGTGGCAGCGCCGCGCGCACCTTCTCGAACGCCTCCGGGTCGTCGGCAACGGCGAGGTGACAGGTCTGCCCCCGCGAGGCGGCGCGCAACTGCGGCAGGTGAACCGCGAGCCGCTCCTCCAGCTCGCGCGCACCTGCCGAGGCGACCAAAGTCGGGCGCGGCGGGCGACCGCCAACGTCGATCAGCAGCCCGGGACGATCCGGCTCCGATCCGGCGCAAGCGAGCGCCGCTGCCGCTGCCTTCGAGCCACTCGCGGCGCCAACGGCGGTGACGAGGAGCACCGCCTCGCTCATCGCGAGGCCTTTCTGGCGAAGGCCGAGCTGGTGATGGCGAGGCGATCGGCCAGTGATGGGAAGGGCGAGGGCGGCGCCAGCCGCACGGTGACCTCGCCCCCGCGGACCGAGACTTCGCTGTCGTCGTCGGCCCAGCCTGGCAGGGCCGCCCGTACCGCGCCCCTCGCCGGCCTCCCCGCCGCGAGCGCCAGCGCCCCGGCCTCGGCGGCCCCGTCGGCAATGGTCATCGCGTAGCCGGCGGCGAGGAGCTGCAGCGCCAGAAGCCCCGCCAGCAGCAAGGCCGGAACCGCAGCAACGAGCTCGACGGTTGCCTGCCCACCCTCTCTATCCATCGCCCAGCTCCGTCTTCGCCCCGACCATCAGTCGCGGCATCCCGGGCAGCAGCCGCGGGATCGCCACCCGCACGGAAACGGCATCCGAATCGCCCACTTCGGCACCAGAACGCAGCGACGCCGGCAGCGCCCGCCGGGCAACCGCCGTCGCATCGCCGCCCACGAGTGCCGCCCGCGCCCCTGCCCGCGCCGCAACCCCCGCTGACCACAGCGCCTGACCGGCAAGGCCGATCTGCGCCGCCACCAGGATCGCCAGCAGCAAGAAGGGAACCGTCGCGATCAACTCGACCGAGGCGGTCCCTTCCTCCCTGTGGCCTGCGCTGCTGGTGGCTGGTGACGGCACGCTGCGACCGTCGCAGTCGCGGACGCGCGCGTGGTGCGCTCAGGCGCGCGGATCAGTCACGAATCAATCTCAGTAGGAGTTCGCGTCGATCCAGACCCGCCAGATCGCCGCGATCGAGCCGCCGAGCAAGACGATCCAGACAAGGGTGCCGCCACCGGTGGAGAAGAGCTCGTCACTGCCGGCGATCAGCAATGCAAGCATGCCCAGCGCGGCGTAGAGGATCGCCCGGCGAGAGTCGCTCAGGGTCGCCAGGGTGAGCTGATTCTGGCGGCCGAGTACAAAGACCATCCAGGCGATCGCAGCGAGGAAGCCCATCGTGATCGCGGTCAGAATCGCTTCGGCGAAGTTGCCGCCCGACGGGGCGAAGGCAACGAACAGTGCCAGCAGCATGATGATCGCGACATCGCGCAGGGTGCGCACAGGAAAAATTCTACGCACCGGGCGGCTCGCTCACTTGCGCGTCATCACGACGATGCCGAAGGCAACTGCCGCCAGCGTGGCCAGCATGGCGAGGCCGGCCAGCGTCGCCGCCGCCCCCGCGGCCAGCGGCCGCTCGTTTCGGCTGAGGTCGGCGAAGCGGGCAACGCCCCAAATCGCGACCGAGAAGACGACCGTGACTCCGACCCCGGCGAACAGCGAAACAACCACCGTCTCCAGCAGCTGCTTGGTCTCGACCACGACCGCCATCGCTCAGCCCGCGGGCACCGGAGCGCCCTCGCGCGAGCGGCGCGCGAAGACAGCGAAGATCAGCGAGAGCGACATCAGCGTCACCAGCACCGGGCCGAGGGCGCCGCTGCCGAAGATCGCGGTCAAGCCGTAGGCGAGCGCGCCAATCGCCGCGGCGGCCGGCAGCGTCAGCAGCCAGGCAGTGATGATGTTGCCGGCCACCCCCCAGCGCACCGCCGAGACCCGCTTGCCGGCGCCGGCGCCCATCACGCCGCCGTTGATCACGTGGGTGGTCGAGAGCGGGAAGCCGAAGTGGGTCGAGGCGAGGATCACGGTCGCGCCCGCGCCCTGGGCGGAGAACCCCTGCGCCGCGTCCATCTTGATGATCCGGGTGCCGGTCGTGCGGATGATCCGCCAGCCGCCGCTGTAGGTGCCGAGGGCGATCGCGGTTGCCGAGGAGACGATCACCCAGGTCGGCGGGTCGGCGTTGGCGCCGAGCGTGCCGTTGGCGACCAGGGCGAGCGTGATCACACCCATCGTCTTCTGCGCGTCGTTCGTGCCGTGGGCCAGGGCCAGCAGCCCACCGGAGATGATCTGTCCGTAGCGAAAGCCACGCGTCACCATTCCCGGCC
This sequence comes from uncultured Solirubrobacterales bacterium, assembly GCA_963840565.1. GTDB lineage: Bacteria > Actinomycetota > Thermoleophilia > Solirubrobacterales > 70-9 > VRUE01. The sequence goes on from CAWIZH010000002.1 coordinate 1,200,596, forward strand.
GCTGCCGGCCGACCACCCGGTAGACCAGCCCGATCGCGATCCCGGCGACGACGAAGGCAAGGATCGGCGCGATCACGGCCGGGATCAGGACCTTGCCGACCAGGCCGTCGGCGAGGACGGCGTCGAAGCCGGCCGCGGCCACCGCCGAGCCGACGACGCCGCCGATCAGCGCGTGCGAGGAGCTGGAGGGCAGGCCGAAGGACCAGGTGATCAGGTTCCAGGCGATCGCCCCGATCAGCCCGGCGAAGACGATCGTCGGCGTGATCACGGCGGAGTTGACGACGTCGTTGGCGACGGTCGCGGCAACCGAGATCGAGATGAAGGCGCCGAGGAAGTTGAGCGCCGAGGCGATCCCGATCGCCACCGAGGGCCGCGCCGCCCCGGTCGAGATCGAGGTCGCGACGACGTTGGCGGTGTCATGAAAACCGTTGGTGAAGTCGAAAGCGAGGGCGGTGCCGACGACGATGAAGAGGATGACGTCGGAGCTCACGAGTTCTTTATGACGATGCCCTCGATGATCTGCGCGGCGGTCTCAGTCGCGTCAATCGCGTTCTCGAGCACGGCGAACATGTCCTTCCAACGGATCACGACCATCGGGTCGATCCCATTGGAGAAGAGCGAGGCGACGGCGTCGCGCGAAATCCGGTCGCCCTCGTTCTCGAGGCGGTGGATCTCGATCCAGTATTTGTCGAGCTGCTTGAACTCAGGCAGGTGCTCCAGCCCCTCGGCAAGCTGCTCGCAGGCCCCGACCAGGACTTTGGTCAACGCCTGCGCCTGCGACATCGGCGCCTCGATCTTGTAGAGGCCGAGCAGGTCCGCGGCCTCCTCGGTGAAGTCGACGATGTCGTCCATCTGCGTCGCCAGCCCGTAGATATCCTCGCGGTCGATCGGGGTGACAAAGGTCGAGTTGAGGCGTTTGATGATCGCGTGGGTAATCCGGTCGCCCTCCTTCTCGGCCTTGAAGATCTCCTGGGCGAGGTCATCGGCATCGGGCCACGTCCCCATCATCTGGTCGAGCAGTCGAGAAGCCTGGAGGGTGTTCTGCCCGGCCTCGATGAAGAGGTCGAAGAAGGTGCGATCGCGAGGCAGGAGGGAGAGGCGCACGGCCTGGCAATCCTATTGGTAGGAGCGGGCGCGGTCCTGCTCAGCCGGCGCTCGCGGCGAGCTGCTCGGCGGCGCGGGCGGCGTGACGCTCGCGCAGCTCCTCCTGAACGCTGCGCCGCTGCCCGTTTTCCGGCTGCAGGCGAGTCCAGGTGCCCTCGGCATCGAGCTCCCAGGCATTGGCGTTCTCGGCGAAGCAGCGCTCGAGCACGTCGAGCAGCTCAGCTTTCAGGCCCGGGTCTTCGACCGGAGTCACCAGCTCGACCCGGCTGTCGAGGTTGCGCGGCATCAGATCGGCCGAGCCCATCAGCACGCGCGTGCTCTCGCCGCGCTGGAAGGTGTAGACGCGCGAGTGCTCGAGGAAGCGGCCGACGATCGAGATCACGCGGACATTCTCCGAGACCCCGGGCACGCCCGGCCGCAGGCAGCAGATGCCGCGCACGTTGAGGTCGACCCGAACGCCCGCCCGCGAGGCCTCATACAGCGCCCGGATGCAGGCGGCGTCGACCAGCGAGTTCATCTTCAGCGCGATCCGCGCCTCTTCGCCGGCCCGGTGCGCCGCGACCGTGGTCTCGATCTCCTCGATGATGCGGTCGCGCATCGTCGTCGGCGAGACCAGGACCTTGCGGTACTCGGCCGGGCGCCCGTAGCCGGTGAGGAAGTTGAACATCTCGGCGACGTCGGCGCCGATCTCCTCGTCGGCGGTGAAGAGGCCGAAGTCGGTGTAGAGGCGGGCGGTCTTCGGGTGGTAGTTGCCGGTGCCGATGTGGACGTACTCGCGCACCCGGTCGCCCTCGCGGCGGGCGACGACGATCGCCTTGACGTGAGTCTTCAGGCCCGGAATGCCGTAGACGACGTGGACGCCGGACTCCTCCAGCGACTTCGCCCAGTGGATGTTGGCCTCCTCGTCGAAGCGGGCCTTCAGCTCGACCATGCAGACCGCCTGCTTGCCGCGTTCGGAGGCGCGGATCAGCCCGGGCACGAGGGGCGAATCGTCGCTGGTCCGGTAAACCGTCTGCTTGATCGCGAGCACGTCGGGGTCGGCCACGGCCTGCTCGACGAAGCGCTCGACCGAGGTGTTGAAGGAGTCGTAGGGGTGGTGGACGAGGACGTCGGCCTGGCGGATCGCCGCGAACATGTTGACCTGCTCCTCGTCCTCGCCCTGCAGGCGCGGCTGCGTCACCGGCGTCCAGGGTGAGAAGCGCAGCTCCGAGTGGCCGGGGACATCGGCGATGTCGGTCAGGTCGGCGAGGTCGATCAGGCCGTCGACGTCGTAGACCTCGCGATCCTCGAGGCGCAACGCGTCGATCAGCTGCTGGCGCAGCTTCGAGTTCATCCCGGCGGCGATCTCGAGCCGCACGACCTCGCCGAAGCGGCGGCGGCGGATCTCGTCCTGGACCGCCTGCAGCAGGTCGTCGGCCTCATCGGAGACGGTGAAGTCGGCGTCGCGGGTGACGCGGAAGTAGCCGTGCTCGACCACTTCGGTGCCGGGGAAGAGCACGTCGAGGTTGGCGGCGATCGCCTCCTCCAGCGGCACGAAGGCCTTGCCCCCCTCCCCCACCGGCAGGAAGCGGCCGAGCAGCTCCTTCGGCACCTTGACCCGGGCGATGATCTCGGTGCCGCTCTCGGGGTCGCGCAAGAGCACGCCGAGGCTGAGCGAGAGGTTGGAGATGTAGGGGAAGGGCCGGCCGAGGCCGATCACCAGCGGCGTCAGCGCCGGGAAGACCTGCTCGTGGAAGCGCACGTCGATTTCACGGCGCTCCTGCTCGCTGGCGGTGTCGAGCGAGACGATGCGGATCCCCTGCTCCTCCAGCGCCGGGCGCAGGGTGCCGTTGAAGCAGTCGTGGAGGCGGTGGTCGAGCTCCAGCACCCGCGCCTGGATCGCGTCGATCTGCTCGCCGGGGGGAAGGCCGTCGGGACCGCGGGCGTCGATCCCGGCGTCGATCTGATCGAACAGCCCGGCCACCCGGACCATGAAGAACTCATCGAGGTTGTTGGCGTAGATCGCGCAAAAGCGGACCTGCTCCAACAGCGGCACCTCGGGGTCCTCGGCCAGTTCCAGAACCCGCTGGTTGAAGTCGAGCCAGGAGAGCTCGCGGTTGAAATAGAGAGCGGGATCGTCGATCAGCCCATCGTACTGGCGCATCGCCGCCGTCCCGACCGGCTCAGGCGGCGCGGGCGGGCGCTTGCCCCGCGGTGGCCGGCGCGGCGCCAAGGGCGCGGCGGTAGCCGTCTGCGAGCTGCTCCAGAGCTCGCTCCCAGGAGCGGCCCTGGACCGCGCGGACGGCGGAGGCGCCGAGGTGGCGGCGCAGCAGCGGCGAGGCCGCGAGCTGCAGCACGGTGCCGGCAATGTGATCGGCGTCGGGCCGGCAGAGCATGCCGGTGTGGCGGTTCTCGACCAGCGAAGCCGGGCCGCCCTCGGCGACGGCGACAACCGGCAGGCCGCTGGCACCGGCCTCGAGCACGACCTGGCCGTAGGTGTCGGTGGTCGAGCAGAAGAGAAAGAGGTCGGCACTGGCGTAGGCGCGGGCCAGGTCCTCGCCCTCGAGCCAGCCGAGGAAGGTCGCGTGCTCGCCGAGCCGGGCGCGCAGCTCGTCCTCCTCGGGCCCACCGCCGGCGAGCAGCAGGTGCAGCCTCGGATCGGCACCGCGTGCCCGCAGGAAGCTCTCGGCGAGCAAATCGACGCCCTTCTCACGAGTGAGGCGGCCGGCGTAGAGGACCTTGACCTCGCCGGAATAGTCCGCCCGGGCAGCCTTGCCGGGGTCGAAGCGGGAGATGTCGACGCCGCGCTCCCAACGTCCCAAGCGGGCGGGGTCGACGCCGAGCGCGAGCAGTGAGCGATCCGCCGCCGGACTGGGCGAGAGCACCAGCGAGGGCGCGCCGTAGAAGGCTCCCAGGGCCATCTGCGCGATCGACTCGATACCGCCATCGCCGCTGCGCAGGCCGGCGTAGGCGCCGAGCTCGGTGTGGTAGCTGGCGATCAGCGGCGTGCCGGCGATCCGGTTGAGCAGCGTCGCCGCGACTCCGGCCGGACCGGGAGCGGTGACGTGGACGGCGTCGTAGCGACCCTCGGCAAGCGTCTCGACCAGGTCGGGCAGGCCGGGAACGCCGAGGCTCATCCCGGCGTAGAAGGGGACCTCGAGCTCGGCGGCTGCCGGCAGCCGCCGGTCGACGCCTGGGTCAGTGCCGACCACCTCGATCTCGAAGCCGGGGACCCCGAGCTCACGGATCTTCTCGATCGTCGCGGTGACACCGTGCATCGAGCCGATCCCGTCGGCGATCAGCGCCACTCGCGGCCGCTCGCCGGGCCGGACGGCGAGCTTCGCCCTCTCGGCGCCGAGAAAGACGGTGGCGGGTGCGTAGGGCACGGCCGGCAGCAGCGCCTCGAAGAGGCCGCCGAAGGCGGCGCCGACGTCCCCCCTTCCCGCCGCGGCGGCCCCCTCGGCGACGGCGCCGCGCAGGCGCCGCTCGTGGGTGCGCCGGGCACGGCGATAGAGGTCGGCGTGCGAGAAATCGTCGCTCTGCATATATGCGAGCAAGTTGCGCCCGCGCAGGTCCAGGTCAATCGACCGCAGCCAGGCCTCGAGCAGCGCTCGCGCGTCGCCGGGACCAATGTCAGCGGCGACCTTCCCCTCGCGCGCAGCGCCCTCGCCAATCACCCGCTGGGCGATCTTCAGCACCACGGATGGATCGACCGTTCCGGTGCGCTTTTCCCCCTCATTACGGGGATAAGGCGCACCGGAGTCGGTCAGGACGAGGGCGCGGGTCGCCAGTGCCATCGCCGTGTGCGCCCACTTGGCGGCGCTGCCCTGCTCGCCGCCGGCCTCGGCATCGCCGGCGCGCAAGTGGCGCAGAAACTCTTCCGGCGTGGCGGCCGCGGGCGCCTCGGTGAAGGTGCGGCCGATGTCCACGCCGGCGTGATCGTCGGAGCCGCCGATGCCGGTGCCGCCATGGGTCTCGGTGTAGATGGCGGCGGGCATGTTCAGCTCGGCGGCCCGCGACCCGTTGCGCACCTCCCAGACCGGGAAGAGATCGGCGAGCACTCTCCGGTGCCGGGGCAGCAGCGGCGCGTCGACGTTGTAGAACGGGTGCGCCAGCGCGCAGGCGATCCCGTGGTCATCGAGGTATGCGGCGCAGGCCTCCAGATCGCCGGCGTGTGCCTGCAGCCACTCGTGGTCTCCGGGGGTGATCCCGTAACAGAGGACGTGAACCGCCTGGGGCTCGCCGGCGAAGCGGGCGGTCAGCTCCTCAGAGACGAAGCAGTCGGGACGGTCGGCCAGCTCGAGGCAACCGTCGATCGTGTCGTGATCGGTGATCGTGACGAAGTCCATCCCCCGCCGCTTGGCCAGCTCGTAGACCTCCTGCGGCGGTGTCGCGCACTCGGGAAGGCCAAGCGAGCGCTGAACCCCCAGCCGCGAAAGCTGCGAGGCGGTGGAATGGCAATGCATATCTACACGGGAAGTCATCGGCGTCTCCCTGCTCTAGTCGTTTCTGTCACCTCCAGAGTTCGCCATTAGCAGGGGAAAAATGTGAACGATCAGAGAAGCGCCGGTGAACATCCCGTGACCAGAAAGGGCACTCATGAAGGCGCCGCCGCGGGCGCTACTTCTTGCGCTTGCTTGGCGTCGAGAGCCTGAACTGGCCGGTCTGAACCGCCGGCTCCCAGCTGATGCCCTCCAGCAAGTCAGTAGGGGGCACATCGAGAGCGCCCGCAAGCTTTACGAAGGTGTCCAGGCGCGGGAGTTGTTTGCCGCGCAGAAGTTCGCCAATTTGGGTGCGATGAATTTCCGCGCGGCTGGCGAGTGCTTCCTGAGAAAGGCCGGATTGCTGGCGGTAGTAGGCCAAGTTCTCGGCAAAACGTTTAGCTACATCAGGCACGGGCCTTTAAGTCTTATTCCTGCCCGGGATTTAAACAACAGCTAAAACCCTCCCTGTTTTTCCCATCATCTTCTTCTTCGGGTGCATTCCTTGACAAGTCCTAGTACGTACCAGAGAATAAATTTGGTACGGACTGGTCAGCCGAGTCAGGCCTGGGAAGCCGGAAATGGTCGCCAGTCGCAGCAGGGACAACAGAGTTAATGGGAGGGAACACCGGGGCCGTCGATATCGCCCTTCATGGACCGACGAGGTAAGTCGCTACCAGTGTTTTCGTACCTATTTATTTCAGCAAATCCAGTCTCTCGGTCAATTCATCAATCCAGTCCAAGCGAGCAATAGACAGGAGCAACAAAACCATGCGAAAGCAACGAACAAGGGTGGTATGCGTGGCCCTACTGGCCGCGAGCCTGGCAGTCCTCGGGCTTGCCAGCACCGCACTGGGCCGCGCCGGAAAAACAAGGTTGTTCAGCTTCATCAAGAGCGTTAGTGCAGAGAACAGTCCTCCGGATCAATTAATTCACACCAGCCGAATTACCGAAAACCGAAAAGTTTTCCCAGCTCAAAACAAACCGTTTCTGGGCGTTAGGTCGATTCCCCCAGAAGCTGCAAGCACGCGCAGTGAAAACAGTCGAGGCAACAAATTTTGTGAACAGATCCAGCTAACAGATTGCCTTGCTTAAGGCATAGCAGGCAGCGCCCCGAGCATCATTAGTTGACGTTCAGGTAGTAACGGGCCGCCCCCTCCTGCCGTCGCCCAAGCGAGGCGATAGCCAGGCGCATTTGCGCCAGGAGGGCCGTGAGCGACCCAAATCCCCCTAAAGATCAGCAGCACCCAGACCTGGGAAACCGCGCCAGTCGAGAACAGGCGGCTGACCTCTCGATGCTTGATGATGAGGAAATCGCCAGGGAGGGGAAACGCGAGGCCGTGCGCCGAGCTCGCATCGAGAACAGAGTGACGAAAGACACGGCTGAGCAGGATAAGTCGAAACGGTCGGTCGATAGGCGGGAACGGCTCATCCTCCTGGGTCTGCTGATCTTCGTGGTGCTCTTGATCGCAGCGGTCGTGGTCATTGGCCTGGGTGAGAAGAAGAATGAACTGACGCGGCCAGAAGTGATTGCGCTGGCCAGCGCCTGCTGGGCCGTCCTTTACCGATTGCGCTCACTGGACAAACGTGGATAGAACAGGAGCTCAACAAGATAGGCCCAGCGCCAGCTCCGCCCAGGTGCCTTTGCTCGTCTCGGCTTGCCAGAGCCCGACGAACTCGGCGAAGAGACGGCTGCGACGCTCGCGCAGCTGAGCCGAAGCCAAGCCGATCTGCTCGACCTTGGGCAGCATCAGGTCGCAGTCGTGGAGGTCGCCGAGCACAGACTGCAGCCGCTTGGCGGCGTCGCGGGCCACCTTTGCCTCCTCGCCGGTGCAGGGACCGACGATCTCCAGCACGTAGCGCAGCCGCTTGGCCGCGATCCGCATGTTGTGCTGGGCCTTGCCCGCATCGGGCGCGAGCGCCTCTCCGGCGAAGCCGCACAGCTCGTCGAGCCGGGTGCGGACGATGCGCGCCGCGTTGGGGCGCAGCGGTGCCCGTGGATCGAGTCCGTCGACCTGGCGCGGCTTCACTTCTTTGCCGCCTTGACGAGCTTGGCCAGGCGCCGGCGCAGCTTCTTCAGCCGCTTGGCGGTGACGAACGGAGCAAGATCCTCGTTGGCCTGCTGCTGCCGCACGCGCAGATCCTCGATCAACGCCTCGAGTGCCTTGCGATCCTGGCTTGCGTTCTCGCCACAGAGGCCCTCCAGCAGCTCGATCTCTACATCGAGGTCGCGCCGCTCGCCGAGCGCGTCGGCGAGTGCCTTTACCTTCTTCAGCGCCTTGCGCTGCCGCTTGCGCGGGAAGCACTCCTCAAAGACCTCCAGCGCCGCCCGCAGGCGCCGGGTCGCCACGCGCATATCGTGGACGTGCTCGACTTCCCCGAGGTCGAGCACCCCGTCCGCCTGCCTGAAGACCTCCTTGGCGCGGACCTTGACCACGCGCCTGGCGGCGACCCCGAACGATGCCTCGCAGTCGAGCTCGACCTTGCGCGCGCTTGCCACAGAATGAGGCTAAAGGAGACCGGCCGCCCGCTCAGGCAGCGAGGCGAATGCGGGAGCCGTTGAGGCTGCCGTTGAGCATGTCGAGGACGACGCCCTCGCGCAGGCCGCCCTTGCCGATCTGCAATGGCTGGCCAAGCAGCTCGGAGACCTTCTCAAGCAAAAGCACCCCGGTGGCGAGGATGCGAACCCGTTCGGGATCCAGCTCGAAGCGACGGGCGACATCGGCAGCGGGATCGCCACAGAGGACGCGAATGCCGCGCTCGAGCGTCTCGTATTCGAGCACGGCGCCGACCAGGCGCCGCAGCGAGGTGGCGCTGCCGCCGACAGCAACTGCCTGCGCAGGATGCTCGATCTCGACTCCGGCAAAGATGTCGTCGATGCGGTCGCGGACCTTGCGGATCTCGGCTGCCGAGGGCGGGTCGGACGAGATCAGCTCGTCCGCCAGCACTCCCGAGCCAACCCGCCAGGAGAGAACCTTTGAAGCGCCGCCGGGCACGGTGCCGAGAATCACCTCGGTCGAGCCGCCGCCGACGTCGACGACGCCGACCTTGCCGGCCACCGGGTGGCCAAGCGTCTTGGTCGCGCCGATGAAGGAGAGCCTCCCCTCCTCCTCGTCGCTGAGCACCTCGACCGACACTCCGGCCGCCTCGCCGATCGCCTCCGCCACCGCCGCCCCGTTGGAGGCCTCGCGCACCGCGGCGGTCGCAACCGCCCGGATCTCCTCCGCGCCGAGCTCTTTCGCCAGCCGCACCTGGGTCGCGACGACCTCGCAGACTTCGTCGATCTTCGAGCCGACAATCGCGCCGTCGGAGTCGAGCGCCTTGTTGATCCGCGTGTAGGCCCGCTGCTCCATCACCTTCTTCAACTGGCCGTCGACGGGCTCCGCGACGAGCACGCGGGTCGTGTTGGACCCAATATCTATGGCGGCACAGAGCGTCACGGGCTTACGTTCATGTTCCCAGACTCGTCGGATCTCAAGCGCCTATGGGAGGTGTGGCCATGCGTCGATGGACGCTCAACACAGCCGCAGGCTGTGTGTCCAGCGATGCATGGCCACACCTCCCTCACGCACTCGGGTGCGAGGCGTCCTCGAACTCGCGGAAGAGGCCCGTCACCACGAAGGCGACCTGCTCGCCGATGTCCACCGCGTTGTCGGCGATCCGCTCGATCGCCCGCGCCGCCAGCAGCATCGTCATCGCCCATTCGCGCCGGTCGGCGTTGTCGCCGATCTCGAGCGCAAGGCGGAAGCATTCGCGGTTGAGGTTGTCGACGACGTCGTCCTGTCGGACCAGGTCCTGGGCGAGTTCGACGTCGCGATCGCCGAAGGCGCGCTTGGCCTGGCTGATCAGCATCTTCGTCTGCCCGCCCATCGAAAGGATCAGCTTCACCATCTCCCGGTCGGCCGGCGGCTCGTTGCCGGAGAGCGGGATCATCTTGCAGATGTTCACGCACTGATCTCCCATCCGCTCGACGCTCTTCAGCACGTGCAGCAGGGCCGAGATCAGGCGCAGGTCGGTTGCCACCGGCGACTGCGTCGCCAGCAGCGTGATCAGGCTCTGGTGCACCTCGAGGTAGCGGCCGTCGATGCGGTCGTCGTCGACGACCACCAGCTGCGCCAGCTCGACGTCCTGGTGCTCGATCGCCTCCAGGGTCCGTTCGAGCGCAGCGCTGACCAGGTTGAGCCCGTCGAGGGCGCTCCCCTCGAGGCGGTCGAGCTCCTCCTGGTACTGGGTGCGAGTTTCGGTCGGCATCAGCCGAACTTCCCGGTCACGTACTGCTCGGTGCGATCGTCGTCGGGGTTGGTGAAGACCTTGTCGGTGGCGCCGACCTCGACCAGCTCGCCGCCCAGCATGAAGACGGTGGTGTCGGCGACGCGCGCCGCCTGCTGCATGTTGTGGGTGACGATGACGATCGTCACCCGCTGCTTCAGCTCGCCGATCAGCTCCTCGATCTTCAGCGTCGCCACCGGGTCCAGGGCCGAGCAGGGCTCGTCCATCAGCAGCACCTCGGGCTCGACCGCGAGCGCACGGGCGATGCAGAGGCGCTGCTGCTGACCGCCAGAGAGGCCAGCGCCGGGACCCTTGAGCCGGTCCTTAACCTCATCCCAGAGACCGGCCCCGACCAGCGCTTCGCGGCCGCGGTCCTCGATCTCGCTGCGCGGCGCACCGGTCAGCCGCAGGCCCGCGGTGACGTTGTCGATCACCGACATCGTCGGGAAGGGATTCGGCTTCTGGAAGACCATGCCGACCGCGCGGCGCACGGCGACGACGTCGATCGCGCTGTCGTAGAGGTCGAGCTCGTCGAGCAGTATCTCGCCGCTGGCGCTGGCGCCGGGGATCTCCTCGTGCATGCGATTGATGCAGCGCACCATCGTCGACTTGCCGCAACCGGAGGGGCCGATGATCGCGGTGACGCGGTCGGCGCTGAAATCGAGGCTGACCCCGCGCACCGCGTGGGTGGCGCCGTAGTAGGCGTTGAGGGCCTTGAGCTGGACGTTGCCGACAGTGCGCTTTTTGGCGCCCGCCTGATGAACGCTGCTGCCGGAGATCGAGATCGCCGGCCCCCTCTGCGGTGCGCGTGCCTGTGACTCTGGGTTTGGCTCGGTCATCGTGGTGCTCTCGATCGACTCTCTGCTGTCCATCCTAGGACTCCTCGGGTGGCGGGCGGACGCGCGGGGATCATGCCCCCATGCGCTTGCGGGAACGGGCGTAGAAGGCGCGGGCGACGATGTTGAGGACGAGCACGAAGGCGATCAGGATCAACGCCGCCGCCCAGGCCTGGGTGTGCGCCTCGGGACTGGGCGACTCCGAGGACTGGAAGATGAAGATCGGGATCGAGGCCAGCGCTTCGCCCGGTTCGGTGAGCACGCCCTGTCCGTAGATCGAGGAGAGCAGGATCAGCGGCGCGGTCTCGCCGGCGACGCGGGCGACGGCGAGCAGGGCCCCTGTGATCAGTCCGCCGGCCGCGGTCGGGATCGTGATCCGGACGGTCGAACGCCAGTGGGCGATGCCGAGCGCATGGGCGGCCTCCTTGAGGTTGGCCGGGACCAGGGTCAGCACCTCCTGCGCGGTGCGGGCGACGATCGGCAGCATGATGATCGCCAGCGCCACCGAGGCCGCAAAGCCGCTCTGCTTGTTGCCCTCGACCAGCAGGCCGAAGACGAAGATGCCGGTGATGATCGTCGGCACCCCGTTGAGGATGTCGAGCACGAAGCGGACGGCGTGGCCGAAGCGCGGCCCGGCGAACTCGGTGGTGTAGATCGCGACCAGGAGGCCGACCGGGATCGCCATCAGGGCGGCGATGCCGACCATGATCGCCGAACCGACGATCGCGTTGGAGATGCCGCCGCTGGTATCGCCGAAGAGGCCGGTCGGAGTCGTGAGGAAGTGCAGGCTGAGCGCACCCAGCCCCTTCAAGAGGACCGAGCCGACGACGATCAGCAGCACCGCGACGGCAAGCAGCGCGGCAATCGTCGAGGCGATCTCAATCACCCGGTTGACCCGCTTGCGCCGCTTCAGGTTGCCGCGGTCGAGCAGCAGCGCGTGTCCGCCCGGCGCGTTCACAGTGCCTCCGCCTCAGTCAGCGTCGCGTCAGTGTCCTTGAGCTTGCCGCGCTGAACGATCAGGCGGGCGATCACGTTGACGACGACGGCGAAGATCAGCAGGATCAGGCCCAGATAAGCCAGCGAGGGCTTCTGCAGCGCCCCGGGCGCGCCCTGGAACTGAGCCGCGATCTGAGCCGCCATCGTGCCGCCGGTGTGAAAGAGCGAGACGTTGATCGCGGTCGCGCCGCCGATCACCTGGGCGACCGCGATCGCCTCGCCGATCGCGCGGCCCAGACCGAGGATCGAAGCGCCGACGATGCCGGCGCGCGAGTAAGGCAGCACCACTTCCCTGACCATCTCCCAGCGAGTGGCGCCCAGCGCGTAGGCGCCCTCCTTGAGATCGCCGGGCACCGTCTCGAAGACCTCGCGGGTGACGCTGGTGATGATCGGCGTGACCATGATCGTCAGGATCACCGCCGCGGTCAGGTAGCCGAAGGCCGAGGGATCGCCGCTGAAGATCGGCAGGAAGCCGAAGGCGCTCTGCAGCGCCGGCTCGATCGTGTCGTGCATGAAGGGGCCGAGGACGAGGATCCCCCAGAGGCCGAGGATCACGGTCGGGATCGCCGCCAGCATGTCGACCAGGGTCGCCACCGGCCGGCGCAAGCGAGAGGGAGCGAGCTCGGTGAGGAAGATCGAGATCGCGATCGAGATCGGCGCGGCGAAGAGCAGGGCGATCGCCGAGGTGACCACCGTCCCGTAGAGGAACGGCGCCGCGCCGAAGTTTTCCGTGACCGGGTTCCAGTCGTTGGTGGTGACGAAACCGATGCCGAAAGCGGAGATCGCCGGCGAGGCGATGTGAATGACCTCGTAGACGATCCCGACTATGACCGCGACGGCGAGCGCTGCTGCGAGGCCGGAGAGGCCTCGCAGCAGCGGATCGCCGATGCGGTCAGTGAGGTTGCGCCGGGCCCGCAGCACTGGGTTGCTGAGGGCGCCGGCCTCCAACTAACTGCCGATCTTGGCGATCGCCGCTTTGCCGGCGGCGACGACCTGCTTGGGCAGTGGCGCGAAGTCGAGGTCGGGGCCGAATTCCTGGCCCGCCGGACTGATCGCGTAGGTGATGAACTTTTTCAGCGCTTCGGCCTTTTCGCTTTCCAGCGGCACGATCACGTAGGTGTAGGTCGAGATCGGGTAGGCGCCCTTGGCCGAGGCCGGCAGGTCGGCGAGCGAGATCGAGTTGTCCTTGGCGATCGTCTTCACCGCGTCGGCGGCTGCTTCGACGCTTTCCACGCCCGGTTCCGGGAATTCCCCGGCCGAGTTTTCGACCAGCGGCATGCTGAGTTCGTTGGAGAGCGCGTAGGCGAGGCCGACGTAGCCGATCGCGCCGTCGGTCTGCGAGATCGCCGCGGCGACGCCGTCGTTCTTTTCAGCGCCGACGCCGGTCGGGAACTTGACCGTGGTCGAGGTGCCGACCGTCGACTTGAATTCGGGGCTGATCGTCGAGAGGTAGTTGGTGAAGGCAAAGGTGTCGCCGCTGCCGTCGCTGCGGTAGACGGGGGTGATCTTGGTGCTCGGCAGGCTGGCGCCGGAGTTGAGCTTGGCGATCGCCGGATCGTCCCACTGGGTGATCTTGCCGAGGTAGATGTCGGCGAGGACTTCGCCGCTCAGCTTCAGGTTGCTGGGCGCGCCGCTGACGTTGTAGGCGGGCACGGTTCCGCTCAGCGCCCAGGGGATCTGCTCGACGCCATCGGCTTCTTCGAACTGTTCCGGCGTCAGAGGGGCGTCGGAGGCGCCGAAGTCGACCGAGCGCGAGGTGATCTGGTCGATCCCGCCACCACTGCCGATCGCGCCGTAGGTGACCGTTTCTTCGGACTTGCTGGCGTAGTCGGACTGCCACTTCGACATCAACGGGGCGACCAGCGTGCTGCCGGCGCCGACCAGTGGCGAGCTGGACGACCCTCCGCTGCTGTCCGATGACGAGCTGCCGCATGCTGCAACGGCGACGGCAAGAGCCAGCGCCACGCTGACAGTGAGAAGTCTCTTGGTCACGCGTATCTCCTTAAAGTTCGGGAACCGAATTGGCGTTTCGGCGCCACACTCTCAGCGGCCCCCTCGCAGCTTGTTACCTGGCTGTATCGAGGATGTAAAAAAGATGTAAAAGACCCTGCGACGGGCGGTCGGCCCGCGCATCAGCCGTCCGGCGAAAAGCGGTAGCCGATCCCACTGTGGGTGTGGATCAGGCGCTGACCCGGCAACGCGTCGCTCAGCTTCGAGCGCAGGCGGCTGACGTAGACGTCGACCGAGCGATCGTCATGGCGCGGTTCCCGCCCCCAGACCTCGGCATAGAGCTCCTCGCGGGTGAGGATGCGTTGCGGGTGCGCGGCCAGCGTGGTCAGCAGCTGCAGCTCGCGCATGGTCAGGCTCAGCGGCCGGCCGTCGACCAGTGCCGCGTGCTCTTCGGGCCGAATCTCCAGCATGGCGACCGAGGATCGCCGCCGCGGGCGAGGAATCGGTTACGCGGCCGTAAAGCTGCTGTGAACTACTTGTGAATTCTCGGGCTGCCGGTCGAGGCCGGCGTCGACCTCTTCGGCCAGCTCGGGGGCGACGCCACCGACCGCCTCGGGATCGAAGCGGTAGCCGACGCCGAAATGGGTGTGGATGTAGCGCCAGCCCGGCGAGCGCTTCTCCAGCTTCTGGCGCAGCTTGCGGATGAAGACGTCGACCGAGCGATCGCCGTGGGCCATCGCGTAGCCCCAGACCCGCTGGTAAATCGCCTCGCGCTCGAGCACCTGGCCCTTGGCGTCGGCGAGCAGCTGCAACAGCTCGAACTCGCGGCGGGTCAGGTCGAGGCTGCCGTCGCCGACAAAGGCCTGGAACTGGTCGGCGCGGATCTCGAGCTCGCCGACGACGACGGGGCCGGCCTCGGTGCCGGCACGGCTGCGACGGCGGCGGCGGGAAACGGCCTCGATCCGCGCCATCACCTCCTCCGGGTGGCACGGCTTGGCGATCCAATCGTCAACCCCGAGCCGCAGGCCCCGCACCCGCTGGGCCACGGTCGAGCGACCGGTGCAGACGATCACGCCGAGGTCCGGCAGCATCGCGCAGACCCGCTCCATGTAACTCCAGGCTTCGTCGCCGAGAACCGCCGGGTCGAGCAGCAGGGCGTTGAGCTTCATCGCCACCAGCTCCTCCGGCGGGATCGCGCTGCTCAGCACCCGCTGCTGCCATCCCGCTGTTTCGGTTCGCTTCGACAACACGGTCACGAAGCCGCTGTCATTGTCGATTACCGCGAGCCGGATGGTCTGCTGTGTGTTCAAGTGGCGGGCGCCGCGTTTGGCAAAGGAGTGCCCTTGCTGCGAGACGACGGGATTGTATGCGCCAATGACGTCGGACGCGCCGGCAAAAGCCCTGCGTTCACAGGATTTTCACAGCTGAAAAGCCCTAATTTGCGGAAAAGCGGCCGATCCGTCGCTCAACAGGTTGTTACTCGACGTTCTCCGGGGGTTCTCCGAATGTTCACGGCCAAGCGGCCGCCCGACGCCAGACTCATCCTTACGAGACTCCTCTCTCGTCACCGCGAACGGCCCACTGCCCCGGGCCGTTCGCCATTTCTGGGCCCGCTAACTGATCGCGCCGGTCGCGGTCAGGACCAAGACCAGCGTGCCCAGAGCGATGCGGTAGATGACGAAGATCTCCAGCGTGTGGGTGCTGAGGTAGCGCAGCAGCCAGGCGATCGCCAGGTAGCCGGTGACAAAGGCGACCAGGGTGGCGATTACCGTCGCCCCCGCCGAGGGACTGCCGGCTTCGCCGACCTTGCGCAGCTCGAAGAGACCGCTCAAGACCACGGCCGGCACCGAGAGCAGGAACGAGTAGCGCGCCGCGGCGACCCGGTCGAAGCCGCGAAAGAGGCCGGCCGAGATCGTCGCTCCAGAGCGCGAAACCCCGGGAACGAGGGCGAGCGATTGGGCGATGCCGATGAAGAGGCCGTCGCGCCCGTTCATCTCGGCCAGCTCGCGCTGCCGAGTGGCCACCCGCTCGGCGGCGATCATCACAAAAGAAAAGAGGATCAGCGCCGAGCCGATCAAGTAGAGGCTGCGCGCACCCGACTCGATCTGATCCTTGAAGATGAAGCCGAAGATCGAGATCGGGATCGTGCCCAGGACGATGAACCAGCCCAGCCTTGCCTCCTGGCTTGCCTGGCGAATCGGCACCCGCAGTTCGCCCAGCCAGGCAGCGGCAATGCGCCAAAGGTCGGCTCGGAAGTAGATCAACACCGCTGCCATCGTGCCGAGCTGGATCACAGCGGTGAAGCCGGCGCCGGGATCGGACCAGCCGAGCAGAGCCGGGACGATCCGCAGGTGCCCGCTGGAGGAGATCGGCAGGAACTCGGTCAGGCCCTGTACGAGGCCGAGGACGATGGCTTCGAGGTTGCTCACGGGCGGCGCATGCTACGGAGCGCAAGGGACGGGCATCCTCCGCGTAAACCCGCATAGGAACGGCCTCTCGGGTCCTTGCCGGGGTGGGCTCCAAAGTTTCCGCGGAGGATGCCCGTCCCTTGCGCTAGATTCCCGGTTGTGAGGACTCCCACACGGCCAGCCAGAGCTTTCGCGGCGTTCGGCGCAATCTTGCTCTCGATGCTGCTTGCTGCGCCCGTGGCACTTGCTGACAACGGCGTTGGCTTGGCGGGGCCGACGACCGACAAGACGGTCACCTTCTTCTGCTTCGGCGTGATCGCCTTCTTCGCGGCTCTGGTGATCGTGCTCTCGATCGTCCAGGGCAAGCTCGAGAAGCGCAAAGAACGGCGCCGCTACGACCTGCAGCGCTACGGCTCGTAGTCAGTCCAGCCTGAAGCCGCTCAGCAGTCGTTTCTCGCTCTCGCCCTCGATCTTGGCGACGACTTCGACCTTGCCCTCGAGTGGGGTGTCGCGGATCTTCGTCGCCAGAAGATCGTCGACCTGAAAGATGCCGGCCGAGTTGTTGAGCTCGATCTCGATCCGCACCGGCCGCTCCTCCCCGGCCTCGATCCGCACCTCGTCGACCGCGGCGGCGGAGATCGAGTGGATGCCCTCCTGGCCCGCTTCGATCGGCAACCGCGTGCGGCCCTGCGCCATATCGAGCGCGTCGGCGACGCGGACCACACCGGCCTCCAGCGTGTAGGGCTCGCCGCGGCGCCGGTGGCCGATGATCGCGTGCAGGATCTCGGAGGCGACGATCGTGCGCTCGGGCTGCTTGTAGGAATCTGCTAGGAGGCGTTCGAGCGCACCGCTGGCAAGGAACAAGCTGTAGGCCTCGTGGTCCTGACGGTGGATCGACATCCCCACGTCGTGCAGGAGCGCCCCGCCGGCCACGACCACCTCCGCGTCTTTCGCGGACATCCCGTGGTCGGCCATGACCACCGGCTCGACGCCCGCCTTGACCAGTAGCCGCAGCAATCGCAGGGCGATGTTGAGCACGATCTGCATGTGGACCCAGGAGTGGTCCGACATCCCCAGCCGCTCGGCGTGAATCTGGGCCATGTACCACCAGGCCCGCACCTGCTCGTCCTCGTTGACGGCCCCGAGGAAGCTCTCCAGCTTGCGATTGCCCCGGGTCGGGGCGCGGACCTTCGCCTCGGCGATCGCCTCTTTCGGGGGCTTGCGCTGCGGTCCCTTCGGATCGGGTGTCGGGACAGCCTCGCTCATGCCCCTGATCGTAGGTTCAGCCGCAGACGGGCCAGGGGCTTGAGCCGGACTGCGCGTAGAGAAGGGCTGCGCGGTAGTCCTGCTCCCGCTCGGAAGCGGCCGCTGGGTCGCCGGTGCCTCCTACGGATTCCCAGGTTCCGTAGTCGAACTGGTACTTGCCTCGGTAGGTGCCATCGGAGGAGACGATGGCGGGATCGCCGCCCGACTCACAGGCGCCTATGGCGTCGAGAGTGGCTTGGGAGACGCCGCCGGGGAGCGATGCGTAAAGCTCACGGCGTTCGCGGCGCAGCTTGGCGCGATGGGCCGCCTCGATCTTCGCGAGCGTCACCCGGATCGTCTTGTGGAAGCTTGCGACCGGCTGCTGGAGCACGCCGATCTTGGCGGGCTTCGCGTCGGCGAGGCCGATGCGCGGTTGCGACGAGCCTTGGCCGGCGGCCGCGAAGGCGGCGGCGGGGAAGGCGATGCAGGCGATCAGGACAGGGATGAAATATGTGCGTTTTGTGAGCAAGCGCGGAACCGTCGCGGTATTTGCGGCCTCGGAACGTGACCGCGCTCACACTGCTCACATAGCTAGTGCCGTCTGACACGAAATCAGGCACGGAATCCCTCCTCGCGGACAGCGATGAATTGCTTCTTGCGGACCAAGAAGTCGAAATTGGCGCCGCAGCGGGAGTCGGGATGATTGGAAGATCGCCGAGCCTCCGACATCGCGCTTGCTGCTCGCCTGTCCCGACCGGCCCGGGCTGATCGCCGCGGTCAGCGGCTTCCTTGCCGAAGCCGGCCTCAACATCATCGACGCCGATCAGCACTCGAGCAACGAGGGTCGCTTCTTCATGCGGATGGTTTTCGACGCCGGTCCCGAGGGCGAGCGAGAGGGTCTGCGGCAGCGCTTCGAGCGCGAGATCGCGGTGCCCTTCGAGATGGACTTCCGCTTCGCCGAGTCGAGCGAGCGCAAGCGGGTCGCGATCATGGTCTCGCGCGAAGACCACTGCCTCTCCGACCTGCTCTGGCGCTGGCGCAGCGGCGAGCTGGGAGCCGAGATCGTCGCCGTGATCTCCAACCATCCCGACCACGCGGGCCAGGTCGAGTCGCTCGGCCTGCCCTTTCACCACGTGCCGGTCGATCCAGATGCTCACGAGGAGGCCGAGGCGCGAGAGCTGGAGCTGCTGGCCGGGGTCGACCTGCTCGTCCTCGCCCGCTACATGCAGGTCCTCTCCCCCGGGTTCCTGCGACGGCTCGACGCCGCCGGCGATCAACATCCACCACAGCTTCCTGCCCGCCTTCGTCGGCGCCGACCCGTACCGGCGGGCCCACGAGCGCGGCGTCAAGCTGATCGGCGCCACCGCCCACTACGTCACCGAGGAGCTCGACGCCGGCCCGATCATCGATCAGGACGTGACCAGGGTCAGCCACCGCGACGAGGTCGGCGACCTGAAGCGGATCGGCCGCGACATCGAGCGCCTCGTCCTCGCCCGCGCCGTCAGCGCCCACCTCGACGACCGCGTGCTGCTCGACGGCGCGAGCACCATCGTCTTCTAGGCTGACTTCGCCTTTTGCAGTCCATATGTACGCATAAAGGCGAAGTCAGCCGAGCCTGAACTGGCTGCTCAGCCAGTTTTTGTTCTAGGGTTAGGGGTCGATGGAGCAGGCGACGATCGCGCAGCGGCCACTGGGAACTCAGAGTGAGCTCCCGCCCGGCTCCCGCGCGCCGTCGCTGCTGCAGGCGCTGCGCTACGTCCGTGACCCGCTCGGATTCCTGGTCCAGCTGCAGCGCCGCTACGGCGACATCTTCACCCTCTCCTTCCCCTTCTTCGGCCGCCTCGTCTACGTCGCCGACCCGGCGCTGGTCAAGACGATGTTCACTGGCTCGCCCGAGCAGTTCCACGCCGGCGAGGCCAACGCGACCGTGCTCGGGCCGGCGCTGGGGCCCAACTCGGTGCTGACCCTCGACGACGCTCCGCACATGCAGCAGCGCAAGCTGCTCTTGCCCCCCTTCCACGGCGAGCGGGTGCGCAGCTACGGCGAGCTGATCCGCGAGACGACGCGCAAGCAGATGGAGGCCTGGCCGGTCGGCGAGCCGTTCGCCCTGCGCCCCCACACCCAGCGGATCACCCTGGCGGTGATCATGCGCGCCGTCTTCGGCGTCCACGACGAGGACCGGCTGGCTCGCTTCGAGGTTCTGATCGACGACTTCAGCAAGCGAGTCGGCCTGATCACCACCTTCCCCGGCCTGCGCCGCAACTTCGGCCCGGGCAGCCCCTGGCCGCGCTTCCTGCGCTCCCGCGAAGCGCTCGACAAGTTCATCTACGAGGAGATCGGCCTGCGCCGCAAGGAGGTCGAAGCCGGCGAGGAGGGACACGATGACGTGCTCTCCCTGCTGCTCCAGGCCCGCCACGACGACGACAGCCCGATGAGCGACGAAGAGCTGCGCGATGAGCTCGTCACCGTGCTCGGCGCCGGCCACGAGACGACCGCGACCGGGCTCGCCTGGGCGATGGAGCGCCTGCTGCGCACGCCGCGCGTCCTCGCCAAGCTGCGTGAGTCGATCGCCGCCGGCGAGGACGACTACCTCGAAGCGACGGTGAAGGAGACGCTGCGAGCGCGGCCGGTGATCGTCGACGTCGCCCGCAAGCTCACCGCGCCGGCCCAGGTCGGCGGCTACGAGCTCCCCAAAGGCAGCTTCGTGATGGCGGCGATCGCCGCCCTGCACTACCGCGAGGACCTCTTCCCGCAGCCGCAGGAGTTCCGGCCCGAGCGCTTCCTCGAGGGCAAGGCCGACAACTACGCCTGGATCCCCTTCGGCGGCGGCGTGCGGCGCTGCATCGGCGCTGCCTTCGCCGAATACGAGATGCGAATCATCCTGCGCGAGATCGTCGAGCGCGCCGACCTCAGCGCTCCCGACCAAAAGCCGGAGAAGGCCAAGGTCCGCAACATCACCCTCGCCCCCGGCAAGGGCACCGTGGTCAAGCTGGATCGCCCGCTGCGCTGACCGCCTGCTCGGCCTGCTCCCACTGCTCAAAGAGCTCGGCTAGCTTGCGTTTCGCCGCTTCGTGGCGCTCTTCGGCCTGCTCGACCTTGGCCGGCGTCGACCAGGCGGCGGGATCGGCGAGCTCCTCCTCGACCCGGGACAGCTCGGCTTCGGCGGCCTCGATCTTCTCCGCCAGGCGGCCCGCCTTGCGGGCGGCCTTTTTCGAGACCGTGCCAGGACTGTGGCGTTTTTGCCCGCCTTGCTTGACCGCTTGGCCGCAGCGGCAGACGCCGATGCGGCTTCGGCGTCTTCATCGCGCTCGCGTTGATAAGTGGCCCAACCACTTTCATAGCTGCGCAGCTCGCCGGCCTCGCAGACCAGCGTGCGGCTGCCGACCGCCTCGAGCAGGGCACGATCGTGGGAAACGAGGATCACCGCGCCTTCAAAGGCCAGCAGCGCGTCCTCCAAGGCCTCGCGGCTCTCGATGTCGAGATGGTTGGTCGGCTCGTCGAGGATCAGCACGTTGGCGCCGGAGGCGACCAGGATCGCCAGCGAGAGGCGCCGCTGCTCGCCGCCGGAGATGTCGTCGAGCGCCTTCTCGGCGTCGGAGCCGGAAAAGAGGAAGCCACCGAGCAGGCGGCGCGCCTTCTGGCCGCTGAGGCCGGTCTCGCGCTGGGCGGCTTCAAGCACCGAACCCGCCCCCGCCGCGGTCTCGGCGTGCTGGGAGAGGTAGCCGACCTTGACGTTGTGGCCGGTGCGCACCGAGCCCGCCGCGGGCTCGCGCTGCTCGGCGAGGGTCTCGATCAGGGTCGTCTTGCCGGCGCCGTTGGGACCGACGAGGACGATGTGCTCGCCGCGTTCGACTTCGAGGTTGGCGCCGGCGAGCAGGGTCCGTCCCGGCACCTCGATCGTCCCGTTGACGAGCTTGAGCACGACGCGACCGGGGCGCTCCGGTTTGACGAAGGAGAAGCGCAGGTTGCGACGATCGCGTGCTTCCTCCTTGGCGCCGTCGCGCTTGATCTTGTCGATCTGCTTGAGCCGCGACTGCGCCTGTTTGGCCTTCGACGCCTTGTAGCGAAAGCGCTCGACGAAGCGCTCCATCCGCTCGATCTCCTCCTGCTGGCGCTCGATCGCCTTGCCCAGAGCTATCGCGCGGGCCGCCTGTTCCTTGCGCCAGGCGTGCCAGGGGCCGGCGAAAAAGCGCCCCCGCTGCGCCTCGAGCTCCAGCACCGAGGTGCCGACCGCCTCGAGGAACCAGCGGTCGTGGGCGACGAGGACGACGGCGGCGTCGAGGTCGACCAGGTAACGCTCCAGCCACTCCAGCGAGGGAATGTCGAGGTGGTTCGTCGGCTCGTCGAGCAGGAGCAGGTCGGGACGGGTGGCGAGGGCGCGGGCGAGCGAGGCCCGCGTCAGCTCGCCACCGGAGAAAGTCGAGAGCTCGCGTTTCGCCGCCTCCTCGCCGAAACCGAGGCCGCCGAGCACGGCGAGCACGTCGTCGCGCCAGCGGTAGCCGCCGCCGGCTTCGAGGCGCTGCTGCGCCGTCGCGTAGGCGCGCATCGTCTCCTCGTCGGGGGTGTGCGACATCGCCTCCTCCAGGCGCGCCAGCTCCGCCTCGATCTCCTGCATGTCGGTGCGGCCGGAGAAGACGTAGTCGCCGAGGGAGATCTCGGCGTTGCGCGGCGGGCGCTGGTCGTGCAGCGCCACCCGGGCGCCCTTCTGCAAGGCGATGCTGCCCGAGTCAGGCGGCCGCTCCCCCGCCAGTACCCGCAGCAGGGTCGACTTGCCGACGCCGTTGCGCCCGGAGAGCGTCATCCGCTCACGCGGCTCCAGCTTGAAGGAGACCTCCTCGAAGAGCAGCTTGCCGCCCGCGTAGAGGTCGATCGATGTGGCTGTGGCGATTGCCATGGCAATCCCTGACATTACGCAGCCGACGTGCGTGGGGGCGTACCCTCCCGGCATGGAACGCGAGGAACTGCGGGCGGTACAGGCTCCGCTAAAGGAGCGCTATGAGGGGGAACCCGAGGCGGCAGTGGTCACGCTCGCCGCCAGCGGTGAGCTCGGCGAGGGCATTTCCTGCTCGGTGCAGACCGGCCGCGCGATCGCCGAGGCGGGCCTGCACCCCGCCTCCGGCGGCGACGGCTCGCTGCTCTGCTCGGGCGACATGCTGCTCGAGGCGCTGGTCGCTTGCGCCGGGGTGACGCTGCAGGCAGTGGCGACCTCGCTGGGAGTCGAGGTCGAGTCCGGGACCGTGCGCGCCGAGGGCGAGCTCGATTTCCGCGGCACCCTCGCCGTCGACCGCGAGGCGCCAGTTGGCTTCTCGGCGATCCGCCTCTCCTTTGAGCTCGAGACCGACGCCGACAGCGAGCAGCTCGACACTCTGCTGAAGCTGACCGAGCGCTACTGCGTGGTCTTCCAGACCATCGCTGTCACGCCGGAGCTCTCGGCGACGCTCGAGACCGCGTAGGCGCAGTGCCCGTGACTAGGCCGCTGCGGCACCTCGGCGATCTGGCGAAGGCACGGGTGAGGCGGCGCGCGAGCGAGCACGAAGACGGCCAGGTGCTGGGTGAGCTCGAGGCGAAGCCGCTGGAGCTGCCAGCCGGTCTGGAGATCGAATGGCTGGGCGTCTCCGGCTACCGGATCAGCTTCGAGGGGCAGACGCTGTTCATCGACCCTTACCTCTCGCGAGTCCCCTTCTCTGACCTGCTGCGGCGCCGGCCGACCCTTCCCGATCCGGCGGCCCTCGACCGCTTCGTCCACGCGCCTGGAGAAGTGGTGGGGGTTCTCGTCGGTCACACGCACTTCGACCACGCGGTCGACGCGCCGGCGATCGCCAGGCGCTTCGGCTGCAGGGCCTACGGCTCCGACTCGCTGCTGAGGCTGATGGGCCTGTACGGGCTCGCCGCGCAGGCGGTCGAGGTCGAGCCTTACAAGACTTACGAGCTCGGCCCTTTCGAGGTCAGCTTCACCCCGAGCGTCCACTCGAAGCTGCTGCTCGGCCTCGCCGTTCCCTACGACGGCGACCTCACCTGCGAGCACCTCGACGCGCTCTCACCGGCCGCCTACCGCTGCGGCCAGGTCTGGGGGATCTCGATCGAGGTCGCCGGCCTGCGCTTCTATCACCAGGGCAGCGCCAACCTGATCGACGAGGCGATCCGTGAGCGCGGCGTCGACGTCTTCCTCGCCGGCGTCGCCGGCCGCAGCTTCACCGAGGACTACTGGAAGCGAATCCTCCCCCGCCTCGACCCCAAGGTCGTCGTCCCGACCCACTACGACAACTTCTTTCGCCCCCTCGGTCAGCGCCTGGAGTTCGTCTCCAACGTCCAGCTTGCATCGCTTCCGAAAGAAATCGGCGCGGTCAGCGCCGATGCCCGCATCGCGGCCCTCCCCCGCGCGGATCTCTCCATAAACGCGTGACACTCTGCGCACCATCGGTATGGACAGTGCCTCTAACGTCGGGGCATGCTCACCTTCCACGTATCTGATCTTCGCGAACTGCTTGATGCCACAGTCACCGCAGTCTCGGTCCTGGGAGGCTCGATGGCCTATGCCAGCGGCTATTTCTCGAGTCGGGCTATGACTGAAGGTCAAAGTCCTGAGATCCTCGGCCAGAGAGTGAACGAAGCCCTGGGCAAAGGCTTCAACTGGGGGTGGCCGGCGGCGTTGGCGGCGCTTATCATTGGACCTAATGGAGTGGCTTTTCAAGACTTCGTGGGGTGCCTCGACACTCAGTGCGATCGTTTCCTCGTTGGCTGGGGTCGCGATCCTCGCCTTCAATGCTCCTCCGGCCCTTTTCATCATCGCTCTATGGGGCGCGATTACGGCATATATCGAGCTCGGTTCGCGAATCGAGCGGCGAAGTCATCACAATTAGCCAGCGTCAGGCCCGGCGCACCTGGCGGCGATCTGGTCGACGGTGCCCTTGGTGCGCATCGTCCAGGGGCCGACCGCCGCCTCGATCGTCTTCAGATCCAGGTCAGATTCGGAGATGCCGCCGCTGGGCAGCCAATAGAGCTCGCGACCTTCGATCGCGAGCCGGTCCTCCTTGCTTTCGATGGCGAGTGCCTGCTTTCGGGCTTTGCCTTTCGGTGCCGCTGACAGAAACGCCACCTGCAACTTCCCCTTTGAGGCCTTGATCAGTGCGGAGTCGAATGGCTCCTGGGTCGAGACCGCGCCCAGCTCCGCCGCGCTGCGCAGGAACACCGGCACCTTGTAGCCCAGCGACTCCCCCAGGCCAGCTTCGATCCGCTGCTTCAGCTTCTCCTCGCCCTTCTCTTTGGACGCAAAGATCACGTTGCCGCTGGCGCGGAAGCAGGAGACGTCGCCCAAGCCAAGCTGTTCGAACTCCCGCTTCAGCTCGTCGTTCTTGATCCGGCGACCGCCGAGGTTCATCCCGCGCAGAAAGGCGACGTAGCGCTGCATCCGCCAACCATACGAATCCAGCCACCGAAGGCGTGCGACGATGGCCCGGTGGACACCGATTACGGCCAGCTGCCGGCAGACCTGCCGGTGCCAGAGGACGACGGCGGCGCCGATCACCTCACCGGGATGGCGTTGCCGGAGCTTCGATTGCCGGCGACTCTGGGTGGATCGCTCCATCTGGCGGAGGCGGCGCAGGAGCGTCTCGTCGTCTACGTCTACCCGCGCACCGGCACCCCCGGCGAGCCCCTGCCCGCCGGCTGGGACGACATCGCCGGCGCCCGCGGCTGCACCCCGCAGAGCTGCGCTTACCGCGACAGCCTCGCCGAGTTCTCAGCGCTCGGCGCAGCGGTCATCGGCATCAGCGCCCAGACCGCCGAGGAACAGCGTGAGTTCGCCGAGCGCGAGCACATCCCCTTCGCCCTGCTCAGCGATAGCGGCCTGAGCCTGGCCGAGGCGCTGCGACTCCCAACCTTCGAAGCCGACGGAATGACCCTCTACAAGCGCCTAACCCTCGTCGCCGAAGCGGGCAGGATCAGCAAGGTCTTCTACCCCGTCTTCCCGCCCGACCGCGACGCCGCCGAGGTCCTCGCCTGGCTGAAACGGCCGACGGGCCTAAAACAGCCCATATAGGGGTGGTTTTAGGCCCGTCGGCGACGCTGTTGATGGAGGCGCCGAGAATTGAACTCGGGTCCGAGGCCGTAGTGCGATGGCGTCTACAGGTTTAGCTGGCGCTTGATTCTCGTCTCCCGGGGTCCGCGCCAGCGGGCACTACGGGAGACACAGCCCTCTGAAATTTCCCCTGGAAGACGGGGCGATCCGCCTGGGTAAGCCCGCGTTTTGAAGCCGGCTGCCCTTCCTGCGGGCGAGGAAGGACCGACTCTCATCACCTAGGTTCTAGCTAGGCAGCGAGGGCGAACTCATGGTCCGCACGTATTGGTTTGTGCCGGGGTTTAACGAGGCCTCCGGCAACCTCGACCTGCAACCGTTCGCACGGACCGACCACGTCGAAGCCTGTCGCCCCCGTGCTGTTGCACATCGATTGTACGGAGTCGGGTAGGAATACATGCATGAGCGAGCGCCAATTCGACGCGATCGTGCTCGGTGCCGGCGCGCCGGGCGAGGTCTGCGCCGGGCGCCTCGCCGACGGCGGCATGTCGGTGGCGATCGTCGAGCCGCACCTGGTCGGCGGCGAGTGCTCCTATTACGCCTGCATGCCCTCGAAGGCGCTGCTGCGGCCCAGCGGCCTGCTCGACGAGGCACGCCGAGTGCCCGGTGTGGCCGAGGCCGTCAGCGGCGATCTCGACCCACAAGCGGTCCTCGACCGCCGCGACGAGGTGATCCACGACCTCGACGACTCCGGGCAGCTGCCCTGGCTGGAAGAACGCGGAATCGAGCTCTTCCGCGGCGAGGGAAAGCTCGACGGCGAGCGCCGCGTCCTCGTCGGCGATGACGTATTGATCGCGAACCGGGTTGTCGTCGTCGCCACCGGCAGCGGCCCCCGGGTGCCGCCGGTCGACGGCCTCGACTCGGTGCGAGCCTGGAACAACCGCGATGCGACGACCTCCAAGCGGATTCCGCAGAGCATGGTCGTGCTCGGCGGCGGACCGGTCGGCTGCGAGCTCGCGCAGGCCTGGTCGACGCTCGGGACCAAGGTGACCCTGGTCGAGGGTGGCGAGCATCTGCTCTCCCGCGAGGAGCCCTTCGCCGGCAAACAGGTGGCGGTGGCCCTGCGCGAGAAACACGGCATTGACGTGCGCACAGGCGTTCAGGCCCAGCGCGTCCTTCCCGGCGAGACGGGAGTGACGGTGGAGCTCGCCGATGGCAGCACGGTAGAAGCCGCCGAGATCCTCGTCGCCGTCGGCCGCAAGCCACGGACCGAGGGCATCGGCCTCGAGTCAGTCAACGTCGAGCCCGGCAAAGGTGGCTTTCTGGAGGCAGACGACCGGCTCCGCGTCGATGGACACGACTGGCTCTACGCGGTCGGTGACGTCAGCGGCCGCGCCCTCTTCACCCACATGGGCAAGTACCAGGCCTGGGTCGCAGCCGAAAACGCCCTCGGCCGCGAGGTCGAGGCAATCGCCGAAGACATCGGCTCCCCCAGGGTCACCTTCACCGACCCCCAGGTGGCCGCCGCAGGCAAGACCCTCGACCAGGCCCGCGAAGCCGGAATCGACGCCAAGGCAGTTGACGTACCGACCGATGGCACAGCCGGCGCCAGCTTCCAAGGCAAGGAAACCGGTGGCACATCCCGCATTGTCGTCGACGAGTCCCGCAAGCTAATCGTAGGAGCCACCTTCACCGGCTTCGAGACGGCCGACTTCCTACACGCAGCAACCATCGCAATCATCGGAGAAATACCCCTACCTAAGCTGCGCCACGCTGTCGCGGCTTACCCGAGCCGAAGCGAGATATGGCTCAAGCTGCTGGAGGCATACGGCCTGTAGAGCGGTCTCGGCAGGGGTGGAGCGTCTTGTACTTTTTGGGCGTCCACCTTGAGGCGCCAGCAGCTACGTCTCGATCCAAAAAGTTAAGCGGAACCCCTGCCGAGACCGCTTAGACCGTCGAGCGACGCTTCAAGTCAGCGAGCACGTCGTCCGGGAAGCCCGGCACCTCGTCGAGCTCATCGACGGAGCCGAAGCGACCAAGCCGCTCGCGGTGAGCCAGCAAGCGGGTTGCCTGGGTGACCGAGAGGTTCTCGGCGCGAAGCTGCTCGAAGCTGATCGAGTTGAGGTCGATCGTGCCGCCTGACGATGCCGCGGCCGGGGGCGGCGTTGGTGCAGGAGGCTGCGGCGCAGGCGTTGGTGGCAACGGCTGCGGCGCCGGCGGCTCCGGTGCCGGCGGTGTCGGCGCGGGAGCGGGCGGTGGAGGCAGAGGTGTTGGCTCGGGAGCCGGTGGCGTCGGCTCTGGGGCCGGTGCGGGTGGCGATGGAGGAGGCGGGGGCGTCGGTTGGGGCGTCGGAGATGGAGGCTGCGGTGGTTGCAAGGGGGCGGTCTGGCCCCCGGGGGCTTGGACCGCCTGGATCACCGCCTGCTCGGCTTCAACCGCACGGCGCTCGGCTTCGCGGGCGCGCTCCTCGGCCTGGGCGACGCTTTCGCGAATCTCGTTGAGGCGCCGCTCGCGCTCCTCTTCCTCTGACTTCAGCTTGGCGAGGCGCTCGGCCTCGGCGGCACGGCGCTCGGCTTCCTTTGTCCGCTCTTCGATCTGGCGCAGGCGCTCCTGGGCCTCTTCCATCGCCCGCTCCTGCGCTTCTCGCCCCTGTTGCAGCTGATGCTCGGCGGTCTGTAGGTCCGGCGTCGCGCCCGGCACGGGCGGCGGCGGTGAGACCGCGGCCATGCTCTGCGTTGTCTGGCCAGCCTGAGCGCGGGCTGCGCGTTCGTTCGCCTCGCGCTGCAGTCGTTCGGCCTCGGCGATGCGACGGTCGGCCTCGGCCCGGATCCGCGCCTCCTCCTGCTGAATTTCTCCCACCTTGTCCTGGACCCTCTGTTCGGCGGCGGCAGGATCGTCGTAGCCAACGGGCGCGCCGGGCTGGACCGCGGCGGGGGGTGGCAGTGGAGCGACGGGTGGCGGCTGAGGCGGCATCGGAGGAGCTGACGGCACGGCCCCGGCGACCGGGGGTTGCTGCACCGCCACAGGCGGCAATGGAGCCGGTGGCGCTACCTGGGGCGCCCCACCCTGCTGAAGTTGTTCGCGCTCCTGCGCAACCCGGGCCTCGGCGAGCTGGCGCTCCGCCTTCGCTGCTTCCTTGCGGGCTCGGCGGCTGTCGGCACGGCCTCCCCCACTCGCCTTACCCGCACGCCCGCCGCGTTTTGCAGCCCGCTCTTCCTTGCGCCGCTTGGCCTCGGCCTGGCGACGCTTGCGGTGCTCCAAGCGGGCAGCGCGCTGCTGATCGCGGGCCTGCTTGCGCTTCTCCTTCGCGCTCAGAGGCTGACCCGGCGCGGCCGTGGAAGGAGCCGCCGACGGGGCGCCAGGGGGCGGCGTGGTGGGAAGTTCGGCGGTCTGGCCCTGAGCGGCAGCGACGCCCGGTGGCGGCGGAGCCGCCGACGCGGCGGCAGCTGGTGCCGAAGGCGGGGTTGCACCTTTTTTCGCTTTTTCTTTAGCCCGCCGCTGGGTGACGCTGACCACCAGCAAGAGCAGCAGGATCGCCGCGATCAGAGCGGCGACGAAGTACTTGATGTTGTCGCTGACGAAGTCACCGGCGCTGGCCGCCGGGAAGGAGTCGGCACTGGCCTGGCCGGGTGCGACCAGGGCCACCGCGAGCGCCAAAAGTGGTAGAACCAGGGCAGAGCGGGAGCGCATTACCCCGAAGCTACCTCATCCTGCCCTTGAATTCGCGCTCGACTTCGCGCCGCACGTCGCGGTCCGCGATCTGGCGGCGGCGGTCGCGCCCCTCCTTGCCCCGGGCCAGCGCCAGCTCGACCTTCGCCCGCGAGCCTTTGAAGTAGATCCGCAGGGGGATCAGGGTCAACCCTTTCTCCGCGGTCTTGCCGATCAGCCGTTCGATCTCACCCTTGTGGAGGAGCAGCTTGCGCTGCCGCTCCGGCTCGTGGTTCTCGCGGCTGGCCGGCTCGTAGGGCGGGATATGGAGGTTGCGAAGCCAAACCTCGCCGTCTTCGACCACGGCGTAGGCATCGGTCATCTGCGCCTTGCCGCCCCGCAGCGACTTCACCTCGGAGCCCTGCAGCACGATCCCCGCCTCCATTTTCTCGACCGGTTCGAATTTGTGCCGGGCGCGGCGGTTGGTGGCGACGTCGCCAGAGGCCGGGGTGCGCTGCTTCTTGACCTTCTTAGCCATCGGCAAGCTCCAGATCGACCCGCCCGCGCTCTGGCTCGACCCCAGTTACCCGGACGGATATCGGATCGCCGAGGCGCAGGGTGTCATTCGATTCGCGCCCGACCAGCGCCGTCTCGGTCTCGTTCAGCTCGAAGCGCTCGCTCCCGATCGTGCGCGCGGGGACAAAGCCCTCGTAGACGTCGCCGAGCTCGCCGCCGAAGACGACGAAGGCGCCCGCCCGAATCGTCCCCGACACTTCGCCCTCGAATTCAATCTCGGCCCCGCGCTGACCCAGCTCGCGCTCAAGCAGGTAGGCAGCGCAGATGTCGTCGGCGTCGCGCTCGATCCGGGCCGACTCGCGCTCGCGCTCGCTGCAGTGGAAGGCCACCTCGCGCGCCTCCCCCGCCCGCGGCGCCACCTCCCCCTCGCCCAGGGTCGCCAGCAGCGCCCGGTGGACGAGCAGGTCCGGGTAGCGGCGGATCGGCGAGGTGAAATGACAGTAGGCATGGCTGCCGAGGCCGGCGTGACCGCTGTTGCGGTCGCTGTAGGAGGCCTGCATGAGGGAGCGGAGCACGAGCGATGTATACGCCTCGCGGCCGTGTCCGCGCCGCGCCGCCTCGGCGATCACCAGCCGGCTTGCCTCAGCTGCGACCTCGCCCGCCTGGCTCGGCGCCAGGCCCTGGCCCAGCGGCGGCGTCGGCACGCCGAGCGCGTGCAGCTGCTCGATCATCCGCTCGATCCTGCCAGGGTCGGGCTGGGCGTGGACGCGGTAGACAGCGGGCACTCGTTTGCGCTCCAGTAGCTGGGCCACCTGTTCGTTGGCCAGGATCATCAAGCGCTCAATCAGCCGGTGGGCCTCGGTGTGGGACACCGAGCGGGCGGTGACCGCGTTGCCGTCGGCGTCAAAGCGGAATTCGGGCTCGGTCGAGTCGACGTCGAGGCTGGTCATGCCGCGCCGTCCCCCCAACACTTCGGCCGCCCTGCGAGCGATCGCCAGCGGTTCGGCGACGCCACCGGGAGCGATCGCGCGCCCCGCAAAGACCAGATCGAGCTCGTCGTAATCGAGGCGAGCGCCGGAGCGGATGCGGCTGCGGTAGAAACGGGTCGCGCGGGGGTGGCCGTCGGCGCCAAGCTCGATCTCCGCCGTGACCGCGAGCCGCTCAACCCCCGGCGCCAGACTGCAGGCCTCCTCGCTCAACGCACGCGGCAGCATCGGCTCGACCGCGCCCGGCGCGTAGGTGCTGTTGGAGCGGCGGCGAGCCTCGAGGTCGAGCGGCGAGCCGGGCTTGACGTGGGCGGCGACGTCTGCGATGTGGATCCAGAGGCGCAGCCCGTCGTCCACGCGCTGTGCCGAGACCGCATCGTCGAAGTCGCGCGCCGTCGCCGGGTCGACGGTGAAGGTCGGCAGCTCGGTGAGGTCACGGCGGCGGGCCTCGCCACTCTCAGCGGCGTCGGCGGCGCGAGCGGCTTCGAGCTCGAGCGAGGCCGGGAAGCCACGCCGCCCCAGGCGCTCGTCGAGCAGCCCCTCGACCGCCTCACGGGCGTTCCTCGGCCTGGCCCGGGCCCGCCCGCGACCGCGACCGCGCTGGCGCTCCCGGTAGTAGCGCCAGTCGCGCCGGCTCAAGACAGCGCCTTCCGGTGCGCTTTATCCACGCATATCGGGGAAAAGGCGCACCGGAAGCTCATTTTTCGGCCGCCAGTACCTCCAGGGCGCGTTCGAGGCCCTCGTCGCGCTTGGTCTGCAGCAGATTGGGGGCCCGCACGTCGGGGTGGATGCCATGGGTCTTGGCGAGATTGACCCCGTCGGGGGTGAAGTATTCGCCGATCGTCAGCTTCAGCGCGCCGCCGTTGGAGAGGTCGATCTCCTGCTGGAAGACGCCCTTGCCGTAGGAGCGGGTGCCAACCGTCTTGGCGCCGGCATCATCGGCCAGTGCCGCGGTCAGGATCTCCGCCGCCGAGGCGGTGTTGCGGTCGATTAGGACTACCAGCGGCACCTGCGGCAAGTTGTCGCCGGCAGTCTTGTAAACGGCGTGGCCCTGGGTGCGGGAGTTGGTCGTGACGACGACTTCGTCGGAGGGCAGGAAGATGCTCGCGGTCAGCACCGCCTCCTCGAGCAGGCCGCCACCGTTGCCGCGCAGGTCGAGCACGATCCCTTCCGCCCCCTGCTTCTCGACCTTCTGCACCGCTTCGCGCATCTGCGCGTGGACGCCTTCGCTGAAGGAGACCATGCGCACGTAGCCAAGCGTGTGGCCGCCGACCTTCTCGACTTTGCTGGTCACGTTGGGCAGCGAAATCTGCGCGCGCTCGATTTCCAGTTCGCGGACCTTCCCGCTTGGGGACTTCTTGACCCCGATCGTCACCTCGGTCCCTTCCGGGCCTTTGATCTTTTCGGTCGAGACTTCGCTGCTCTCTCCCGCGATCGAGTCGCCTTCCACCGAGACGATCAGGTCGCCGCTCTGCAGCCCGGCATTCTCGGCCGGCGATCCAGGGAAGACTTTTTCGATTCGCAGACCCTGCTTCGCTTCGGTCACGGTCAGGCCGATCCCGGAGAAGCGACCGGCGATCTCGTCGTTGAAGCTGGCCAGGCTTTCCGGCGAGAAGTAGTCGGAGAAGCGGTCGCGGTGGCGCAGGCGCAGCTCGCGGACCATGCCCTGCAGCGAGCTGTTGGTCAGCTCGCTCGAGCCGACCGGCCGGAAGTAGTTGTCCTCGATCAATTCGGTCGCTTCGAGGTTGAGCCCAGCGGAGTCGTCGACAAAGCGGTCGCGGAGGAATTCGGGCAGCTTGGCGGGATGACCGCCGAGCCAGATCCCGGCACAGAGAACAACGACCAGGGCAGCCACGGAGGCCACGATCCAACCACCCCTCACGCTGCGCTCAGACCTTGAGGAAGCGGCGCAGGGTGACGCCGGAGCCGACTGCCGAGACCAGCACCGCGGCGCCGAAGAGGATCGCCACCAGCGCCGGGAAGGAGAGGGTGCTGTTGTTCTGCGCCGCGAGGAAGGAGATGCTGTTGCCCAGCGGGTCGACGATGGTGATCTTGCCCAACCACAGGATCAGTATGGCTATCAGGCCGCCGGCGAAGCCGACGATCACCCCCTCGATCATGAAGGGCCAGCGGATGAACCAGCGGGTCGCGCCGACCAGCCTCATCACCTCGACCTCGCGGCGGCGGGTGTAGATCGAGAGCCGGATCGTGTTGCCGACCAGCATCAGCGAGGCCGCCAGCAGCAGCAGCGTAATCACGGTCAGGACGATCTTCAGCGCCCCGGTCACCTGCTCGATCTTGTTGGTGTCTTCCTGACGATCGAAGACCCCGTTTTGAGCGGGAATGATCGAGGAGATCGGCTTCGGCTGGCCGTTCGGGCCGGGGGGCGTGACCGCCGCCCGCACGGCGGCGAGGTTGGCGGCGTCGTCGGCCTTAACGGCGAAGTTGCGCGGCAGCGGGTTGCGATGGACCTGAGCGAGCAGGTCTTCGCTCTTGCTCTTGCCGAGGTCCTTTTCGAGTTCCTTCAAGGCCGCGGCCTTGTTGATGAAGTGGACCGAGGAAACGTGCGGAATCGCCAGCAGCTTGCCTTCGAGGGAGTTGATTTCGCCCTGCGTGGCGTCGTCGTAGACGGCGACGCGGAACTCGAGACTTTCTCGCACCTGATCGCTCTTCGCCTGCGCAGTCTGGAAGACCGGGATCAGCACGCCGAGCAGGATCACGGTGGTGACCGTGGTGACGATCGCCGCCATGCTCGGCGCCGCATTGCGGCGCAGCGCCCGGAAAGCCTCCTGGATGAAGAAGAAGAGCCGTGACATCTAGAAGAGCGAGTCGTGGGAGTCGTGGCCGTTGGTCTGGCCCTCCGGAGCAACGCCCATCTCGGCCCGCATGCGCAGGCCGAACTCGGTCGTCGACTCCTCGGTGTAGCCGCCGCTGACCTCGTCGCGGACGACGCGGCCCTCGTAGAGCTCGATCACGCGGCGGCGCATGTTGTCGACCATCTCGCGGTCGTGGGTGACGACGACGACCGTGGTCCCGGTCTTGTTGATCCGGTAGAGCAGCTGCATTACGCCGATCGAGGTGACCGGGTCGAGGTTGCCGCTGGGCTCGTCGGCGAGCAGCAGCGGCGGGTGGTTGACGAAGGCGCGGGCGATCGAGACGCGCTGCTGCTCGCCGCCGGAGAGCTGATCCGGATAGCTGTGCAGCTTGGTCGAGAGGCCGACCAGGCGCAGCGTCTCCGGCACCTGCGTGCGGATCTCGGCGCGGCTGGCGCCGATCACCTGCAGCGCGTAGGCGACGTTGTCGTAGACGGTGCGGTCGGGCAGCAGCTTGAAGTCCTGGAAGACGGTGCCGATGTTGCGCCGCAGCTGCGGGATTTTCTTCTCCGGCAGGGCGCCGATGTCGCGGCCGGCGATGCGGACTGCGCCGTCCGTAGCTGACTCGTCGCGAATCAGGGTCTTGATCAGGGTCGACTTGCCGCAGCCGGTCGGGCCGACGAGAAAGACGAACTCGCCGCGGTCGACCGCCAGCGAGACCCGGTCGAGCGCCATGTGGCCGCCCGGGTAGACCTTGGTCACGTCGCGCAGCTCGATGATCGGCTTGCCTCCCGGCCGCCGTCGCTGCGGTTCCTCGCCGCTCGTCTTTCGCTTTCGCAATCTGGCCATGCCCGCGCTCCCTTCTGCGAATACAGGGTGACTCCTGCGCCCCGCCGGGCGCGCAACTCCGCGCCCAAACTTAGTTAGCAGCAGCCTAGCGAATTATGAGCGAGTCTTTACAATTGACCAAAGAAGCGCGATCAGCCCTGCGCTTGGCAGGTCTGATTCAGCACCGAGACCAAGGTCAAGCTGCCGGCAAAGGCGAAGCTCGTTCGTGCCAGCGGGAAGGCGGCGACGCGGAAGCCGGCCGGCGCGGGGCAGCCGGCGCTAAGGTAGCTGTGCGACTTGCCGCGGTAAGTGAAGCGACGCCGCAGGCTCATGCGCAGCCCCGTCACGTAGCCCCAGCTTCCCGTCGCCTGCGGCAGCGACGCCTCCAGGGTCGTGCCGTAGGTGCCGTGGCCGTTGCGGAGCAGGAAGGGCAGGACGGTCGAGGTCGGCGCCGGCTGAGTGCCGTAGATGTGGGCGAGGATCGCCGCCTTGCCGTTGATGCGGCCGTTGAACGCCAGGACCTTGCCGTTCGAGGGGAAGGGCGATTGCTGGGGCAGCTTGACGTTCGCCGAAAAGCGGCCTTCGCCGACCAGGGAGCGCCCGCAGGCGGCAAGCGCACCGTCGGTGGTCGAGGGCTGGATCTGGTCGAGCCGGCAGACGGGCAGGCCCTGCGGGCTGAATTGCCCGTTGCGGTTGATCGCGATCGAGATCCGCCGCAATTGCGGCGGATCGTCGCCGCCGGTCGCAGCAATCTTTGCGTCGACCACGATCCCCACCGGGCCCATGCCGTGGCGGGGCAGCGCGTGTGGCGTCAGCTTGCCGTCGAAGCTGACCCGCACGCCGCGGCGCTGCACGACGACCGAGGCGGAGGCGCTGCGGCTCCCACTCGCCGTGGAGGAGGCGGATCCAGCATCCGAGCGAGAGGTGGGCGCACCGCCACCGACAGCGGCCCCCGCCCCGCCGCCGGCGGGAGCCGGCGGAGGCGAGGCAAGCAGTGTGTAGGGCCCGTACTTGAACACGTTCGCCTGTTCGCTGTTGCCGGTCGTGACGTAGAGGTCGCCGGTGCTCGCATCGACCGCGATTCCGGAGGGCTCGCCGAAGACCGGCGCGCCCGGAAGCTTGCCGAGAAAGGCGCCGGCCGAGTCGAACTCGTAGATCGCCGACTTGGGATGTTCGTAGCCCGGCTGTGAATTGTCGACGACGAGCAGGTGGCCGTTGGTCGGGTCGACGGCGACCGCGGCGTCGACGAGCGAGGTGAAGCCATCCGCGATCGTGCTTTTAAGTGCGAGCGGGTTGCCGGTGGATTCGTAGACCTTGACCGTGTCACTGGCGGCGTCGGGCACGTAGACCTTGCCGCCGAAGACGGCGAGGCCGTAACCGTCTTCGAGGGTTCCGAGGCCGATTTTCGCGACCGGTTCGTCGCCCGCTTCGACCGGCGCTTCGTATTTGGCCACGTAGGTGCGGTCGTTGACGTAGAGGTTGCCGGCACCGTCGACGGCGACCCCGGTCGATTCGCCTTCGTCGATCGTCGCCACGCTCGGTTTGAGGCGCAGCACCTTCTCGTGGAATTCGTTGGCGTAGAGCCTTCCGGAGGAATCGAAGGCGAGGCCGCAGACCGAGTCGAGAGCGTTGATGCCGAAGACCGGGTTTTCGCCCGCGAGGGCGAACTGCGACTGGTAGCTGCCACCGAGGCTGAAGATGTCGACCAGCCGGTGGTAGTAGTCGGATACGTAGAGGCTGCTGCTCGAGATCGCCAGGCCGCAGGCCCCTTCGATCTCACCTTCGGGTGGTGGGTTCGCTCCGCCCGTGACCTGCAGCTGTTTTTCGCTTTCCAGCACCCGATCGGCGTGGGCCGGCGCCGCTGCGAACGACAGCAACAGCGCGCAGACCAGGTAGGCCATCGTCGTCCTCGTCCTCACCCTCATCGCCGCGCACCCCTCTCGTTCGAGCGACTGCGGCGATGCCGGCCGCGCTTTTTCCTCTGCTTGCCGCCGCACTTCACCTTCACCTCCGGGTGGTAGACCCGGCCCAGGTTCGCATGCCCGAGGAACCTTGCCGTGGCCACCTGGGGCTTCGCGCAGAGGTTCTCGGCGTTGACGATCACGCCTCGCCTGCCGGCCTTCATCGCCAGCACGAACTTGGTCACCGGAGCATCGGGGATCGTCGGGAAGGTGCCGCGCAGGCTGCCCTTGCGCGCGTCGATCCGGCCGGCGAGGTCGACCTCGATCCCCTGTCCGTGCAGGGCGAAGACGAGGTCGGGCAGGGTGTTGTCGGAAGAGCGCAGGTAGGCCGGCCCTTCCATCGGCGCGCCCAGCAGCGGCGTGAAGGCGCGGACGTGACCGTAGACCGACCCCGGCGGGCATTTCCCGGCGGCGAACTGCGTCCTGCTGCAGATCGTCCTGATGTGACCCTGATCGAGGAAGAGCGAGTCGGGCAGGCTGACCTGCGAGGAAGCGATGTTGGCGTCGCCTTTGCGCGGCTGCACGACGACGCGCAGCGAGGGGTGGGAGCCGCGGCGCGTGCCCCCGCGCAGCCGCAGCGAGACCTTCGGCTTGAAGCCGAGCGAAGCGCAGTCGAAGGCCTGGAAGGGCGCGGTGGCGACGGCGAGCGTGTCGTCGGAGCGGTCGCCGAAGCGCTGACCGGCGCCGTTGAGGGCGGAGGCGACGCTGAATTTTTCGCAGCTGGTCGGGTTGACGGTGAAGTTGGGACGGTCGAGGTAGGCGCGCACGTCGCGCAGATGAATCGGGATGCCGTCGACGATATGGGGGATCGGGTCGGTCCCGGTTGCGTCGATCGATGCCTGAGCCGTCACCGGGTCGATCCGCACCGCCGAGCGCACGATCACCGTGCCGAGGTCGAAGGGCCCGACCAATGCGGAGTCGATCGCCACCACCGAGAAGGAGGAGCCCCGGTAGGGACCGGCGAGGTAGAGGTTGCCAGGCGCATAGGCGAGCACCGAGCCGACGCCGTAGCCGGAGTAGGTGTGGCCGATCAGGCTCGCTGCCGGACAGGAGGGGCTGTCGCGCTCCTCGGTGCCGCTGCGGCGGCGGGCGGCTTCGATCGCCGCGTCGGAGCAATAGGGGATGCCGGCGATCTTGCCCAGCAAGCCGGGCGGGAACTGGGCTGAGTAGGAGACGATCTCCTGTTCGGTGACCTGCCGGTTCAGGCGCAGGTAGAAGGGCGTGTAGGCGCCGGCGCGCGAGTTCAGTGTCCCTCCCTTGGCCTGCGGCGCGAACGGCGCCAGGCCGCTGGGACACGGTCCACCGCCGACGCCGGCGGTGATCGCGGCAGGAAGCGAGGCGTGCCGGACCAGGGACGGGTCCCGCCATGGGGTCAGGCCAGCCTCGGTCGAGATCGGGCCGCAGGCCGCGGGGGTGGCCAGCGGGCTGCGCTGGCCTTCGCGGAAGTGGATTTCGAGGTCCGAGTAGGGCAGCTGTGGAAGGCGGTCGAAGGTCGCGGTGATGCGACCGGTGCTCTGGTTTGGATCGAGCCTGCCGGCGAGCTTGACCATGAAGCCGCGATCGATCGACTTCGCCACCAGGTAGACGGCCAACAGGCTGCCAAACGGGTTCTGGTGCGGCGCGGCGAGGAAGATCGCCCCTTCGAAGGCACCGGAGACGATCGGGCTCGTGACCCGGAAGTCGCCGATCTTCGATTCGTTCGGGCAGCCCGCTCCGGGGGACGAGGTCGGCGTCTCCGCCGCGTACTGCGCTTCCGTGCAGACCCCCAGCCCAGCGCCGACCGAGGGGTTGATGGTCACCCCTTCGGGCAAGGTGACGACGGCCTTGCCGACAGGCGAAGGGGCGAGCAATTGAGGTTCGGTGACGCCTCGGGTGTCGACCTCGATGTGGAAGGCATAGCCCGAGGGCGAGGAGGCGCGTGGGTTGGCGAGCTGCGCGACCGCTTCCGGTTCGAAAGGGAGTTTTTCGCAGCCTTTCAGCGCTTCGCCGCCGCTCGTGCGCACGACCTCGCCGGGCTGCTGCCAGGAGTCGGCACGCGCCGTGAACTCGATCGGCTCGTCGCACGATGTCGGCAGGGTCAGGTAGGCGCGCGGCGCGCTTTCGACTTTGGAGGGCCGCCCGACCGAGCATTTGGCCCAGCCGAATTCCGCTTCGAGCTCGTTCAGGCAGTTGCCGCGCTGGGCGTTGTGGAGGACCGACCAGGGAGTGCCCCAGATCGTCAGCTTCAGGCCGGTGATGGCGGTCAGCTGCGGCACATTCGTCGCTTTCAGCGTGATGCCGTATTCGCCCTCGCCCTGGCGAATCGAGGGGACGAAGATGATCGGCGCGCCGTACGGATTGAGGCCCAGCTCCGAGGGCGCCCCCGGCGGCGGCGCGAGGTTGAAGACGCCGAAGGTGCGGGTCGTGCCGCCGCCGAAGGAGGAGCGCACGGTGGCGATCCCGACCTGGCTGCGGTCTTGGCAGCTCTCGCCGGAGAGGCTGTCTTCCCAGGGTGTTTTGCCCCGCGGTGTCTGGAAGTCGACCTGGCTGCAGTAACCGGCGTTGCTCAGCGCGGTGGGATTTTCGATCAACCCCGGCGGCATCTCGAGGCTGAGGTCGCGCAGGTCGCCTTCGCCGAAAGGCCCGCCCCCCGCTTCGGCGAAGTTGAAGTCGGCGGTCAGAGCGACCGGGTGCGAGCCGGCCTGGGTCGCTGCCACGCCTCCCTCCGCGGATACCGCGGCGCTGAACCCTTGGAAGTCGAATGCCCCGGCGCTCGCCGGCAAGCCTAGGGCCGAGCCCAGGAGTGCGACGAGGAACGCGAATCCCACTAGCCGCGCGCTCACCGCTGCCCCCCGCGACGGCCGCTCGGCCGATGCTTCCCGTGGTGGCGGTGACGGAGGTGCCTCTTCCTCTGCCGTTTGGACTTTTCCTTGAGGTAGTGCCGCGCTGGATTGCCGGGGTTGGCCACCAGCGTGCCGGGGGTCGGGTCTTCCGGTTCGCCGGGAAGGGGCTGGCAGGCGTCGCCGACGCAGGCCGTTGGCTTGGGCGGTTCCGCGAAGCCGCCGCCGACCCGCGCGTCGTAGAGGTCGATCGAGCCGGGATCGGCGCCGACCAGCGACTCGTTGGTGAGGAAGAAGGCGTCGCCGCCATCGGCGGAGGCGTCGACGAAGCCGGCGCCGCGGGGGTCGCGTCCGCTCGAGATCAGGCTGACGCAGCCCGTCGATCGGCCGCAACCTTCCGCCCCGTTGGCCTCCCACTCGTAGACGTCAGCCTGGGCGTTGGTGTCCAGCGCGAACAACCGGTCGCCCGAGTCGAAGAAGAGGCGCTGGCCGTTGGCGGAGAGCACGCGCGGCTTGTAGGCGCGCGTGCTGCCGTTGGCGGGCGCTCCAGGGATCGTCGCCGGGCCCTGCGGACGTTCGCCGGTGGGATTACAGGAGACGCAGAGCAGCGCCGCCGCCCCACTCCCCGGCGGCGGCCCGTAGAGGTAGAGCTCGGAGTCCGGTTCGCCGCTGTCGGCGTCGGCGTTGTCGTAGCCGGTCAGTTCGGCTTTGGAGAGGAAGGCGAGGTGGAGGCCGTCGGCGCTGACCCGGGCGGTGCCGGTAGCCGGTGGGTAGTCGCCGGCCTGGGCGGCATCGGGACCGGGGGCGATCGTGGTCGTCGTGCCTGCGTGCCAGAGCTTCAGACCGCTCGCATCCTGGAAGTAGACGCTGGAGCCGTCGGAGGAGGCGCCGAGCACGCCGCTCACGCCGCCGGCGATCGATCCGCCCGTTTCCGTGCTCGCGTCATAGCGGTGGAGCGCGCTGCCGACGGTGTAGAAGGCGATCGAGCCGTCGGAGGAGGCGGCCTGAAAGCTCGCTCCGGTCCCCACCGTTTCCGGCAGCTGCTTGGTCGACCCGCCGGCTTCGTGCAGGCGGAGGGGTCCGTCTTCGGGCTCGATGAAATAGACGGAACCGTTGGACGAGATGGCGCCCACCGGCGCGGCGAGCTGCGCGCCGGGCACCGCGCTCAGCTGCACGAGCGGCCCGCCGCTCCACTCATAGAGCCCGCCTTCGGCCTCGAAGACGACGTGGTGCAGATCAGGACTAGCGCCGGCGAAGGCGAGTTTGGGCGCGGTTGGCAGAGACTGGAAGGGGCCTCCCAGCCAGAGCGAGTAGGAGGGCGGACAGCTGCCTTCGACCGCGCAGCGGCTGCCGTCGAGCATCAGGCCGCGGGAGAGGTCGTCGGAGAAGACGCGGTAGGGCGCCCCGTCCGGTTCGTCGCCATAGCCGCCCGAGTCGAGCGCTGCGGAGACGTTTTCGGTCGCCCAACCCGATCCGCTGCGGCGCGAGACGTACTGGCTCACTGGCGGCGCCCCGGCGGCGGCGCCGAACGCCGTCGCCGAGCCATAGGTGACCGCGCCGCCGCCGTCCGCTGCCTGGAAGTCACCGCCGCCGAAGAGCTTTTCAGGGGCGCCGATCGCGCCGCCGCCCTTGTCCACCGGCGAGACCATCTCCCAGCCCCGTCCGTCGGGCAGGTGGAAGACCAGGGAAGTCGGCTGCGTGGTGAGGACGTGTTCGGGACCGATCGTCGAGTCCGCCGAGTTGGTCGCTACCGGCCGGTAGCGGTAGGACGTGACAGGTTTCAGACCCTGGACCGTCTTGAAGACTTTCTGCGCGGTGGCGCTGGAAATGATTGTGCTTTCAGTGCTCACGGCAGCGCCAAAGAACCCTTCGCGCGGGGGCACCGCGGCGAGGTTGGCTTCGTAGGCCGCCTGGGCTATGTATTCGAAGCGATAGTGCGTTTCGAGGCCGTTGGCGGTTATCTGGGCTCGCATGGTCGCCCCGGTCGCCGTGACGCTGGTCACCCACGACGCTTCGACCAGGGGCGGTCCGGCCGCCCGGGCGGGCGACGAGACAAGCAGGCCGCTGCAGCCGACGATGACGGCAACAGCCGTGGTCACCCTGCGCAAAACCACTCCTACAGTTCTACGGTACGACTAGGGTTTTTTCAAGATATCGCCGCGGGTACTTCAGGCGCGAGCCGGCTCGGCGACGCGCTCGGCGGCGGCAACCACATGCGCCGCGTCGATGCCGGCGGCGGCGAGCAGCGCCTCGGGAGGCCCACTCCCAGGACGCTCGGTGACCGCAAGGCGCTCCAGCTTTACGCCGGCGCCCGCGGTGGCCAACACGGCGGCGACGACGTCGCCGATGCCGCCCTCGGCCCAGTGGTCCTCGACCGTCACCAGAGCGCCCGTCTCCTCGGCGGCCTCGAGCACGGTCGCGGCGTCGACAGGCTTAACCGAGTAGAGGTCGATCACCCGGGCGGCGATGCCCTTCTCGGCGAGCTCATCGGCGGCGGTGAGGCATTCGCGCAGGGTGATGCCGGCGCCGATCAGGGTGACCGCGTCCTCTCCGCTCGAGCGGACCGTGCGGCTGCCGCCGATCTCGAAGCTCTCGTCCGCCGCATAGAGCACCGGCGTCGCCTCGCGGGTGGTGCGCAGGTAGCTGACACCGCGGTGCCGGCGCATCGCGTCGAGCAGCTGCACTGCCTGGTTGGCGTCGCTGGGGTAGAGCACGACGCTGCCGAAGACGGCGCGCAGCGAGGCGATGTCTTCAAGCGCCATCTGCGAGGGACCGTCGGGGCCGATCGAGACGCCGACGTGGGAGCCGCAGAGCTTCAGGTCGGCGTCGGAGATCGCCGCCATCCGAACGAAGTCATAGGCGCGGCTGAGGAAGGCGCCGAAGGAGGAGGCGAACGGCTTCCAGCCGCGGGTCTGCATACCGACCGCGGCAGCGACCATCTGCTGCTCGGCGATGTACATCTCGAAGAAGCGCTCCGGGTGCTTGGCGGCGAAGCGTTCGGCGTAAGTCGAGTTGCCGACCTCGCCGTCGAGCGCGACGACCTTCTCGTCGACGGAGCCGAGCCAGGCGAGGGCGTCGCCGTAGGCGGCGCGGGTCGCGACCTTCTCGCCGACCTCATAGCTGGGCCGCTCCACCGCTGTCCTCGTAATCTCGAATGGCTTCGGCGGCGGCGGCGAGGCGACCTCGACGCTGAGCGAGCGGATCCCGCCCAGCTCCTCGACCGCGGCCTCGGGATCTGCCAGCGGCTTGCCGTGCTGGTTCTCCTTGTCCTCGACCGCGGCAACGCCCGAGCCCTTCTTGGTGCGGGCGAAGATCACCGCAGGGCGGTCGGCCTCCTGAGCGCGCCCGTAGGCCGCGTCGATCGCCTCGAGGTCGTGCCCGTCGATCTCCTGCACGTCCCAGCCGCAGGCGCTCGCCCGCGCCGCCAGCGAAGAGGTATCCCAGCCGTGCATGGTCTGGCCGCGCTGGCCGAGCCGGTTGACGTCGACGACCGCGATCAGGTTGTTCAGCTGCGCGAAGCCGGCGTGCTCGAAGGCCTCCCACATCGATCCCTCGGCCAGCTCGGAGTCACCGCAGAGCACCCAGACCCGCAGATCGGAGTGCTCGAGGCGGTCCGCGGCGAGCGCGATCCCGACCGAGATCGGCAGGCCCTGGCCGAGCGAGCCGGTGGCGACGTCGACCCAGGGAAGTTCCGGCGTCGGGTGGCCCTGCAGGCGCGAGCCGAACTCGCGGAAGGTGAGCAGCTCCTCGTCGTCGATCGCGCCGGCCGCCTTGTAGAGCGAGTAGAGCAGCGGCGAGGCGTGTCCCTTGGAGAAGACGAGGTGGTCGTTTGCCGGGTTCTCGGGAGCGTCGAAGTCGTAGCGCAGGTACTTGCTGAAGAGCACCGCCATCAGGTCGGCGGCCGACATCGATGAGGTCGGATGCCCGGAGTTCGCCGCAGCGGCGGCGCGGACCGAATCGACTCGAAGCTGCTGGGCTAGCTCGTGCACGGGCGCGGACAATATCTAGCGCTAGCCGATCGCGACCATGCGCTCGATCGGCAGCCGCGCCCGCTCGGCAATCTCGGCCTGCACGCTGACCTCGAACTTCATATCGCGCAGGCTGTCGCGCAGCTTCGGCAGCGTGATCATCTTCATGTACTTGCAGAAGGCCATCCGGTTTGCCTCGACCAGGTTGGCCCGCGGCGCCGCCTGCTGCAGCGGATAGAGCATCCCGTTCTCGGTGGCGACGATGAAGCTGCCGTCGGGGTTCTTTTCGACGTGGTCGAGCATCCCCGAGGTGGAGAGCATGTGGACGCCGTCGGGCTCGATGTCGCCGGCGGCGACGTACTCCATCGCCTGCGTGGCGCAACCGCACTCGGGGTGGATCAGCAGCTCGGCCTCGGGATGTTCGGAGCGGGTCTGGGCGATGTCGCCGGGACGGATGCCGGCGTGGACGTGGCACTCGCCGTCCCAGATGTGGAACCGGGTGCGGCGCTCGGCGTCCTCGCGGATTCCGGTCTCGCGCTCGACGAACGCGCCCAGCCACATGTCGGGCCCGAAGAGGATCTCGGTATCAGCGCCGTGCTCGGCCCAGATGTGCTCGACCACCTTGACCGCGTTGGATGAAGTGCAGCAGTAGTCGGTCTCGGCCTTGAC
Source organism: uncultured Solirubrobacterales bacterium (assembly GCA_963840565.1). Classification (GTDB taxonomy): domain Bacteria; phylum Actinomycetota; class Thermoleophilia; order Solirubrobacterales; family 70-9; genus VRUE01. The sequence continues at coordinate 1,244,086 of CAWIZH010000002.1, forward strand.
CTCGGCTGAGGTGTTGACGTACATGACGACGATCGCGCCGGGGTGCTCGGCCTTCCAGCCGCGCAACTGATCAGCGTCGATCGAGTCGGCGAGCGAGCAGCCCGCGCCGAGATCGGGAATCAGCACGGTCTTCTGCGGCGAGAGGATCGAGGCCGTCTCGGCCATGAAGTGGACGCCGCAGAATGCGATCGCGTCGGCGTCGGTGGCCGCCGCCTCGCGTGAGAGCCCCAGCGAGTCGCCCATGTGGTCGGCAACGTCCTGGACCTCGGGCAGTTGGTAGTTGTGGGCGAGGATCACCGCGTTGCGCTCAGCGGCGAGCGCGCGCACCTCATCGCTCAGGGCAGCGATCTCTTCGGGCGAGAGGGCGTCCGGTGTCGTGGGTTGGATCGTCGGGAGCTCTTGCATTGAGCCCTTCCTTTCCTGATGTTCGCTGGCCCGGCAGGGTGCCTTGAACCAGTCGAATGAACGAGGTTCAAGTCTAGCGGTCTCGGCCGCGGGTCCTGTCGGAGGGGGAGGGGGGCACTGCGGGCGGGCCACGGTCCGTCCTCGACCCCCCTCCCCCTCCGCCACCCGCGGACGAGGCGTAGGCGCGAGACTTGTTCCATGCCCGAGTTGCCTGAGGTTGAGATCACGGCGCGGCGGTTGAACACCGCCTTGGTGGGAGCTTCGGTCGAATCGGCCGTTGCGCCGGGGATGAACGTGATGAAGACCTTCGATCCCCCGCTCGAAGAGCTGGTCGGGCGAAAGGTGACCGGGGTTCGGCGGGTAGGCAAGATGCCCGTCGTCGACTTCGGCGACCTGGCCCTGTTGATCCACCTGATGTCCGCTGGGCGATTGCGGCTTTTTGACAAACGAGCCTCGGTGAAGGACCGGGCGTCGCGAGTATTGGTGCGACTCGAAGACGACAGGGAGTTGCGCCTGCGCGAGTTTGGGACGAAGCAACGGGCCTGGGCAAAGCTGCTCGCCGTCGACGCTGTCGCGGAAGACGAGATGGTCGCCTCGCTGGGACCAGAAGCCTGGCCGGCGCCACCAATGGAAGAGTTCGCAGCGCTGATCAAACAGCCGCGGCATTTGCACCCTCTGCTGCGACACCAGCGAGACATCGCGGGGATAGGGCGCTCCTGGGTCGACGAGATCCTTTGGGAGGCTCGCCTCTCGCCCTTCAAGAAGGGCTCTGAACTCGAGGATGAAGAGGTAGCGCGGCTACACGGAGCCCTTCGCGTACTGGGCGACGCAATCGATCACTACGAGGAGACGATCGGCGAGCAGCTACCGGACAAGGTGCCGATGCCGCTGCAGGTCCACAAGCGCGAGGGCGAGCCCTGCCCGCGCTGCGGCACCACGATCGAGGCTGTCTTCTTCTCGGAGCATCAGACCAACTACTGCCCCAAGGAGCAAACGGGCGGCAGGGTACTCAAGGACCGCCGCCTCTCGCGCCTGCTGAAGTAGCTAAGCCAGCTCGATCAGCATGCTGAAGTCGAGCGTGGGAGCTGAGTGGGTCAGGGCTCCGACGGAGATCAGGTCGACGCCTGTTTCGGCGATGCCCCGCACCGTCTCTAGATCCACGCCCCCGGAAGCCTCCAATGAAGGGCCCTTTCCGGCACCGGCGTTTTCGTCACGCAGCCTTACTGCCCCACGCAACGTCTCAAGGTCCATGTTGTCGAGCAGGAGGATGTCAGCGCCGGTGCCGAGCGCGTAGGCGACCTCATCGAGGTTGCGGCACTCGACCTCGACCGCCAAGTCCGGATGCTTGCTGCGCGCACCGTAAACCGCCTTGGCAAGGCTGCCGGCGAGCGCGATGTGGTTCTCCTTGATCAGGATCGCGTCGTAGAGGCCGATGCGGTGGTTGCGGCCACCGCCGGCGAGGACGGCAGCCTTCTCCAGGCCACGCAACCCCGGCGTCGTCTTGCGCGTGTCGAGGATCGCGGCCCCCGTGCCCGCCACCGCCTCGACGAAGCGCGCGGTCAGCGTCGCCACCCCGGAGAGGTGGCCGAGAAAGTTGAGCGCCGTCCGCTCGGCCGCAAGCAGCGCCGCGGCCGGACCGCTGGCAAACAGGACCTCGGCGGGCACGGAGTCGCGCCACTGCCCCTCGACCACCAGATTGTCCACGTCCTCGACCCCACACTGCCGCATCGTCTCCCCAACAAGCTCCAGCCCATAGACGACGCCCGGCTGCTTCTGCACGATCCGCGCCCGTCCCCGCGCCTCGGACGGCACCGTCGCCTCGGATGTGACGTCTCCGCCGCCGAGATCCTCGGCAAGCGCACGAGCCACGAGATCGCTCAGATCAGCCATCGCCGCACCCTAGCGGCGGCCTCTCACGTCGAGCCCCGCCACAGCGTTTAATCCAGTGAGTGACCGACTTGCCTCCCTTCCAGACACTCCTCGATGAACATGCCGCAGACGTGATGGGCGTTTTGCGCGGGGCGGTGGGTCGCACCGACGCGGACGATTGCTTTCAAGAGACCTTCATCGCCGCGCTCCGTGCCTACCCGAAGCTGAAGGACGCGAGCAACCTGCGCGGCTGGCTGTTGACGATCGCCCACCGCAAGGCGATCGACCACCACCGCGCCAATGGCCGGCGTGCGGTTCCGGTCGCAGAGGTGATCGAGGTGGCGGTCAGCGACCCGGAGCCCGGCGACGGCATCTGGGAGAAGGTCGGCGCGCTGCCGCCGAAGCAGCGAGCCGCCGTCGCCCTGCGCTACGGCAGCGACCTGCCCCACGCCGAGATCGCCGCCGCGCTCGGCTGCTCGCCGGAGGCGGCGCGGCGCAGCCTGCACGAGGGAATCAAACGACTGAGGAAGGAGCTGGCATGAAGGCATCGCTGGAACGTCTCGCAAATCGTGCCAATCAGGAGGGCCTGCTCGACGTCGCCTACACGATGTCCGACTCCCCCTTCGGGCCTTTGCTGCTCGCCGCCACCCCGCGGGGGCTGGTCAAGCTGAGCCTGCCCGGCCACGACCCGGAGGAGGCGCTGGAGGATCTCGCCGCGCGGATCTCGCCGCGCCTCCTCGAGGCCCCGGCGCGCCTCGACGAGGCCCGCCGCGAGCTCGACCTCTACTTCGAGGGCAAGCTGACCGAGTTCGACCTGCCGCTCGACTGGCAGCTGAGCAAGGACTTCCGCCGCCGGGCGCTGCGCGCGATCGACCGCATCCCCTACGGCAAGACCCGCAGCTACACCGAGATCGCCCGCAGCGCCGGCAATGAGCGCGCGGTGCGGGCCGCCGGCAGCGCCTGCGGGGCCAACCCGATCCCGATCGTCGTCCCCTGTCATCGCGTGCTGCGCACGGGCGGTGCTCTCGGCGGCTACGGCGGCGGCCTGCCGATGAAGGAAGCGCTGCTGGAGCTCGAGGGAATCCGCTAGGCGGAAGCAGCGACGGGCCCGAATAGCTCGCGCGCCCGCTCGATCACGAGCTCAGGCCGCTCCTCGGCGATGAAGTGGCCGCAGCGCTCGACTATCTCGACGCTCATGTCATCCGTGCAGGGCTCGTAGCCGGCGAGAATGTCCCCCCGCACCACCGGGTCGGCCTCGCCGGCAAGGAGGCGCGTCGGCACCGAACTGCGCCGGGAGCGGTAGTGGCCCTTTTTCAGGCGCGGCAGCTCGCGGGTGAGAAAGCTGCGGTAGAGGTGGGAGGAAGCGAGCGCGTGGTCGCGCGGGCGGAAGCTCTGCGCGAAGCAGTTGAGCTCTGCCTCGCTCCAGCGCATGTCGGGGTGCGAGCCGCGCGTGTGAACGAGCTTGACGAAGCCGGGAGCGTGACGGAGGACGGCGGTGCCCAAGCCAGGACTGGCGAGGAGAAACTGGTAGGCGGTCCGGTTGAGCATTTGAAGCGAGGGCTTCGGGGGCTCGAACCACGGGTGCCCGATCGCGAGGACCAGGTAGTGGTTGATGCGCTCGGGCGCATCGAGGCAGAGCAGGAAGCCGGTGTAACCGCCCCAGTCGTGACCGATCAGCTCAACCCGGTCAAGCCCCAGCTCGTCGAGCAGCGCCAGGGCGTCGGCCGCGAATCCCTGCATCTCGTAGCGCCCCGCGGGCGCGTCGCTCCAACCGAAGCCGCGCAGGTCGGGGCAGATCACCCGGCGTTCGGAGGCCAGTGCCGGAATCACCTTGCGCCAGGCCCACCAGTGCTGCGGCCAGCCGTGCAGAAGCAGGACGGCCGGCCCCTCCCCCGCTTCGGCGACGTGCAGCCGCGTCCCATTCACGTCGAGATAGCGGTGAGTAACACCGTCGAGCTCTGGAAGCGGTCCGTGCATCTCTAGGAATCTATAGAGGGGGAACCCACACGCCGCCGTGCGCAGCTCAAGTCGGCCGCAACCGGCGCCGATCTGTCACCAAATGGATCACTCGAACAACCGGACCTCGCTGCGCTCCTCGCAGCCCATGTCCAGGCTCGCCACCCTCGCCTGGTCCCTCCTGGCGATCTCGCTGC
>CAWIZH010000003.1:0-430250 GCA_963840565.1 uncultured Solirubrobacterales bacterium
GTCAGGGTTCGATGCGGGTGACTGTGCCGTCGCCGTTGTTGGCTACCCAGACGGCTTCGGGGCCGACTACGACTGCGCCGGGCTCGGGGCCGACGTGGATCGGGTCGCCGATCGGGTCGCCGCTGGAAAGGTCGAGGCGGGTGACTGAGTCGTCGGCGGCGGTGGCTACCCAGACGGCTCCGGTGCCGGCGTCGATGCCGCCGGGGCGTTCGCCGACTGCGATCGGGTCGCCGAGGATCGAGTGGGTTGCCGGATCGATGCGGGTGACGGTGTTGAGCGGCTGTTGGCGACCCAGACGAGGCCGTGGCCGACGGTGATGCCGGCGGGGCCGCGGCCGGCGAGGATCGGCGGCCTACTGCCAGCGTGCCGAGGTCGATGCGGCGCACGGTCGCGGTCGAGGCGCTGCTGACCCAGAGGCCGCCGGCGCCGACCGCGAGGCGCAGCGGTGCCGCGTGGGGGACGAGCCCTCGCTTGATCACCTGGCCCTCGGCCCGTTGATGACGGTGATGCCGGCGCCGTCCTCGTCGGCAACCCAGATCCGACCACCGCCGGCGACGATCGCGCCGGGGGCGCCGCCGAGATGGATGCGCGCGGTCACGTGGCCGGCCGTGTCGATTCGCAGGATCGTGCCGGTCGCGGGGATTCGAGACCCAGACCAAGCCGGCGCCGATGGTCACGCCGGAGACGCCCTTGCCGACCTGCAGCTTCGAGACCACCCGCCGGGTCCGGGGATCGATTCCGTGAGGGTGCCGTCCACGGCGCTCGTCGCCCAGACGGTTCTCGGCCCGACGGCGAGGCGCAGCGGTGGCTTGCCGACCGCGATCGGCGTCGGAGACCGAGACGCCGTCGCCGCCAAGCAGGGTCAGGAGCCAGGGCAACGCGCACCGGCGATAACGGCGACGCCGGCGCCGAGCCACTGCATTCGTCCGCGACCTCAACCGCCGCGCGAACCGCCGGCTCGTCGCTCGAGCGCACCGTCGGCTGCTCGCCGTCGCGTCGGAGAGCACCGGGGTGCGCCAGGCGTCGCGTCCTCGCGCTCGGCGGCCGCGGCGATCAGCGCGCCGGCGCGTTGCGTAGCGCCGGCTCGGGTCCTTGGCGACGGCGCGCTCGATCACTGCCTCGATCCCTTCGGGATCTCCGGCTCGGTGTCGGCCTCCTTACGGGCGTAGGGCACGATCCCGGTCAGCGCCTCGTAGAGGACGCAGCCGAGCGAGTAGACGTCGGCCGCGGGCCCGACGCGCTCCCCCCGCCACTGCTCCGGCGCCATGTACTCGACCGTGCCGACGATCGAGGCGCCACTGCCGGAGCCGGTCCCGGCGTAGGACTTGGCCAGGCCGAAGTCGGAGAGGTAGGCGCGCTCGCCCTCGACCAGGATGTTGTGCGGCTTGACGTCGCGGTGGACGATGCCGGCGGCGTGGGCAGCGTCGAGCGCTTCGGCAACCTGGCCCAGCAGGTGAACGCGCGGCTCGGGCTCGAGCGGCCCCTCGCGGTCGATCAGCTTGCGCAGGTCGCCGCCCTCGATCAGGCGCATCGCGACGATCAGCTCGCCGTCCTCCTCGCGGGCGTCGTAGACGGGCACCACGGCGGGATGCTCGAGGCTGGCGGCGAGGCGCGACTCGGCTAAGGAAGCGGCGGCGGAAGTTCTCGTCGTCGGCCAGCTCGGCGGCGATCACCTTGAGCGCCACAGGCCGCTCCAGGGCCAGCTGCGTCGCCCGGTAGACGACGCCCATGCCACCGCGGGCGATCAGCGACTCGATCCGGTAGCCGGCGAGCGTCGAGCCGATAGAGGGTTCTGCCACGCGGCGGTTATATCGCCGCGAAACGACGAAGGGCCCGCCCCGTGAGGAGCGGGCCCTTCGAGCTGGAGCCGGGGGGAGTCCATGCGGAGCCCCCCGGGAGAACCGGATTGGGCTCAGCGCCGCACCGGCTGCCAGGTGATCACCGACCCAATCGTCGTCGCGGTCGAGCCGCTTTCCAGCGCGAAGCCTTCGGGCGAGCTGCGCGCTGCGGCGGCTGGCGACGTCGATCGCCGAGAGCGTCTCGGCTTCGTCGGTGGCAATGAAGGCCGCGACCTTGCGCCCATCGGAGGAGAAGACCGAGTTGGTCGCGGAGTTGTCGGCGACCTCGCTCAGCTTGTGGGCGCGGCCGGGGCCGATCTTCTTCACCCAGAGCCCCTGGTCGCGGCGGAAGAGCAGCATCTCTGCCGCCGGCGCGACGTCTTCGACGAAGGACGAACCGGCGCCGGCCACCAGCACCTTCACGTTGGTGCCGCTGGCGCGCATCGTGAAGATGTCGGCGTAGGCGCCGGGACCTTCGCCGCTCTGACCGCGGCTGAAGACGATCCCGCCCTTGAAGTAGCGGGGCGAGAACTCGTCGATGTGGCCGGTCTTGCTCAGGCGCGCCAGGCCGGCGCCGGAAGGGCGCACCGAGTAGATGTCGTCGGCAAATCCGCCGCCGGTCTCGGCGACGCTGCGGACGAAGACGATCGTCTTGCCGTCGGGCGAGAACGACGCTTCGTGCTCGTCGTAGGCGCTGGTAACGAGCGGGCGGGCGGTGCCGCCGAGATTGACTCGGTAGAGGTCGCGCAGACCGCCTTCGGTCGCGGCGCGGGCGAAGACGACGTAGTGGCCTTCGGGGTCGAACTGCGGCCGGCTGTCGACCTCGGGCCCGGAGGTCAGCTTGTGCTGGCCGGTGCCGTCGGCCCGCATCGCCCAGACGTCGCCGCCGCGGACGAAGGCGATCTTGCGCCCGTCGGCGGAGAAATCAGGTTCGCTGTCGGTCGGGTCTTCGGTGAGCTGGTTGAGGTGGCCTTCCTTGCCGCGTAGAGGCCGCCTTCGGTTTTTTCGACTTTGCCGCTTTTCGTTTCTTCGACGCTGATTATCGCCCGCGAGAAGACGACGGCCCCTGAGTGACCAGCGGCGGCGGCGCTCGCTACCGGCAGCAAGGCGAGGGCGAGGACGGTGAGTAGGAACTTGATCGAACGGTTGAGCATTGGACTCCCCTTTTCGGGTCGGTTGCATTTGCACAACCGATGCTCCGCTCGCGGGGCGTGCGCGCAAACGACGCCCGCGTCACCCACCGGGCCGGCTTTGGCCCGGTCCGGGTCAGCGGTCGAGGCCGAGCTCGATCACGCGGGCGGCGATCAGGCGAGGGCGCTCGCGGCCGGCTCGCCGGAGACCTCGAGCTTGGCGGCGAGGGCGTCGAGCCGGCGCTGGGCGGTGCGCTCGCTGACGTGCAGCGCCTCGGCGATCTCGGCGCGGGTGGCGGGACGCCCGGCGAAGGCGCCCTCACTGCGGTAGGGGGCGACCAGGGCCGCCGCGGTCGCCCGCTCCTCTTGGGTGAGCGCGACCGAAGGCTGGCTGCTGGGAACGGTCGCCCCGACCGGCGTCGCCGGGCCGAGCGAGACTTCGAGCCGGTGCCCGCCGACGATCAGGGTGTCGCCGTTGCGCAAGCGGCGGGGACGGTCGAGCGGCTCGCCGTTGAGCGCGGTGCCGTTGCGGCTGTCGAGGTCGGTCGCCATCAGCATCTCGCCGCGCCGTCTCGATCTCGAGGTGATTCCAGGAGACCGCCTCGTCATCGATATGCAGGTCGGCCTCGGGGTCGCGACCGACAACGGTGCGCTCGCCCGCGAGCGCCACCGAGCGCGGCTGTCCGCCGGTCCCGTCAGCCAGATCCGCGCGTCCATCGCGTCGCGAGCATAGATCGACGGCCGCGCATCAAGTTCTTCATCAAATGGCTGGAAAAGTTGATGCGCGGCCTGGATAGAGTGGCGCCGGTGAGCGAGGCGGACGCCGAGAAGCGCATCGCGGCCGAAGCCGCCGCGGAGCTGGTTGAGGACGGAATGACCGTCGGGCTCGGCACCGGGTCGACCGTCGCCCACCTTCTGCCGGCGATCGCCGCCCGCGGCCTAAGCGGCATCCGCTGCGTCGCGACCTCGGTCGCGACCGAGCAACAGGCGCGCGAGCTGGGGATCCCGGTCGAGGAGTTCAGCCAGCTGGAGCGGCTCGACATCGCGATCGACGGCACCGACCAGGTCACGCCCGACGGCTGGCTGATCAAGGGCGGCGGCGGCGCCCACCTGCGCGAGAAGATCGTCGCCGCGGCGGCCGAGCGCTTCATCGTCATCGCCGACTCGAGCAAGCCGGTCGAGAGCCTGAGCGCGCCGGTGCCGCTGGAGCTCTTCGCCTTCGGCCTGCCTCGACCCTTGACCGGCTCGGCCCGAGGTCAAGCTGCGCGACGTTCCGCGCAGCCCCGACGCCGGCCTGATCGCCGACTACGGCGGCGAGATCGGCGATCCGGCGGCGCTCGCCGCCCGACTCGAGGCCGACCCCGGCGTTGCCGCCCACGGGCTCTTTCCGCCGGATATGGTGAGCGCGGTGCTGGTGGGGGCCGAAGGCACCGTCGAACGCTTGACCCTGAGCTGATCCAAGGAGACCCAGATGAGTGACTTCACCGGGCTGGCGATCGCCGGCCGCATTGCCACCCCGACCGATGCCGACTGGGACGAGGCGCGCCTCGCCTGGAACCTGGCCGCCGACCAGCGCCCGGAGGCGGTCGCCTTCGTCGAGAGCGCCGAGGACGTCGCCAAGACGGTTCGCTTCGCGGCTGAGAACGACCTCAAGGTGGCCGGCCAGGGAACCGGCCACGGAGCCGTCGGCCTGGCGGGCTCGCTCGAGGGCACGATCCTGATCAAGACCGAGCGCATGCGCGGGATCGAGGTCGACCCCGACGCGCAGACGGCCCGGGTCGAGGCCGGCGTGCTGGTCGCCGAGCTGAGCAGCGCCGCCGGGGCGCACGGGCTGAGCTCGATGCCGGGCTCCTCGCCGGACGTCGGCGTGACCGGCTACACGCTCGGCGGCGGCCTCAGCTGGCTCGGCCGCCGCTACGGCTTCGCCTGCAACCGCGTGCAGGCGATCGAGCTGGTCACCGCCGAGGGTGAGCAGCGCACGGTCGACGCCGAAAACGACCCCGACCTCTTCTGGGCGCTGCGCGGCGGTGGTGGTGGCTACGCGATCGTCACCGCGCTGCAGCTGCGCCTGCTCCCGATTGCCGAGATCTACGCCGGCGCCCTTGTCTTCCCGGCCGAGCTTGGCGCCGAGGCGGTCCGCGCCTACCGTGACTGGGCCGCCGACGTCTCCGATGACGTCACCTCGGTGGTCCGCTTCGTCACTCCGCCGCCGATCCCGGATGTGCCCGAGCCGATCCGCGGCCGGCCGCTGCTGACGATCGACGGCGCCTGCATCGGCAGCCAGGCCGACGGCGAGGCGATCGTCGCGCCACTGCGGGAGCTGGGCGAGACGATCATGGACACCTGGGACCAGATGCCCGCTGAGGGCCTCTGCCGAATTCACATGGACCCGGAGAATCCGGTGCCGGGGCTCGGCGAGGGAATGACGATCCGCGAGCTCCCCGACGAGGCGATCGACGCCTTTGCCAGCGTGGCCGGCCCTGGCTCGGGCTCGCCGATGCTGCTCAGCGAGCTGCGCCACCTCGGCGGTGCGCTCGGCCGCCCGGACCCCGACGGCGGCGCCCTCACCCACCTCGAGACCGAGTTCGTCATGTACAGCGTCGGCATGCCGATGACGCCCGAGCTGGGCGCCGCCATCCCCCAGCACCTGGCAAAGATTGAGCAGACGATGCAGCCCTGGGCTGGCGGGGGCTCCTACTTCAACTTCACCGAGCGCCCCTGCGACGCCGACGCGATCCTCCCCGCCGATGTCTGCGCCCGCCTCGCCGAGGTCAAGCGCAAGTGGGACCCCGAGGCGATGATCGTCGCCAACCACTCGGTATCGCTGGAAACCGCGTAAACGCGGGCGACCATAGTGGTACAGTTCGCCCACTATGGCGTTTATCGTTCCCACGCGTAAGGGCAGCTACGAGATACGCGAGTCGAGCAATACCGACAAGGGTCCGCGCAGTCAGACCCTTGTCTCCTTTCGCGAGCTGACAGACGAGGTCATCGAGAAGGCGCGAAAGAAGGCGGCCAAGCCGCCCAGCGCCGAGGAGTTGCGGCGGGCCGCTCGGCGGGCGGGCGCTCCCGTTGCACGAGAGCCGGTCGAGCAGGCGGCCCGAGAACTGATCGCAGAGCTGGCAAGAGGCAACCGGCTCGATCCGACCCTGCGTCAGATCCTGCTCGAGATGCTGCAGCCGGGATACCGCGAGGAGGAGGACGCCTCGCCAGCGGGCGAGGCGGCAAGGGCCGTGGCGCTCTGGATGGCCGCTACAGCGGAGGAGCGGGCCCGTGCTCTCTTCGATCTGCTTTTGCTCGCCGACGCGCTCCCTTCGGGAGGACGCCGGGGCAAGCCCCTGCTCTTCCCGCGACTCGACTTGACCGCGGGAGTGGCGAATGACAGCCGCGCGAAAGGCCGGCAACGTCGTTGGGCAGCCGAGCCTTCCTGAGAAGGTGATCGCCATCCACGAAGCGCTTGCGGACGCCAAGGTTCCACACGCCTTGGGGGGAGCGCTGGCACTCGCTTACTACGCCGATCCCCGCGCGACGATCGACATCGACGTCAACGTCTTCGTTCCGACCGAGCGCTGGCGGGACGTAGTCGACGCACTTACTGAGATCGGGGTCAGCGCCAGTCGCCTCGATCCCGCGGCGCTGAAGCGGGACGGGCAGTGCCGGCTCTGGTGGGGAGACAATGCCGTCGACCTCTTCTTCGCCTACGACCCAATCCACGACGCGATGCCAAGCAATCCCGCCGGGTCCCCTTCGGCGGCGTCACGATCTCAATCCTCGGCCCAGAGCACCTCGCGATCTGCAAGGCGATGTTCGACCGCCGCAAGGACTGGATCGATATCGAACAGATACTGATCGCCGGCGACGATCTCGACCTGTCCGAAATCGAAGAATGGCTCGTGCGAATGGCAGGCGATTCCGACAAGCGCGTGGAACGGCTAAGAGCTCTGGGGTCCGCCCCACGCGAATAGCCGGCGCGGCTTCCCTAACCGGTGGTCCCGCGAGCGGTCTCCACAGCGGCAGCAAAAGCCTCCGCCTCGCCCTGATGCTCCAACGGGACCCAGATGTTGGTGATCAACGCGCCGAAGCCGATGCGGACGCGCTCCTCGTTGGCACCAAAGAGCTTCTTCTTGTCGTCGCGGACGATGCTCGCCGGCTCCAGGTTGGCGAGGGGGACCCGGTTCTGCTCGGCCCCCCAGCGGAGGATCTGCAAGTTGGCACCGTCGATCGCCAGGGCGCGGTCATCGAGTCCCTCGAGCATCTGCATACGGACATCCTATGAAAAGGACCTCCGTGCGGAAGGACTAGCTCTCGTAGACCCGCAGCGCTCCGAGCCGGCTTATCGCGGCTTCCAGTTGCTGCTCGCGCTGGTCGACCTGGGCTTGGGCGTTGCCCCAGGCGCTGTTCGTGTTCGCTCGCGCAAGGTCGGCGTAAGCGGCGGCCGTTTCGCGAGCGGCGTCCGCCGCCGCGCCCAGCGTTTTCGCATCCTGCGCAGTGGTGGGCAAGGCGGCGATCCGATTGGAGAAGGAGCGGTTGGCGCCCGCCAGTTCTTCCGCGGCGGCGGAGAGCTTCTTCTTGTTCGAGGTCGAGGCGAGGAGCGAGCGCTGCTGCTGCCGTTCGGTGCCGAGCAGGTCCGTGGCTTCACGGAGCTGGCGCGCTGAGATGGGCGACGGTGCCAGCGGCTGCATGGACCCGTCGCGGAGCTCCAGGTCGGCCGACACCTGGTCGCACAGCTTCAAAAGCTTCTTGGTGGGAGCGCCGCAATAAACAACCAGGACTTTTTGCTTGAGGGGCAGAGCGAGCACCTCCACGTTGCTGCCGAACCTGAAGGTCGCCGGCCCGTAGCGAAGCGCTGCGTGCTCGCCGACGAAGACAGGCTTTGGCTTACGAGCCGCGGGAGGCAGGGACGCGCGGGCGGCATCAGCAATCAACTGCGGCCCGGCAGACGGCTCCCGGCCCGCTACGACCGTCGTACTTCCGCGGTTCGCGGCGACGGGAGCACTGAAGTGGAAGCCGGTAAGTCGAGGCGCTTTTCTCGACTTCCAGTCACCGGGCAAGTTCAACGTCATTCCGCTTTCGTCGATCGTCGTCTGCGCTGCGACCGCGGGCTTCGGCTGCAGGCTCTGCCCGGCCGCCCCGGCGACCACCAGCGCGACCGCCCCGGCCGCAACCGCCATGGGGGCACGGGAGCGCCGCGGCGGAGCCGACACCGCTCGCCAGTCCTGACCCACTTTCGACCATTGCCTGCTCAGGCTCTGCTTGAAATCTTCGGCCGTGGGGATCGATTCCGATTCCCAGTCGAGGACGCGGTTGAGCGGCGCCCGTAGCGTGCGCTTCGCGAGCTCGGCGCGGCGTGCGCGCGGCGACTCGGCCGGCGGCTCGCCGGTCAAGCAGAACCAGAGGACGGCGGCAAGGCCATAGACGTCGTCTTCGTATGTGCGTTGCGTGTCGGGCTCGCGCGGCAGACTGAAACCGCGGGTGCCGTAGCCGTCGCCGGAGGTCACCACCGGCGACGTCGCCACCCGCTTGCTGAGGCCAAAGTCGGCAAGGAAGGCGGCTTCCTTCTCGTCGAGGAGGATGTTGCCAGGGCTGATGTCACCGTGCACCTCGTTGCGACCGTGCATGTAGGCGAGAGCGTCGGCGATGCGGGTTCCGATCGCCAGCGTCGCCGCCGGACTGAGCCCGGATCGGTCCCGCACCACGTCCCAAAGGGCCCCCGGCCGCAGCATGCGGGTGACGATGTAGTCAACGCCCTCATCCGGCCCCCGACCCAGTAGCTCCAGGATGGCGTAGTGCTTCAGTTCTTCGTGCAGCCGCGCCTCGCGCAGGAAGCGCTCGCGCCCGCGCCCACCCCCGGCGTGGCTGAAGATCTTGACGACCACCTCATCACCGCTCTGGAGGTCCTTACCCGCATAAGTCTGGGCGTTGTTGCCGGCGGCGATGAAGGCTCGGGCGTCGTACTCCCACCTGCCGGCAAGAACCCGAAGGTGGGCAGCGTCCCGCGTCGCCATCAGCCTTCGGAACTGATGATCGTTTCCTGGGGCTGACTCGATTCCGAGCTCGGCGCGGGGCTGCTGGTCGAAGCTTCGCTGCTTTCGGGGGTGCTTTCGGCCGTTTCCGTCACGGTTTCGCTCACCGCTTCTTCGCCGCCGGTTTCCGCTGTGGCCACAGTCCCGGTGTTCGAGCCGGGAAGACTTTCGGGCAGGGCCTTGGAAGCGTCGAGACCGGCAATCCCAACCGCTCCTTCCGCCTTCACCGGCAGAGCCCGAGTGGGTTGCGAGGTGATGGCCTTGGCAGGGCGCCACAGCGGCGATACCAGCCAGGCAAAGACACCGAGATAGACCGCGGCCAGAGCCGCGAGGAGAGCCCTGCGGCGTCGCCTCTTCACCCGCATGGAACCCTCTTTCCGGACTTGCCCGGCTTCAGGCACCACTGGTGAAATAGGCGCATTCCAGTCAGCGAGATCCGGTACTGCTTGGTCACGCCCAAATGACCTCCCTCGGTCGCCGTGAGCGAGATCTCGGTCCCGCTCGGAACGTCATGCCGAAAGGTCTCGCCGAACTGGGCTCGCTCGCCCTTCATCCGCTTTGACTCACCGCTACAGGCGCCCTTGCTGCAACTGAGCACGACATGAGCGCCGGGGTCGGTGCGCACCAGTAGCGAGACGACGTGCAGTTTGCCGCCGCCGAGCGCGAGGCGGGCCTGGGCGACCAGCTGCAGCTGAGGAGGGTCGGGGCAGCCGTTGGCGTCGGAGTCGATTCCCTTGGTCGACCGGGCCGGGCAGCGGTCCCGGTAGTCGGGCACCCCGTCGCCGTCGGTGTCGCGCCTGGCGTCCTGGCCGTCGCAGTTCTCGTCGATGCCGTTGTCGAGAAGGTCGATGGCATCGGGGTGGACCGCGGGGTTGTTGTCGTTGCAATCGCCGGGCCGGGAGTAGCCGTCGCCGTCGATGTCGAGGTTGGGCGAGAAGCTGGCGGTTACCCGCCAGTTTTCTTCCGGGCTAGAGGCTGGATTTTCGCCGACTTTGACAGCGGTCATCAGTCTCATTTCGTAGCGGCCAGGCGCTACCGTCGCCTGCAGCTCCGTGGTGAGGTTTCCAGCTGCATTGAAGGGGCCCACACCACAGGCGACCGGCGTATATGTGCCCTGGGGGTACAACTCGATGATTACGAATGACCCAGGATCGAGGCCTTCGGGTTCGAGAGCCACTCGAAGAGAACCGACAGACGGAATATCCACCCTGCTCCAGACACTGTAGCCACCGAGGTATCTACCGACGTTGCTGGAGCAAGAAGGCGCTGGGAGTTCTAGCATCCCTCCAAAGTTGCTCATCCGCACGGGGATCCCAAGCGGAAGCGCGGTGGCGTGAAACCGATCGCGGTTTGGAGCGGGAGCCGACACTTTGAGGGTGTAGCTAGCCCCCCAGGGAATGAATTCATCCTTCCATACACCAGCTTGGATCTGATACGGCGATCCGATTTTGGTGTTGTCCAGTTCAATCCGGGCCGGAAACCCATCGTGTATGCGCGCGCATGCCAGCCCTTCAGTGTCACCTGGAAAGGGTTCTTCGGTCTGATAGGCAGCAACCCCAAACGACAGATCGCCATCCAGCCTGATTACTACCGGCCCACCGGTTCCCCAAAACGCATACCAGCTGGGTGATCTAAGGCTCCAGCTGTCGACACCCGCTCCTTGCTCTATGTACCCAGAATCTCCGCAGGTGTATCCCGATTCGGGAACTAGCGGTTCACTTGGGTTGTCGTTTCCTGGATACCCTTCATTGAAGAACCTGCCCTGACTCGAGTTCATCTCAAGCCACTGGGGAAAGCCCAGAGGGTTAGGGGGGGTCCATGTCGGCGGGGCAGCGCCTGCATCCGCCACGAGAAGGACGAAGAGCACAATTGCGGTAAAAATACAACCGCGAACCGAGGGCGCTGCTCGGAAGGGCGCACAAAGAATTTTAGAACACGAAGGCATATGCTCAGGCGATCCTATTCACTGAAAGCTGTCTTACCTTTTCAGTAACGGAGATATGAGCGAGGAACTCACGAGTAAAGCCGACATTGGGCTGGTCGGCGTCGATGTGTCCAACGCCTGCCGGGATCAGCGACTTCCTGGTCAAATTGGCCTCGATCGGCTGAATTTGGTACTAGACGCCTGGCGAACCCAGCTCGCTCAGCACGCTGAATTCCACCTCATCGCCGATGAGTCCTTGCTGCGTTACCTGTCCCACGACGACAAGCGAGCAGCAAAGCGGATGAGTCGTTCGGGCGATCTCCTGTTGTTGCCAGAAGCCGACGAACCGCTCTTGGACTACGCGGAAGCGCACGGAGGAACCGTGCTCTCTCGCGATCGCTTCGTGGCCGAGCGGCCCGGGCGCTCCTGGGTGCGCAAGCGGTTCTTCTCTTGGGAGGTGGCCGACGAGGGAGTACGGATCGTGAGGCAACCCTCTCGCAACACCCAGCCCTTCGATATCTCGCGCAAGGTAGAGCAGAAGCTCGCCCGAGCCCGCGGCATCCGTGACCTGCGACATCCCGTCGCGCGCAAACGCTGGGCCTGCGCCTCGAGCGTTCCCTGTCTGACCCGAGAGTCCTCACCGGACTTTCTTCGCGTATTGCCCCTACGTGAGAATGGACTGGTCCTCTGCCCCGGCTGCAGACAGCCACTACGTGACCTGGGCGAGCGGCCCGGAGAGGCGGAGCTAAAGCTGGTTGTCGACGACGACACCCTGGCCCGGTTCACAATCAGACAAGGGCAGCGGATCGCCTTCGGTCGCCTGATCCTTCCCGATACCGCAGAGCTGGCCGAGCTGGCGGAAAAAGGTGTGTTCGCGGGTCTCGGTCGGGTTCATGCCGACCTCCGCATGGCGGACAGTCGGCTCGCCGTCCGCCCGGTTGACGATAGGCACCGGGTAAAGGTCCGCCGCTGGGATCCAAAGCGACGGCGCTTTGAACGGCAGTATGAGATTCAACATGCGGACGGCTTCACCGCTGTCGGGCTTCGCGACATCCTGCGGATCGGCAACCGTCTCGAGCTCGTCCGCTCCGGTCGATCGATCGCTGAGGCGGAAGAACTGACAGATCGTTACGACATCACCCCCTGGCGCTTGGGCAACACGGTCCAGCTCTAGAAGAACCCCGAAGCCTATTGAGGAGCAGCTGCCTCGTCGGCGACGATGATCATGTTGTCGTTCTCGACCCGGCCGGCCGGGATCGAGGTGTCGCCTGTCGTGGAGCTTGGCGAGCGCCTCGACCTTGTCGGGGCCGGTGATCAGCCAGACGATTTTCCGGGCCGTGGCCGAGGGCCGGGTAGGTCAGGGTCATGCGCTGGTGGCCCTGGTAGGCGGTCTCGGTGATCGCGACGCGGCGGTCCGTCACCTCGAGGACCGGGTCGCCGGGCACCAGCGAGGCGGTGTGGCCGTCGGGGCCGAGCCCGAGGTGGACGCAGTCGAGCGGGTCGGGAAGCGTGTTTTCGTAGTCGTGGGCGGCGCCCTCGAGGTCGCGCTGGGTGACCGGCATCGGCCGCAGCATCGCCTGGTGGTCCATCGAGAGCCCGAGCACCATGTGGGTGAGGTTGCGGTCCTCGCTGCCCGGCGAGGCGATCCGCTCGTCGACCTGGAAGAGCTCGGTCTCGGCCCACGGCATCTCCTCTAATTCGCCGAGGATCGCCAGCATCGCCCAGGGGCTGCGGCCGCCGCTCATCGCCAGCGAGAAGGTGTTGTGCTCCGCAACGGCCGCCCCGCCGATCGCCGCGATCAGCTCGGCGGCACGTCGCGCCGCCGCCTTTTCATCGCCGGCAACCTCGAGCTCGATGGCCACGGGGGGCTCCCTAGGACGGCTTCTCGTCGTGGCCGCCGAACTGCTTGCGCATCGCCGAGAGCACCTTGTCGGCGAAGTCGTCGAGGCCGCGCGAGGAGAAGCGCTCGTAGAGCGCGGTGGTGAGGACCGGCGCCGGCACGCCCTCGTCGATCGCCGCGATCGAGGTCCAGCGGCCCTCGCCGGAATCGGAGACGCGGCCGGCGAAATCGGCAGAGGTCGGGGGATTCCTGCATCGAGGCGGCGGTCAGGTCGAGCAGCCAGGAGCCGACCACGCTGCCGCGGCGCCAGACCTCGGTCACCTCGGGCAGGTCGAGGTCGTACTGGTAGTACTCGGGCTGCTCAAGCGGCGCGGTCTCGGCGTCGGCCTCGCGCTGGACCTTGCCGGCGTTGGCGTTCTTGAGGATGTTGAGGCCCTCGGCGTAGGCGGCCATGATCCCGTACTCGATCCCGTTGTGGACCATCTTCACGAAGTGCCCGGCACCGTTGGGGCCGCAGTGCAGGTAGCCGTTCTCGGAAGGCGAGACATCGCCCGAGCGGCCCGGCGTGCGCTCGGCCGACTCGACTCCCGGCGCCAGCGAGGCGAAGATCGGGTCGAGCCGCTCGACGGCGCCGTCGGGACCGCCGATCATCAGGCAGTAGCCGCGGTCGAGGCCGAAGACGCCGCCGCTGGTGCCGCAGTCGACGTAGTCGATGCCCTGCTCGCCCACCTTGGCGGCGCGGCGGATGTCGTCGCGGTAGTAAGAGTTGCCGCCGTCGATGATCGCGTCGCCGGAGTCGAGCACCGCGGCGACGTCCTCGACCGTCTTCTCGGTGATCTCGCCGGCGGGGACCATCACCCAGACCGAGCGCGGCGCGCTCAGCTTCGCGGCCAAGTCCTCCAGAGAGGACGCTCCCTCGGCACCCTCCCCGGCGAGCGCGGAGACCGCGTCGGCGTTGACGTCGTAGACGACGAAGCGGTGTCCGTCGCGCATCAGCCGCCGCGCCATGTTGGCGCCCATGCGGCCGAGTCCAACCATTCCCAGCTCCATGGCCTAACCCTATGCGAGCCGGAGCACCGATGTGGCAGCCGCGCGGCCAACGGGTAGCCTGGCGGACGAATGGCCAGGCCGACGCCAAACACTCCGACGCGCCCGCCGACGTGCTGACGATCTTCGGGATCAGCGGCGACCTGGCGAAGAAGATGACCTTCCGGGCGCTCTACCGGCTGGAGGCGGCCGGCAAGCTCGACTGCCCGATCGTCGGCGTCGCGATCGACGACTGGGACACGGAGCAGCTGCGCGAGCACGCCCACGACTCGATCGCCGCAAGCGTCAGCGATCCCGACGAGGACGTCTTCGGCCGCCTCGCGGCCCGCCTCTCCTACGTCCAGGGCGACTACGCCGACGCCGACACCTTCAAGCGCGTCGCCGAGGCGATCGGCGAGGCCAAGCGGCCGGTCTTCTACCTCGAGATCCCGCCCTCGCTGTTCGCCACCGTGGTCCACGGCCTCGGCGACGCCGGCCTGACCGAGAACGCCCACGTCGTGATCGAGAAGCCCTTCGGCCACGACCTCGAATCGGCGCGGGCGCTCAACGCCGAACTCTGCGAGGTGCTCGACGAGTCGCAGATCCTGCGCATCGACCATTACCTCGGCAAGGAGCCGGTGATGGACATCACCTACCTGCGCTTCGCCAACGCCGTGCTGGAGCCGGTCTGGAACCGCCAGCACGTCTCCCACGTGCAGATGACGATCGCCGAGAACTTCGGCGTCGACGATCGCGGCCGCTTCTACGACGCGGTCGGGGCGATGCGCGACGTGATCCAGAACCACGCCCTGCAGGTCCTGGCCCTGGTCGGCATGGGGCCGCCGACCGGCAACCACCACGACTCGGTCCGCGACAAGAAGCTCGAATTCTTCAAGGCGATGCGCACCGCCGACCCGAAGAAATACGTGCGCGGCCAGTACAAGGGCTTCCTCGACGTCAAGGACGTGGCGCCCGACTCGACCACCGAGACCTTCGCCGCGGTCGAGCTGGCGGTCGACAACTGGCGCTGGCACGGCGTGCCCTTCTTCATCCGCGCCGGCAAGTGCATGCCGGCCAAGTCGAGCGAGGTCAGCGTCGTCTTCAAGCGCCCGCCGCCGCTCGGCGTCGGCGCCGGCAAGCGGCCGGACCCGAACCGGATGACGGTGCGGATCGAGCCCGAGCCCGGCGCCCGCATGCGCCTCTTCGCCAAGCGAGCAGGCGAGGAGGCGTTCGAGCCGGCCGACATGGAAGTCCTCTTCGAAAAGGTTCCCGGCGAGGAGCCGGAGCCCTACGAGCGGCTGCTCGGCGACGCGATCGCCGGCCGCCACACCGCTCTTCACCCGCCAGGACACGGTCGAGGAGACCTGGCGAGTCGTCGAGCCGCTGCTCGACGATCCGGGCCCGGTGCACCAGTACGAGCCCGGAACCTGGGGCCCCCCCGAGGCGGACAAGCTGACCCGCGGCATCACCCAGTGGCAAGAGCCCTGGCTGCCCTGACGCCGACGGCCGATTTCGGGACATATAGACACGTTCTAGGCCCATCGGCCCACGATTCTCGGGGCCCGTGCTACTTTTTGGGGCCCCTAATTAGGGGCGCCTAACGTCATCTCGGACCAGCGATAGAGCAGAGGAACGCCCGGCAGCGATGATCCCCACTCTTGTCATCGCCCTGCGCGAGGGAGTCGAGGCCTCGCTGATCGTCGGCATCATCGCCGCCTTCCTGGTCAAGGAGGGCAGGCAGGACGCGATGCGACAGATGTGGGCCGGGGTGGCGATCGCGATCGCGCTCTGCATCGGCATCGCGGTCATGCTCGAGGTGATCGGCGAACAGCTCCCCCAGCGCCAGCAGGAGGGGCTGGAGACCGTGATCGGCCTGATCGCGGTCACGGCGGTCACCTACATGATCATCTGGATGCGGCGCAACGCCCGCGGGATCAAAAAGGTGCTGGAAGGCAACGCGGCGAGCGCCCTGGCCAGCGGCTCGACCATGGCTCTGGTCGGCGATGGCCTTCCTGGCGGTGCTGCGCGAGGGCTTCGAGACCTCGGTCTTCCTGCTCGCCGCCTTCCAGGACTCGACCGACACGACCGCGGCGGGCGCCGGCGCGATCATCGGCCTCGTCGCCGCGGTCGCGATCGGCCTCGGCATCTACCGCGGCGGGGTGCGAATCAACCTCACCCGCTTCTTCCGCGTCACCGGCCTGATCCTCGTCTTCGTCGCCGCCGGCCTGCTCGCGACCTCACTGCACACGGCCCACGAGGCGGGCTGGTTCAACGATCTGCAGGGCCAGGCGCTCGACCTGACCTGGCTGGTCCAGCCGGGGACGGTCTCCGGCTCGCTGCTGACCGGGATGCTCGGCCTGCAGCCCGCCCCGACGGTCGGCGAGGCGCTGATCTACGTGCTCTACGCGGTGCCGATGGTCCTCTACGTGCTTTGGCCCGACCGCCTGCGCCTGCGCCGCGCGCCGGCGCGCAGCCGCAGCAGCTCGGCCCCGGCCGAGAGCCCGGCCTGAGCCCATCGGCCCGCGCGATGACCGAGCTCACACGGCGGCGACTGCTTGCTTCGGCCGGCGTCGGCGCGGCGGGCATCGGACTGGCGGAGCTGCCGGCTACCTGATCGGCAGCGAGACGGCGCAGGCCAGCGACGGCACCGGCTCGGTTCCCTTCTACGGCGAGCACCAGGCCGGCATCGACACCCCCGCCCAGGACCGCCTCCACTTCGCCGCCTTCGACCTGGTGACCCGAGCCGCGCGGCGCTGCGCGAGCTGATGCAGGAATGGTCGCGCGCCGCGGCCGAAATGACCGCCGGGCCAGATGATCGGCGACGCCAACGAGGTGCGAGCTCGCCCCCCCGACGACACCGGCGAGACGGTCGGGCTGCTGCCCTCGCGGCTGACCGTCACCTTCGGCTTCGGCCCGAGCCTCTTCGAGCGGGGCGAGCTCGGGCTGCAGCGGCAAGCGCCCGGCGGCGCTGCGCCAGATCCCGCCGCTGCCCGCCGACGAGCTGAACGAGGGCGAAAGCGGCGGCGACATCTGCGTGCAGGCCTGCTCCGACGATCCCCAGGTCGCCTTCCACGCGATCCGCAACCTGGCCCGGATCGGCCGCGGCACGGTGGTGATGCGCTGGTCGCAGCTCGGCTTCGGCCGCACCGCCAGCACCAGCCGCAGCCAGGAGACGCCGCGCAACCTGATGGGCTTCAAGGACGGCACCGCCAACATCAAGGCCGAGGACACCGAGGCGATGGACCGCTTCGTCTGGGTCGGCGGCGAAGGCCCCGCCTGGATGCGCGGCGGCAGCTACCTGGTGACCCGCCGCATCCGCATGCTGCTCGAGATCTGGGACCGCTCGGCGCTCGGCGACCAGGAAGAAACGATCGGCCGCGACAAGTACAAGGGCGCGCCGCTGGGCGGCAGCGAGGAGTTTGATCCGCTCGACCTCGAGGCCGAGCAGAGCGGCAAGCCGGCTGATCCCGGTCGACGCCCACGTCCGGCTCGCCTCCGCCTCGGCCAACGACGGCGAGCGGATCCTGCGCCGCGGCTACTCCTTCACCGACGGCGTCGACGAGAGCCTCGGCGAGCTCGAAGCCGGCCTCTTCTTCATCTGCTTCCAGCGCGACCCGCAGCGCCAGTTCGTCGCGATCCAGCGGCGGCTCGGCTCCAGCGACGCGCTCAACGAGTACATCAAGCACGTCGGCAGCGCCGTCTTCGCGGTGCCGCCGGGCGCCCGCCCCGGCGGCTACGTCGGCGAAACGCTGCTCGGCTGAGCTCCGGTGCGCCTTATCCCCGAATAACAGGGGAAAGACCACCGGAACCCACCGGAGCCGTATTCCGACTCATTCTGTCGGTTTTTGTTAGGGTGCCCTAACTTTCTCGTCCTAATCCAAGAAGGAGCTCTCCACCGATGAATCGATTTCCCGTCCGCCTCTCGCTGGCCGTTCTGGCCGTCGGCCTGGTCGCGCTGCTCGCCGCCGGCTGCGGCTCCAGCGACGACGCGGCCTGCCCGGGGCCAAGAAGATGTCCTTCGAGCTGACCGACGCCGGCTGCGATCCCGCACAACGCGAAGACACCGGCCGGGCCGATCAACTTCGAGGTCGAAAACGCCGGCACCGCGCAGCGTCACCGAGCTCGAGGTGCTGGACGGAGACACGATCCTGGGCGAGGTCGAGAACCTCTCCGAAGGCCTCTCGGGCAGCTTCTCGCTGACCCTGGAGGAGGGCGAATACACGCTGCGCTGCAACGGCGGCTCCGAAGAAGACGGCACCCTGACCGTGACCGGCGGCGCAAGCCGCGACGACCAGCCCCGAGGTCGAAGCCGCGGTCGCCCAGTACCGCGAATACCTCGAGAAGAACACGACCGAGCTGGTCAGCTGCCACCGAGCCGTTCGTGACCGCGGTCGAATCGCGGCGAAGTCGACGAGGCCAAGACCCTCTACGCCGCCGCCCGCATCCCCTACGAGCGGATCGAGCCGGTGGCCGAGTCCTTCGGCGACCTCGACCCCCGCATCGACGCCCGCGAAAACGACGTGCCGGCCAATGAATTCGGCGGCTTCCACCGGATCGAGAAGGCGCTCTGGGTGGAAAACACGACCGACGGCATGAAGCCGGTCGCCGCAGAGCTCCTCGCCGACGTCGAAGAACTGCAGCAGAAGGTGAAGAATGTCGACCTGCAGGCGGTGCAGATCGCCAACGGCGCCAACGAGCTGCTCGGCGAGGTCTCGGCCTCGAAGATCACCGGCGAGGAGGAGCGCTACTCGCACATCGACCTGGTCGACTTCGAGGCCAACGTCGAAGGGGCCGAGGCGGCGTTCGAAGCGGTCGAGCCGCTGCTCAGCGAAAAGGACCCGAAGCTGGCGAAGGAAATCGAAGCGAGCTTCGAAGACGTCTACGCCTCGCTGAAGCCTTACCGGCGCGGCAACGGCTTCGTCTCCTACACCGAACTGACAAAGGCCGATACCCGCAAGCTGGCGCAGGAAATTGACGCTCTTGCCGAGGAGTTGTCACAGGTGCCGGCCCAGATCGTCGGGTGAACCCCATAGCCTGGCTGCGATGACCGTCGTCGCAGCAGACAGGGCCGACCAGCTACTCGCGGAGCTTGGCTTCGAGAGCTGGCGGCCCGGGCAGAAGGAGGCGGTGGAAGCCGGGCTCGAAGGGCGCGACTCGCTGATCGTGATGCCGACCGGCGGCGGCAAGAGCCTCTGCTACCAGCTGCCTGGGCTGGCTACCGAGGACCTGACGATCGTGGTCAGCCCGCTGATCGCGCTGATGAACGACCAGTGGCAGCGGCTGATCGCCGCCGGGCACCCGGTGGCGATGATCTCCTCGGGGATGAGCCCCGAAGCGGCGCGCGGCCGCCCTCGACCAGGTGCGCAGCGGCGCGGCGCGGATCGTCTACTGCTCGCCGGAGCGCTTTGCCTCCAATGTCTTCCTCGATGCGCTGGCGCAGCGGCGGATCGACCTGATGGCGGTCGACGAGGCGCACTGCGTCTCGGAGTGGGGGCACGACTTCCGGCCCGACTACCTGCGCCTGCCGGAAATCGCCGAGCGGCTCGGTCGGCCGGCGGTGATGGCCTGCACGGCGACGGCGACCAAGGCGGTCGCGGCCGAGATCGTCTCCCGCTTCGGCCTGCGCAAACCGCTGCAGGTGCGCTCCGGCTTCGACCGTCCCAACCTCTCCTTCGACGTCGTCCGGCTCGAGGGCAAAGGGTCGAAGGCGCGGCGGCTGGCGCTGCTCGAAGCGGGCCTGGCCGACCCCGAGAACCGGCCGGCGATCGTCTACTGCGGCACCCGGCGCGACACCGACGAGGTGGCGCAGTCCCTGCGCGACTCCGGCCTGCGCGCGCTCGGCTACCACGCCGGCATGGAGGCCGAGGAGCGCACCACGACCCAGCGCCGCTTCATGACCGGCGAGGCGGAAGTGATCGTCGCCACCAACGCCTTCGGCATGGGCGTCGACAAGGCCAACGTGCGCTCGGTCTGGCACATGGCGATCCCGACCAGCCTCGAGGCCTACTACCAGGAGGCCGGCCGAGGCGGGCGCGACGGGCTGCCGGCGAAGGCGGTGCTGCTGGCGATGAAGGCCGACCTCGGCCGCCTGGTCCGCTTCATCGAACAGCGCGATCCCGAACTGGCGATCGCCCGCGAGCGCGGCTGGCGCGACTACCGCACGATCAAGTCCTTCATCTACGAGGATCGCTGCCGGCGCCGCAGCATCCTCGACCACTTCGGCGATCGCGAGGCGGGTCGGCCGCTGGGCCGCTGCTGCGACGTCTGCGACGCGCGCAGAGCTGGCTGCCCGACCCGGAGACGATCACGGTGCGGGCGCCGAGCCGGGCCAAGGCCACCGCCGCGCCGCCCCCCGAGCTCTCGGACGCCGACGCCCGCTCTTCGACGAGCTGAAGGCCTGGCGCCTGCGCGTCGCCGCCGGCAAACCCGCCTTCACGATCGCCCACAACACGACCCTGGCGGCGATCGCGGCAACGCGCCCCAGCGACGAGGCGAGCCTGGTCGCGATCCGCGGCATCGGGCCCAGCTTCATCGCCAAGTTCGCGCCCGAAGTCCTGGCGCTGATCGCCGCGCACCCGCGCAACGACGCACTCGAACCAGCCGCCTGAAAGCCGACCCCCGGGGCGCGCTTGCGCCGCGCACCGGATCGATCGCTGCGGGCAGGTGTTTCAGCCGACACGATCTCCCCGCTGACGGGCCGGATGTCAACCACAACCTCCGACTCCAGGCTTGCCAGCGGGGAGGGACTACTCCCTGCCAGTCGAATGAGGCTCGGATGCGCCCGTTTGGAAAGCGAATCGCCCTGGTCGCCCTTGCCGTGGCATTGCTCTGCCTGGCCGCGGCGCCCAGCGCCGACGCGGGCGCGCTGCTGCCGCAAGGGCAAGAAGATCTTCTTCGGGGTCAGCGACACCGGCGACTCGGCCGACTTCGGCCAATTCAGCACGGCGCTGAACAAGCACCCGGCGCTGATCGAGAGCTTCCGCACCTGGGGCTCGGACTTCCCCGAGTCGATCGAACGCTGGCAGGCGGCGCGGGCGCGCCCGGTCCTGCACATCACCACCGCCGACACGAGCGACGGCCACGAGCTGATCGACCCGCGGTCGATCGCGCAGGGCTACGGCGACGAATACCTGATCCGGCTCAACCGGCTGTTCTGGGAGAAGAAAATGCCCGCCTACATCCGGCCGCTGGGCGAGCCGAACCGCTGCCTCAACGTCTACGCCTCCTACGACTGCGCCGGCAAGCTGCGCGACGCCGCCCACAAGCCGCGCTGGTACCGGCTCGCGTTCCGCCGCATCTACATCGTCGTGCACGGTGGCGGCAAGCCGCGCGCAGGATCGACGCCCGCCTCGGCGAAGCCGGGCTGCCGCCGCTGAAGAGCGACGGTCGGCGGCCTGCCGAAGGCGCCGGTCGCGGTGATCTGGAGCACCCTGCCCGCCGGCTCGCCGACGGTCCCCCAGAACCGGCCCAAATACTTCTACCCCGGCGACGAGTACGTCGACTGGGTCGGCACCGACTTCTACTCCGACAACCAGGACTGGAAAGCGCTGACCGGCCTCTACAACCGCTTCTCCTCGAAGCCGTTCTCGATCCCCGAGTTCGGCGTCTCCAGGCGGCGACGACCCCGCCTACATGACCAAGCTGATGGCCTGGGTCCGCCGCCACAAGCGCACCAAGATGCTGCATCTACTACCAGGACTTCGGCTCGACCAGCGCCTACCGGATCCAGAACTACCCGGCCAGCCTGGCGGCGCTGAGCGACGCCCTCCACCACCCGGTCTTCCCCGCCTTCGCCCCCAACCCGCCGCTGGCGCCGCCGCCACCTCCGGGCGGCCTCGCCCCAGCCCTCTAGCGCCGTGACTTGCCCTTCGGGGCGACGATCGCCGGGGCTACCGCCGCGTTTGTACTTGTAGGGCTGCAGCGCGGTGATGCTCGAGTAGCCGGTCAGGTAGATGCTGGCGGCCGTCGGAGATCACCGGCGAGTAGGTGCCGCGGCCGTAGTGGAAGACCTTGCGGCCGCTCTTCATCATGAAGCCGCTGGTGCGTGTTGTTGGTGAACTCGGCGACGTAGACGATGTCGCCGATCGCCGAGAGCGAGCCGACCACCTGGCCGCCGGCCGAGCGGCTCCAGCGCACGCTGCCGTCCTTGGCGTCGAGCGCGTAGACGTTGCCGTCGAAGGAGCCGATGTAGACGGTCGGCGGGCTGTGGCGGGTGGTCGAGACGGTCGGGCCCGGAGTAGGCGTAGCCGCCGGTCGAGTAGCTCCAGGCGAGCGTGCCGTCCTTGATGTCGAAGCTGTAGACGCGGTCGTCGTTGTTGCCGGCGTAGACGCGGCCGAAGGCGACGGCGGGGGTCGAGTAGAACTGGCCCGAGGTGCCGAAGCCCTGGCCCAGCGAGCCGCTCTGCCACTTCAGCTTGCCGGTCTTGGCGTCGACCGCGTTCATGTAGCCGCCGTAGTCACCGACGTAGAGGGTGCCGCCGTAGTAGGCGGGGGCCGACTTGATCGGGCCGCCGAGCGCGGTCGCCCAGCGCACGTTGCCGCTGATCGTGCTCAGCGCGTAGAGGTTGCCGTCCTCGCAGCCGAAGTAGACGGTGCGGCCGATCACCACCGGCGAGGACTCGGCCCGGCCCGGCAGCGAGTGCTTCCAGACCGTCTTGCCGGTTTTCGCGTCGAGCTTGACGATGTGGCCGGGGACGAGGTTGACGATGTAGAGGCGGTGCTTGGAGTAGGCCGGCGAGGAGGCGTTGAGGCGGCCGAGGCTGCGTTCCCAGAGCACCTTGCCGGTTTCGCGTCGAGGGCGTAGGCGGTGCCGTTGTTGTTGACGAAGTAGAGCTTGCCGCCGACGTAGATCGGCGGGAACTCGAGCAGCGGCCGCTCGGTGTAGCGCCAGAGCTTGCGGAAGGGCGGCTTGACCCCCTTCGCCGGCAGGTAGCGGGTGCGGGCCGGGTTGAGCCCGAACATCGGCCAGTTGACCGTCTTCGCCTCCGGCTTCGGCGGCTTCTGCGGGACGAAGGTGGCGTTCGAGTTGTGGACGTCGGCGGGGCGCTTGAGCAGCTCGTAGGCGAGCACGCCGGCGCCGACGACGACGATTACCGCTGCGACGATCAGGCCGATCGGCGATGTGGCGCTTTTCGTGCCAGAACCTGTTGGTCCGGCGCAGCAGCTCTTTCGCGTCGCGCCGGAGGCGGGCCTTGAGCCCGCCCTCAGCCATCCGCCGCGGACGCGCGGCGCTCGGACTCCTTGACGACTCCGTCGATCAACCCCTTGACTCCCTGCTTGACCAGCGGCGACGACGACAGCGCCGACAACGGGCACGGTCGGCTGCGTGCTTAACCGCGTAGACCATCCTGGTGCCGCCACCGCTGGGCGTCAGCTCCACCGTCCCGACGTGATCGCGCACCGGCAACCCCGACAGCAGCGTGTAGGAGAAGCGGCTGGGCTCCTCATAGGCGATCACTTCCTCCCGCAGGGCCGGCCCGACAGCGGTCAGCTTCCGAATCGCCCCAACCCCATTCGGCGCCGGCTCCCCCTCCCGCTCGAGCACGGACTTCCGCAACGGCGTCAGCTCCGAGTACTTCCGATGATCGGTAAGCACCTCGAACACAGTCTCGGCCGGCGCAGCAATCTCGCGCGTGAAAGTGAAGCTAGCCACGGCAGCGAAGGCTATAGGGAGGGCCGGGTGCCCCTCCCGGCGGCTTGTACTTTTTCGGCAATCCAATCTCTGCCAGCCGCCACTCTCCACCGAAAAAGTTGAGCCGGGAGGGGCACCCGGCCCTCCCTCCTACCCCAGCCTCCATCTCTGAGGATCAGTCCCCTCGACCTTCACAACCTCGCCCACGATCACCAGATGGTCGAGACAAGAGAGGACGATCTGCAGCACCCAGGCGCTGACCGGCGTGTTGACGTTGTCGGCGCCGACGATCTCGGCGACGATCTCGAAGCCGGTCCTCTCCCCCTCGCCGAGCGCGTCGCGGGTCTTGCCCAGCAGCTCGGCGACCTGGCGCCGCGCCTCGGCGATCTTGGCCTCGGGGTCGCGAAAGGGCCGGCCGTGGCCGGGCAGGCAGAGGTCGACGTCGAGCGGCTCGACCTCGTCGAGGCTGGCGAGGAATTCGCCGACCGGGTCGGGGCTGTGGCCGTGGTCGAAGAAGAGCACGGTGCGGCCGAGCAGGTGGTCGCCGGAGATCATCAGTTTGCTCTCGGGCTGGTGCAGGACGACGTGCGAGGGGGCGTGCCCCGGGGTCTCGTGGACCTGCCAGGTGCCGAGGTCGGTCTCGACCTCGACCCCCGGCAGCAGATCGCGGTCGGGCTCGACGATCGCGTCGATCCCGTTGTCGTCGTCGTCGCTGCGCGACTCGCGGTAGCGTTCGAGCCCGGCGACCGGGACGCCGCTCTGGCGCGCCACCTCGAGCCGCTGCTCCAGCGCCGCCGCGGGATCGTCGGCGAGCAGGCGCACGTGCTCCCACTTGGGGTGCATCCAGAGCTCGCAGCCGGCGTTCTCGACGATCGGCGCCGCCAGCCCGTAGTGATCGGTGTGGGAGTGGGTGCAGACGAGCAGCTTGCACGTCGCCGAGGTCGAAGCCGGCCTGGGCGAGCGCGAGGTCGAACTGGCGCATCCGCCCCTCGCCGCCGATCCCGGTGTCGAAGAGGACGATGCCGCCGTCGGCGGCGACCGCCCAGGCGTTGCCGTGGGGCACGCCGGGCCAGGGAAGCGGCAACCGCAGCCGCCAGATCCCCGGCAGCACCTTCTCGGCGCGGGGAGCCTCGGGCCGTTTGCGCTCCTCAGCCATCGGCGCCGGACATCCTCTCAGGCGCTCGAGCTCGACCCCAGGCGCGCTGACCGCCGTCATGCTCGGATAGGTTGACCGGCAGGATGGAGTCGAGCAGCCCCAAGCGCGCAGGTCTCGTCCTCGCGGCGCTGATCCTGGTCGCGGCGGTCGCCAACCTCAACCTGGCGGTCGCCAACGTCGCCCTGCCCGACATCGGCAAGGCCTTCGGCTCCGGCCAGACGACGCTCAACCTGATCGCGGTCGGCTACTCGCTGGGGCTGGCGACCTCGGTCCTCTACCTGGGCGCGCTCGGCGACCGCTACGGGCGCAAGATGATGCTGCTGCTCGGCATGGGGCTCTCGATCCCGGCCTCGCTGCTGGCCGGCTTCGCCCCCTCCGACGGCGTCCTCTTCGTCGCCCGGCTGCTCGGCGGCGTCGCCGCGGGCATGGCCTTCCCCACCACCCTGGCCCTGATCACCGCGCTGTGGTCGGGCGCGGCGCGGACCCGCTCGATCGCGCTCTGGTCGGCGATCGGCGGCGCGATCGCCTCGCTCGGGCCACTGCTCTCCGGGGCCCTGCTCGAGCAGTTCGACTGGGGCTCGGTCTTCCTCGTCACCCTGCCGCTGGCGGCCCTCGCCCTCTTCATGGCCTGGCGCTACGTCCCCGCCCACGTCAACGAGGCGACCGAGCCGGTCGACAACCTCGGCGGCGTCCTCTCGATCCTGCTGGTCGCGGCGCTCGTGCTGGGGATCAACCTGGCGCCGGTCCCCGGCAAGGGAGCGCTGGCGATCGGGCTGGGCATCGTCGCGCTCGCCGCGACCGCCGCCTTCGTGATCCGCCAGCGGCGGGCGCGCTCGCCGCTCTATGACCTCGAGGTGGCGGGGCGGCGGATCTTCTGGGTCGCGGCCTGCGCCGGGATCATCGTCTTCGGCTCGCTGATGGGGGCGATGTTCATCGGCCAGCAGTTCCTCCAGAACGTGCTCGACTACTCGACCCTCGACTCGGGCCTGGCGATCCTGCCGGCGGCGGTGCTGATGGTGATCGTCGCGCCGCGCTCGGCGAAACTGGTCGAGGCCCGCGGCGCCCGCTTCACCCTGCTGGTCGGCTACGTCTTCTGCCTGCTCGGCTTCCTGACGATGCTGCTGCTCTGGAAAGACAACATCGAATACTGGAAGGTCGGGCTCGGCTACGCCTTGATCGGGATCGGCGTCGGCTTCGCCGGCACCCCGGCCTCGCACTCGCTGACCGGCTCGGTCCCGGTCACCCGCGCCGGCATGGCCTCGGGGACCGCCGACCTGCAGCGCGACCTCGGCGGCGCGATCATGCAATCGATCTTCGGCGCCCTGCTCACCGCCGGCTACGCGGCCGCCGCCAGCGCCGCGATCGCCTCCTCCGGGGAATCGGCCAAGGTCACCGAAAACGTCGAAGGCGAGCTGACCAAGTCCTTCTCCAGCGCCGCCGACCTCGCCTCGCAGTACCCGCGGCCACAGCGAACAGATCATCGCCGCCGCCAAGGCCTCCTTCCTGCAGGGCGACGGCTGGGCCTACAGCGCCGGCATCGTCGCCGTCCTGCTCGGCGCCGCACTCGTCTTCTTCTTCTTCCCCAAGCGGGACGAGGAGGAGGCGCTGCTCGAGCGCTACCACGCCGAAGACACCGGGCCGGCCGCCGCCGCTTGACAAGATGGCGGCGATGGCCGCCAGCGACGAAACAGGAGGGTCCCGGCTCGGCACGACGCTGCGCGAAGGCGAGCGGGTAACGCCGCTGGAGCTCTTCTTCGACCTCGTCTTCGTGCTGGCGATCACCCAGTGCACGGCGCTGATGTCGCACCACCCGACCTGGTCGGGCATCGCCCAGGGCCTGCTGGTGCTCGGCATGCTCTGGTGGGCCTGGACCGGCTACTCCTGGCTGACCAGCGTGATCGACCCCGAGGAGGGAGCGGTGCGGCTGGTCATGTTCGGGGCGATGGCGGCGCTGCTGCTCGTCTCGCTCTGCGTGCCGGAAGCGTTCGGCGGCCTGGCGCTGGCCTTCGCGCTGATCTACGGGGTGGTGCGCTCAGCGCGCAGATCGTCCTCTTCATGCTCGCCAGCCCCGAGGACGACGCGCTGCGCCACTCGGTTCTGGGCCTGGCCGCAAGCACGGCGGTTGCCGTCGTCCTGCTGGCCACGGCATCTCTCTTCGACGGCCTCGCCCAGGGGGCGCTCTGGGCGCTCGCCCTCTTCCTCGACATGGCCGGGCCCTACTTCTTCGGCTCCGAAGGCTGGAAACTGGTCCCGGGCCATTTCGCCGAGCGCCACGGGCTGATCGTGATCATCGCCCTCGGCGAGTCGATCGTCGCGATCGGCGTCGGCGCCTCCCACTCCCTCACCCTCGCGATCGGGACCGCGGCCGTGCTCGGCGTCGCGCTGACCGCGGCGATGTGGTGGATCTACTTCGACATCGTCGCGATCGTCGCCGGCCGACGCCTCGGCCGAGGCCGAGGTCGGCAAGGTGCAGAACGAGATGGCCCGCGACTCCTACTCCTACATGCACCTGGTGATGGTGGCCGGGATCGTCCTCGTCGCCCTCGGCCTGAAGACGACGATCGGCCACACCGGCGAGCACCTGCACGCCGTGCCGGCCTTCGCCCTGCTTCGGCGGCCTCGCCATCTACCTCTTCGGCCACGTCGCCTTCCGCTACCGCCACGTCCACACGGTCAACCGGCAGCGCCTGCTGCTCGGGATCGTCCTGCTGGCCCTGGTCCCGGTGGCGACCGAGGTGCCCGCCCTCGTTCCGGTCGCGATCGCCAACCTGCTGATCTGGGCGATGATCGCCTACGAGACCCGCCTCTACGGCGAGGGCCGGCACGAGGTGCGCCGCCCCCAAGGCCGCCGAGGCCTGAGCCGCGGCGCCGGCGCGGGCCGAGCGGGTGCTCGAACTCCTGCATCAGCCCGGCGACCGCGAAGCAGAGGGCGCCGGTCAGCGTGCCCCAGTTGGCGATGCCGACGTTGACCGCTTCGGCGCTCGACGGGCTCGCACGAAGGAGGCGACGGCGGAGACCATGAAGAGGACCGAGCCGATCTGGTTGACGCCGACGATCCACCAGCCGAGGTCGCGATGGCGCCAGAAGCGCCGGCCGCCGCCGATCTCGACCAGCGCCAGGTGGCCGGAGATGAGGAAGAGCGAGCAACCGACCATGTCCGGCGACCAGACGAGGCGATCCTCGGCGGCCGGGCTGAGTTCGGCGATGAACGAGTCGACCAGGTTGATCGCGAAGACCAGGGTGCCGGCGAAGAGGACGACGGCGCTCAGCCATTGCAGGCGGCGCGGTTCGCGCGACCACCAGCGCCAGCGGGGCGGTCGCGCGTCCGGGTCGCCGCGGCTCGTTGACCACCTGCAGCACCGAGCTGTAGCCACCGGTGCTGAAGAAGACGCCGCCGAGCAGGTAGACCGAGGCGCAGGCGGTCGTCGAGACGCCGGCCTGGGCCAGGGCGGCGCCGAGGGCAAACAGCGATCCGCCGATCAGGAACGCGGTCGCCGCGACCGCGTTGACGAGCGCGCTACGGCGAGACGAAGGTCTCCGGGTCTGGGCCGATGCGCTCACCGCGGTCGAGTCTCGCGAATTCGGCCATGTCTTCGTCGCTCAGCTCGAAGTCGAAGACCTCGATGTTCTCGCGGATCCGCTCCGGGGTCACCGACTTGGGGATGACGATGTTGCCCAGCTGCAGGTGCCAGCGCAGGATCGCCTGGGCCGGGGTCCTGTCGTGGCGCTCGGCGATCCGCGACGATCGTCTCGTCGTCGAGCAGGTCGCCCTGCGCCAGCGGGCTCCAGGCCTCGGTGGCGATCCTGTGTTCGGCGTGCCAGGCGCGCAGCTCCGCCTGCTGGAGGCGCGGGTGCAGCTCGATCTGGTTGACGGTCGGCCGCGTGCCGGTCTCGGCCACGAGCCGTTCGAGGTCCTCGACGCGGAAGTTGGAGACGCCGATCGTGCGCGCCGCCTCCTCCTCGTAGATGCGCTCGAAGGCTCGCCAGGTATCGACGAAGCGGTCCTCGCTCGGGACCGGCCAGTGGATCAGGTAGAGGTCGACGTGGTCGAGCCCGAGCCGCTCGAGGCTCGCCTCGAAGGCGGCCAGGGTCGCGTCGTGGCCCTGCTCGCGAGTTCCAGAGCTTGGTGGTGACGAAGACGTCCTCGCGCGGCAGGCCCGAGGCGGCAAGCGCGGCGCCGACGCCCGCCTCGTTGCGGTAGGCGGCTGCGGTGTCGATGTGGCGATAGCCGGCATCGAGCGCCATCTCGACCGCCTCCTGGGTGTCCTCGGGCGGAACCTGAAAGACGCCGAAGCCGAGCTGGGGGATCTCGATGCCGTCGTGAAGCGCAAGTCTTGGAATCGTCAATTGGGTCATCGGCTTCCTTTGCTGTCATGATAGCTCCATTGCTGTCATGAATAGTGAGGAAAGCGATACCCGCTTGACGAGTGTTTATACCCTGGCGCTGCCAGCGCCCTGACCCGGTCGACCAACTAATAAGTATCCTCAGATCGAAATGGCCAAGCCCACCCAACCGGTTCGGGGCCGGCCTAAGCGGTCGTCAACCGTGCCCCTGACCGGCCGCAGCGAGCTTGACCGCAACAGCGATGTACCGCTCTACTTCCAACTCGCGGCGGCGCTCAAGGTGATGCTGGAGGTGGACGATTGGGAAGCCGGCGCCCGCTTTGCATCCGAGCGCGAGCTCGAGGAAGAGTTCGGCGTCTCGCGGGCGGTGATCAGGCCGGCGCTCGAGCTTCTCGTCGGCGACGGGGCCATCTTCCGGATCAAGGGGTCGGGCGCTTTCGTCGCTCCGCCCCGGCGCGAGGTCCGGGTAGCCGGGCTGGTCGGACTGTGGTCCGAGCTGCGGGACGAGCGAACGGTCAACGTGCTCAACGCACGCAAGCGCCTGCCCGACCGCACCGTGTCGCATTTCCTCGAGATCGAGGACCGGCGCACCCCGGTCGCACACGTGCACGCGGTCGTCGACGTGGGACAGCCGTCGGTCATCCTCGTCGACTCCTTCTCCTCGGTTGCTCTCGTGCCCTGGCTGCTTCCCACCGCCCAGGCGCTCGAAGCCGGGACCAAGCCGCCCCAGCCCAGTGGGCTCGAACTCACCCGCGCCACCGTCGCGGTTGAGCACACCTTCTTCGGCGAGTGGGGGTCCTCCCAGGTCGGTGCCTCGGCCGGCGATCCGGCGCTGATGGGGCGCTTCGTCCAGTTCGGCCGGCCCAAGGGCTCGACCCAGGAGAGCCCGCTCGAGTTCGCCCGCCTGATCTATCGCGCTGACGGCGCCCAGCTCGCCTTCGAGCTCAGCTGACCCGAACTTCTCAAGCGCTATGGAAAGATCAAGTGCTCGCGATGACCGAGCTGGGCCAGAACCTGATCGATGCCCTCGCGCTCGGCAGCCTCTACGCCCTGATCGCCCTCGGCATCACGCTCGTCTACACGGTGATGGGGATGATGAACTTCGCCCACGGCGAGTTCATCATGCTCGCCGCCTACGCCCTCTTCGTTTTCGCCGGGCTGCCCTTCGGGGCGGCCGTAGCGTGCGCCCTGCTGGCCGGGGTCGCGATCGCGCTGCTCGCCGAGCGCGTCGCCTTCCGGCCGGTGCGTAACGCCGATCTCTCGGCCCAGCTCGTCACCTCGCTGGCGGTCGCGGCGATTCTGCAGAACGTCGTGGCGGTGACGGTCGGCACTCAGGGCCCAATCGGTCGAGACCCCAACGTCGATCAGCGAATCGACCAGCATCGGCGCCATCTCGGTGCCGAATCTGGAGTTCGTCACGCTCGGCCTGACGGCGATCGTCCTCGGCGGCCTCGGCTGGCTGCTCTACCGGACCCGCACCGGCCTGGCGATGCGGGCGGCGGCGGAGAACTTCGACATGGCCCGCCTGCTCGGCGTCCGGGCCGATCGTTTGATCGCGATCGCCTTTGCGATCAGTGGCGCGCTTGCCGCTGCAGTCGGCGTGCTGCTAGTGATGCAGACGGGCCAGGTCTCACCGACGATGGGCCTCACTCCGGTCCTGGTCGGCTTCGTCGCCGTGGTGATCGGCGGCTTCGGCCGGATGTTCGGCGCGGTGGTCGGTGGCCTGCTGCTCGGCGCACTGTCGTCCCTGCTCGGGGTCTACCTCCCAGACGGGCTGGTGCCGTTCCGCGAAGCGATCGTCTTCACCTTCCCGGTGCTGATCCTGATCTTCAGGCCACACGGCCTGCTTGGAGGAGAGCTCGGAAAGGCCCGGGTGTGAGCGGAGCGCGATTTCGCTCTCGCCCTTCCGCGGCCGTTTCCCTGCTGGTGCCGTTGGCTCTGATCGCGATCGCCGCTCTTGATCGGCGCCAACGGCACTCCCTCCTTGCAGGGCACCGTCACGCTGATTCTCTGCAACCTGATCGTCGTTCTCGGGCTGCAGGTCTTCGTCGGCAACAGCGGCGTCTACTCGTTCGGGCAGCTCGGCTTCGCGACTGCCGGCGCCTACGTCGCGGCGTTCCTCACCCTGCCGGCCGTCCTTCGCCGGGCCTTCAAACGCCCGGCCTGCCCCATTTCATCGCCGGCGCCCACCTGGGGCTCGCTCCCCTCCACGCTGATCGCCGCGGCGATCTGCCGGCCTGCTCGCGGTCGTGGTCGGGCTGCCGTTGATGCGGACCTCCACCCTCGCGATCCCGATCTCCACCTTCGCCTTTCTGATCGTCGTCTACGACGTCGTCGCCAACTGGGACCGCGTCACCGGGGGCAACAGCGGCTTGGTCAACATCCCGACCACGACCAGCGTCGAATCCGCGGGGCTCTGGGCGGGCGCGGCCGTGATCCTCGCGCTGGCCTTCAAATGGTCGGCCGGCGGCTATCGCCTGCAGGCGATCGCGCGAGGACGAGGTGGCGGCGCGCTCGATCGGAGTCAGCGTGATGAGGGAGCGACTGATCGCGTTCGGCGTCAGCGGGGTGCTGTGCGGGATCGGCGGCGCGCTGGCGGTGCACCAGTCCGGCGTTCTCAACCCCACCACTTTCTACTTCGGCGCGACCGTGACGACGATGACGATGCTGGTCGTCGGCGGCGCCCGCAGCGTCCTTGGGGCGGTGATCGGGGCGCTCGCGATCTCGATCGTGAACGAGTTGCTGCGGGGCGTCGAGAACGGCGCCAGCCTGTTCGGCGCGATCTCGATCGGCGAAGCGCCCGGCCTCGCCGCGATCGGCCTCGGCCTGATCCTGCTGGCGACGATGATCGCGATGCCGAGCGGCCTGAGCGGCGGCAGGGAGGCGGGTGAGTTGCCCTGGATCCGCCGGCTGGCCTCGAAGGCCCTCGCGCCACCACCCAGATCTGACGGCGCGGTCGCCGGCCGGCCGCCGATCGATCGCCCCGCGAAAGGCGCCCTGCGCGCCGAGGGCGTGTCGCTCGCTTTCGCCGGCCTGCAGGTGCTCGCCGAGGTCGACCTCTCGCTCGAGCCCGGCGAGGCGCTCGGCCTGATCGGCCCCAACGGCGCCGGCAAGACGACCCTCGTCAACGTCCTCAGCGGGTTTCAAGCGCCGGACTCGGGCATCGTCAGGCTCGACGGGGCCGAGGTCACGGGGCGATCTCCGAGCCGCCTCGCCCACGACGGCCTGGGCCGCACCTTTCAGGCCGCCCTCCCCTTCCCCGATCTGAGCGTGCCTCGAGAGCGTCGCCGTCGGCGCGATGGGAGTGGGCGCCGGCAGGCGGCGCGCGGTTGCGGTCGCAGCCGACGTGCTCGGCCGCCTCAACCTGCTCGAGCAGGCCGCGCTGCCGGCCGGTTCCCTGCCGGCGGGAAGCCAGCGCCTGCTCGGGATCGCCCGCGCGCTCGCGATCGGGCCTCGCTACCTGCTGCTCGACGAGCCGGCCGCCGGGCTGAACGAGGCAGAAAGCGAGGAACTGGTCGCGATCCTGCGCAGCGTGCTGGCCGACTTCGGCTGCGGGATCCTGCTGATCGAGCACGACATGAACATCGTCATGCCGCTCTGCTCCCGGGTGCAGGTGCTCGACGACGGCATGACCCTGCGGATCGGGACTCCGCAGGAGATCCAAGCCGACCCCGCCGTGGTCGAGTCCTACCTCGGCAGCTCCTTCCTGGCGGCCGCCGATGCTTGAGCTGCGTGAGATCCGGGTCAGCTACGGGCGCATCGAGGTGGTCCACGGCATCGACCTCAGCCTCGGTGCCAGAGAAGTGCTCGGGATGATCGGCCCCAACGGCGCCGGCAAGAGCTCGATCCTGCGAGCGATTTGCGGCCTGACGCGCCCGACCGCGGGCGAGGTGTCCTTCGAGGACCGCGTCCTGACCGGAATGGCGCCAGAGCAGATCGTGCGACTGGGACTGGCGCTGGTGCCCGAGGGGCGGCATATTTTCAAGACGCTCACGGTGGCGGAGAACCTGCGGCTCGGCACGAGGAGTAACGGCGGCGACGCCCGGATGGAGCAGACGCTCGAGCGCTTCCCGATCCTTCGCGAACGTGCCCGCCAGCGCGCCGATCGCCTCTCGGGTGGAGAGCAACAACAGCTGGCGATTGCCCGCGCCCTGCTGAGCAGGCCAAAGCTGTTGATCCTCGACGAGCCCTCGCTCGGCCTGGCGCCGAAGATGATCGACGTGATCTACGAACTGCTGCAGAGCCTGCGCGAGGAAGGGGTGACGATGCTGCTGGTCGAGCAGAACGCCGCCCGTACGATCGACTTCTGCGATCGCTGCGCCGTGCTCAGCACCGGCAAGATCCGGGCCCAGGGATCGCGCGGCGAACTGCAACGCAACCCCGACGTCCTGCGCGCCTACCTGGGCGGACAGCCATGATCAAAATGGGACTTTGGAATAGTAGAGGTGCTTAATGTCCGTTGACCATCGATCCCGGGTCCCGACCAGCGAGGATGTCTCACTGGCGCTGCGCCACTGCTGGCAACCGGTCGCGAGACTCGAAGACCTTGCGCAGGGTCCCCAGCGAGCGGTGCTGCTCGGCGAAGCGCTTGCCGTCTTCCTCACCGAGAGCGGCGAGCCGGCCGTGGTGGCCGATCGCTGCGCCCATCGCGGGGCGTCGCTTTCGATGGGCAAGGTCGCAGGCGAGTCGATCCAGTGCCCCTACCACGGCTGGGAGTGGGCGGGCGAGGATGGCGCCTGCACCCGAATCCCGTCCTTGGCCGACCAGGGCCAGATCCCTGCCCGCGCCCGCGTCGCGTCCTTTCCGGCGCGCCTGCACTGGGGCCTGGTCTGGACGGTTCTCGAGGAGCCCCTAGGCGAGCCTCCCGACCTGCCGTGGTTCGACCCCGACGCCTGGACGTGGGATCACGGCACGCCGTTTGAGCTGCCGGTCGGGCTGGGGGTGATGATCGAGAACTTCCGCGACGTCGCCCACTTCGCCTTCGTCCACGAGACAACCCTCGGCCCGCTGCCGGAGGTGGTCGATCCGCTCGACGTCGAGCGAGACGGCATCGAGGTGACGATGCGGCGAGAGATGCAGTTCGGCGACAAAGCCGCCAAGCTCTGGAGTTCAGTGGGCGAGGCTCGCTACCACGTGATCGCGCCCAACTTCATCTCGTTCCAGATGTTCACCGAGGCGGGCGAACGCTGCCTGCTCCACGCCGCCCGCGCGATCAGCGCCACCGAGTCGGCGCACTACTGGATCGAGGGCGGGCTGGCCGAGGGCTTCGACGACGCTGCCCTCGAGGAGGCGATCGACTACGAGTGGCGCATCTACCGCGAGGACCTGCCGATCATCTCGGCGGTCGAGCCGCGCGAGCTGTCGCTGGACCCCAACTCGGACACGAGCACGCTCGCCGACCGCTTCACCCTTGCCTACCGGCCCGCCTTCGCCGAGTTCGTCGAGCGCGCGCTCAGCCTCCGTAGCTAGGGATGAACGGCGGCTTCACCTTCGCTACCAGCTTCGGCTTGCCGTTCGAGTACTCGTAGACCGGCCAGGTCCGGGTCCCCAGGTGGTTGTCCCGGCTGAACCTCAACGTGCCGACGATCGTCCGGTGCGGCTTTGCTTCGAGCGCATCCGCGAGCTTGTTTCCATCGACGCTGTGGGTCTCCCTGATCGCGTCGATGATCAGCTGGCCGCCCGCGTAGGACGCCAGCAGGGTCCCCGACACATCGGTATTGACCCCGTTGCGCTGGAGGACCTTGAACAGGCGCGCTGAGGCACGATCCGGCGGATCGTAGGCCGAGCCGTTGGAGGTCGCGTAGATCTTCCCCGGGTCCGGGATGCCCTTGAGCCAGAAGGTGCCGTCGAAAGAGCTGCCGCCAAGGATCGGGACGTCGATGCCGGCGGCCTGAATCTGCTTGATCGCCGCTGCGCCACCGGGCGGATAGGAGGCCATCACCACGGCGTCGGCGTCGGATCTCTTCAGCTCACTGATCTGGCTGGCGACCGACTCGTCGCCATTGGCGAAATCGGCGGAGCCGGCGATCGACCCGCCGAGCTTTTCCCATACCTGTTCGAAGGCGGAGCACTGGGCCTTGCCCATGACGATCGCCGTGTCGCACATGAGGAAGGGCCGCTTGATCCCCTGCTGGTGCAAGAAGGAGGCTCCCGCGCTCACCTCGCTGAGAAAGTTCGGGTTGCCGGTGAAGGAAAGGTGGCCCGTGTACGGCGGCCCGTAGCCGGGTTCGCCAGCGCACATCGAGAAGTTGAGCTCGTCGTGTTCTTCGGCCACCGGCGCGGCCGCGGCCGCCGTCAGCGCCTCGCAGCTGAGCAGGATTACGTCCGCCCCCTCTTCGATCACCTTCTGGGCGGCCACCGGAGCCTGCTGCGGGTCGGAGCGATTGTCGACCTGCACGATCCTCAGCTTGTGCCCGTCGATACCGCCCTTGGAGTTGGTTTCGTCGACCAGCTGTTCGATCGCCGCGATGTTGCCGTCGTAGGGGGCGAGGTAGCCGGTCTTCGCGATCGCGGCGCCGATCACGATCTCTTTCGGCAGCCCGGCGGAGGGAGGCTCGGTTGAGTCGCCGCCGCTGCCGCAACCGGCCAGGATCGCGAGCGCGAGCACCGGCAAGACGAAAGGCAGCTTTGCGGAGGGAGGCATCCCGAAAGTTCCTCCACCGAACTCTATTAGTTCCCAAGGAAAAATACTTCAACTAAATGAAGTACAAAGTCTCGACGGGAGAGGCGGCTGCGCCTAGCTGGTGGCGAGGCCGATGGCCAGCAGCGGGAAGGCCAGCATGATGCCCATGTAGGCGCCCATCACGGCGCCGGTGCGAGGCTAGTCGTGCGCGAGCGGGCGCCGGAGATGGCGCCGATCAGGAAGATCGCGACGGCGAGAATGAGTCCGATCCAGAAGATGTCGGGCATGCGCGGCGAGACTATCGAACCGGGGAGGATTTGGCGTGCTCGCTGGCAAACGGACGAGCATGGAAGCCAGCGGCAGTGCCAACAAGAAACTGATCCTCGCGGCGATGATCTTCGCCGTCTCGATGACCTTCATCGACATGACGATCGTCGCGATCGCGGTTCCCAGCCTGCAGGACGACCTCTCGCTCTCCTCGACCGGGGTGCAGTGGATCATCAACGGCTACCTGCTCTCGCTCTCGGCGCTCTTCGCCTTCGGCGGGCGGCTCGCCGACATCGCCGGCCACCGCCGCATGGTCGTGCTCGGCGTGATCATCTTCGCCACCGCCTCCGGCCTCTGCGGGGCAACGCCGACCGGCAGCCTCGACGAGGTCTGGCTGATCACCTTCCGCATAATCCAGGGCGCCGGCGCGGCGATCATGTTCCCGGCGGCCCTGGCGATCGTCCTCGGCGCCTTCCCGGTGCGCGAGCGCGGCCGCGCGATGGCGATCTTCTTCGCGATCACCGGCGGCCTGACCTCGATCGGCCCGCTCGCCGGCGGCTACCTGGTCGAGATCAGCTGGCGAACGATCTTCTGGGTCAACATCCCGGTCGCGATCATCGCCCTGATCCTGACCGCGATCGCCAAGCCCGAGGACCACAAGCACCCGGCGCCGCTCGACTACCGCGGCACGGTCCTGGTCTCGGGCGGCATGGGCCTCGCCATCCTCGGCCTGCAGCAGTCGAGCGTCTGGGGCTGGGGCAGCGCGCTCACCTGGGGGTGCATAGCCGTCGGGCTGGCGCTGATCGTCGCCTTCGTCGCCTTCGAGCTGCGCGTCGACAACCCGCTGATCCGGGTGCGGATATTCGAAAACCGCGCCTTTGCGGTCGACAACGCGATCCTCTTCCTGCTGATGATCCCCTTCGTCCCACTCTTCTTCTTCGCCAGCAGTACGCGCAGATCTCACTCGGCGAAAGCGCCTCGGAAACCGGCCTCTACCTGCTGATCTTCTTCGCCGGCTTCGCCACCGCCTCGCAGTGGGGCGGCAGGATCCTCGACCGGGTCGGGGCGCGACCGTCGGTGGTGCTCGGCTGCGCAGTCGCCGCGGTCGGCTTCGCCCTCTGGGCGCACTCGATGCCCGACCTCTCGGTCAGCTCACAGTGGTACTGCATCGTCCTCGCCGGGGCCGGGCGTCGGCCTGGTGCTCGGCCCGGCCAACACCGACGCGCTCAACCGCTGCCCGCCAGCCACTACGGCGAGGCGACCGGGATCACGCAGACCGTGCGCAACTTCGGCTCCAGCCTCGGCATGGCCGTGCTCGGCACGATCCTGATCCTCCAGAACAAGGCGAACCTGGAGTCGACGCTCGGCGCCCACGGCGTGCCGAAGGCGAACGCCGACAAATCGCCGACACGATCAGCCAGGGCAGCTGCCAGCAGCAGCGCCGAACTCGCCGAAGCGGCGGGCAAGCACGCGCAGAGGTGGTCGACAGCGATCCCGCACGACTTCGCCCTCGCCACGCAGACGGTCTTCTACGCAATGGCCGGCGGTGATGGCGCTTGCCTTCGTCGTCGCCCTGGCGGCGATGCCGGCCGGCAAGGTCGAAGAGCAGGTCGAAGACCCAACCCCGTAGTCCACGCTGACTTCGCCTTTTGTAGTCCATATGTACGTATAACGGCGAAGTCAGCCCAGGATTGGCGTTGCGGGTGGCCTGGATCTGCCGTACGTTGCCGAGCGTGATGACTCGGGCATCCCTCGTCGCCTCGCTGGTCGCGGCGGCGGTGCTGCTCGATTTGCCGGGCACCGCGATTGGCGCTGGCCCCGCCCAGCGCCTGATCGACACCTACGCGCCGATCACGATGCTGCGCGAAGAGCAGGA
Organism: uncultured Solirubrobacterales bacterium; assembly: GCA_963840565.1. Lineage (GTDB taxonomy): Bacteria > Actinomycetota > Thermoleophilia > Solirubrobacterales > 70-9 > VRUE01. The sequence goes on from CAWIZH010000003.1 coordinate 37,678, forward strand.
CCCGCCCTGCGAAACCTCGGCCGAGCAGTACGAGCCGACGAGCGGTCTCGACCGTGCTCGGCAACCCCTCGGTCGAGCTCAAGCGGGTCGAAGAAGACGGCGAGCGAAGAGCTGGTCAAGCAGGGCGCCGACCGCCGCCGACATCGCCGGGCTCGGCGACCCGTACCACCTCGAACTGCCCGGCGATCCGCTCGGCGACACCTGCGTCTACGCGCGTGACTTCGCCCGGCTGAAGCGGGAAGGCAAGGCGCCGCCGACCACCTACGCCCACATCGCCCGCCAGGTCGGGCAGGCCCGGACTGGTCGTCCAGTACTGGTTCTTCTGGTACTTCAACCAGTTCAACGACCTGCACGAGGGCGACTGGGAGGGCATGCAGATCGCCTTCGAAGCGAACAGCGCGCGGCGAGGCGCTGGCCGAAGGCCCGAGCGAAATGATCCTCTTCCAGCACGCCGGCGGCGAGCGGGCCGACTGGGAAGACTCGAAGGTGGAGAAGGAAGGGACGCACCCGGTGGTCTACCCGGCCGCCGGCTCGCACGCGACCTTCTACGACTCGACCGTCTACGTCCAGAACGGCTCGAACGGCTCCGGCGTCGGCTGCGACAACACCAGCGAACCGCTGCGCGAAGTGCGGGTCCACCCGGTCGCGATCCCGACCTTCCCGACCACCACCGGCCGCTTCAAGTGGCTCACCTACTTCGGCCACTGGGGCCAGGAGGAGAAGGGCTTCAACAACGGCCCGACCGGGCCGCTGACCAAGACGCAGTGGCTCGAACCGTTCTCCTGGATGGAAAAACAGCGGTCGACCAGCCCGCGGGTGCCGGGCGGCTCGTTCGCCGGGCCCGCCGTCAGCGGCGCCTTCTGCGGCGCCGTCTCCACGGTCTCCGACGTGATCAACCTCGAGTCGCGCTCGCGGCCGGCGGCGATCGCGATGATCGCGATCCCGGCCCTGCTGCTGATCCTCTTCGTCGGCGTGACCAGGTGGGGCCCAGTCGACCTGACCGAGCTGCGCCGGCGCCGTGCCTTCGGCCAGATCGTGCGGGCGGCGCGGCAGCTCTACGGCCGGCACTGGCGGACGATGGTGCCGATCGGTCTGAGCGCGCTGGTGCTCGTCGGCGCGGTGCGCGGCGTCGCCGCTCTGATCGCCGGCCAGCGCGGCGTCGACAGCGCCACCGGTCGCGCCGGCGCCCACCTCGCATTGGCCGACGCGATCGAATCGCTCGGGCAGCCGATCGCCGGGCGCAATCGTCGCCGCGGTGGTGATCTTCGCCGTGCGCTTGCTGGTCGAGACCGGCGAGATGGGCTTCCTCGACTCCTGGCGAGGCATGCTGCGCCGCTTCTGGCGCGTCGCTGCCGGGTCGCTGCTGCCGTACGTGGGCGCGCTGGCGCTCTTTATCACGGTGATCGGGATCCCCTACGCGGTCTACAAGTTCGTCTGCTGGCAGTTCGTCCAGCAGGAGATCCTGATCGGGGACAAGGGCATCCGCGACGCCTTCCGCGCCAGCTCCGAGCGGGTGCGCGGCCGCTGGTGGCACGCCGTTCGGGCCCTCGGCTTCTTCTGGCTGCTCAGCATCGCCGCCGGCCCGGTGCTCGGCTTCACCCTGATCTTCACCAACTTCTCGCTGCTCTGGATCAACGTGATCGGCTCGGTCGTCTTCGCCCTGCTCGTCCCCTACGTGGCGCTTGGCCGAACGCTGCTCTACTTCGACCTCGGGGTCCGGGCCGAGGAGGAGCCGGCGAAGTCCTGGCGCGAGCGTTGGCCGCGGCGGGCCACGCCAGCTGAGGCCTAGAGCCTTGAGAGGCCTCGGGAGACCTAGGTCACGATCAGGGCCACAACGGCGGTCACCAATGAGGCAATAAGGCCACCGCCGACGCAAAGCAGGCCGAGCAGAATCGTGTCCAGACGACCCCCGAGGGCCTCAACCTTGGTCTCCACCCCGTCGAGACGTCGGTTGACTTCGCCAAAGCCCCTCTTGACCTCGTCAAATCGTTCGTCAACACGCTCGAAGCGTTCGTTGACCCGCTCGAAGCGTTCGTTAACTCCATCGAAGCGTTCATCCATCCGCTCGCTCAACGCGTCCAAGCGGTCGTCCGTCCAGTTCACCCTCATCGCCTCCATGCCTCCAACGTACCTCGGCCTTCCGCAACCGTTGCGCGCTGAATGTCACAGGATTGAGACTTTTTGTCTGCGGTCGATGTTACACCTCCCGGGCAGCACGAAGCGACGCCAGATAACTTTGGGCGCGTGAAGCTGCTCGCCTTCAGCGACCTGCACCGGGACCTCGGCCGGGCGGCCGAGCTGGTCGCGATGTCGGCCGAAGCGGACGTTGTGATCGGTGCCGGGGATTTCGCCTCCGTGCACGAGGGATTGGCGGAGACGATCGACGCCCTGGCGGCAATCGAGACGCCGGCTGTGCTGGTCCCCGGCAACAACGAGACCGAGGAGGCGCTGCGCGAGGCCGCAGCGGGCTGGAGCGCCGCCACCGTCCTGCACGGCAGCGGCACGACGATCGCGGGGGCAGAGTTCTACGGGCTCGGCGCCGGCATCCCCGTCACCCCTTGGGAGTGGAGCTTCGACCTCGACGACGAGGCGGCGACGGCAATGCTCGCGCCCTGTCCCGAGAACGCGATTCTCGTCCTGCACTCGCCGCCACGCGACCACTGCGACAGCAACGGCTCCGGGATGAACTTCGGCAGTCCCGCCCTGCTGAGCGCGATCGAAGAGAAGCGCCCGCGACTGGCGGTCTGCGGCCACATCCACGAGTCATGGGGCTGCGAGAGCCAGATCGGCGAGACGCCGATCCGCAACCTCGGCCCGAAGGGGACCTGGATCGAGGTCTAAGCGGAGACGCGGTACTTGATGTGGGTGACGCCCGGGGCCTCAATCGCCCGCACCTGCTCCAGGGCGACGTCCGCCCTCGTGAGGTTGTCGAAGAGGCGCGTGCCACCGCCGAGCAAAACCGGCACGACGTTGAGATCGAGCTCGTCGATCAGGCCCGCCGCCAGGTACTGCTGAGCGACGTCGGCGCCGCCGCCGAGCGAGACGTCCTCGCCCCCGGCCGCCTGCTTGGCCTGCTCGAGCGCCGACTCGATGCCATCGGTGACGAAGGTGAATGTCGTGCCGCCTTCCTTCTCCAGCGGCTCCCGCTCATGATGGGTGAGCACGAAGACGGGAGTACGGAAGGGCGGCTCGTCGCCCCACCAGCCCTGCCAAGGCTGCTCGCCCCAGGGCCCCGGACCGCCGCCGAACATATTGCGCCCCATCACGGTCGCGCCGACGTTGTCGAGCGCTTCCTCGATGACCGGGGTGCTGGCGTTGACCTCCCCGCCCTCGCGGCCGTGCGGCCCGCGCCAGGCGGCGAGCTTGATGACCCACTCGTGCAGCTGCTCCCCGCCCTCGCCGAGCGGATCATCCTCGCTGGGATTCGGCCCGGCGACGAATCCGTCGGCCGAGACCGAGATCTGAAAGCGGAACTTGGCCACTACGCGGCGGGACCGGGCTGCTCGGGCGCCGCGAAAAGCTCGCCGGCGCGGATCTTCTCCGCCATCTCGGCGGATTCGGCGCGATAGCTGCGACCGTCATCGAACTCGATCACCGGGTACTTGCGCTGGCCGGAGAGCTGGTCGAGCGCCTCGCGCTTGCCGGGACGCAGCGGCCCCTTGACTACCTCGTACTCGACCCCTTGCTCGTCGAGGGCCTTCTGCACGCGCCAACAGGGGTGGCCGTCGATCTTGACCCACATTGCCGAGCAGCGATGAAGCTTGACCGCCATTACGTCCAGCCTAGTCGGGAAGCCGCTCGCATTGCAAGGGCGAATCAAGAGCAAGGGCCACCCGAAGGCGGCCCTTGCCAGGTGCTTGGGAACGAACGCGGGAATCGCGGCCGGGTGGGACAACGCCCGGTCTCCCTTTGCTCGCCGGTGCCCGGGTTGGATTCCGCCGGGCGGCCAAAACAGTGCGGCGCCTAGCGGCCCTGCACCTCCAGTGTCCCCTGAAGCATGTGACTCAAAATAGGACCACCTCCTTTCTCTGGTCATCCGATTGAAGCAAATCGTCCAGTCGCGCTCTGTCGTGGAATACTCAAGGGAGATGCGACCAGCAGGCCTACCGCCCGGTCCTTCCTACCCTTCGGCAATCCAGAGCATCGGCTTCTGGACACGCCCCTTCGCGTTCCTGAGGCAGTGCCGCGAGCGCTACGGAAAGCGCTTCACGATCAGGCTGCCGCTCTCGCCGCCCTTCGTGATGCTGACCGACCCGGCCGAGGTCAAGGAAGTCTTCACCGCCCCGCCCGACGTCCTGCGCCCCGGCCAGGGAGCGCGCGTGCTCGAGCCGATCGTCGGCTCCAACTCGGTGCTGCTGCTCGACGAATCGGCCCACATGAGCCAGCGCAAGCTGCTGCTGCCGGCCTTCCACGGCGAGCGCATGGAGCGCCTGAGTGGCCTGATGGAAGAGGTGACGAGCGAGGAGCTGGCCCAACTGCCGCGAAACGCGCCGGTCGAGCTGCACCCGCGCATGCAGGACCTCACCCTGAGGATCATCCTCCGCGCCGTCTTTGGGCTCGACCCCGGGGAGCGCTTCGACACCCTTCGGGAGCGGCTGCAGGCGATGCTCGAGTTCGGCGACAAGCCGATCAGCCTGATGCCGCCGCCTAAGGACAGCGTCGCGGCGCGGATCGCGGAAAGCGTCGGGCCGTTCGCCCGCTTCGTCCGCATGCAGGCCGAGGTCGACGCATTGATCTTCGAGTTGATCGCCGAGCGCCGCGCCGAGGGCGTCGAGCGCGACGACGTGCTGGCGATGCTGGTCGAGGCCCGCCACGAGGACGACTCGCCGATGAGCGAGCAGGAGATCCGCGACGAGCTGATGACGCTGCTGATCGCCGGCCACGAGACGACCGCCTCGACGCTCGCCTGGGCATTCGAGCGCCTCGGGCACGACCCGCGCGTGCTGAGCCGACTGGTCGAGGAGATCGACGCCGGAGAGGACGCCTACCTGACGGCGACGATTCAGGAGACGCTGCGAATCAGGCCAGTACTGCCGAACGTCGCCCCGCGCCTGGTAGCCAAGCCGATCGAGATCGGCGGCTGGACCTACCCCGCCGGTTGCAGCCTCGTCCTCAACAGCTACCTGATCCACCACGACCCGGACATCTATCCCGACCCCGACAGGTTCCAGCCAGAGCGCTTCCTCGACGAGCAGCCGAGCACCTACACCTGGATCCCCTTCGGCGGCGGCCGCCGCCGCTGCCTGGGCGCCAGCTTCGCGATGCTGGAGATGAAGATCGTCCTGCGCAACGCCCTTGCGGCCTTCGAGCTTCAGCCCGAAGCGGGGCGGCCCGAGGTGGCCCGCCGTCGCAACATCACGGTAAGGCCCTCAAATGGCGCCCAAGCCATCCTGGCTGAGCGTCGGCAAGCGCCCGTAGCCGCGTAGCGGCAAGCTCAAACGCGCCGAGGGGGAGTTTGAAACGGCCTATCGACCGGGGCTCAGTTCGAGAATTCGTTTCACGGTCACGCTGCGAACGCCGTTGGCCGTGCTGACCATTCTCCCGCGATCTGATTCGACCTCACACTCAATCGGAGAGACGCACGAGCCCCATGCAAGTTTGCTCTGGGCGGGGCCCCGGAAAGTGAAGTATCGACGGCCGTTGGAAAGCGATCCGGCATCGGTAAAAGGCCAGGAGGGAACTATGCCTTCTTCGTTGAAGCGAAGCCAAAGTTCGGCCATGCCGGGTGGCACCACCGTATATCTCTCCTTGCCCGGCTTGATTTCAGTGCAACTTTCAGGTCTGCTTTTGGGGCCGCCGTTTCCATCGGTCTTCTGTTCGCGGATCAGCAGGAAGGGTCCCGCGGGTGTGTAGACGAGGTGAAAGTCTCCAGCGTCAATGTCATGTCGCTGGGAGGCCCCCAGCAGCTCTTGACTTTGCGAGATTCGCCTTGCGGCGACGGCGGCGTCTTCGATCAGAACCGCAGCCGCATCCCCAGAAGCGATTCCGAGGCTCCAGAACACCCCCTGGCATTGCCCGGTAGTCAGATAGGTGCTGCCATCGGCGATGCGCCGCGCCCTCATCGCGCATCCGTCGGCGGGACTCAACTCTTCCCAGATGATCTGCTGCTGGCGGCTCAGCGGTTCAGGAATCCCATCGCCCGGCGCCACTTCGGTTCCACAATTCTCCTCGTAGGTCCGTTCTCCGTCACTTATCGGTTCAACTTCGGGCGTGGTCGTGTGGTCAGATTCTGCTAGCCGATGCGACTCTCCGCGCCTCCCGGCAACCTTGGCCTGATGACCGTCAGTCGCCGTGCGTCCCACGAGGGCAACCACCTGGGTCGCGGTTGAGAGGGCCAAGACAAAGATCAGCAGAACAGCCGCCTTGTTCCTGTGCCCGACGGGCGCCTTTTCGGCGACGAGCCAAAATATGGTGTCGAGCCCCCATTTGCCGTTCCAGATCCGCTCGGGATTCAGCACGTATCGAACGGGCCGGCAATTCTCTATCACGTCGCTTCCCGGGGGCGGGCCTCCCGGTCCCTGAATCACTCGCCTGGTCGCTTCGATAACCACGTAAACGAGCATCATGAGCACAACGAGAGCCCCAAGCTGCAGCAAGCCGCCAGGGTTCCGAAAGAAGTAAAAGCCGACCGCCGACAAGGCCAGTCCCAACCCCCCGTCAATCACCGTCAGCCGCGAGAGCAGGCCTCGCTCGCGATCGCCCCAAAGATGCCCTCGCGTCCCCCGCCAGCTCAGGTAGCCGAGCTTGAGGTGGATCACCCAACGGACATCCAGGGTCAAGCCGCAGAGAAGCATCAGCAGCGCCCCGACTACTTCCACCTCTCGCAGGCTGAGCGTGAAGAGCCAGGTCGCGATGGCACCCGAGATACCCGCCGCAACCGCGCCCAGAACCGTAAGCACGCGCTGACGGCCGTTTGGGGGCAAATCCGGATCCTCGCCGAGCTGCGTCAAATTGCTCCTGACGGTGAGGGCGTGACGGCAGCGGGGAGGGCCCCCTTTTGCGGAATCCTGGTGGAGAGGCCAGGTGAGAAAGACCCCCTCCTTTACCGACCGCGCCGTGAAATCCCAGTTAAATCAGGATGGCAGATTCCGCCAGCGCCGGTCCGATCTCTGGAGGGGGATTAACTTGATGCCAATATTCGCCCTCCCTCGGCCGAGGACGAAGCAGCCTGGGCCCTGCGAATCAAGAAGTCGATACCGAACTCGTCGAGACCCAGGGTCGCCGCACCGACTACAGGCGCCTCGAGACCGAGTGAGCCGATCTCGAGCGATGCATCGCTCCATGCGCAGTTGAAAGCACTCTCTTCGATCCCTTGGCTCAGGCGCTTGGCAAGCAGCGGGTAGAGCAAGGGCTCCCCGACCGCTCCGCCGATAATCACACGGTCAAGATTCAGCAAGGTGATCGCCGGTCCGATCGCCGTGCCGATCAACGTGGCGGCGACCTCGAGCACCGAGCGCGCGTTTTCCCGGCCTTTGCTGGGCGTCTTGCCGAGAGCCACGCGAACCACCTCTGAGAGGTTCGGGAGCCCAGCTGCAGCCGACACGACGAAGCCGCCGGCCACCCTATCGAGGCAAGAGATTTGGCCACAGCGCTTGCAGCTTTTCCATTCAGCGCGATCTTCCGGCAACCCGAGGACCTCAGCGTCGTCAGCGCTGACAGTGACCGCCAGGTGGCCGATCTCCCCAGCGATCCCGGAATAGCCTCGCCAAACGCGTCCGTCGAGAACAAGTCCGGCCCCTACTCCCTCAGACCAATCGAGGAAGAGCAAACTCTCGGCTCCGCGCCCGGCGCCAAAGCGATGCTCCGCCAAAGCACCCAGGTTGGCCTTGTTGTCGGTCAGCCGCTTCGGCGGCGATCCGACCACCCAACGCTTTCGGATCTCGTCGCGGACATCGATTCCCGCCCAGGCCCGCGTGGCGCCGTCAACCATTACCCCGCTGTCCTGGTCAACCGGGCCCGGCAAGCCGACGGTAATCGCCGCGATCTTCTCACAGGCAATTTTCTCCGCATCGACGAGCGTTGCCACCAGATCTGTCGCCATTGCCAGGGTCCGATGGGGATCATCGAGGGTGTTCGGCATCGCCTCGCGGATCGGACCCGCCAGCACGTTGCTCAAGAGGTCGACGAGGACAGCGCTGACATGCTTTTGGCCGATGTCGACGCCGATGGAATAGCAGGCGCTGGGATCAAGGCTCCAAGCTTTGAGGGGACGGCCGCTGTTCTCCCCATTGCGACGGGCGCCAGACCGCAAGACATCAGCGAGGTGGTGGGTGAGCAGACTGGAAACGGTCGAACGCGAGAGGCCGGTCAGCTCAATCAATCTCGGCTGGCTCAGCCCCTGCCTACTACCGAGGAGCGCTCCGAGGATCCGGCGGAGATTTTGCTCGCGCAACCCAGCCAAATCACCGCCAATATCCGTCCCTACGGCGTCCGCTGTCTTCACGCCCCCGATGGTACGCCTGTTCCTAAAAAACAGATGCAGCCGAACGCGCCTGACAGGATTCGAACCTGTGACCTTCGGTTTCGTAGACCGACGCTCTATCCAACTGAGCTACAGGCGCGGGATGTGGGCTTGGAATGCCCGGACGGCGATTCTAGGGACTCGGAGGCTCGGATTAAGAAACGTCGGCCTCGGTGGGCTTGTTCAGCCGCACGTGCCATTGGACTACTGCCGTTGCTACTCGCTGGCCGTCGGCGTCGTTTAGCTCTACCTCGCAGGGGAAAACGACCTTTCCCTCGGCGTCGAGGGTGGCCAGGGCCGCGGCTGGATCGACGCCCAGCTTGGCGCTTGCCTCGATCGGGCCCTTGGCGATCTTTTCGTAGGAGATCTCGGCGCTGCGGGCGAGCGGCGTGACGTCGCCCATGCGCTCGGCGAAGGCGCCGACGAAGGCCGCACCCGATGCGGTCTCGGCCACGGTGAAGAGGGCGCCAGCGTGTTGGGAGCCGACGTGGTTGGTCAGCTCCTGGCGCTCGGGCAGGCGAGCGACCGCCTCGCCCTCGCCGACGCTGGTGATTTCCACGCCCAGGAAGCCGGCGAACGGCACGGCCTGGGTCATTCCCTGCGCGATCGCATCGAAATGGCTCATCGGGGGACCCTATCCCGTTCCGGTGCGCTTTATCCCCCTATACGGTCGATAAGGCGCACCGGAAGGTCAGTGGCCCTCGAACTCGGCGTGACCGGGTCCGCCGTGCTCGAGGAAGGTCCTGACCGCGCGCTGCAGGTCCTCGGTGGCGAACAGCTCGCCGGCCTCGGTGCGGATCGTCTCGTCCGCCGCCGCTATGCCGCCCTCGCGGAAGCGGCGCAGGACCAGCTTCGTCATCGCGTGCGCCTTTGTCGGCCCCGCGGCCAGCTCGGCGGCGAAGGCGCGCGCCCGCTGGTCGAACCCCTCGTCGTCGAAGACCCGGTTGACGACGTTCCAGCGCTCCATCTGCTCGGCGCCGAACAGCTCCCCTGTGATCACGAACTCACGGGCGCGGCCGCTGCCGGCGCGCTCGGCGAGGCGCTGCGTTCCCCCCATCGACGGCGTTAGGCCAACCACTTTCTCGACCAGGCCGAACTTGGCCGAGCGAGCGGCGAGGATCAGGTCGCAGCCGAGCGCCAGCTCGAAGGCCGCGGTCAGGGTCAGCGCGTGGGCGGCGAAGACAACCGGCAGCGGCAATGCTTCGACCCGCTCGACCACGCCAATCAGCTCGTCCCAGAGGACGCTCGCGCGCTCGGGCGTCAGGCCGTCGAACTCGGCGACGTTGACGCCGCCGGAAACGGCGCGGCCCTCGGCGCGGATCAGCAGTGCTCGCGGCAGGTCACCCTCGACTGCCTCAATCGTCCTCTGCAGCGCCTCGAACATCGCGCGGTCGAAGAGGTTCAGTGGCGGACTGTCGAGGGTGGCGATGGCCAGCCCCTGCTCACGCTCCAATCGAATCGGCATGGGAAAACCCTATGCGCTCAGGGCACGCGGTGGACCTCGAACAGATTCGTGCCCAGCTCCTGCTCGGGCAGGCCCGCCGTGATCGCGATCAGGTCGCCGGAGGCGGCGATGCCCTGTTCGCCGGCCAAGCCCGCGCAGTCGTGGAGCAAAGTGCGGATGTCGGTCTCCTGCTCGTGCAGCACCGCCTTGACGCCAAAGAGCAGGTTGAGCCGCCGCACGGTCTCGATCCGCGGCGAGATAGCCAGCACCGGCACGTTGGGACGGTGAGCGGAGACGAGGCGCGCGGTGCGCCCGCTGGTCGTCGGCACGACCAGAGCCGAGAGACCGAGGCGGTAGACCGCGCCGACGGCCCCCTGGGCGACCGAGTCGGCGACGTCCTGGGTCGCCTGGTCGGTGCGGCCGAACAGCCACTCGCCGTAGGGAAGATCGGGCTCGGTGGCGCGGGCGATCTGGTCCATCACCCGCACCGACTCGATCGGGTGCTGGCCGACGGCGGTCTCCTCGGAGAGCATCACCGCATCGGTGCCGTCGTAGATCGCGTTGGCGACATCAGTCACCTCTGCCCGGGTCGGGCGGCGCGCGATCACCATCGAGGCCAGCATCTGGGTCGCCGTGATCACCGGCTTGGAGCGCTTGCCGGCGGCGCGGATCAGGCGCTTCTGCAGGACCGGCACCTGGGCGAGCGGCACCTCGATCCCGAGGTCGCCGCGGGCGACCATGATCCCGCCGGTCGCGGCGGCGACGATCCCCTCGGCGTTCTCGGCCGCCTGCTGCTTCTCGATCTTGGCGATCAGCGGAATGTCGGAGCCGAGCGCGCGCAGTCGCTCCGTTACCGGCTCGAGGTCGGCGGCCGTGGAGACGAAGGAGACCGCCAGGATGTCGATCCCCTGTTCGACCGCGAACTCGACCCAGCCGAGATCACCGGTGGTTGCGGCCGGGGTAACGATGCCGGGCACGTTCATCCCCTTGTGCGAGGAGAGCGTGCCACCGACCTCGACCTCGCAGTCGATGCCGCCGTCTTCAGGCCCGCGCACGCGCAAGCGGATCGAGCCGTCGGCGAGGTAGACCGGTTCGTCCTCGCGCAGTGAGGTGACTCCCTTCCAGGTAACCGGGATCGTCTCGCGGTCTCCCTCGATCTCCTGCGGGGTCAATTTCACATGCATCCCGGTCTCCAGCTCGGCGACGTCATCGCGCAGCTCGCCGATCCGCAGCTTCGGGCCCGGCAGGTCACCGAGCACCGCGACCTCGCGCCCGGCCTGCTCGGCGGCAGCCCGGATCGCCTCAACCGTGCGCGCGTGACGGTCGCGGTCGGCGTGGGAGAAATTGAGCCGGAGGACGTCGGCGCCGGCCTCGATCAGGCGCGGCAGGACGTCGGCGCCCCAGCTCGCCGGGCCCACGGTCGCGATGATCTTTGTCCGCCTGCTCGGCTGCATCGTTATGACTGTAGTGCGTGACGCATCGCACCTCGCCGATGCGCGACGTTGACACCGATCTCTGTGACAATGGGCGGGTGAGAAGCGTCGCCGAGCGTCCCGCCAGCGCCGAGGAACCAGCCTTTCCGCACCTCGTCGGCGAGGCGCCTCTCTCCCCTGCTGGACCGATCGAGGCGGCCGAGGCGGCCGAACTCGCCAAGCCACCCGTCGTGCCGCTGCCCCGCGCCGCACAGATGCTGCGCTTCAGCATGCGCCAGATCGAGTACGTCTTCGGCGCCCAGCGTCGCATCGGCGAGACCTTCCGCATGCGCACCGCGATGCCCGGCGGCCCCGTCGTCACCAGCCATCCCGACCACGTCCGCTCGCTCTTCACCGCAAAACCCGAGCTGGCGCCCTCGCTGACCGGCGAGTCGCCGCTGCGGCCGATCCTCGGCACCGGCTCCGTCCTCACCTCACTCGGCGAGCGGCACATGCGCCAGCGCAAACTGCTGCTGCCGCCCTTCCACGGCGAGGCGATCGAGCGCTACACGGAAATGATCACCGCGGCGACGGAACGCGAGCTCGACCGCTGGCCGCTGAACCAGCCCTTCGCGATCGCGCCGCGGATGCAGGCGATCACCCTCGACGTAATCATGGCCGGGATCTTCGGCATCGAGGGGAAGCCCAAGCGCGGCACTCCCGAGGATCGGATGCGCTCGACCGTCAAGTATCTGGTCAATGCCTCCACCTCACCGGTCGGCCAAGCCGGCGAACTGCTCGGCATCGGCCGCGAAGACGCCTCCGGCGTGATCAAGCTCGGCGTCGCCCTGCTCGACCGCCCCACCTACGCCGTGATCCGCGCCCGCCGGGCCGACGAGCACCTGGCCGAGCGGCGCGACATCCTCTCTCTTCTTCTGCAGGCCCGGACCGACGAGGGCGAGGCGATGGACGACAAAGAAGTCCGCGACGAGCTGCTCACCCTGGTCCTCGCCGGCCACGAGACAACCGCGAACTCGCTGGCGTGGACCTGGGAGCGGTTGGTACGCAACCCCGAAGCCCACGAGGCCCTGCGCGAGGCGGCTCGCAGTGGCGAGAACGCCGAGGAGCAAATCGAGGCGACGATCGTCGAGAGCATGCGCTCGCGGCCGGTGGTGCCGATGATCGGCCGCCGCGTCACCGTGCCTTGGCGCTTCGGGCCCTACGCGGTCTCAGCCGACACCCCGGTGACGATGAGCATCCTCCTCGTCCACCACCGCGAGGATCTCTACCCACAGCCCTTCGAGTTCCGCCCCGAGCGCTGGCTCGGCCGCAAACCCGGCACCTACGAGTGGATCCCCTTCGGCGGCGGCATCCGCCGCTGCCTCGGCGCCGCCCTGGCGATGGCCGAGATGCGCGTAGTACTGGAGGCGACGGCCCGCCGCCTCGACCTCGAGGCGGCAGAGCCGGAGCCCGAGCGCGCCCTGCACCGCAACGTAACGATGATCCCCGCCCGCGGCGGCCGCGTCATCCTGCGCTCACGCCGGGCATAGAAGCTCTTACAATCGGGCGGAATGCCCGGAGAGGTGGCCGAGTGGCTGAAGGCACTCGCCTGCTAAGCGAGTAGGGGGCGCAAGCTCTCTCGAGGGTTCGAATCCCTCCCTCTCCGTTCCCGCGTGCCCGACGACTAGTCTCGTGGTCGTGTCCGGCCGCACGCATGCGGAGTTCGAGCAGATCTTCGAGGAGGTCGAGGCTCCGTTTGCCTTCGTCGACCTCGATGCGATGTGGTCGAACTCGGACGCGATGCTGGAGCGGGCGAGGCCGAAGCCGATCCGCGTGGCGAGCAAGTCGCTGCGCTGCCGGCCTCTGCTCGAGCGGATCCTGAGCCGCGACGAGCGCTTTGCCGGGCTGATGACGTTCACCCTGCCGGAGACTCTCTGGCTTGCCGAGAGCGGCCTCGAGAACCTGCTGCTCGCTTACCCGACCGCGGACATGGGAGCGCTGGGCGAGCTGGCGCTGCGCTCGGTCGCCAACCCCGAGGGCGCGCCGATCGTGATGGTCGACTGCGCCGGGCACCTCGATGCGATCGAGTCGGTGCTGGGCGCGGGCGCGGCGCCGGTACGGGTCTGCATCGACCTCGACGCCGGTTGGTGGGCGCTGGGCGGGCGGATCAAGGTCGGGCCGAAGCGCTCGCCGGTGCACACGGTCGAGCAGGCCGTTGCCCTGGCCGAGGAGATCGAGCGGCGGCCGCAGCTCAAACTGGCGGCGCTGATGTCCTACGAGGGCCAGATCGCCGGCGTCGGCGACGAACCTCCGGGCCGCCGTCTGCGCGGCGCCCTGATCCGCTCGATGCAGCGCCGTTCCGCCGCCGAGCTCGCCGAGCGCCGGGCCGCGGTCGTTGCCGCGATCCGCGAGTTCGCCGAGTTGCCGATCGTCAACGGCGGCGGCACCGGCAGCCTCGAGCTGACCGGTGCCGAGGATGCCGTCACCGAGGTCGCCGCAGGCTCGGGCTTTTACGCGCCGACCCTCTTCGACAGCTACAGCCGCTTCAAGCTCACGCCCGCCGCCGGCTTCGCCCTGCCGATCGTGCGCAAGCCGACCGCCGGGGTGGCGACGGCGCTCGGCGGTGGCTACCTCGCCTCGGGCAGCGGCGACGTGGCTCGCCTGCCGTCCCCGTGGCTGCCCACCGGCCTCGAGCTCGACGAAGAGGAGGGCGCAGGTGAGGTGCAGACCCCCCTCAGCGGCGAGGCGGCCCGCGACCTGCAGATCGGCGACCGCGTCTACCTGCGCCACGCCAAGGCCGGCGAGCTCTGCGAGCGCTTCGACGCCCTCCACCTGGTCGAGGGCAACGAGATCGTCGACGTCGTCCCCACCTACCGCGGCGAGGGAAAGACCTTCTTGTAGGCCGACGGGCCTCAAACGTCTCCGATTTGGACGTTTGAGGCCCGTCGGCGCGCGGTTCAGGGGCCTAGAACGCGTTCGGCGTACTCGTTGCCGAAAACGCGGCCCGGGTCGAGCTGGTCGCGGGCGGCCTGGAAGTCGGCCCAGCGTGGGTAGCGCTCGGCCAGGGTCGCCGCGGTCTGGAAGTGGCGCTTTCCCCAATGGGGACGGCCGCCGTACTCGTTCATGATCGCCTCGACCGCCTCGAAGTAAGGGCGCCACTCCATCCCCCGGTATTGATGGACGGCGATGTAAGCGGTATCGCGCTCGTGCGAGGGGCTGAGCAGAGCATCGTCGGCCGCGGTCACCCGCATCTCGATCGGGAAGAAGACGGGGTAGCGGTTCGATCGCACCCACTCGATCACCCGCCGCGCCGCCTCGGGGCCATGCTCGCGCGGCACCCCGTACTCCATCTCGGTGAAACGGACACGGCGCTCGTTGGCGAAGATCCGGTCGCTGCGGTCGGTCGACTTGCTGCCCGAGGCGAGCCAGGCGGCGAGGCGCGAGAACGAAGGAATGCCGCGCGGGAAGAGCTTGCCCGCGGCGGAGATCGCCTCCAGCGCCCAGTTCTCGAGCACGACGTCGTTGAGGAAAGCGGCGGCCTTGCCGCGCGGGCGCGGCGGCCCATCGGTGTGATTGCGCTCCAAAACCAGGGCCGAATCGGCATAGGGAAAGGTGAACAGCTCGAAGTGATCGTGCTCGTCGGCGCGCTGTTGAAAGGAATCGAAGACCTCCTCGCGCGGACAGGGAGTGTCGACACGGTGCAGGGTGAAGGCCGGTACGCAGCGCAGCGTCACCGCCGTGACCGCGCCAAGGGCGCCGATGCTCACCCGCGCGGCCCGCAGCAAGTCGGGATCGCCGGTGGCGCTCAACTCGCGCAGCGAGCCATCGGCCAGAACCAGCTCCATCCCCTCGACCTGGGAGGAGATGTTGCGAAGCTTCGCCCCGGTGCCATGGGTGCCGGTCGCGATCGCGCCGGCGACCGTCTGCCGGTCGATGTCGCCGAGGTTCTCCATCGCCAGGCCGAGCCGGTGCAGCTCTTCGTTGAGCTCGGCGAGCACTGTGCCGCCGCCGACCTTGACCAGACCCGAGGAGCGATCGGCGTCGATCACACCGCTGAACGCGCCGGCGTCGACCATCGTGCCGTCGGTCATCGCCGTCTCGGTGAAGGAGTGGCCACTGCCGGCGACGCTGACCTTGCGCCCAGCCGCCGCGGCGGCAGCGATTGCCTCCGCCAGCTCCTCGCGGCTCCGCGGCCGCAGCCGCTCTTGCGGCGCGCAGACCTGATCCCCGGCCCAGTTACGCCAGGCCCGAGGGGACCGCCCCTGCTCTCCACCATTGGAAGACATGCTGAGCGGAGCCTAAACCGCTCAGCTTTGGGCGGGGCGCACAGCCGGCGCCAGCGCGTGGAACGAGTAGAAGACGGTGCCGAGCAGCAGGACGATGATCGCCAGGCTCGGCACCGCGTTGCCGGCGACGCTGGCGACACCGCCACCGGCGAGGCCGCCGACGACCTGACCGGCCGCCCAGGCCATATTGGAGAGGCCGGCGGCAAGGCCCTGGTGCAGGCGGCTCGACTCGGCCATCTCGGAGAGCATGGTCAGCGCCGGCGTGAAGCAGATCCCCCCTCCAGGGAGGTCAAGATCAGGCCCGCCATCACCATGCCCAGCGACTGTCCGAGGGCGACAGCTGCCATCGCCACGGCACAGATACTGAGACCGACCATGAAGGGCGTGCGCCGGCCGGCCCGGTCCGAGTAACGGCCGGCGATCGGGGCCAGCACCGCCTCAAGCGCGGCACCGGCGATGAATCCCCCGGCGATCAAGACGTGGCCCCCGCCGAGGTCGTCGATCTGCAGCGGCACCAGCACCTCAACCGCGCCGAACATCACCGAGGGGATCGCGACGAAGGCCGTCGCAAGCACGATCGGCCGGCTGAAGATGGTCTCGACGACCTCACGCAGGTGCTGGCGCTCGGGCGCTTCCGCCTCCGGCAGGCGGGCCGCGGCGAAGGCGAGCACCACCGCCACGATGAGCACCGAGCTGAAGACCAGCTCTGTGCCAACTTCGGCTGCCAGCGCTCCCAGCGCAGGGCCGAACAGGGCCCCGGCGACGGCGGTGCCGAGGGCGGTGCCGATCACAGAGCCACGATGCTCGGGCGGCGCCGTGGTGACCAGCCAGGTGAGCGCACCCGACCAGATCAGGGCGCCGGCGGCTCCCTGGGTGAAACGAGCCGCGTCGAGCAGGAGGAACTCGTGGGCAAAGCCGAAGGCAACGCTGGCGACTCCGAGCAGCAGCAGGCCGCCGATTACCGTGCGACGCGGGCCGGTATGAGCAGCGAGTAGGCCGGCCGGAAGCGAGAAGAGCAATGTGCCGGCGGCGTAGGAGGCGGAGAGGACGCCGGCCTGCGCCTTGCTCAAGCCCAGTTCGGCGACGTAGTCGGGAAGCAACGGTGCAATTGCCGAGAAGAAGACGACGTCGAAGAAGACCATCGCCGAGGCAAGTATGAGCAATCGACGCATTGCAGACAATACAATCATCTAGAGCGATCGCAGTCCTCGGCCGCGGCGTCTAGCATCGGGCCAGCGCTTACTCCCCGGAGGGGTGGCAGAGCGGTTGAATGCACCGGTCTTGAAAACCGGCAGACATCGAAAGGTGTCTCGAGGGTTCGAATCCCTCCCCCTCCGCTTATAGCCTCAGATTCGGCTTGCTAGAGCGGTTTGCGGAGGGCCAGCGGGACCACCTCCGAGTCCGGTTGGCTCCGGCTGAATCCGATTGTTCTGTGGCATGACTGTGGCACGGTTGTGGCACAGAACGCTCGTTGAAGCAATGACCATGGGTCTGAAACCCCTTCGATGTCCGGCGTGCGATTCTTCACCGAACATGGCCTTCATTGGCTCATATCTCTGGAAGCTGCGCCAAGTCGTCGGCTCCGAGTTGGTCCTAATGCCAGGCGCAATCATTGCTCTGGAACGAGACGACGGCCACATACTGCTCACCAAGCGCCGGGATACCGGCTCTTGGTGCCTCCCAGCGGGCGCCGCTGAGATCGGTGGAAGTTTCGCCCAGACCGCCATCGACGAGCTTGCCGAGGAGACAGGCGCCAAAATCCGAGCCGCCAACCTCATCCCGTTCGGATGCTTGTCCGAGGCAGGCAAGCACACGATCCGGTATCCCAATGGCGATCTGACCCACTGCTTTGCGATGTGCTTTCTAGCGCGAGACTGGGAGGGAGAGCCAAAGCCGGACCAAGCTGAGTCAACTGCTGTCCTCTTTGCCGGGCACAACGAACTACCCGATCCAATGCATGAGCCGTCTGCGCATGCATTGGATCTGCTGCACAAATACCTCGATACCGGAGACTTTCAAGTCGCTTAACGCGTCTCTGGGTACGCCAGCGGCCCTATTTAAGTCTCGGCCGAATATAGTCTCGGCCGCATATGAGACTTTCAGCTGGTCGAATCAAAATGTATCGGTCGATTCGCGACACCGGTCTCTTCGAGATCGCAAACGGAAAGACCATCTTGGTTGGCGCAAACGAGGCCGGCAAGACCGCGATCCTTCAAGCCTTGCAGCAAATCAATCCCCCTGAGGGCGTTCCGAACTTTGATGCCCTTCGGGATTACCCCCGCGCTGAGTACAACGACATCACAACCGGGACCGTAGACCCAGCTCAAGTCAAGGTCGCGGAAGCCCACTTCTCACTAGAGCCCGATGACCTCGCTGCGCTTCCTGCCGGATTCGAGAACGCCACATATGTATTTACTCGCAAGCTAGACAACTCAAGTCAACATCGCATCATTGATGGCCCTACCCTCCCGCAGTATTCGACCGATCTAGCCAAGCAGCTTGAGCGAATGGCATCTCACGTCGACAAGGCGCCACTTGAGGAGGGAGAGACCAAGCCCAGCGAGCGGCTGTCCGAAGTAACAGCTGAGTGGAGAGCCGACACCTGGATTGACGCTGATCGAGGCTCCAGCCTCCGGACTTGGCTCGACGAGATCGCTCTCAAGATTGATGAGAACGATCAGACGGAGGAAAACCGCCATAACAAACTAATCGCGTTGGCGGATATTCCACAGCAACGGGCGGATGCGCTATCAACGCTCAATGAGCGATTGCCGGTCTTTGTACTGTTCAACAACTACTTCCGAGTGCGGCCCATTATCCATCTTGGACATCTCGCAGAACGGTCCGAGAACGGTGTGCTTGACGACGATCAGTACGACTACGGAAATCTCTGCCTAATGAAACTTCTGGGTTTCTCGGCGCGCTCCCTTTCGGACCTCGGTCGCGCAGGAGAGCCAGATCCGTCAAATGCCGAGGCACTTAAACAGTATCGAGACCAGCTCGATCGCCGGAGCTACCAGTTGAACGCTGCGAGCGTCAAACTCACTACTGAAATTCGAAAGGTCTGGAATCCAGATGTTGAGAGAGGCGAGGCCGACAAACTGCGTCTCGTAGCTGACGGTCAATATCTGAAGCTAGTAGTCGAGGACGACCTCGGTGTTGAGATTGAGCTAGATCAACGGTCTGAGGGCTTTCAATGGCTCGTTTCCTTCTTCATTGTCTTCTTCGCCGAGACCCAGGGGAGCCATGCGAACGCCATTCTTTTGCTGGACGAGCCAGGTCTCAGTCTGCATGGCCTGAAGCAACGGGAGTTTCGCCAGACCATTAGCCGACTGTCCGAGTTCAACCAGACGGTTTATACGACCCACTCGCCTTTCCTCGTCGGACCAGACGAGTTGGATCTAGTCCGTGTCGTCGAGATGACAGATCGTGCGGAGGGAACGAAGGTGCATACCACCGTTGCTGCCGACGATCCGACGTCACTTTTGCCCCTCCAAGAGGCTCTCGGTTACGACCTTGCGCAGAGCCTGTTCGCACAGCAGCGCAATCTCATCCTCGAGGGTCTGACCGACTACTGGTACATCGAGGCCACCTCCGGTCTATTGAGCGATGCCGGGGTCGCGACTCTGAAAGAGAACATTGCGCTGGTACCAGCCGCCGGAGCTGGCAAGGTCGCCTACTTCGCCACCATCCTCCACGCTCATGGGCTGAAAGTGGCAGCGTTGCTCGATTCTGACTCTGCCGGCGATACCGCAGCGTCCCAAGAGACCCTTATCCACCAACTCGGCAATCGCGGAATTCTCCGGACCAAAGATTCTTATTCTGAAGAAGTCACACGACCAGAGATTGAGGATCTGCTCCGGGAAACCCTCATCGTCGTTGCAAAGTCCGACCTAGGTTGGGATGTCGAGGCGGTAGCAAAACAGCAGCCCACCCGCTCAATCGTCGATATTTTCAGCGACGAGATCACAGATTTTTCCAAGTACCGCCTTGCAAAGGCTTACATTCGGTGGACACGAGACCATGGGGCAGATGAGCTCACTGAAACCGAGCGGCAGCAGTGGAAGGATCTGATTTCTAAGGTCAATATTTCACTTCGTTGAGATGCCAGGAGTGCATCCCTAAGGGAAATTGACGATCTGGGTATGTCACCCCGACCTACCCGCCAACCAGCGCCGCGGGAGCGGCAGTCAAGGGCGCGAAGCGCCCGACCCGAAGGGGTTGACGGCCGCGAGCGCGGTGCTTCAATCGAACGGGTCGGGGCGCTCATCGCCCAATGCTGAACCCTCGCTCGGCACTCCTGGTCCTCTGCTTGGTCTTGGCTAGCTGCTGCTCACGGCCAAGCCTGCGCTGAGCCTCGGCAAGCCTTCGCCGCGCCGCCTCGCGAGCCGCTCGGGCTACCGCGTCCTGCGGCTCGCGGCCGAAGGCGTTGCGCGTGTCCTTCACTCCGCTTTCGAGCCGGTAGCCCTCTACCCCTTGGACGCCGCGATCCCAAATCTTGGCCTTCGCCGGATCGACTGGCCTTTGCCCTAGCCCCTTGACGATGTACGCAGGCGGCGCGATCCGGGCGGCGGCGAGCGCTTGTGCCGAGCGGGTGTCGAGAAGCTGACCGGCAATCTCGCGCTCGCGTCGGGCCGCACTACTCGGCGGCTCCATCTGCGCCAGCTTCGCCGTCTCCTCGGCCAACCGTTCGCTGAACAGCCGCTCGCTTTCCGTGGCGTGGGGCAGCTTTTGGCGGCGCTCGCGCCAGCCCAGCGCTTCGACGGCTTCGCGGTTGGCGCTGGCCTGCTCGACCTGGCCGCGCCGTTCCTCGACCGCCCGGACCTGGCGAGCGTAGCTCTCCTGATGCTGGGCCTCCAAGCGAGCCGGGGTGCCAAGCGCGCTCCGCTTCGCCGCGATCTCCGCCGTGGGCCGCTTCGCCAACTCGGCACGTAGCGCCTCATCGTGTGCGGCGGTCTGAGCGCGGTCGCGCTCTGCCGCTTCAGCAACGTGGGCAATGGGGTCGCGCTCGGCACCAGCGGGGGCGTACTCCGAGCGCTCGCCCTGGATCTCCGGCGTGGTGTAGAGGTAGGTCTGCTCGCGTGTGCGCGAGGTGGCGACGTAGAACTCCTGCTTGTCCATCGACGGGTCGGCCATGACGTAGGCGCGATCTACGGTCGCGCCCTGGGCGCAGTAGGTGGTCACGGCGTAGGCGTGCTGCAGGGCCGGAGCCTCACCGCCCAAGGTGGCGCGGCTCAAATAGTCGGGGCCGACCTCGACGCGGCGGGCCTGGTCGATGCCATCAAGGACGATGCGCCCGCGCTCGGCGTCTACCTCCGCCACTTGCCAGCGCTCGCGGTTGTAGATGCCACCGGCGCGGTCGTTGACGCGGGTGATGAGGAGATCGCCGGCAGCGAAAGAAACGCCGCCGACCTCGATCTCCTCCGCGCCCAATCGTCCTTCGGATCGGACCAGCTCGCGCGCGGCGGCGTTCAAGCGCTCGACCTCGACGTTTCGCTTCGCCACCATCAGCGCGTCCTCGCCCTGGGAGTAGGAGCGCCACCAGTCCTCGACCATCGCCACACGGCGCTGCTCGGCGTCTGGGGCGACCGTGACCCGCTCTGCGGATCGGTAGAGGCTCAGGGCCTCTCGGCCTTCTCCCTCGCGGATGCGCTTCGCCGCTTCGCGATCAAGCTCGTGGTTGTGGCGGATCACTTCGTGCAGATGGACGGGCTCGGTGCGCTCTGCGATCGCAGAGAACAACCCGCCCGCCTCGATCGCGCCAAGCTGCTCTTGGTCACCGACCAAAACGAGCTTCGCCTGAGCGTTGTCAGCGTGGCCGATCAGCCGGGCCAGATGCTCGGAGCCGACCATTCCGGCCTCATCGACCAGAAGGACAGAGCGCGAGGAGAGCTTGATCTCGCCGCGGTCAAGATCGCGAAGCAAGCCCGCCACGGTCGTCGCCTCCAACCCGTCGCCGCGAAGGACGTTGGCCGCCCGCCATGTCGGTGCCGCTGCTCGTAGCTCGAAGCCCGCTTGCGCCCAGCCTTCGGCTGCGGCGACGGTGGCGAAGCTCTTGCCGGTGCCGGCCTCCCCGATCACCACGGCGATGCCCTCGCGCCCGGCGAGCAGGCGCTTGACCATCTCGCGCTGGTCGGGCTTCAGGGTCGGCCGGGCTGCGATCACCCTGGCGGCGACCAACTCCCCCGCCTCGCCGCGCGGCTCCTTCGCCATTCGCTCGGCGGCGGCGAGTGCTTCGCGCTCAAGCTCCCAGATGCGCTTGGTGGTGTAGCGGGTGCCTTTGGCTGTCTCCGAGATCGTGACCACCGAATCGGAAGCGAGGAAAGCGTCGGCGGCACCCTCGACCTCATGCGCTGGGGCACCGTTGGGGAGAAGGTCCGCGACGGCTTGGATCGCATCGCGGCGGTCGAAGTGGGAAGCGTGGGCGGTCACCTGGCGGTCGAGCGTGTCGAGCGTGAGCCGGGCGGCAAGCTCGACCTCCTTGCCCATCGTCGCCGCGATGGCCTCCCCGTCCAAGCCGATCTCCTCGCCTTTGGAGCGCCAGCGCTGGCGCAGATTCTCGGGCGCAAGCCCCTTCTCCTTCGCGTTGCGGGTGGCGAGGGTTGCTACCTGGCGGGCGCGGGCTGAGGCATCGGCACCGACCGCCTCGAGTATTTCCGCGCGGCGGGTCGAGAAGGTCTTCAGCCACTCGTCGGCAAAGCCCTTGATCTCCGCGATGCCGTTGCGGACCGGCTGCCATTCGATGCCAAGGCGGAGGGTCAGCTCGTGGCGAAGGTGGGCCTCGTAGATGTAGCCGGCCGTCTTGGCGTGGTCGTAGATCGCCGGGTGGTAGAGCCGGGTCCACTTGCCATCCGGTCCCTTGGTCGCGTTGGCGATGAGGACATGGGTGTGAAGTTGCGGATCGCCGTTTCGCGATGAGCGATGCAGGTAGCCAGCGGCGAGGTAGCCGCTGCCCTTGAGGAACACTCTCTCGCCCCCGCTGTCGGTGCCTCGCCTCGTCCAGCAAGCCTCCCGCTGCATGTAGGCGAGGGCGGCTTCTACGGAGCGCTGGTGGGCGGCCTTGACCTCAGCGGCGGCCTCCGGGCCACCGAGCGCCCAGGTCAGGGAGACCGACTTGGGAGCCGAGAAGGTGAGATCGAAGCCGGGGACCGCGCCATTACCGGCGACGGCGCGGAGTCCAAGTGGCTCGCCCGTCGCCGGGTTCATCCCGGTCAGCATCGCGACGAGCCGGTCGGGCTCGACCTCGCCCGACAGCCCCAGCTCAGCGGCGGCGTCGCCCAGCCATTGCCCGGCCTCCTCGCCCTCGCCGGAGTAGTAGTCCTCTTGGCCTTCGGCGACCTTCTCCAGGTAGTAGCTATCCTGGCCTTTTCCGAGCTTTCCAATGCTGAGCATCGGAAGCTATGTCCAATCTGAGGCGCGAGTGCGCCGCTTTTCTTTGTTAAGAAATCGCACCACCCTCGTACTCCAGGCGGGGCGGCCAAGTGCGTCACCGATTGGCCTTTGCCTCATGCCTAGTAGGTCAACCGGGAGGGCGCGCTTGATCCACTTCTTCGCGCCGCGCGCTGGCGGCCTCGGGCCGCGGCGGGTCCGTTCGCCTCCGGCGTACGGATACTGCGTGAGGGTGGTGGCGGTAAGGCTGTGGAGGCGGTAGGTGGCGGGGTCTCTGGCTGGCTGGGGGCACAGCTCTGATGGCTGCTGGAGGGGTGGCCTGGTGGTGGCCGTGAGCTGGCTGAATAGGTGGCTGGCTGTATGGGTCTGTGGCTGTCTGGTGGCTGTGGCTGGTGCGCTGGGCTCCGATTTGGTGGCGCATTCGCCCGCCCTGGCTGGAGTACGAGGTATGAGCCAAGGCAGCGATGCAACGGCAGCCGGCGAGGGACAGGAGGGGCGTGAGCGAAATCCGTGGATCAAATCCCGGCCCCGACTTGACCTACTGGGTATGAGGCACTTCCCGACCCGATCCGGAAATTCGCGCGGGCGTTGGCGGCTCTCGTTGGACGTAGACCCCGACGGATGCCCCACTCACTTTTGACATAGGGCAGAGATGGCGAAGAAGCTGACGACCTCGATCCCCCGCATTGCCCTCACGCCGGCTGAGGCAGCCGCAGCGATCGGCGTCGGCCCCGACTTCTTCGATGCCAACGTTGCGCCAGAGCTTCGGCTTGTCCGGCGAGGGCGCAAGCGACTCGTGCCCGTCAGCGAGCTTGAGCGGTGGACCGCTGAGAACGCCAGGAGCGCTCTCGGCGGCCCGGCATGACCGCGCACCACCCAGAGCAGCTTCTAGGCTCCTCGCCATGGCAGACGCCGCTGAGCAGAAGGCACGCCGGGCAGTACGAGCGGCCCAGGCGGAATTCGAGAGCGAACAGAACGCTGCTCAGAAGGCACGGCGCAAAGCCTTCGCCGACGCGCAGAAGGCAGGCCTTTCATTGCGCGACATCGCCGAAGAGGTCGGCATGCATCGCTCGCGGGTTCATCAGATCATCCGCGGCGAGTAGTTCTGCTGTCGAAATATTCTCGACAGCGCTGCTACGCTCTCGAAAACCAAAAGCGGCGGCCCGCCGCGCGCTAACGCGAACGGGCCGCCTGACCACAAGGAGATGCATCCTCCTCATGGCTGACGAGAACCCTACGGGTCGCGGCTCTGCCGTCGCCCTCAACATTCCCGCCGATCAGGTCGGCTTCTTGCGGGGCCTCTTCAAGAGCGCTCGCGCGGGAGTCCGGCAAGAGCTGAAGGAGTATCCGGATCAGCTCAAGGAACCGGCTCGCCTGCGCCGGGAGGACGCTGCCTACGGGCGGCTTCTCGCGGCGCTGGACGAGTCGGTGGTCGTCCCCGACAACGACCTGCGAACCGTCCTGGGCGACCTGGCAAAGATCATCGACAGCGGCAACGAGTACAGCCGCGTTGTCGCTGAGCACGAAGCCCTGCATGGCTTGCTCGGCCAGCTCACCGAAGGCAAGAGCCGATGAATCCCACCGCCGCTCGATTCGGGGCGAACCTGTCTCGCTGCCGCAGGCTGGCGGGACTCTCCCAGGAAGAAGTGAGCTTTCGGGCCTCCGTGCACCGAACCCAGATAAGCCAGCTTGAGCGGGGGTTGCGCGTCCCGCGCATCGACACGCTGGTCAAGTTGCAGTTCGCCGTCGGGGTCACGGTGGAGGATTTGCTCACCGGGATCGTTTGGAAGCCTGGCGAAGTCCGGCGGGGCGGTTTCGCGGATCAGGGCGAGAGCTGATGGTTGCGGATCAGTTCGGCCGCAACCTGGCGCACTGCCGCAGGCGGGCCAAGCTTTCCCAGGAAGAGCTGGCGGTGCGCGCCTCCCTTCATCGCACAGCGGTCGGCCAGTTGGAGCGCGGCGAACGGGTTGCCCGTGTGGACACGCTCGTCAAGCTCGCCGGCTCCCTCGGCCTTCCTCCGGGCGAGCTGCTCGACGGGATGGGTTGGGACCCGGGCGGGACGCGAGTCGGACAGTTCACGGCAGGCGGAGAGGGCTGATGGCGGAGGGAATCCGCAAGCGCCATACGAAGGATTGCCCAGCGCGAGGCGGCGGGCGCTGTCGGTGCGCGGGAGGATTCGAAGCCTCGCTCTACTCTCGCCGTGACGACAAGAAGATCAGCAAGTCGTTCCGGACCGAATCCGAAGCGAAGTCATGGCGGGCTGACGCCAAGAGGTCGCTCGACCTCGGCACCCTGCGCGCACCGGGCCAAAGGACAATCCGCGAAGCAGGAGAAGCCTGGCTAGCCGGCGCGGAACGGGGCGAGATCCGCAGCCGCTCCGGCCGCCCCTTCAAGCCCTCGTCACTGCGCGGCTACCGACAGGCCTTCACCGATCGCGTCGTCCCCGCTGTGGGGCACTTCAAGGTAAGTGCGCTCACCACATCGGACCTCCAGAAGGTCGTTGACGATTGGCAAGCCGAAGGACATGCGGCCTCCACGATCCGAAACTCGCTCAGGCCACTTCAGGCGATCTATCGCCGCGCCCGCGCCCGCGAAGGGGTGCCGGTCAACCCGACTCGCGATCTCGAACTGCCCGTACCCGAACGGCGCGAGGTGGAGATCGTGACGCCGGGTTCTGCCGCTGCTCTGCTCGCGGTGCTGCCGAATCCGGATCGCGCCATATGGGCGACCGCTCTTTATGCGGGACTGCGATCCGGCGAGCTGCGCGCCCTTCGCTGGGAAGCCGTAGACATCGCGAAGCGGATCATCGAAGTGCGGGAGTCGTGGGACCCCAAGGAGGGGAGCATCGAGCCGAAGACCAGACGATCACGGCGGAGAGTGCCGATGCCGAGCATCCTGCGAGAGCTGCTCATTGCTCAGCGAACACGCCGAGAGCCTTCGACGGGAAGCACCCTCGTTTTCGGCGAAGACGAGAAAATTCCATTTCAACCTGAGCGGCTCTACCGAAACGCCGACAGCATCTGGCACCACGCTGGAATCCGCGACCGACTGCGCCTCCACCAGGCGCGTCACACCTACGCCTCGTTCATGATCGCTGCCGGCATCAATGCAAAGGCGCTGTCCTCGTTCATGGGCCACGCCTCGATCACCGTGACCTTCGACCTCTACGGGCACCTGATGCCCGGCTCCGAGGCCGAGGGGGCAGCGCTGCTCGACGCCTATCTGGACGGTCGTTCCAAAGACACCGAGGAAGCCGCCGAATAGGGTCGCGACGTGAGCCAGTTCCCCACAATGAAGGCGAAGCGCCTGCTGGCGATCTTGGAACGCAAGCCGCTGAGCTACCGCGTATCGCGGCAGTCGGGATCGCATCGCCGGATGGAGGCTCCGGGCCGGCCACCGCTGACTTTCGCCTTCCACGACAACGCAACGGTCCCCTCCGGCCTGGTCCGCAAGGTTCTCGTCAGAGACGTCGGACTTGCCGAAGACGAGGCCCGGAAGCTACTCTGACCTGGAGGATCTAATGGAAACCGTGCGCGTCATCTACCATCACGAAGCCGACGGCTGGTGGGCCGAGTCGCCCGATGTAGGGGGCTGGTCCGCCGCTGGCGACACCTACGCCGAGGTGGTCAAGCTCGCGGAAGAGGGCATCCCGTTCGCCTTGAGCCATCCAGCCGAGCTGGAGCATTACGTTCCGGCTGGCGAGCGCGTCCCTGCTTGACCACCCTCAACGCTCGGCCGTGAACCAATCCTCGACGTGGGAAGTTTGCTGCTCCTTTTTCGCGTAAAGCGGTAGTCCGGCCGCCCTCATGGTTACGGGCGGCAAATCGACGGGAACCGGATGAGGTTCTACGAAATCCAGCAGTCGGTCGATTCTATGAGTGGCTGCGTTGCTGTCGCCAACGCGCCAAGCGGTACACGAGCAACCTGGCGACGATGCTCACGGCGTGATCGACATCCTCACGCAGCGGCAGGTCGGGGGTGCGGCCGTGGACCGCGTCATTTCGCGCTTTCCGTAGGCGGCCGAGCAGCTTGTATTCGCTCTCGGCGACTGGCGCCCCGTCGCGGGTTGCCGACTCGCGCAGCTTGGCCATCAGCGGCGGGTCGTTGATCTTGGCAAGCAGGCCTAGGACCCGCGCGCGGAGCTTCAGGTCGATGTCCTTCGGGACCGCGCGCCGCACCCGCTTCACCTCCTCGGGGTCGAAGAGGACCTCGGGCCGGATGCCTGCGACGTAGAACTCGATCGCCTCCCAGATCGCCTGGATCCGCTCCAGCGGATCCGACGTCTGGCCGGCACGCGCGCAAGCAAGCAGAGCCTGGCGGTCGGCAAGCTCGTAGCCGCTCGGCGGCGGTCGCCAGCTCGGATCGGAATGATCCAGGGAGAGCTCGACGTCCTGATCGCGGGACTTCATTTCCCGCAGCCAGCCTCGTCCGCTCGCCATCCCGCGCACCACGACGAGGTTTCCCCTCCAGGGCCGGGTGCGGGCGACATCCCGCCTGTAGTTGTGGGGCTCGCCGTCGGGCAGGAAGGCGAGGCCGTAGCGGGCGCGGACCGTTATCCAGGCGAGCGCGTCATCGGCCCGGGTAACGATGACACGCTCGGCATCGAGCAGCCGCTTGGTCACCTCAAACCCAACCAGGTAGGAGTCGGCGGCGGCAAACTCGGCGCTCGCCTCGCTTTGGTCGAAGGGCTCAAGCGCGCTGGCAGCGTCGGGCACCAGACGCAGAGCGCCGAAGTTGGCCGGCTCGTCGATGCGGATCCCGTAGACCGGCACGACGACCTCGATCGCCTCCAAGGGAAGCATCTCATCGAAACCCTCGATGTTGATCCGCTCCTCAGGGAAGCCACCGCTACTGACCGCGAGGTGCATTGCCTCCGGCGCGATCGCGTTCCGCATCTCCAGGTAGCCCATCTGCTGCTCGCTCAGCTCCGGCGCCGTCTCGGCGTTCAGGCGAATCGCTCCCGCGGTGGCGCGGGCCTCGAGGACGCTGCCGGTGAAACGGACGGTCTCGTGGCTGCCGCTCGCATGGCCGAAGCTGACCACCGAGAGGTAGTCGATCGGTTGCCCCGCGGTCAGCTCGAGATCGAGTTCGGCGTCCGCCGTCGAGCGGCTGTTCATGGCTTCGTGAATATGGCCGTTCCTGACGGCGTGGCTGACGTCAACGGACCCGAAGCGAAGGACGGGACCCTCACGCTCCTCGGTCAGGCCAAGCAGGTCGGTCGGATCAGGCTCCGCCATCGTCCTCCTCCGGCTCCAGGGACCTCAGGGGCTGGCGCGACTCGATCAGCTCCGCGACCTCGCTCGGGCTCAGGTCGGGCCCGCCAACCGGGCCGAGGGTCAGCTTGTGCGCGGCTCGCAGTGTCGCCTTCGCCAGCAGGGTCGCGAGAGGAAGGTCGGTTGCGCCTGATTGCAACCGAGCCTCCACCCCGATCGCCATCGTCAGGATCTGGATCTCGTCATCGGAGAGCCGTCTCTCGCCCTCACCCGGATCCTCGGCGAGCTTCCCCGCGATCTCCTCGCCGGGGGCGCCGAGCGCGCGGGCAACGGCAAGTAGGCCGTGGAAGATTGCCGCCTCGGGATCCCCGTGCGTGAGTGCGTGGGTGCCGAGCCGCAAGCGCTCGAAGGCGTCCCCGAGGTCGGCGGCGGGAGGTCCGCCCGAGCTCTCCGCCTCCTGCGGAGCGATCGCAGCGACAACATCGCGGTCCTGCTCGCGAGTCAGGCGCTCGAGTAGCAAGAGTCGGTCCTTCAATAGCGCGAAGGCTCCCGCCGACCAGAAGCGCTCGACGCTCTCGCCCTCTTGGTTGAACGAAACGGTGATGTTGGCCGGCTTTTGCAGGTCCTCGAAGGTCTCCATCACGTCGACGAAGGCGTTCAGCTGCGCCAGGCCCGACTGCTTGGAGCGCTCCTCGGTGTCCGGCGCGGGATTGAGCGCAGCGAGTCGTTCCTCGGAGAGCGGCCATTCCTCCATCCGCGAGTCGACACCTGCGCTCGCCATCTCCTGCGCCTGCCGGGCAAGCTTCCTCTGCAGGGCGCTTACGAGGCTGTACACGGCCGCCAGCTGCGTCTCGATCGCCGGCGCCGCGAGCGCCTCATCGAGCGCGGCCGACCACGCCTTCTCCAGGTCGCCGTCGAGAGTGCGGGCCAGGGCGAAGAGAGCGCTGAGCTCGACTGGTTCCTGCGCGGTCTCGTTCTCCTCCTCGCTCACAGGGGCCTCCTCGGGCCTGGCATCGCCAACAGCGTCCCCGCCGGAGTCCGCCGCGTCTGGCTTTGCGGTCATCTCCGGCTCGGCCTCTGCCTCTTCTCCGCCCTGCTCGGTCACCTCCTCCTGTTTGGCAAGCCGTGAGGACATGCGCACGGCGCGCATCGCGGGCCCGATCCTGTCGAGTGCGAGCTGGCGCGGTTTGAGATTGGTTGGCGTGTCGCCCTCGATCGTGAACTCGACAATCGCCGGGATCCCTCCTGGCGCCTCGGCTTTGACGCTGAGCAGCAGCTTCGCCGCCTCCGTCACCGCCGGCTCGATCGCACGGTAGTGGTGGGCGAGGAGATCCTGCCCGGCTCTGATCGCCGAGACGGCGACGCCTGAGACATTCAGCACCGCTACATCGGATGCCCGCTGCCACACCGTCCCGATCGGCGCCGCCTTGAAGCTACCGGCGTCCTTATCGGCGATCTCGCTTACCAACCCCCACGTATCGCTGTTGCGAACCTCCTTGGCGTGCTCGGAGAAGTCCGCTTGCACCTCTTTAGCGCCGTAGGCTTGGACATTGTCTTCGAGCTCCGTTGCCAGGGCACCGAGCGCTGTCGCGAGCGAGCCGGCGGCGGCGCGGACCCGTTCGATCTCGCCCGGCCCCGGGGGATCTGCCTCCTGCAGGTTCGCGATCACGCCCATCGTCACTGCGAAGAGGTGGTGCGCCCGCTGCCAGGCCGCCGCGTTACCGGCCTTGATCACGAGGTCATCGGCATCCTCGATCTCCGCGATCTCCTCAATCGAGAGGTCTCTGATCCCGGTTACCGAGTGATGTCCCTGCTCATCTTGGCCGAGTTCGGCGAGGTGCTTGGGAATATTGGTCGAAGTCATATAGAGAGGCTCGACGGTACGGTACAGCCGCCTCGCAAGCTGTTCCTCTACTGCGCCGCTGGAGCTGCAGGAAGAGGCCAACGGAAAAGACCCACCCGACTGAACGACCGTCGTTCGTCAATAGGTGCAGTCAGTCCCCGCCTTCGGCCTTCTCAACCTCCTCGGAAACCATTCTCCACTTGCCCTTTCGCGCCGGTACCCGCCGGCTGGTGATGAAGTAATCGGCGCCACCCTCGGGCTCTCCCGCCTCCTCCGCTAGGGGTTCAGCCTTGGCCAGCCTCTGCTTTATTTCATCTAGGGTTATCTTCTCGGCGGCCTCATCCCGAGGTTTGCCCAGCTCAGCCTCCCGCTTCCTTGCTGCCTCACGCCAGGCAGGGCTCATCAGGCGGTCCCAGAGCTGCGTCACAGCGTTGTCCAATCCAGCGGGCGGATAGGAGGCGAAGGCCAAGACCCCGAGCTCCTTAATCTGATCAGGTAGAGCGCCGTAGTGGGCGTCCATCTCGGTCAACGCGGCCTTCAGCTCATCCGCGGGCAGGTAACTCTGGTTCTTGCCGAGGAAGAGCGGCGCGGTTCGCCGGTGGAGTCTGTCGGCAGAGGTGAAGGCCGATGCGAACGGCAGGTAGTAGAGGTAGGCCATGTCGGCCCAGTTGCTGGCGCGCTCGCCGGAGATGAACCCTCGCTCGATGCCCAGGTAGAAGAGCAGGTCGACCTTAAAGGCATGGCACGCGTAGGAAAAGAACTCATCGAGGCTCGGATGTCGGGCCTGCTCCCACCGCTGCTGACCCAACCGCCTGTGGTAGTCGTCCACACCGAGTACCTCCAGCGTGAGCGCAACCACCTGCGGATCGTTGCTTGAGCAGAACTCGTCAACGAAGGCCTTCAACTGCTCGAGGTCCGAGATCTTCCTCCCCGACGGAAGGATGTTCTTGACCATCCCTATCAGCCGGTCGGGGTCATGCCCGGCCAGCTCCGCGCGCCAGTCTTTCGCCAGGGTGCGCTCGACCGCGAGGAAGTCGTGCTCTTGCCAGCGAAGCAGCGCCGCCTGCTCTGGGAACTCCTCGATGTGAACGCCGACGCTGCCGTCCTCGGCTCTCATCAGCTCACCGGCAGAGATCACAGGCCTGCCGTCCATCTCGATCCGGTGTCCGGCAAGATCCGCCGCGATCAGCGTCCGGTGGTGCACGTTTGGGTAGGCATTCGAGGGGGTCTTTTCCGCCAGCATCCCGACCAGATCCTCCGCGTCTCTGCCCTCGGCCAGATTCTTCTCAAGATCAGCCAGTGTCTCGATGTAGAACACAGGCACCACGTTCACACCGAAGAAAGCATCGAACCACACCGCCTCGTCCATGCTGAGCGCCTGAAGTGCCGACTTATCGAAGATCGTCATCGGACCCATCGACGAATCCTGCCACACCATTCTTCAGAGTCATCGAGCTGTCTTGACAGAAGTGAGAGTGCGGTTGTCTAGGGTACCCAAGCATTCAAGCTCTGGTGCCGTTACGGTGCGGCCCGATGGCAACAGGCGCCTCTACCCCCACGGGGGGCGAATCGGTTGATCGAGCGTTTATGTTGCGTGCGGTCGAACTCGCTCGCCAGTGCGAGAGCGAGGCAGACAAAGTGTCCCCAAAGGTCGGTGCCGTCGTTGCCCTCAATGGAGTCGCGATCGGGGAGGCATTTCGGGGCGAGTTGGCATCTGGAGAGCACGCCGAGTTCACCCTCTTGGAGAAGAGGCTCCCTAGCGACACGTTGGCTGGTACCACCCTCTTTACGACCCTGGAGCCATGTACGACTCGCAACCCGCCAAAGATCGCCTGCGCGGAGCGAATTATCGAGAGACGCATCCGCAGGGTTGTGATCGGCGTCCTCGACCCCAATGACTCAATCCGAGGTCGCGGCGAGCTGCGCCTTCGAGAAGCGGGGATCGAGATTGCTCGATTCGACCCGGACTTGATGGCCCAAATCGAGGAGCTGAATCGCGAGTTTGCGCGCGCCCAGGCCGGCGCCCGCGTGCCGCAGCGCACCGAGGCCCAAACCACTGACCCAGCCGACCCTGAGAAGGTCGGTCCCAACGGCCATCGCATCGGATACACCGAAACAGGGGACAAGGTCGAGTGGATTCCCGACGAGGATGATGCGGGCAACGCCTGGCCCCTGCTGCTCCGCCGCAACGACAATCAGATCCTCGATGCGTACAAGGAACTCTGGGACAAAGTGTGGTGGAACCGACACCAGAACTGGCGGCACAGGCTGGAGTCCGGCGAAGATTCGCTCGACCAAGGGCAGGAGGGCCTTTTTGAGGCGGCCTGTGAGGCCGCCGCCCGAATCGAGGAGAAGTACGGGCGAGAGAATCTCGGCTGGGATGACTTCGAGTTGGGTCTGGTCAGCGGGCGGATGTCTGCCCTGTCGTGGGTGCTCGGAGCGGAGTGGGACGAGTCGCTCGATACGTAGCGGACCACCTCGGGACCTATCGCCTCAGGGACGCTCCGACAGCGCCGACCTACCGATTCGAGCCTACATTTGCCGACAGGCCCTACGGCGCCAAGCGGCCTGAGCCACGTCGGCAATAGCCAGTGCGACTGTGGCGCGGGTTGTGGCACGAAACCGGCAAACCGCTTGAACAAGCGCCTTCCCGCGTCGCGGTCCTGACCTTGAAAAGCCGCCAGACGTCGCACGGCATCTCGAGGTTTCAAATCCCATTCTTCCGCCCTATTCGGGCTCGATGTCCCCTTGGCTACCCGCGGAGCCCTCCGGCCCCGGAGCTGGCCAGCTGTCGTAGGCCGATCAAGAATCTCGATTAGTTGGTATTGCCTGATTCAGGCCACTCGCATAGATATACCCCGTCCACTTAAGAACTACTGAGTTTACGGGGAGAGAAGTGCCGCGAATAGAATCGGTCTTGTCCTGGGTCCAGCGAGTCGTCCTTCTGACCTTTGCGATCTTTGGCCTCCTGGCCACGCCCGCCGGAGCGGTCAGCCACCAACTCTCTTTCGGCACCGCCGAATACGAAAAAGACGGTGGCTTCCTGCACCCGTCGGACGTGGCGGTCGATGCTAAAGGCAACGTCTGGGTGGCGGACGCAGAAAGCTACCGACTCCAGAAGTTCAACGAAGAAGGGGAATTCCTCGATAAGTTCGGCACTCCTGGTTCTAAACCGGGGGAGCTTTCGGCCCCGGCTTCGCTCGCGATCGACCCCGAAGGCGACATCTGGGTCGCGGACCGGGGGAACAACCGGATTCAGGAGTTCGATGACGAAGGAGAATTCCTCCAAGCAGTGGGTGGTCCTGGCATTGAAAGCCCACAGTTCTCGCACCCCGAAGGGATTGCCGTCGATGCCGAAGGCAACGTTTGGGTCGCCGACACCTACGCCTCCCGCGTTCAGGAGTTCGATCAAACAGGTGAACTCCTCCAGATCGTCGGCTCAGGCGAACTTGGGGAACCGACCAGCCTGGACGTCGCCGCCAACGGGGATGTCTGGATCGCTGATTGGCAGCAAAACCACGTAGTCGTCTACAACAAAACCGGTGAACTCGTCCGCCAGGTCGGAGAAGAAGGCACTCACTCAGGTCAGTTCGAACATCCCGATGCAGTCGACGTCGATACCGAAGGCAATGTCTGGGTGGGCGACGAAGGCAACGCGCGGGTCCAGCGTTTCAATGAAAGCGGAAAATATCTCAGTAGGTTCGGCACCTTTGGCCTGGGCGAAGACGAGTTCATCCTTGCCTATCCGTTCGGCCTTGAGGCCGACTCCGGTGGCCATCTCTGGGTTACAGACCCCGGAAATCACCGGGTCCAACGATGGGGACCAGGGGGACCAGCCACCTGTCGGGAAAGCTTCGCAAAAACCAAAGTCGGGCAGACGCTCAACTTGGAGGCCGGCGGACTTGAGTGCGATGGGTCCGAACCGCTCAGCTTTGAAATCATCTCCGGGCCCGAACACGGCGAAGTCTCCGAATTCGACTCCGAAACCGGGCTCTGACATACACCCCGGATGCCGAATACGTGGGTCCTGATGCCCTAGCCTTCAAAGCGAGCAACGGCCTCGGATCTTCTGAAACAGCCACGCTCAAAATCCTGGTTGGCGGCACGCCGGTGGGAACTCCAGAATTTCAGTTCTCCTTCGGCACCTACGGCTTCGGCGAAGGGCACTTTCTACATCCCGCCGATGTAGACGTCGGTCCCGATGGGCATGTCTACGTGCTCGACTCCGCGCTTGGAAAGGTACAGGAGTTCACGCCCCGCGGTGAATTCCTCAGCCAGTTCGGTAGCCCGGGATTCGGCATCGGCGAACTCTACAACCCACACGCTTTGGCAATCGACGGCGAAGGCGATATCTGGATCGCCGATACCGGCAACAACCGAGTGGAGAAGTTTACGGGCGACGGCGAATATCTCGATAAATTCGGTTCGTTTGGCAGCGGCTACACATTGTATTCCGAAGGGCACGGTAAATTCGACTCTCCAAGTGGAATAGCCTTGGACCCCAGTGGCAACGTCTACGTTTCGGACTCCGGCAACCACCGAGTCCAAAAGTTCGACAGCGAAGGCGGATTCCTGGCGGCGGGACCGCTTATTGGAGAAGACGAAAAAATATTTCCTGCCTTTCCTGAAGGGCCGTCGGGCGTTCGGCCAGTCCCAACCGGGATAGCCGTCGCACCAAGTGGAGAGGTCTGGTATACCGACAATGCACATGCGCCCGGCCCTGTGCATAGCCAGACATCCTCACTCGCTTGGCTGGGCGGCGTCGACTCTGCGCCTGCCGGCTTCCTAAAGTACCCCGACGCGATAGACATCGACGCGATTGGGAATCTCTGGGTTGGAGACGAACGCAACTTTCGCATCGTTCGCTTCGACGAAGAAGGCAACTACATCGGCAAATTTGGGACCTGGAGCGGCTTCTCGGAAGGTAACTTCGATTTCAGCGACCCATTTGGAATCGACGTCGATTCGCACAACCGCATCTGGATCACCGATCCCAATAATCGCCGGGTCCAGAGATGGGTCGAACACAAGGGGCAAGCACCTGTTTGCGAAGAAGAAAGCGCGACGACGGCCGTTGAGCAGCCTTTGCACCTTGGGGAGGAAGAGTTTGGCTGCGAAGGCGAAGCGCCTCTCTTCTACGAACTGCTGACACCACCCGAACACGGCGAAATCTCAGAATTCGACCCCGAAACCGGGGCTCTGACATACACCCCGGATTCCGAATTCAACGGCCCGGACTCCTTCGCGCTCCGCGTCGAAGACGAACGCGGGTCAGCGGAAACGAACTTCTCGATCGAAGTCGGCCAGGCGCCTGATTGCCAAGATCAGCAGCCCGCAACCGGGGTAAACGAAGAACTTGAGATAGAACTGCAGTGCAGCGGCGACTTTGCCGAAGACGCCTACGAAATCGTCAAAGCTCCGAACCACGGCGAAATCTCAGAATTCGATCCTGAAGCGGGAACCCTCACCTACACCCCGGCAACCGCCTTCGAGGGCTCCGATAAGTTCACCTTCCAGCGCAGCAGCTGGATCCACAGGTCGCGGGCAACCGTCATGATCGGCGTCTGCGAGCCGCCTGAAATCGAAGTCGGGGGCTCGATCGCGGATCCTGAAGAGCCCGGTGTCGACCTCAGCGTCTATGCCGAGCCAAGCGGCTCGCATTGCCCTGGCGTCTCGTCTATCCATATTTGGATCGACGAAGAACTTGCCTATTCAGAGGCCCGCGACTGCGGCAAAGCCGAGGAAGGATGCAAGGGACTGGAAATGTTCCGGAACGTCCAGCTGCCCTATCCCGCGGTGCTGGGGACGCATGAATACAAAGTAGAGGCCGAGGATGAATTGGGGCGCCCAGCCGAAGCGGTATTGCTGACCAAGAAAACGGATGAACCCGAAACCGTCTTCGACTTGGAGGCGGAAACCTCCAAAGAAGGGAAATGCAGCAACAAACCTCACCAGATCGGCAAGGTGGTGGTCGGCACCAAATGCGACGACACGATCAACGCGCACCCGACAGCGACCCTCTATCGAGGGCGGGGCGGCGACGATGAGATCCACGGCAGTGGTCGAACAGACAAGATCCGCGGAGAGAGTGGAAAAGACGTGATCCTAGCCGGCCGCGGCAGCGACATGATCGGAGGAGGGGCCGACGATGACCGGGTGTTCGCTGGCTCTGGCGATGACACCGTCAGAGGAGAAGGTGGTGAAGACACTCTCAATGGGGGCCCTGGAGCGGACAAAATAAAGGGCGGCGCCGAAAACGATCTGATCCGTGGTGGTGCCACCACCGACGAACTCTCTGGCGGAGATGGCGATCACAACACTCTCAGCTACGCGGATGCAGTCACCCCGGGCTTCTACATCTACCCCGGCGCCCCTCTCCTCGTTCCTGGCTTCCCGAAAAAGCACGGAGAACGCGGTGCCTTCGTAAATCTGACGGGGGAACATTTCTTGGCCGACGACGGAGAGGCTGCACGCTACGGCGGTGGGACCGACAAATTCCTCGATCACAACTTCCAAGACGTGATCGGATCTCCGTTCGCCGACCTGATCATCGGCTCCGATGAGGCAAACGTAATCGACGCGGGCGCCGGCACCGACATCGTCCGCGGGTCCGGTGGCACCGACACGATCTACGGTGGACCCGACCAGGACTATCTCTCTGGCGGTAGCGAGGAAGAAGGCGACGACACTTTGGACGGAGGAGAAGGCGCCGGGAACGACACCTGCATTGGTGGCAATGCAACCCCCACCTGCGACAACAGCGACCCGGAAACGACCCTTGCACAACCCGCTGGAGAAAGCATCGCGGTTGGACTGATCAGCGGCCACTCGACCGGGAACGAGACCGGTGTCTACGTCCGCGGCACCGGTGCAGGAGACAAGGTGACCGCGTCGGGGAACTCCTCGGCTGTGAAAGTGGTGGCGAAAACGGGAACGCTCGAAGCTGCATCCGGCTGCACGCCTAAAGGCGAAGGGTCAAAAGAAGTCGAATGCACTGGCGGCGAAATCAACTCGGTCCTGATGTCAGGTGGTGCCGGAGCAGACACACTCGAAGCGGCGGGATTCTCAACTCGAATCTCGGTCACTCTTCTTGGTGGAGATGATGCAGACCACCTGATCGGCGGCAGCAAATCCGAGGACGCGCTGGTGGACGGATCCGACACCGCGAACGACCACCTGATCGGCAGGAAGGGCGACGACACGCTCTTCTCGAACGAGGGCAAGGACACCTTGCTGGCTGGCGGCGGCGATGACCTGTTCGTATCGGCAGAGATCTGCGACGGCGACGTCATAAACGGTGGCGCTGGCAACGACAACGCAAATTGGGCACAACTCGTAGGAGGCGAGGAAGAAGCAGAAAACGAAGCTTTTCCGGCAACCCTCAAAGACGACGTGTTCGCGGGGATAAAAAATGGCGTAAGGGTCCGACTCGCGAGCGGCAAGGTATCCCAACGCAATGTGGGCTGCAAAGGTGAAGGCGAGCAGAACGGCAACATAAAAGCGGTCGAGAACCTCGAGGGATCCCACGGGCCGGATGTCCTCGTTGGCGATACCGGCCCCAACGTCCTGCTTGGTCGCTCTGGGCCGGATGTGCTCCAAGGTCGAGCCGGCAACGACTCGATCCTCGCCAACAATCGCAGTCCAAAGCCAGGCGCGACAAAAGCAGAAAAAAAAGACCTCGACTACGGACTCGAATGCGGATCAGGCGATCGAGACACGATCAAGCTCGATCCTGCCGATACGAAACATTTCCTCCCCCCCGGCAAGCTCCAGAGCTGCGAGGTCATACAGAGAAAATCCGCCCCCGCAAACTACCGCGTGAACCTCGAAGATGGCGAACCAGAACTTGAACTCGACCAAACGCTCGACATGCTCACGATCGGCGCACTCAACGATCCCGATGTCTTGGGGCCAGCCGCCTTCTTTCGCCTTGATGAGGCCAGCGGGACAAGTGCCGTCGACTGGATGAGCCCCGGCGCGGAAGAAGGCGAAGAAGCGGAAGAAGAAGGCGAAGGCGAATCGGAAGAAGAAGTGGAAGAACGCGAAGGAGAAAAAGAAGAAGCGGAAGAAGAAGGCGAAGAAACAGAACTCGATGCCGAAGAAGAATTGGTCGGCTCCTATGAAGGCGGGGTGACGCTGGGCCTAGAAGGAGCAATGGAAGAATCGCAAGCTGTCGAATTCGACGGTGTCGATGACTACCTCGACCTGACGGATGGTTTGGACCCGCAGAGCTTCGTCTCCAATGACTGCGGCAGGAATGTGTCGGGCTACTCGGTAGAAATGTGGGTTAAGTTCGCCGACGAGCCATCCTCGCGGGAAGAGCTTTTCTCGCGATCCGTGGACGGCCAGGGGTTGTTCCTCTATCGCGCTTCCGATGGCACCGTGCGCTTCTCGGCTGTGGATGGCGTAGAAGCGCCGACGGTCTCGACCGAGGGGCCCGTCGATGACAGCGAATGGCACCAGATCGTCGCGGTGATGGCGCAGCGCGGTACAACGTGCGAGTCGCGCGCCTCGCTAGCCGCGCTCACCGAGGAAGAAATCGAATCGCTCCTTTCGCCTGAGATCGTCCTCTACGTCGACGGCTTCCCCCACGCCCTAGTCGTTGGCGTCCAACGCCAAAGCGTCATCCCTGAATTCCTTGCATCAGCCCACAATCTGATCGGCGCCAAGGTTAGCGGCGGCGGCATCGCGAACTTGCTTGCTGCTGCTGTCGACGATGTCGCGATCTATGGCCATCCGCTGAGCTTCAACGAAGTCGAGGAACACCTCGGTATGAGCGAAGCGGTGCAACCCACGGCCTATCTCGAACCGCCGATCGACATCAAAGACACTGACGAAGACGGTGTCCTCGACAGCGCGGATAATTGCGCGGAAGTCGCCAACGAAGGTCAGGAAGACGCCGACCTCGACGGAGTGGGAGACGCATGTGAGCCGGTACAGGACGAAGACGAAGACGGTGCTGCCGACGAAGCAGACAATTGCCCATTCGATGCCAATCCGCTGCAGGAGGATCTCAACGAAAACGAAATCGGCGATGTCTGTGAGGGGGAATAAGTCAGTCCGGCTTTGGGTTTGCGCCCTGGCCACTTCGATTCTTGCCACGCTCCCGCTTACCGATGGCGCCTTCGCCTCGGGGCCAGTGCTCGATCGGTCCTTCGCAAGCGAAGGGATCTCCTTGGTGAAGCCACCGCGCAAGGGCGACTTTGCCGGTGAGGTGGCACTTGCCTTGACTGCCGACAGGAGAGGGCGCCTGATCGTGGCCGGAGAGACCGCAGTGAGGTCTATTTATGTGCGCCGCTATCTCCACGATGGCTCGCCGGACCTCTCGTTCGATGGCAACGGAAGAGTTGAAACGAGCTTGGAAAGCGATTCCTCGGCATATGGCGTAAACGTGCTCTCCGGCGGCGACATACTCATCGCCGGGGGAACCGAAACTGGCTTGGCCCTGGCTCGATACCGCAATAACGGCAGTCGCCTGCGATCGTTCGGCCGCAACGGCCACGTCGTCACACCCGGTGGCATCGAAGGCGCTGGAGCGCGGGCGCTTGGCGTTCAAGCAAACGGCCGGATCCTCAGCGCTGGCTACAAAATCGACCTTTCGCGTGACTGGACCGGCCTAGTGGTCGCCAACAAGCCCGACGGCTCAATCGACCGCAGCTTTGCCGGCGACGGCTTCGCCGAACTTCACACCTCCCGACACACTGAAGTCGCCTTCAGCGGGCTTCAGGTCCTCCCCAGCGACAAGATCCTGCTCGGGGGTGACATCGGCGGCCGGCTCCTGCTCTCTCGCCTGCTCCCCAACGGCAAGCCCGACCCGAGCTTCGGTGGCGGCGACGGCATCGTCCAAGTCGCAGCTGATCGCCGCTGCGCCTGCTCACACGCCAACGCGCTGACGATCACGCCCGACGGCAAGCCGCTGCTGGCAGGCGTCGTAGGCGAATCCTCGCTGCTTGCGCGCTTTACCCCCAACGGGCGCCTCGACCGCAGCTTTGGCCATCACGGCATCGTTCGCACCCTCCGTGGAACACGGCTCGTCTTCAACGACGCGACGACGCAGCACGACGGCCGGATAACGGCCACCGGCTTCTACAACCAACGCCGCAGCGGTGAGGCGCAGGTCGCAGTGCTGCGCTACCTACCCAATGGGAAGCTCGACCACAGCTTCGGTCACGGCGGCTTCTTCCAGCGTCACCTCGGTCGCGAAAGCATTGGCTACGCCGCGATCACCCAGCCAGATGGCAAGGTTGTAGTCGCCGGCCGGGCGAGCTTTGGAGAACAAGTCGGCGAAGCGCCCTCGGCGCTTGAAGGTGCCCGAACCCTGCTGATGCGGTTTCGCAGATGACCACGGTGGCACGGCCGGTGGCGCGAAACCGGTAAACCGCTTAAGCAAGCCGATTCCTGCGCTCCCGCCCCGGTCTTGAAAACCGGCAGACATCGAAAGGTGTCTCGAGGGTTCGAATCCCTCCCCCTCCGCTGACCGGAGCTTTGGGAACAGTGGAAGGGCGGCCATCACTGCACCGCCCTCCCAGTCCATCGAGCAGCACCAGCGCCAACCGAAGCCCATGCAAAGACCCCGTGGCAAACCTGATGCAAGAGCAATGCTAAGGCTCTGAAATTTTTCACTAACTTGACGTCTGGTCAGGCAACGACAAGTGCAAGGGCGAATCCGTCGTAGCCCTTGGTGCCGACGGTCTGAATCGTCGTTGCCTCGACCCTTGGCTCGGCGGCGAGCATCTCGTGGAGGCGACGCTGCGCGGGGATCGTCGGGTCATCGCTGTCGGGATCCGCGAGGCTGCCGAAGCGGACGACGTTGTCGCTGACGATCAGGCTGCCGGGGCGGGACCGGTCGAGCGCCCAGGCGAAGTAGTCGGGCGTGTGGATCTTGTCGGCGTCGATGAAGGTCAGGTCGAATGGACCGTCGGCCTCCGCCTCGAGCTGGGGAAGCTGGTCGAGGGCGGGCCCGACGCGCAGATCGACGAGATCGCCAAGCCCGGCGCGGTCAATGTTGCCACCGGCAACCTCGGCGTTGAGAGGCTCCGCCTCCAGGGTGATGAGACGACCGGCGGCGGGAAGGGCGCGCGCCAGCCAGATCGTGCTGTAACCGCCAAGGGTGCCGAACTCGAGGATCTGCCGGGCACCGATCGACTTGGCCAGCAGGTAAAGCAACTTGCCCTGGGCCGGTGAGACCTGGATCGCCGGTAGCCCCGCCTCCTCGCTCGCCCGCAAGGCGGCTTCAAGCGCCTCGTCGTGGGGCGCCAGCAAGCCGGCTACGTAATCGTCGACCGCGGTCCAGGTCTCCTGCGCCACGGATGAGGTCTATCAGGGCGCCGCAGGGGCAGGAAACCTCGCCCGACGACCGAACGTGCGGGGATGGAGACAGCAGCGCGCCGGGAGCGTACGCGTGAGCGCTGGCTGCAGCGGGCCGAGAGAGTCAGCGACGCCTTCGGGCTGGTCTTCGTCCTCGTGATGGTCACCTACGTGCTGGCCTCGCTGCTGGAGAACCGGGGCTGGACCTCGGTTGTGCTGACGGTGGCGACCAGCGCAACCTCGGTGGTGGCGCTGACCAGCTCGCACGCACGGCCGCGAACCGTGCGCATCGCCCTCGCCCTCTCGGTTCTGACCGTGGCCCTCGCTGCGGTCGGCGCCGCCGCGGACAACCACGACTGGCTCAACCTGGCAACGCTGATCCAGGTCTCGCTCTTGACGGTGGCGATGGGAGCGGTCCTGCGACGGGTCGTGATGGCTCCCGAAGTCGGCTCGCGCACGATTCTCGGCGCGCTCAGCGTCTACGCCGTGCTGGGCATCCTCTTCACCTTCCTCTACGGCGTGATCGACCGGGTCCAGGGCGGGCCGTTCTTCGAAGGCCACACCCACCCCGCGAGCTCCGACTTCCTCTTCTTCAGCTATACGACGCTGACCACGACCGGCTATGGCAACCTCGTCCCGGGCGGCCAGCCGGGCCGGTTGATTTCGGGCCTGGAGATGATGGCCGGGCAGATCTTCCTCGTCACCCTCGTCGCCGGCCTGGTCAGCCTTTGGCGCCCGGGTGAAGCGATTCGGCAACGGCGTGAGCGGCGGGACGGCGAAGCATCGCCTGCCGACACTTCACCGCCTTCTGCAGAAGCGAGCTAGTCGGAGAGCTCGACGCGCTCGATCGTCTGCGGCTCGAGCGGGGCGTCGGAGCCGTCGGTCTCGGTCCCCTCGATCGCGTCGACGGCGTCCATGCCCTCGACGACCTGGCCGAAGACGGTGTGCTTACCGTCCAGCCAAGGAGCCGATTGCGCGGTGACGATGAAGAACTGCGAGCCGTTGGTATTGGGGCCGGCGTTGGCCATCGCCAGCGCCCCCCGCGCCACCTTGTGCTGGTTGAACTCGTCCTCGAAGGTGTAGCCCGGACCGCCCCGGCCGGTTCCTTCCGGGCAGCCGCCCTGGATCATGA
Organism: uncultured Solirubrobacterales bacterium; assembly: GCA_963840565.1. Lineage (GTDB taxonomy): Bacteria > Actinomycetota > Thermoleophilia > Solirubrobacterales > 70-9 > VRUE01. Next base: position 80,165 of record CAWIZH010000003.1, read on the forward strand.
ACTCCGGGATCACCCGATGGAAGACCAGCGTGTCGTAGAAGCCATCGGCGGCGAGTTTGCGGAAGTTCTCAACCGTCTTCGGCGCATCGTCGTCGTGCAGCTCGAGCACGATTGCGCCAGCGCTGGTGTGGAGGGTGGCCTGCGACATCGCCGTCAGCCTACCCGGTTACGCGAACGGTCAGCGAGCGCGAGGCTCCCGGTGCATAGGGCCAGCGCTCCTCCGGGAGAGCGCAGGCACGAAGGCGAATGCGGGCCGAGCCGCTTACGTATCGGAAGCGATAGCTGGCCTCGAAGTGGCCGCTGTGATCGCTGCGGGTGACGAGCACCGGGCGCCAGCGCTTCGCGGCCGACTCGTAGTACTGGATCGCGACCAGCTTGCCTCGCCGCGGTATAGGGGCCCCAAGCGTGCGCACTTGACCTTGGAAATGCACCGCTTCGCCAGTCCGCAGAACCTCCGGTGTGGCTTGCAACTCGACGCCGCCGCGCACCCGCAGGGTCAGCGGGCTGCGGCTGGCGCCGTCGAGGTGCGCGTCGCCCGGAAAGGAGACCGCGATCCGTCGCGAGGTCCCAATCGGGAGGGGCAGCCGAAAGCCACCGTGCGGCCCGGTCCCAACCTGATCGACGCGGGCGCGCCCCAGCGCCCCGCGCGAAGGACGGGATACGACCCTCAGGCTGCGGTCGGCAAGACCGGCTCCATCGGCGCTGAGCAGGCGGCCGCTGAGGGTGCCCGCCGCTCCGAAGGGGACGGTCAGCTCGGTGCCGTTGCGTCCGTGCCAGCCAAGGCGGGCGAAGATCCGGGCCTTGCCCCGAACCGCCGGCGCCGGCGCTGCCTCCGCCCGCTTGACCGCGGCGACCGCGCCCGCCGCGACCTTGCGGACCGTCATCTCGGTGCCATCGGAACGGCGACTTGTCGTCGCCTCGTTTCCCGCGACGTCGGCGGCGCTTGCGCGGAAAACGTAGGTGCCGGGACCAAGATCGCCCGGCAGGCGGGCGATGAGCTGCGCCGAGTCGGCGCTGTCGCCGCGCTGGAATTTCGCCGGCAGCTCGGTCCACTGCTGGCTCTCGAGTCGCCGGTAGTCGATCTCTCCGCTCGCCGGACCCGAGTGCGCGTCGGTGATCAGGGCGCGAATCTGATCGGGCACGGCGGCGCCCGAATCGGCGGGGTCGAAGGCCACGCCGGGCGGGACGTCGTCGAACCGCAGCGGCACCGAGGCGGCCGAGGACGGAGCCTCATTGCCGGCCTCATCGCGCAGCCAAACGCTCAGCGAGTAGAGACCGGCCCGGGGGACGAAGAGATTCTGCAGGGTGCTCAGATTGTGTCCCGCGACGAATTTGACCCCGCTGTCGTAGCCATTGGGACCTTCGATGCGCCAGAGGGCGCCACCGATCGCGCTCGCCACGCCCTGGTCGGGGTCGATCCAGGCGGGATCGAAGTCGTTCGCGCGGCGCCAGGCTTCACCGCCGGCGACGGCGAGGTTCCGAGGATGGGCCGGCGGGTTGTTGTCGACGTAGAAAGCCTGGTCCGGGGTGCAACCGACGTTGCCGGCGAAATCCGTCACGCAGTGGTGGATGCTGTGCGGCCCGTCGCTGATCCGGGCGGTGTCAAACGGAGCGCTGCCGGAGACGCCGAGGCTGCACGGCCGCATCAGCGTTGCCTCCCAGACGCCGCCGATAAGTGCCTTGGCGCAGCCGTACTCAGTCAGGTTCACGCGGGCGCCGTCGACCGCGGTTTCGCCGAAGCGAACGCCACCGCCGGTGTCGCTCCCCCAGAAGCTGATGCCCTGGGCGCCGCGCCGCCAGCCCCCGGCCACGAGGTCGCCGCCAATCGCCGCCGACGGGCCGAGATCGTCCTCAACCGTGATCGTGAGCGCCCGGATCGCCGACCAGGAGCCGGGATCGATGCTGCACCACTTGCTTTCCGCTTTTGCGCAGAGCAGGCGATCCTCGAGCGCCGGTTGGGCGGGTTGAAGCCGGCGACGAACTCGCGCGGGGTGGTGTCGGTGCCGCCCGCCGTGGCGAAGGCGTCGAATCCACCATTCCAGGTGCCGACACCGATCCGTTGCTCCATGCCGTCGTGCAGTGCATGCCACCAGGTGCCGCGGACCTGGGAGATCCCGGTCCCCGCCGGCGCCTCCCAGCGCCAGCGGGCGAAGCGCGTGCCGGAGACCGTCGCCCCGTCGCGGGTGAAGCTCTTCAGGTGGGCGCCATCGAAGGGGTCCTGGCCGGCAGGCGGAACGCACCAGCCATCGGGGCGGAACTTGGCGCCGCCGGTCGAGTCGGCCCAGCTCGCGTCGGCGCCGATGTACCAGCCGCACTGGGCCACCGCGTACTTGCCCGCCGTCGCCTCTTTCGCCGCCAGAAGCAGCAGCGCAAGCGCCAACGCCACCCCCATCGCAATCAGCCGTGCCAAACCACCGCGCGTCCCCGACATGAATCCTCCTTCGTTCGACAGCATCTGGAGGGCTAAGCGCACAGCGGCGAAATCTCTCCCCCCTTGCCGGGTCAAACCCGCCTCCGGGTGCCGCGCGGGCGCCTTTGCGAGAATGGCCTCAATGTCACTTCCCACGCAGGATCAGATAACCGAGAAGCTGCGCGCCGTGATCGACCCCGAGCTGCGGCGCTCGATCGTCGAGCTGGGCATGGTGCGCTCAATCGAGGTCAAGGACGACGGTCGGGTCGACGTCGTGGTCTCGCTGACCACGGCCGGCTGCCCGATCCGCTCCCACTTCGAAGACGCCGTCGCCAAACAGGTCTCCGAGCTGGATGGAGTGACCGCGGTCGCGGTCGGCTTCGACGTGCTCTCTGACGAGGAGAAAGGCGCCCTGCAGAAAACGCTCGGCCGCGGCAAGCTGCCTGCCGGCGCCCTCGCCCAGGTCAAAAACGTGATCTGCGTCGCTTCCGGCAAGGGCGGCGTCGGCAAGTCGACGATGACCGCCAACCTGGCGGCGGCGCTGAGCGCCGAAGGCCACCCGGCCGGCGCCCTCGACTGCGATGTCTACGGCTACTCGATCCCGCGCATGCTCGGCGTCAACCGCAAGCCCGAGGTCAACGGCGAGCGCAAGATCCTGCCGCTGGAGGCAGCGGGCGGGGTCAAGGTGATGTCGATCGGCTTCTTCGTCGAGGAGAACTCGGCTGTGGTCTGGCGCGGGCCGATGCTGCACAAGGCGATCCAGCAGTTCCTCGAGGACGTCGCCTGGGGCGAGCTGGAGTACCTGCTGCTCGACCTCCCCCCGGGGACCGGCGACGTCTCGATGACGCTCGCCCAGCTGCTCCCCCAGGCCAAGTTCCTGATCGTCACCACCCCGCAGCCGGCGGCGCAGACGGTCGCCAAGCGCGGCGCCGAGATGGCGCTGAAGTTCGACCTCGAGCTGCTCGGCGCGATTGAGAACATGTCCGGCTTCACCACGCCAGACGGTGAGCGCTTCACGATCTTCGGCGAGGGCGGCGGCCAGCTGCTCGCCGACGAACTCGACATCCCGCTGCTCGGCAAGGTGCCGCTCTCCGAGGCCCTGCGCGAACACGCCGACGCCGGCACGCCGCTGGTCACTGCGGAGCCCGATGCACCGGCCTCGCAGGCGATCCGGCAGGCGGCCCGTGGCATCGTCGCCACGACTCCGCAGGAGCTGCCGGTCCTGCAGGCGGTGCCGGCGATGGCTGAAGCGCCTCCCGTCGGCGGTATCCCGCTTCCCGTCGTTCAGGGCTAAGCGGGCGGCCACGCGGCCGCCCCGACTGCGCCTACACGACTGGAGGCGGCGTCCCGTCGGCGCTGGCGGCGAGGCTCTCGTCCCAACCGCAGACCATGCAGGCGTGGCGAAACGCCGATTGTGCGAACTCGAGCGCAAGGGCGTGTGGGTCCTCGCTCGCGCGCACATCGTCCCAGTCCAGGATGTACTCGCCGAGCGCGCCGTCCCAGCGGGCGGCCGACGGGGAAAGCGCGCCGCTGCCGAAGCCGGCCGGCGCTGGGTGCGCGTAGGCATAAAAAGCGGCCTTGTTGTAGCGGCCGTCGCCGGGCCACCAGCCAATCGCGACCTCCTGCGAGTCCATCGCGTTGCGCATGATGAAGTCGCCTGACGGCGGGTCGGCGGGGAGGCCAGAGAAGAGGCTGACGGCGAGATCGAAGGAGCCCCACCAGGCGTTAACTGGGGTCGATCGGCCACGGAACGGGGCCCTGAAGGCGGCAAGGACGAGGGCGGCCTGGGTGGCGGCGGAGAAGTAGTCGGCGACTTGACCGGCGTCGTAGGTCGCGTGTTCCTCGTCCTCGTCGAGCGGGACGCTCCAGGAGACCTCCTGCGGCGCGGGGTCGATCTCAACCGCACCGGCCAAATCAGCGACCCTGGCCAGGAGCTCGCGCGTGACGCTGCCCACCGTGCGGTTGGGAGTGAGCGGGACGCCCTCGGCTCGCCCGTCGCTGTGCTCGACGACCGCCTCGTGCTTGCGTAGGTCGAGGGCGGCGACAAGAGCGCCCGACCCGTCGGGCGCCGGCAGCGGGGCGGTCTCCCAACCGCGGGCCGTCAGCCGCAGCGCAGCGTGCTGCAGCTGCGGCTCGGGCGGCGCCAGCGTCGCCGCGAGCTTGCCCAGGACCTGGGTGTGGGCGTGAAGCGTGTCGCAGGTATCGCGCCAGTCGTCGTATGAAGTGGACGGCCATTGACCGGGAGACGCCATCAATCCACGGTAGCGCCTACGTCATCCGACTTCGCGTTTGACTATCGACGTGAGGTCGTTTGGCGCGGCTCCCGCCACATGGTCGAGCAGGTGAGCTGCCCATCGGGCCGCTGGAACTCGCCAGCTCGCTCGAAGCCGAGGCGTTCGTAGCGGGGATCGTTCTCCGGATTGCTCGACTCGAGGTAGGCCGGCATCCCCTCCGAGTCGACAATCGCGAGGTTCTCGGCGAGCAGGGCCATCCCCAGGCCCTTGCCGCGATGGTCGGGGTGGGTACCGAGCAGGCTCAGGTAGTAATGCGGCGGCTGCTCCGGGTGATTGTCCGCCAGGCGCCCGAACAGCGACTCGATCTCGGCCGCCCGCGAGCCAACCAAGCCCTCGAGCATCGGCCCCAACGATTCCTCCTCCGCCTCGGTCAGCTCGATCCCCTCGGGCGGGATCCAGACCGAGGCCGCGGCGTAGTCATCGGCCACCCAGACCCAGGGGTAGCGCAGCGCGCTGGCAACCAGCAGGCGCCAGAGGTCAGCGAGGCCGCCGCTGGGAAAGGCCCAGCTCCACAGCGGATCTACTTCGAAGGCGGCGGTGAGCGTCGCGGTGATCCCGTCGACGTCGTGCTCGGTTGCGACGCGGACCTCCATCGCAACCGACGACCCAGGCTCAGGCCGCGCTCTTGCTCTTGTAGTAGTTCGCGTTGATCTCCGCGTATTTGGCCCACTCGGCCGGGAGCTGGTCCTCGGCGAAGCAGGCGTCGACCGGGCAGGCCTCGACGCAGGCGTCGCAGTCGATGCACTCGTCCGGGTCGATGTAGAGCATCTCGACCGAGTCGTAGTCGGGCTCGTCGGGCGTCGGGTGGATGCAGTCGACGGGACAGACCTCGACACACGAGTTGTCCTTGGTGCCGATGCACGGCTCGGCGATGACGTAGGTCATTCGAGAAGTTCTCCTGGGTCGTCTTTTCGGTGCGGCCGGAGCCTTCTGGCCCCCGCCAGCGCGCGGACGCACATTTTAGAGATATGGACGGCAGGTGCGGGGCGAGCGGTCGAAATTCGTGCAAGAGAGCGGGTCCCACGCCTGTTGCGGGATATCGTTCCCGCGTGCCTCGTCCCCGGCTCTCGATCGGATCCGCCCTGCTCGCGATGCTGCTGGCCGCGCCCGCGATGGCGCACGGGGCAGGTGCAGAGCAAGATGTCTTCCTCTCCGGCGCTCCCGTCACCCCGGCACCCAGCTTCTCGCCAAGCCGGGTGATCGTCGAGTGGGCGCCAAGAACCGACGGCACCGAGCGCAGCGACGCTCGCGAGAGCGCCGAGGTCAAATCGGTGCGGATGCTCGGCGCCCCCGAGTTCCAGCTCGTGCGCATCGCGCCGGGACAGAGCATGGAGGAGGCGCTGGCCTCACTGCGCGGCGATCCCGCCGTGCTCGTCGCCGAACGCGACGGCCTCAGCGCGCCCAACTCGATTCCCAACGACGCGCGGTTCGGCGAGCTCTGGGGGCTGCGCAACCTCGGCGGCGCCGGAATCGACGGCTTCAGCGGCGCCGTCGCAGGGGCCGACATCGACGCCCCCGCCGCCTGGGACCGGACGGTCGGATCGCCATCGGTCGTGATCGCCGACATCGATACCGGTTACCGCTTCGACTCGCCCGACCTCGGCCCCGTCGCCTGGACGAACCCGGGCGAGACAGCCAACGGGCTCGACGACGACGGCAACGGGATCGTCGACGACCTCCACGGCGCCGACTTCGTCGGGCCAAGCGCCGATTCCTCCTCGCTGCCGGTCGACGGCGACCCGACCGACGACAACGTCATCTCTGGCGGTCACGGCGTCCATACGGCGGGAACGATGGGGGCCATGGGGAACGACGAATTTGGCATCACGGGCGTCGCCCAGAACGTGCGCATCATGCCGCTGTGGGTTTGCGCGAACTCGGCGGCAAACAAAAACGAAGCGCGCTGTCCGGCCTCGTCGCAGATCGCCGCGATCAACTACGCCGGCACCAAGGGAGCACGAGTCGCAAACATGTCGCTGGGTGGCACGACCTTCAACCAGACTCTTGTCAACGCGCTGGCGGCCAACCCCCAAACGCTCTTCGTCATCTCAGCCGGCAACGACAGCAAAGACAACGAGCTCGAACACCACTACCCCTGCGACTACACGCCGCAGACGCAAGCCTCTCCACCGGGAGCGATCGACAACATCATCTGCGTCGCGGCGACGAACCAAGCCGACGGGCTCGCCGGCTTCTCCGATTGGGGCGCTCAATCGGTCGACCTCGGCGCACCGGGAACCGAGACCCTCAGCACCTACCCGGTGACCGAGGACAAGTTCAGCGACGATTTCGAGACGAACAACTTCGCCACAGCCTGGTCGAACTCGGGAAGCGAGAGCTTCGGCCGGGCGAGCGCCGGAGACGGACCGCTGACCTCATTCGGAATGAACGACTCGCCGGGCAAAGCGCCGGCCGCCAGCTCAAGTCACGTGGTGACCTCCACGGGCATCGCACTGCCCGCCGGAACCGGCGCCTGCAGGCTGAACGGGCGCCGCTACAGGTCCGGCGGATCGGGCGGCACCTTCTTCTACGAAGTCCTCAGCGACGGCAGCCAGGTCTTCTTCAACAACGCGTCGACGGCGACGGGCGGCTCGGCGCTGGTCCCCTTCCAAACGGAAGCGATTACGGGGCTGGGCAGCCACACGGTGAGCGTGCGCTTTGGCTTCACCGCCGGCCCTTCGCCAACCGCCGCCGACGGCTTCTGGCTCGATGACGTGAAGCTGACCTGCAACGCGCCGCTATCCACCCCGCCCGGATACGAATTCCTCCAGGGCACATCGATGGCGGCGCCCCACGTCACCGGCGCCGCCGGACTGCTCTTCTCGCGAGTTCCCTCGGCAACCGTGAGCGAAGTGCGCAAAGCCCTGCTGACCGGCGTCGATCCGGTCGCCTCGCTGGCCGGGAAAACGGTGACCGGGGGACGCCTCAACGTCTCGACGGCGATGAGCGTCCTCGAAGACACAACAGCCCCCGCTGCACCTCAGCTCACCGGCACCGTGCCCGGCTCGCCGGCGGACGAGAACCACCCAAAGATCGTCGGGACAGCGGAGGCGGGCTCGACGGTCCGCATCTACAAAGGCACGACGTGCAGCGGGGCGCCGGTGGCGACCGGGACCGCCGCAGAACTCAGCTCCCCCGGAATCGCTGTAACCGTGCCAGACAATTCGAGCACCCAGCTGACGGCCACGGCAACAGATGCCGGCCTCAACGTCTCAGCCTGTTCGAGCCCGATCGAATACACCGAGAAATCGGGGAAAATTGTCGTCGAACAGCTTCCGCCGGGAACAGTGGAACAGGCGGAAGCGGCGATCAGAAATGCGAACCCGGCGGCAGTAATCGCGCCGCTGACATTGACAGCGTGCACCGTGCCGAAACTCGCCGGCAAGACGCTCGGCCAGGCAACGGCAGCGCTGGGCGCAGCCCACTGCACGCTCGGCACCGTGACGAAGCCAAAGGGCCACAAGCCGGGGCCACTGATCGTCAAATCCTCGACCCCCGCGGCGGGTGCCCACCCAGCCAGCGGCAAGGTCAATCTCACGCTGGCACCGAAGCCGAAGCCGAAGAAGCACCATCACTAGCATCGCTCGGCGATGCTGCTGCTGACCGGGGCGACAGGAAGCGTTGGATCGCGGCTGCTGCCGCTGCTGCTCGAGAGCGGCGAGGACGTGCGCTGCCTGGTGCGCGAGCCGCGGCGTCTGGGGCCGCGGCGGGTCGACGTGCAGATCGCCCTCGGCGACCTCGGCGAGATGTCGGATCCATATCTGGTGCGACAGGCACTGCGCGGGGTCGACACCGTGATCCACCTGGCGGCGACGATCCGCGACCAGCCGCCGCGCCGGATCGAGGAGCTCAATGGCCTCGCCACGGTGCGCCTGCTGCGCGCCGCCGAGCGCAGCGGCGTCAAGCGCTTCGTCTTCTTCAGCGCGCTCAACGCCTCGGTCGCGCAGCGCACGCGCTTCTTCCGCGCCAAGTGGCTGGCCGAGCAGGCAGTCGATTCCTCACCCCTGCAGACGACGATCTTCGCCCCCTCGATCGTCTACGACCACTCCGACCCCTGGATCACCCTGCTGCGCCGCTTCTCCTTCCTGCCCGTGCTGCCGGTCTCGGGCGACGGGCAGGCCCGCTTCGAGCCGATCTGGGCCCAGGACGCCGCTCGCTGCGTCGTCGCCGCGCTGAGGCAGGGCGACTGCGAGCGTTACGAGCTCGCCGGGCCGCAGACGCTCAGCTACGACGAGATGTCCGACCTGGTCAGCCGCATCGCCGGACGCCCACGCGAGCTGGTCCACGTGCCGCTGCCGCTGATTCGGGCCAGCCTGATCGCCGCCCGCTCCATCGTCGGCGAGGCCGTGTTTGCTACCTGGGAGGAGGCGGAGCTGATGGAGGTTCCGATGGTCAGCGAGCGCGGCACGGCCGATGCCGAGGCGCTCGGAGTCGAACCGAGGAGGATGGCTGATGTCCTGGAAGGTTCTTAGGCGCGCGGCGGCCCTGGCGCTTGCCGTCGTTGCGATCGCGGGCGTCGGGCAGGCCTCGGCGCTGACCCTGGTCCCGCCCAAGCCCGACGTCCTCTTCGGCATCAGCGACAAGGGCTCGACCCAGGACTTCACCGAATTCACCGGGCTGATGGCCAAGCACCCGGCCCTGCTGGAGACCTTCCACCCCTGGGGCAACAGCCTCAACCAGGCTTACGAACGCTGGCGCGAAACCTCGACCCGGCCGGTACTGGCGATCTCCACGGCTGACGACCAGAACCTGACCGAGCTGATCACACCGGAGCAGATCGCGCTCGGCGCCGGCGACGACTACCTGCTGCAGCTCAACGACTTCTTCGCCAAACGCGGCCTGCCCGCCTACATCAGACCGCTGGGCGAGCCCAACCGCTGCCTCAACGTCTGGTCGGCGGTCAACTGCGACGGCTCGCAGAAGGGCGGCGAACACACGACCGGCTGGTACAAGCAGGCCTTCCGCCGCATCGTCGCGATAGTGCGCGGCGGCCAGACCCTGGAAGGGATCAACGCGACGCTGGCTGAAATCGGGCTGCCGCCGCTGAACCGGACCAAAGGCCCTAACCCGACGGTCCTGGCGGCGGCGCCGGTGAGCATTATCTGGAGCCCGCTGCCGGGAGGATCGCCGCGGGTAAAAGGCAACTTCCCCGGCAACTACTGGCCGGGCAGCCGCTGGGTCGATTGGGTCGGCACCGACTTCTACTCGGAATATCCGGTCTGGGAAGACCTCAACCGCTTCTACACCGGCAAACAGTGGAAGGGCAAACCGGTCGCGATCACCGAGTGGGCCGTCTCCGGCAAAGACGACCCCCGCTTCGTCAAAGAACTGATCGCCTGGACCGTCAAACACCCACGCGTCCGCATGCTCGTCTACTACCTCGGCTTCGGCCCCGGCCCAAACCCCTACGACCTAGGCCTCTACCCACGCACGACAAACACCCTGCGCCTAAAGATCCGCCGCCCAAGCTTCCTCCAATACGCCGAATACAACGCCGGCCTGCTGCCACCGCTGCCCCCACCGCCACCCAAGGTCGCGAAGACCCCCTGACAACGCCGCCGACGGGCCTAAGGCGTCCACAATTTGGACGTTTCAGGCCCGCCGGCGGTGGTTCGCCTGAGCGAGCAGGCCGCGGATGGTTGTGGCGAGCCGGCGGGGTTCGCTTTCGACCTGCCACCAGGTGCACCGGGAGACGCGCCAGCCGGCCAGTTGCAAGCGCTGCTCTCGTCGTCGGTCGTGGCTGAAAGCCGAGTTGGTGTCGTGGAAGCGACGGCTATCGGCTTCGACGATCAGGCCGGCGTCGCGCCAAAGGAAATCCGCCTCGAGGTGACCGTCACCGACGCTAAGCGATGCATTTACCTCGGGCCGCGGCAGCTCGGCCCGCGTGCACATACGCAAGAACAGACGCTCCAGCTCGCTGCGGGTCCGCTTCGTCGCCGGATCGAGCTCATCGAGGAGCAGACGAAGGCGGGCGACCCCACGGCGACCGCGGCTTCGCTTGATCAACCTGCGTAGCGCCTCGAGGTCGAGAATTCGCAACACCTCGGCCTCAGCGAGAGCCTTCCTCAACTCCCAGACAGGAATAACCCCAGCCAAATCCAACAGCGTCCGCTCCAGGCTCGTGCAGGGGATCCCATGCAGCATCGCTCGATCGGACTGAGTGAGGGAGCCATCCCGATGTGCGTCAATATCTTGCGGAATTCGACCACGTCGGTTCGGCGCGGTCACGTCGACAGATATTCGGCGATCCTCTCGCAGCCCCCAGAGCGCCGCAGCCGAGCGATGGGACAGCACGGCACTGTCCCCACAAGCCAAAACCGCCGCCATCAGCTCCGCGTTCCGGGTCAGCAAGGAGTGCCCGACTGCATAGACCCCCTCATGCACCCGCCGCAGTGATCCCTCCTCCACCCGGCTTCTAACGGCGCTCGCGGTAAGTCCGATCTGGCGAAGCTGTCGAAGGGTCACCACCCCATGCTGCTCATCGCCAATCGCTGCGATTTCTCGCCCATATCGCCGACGGGCCTTAGGCGTCCAAATCGCAGACCTTTCAGGCCCATCGGCGGGGGTTTTGGGGACTCCCATAGGCATTGGGGGAGCGTGGCGCGCCTGGGCGCGCGGGTGGTGCGCTGAATCTCCGGGGCGTGGAGCGGATCTGTGCCGTAATACGCGAGAGGCCCGGCTTTTGCCGGGCCTCTCGTCAAAGTCACTCGCCTGTTGGGGCGAGGATACGCCTGGGCGGCGTGGTTACATCATGCCTCCCATGTCCGGCATACCGCCGGGCATTCCGCCGCCGCCGGCGCCTTCCTTCTCGGGCGGCTCGGCGATGATCGCCTCGGTCACGAGGATGTTCTTCGCGATCGAGGCGGCGTTCTCAAGCGCCGACCGGGTGACCTTGGTCGGGTCGATCACGCCGGCTGCGATCAGGTCGCCGTACTCACCGGTGGCCGCGTTGAGGCCTTCGCCGGCCTTCAGCTCGCGGACCTTGTTGACCACGACCGAGCCCTCCTCGCCGGAGTTCTCGGCGATCTGGCGGACCGGCTCCTCGAGCGCCCGGTGGACGATCCGTGCTCCGGTCGCCTCGTCGGGGTCGCTGAGCTTGTCCGGATCGAGATCGGCCTGGGCGTTGAGCAGAGCAACGCCACCACCCGGCACGACGCCCTCCTCGAGCGCGGCGCGGGTCGCCTGCAGCGCGTCCTCGACGCGGTGCTTCTTCTCCTTCATCTCGGTCTCGGTGGCAGCGCCGACCTTGACCACGGCGACACCGCCGGCGAGCTTGGCGAGGCGCTCCTGGAGCTTCTCGCGATCGAAATCGGAGTCGGTGTTCTCGACCTCGTTTTTGATCTGCTTGATCCGGCCCTTGATGTCGTCGGTGTCACCGGCGCCGTCGATGATCGTCGTCGTGTCCTTGGAGATGACGACGCGGCGGGCTTTACCGAGCTGGGTGAGCTGGGTGTTCTCGAGTTTGAGACCCATCTCCTCGGTAATCACCTCGCCACCGGTGAGGATCGCGATGTCCTCCAGCATCCGCTTGCGGCGATCGCCGAAGCCGGGAGCCTTGACCGCGACACCGGTGAAGGTGCCGCGGAGCTTGTTGACGACGAGCGTCGCAAGGCACTCGCCCTCGACGTCCTCGGCGATGATCATCAGCGGCTTGCCGCCCTGCATCACCTGCTCGAGAATCGGCAGGATGTCGCGCACGGAGCCGATTTTCTGGTTGGCGATGAGGATGTAGGGATCCTCCAGCACCGCCTCCATGCGGTCCTGGTCGGTGACCATGTACGGGGAGATGTAGCCCTTGTCGAACTGCATCCCCTCGGTGAACTCCAGCTCCATGCCGAAGGTCTGGCCTTCCTCGACGTTGACGACGCCGTCCTTGCCGACCTTCTCGATCGCATCGGCAATCACGTTGCCGATCTCATCGTCACCGGCGGAGATGGCGGCGACGCGGGCGATCTGCTCCTTGCCCGCGACCTCCTTGGACTGCTTCTCGCGCAGGGTCTCGACCACGTCTTCGACCGCCGCCTCGATCCCGCGGCGCAGGGCCAGCGGGTTGGCGCCGGCGGCGACGTTCTTGAGCCCCTGGCGGACGATGATCTGGGCCAGCAGCGTCGCCGTCGTCGTACCGTCACCGGCGACGTCGTTGGTCGCCGTGGCGACCTCGCGGACGAGCTGTGCGCCCTGGTTCTCGAAGACGTCCTCGACCTCGACCTCGCGGGCGATGGTGACGCCGTCATTGGTGATCGTCGGCGCGCCGAACTTCTTGTCGAGCACGACGTAACGACCCTTCGGGCCGAGGGTGACCTTGACTGCGTCGGCGACTGCGTCGACGCCGGCCTGCAGGGCCCCCCGTGCTTCCTCGCTGAACTTCAGCTCCTTATGAGCCATCTGTTTTCAGTCCTCCTTGGTTCATCTAAATCCGGGTTGGCGAACGGTCAGCCGAGCTTGGCGAGGACGTCTGACTCGCGCAAAACGAGCAGCTCCTCATCCTCGACGGTGACCTCGGTGCCGCCGTATTTGGAGTAGAGGACCTCGTCGCCCTCGCTCACGTCGAGCGGGCGGCGGCTTCCGTCCTCGTTGATCGCACCGTCACCGACGGCGACGACCTTGCCCTTTTGGGGCTTCTCCTTAGCGGTGTCGGGAAGGACGATGCCGCTGGCAGTCGTCTCCTCCTCCTCGATCGGCTTCACGATCAGCCGGTCCCCGAGGGGCTTCAGCTTCATCCGTATACCTCCATTTATGGGTCAGGGGTGGGTCAGAAGTTCAAGACTGGATTGGCACTCTGCAGGTGAGAGTGCCAGCGCTGAAAGATAGCGGGGCAGGCAATTTTGCGAGCCGACGGGCCTGAAACGTCCAGTATTTGGACGTTTCAGGCCCGTCGGCGGTGCTGGTCAGCCGTTTGCGAGGAGGCGGCAGCCCAGGAGCTTCGCTATGCCCTCGCCGCCGCGGGCCATCACCCAGTCGTGATTCCACTCGAAGACCGGGCGCGCGACCGGCGCCAGCAGGTTCATCCAGGCCTTGCTGGTCGCCACGTTCCACTCGTAGAGCACCGCGGTAACGCCGTCGCGCTCGTAGAAGCGCCAGCGGCCGATCCCGCTCAGCTCGCCGACGGCGTCCGCCTCGAGCAGTTGTAGGTGCTCGACCCGGGTCGTCGTCACCTCGAACTCAACCTTGTAAGGGAGCAGGCTCTTCCAGACCAGCCGCGAGACCGTGCCGACGCCATTTTCCTCGCCGCCCTGGACTTCCTCGGCCTCCTCGACGCCGCGCCACCACTGCGGCCAGCGCGCCTGGTCGTAGACCGCCTCCCAGACCGGCTCAAGCGGCGACTCCAGCAGCCAGGTCGTGAGGAACTCGTAGTCAGCCATCGGCTCTGGATACGGACGAGCAGGCCACCGCGATCAATTCTGGTGCGGGGTCTCTCCGTTGCCGAAGTGCGCTCCGGGCGGCTCGACGATCTGCGAGAAGCGAATCACGGTGACGTTTTCGTCAGGGGCCACGGGACGGCCGTAGATCTGTTCGAGGAACTTGATCTCGTCCTCGAGCCGGCGGAACTCGGGGTTGTCGTGCTCGATGTCGCGCGGGGAGAGATCGGAGACGCGCTTTACCTCAACGTCATCGATCACCGCGGTGAAGATCTTCTCGCGCGGGCTGTGGCGAAAGCCGACCGTGATCCAGACGACCTGGCCGCGCTCGTACTTGTTGCTCTTGTCGCCGAGCCGGATCGTCGCCGTCTTGCGACCGCGCTTCAGCTGGTCGACAAAGATCGGCGAGTAGAAGTTGAGTACGTAGATACCGCCCCGCATCGGCAGCGAGCGTATCTGACCCGCGCCAGGCCCGGCCTCGCGCTCGCGGTGATCCTCGCCCTCGGGTCGTGTTGCCGAGGTAGACGAATGCTCTACCCAATTTTGAACGTTTGTCGGCCGGAAGTGTAGGTCGGCCGGAAACGGGTCGATGGGGGTGTGATGAATTTCTGGTCCCACCGTTCCCGCGGACGCTTGGTCGCCGCACTGATCTGCGCGGCGTCCTTCCTGCTCGCTTTCGCGGGCAGCGCCTTCGCTGCCAGCTGCCACGGCAAGCACGCGACGATCGTCGGCACCGCGGGCGACGACGTGATCGTCGGCAAGAAGGCAAGCGACGTGATCTACGGCGGTGGCGGCAACGACACGATCAGCGGTGGGCCAAATGGCAACGACACGATCTGCGGTGGGCCGGGCGACGACACCATCCACGGCGGACACGGCTTCGACGCGATCTACGGCGAAGAAGGCAACGACCGACTTGCGGGAGACACCGGCTCCGATCACCTCGACGGTGGTGGCGGCAACGACCATCTGCTCGGCGCCCAGGGCAAGGACAGCCTCGTCGGCGGTGCCGATGACGACACGCTGCTCGGCGCCAAGGGCCCCGACACGATGACCGGCGGCAGCGGCGACGACTACATCAACGGCGGAAAGGGCAGCGACGAGGAGGAAGGCAGCGCCGGCAACGACATGCTCTTCGGCGACAAGGGCAACGACAAGATCGACGGCGGCGAAGGCACCGACCAGATCGAAGGCGGGCCAGGCGACGATCCTTCGCTTGACGGCGGCGGCGGCAACGACTTCGTCTACGGCGGCGCCGGCAGCGACACCGCCACGGGCGGCGAAGGCGACGGCGACGTCGTTCGCGGCGACAGCGGCGAGGACACCCTTGACGGCGGCGGCGGCGCCAACGACATCGTCACCTACGCGAGCGCGACCCGCGGGGCCGTGACGGTCGATCTCGCAACCGGCCTCTCGAAAGGCGATGGCCACGACACCCTGCAGGGCTTCGAGGACGTGGTCGGCTCTCCGCAGGGCGACCAGCTCGTCGGCGACAGCGAATTCAACCGTATCGACGGCGGGGTCGGCAACGACGACCTCGACGGCGGTGGCGGCCCGGACGAAGCCTTCGGCGGCGCGGGCACCGACGAATGTGACGAATTCGCGACCGAGCATTCCTGCGGCGCCGAAGCGAGCCCGCCCAGCACCGGCACCTTCGTAATCCTCAACCAGGGCCTTGACGGCACCAGCCTGATCGTCCAGGGCGACTCCCAAGCCAACGACCTCGGCGTCGCCTACAACAACGGCTGGACCGTCACCGACGACGGACCTGTGATTCCCGGTGAAGGCTGTGCCTCGGCCAGCGGCACCACCGTGGTTACCTGCCCAACCGCATCGGCGACCGGCCTCGTGGTGATCACCGGTGGCGACGGCAACGACTCGATCAGCATCGCCGAAAGCGTGCCTCGTCAGGTCAAGATCCGTGCCAACGGCAACGCCGGCAGCGACACGCTCAGCGGTGGGCTCGGCGATGACGTGCTCGAAGCAGGTGAGAATTACAACAGCCCCGACAGCGGCAACGACACCCTGATCGGCAACGCCGGCAGCGACGTCCTCTACGCCGACCCCGGTGCCGACCAGCTATCCGGCGGGCCCGGCAACGACCTGCTGGTCTCCTCCGTGGCCGTATGCCAGGGCCACACCTACAGCGGCGGCCCGGGTGAGGACACCGTCTCCTACGGCCGCTCCAACGCGAACCTGACCGTCAGCCTCGGCGGAACCGGCGGACCCCCCGGGTGCGGCAGTCCCGATCATGTGCTCGGCGACAACGAGAGCCTCGAGGGCTCCGACGGCCCCGACGTCCTGATCGGCGACAACGGCCCCAACAACCTCTTCGGGCACCTCGGCGCCGACACCTTCATCGGCAAGGGCGGCAACGACACGATCGAAGCGATCGACGGCCAGCGCGACAAGTCGATCCAGTGCGGCAGCGGCGACGACAGCGTCAGCCGCGACCGCTCGGACCCTCACCCGGCCGACTGCTGAGGGCGCTCAGAAGATGTAGTTGCGCAGCTTCTCCGGCGCCAGCACGGTGACGCGCCCGCGCCCCGGCCGCACGACCCCCGCACGATCGAGGTCGGCGAGGAAGCGGCTGACGCTCTCGCGCGAGGTCCCGGCGAGCTGAGCAAGGTCGGCCTGGTTCATCCGGATCGTCACCTCGCCACCTTCGCCGTTGCGCGGCGATTCCTCGGCAACCAGCTGCGAGAGGACGCCGGCGACCCGGCTGGGCACGGTCTGGAAGGACTGGCGCGAGATCCGCTCGTTGGCGCTGCGCAAGCGGCGGACAAGGGCCGCGATCAACTTCACCGTGATCTCCGGATGGCGGGCGAGCAGCGCCCGCACCTCGCCGGCGGGCAGGGCAAGCAGCTCGCCGTCGGTGAGCGCTTCGACGCTGGCCGAGCGCACCTCGCCATCGAGCATCGCCAGCTCGCCGAAGATGTCGCCGTGGCCGAGCGTCGCCAGCGTGATCGCGCGGCCGTCGGAGTGCTCGCGGGTGACCCGGAAGCTGCCGTCGCGGACGATGTAGCAGGCGTCGGAGTGGTCGCCCTCGTGAAAGACCCGGGTGGCGGCCGGGAAGGAACGGGCGACAGCGACGCGTGAAAAGCGCTCCAGCTCACCCTCCTCGAGGTCGGCGAAGAGCGGCACGCTGCGCAGCAGCGCAACCGGGCCCTGCCCCTCCTCACGATCAGCCATCGACTCGATTATCCCCTTTGCAGCGGCTCAGCGGGCGGCGAGGGTCAGCTTGCGGGGGCCGCGGCTGAAGCCGGCGCCGAGCAGGACCTCCTCCTGGCCGGAGCCGATGATCGGCTCGCCGTCGAGTTTCTCCACCGCGAGTTTGGGCAGACGGCCGGCGGTGACGGCCTCGGCGAGCGCGTTGACCGCCGCCGTCAGCTCCTCGTCGCCGAGCTCGATGAGGCGGACGATTCCGCGGCCGCCTCGCTCGACGTAGACGACCGGGGCGCCGTCGCGCATCAGGACGTGGGCGCCGGGGGCGCGGGCCGGGCGACGGCCGCTTGGCGGCTTGGGCCAGGGCAGCGAGGACCCATAGGGGTTGGCCGGATCGGTGGCGGCGAGGAGCAGGAAGGAGCCGTCCTCGAAGGGGAGTGAGCGCAGGCGCTCGACCGCGCCGGGCAGGGCGAACTGGGCGCCGCCGAGCCCCTCGACGAAATAGCCGCGGCGGGCGGTGCCGAGCAGCTCGAGGTTGCCGAGCTCGGCGTAGAGGCTGGCAAAGCCACCGGGAATGCCCTCGGCGAGGACGGTCTCGCGGGTGACGATGCCGTAGCGCTCCAGCATCAGCTCGGCCTGGGCGCGCAGGCGCGGGCCGGTGGCGGGGGCGTTCTCGAACAGCGGCGCGGTCAGCGACCAGCGCCCCTGCACGGCGGCGCCGGCGGCGCGGCGGCGGGCGAAGCGGCGGCCACGCTGCTCGGGCGGCGGAGCGGCGCGCAGGCGCGGCGCCCGCAAGGGCGCGAAGGCATCGTTTGTGACCTCGCCGGCCCAGGCGAGGTCCCAGAGCGCGGAGTGCAGCTCATCGACCGGGGTGTCGAGGTCGGCGAGCAGGTCGAGCCAGAAGTCGGGGCCGGCCGCGAGGCGCTCGCGGATTGCGTCGTGCACCTCGCCCTCGGGCCGCTCCAGCTTCGCGTTGGCCGGCGGCGGGCCGGCGAGGCGGACGTCGTCGCGGAAGTAGAGGGCGAGGCGACCGTCGCTGCGGCCACGGGCGCCGGCGCCGATCCAGACCA
Source organism: uncultured Solirubrobacterales bacterium (assembly GCA_963840565.1). Taxonomy (GTDB): domain Bacteria; phylum Actinomycetota; class Thermoleophilia; order Solirubrobacterales; family 70-9; genus VRUE01. The sequence continues at coordinate 98,463 of CAWIZH010000003.1, forward strand.
CCTCGCCGCTGGTGCAGAGTTCGTCGAGCCAGACCGGCGAGTAGGCGCCAAGCCGGCGCGGCAGCACGTCGTTCTCCCAGACCTTGGGCGTCAGCGCCACGCCCTGCAGCGGCACCAGCGCCTCGCGCAGACGGTCGGGCCCGGCGCCGGCAGCGCGGTGGGCATCGACGTTCTGCCAACTCGCGAGGAAGCGGGCGAAGCGATCGCGGCCGGCCGGCTCGACCTCGCGGCGCAGGTGGGCGAGGCTGGCGCGCCGCACCCGCCGCAGCACGTCGGCGTCGCACCACTCGCGCTCGCGACCGCCCGGCAGCAGCTCGCCGCGGACGAGGGTGCCTTCGCGCTCCAATTCGCGCAACGCCGGCATCGGGTCGACCCCGTAGCGGGCCGTCAGCTGTGCCGTCGGGAAGGGGCCGTGGGTGCGGGCATAGCGGCGCACCAACGCCCGCATCGCGTCGGGGTGCTGCTCGAGGAAGGTCTCGGGCAGACCGGCTGGCGGCGGCACGCCGAGCGCGTCTCGGTAGAGCCCAGCGTCCTCGCCGGCGACGTAGCGCTCCTCGCCGTTGATGCGGACGAGGGCGACACGGCGCTCGCCGACCAACTTCTCCAGCATCGAGGCGGCCGAGTAGCCCCCCTGCACCCGTTCCTCGCACTCGGCCGCGGTCAGGTCGCCGACGTTGCGCAGCACCTGTTGCAGGGCGTCGCGGTCGCCGGCAAGGCCCGCCTCGGTGCGGTGCTGGAGCTGCGCCTCGACCTCTTCCAGCGCTTCGGGGTCGATCAGCTCGCGCAGCTCCTCCTGGCCGAGCAGCTCGCGCAGCAGATCGCGGTCGAGCGCCAGCGCCGCCGCCCGCCGCTCGGCATTCGGCGTGTCCCCCTCGTACATATAGGTGGCGACGTAGTCGAAGAGCAGCGAGGAGGCGAAGGGCGAAGCGGTTGGGGTCTCGACCTCGACCAGGTTGAGCTGGCGCGACTCGAGCTTGCGCAGCAACTCGGCCAGCGAGGGCAGGTCGAGCACGTCGCGCAGGACCTCGCGGTAGGTCTCGAGGATGACCGGGAAGCGGGGGAAGTCGCGGGCGACCTCGAGCAGGCTCTGCGCCTTCAGCCGCTGCTGCCAGAGCGGCGTGCGCTTGCCGGGGTAGGCGCGGGGGATCAGCAGCGAGCGGGCGGCGTTCTCGCGGAAGTGGGCGCCGAAGAGGGCCGAGCCGGAGAGCTCGCCGACGATCAGATCCTCGATCTCGTCGGGATCGATCAGGACGAGATCGGCGGGCGGCGGCTCGTCGGCATCGGGGAGGTGGATGACGATGCCGTCGTCGGACCAGATCGCGTCGGCCTCGAGCTCGCGCTCGGCGCGGATCTTGGCCGCGAGCGCCAGCCCCCAGGCGGCGTGGACGCGGCCGCCGTAGGGCGAGAGGATGCAGAGCCGCCAGTCGCCGATCTCGTCGCGGAAGCGCTCGACCACAATCGTCTCGTCGGAGGGGACGACGCGGGTCGCGGTCTGCTGCTCGCGGAGGTAGGCGACGAGGTTCTCGGCGGCGCGGCGGTCGAGGTCGTATTCCGCGGCCAGCTCCTTTGGCTCGCGGTTGACCGCCTCGCGGGCGAAGGCGCCGATCGCCCTGCCCAGCTCGGCCGGGCGGCCGATCCCGTCGCCCTTCCAGAAAGGAACGGCGCCGGGGACACCCGGCGCCGGGGTGACGATTACCCGGTCGCGGGTGATCTCCTCAATCCGCCAAGTGGTGGCGCCGAGCAGGAAGGTCTGGCCGGGACGGGCCTCGTAGACCATCTCCTCGTCGAGCTCGCCGACGCGGCGGCCGTCGGGCAGGTGGACGCCGTAGAGGCCGCGGTCGGGGATCGTGCCGGCGTTGGTGACCACCAGCGAGCGAGCGCCTTTGCGGCCGTGCATCGTGCCCTTGGTGCGATCCCAGACGATCCGCGGCCGCAGCTCGGCGAAACGGTCCGACGGGTAGCGCCCGTCGAGCATGTCGAGCACGTTCTCGAGCTGTTCCCGGGAGAGCTCGTGAAAGGGCTGCGAGGCGGTGACCAGCTGCTCGACCTCGTCGACGTCCCACTCGTCCAGGGCCGCCATCGCGACCAGTTGCTGGGCGAGCACGTCGAGTGGGTTCTGCGGGATCACCGTCTCCTCGATCGCGCCTTCGCGCATGCGGCGGGCGACGACGGCGCACTCGAGCAGGTCGGCGCGGAACTTGGGGAAGATGCGGCCGCGGGAGACATCGCCGACCGAGTGGCCGGCACGGCCGACCCGCTGCAGGCCGCGGCTGACCGACTTCGGCGACTCGACCTGGATCACCAGGTCGACCGCACCCATGTCGATGCCCAGCTCTAGGGATGACGTCGCGACCAGGCAGGGGAGCTGACCGGACTTGAGCATCTCCTCAACGACCGTGCGCTCCTCGTGGGACAAGGAGCCGTGGTGGGCTCGGGCGATCTCCTCCGAGGGACCATGGTCACCGGCCGCGGGTCCTGTCGTGGGTGATGGGGGGGCACTGCGGGCGACGTCGTCCTCGACCCCCCCATCACCCACGCCACCCGCGGAAGCAGCGTCCACATCCTTAGCGGAGGCGGAGTTGCCCGCGTGCTCGGTAGCTGGAAGCTCCTGGTGAGGTTCGTCCAGATTCAGCTCGTTCAAGCGCTTAGCCAAGCGCTCGGAAGCTCGGCGGTTGTTGACGAAGATGATCGTCGACGTGTGCTGTCTTACAAGCTTCAGAAGCTCTGGGTAGATCGCGGGCCAGATTGAGCGGACGTGGACCAGGGGCTCGCCCTCTGGGGGATTCCCGTCGGAGCTTGGGTAGGACGCTGCTCCGGGGTCTGCCATGTCCTCGACCGGGACGACGATCTCTAGGTCGAGCTCCTTTGCCACTCCGGCATCGACGATCTTGCACTCGCGTTTCGGCCCGACCAGGAACTGAGCTATCCGCTCAAGCGGGCGCTGCGTTGCGGACAGCCCAATCCGCTGAAGGGAGCCGGGGGAGGGGTCTCCAGAGCCTCCCCGCTGTTGCTCTGGAGACCCCTCCCTCGACTCCCTCACGAGATACTCAAGCCGCTCCAACGTAAGCGCCAGATGGGAGCCGCGCTTGCTCTGGGCTACTGCGTGGATCTCATCGACGATCACGGCCTCTGCCGTGCGAAAGATCTCCCGAACCCCCGAAGAGAGCATCAGGTACAGCGACTCGGGAGTGGTGATCAGGATGTCGGGCGGGGTTTTCTGCATCGCCCGCCGCTCTTTCTGGGGCGTATCGCCGGTGCGCAGCCCGACCGAGATGTCGGCGCCGATGCCGCGCAGCGGGGCGCGCAGGTTGCGCTCGATGTCGTAGGAGAGCGCCTTCAGCGGCGAGACGTAGACGAGCCGCACCCCTTTGCCGAGCTCCGGCTCGCGCGAGAGCTTGTCGATGCCCCAGAGGAAGCTGGCCAGCGTCTTGCCGGAGCCGGTCGGGGCGCAGATCAGCGTGTTGGCGCCGCTGGAGATCGCCTCCCAGCCGCCTGCCTGCGCAGGCGTCGGCCCCTCGAAAGAAGCCTCGAACCAGCGCCGCACGGGTGCGCTGAACGGAGCTAGTGGGTCAGATCCTGCGCTTGTTTTCGCATCGGCGGCCAACCCACCGATCTTACGCAGCCGCTAAGCCGCGCGGTGGATCAGGGCTTACCGCCGGCGAACTTGACGTATTCGAACCAGGACTTCTTCGGCAGGAATCCACTGGCGAAGAGGCCCGAGCCGCCGCAGAAGTTGCAGACGCCGGTCTCGTCGTCGACCGAGAACCAGTAGACCCGTTGAAGGTGCCATTTGACTTGATTGCGCTCGAGCAGCGTGAAGGCACCCCTGAGCTGCTTGGCCTGTCCCTTCGGCCCTTTGGCGAAGGAGTCGCCCAGCGGATCCAGCGGTTCGGAACTCCACCCCATCTCGGTGATCCAGAGGCCCTTGCCGGAGTCGTGATTGCGGGTCAGAACGCGGCGAAACGCTTCGATTTCGGGCGCCAGTTCCCGGTATTCGCTGGTGTATGGATGCAAGGCAACCCCGTTGAACTTCGACTTGATCCCCGGCGTCGTCTGGTACATCCGTTCGAGGAAGTCGGTGGCGAAGTATGCCTGCGGCGGTTTCACCTTCTTGATCGCATCGCCCGGCCTGGCGAACATGCCGCCGAGCACGACCTGGGCACCGGGGTCGACCGCCTTGATCGCGGTCGAGGAGGCCCTGACCAGCTTGCCGTATTCGGCCGGGTTTGGCCTGGCGACGAAGTACTTGAAGTTCTCCTCGTTCCAGATCTGCCAGTTCCGTATCGGACGCTGCGGCAGGGTCGGATGCTCGGCCCAGAAGCTTCCGCCGGGTCCGTAGCGTTCGACGGCCGCCCGGACGAAGGCTGACCAGCCGGCGATTGCGGCGCCGCTGGCCGGGAGGTTGCGCGGTGCTTTGATGCTCTGGTGCGAGCCCGGTACCCAGACCTGGGGCACGGCCCAGGTGGGCGCCCCAGAGACGAAGGGCAGCACTTCCATCCCCGCCAGGGTGATGTTTTCTACCCGCGAATCCACCCCCGACCAGTCGATCGGGCCGTTGCGGAGCGGCTGATCGCTGTCCCAGCCGATCGGGATACGGACGCTGTCGACACCGCCGCGGTGGAGGCGCTGCAGCTGTTCGAAGTTCGGCTCGATCTGCGGGACGACGCCCCAGAACTTGGCCGGCACGGCCTGCGCAGAGGTGGAGAAGCCGGCGAGGAAGGTGGCTGCGCAGGCGACGCTGATCGCCAGCGCGCGTGCCTTCCCGAGGAAGGACATCTGCTCTCTCGGCATTGGGCTAGCTCGCCTTCGGCGAGACCGACGACTCGGGACCGCGACGCTGGCGGCGCTGGCGCATCATCACCACACCGATTGAGATCGCGGCGAGAACCGCAGCGATGATCAGGATTGGCACCAGCGGCGACGAACTCCCGCCAGAGCTCGACGAGGCGGGTGTGCCCGACTGTCCGTTCCCCTGACCGCTCCCTTGCTGAGCCTTGTTCTTGTGGCTGTTTTGGCCCTTGTCTGGGCTACCCTGAGCGCCGGTGTCCTTGGCGCCCGCATTCGCAGCGTTGCTCTTGCCCGACGATGGATTGCTATTCGAAGAACCCGTTCCGGAGCCAGACTTTGTCGATTCCCCGTTGTCCGACGCGGTCGCGCCGCCGTTTGCGGTGGAAGAGTGTGGCGTGGTCTTCTGGGGATGCGCGGGTGTTAGACCAGTAGCCGTCGGCGGAGCGCTCGAGTATTCGACGCCGCTTCCATCTTCAGCCTGAGCGAGCAGCGGGAAGCATGCAAATGCCAACAGAACAAACACTGAAAGCAAAGCGGTTGAGCGGCCCCGGCGCGGGGCGAGCTGGTGGCGCATCCCTTGCATCGCGCGCAAGGTTAGACCAAACGGCGGCGTTGATCGCGCCAGCGCTCCTGATCGTCGGCCTGGCGCTGGCCGGGGGTGGCGCTTCGGTAGGCGCTCGTCACACAGCGGGACTCCTGGTCTGGCTGGTGATCGTCGGGCTGCTCGTGCTGGGCGCGGCCTCCTCCGCGACTCTCGGTCGCCCGCTCTACTGGGGGGCCGGACTGATCGGTGGTCTTGCTCTCTTGTCTGCAATTTCATCCCTCTGGTCGGGCTCAACTGAGTTGAGCGTGATCGAGGCGGATCGAGTCCTGGTCTATCTCGGCTTCTTCCTTGCCGCCTTCCTCATCGCCCAAACCAACGAAAGGCGCCAACGTTTCGCCGAAGGCATCGTGATTGCTGTCGCGGTCGTCGCCTTGCTCGGGCTGGGAAGCCGCTTGCTGCCCCACGTTCTCAACGTCAGCGACTCGCTTGGGACCGGCTCTCGCCTGCGCTATCCGCTTGGCTACTGGAACGCAAACGGCGCCCTCTGCGCGATTGCGGCGACGATGCTGCTCTGGACGAGCAGGCGCGCCGCCTCAAAGGCGCTGCGCCTGCTCTCGGTCGCGGTGCTGCCGGCGGTGCTGCTCACCCTCTACTTCACCTTCTCGCGCGGCGGCCTGCTCGCCCTCGTCGTCGCCTCTGGCTGCCTGCTCGTCCTCTCGCGCGACAGGCTCTGGCTGCTGGCAACGCTGGCGATCGGAGCGCTTGGAGCGCTGCCGGCCATCCTCGCCGTGCAGGCGCGCCACAGCCTGACCGAAAACCTGGCCAACCAGGCCGCGGTCGGCCAGGGGGTGACGGTGCTGCTGGTCCTCTTGGCCGGGGCGGCGCTGGCGCTGCTGCTCTTCGGCGGCTTGCGCAAGCTCGAGGTCCGCGACGGGCAATTGACCGGACGAGCCGTGCAGCTCTCCCGCAATCGCATTCTGCTCAAGCGCCTTGCCCTGCTCGGCGCCGCCTGCGCGATCGCCGCCGCGATCGCCGTTGGCGGGCGGGCCTGGAGCCAGTTCTCCTCCTCTGACATCCAGTTCCCCAACCAGCCACAGCAGCACTTCACCGACCTCTCCGGCGCTGGGCGCCACGACTTCTGGCGGGTCGCCGTCGACGCTTTCGCCGAAAAGCCGGTCCTCGGTCACGGCGCCGGCGCCTACCAGTACTCGTGGAACCAGCACCGCTCGATCGACGCCCCCGCGCACAACGCCCACTCGCTCTACCTCGAAGCGTTCGCCGAGCTGGGGGTGGTTGGCGGGCTGACGGTGCTCGCCCTAGTCGGAGCGCTGCTCTGGTTCGGATTTGCCGCCTGGCGCGCCACCCCCCATCCGGACCGCGACCGTTACGCGGCGCTGCTGGCGGCGATGCTCGCCTTCGCGATCGGGGCCGGCTTTGATTGGTTCTGGGAAATCGCCGGCCTCGGGGTCGTCTTCTTTCTCGCCGCCGGGGTGGTGGTCAGCGCCCGCTGCGCCCAGCTCGCCAAAGCACCGCGAAGTGAGGGAGAGGGGGCCTTCGGGCTGGTCGTCGGCGGCCTCGCAATCGCCTGGATCGCTGCGATCGCCCTGATCGGGCCGCTTCTCGTCAACCACGAGATCAAGGCCAGCCAGAGTGCCGCGGCCAGCGGCGACCTGACCAGCGCCGTCAACCACGCGAAGACCGCCCGCTCAATCGAGCCCTTCGCCGCCTCTCCTTACGTGCAGCTTGGCCTGCTCGCCGAGCTGCAGCGCGAATACCCGACCGCCGTCACCCGGCTCACCGACGCGGTGCAGCGCGAAGACCTCAACTGGCAGCTCTACTACCTGCGCTCGCGGATTGAGCACGAAGCCGGCGAAGACGCGCGGGCGCAGGCCGATTTCGAGCAGGCACGCCGGCTGAACCCGCTCGAGGACTGCCTGCAAAGCGAAGACTGGAGCTGTGGATGAGCCCGCGGACGAGCCCGCACAGGGGCGCGACCTTCAGCCGCGCGGCGGGCGCCCCGGCCGGGACCGGCAGCCCGGCCGGCGGCAGCCCACCGCCGTACCGCGCGGCGGGCATCAGCGGCTCGCGCCGCCGCGGGGCCCTGCTGCGCCGAATGCTCGCCAGCGGCGACTGGGTCGCGCTGCTCGCCGCCCTTTGCCTGGCGACGGCAACGACGGCGACCACCGATGTGGGCACCTTGTTCTGGGCGGTGCTGTTCAGCCCCGTCTGGATCATGGTGCTGAAGCTGAATGGCCTCTACGACAACGACCACCGGCGGATCCGCCACAGCACCTTCGACGAGTTCCCGGCCCTGATATCCGCCTGCGCCCTCGGCACGATCGCGCTCGACGGCCTCCTCGCCCTGACTCCGGTCGGGCCCCTCTCTGCCACCAGCGCCGTCGTGGTGGGCGTCGGCGCCCTGGTCGGCATCGTCGCCGTGCGCGGGGTCCTGCGCTTCTTCTGGCACCGCTTCGCCGAGGTCGCGACAGGGGTCGTGATCGGCCCGGTCGACGCGATCGGAGTCGTCGCCCGCCGCGTCGCGACCCACCCCGAGACGCGCCTGCGCCTGGCCGGCTACCTCTCGCCGCGCGCCGGCGACGGCCCGGGCGGCCCGGAGATCGGCGGCCTGAAGCGGCTCGGCTCGATCTCCGACATCTCCCGCGTCGCCCGCGAGAACAGGGTCGAGAGGGTGATCGTCGCCGAGCAGGAGATGAGCGAGCCCGGAGCCGAGCACTTGATCGAGGAGTGCAAGCTGGCCGGCCTCGGCCTCACCTTCCTGCCACGTCATTACGGCCTGCTCGGACCAGGCATCGAGCTCAACCGGCTCGCCGAGCTGCCGGTGCTCGACTTCCGCTTCTCCGACCCGTCGCGCTCGACGGTGACGATGAAGCGGACGATCGACGTCGCCGTCTCGGGGATCCTCCTGACCTTGCTCTCCCCCCTGCTGGCGGCGATCGCGCTGCTGATCGCGCTGGACTCGGGCCGGCCCGTGCTCTTCCACCAGCGCCGCGCCGGCAAGGACGGAAAGCCCTTCACGATGGTCAAGTTCCGCACCATGGTCCAGGGTGCCGACAAGCGGCTGGCCGAGCTGGTCGACCTGGAGACGCTCGAGGAGCCCGCCTACAAGATCGCCGACGATCCCCGCGTCACCCGCACAGGGAGGAAGCTGCGCCGCTACAGCTTCGACGAGCTGCCGCAGCTCTTCAACGTGCTGAGGGGGGACATGTCCCTGGTCGGGCCGCGGCCGGAGGAGGAGGCGGTGGTTGCCCTCTACGACGAGCGCCAGCGCATTCGCTTGGCGGTAAAGCCCGGGCTGACCGGGCCGATGCAGGTCTACGGCCGCGGCGACCTCACCTTCGAGGAGCGACTGGCGATGGAGCGCGACTACCTCGACAACCTCTCGGTCGCCGGCGACCTGGCGATCTTGCTGCGCACCCCGCGGGCGATCATTCGCGGCCAAGGCGCTTACTAGCACTGCGATGCCCAGCACGCTCGATCTCGAGGTCGTCATCGTCAGCCACGGCGCCGAAGCGCTGCTGCGTCGCTGCCTGCGCTCGCTCGAGGAGCATCCGGCCAGCGGAGCGATGCGGGTGACTGTTGTCGACAGCGGCAGCGCCGGCTCGACCCCGGACATGGTCGAGCGCGAGTTCCCGGCGGTGCGGCTGATCCGCCGCGAGAACATCGGCTTCTCCGCCGCCAACAACGTCGTCCTGCGCGAGGACGAGGCGGCGGCTGTGCTGCTGCTCAACCCCGACACCGAGGTCTATGCCGGCACTCTCGACGCCGCCCTGGCACGGCTGCGCTCCGATCGGCGGATTGGCATGGTCGGCTGCAAGCTGGTGACCGAGTCGGGCGAGCTGGACCACGCCTGCAAGCGCTCCTTCCCGACTCCGCTCAGCGCCCTCGCCCACTTCACCGGGATCGGCCGCGGCGGCGACGCCGGGGAGTCGCTGAGCCAGTATCGGGCGACGCACCTGGGCGACGACGAGCCGGGCGAGGTCGACGCGGTCAACGGCGCCTTCATGCTCTGCCGCGCCGAGGCGGTGCGCGAGGCCGGCCTGCTCGACGAGGGCTACTGGCTCTACATGGAGGACCTCGACTGGTGCCGGCGCTTCTGGCAGGCCGGCTGGAAGGTCTTCTACGAGCCGGCCGGGGTTGCCCTCCACGTCAAGGGCGGCTCCAGCGGCAAGCGCCGTGCCGCCAAGCAGGAGATCGCCTTCCACCGCGGCATGGGCCGCTTCTACCGCCGCTTCGACGCCGCCGAGCACAACCCGCTCCTCAACACCGCGGTCTACGCGGGCATCGGCGCCAAGCTCGCCACCAGCCTCGCGATCACTGCCGTCCGCGGCCGCTAGACGGGCACTAGCCCAGTGCGGTGCCGTATTGCTTTTCGTAGTACGCGCGGTACTCGCCGGAGCGGATCGGGCCCCACCAGTCCTCGTTGTCGCGGTACCAGGAGACGGTCTTCTCCAGCCCCTCGGCGAAGTGAACCTGGGCCTCCCAGCCCAGCTGCTCCTTCAGCTTCGCGGAAGAGAGCGAGTAGCGACGATCGTGGCCGAGGCGGTCGGTGACGTACTCGATCAGCGACTCGTCTTTGCCGGTCAGCTCGATCACCCGCTTGACCACCTCGATGTTCTCGCACTCGTCGGGGCCGCCGACGTTGTAGGCCTCGCCGGCCTTGCCCTTGGTCAGCACCGCGTGGATACCGCGGCAGAAGTCCTCGACGTAGAGCCAGTTGCGGACCTGCTTGCCGTCGCCGTAGACGGGCAGCGAGTCGCCGTGCAGGGCGTTGAGCGTGATCAGCGGGATCAGCTTCTCCGGGTACTGGCGCGAGCCGTAGTTGTTGGAGCCGCGCACGATCGAGGCATCGATGCCGTAGGTGTGGACGTGGGCGGTGACAAGCAGGTCGCCGGCCGCCTTGGTCGCCGAGTAGGGCGATGAGGGGTCGAGCGGCGAGGTCTCGGTGAAGGAGCCCGACTCGATCGAGCCGTAGACCTCGTCGGTGGAGACCTGCAGGTAGCGGCCGACGCCGAGCTCGCGGGCGGCGTCGAGCAGGGTGCCGGTGCCGATCACGTGGGTGCGGGCGAAGGCATCTTGGTCGTCGATCGAGCGGTCGACGTGGGACTCGGCGGCGAAGTTGACGACGGCATCGCAGCCCTCCATCGCCTCGCGCACGACCACCGGATCCTCGATCGCGCCGACGATGAGATCCGTCTCCTCGGGCAGGTTCTCGCGGCGGCCGGCGTAGGTGAGCTTGTCGAGCACCCGCACCTCGTGCTCGCCGCCGACGAGGCGGACGTAGGTGGAGCCGATGAAACCGGCGGCGCCGGTGACGAGCAACTTCACGCGATGGCCTCCTGCTCGGTGGAGCGTTGGGAAAGGTAGGCGCGCAGACCATCCTGCCAGGGCGGCAGCTCGATCGCGTGCTTGCGCTGGCTGGTCAGGGCCGAGTAGGCGGGGCGTGGGGCGGGGCGGCCAAGCATCTCGGTCGTCGCCGAGAGCACCCGGCACTCGAGCTGGGCCTGCTCGAAGATCTCGCGGGCGAAGTCGTACCAGGAGCAGGCGCCGGCGGCGGCCATGTGGTGGATGCCGAACTCGATCCCCTCGATCAGGCGGACGATGCCGTAGGCGAGGTGCCAGGTGTAGGTCGGCGAGCCGACCTGATCGCGCACCACGAGCACCTCGTTCTGGGTCGAGGCGAGGCGCAGCATCGTCTCGACGAAGTTGGAGCCGCCGATGCCGAAGAGCCAGGAGGAGCGGACGATGAAGTGGCGTTTGTTGGCGGTCGCGGTCGCCTCCTCGCCGGCGAGCTTGGTCCGGCCGTAGGCGGAGAGCGGCGCGGTCTGGTCGGTTTCGACGTAGGGGGCGCCCTTGGCGCCGTCGAAGACGTAGTCGCTGGAGACGTAGACGACGGAGGCATCGACCGCGGCGGCCGCCGCGGCGACGTTGCCGGCGGCTTTGCCGTTGACGCCCAACGCCGCATCCTCGGACTCCTCAGCCCCGTCGACGTCGGTCCAGGCGGCGCAGTTGATCACCACGTCGGGCCGCTCGAGATCGAACTTCGCGGTGACGGTCGCCTCCGCGGTGACGTCGAGCTCGGTGTGGCCGAAGCCGACCACGTCGTGGCCGGCGTTGCCGGCAGCGAGGACGACGTCGCGGCCGAGCATGCCGCCCGCGCCTGTCACCAGGACCTTCATCTAGTCAACAACAATCTCTCGCCGCAAAGTCTCGCCCGGCTCAGATGATCTTGATCTCGGACTTGTCGCCGACCAGCATCCGCAGGGTCTTCGGCATGCCGTCGCTGCGGGTCAGCTTGACTTCGCGGCCGAGCAGGCTGGCCTCCATGCGGGTGCCGAGGTCCTCGACGATCGAGCCGGCGAGGATGATCGAGTGCTCGACTTCGGAGCGGCGCACGCAGACATCGTCGCCGATCGAGGTGTAGGGGCCGACGTAGGCGTCCTCGATGCGGGCGCCGGCGCCGATCACGGCGGGGCCGCGGACGACCGAGCCCTTTATGACTGCGCCGGGCTCGACCACGACGCGGCCCTCGATCTTCGATGCCTCGTCGACCTCGCCCTCGACCCTGGTCTCGATCTCCTCCAGCACGAGCCGGTTGGCCTCGAGCATGTCGGCGAGCTGGCCGGTGTCCTTCCACCAGCCGCTGACAATCTCGGAGCGCACCGTCTTGCCCGCTTCGATCAGGCTCTGGATCGCCTCGGTGATCTCCAGCTCGCCGCGCCAGGAGGGCTCCAGCGCGCGGGCGGCATCGAAGATCGGCGGCGCGAAGAGGTAGACGCCGACCAGTGCGAGGTTGGAGGGCGGGTCCTTGGGCTTCTCGATCAGGCGCACGATCCGCTCGCCATCGAGCTCGGCGACGCCGTAGGACTGCGGATCGTCGACCGGGGTGAGCAGGATCAGCGCGTCGGGTTCCTCGGCGCGGAAGGTGGAGACGAGGCCGCGCAGGCCGTCGGCGAGCAGGTTGTCGCCGAGGTACATGACGAAGGGCGAGCCGGCGATGAACTCCTCCGCGGTGAGAACCGCGTGGGCGAGGCCGGCCGGCTCATCCTGGACGATGTAGGTGATCTCGGCGCCGAAGGCGGCGCCGTCGCCGGCAGCCTCGCGGATCTCGTCGCCGGTCTCCGGGGCGATGATGATGCCGATCTCGGTGACGCCGGCATCGACCAGCGCCTCGATCCCGTAAAAAAGCACGGGCTTGTTGGCGACGGGCACCAGCTGCTTCGCCGAGGTGTGGGTGATCGGGCGCAACCGGGTCCCGGCTCCGCCCGAGAGGATGAGTCCCTTCAGGCCCTCCATGGAAGGCCGCAAGCCTACTGCGCATCGGTCGACCGCGGCGGCGCGCGGTCGTCGCCTACGATAAGCCGCTGATGAGTGTCGGGACCCGGACGAGCGGCGACAGAGACGACCTGACGGCGGCCCTGGACGCCCAGCGCGAGGAATTCCATCGTGAGCTCGGGCGCCGGGCCTACCGGATCGGCGAACTGGAAGAAGAACTGCAGCGGGTCACCGAGACCTACGAGCGCTCACTCAGCTGGCGGCTGACCCGCCCCGTCCGGTCAGCTAAGACCGTGCTGGCGAAGCTGCGGCGGGGCTGACCGGTATCGATGCTTAGACGGATTCGTCAGTCCTCCCTGCTCGGCGGTCGGCTTCGCTTCGCCGACGCCTGGACGTTGAAGTCGATCCTGCCGCCCCGCCTGCTGTCCGCCCTGCGACGTGCCCGCGACATCGGCCTCCGGGTGAAGGGGCGACTGCACCTGAACAGTCGCCGGGCGCGGCGACAAGCGGCTCGACAGGAAGTCGAGGCGCTCACCGGGCGGCCGCTGATCTCGCTGGTGATGCCGACGTACAAGACCGAGCTGCGCTACCTGGCGGAGGCGGTCGAGTCGGTGCTGGGCCAGCACTACCCCGACTGGGAGCTCTGCATCGTCGACGACGCCTCCGGCATGCCCGAGCTGAGCGCTGCGATCCAGCGCTACGCCGACAGCGACAAGCGGATCAAGTTCAAGCCGCTGGAGCAAAACGGCGGCATCTCGGCCGCCTCGAACGAGGGCCTCGCGATGTGCAGCGGCGAGTTCGTCGGCTTCCTCGACCATGACGACACCCTCACTGCGGACGCCCTGCTTCGCTTCGCCCAGGAGCTCACCGCCAACCCCGAGCTCGACGTCGTCTACTCCGACCAGGACAAGCTGACCCTGCACGGGATCAGGGCCGATCCCTTCCTCAAGCCCGACTGGTCACCGGTCTACGCGCTCGGCGCGATGTACATCGGCCACCTCCTGGTCGTGCGGCGCTCGATCGCCGAGGCGGTCGGCGGCTTCGATTCCTCCTTCGACACGATTCAGGACTTCGAGTTCATGCTGCGCGTCTCCGAGCGCACCGACCGCATCCATCACATCCCCCAGGTGCTCTACCACTGGCGGGCGATCCCGGGCAGCATCGCCGCCGGCACCGACCAGAAGGGCGGCGTCGAGGAGCTCCAGCCCAGGGCCGTCTCCAACCACCTCGAGCGCCTCGGCGTCGATGCGATCTCCGTCCCCCATTCGCAGATCCCCCACCGCGCCGTGCTGGCACCGCGCACCGGCACGGCGCCGAGCGCCAAGGTGAGCATCGTCGTCGCCGTGCAGCGCGGCGGGCGCGCCCTCGACCGCCTGCTCGCCTCGCTGCTGACGCTGACCGCCTACTCCGACTTCGAGCTGATCCTGGTTGACCGCGCCGGTGGCGGCGCGAGCAGGAAAGGCGACGAGCGGATCGTCCACATCGAGGACGCGCCCGGTCCGTTCAGCCGACCGCGCGCCAACAACCTCGGGGCCACGCGGGCCAGCGGCGAGTACCTGCTCTTCCTCGCCGAGGACACCGAGGTGGTCGAGGCGGACTGGATCGAGCAGCTCCTGCTCCACATCGGGCTCCCCGGCGTCGGCGCCGTGGGGCCGTTGGTGGCCCGTCCCGACGGGCTGGTCGAGCAGGCCGGGATCGCGATCGGGCTGCGCGACCCGGCCGGGCCGATGCTCGCCGGCTTCCCCGCCGATGGCGACGGCTACTACGGCTCGCTGCCTTGCGCGCGCGAGGTCTCGGCGCTGAGCGGCGATTGCATGCTGATTCGCAAATCGACCTTCGACGAGGCAGACGGGTTCAACGAGTCCTACAGCTCCGAGTACGAGGACTTCGACCTCTGCCGGAGGCTGGCGAAACGCGGCCTCAAGTCCGTCTACGCGCCGCGCCCCCAGCTGGTCAGCCACCGCACTCCGGCGGCGCGACGAGCCGCCACCGACGTCGTCGACCGGGCCCTCTTCGTCGACTGCTGGTACGACGAGCTGGCCCGCGGCGACGCTTACTTCAACCCGGGCTTTGCCCAGCAGCTGGCCGACTACGTGCCGGCCAGCTGGCGCGAGCGGGTTTACCGCGCCACGGCGCCGCTGGGCAGACGATGAAGCTGCTGATCGTCTACTTCGGGCCGTTCGACGTCAACAGCGCGATCCAGGCCTTCCACTTCGGCAACGAGCTGACCGACCTCGGTTGGGAGGTGACCCTCACCGGCCGCGGCGACCCGACCCGGATCAGCGCCGTCGGCGAGCCTCGGTTCGAGTGCATTTCCCACGAGGACCTGGAGCAGAAGGTCCGGGCGATGCCGGCCAACGACGGCGAGACGGTAGTGCTCTGCTGGACGCCGCGCGAGCGGGTGCGCCGGATCACGCTCGACGTGGCGCGGCGGCTCGGGGCGCCGTACACGATCCACCTCGAGGACAACGAGGAGTACCTGCTGGAATCGGCCACCGGGCGCTCGCTGAGCGAACTGCAAAGGCTGCCATTGCGACAGCAGGACAGGCTCGTGCCGATCGACCTGATCCACCCGACGCACCATCGCGAGTTCCTCGACGGTGCGGCGGGGGTCACCGTGATCACCGAGGAGCTCAACGAGTTCAACCACGCCGGCCGGCCCCATGCGCTGGCCCGGCCCGGCATCGACCTGGAGCGTTTCGGGCCCGGGCTGACGCCGCCCTCTCGCTACGAGCTGGGCCTGGCCCCCGACGATTTCGTCCTCGTCTACCACGGCACGATCCACTACGCCAACCAGCACGAGATGCTCAGCCTCTACCTCGCGGTCAAGCTGCTGCAGCGGCGCGGCCATCCCGTTCGCCTCGTCCGCCTCGGCCACAGCGAGTTCGGCGGCGTCGACCCGCGTGCCTTCCGCGCCGTCGCCGACGGCGCGATCGAGCTCGGCCCGGTGCCGTGGCGGGAGATGCCCAATTACCTCGCCCTCGCCGACGCCTTCGTCCAGCCTGGACCCCCCGACGACTTCAACCGCTACAGGCTGCCCTCGAAGCTGCCGGAGTTCCTGGCGATGGGGCAGCCGGTTATCTTGCCGCACTGCAACATCGGCAACGACCTGGCCCACGGAAAGAACGCACTTCTGCTCGAGGAGGGCAACGCTTTGGAGATCGTCGCACGCATCGAAGAGCTCCTCTCCGACCGCGAGATGGGTGAGCGGCTCGGCGCCGGCTCACGCCGCTTCGCCGAAGAGCAGCTGAGCTGGAGGTCCAACACCGAAGTGCTCGCCAACTTCCTCCGCGAGGTATCGGCCGCTGGCCCGGTAGGTTCGGCGCTATGAGCGTGGCCGATACCGGAAAGCGCCTGCGGGCGACCGCGGCGCGCTCACCGCTGCTGCGCAAGCTCGCCGGCAAGGCCGCCCTCTACGCGCCCCAGCAGGCAGTGGGAGGCCCGAATGCGTCTGCCTGGGTCGTCGGAGAGGGATCGCTGTGGCCGGTCGCCGAGCGCTACACGGGCTCCTTCCCGCTGCCGGGGACCTCCTACGGCACCGTGCGCGACTTCGCCGACAGTGCCGACCAGATGCCCGGCCTGGCGGGCGCCAGCTTCGACATGAAGGACCTGCAGCGCTGCTGGACCGTGAAGGCGATCCTCGGCAACGTCGAGCGCGGTTCGCGGATACTCGAGATCGGCGCCGGAGAGCCGCTCGTCGCCGGCGTCCTCTCGCGCCTCGGCTACGAGGTCACCCTGGTCGACCCCTACGACGGCAGCGGCAACGGGCCGCGCGAGTTCAAACGCTTCCAGGCCGCCTACCCGGACCTCAACTTCATCCGCGAGCAGTTCCCGCCGAGCGATCCACTCGAGCCGGGCTTCGGGGCGATCTACTCGATCTCGGTGCTCGAGCACGTGCCGCTCGACCAGATCGACGGCGTGATCGAGAGCTCCCGCGCTCTTCTCTCCAGCTCGCACGGCTGCTCGATTCACGCGGTCGACCACGTCCTCGCCGGTTGGGGCGCCGATGAGCACCGCGAGAAACTCGAGCGCATCGCCGCCGCCCTGGGCCTCTCCTCGGCGGACCTCGGAGCCACGATCGAGGCGATGGAGGGCGATGCGGAGACCTACTTCGTCTCCGCCGAGGCCCACAACCGCTGGCGCGGCGACCTTCCCTACGACCAGTACACAATGCGCCGCATCGGCTCGGTCAACCTCTTCGCTAGACACTGATCTCGACGCCCCGCATCAGCGTCGGAGCGTGCTCGGAGATCGCGCTGAGCGCGTCCGCGACCGAGACATTGGTGACCGAGAGCATCGAGCTGTGGCCCATTCGGTAACGACCGACGAATTGCCTGACGAATGTCCCCCTGTACCCCTTCTCTGCCAGCCGGGCCCAGAGGTCGTAGTCCTCGAGTCCGAGGCCTAGGCGGGGATCGCGTGAGTAGCCATCGACTTCAAGCAGCACGCGGCGGCGGATAAGCGCCATCGCGTCGATGTAGTTGCCCTCGCGGAGGCGCTCTGGCTCCCAATCGAACTTGCTGACGAGGTCGACCGGCTCGTGCACCGTGAAGCGGTCGAGAATGCCGTAGGCGAAAGCGGCTGAAGGATCCTGGCGCAGGGCCTCCACCAGCTTGGCGAGACCGAAGCGGCGCAGCATGTTGTCGGAGTCGAGCATCATCAACAGCTCACCGCGCGCGCGGTCGGCTCCGGTATTGCGCGCGGCGGAGAGACCGCGGTTGACCTCGTGGCGGACAAGCGAACAGCAGCGGTCCTCGTGCTCCCCCATCCACTCGCGGACGACCGCTGGGCCGGCGTCGCTCGAGCAGTCGTCAACCACGACGATCTCCCAGGAGGAGATGGTCGAGCCGAGGACGGAATCCAGGGCCTCGCCAATGACCTTCTCGTCGTTGTAAAGGGGGACGATCACCGAGACCTGCGGCCGCCTGGCCTCGTGCCAGGCTCGTGTAACTGCGACCTCAACCGTCTCGGCTTCGGGGCGCTCGGGGCGGCGACGGGCAAGCTCATCGGCGTCGAGCCGGCGTCGGAGTGCCAGCAGCTCCTGGTGCTGGCGCTTGATTGCCCGCAGGGCCCGATGCTCTCCCAGGGATACCCCGTCCGATTCCGGCGGCTGCCGTGGCCGCTCGTATGGCAAAGCCATCCGAGCCGTCATCAGCTGAGCACGAAAGGCCTCGGCAGGACCTGCCGGCGTGCGGTCGACCGACTGCGCGGCGGCCAGCAGCGCTTCGGCTCCTTCGGCCAGCGACGCCGACGAGCGCATGCGCTCGTCGGCGCTACGCACCACCTCGAACCGGCGACCCTCGTCGTCGACCATCCAAGCGGCCAGCAAGCCCAACGAGGCCAGGCCCCCTGTGAGGAGGTCCGCCCCCGGCCGCAGCGGCTCGACGTCGCTCGAGTGCTCGCTGACCACGAGACACCCAGACGACATCGCCTCCGAGACCCGCAACCACTCGAAGTACGGCTCGTCCTCCCCGTGGATATTGAGCAGGACCTTGCTCCGCGCCAGCAACTGAAGCTTGCGATCGCGGGCGGCGAAATTGACACCGTCGCCCGCATTCGGCGAGCGGTCGTCGGAGAGGACGAAGTGACAGTTGAACCGCTCGAGAACGTCCGCGTAGCCAGCGAGGGCGCGCTCCCGCCGCGGCGTCGTGCGACCAACGAAGAGGACATCGATGTCCCTCGCGGCAACCGAGTCACGCCTGTCCCACGCAGCCGTGTAGCCCAGCTGCAGGTGCTCGGCGTCTACGCCCGCCTCACGGTAAGTCCTCACCGCACGGCGGTTGATGTCAAGGACAGCTCCCGCTTCGCGCGCCAAGTCGAGGTTCTGCGCGAAGAAGCCGCTGGAGGGCTGCTCGGCTGAGATCAACAGGCAGCGGCGCATCAGGTGCGGGGAAGGCCGCAACCCGCTGAGAGCGACGAACTCGTGAGGGGGCAGCAGGACGGTCACCACCCCGGTGCGGTGCTCGGGAAATTCGCCGACGACGATCCGTGCGGGAGCCCCAAGGAGTTCGAGCTCGAAGACGAGAGCCTCGGCAAGCTCGGCGAAGAAAGCGTTCTGGCCCCGTGCCAGGGCGAAGACCACTTCGGGAGCGCTCATGAACGGTGGAGCCAAGCGGTGATACGCCTCAGCGGGCGCGTCACTCGCCAGCTGGTCGAGGCAAGAACCTCTTCGTAGTCCAGCACCACCTGCTCGGCCACGGCGAGCTTCTTCTCGATGTCGCCGAGACGACCAAGCTCCGCCTCGCGCCGCGCCAGCTCGGCCTCATCCGTCGCCAGCCGTGCGCGCAGCACGCCGAGCTCGGAGCGCATCGCCTCGAGCTCGGCAGAGTGGCGCAGATCCCGATCCTGGGTGGCCGCCTCGATCGCCTGGCTCGCGGCTTCGAGCCGTTCGCTCCACTCGCGCAGGTCAACGTCCGCCGTCAGGCTGACCAGACCTCCGTCGCCGGGCAACTCGCCATCGCCGGCGAGGGCGAGGGTGTAGGTCTCCCGACCGGGCTCGTCCTCGCAGGCCTTGTGCAGCCGCGCCCCCTCAACCTCCTCGTTACCGGCAGTGCGAAAGGAGACATCGTCGAAGATGCCGGAGGCGACCCAGGTGTGCTGGCGCCGCAGCGCAACCGAGGAAAAGCGCTGGGCGAGCTCCTGCTCGAGCTCGTTCGGCGTCAGCTCCCGCAGATGGAAGGGATTGCCCGGCACGTAGACGTCGCGGTTCGGCGTCGAGATGGCGATCACGCCTCCCGGTGCGAGGACGCGCCGCAGCTCGTCGAGGACGAGGCCCGGCTCGGGGACGTGCTCAATCGCCTCGAAGCAGGTGACGAGGTCGAAGCGGGCGTCATCGAAGGGCAGCCTGCGCAGATCCGCAACCTCGAAGCTCACACCAGCCACCATTTTTGCGCGCAGCGCGGTGACCACTTCCTCATCGAGATCGACCCCAACGACCTCCGTCGCTCCTGCGGCAGACAGCATCCCGCTGCCGTACCCCGCTCCGCAGGCGGCGTCGAGAACACGTTTGCCGGCCGCGAACTGGGCCGCCCAGGCATAGCGAGCGAGGTGCTCGGCCTCGATGATGTGGCCGTGCATGAACCCGGGCTCGAACCGCTCGCCGCTAGGCTCGGAGCGCTTCACGTCAGCGGCAGGCCCGGTCACGGCGCGACATTCTAAGGTATGCCTGTGCGGGGTTTTCGATCCAGGGATTCTGTCGCCAGCCCCCGGAGTGCTGGAACGGCGCTGCTGGACTCCCCGTCGTTCGCACCAACTCCGTGGCAGATGTCGTTTGGCGAGCGCGCAGTGATCGAGGGGGTTCTCTCCCAACTTCGCCCGCGGCTGGCACTCGAGGTCGGCACGGCCGAGGGCGGCAGCCTGAGCCGAATCGCCGCCCATTCCGAGCGAGTCATCTCTTTCGACCTGGTCGAGCCCGCTGGCGAGGTGGGCTCGCTTGCCAATGTCGAGCTACGCACCGGAGACAGCCACATGCTCCTGCCGCTCGAGCTGAGACGGCTGGAGGAAGCGGGCGAGCAAGTCGGCTTCGCCTTGATCGACGGCGACCATACGGCGGAGGGCGCACGGAGCGACGTCGAAGACGTTCTTGGCTCGACCGCCGTGAGGCAGGCCGTGATCCTCGCCCATGACACCTTGAACCAGGAGGTTCGTCGCGGGCTCGAAGCCGTCCCTTATGACGAGATCGGAAAGGTCGCCTTTGTCGACCTGGACTTCGTCGCCGGCTACGTCCCTGCCGAGCCACCACTGAGAGGCCAATGCTGGGGAGGGCTTGGGCTCATAGTTATCGACGAGACTGGCCGCTTTGGCGAGGCGCACCGGGACAGGCGCCCGAGAATGACACCGCTCTCCAAGCTTGTCTGGCCAGTCGCAGAGGCCCTTCAAGCGGACAATTAGCCTGCACACGGCGAGCTTCAGAGAGCCTCGGCGATGTGCGGTGCCTCGCGGTTGAAGATCCATACGCCGAGCACGCACGCGGTGACGTAGATGGCGGCGGCTGGGAGCAGGTGGACAAAACCCCCCGCCGCCGACACCGCGCCGGGCGCAGTCGGGTCGATGATCCAGACCCGCGCCTGCTCGAAGATTGGCGTCAGCGGATTGATGAGCAGGACCGACTTCAGCGTGTGCGGAATACCGGGCACGTTGATCGCGTAGAGGATCGGGGTGCCGTAGAACAGTGCCGTCGCAAAGACCGTCCAGATAATCGCCACGTCGCGAAAGCGCACGTTGAGGGCGGAGAGCAGCATCGCAAGCGCACTGGTGAAGATGATCAGCGGGGCCAGGATCACAGGCAGCAGCAGCCAGGACCACATCGGACCGATGCCGAACGCCAACAAGAAAATGAAAACTACGACCATGTTCAGGGCAAAGGTGAACAACGTCGTCAGGACCACGGCAAGGGGGATGACAAGCCGCGGGAACTGGGTCTTCCGAACGATTCCCTCCTGTGCCAACACCGAGGTGACACCTCCCCCGGTTCCTTCCTGGAAGAAGCCGAATAGGACGATGTTGAAGAGCAGCAGCACTTCGTAGTGGGGAACGTTGCTGCCCAAGCGGAAGATCTTGGTGAAGACGACGAGCAGGACGGCGAACAGCATCAGCGGCCGCACCAACGACCAGACGTAGCCGAGCACGGTGCCGAAGAAGGTCTTCTTGAACTCGGTCACCGAGATCAGCCAAAGCAGCTCGAAGAACCGGTGGCGGCCGCCGCCCAGGGCCGAGGGACCGCGGACCTCTTTCAGCTCGAGCGAATTGGCGCTCACGGCGCGTCCACCGTCACCTTGATGTCGTGATCGAGGTCGACGACGCCCGACGCATCGGCACCGAAGATGACGAGATCGAGCACATGCGGGGAGTGGAGCACGAGGTGCGTCGTGCTGTGGTCGCGAAAGATCCAGCACTTGACAACGTAGCGTCCCGGAGCCAGCCGGTTCTCGAGCGGACCGCTGAGGCGGACGCGCTCTCCGGCCTTGAAGACGACCGACGGATCGTCGGAGATGCCGCGCACAAAGCCTGTCACCTGGACGTCGTCGGCGTTGTTGAATGAGAAGCCGAAGGTCGGGCCCGCGACGTCGCGACGCGCTTCGAGCGTCGCGTGAAACCGCATCTCGCTGCCCGCTTCCGCCGTCGTCACCCGCTCGCCATCGCCGTTCTCAATCCAAGCATCGAGCACGGCGATGTCGGCAAGCTCGTCCCCTGGCTCGCCACCGCCCGGTGCGCTCGGCGCAACCTCGAAGTTGAGCCTCAGATACTGCCTTGCAACGTCGCCCGGCTCCCCGATCGCTTGGACCTCGCCGTTGTGGAGCAGCATCGCCCGGTGGCAGTAGTGCTCGACGGCGCCCATGTCGTGGGTGACGAAGACGACGGTGCGATCCGAGTCGCGGATCTCGTGGAAGACGTCAGCGCACTTCTGCTGAAACGAGGCATCGCCGACGGCGAGGACCTCGTCGATCAGGAGTATCTCCGCATCGGACTGGATCATCACCGAAAAAGCGAGGCGAACGAGCATTCCGGACGAGTAGTTCTTCAGCTTCATGTCGACGAATTCGCCCAGCTCGGCGAACTCGAGCACCGCCCCGAGGCGGCTTCTCGCATCGCGCCTCGAGAGGCCCATCATCACCCCGTTGAGCTCGACGTTCTCGCGTGCGGTCAGCTCGGGGTTGAAGCCGACGCCGAGCTCGATGAAGGGAGCAAGGCGGCCAGCCATCCGCACCCGCCCGGCATCGGCCGCGTAGATGCTCGCCAGGATCTTCAGCAGTGTGCTCTTGCCCGAGCCGTTGCGGCCCACGATCCCGAAGAACTCGCCGCGCTGAATCTCGAAGGAAACGTCCTGGAGCGCCCTCAAGGACCTGTAGTCCTGTCGCGAGAAGGCCGTGATCTTCTCCTTCAAGGAGTCGATCCGGTGGGTGGGGAGGCGAAAGGCCTTGTTGATTCCCGTCGCCTCGATCACGACGGGTTCGGAGGCGGCCGCCTCCTCGTGGGCTCCCGCCCGTTCTGGCTGTTGGATGTCAAGCGCCATTGAAGGGCTGGGATGATCGAGCATCGAGGTACGTGGCGCACGCTCGCCGTGCCGGGACGAGGCCAATTCGTCAAGGAGCGGATATAGATTACCCGCGTGGCCACCGGCGAAGAAGGTCCCGTGCGTGGCCGCGAGCGGACTGAGGCGGGTGGGGGGCGCTGGCCGTGGAGCCCGGCCTCGGCCTTGCTCGCGGCGGCGATGCTCGCCTCGGGCACGCTGCTGGTCGTGCTCGGGTCGAGGCTGACCTTCATCCTCGACGACTGGGTCTTCATCCTCTACAAGCGCGGCTTCAACGCCGACACGTTCTTCCTTCCCGACAACGAGCATCTCGTCGCCGGGCCGGTCGCCGTCTGGCAGCTGCTGCTCAACACGTTCGGGATGAGCTCGATGGTGCCTTTCCGGATCGTCTCCACCGCGATGTTCCTGCTCGGCGCCTGGTTCCTCTTCGTCTGGATCAAGCGACGGCTGGGAGAGTGGCCGGCCCTGATCGCGACGGTCCCGGTCCTCTTCCTCGGCGCCGCCTTTGACGACTTCCTCTGGTTCTCCTCGATCACCTTTCTCGGCGCGATGGCCTGCGGCCTCGGCATGCTGGTCGCGCTCGACCGCCGCGACCGGCTCGGCGACGTATTCGCCTGCGCCTGGCTGATCGGCTCGATGCTCTTCTCCAGCCTCTGGCTCGCCTTCGCCGCCGGTGCCCTGGTCGACATCGTCCTGCGAAGGGGCGACCGCGACTGGCGGCGGCGAGCGTTCCTACTCGCCGTGCCGCTGGTTCTCTACGGGCTCTGGTGGCTGGGTTGGGGGCACAAAGAAGAAAGCGCGATCACCCTGCACAACATCGCAGCCACGCCGCTCTTCGTGCTCGACTCCTTCGCCGCCGCCCTGGCGGCTCTATTCGGCCTGGCAACCCCGGCCGAAGGCATGGCATCACCCTCCGGCCTCGACTGGGGCCGGCCGCTGGCGATCGCGCTCGGGGCCCTCGGCGTCTGGCGCCTCTACCGGCTCGAGCGCATCCCCCGCTCGCTCTGGGTGGTCCTCACCGTCGTCATCGCATTCTGGGTCCTCGGCGGCTTCGCGGTCAAGCCCGGCCGGGTGCCATGGGCTAGCCGCTACCAATACCCCGGTGCCGCCCTGATGCTGCTTGTCGCCGCCGAGCTGCTGCGCGGGGTCAAGCTCGACCGGCGAGCGTTGGTTGCGGCGCTCGTCGTCGTCGGTGCCGCGGTGCTCAGCAACGTGCTCTTCCTGCACGAGGCCTACACCAGCTACAGGTCGACCACCCAGCTCGAGCGTGCCGACCTCGCCGCCCTGGAGATCGCCCGCAACACCGTCGAACCCAATTTCTTCCTTGACGAAGAAAACGCCGACACCGGTGTCGTCCACGTCGACGCCGGCTCCTATCTGAGCGCGCGCGACGCCTACGGCTCGCCGGCCGGCTCGCCGGAGGAGCTGGTCGAGGCGCCAGAGACCGCGCGCTTCGCCGCGGACAAGGTCCTCGTCAGCGCGCTGCGCTTCGGGCTCGCAGAAGTGCCGGCCGCGAGCCTGCCGCAGGGCAAGCCACGACCCGCCGAGCCGGATTCTGAAGGCCTAATCGCCGTTCCCGCCGGTGCCTGCGTCGCAGCCCCGGCCGGCTCGGAATCGCTGTTCAGCCTTCCCCCCGACGGGGTCACGATCGCTGCGGGCGCCGAACCGGTCAGCGACATCAAGATGCGCCGATTCGCGAGCACAGACTTCTCGGTCGATTTCGGCGAAGGGGCCGAACCCGGTCAGGCGGTCGAAATACGAATCCCACCCGATGCCTCGACAGTACCCTGGAAGATGCAGCTCGAAGGCGGAGCGGCGACCGTCTGCGGCCTGCGGTCCGAAGGGGCCTGAGTCAGGCCTTCGCCATCCAGCGCTCGACGTTCTGCTCGAACATCTCCTGCAGAATCTCGTCGATACCGTAGCGCGGCTGCCAGTCCGGGTAGTCGGTCTCGAAGTCGGAGACGTCCGATACCCACCAGCGATGGTCGCCGATCCGCGCCTCGTCGCTCAGCTCCCACTGCAGCTCGCGGCCGCTGATCCGCTCGCAGACCTCGATCGCCTCGAGCATCGAGCAGTTGCTGCGCCGGCCGCCGCCCATGTTGTAGACGGCGGCGGCACGCGGGGCGCGCTGGAAGGACTCGAAGCAGGAGACCATGTCGGAGCAGTGGATGTTGTCGCGCACCTGCTTGCCGCCGTAGCCGAAGACGGTGTAGGGGGTGCCGGTGACCGTGCACTTCATCAGGTAGGCAAGGAAGCCATGGAGCTGCGCCCCCGCGTGCTGGGGACCGGTGAGGCAGCCACCGCGGAAGCAGACCGTCGGCATGTCGAAGTACCGGCCGTACTCCTGGACGAGCAGGTCGGCAGCCACCTTGGAGACGCCAAAAAGCGAGTGGGTGCAATGGTCGATCGACATCGAGGTGGGGATGCCGCCGTAGTACTCGTGCGACTCGGGCAGCTCGAGGCGCTTCTCGTGCTCCTCGAGCGGCAGGTAGTTCGGGGTATCTCCGTAGACCTTGTTGGTCGAGCAGAAGACGAATGGGGCCTCGGCGGCGTGCTCGCGGGTCGCCTCGAGCAGGTTGAGCGTGCCGAGCGCGTTGACGCCGAAGTCGGTCTGCGGGTCGCTCGCTGCCCAGTCGTGCGAGGGCTGGGCGGCGGTGTGGATCACGGCCTCGATCTTTCCCGCCAGATCCGCAAAGGCGCGATTGACGCCGTCGGCGTCGCGGATGTCGACGTCAAGCGAGCGGAAGTCCGGATAGGACTCGCGCAAATCCTCGGTGACGTGAGCCGTCGACGCCTCCTCGCCGAAGAAACGGGCGCGCATATCGTTCTCGAGGCCAACGACGTCCCATCCGGCCTCGAGAAAGCGGCGAACCGACTCGGAGCCGATCAGGCCCCCGGATCCAGTGACTATTGCAGTAGGCATACGGAACTGAGTATCAGATCGATGGGATCGGCCGGAGTCAGGCCAACGGACACCACGGCCCCCCGTCGCGCCGATCTTTAGAGTGCCCGGCGATGAGGATCCTGATTACCGGCGGCGCCGGGTTCGTGGGAGCGAATCTAGGGGTTTCGCTCGCCCACCGCCACCCGGATTGGGAGATCGTCGCGCTCGACAACCTGATGCGGCGCGGCTCCGAGCTCAACCTCGCCCGCTTGCGCGAGGCCGGGGTCTCCTTCTGCCATGGCGACGTGCGCGAGCCCACCGACCTCGCCGGCGCCGGACCGTTCGACGCGATGGTCGAGTGCTCGGCGGAGCCCTCGGTGCTGGCCGGGTTTGCCGACACGTCGTACTCCGTGCAGACAAACCTCGTCGGCGCCTTCAACTGCCTCGAGCGGGCCCGCGAGGAGAAGGCCTTCGTCGTCTTTCTCTCGACCAGCCGGGTCTATCCGGTCGCTCCTCAGCTCGAGTTGATCCTGGAGGAGACCGAGAGCCGCTTCGAGCTAGCGGCCGAGCAGCCGGTCCCCGGCGCCGGGGCGCTGGGCATCTCGGAGGACTTCCCGCTTCCCGGCGCGCGCACCCTCTACGGGGCCACCAAGCTTTCCGCCGAGTTGCTGATCGAAGAGTACGCCGACGCCTTTGGCCTGCGGGCGACGATCAACCGCTGTGGCGTTATCGCCGGGCCCTGGCAGATGGGAAAGGTCGATCAGGGAGTCTTCTCCTGGTGGCTGCTCAGCCATCACTTCGGCAAGCCCCTGTCCTACATCGGCTTCGACGGCAAGGGCAAGCAGGTCAGGGACCTGCTCCACGTCGACGATCTGATTGACCTGGTCGACGACCAGCTCGGCGACCCGGAGCGCTGGCGCGGCGTCAGCGCCAACGTCGGCGGGGGGCGCGAGGGCAGCCTCTCGCTGCTGGAGACGACTGAGATCTGCCGTGAGCTGACCGGCAACGAGGTTCCGATCGGGGCTGAGCCGAAAACACGGCCGGGGGACGTGCCGATCTACCTTTCCGACTGCTCGCGACTCTTCTCCTTGACCTCGTGGCGGCCGCGCAAGGGTCCGAGGGACGTGCTCGCGGACCTTCTGGAGTGGACCGTCGCCCACGAGGACATCGTCGGCGAGGCCCTGGGGCTGCGAAGAGAGCCAGCATGAAACTGTCTGTCGTCATTCCCGCCTACAACGAGGAGGGCTCGATAACCGAGACCGTGGAGAGCATCGTCTCCACCCTCGACCGCGAGCAGATCGACCACGACGTCATCGTCGTCGACGACTCCAGCAGCGATGGCACGCTAAACGTGGTCGCTGGGCTCTCCGAGCGGCATCCCCAGGTGCGCTGCCTGCCCTCCCCATATCGCAACGGATTCGGCTTCGCCGTCCGGGCCGGCCTCGAGGCGTTCGAGGGGGACGCGGTGGCGATCGTGATGGCCGACGGGTCAGACAGCCCGGAGGACCTGGTCACCTACCATCGCCTGCTCGAAGAAGGCTATGAGTGCGCCTTCGGCTCGCGCTTCGTCCACGGCTCGAGGGTGATCGACTACCCGCGCTCGAAGCTGATCATGAACCGGATCGTCAACTTCGGCATCCGCGTCCTCTTCCGCCACGGCTACAACGACACCACCAATGCCTTCAAGGCCTACCGCCGCGAGGTGATCGAGAACGTCCAGCCGTTCCTCTCCCACCACTTCAACCTCACCGTCGAGCTGCCCTTGAAGGCGGTGGTCCGCGGCTACAGCTACGGGATCGTGCCGATCTCCTGGAGCAACCGGAAAGCCGGCGTCTCGAAGCTCAGGCTCAACGAGATGGGCAGCCGCTACCTCTTCATAGTCCTCTACGTGTTCCTCGAGCATCACCTGAGCCGTGGCGACTACCGTCGCGACGGCTCGGTCACGAGGCAGCCGGGCACCTGGCGCGCCGGCCGGCTCCGCGGCGGCCGGTGAGCACGATCCAGAGCTGTCCGGGTCGCCCGCCTACCGCCTGACGGCGGCTCCGCCCGATCTCAATGGGCATACGTAGATCGGACCGCTGACGATCGCCCACCAGCGATCCGGGGCCG
Organism: uncultured Solirubrobacterales bacterium; assembly: GCA_963840565.1. Lineage (GTDB taxonomy): Bacteria > Actinomycetota > Thermoleophilia > Solirubrobacterales > 70-9 > VRUE01. The sequence goes on from CAWIZH010000003.1 coordinate 126,111, forward strand.
CGTCCGGCGGCGTCGCCAGCCTTGCCCAGCGATCCGGCTCGAGGCGGCCGATGCCGACCCCGGGCCCGCCTCTGCCGAAGCGACCGATCGAGACCTTCAGCGGCCGGCCCGATCGTGAGCCGAGCAGGGAGCCAGCCCGCGGCAGCAGAAAGAAGGAGGGGTGCGTGGGGGTTCCGTCAAGTGAGCTGGGACAGCTCCGCGGATTGGCAGGGGGAAGGGCCGGGCGCAGCGAAATGCCCAGGGCGCCGACCAGCGTCGCGTCGGCGATCTGGCGCTCCGCCAGGCTCTGAGCGCGAACCTCGTCGAGGGAGAAGGCAAGCGAGCCGAACTCGCCGGCGGCGCGAAAGTATTCGCCAGCGGGAAGCCCGGCGATAAGACCGCCTCCCAGCGCGGCGACCTTGGGGTCGGCAGCGGCCAGGTAATCGGCCGCAACGTGCGGCCGCGCCAGCTCCAGCATCGCGTACTCGGTGCGGGTGTTGAGCGCGTCGATCCGCCGTGGGACAACCCCGTCGTTGAGCTTTTCTATGTTCGGCGCGATCGCGAGCGCGGCAAGGACGGCGGCGACGGCAAGGGCCTGCCAGGTCAGCTTCATCCCCCGGATCGCGTCGGCGACGACAAGCAGCACCATCACCACGCCGACGAAGATGTAACGGGAGGAGTCTGGCGGGCGCGCTCCCATCGCGATCATCAGCCAGTAGACGAGGACGACCGCGAGCGAGACCCAGAGCGTGTCCGGGACCGCACCGCGCCTGACCCTGACCACCAGGCCAATCACCGCGAAGGCCGCAAGCACCGTCCCCCAGGCGGTAACCGTGGTCACGTAGACCGAGATGCCTTCGCCGGTGGGATTGAGCCCGAAGATCGAACCGGTCACAGCGGCGAGCGCGTTGGTGAGCACGATCGGGATCAGGTGCACGTTCGAGAGGGCGAAGTTCGCTTGATCGAAATGTCGTGCCCACAGCCACCAGACGCCGAAGAGGGCAAGCGGCACGATGAAGATCCAGGCGCGCCGCCGGCGGTCCTCCCGCATCAGCACCGAGACCGCCGCGCCGGTGGTGAAGGCAAGCCCAAGCTCAACCGTGGCGACCGAGAGAACCAACAGCGCGCAGGTCGCGAGGTCGCCTCGGCGATCGCCGCGTTCCAGGGTCAGCAGGGCCGCGAGCCCGAAATCCAGAGCGAGCAGCGTGTGCAGGTCGAAGGGCCAGAGCAGCGGCTCATAGGCGTAGCCGAGGAAAAGCAGCAAAACGCTCGGGATCAGCGCCGCGACTGGACCCACTCGGCGACGGGCGAGGACGAAGAAGAGCCCGGCCGAGAGCAGGACCAGGGCGACCTCGACCGCACGGAAGACGGTGTAGTCGGTGCCGGCGATCTCGAACAGCAGTCGGTAGACAAGTTTGCCGACGAGCTGCAGGTGGCCGTTGTGCGGGGCAAGGAAGTATTCGAGGCCGTGCGCCGGCTCGGGCACGAAGCCGTGGGCCACGTACGTGGCGTAGTAGTAAATGTCGTCGCCGATGAAGGTGAGGCCGTGGCCGGCGTCCATCAGCCAGACGGCCGAGACGCACATCGCGATCGCGAGGCCCGCCCAGGCGAGACGGTCTATCCGGGAAGATGGCGGCGCCAAAGCGGGCAGCCTATAGGCGCGCGAAGTCCATAGATTACGCGCGTGCGGCGGGGCCAAGAATTCGTGGGATTCGTGCGCACGACCCGCGGTGCCTGGATCGTCCTCGGGATCGCGATGGCGCTCTCTGCCGCGCTGATCCTCCTGACCGCGAACGGCGAGAGCTTCGACGTCGACGAGATCTTCTACCTCGGGCGCCTGGTCGAAGACTCAGGACGAATCGTCCAGCACCACTCGCTCAGCCTCGAATACCTCCTCGCCCCCTACAACGGCCACCTGCAGCTCGGCGGCAAGCTGATCTACGAAGCGACCTTCGCCGTCGCCGGCGCACACTACGTCGCCTTCGAGCTGGTCAATATCGCCGCCCTTTGCGCTTCAGCGGGACTCGTCTTCGAGCTCGCCCGGCGCCGAGTCGGAGCGCTGACCGCGCTCGCGCCCTGCGTCCTGCTGCTCTTCCTCGGCTTCGCCCGCGAGGTCCTGCTCTGGCCCTTCGACCTGCACACGCTGGTCTCGCTGGCACTCGGGCTGGGGGCCCTGCTCGCCCTGCAGCGCGACGACCGCCGCGGCGACATCCTCGCCTGCATCCTAATCACCCTCTCGATCGCCACGATCGAGGTCGGGATCGCCCTGCTGGTCGGGATCGCTGTCTCGGTCCTGCTGCGGTCCGACCGCCTGCGCCGGGCCTGGATCTTCCTCGTCCCCGCCATCCTCTACGCCGCCTGGTGGGTCTGGGCCCACCATTTCCACCAGGCCCAGAGCGCGATCGAGCTGTCGAATGTGACGCTGGTCCCGAAGACCGTCTTCTTCTCGATGGCGACGGTGCTCGGCTCGCTCACCGGCACCAACCCGGTGCTTGCGGCCACCTACATCACCTCGGTGACCTGGTTCGGCCGAGCGCTCGCCGTGCTGGCGCTGATCGCTCTCGCTGTGCGATTGCGACGGGGGGCCATCCCCCGCAGCCTCTGGGTGTGGCTCGCCGTGATCGCCTCCTACTGGGTGCTGATGGGCCTCGCGGCACGGCCGCCCGAAGGGTCCCGTTACGTCTTCGTCGGGGCGGTGGGGGTGCTGCTCGTCGCCGCCGAGGCGATGCACGGAAGGATCTCGAACCGGGTGACCGCCGCCGTGGTCGTCATCGCCCTGCTCGCCCTGCCAGCCAATATCGCTCAGCTCGGCAGCGGCAACGCCGACGACACGCTGCATCGCGAGGCGCCGATCAACAAGGCCGAGTTCGCAATGCTCGAGCTGGCTCGAAATCACGTCGATCCCGACTACGTCGCCTCCGCCGACCCCAACGTCACCGCGGTTGGAGGCGGCCTCTTCATCGGCATTCCGGCGGGCGCTTATCTGAGGTCGGTCGACCGCAACGGCTCGCCCGCCTTCTCGCTGGCGGAACTGCGAAGCCAGACGGGGGAAATCCGCAGGATCGCCGATAACACCCTCGTCGATGCGCTTGGGCTGAAGACCGAATACGCCCACGGGCCAAAGACCAGTCGACGCTGCCGGACCGTCGGCCTGGAATCCGGCTCGGGATACGCGATGATCGCCGTGCCACAAGGGGGCATGCTGTTCCGTGTCGCGGGCCGGCACTGGACCGACATCTGGCTGCGTCGCTTCGCAGCGGGAATCCACAGCGCCAGCCGCGGGCACGTCCCCCCGGGGCGGTGGGTGAAGCTCGCGATCCCGCCCGACGAAGCAGCGGAACCGTGGCACGCCGCACTCGGCGCGCCGGTGACGGTCTGCCCTCTCGCCGGCTAGCCGGCCGTGGCCGCGCTCGCGAGCCGGCAGGCATAGGCGGGACCATCGAGAACGACCCACCACCGGTCCGGAGCCGAATCTGACGCGATCGCGAGCTTCGCCCAGGCGCCGGGCTCGAGCCTGCCGACCTTGACCCCAGGCCCGCCTTTTCCGAAGCGACCGACCGAGACGTGGATCGGCCGTCCCGAGCGGGAGCCGAGCACGACGCCTCCCCGGGACGGGGAGAAGAAGGCTCGGTGGCCGGGCCGGCCACCGAGCGCGCTTGGGCAGTCGCTGGGCTCGGCCGGCGGATGTTCCACAGGCCGCAGCCTCAATCCGAGTGCTCCAGCCAGGCTGGCGTCGGCGACCTCGCGTCGTTCGAGGTCCTCGCCCCTAACCTGATCGATCGGCATCCCCAACGATCCGAACTGGTTGGCGGCACGCAGGTAATCCCCTGCTTCGAGAGCGGTGAAGACGCTCCCGCCGAGGTCGGTCACCCGCGGATCCTTGCCGGGCGCGTATTGCGGCGGGATCGGCCCCCTGACCAGGTCGAGCATCGCGTACTCGGTCCGGGTAGTGATCGCATCGTGCAGCTGCGGGCCACGGCCGTCGTAGAGCTTGGCTACGTTTGCCGGAATTGCCAGGGCGACAACGGCAAAGCCGGCGATCACGGCGCGCCGCGGCACCTTGGTCCCGGCAAGCGCATCGGCGGCGACAAGAAAGCTCAGCAGCGCTCCGGCGAAGATGTAGCGAGAGGAGTCAGGAGCACGGCCGCCGAGCGCGATCAGCACCCAGTAGGTGAGGACGACGCCGGCGAAGATCCAGAGGGTCCGCGGCACCCCGCCGCGGACGATCCGCCCGACCAGGGCCAGCCCAGCCAATGCGGCCAGGACCGTCCCCCAGGCGGTGACTTCGGTCAGCGGCTGGGGGACTCCCGCCCCGGTGGGGTTGACCCCGAAGACCGATCCCGCCACGGCAGCCAGGGCGTTGGTGACGGTGATCGAAATCAGCCGCACGTTCGAAAGCGCGATCGCAGGCTGATCGAAGTGCCGCGACCAAACCCACCAGCAGGCGTATAGAGCCAGCGGAATGACGAAGATCCAGGCCCGGCGCATCCGGTCGGATCTGATCAGCACCGAGATCGCAATGCCAACCGCGAAGGCGAGGCCGAGCTCGATCATCGCGATCGAGAGGATCAACAGGATGCAGGCGGCGATATCGCCAGGCCGGTCGTCCCGCTCCAGAGCGAGGATCGCCCCCAGCCCCAGGGCCAGCGCGTAGATCGTGTGCAGGTCGAACGCCCAGAGAAAGGCCTCCCAGCCGAAGCCGAGGAAGAGCAAAGAGACGCTCGGGATCAGGGCCACCAAGGCGCCGACCCGGCGGCGGGCAAGCTCGAAGAAGAGACCGACGCAGATCATCACTCCGGCGATATCGACGGCACGGAAGACGAAGTAGTTGGCGCCGGCGATCTCGAAGATCGCCCTGTAGAGCAGCTTGCCGCCAACCTGCAGATGGCCGTTGCTCGGCGCGAAGAAGTATTCGAGCCCGTGCGACGGTTTGATGTCCGAGGTCCCGTGGACCAGGAACTGGGCGTAGTAGAAGATGTCGTCGTTGACGAAGGTGAGGCCGTCACCGGCAATCAGCAGCCAGGTCGCGGAGACGCACATGGCGAGCCCCAGCACCAGCCAGGCATTGCGGGGGCGCTGCAGAAGCTCGCTCAACGGCCCCGGCCGAATCGCAGCATCGGCACGCGCCAGGCGGCCTCGGCGACGATCGAACGGTCCATCTTCGAGGAGCCGGCGCGGCGCTCGTGGAAGACGATTGGGACCTCGAGGACCTTGAAGCCACGCTGGATAGCCCGGTAGGTCATCTCCACCTGGAAGGCGTAGCCGCGCGAACGGATCGAGTCGAGGTCGATCGCCTCGAGCACCTCACGGCGAAAGCACTTGAAGCCGCCGGTGAGGTCGCGCACCTCCACCCCGAGGACGAGCCGCGCGTAAGCGCTGCCGCCGCGGCTGATCGCCCGCCGCAGCGGCGGCCACTCGCCCACCCCTCCCCCGGGGACGTAGCGCGAGCCGATCACGACGTCGGCGCGCTCGGCGGCCTCGAGCAGGCGGGGCAGGTAGGCGGGATCGTGGGAGAAGTCGGAGTCCATCTCGAGGACGAGGCCCGCACCGGCGGCGAGGGCCCGGCGGAAGCCGGCGATGTACGCCGGGCCGAGGCCTTCCTTGCGCTCGCGGTGGAGCACCTCGATGCGATCGTGACGCGCGGCGAGGCGGTCCGCGATCTGCCCGGTCCCATCCGGAGAGTTGTCGTCGACGATCAGCACCCGGGCCGAGTCGGGCAGCTCGGTCAGCACCGCCTCGGCAAACGCCTCGACATTGGCAGCCTCTTCATAGGTGGGTAGGACGAGCCACGCCGGACCATGTGGCGCAGGCTGAGGCATGGATCGATGCTATTTCCTGCTCGCGCCGGCTGCGCTACGGCCGCAGGCGGCCGCCGGTGAGGCCGACGAAGGCGCGCCAGGCGGGCTTGGGGTGGAAACGGGGGCCGCCGCGGAAGAGGCCGACGGAGTCGCAGAAGTTGCAGTAGCCGACGACGTCCTTCCAGGAGAACCAGTAGGCCGCCCTGAGGTTGAGCTTGTGCCGGTTGTCGAGCAGGTAGCGGTAGGCGCCGCGCAGTTCGCGCGCCTGGCCCTGGATGCCCTGCTCGAAGGCGACCTTGTTCGGATCGTTCTGCGAGCCCCAGCCCATCTCGGTGATGTAGAGGCCAGCGCCCGGATCGTGGTTTTTGAGCGCAACTTCGCGGATGCCGCTGGTCAGTTCTTCGAGGATGTCGACGTGGAAGGCGTAGGGGTGGATGGCGATCGCGTCGAAGTCGGACTTGATCCCCGGGACCCGGTACATGGTTTCGAGGAACTGAGCCGCCGGCATCGCCAGCTTGCCCCTCTCGTCGGGATTGCCGAAGAGGCCGGCGAGGATCACTTCCGCGCCTGGATCGACCGACTTGATCGCCGCGTGAGTCAGCTTCAGCAGACGGGCGTAGCGCGTGGGCGAGGCCGGGTAGGCCGAGTAGAAGAAGTTGGCCTCGTTCCAAACCTGCCACGAGCGAATCGGCAACGCGCGGGGAATGGCCGGGACGTAGTTGACGCCCGCGACCGCCGGCGCGTGTTCGGCCCAGAATTCACCGCCGGGGCCGTAGCGTTTCACCGCTGCCTTGACGAACGCGGTCCAGCCGTTGCGCTCGCGGCCGTTGTCGATCGGCAGCGTGGTCGATTTGCGCGTGACCCAGCTCGGCGTGCTGGCGATGAAGGGCAGTACGCGCAGGCCCGCGCGGGCGGCGATCGCCACTTCGTTATCGAAGCCGCTCCAGTCATAGCCGCCGTTGCGGGTCGGCTGAACGCCGCTCCAACCGAGCGGCAGGCGGACCGATTCGATCCCTCCCGCCTTCATATAGCTGGCGTCTTCGGGGGTGAGGGCGGTTTGGGGAACGATGCCGAAGAAGCCCGCGGGCGCCGAACCGACCCCGCGGGCCGGGGCGCCGCTCGTCGAGACGAGCAGCACCGTCGCGGCGCAGGCGAGCGCGAAGGCGGCTGTGAGTCGGAATCTCATTCGGTCAGGAGCGGCGACGGGCGGCGCAGAACGTTACCTCCTAACACGGCGGCCGGCTCGGGGTAGCGGAGCTTTGCAATCTCAGTAGATGCCGCCCAGCTTGCGGTGATCCCAGCTGGCGAGGCGGATCGGCTTGAAGTGGATCGCGACCCGCTTCGGCGCCTGCGCCTCGAGCGCCGCCTTGGCGTCCCCTTCGATCGAGGAGATGCCCTCCGCGTAGCGCAGAGTCAGCTCTTCGGCGAAGCCGAGCACCGTCTCGAAATCGCTGTGAATCTCTGCCTCGGCCTCGATCATCGCCCCACGCAGCTCGGTGTACTCGTGGCCCGTCTCGACCAGCACCGTCGCCCGCGGGTCGCGCTCGAGGTTGCGCACCTTCTGCGATTTGGCATAGGTCCAGATCCAGACGTCGCCATTGCGCGGGACGAACCACATCGGCATCGAGTGCGGCCAGCCACGCGGCCCGAGGCTGGAGACGATCGCAACCCGCTCCCCCTCGAGCAGCTCGATCAGCTCAGCATCGCTCAGCTTGATCTGGTCGCGGCGGCTCACGCAGCGGGACTCTAAGCCGTCAGCCGCCGCTAGCGAGTGCGCCTGAGGCTTACGGCGCGGGTGGTGCGGGCGTTCGGAATCGCGACCAGCAGCTGCGTCTTGAGGAACCCCCGTTCGCGCAGCAGCGGCGCGCCGCGTGAGTTGAGCCCGATGCGGAAGGTGTGGGACTTGCCGCCGGCCAGGCTGAAGGTGCGGTGGCTGACGGCGATGCGGACGACTTTGCTCGGAATCCCTGGGCGGGCGCGGAAAGGGACCTTGGCGTGGGTGCGCAGGATGATCTGGCCCGGGCAGGCTTCGCCCGCGGGAGGCCAGCCGCAACGGACCCAGACACTGACGGTCCCCGCTTCCGGCTTGATGTGGCCCACGGTGAGCGGTGGCAGTTCTGGCTTGGCGACGCCCGCGCCGACGGTCGCCCCTTCGACGTAGTTGTTGTCGAGGTTGATCGTCATCAGGCCGTAGGTCTCGTTGTGGCCGCCGCGGTACTGGTGGATGCGCTGATGGGAGGGCCAGGCCGTCAACGGCAGATACGGTTCGATCGTGTTCTCGGCGCCGTTCCAGTTGGCAGACCAGACGTTGTCGGGCAGGAGGTAGGAGCCGCCGATCGCGCGACCGAGGTCAGCAATTCCCGAGGCGCCGGAGCTGTAGGCGCCGGAGACGTAGCCGAGCGCGTGGAGCTGGGTCGTCCAGGCGGAGAGGAAGGTGAGCGTCGCCGCGGTGGCGCTCGTCGTCCGCGTGTACGACTCCATGTCGAAGTAGATCGGGCTGCCGGGGCCCATGCCGGCGCTCTGCGCCTCGGCGACCGCGTCTTCCGCCGCTTCGGTCCCCTGCGTCGTCGCTTTGCTGAGGCTCGAGCTGAGCATGGCGCAGCTGCTGCAGCTGCTGGTCGGCGCCTGCAGACCGACGTAGGTCGGGATCAGGTGCCAGCCGTCCGCGACCTGTTCGCCGACCCAGGTCGAGGTCAGGTTGGGCTGCGAGCAGGCGCGGTTGGCGCCACCGATGTAGACGCCGATCGCCCGGTAGGGAGAGCTGGCCCAAGCCGACATCGTCCGCGACGAGGGAGCCGAGCAGGCGTCGAAGCCAAGGCCCGTGTACTCGTCGGAGCCGCCAGCGACGGGAGCGGGTGGCGCAACCGCGCTGGCCTGGGCGCGGGCACGCTCACGAGCGCTCGGATCGAGCAAGATCGCCCGCCGGCGCCCGACCGCGTGCGAGGGACAACGCTGACTCGCGCCCGGCGTGCCCAGATAGACGGCGCGGCGGTCGAGCCGCACGCACATCCGGGGGTGCTCGGCGAGCTTGTAGACGGGCCACCCGCTGGGCACGCCCACGGCACGGCCATCGAAATGAACAGTTCGGGCCGCGGCAGGCGTCGCGCAGATCGCGAGCAGCGCAAGAACCGCCAAAGTTGGACGAAATTGGCGCATACCGCCCCAACAATTGCATCCGCGATTCGATTCGGCCCGAAACCGAGCCAAGCTGCATTCAGGTTTGCGCGGGGACCAGGTCCAGCTCGCGCCAGGGGCCCTCGCCGGCCATCGGCTGGGTACGACCCTCCAGCCAATCGGCCTGGAGGTCGTCGTAGTGGGGGCTGGCGGGGTGGCCGGACTGGCCGGTGAACATCTGCCAGCGCGAGCGTTCGGGCGCGGTCGGGTCGGCGACCATGCGCCAGCTCGGCGCCCAGACCGCTTTGTAAGGGTCGTTGGGGTCGTAGGCGATCTGGCTCACCGTCTCCTGTGCCCCCCCGGCCCTGAGGCTGCGATTGAGCAGGCGCCGCAGCAGCGGGTTGGCCTCGCCGAGCGGGTGGGGGAACTCCATCTCGTGCACCTGGCCCCAGCGCCAGCCCTCGGGGTCGGGGCCGAAGCGCTCCGAAAGATCGTCGAGGGCGCCGCTGAGCGCTTCCAGGACGAGGCCCTCCCATGGCCGCCCAATCAGCTCCTCGTCGCCCTCCTCCCAGAGCTTCATCAGGTGCGAGTGCCAGCGCCAGGGTGAGGTGACGTGCGGGGTGAAGCCATTGTCGGCGCGATCGAGCCAGCGCTCGCAGAGGTCGCGGTCGCCAATTGCGGCGCGGGCCACCTCGCGCGCCAGGCGCAGCAGGAAGGCCTGGTAGATCGTGCCCGCGATCGTGTCGGGGTCGAGCCGCCCGTCCCAGCTGCGCAGCCGCTCGATCGCGCTGCTCTCGCGCTGGCCCTGGGGCGTCAGCCGTCCCAACCGCTTTGCCGCCTCGATCCCCGGCAGCGAGAGGTTGTCGGACTGCATCGCCTCGAAGTCGTCGATGTCGTGCTCGTCGCCGGCGCGCAGCAGTTGCTCGATCCGCTCGGCGCGGAAGCCGTCGAGCCACTCGCTGGTGATGTGGTGCGGGTAATCGTCGCCGACGATGCGGTTGTTGGCGGTGACGAGGAAGCCGCTCTCGGGGTCGACCGCCTCGGGCAGCTCGTCGTAGGGGATCGTCCCCTCCCACTCGAACTCCCCCGTCCAGCCCGGCTTGGGCAGGTCGGGGCAGCCACCCTTGCGCAGCGGCAGGCGGCCGATCAGCTTGTAGCCGATCGAGCCGTGGCGGTCAGCCCAGATCAGGTTCGAGGCGGGCGAGCTGTGGCCCTCGAGTTTGGCGACCAGCTCCGGCCCGGAGGTAATGCCGTGCAGGTCGAACATGCCCGGGAAGGCGGTCGGCTGGTCCAGCGTCTGCCAGCGCAGCGCCAGCGGCTCGCCCTCGTCGGCGCCGAGCGCCTCGTTGACCAGCGGCCCGTGGTGGGTGATGCGGACATCGAGCACCTCGGGCGCGTCGCGGCCCTTGACCGCGATCTCCTCGCGGACGATTTCCAGCGGCCGCCACTCGTCCTCGAAGAGGTAGCGGTCGCCCTCGACCCGCTCGATGAAGAGATCCTGGACGTCGGCCATCACGTTGGTGAAGGTCCAGCAGACGTCGTTGTTCTGGCCCATGTAAACGCCCGGCATCCCCGGCAGCGAGGCGCCGCGGACGAAGCGATCGCCGAGCTGGAGACCGACCTGGTACCAGATGCCCGGCATGCTCGGTGGAAGGTGCGGGTCGCCGGCGATCAGCGGCGAGCCGGTAGCGCTGAGCTTGCCCGAGACCGCCCAGTTGTTGGAGCCGCTGGCCTCGGCGGCGAGGCCGATCGAGCGGCGCACGGCGTCGATCTGCTCGACGATTCCGAGGCCGTCGCCCGACCAGGCTTCCTGGTTGACGATCGGGTTGCCGGCCGGATAGGCGGGGTCGAGCTTGGCGGCGAGCTCGGGTCCGAGCGCCCGCGCCATGTCGGCGCGCAGCAGCTCGCGCTCCCAGTTGGTCGAGAGGCCGAAGGCGAGCAGCTTGCCGAGGCTGAGGATGTCGACCGGGCGCCAGGGCTTCCACTCGAGCCGCAGCAGCTGCATCTCGAAGGGCATCGCCTTGGCGCTAGCGGCGGCGGCGTTGACCCCCTCGCAGAAGCGCTCCAAGAGGGCGAGCAGCTCGGGCTCGATCGTTGCCGCCTCGCGTTCGGCGGTGCGGCGGATCCCCAGCGTCCGCATCAAGCGGTCGATCGGCAGCCCCTCCTCGCCGGCCATCTCGGCGACGCGGCCGGAGACCGCGCGGCGGTAGAAATCGAGCTGCCAGAGCCGGTCCTGGCCGTGGCAGAAGCCCTCGGCGAACCAGAGGTCGGCGGCGGAGCCCGCATCGATGTGCGGAACGCCCCAGCGGTCGCGGCGCACCCGCACCGGGCCCTCCAGCCCGTCCAGCGCGATCGTGCCCTTCTGCTTCGGCAGCGGTCGCCGCGCCAGCCAGTGCCAGGCGGCAGCCGTTGCCGCCGCGGCAATGCCCGTCCCCGCGGCCCCGACCAGCAATCCCGAACGCACCGCCTGGCTTCCCTTGCGCGAGCTCATCGCATGTATGTATCAGTTTGGCCAGCTAGCCAGGAAGTTCAGGAGCCGACCGAGACTTCGGATGCGCTCCAGGTTTACTGTGCAAAATCGCTCGTCAATCGGCCGCGGCAGGGGGAGATTCATGGCAATTCGCTGGAATATCGATTCACACCAAGGGAGGCTCGGCAGGCTTGCGTTCGCTGGGTGCGCCGCCGCTGTGCTTTTCGTCAGCGTGGCGAGCTCCCCAGCCCAGGCGAGCTCAGGAAGACTCGATCGCTCCTTTGGCAAGAACGGACGAGTGATTGGCCGCGAACTGCCACTGGTCGGTATGGCAAGTCTTCCCGACGGGCGCACGGTCGTCGCCACCGAAACAGCGCTGTACGCGTACCGGTCGAACGGCCGCCCCGACCGCCGCTTCGGCGCAGGCGGCGCCGTGACGCCCTTCGCGCCAGAAGGCCGGCGGGTGAGCATTGCGGGAATCGCCATCGACGGACGCGGCCGCATCCTCATCGCCGGAGGGGCCGAACACACGCCCGACAGCGCAGGTGCGAACGATGCCACCAGCTACGCCGCAGTTGAGCGGTACCTGCCGAACGGGAAGCCCGACCCGAAGTTCGGTAGCGACGGAGCCTTCATCACTGATTTCGGCTTCCCCCTCCCGGCGCGCCCCCCGCAGATTCCGGACTACGCGAAAGTGTCCCTGCCTGTCGACGTGACCGCGACGGGCATCGCGGTGGATTCGCGGGAACGAGTCGTCGTCACGGGCACCCACGCCGCCACCTATGAAGCCGTTGGCAAAGCCACCCCCGCTCTGATTCCTGTTCCCGAAGCCTTCGTGGCCAGGCTCACGGCTCGCGGGAATCAAGACATCGCCTTTGACGGAACGGGGACGTCGTCCTTGCCAGGGCTGATCGCGGTCGGCGAGCCGGCACTTGACCGCGACAGTGGCGTTTTCTTCGTCGCCTCCAGCGACCAGGTCGACCCCGAAGGGGCACCCCTGGCACAGGTCATCGGCCATCTCACAGCCAGTGGCACCCCCGATCCCAACTTCGCCAACCGTGGCTGGCGTTCGTTGCCAGTCGACACGCGATTCGGCTCGGAATTCAATTCGAGCATCACCCTCGACCCGCAGGGACGACTCCTCCTGTCGGGGCAAGCGCACCTGGGCGGCGGGCCTCTTCGTGCCGCAAATCCCCGCGTCGGATCGAGCATCGAGCGCTTCAAGGCGAACGGCTCGCTGGATCGGGCCTTTGGACACGACGGCGTGACGACCATCGCCAGCCAAGCGGGCCAGGTGAGTCTCTACGGCTTGACCGTGACGAACGCTGGGCGCATCCTGGCCACCGGAACCCTTCGCTCGGAATCGAGATCCGGCAAAGGTGAACGAACTTGGCGACTACTCCTTGCGGGATTGACCCGCAAAGGCGGCCTCGACAGGAGCTTTGGCAGGGGCGGCGCGGTCACCACGAGCTTCGGCGCGAAGGCGGCGTCCGAAGGACAGGCAGTCCTCGTCGACACGGCTGGTCGCGCTGTGGTCGGCGGCACGATCAGCTATGGCCTCGAGCCCCAGACACGCTTTGTCCTCGCGCGGTATCTGCTCGGCGGCTAGCCGAAGCCATCCGGCAGCCGTCCTTCAGCCGCCAGCTTGTCGAGGTGGGCCTGCATCACCATCTCGGCGGCAGGGCGGAGCTCGGTGGGGACGTCGGCCCAGGCCTCGGCGAGGAGGGCCTCGCGGGAGCGCTCGCCTCGGTCGAGGGCGGCGAGCAGGCGGCGCTCGCGCATCTCGCGATGCTCGACGTACTCGGCCAGCTTCGCTGCCGGCTCGGTGATCCAGGGCCCGTGGCCGGGACAGATCAGCTCGATCGGCTCAGCCTGCATGCGACGCAGTGAGTCCATATAGGCAGTGAGCGAGCCGCCGTCGGGCGGGACGAAGGTCGAGCCGGCGCCGAGGACGAGATCGCCGCTGAAGCAGACCCGGTCGGCCGTCACGAGGCAGACGTGGTCCGGCGCGTGGCCGGGCGTAGCGATCGCGCGCAGGCCACCGTGCTCCTCGCCGTCGGTCGGCAGGACCACGTCGGCCCCGAGAGCCGCGGCGCCCTCGGAGTGGTCTCCGTGGCCGTGGGTGAGCAGCACAACGCCGATCCCACCCCGCTCCTCGGCCGCAGCGCGGACGGCGTCCAAGTGGCTCTCAATATCCGGTCCGGGATCGATCACCGTGCACGGATTGGACCCGTACAGGTAGGTGTTGGTGCCCTCCAGCGTCATCGGCCCCGGGTTCGGAGCGACGATCCTCGAAATCTCCGCGTGTCCTGGTGCTTGCATTACGTTGGAGCCCGTCCCGGTAGGGGTGGAACGTCTTGTACTTTTTTTGCGGCGACCTCCTCGGACGGCCCACCACTGTCTTCAAAAAAAGTTAAGTGGAACCCCTACCGGGACGGGCTCTCGCCGACCTCATTTGCAATCGCCTCCCGCGCGTCCTCGGGCTCGAGCACGACGAGGTCGCCGGCGCCGCGCAGGATCTCCCTCACCAGCCACGAGGTCCCCGCGTAAGGCAGCTCGATCACGACGGCGCCGTCGGCCAGCTCCTCGACCACGGTGCGCTCCTCGCGCAGCCAGCGCGCCCGCTCCGGCGAGACCCAGACGCGGGCGACGTGCGCGGTCGGCACCTCGCCGTGGGTCATCCAGCCCTCGACCCCGGCCAGCCTTTCGACCTCGGGGCGCGGCTCGAAGGTCCGCTCGGAGAGGGTCGCCTCCTTGACCCGATCGAGCTTGAAGTGGCGGACGCCGTCTTTGGTCAGGTCGTAGCACTCGACGTACCAGCCCTCTTTGCCGTTCTCGAGCCGGTAGGGCTCGACCGCCCGTTTGGTGAACTGGTCCTCGTTCTCCTTGTAGTACTGGAGCTCGAGGATGCGGTTGGCGCCGATCGCCTCGTTGACCTGGCGCGCGACCTCGGCGTCGCCGCCGCTGCCGGCGGCGATCTCCAGCCCCTCCTCGGAGGGATCATGGCCGAGCGCAGTGATGATCTTGGTGCGGGCGCTCTGCAGGCCGCCCTGCGGCAGGTGATCGCCGAAGAGGTCGATCGCGGCGACGAGGGCCTTGGCCTCGAGCGGCAGCAGCCGGGCAGGGCGGGCGAAGTTGTCGCCGTAGGGCTGGGAGTCGACCTCGATCTCGTCGCCCTGGATTTCGGCGAAGAGGACGTAGGTGCCGCCGCCGAAGTTGACGACGTTGAGCAGGTCGATGTCCTCCTGCAGCTCCCCGTCGGTCAGTTCGAGTCGCTGGCGCAAGTCGCTCGCCCGCAGCCGCTCCTCGCCTTTGGCAGATTCGATCAGCAGGCCGGCGAGGGTGACCAGGCGGGCGAAGCGCTCGGGGCGGATCGCCGCCTCGCCGCGGCCGTTGGAGCGGGTCCGCTTCGGCACCTCGCGCAGCGGCCGGTCGACGATCTCGGCCGGCTCGAAGCCGTTGTGGTGGCGATCGTGAAGCAGGCCGAGGCGGCCCTCGGCTTCCTCGCGCAGCTCGTCGGGGGCAAGCACCTGGGCGTTCTGGCGCCAACGCAGCACCCAGGCGATCAGCTCGCGCGGCGAGGCGTAATCGGTCTCGAAGACCGAGCCTTTGCCGGGCGCCTTGTCGGACTTCTTCGCCGCGCGCAGCGTGCCGAAAGCGCCGAAGTCGCGCTCGATCAGCCAGGCGATGCGGTCGCGGACGAAGATCTTCGCCGTGCCGCGAATCTCGCCCAGCTGCCAGTCGGCGCGCTGGCCGTAGTCGCGGCGGTCGAAGTTCTCGGGCGGCGAGAAGTCGTGCTCGGCCTTGGAGGCGTAGCCGACCTTGCCCTGGATCCGCGAGAGCCGGAAGACGCGCACCGCCTCGCGCTCGTGGGCGTAGCCGATCAAATAGAACTGGCCGCCGCGGAAGACGAGGTGGAAGGGATCGACCTTGCGCTTTTCGGTCTCGTCGCGCTCCATCGTGTAGTAGGTGAACTCGATCGTCTTGCGGCGCGAGATCGCGGTCTCGATCTTGGAAAGGCGCTGGGAGAGGTCGCGGCCGCCGGCGGAGGCGGTCATCGCCATCTCGACCGGCGCGCGCTCGCCCTCCTTGAGCGGGTTCGGGTGCCCCCAGGCGACCTGCTGCAGGGCGAGGCGCAGCGGCTCTGCATAGGCGAAT
Source organism: uncultured Solirubrobacterales bacterium (assembly GCA_963840565.1). Classification (GTDB taxonomy): domain Bacteria; phylum Actinomycetota; class Thermoleophilia; order Solirubrobacterales; family 70-9; genus VRUE01. The sequence continues at coordinate 141,630 of CAWIZH010000003.1, forward strand.
TCGCCTTCGGAGAGCAGCGAGAGCGCCGTGCTCAGCGCCGCCAGCTCGTCGTCGGAGAACTTGATCGGGTCGAGGTAGAAGTTCTCTGGCGGCAGCGAGTAGAGCTCGGCCTCGAAGAAGCCCTCGCCCGGCTTCTCGACCCCGAGCTGGATGCCGAGGCTCTCGAGCTCGGCCCGGTCCGCATAGAAGCGCCGCGCGAAGGCGTCGTCGTTCATGTCGCTATAGCCCTCAACCTCGCGCTTGATCTCGAGCGCCGAAACCGGCCTCCCTTGAGCCATCAGGAACGAGATCAGCGAGAGCTGACGGATCAGCTTCTCGGTGTCCTTTGCCACGGCTCGCAGGATAGTGTGCGACCGCCTCCATGGACCTCCTGCGCAACCTCTTCGGCAACGTGACTTCGGGCATTATCCGGCTTGCGGTTGCGGCCGGAGTGCTCTTCCTCTGCTACCTCTTCATCGTCAAGCCGGTCTTGAAGACGACCAGCGAAGTGACCGACAAGGCCTTCAAGTCCTCAGGGCTGGACGAAATCAGCAAGACGATCGAGAGCGTCAACGTCCAGGTCCGGCGTCAGATCCATCACTCCTTCGAGGTGACCAAGCAGAGCGGCGGTCACCCGCAGAAGCTGATCGGCTGCATCAAGCACGCCAACGGCGACGTCAAGCGGATCGAACGCTGTACGCGGCGCTTCTAAGCGGCGCGTTGGCCGAAGTAAGCGGAGCCCGATAGCGCCCGGTCGAAGCCGGACCATGACTCGCCGGCGGGGAGCTGGCGCTCGAGGCGGTCGAAGCTGCCGAGACGGCCGCCGAGGTTGTCGATCATGTGGACGAGGACGGCCTCGCGGGTGGCGGGGACGACCGGCGAGCCGTGTTCGAGCGAGCCGTGGTGGGCGAGGATGATATGCAGGACCGCCTGGGCGAGGTCGGGTTCGAAGCCGGGGATCTCCTCGATCTGGCGGCGCACCTTGTAGTAGCCGAGCGGGATCTCGCCCTGCAGGCGGCCAGCGTCGGTGAGGTCGATCGCCAGCGGGTCGTCGTTGTAGGCCTCGGTCTTGCCGATGTCGTGGAGGAGGGCGCCGGTGACGGCGACGTCGCGGTCGATACCCGGGAAGAAGGCCGCGGCGGCGCTGACCGCCTGGGCGACGGAGACCGTGTGCTCGAGCAGGCCGTGACGGTAGGCCTGGTGGTAGACCTTCGCCGCCGGGGCGTCGCGGAAGCGCGCCCAGATCTCCGAGTCCTCGCCGAAGAAGCGATCGAGCAGGTAGCGCAGCTGCGGGTGCTGGACCGTGGCCAGCAGCTCGCGCAGGTCGGACTCGAGCCGCTCGAAGGAGACCTCCGACTCGGCGGCGAGGTCCTCGGCGCAGTACTCGTCGGCGGCGGCCTCGCGCAACCCGGTCAGCTTGATCTTCGAGCCCCAGCGCTCACTGACCTCGAAGTGGCCGCCGACGTGGACGGGCGTCCCCGGAACCGCGATCGCGTAGAGCGCCTCGGCGTCCTCCCAGCAGACCGCCTCGCAGCCGCCGCTGGCGTCGCCGAGGGTGAGCCGCAGCCACGGCTCGCCGTTGCGCTTGCGCCGCAGCTCGCGCCCGCGAACGGCGTAGACGCCGCCGACCCGCTGGCCGTCCTGCAGCTCTCCGAGCGGCACCCTGGCCGCGATGAGCGTCTCGGTGAGAGCTTGCTGCTCCATCCTGAATCCAAAGTAGTGGGGCGCGCGGACGCCCACACCGATGTCGTACTTCTTTCCGCTATGCGGAGACAAATACGACCGCACGGGGTGCACTACAGCGCTGTGCCGAGCCAGTGGCCGGCGGCGATCGCGGCGAAGCCGACGACGAGCGAGAGGCCGAGGTTGAGCCAGACCAGGTGTGTGTGACCGGCGTCGGCGAGCCGGTGCGAGTCCAGCATCCAGGTGGAGAAGGTGGTGAACGAGCCGATGCCGCCGCCGGCGACGATGACCAGCGCCTCGCCTTCGAGGGCGGCGCCGGCGACGAGGCCGAGCGCCAGCGTCCCCGCCAGGTTGATCGCCAGCACCCCGAGCGGGAAGGGGTGGTCGATCCGGGCGGCGAAGGCGGAATCGATCAGAAAGCGGGCAGCGGCGGCGGCCCCTCCGAGCAGGCCGACGGCGACCCAGCCGGCGGCGCTCACCGCGCCGGCTCCGGGCGGCGCTCGAGCGCGATGCCGATGCGGACGCAGAAGAAGCCAGCGAGCAGCGTCGCGCCGAGGTAGGCGGCGGCGATCGCGATGTGGCCGCCGTCGATCATTTCGAAGAGCTCGAGCTGGACCGTGGAGAAGGTGGTCAGGGTGCCGCAAATGCCGGTGGTGAGAAACGGGTGGGCGAGGCTGTCCTCCGGGTGGTCGCGCAGCCGGGCAAAGAAGTAGCCGAGCAAGAGGGCGCCGATCATGTTGACCGCGAACGTCCCCCAGGGCCAACTGTCGGGCCCGTGCGGCATCGCCTGAGCGAGGCCGACGCGGGCGAGGGCGCCTAGCACCCCACCCATATAGATGGCGGCGAGGCGGCGAAGGTCGAATTGCGTGGCCTGCATCGGGGTCCTCCTATCAGCGTCGATGGACGTTGGTAGGGACCGTCAGCGGACCAGTTCCGCGCTTATGAAGGAGCGAGCCCCATCGCTCGGATTTCGATTCTAGAGAGCTGAGCCCAGAAAGCACTTCATTGAAAATCTTCAATGAATCCTGATAGGTTCCAGCTGTGGCTGACCTCCCCGTGATCGAGTGCTGCACGCCGCTGGCGGGGTCTTCGCTTTCCGATCAGCGGGCGGTCGAGCTGGAGGCCGTGATGAAAGCGCTCGCCGACCGGCACCGGCTGCGGATCGTCAACCTGCTGCTGCGAGCGGGCGGAGAGCCGGTCTGCGTCTGCGAGGTGAAGCCATTGCTCGGCCTCTCGCAGGGCACGGTCAGCTACCACCTCAAGCAGCTGGTCGAAGCCGGGGTGATCAAGCGCAAGAGGCGCGGCACCTACAGCTACTTCAGCCTCGTGCCGGGAGCGCTTGACTCGGTGCGTGAGGTTTTCTCGACCCCACAGCGGGTCGCGATCCCGGTAGACCCCGGCGCGAAGCGCGTCGGTTGCTGCTGAGCCGAATGGACGAGCGCCCCGACCTCCCCCGCCGTGCCGCCGCCGAGGCCTTCGGCGCCTTCGCCCTCGTCTTCGCCGGCTGCGGCGCGATCGTCACCGACACCGTCCACGCCGGGGTGCTGGGCGCGGTCGGCGTCTCGCTCGTCTTCGGCCTGGTGATCATGGCGATGGTCTACGCGACCGGCCACCTCTCCGGCGCCCACCTCAACCCGGCGGTGACGCTCGCCTTCGCCCTCACCCGTCACTTTCCCCGCCGCGAGGCGCTCGCTTACATCGGCGCCCAGGTTCTCGGTGCGCTCGCCGCCGCGGCCCTGCTGCTCGCGGTCTGGCCAAGCCAGCCTGCAGCGCTCGGGACCACCCTCCCCTCCGTCGGCGACGGCAGTGCCCTCGTCTACGAGGCGACGCTGACCGCCTTTCTGATGTTCGTGATCATGGCCGTCGCCACCGACACTCGCGCGGTCGGCGCCGGCGCGGCGATCGCGATCGGCGGCACGGTCGGCCTCGACGCCCTCTTCGGCGGCCCGATCACCGGCGCCTCGATGAACCCGGCCCGATCGATCGGTCCCGCCCTTGTCTCGGGCGAACTGCACGACCTCTGGATCTACATCGCCGCGCCGATCGCCGGGGCAGCCCTGGGCGCGTTTGCCTACCAGCTGGTCCGGGGTGCCTCCGCGGCGCCCGCGGCCGAGGAGGCCTGATGGCGCGAGTCCTCTTCGTCTGCCTGCACAACGCCGGCCGCTCGCAGATCAGTCAGGCGCTCTTCGAGCGCGCCGCCGCGGGCCACCACGAGGCGCGCTCGGCCGGGACCGAACCGGGCCAGCGGGTCCACCCCGAGGTGGTTGAGGCGATGCAGGAGCTGGGCATCAACCTGACCAACCGGACTCCCCGCAAGCTCACCCAAGCCGACGCCGAGTGGGCGGACGTCGTGGTGACGATGGGCTGCGGGGACGAGTGCCCCTACATTCCCGGCAAGCGCTACCTCGACTGGGATCTGGCAGACCCGAAGGGGCGCCCGCTCGAGGAGGTCCGCGCCACCCGCGACGAGATCGAGCGCCGCGTGGTCGAGCTGCTCGGCGAGCTGGACGACTAACCGCAGCCTCCGGAACGCTGACTTCGTCTTTTTCAGTCCAATAGGACGCATAAAGGCGAAGTCAGCAGATGGTTTGTGGGAGAGTCCGGCGCGTGAAGGTCTGCCGATTCGCCACAGGGTCCGGGGCGCCCGCGCTGGGGATCGGCGGCGGCGACGAGGTCATCGACCTTTCGGCCGCCGACGTGCCCAGCGAACCCGCTGCGGCCCTGGGTGAGGTCGGCCGCGACGGCCTGGAGAAGCGCGCCGCCGACGCGCCCCGTATGCCGCTCACCGAGGTACGCCTGCTCGCGCCCGCCACTCCGCGCAAGTACCTCGGGATCGCGCTCAACTACGCCGACCACATCGCCGAGATGGGGATGGCGGCGCCCGAGGTGCCGGTCTTCTTCAACAAGCAGGTGACCTGCGTAGTCGGGCCCGGCGCTGACGTGCACATGCCGAAGGTCTCGACCCTGCTCGACTACGAGGCCGAGCTGGCGATCGTGATCGGCAAGCGCTGCCGGCACGTGCCGGTCGAGCGGGCGCACGAAGTGATCGCCGGCTACACCTGCGCCAACGACCTCAGCGTGCGCGACTGGCAGGGCCGGGCGCAGACGATGACGATCGGCAAGTCCTTCGACACCCACGGGCCGCTCGGGCCCTGGCTGGTCACGCCCGATGAGGTCGGCGACCCACAGGACCTGAGCATCCGCTGCACCGTCGACGACGAGATGCGCCAGGACGCCAACACCGCCGAGATGGTCTTCGACTGCTTCCAGCAGGTCTCCCACCTCTCCGAAGCCTTCACCCTCGAGCCCGGCGATGTGATCGCCACCGGCACCCCGTCGGGCGTCGGCATCGGTCGCAAGCCGATCCGCGAGAACGTGCTCCACGTCGGCCAGACAGTGCGGGTCGAGATCGAGCGGATCGGCGAGCTGGTCAACACCGTGGTCGCCGAGCCCGACGGCTACCTCGTCGCCGAGTAGCGCTACTGAGCTTGGCGGTGCACGTCGGCGGCGGTCGCCTGGTCGCGCGGGCGGACAACGATCTCGTCGACGTTGACGTGCGGCGGCTGCGCCAGCGCCCAGCGGATGCACTCCGCGACGTCCTCGGCGCTGAGCGGCTGCATTCCCTCGTAGACGCGCCGCGCCGCCTCCTCGTCGCCGCCGAAACGGACCAGCGAGAACTCGGTCTCGACCATGCCGGGGGCGACCTCGGTGAAGCGGACCGGCTCTCCCAGGTGCTCGAGCCGCAGCACCCGCAGCAGCGCCCGCTGGGCGTGCTTGGCGGCGTTGTAGCCGGCGCCGCCGCGGTAGGTCTCGATCGCGGCGATGCTGGTCACGGTGACGACGTGGCCGTCGCCGGAATCGATCAGCAGCGGCAGCAGCGCCTTGGTCATCCGCATCGTCCCCATCACGTTCGACTCGTACATCTGCAGCCACTTCTCTTCGTCGGCCTCGGCGAGGGGGTCGAGGCCGAGGGCGCCGCCGGCGTTGTTGACGAGCACGTCGCAGCTCTCGAGCCGCGGGGCGAACGCGGCAACCGAATCCGGATCGCCCACGTCGAGGGCGATCGCCTCACCGCCGATCTCGGCCGCGAGGGCCTCGATCCGATCGAGCCGCCGAGCGCCGAGGACCGTCCGGTATCCCTCGCCGGCGAGCGCCCGCGCCGTGGCGGCACCGATGCCGCTGGAGGCGCCTGTGATCACCGCGGTCCGCATCGGGCCGACCTTAGCGCCTGCAATCGCGGTGGTCGTCGGGACTAGGGTCTTTCACATGCCCACCGACTCGCCCTCCACGGAGATCACGGTCTCCTCGCACCTCGACGCAACCCCCGTCCAGGTCTGGGACCGGGTGATCACCCCGGAGGGGATCAGGGACGAGATGCACCCGTACCTGCGGATGACGCTCCCGGCCGGGGTCGAGCGACTCGACCCCGAGAGCATCGAGCTGGGCAAGAAGATCGGCCGCAGCTGGATCCTCCTCTTCGGCCTGCTCCCCTTCGACTACGACGACATCACCCTGGTCCGGCTCGAACCCGAGCGCGGCTTCCTCGAGCGCTCGCAGATGCTGAGCCAGCGAGTCTGGGAACACGAACGGACGATCGAGCCGAACGCCGAGGGCGGCTGCACGATCACCGACCGGGTGACCTGGCAGCCGCGCTTCGGCCTTCCCGGGCGGCCGCTTCGCCCGGCGATCGCCTGGTTCTTCAGCCACCGCCACAGGCGCCTGCGGCGCTACTTCGGCGGCCAGGCAGACTGATGGGAAGGACAGCGGACACGCCGGCGCCATTTCATCGCGGGCCGTTCAGCGAGCTGCCCGAGCATCCCCGGCTGCTGCACCCCTACAGCGAGGCACCAAGCAGGACGTCGTGTCGAGTCTGCCGCTTTCGGCCCGGTCCGATCCCGGGTCGTGACCTATGGCCGCGAGTCGGCCCCGCTGCTGCTCCTGGTCCACGGGCTGATGACCTCGAGCTACTCGTGGCGCTACCTGCTCGAGCCGCTCGGCTCGAAGTACCGGCTCAGTAGGGACGCTGCCGCATGTCGCGGCGGTCGTATCACCCGCATGTGAACCGCTGTCGAACGCCGCAGCGGACGTGATGCGATTGACTACTCGGCGATGAGAAAGCGGATCAACCGAAACGCGCCACGCGACTATCGGTGGCACATGACACGCGCAGGGAGCTGATGGCCGAGGCAGCGCCGCCACGACCCGGCCCCGGGCAAGGTCCCCGCGCGGTCTGGATGATTCGCGCTGGCGAAAACGGCGAAGCCGAGCAGTTGTGCCTCGAACACGGCATCTGCGGGATCGGCTGGCCCGACCTGCCTGACCTCTCGGGCATGGGCGAGGAGGCCGTCGAGCGCGAGATCGACGTCATCTACGGCGACCAGCCGAACGGCCGGATCAGCAACTGGAAGATGCAGGTCAGGCACTTCATGTCGATCTCAGACGGCGACATCGTCCTAATGCCGCTGAAGACAAAGAAGGACCGAGTCGCAGTCGGTCGCATCGTCGGCCCCTACGAACGCAGAACCGACCTCTCCGTGGTGACCGGTCACGTCAGACCGACCGAGTGGGTGAGCCAGGGGATCCCCAGGCAGTTGCTTTCATCGATCAAGGGCTCGCTCAACCGGCCCGTCACTATCTCGCCCACCCCGGTCGGCGCCGAGGAGATCGAAGAGCTGTTGGAGACCGGGGAGGCACTGCAGCCACCGCCTGAAGCCGGCGACCGGAGGTTGGCCGACCTGCTCGAAGGGGTCCTGCAATCGCTGCGGGGCGAGAGCAGATCAGGCTTTGAGCAGACCGTCTCCAAGCTCATCCCCGCAGCTCTCGTGGAGATGCTCGGGGAGAAGCGCCCGGTGACCAACGGCATCGGAATCGGTCGGCCTGCCAGCGCGCCCTGGGTCGCCGTCCACGGCGTCGAGTCGACGGGCAGCGGCGAAGAAGGGATCTACGCCGTCTACCTCTTCGCCACCGACGGGTCGGCGGTGTACCTCTCGGTCAACCAGGGGACGGAGAATGTGCGGGGCGGACTCAACTCCCTGGTCAAGCGCGCCCGAGATATCCGCACCGCGTCCGGACTGGGCTCCCCCGGCGAGGCTGTCGACCTGAGGGAAGAAAGCGAAGCGGCCCACCCGATACGAGGCGGCAAGCGCCTTCGCGATCGACTACGAGGCCGGTGCGGTCCCCGAGGACGAGGTTCTCCTCCAGGATCTGAACGAGGTCCTCGGCGCCGTCGACCTGGCGAGCGGGCGAATATTGGATCTCCATCCGAAATTCGAGCCCGTTCACCTCGTGTTCAAGTGGTCCGCAGACGTGGAGAGCCAGACCGTCGACCTGCACCGGCAAGTGGCTGAGGCGAAGGGGTCTGTCTGGTGGGGCAAGTTTGGCTCCTCCGAAAGCGCGATCGCCAAGAAACAGCTCGACACGATCAATGCCCAACTGGAGGCGGACGTCGATACCTGCGCCTTCCTCTACGGCGGTGGCGAACTCTTCCGTACGAGGCTCCAGGAGATAACCACCGATCCCGAGGGCGTTGACGCCGATCTCCTCCCCGGCTACTACGAGAAGTCCGACTGCAATCTCTTCGTCCGGCTCGGAGACTTCGAAGAGCTTCCGGCCGGCTGGTTGACCGAGCACACGGTGCTCGCAAAGGATCCGCTGGTGAGCGCCGACTCGATGTCGAAGGCGCTCGGCAACCAGACGACTCCGCTCTTCGTCTACGAACTATGGAGCGACGCCGAGACGGCGCCCACGCTCACGACCGCCCTTGACCTGACCTGGCTCTCCGGCCATACCTACCTCGACGAGGAGGAGCTCGAGGAGCTCCTCGAGGCGCTGCAGGAGAGGGGCCAGATCATCCTCGCCGGCCCGCCGGGCACCGGCAAGACCTGGATTGCCGAACACCTCGCCCGCTACTTGACTGACGACCAGCCGCTGCGGACCAAGACTATCCAGCTGCACCCGAGCTACGGGTACGAGGAGTTCGTCGAGGGGCTGCGCCCGATGGCGGATGGGAAAGGGGCGATTACGTTCAAGCGGGTCAACGGGACGATCCTCCAGATGGCCGAAGACATGGAAGGGTCCGACGAGACGAGGGTCCTCGTGATCGACGAGCTGAACCGGGCGAACATCCCCCGCGTTTTCGGCGAGCTCCTATTCCTCCTTGAGTACCGCGACAAGACAATCGATCTGCAGTTCTCCCCCGGCTTCTCGCTGCCCACGAACCTCAAGGTAATCGCGACGATGAACACCGCCGACCGCAGCACCCGCAGCATCGACTTCGCGCTGCGGCGCAGGTTCGAGATCTTCGAGTGTCCTCCCCGCCCCGACATCCTCGCGGCCTACTATGACGACGGCTCGCACAGCACCGGCGTGCCCGAACTCGATGCTGGCTTCGCCAAGTTCAACGAGGAGCTGGGCGCCCAGCTCGACCGGCACCACACCGTTGGCCATTCCTTCTTCATGCGCGACCTTTTCACCGCCGACCACCTCCGCCGCATCTGGGATCGACAGATCCGGCCGCTGCTCGAGGACTACTTCTTCGACCAGGAAAACCTGGTCGACCACTACAAACCAGAGAGATACTGGCCTGACGCCTGAACTGCGAAACGAGCTCCTCGTCGAGTCAGACTGGAAGGAGCTGAAAGAGCTGACGGAGGCTCAGGTCGAGGGGCTCCGGCAAGCCGGCAGGGACCTTGCGAAGGGGACCGGGCGCTTCGGCGAAAAGATTGAGGACTCCGACTCCTCGCTGGTCAGGGTTGAGAGACTGGCCGGCGACATCGCGCGGGTGAAAGTGCTCGACGCCGTCGGGATGGTGGCCGTTGACGGGCTGCAGCTGACCATCGAGCCGAAGATCCCCCAGCAACACTTCCTCGACATTGTCTCCCGCTCAAGCCGCCTCCCGGAGATCGCGACCTTGCCGGGAGAACTCAAAGGTGGCACGCACTTCGCCACCCTGGTCTGCCAGTGGTTCCTGGTCACCGTCGAGCGGATCCTCGCCGAGGGCCTACTTCGCGACTACCGCGCGGTCTGCGAGGAGACGGGGGCGGTGCGGGGCCGCCTGCTCAGGCTCCCAACCGTCCGGCTCTTCTATCGGGGGCGCCTGGCTGTGGCTGCGGAATTCGAGGAGTTCGATCATGACAACTCGCTCAACAGGGTGCTGCTGGCAGGCACACGGATCCTCGTCGGAGCGTCGTTTCTGCCCGAACACCTCCGTCGCCGGGCACTCAGGGCAGCAGCTCGAATGGAAGGGGTGGGTGAGATGGCCCCTGCCGATCTCGACGCGGTGATCGATCGCCAAAGCTCTTACTATCGCGACGGCTTCCTCCTGGCCAAGGAGGTCATCGCCGCCTCTGGGCGCTCGCTGCGGCGAGGGGATAGGAGGAGCTGGACCTTCCTCTTCCGGACGCCGATCCCAGTCGAGGAAGGTCTCCGCTCGATAATCCGCGACGGGCTGCACCCGGTGGCGGTTCGCAACACCTCGGTGGCTCTGGGAGGGACCGCAATGAGAGTTCACCCCGACCTCGTCATCGGCGATTTGGCCGTGATTGGAGACGTCAAGTACAAGACCGACAGGCCCGACTGGGACCGCGGCGACCTCTATCAGGTGGTCGCGTTCGCGACCGCAGCGGGAGTCGAAACCGTCGTCCTCGTCGATTTCCGCCGTCCGGACGTCGGCGTTCTCGATCCGGTCTGGTTCGACAAGGTAAGGGTGTCTAACGTCTCCTGGCCAACCGATTCCACTCGCTCGCCCGGCGAGGCGGCCACGACGTTCGTCACCGAACTGAAGGCGGCCATCAGTGACCCGTGAGCGCCCAGAGTCCCACTCCCAGACTTTCTGTCAGGGAGCCGGATAAGCCAGCCCGACAACACTAAGCTCGATCCTTATGGACTGGATCAGTGCGGCAATCGCCGGTGCGAGTGCAATCGGTGGCGGCATCGTGGTGGCGGTTTCCAACTCCCGGATCCGCAAGACCGACGCTGAAGAGAGGACGCGAGTGGCTCTACTCTCTCGGCCGTCGTCGGCTATCTCCACATGCTCGAATTGATCGGCCTGGAGGCAGCCCGCCCAGCTCAGGTCGCGCCGTCTCAGCACTCAACAGATTCATCGAGCGACGGTCCCGCAGCTCGATTACACCACGGGGCGTCTGCATGAAGCGATCTTTACTCCGCACCTGCGCGACCTCATGCATCGCTATTCCTTGGCCGCGAATCAATTGTTGATGGTCGCTCCGCGCGAGTTGCTCGAGGCCGTGCAGAGAGTGAACGAGCTCCTCAAGGAATTCGAGGGACCCGACCAGGGTTGGATCGAGGAATGGCAGGAGGCGCGCGGGCAGCTGGTGCGGACCTGTCGGGATATCGTGGGTCCAGAGGCTTCCTAGGATCCCGTCCTCCGCGTGAATGCTTGCCCTTACGGGGAATCGGTCGCCGGATGCAGGGGACGCTTATATGGCGAGGGCGGGATTCGAACCCGCGACACCACGATTTTCAGTCGTGTGCTCTACCAACTGAGCTACCTCGCCTGGAAACGCAAGGCTGCGCCCTGCAGCGGGAAGGCTAGCGACCGGAGGGCGACGGGGCTGATTGCATTCAGCCGATGAAATCGTTGTCGGTAGCGATCGGGTTGGTGGCCCTGCTCGCCATCGGCGCGGTTCTTGCTTCGGGGGGATCGGGGACCGACTCGGTTCGGCAGCGCTATCTGTCTGAGAGCAACGCGCTGCGGACGGTGTCCCGGTTCGGGACGAAGCGGACCGTGACCGTCCGCTCGTTGGGCAAACCCGATGCCGTCGGTCCCGATCCCCGTTGGCTCGCGGCAGCCCGACCGTTGGGCCCCGGTGCGCCAAGCTGGGCGCGGCGAATGTATGGGCGATCGCTGCTTGTCCTGCGCGCTCTCACCGACCCGCGAAGCGGAGCGGTCCTCGCCGGTGCCCGTGACGGCTGGGCCTACGCCTGGCCCCGCGACGCGAGCGCCGTAGCGATCGCGCTTGCCGTGGCGGGGTACCGGGGCGAGGCGAGGCGCATTGTGGGATTCCTGCGCGGGCTCGACCTCGGAGCCGCCGCTCGGTTCCAGCCCGATGGCACCCCCGTCGACGGACGCGATGCTCAGGGCGACGCCGCCGGGTGGATCGCGGCGGCCGCCAGTGCGGCGGGACTACCGAGCGCGCCGATCAAGCCACCCTGGCAAGGGCTCGACGACTACCAGGAGAACGGCGGCGGCGATTTCCTCGCCAACGCGATCGCCTCTGGCGCATGGCACATTCGAGCGCTGTTCGAGACGCCCTCGGGGACGTTGTCCCGTCGCGCCGATGATCCCGGCTCGGGGCTCGACTCAGCCGCGGCCTGGGCGGTGCGTCCCTTCTCCGATCCCGCGCTTTACCCGCTCGTACGGCGGACGCTGCTGCGACTCGCCGCACGCAGCGGGCGCTTCGGGATCCTCCCCTCCGAAAGCTGGGGCGGCGGGGGCAACCCATGGACCGCCCCGACTGCGTGGACGGCCTGGAGCCTCGCCGCGCTCGGGGAGCGGCGCGCGGCACTTCACCTGATGGCCGAGCTCCGCCGCGCGGCCACGCCGACCGGAATGCTGCCCGAGAGGGTCGACGCGCACAGTGGCATTCCAACCTCGACCACGCCGCTCGCCTGGTCGCACGCCTTCGCAATCCTCGCCCTACGCGAACTCTGGCCGTGAACTGCATCAACTTCTACGCCCAACAGGCCGAGAAGTTGATGCAGTTGACTGGGGCCCCGGCGACCTCAGTCGGGACGGCGCCAACGCGCCAGCCAGTAGCGCTGGTGCAGGCGGCGACCCTTCTCGCCACTGGTGACGTGGAAACTCTCGGCTCCCTCGGGTCGCTGTGCCAGTAGTTCGTCGACCAGTGGGGCCGCGGCGCGCCCGCCGGAGCCCCGCGCCAGCCAGTCCTCGAAGTCGATGTCGAGTGGGATCAGCTGCTCCTGATCGAGCGTCAATCCCGCCTCGGCGCCCATCGCTCGCAGCTGCTTCGGCGTGCGGCAGAGCCAGTGCGAGGGATCGCGCAGCCGCTCGATCTCCTCGCGCCACAAGGCGCCCTCGCCGTCGGCCTCGTCAGCGACGAGGTCGCCGACGACGATCCAGCCACCGGGGCGTACGACGCGGGCCATCTCGGCGACTACCCGTCCCGGCAGCGGGATGTGGTGCAGGCTGAGGCGGGTCACGGCCCCGTCGAACGAGGCGTCGGCGAGCTCAAGCGCGGTGGCGTCGCCGACGTCGAAGCTCGCGTTCGCGATCCCCTCGTCCACCGCGCCCCGCTTAGCCTGCTCGAGCATCGCCGGGGTCAGGTCGACGCCCGTGACGGAGCCGACCTTGCTGGCCAGCGCCCGCGAGACCAGGCCGGTGCCGCAGGCCGACTCGAGCCAGCGAGCGTCGGCGTCCTCGGGAACCAGCTCGACCAGCGCACCGAGGGTCTCGGCCGAGGTCATCACCGCAGCCTTGCCGAACGCGCCGGACTGGTGGGTGAACTCCTCGCGAATCGAGTCCTCGTACATCGATTCAGCCTAGCCCGAGTCGGCCATCGTCCGCATCAGCTCCAGCGCCCCGGCCTTGTGCAGCGGTTCGTTGAGGTTGCCGCACTTCGGGCTCTGCACGCAGGAGGGGCAGCCGGACTCGCAGGGGCACTCGGCGATCAGCCGCTCGGCGTCGCCGAGTAGGCGCTCGAACTGCTCGTAGCCGCGCAGCGTGATCCCGACCCCGCCGGGGTGGCCGTCGTAGATGAAGATCGTCGAGCGGCCGGTCTGGAAGTGGACGTTGGTCGAGAGGCCGCCGATGTCCCAGCGGTCGCACATCGCGATCAGCGGCAGCACCGCGATCTGACCGTGCTCGGTCGCGTGCAGGGAGCCGAGCAGGACGTCGGGCGGCAGCGCCCCGGCGAGCCGGTCGGGCAGGACGTACCAGAGCGCCTGGGTGGCGAACTGCTGCTCGGGCAGCTCGAGCGCGACGATGTCGAAGGGCTCCTGATCGGCGATCGAGACCCGCTGGTAGGCGATCACCTGCTCGGTCACCGATACCTCGCCGAAATGCAGATCGACCCCGGAGGTCGTGCGCTGCTCGCGGATCCGCTCGATGTAGATCTCAGTCTCCTTCTTCGGCCGCGTGTACCAGTCGCCGTCAAAGGCGGAAACGACCGCGCGCCGGCCGGCGATGTCGAGTTGCTCGACCTCGTAGGAGCGGCCGAGGTGGAGGTAGATCGCGCCCGGATGGATCGTGGTGAAGGCGCGCTCGGACTCGACCAAGCCGAGCATCTCACCCGAGTCGCGCTCGATCACGGCGACCGAGTCGGTCGAGGCCGAGCGCAGCGGGATCTTGGCGGCGACGAACTCGCTGCCGCCCGGCAGCATCCGCCCCCCTGCCCGGCGCAGCTCACCCGCCGCGGCCAGCCGCTCGGAGCGCTCACGCCAGCCCGCGCCAAAGAACTCGCCGTCGTCCTCGCCCAGCGGCAACTCGTAGGCGGCCGCGATCAGGTGCCGCGAGGCGATCTGCTCGTTGGCGTGGTCGAGGATCGCCGCCTCGACCGGCCGGCCGATGAACTCGTCGGGGTGGCGGCAGAAGAACTGGTCGAGCGCGTCCTGGCCGGCGACGTAGACGGCGAGGCCGCGGCGGCGACGCCCGGCCCGGCCCCACATCTGGCGCAGGCTGGCCACGGTGCCGGGGAAGGTGACGCAGATCGCCGCGTCGAGCTCTCCGATATCGATCCCCAGCTCAAGCGCATCGGTGGCGACGACCGCGAGCAGCTCGCCGTCGGAGAGCCGCTGCTCGATCTCGCGCCGCTGCTGCGAGGTGTAGCCGCCCCGGTAGGGCGCGATCCGCGCCGCCAGCTCCGGCTTGCCGCGCGCCTCCAGCGACTCGCGGGCGAAGCGCTGGATCAGCTCGATCCCGCGCCGGCTCTTGAGGAAGCAGATCGTCCGCACGCCGTGGCTGACCAGCTCGGCGAGCAGGTCGGCCGCCTCGGAGAGCGCCGAGCGCCGCGTCCCGGTCGCCTTGTCGATCAACGGCGGGTTCCACATCGCGATCTCGCGCCCGGCGCCAGGCGCGCCGTCGTCGTCGATCAGCTCGAAGGGCGTGCCGACAAGCTCCTCGGCGAGGCCGACCGGGTTGGCGATCGTCGCCGAAGCGAGCAGGAAGCGCGGCTCGGCCCCGTAGGCGCGCGCCACCCGTCGCAGCCGCCGCAGCACGTTGGCGACGTGGGAACCGAAGACGCCGCGGTAGGTGTGCGCCTCATCGACGACGACCCAGCCGAGGTTGGCGATGAAGTCGCCCCAGCTCTTGTGGTTGGGCAGGATGCCGACGTGCAGCATGTCGGGGTTGGTGAGGACGAGGTTGCTTTTGCGGCGGATCGCCGGGCGCTCTTCGCGCGGCGTGTCGCCGTCGTAGATCGCCTCGCGCAGCCCCGGCGGCCGCAGCGCCCCGAGCTTGCGCGCCTGGTCCTGGGCCAGCGCCTTGGTCGGGTAGAGGTAGAGCGCCCGCCGCTTCGAATCGCGAGCGATCCCGTCGAGCACCGGCAGGTTGAAGGCGAGACTCTTGCCCGAGGCGGTGCCGCTGGTGATCACCAGGTCCGAGGAGGCGGCAGCCTCCAGCGCCTGGCGCTGGTGCGAGTAGAGCCGCTCGACCCCGGCGCGCTTCAGCGCTTCGACGAAGCCGGGATCGAGCGAGCGCGGCAGCGCCACCGTCCGCGCCTTGCGCTCCTCCTCGCTCGACTCGGCGACGATCCGCCCGTCGCGCCGCGCGGGGTCGATAGCCACCGACCAAGGCGCCTCCAGCAGGCTCTTCGCCACTAGGCGCGACTCCGGACCGGCCGCGCGACGCGCCCCGCGACCCGCATCGCCTGCAAGGAGCTGCGGTCGTGGATGCGGAGGACGTCGGCACCGCCGCGCACCGCCAGCGCCGTCGCGGCGACCGTCCCCCACTCGCGCTCCCCCGGCGGCAGCCGCTCCTCCCACGATCCGGCCAACACCGCACCGATGAAGTCCTTGCGCGAGAGCGAGACGTAGAGCGGCAGGCCGAGCGCGGCCAGCTCAGGCAGGCGCCGCAGGATCTCCAGGTCCTGCTCGGTGCCGAGGTCGAAGTCGAGTCCGGGGTCGATCGCGATCTGCTCCTCGGATACCCCAAGCCTTTGGGCCAGCTCGATTCTCCCCCCGAACCAGAACTTCAGGTGCTCGACCACGTCGCCGTAGTCGCCCGGCGCCCGGTCGACCCGCGGTGGTCCCTCGATGTGCATCAACACGTAGCCACAGCCGCTCTCGGCAACCAGCTCGAACATCGCCTCCGAGCCACCGGAGATGTCGTTGACCGCGACAGCCCCAGCCGCCAGCGCCACCCGCGCCACCTCGACCGAGAAGGTGTCGGCGGAGATCGGCACGCCCGCCTCGGCCAGCCCTTCGACCGCCGGCACCAGCGCCGCCGCCTCGACCTCAGCCGGCACCGGCGGCCCGCTTTTAGCCGCCACAGCCCCGACATCGAGCATGTCGAAGCCCGCCTCGACCAGTTCCAGCCCGTCCTTCACCGCCTGCTCAGCCGTCCCGCTGCGAGCTCCCTCAAACATCGAGTCGGTAGTCACGTTGACGATCCCAGCCGCCAAAGGCTGCCCAAGCTCCAGCACCCGATCAGACAACCGCCACCTCATACGGCTCCTCGCGCGGGTGGCGCGGGGCAGGGGGGTCGAGGACAGCCCGTGGACTGCCCGCAGGCCCCCCTGCCCCGTGACAGGACCCGCGCGCCGATCCGTGTGAAGTCTCGTCCGTCCACCGACGGCTACCGTAGCGGCCACCGAATGTCGCTGAAGTGCGTCTACACCGACCTCGACGGGACCCTTCTTGGCAAGGGCGCCTCGCTCTTCCGCGACGCCGAGGGGGGCTTCTCGCTCGCCCAGTCCCGCGGCCTCGAGGCCTGCCAGCGGGCCGGGGTCGAGGTCGTGATCATGTCCGGCCGCCGCGAGCCCCAGGTCCACGAGTGCGCCCGCCTGATCGGGCAGGCGTCATACATCTACGAGGCCGGCTGCGCCTTCGCGATCGAGGGAGAGACGACGTTGATGACCGGCGAGATGGTCCCCGACGAGGACGGCACCATCTACGAGAAGATCGAGCAGCGCGGCATCCCAAAGCTGCTGTTCGGGCACTTCGACGGGCGGCTCGAGTACCACGCGCCCTGGCACACCGGGCGCATCCTCTCCCATCTCTTCCGCGGCAAGGTCGACGTCGAGGAGGCCAACCGCCTGCTCGAAGCCGAGGGCCACGGCGACCTGCGGCTGCTCGACAACGGCGCGATCGGCCGCGAGATGCCGGCGATCGACGGCCCCACCCACGCCTACCACCTGGTCCCCAAAATGGTCAGCAAGGCCGGCGCCGTCGCCGCCCACGCCCGCGTCCGTGGCTACGACCCGGCCGACTGCATCGCCGTCGGTGACTCGGTCGAGGACCTCGAGGTCGCCGCCGCGGTCGGTCGCTTCTTCGTCGTCGCCAACGGACCCGAGCGCGACCCTGGCCTGCGTGCGACGCTCGGCAGCTGGGACAACGCCACCGTCACCGAGGGCGCGATGGGTGACGGCTTCTATGAGGCCGTCATCTCGACGCTGGTCGAGCGCCGCTGAGGCTCAGCGGTACCCCTCGAGGGCGTAGGCATTGAGGAACTGACGGCGCCAGAAGTAGACGCGCTCCGCCTCGCTCATCCGAGCGAGGTCACAGACCTCCGCCCACTGGGATTCCACCGTCTCGATCTGGTGGTCGACGATCTCGCGCGCCTCGGCGGCGTTGAGCAGGTAGGTCGCCGCTGCCTCGAGGCAGCCGCTCAGCTGGCTCATCCGGTAGCCGCTCGGGGCAATCTGCATCGCCTGCGATGCCTCGCCGCCGCTGCGCGGCTGCGGGCAGATGTCGTAGGCAGGAGTCAGCGTCAGCGCCTCGCCGTCCCAGAAGGCGGCATGGTTGCGCGCGTGATCGTCGGTGTTGCCGACGAGGACGTTGAAGACGATGCGGGCGAAAAGCTCCCGCAGCGTTGCCTTCGGCGCCGTGAAGCGCTCGCGGACGATCTGGGCCAGGTCGGCGTAGCTCGCGTAACGCGCCTGCATCTCGTCGAGTTCGAGCATGGTCAGCGCCGAGACGATCGCTCGCCGCCGCTCGCCGCCCGCGACCTCGTCGCGATCGAAGCGCTCGACCAGGAGCACGTCCCTGCCCATCGACTCCCCGAGCTCGACCTTGGCGACATCGAGCCCAACCCGCGCCGCAAGCTCCATCGCCACAAGCTCCCCCTTTACCACCGCGTAGGTATCGGTCGAGGAGGAGAACTTCGCGATCAACCGGCGCCCGCCGTCGGTGAGCAGGGCCTTCGGGCGAGCGCCGCCAACCGAGCTGCCGTGCAGCAGGGCGCGGTCCAAATCGCCGGAGAGCGGCTTCTTTTCGTCAACCAGGCTCGCTGCCTGCTGAAGTTCCTCCAGCGAAGCGCCGTCCCTCGCCCGGGCAACGTAGGCCTCGGCGGACGCTTGAAAATCGAGCGCCCCAATCCGGTCGGAGCCGGACTCGAGCAGGTAGGTCAGGGGCCCGAACACGGCAGGATCGTCGTCGGCCGCACTGGCCCCCTTTCCGAGCAGATGCCGCATGATCACCCGCTGCCCCCAAGCGTCCGGCATGGCGTCGTTGATGCAGCCGGCCACGGTCATCCCGTCAAGCGGCGCGATCAGACCCGCTTGCAGGGGCAGCTCCGGCAGGTAGAGCGAGATCGCCGCGTCGCGGCCGAGATAGCTTTGGCCGTAGTTGAAGTTGACCAGGTCACCGGTGACGTGAAGGCGCCCGGCGACGACCGGCTCGGTCGCCCGCGGCAGCCAGATCCACACGTAGGCCTCATCCGGCTGTCGCCCGCGCTCAGAACTCATCCCTCACGTCCTCCTTGCGAGGCCGCACCCGCTCCGGCAGCAAGGCGCTGCGGGCACGAGTGCGATCGAGATCGAGCGTCAGCCGCGAGCGATCGGCATGGAACAGGGGAACGCCAACCAGCGAGGCGACCTCGAAGGTGGTGCCGAGGCGGACGCTCGGATCGCCGCGCTCGATCTTGATCAAGGTGCCAGGTGTGATCCCCGCCCGCTCGGCGAGCTCGGCCTGGGACCAGCGGCGCTCCCGCCGGGCCATGCGGATCTGCTCCCCCAGCAGCAGGACAGCCTCTTTGGCATAACGGGAATATGCGCGTGCCCGCTTCATTAGTTCTTCAATATATCATATTTTAAAACTATAAACTTCATTATTTCGAAGATGCTATGCTTCGAATCCGCGTTCCGCCGAGACTCACGCTTGGGATAGCTAGTATCGGATGAGCCCCGTACTCGACCCCGAAGGAGCGCCCCTTGTCGCAGGAAACCGCGACCGTTGCCGAGCAGGAGTACCTGGAGATCATGTTCTGGCTCGAGGAGGCCGGGCTGCCGATGACCGGCGCCAACATCGCCCGCGCGATGCAGCTCTCGCCCCCCACCGTGCACGAGATGATCGGCCGCCTCGTCAGTGACGGCTACGTCGAGCGCAAGCCCGACAAGTCGCTCGACTTCACCGCGTCCGGGCGCGAGCACGCCAGCCACATCGTCCGCCGCCACCGCATGATCGAGCGCTTCCTCACCGACGTGCTCGGCATTCCCTGGGACGAGGTCCACGAGGAGGCGGAGCGGATCGAGCACGCGATGTCGCCGGTGCTGGAGGAGCGGATGCGCGCCGCGATCGGCGACGCAACCACCTGCCCCCACGGCCACCCGATCGTCGAGGGCGCCCGCGAGCAGGGCTCTCTCCTCTCCGACGTCGAGCCCGGCGCCAAAGTCGTCGTCCTGCGCTTCGAGAACGAGGCCGAGGAGCTGCTGCACTACCTTAAGGACGCAGGGTTGGATCCAGGTCTGGAGGGCACGGTCGAGAGCTCAGGTGACGACGGTGTCGTGATCATCTCCGACCAGGGCAGCCACCACGTCTCCAGCAGCGTCGCCGAGACTGTCTCCGTCCGTGCCGACCCGGCACCGCCGCCTCGCGCCACGATCCCGGAGCAACTCGTCCTATCTAGCGACCGCTACGGTCGCTGAGACGGCGAAAATCAAGCCTGGCAAGGACGCAGGGAGCGAAGCGTGCTCTGCACGTGAGCGACTGAGGACGCCGCCAGGCGCCGATTTGCAGCCGTCTCAGTTCGGGATCGCGACGCTGACGATTGGCTTGCTCGTCGGCTGAACGCTGCCGCCGCGCGGCTCGGCGGTGACCATCACCGTGTTGACGCCGTACATGTTGTCGATCGTCGCCGTCGCGGTGCCATCGGAGTTGGGGACGAAGAGCGCCTTCGCCGAAATCACCTGCTTGCCGCGCTGCACCCACGCCTGCAGGACCTTGCCGGCAGGGAGCTGGTGCAGGTTGGCGAGGCGCAGCGTGCCCGTTTCGCCCGCGCGCACCATCTCCGCGGTGACGCCCGGTGAGTGACCGGTGACCACGGTGGTGGTCTTGGGGCCGCCACCCGAGCCACTGTCGCGGATCGCGTAGCCGCCAACCGCCGCGATGATCAGGGCCAGCGCCGCCAGGCCGGCAATGGGACGCAGCCCGAACCGCCACCGCGAAGCCTCTCGGGCAGCGGGCGCCGCTTGCGGCCCCGCAGCCTCCGAACGCACCTGCTCCATCAAGCGACTGCGCAGCGCCGCCGGCGCCTCGACCCGCTCCACCGTCTCCGGCAGCACCCGCACCGCGGGTCGCAACCGCTGCAGTTCCTGCTCGCACTCCGGGCAGCCGGCGATGTGGCGTTCCAGCTCCGCCGCCTCGCCGGGCTCCAGGGCTCCCAGCAGGTAGGCGGCAATGTCGTCGCGCCGACGGTCGTGCTCTGTCTCGTTCATGCCAATCCCCCCGCCAGCTCTCCGCGAATCTTCTCCAAACCGAGTCTCATCCGTCCCTTCACCGTGCCCAGTGGCACTTCCAGCATCGTCGCGATCTCCGAGTGGCTGAAGCCGCCGAAGTAGGCCAGCTCGATCACCTTCGACTGCTCGCCGGGCAGCTCGCCCAGCGCACCGCGCAGCTCGTGCGTCGTCTCACGGCGCAGCGCCTCGGCATCGGTCAGCTCCGCGGCCGGCCGGTGCTCGAGCACCGCATCGTCGTCGAAGTCGAGCTTCGGCGCCCGTCCCGCCTTGCTGCGCAGGAAGTCGATCGCCCGGTTGCGGACGATGCCGAGCATCCAGGTGCGAACGCTGCCGCGCGCCCGGTCGTAGCGAGCACCGCTGCGCCAGATCGAGATGAAGGCCTCCTGGACGACGTCTTCGGCCGCCCCTCGCTCGCCGACGATGCGGTAGGCGAGCGAGTAGGCGACCCCGCCATGGCGGTCGTAGAAGACCTCGAACGCATCGGGATCCTTCTCGCCGATCCGCGGCATCAGCTCCTCATCGGCGAGTCGCTCGGCTTTGCTTGCCCGGATCTTCATTTGGCTGCGCTCGTCCTATCCGGCTACTGGATGAACGGTTCGACCGCCTTCAGCACCTTAGCTTCGCTCAGTGCCGGGTCGAAGGCGACCGGTGCCGGTTCGTCCCCGTTCTGCAGCCGGATCGCCGCCGCGTGGCGCGCCTCGACCTGGACGATCGAGCCAGCCGCTTCCAGCACTTCTTTGGACTTGATCTGCGGAGCGGCGCCGTTGTAGGCGCTGACCCCGGTGTCCTCGAAGGTCTGGGCGAGCTCGAGGAAGCCGGCGGTACCGCTGTAGGGGAAGTCGAATTTCGGCTCCGCGACGGGCTTGCCGCCGAGCTTCTTGATCGTTTCGGTCAGCGCCCCGACGTGTTCGTCCTCGTCGCGCCCGATCAGGTCGATCAGGCTCTTCAGGTCACCGCTCGCCTTCGCCCTGCTCTTCGCTTCCTTGTAGAAGCTCGACTCGAGGTACTCGAGCGTGAGGGCAAAGTTGAGGATGTCGACGTCGCTGCTGCCGGACATCGCCAGTGCCTTGCCGACGAAGGGCCCGACCATTACCGCGCCGTAGACCGCACCGGCCGCCAGCGCTCCCTTGAGGATCACCTCGCTGCGGGAAAGGTCGTCGCTGTCCTCGTCGATGCGCACACCGGCGAGCTCGGGCTGGGCCAGGATCTGGTCAGTCATCTCGTTCTCCTTTTCTTTGCGCGCCGGAGTCAGCCGACGATGAAGGGTTCGACGGACTTGAGTACTTCGGCCGCGCCAGCGGGTTTGGCGAAGGCTCCGTCAGGGGTGACCTGTTCGCCGAGCAGCGTGTTGAGCGCCGCCGCGTGGCGGCCCTCGACGCTGTGGATCGAAAGTGCCGCCGAGAGCACCGAGGCGCCCTTGATGTAGGGCGCCTGGCCGAGGTAGGCGGCGGCGCCGAGGTTCTCCACCGTCGCGGCCAGTTCGAGCACCGACTTGGCGCTCTTCAGCGGGAATTCGGTCTTCGGCTTCGGCGCCGGGGTGCCCCCCATCTGCTTGACGAAGCCGGTCAAGGCGGTGACGTGTTCGGCCTCCTCCTCGCCGAACTTGCGGATCGTCGCCAGGTCGGAGCCCTTGAAGAGCCCGCTCTTGACGACGTCTTCGTAGAAGGCCGTCTCGAGGTACTCGAGGGTGAGGGCGTAGTTGAGGATGCCGACGTCGCCCTTGCCGAATTTCTCGGTGCCGGACCCGCTCGTTGCAGCGGCGGTACCGGTCGTGGTCGTCGTGCCGCTGTCGCTGCCGCAGGCGGCGAGGAAGGCCGCCAGCGCGGTCGAGCCGCCGGTCACGGCGAGCAGCTTGCGCCGCGAGACCGGATCGCTGGCAACGCGGGACAGCGCGCTCTCTTTGTTCGCAACAGCCATGCTTCCTCCTGGGTAGGGATGGGCTTCTGCCCACCACTACGCGCGGCGTTCCAGGTCGGATCAGCGGGAGGGAACTCGGAGCTAGGCAGGCGAGCCGGCGCGGACGCGCTCCAGCGCCTGGGCGATGCGCGCGACCCCCTCGGGGATCCGCTCCGGCGGCACGCTGGCGAAGGAGAGGCGGAGGCTGTTGTCGCCGCCCTCGATCATGAAGTCGGGGCCGGCGACGAAGGCAACGCCCTCGCCCTTGGCCTCGGCCAATAGCACGGTCGTGTCGGTGCCCTCGGCGAGGTCGAGCCAGAGGAAGTAGCCACCGCCGGGAACGACGAACTCGGCCTCGGGGATCTGCTCGCCCAGCGCCCTGACCAGCGCGTCACGGCGGTCGCGCAAGGCGCCTTTGACGAACTCGATGTTGCGGTCGAGCCCGCCGGACTTGCAGAGCTCGAGCACCACGGCCTCGGCCAGCATGTTCGGCGAGATGTAGGTCTCGTTGGCCCGCTTCGCCAGCTTCGCGATCTGCTCCGCCGGCCCGGCAAGATAGCCGACCCGCACTCCGGGACTGACCGTCTTCGAGAAGGAAGAGGCGTGAACCACCCGGTCCGCCCTGTCGATCTCGAGCATCGTCTCCAGCGCCTCGTCCTCGAAGGGGAGCTCGCGGTAGGGGTCGTCCTCGAAGATCCAGAAGCCGTGCTCAGCGGCGAGCTCGACCAGACGCACCCGCTTCTCGGCCGAGAGCGTGCAGCCCGCCGGGTTGTGGAAGTTGGGAATGATGTGGGCGAGCTTGATCGGCCCCTCGGCAAGCGCGGCTTCGAAAGCCGCGATGTCCAGGCCGTCGTCCTCGAGCGGCACCGGCACCAGCTCGACCCCGAGCCGCTGCAGCATCAGGAGCGTGCGGTCATAGGTCGGCTGCTCGACGACAACCCGGTCGCCGGCCTCAAGCAGGTGCTCGAACAGCATCCAGCCCGCCTCGAGCGAGCCATTGGCGACCATCACCTGCGCCGGATCGAGTCCACCATGTCTCTCGGCGATCCACTGACACAGTCCTGGGTGCCCGATCCCGGTCCCGTAAGAGAGCGCCTTTTCCCAATCCTCGGCAAGCGCAACCGCGGCAGCCTCAGCCACAGCCTGGCGCGGCAGGATGTCCGCACTGGGCGCCCCGCGAGCAAAAGAAATCGTGTCACCAGCCATGGCGCGACATTAGCAACGCCCACCCGTCGCCGATCCGTGCCTCCAAGGGGGGAGAACCGGGGCGTGTCTGAGCTTAGCCACGACATATCGTGGGAAAGCTCAGACACGTCGGATTGGGATGGCAGATCGTCAAATTGGCCGAGCGACAACATGGCGTTGTGGGCCGGGGGCAACTGATCGAGCATGGGATGCCAGCAAGGACCATCGAGGAGTGGGTCCAGAGCGGGCGACTTCACCCAATGCACCGAGAGGTCTTTGCGGTGGGGCATCCCCGTATCGCAGAGCCTGGGCGCCGATGGGCTGCCGTCCTCGCCTATGGATCCGGAACGCTGCTGAGCCATCGAAGCGCAGCAGCGCTCTGGGGTCTGGCTCGTCAGCGCTCTCAGCTCATCGACGTCACCGCCCCTACCGGACGCCAGGGAATCGACAGGCGCTCCGGCATCTTCATCCATCGCGGGCGACTTCACCCAGAGGATCGTGCCGTTCGGGCTGGGATCCCGGTGACCACGGTCGCTCGCACGCTCTTCGATATGGCTGAATTCGTGAACCTCAAGCGCCTCGAATCCGCTTGGGAGGAGGCCGACCGCCTAAACCTGCTGCAGCTGCGTGCCGTAGAGGACGTCTGTGAGCGCGGCTACGGACGGCGCGCCCTGAAACCGATCCGGCGCCTACTTGCTGAAGCCAGGGCCGCGATGATCACCCGCTCGCCGCTCGAGGACGACTTTGCAGCGCTCTGCCGTGAGCACCGCCTGCCGATGCCCTCCTTCAACACGACCGTCCTCGGCTACGAGGTCGACGCCCTCTGGCCTGCTCAGCTCCTCGCCGCTGAGCTCGACAGCTGGGAATTCCACAGTCACCGCGCCGCCTTCGAGCGCGACCGCATCCGAGATGCTGCCCTGCAAGTCGCGGGCTACCGGACCCTCCGCATCACCGACCGCCGCATGAACAACGAAGCTCCCACCCTCGCAAACGAGCTTCGAGCGCTGCTCCGGCCCTAAGAGCCGCGCAGGACTTCGACGGCGATCTTGGCCGTCTCAGTAGGGCTTTCGCCGACCCGCACGCCCTTAGCTTCGAGCGCGTCCTTCTTCGCCTGCGCCGTGCCCGAGGAGCCGGAGATGATCGCCCCGGCGTGGCCCATCTGCTTGCCGGGAGGCGCGGTGAAGCCGGCGATGTAGGCGACGACTGGCTTGGAGATCTCGCTGGCGATGAACTCGGCCGCCCGCTCCTCGGCGTCGCCGCCGATCTCGCCGACCATCACGATCAGCTCGGTCTCGGGGTCGGCCTCATACAGCGTCAGGATGTCGATGAAGTCGGAGCCGATGATCGGGTCGCCGCCGATGCCGACGATCGAAGAGTTGCCCTCGCCCGCCTGCTTCAGCTCGTTGCCGATCTGGTAGGTCAGCGTGCCCGACTTGGAGACGACGCCGATCTTGCCCGGGTCGAAGAACTGGGCGGGAATGATGCCGACGTTGGCCTTGCCCGGCGAGAGCACGCCGGGGCAGTTCGGGCCCATCAGCCGCACCCCGGCCTCCTTCGCCTTCCAATAGGTCTTCAGCATGTCGAGCACCGGGATCCCCTCGGTGATCGCGATCACCGTGTGCACCCCCGACTCGATCGCCTCGTCGATCGCCGGCGCGGCGAAGCGCGCCGGCACGAAGATCATCGAGGTGTTGGCGCCGGCCTGCTCTACAGATTCCTTGATCGTGTCGAAGACGGGGACGCCCTCGACGTCCTGCCCGCCCTTGCCCGGCGTGACGCCCGCGACCAGGTCGGTGCCATAAGCGCGGTTGCGCAGGCCGTGGAAGGAGCCCTCGCGGCCGGTCAGGCCGGAGACGACCAGCTTGGTCTCGTTGTCGACGACGATCGACATCAGGCGCTCGCCCCCGCCAGCTCGACGACCCGCTTGGCGGCGCCGAGCATCGTCGTCTCCTGCGTCAAATTGGGCAAATTGGCCTCGGCGAGAATCGCCAGGCCCTGCTCAGAGTTGGTGCCATCGAGGCGCACGACCAGCGGCAGCTTCAGGTCCATCTGCCGCGAGGCGGTGACGATCCCGTTGGCGATCTCGTCGCAGCGGGTGATGCCGCCGAAAATGTTGAAGAGGATCGCCGTGACCTTCTGATCGGAGGTGATCACGGTCAGCGCGTCGACGATCGCCTCGGCCTTGGAGCCACCGCCGGCGTCGAGGAAGTTGGCCGGGGCGCCGCCCGCCTGGGCGACGACGTCCAGTGTCGACATGCAGAGACCGGCGCCGTTGGCGAGGATGCCGACGTTGCCGTCGAGCTTGACGTAGGTGAGGCCCTTCTCCTTCGCCATCGCCTCCTGCGGATCCTCGGCGGTGTCGGCGATCTCGGCCAGGTCCTGGTGGCGGAAGAGGGCGTTGCCGTCGATCGTGACCTTGGCGTCGAGCGCAACGACCTCGCGGTCGTTGGTGACGATCAGCGGGTTGACCTCGATCAGGTTGGCGTCCTCGGCGCTCGCCACCTCGGCCAGCTTCACGAGGACCTCGGCAGCCTGGTCGCGCACGTCCTCGTCGAGGCCGGCGGCATCGACGATCGGCCGCGCCGCGGCGGCGTCGAAGGGTCGGGTCGGGTCGATGTGGACCTTGACCAGCGCGTCGGGGTCCTCCGCAGCGACGGCCTCGATATCCATGCCGCCCTTGGCGGAGACCATCGCCAGCAGCTTCTTCTCGCCACGGTCGAGGATCACCGAGGCGTAGTACTCGGAGGCGATGTCGGAACCGCCCTCGATCCAGACCTGGTCGACCCGGAAGGGCCCCTCGCCGTGCGGGCCGACGATGTCCATGCCGAGGATTGCGTCGGCGTAGGTGCGCGCCTCCTCGACATCCTTGGCGATCTTGATCCCGCCGGCCTTGCCGCGGCCGCCGATCAGCACCTGGGCCTTGATCGCGCAGGGATAGCCGATCCGCTCCGCCGCGGCGACCGCGTCGTCGACCGTCGCGGCGACCTCGCCGCTCGGCACGGCGACGCCGTGCTTGGCGAAAAGCTGCTTGCCCTGATACTCGAGGAGGTCCATGGGTGGAAGGTGCGCCCTGCGGCGCGGGCGGCAGCCTATCCGACCTTTCGATCCGACCGAGTTCCAGTGGCGCGCCGCCCGGCTTCGAAGCGATTGGCATAATGCGCCGCCGCTATGCCTCTCCCGAGCCTCAAAACCGTTAAATGGGTCACCACCGACTGTTACGGCACCCTGATCGACTGGGAGAAAGGCATCATCGACGCCTGCAAGAAAGAGGCGGAGAAAGACGGCTTCAGCTTCGAAGAGGAGCCCTTCCTGGCCCGCTTCATGGAGATCCAGGCCGAAATCATGGCCGGCTCCTACGAGCTCTACGCCGAGGTGCTGCGTCGCACGATCGTCAAGGTCGCCGGCGAGCTGGGCTGGGAGATCGAGCCCTCGCGGGCCCAGTTCCTGCCCAACAGCGTCGCCTACTGGCTGCCCTTCCGCGAGTCCAACGCGGCGATGGACCGGCTCGGCAAACGCTACGAGATCGGCATCGTCTCCAACATCGACGACAAACTGCTCGGCATCTCGCGCCGCCACCTGCGCACCGAACTCGACCTCGTCGTCACCGCCCAGCAGGTGCGCAGCTACAAGCCCGATCCCGTCCACTTCAAAGAGGCGGCACGGCGGATCGGCGGCAAGAAAGGCTGGCTGCACATCGGCTGCAACTACACCAACGATGTCGCCCCGCTGCTGAAAATGAACGTGCCGGTGATCTGGGTCAACCGCCACGGCGAGAAACTCGAAGGCCGCAAGGCGCCAAGCGCCACCGTGAAAACCTTCCGCGACGCCGCCAAAAAGCTCGGCGCGTCCTGAGCGATCTCTAGCGTTTCGCAACTTCGGCTGGCGCAGTTGTTTCGACCCTCATAGGTCGCGCCGCCGGCGGCTACCCATGGATCGACTGGAACAAAGCAGGGTTTCTCGCAGCGCCCGCCTGTCCCTCGCGGCCGGCCTGCTGATGCTGCTCTGCCTGCTCCTCCTCGCCGGCCCCCGCTCCAGCGCCGCGGCCGAAACGGCCGAACGGCCCAGCTTCGTCGTGATCCAGACCGACGACCAGACCCTCGACGAGCTCTACGCGACCTTTGGCCAGCCGAAGCTGCAGGCGATGCCCAACACGCTCAACCTGATCGCCAAACGCGGTGAGACCTTCAACAACTACTACGTCTCCTACCCGCTCTGCTGCCCCTCGCGGGTCAGCCTGCTGACCGGTCGCTACGCCCACAACAACGGCGTCAAAGGCAACATCCAGCCAAACGGCGGCTACTTCGGCTTCTCCTTCCGCGCCGCCTACAGCCACAACCTCGCCACCTGGCTGCAGGGCGCCGGCTACCGCACGATCCACGTCGGCAAGTTCCTCAACGGCTACGGCGACGAACCGTACTCAAACGGCACCGAAGTCCCGCCCGGCTGGAGCGCCTGGCACACGGTGGAGAAGGCCGATACCGAGCACTACTACTACGGCTACTCGCTCAACAACAACGGCCAGATCGAAGGCCCCTACGGCGACTCCGGCAGCTGGGACACGCGCGAATACGGCGCCCGCGACGACATCGGCTGCCCCTTCGCCCCGCTCAACGGACAGCCCTGCTTCTACGAGACCGACACGCTGACCAACATCGCCACCGCGGAGCTGCAGGGAACCTCGCCGGAACAGCCCTTCTACCTGCAACTCGACTACACGGCTCCGCACGGTGACTTCCGCCACCCGGCCGGGCCCGAGCCGGCGCCGCGTCACTACGACTGGTTCAAGGGCGCCCCCTTGCCGCACAACCGCTCGGAAGGGTTCGACGAGGGCAACGTCTCCGACAAGCCGCGCTTCATCCGCGAAGCGCCGTACCTCGGGCTCAGCGACATCCACACCTACCGCGTCTACTACGACAAGGCGCTCGAGTCGCTGCGTTCGATCGACGACGGGGTCAAGCAGCTGGTCGACACGCTCGGTTCCCAGCATCGCCTGCGCAACACCTACATCATCTTCACCTCCGACAACGGCTTCTTCTACGGCGAGCACCGCCTGATCGGCGGCAAGTTCCTCGCCTACGAGCCCTCGACCCACCTCCCCTTCCTGATCCGCGGGCCGCACATCCGCGCCGGCACCGAATCGAACGAGATCGTGGGCAACATCGACATCGCCCCGACCGTG
Organism: uncultured Solirubrobacterales bacterium; assembly: GCA_963840565.1. Lineage (GTDB taxonomy): Bacteria > Actinomycetota > Thermoleophilia > Solirubrobacterales > 70-9 > VRUE01. Next base: position 170,421 of record CAWIZH010000003.1, read on the forward strand.
CTCGAACTGGCCGGGGTCGAACCCGACAAGAGCGTCGACGGGCGCTCGATGACGCCGTTCCTGCAGGACCCAGACCTGACCACCCTGCGCCCGTACCTCTTCGAGTCCTTCGTCGAGAGCTCCGACGTGGTCGAAGCCGGCGCGATCGCCGAACCGGGCGACCAGAGCAGCTCGACGACAGCCCGGGCACGGCGCAGCGCCGGCGCCACCGCCTCGATCCTGGCGCCGCCCAAGGACTACGAGGGGCTGCGCCTCGGTCCCTACAAGTACATCGCCTGGCCCGACGGGGAGAAGGAGCTCTACGACCTCGAAAAGGACCCCTACGAGCTCAACAACATCGTCCGCATCCCCAACTACTTCCCGGTCCGCAACTTCCTCCACCGCGAACTGCTCAACCGGCTCGAGGACTGCGTCGGGCGGGTCTGCCGCGAAGAAGCCGCGGAAATCCCGCTTACCCGCAAGGAACGCCAGGAGGCGATCCGCATCCGCGAAAAGGAACGCAGGGAAAAACGCCAGAAGCACAAGCCGTCGCAGAAAAAGCAGCTGCAGCGGCACAGGTAGCCGTCGGGGTCGCTCCCCGCTCAACTTTTTCGGTGGTACCGCAGCGGCTGGCAGAGATTGAATCGCCGAAAAAGTACAAGCCGCGGGGAGCGACCCCGACGGCTACTCGATTACTGCTAGGACGTCGCCGGAGGAAACAGCAGCGCCCTCCGTGACGTTGAGAGAGGTGACTTTTCCGGCGCGGTGGGCGACGATCTCGTTCTCCATCTTCATCGCCTCGATCACGCAGATCAGGTCGCCCTCGGCGACCTCGGCGCCTTTCTCGACCGCGACTTTGAAGACGGTGCCCTGCAGCGGCGAGGGCAACGACTCGCTCGAGGCGCCACCGCCGCCACCGGCCTTGCGCTCGCGTTTGGGCGGCCGCTTGCCGCCCGCGGCGGGCGCCGCACCACCGGCGATCGCCTCGCCGATCACCTTGACGTCGAAGAGCTTGCCGGAGACCTCAACCTTGTAGTCGCGGGCGACGACCTCGGCGCCCTCCTCGACCTCCGGCGCCTCGACCTGCTCCGGCGCCGTGGCCTTCAGCCAGTCCCGGTCCTCCATCAGGTCGCGGCAGGTCTCGCCCTTGGCCCACTGCTCGGTGGCGAGGATCGCTTCATGGAACGGGATCAGCGTGGTCAGGCCGCCGGAGTCGTATTCGCCGAGCGCCCGCAGCATCCGCCGCGTCGCCTTCTCGCGATCGACGTCCCAGACGATCAGCTTGGCCACCATCGGGTCGTACATCGGCGTCACCTCGGAGCCGCCTTCGACCCCGGAATCAACCCGCACGCCGGGCCCCGACGGCTCGCGGTAGGAGTCGCCGATCGGGCCGGGCGCGGGGGCGAATTTCTTGTGCGCCGCCTCGGCGTTGATCCGGCACTCAATCGACCAGCCGCGCAGCTCGACGTCCTCCTGGGCGATCGAGAGCGGCTCCCCGGCCGCGACCAGGATCTGCTCGCGGACGATGTCGACGCCGCTGATCATCTCGGTCACGCAGTGCTCGACCTGCACCCGCGTGTTCATCTCGAGGAAGAAGTACTCGTCGCCGACCTGCATGCCCTCGATCGTGCCGGCACCGCGGTAGCCGACCGCCGCCGCCGCGTCGGTGGCGATCTTGCCGATCCGCTCGCGCATCTCCTCGTCGACGTGCGGGCCCGGCGCCTCCTCGATCACCTTCTGATGACGGCGCTGGATCGAGCAGTCGCGCTCGCCGAGGTGGATCACGTTGCCGTGCGAGTCGGCGAGGACCTGGACCTCGACGTGGCGCGGGTCCTCCAGATAGCGCTCGACGTAGACGCGGTCGTCGGAGAAGAACTTCTCGCCTTCGCGGCCCGAGCCCTCGAAGGCCTCCTCGAGGTCGTCGGGGGTCATCGCGACGCGGAAGCCCTTGCCGCCGCCGCCGCCGGCGGCCTTGCAGGCGACCGGGTAGCCGGCTTCGTCGGCCTGGCGCCTGGCCTCCTCGAGGTCTTTGGCGACCTCGGTCGAGCCGGGGACGATCGGCACCCCGGCCTGCTCCATGATCTCGCGCGCCTTCGTCTTCGACCCCATCGCTTCGATCGCCTCCGGCGGTGGGCCGATCCAGGTGATGCCGGCCTCGGCGCAGGCGCGAGCCATCTCGGCGTTCTCGGCGAGGAAGCCGTAGCCGGGATGAATGCCTTCCGCCCCCGCCTCCTTGGCCGTCTCGATGATCTTGGCGATGTTGAGGTAGCTCTCAGCCGGCACCGCGGGGCCGATCAGGAAGGCCTCGTCGGCCTCGCGCACGTGCGGCGCATCGCGATCGATCTCCGAGTAGACGGCGACCGAGCCGATGCCCATCTCCTTCAGGGTGCGGGCGACCCGGATCGCGATCTCGCCGCGGTTGGCTATGAGGACCTTCTGAAACACGGGGGCGGCAGTCTATTTATGCGGGCGGCGGTCGGTCGCCAAGCCCGTCGACGCGCCAAGCCCATTCAAATAACCAAAAACCGCATCCTCTCTGAGGGGGTGACCTCATCGAGCAAGGCGTAGATCAGGTCTCCGTAGCGCGACGCGCGATCTAGCGCCTCCGTTCGACTTTGAGGCTCGGCAAACTCAATCAGGAGGAGATCCTCATCGCTCTGCACCTGATCTAGGAATTCGCCGTACAGGACAGCGAGCTGGTCAACCAAGCTGGCTGCGATCTTGCCGCTCTCGCGTAGCCGATCGAACCGCTCAGCCGGTGTGATGCGACACAAATCGAAGACCTGATCTGGCTTGACAGGCGCCGGCATGGCACTGAGATTGGCGACCATCGAAAAGCACGTGGCCAGACGGCTGACCTTGAGCTTGTAGTTCTTGAGCGCGCTGTCGGCCTTTTTGTGCCGAAGCTCCTCTTCGGTCAACGGCACCGCCAGATTGAGCCGATGGTGCTCATAGTTGAGCGTCAGAGTGCGCCAGAAGCGAAGGATGTCGTTGACCAAGAAGGTGGGAAGGAAGCTGTTGGCGTGGTCTGTGAAATCTCGGTAGTAGAAACCGATGATGCGCTCCAAGAGCCTCGTGTACACGGCCTCATCGTGCAGCGGCTGGCTCTCCAGCAGAAGCAGCATTCGCGCCGTGAACGCATTGAGTGAGTCGTCGTTTGGGCTCCCCAGCACCCGCTCCATTTCGCTCACGTACTGCACCTCGAGGTACATGCCGTCCTTCGAGAACGGCGGAAAGCCCATCCCTTGAGCGATCTCGATCAAACGCGCTGATAGCCGTACGAAACTCGTCCACGGGAAGCGTTCGGTCTTGTCGGCGCTGTCGTAGAGGAAGAACGGGTCAATATCCGATCCCGACCATGCCTCAAGGCGCCCAAACGAGCCGGTCACGTAAACGCACAGCGGATGCCCGTCCAACAACGGGCCCGCATCGAGTTGCTCACTGAGTTCGCGCAGTCGCCTCAGCGAGTAATCTCGGGGGGACTCATCCACGGGCCGCAGAATACGGCTTTAGGCAACTACGTCCGCCACGACCCCGATGATCATCGTGCCATGAATACGCCTGCAATACGCCCCGATCTCTATATATCCGCCGATGTCGAGACCGACGGATCGGTTCCAGGTCCCTACTCACTTCTTTCCTTCGGCCTGTCTGCCGTCGGCAAATACGACGGGCAGAGCTTTGAGCGCTGGCCGGGTCGAGAACGAACCTTCTATCGCGAACTGAAGCCGATTTCTCCAGACTTCCAACCAGAAGCGCTCGAGGTCAATGGCCTTGATCGCGATCAGCTTCTCGAGACGGGACACGACCCAGCCGAGGCAATGACCGAAGCGGCCGAGTGGGTCAGGTCGATGTGCCCGGAGTGCAGACCGGTCCTAGTCGCGTATCCGGTCGCATTTGATTGGGCCTTCCTCTACTGGTATTTCGAGCGCTTTGCGCCCGAGGGCTCTCCCTTTGGGCACTCGTCGTGCCTCGACATCCGCACCCTTTACCAGGCTGTGGCCGGTACGGTCTTCGATCGATCCGGCAAGACCGCGATGCCCGACTTCTTGCGCCCGAGTTCCCCGCATACCCATAATGCGCTCGATGACGCGATCGAGCAAGGGGAGCTGTTTGCGAATCTTCTGGACTGGTCTATGCGTCGACGAGAGAGCGTCGTTCGCCAGGACGAGCCGCAGAACTCCGGGCCATCATGGCTGACCCCCCATATCCTGCGGATTGCTTGACCCGCCGTTCCGAGCTCCCCTAGGCCTGAGAATCCCGCTGCGTGCTGATCGAGCTCCAAAGTCATTCGACCGTTTCCGATGGGCAGCTTGCGCCCGGGGAAGTCGTCGCGCAGGCCTGGGAAGCGGGCGTCACGACGCTGGCCCTGACCGACCACGATGCGATTGCCGGGGTGGCTGAGGCCGCTGAGGCCGCTCAGGGTCTGGGCGTTGAGCTGGTGCCGGCGATCGAGATGTCCTGCGTGCACGAGTACGCCGAAGACCTCCACGTCTGCGGCTACTGGGTCGACCTGGAGGCGATCGCGCCGGCCTGCGAGCGGGCGCAGAAGGAGCGGGTCGACCGGGCCGAGGCGATCATCAAGCGCTTGCGGGGCTGGGGCTTTGAAATCAAACTTGAGGACGCGATCAAAGAGGCCGGTGACGCGCTCTCGATCGGCCGCCCCCACATCGCCAAGGCAGCCGGCGCGACCGGCGACCTAGGTCCCTTCTTCGAGGAGTACCTGGTGCCAGGAGCCAAGGCCTTCGTCCCTCGCGAGTGGCCCACGGCAGAGCAGGCAATAGCCCTGATCCGAGAGGCAGGCGGAGCAGCCGTAATCGCCCACCCCTACTGGGACATCAAAGACCCCACTGAGGTAGAGGACCTGATCCGCTCCCTAGGAGCCGACGGCGTAGAGACCTTCTATCCCTCGCACACCAAGGAGCAAACCAAGCATCTGCTCGACCTCTGCGAGGAGCTGAACCTCACTCCCACAGCCTCGTCGGACTACCACGGCCCGACCCACAAGACGTTTTCGAAGTTCGGGGACTACGACACCTACGGCCTCGGTGAGCCTCAAGTCCCTGAGAAGGAGGGGCGGTGACCCCTCTCCAAACACTCAAGAGCGGCCTCCGGCCGCTCGTTTGGGGAGGGGTTGCCGCCCCTCCCCACGCATAGTCCTTAAGCGGTAACCGCAGCCGCCGGAATCAGGTCCCGCGACTCCAAGTACTCGAGCAGCTTCTGCGCCGACTCCTCAGGAGTCTCGTTCTCCGTGTCGCAGACCCAAGCCGGGTTCTCCGGAATCTCGTACGGGTCACTGACGCCAGTGAATTCCTTGATCTCACCCGAGAACGCCTTGGCGTAAAGCCCCTTGACATCACGCTCGGCGCAGGTGTCGACCGAGGCCTTGACGTAGACCTCGATGAAGCGATCGCCCATCAGCTCGTGGGCCTCGTCGCGGATCTCGGCGTAAGGCGAGATCGCGGCGGTGATCACCGGCACGCCGTTGCGGGAGAGCAGGTCGGCGACGAAGGCGATGCGACGGATGTTGATGTCGCGGTCCTCCTTGGAGAAGCCGAGCCCCTTGGAGAGGTTTTCGCGCACGACGTCGCCGTCGAGGATCTCGAGCTTCGAGCCGCGGTTTCGCAGCTCGGTCTCGAGCAGCCCGGAAATGGTCGTCTTGCCGGCACCGGAGAGTCCGGTGAACCAGAGGGTGAAGCCCTTCTCGCCAGCCATGCTCGTTCAGTCCTCCTTGTAAGCGTCGATAAGGATGTCGGCGACCTCGTCGCGGGAGAACTCGTGCGGCGGCCTTTCGCCGTTGCCGAGCATCTCGCGGACCTTGGTTCCGGAGAGGAAGAGGCGCGCGTCTGCGTCATGTGGACAGGTCTTGGCCGAGGCCAGCCCCTCGCACTCGTTGCACCAGAAAGTGTGCTCGAACATCAGCGGCTCGATCCCGAGCTCGTCGATGTCGATCGTCTCGAAGATCTTCTGCGCGTCGTAGGTGCCGTAGTAATCGCCGGCACCGGCGTGGTCGCGGCCGACGATGAAGTGAGTGGCGCCGTAGTTGCGACGGACGATCGCGTGCAGGACCGCCTCGCGAGGGCCGGCGTAGTGCATCTTCGCCGGCTTCACGCCCAGCACCACCCGGTCGTTGGGGTAGTAGTTCTCCATCAGCACCTCGTAGCAGCGCATCCGCACGTCGGCGGGGATGTCGCCGGCCTTGGTCTTGCCGATCAGCGGGTGGATGAAGAGCCCGTCGCAGGTCTCCAGCGCCGCCTTGGTCAGGTACTCGTGGGCGCGGTGGATCGGGTTGCGGGTCTGGAAGGCGACGATTTTCTTCCAACCGCGCGCCTCGAAGTCGGCCTTGTGCTCCGCCGCCGTCTTGTAGCGGCGCATGAAGGCCTCCTCGTGATCCGGCAGCGCGTCGACCTCGAGCGGCCCGGCGATGCAACGGCTGCCCTCAGCGTAGATCGCGGCGACGCCCGGGTGCTCCCCATCGGTCGTGCCGTAGACCAGCTCGGCCTCGCGCTTGGCGTCGCGCTCCCAGATCTCCTCAACCTTGATCCGGCCCAGCGGCTTGCCTTCGTCGCTGGAGAGCGAGACGACGTCGCCGACCTCGCACTCGAGGTCGGTCGCCAGGGTGATCGGGATCGGCCAGTAGTCGCCGTCGGTGGTCCGCATCTCGGTACAGACGCGCTCCCAGTCGGCGGAGCCCTGGAAGCCGGTCAGCGGCGCGAAGCCGCCGTTGCCGATCATCTCGAAATCGGCGGTGTGGCGCTCGTCAAGTGTCAGGGAAAGCTCAGTCATCGTCTCGCTCATGCGTTAAGTCTCACCAATCGGTTGGGAAGGATTACGAAGGGGTTATCTCAGGCGCGTGGCGCCGCTAGTTGATCCCGCACTCGGTCTTTTCGAGACCCGCCCAGCGGCCATCGCGGGACGAACCGCCGACACCGACCGGCTTGGTGCAGTGCGTGCAACCGATCGAGGGGTAGCCCTGATCGTGCAGCGGGTTGTACGGGAGGTCGTGCTCATGGATGTAGTTCCAGACATCGCGTTCGGTCCAGTCCGCGAGCGGGTTGAGCTTCCAGAGCTCAAAACGCTTGTCCCAGCCGAACTTCGGAGTGTTGGCGCGGCTGGCTGAGTCCTCACGGCGGACGCCGGCGAGCCAGCAGTCTACGGAAGAAAGCGCCCTGCGCATCGGCTCGACCTTGCGCAAACCGCAGCAGGCGTCGGGATCGCGGTTCCAGAGCTCGTCGCCGTGCTGGGCCGCCTGCTCCTCCAAAGTGAGGTTGTGGAAGCGGTCGAACTCGATCCCCAGCGCCTCGCCGAGGCGGTCGCGGGTCTCATACGTCTCCGGGAAGAGGACGTCGGTGTCGAGGTAGAAGAAGCGCGCGTTGGGGTTGACCTTGCTGGCCAGGTGCGCGGTCACCGAGCTCGTTTTCTGGAACGAGCAGGCGATGTAGTGGCTCTCGCCAAAGGTCTCGAACATCCACTCGATCGTCTGCTCGGCGCTGCGGCCCTCGAGCTCGGCGGCAATCGCCTCCGGATCGGAGATAGCGGCTGGGGCGGCAACTGGATTCATATCGCGCACTCGCCCTCGCCCCTCTCAACCTTGTAGGGGCTGGAGCGGCTCCAATCGATGAACTCCTGCATCGTCTCGAGGCTGAACTCAGCCGGCAGCGTCAGGTCCTTGACCTCCGCTTCGAAGCGAGCGGCGCCGATCCGCTCGGCAAGAGCGTTGAACGCCTCGCCCTCGTCGGAGCGCTCCGCCTCGTAGAGGCGAACCCAGCGCTCGACCGCCTCGGGCACACGCTTGGCGGGCAGGCGCGACTTCAGCCGCGTGCCGAAGATCACCTCGCCGCCCTCGTAGTTGCCGCCGATGTGCGGGATGTAAGCGGGGATCTGGCGCGCGCCGACTTTCAGCGAGGCACCGTAGAAGCCGATGTTGGCGATGTGGTGCTGGCTGCAGCCGTTGGGGCAACCGCTCATCTTGATGTGGATCTTGCGGGTCAGCTCGTCGGAGATCTCCATCTCCGCCAGCCGCTCCCTGATCGCCTTGTTCAGGCCCATCGAGCTGGTGATGCCCATCTTGCAGCTGTCGGTGCCGGGGCAGCTGACCACGTCGGTGATCTCGCGGGCGCCGGCCTCGCCGAGGCCGAGCTCGCTGAGCCGCTGCCAGACGTCGTAGAGCGCCTCGTCACGGACCCAGCGCAGGACCAGGTTCTGCTGCACGGTGCTGCGCGCGTAGCCGCCGGTGAACTCGCGCATGATCGTGGCCAGGCCGCGGAACTGCTCCGGGGTCAGGTCGCCGCGGTAGATCTTCACCTCGATCGCGGAAAAGCCCTCCTGGACCTGGGCCTGGACGTTGCCTTCGCAGAAGCGCTCGAACTCGGAGTGGTCGCCGTTGGGCGAGGCGGACTCGGGAGGAATCCCAGGCGCGTTGGCCTCCTCGTCGTCCTCGAAGCGCAGTCGCTCGACCAACTCGGCGTCGAAGTCCCGCTCGGCGACCCAGTCGCCCTCGAGCTCCTCGTCGACCTGCTCGCGGAAGGCGTCGATGCCGATCTTGTCGATCAGGACCTTGATCCGGGCGCGGGCGCGGTTGGCGCGCAGCCACTCCTGGCGGTCGAAGATGCGCAGCACCGCCTCGGAGACCTTGAGGTAGTCGCCGTTGTCGGCCTCGACGAAGTCGTAGAGCGTCGGCGCGATCCGCGCCATGATCGAGGTGCCGCCGCCGACGCGGATCTCGAAGCCCTTGACCCCGTCCCGTTCGCGCGAGAGGAAGGCGACGTCGTGGATGCCGGTGATCGCGCGATCCTCGTCGGAGCCGCTGAACGCCGTCTTGATCTTGCGCGGCATCAGCTGCGTCGTCGGGTGGCGGACGAAGTAGCGGGCGTAGGCGCCGGCGTAGGGGGTCGGATCGAAGATCTCGTCGGTGGCGACGCCGGCCCAGGGGTCGCCGGTGACGTTGCGCACCGTGTTGCCGCAGCCCTCGCGTGAGGAGAGGTCCGCCACGGCGATCTCGCGCAGCAGCGACTCCATGTCGCGCAGCGGCACATGGTGGATCTGGATGTTCTGCCGCGTGGTGATGTGGCCCTTGTTCAGCGGCGCGTACTTCTCGACCACGCTGGCGAAGGCCTCCATCTGCTGCGGCGTGACGCCGCCGAAGGGAAGCTTGACCCGGACCATCTGCACGTCGGGCTGGCGCTGGCCGTAGACGCCCTGCTTGAGGCGGAAGCCGATGAACTCGTCCTCGGGAATCTGGCCGGCAAGGAAAGTCTCGGCTTCGTTTTCGAAGTCGTCGAACTCGCGCTCGATGATCGGGATGATGTGGCCGGGGACGTTGCGGTAGGTCTCCGGGTTCTCCAGGGTCCCGGTGCGGCCCTTGCCCCGCTGCTCCTTCTGCTGGTCTACGGCTACCTCCATGCCAGGGAAAATAGCAAAACCTGACAGGGATTAGGGTATTTAGGGCTTAGTCAGCTCTGGAGGCAGTCTTTTACGCGCATGAAGGATGGCCGCAGCCTCGCCCGACTCAGCAACCGCACCACCCTCCGGCGCCAGCGGCAACCCGGCCTCGGCCCAGCCAACAATGCCCTCACCCAGCTTCTTGGCGTCATAGCCCTCAGCCGCAAGCGCTTCGGTGGCCATAGTCGAGCGATTGCCCCCGCGGCAGTAGAAGACAACGGGCCGATCCTGATCGATCTCATCCGTCCGATCAGCAAGCTCAGCCAGAGGCAAGTGCTTCGCGCCCTCAATCCGGCCCATCTCCCACTCATGCTCAGCCCGCACATCAACCAACTGCGCACCCGCATCAACAAGCTTTTGAGCCTCTTCGCGGGAAATCTCAGAAATCTCAGGCGTCTCTTCACTCATAGAACGGGAATCTAGCCAACGCGTTGTGCGAGGGGCAGGTGCCCCCTCCCAAAACACTCAAGAGCGGCTCCTGCCGCTCGTTTTGGGAGGGGGCACCTGCCCCTCCCCCAAACCCTTAATCGATATCGGTTCCCTCAATAAGGAAGGCGACCCGCACGTGAGCGCGGTACTCATCCAGATTCTCTCCCCGGATCCCAGTCGAAACGATGTCGACCGCCCGAATGTTTCGCAGGGTCCCCTGCGCCTGACCCAGGGCCTGCTTCGCAGCATCGTCAGTAGACGTTTTGGAGCTGCCCACCAACTCGATGATCTTCACGACGGCCATCTTTCTCCTCCTTCTGAATCCTCGACAGTGCCCTTCGCGCTGACTCCCTCGACTAGCGCGGCCCGCTGCCACGGGCCGATCGCCTCCGCCTCACCGCCTGGCGCCGCAGCAGTCTCCGCGCGGAAGCGCTCAATCGCCGCCGCGATCGCGGCGCCCTCGTCCTCGCTCGGGCTGCGGGCCATAGCCGAAGCCTATTCAACGGGACAAACGGCCCGGGCCGGCGAGGGAGGCGCCGGACCCGGGTCCATGTTTGTTCTTCGCGCCGCCGGAGGGGGACCAGCGGCGCGGATGCCGGCAGGGAATCCGGCGGTTGCTGCGGCATCGATGGCCTGTCCGATATAAGAACATAGCCCTACGCAAAAATCAAGTCCGGAGCCCCATTTTCGTGTTAAGCCCGGACCGATATCTCCAGTTTTTTGGCTTTACAAATGGGAACTAAGGTTTTTCTTGCTCAGAAATACTTGCCTTCTGAAAGAACCGTGCGTACCATCCTGCTGCCCTAGCAGTCTCAACCAACCACGGAGGTAGCGACATGGCCGGTTATCGTCCGGTCGAGATGGTCAGGACACCGTGGGGGGATGCCGGCACGCTGCGCGAGCGCAAGCTGCAGCCTGGGCGGCGCTTGCCGCCCGAGGAGGTGGCGCGCAACCAGCGCGAGCGGCTCTTTGCCGCCCTGGTCGCCGTAGTCGCCGAAAAGGGCTACGAGGGGACCCGGGTCGAGGATCTGCTCGAGCTGTCGGGGGTCTCGCGGAGTGCCTTCTACGCTCACTTCGGCGACAAGGAGGAGTGCCTGCTCGCCGCCCTGCAGGCCTTCGTCGGCCCCACCGTCGGCGGCATCTTCGGCGAAGGCGGGCCGCCGCCCGACGAACTTCGCGCCCGCCAGGCCTTCGACGCCTTCATCGACCTGATCGTCGAACAGGCGGCGGCGGCACGGATGTGCCTGGTCGAGATCTACGCGGCCGGCCCCCGCGCCATTGAGGAGATCGACCGCACGATCGATGGTGTGCAGGCCTTCCTCTCGGCCACCCTCGATCAGGTCCCCGGCCGCGAGGGAATGCCGCCGGAGATCGTGCGGGCGATGGTCGGCGGGATTCGCAAGGTGATCCACAGCCGCCTCTACCGCCACGAGGAGGAGGAGCTGCTCGAGCTGACCCCGCTGATGTGGGACTGGCTGGCGGCGTACGCGCCGCCGCCCGAGCCACTGCGCCGCCCGCGCAACCGCGCGGCGCAGAACGGCGGCGCGCCAAATGGCTACGACCCGGCCGAACGCATCCTGCGCGCGCTTGCCTCGGTGGTCGCCGAGAAGGGGTACCCGGCGATGACGATCGGCGACATCGCAGCGGCGGCCTCGATCTCCCTCTCCACCTTCTACGCCAACTTCACCGACAAGGAGGAGGCGATGCTGGCCGCTGTCGACAGCGGCTCCGCGCAGATGCTGGCGACGACGCTGCCGGCCTTCCGCCGCGCCCCGGACTGGCCCCATGCCGTCCGCGGCGCCTACGGCGCGATGTTCGCCTTCTGCGCCGCCGAGCCCGAGTACACGACGCTGGGCGCGGTCGACGTCTACGCCGCCGGTCGCCGGGCGCTGGAACAGCGCGACGAGGTAATGAAGACGATGGAGGCCCTGCTGGCTCCCGGCTTCGAGATCAAGCCGAGCGTGAGCCCGATCGCCGCCGAGGCGATCGGCGGCGCGATCTACTCGATCATCTACGACCAGGTAAAACGCGGCGGCGCCGGAAGCATGCAGGAGGTCGCACCGCTCGCGACCTACATCACGCTCGCCCCCTTCATCGGCGCCGAGGAAGCCTGCGCGGTAGCCAACGGCGACGGGCGGGGGCGCTAGGAGTTCCGCGCGACGGGGGTGGCGGGTGCGCCTGAAGCTTTTCCAAACTTCGGCATCGCAGCGCTGCTTTCGAAGCTTCTTTGTCGCGAAACCGCTCGAAGCTTCCGTCGATACGAGCCTGTTGACTGTTGAGAGAGGAGCCCGGTCGCCCTCCAGGCGAATGTCGCGAAGCGGCGAAAAGCATTCCGGTTATTGCGCGGCCGCAGGCCGCGCTCCTCATTCACCCCAAGAGCTCCGCTCTTGGGGTGTCAATTCGACTGGAGGGCGACCGGGCTCCTCTCTCCACCCCGCTGGAATCGAACCGTCTACTAGAGGACGCTAGGGCGCTCAGTTCGTTGCCGCGTTGCCAAGCCCGTCAACGGGCTTGCCGTGTTTGGCAATTGCGCAGAGGACGGGAGCTGGGTCGAAGGCGTCGGTCAGGGCACGGCCGGTCGGGGTGCCGTGAACCGGCTGCCCTTTCTTCTCCGGCGCGCGGCCGCGGCCGCACTGGATCGAGAAGTCGCGTTCGCCGTCGCGAGCGTCGATCACGTCTTCGCCGCCGCCGCCGTAGAAGGCGTCGCGACCGGGCTGGCCCAGCATCGCGTTGGCGCCGCCGTCGCCGACCAGGATGTCCCAGTCGAAGGAGCCCTCCATGTCCTCGTCGGTCGACGAGAGGTGGACCCTGTGACAGCCCTTTATTGCGTCGATCCAGGCCGCGTGGGCGGGGAAGGAGATGTGCAGGACTCCGGGGTGCGCCGGCGTCTCGGCAAAGGAGGCGTCATCGCGACCCGGGCCACCGACCAGGGCGCCGCCGGCGCAGCCGCCGCCGGCGGCGAGGAGGTCGCCGTCGGCGCCGCCGTAGAGGAACGTCGGCCCTGGCGTGCTGCCGATCAGCCCGTCGGCGCCGGCGCCGCCGTAGAGGCGGTCGGCGCCGAAGCCGGCCTCGATCAGGTCGTCCTCGGAGCCGCCTTTGATCGTGTCATTGCCGAGACCACCGGCAAGGCGAACGTTCTGCGCGCCGGCCAGCGACCCTTCGACCACGAGGCTGTCGTTGCCTGGGCCGAGGTCGGCCATCACCCAGCGCGCCGGGCCTTCGGTGGCGCAGCTCGCCCGCGTGGCGCTCACCCGCGAACATCCCTGGCCGAGTGCGATTCCCTTTTTGGCAGTCACTCCGAAGGTCGAGGTTTTTTCGTCGAAGGCGAGGATGAAAGCGTCGTGACCTCCTCCTCCGACCAGCTCCAGGCCCCCGCCTCCGCCCGATACCGGGTCGATTTCGGCGTAGGCAGAAGCCTTCAGCTTCGCTTCCTTGCCGCAGGAGGAGGTGTGGCCCTTGGCGCCCTGGCAGCGATCCGTTCCCTGACCACCGAGGAGGTGGTCCGGTCCGCCGCCGCCACGGATCGTGTCGTTGCCGGCGCCACCGTCGATTACGTTGCCCTGGCCGTTGCCGACGAGGATGTCTTCGAAGGCCGACCCTTCGAGGCTCTCGAAGCGAAAGAGGCGGTCGTGGCCGTCGCCTTTGGCCTCGTGCCTGGCCAGCGAGGCCTTGACGCCGCCATCGCGGCCGGCGCCGACGTCGGTGGCAAAGGAGGCGATGTCACCCTGGCCGGGCCCGCCATCCATGCGGTCGTAGCCGTAGTCGCCGTGGACGAGGTCGAAATTGCCGGGACCGCCGCTGAGCGTGTCGATGCCGAGGCTGCCGGCAACTTCGTCGCCGTCGCCGGAGCCGCCGAGCAGCTTGTCGTCGCCGAGGTCGCCGATCACCCGGTCGTCATCGCCGGCGCCGCCGTCGGCGAGGTCGTTGCCGCGGCCGCCGTGGATCAGGTCCGCCCCCGGCCCACCGCAGAGCAGGTCGTTGCCGAGGCTGCCGAGGATCGTGTCGTTGCCGCCGCCGCCCCAGATCACGTCGCGCCCCGGCGTCCCCCGCAGCACGTCGTCAGCTTCGGTGCCGACGATCTTCGCCAGCCGCCCGTGACAGCGCGGCGGTTCTTCAACCGGTTCGTTGGACGCCGGCGCAGCGGCGATGAAGACGACCGCGGCGAGCGCCACCCCTGCGATGGCCATCCTCATTCCAGATTGATCATTACATGCTTGATCTCGGTGTAGTCCTCGAGCGCGTAGACGGAGAGGTCCTTGCCGTAGCCGGACTGCTTGAAGCCGCCGTGCGGCATCTCGGAGACGAGCGGGATGTGATCGTTGATCCAGACGCAGCCGAACTCGAGCGCGTTGGCGACCCGCATCGCGCGGCCGACGTCGCGGGTCCAGACCGATGAGGCGAGCCCGTAGCGGGTGCCGTTGGCCCACTCGATCGCCTTCGCCTCGTCGTCGAACGGCTGCACCGTGATCACCGGGCCGAAGATCTCGTCCTGGATCATCTCGTCGCCCTGCTCGAGGCCGGCGACGACGGCCGGCTCGAGGAAGAAGCCGGGCAGGTCGGGCTGGACGCCGCCGGTGACGATCTCGGCGTTGCCCGGCTTGCGCTCGAGGAAGCCCTCGACCCGCTCGCGCTGGCGGGCGGAGTTGAGCGGGCCCAGGGTCGTGTCGGCGGACATCGTGTCGCCGAGGACCAAGCCTTTGGCTTCGCCGGAGAGACCGCTGACGACGTCGTCGTAGACGCCCTTGGCGGCGAGCACGCGGGTCGCGGCCGTGCAGTCCTGGCCGGCGTTGTAGTAGCCGGTGCCGGCGATCGTCTCCATCGCCGCCTCCATATCGGCGTCGTCGAAGATCACCACCGGCGCCTTGCCGCCGAGCTCGAGGTGCACGCGCTTCAACGTGTCGGCAGCGGCCTTGGCGATCCACTTGCCGGTTGGGGGCGAGCCGGTGAGGCAGACCATGCCCACATCGGGATGGGTGACGAGCTCGGCACCGGTCGGATCGCCGTGGCCGCCGATCGCGTTGAAGACGCCGGCGGGCAGGATCTCGGCGCACCACTCGGCGAATTGCAGCGTCGCCAAGGGGGTCGTCTCGGCCGGCTTCAGCACCACCGTGTTGCCGGAGGCAAGCGCCGGGCCGATCTTCCAGATCGCCATCATCAGCGGGTAGTTCCAGGGGGTGATCTGGCCGACCACGCCGATCGGCTCGCGGCGGATGAAGGAGGTGTGGCCCTCCATGTACTCACCGGCGGCGCGGCCCTCCATCGTCCGCGCGGCGCCGGCGAAGAAGCGCAGCTGGTCGGCCATCACGCCGATTTCGTCCTCGACCACGGCGCTGCGCGGCTTGCCCGCGTCGGCGGCTTCGAGGTCGGCGATCTGCTCACCGCGCTCCTCGATCAGGTCGGCCATCCGCAGCAGCGCCCTCGCCCTTTCGCCGGGGGGCGTCGCGGCCCAGCCCGGAAAGGCACCCTTGGCCGCGGCGACCGCGGCGTCGACGTCGGCCTTGGTCGAGAGCGGCGCCGAGGCGATCACCGAGCCAGTAGCCGGATTGATCACGTCCTCCATCCCACCCTCAGCCGGATCGACAGCCTCCCCACCAATGAAGTTCCGAAGCTTCGTCTTCTCCGCCGCAGCCATCAGTCATTCGCCTCCGCGTGTTGGTGCCGATGGGCCTCAGACGTCCTATATGTGGACGTTTCAGGCCCGTCGGCCGAGATTTCCAGGGCTTGCTCTACTGGGACGCAGTCCATACCGACGCCTTCGGCTACGGCCGGGTGGGTGACCACGCCGGCGGCGACGTTGACGCCGGGGCGCAGCCCGGGGTCGCGCCGAATTGCACCGGCGACGCCCTCGTCGGCGAGGGCGATCGCGTAGGGCAAGGTCGCGTTGGTGAGCGCGTGGGTCGAGGTGATCGGCACCGCGCCGGGCATGTTGGCGACGCAGTAGTGGGTGATCCCGTCGACCTCGAAGGTCGGGTCCTTGTGCGTGGTCGGGCGCGAGGTCTCGAAGCAGCCGCCCTGGTCGATCGCGACGTCGACCAGCACCGCGCCGGGCTTCATCAGCGCCAGCTGCTCGCGGCGGACGACGTAGGGCGCGCGGGCACCGTGGACGAGGACGGCGCCGATCACGAGATCGGCGCGGGGCAGCATCTCCTCGACCGCCAGCGTTGTCGAGAACACGGTCGAGCAGCGGCCGGCGAAGTCGACCTCGAGCTCGCGCAGCCGGTCGATCGACTTGTCGAAGACGAAGACGTCGGCCTCCATCCCGATCGCGATGAAGGCGGCGTTCATGCCGACGACGCCGCCGCCGATCACCATCACGTTGGCGGCGGCGACGCCAGGCACGCCGCCGAGCAAGATTCCGCGGCCGCCGAGCGGCTTCTCGAGCATGAAGGCGCCGGCCTGGGTGGCGATCTTGCCGGCGATCTCGCTCATCGGCGCCAGCAGCGGCAACCGACCGCGGGCGTCCTCGACCGTCTCGTAGGCGATGCAGGTGGCGCCGGAGTCGCAGAGGCCGCGGGTCAGCTCGGGATCGGGCGCGAGGTGGAGATACGTAAAGAGGAGCTGGCCGGAGCGCAGCATCGCGACCTCGGGCGGCTGCGGCTCCTTCACCTTGAGCACCATCTCGGCGTTGGCGAAGACGGCGTCCGCATCGAACAGGATGCGAGCACCCTGGGCCTCGAAGTCGGCATCGGAAATCGCGCTGCCCTCGCCGGCGCCAGCCTCGATCAGCACCTCGTGGCCGTGCTCAACCAGCTCGCGCACGCCGGCGGGCGTAATAGCGACCCGGTACTCGTCGGGCTTGACCTCGGTCGGGATGCCAACCTTCATGCCACCAGCTCCCTCGCTCGGATTGCCAGCCAGAACTCGATCCGGTCGTGGGCGCGCGAGAGGTCGCGACCGGTCAGCTCCTCGACCCGGCGCATCCGGTAGCGCAGCGTGTGGCGGTGGCAGTAGACCTCGCGCGCGGCACGCTCCCACTGGCCGTTTTGTTCGATGAAGGCCTCGAGCGAACGCAGCAGCTCCCCCCCGTACTCCTCGTCGCCCTCCTCGATCGGGCCGAGGACACTGTCGCAGTAGAGCTTCAGCGCCTCGTCATCCTGGATCGAGAGCAGCAGGGTGAAGGCGCCGAGGTCCTTCCAGGAAGCGACCTCGGGGGCATTGCCGTTGTCGATCGCGGTTGCCTCGAGGGCACAGCGAGCCTCGTGGAAGGAGTGGCGCAGCATCTCCGGCGGGGCGGGGCGGCTGGCGGCGGCGCGGACGGTGCCGCGGTCGACGGTGAGCGCCTTGCGGGCGTCGGCGGCGAGGTCGACCGGGTCGCGGTCGGCGGCGTCGACGACGGCGCAGAGCAGCTCGCGGCGGCCGCTGGCGTGCGGTGCGACCACCGCCGGGCAGGCATCGGCGGCGAGGGCGCGCTCCAGGACCGACTCGGCCGCGGCGGGATCGTCGACGTCGAAGACGAGGACAGCCGCTTCGTCGCCGATGCCGAAGGGCTCGAGGCGACGGCGCAGCTCCGAGGGCTCCAACCGCCCGCCCAGCGCCCCGGCGAGGACATCGCCGGCGAGGCGCCGCTCGGTCTCGCTGGCGACGCGGCGGCGCATCAGCTCGAGCGCGACGACGGCGACGGCCTGCTGCAGGATCAGCCGCTCGAAATCGCCAAGGCCGCCCGAGTCGCGGACGATCACCACCCAGGCCTGCGGCGGGCCGCCACCGGGCGAGATCACCGGGTGGGCGAGGGCGCGACCGGCGACAGCCGGATGGGCGGGAACGAAGGGGTGGCCGTCGGCGGTGTGCGAGAGCGCTTCCTGGCGGATCGCCTTCACCGCCTCGGCCGAGAGCTCGCGGCGGAAGCCCTGTCCGGCGAGGCGCTCGCCACGGCCGCCGAGGATCGCCACCGTGCCGCCGACCGCGGAGGCGATGGTCGCCACGATCTCCTCCAGGCCGCGCTCTTCGAGGACCAGGCGCTCGAGCCGACGCTGCACGGCGATGCCGCGCTGCAGCACCTCGTACTGCTCGTTGACGAGGCGGGCGAAGGCCTTCTCGGTGATCGCGATGAACGGGGTCGAGTAGGGCACCTCGAAGAGCGGGAAGCCCCGCTTCTTCGCCTCTTCGGCCAGGGCTTTCGGAATCTTGTCGTGGTTGAAGCCGGTGCCGAAGCCGAGCCCTGCGAGGTTGTGGTCGGCGAGCAGGCCGACGAAGGCACGCTGTTTTGCCGCCGTGACGAGCGGGATCCCGGTGGTCAGCATCAGCTCGCCGCCCGAGAGCCACGGGGTCGGGTCCTCCAACTCGGAGATGTGGACCCAGCGCACCGGGGCCTCGGCGGCCTGGGTACCAGCGGAAAGCTCGAGGTCGAGCTCATCGAGCAGGCTTTGGACGGTGAGCATCCAGCGGCCTATCTGCGGACCCGCTCCCAGGCCTCGCTGAGCACGCCGTGGAGGACGTCGTGGATCTCTTCGAACTGCTCCGTGTCGGCGATCAGCGGCGGCGCCAGCTGGACCACCGGGTCGCCGCGGTCGTCGGCGCGGCAGATCAGCCCGCGTTTGTAGAGCTCGCCGGAGAGGAAGCCGCGCAGCAGATCCTCGGACTCCTCGTCGTCGAAGCTCTCCTTGGTCTCGCGGTCCTTGACCAGCTCGATCGCCTGGAAGTAGCCGGCGCCGCGCACGTCGCCGACGATCGGCAGGTCGTAGAGGCTCTCCAGCATCTGGCGGAACTCGCCCTCCTTGGCGAGCACGTGGCCGCAGAGGTCCTCGCGCTCGAAGATGTCGAGGTTGGCCATCGCCATCGCCGAGGCCAGCGGGTGGCCGGCGAAGGTGAAGCCGTGGGCGAAGGAGGCATCGCCCTCCATGAATGGGGAGGCGACGGCGTCGGAGGCGATCAGAGCGCCCATCGGCGCGTAGGCCGAGGTCAGCGCCTTGGCGACGGTGATGATGTCGGGCTCGTAGCCGAAGCGTTCGCAGCCGAAGTAGTGGCCGAGCCGGCCCCAGGCGCAGATCACCTCGTCGGAGATCATCAGCACGTCGTAGCGGTCGCAGATCTCGCGCACCCGCTCGAAGTAGCCGTCCGGCGGAACGATGCAGCCGCCCGCGTTCTGGACCGGCTCGAGGATCACCGCTGCGACCGTCTCCGGGCCCTCGAACTGGATCCGCTCCTCGATCGCGGTCGCCGCCCAGAGCGGGTGGCGGTCTTCCGGCCAGCGGTAGATGTTGGTGTTGGGAACGTGGCAGCCGCCGGGGACGAGCGGCTCGAACTGCGAGCGCAGCTCGGTGATGCCGGTCGCGGAGAGGGCCCCAAGCGAGGTGCCGTGGTAGGCGATCTCGCGGGCGATCACCTTGTGCTTCTGGCCTTTGCCGAGCGCCCGGTGATAGTTGCGGGCGAGCTTCAGCGCCGACTCGACCGACTCCGAGCCACCGGAGGTGAAGAAGACGCGGTTGAGCTCGCCGGGGGCAAGCGAGGCGAGCCGGGCGGCAAGTTCGATCGCGCGCGGGTGGGCGTAGCTCCAGAGCGTGTAGAAGTCGAGCTCATCGACCTGGCGCGCCGCCGCTTCGCCGAGCTCGGTGCGACCGTGGCCGGCGTTGACGCAGAAGAGGCCGGAGAGGCCGTCGAGGTAGCGCTTGCCCTTGTCGTCGTAGACGTAACAGCCCTCAGCGCGAGTGATGATCGGGATCTCGTGCCCGGGCCCGTAAGAGCCCATTCGCGAGAAGTGCATCCAGAGATGTCGCTGGGCAAGCTCCTGCAGGCTCGTACTGACCTCCGGGCCTGACGATGCGACGGCCATCTCATTCTCCTCTCGGGCTACGACGATATGGACAACGCTAGAACTGGTATAGCGCACTTGCAATGTTCACTAGGGCAAGTCACAAGCGTTCGCTTGTACTAACTGGACAAATGAACGGCTCGCTTTTGGGACATTTGCCACTTGTGCAGATTGACCGACAGGCCTAGTTTCAAACTGTCGCTGCGGACAGCACGCGGCAAGCCGACGGAAGGAGAAGGATGGAGAGTGCAGCGGTTCCCGCTCCAGGTTCGCAAGATCCCGTCGCGCCGCCTGCCGGCAGTACCGCCGACAAGGGGCTGAAGAAGAACGCGATCGGCTTCGTCTCCAGTGTCGTGATCGGGGTTGCCTCGACCGCGCCCGGCTACAGCCTCGCCGCGACGCTGGGCTTCGTCGCCGCCGCTGTCGCCCTGCAGTCACCGGCGATCCTGCTGGTCAGCTTCATCCCGATGTTCCTCGTCGCCGGCGGTTACTACTACATGAACAAGGCCGATCCGGACTGCGGCACCAGCTTCTCCTGGGTGACCAAGGCGATGGGGCCGCAGCTGGGCTGGCTGGCCGGCTGGGCGATCGTCGTCGCCGACATCATCGTGATGGCCAACCTGGCCCAGATCGCCGGCCTCTATACCTTCCTCCTCTTCGGCATCGAAGCTTCGACCTTCGCGGTGACCGTCGTCGGCGTCCTCTGGATCGTCCTGATGACGGCGATCGTCGTGATCGGGATCGAGCTCTCCGCCCGAACCCAGGTCGGCCTGCTCGCGGCTGAGATATTCACGCTGGCGTTGTTCGCGATCGTCGCCTTGGTCAAGGTCTACGCAGGCGGAGCGCCCTCGGGCTCGGTCCACCCGAGCCTCTCTTGGATCAACCCGTTCTCGCTCAGCCCCAGCGAGATCTCGGCCGGGATGCTGCTCGCGGTCTTCATCTACTGGGGCTGGGACACCACGGCGACGGTCAACGAGGAGACCGAGGATCCCGGCGAGGCGCCGGGCAGGGCAACCGTGATCAGCACCCTGATCCTGCTCGGCATCTACTTGATCGTCGCGATCGCGGCACAGGCCTACGCGGGTGTCGACGCCCTCGTCGCCAACCAGGAAGACGTGCTCAGCTCGCTCGGCACCGAAGTCTTCGGCTCGCCGCTGGACAAGATCTTGATCATCGCCGTGCTCAGCTCCGCGGCGGCATCGACTCAGACCACGATCCTGCCCACGGCCCGCACGACGCTATCGATGGCCCGTGCACACGCGATGCCGGAGAGCCTCGGCAAGGTCCACCCCCGTTACCTGACGCCGCACGTCTCGACGATCCTGATGGGGGGGCTCTCGATCCTCTGGTACGTCGGCCTGACGCTCTTCAGCGAAGACATCCTCTTCGACTCGCTCGCCGCGCTCGGCCTGATGATCGCCTTCTACATCGGCATCACCGGCTTCGCCTGCACGATCTACTACCGGCGCGAGCTGATGCGCAGCATCAAGAACTTCTTCTTCATCGGCGTCGGCCCCACCGTGGGCGGCGCGATCCTCTTCTACCTGCTGATCAAGAACGGGATCGAACTCTCCGATCCGGCCAACTCGGAATCGGGCAACTCCTGGTTTGGAATTGGCCCGCCGCTCGTGATCGCCGTCTTCTTCCTCTTGCTCGGGATCTTCCTGATGGTGATCCAATGGCGCAAGGTCCCGAGCTTCTTCCGCAGACGTCCCGAGGTCGTCCCGGCCGGCTTCCTCGAGGGCGAAGCGCCACCGCCCGGACCAACTGGATCGGAGGGGGTCTGAGATGGGATCGATAGTCGTCGGGTATGACGATTCAGATTGCGGCAAGGCGGCTCTCGACGCCGCGGCCGAGCTGGCCAAGGGCCTCGGCGATGGCATCGTCGTCGTCTTCGGCTACGCGCCACCGGGGATCTGGGGAGGCGAGATTGCCGGGCACGAGGAAGCGATTGAGGAACTTGGAGCCAAGATGATGGAGGAAGCAAAGCGGCGCGCTGCGGAGCATGGCATCGAGGCCGAGGTGGAGATGGTCGCGAAGCGGGGGACGGAGGCCTTGGTCCAGGTTGCCGATGCCCGCGATGCGCGGATGATCGTCGTCGGCAGCTATGGGGATCCGCCGTTGAAGGGCGTGATCGTTGGGTCGACCCCGACGAAGTTGCTGCACTTGGCCGAGCGGCCGGTGCTGGTGGTTCCTGCAAAGGCGTAGGGGAGGGCGGAAGTCCCTCGCCCAGACCCGCTCGCTTCGCTCGCTCAAGTGTCTGGGCGAGGGACTTCCGCCCTCCTAGCGGCCGATGTGGAAGCCGATCAGCTCTGGGATGCGAGCGAGCAGAGAGCTGATCGGGTCGGGCCTGCGGCCACGGAGCTCAGCTGACTCCTTGCGTATGAGGCCGGCTCGGATTGCCTCGCCGCCTATCCAGTGGAAGGGCTCGGGGGGCAACGCCGGCGTGGAAGGGTCGACGAAAGCCAAGCGGGAATGGTCGTCGTTGCGGCCGAGAGCCAGGGAGGCGAGGGTTCGGCCGACCATGTGGGATGGGCCTACTCCGTTGCCGGTGTAGCCAGCCGCCACGAAGGCGTGGTTGCCGCGCAGGGGCAGGACCAAGGGGAGGTGGGTTGGCGAGGCGTCGATCGGGCCTCCCCAGGCGTGGGTTATGGCGCGGCCCTCGAGGCCGGGGAAGTAGTCCCATAGGTGCTTAGCGGTGAGGGAGACGACCTCTGCGTCCAGCTCGGTGTTGCCGTGCAGGCGGGCGCCCATGCCGATGTGGCCGCCGCCCCAGCCGAAAGCGATGCGGCCGTCAGGCGTGGTGCGGAAATAGTTGATCAGGGCGCGGCTATCGGTGATGCACTCGCCCCCCGTCCAGCCGATCTCCTCGAGCAGCTCGGGCACCGGCTCGGTGAGGACGATGTGCGACGAGGCGACCGAGAGCCGGTTGTGCAATGGCCCGCCCGCCGACTTGGCAGCGGCGCCGACGGCAAGCACGGTGCGCTGCGCCCGGACAACTCCCCCGGCGGTAAGTACTTCAACGCCGGTCCACGAGCCGACGACCTTGCTCACCGGCGAGCGCTCGAACACCTCGACCCCGCTTGCCCGCAGTCGCTCGCGCAGCCCCAGCGCCAACCGCGCCGGCTGCACGGTTGCGGCCTTCGAGTAATAGGCCCCACCTCTGAATGCAGGCGAGGCACAGTGCTCCGCTACCTGCGTCGGAGAGAGCGGCTGGATCGCATCCTCCGCCCCAAGCTCCCGACAAGCATCGAGCGCCTTCCCCCAAACCGCATCGTGCGCCTCGGCAGTGGAGACCTGGAGGTAGCCGCCATGCGTGTACCAAGCATCGACCCCCTCGCTCTCACAGAACTCACCAATCCCAACCGCAGCCTCTTCCGCCGCCCGGGCCACCGCCAGCGCCCCCTCATCACCCCACCGCTCACGCATGCTCGCCAGCGAAAACCACATCAGGTTGCAGAACCCCCCATTCCGCCCACTGGGCCCAAACCCACACCGATCGGCCTCGAGCAAAACCACCGACGCCTCAGGCTCGAGCTGCTTTACATGCCAGGCAGCCCACATCCCGGTGTAGCCACCCCCAACGATGACCACATCCGCATCTCGCTCCCCCACAAGCTCCGGAGCAACCTCCACATCCGGGGCCTCCTCAAGCCAGTACCCGTGAGCATCGTGCTTCACGAACCCGAGTCTGCCAGGACGCACGGGCGGGGTCCCCAGGACACTCAAGAGCGGCTCCTGCCGCTCGTCCTGGGGACCCCGCCCGTGCGTCCTCATACACTCCTGGCGTGCCCACCTTCGACGCCCTAGCCGACCTACCGCTAGAGATCGAGGGCTACGAGCTACAGCCGCTGGAGCTCCACCTCCCCAGCTTCGAACGCCTCTGCACGGTGATCCACCTATGGGGCGCCGGCGAGGACGGCCTAGGCGAGGACGTCACCTACGACGCCGTCGACCACATTGCTTTCCAGGACGCTGGGCCGAGCCTTGATATCACCGGCTTTTCGACCTTGGGTGAGTTCTGCGAGATGGTCGGTGAGCAGGACACCTTCCCGGCCGAGCCCCAGCGCGATGTCTCCCGGCTCTACCGCCGCTGGGCCTTCGAGTCGGCGGCGCTCGACCTGGCGCTGTGCCAGGCTGGCAAGGGCCTCGCCGAGGTCGTCGGCCGCGAGCCGCGGCCGGTCACCTTCGTCGCCTCGATGCGACTGTCGCCGGGCGAAGACAGGCCCTCGACGATCGACACCCTGCAGGTCAAGCTCGACCGCTATCCCAGCCTGCGCTTCAAGCTCGACCCGACCAACGACTGGACCGACGAGCTGATCGCTGAGCTGGTGCAGACCGGCGCGGTCGACTCGCTCGACCTCAAGGGCCAGTACAAGGGCACCGTCGTCGACGTTGAAACTGATCCCGAGCTCTACGCCAAGCTGATCGAGGCCTTCCCCGAGGCATGGCTGGAGGACCCCGACGTCAACGACGAGACGCGCCCGATCCTCGAGCCGGTACGCGACCGCCTCACCTGGGACGCGCCGATCCACTCGATCGCCGACATCGAGGCGCTGCCCTGGGCGCCGAAGATGGTCAACATCAAGCCCTCACGGGTCGGCGGCTTGCGCCGGCTCTGCGAGGCCTATGACTACTGCGCCGAGCACGGCATCGGCGCCTACGGTGGCGGCCAGTGGGAGCTCGGCGTCGGCCGCGGCCAGATCCAGGTCCTCGCCTCGCTCTTTCATCCCGACACGCCGAACGACACCGCGCCGCGTGGCTACAACGCCGCCGAGCCAGAGGCCGGGCTGCCGACCAGCCCGCTGGAGCCTAAGCTGAGTCCGAAGGGATTCCGCTGGGAGGAGTGAGGGATTTGGTGTCCTCGCCCGTCCAAATGCCGGGCTAATGAGCCCGGCATTTTGAGTATCCGCCCGTTCGAGGACACCAAATCCCTCTTCTTCGGCCGGCCGAATTCCACGATTCGGCTACGTTGCGGGCTGACCGCCGCCGAGCTAGGAGGAGAAGAGATGGCCGAGAAAAGTTTTGCCGACGCGCTCAACGAGCAGGTCGCCAACGAGTTCGCCGCCTCGCAGCAGTACGTCGGGGCCGCGGTCTACTACGACGCCGAGACCCTGCCCCGCCTTGCCGCCTTCTTCTACCGCCAGGCGCTGGAGGAGCGCGAGCACGCGATGATGATGATCCAGTACCTGCTCGACGTCGGCGAGGGAGTCCACATCCCCGACATCAAGGCGCAGGAGACGACTTACTCCGACGGCAGTGCCCCGGTGCGGATGGCGCTCGAGCAGGAGAAGCGGGTCAGCAACGAGATCTTCGCCCTCTTCGAGCTGGCGCGTGAGGTCAAGGACTACCGGGCCGAGCAGTTCCTGCAGTGGTTCGTCAAGGAGCAGGTTGAGGAGGTCGCGTTGATGGGTGACCTGCTCAACGTGGTCGAGCGGTCGAAGGAGAACCTGCTGCTGGCCGAGGACTACATCGCGCGGGAGAGCCTGGGTGAGGAGGGGTCAGATCCGACCGCCCCGCCTATGGCCGGAGGGTCGGCTGGGTAGGAGAGGTAGCCCTCTTCCAGACCCGCTCGCTGCGCTCGCTCAAGTGTCTGGAAGAGGGCTACCTCTCCTACTACCCAAGCCAGCCGGCGCGCTTGCGCATCGATTTGATCCGGCGGAACTCGGCGATGTCCTCGCGTAGGGCTGCGGGAGCAGGTGCTGGGAGGAATCTCGCTGGCAGAGGTGACTCCACGACTCCGGTGTCGGAGCTTGTGACCTTGTAGGCGCGGGCTCCTCGACGGGCTGTGACAGCCGATGGCGGGCCGGGGCCTTCCCAGATCAGGCCGGCGTAGTCGTCTAGGCCGTAGCCGTCGGGCATGCCGTTGCCGACCGCCTCCAGGTAGGCGGCGCGGCGCTCGGGCTCGTTGTTGTAGTGGACGCAGAGGCTGCCGCTGAGCAGGCCCAGGCCCGCCTCGACTTTGGGATGGCCGGATGACTTGGTGATGCCGGCCTCGAACCAGCACATCGCGCCGGCGCTCTGGCCGGCGAGGACGATGCCCTGGCGCCAGGCGAGGCTGAGGATCGCGCTCGAGTTCGTGGGCCTCCCAGACCGCCAGCAGGTTGACCAGGCTGCCGCCGCCGACGTAGATCAGGTCCTGGGCGAGGAGGTGGTCGCGCAGCGCCATCGGCCGCCGGCCGAGGCGGAAGAGCGAGAGGTCGGAGGGCTCGCAGGGACGCTCGCCGAAGGCGGCGTAGAAGCGGCCGATCTGCTCGGAGGTGTCGCCGCTGGCGGTCGGCAGGATGCAGATCCGCGGCCGCCGCTCGGCCCGCTCGGTGGCCAGCCGCAGCATCAGCTCGCTGACCGCGCGATCGGGCGGGCGCGAGGTGAAGTCGTGGCCGCCGAGGGCGAGGATGCGGGAGACCATCGGCCGCTACGCCGCCGAAGCGGTCGAGAGCGACGGCGAGGTGGCCCCGGGCAGGCGGGTGACCGCCGGGGCGTCGCCGAGGTACGCGGTCGCCAGGCGCATCTCGACGACGCGTTCGCCGGCTGCGTCGAGCCGATAGCCGCGCGCGGCCGGCCGCGAGGCGACCACGCGGTTGAGCTCGCAGCCGACGAAGTGCAGGCCGGCGCTGTCCTCGGCGGCGTAGCCCGGCCGCATCCCCTCGCGCAGCATCTGGTGGTAGGCGAGGCGGCGCTCGGAGGTCGGCTCGTAGTGGACGCAGTTGCTGAACGGCAGGAGCCCCAGGCCCTCGACCCGCTGCGGCGCGCCGTGGAAGCCGCTGACCGCTTCCTCGAACCAACACAGCGAGCCGGCCGAGAGCCCGCAGAGGACGACCCCCGCTTCCCAGGCTTCGCGCAGGATCGCGTCGATCCCGTGCGCCCGCCAGACCCCGAGCAGGCTGACGACGCTGCCGCCGCCGACGTAGATCAGGTCCTGGGAGAGCAGGTGCTCGCGCAGGTCGGCCGGGCCCTGCTCACGGCGGAAGAGCGAGATGTGGCTCGCCTCGCAGCGATCGGCGGGAAAGGCGCGGTAGAAGCGGACGATGTAGTGGTCGGCGTCGCCGCTGGCCGAGGGCAGGAAGCAGACGCGCGGGCCGCTCGCGCTGGCAGAGGCCCAGCACGTACTCATCGAGCAGCGGATTTCCCGACTCCATCGAGAATCCCCCACCCCCAAAGGCGACGATCTGGCGAGGCGCAGTCTCCATCGATAAATGGTCGCGCCAAGGCCGGCTCGGGCGGTTGTACAGGGGTCCGAGATTCGGTCCGGCGCGATCGCCCCGGTGTACAGTGCCGCCGCCGAGGGCGATCCGGGTATTCCGTCGGCGTTCCCAATCAGTCAGGGCAATTGTTAATCTCGGTACGAGATCGTCCACAGAGCGCCCTCAGGGTGTACAATCGCGTTTACCTAAACACGAGTGTCTGCCTGAGGAGCGCCCGCAGTGCCGCCGAGTTCTCCGCACCACAGCAACGTTTCCGCCGCCCCGCCCAAAGATCTTGGCGCCCTGATCGAGCAGGAGCGGCTCCCGGCCGGCCGCGAGTGACCTGGACGAGCCGCTGGTCGCCCACTCCCAGCGCGAACGGATCCTCAACTCGATGGCAGCGAGCTGCGCGAAGAAGGGCTACGGCGCGACCACGATCGCCGACGTCTGCGAGCCGGCCGGGCGTCTCCCGCGCCACCTTCTATGAGCTCTTCAAGGACAAGGAGGACTGCTTCCACGCCGCGATGGAGCTGGCGCTGGCCGAAGCGATGGGCCGGATCGTCGCCGTCTACTCGCCCGACAAGCCCTGGGCGACGATGGTGCGCGACGCCGCCGCCACCTTCCTCGACCTGCTCGCCACCCGCCCCGGCTTCGCCCGCATGGCGCTGGTCGAGGCGCCGTCCTCGGGCGAGCGCGCCTTCGAGCTCTACGCCTCCGGTAAGCGGGTGCTGCAGTCGCTGCTCGAACGCGGCCGCGACGACCCGGTCGAGGAACAGGCGATCCCGTCCAGCGCCGGGCGCGCCGCCCTCTCCGCTGCCGAGTCGCTGATCGTCGGCCAGATCCTCGCCGGCAACACCGCCCGCCTCGGCGAGCTGCTGCCCGACATCGTCTACATCACGATGGTGCCCTACCTCGGCCAGGAGGAGGCGCTGCGCCAGTCGCGCGAGGCCGAGCGGGCCCTCGCGGCGACGGACGGCTGAGAACCGTTGGCACAGGCGGGGGGTGAGAAACGCGAGCGCTGGCGGCCGCCCCGGGGCCGCCACCGGCTGCCACCGGAGGTGATCGCCCGCTCCCAGCGCGAGCGGCTGCTCGAGGCGGCGGTGCGAGTCGTCGCCGAGAAGGGCTACGGCGCGACCACGGTCGCCGACCTGACCCGCGAGGCGGGCATCTCCCGCACCACCTTCTACGCGATGTTCGAGGACAAGGAAGCCTGCTTCCTGGCCGCCTACGACAACGTCGCCGAGGCGCTGGTGAAACGGGTCGCAGCGGCGTATGAGGCCGAGGAGCGCTGGCCCGACCGCGCCCGCGCCGGCCTTGCGGCGCTGCTCGAGGCGCTCGCCGAGGAGCCGCGATCGCCCGCCTGGCGCTGGTCGACGTCGGCGCCGCCGGGCCCGCCGCCCAGCGCCGCTACCGGGCGGCGCTGCAGCGGCTGACGCCGCTCTTCGACGAGGGACGCGACTTCGCCCCGGGCGGCCGCGGCCTGCCGGCGAACACCTCGCGGATGGCGATCGGCGCCGTCGCCGGGCTGATCTCCGACGAACTGGCTGAGGGACGCGAGGAGTATCTGCCGAGTTTGCTTTCGGACCTGCTTTTTGCCACGCTAGTGCCCTATATCGGCCCAGCGGCGGCAGCCAGGGAGGTGGGCGGAAACGAGTAGGTAAACGCTTACGTACACCATGCCGCTATGATGAAGGTACTCCGGAGTTCTCCACCAACCTGGGATTGGCCGATGGCATCTGAATCGCGGCGTGACCTAATCCTCGCGGCAATGATCCGCGTGGTCGGCAGCAAGGGGTACAAGGAGACCTCGGTCGCCGACGTGATCGAGGAGACGCCCACCTCCCGCACCACCTTCTACAAGTACTTCGAGGACAAGCACGACTGCTTCCTCGCCGCCTACGAGATGCTGGTCGAGCAGGTCTTCGCCGAGGTCGTCGCCAACTGCGACGGCAGCCAGCCCTGGCTGGAGCGGGTCGAGGCCGGGCTCTCGACGATCGTCAAACTCTTCGCCCTCGACCCGACGCTGGCGCGCACTGCCGTGGTCGAGGTCGCGGCCGCCGGCGCCGACGCGCGCCAGCTGCACTGGAACGCGGTCTCCAGGTTCACCGCCTACCTCGAGGACGGCCGCGAGCTCGTCCGGCGGCCGCGAGCTGCCGGAGAACATCTCGCTGATGTCGGCCGGCGCCGTCTCGGGGCTGATCTTCGACGAGCTGCTGGCGGGGCGGGCGGCGCAGCTGCAGGCGATGCTGCCCGACCTGCTCTTCGCGATGCTGGTGCCCTACATCGGGCCGCGCGCGGCGGCCGAGGAGATGCGCCGCGTCGCCGCAACTCGCTGAGGCGCCGGCGGCATCGCTTTCGCCGCGCCCATTTCGCGGCGCAGTTTGTGGCGCAGGCGGTGCAGGCGCACCTTGACCGTGCCGTCGGGGATGCCGAGCCGGCGTGCGATCGCCTCCTGGGTCAGGTCCTCGCTGTAGCGAAGCTGGATCAGCTGGCGGTCGCGCTCGTCGAGGCGTTTGAGCGCCGCGTGGAGGTCGGCGCGCTCGACCGTGGAGAGGATCTGCTCGTCCTCGGCGCCCTCCCAGGTCTCGACGCTTTCGACCGGATCGGGACGCACCCGGGAATGCTGGCGGAAGGCCTCGTTGCGGACGATCGTCCCCAGCCACTCCTTGCGGCGGGCGCCGTCGCGCAGGGTTGAGCGCCGGCGCCAGGCGCGCAGCAGCGCGTCCTGGGCGATGTCCTCGGCCTCGCTCGGGTTGCTGGTGTAGTGGTAGGCCATGCGCACGCAGAAGCGATGGGCCTCATCCCACTCCCAGCCGTCGTCGGAATTCGAATCTTGAATGATGGAAACGTTGATTGCTCGACCGTACTACTTCTAAAACCAAAAAGGTGAATTTTAATGCTGAAACTTTCTTGAGTTAGTTTCAGGTCTTCTTTTTGTGGAGGTCACGGCATCGGCGGAGACTGGCGGGGATTGGGCCGAGCGCACCTACGAGGCGATGGCTCCGGTCTATGACGACTTCACCGCCCACCACGACTACGAGGGTTGGCTCGCCGACCTGTTGAAGGCGCTGGAGCGCCACGGGCTGCCAGGCAAGCGCCTGCTCGACGTCGGCTGCGGGACCGGCAAGAGCTTCATGCCGATGCTGCCGCGCGGCTGGGAGGTGACCGGCTGCGACATCTCGCCGGCGATGCTCGAGCTCGCCCGCGCGAAGGCCGGCGAGGCGGTTCAACTCGAGGTCGCCGACATGCTCGAGCTGCCGCGCTTTGGTCGAGTTCGATCTGGTCTGGGCGCTCGACGACGCGATCAACTACCTGCTCAGCCCGGAGGAACTGGAGCGGGCGCTGGCGGGGATGCGAGCAAACCTGGCGCCGACCGGGCTGCTCCTCTTCGACGTCAACGAGCTGCTCGCCTACCGCACCTTCTTCGCCGAAACCGAGGTGGTCGAACGGGGAGGCCGGCGGCTGGTCTGGAACGGCCTCGCGGCAAAGGACGTGGCGCCGGGCTCGATCTGCGAATCGCGGCTCGAAGTAACGTCCAAGGACGCTGGGGCCGGGGCCGGCGAGGCGCCGGTCATGACCCACCGCCAGCGCCACTTCCCCGAAGCGGAGGTGCTGGCGGCGCTGGAGGGGGCAGGGCTGGAGTGCCTCGACGTCTACGGCATCTACATCGACGGGATTCTCAAGCAACCGCTCGACGACACGATTCACACCAAGGCGATCTACATCGCCCGCAGTGCCGTATAGCGCCCGTACCATCCCGTAACCGATGCCTGAACCAGTCAGGCGCAGCAAGCGCTACATGCCCGGCCTCGATGGGCTGCGAGCGATCGCCGTGCTCGCCGTCATCGCGTACCACCTGGAATTCGGGTGGGCTCCCGGCGGGCTGCTCGGAGTCGGGATCTTCTTCACCCTCAGCGGCTACCTGATCACCGACATCCTGCTCGCCCACATGGCCCGCCGCGACATGCGGCTGCTCGACTTCTGGCTGGGACGGGCGCGGCGCCTGCTCCCCGCCCTCTTCTTGATGCTGGTCGTCGTCGTCGCCTGGGTGACGATCTTCGGACCCGCCCAGCCGTCGAAGTTCCGCGACGCCGTGATCGCCGCCGCGCTCTACGTCAGCAACTGGCAGCTGATCTTCCAGCACGTCTCCTACTTCGCCCGCTTCGGTGCGCCGGAACCGCTCGGCCACCTCTGGTCGCTGGCGGTCGAGGAGCAGTTCTACATCTTCTGGCCCTTCCTGCTGCTGCTTGGGACAAAGGTCATCCGCGAGGCGCCCGGGGCGCCGGCGGGAGTGCGGCCGCGGCTCGCCGTGGCGACGCTGATCCTCGCCGCGATCTCAGCGATCGCGATGGCGCTCCTCTACCGCCCGAGCTTCGACCCCTCGCGCGTCTACGACGGCACCGACACGCGCGCCTTCGAGCTGCTCGCCGGGGCGGCGCTGGCGATGGTCTGGCCGAGTCGCAAGCTGACGCCGAAGATCGCGGCAGGCGCCCGCAACATCCTCGACGTCGCCGGCGCCATCGGCCTGCTGGCGATCGTGCTGATGATCTGGCGCACCAACCAGTACTCGTCCTTCATCTACGACGGCGGCCTGGTGCTGCTCTCGATCGCCACCGTCTTCGTCGTCGCCGCCCTAGCCCATCCCGCCAGCAGGCTCGGCGTCCTACTCGGCTGGGCGCCGCTGCGCTGGATCGGCGTGCGCTCCTACGGCATCTACCTCTGGCACTTCCCGATCATCGTGCTCACCTCGCCGAGCGGGCCGCACGGTCCCGACCTCCTCCGCGGCGCACTGCAGGTCGGGGCGACGTTCGGCATCGCCGCGCTCTCCTGGCGCTACGTCGAGGAGCCGGTGCGCCACGGGGCCTTGGGGCGGCTCTGGAAGCGACTGCGCTCGCAGGGCCGGCGCTCCGAGCTGATCTCGCAGCGGGGCTGGGCAGCTGCGGGCGCGCTCACCGCCGTGCTGCTCGTCGCCCTGGTCGGGCTGGCCGGCGCGGCGCTCGACCCCAACGCCGAACCGCCGGTGGTCTCAGGCAGCGCCGTCGCCTCGCCGGTCCCCGCCTCGCAGATCTCCGCCGAAACGACCCCGGCCGGCGAAGTCGCGATCCCGGGACACAGCTCCTGCAAGTCGGTCGTCCACATCGGCGACTCGACCTCCGAGGGCCTGACCTCGACCAATTACCTGCCCAACCCCCGTGACCGCAGCGAAGCCCAGTACGCGCGGGTCGGCGCCACCACCTCTTACTTCGCGATCTCCGGGGCGCGCTCGATCGACGAGACCTTCGAAGGCGAGCCGAACGCCTACGAAGCGGCCCTGGCCTGGAAGGAAGAAGGCTTCCGCGGCTGCTGGGTCTTCGCCCTCGGCACCAACGACAGCGCCGACGTCTACGTCGGCGGCAGCGTCAGCGATCGCGAACGGATCGAACGGATGATGTCGGCGGCCGGCAACGAGCCGGTGCTCTGGGTCAACGTCAAATCCCTCGTCCCCAGCGGCCCCTACGCGGAGAGCAACATGCTCGAATGGGACGAAGCCCTGC
This sequence comes from uncultured Solirubrobacterales bacterium, assembly GCA_963840565.1. GTDB lineage: Bacteria > Actinomycetota > Thermoleophilia > Solirubrobacterales > 70-9 > VRUE01. The sequence goes on from CAWIZH010000003.1 coordinate 202,736, forward strand.
TTGAAGCCTGCTCGCACTACCCCAACATGCGCGTCTACGACTGGGCCTCTGACGTCAAGGACGCCTGGTTCATCGACGACGGCATCCACTTCACCACCCCCGGCTACCGCGCCCGCGCCCGGCTGATCGCCGACGCCCTGGCCGAAGCCTTCCCCTCGGGCGGCGGCCGCAGCCCGGGCTGCGTCGTGCACTAAAAGACCTGTGCGTCGAGAAAGCCGGCGATCAACACCAGCCAGCCGCCGATCTCGGCGACGATCAGGGTGGCCATGAAGGCCTCGAGGCCGCGGCCCGGGCGGCGGAACTGATTGTCGGTGTCGCGCTTCCAGCCGTGCACCATGTAGCCGGCCACGGCGGCGTAGAAGTAGAAGGCCAGGGCGCCGGCGGCGAGCAGGTTGACTAGCACGCCCCAGCCACTCAGCTCGACGAAGGTCGCGATCAACAGCAGGGCAAAGCTGTAGAGCAGCGCCGCCCGGTGGGCGATGTCCGTGTAGGGATGGGCCAAGCCCTCCTCGGAAGCGTCCATCTGCCGGAACTTCATCACCCCGAGCAGCAGCGCCCAGAGGAACATCAACGCTGACAGGAGCAATACGGCCTTGGTGTCGTCTCCCAGAACCACGGACCTAGACTATGCCGAGCTCGGTGACGTCGAAGAGGCCGTCTTCGTTCGGTTCCAGCTCGACCAAGCGAGACTCACCACCACGGGCAGGTTCCAGCAGGTGGAAGCACACCCGTGCGTGGCGCCGGAGCCCAGGGAACCGGATGCGGATCTGCGTGCGGACGAGGATCACCGAGCCAACCGGCGGGCGCGCCTCGCCGACTGCCTGCGCACGCCAGAGGCGGTGCGCCATCGCCCGAAGATGCCAGCCCATCGGCATGTCGAGGTAGGACCGGCCCTTCCGGGTCCAACAGGCAATGTCCGTCCCGTCCTCCTTGTCGCCACCACGGGGCACGGCGAAGCGGAGCGGCTTTTCCTCGGGCAGATAGCCAGCCGAGTAGAGGCCGGCCAAGCGCTTACGTTCCTCCCGGCGGTCCCAGCCGATATCGAGGCGGTCCGCTCCCCAGGCACAGACTCCGAGCAGAGCGCCCACGGCGAGGATCGCCAGCGCCAAGAGGCTGGCTTCTTCGGGCCGGGCCGACCAGGATGAACTGGCGAGCACTGCCGCGACGACGATGCCCGTGAGTGCCAGCGGCAGGATCATCAGCGCTCGCATCGGCGAGCCCGGCAGCCGGGCGAAAACGCTGACGAAGACGAGCAGGACGGCCGCGACCACAAGTGGCATCGCGGTCTGGGTTAGATCGTGGTTGCTGATCGCCGTGTTTTGGTGCAGAAGGGCGACGCTGAAGTAGGCAGTCGACCCGGCCGCCGTGAGCACAGCGACGATCGCGAACAGTTCGAACACTGCCAGCCCCGCCTTGCGCCGGCCGCCGAAGAAGAGGGCGAAGATCGTGCCGACGCCGAGCGCGCCCGCCAGAGGCACGAGCGCCTGCAGGGCGGCGCGATCGCCGGGGTTGAGGACCTGCTCTTTCAACCTGCTTCCCTTCGCCGAAAGGCCCGGCAGCCCTGCCGGTGCCGAGCGCCGTAGCCTGGTCTCCTAAGCGCCAATCCCTTCAGGAGGAACCATGACCATCTCCATCACCGGCGTCGACTTCGCCACCGTCTTCGTCACCGACTATCCGGCCGCGATCGAGTTCTACTGCCAGACCCTCGGCCTCGACCACTCGGCCGACTACGGCAAAATCCCTGGCGGCGAGGTCGAGACCGGCAACCTCACCCTGCAGGTACTGGATGCCGCCGCAATCGGCCGCGAGTTCCAGGCCAGCGGCCACCCGATCGCCTTCCACGTCGAAGACGTCGAGGCAACCCGCGCAGAGCTGGAGTCGAAGGGCATCACCTTCCTCGCCGAGACGATGGACAGCGGCGTCTGTCACATGGCCCACTTCACCGACCCCGACGGCAACGCCCTGATGATCCACCACCGCTACGCGCCTCGCGACTAACCACTGGCGGCGATGCCCTGGCGCCAGCTCGGGTGATGCGGCTGCCAGCCCAGTTCGCGCTTTGCCTTCTCGTTTGAGGCACCCCTGATCTCGGTCATCATCACCGCCGCCGCCTCGCCGGCCAGCAGCCGCCCTGCCCAGCGCGGCACGTGGCGGGGCGGCTTGGCGCCGAGGGCGCTGGCCACGGCCGGCAGCCACTCGCGCACCGGGGCCGGCTCGTCGTCGACGACGTTGTAGATGCCGCGCCGCCCACGCTCGAGCGCAGCGACGGTCGCCTCGGCGGCATCGGCGATGTGGACGAAGGACCAGATGCCGGCGCCGTCTCCGACGACCGGGAACTTGCCGCTGCGAATCATTTCGGTGCTTTCACCGCCGGGGGCTAGCGAGGTGTCGGGGCCGTAGAAGCCGCCGTAGCGGAGCACGATCCCGACCGTCCAATCGGCGCCCGTGACAGCGTCCTCGACGTGGCGAATCGCCTCCAGCGAGCGCCGCATCGAGGCGACCGGCTCGGTATCGAGCGGGTCCTCCTCCGTCTTCACCGGCCCGCCGCTGCGCGCATAGGGCCAGCCCGCGTAGCTCTGGGCGACGAAGCGCTGCACGCCGACCGCGCGGCCGGCCGAGAGCAGGTGGTCGGTCGCCTCGGTCCGCAGCCGGTTGGTCAGCTCGAAGTCGCGGTCGAAGTGACGCAGGCCCAGTGAGCCCGAGAGCGCCGTCAGCTCGTGCACGATCGCCTCCGGCTCCGCTTCCGCGACCGCGCGCGCCACCTGCTCGGCGTCGAGCGCGTCGGCGACGACCGGCTCCGCCCCGAGCGCCCGCACCAGCTTCGCCTTGCCGGCGCTGCGCGTCATCCCGACCACCTCGTGGCCGCCCGCCGCCAGTCGTGGCAGCAGTTGCCTGCCCATCGCGCCTCCAGCTCCAGCGACCAAGACCTTCATGACTGCTCCTTTCGTCGGTTCTACAGGTGGGACGAAACGGAGCGCCACCTGTGACATGGAGGCGGCTTGATCAGAACGAGCACGGGTAGAGGAGGGAGAGCCCGATGAGCGAACGCCGCACGTCCGAGACGACCGAATTCGAGCAGTTGCGGAGGTTGACCTTCGCGATTGCCTACCGGATGACCGGCAGCGTCAACGACGCTGAGGAAATCGGCCAAGAGGCCTTCCTCCGCCTCGAGCGCGCCCGCCACGACGGCGAAGAGCTCGAGTCACCCAAGGCCTGGCTCTCGACCGTGACCACCCGCCTCGCGATCGACCACATGCGCTCCGCCCGCGCCCGCCGCGAGCAGTACGTCGGGCCGTGGCTACCGGAGCCGCTGCTCACCGATGACGCTCCAGGCCCAGCGGAACATGCCGAGGTGGCGGATTCCCTCTCCCAGGCCTTCCTCGTCCTGCTGGAGACCCTGACACCGGTGGAACGCGCGGTCTTCCTCCTCCGCGAGGTCTTCGGCTACGACTATCCGCAGATCGCCGAGGCGGTAGGCAAGCGGGAAGAGAACTGCCGCCAGATCGCAGCCCGAGCGCGAAAGCACGTGGAAGCAAGGCGGACTCGCTTCGACGCCGACGACCGCCGCCGCGAAGAGCTCCTCGAGCGCTTCCTAGAGGCCAGCGAAAGCGGCGACGCCGCCAGGCTGAAGACGATGCTGGCGGCCGACGCAGTCGTCTACAGCGACGGCGGCGGCAAGATATCGGCAGCCCGCCGCCCCTCCGCCGGCGTAGACCGCATAGCCCGCTTCATGGTCAAAATCACCCGCAGCCGACTCGAACGAGGCGACTTCCGCCGCCGGCCCGCCACGGTCAACGGCCAGCCAGCCCAGCTCCTGATCACCCCCGACGGCACTGTCTCCGACGTCCTGATGCTCGACATCGCCGACGACGAAATCCAAGCGATTCGCATCGTCCGCAACCCCGACAAGCTGAGGCATCTGCAGGCCCTGAAGAACGCGTAGTATTCTTTACCAATGACCGAGAAGGTAAAGAACCAAACCAAGGTGTCCAGCAAGCACCAGGTGACGATACCCGTAGCCCCTTTTCGCAAAGCAGGGTTCGAGCCCGGCGACCTTTTGAAGGTCGAAGCCGAAGGAGCCGGCCGAGTCGTCCTGACACGAGTGGATGAGCTGGTCGATCGCTACTCCGGCTGCCTCAACACCGGCGGCGACCTAGGCGAGCGAGTGCAAGGACTGCGCGAGGAGTGGCGGTAGTTCTCGACTCCGACGCGGTCGTCGGCTTCCTCGACCGCAACGATGCGCTCCACGACGCAGCGGACGCAGCAATCCGTGATCTCATCGGCAAGGAACGACTGCTCGTCTCGGTCGTGACCTACGCAGAGGTTCTAACCGGCGCCCGCCTGGGCCACCACGACGAACACCAGGTCAAGGGCTTCTTCAGCGACCTGATCTCAGAAGTTCTGCCGATCGATGTGGAGGTAGCCGACATGGCAGCCGACCTTCGCTCACGCCGCAAATCACTACGAATGCCCGATGCCATGATCCTGGCGACGGCGGAGATCCAGCCAGAAGTCGGCTTGATCGTGACCGGAGATACTCAGGTGGCCAAAGTCACCGGACTCAGCAGCAAAGTGCAGCTGCTGAACTAGCAGAGCTGCCGGTTCGGGCTCATAACCCGGTGACTATCCGGATGAAACCAGAAGGTTGCTATCCCCTCTAAAAGCGCGACGCTTTGGTCGTCTCCTCGCGGCGAGCCACCACCCAATGCCTCATTGATTCAAATCGAATTCGAATTCCTCTCCGGCGATCGTAGAGCCAGTCGCTTTCATCCCACTCTTCCATCAGGGTTGCCACAAAAATGGAGGGAAGGATTAGGACAACCGCCACTGGGAGCCAGGCGATTCCGATCAGCAAGCGCCAGAGGTTTCCCGCTCGAACCAGGAGTGCCATTCCCAGAAGCGGAAGAACCAGCCGAAGGGGCGCGAGAGCCCGCCGCTCGCATCGCAGGTCAGCTTCGAGCTCGGCGATTGCTGCGTCGGGATCGGGCCAGGGCCGCAACGTCCAGGAAACCGGAAAGAAAGCAAAGAAGATACGACGCAGATCGAGCTTGGCCACCCGATTCGGAGCGATGGCCCGGGCGGCAAGGGCCATGCACTGTGCCGCCCGGAAAGTCGCCGGCTGCGTAGGGGGCAGTAGCCAGGCCGCTGTCCGTTCGGCGAGTAGGTCGCGGATCGCCTTGAGCAGGCCGAAAAAAATCCACAGCAGAACCCATCCTGCGACAACCGCAGCAGTGAGCGCTCCCTCCCTCATGCCGGCAGCGTTCCCCCGATGCGAGACCTCCGCGACGAAGTCCGTGCGGCGTGCCACTCCGCCAAGAGGCCTTGAGCCTCATCCGTCCCCCGCAGTGTGTACAGCCGCCGCGGTCGACGTCCTTCATCGACGGCGCCCTGAAGATCCTCCCAGGCGGAAACCAGAATCTCGCGGCTCTCAAGTCGGCGCAAGATGGGATATAGCGAGCCCGATTTGAGTTCGGTCTCAATGACTATCTCCCGGCCGTAACGCTCCTTTCCGGGGTCAGCGAGAAAGCAGGCGAGAACTGTCGCCGTCTCATCGCTGATGCGCCTCCTCCGTCTGGCCACCGCATAAATCTACCATGTAAGCATTAGTGCTAAGAGCACGGATCCGGAGGATTGGCCTCACTTGCTGGGGTTTGGTGCCCAAATTGGTACCCACGGTGATGAGCGATCTACGAGGCGATCCCGCCAACATCTCGCGAATCCCATCCTGGTGTTCGGGCCCCGCCGGGCATTTCGTCGATCCTCTCGACCAGCACCTCGTAGTCGACCAGTCGGAGGCGCAGCATCTCGCGTGCGTAGTCCCAATCGCGCGCCCTGCCCGCCGCACACTTGGCGAGCACTAGGTCGTGGAGCTCCAGGCACAGAGCGATGGGATCGGCCTTCTGGCCGGGCCGAGGCGGCACCTTGACCCTGATCAGGCGATCGCGCCAGCCCGCTGGACCCTTCATCGTCTCCGGACCAACCCCGTGGGCGTAATAGCCGTATAGGCCCTGGAAGGAGGAGCCCTCGCCGAGCGCCGCTTCGATCTCAATCGCTTTCTCGGGATCGCCCCGCGGGTAGACGTCGACCTCCATCGACTTTGCGCATTGGCGCTACCGGACCTCTTCGAGGATCCGGCGGCGCTCGGCCTCGCTGAGCAGTCCGGCGAAGGGAGAGTTCTGACGCAGGTCGCGCCCGCGAGCATCGTCGGCGCTGATCAGCCGGCGGATCTCGGGCACGGGCTGGGCCAGAACCTGCTCCCACTGCAGGGCATAGCGGGTGTCGATCCTGCCCTCCTCCTGCCAGCGACTGATCTTGCGGGCCGCCTCATCGACTATCGGGCGCCGCAGGCGCGGTGCCAGAGCCCGGTGGTAGGCAAGACCGCGCAGCTCGGAGCGGCGATGGGGGTCGGTGTCCTCATCGATCTCAAGACCGCGCGCCGGTCGCATCCGCTCGGCCCGCTTGCGGCTCTTGAGGAGCGGCGGCTCGAGGACGTGACGGCGGCGGGCGCCCCGGCGGCGCTCCTCGCTGACCTGTTCGTGGAGATCGAGCAGGGCCGGAACCGGGACCTCCTTGCGCCCGCGCTCGGAGATCACCACGGGCACGTCCCCCGCGTTGATCCAGTTATTGAGCGCGGTGTGGCTCACCCCGAGCAGATTCGAGGCGAGATTTCGCGAGACGGTGCCGCCGATCGAGTCTTCGAGGTCGTGACGAACGGCGGCGACCTCGGGGTTGGGAGAGCTGCGCTCGGCCCTGCGCAGGCGGGCGATGTTCCCGAAGATCCTGGTGCGCTCGGCGGGTCCCATCCAGCAACTTTAGCAATGACTTTCAATCTTTTGCAATTTCTAGCAACTTTGAACCTCGCTCTATAATTGCAATAACTAGATATTTACTGCAATCTTTACGCCTGGAGAAATCCCTCTAAGAGGCAATCCTAATAGCTACCTCGCTGCCTGAACTCTCATCGCGGTGAGGCCAATCCCTGCCGCTGCGGAGCCGCAGCGCGCTCCGCTACCCGGACTGGCCTTCCTGAGCCGCCTGCTCCTTAACGCGGCGGGCAGCCTTTGCGTAGGCAATCATCCGGTCGCGACGACCAATCGCCAGCACCACACTCGTCGCCGGTGCGCCGTCTGTCGGCTCGTTGCGATAGACGAAGCGGTAGCGCGGCTTGCCCCGCCAGTCCGGCTCGTCGAAGCGGATCTTGCGACAGCCTTTCAGCACGCGGGGAGGCTTGTCCCCCATCAGCTCGCCGTAATGGGGGTTGCCGTGAAGCTTGACCACGATGCGGGCGACCTGACGCTTCAGGACTTCATCGAACTGGTTGGCGTCGATCGTGGCCTCGGCCAGGGCTTCGACCTTGTGCTTAGCCTCCGGGGAGCTGCCCAACGAACTCCCCCATCCCGATCTCCGTGAGGAAATCGCCGGCGCTCAACCGCTCGCCATCGCTCTTCGCGAGGCGCTCCTGCAGGAATAGCGCCAAGCCGGCGTTCTCCAACTCCTCCTCCAGCTCTTCGATCCTCTCCTTGGCGGCGACCAGGTCCACCGTGGGAACCAGCGACGCCGATCCCTCCTGACCCCGCGTAACGATCTGGACCACGTTGCTCTCCAGGTCAGGGGAGGGCTTGCGCCGCGAGGACGCCCTCTTGACGAGCTGCGGCAAGTTCCGTCGCGCCTCACTTGTGCCAAGCGCTACCGGCTTCTTGTCCCTGGCTGCTGCCATGCCACAAGCGTACCACTAGTTGTACAAGTCCTGGAACGTTTGTACGACGTCGACCTATTGGGGGGGGAATCGCGGTCATCCGAGCCTTAACGAAGAAACGACCGAGGGGAAGACATGGCCTGGACGAGCGGCGACTTCGATGGACGACTGACCGCGAGAGCAGCGGTCGCCTTTGTTTTTGGCGAGAAGACCGCGCAGCGGCACCTGCTCGACGCGGTCAGAGACCGAGACGTCGTCTACGCCGCTGTGAGATGCGGAGGCACAAAGAAGGTCTGGGGCATCGTCCTCATCATCAAGCGCGAAGGGAAACGCCTTCACGTCAAGCGGATCAGCGAGGACATGGGTCCATATGACGATCGCTGCCCGTTGAGGATCCTCGACCTGCTCAGCGAGACGAGCAACGAGATGGCGCGCGACTGGCGCGCTCGCTGCCGGGCTCGAGGCGAGCCGATCGCGATCTGAAGCGGCGCGCGCGACAACGCAGGGACAACGGGAGCGACGGGACTCGAACCCGCGACCTCCGGCGTGACAGGCCGGCGCTCTAACCAGCTGAGCTACGCCCCCGGGAGACAGGCGACTGGCGCCCGGGCGGGCATTATCTCAGGGTCGCTGGATTTGGAGGCGGAAGGGTCCCGCGTGGGCACGGGTTGAGGTGATTTCGAGGCGGAGGCGGGGCTGGCCGCAGACGGTGTAGTCGAGCTGGTGCAGGGGGCCGAAGCCGTGGCGGGAGCTGCGCAGAAGCCTGCCGGCACGGCTACGAAGGGCCAATTCGTAGCCGTGCCTGCGCAGGCGGCTCGGGCGCAGGCTGACCGTTCCGTCGAGCGGCGTTCGCAGGGACTCGACGGCTGCGCCCTCCCCCCTGGCCGGTACTCGCCCGGCCAGCACGAAGCTGGTCCGCCCCTGCCAGGGCGTAAGCGTGTCTTCCCGGATCGCCTGGAAGGCGACCGGGTCCGGTTTCAGCGCCGGCATGTAGCGCCACTGGACCGGGAGTTCGGGGAAGCGGAGGTGAGCGAAGGCCTCGGCAAAGGCCTCACCGGGGTCCTCGAAGTAGTGGCTGCCCTCGTCGCCGGGATAGAGCCGCCCGCTGCGCTTGCCCTGGCAGACGTTCTCGAGGCTGGCCCAGCGCTCCGTCCCCCAATCGACCGCGCTGCCGAAGGGCGACGGCATTTCGCGGTGGGTGGCGACGTGATGCCCGTACTCGTGGGCGAGGACGAAGTCGAAGGTCGCGCCGTCGCCGTCCTCTTCTTCGTAGCCACCGATGACGATCTTGTTCTCGCCGGTGAAGTAGCAGGCCTCGGCGCCGAAGCCGCAGTCGAAGCCAAGCTGAAATTCGGTGTCGAGCTGGACCGTGAGCAGTTCGACCTCGGGGCCGTGGATCAGGCTGCCGATGAAGTTGGCGACCTGCTGCGGGTCGGTCACGTTGCAGCTCTCCGCGCAGGCCGCAGTGACGCTGACAGCGATCGTCGCTTCGCTGCCGTCATTGATCGAGTAGCGCTGCGACGACGCGGATGCGGATATCCGCGCCGCCGCAGCACCGGGCTCGCCCAACACGACATCGCGCATCGGTACCGCGGGTGGCGGCACCTCGAGCGCAACGCCCGGACTGGGACGCTCGGCGGCAGCTCCTCCCGGAGCCGCCAGGAGAAGGAGAGTCATGGCTATGCCCGCAAGCGCCCCCGCCGGGCGCCGGCTCACGGAGCGGGGCCCGAATCTCTCACGGGGTCGGTCTCTTCTCCGGTTCCAGCCGGCACAGCGCAGGCAGCGGTGGGCATGTACGCGGGGAGCGCCATTGCGAAGGAAGACGATTCGTGAAGATCACGGGGCGGATCCCTGGCTCCGCGTGGATCTGGTCTTCACGTCAACTTCGAACACCGTAGCGGGCATTGCGCCGGGAGAAAAGAAACCGCCATACCATTGGCGTACCGAAACTGATTTGCCGTGTCTGGACGGTTGGATCGCACGCAAGACACAACCGATAGAGAGTCCCTTACGTAGTTCGCTGCGATGAAGATCGCGATCGTTGGAACCGGTGTCTCGGGCCTCGTGGCTGCCCACCTGCTGCACCGCGGGCACGAGCTGACCGTCTACGAGGCCGGCGCGCGGATCGGCGGCCACAGCAACACGGTCCGGGTCGACCTCGAGGACGAGACCCACTGGGTCGACACCGGCTTCATCGTCTTCAACGACCACAACTACCCCAATTTCGAAGCGCTGCTGGCCGAGCTCGGCGTCGCCACGCAGCCCTCCCACATGGGCTTCTCGGTCTCCGATGGGAACGGCGACTTCGAGTACTCGGGGACGCCGCGCGGCCTCTTCGCCCGTCCCGCCCACCTGCTCAGCCCCTCCTTCCTCGGCATGCTGCGCGACTGGCGCCGCTTCAATCGCGAGGCACGGGCGCTGATCGGGATGAACGGCACCGCCCCCTCGCTCGGCGCCTGGCTGGAGGAGAGGGGCTTCTCCGAGCACTTCATCGAGCGGCTGATCGTGCCCCAGGCCTCCGCCGTCTGGTCGGCGGACCCCGAACAGATGTGGAGCTTCCCGGCCAGCTTCATGGCCGAGTTCTTCGAGAACCACGGGATGTTCAGCCTCAGCGACCGGCCGCGCTGGCGCACCGTCAGCGGCGGCTCGATCTCCTACGTCGAGGCGATCGCGGCACCGTGGCGCGATCGGGTGCGACTGCGGGCACCGGTGCGGCGAATCGAGCGGCTCGTCGACGGCGTCCGAATCGAGGCCGAGGGCTGCGAGAGCGAGGACTTCGACCAGGTCGTGATCGCGACCCACTCCGACCAGGCGCTGGCGCTGCTCGCCGACCCGAGCGAGGCGGAGCGCGAGATCCTCGGAGCCATTCCCTACCAGCGCAACGAAGCGGTGCTGCACACCGACGCCTCGCTGCTGCCGCGTCGCCGTGCCGCCTGGTCGAGCTGGAACTTCCACCTAACACCGGAGCCGGCTCGCGGCACCACCGTCACCTACTGGATGAACAACCTGCAGCAGCTGCGCAGCAAGCACCAGCTGCTGGTCACGCTCAACCGCGGCGAGGAAATCGACCCGGAGACGGTGCTGCGCCGCTTCGCCTATGAGCACCCCGTCTACACCGCCGCGGGGGTCGCTGCCCAGGCGCGCCACGCGGAGATCAGCGGCCCCGGGCGCAGCACCCACTTCGCCGGCGCCTACTGGGGCTGGGGCTTCCACGAGGACGGCGTGCTCAGCGCAATCCGGGCCTGCGAGCGGATCGCCGCATCGCCGGCGAGCGCCGAGGCGTTGGCGGCATGAGCGCCTCCGCCGTCTATGAGGGCTGGATCCGCCATCGGCGCTTCGAGCCGATCGAGCACGAGTTCCGCTACCGGCTCTTCCTCATGTACCTCGACCTCGACGAGCTGCCGGAGCTGCTCGACCGCTACCCACTGTGGTCGGCGCGCCGTCCCGCCCCGGCTCGCTTCCGCCGCGCCGACTTCATGGGCGACCCGGAGCGGCCGCTGGCCGAGTGCGCCCGCGATGCGGTTGAGGCGCAGACCGGCGCCCGCCCCGCCGGCCCCGTGCGGATGCTCGCCAACCTGCGCACGCTCGGCCACGTCTTCAACCCGGTCTGCTTCTACTACTGCTTCGACGCCGGCGGCGAGCAGGTCGAGGCGGTCGTCGCCGATGTCAACAACATCCCTTGGGGAGAGCGTCATCCTTATGTCCTGGCGCGCGACGGGCGCCAGGGAACCGTGCTGGCGCAAGAGCTCGACAAGGCCCTCCACGTCTCGCCCCTGATGGCGATGGACCAGACCTATGCCTTCCGCGCCAACGAGCCCAGCGAGCGGCTCAGCGTGCAGATCGAGTCGCGCCCAGGCGATGGCGCCGGCAAGGCCTTCGATGCGACCCTCTCGATGCGTCGCCGCGAGCTCAGCGGCCCGCTGCTGAGCAGGATGCTGCTGCGCTACCCGGCGATGTCGCTGCAGGTCGTCGCCAAGATCTACACCCAGACGCTGCGGCTGAAGCTGAAGGGAGCGCCCTACTTCCCCCACCCAGCGGGGAAGCGGCCGAGGGGGTTCCTATCGCCGTAGGGGACCGGCTCGCCCGCACCGCTGTCCAACAAACGCTGGCGCGCCTCCGCGCCGGCCGCATCGACGTGGTCGAGGACGGGCGGCTGCGCTGCTTCGGGCCTGCCGACGCCGAGCTGCGAGCGACCGTGACGATCCGCGATCCGGCCGCCTGGCGCGGCCCGCTTCGCGGCAGCGTCGGGCTCGGCGAGACCTACGTCGAGGGCCTCTGGGAGACCGACGACCTGGTCGCGCTGATCCGCATCGCCGCCCGCGAGCTGCGCCGGCCGGGCGGCCTGCGCGGCACCGTCGCCCGCCAGCGCGGCCTCTTGCACCGGGCCCGCCGTCTGGTCCCGGAGAACACGCGGACGCGAGCCAAGCAGCACATCGCCGCCCACTACGACCTCGGCAACGACCTCTTCGCCTCCTTCCTCGACAAGCGAATGGTCTACTCCTGCGCCTACTTCCCCGAGCGGGACGCCAGCCTCGAGGAAGCCCAGCTAGCGAAGCTGGAGCGGATCTGCGCGCAGCTGCGGCTCGGCCCCGAGAACCACCTGCTGGAGATCGGCAGCGGCTGGGGCGGCCTGGCGATCCACGCCGCCCGCGAGCACGAGTGCCGGGTGACGACGACGACGATCTCGGCCGAGCAGCACGAGCTGGCCCGGCAGCGGGTGCGCGAGGCGGGCCTCGAGGACCGCGTCACCGTGCTGCGTCAGGACTACCGCGACCTCGATGGCCGCTTCGACCGCCTCGTCTCGGTCGAGATGATCGAGGCGGTCGGCTGGCAGTACTTCGACACCTTCTTCCACCACTGCAGCGAGCTGCTCAGCCCCGACGGGCTGATGCTGCTGCAGGCGATCACGATCGACGACAGCATCTACGAGGTCGAGAAGGGCGCCCGCAGCTTTGCCAACACCTACGTCTTCCCCGGCGGCTGCCTGCCCTCGGAGCGGGCGATCGCCGACTGCCTCGCCCGCGTCACCGACATGCGCCAGGTCTGGCGCGACGACATCACCGCCCACTACCCGCCGACCCTGGCCGCCTGGCGCGAGCGCTTCGCCGCCGCCTGGGACAAGCTCCGCGCCCGCGGCTACGACGAGCGCTTCCGCCGCCTCTGGGCGTTTTATCTCAGCACTTCCGAGGCGGGCTTCCGCGAGCGTAGGATCGGCGACGTGCAGGCTCTTTTCGCCAAGCCGGAGTGGAAGTGAGGAAGGGCAGCGGCGAGCCGCTGCTGCTGCTCCACGGGCTGGGCGGCTCAACCGCGGTGTGGAGCCCGGTGATCGAGAGGCTCGCGGAGGAGCGCGACGTGATGGCGATCGACCTGCCGGGATTCGGCCTCACCCCGCCGCTGCCCGACGGGGTCGAGCCGAATGCGGTGAACCTCGCCGCGGCGGTGCGCGAGGTCTGCGCCGAGCTCGGCTTCGAGCGGCCACACGTGGCCGGCAACTCGCTCGGCGGCTGGGTCGCGCTGGAGCTGGGCCGGGCCGGCTGGGCCGCATCGGTGACGGCGATCTCCCCCGCCGGCCTCTGGCGCAAGCCGCTCGGCGATCGCCGCGTCAATCCCCGCCTCTGGGCCAAACGCCTGCGGCCCTTCGTTGCGCTGGCGCTGCGCACCCGGCGCACGCGCGAGTCGATGCTGGCGACCTTCGCGGCGCGGCCGGACCTGATCCCCGCCAAGGAGGGCCGCGACCTCGTCCTCGGCTGGATCGACTCGAGCGGCTACGACGGCGCCAACAAGGCGATGCGCACCCACGTCTTCGACCCGGCCGGCTACCCCGAGCTGCCGGTCACCCTCGCCTGGGGTGACCGCGACCGGCTGCTGGCGCCGCCGCGGCCCGAGCGCCGCCCCGCGGGCTCGCGCTACATCGTCCTGCCCGGCGTCGGTCACACACCGATGTGGGACGACCCCGAGCTGGTCGCCCAGACCCTGCTCGAGGGCAGCTCGGTCTCGGCCGCGGTCTGACTCTGGGAGAGTTCCGGGACGCGAGCAACCGGAGGGAGACCCGAGTGATCATCGAGAGGACCGAGAACCCGCAGTGGCTGTCCAACGCCTACCTCGTCGCCGACGAAGCCGGTGGCACGGGGGTGTTGATCGACGGCAACGACGATCTCGGGCCGCTGATCGAGCGAGCCGAGCGCGACGGGATCGAGATCACCCACATCCTGATCACCCACCCGCACGGGGATCACATCGCCGGCCTGGCTGCGGCACAGCAGCAGCTCGGCGGCGTGCCGATGGTCGCTCATGCAGACGCGGCGGCCGAAATCGACGATGTGATCGCGCAGACGATCGCCGACGGCGAGAAGCTCAGCACCGGCGACCTTGAAATCGAGGCGATCTACACGCCGGGCCACGCCGCCGGCCACGTCGCCTTCCTCGTCAACGGCAGCGACGTCTTCACCGCCGACGTCCTCTTCAAGGGGACGGTCGGGGGCACGATGGCGCCGGGCGCCAGCGGCTTCGACGACCTCCAGGCCTCGGTGATGCGGCTGCTCGAGCTGCCGCCGGAGACCGCCGTCCACCCCGGCCACCGCGAGCCGACCACGATCGGCGAGGAGTACGACGCCAACCCCTTCGTACAGATCTGGCGCGGCGAGGAGGAGACCGGCGACGAGCAGGTCACGATCTGGGGCCGCCCGGCGACGCTGAAGCTTTGGGCGCCCGACTACGACGGCGGCAACAAGGCCTGGGTCGTCTTCGGCGACGACGGCACGGAGGCGATTGTCGGCGGCTCCCAGGTCGAGCGCGGCTGACTTCTGCCGCCGACGGGCCTGAAGTGTCCAAATGTCGGACGTTTCAGGCCCGTCGGCCATGGGCTACTTGATCACCGCTTCCATCAGCAGCCAGCAGCCGTCGGTGCTGGTGGCGGGAGTGAAGGAGCCGCCGAGGAAGAGTGGCGGGCTGTAGATCAGGGTGTTGTCGCCGCCCGAGGAGCAGCGGATCATCGAGGTGATGTTGCCGCGGATGGCGAGCTGCATGCCCTTCTTGACCTGCATGTCGACGTCGAAGGACTCAACTCGGTAGTCGCCTTCTTCTTCGGCAGATTCGACCTGTCCGAGATAGCTGATCTTCTGGCCGCGCCGCGTCACCTTGGAATCGGTCCCGTTGATGTGCTTGACCGCCATCAGGCGGAAGCTGCCGGGGCCGCCGGCGATCAGCCGGATCTTCTTGATCGTCCCGGTCTTGGGGGCGAGCTCGCCGCCATCGGGGCGCCCATAGGCTTCGTTGAGCACCATCGTGCAGGAGGTGAGCGGAGTTTCGGGCCCGTTGCAGGTGAGGCCGGGCAGCGAGTTCGAGGGCTGCACGGTCGAGTTGAGCTTGGCGCCGAACTTGACCGGGGCCGAGGCCATTCCGGTCGCCGGAGCGACGGTCAGGGCGAGCGCCGCCAGGGCGGCGACGAGGCCGCTGCGACGGGCGATCTTCTGGGCGGTGGCGTTGCGAGTCATCGTGTTCCTCCTAAGTCGATTTGGGGTGTGCTGCTGTCGTGGGAACCAGATTCGCCCGGATCGCCCAGTGCTCCCAGGGGCCCCAGGGGTGGACTCGCTCACCCCTCGGCAAGATCCTTCCGGTGCGCTTTATCCACCCATAACGGGGATAAAGCGCACCGGAAGCCGATTGGGTTCGTAGGATCGGCCGTATGAGCGCCGAGCCGCCGCAGACCAGCGCCGTCGAGCTGAAGGCTCAGATCGAGGCCGAACGCGGCGGTCGGCCCTTCCTCGTCCTTCGCAACGGCGAGGGTGCGCAGCGAATCGTCACCGTCGAGCCCGGGACCGCCGAGCTCTGGGTGGGACGCGGCGAGGCCGCGGGCCTGCGGATCGATTGGGACGAGGAGGTCTCCGCCCTGCACGCCCAGATCGAGGTCGTCGGCGAGGAGTGCACGCTGCTCGACGACGGCCTCTCGCGCAACGGCTCCTTCGTCGACGAGGAGCGCGTCCACGGCCGCCGCCGCCTGCGCGACGGCGACACGCTGCGCTTCGGCCGCACCCGGGTGCTCTACCGCCGCCCGGGCGGGTCGGCGCCGGAAGCAACGGTTGTCGCGACCGAGATGCCCGCCACGGCTGCCGTCTCCCCCGGCCAGCGCCGCGTCCTGATCGCCCTCTGCCGCCCCTTCAAGGACGGCTCGAGCTTCGCCACGCCTCCGACCAACCAGGCAATCGCCGAGGAGCTTCACCTCAGCGTCGACGCGGTCAAGACCCACATGCGCGCCCTCTTCGAGCGGCTCGGAGTCGAGGACCTGCCGCAGAACCGCAAGCGCGTCGCCCTGATCGAGCGGGCACTGCAGAGCGGCATCGTCGCCCCCCGCGACCTCTGACCCCGACCTTTAGCCAGCCAGGCACGGCTGGACGCATATGCGATTGGAGTGCGCGGTTGTTGGCACCACACTCAGTCGTTAGTTCTGAGGATGGCTGAACAAATTCAAGAATTCTTCTTTGACTGGTACCCGGTCTTCGGGGTCTTCTTCATGGCCTGTCTGCTGCTCGTCTTCCTCAGGCTGATGCGCAGCACGGTCGGCTCGACCAAGCCGGAGACGGTGAAGGCGAGCAAGACCGAGCCGGTGCTCTGGGAGGAGGTGCAGGGCGTCGACGCGGCCAAGGACGAGCTGATGGACGTCGCAGAGTGGCTGCGCGACCCGGACCGCTTTGCGGCGCTCGGGGCCCAGCCCCCCCGCGGCGTGCTGCTCTTCGGCCCCCCCGGGACCGGCAAGACGATGCTGGCGCGGGCCGTAGCTGCCCAGGCCGGCGTCGATTTCTTCGCCGCCTCAGGCTCGAGCTTCGTCGAGATGTTTGTCGGGAGGGGTGCCGCCCGGATCAGGCGGCTGTTCAAGGAAGCGCGCAAGTCGGGCCGTGCGGTGATCTTCATCGACGAGCTCGACGCAGTGGGGGGCGCCCGTGGTGGGGGCGGCGACGGCGGCACCAGTGAGCGCGAGCAAGCGCTCAATCAGCTGCTGGTCGAGCTCGATGGATTCGAGCGCGACCCCGGCACGGTGATCGTCATCGCCGCCTCCAACCACGTCGACAAGCTCGACCACGCGCTGCTGCGACCGGGCCGCTTCGACCGCCAGGTCTTGGTGGCGCCGCCGAACCGCCACGGGCGCGAGGCGATCCTCAGGGCGCACGCCAAGGGCAAGCCGCTCGGCGCCGACCTCGACCTCACTGACGTTGCCCGCAAGACGACCGGGATGACCGGCGCGCAGCTCGCCAACGCGCTCAACGAGGGAGCGATCATCGCCGGCCGCGCCAATCGCAAGGCAATGGCCCGCGAGGACCTCGACGAGGCGCTGCTGCGCCAATCGGTCGGCTCGCAGCAAGCGCGGCGACTGAACCGCAAGGAGCGGCGCATCGTCGCCTACCACGAGGCGGGACACGCGCTCTGCCGGCGCCTGCTCGGCCTCGACCCACCGGAGATCCTCAGCATCGTCCCGCGCGGGCCGGCACTTGGCTTCGTCGGCCACTCGCCGCAGGAGGACACCTACCTCAAGTCCCGCGACGAGCTGCTCGATGAGATCGTCACCCTGCTGGGCGGTCGCGCCGCCGAGGAGGAGGTGCTGGGCAACTCCTACTCGGGCGCCGTCGACGATCTCCACCGCGTGCACGCCGTCTGCAACCAGATGGTCGGCGAGTTCGGCATGGGGGTCGCCCTCGACGCCGACGGCGCGCCGCCGATCGCCCTGCCGACGGGGGACTACGCGCTCTCGGACCGCACCCGCCGCGACGTCGACCTGGCGGCGATGAACCTGGCGCGCGAGGCCTACCGCCGCGCCCGCACCCTGCTCGCGGCAAACCGCGAGTGCCTCGACGATCTGGCGGCGAACGCGCTCGAGCGCGAGACCCTTACCCGCGAGGACCTCGACGAGGTCTTCGCCGCCCACGACCTGCACGAGGGAGTCGGGGCAGGAACGCTCACGGCTGCAGTACCGACGCTCTTCCGGGAACCGGCTGAGCCGAGGTAGCATCCTCGGTACCCGTGGCGTACCGCAACGACGATCCCGACTACTACTTTCCGCCCGGCCGCTCGGTGGCGCGGCGGGTCCACGGCGAGCGTGCGGTCGGCCTGCTCTACGGTCAGCGAGCGCTGCTGATCGGAGCCCTGGAGCCGCTCACCTACACCGGCACGATGCTGAGCACCGGCTCGGGCAACCGGCCGTTCCAGCGGTTGGCCCGCACCGCCAAGATCCAGGAGACGGTCCTGCTCGGCACCCGGGCGGAAGCCGATAAGGCGCTGGCGGTTGTGCGGCGCCTGCACGAGCGGGTCAACGGCGAGCTGTCGGAAGCGGCGGGCGTACACGCCGCCGGCACCCCCTACTCGGCCTTCGACCCAAAGCTGATGCTGTGGACGCTGGCGGTGATCGCCGACTCCGGCCGGGCGATGTACGAAGCGATGGTGCGACCGCTGAGCGAGGTCGAGCGCGAGCAGCTGTGGCAGGACTACGTGCGCTTCGGCGAGCTCTTCGGCCTGCCGGCCAGCGAGGTCCCGAGCAGCTACCCGGAGTTCAGTGCCTGGTTTGCGGAGCGGCTCTCCTCACCCGACCTGCAAGCGACCCCGCATGGCCTGGCGATGGCGCCGCTGGTCGCCTTCGAGCAGCCGGTCCCGGCGCCGGCACGGGGCAACCTCGTCGCCCAGAACCACATCATCAAGGGCACCCTGCCGCCGCGGGTGCGCGAGATCTTCGGCATTCCCTGGAGCCGCGCCCATGAGGCCGGCTTCCGGACGATGACCGCCGGCCACCGCCGTGCCCGCCACCTCTTCCCCTACAAAATGCGCCGCGGCCGCAACGACGTCTTCTTCGACGTGGTGATGAAGGGCGAGCGCGAGCGGGGCGGCACGATCACGCCGCAGCTGGGCGCCAGCGCCTGAGCGGTGGCGCGCAAGCCGGCCCAGAGGGAGCCGGTCCGCTGGTGGTCGATGCGGCGAGCGCAGAGCCACAAGCCAGCCACCTACCGCTGCCCCTTCTGTGGCAAGCACCTGCCGGCGCTGAGCGAGCACGTGCTGATCACCCCCGAGGGCGACAGCAGCCGCCGCCGTCACGCCCACACCGCCTGCGTGCTCGCCGAGCGCGAAGCCGGGCGCCTGCCGAGCGAGGAAGAGTGGCGACGCACCCAACCGCGGTCGCCGTCGCTCTGGCAGCGGCTGCGCGCGCGGCTCAACTAGCTACTTGAGAACTTTGCAAGGCCGGAAGAACTTGCCCGTGAGGAAGGTGCCATCGTTGAAGGTGAATTCCCCTTTCGCCTGCAGAAGGCCCGTTTCGCAGCGCGCGTTGACGTAGCTGTGCTTCTTGCCCTTGAAGGTCCATTTGCGCCCAAAGGTCAGGTGACCTGAGATCGGATGGCCGTAGCCGCCGGCGATCTTGGGGATTTTTGCTTCCACCCGGTAGCCATAAACGCCGTGATGGATTTTTTCGATAACCGCCGGAACGACAAAGGTCGTGGCGACCGGAACCGTCGTGAAAAAGTGACCGAGGAGGGAATCGTCGCCGTGCACCTTTGGCCCGTTGAAGATCGTCAGCGGCGAAGAGACCGGGATCGGCTTCTGTTCGGGGAAGGCGACGATCCCGGTGCCAAAGCCCTTGCCGACGATCGCGTTGGGACACGCCCGCCGGGCTGCCGCCACGTCGGTGGCCTGGAGTTTCCCCGCCGTGCAGACTTCCAAGCCGGTGGTGTCAGCATGGCCGTGACGGTCGAGTTCAAAGGTGAGCTTTTCGAGAATCGGAGGGATTTCCCCTGAAATCGTGGAGAGCTTTCCGCCTCCGTAGATGGTGATCGGGGCGTCGTGATATCTCGGCAGCGTTTCCGGTCGGAAGCCGCCGCGACCTTCGATGATCAGGTCACCGGCAACCAGTTTGACCTTGTCGTTATCGCGCCTCGCCTCAGCGATGACAGTCAGCGCCAGCAGCACGCCCAGCCCGATAACCGACAACACCAAGAGATTTTTCCGACGCCGTCCCATCACACTCGGGCCGCGGACCGGCCTACTTCCGCACCTTGCAGGGAAGGAAGAAGCTGGCCTTCAGTATTTGATTCACTTCCGCCGCCGCTGACGGCGCTTCTTCAGGGCCTTCTTTGAAGCTGAATTCACCGCGAACCTGGAAGTGGCCGGTTTCGCAGCGGGCGTTGATGTAGCTGTGCTGCTTGCCCTTGAAGGTCCATTTCTTGCCGACTTTGGCCGAGCCCGAGATCGGGTGGCCGTAGCCGCCGGCAATCTTGGGGATCTTGACGACGATGCGGTATCCGTAGACGCCCTTGTGGATTTTTTCGATCACGATCGGGACGATGAAGGTGGTCGGCCCGGGATAGTCGAGATGGGCGTGGGCGATGATCGTGTCGTCGGCGCCCTTCTTCGGGCCGTTGAAGAGGGTGATCGGCGAGCCGACTTTGATCGGCTTCTGTTCGGGGAACTTGACGACGGCGCTGCCAAAGCCTTCGCCGACGATCGCGTCCTTGCAGGCCTTGCGGGCAGTCGCTACGTCAGTGGCGACGAGTTTGCCTTTGGTGCAGACCCCGAGGCCGGTGGTGTCGAGCGCGCCGTGCTTGTCGAATTCGAGCACGAAGGTGTCGAGGATCGGCGGAAGATCGCCGGAGAGCGTGGAAATCGTGCCGCCGCCTTCGGTGGTGATCGGCGCGTTTTCGTGCTTGGGGAGGGCCTTCGGCGTGAAGCTGCCTTCTGCATCGAGCACGAGGTTCCCCAACACAACGTGCACATGAAACGCGTTCGCCGTGGCGGCAACCACAAGCAAGCCCAGCACGACAAGTCCAGCGACGATCGTCTTCTTCATAGAACCTCTTCCCCTCCCGTTTCCCAGAACCTCAACGATACCGAAGGTGACACAAATGGATGTTAAGGTCGGGCGGGCTTGCGCGCCGAAACAAACTGCGCCAGCCCAGTCACGCGCTGCTCGACGCCGACGGCTCCCAGCCCTTCGAGCGCCCCGGTCAACTCGTCGCGGTCAAAGACCCTGACGCCGCTGAGACCGCGCACCACGGCGTTCGCCGCCGGCGTCGGCACCGGTCCGCGGTTGCAGCTGGACATCAGCGCCAGCTTCCCTCCCGGGGCCAGCACGCGGACAATCTCCGCCAGCGCTTGCATCGGCTCTTCGATCAGGTAGAGCGCGGCGAAACAGCAGACGGCGTCGAAGCTGCCGTCGCGAAAGGGCAGGTCGCGGGCGTCACCCCGCACATAGGCCACGTTCCCCATCGGGTTGTCCCGCACGGCGACCCCGAGCATCGTCTCCGACGAATCGACGCCGACGACGAGGCCATCGCCGGAAGCGAGGGCGAAGTCGCGGCTGAAGTTCCCCGGCCCGCAGGCCAGGTCGAGAACCCGGTCTCCGGGCGAGATCGAGAGCATCGCCAGCGCGATCCGGTGCTCCTCCTCGGTCCCGGGGCCGGTCAAGCCCATCAGCAACCGACCGGCGACCGGCCGCCAGAAGCGCTGATAGATCAGCGGCACCGCCCGGCTCCTCATCAGCCGCTGGGCGGCACTGCCGCGAGCCTTCTCCGCGCCCAGCAGATCGAGGTAACCGTGCGCGAGGTCGGGCTCCGCCGGCCGCCGCCGCGGCTCGAACAACTCCAGAGCTTGCTCAATCGGTAACTGCAAAATGGGCGGTGACGGGCTCGAACCGCCGACTTCCTCCGTGTAAAGGAGGCGCTCTCCCAACTGAGCTAACCGCCCAGGCCTCGCTCTGATTATGAAACACGGGAAGGGAGAGGGCGGCGCGGTGGCGGGATGGGGAGAATGCGCGGCGTGAGATTCGAAGTCTTCTGGCGGGTGGCGTTGGTACAGCTGGTGGCGGTAGCGGTGCTCTCGCTGCTGCTGGCAGCCGTCTTCTCGCACGGCTTCTTCGTCGACTGGGGCTGGCTGGCGGGACCCGGGGCGTGGCTGCTCTGCGCCTGGCTGACGGCGCGGGTGGTCGGGCTCGAGGTGCCGCTGACGCTGCTGCGCGCGGTGATCGCGGGCCTGGTCAGCCTGCTGGCGGTGTTGATCGGCCTGCACTGGCTCGGTGCGTTCGTCGCCGTGCTCCTCTTCGCTTACTTCTGCGCCCTCGGCGGCCGTACCGGTAGCTTGCGACCCGGATGAACCCCCACTTAGACAGAGCGATCGCGTGAGCTGGAGCGCCGCCGACATCCCCGACCAGGCGGGCCGGACCGCGGTCGTCACCGGCGCCAACGGAGGCCTGGGACTGGCGACGGCGCGGGCCCTGGCGGCAGCCGGAGCCACGGTCGTGATCGCGGCGCGCAACCAGGAGCGCGCCGCGGAGGCAATGGAACGAATCCGCGACGGCGTCCCCAAGGCTTCGCTGGAGCTGGTCGAGCTCGACCTTGGCTCGCTTGCATCGGTGCAGAAGGCCGCCGAGGAAATCCGCGCTGCGCACCAGACCATCGATGTCCTCGTCAACAACGCCGGCGTGATGGGCATCCCAGAGCGCCGCACCGCCGACGGCTTCGAGATGCAGTTCGGCGTCGACCACCTCGGCCACTTCGCGCTCACCGCCCGCCTGATGCCGGCTCTGCTGGCGGCTCCGGCGGCCCGCGTCGTCACCGTGACCAGCACCGCGCACCACATGGGCAGGGCCGTCGATCCCGCCAACCCGAACCTGGACGGGCGCTACGGGTCCTGGCGCGCCTACGGCCAGGCCAAGCTCGCCAACTTCCACTTCGGCCTCGGCCTGGATCGGCTGCTGCGCAAGGCTGGAGCGCCGGCTGCCAGCCTTGTCTCCCACCCGGGCCTCTCCAATACCGAGCTGCAGGCGGTCAGCGTCGAGGAGACCGGCGGCGGCCTCTCGCAGCGCTTCTTCCTGATGCTGGCCCGCAGCGTCGGTATGTCGCCCGGGGAGGGGGCGCTTTCGCAGCTGCGCGCGGCAACCGACCCGAGAGCAAAGGGCGGCGAGTTCTACGGCCCGCTCTTCGTCAACAACGGTCCGCCGGTACGCAAGCCGATCCTGCGCCAGCTCGGCATGAGCAGGGCGATCGAGCGTCTCTGGGAGGTCTCCGAGCGCGAAACCGGCCTTAAGATCGAGACGTGAACCTCGGGCTGGAGGGACGCGTCGCGCTGGTGATGGGCGCCAGCCGCGGTCTCGGCCGGGCAATCGCCGCGACGCTGGCGCGGGAAGGCGCGCGGGTGGCGATCGTGAGCCGCTCGGGCGAGAAACTTGCCGAGGCGGCAGCCGAGATCGGCGAGGCGGCAACGCCGTTCGTGGCCGACGCCGCCGATCTCGATCGCCTCGCGGCCCTACCGGGGGAGGTGGCCGAGGCGCTCGGTCCGGTCGAGATCTTGGTCGCGAACGCGGGAGGACCGCCCTTCGGCGGTGCGCTCGACCACGAGCTCGACGAGTGGGAGACCGCCTACCGCTCGCTGGTCCTCGCACCGCGGGTCCTCGCAGGCGCGGTCCTGCCGGCCATGCGCGAGCGCGGCTGGGGACGGATAGTCAACGTCGGCTCTACCTCAACCCGAGAGCCGATCCCCGGCCTAAACCTCTCCAACGCCCACCGGATGGCCGCGATCGGCTTCCTAAAGACGCTCTCGCGCGAGGTAGCCGCCGACGGAATCACCGTCAACACCGTGGCCACAGGCCGCTTCGGCACCGAACGCCTGGCCGACGCGAGCGGTTCGCTCGAAGCTGCCGAAGAGGCCGCGAAGCACGAAGTCCCAGCCGCCCGCCTCGGACACCCTCGGGAGTACGGAGACCTGGTGGCCTTCCTCTGCTCCAACCGCGCCGCTTACATAACCGGCGCTGTCATCCCCATCGACGGGGGCCTCCTCCACTCGGCGTTCTGAGGGCCGATCCCGGTAGGGGTGGAACGTCTTGTACTTTTTCGGCGCGCGCTTGCGGCGTCAGCAAATTCGGTTCCACCGAAAAAGTTAAGTGGAACCCCTACCGGGATCGGCCCCGCCCTGACGCATCGAGGGAAAGAGGATCACGTCCCGAAGGTTCTCGGCCCCGGCAAGGATCATCGTCAGTCGATCGATGCCGATGCCCGAGCCGCCCGCGGGCAACGACCCGTATTCGAGCGCCCGCACGAACTCGTCGTCGCTTGGATAGGGCGCCTCCTCGCTCTCGGGATGGCGGCGCTGGCGCTGGCGCACGAAGTTCTCGCGCTGCATGTCGGCGTCGTTGGTGTCGGTGCCGCCGCCGATGATCTCCATCCCGTCGACGACCCCGTCGAAGGCCTCACCCAGCAGCTCGGGATGCTCCGGCACCGGCTTCACCGTCGGCCAGAGTTCGCGCGGCAGGTCGACGAGGAAGGTGGGCTGGACCAGCTTCGGCTCGACCAGCTTGCCCTGGATCTCGTCGACGATCCAGGCCCAGTCGGCCTCCGGGTCGACGTCGTCCCCCAGCAGCTCGACCAGCTCCTCGCGGCTCGCGGTGAGGATGTCGACTTCGGTCTCCTCGAGGATCGCGTCGCGCAGGGTGATCCGCCTCCACGGCGCCTTGAAGTCGATCTTGCGACCGTCACGCTCGACCACCGTCGTCCCCAGCACCTGCTCGACCACGGTCGAGATCATCTGCTCGGCGAAGGCCATCACGCCCTCGTAGCCGGCGCAGCTGAGGAACCACTCGAGCATCGTGAACTCGGGGTTGTGTTTGGGCGAGAGGCCCTCGTTGCGGAAGAACCTGCTCAGCTCGTAGACGTTCTCGAAGCCGCCGACGATCGCCCGCTTCAGGTAGAGCTCGGTCGCGGTGCGCAGGAACATTTCGCGGTTGAGCGCATGGTGGTGGGTGGTGAACGGGCGCGCCGCGGCGCCGCCGGCGAGGGTCTGCAGGATCGGCGTTTCGACCTCGACGAAGTCGCGCTCGTTGAGGTAGTTGCGGATCGCCGCGACCAGCTTCGCCCGCATCGCGAAGGTCTCGCGCGAGTCCTCGTTGGCCATCAGGTCGAGCTCGCGCTGGCGATAGCGGACCTCGGGGTCGGAGATTCCGTGGAAGAGGTCGGGCGGGTCGCGCAGCGCCTTGCCCAGCATCGTGCACTCGCGCACCGCCAGTGCCAGCTGGCCGCGCTTGGTCACGTGCAGGTCGCCCTCGACCCCGATCGCATCGCCGATGTCGAGGTCGTCGATGCGGCCGAAGGCCTCCTCGCCGAGCGAGTCGAGCCGGGCGTAGGCCTGGATCGAGCCGCTTAGGTCGCGGATGTCGAGGAAGGCGGTCTTGCCGTGGCCGCGACGGCCGACCAGCCGCCCGGCGATCCGGTAGGAGAACTCGTGCGCGCCCTCGCCCAGTTGCTCCGGGTCGTGGGCGGCGAAGATCGCCGAGATCTTGTCGCGGTCGGGAAAGCCCGCGTGCGGATAGGGATCGATGCCGTCGGCGCGCAGCCGCTCGAGCTTCGCCCGCCGTACATCCTCAGTGGAGCCCTGCGAGGGCTCGGCCCCCGCAGGCACGTCGCTCATCGGGCCAGGCCGACCGTCACTCGCTCGTCGCCGCGGTAATCCGTCCGCGTTTCCGCCTCACCCAGCAGCTCCCGCATCGCCGGGCCGTGATGGGTGTCGTGCTCGAGCGCCAGGCGCCAGCCGCTCGGCGTTTCGGCGATCAGGCCGCGGATCACGCCGAGGCCGTCGTCACCGCTGTCGCCGAGCACGGCGATCTCGGGCTCGCGGCGGATCTCGGGCGAGCGCTGGTCGATCGAGGTATCGGTGATGTAAGGCAGGTTGGCGATCAGCAGGTCGACCTGGTCGACGTGATCGGGGATACCCCGGGCCACGGTGACCTCGAGCGGGATGCCGAGGCGGGCGGCGTTCTCGCGTGCTTTCTCCGCCGCCTCCTCAGAAAGG
Source organism: uncultured Solirubrobacterales bacterium (assembly GCA_963840565.1). Lineage (GTDB taxonomy): Bacteria > Actinomycetota > Thermoleophilia > Solirubrobacterales > 70-9 > VRUE01. The sequence goes on from CAWIZH010000003.1 coordinate 228,237, forward strand.
TCCGAGGCGGTCACCCGCAGGTCGGGACGCTCGTCGAGCAGAGCCAAAGCGATCGCGCCCGAGCCGGTGCCGACCTCGTGCACGCGAGCACCCTTCGGCAGCTCGACCCCGACGCTGACCAGCAACTCGGTCTCACGGCGGGGAATCAGCACTCGCTCGTCGACCGCGATCTCGATCTCGCGGAAACGGCAGCTGCCGAGGATGTACTCCAGCGGCTCGCGTTCGCTGCGGCGCGAAACCAGACGTTCGATTTCCTCGCGGATCGCCGGGGAAACCTCGGTGGCGCCGTCCCGCTCTAAGTCTTCGACCCGGATCGCCAGCGCTTTCGCCACCAGCGCTTTGGCATCGGCTTCGGGTGCCTCGCAACCGGCCGCGGCAATCGACTCCGTTGCTTGTTTCACCATCTCGCCGGCGCTCGCCATCAGCGGCGCTCCTTCCGTCTGGGCTTCCACGGCTACAACCCCGCTACGGGTCTGATCGGTTCGGTGGAGGCCACGCGCGACAGGGTACCGTGTCGGCGCCGAACCACGACGATCCACACCGCACCGGCGAGCATCATCGCCAAGCTCTCCCACTGGGCGGTGGTCAGGCTCAGGGCGACGGCGTCGTTGCGGCGCAGGAACTCGACCAGGAAACGCTCGGCGCCGGCGTAGAAGAGGTAGATCGCGAAGAGGACGCCGGCCCGCACCCGGTCGCGCAGCTGCCAGAGGAACCAGGCGCCAAGGCCCATCGCCAGGGTCTCGTAGATCGGCGTCGGGTGGACGGTGCGGTCTGTAGGGACGGTGCCGTTGGGATAAGACATCGCCCAGGGTCCGTTCCAGGGCTTGCCGTAGTCGCCGTCGCCGGAGAGCTGACAGCCGCAGCGCCCAACCGCGTAGCCGAGGGCCAGCGCCGGCGCGGCGAGGTCGAGCAGAGCCAGTTCGAGGAAGTCGCGATACCAGGCCCAGAGAAAGACGGCGAGGGCGCCGCCGATCGCACCGCCGTACCAGACCAGGCCGGAGCCGGAGAAGAGGTTGCCGATCAGGTCGCTCTTGACGCTGCTCCAGTTCTGGATCAGGAAGTAGACGCGCGAACCGACGATGCCGCCGAGCAGCGCCGAGAAGCCCATCTCATAGGCCCAGTCGACCGGCTTGCCGACCTCCCCCAAGCGCTTCCAGATCAGTGCTCCCGCGGCGAGGAAGGCCAGTGCGAACATCAGGCCGAAGGTCTGCAGCGTGACCGGCCCCAGATGAAGCTCGGGGTACACCGCTCAGCCGCCGAGCAGCATCTCGAGCAGCGCCTTCTGGGTATGTAGGCGATTCTCCGCCTGGTCCCAGACGGCGGAACGATCGCCGTAGAGCACCTCGGCGGTGATCTCCTCGCCCGGATGGGCGGGCAGGCAGTGCAGGACGACGGCGCTGTCCTTTGCCGCCGAGAGCAAGTCAGCATCGATCCGGAATGGGGCGAGGTCGGCACGGCGTCGATCCGCCTCGGCCTCGTCGCCCATACTGACCCAGACGTCGGTGTAGATCGCGTCGGCGCCGGCGGCCGCGTCGCGCGGATCGCCGGTCAGCTTCACCCCGTGACCCTCCTCCAGCTGATAGCCGGGCGGCGCCGCGACCACCACCTCGACCCCGGCAAGCTCGCCGAGGATCGCCAGCGAACGGGCGACGTTGTTGCCGTCGCCGACATAGGCGAGGCGGAGGCCGGCGAGCTCGCCGAAGCGCTCGCGCAGGGTCAGCAGGTCGGCGAGGGCCTGGCAGGGGTGGTGGAGCGGGGTGAGCGCGTTGACCACCGGCACCTCGGCCACGGCGGCGAGCTCGGCCACCGCTTCGTGTGAGCCGGAACGGATCACGATCGCGTCGACGTAGCGCGAGAAGATCCGCGCCGTGTCGCCAACCGACTCGCCGCGCGAGACCTGCAGCTCATTGCCGCGCAACATGATCGGCGTCGCGCCCAGCTGGGCGGCGCCGACCTCGAAGGAGATCCGCGTCCGGGTCGACGGCTTCTCGAAGACGAGGGCGATGCTGCGCCCAGCCAGCGCCTCGGCGCCAAGGCGCTCGCGCCTGCCGGCTTTGAGCGCGGCGGCGCGATCGAGCAGCTTGCCCAGCTCGAAGGCGCCCAGCTCTTCTCCTGTGAGGAAGTCTCGCTTCTTCAAGCAGCGGATACTACGGCGGTGGAATTCACCGCCGTAGGCTGGAATCTCTTCCACGGGCGCGACTTCCCGCCCGACCCCGCCCTCTTCACCTGGCGCTCGCGCCTGCTGCGGATCGAGGAGCGCAACCAGACCCACGTCCAGGTCAACCGCGACCTCGCGGCCGAGTTCGCGGCGATGCTGGCGAACGCCGAGTGGGACGTGGCGCTGCTGCAGGAGTGCCCACCGCGCTTTGCCGCGCCGCTAGCGCAGGCCTGCGAGGCCGAAGCGCACCGTGTGCTCACCTCGCGCAATTCAGTGGGCGCCCTGCGCGCCGCCGCCGCCCGCCTCAACCCGGACCTGATCGCCTCCGGCGAGGGCGGCTCGAACCTAACCCTGGTCCGAACTCCTTCCGGTGCGCTTTATCCCCCTATGACGGGGGAAAGGCGCACCGGAACGGCGGGATCGTCGAGCGGCGTGAGTTGGCGATCCATACGGGGTGGCCGGAGCGGCGGGCGATGGCGTTTACTCGCACCGCCCCTGGACTCTGCATCGCCAACCTGCACGCGACAAACGACAGGCCCGAGCTCGCTGCCGCCGACGTCCTGCTGGCGGCGGAAGCCGCGGTCGGCTGGGCTGGTAATTCGCCGCTGCTCTTTGGCGGCGACCTCAACCTGCGCCCTGCCAAGGATCCCGGCATCTTTGAAGAGCTGGAAGGCCGCTTCGGCCTCGCGGGAACCACCGGCCCACGGGCAATCGATCACCTGCTCTCTCGCGGCCTCAAAGTCGTCGAGGCCGCGGCGCCCTGGCCGCCCGAGGATCGCGAGCTGCACAGCGAGGGCCGCGCGCTGCGCCTCTCCGACCACGCTCCCGTCCAGGCAAGCTTCGCGTCAGGCTGACCCCAAGCCCGCCGAAAGGGCAGGGATGAGATAGTCCGTCGCACCCCGCGCAAACCCACCAGGAAGGCGAGTGAGCATGGCCGCGAAAAAACCGACCACCGGCAAAGCGACAAAAAAACCCAAAGCCGGCACGCAGGCCAAGAAAGCCGCCGCTAAAAGCGCCAAGAAACCGGCTGCCAAAAAAGCCAAAGTCAAAGCGAAAGCTAAAGCGAAAACCGCGAAAAAATCGGCTCGTAAATCAGCGCCGCGAGCGGGCGCGACGTCCGGGCTCGATAAGAGCGTCGAGCAGTTCCGCGAGAGCCTCGAGCGCAGCGTCACGCTCAGCCGCGACCGCCTGCAGGAGGTCGTCGACGACGCGGTCAAACGCGGTCGGATGACCCGCGGCGACTCCGAGAAAATGCTTTCCGACCTGATCAAAAAGGGCCGGCGCCAGACCGACTCGATGCTGAAGGAGCTGGAACGACTGGTCCAGCAGGCACGGCGCGAGGTCGGCGGCCGGGCCGAGCCGGTGCGCAAACAGGCGACGCAGGCGGCGCGCCGCGCCCGCAAGAAACTCGGTTAACCGTGGAGGGGGCCACCGGTGAGAAGCCGGCGGCCCGCCGGCACCGAGGCGAGCAGCTTGAGGTCGAGATCGACTCGCTCGCCTTCGGCGGGCGGGGCGTCGCACGCAGCGAGGGGCTTGTCGTCTTCGTCGCCGGGGCACTGCCCGGCGACCGGGTGCGGGTGGAGATCACCAAAGCGAAGAAGCGCTTCGCCGAGGCGCGCACGCTCGAGCTGCTGCAGCCCAGCACCGAGCGCATCGCCGACCGCTGCATTCACGAGGGCGAGCCGTGCCCCGGCGCCCCCTGGCAGGGCCTTGCCTACGAGCGCCAGCTGACCCACAAGAGCGAGCAGGTCGACGAGGCGCTGCGGCGGATCGGTGGCCTCGACGGCTTCGAGCTGGAGCAGATCGAGCCGGCGCTAGAGCAGTGGCGCTACCGCAACAAGCTCGAGTACTCCTTCGGCGAACGCGACGGCGAACCGACCCTCGGCTTCCATGCCCGCGGCCGCTGGGACCTGATCGTCGACGTCGACGACTGTCAGCTCGCCTCCGAGCGCGGCAACGCGGCGCGCAACGCGGTCCGCGAGTGGGCGCGGCTGGAATCGGTCCCCGCCTACGACTCCCGCGCGCGGGAGGGCACCCTACGCAACCTGGTCGTGCGCGAGGGCTGGCGCACCGGTCAGATCCAGACCCGGCTGGTCACCTCAGCGGCCGCCTTCCCCAAACCCCCGGTCGACCTGCACACCGCGATCGAGGGCGACAGCGGCGGCACCGACGGCCCGACCGGGGTGCTCGGCGAGGAGCGCCTGCGCGAGGAGCTCAGCGGGCTGAAGCTGGAGATGTCGCACGGCGCCTTCTTCCAGACCAACACCGAGATGGCCGAGCGCCTCTACGCGATCGCCGCCGAGTACGCGGGGCTGAGCGGCAGCGAGCGCGTCTTCGACCTCTACTGCGGGATCGGCACGATCGGCCTGACGATGGCGGCGAAGGCCGGCGAGGTCTGGGGCGTCGAGATCGTCCCCGAGGCAATCGCCGACGCCGAACGCAACGCCGAGCAGAACAAGATCGAGAACTCCCACTTCTTCGCCGGCAGCGCCCGCACCAGCGTGCGGCCGTTGATCGAGCAGGCAGGCAAGCCCGACGTGGTCGTGATCGACCCACCGCGCGCCGGCCTCTCGCAGAAGATCGTCCGCCGCCTGATCGAGTGCGAGGCAAAGAAGATCGTCTACGTCTCCTGCAACCCGACCACCCTCGCCCCCAACGCCGCCCAACTGGTCGAGGCCGGCTACACCCTGCGCCGCGTCAAGCCGGTCGACATGTTCCCCCAGACCCCGCACATCGAGTGCGTGGCGCTGCTGGAAAAGTAACGTTCAGACCTGGCTCGCGATGGCGGCAAAGCCAGTGACGATGGCGCCGGACATCGCTATGAACCCGAAGACCAATGCGCGCTGAACTCCATTGATCTCTTTGCGCACCTCGCCTATCTCTCCCCGTACGCCGCTGATCTCTCCCCGTATCGCCTTGAATTCGTCCTTCATCTCGATTCGCACGCCGCGGATCTCGGCTTCTACCCGGTTGAACCTCTGGTCGACCTGGTCAAACCTCTGATCGACCTGAACGAACCTCTGGTCGACTTGGTCGAACCTCTGGTCGACCTGAACGAACCTCTGGTCGACTTGGTCGAACCTCTGGTCGACCTGTTCGAAGCCGCGATCGACCTTGCTGCTGAGGTCGTCGAGCCGCCCGTCTGTCCATTCCTGAACCATTGCCTCCATGATGATGCCACGCTATCCTGGAATGTGTTGTCTGTGGTTGAGTTGAGATTGAAAATTCGTCACATCTTCCGTACGAAGACCAGGCAATAGGCTCCAGCCCTGTGCGCGTTGGCAAAAGCAGAGGATTCGGAGTGGCGGCTGGGCTCGACTCCGACGTAGCGCGGCCGCTGGCTGAGCGCTGCGCCGCGCTGGGCTACGGCTCGATGTGGTCCAACGACCATCCCGGCGCCAAAGGCCTTGAGACGCTGGCCGAGTTCGGCAGCGCGGCTCCCGGCCTCGACCTAGGCGTCGCCGTGATCGCCCTCGACCGCACGCCACCCGAGGTCATTGCCGCCGACATCGAGCGGCTCGGCCTCGACCCGGCCCGGCTCTGGCTCGGCGTTGGCGCCGGCTTCTCGAAGAAGCCACTGACGCAGATGCGCGAGTCCCTCCCCGACCTCCGCGAGAAGCTCCCGGGCGTCCGCCTGGTCCTCGCCGCGATGGGCCCAAAGATGTGCGCCCTCGCGGGCGCCGAGTTCGACGGCGTCTTCTTCAACTGGATGACCCCCGACTTCGCCGCCGGCGCCCGCCAAAAGGTAGAGGCCGGAGCCAAAGAAGCTAACCGTGAAACACCCCCAGTCTTCGGCTACGTCCGCACAGCAGTAGGCCCCGACGCCCCAGAGCGCCTAGCCAAGGAGGAGTCCTTCTACCGCGACCTCCACCCCGGCTACCGAAACCACTTCGACCGCCTAGCCGAGCCCGAGGGCACCGTCGGCGTGGCCGCCACCGATAGTGACGACGCCCAGTCCCAGCTGGCCGCTTACAAAGCCCTCGACACCGTCGTCGTCAGAGGTCTCGCATCAGCGAAGGTAGAGCCGATGCTCACCGTCGCCGAGTCACGCCGCCCCCTCAATAGGGCGGCAGGTCCTCGTACCAATCGCCGAGCGTCTTGAAGGCTCGCCAGAAGCGCTGCTTGGCGTTCTCTTCATCGAGCGAGTCATCGATATCCGGCGTGTAGAGCGCGTCGACGGTGGGCGTAAAGGCCTGGATCTCCCCCTCGCGCGCCTCAATCGTGCGTGAGAGCGGGATCTGGAAGTTGTTGAGCACGCGCAGCGCGGGTTCGCCCATGACGACGACGATCTTCGGCTGCACGATCGCGATCTCTTCGACCACGCGGTGCAGGCACTGGTCGGCGGCAAGATCGGGCTCTGCTATCGGGCACTTGACGCAGAGGGTTCCGTAGACGACCAGGGGGTCGATCCCAAGCCGCTTGAAGCTCTTCATCAGCGCGTTGCCGGCGCGGCCGTAGAAGGCGACGCCCTCTTCGATCTCCGCCGCGGCGGGCGCCTGCTTGAGCATGAAGACGTCGGCCTGCGGGTGGCCGGAGCCGAGCACCGGCATCAGCTTGCCGCGCGGGCAGTGGGGGCAGGCCTGCAGATCGTGGGTCAGCTGGTTGAGCTCGCGGATCGCGCGCTCGAGGTACTTCTCTTTGATCTCGTCGTCGGTCGCCGGCATGCTCGGCGCTCTCTTTGACGAGGCAGGCTCGGCTCCTTTCGCGCGGCCCGCCTGCATCAGCTCTTGCTCGCCGGACGCCTCTTCCGCGGCCGCCCGCCGCGCACCGGCTTGGCGTCGGGGACGCTGCGTTTGGGCGCCTTCGGTCGGCCCGCCGTCTGCAGCAACTTCAGCGTCTGCACGTAGACCAGGTTCTTGTGCTTGCGGGTGATGTCGGCGTCGCGCATCGCCTCGAGGAACTCCTCGGGCCCGTCGAAGTCGCGGATCCGCACCCGCACGCTGCCCAGCCCCTGGGCGACGTGGCTGTCGGAGCCGGCCCCCGGCACAATCCGATACTTGCGGGCGAAGCGTTCGGCCTCCTCGTTGAAGGCGGTCACGGCCACACGGGGGTTGAAGACCTCGAGCACGTCGATCTCCTCGACCATGTCGAGCAGGTGCTCGTAGTCGGGCACCGAGTGGAAGCGGTCGAAGGGATGCGGCACGTAGACGAGTCCGCCCTGCTCGCGGATCGCGGCGATCGTCTCCGCCATCGTCATTCCCTTCGGGATCTTCTCCTCGAGAAAGAGGCCGATCACCTCGCCCTGCTCGGCCGTCTTCACCTCCTCGGCGACGATCACCTTGATGTCGTCCATCCCCTTGGCGATTCGGCGAGCCTCCAGCGCCCCGGAGACCTCGTTGTGGTCGGTGATCGCGATCGCGCCGAGGCCACGGTCACGGGCGGTCTCGAGCAGCACCTCGACCGGGGTCGCGCAGTCGGTCGAGTGGTCGGTGTGCATGTGCAGGTCGACCTCGATCAGCGGCCGCTCGGCGATACGGCTGGCGACCTCGGGATTGCCGGTCGGATCGTGGCGACGGGCAACCAGGCGCAAATAGATCGCCTCGAGGTCCGCAGCTACGACAGACCAGTCGCGGTCGGGTCCACCCGGCTCGATCAGCTCGTAGTCGGCCGGGAAGTAGCGCTCCAGCAGCTGCGCCGTTTTCGGCGAGGTGACCGTGCGCGCGTCGAGCCGGCCGAAGAAGATCTCGACCAGCGGCCGCGCCACCTGAGTCGAGAGCACCCGCTCCTGCGGCGCGTGGAAGGTGGCGACGTTGAGCGCGGAAGAGTGGCGCAGCGCGGTCGAGGAGACGCGCGGGGCGAACGGGTCGTGGACGTGGACGATGTCAGCCGAGGACGCCCGCAGCAGCTTTTTGACCTGGTCGCCGACGCCGGCGATCTGCACGCTGTGGCCACGGCGCTCCAGCTCCGCCGAGACGCGCTCGATGTAGCGGTTGACCGGGTTCTCGGTGCCACGCCGGTGGGGCGTGACCTGGACTATTGAGAGGCGCTCAGGAGCTGGCAACGACCGGCGTCTTGTCGCGCGCGTTGGCCGCGATGAACTCCTCGGTCTGTTCGCGCGCTTCATCGTCGGGGCGCTGCGAGTGCGGCGACTTCATCAGGTAGCTGGAGGGCCCGTCGAGCTGGCCGGCGATGCCGTTGTTGAGCGCCAGCTTGATCAGCCGCACCGCGTCGATGACGACGCCGGCCGAGTTGGGCGAGTCCCAGACCTCGAGCTTGAGCTCGACGTTGAGCGGCACGTCGCCGAAGGCTTTGCCCTCGAGCCGGATGTGCGCCCACTTGCGGTCGGTCAGCCAGGGGACGTAATCGGAGGGTCCGACGTGGACGCTCTCGGCGGGCAGGTCGTGGCCCATGATCGAGGTGACCGCATTGGTCTTGGAGATCTTCTTCGAGTCAAGCCGCTCGCGCTCGAGCATGTTGTAGAAGTCCATGTTGCCGCCGACGTTGAGCTGCGAGGTGCGCTCGACCCGGACGCCGCGGTCGTGGAAGAGGCGGGCGAGCTGGCGGTGGACGATCGTCGCCCCGACCTGGGACTTGATGTCGTCGCCGATGATCGGCAGGCCGGCCTCTTTGAAGCGCTTGTCCCAGTAGTCCTCGCGGGCGATGAAGACGGGCAGGCAGTTGACGAAGCCGACGCCGGCCTTGAGCGCCTGCTCGACGTACCACTTGGTCGCGTCCTCGGAGCCGACCGGCAGGTAACAGACCAGCACGTCGGCCTTGGTCTCCTTGAGGATGCCGACGACGTCAGCGGTTTCCCCCGGCGCCTTGGTGATCTTCTCCTTGAGGTACTTGCCGAGGCCGTCGAGGGTCATGCCGCGCTCGACCTTGACGCCGAGGTTGGGCACCTCGGCGAATTTGATCGTGTCGTTCTGCCCCGACCAGATCGCCTCGGAGAGGTCCTTGCCGACCTTCTCGGAATCGATGTCGAAGGCGGCGACGAACTCGACGTCGCCGACGTGGTAGCCGCCGAGATCGACGTGCATCAGGCCGGGAACTTCCTCGGAGGCGTCGGCGTCCTTGTAGTACTGGACGCCCTGGATGAAGGAGTTGGCGCAGTTGCCGGTACCGACTATCGCGACGCGGACCTTCTCGTCCGTGCGGGCGGCGCCGTTGCTGCCATTTGCTCCGTTGGTCTCGCTCATGTAATTCGAAGTCCTTCCTCGATCGGGCTAGGTGGCAAGGGACACCTCGCTCGGGGACTGGTTACAGGTCGGGCGGGGAAGCCGCCTCGCTTGAAAGCTCGTTTCGGACATGCCATACACGCTGGATCGTGGTGATGATGGTCAGCACCGCGATCAAGTAGACCGCGGGAGCCAGAAGCTCGAAATCGCCGAGCCCGGCACCCTTGGCGAAGACCAGGCCGACGGAGAGTATGACTACCCGCACGGGACGCGTCGCCAACCCGACCTTGCACTCGACCCCGAGCGCCTCGGCGCGGGCGCGGGTGTAGGAGACCATCAGCGAGCCGAGCACGGCGACGACGCACATCGCGGCGGCGAAATCCTGGCCGGTGGCGGCAAAGTAGCCGGCGACCGCGGCGAGCACGATCCCCTCCTCGATCCGGTCCAGGGTCGAGTCGAGGAAGGCGCCGAACAGCGTCCCCTTGCCCGACATGCGCGAGTAGCGGCCGTCGAGCGTGTCCATCACCGAGCCGAGGACGAAGGCGACGCCGGCGAGGAAGAAGAGTCGCTGGGTGACCAGGGCGGCGGCGACGAGGTTGCCGATCAGGCCGGCGACCGAGATCGCGTTCGGGGTCAGCCGCGACTCGATCAGGCGCTCGCGGGCGTAGGAGCGCAGCTCCTGGCCGTTGCGAGCCTGGCGGCCGTTGCGGCGGCCGCCAGGCGCCCTCGGGGGCGCCGAAGATTCCATCGGGGTCAGGCTACCGGGCGGAGGCGCGGTAGGTCACGCCTCGGCCTCGCGCTGCCTGGAGCGAGCGCCAGGCCCAGGCGTGCGGCCGAGCGCGGGCGAGCAGGCGCTGGGCGACGAGCGCGGAGGCCGCGGCGACGCCCCAGCCGAGCACGACATCGACCCAGTAGTGGTTGCCGGTGACGATCACGACCCAGGCGATCAACAGCGGCCAGGCCGCCCACCAGGCCTTCGACCACCAGTTGCGGCAGACCCGAACGCCGGTGATGCCGATCATCGCCGCGAAAGCGCAGTGCATGCTCGGCACCGCCGCGTAGGGGTTGATGAAGACTTTGGCCAGCGAGGAGTCGTGGTTGACGTTGGAGAAGTCGGTGATCGTGTCGACGAAGCCGTGTTCGGGGAACATCCGCGGCGGCGCGGTCGGGTAGAGCGTGTAGCCGATCAGGGCAAAGCCCATCGAGACGACGAACATGTTGCGGACGAAGTAGTAGGACTCGTTGCGGAAGAGGTAGAGCCAGATCAGGAAGCCCAGGGCGATCGAGAACTGGGCGTTGAGGTAGAGCTGGTTGGCGAGGTCGATAACCCAGTGCGCGGGCAGGAAGAAGGCCTGCACGCTGGGCTCGAAGAGGGCGTGGGCCGAGCGCTCGAAGTCGATCACCTGCTGGCCGTTCGCGATCGCCTCCGAGCGCTGGCCGTCGGCGATGCCGCGGACCAGCTCGTAGGCGATGTCGACGAGGACGAGGATTCCCAGCTGGCGGCCGGCGTCGCCCCAGCCTTGGGGCAGCTTGGATCCGATGCGGGCGAGGGCACGAGACACGAATGGTGAATTGTAATTCCCCCGTTAACGGGCCAGTTGGCGGTAATGGCGCGCGGGTCCTGTCACGGGGGGAGGGGGCCTGCGGGCGGGCCACGGTCCGTCCTCGACCCCCCCCCCCGCGCCACCCGCGCGAGAACCGCTTTGGCTAGCTGACGAAGTTCAGAACGTGGTCGATGACTCGGGCGTCGTCGATCCAGGGCCAGTGGCCGGCGGCTGGGATGACTTGGAGCGTCGAGCTTGGAAGGGCTCGGGCGTATGCCTCTCCGAGGTTGGGCTTGAGGAAGGGGTCGTTGGCTCCCCAGAGGACCAGGGCCGGGCAGGTCAGGCGGCCCAGGTCCTTGCCGGCGAGGGCGAGGCGGTCGGGGTCGGCGTGGCGGTAGAGGGCGAGGGTGGCGTCGTTGGTGCCCTGGTCCATGTGGCGCCAGATCGTCTCTATGAACCAGGGTGGCATCGGGCGGCGGTCGCCCGAGAGCTGGCGCATGATCAGGGCCATCGAGGACTTGGTCGTGGTCGCGTTGGCGAGCTCGCCGAGGCCGCGGCGGCGCCAGATCTGGGCCACCCAGTGCCAGCGGTAGCCGGGCAAGAGGGGGATCGCGTTGATCACGACGAGCTTCTCGATCAGCTCGGGTCGCCGCTGCGCTCCGATCAGGGCCAGCGAGCCCCAGTCGTGGACGACCAGCTTGCGCCGGCTGACGCCGAGCTCGTCGAGGCACTTCTCCAGGAAGGCCGAGAGCCCGTACATCGAGTAGTCGAAGTCGGAGGGGTCGGGGTGGTCCGAACGACCCCAACCCGGCATGTCGATGGCGATCGAGGGGCCTCCCCGCCGCATGAACGGCAGCCAGTCCTCGCCGTGGGTCGGGTTGCCGTGGCAGTAGACGACCGGGGTTCCCTCGCCCGCGACCCGCCGGTAGAAGACCCTGACGCCGTCGAGCCTCAGCTCCCCCTCTTCGATCGCCGCCGTCATCGCTCGAACCATAAGGCGGATTAGGGTCCGTGGCCGTGGCCTGGAAACGACCGCCCAAACGCCGTGTCCGTGCGATCCGCGATCGCCTGCGCGAGATGTACGGGCAGCCGGTCAACGAGCCACACGGCCACCCGATCGCCGAGCTGATCAAGACCGTGCTCTCCCAGCACACCAACGACCGCAACCGCGACCGGGCCTTCGCCGCACTGCGGGAGCGCTTCCCGGCCTGGGAGGAAGTTCGTGACGCGCGCGTCGACGAAGTCGAGGAGGCGATCCGGCCGGGCGGACTGGGCAAGCAGAAGGCACCGCGGATCCAGGCGATCCTCGAACAGCTCGGCGAGCAGCCCGACCTCGACTGGACCGAGACGGCGCCGGCCGAGGAATCGATGGCCTATCTGGACTCGCTGCCGGGAGTCGGGCGTAAAACAGCGGCCTGCGTGCTGATGTTCTCCTGGGGCATTCCCGAGATCCCGGTCGACGTCCACGTCCACCGGGTCGGCGGGCGGCTCGGGCTCTTTCCCGAAAAGGCCTCCTTCGAACGCGCCCACGACGAGATGATGGCGATCGTCGACCCCGAGGACGCCTACGAGCTGCACATGAACCTGATCCAGCACGGGCGCCAGCCTCTGCCGACCCAAACCGCGCTGCGATGAGTGCGAGCTTCGCCGAATGTGTCCCTGGTACCGTGCCGGGCGCAAATGAGCAAAAAAACCTTCATCGTCTTCGGGCTGCTGGTCCTATTCCTCGCCGTCCTGATCCCCTGGCTCGCCTTCCGCTCGGACGGCGACGCGGCGATGGGCGCGCAGGAGGTGCCAGACAGCCTCAAATCGGGCCAGAGCCTCTTCCAGACCAACTGCGGCACCTGCCACACGCTCTACGCCGCCGGCACCGACGGCAACTACGGGCCGAACCTCGACGTCCTGCTGGCGCCCTCCGGCGCACCGGAAGGGCCGACCGCGGCCTCGACGATCAAGGGAATCGAAGGCCGCGTCCTCAACGCGGTCGAAAACGGCGTCGACAGCAGCACCACCTCGGGCCGGATGCCGGGCGGCATCCTCAACGAAGAGCAGGCGAAGGAAGTCGCCGAATTCGTAGCCCGCACCGCCGGCGAGGGCTAAAAGCCCTGCCGACGGGCCTGGAACGTCCAAATATTGGACGTTTGCGGCCCATCGGCAGGGGTGTCGCTAGTGCGCGAATCGCAGGGCACTGAATAGCCCTGCATGGTCGGAGTCCCAGAAGCCGTTGACCGGCTGGCGGCCGGTGACGGCTGAAGCTTTCAGCTTGATTTCCTTCGGGTCGCGGGTCATCACGTGGTCGACCTGGTGGTTGAAGTCGGCGACGCTGCCGCCGGCCCCGACCGCGAGCAGGCTCGATTTGAGGCAGCAGCCGAGCGGCGTGTTCGTGCTGCGCTCGCGCATCCCGGCGCCGAGCAGGGTGCGGTAGGCCTGCTGGTCGCCGGGTTCGACCGTGTCGTCGTCGGAGTTGAGGTCGCCGACGAGGACCACCGGAAGACTGGTCGTCGCCGGACCGCCCGGGGCGACCAGTTCGCCGGCCTGCAGGGCGCGGATGCTCGGCACCTGGGTGGCCGGATCGAACGCCTCGAGGTGGGTGTTGACGAAGCGGAACGTGTGGCTGCCTCGCACCTTGGCGTCGATCGCGACCCAGCCGCGGGTCACAGAGAGCTGCACGCCCGAGACGGTGACGACCAGCAGGTTGGCGAAGTGCCCCGCCTGCGGGTGCTTGAAGGTGACGCCGGCGCCGTTGCGGACGAGGATCACGTCGCGCATCGTCAGCCTGCCGTTGATCTCGGCGTTGGGGATCGCCCCGTTCGGGCCGTCGCCGGCGACGCCGTTCTCGTTGGCCGGCGCTTCGAAGTCGAACTCGTCCTGGGAGACCGCGACCCGGTACTGCGGCTTGCCTTTGCCCTTGTTGAGCTGGGCCATCAGTTCGGCGAGGTAGTCGTAGCGGACCGTCGTCGCCGTCGGGGCGGCGGCGGAGTTGAGGAAGACTTCGAGGCTGGGTGGCCCGGTGCGCCAGAGCGCGACCTCCTGCAGGCCGACCAGATCGGGTTTCTTCTTGAGGATCTCCTGGGCGAGGCCCTTGGCCCGGGTCGGGAAGCTGTTGGCGGTGACTTCGCGCAGGATCTGCCCGGTCGCTTCGGTGAAGGCGGTCAGGCCCGAGGCTGAGATCGCCGGGGCGAGGTCGGCGCCGAGATAGAGGTTGCGGGTCATCACGTTGACTTCCTTGCCCGCGCCTTGGCTCTGCGGGTTCTTTTGCTGGTTCCCGCCGTATTGGCCTCTTGGCCCTTGTGCTGGCCGTGATCGTCCGCCGCCTTGGCGACGGCCAAGCTCGGCAGCAGGGCAAGGACCAGCGCGGCGGCAAGGGCGAGCAGGACGGCCGTTCGCCGGACCGGCAGGTGCGCGTGAATCAAAGTTGTCTCCTCTTCGTCGGCGACCCACCCTTGCCGGGGTCGATTGCGTAGAGGCGCCTCCCAACTCCGCTAACCCACTATACGCGCAAAGGATTTGCATCCAATTCACGATCTGCCATACTGACGCTTAGATTTCTTAGGCAGACGAAACTAGAGCTGGAGGTACTGAATAGTGGGTAAGACGATCGGGATCGATCTGGGCACGACCAATTCTTGCGTCGCCGTGCTGGAGGGCGGCGAGCCGACCGTACTCGAGAACGCCGAGGGCGGGCGCACGACGCCGTCGGTGGTCGCCTTCACCGAGTCCGGCGATCGCCTCGTCGGCACCGTAGCCAAGCGCCAGGCAGTGATGAATCCCGAGAACACGATCTTCTCGATCAAGCGCTTCATGGGCCGCAAGGAGGCCGAGGTCAAAGAGGAGGAGACGATCGTCCCCTACGAGGTCGTCGCCGGCCCCAACGGCGACGTCCGCGTCGACGCGCGCGGCAAGCAGTACAGCCCGCCCGAGATCAGCGCAATGATCCTGCAGAAGCTGAAGACCGACGCCGAAGCGAAGCTGGGCGAGACGGTCGACAGCGCCGTGATCACCGTCCCGGCCTACTTCAACGACGACCAGCGCCAGGCGACGACCGACGCCGGCAAGATCGCCGGCCTCGAGGTCAAGCGGATCATCAACGAGCCGACCGCGGCCTCGCTCGCCTACGGGCTCGACAAGGAGAAAGCCGACCACACGATCCTCGTCTTCGACCTCGGCGGCGGCACCTTCGACGTCTCGGTGCTCGACATCGGCGACGGCGTCTTCGAAGTCAAGGCGACCGCCGGCGACAACCACCTCGGCGGCGACAACTGGGACAAGGCGATCGTCGAGTGGCTGGTCGCCGAGTTCAAACGCGACCAGGGCGTCGACCTCGCCGCCGACAAGAACTCGCTGCAGCGCCTCTACGAGGCGGCGGAGAAGGCGAAGATCGAGCTCTCCTCAGCGCAGGAGACGCAGATCAACCTGCCCTTCATCACCGCGGTCGAGGGCCAGCCCAAGCACCTCGACCTGAAGCTCAGCCGCTCGAAGCTGAACGAGCTGACCGCCGATCTGCTCGAGCGGGTCGTCGGCCCGGTCAAGCGGGCGCTCGACGACGCCGGCACCGAGATCGACCACGTCGTCCTGGTCGGCGGCATGACCCGGATGCCGGCGGTGCGCGAGCGGGTCGAGAAACTGACCGGCAAGGAGCCGCACCAGGGCGTCAACCCGGACGAGGTCGTCGCCGTCGGCGCCGCGATCCAGGCGGGAGTGCTGGCCGGCGACGTCAAGGACGTGCTGCTGCTCGACGTCACCCCGCTGACCCTGGGGATCGAGACCAAAGGCGGCGTGATGACGAAGCTGATCGAGCGCAACACGACGATCCCGACGAAGAAGTCGGAGACCTTCTCGACCGCCGACGACAACCAGCCCTCGGTCGAGATCCACGTGCTGCAGGGCGAGCGCGAGATGGCCAGCGGCAACAAGAGCCTGGGCAAGTTCCAGCTCACCGGCATCCCGCCGGCGCCGCGCGGCATGCCGCAGATCGAGGTCACCTTCGACATCGATCCCGAACGGGATCATCCACGTCACCGCGAAAGACCTGGGCACCGGCAAGGAGCAGAAAATCGAGATCAAGTCCGGCTCCGGGCTCTCCGACGAGGAGATCCAGAGCATGGTCTCCGACGCCGAGGCGCACGCCGAGGAGGACGCCAAGCAGCGCGAGCTGGCCGAGGCGCGCAACCTCGCCGAGAACGCCGCCTACCAGTCCGAGAAACAGCTCGAGGAGCTGGGCGACAAAGTCGACTCCGGCGACAAAGAGGCGATCGAGGCGGCGATCGAGGACGTGCGCGAGGCGCTTGACTCCGACAGCGTCGAGGAGATCAACTCGAAGACGGAAGCGTTGACGGCTGCTTTCCAGAAAGTGTCGGAGCAGATCTATGCGGCGGCACAGGAGGAGCAGGCTGCCGCGCTCAGCTGACGGGGCTTCCGAGGAGGGCTCGACTGCTGACGAGGAGGAGGTTGTCGACGCCGAGGTCGTTGATGAGGGTGACGGAGAAGACGACAAATGAGCGAGGCTCGGGACGATCAGGGCCGGGACGCCTCGGCCGCGGGTCCTGTCGTGGGGGAAGGGGGGGCGCTGCGGGCGGACGCACAGCGTCCGTCCTCGACCCCCCCAACCCCCACGCCACCCGCAGAAGATGCGGATCAGGTCGAGAGCGATATCGACGCTCTATTGGCTGACACCCAGCGGGAGCGGGATGAGTACCTCGATCTCGCTAAGCGGACCAAGGCTGACTTCGAGAACTTTCGCAAGCGGATGACGAGCGAGGTTCAGGCTGCGACCGCTCGCGGTAAGGGTGAGCTTCTGCGGGAAGTGGTGCCTGTGCTTGACGATTTGGAGCGGGCTATTCAGGCGGCGGGGCTTGACCCCGAGGGTGACTCAGAGGATGGGCTTGGCTCACGGCGTGCTGCTCGTGTTCAGGAGCTTGCGGGACTCGCTGAGTCGGAATGGGGTCGAGGCTGTGGATCCGAAAGGGGAGAAGTTCGACCCGATGGTTCATGAGGCGCTTTCGATGCAGCCTGTTGAGGGGGCCGAGTCCGGGATCGTCGTCGAGGTGCTGCAGAAGGGCTACCGGCTTGGCGGATCAGCTGGTGCGGCCTGCCCGTGTGGTGGTGAGCGAGTAGCGCGTGGCTGAGGATCTCTACAAGGTGCTCGGGGTCCCGAAAGGGGCTTCCGAGGACGAGATCAAGAAGGCGCACCGCAAGCTGGCGCGCAAATACCACCCTGACCGCAACCCCGACGATCCCGAAGGCGGAGGAGCGGTTCAAGGAGGCCCAGGGTGCCTACGACACGCTCTCCGATCCCGAGAAGCGCAAGGAATACGACGCGGGCGGGGGGATGTTCGGGGGCTTTGGCGGCGGTGGACCTGGCTGGTGGGCCGTTCGGGCCTGCTGGCGGTGGCGGGCCGGCCGGCGGCTTTGCCACTGGCGACCTCAGCGATCTCTTCTCCAACATCTTCAGCCGCGGCGGTGGCGGCGGGCGGGCGCAGCCGCAGGGCGAACGCGGGCGCGATCTCGAAACCGAGGTCAGCCTCAGCTTCGACCAGGCGGTCAACGGCGCCCAGGTCAACGTCACCGTGCCGAAGGCCGAACGCTGCCCGACCTGCCACGGCAACGGCGCCAAACCGGGGACCAGCCCGGTCACCTGCCCGCGCTGCGAAGGCCGCGGCATCGACGCCCAGAGCCAGGGCTTCTTCTCGATCAGCCAGCCCTGCCCGCAGTGCGGCGGCGCCGGCCAGATCATCGAGGACCCCTGCCCCACCTGCCACGGCTCCGGCCTGACCCAGCAGACCAAGCGCTACAAGGTCAACATCCCCGCCGGGGTCAAGAACGGGGCGCGGATCCGCCTCGCCGGCAAGGGCGAGGCGGGACAGCGCGGTGGGCCGCCCGGCGATCTCTTCGTCGTCACCCGCGTCGCCGCCTCGCCGGTCTTCAAACGGCTCGACGGCGGCAACCTCGAGGTGACGGTGCCGATCACGATCGCCGAGGCGCTGCGCGGGGCGACGATCGAGGTGCCGACGCTGGAGGGGACGAAGAAGATCAAGGTCGGGCCGGGCACCAAGCACGGCTCGATCCAGCGCCTGCGCGGCGCAGGGCGCGCCGAAGGCAAAGGGCCGCGGCAAGGGCGACATCCGCTACCGGCTCGAGATCGAGATGCCCGAGAAGCTGACCGCCGAGCAGGAGGAGGCGGCGGCGAAGCTGGCCGAGGCCTTCAACGGCTCCGACCCCCGCGCCGATCTGTTGCGCAAGGCAGGCCACCGATGACCTTCCGGTGCGCCTTTTCCCCCATATACCCGGATAAAGCGCACCGGAAGGGGTGGTGGACGTGAGCGTGCGGCGCGAACGGATCGAGGTCTCGATCGACTCCGATCAGGGCGTCTTCATGATCTCGGTCGCCGCCGAGCTCGCCCACATGCACCCGCAGACGCTGCGGATCTACGAGGCGCGCGGCCTGATCCGGCCCAAGCGCTCGCCGAAGAACACCCGCCTCTACTCGCAGCGCGACGTCGAGCGGCTGCGCCGGATCCAGCAGATGACCGCCGAAGGCCTGAACCTCGCCGGGGTGGAGAGGGTGCTGGCGCTGGAACGCAGGCTCAGAGAACTGGAAGGAGGCGCCAATGCAGCCGGATAGGTTCACGGTCAAGTCGCAGGAAGCGGTGATCGACACGCTCAAGCTCGCTTCGCGGCTGGGCAATCCCGAGGCAGCTCCTGCGCACCTCTTGATCGCGCTGCTGGCACAGGACGAGGGCTTGACCGTGCCGATCCTGCAGAAGCTCGCCGCCGACGTGGTCTCGATCCGCTCGCGGGCGGAGCAGGCCGTGCAGGAGCTGCCGAAACTGAGCGGCGACCAGCAACCCGAGGCGCAACCCTCCTCGGCCCTGCGCAAGGTTCTGCAAGACGCCGAGCAGGAGATGAAGCGCAAGGGCGACGAGTACATCTCGACCGACCACTTCCTGCTGGCGCTGACCGACAGGGCCTCCGGCGTCGCCGACCTGCTCCCCGACCGCGGCTCGCTGGAAAAGGCGATCGCCGAGGTCGCGCCCGCGACCGGTCACCTCCCCCGAACCGGAGGCGACGACGCAGGCGCTGGAGAAATTCGGCCGCGACCTGACCGCCGAGGCGGAGGCGGGAAAGCTCGATCCGGTGATCGGCCGCGACGAGGAGATCCGCCGCGTGATCCAGGTCCTCTCCCGCCGCACCAAGAACAACCCGGTGCTGATCGGCGACCCCGGCGTCGGCAAGACCGCGATCGTCGAGGGGCTGGCGCAGCGGATCGTCGCCGGCGACGTGCCCGAGAGCCTGCGCGACCGGCGCGTGATCGCGCTCGACATCGGCTCGCTGCTGGCCGGCTCGAAATACCGCGGCGAGTTCGAGGAGCGGCTGAAAGCGGTGCTGACCGAGGTCCAGGATGCCGAGGGGCAGATCGTCCTCTTCCTCGACGAGCTGCACACGATCGTCGGCGCCGGCGCGGCCGAAGGCGCGGTCGACGCCGCCAACCTGCTGAAGCCGATGTTGGCCCGCGGCCAACTGCGCGCGGTCGGCGCCACCACGCTCGACGAGTACCGCAAGCACATCGAGAAAGACGCGGCGCTGGAGCGGCGCTTCCAGCCGGTGCTCGTCGGCGAGCCCGACATCAACGACACGATCGCGATCCTGCGCGGGCTGAAGGAGCGCTACGAGAACCACCACGGGGTGCGGATCACCGACTCGGCGATCGTCGCCGCGGCGACTCTCTCGGAGCGCTACATCGCCGACCGCTTCCTGCCCGACAAGGCGATCGACCTGATCGACGAGGCGGCCTCGCGGCTGAAGATCGAGATCGACTCGATGCCGACCGAGATCGACGAGGTCAAGCGTCGAATCCAGCAGCTCGAGATCGAGCGCGAGGCGATGAAGAAAGAGACCGACGAGGCCTCGAAGGCGCGGCTGGAGGCGCTCGAGGCCGAGCTCGCCGAGCTGAACGAGAGCTTCAACGAGATGAACGCCCGCTGGCAGAACGAGAAGGGCGCGATCGACTCGATCAACGAGGCCAAGGCCGATCTCGAGGAGGCGATGCGCGAGGCCGAGCGGGCCGAGCGCGAGGCCGACCTGGAGCGGGCGGCGAAGCTGCGCTACGGCGACATCCCCGAGCTCGAGAAAGTGGTGGCCGAGGGCGAGGCGCGGATCGTCGAGCTGCACGCCGGCGGCGCCTCGATGCTGGCCGACGAGGTGACCGAGGAGGACATCGCCGAGGTCGTCGCCAAATGGACCGGGATCCCGGTCAGCCGCCTGATCGAGGGCGAGGTCGAAAAGCTGATCAAGATGGAGGACCGTCTGCACGAAAGGGTGGTCGGCCAGGACGAGGCGATCGAGGCGGTCTCCAACGCGCTGCGCCGCTCGCGCGCCGGCCTATCGGACCCCAACCGGCCAATCGGCAGCTTCCTCTTCCTCGGCCCGACCGGGGTCGGCAAGACCGAGCTGGCGAAGAGCTTGACCGAGCTGATGTTCGACTCCGAGCAGGCGATCGTCCGCCTCGACATGTCCGAGTACATGGAGAAACACACGGTGGCGCGGCTGATCGGCGCCCCGCCCGGCTACGTCGGCTACGAGGAGGGCGGCCAGCTGACCGAGGCGGTGCGGCGGCGCCCCTACGCCGTGGTGCTGCTCGACGAGATCGAGAAGGCCCACCCCGACGTCTTCAACACGCTGCTGCAGATCATGGACGACGGTCGGCTCACCGACGGCCAGGGGCGCACGGTCAGCTTCACCAACACGGTCCTGATCATGACCTCCAACGTCGGCAGCGACCGGATCGTCTCGGAGTCGATCGACGAGCGCATGCGCGAGCAGATCGAAGAGGTGCTGGCGGCGACCTTCAAGCCCGAGTTCCTCAACCGGATCGACGACACGGTGATCTTCCACCGCCTCTCCAAGGCCGACATCGGCCGCATCGTCGAGCTCCAGGTCAACCAGCTGATCGGCCGCGTCCACGAGCGCGGGATCGAGGTCGAGCTCTCCGACGAGGCGAAGACGCTGCTCGGCAACCTCGGTTACGACCCGACCTACGGCGCCCGGCCGCTGAAGCGGGTGATCCAGAAGCAGCTGGTCGACAAGCTGGCGCTGAAGCTGCTCGAGGGCGAGTTTCGCGAGGGGGACGTGGTGCGGGTCGACGCCGAGCAGGGCGAGTTGGCATTCGCCCGCGGAAAATGACAACTAGAGCCCATTAGCCGGTGTTAAGGGAAAGCAGCCAAAATCCGACATAAGCTCTAGCCCTGACCAATTCAATGCCCGGACGCCGTCGAATCAACTCGTCTACCCAACTTCGCTCTTCGCTCTCCAACGCCGCGCTCGCGGTGGAGGATCGCGTGATCTGGCGCGGCGGCGACGCCCTGCGCGCGGTCGCCGAGGTGGTCAAGTGGCCCTTCGAGCGAGCGGTCTGGGCGATCGAGCGGGGGTTGGTCTGGCCACTTGAGGAGCGCACCGGCGACTGGAGCGGGCCGTTGCGTGCGGCGGGAGTCGCGGCCGTGGCCCTCGTTGCCGTCGGCGCCGGCGTGCTCGGGCTCGTTTGGGCTTCCGGCAGCGGCGGTGGCTCGACGCAGCAGACGCAGCAAGCCTCGGCTCCGGTCGTGGCGCCGCTGACCACCGCGGCCACTGCCGAAGAGGCGCCGGCCCAAGCCGCACCGGTCCTCCACGGAGCAGCCCCTGACTTCACGCCGAAGGCGAGCTCTGGCTCCAAGGACACAGCGAACACGTCGACCGCCAAGGCGCCGGAAGAAGCCGCCGAACCCAGTGCGGCAGCGGTAACCGAAACGGCCACTTCGCCCTCAGCCGACGCGACCGCTGCAGCGGCCAAGGTCGTCCCGGCCGGACCCGCGGCGACCAAGGTCGGGCGCCAGTTTGCCGGCGCCTTCGTCCTCTATGAGACCGGGCGCACCGACGCCAGGGTTCGCACCACCTTCGCCGCAACCGCGACGCCGCGAGCTCTCCCGCTCGTTGCTGCGGCGCCCGCCCCGCCTTCCCGCCAACGTGAAGGTGCCGAAGGCCAAGGTGTTGAACCTGGTCCCCGGGCCCCAGCACGGCGACACCTACACGCTCAGCGTCTCGCTGCTGCGCGTCGGCGTAACCAGCGAGCTACGCATCGATATGCAGCGCGACAAAAAGACAGGCGAGTGGCGCGTCACGGACGTGCTGGGCTGATGGGACGGCTGCGCAACACGCTGGCCGCCGCGGCGGTAGGGGCGGCGCTGACCGCGCCCGCCGCATCGGCGGCACAATGGGATCCGTCGGCTGCGACCGTCCCGAGCACCAGCGCGCCAACCCCGGCCCAGCCGGCGAGCCCGATCGAGGCCAGCGCGGCGCCGGTGCAGGAAGGCACCACCCTGGCTGCTCCCCCCGTTGCGCCGGCCAAGCCCGAAAGCACCGGCGGGACCTCGGCCGGGGCGGCGCCCGAGCCCGAGCCGAGCGAAGCGACGCCAACGACCGAAGCGCCTTCGGCGGCGGTCCCGCCACTGAGCCCTTCCGAAGCCTTCGCTATCCCCTCGATCCCGAGCTCCAGCTGCGCCTCCTCCGGGGTGCCGCCGATCCTGATCCCGATCTACCAGCGGGCTGCCGACGCCTACGGCCTCGGGCCCCAGGGCGCGGCGATCCTCGCCTCGATCAACGGCATCGAGAGCGCCTTCGGCACCAACATGGGACCGTCCTCAGCCGGCGCGATCGGCTGGATGCAGTTCCTGCCCTCGACCTGGGAAATGTACGGCGTCGATGCCAGCGGCGACGGGGTCAGCGACCCCTACAACCCCGAAGACGCGATCTTCGCCGCCGCCGCCTACCTGAGCGCGGCGGGGATGCCGGCCGACACCTACAACGCGATCTTCTCCTACAACCACGCCGACTGGTACGTCGCCGAGGTTCTGGCCAACGCCAGCTGTTACGGCTCGCTCGGCGGCGGAGTCGTGGGCGGCTCCGCCCTGACTCCCCAGTTGCCGGTGCTCGAGTGCCAGCCGGCGCCGGCATGGCGGGACGAGATCCCCGCCGAGTACATGGCCGCCTTCGAGGACGCCGCGGCGCGCTACGAACTGGGCCAGCGCGGAGTCTGGGCCCTCGCTGCGGTCGCCAGGCTCGAGTCGAACTTCGGCCGCGGCATGGGCAAGGCGCAGCTGCGCCAGCGCGGACCGCTCGGGCTCGAACCCAGCGAGTGGAGCAAGTACGCGGTCGACGGCGACGAAGACGGGCGCATCGGCCACGCCAGCCCCGCCGACTCAGCCGCGACCCTGGCCCGCCTGATCTGGTCGCGCGGCAGCCTCCGCGCCGGAATCTTCACCCACAACCAGGCTGAGTGGTACGTGCAGGCGGTCCTCAACGAGTCCGAAGAGCTCGAAGGACACTGCAAGACCAGCTACGTCGATTGGCGGGTCGCGCCGCTCAACTCGGGCTTCGAAACTCCGGGGCCGACGGCGGTGCTCGACAACGGCTTCGCCAGCGCTCCGCAGGACGCCCCGGCCGCGGTCAAGGCGGCGATCTCCGCCGCCAACTCGATCGCCACCACCCCCTACATCTGGGGCGGCGGCCACGGCGACTGGTACTCCTCCGGCTATGACTGCTCGGGCGCGGTCAGCTTCGCCCTCTACGGGGCGGGCCTGCTCGACACGCCGCTCACCTCGGGTGCCCTGGAGAGCTACGGCGAAGCCGGGCCGGGGCGCTGGATCACGATCTACGCCAGCGCGACCCACACCTACATGGAGATCGCCGGGCTGCGCTGGGACACCGTCGGCGACGCCCAGGGAACCGGCCCGCGCTGGCATCCTGAGCCTCCCTATCCGGAAGGTTTCGTCGTGCGTCACCCGGCTGGTTACTGATTCTCCGGTCGCCGGGTAACGTAGGTTCGAAGCCCCCTTCGAGAGGAGACCGCGATGCCTACCTACGTGATGCTTACGAACTTGACCGCCGAGGGTGTGCGGACGCTGAAGAACAACCCTGGACGGGTCGCCGAGGTGAACAAAGAGGTCGAGCAGATCGGCGCCAAGGTGGTGGCGCAGTACGCGACGCTTGGCCAGTACGACTTCGTCACGATCGTCGAGGCACCCGACGAGAAGGTGATGGCCAAGGTCTCGGTCGAGCTCGGCTCGCGCGGGACGATGACCAGCCAGACGCTGGCGGCGATGTCCGCCGACGAGCTGTCCGGCTCGCTTTAGGCGCTGTCGCTTGAAGGTCCTTGTTGTAGGAGGAGGCGGGCGCGAGCACGCGATCGTGCGGGCGCTGGCCCGCTCCGCCCACGCGCCCGAGCTGCTCTGCGCTCCGGGTAACGCCGGCATCGCTGCCGACGCCGAGTGCCTGCCGGCGGTCGCGGCCGATGACGTCGAGGCGATCGTCGCGGCGGCGAAGGAGCGCGGCGTCGACCTCGTCGTGGTCGGGCCCGAGGCGGCTCTGGTCGCCGGGGTCACCGATGCGCTGGAGGACGCCGGGGTGCCGGCCTTCGGGCCGAGCGCCGCGGCGGCCGAGCTGGAGGGCTCGAAGGCCTTTGCCAAGGAGCTGATGCAGTGAGGCCGGGGTGCCGACCGCCTCGCACCTGCTGCTGCGCAGCCACGAGGAGGCCGTTGCTCAGATCGCCCGCGCCTCCTACCCGGCGGTGCTGAAGGCCGACGGGCTGGCGGCGGGCAAGGGAGTGATCATCTGCGCCAGCGAGTCCGAGGCGCGGGCCGCGGTCGACGTTTTCTTCACCGAGCGCCGCTTTGGTGAGACCACGGTGGTGCTGGAGGAGTTCCTCGAGGGCGAGGAGCTCTCGCTGCTGGCGCTCTGCGACGGCGAGAACGTGGTGCCGCTGGCGCCTGCCCAGGACTACAAGCGGATCTTCGACGGCGACGAGGGGCCTAACACCGGCGGCATGGGCAGCTACTCGCCGGTGCCCGGCTTCGGCGCCGCTGAGGTCGAGGAGATCATCGATGCCGTCCACCGGCCGATCGTCGCCGCGATGGCGCGCCGGGGCCGCCCCTTCCACGGCGTCCTCTACGCCGGCCTGATGATCGGACCCGATGGGCCCAAGGTGCTCGAGTTCAACACCCGCTTCGGCGATCCCGAGACGCAGGCGGTGCTGCCGCGGCTGCGCTCCGACCTGGTCGACCTCTGCCTCGCCGCTCGCGAGCCGGGCGGCCTCGCCGGGGCCGAGGCCGAGTTCAGCGACGAGTGGGCGGTGACGCTGGTCCTCGCCTCCGCCGGCTACCCAGAGTCTGCTTCGAAGGGCGACGCAATCGACGGTCTCGACACGGCCGCTGAGCTGGCCGAGATCACCCACGCCGGGACCGCAGCGCGCGGGAACGAGATCGTCACTGCCGGCGGCCGCGTGCTCAACCTGACCGCACTGGGAGGCTCGCCGGCCGAGGCCCGCGATCGTGCGTACGATGCCGCCAGACGGATCGAGTTCGACGGGATGCAGATGCGATCCGACATCGCAGCCCGCGCGGTCGACCGCGTCACCAGCTAGTCCAGTCCACCCAGAGAGGATGAGATGAGCGAGATCTCAGAGGAGCCCCAGCCCACCGACCCGACCCCCTCAGCGGAGGTCAAAGAGGTCTTCGAGGAGATCGACGTCGACGAGCCGCTGGTCGGAATCATCATGGGCTCGAAGAACGACATGCCGAAGATGGAACCCGCCGGCGCTGCCCTTGACGATGCCGGGATCAGCCACGAGATGCGGGTGATGAGCGCCCACCGCGACCCGGAGTTGGTGCGCGAGTACTGCACCAACGCCCGCATGCGCGGGCTGAAGGTGATCATTGCCGGCGCCGGGATGTCGGCGGCGCTGCCCGGCGTCGCCGCGGCCCACACCGAGCTGCCGGTGATCGGCGTGCCGATCCTCGGCAAGAGCCTCGGCGGTCTCGACGCCCTGCTCTCGGCGGTGCAGATGCCGCCGGGGATCCCGGTCGCCTGCGTGGCGATCGACGGGGCGAAGAACGCTGGGATCTTGGCCGCGCGGATCATCAACGCATGACGCCAACGCTTCAGGCGGGCGGGTCCTGTCGCGCGGGAGGGGGGGCTGCGGGCGGGGGCTTCGCCTCCGTTCTCGGCCCCCCCTCCCACACGCCACCCACCCGATGGAGGTGTTCGGTTGATTCCTCGATACACGCGGCCGGAGATTGGCGAGGTTTGGTCTCCCCAGCGGAAGTTCGAGTGCTGGCTGGAGGTTGAGCTGGCGGCTACTGAGGCTTGGGCCGAGCAGGGGGTCGTCCCTTTGGAAGCTTCTGAGGCGGCTCGGGCGAATGCGGCTTTCACGGTCGAGGCGGTCAATGAGCGGGAGAAGGTGACTGACCATGACGTTGCCGCTTTCGTCGACGTGGTTGCTGCTTCGGTTGGGGAGCACGGTCGCTGGATCCATTACGGGCTCACTTCGTCAGACGTGCTTGACACGGCCTTGGCCCTTCAGCTGCGCGAGGCGGGCGAGGTTGTGCTATCGAGTGCCCGTGCCTATCGCGATGCGCTGATCGAGCGGGCGCTGGAGCACCGCGACACGCTCTGCGTCGGCCGCACCCACGGCGTCCACGCCGAGCCGACCACCTTCGGCCTGCGCCTCGCCGGCTTCGCCTTCGAGGCCGACCGCAACCTGACCCGCCTCGGCGAGGCCTTCGGGCAGCTCGCCTTCGGCAAGCTCTCCGGCGCGGTCGGGACCTACGCCTCGGTGCCGCCCGCGGTCGAGGCACGGGTGATGGAGCGGCTCGGATTGAAGCGCGAGGACGTGGCGACGCAGGTGATCCCACGCGATCGTCACGCCGTCCTGCTCTCACAGGTCGCCCTCGCCGGCGCCGGGCTCGAGCGCTTCGCCACCGAGGTCCGCAACCTGCAGCGCACGGAGGTGCGCGAGGTCGAGGAGCCGTTTGCCTCGGGTCAACAGAAGGGCTCCTCGGCGATGCCGCACAAGCGCAACCCGATCCGCACCGAGCGGATCACCGGCCTCGCCCGCGTCCTACGCGGTTACGCCCAGGCCGGGCTCGAGAACGTCGCCCTCTGGCACGAGCGCGACATCTCCCACTCAGGCGCCGAGCGAGTGATCCTGCCCGACGCGACGATCGGCCTCGACTACATGCAGGATCTGGCGGCCAAGGTGGCCGGCGGCATGAACGTCCGCACCGAGCGCATGCAGGAGAACCTCAACCTCACCCACGGCGCCCTCTTCAGCCAGCGCGCCCTGACCGCTCTGGTCGAGTCCGGGATGACCCGCGACGACGCTTACCGCGTGGTCCAGGAAAATGCCCAGCAGGCCTGGGACACGGCGACCCCATTCCGCGACCTGCTCGGCAAGGCAGCCCCGGACCTGGACCTCGATGCCGTCTTCGACTACGACGCCTACCTGACCCACATTCCGGAGATCTTCGAGCGCCTCGAAGCGCTACGCGGCTGAGAAATCCGCCCGGTTAAACCGGGATCACGGTCAGGCCTTCGACGCCGGAGAGGGCGTCGAAGTCGTCGTCCTGGGTAACAACAGGAATTCGATGTGCCGCAGCCGTCGCGGCTATCCATAGATCGTTCGCACTAACCCCGCGTCCAGATGCCGCAAGGTACGCACGCATCGCCGCCCAAGCTCGAGCCACCCTTGCTTCGATGGGCATGATCGTGGCCCCGGCAACCCCTTCGAGAGTGGCCATACGTCGATCGCGGCTTTCGATATCGGGCGCCGCCAGCACTCCGGCTCGTAGCTCGGCAACGGTGACGATCGAGATCGCGGAGCGTTCGGGGAGAGCCTCCTCCCGCAACGGACGACCCTTCTCGACGGCGACAAGCACGGACGTGTCGACGAGCCCGACCGGAGTGCGTTCGGAGGTCACCAGATCGGGCCCAAGTCGTCAGTCGCTCCTCCGGCCAACCGATCGAGATCAGCACGAAAGGTGGGGTCGGCGTCCGCGCTCTCGCGAATCGCGAGGATGTCCGAGGGCGTGAGCCATCGCGGCCCGCTGTCGTGCGGCACCAGATCAGCAACCGGCTTACCGCGCACAGTGATGACCATGCTCTCCCCCGCCTCGACGCGCTTGAGCAGGTCGGCGGTTTTGTTCCGCAGCTCGCGTGTAGCAACTTCTACGATAGTGCGACAATCGTAGCATCGGCTCCACCAGGCACTGACGCTAGGGTTCTCGGCGATGGTTCTCTACACCTGTGGACAGAAGACTCATGGGCCCGCCTTTGCCCACCCCTGTGGCAAGGCCGGGAAGGCTCTTGACAGCGCGGGCTACAAATACGAGCTGAAAGTGGTCGGCACCTACCGGCTGATGCCCTGGACCTGGGGCAGTCGCGACGAGGAGCGGGCCGAGGTGAAGAAGCTGAGCGGCACCAACGAGGTGCCGATCCTCGTCCTCGACGACGGCGAGGTCATTTCCGGCTCGAGCACGATCGCGCGCTGGGCGCAGGAACATCCCGCGGCCAAGGCCGCGGCGAAGAGCCAGAGCTAAGCGGGGACCAGGTCGCGGTCGCGTGCCGGGTGGCGGGCGGTGACTACGACCGGGGTGCCGTCCTTGGGCGAGAGGGTGATGTTGCGGCGGCCGATCTTCTCCGGCGCCGGGCTGGCCTTGTGCAGCTCGCAGCGGGTCAGGATCTCGCGCAGGGCGATCCGCATCTCGAACTCGGCGAAGGCGGCGCCGATGCAGCGCCGGATGCCGCCGCCGAAGGGGATCCAGGCGTAGGTGTCGGGCGAGCCCTCTAGGAAGCGCTCGGGGCGGAAGGCGAAGGGCTCGGGGAAGGAGTCGGCGCGGGTGTGGGCGAGCCAGATCGCCGGCGTTACGTCGGTGCCGGCGGGCAGGTTGATCCCGTCGGCGATGAGGTCCTTATTGAGGCGGCGACCCGCGAGCGGCACCACCGGCCGCAGCCGCAGCGACTCGCTGATCGTCGCCCGCAGGTAGTCGTCCTCGCCCTGCTCGAGCGAGTCGCGCAAGCGGCCCAGCTCGCGCGGATAGCGGAGCAACAGGTCAAAGGTCCAGGCCAGCGCCGTCGCCGTGGTCTCGTGGCCGGCCAGCAGCAGGGTCATCAGCTGGTCGCGCAGGTCGGTGTCGCTCATGCCGGATCCGTCCTCGAATTCGGCCTGCATCAGCAGCGAAAGGATGTCCTCGCGCTCCTCATAGTTGCCGTTGGCGCGGTGCTCGGCGATCTCGGCGTAGAGCAGCTCGTCGGCCTCGTTCAGCTGCTTTTCGAACCTGGCCCAGGGCCCGCGACCGCCGAAGCGGCGGGAGGCCAGGCTGGTCAGCTGCGCGAACGGCGAGGCGGTCTCCTCGAGAACCCTGGTCAGGACGCTGCGCAGGCGCTCGAAGCGGGGGCCGTCGGCAACGCCGAAGACGACCTTGAGGATCACCTCGAGCGTGATCGCTTGCATGCGCGGGTGGATCGCAAACTCCTCGCCCAGCGGCCAGGAGTCGATCTCGCGGTCGACGATCTCCTCGACCAGCGGCTGATAGGAGCGCATCCGCTCACCGTGGAAGGGCGGCAGCATCACCTTGCGGTGGGCGAGGTGATCGGCGCCTTCGGTAACCAGCAGCGAGCGGGCGCCGACGATCGGGGTGAGGATGATGTCGCGCCCCGGCGGCAGCCCGTGCGAGCGCTCCGTATAGAGAGCCTTGATCGCGGCGGGGTCGGAGATCAGCACCATCGGCCGCTCGAAGGTGAGAAATTTGACGCTGAAGCTGTCGCCGTACTTTTCCCGGCACTCCTGCATGAAAGGCAGCGGCCGGAAGCTCCACCTGAGCGTCTGGGTCAGGGGCGAGCTCTTCGGTTCGGGCGGCAGGCTCATCGCGAGAAGGATCGCATACTGGCTGCCCAGCCAGTATGAAGGCTCGGTTCAGCCACGCCGCGCTCCTCGCTAGCATCGCGCCAATGCCGCCTATCACTGATCTGAAGCTCCACTCCTCAGGGAAGGTCCGCGAGATCTACGAGTGGGAGGACGACCTGCTGATGGTCGCCTCCGACCGGATCTCGATCTACGACGTGGTGATGCCGACGCCGGTTGCCGACAAGGGCAAGGTGCTGAACCGGATCTCGGAATTCTGGTTCGAGCTGACCGGCGACATCGTCCCAAATCACTTCCTCTCCGACGACGTGCCGGAAGAGGTGGCGGAACGGGCGATGCGGGTGCGTCGGCTGGAGATGTACCCGGTCGAGTGCGTGGTCCGCGGCTACCTCTCGGGGTCGGGCTGGAAGGAATACAGGAACGGCGGCGCCGTCTGCGGGATCGAGCTGCCGCCCAACCTGCTCGAGTCCGACAAGCTGCCGGAGCCGATCTTCACCCCGGCGACCAAGGCCGAGATCGGCGACCACGACGAGAACGTCGACTTCGAGCGCGCCGCTGAGATCGTCGGCGACCGGGCGCTGATGGAGGAGCTGCGGCGGATCTCGATCGAGGTCTACACGCGCGGCGCCGAACACGCGGCCGAGCGGGGGATCATCCTCGCCGACACCAAGTTCGAGTTCGGCCGCCACGCCGGCGCCGAGATCGTCCTCGCCGACGAGGTGCTGACCCCCGACTCCTCGCGCTTCTGGCCGGCCGATCGCTACCAGCCCGGCAGCACGCAACCCTCCTTCGATAAGCAGTACGTGCGCGACTGGGCCGACGAGGCGGGCTGGGACCACAAGCCGCCGGCGCCGGAGCTGCCGCCCGACGTGATCGAGCAGACGCGGGCCAAGTACGTCGAGGCCTACGAGCGGATCACGGAGCGCAGCTTCTAGTGGCGAAGGCCCGGGTCCTGATCCGGCCGAAGGAGGGAATCCTCGACCCGCAGGGCAAGGCGGTCGAGCGGGCGCTGCCGGCGCTCGGCTTCGAGGGGATCGAGCACGTGCGGGTGGGCCGCATGGTCGAGCTGGAAGCCGACGACCCGGCGCGCCTGGGCGAGCTCTGCGAGAAGCTGCTCGCCAACCCGCTGATCGAGGACTACGAGATCGAGCGCCTCGACGGCGCCGCCTGATGCGCTGGGGAGTGCTCCAGTTCCCCGGCTCCTGTGACGAGCGCGACGCCCTGCACGCCTGCTCGCTGCTCGGCGAGGCGCGGCTGGTCTGGCACGAGGAGCGCAACCTGGAGGGCATCGACGCGGTCGTCGTCCCCGGTGGCTTCTCCTACGGCGATTACCTGCGAGCCGGCGCGATCGCCCGCTTCTCGCCGGCGATGGAGGCGGTCAGCGAGTTCGCCGCCGCGGGCGGCCCGGTGCTGGGAATCTGCAACGGCTTCCAGGTCCTCTGTGAGGCGGGCCTCCTCCCCGGAGCGCTGCTCCTCAACGAGAGCCTCCGCTTCACCTGCCGCCAACTCGACCTAATCGCGGTCGATGGGCCTGAAACGTCCATATATCGGACGTTTCAGGCCCATCGACCCGGGGGCTCGCTGTCGATTCCGGCTAAGCATGGGGAAGGGCGGTACTTTGCGCCTGAGGGGGTGCTCGATGCGCTCGAGGCGAACGGGCAGGTCGCCTACCGCTACGCGCCGGGGCAGAACCCGAACGGGTCGGCTCGGGACATTGCCGGAGTGCGCAACAAGGCGGGCAACGTGGTCGGCCTGATGCCGCATCCGGAGCACGCTGTCGATCCGCTTACCGGCTCGACTGACGGCCTGCGCGTCTTCGAAGCCGTCGCTTTGGCCGGAGTGCCGGCGTGACGGCCGCGGTCGCCAAGCACCGCGAGCTGGGCCTGACCGACTCCGAGTTCGAGCTGATCGTCGAGAAGCTCGGCCGCGAGCCAAACACCGTCGAGCTGGCGATGTTCAGCCTGCTCTGGTCCGAGCACTGCGCCTACAAGCACTCGCGCAAGCTGCTCGGGCAGCTGCCGACCGAGGGCGAGCGAGTGGTGATGGGACCGGGCGAGAACGCCGGCGCTGTCGACATCGGCAACGGCTACGCGATCGCCTTCAAGGTCGAGTCCCACAACCACCCGAGCGCGGTCGAACCCTTCCAGGGGGCGGCGACCGGGGTCGGCGGGATCCTCCGCGACGTCTTCGCGATCGGCGCCCGCCCGATCGCGATCCTCGACTCGCTGCGCTTCGGCGAGCTCGACTCGGTGCGCTCGCGCCACCTGCTCGACGGCGCCGTGCGCGGGATCGGCCACTACGGCAACTCGATCGGGGTGGCCACGGTCGGCGGCGAGATCTACTTCGAGGGGCCCTACGAGCACAACTGCCTGGTCAACGCGATGTGCCTCGGGATCGCACGGACGAAGGACATGGTGCGCGCCGCCGCCGCCGGGGTCGGCAACGCGGTCGTGCTGATGGGCGCGACAACCGGGCGCGACGGGATCGGTGGCGCCTCGGTGCTGGCCTCGGCAGAGCTCGGCGAGGGTGACGAGGCAAAGCGGCCGACCGTCCAGGTCGGCGACCCCTTCGAGGAGTCAAAGGTGCTCGAGTGCTGCCTCGAGCTGCTCGAGAAGGGGCTGCTGGTCTCGCTGCAGGACCTCGGCGCGGCGGGGCTGACGTCCTCAGCCGGCGAGATGGCCTCGGCCGGCGGCGTCGGCATCGACATCGACGTGGCGCGGGTGCCGCTGCGCGAGGCTGACATGGAGCCCTTCGAGATCATGGTCTCCGAGTCCCAGGAGCGGATGCTCGGCGTGGTCGAACCGGCCAAGGTCGCCGAGGTGCTGGCCGTCTGCGAGAAATGGCAGACCGGCTCGGCCGAAATCGGCGTCGTCACCGATACGGGCCAGGTGCGGATCCTGCGCGGCGCCGACGTCGTCGGCGAGATGCCGGTCGAGGCGCTGGTCGACGGCTGCCCGCTCTACGACCTCGAGCCGGCTGAACCCGAGGGGTGGATCTACGGCAACCGCGCCACGCTCGAGCATGGCCTGACCGCCGAGGAGACGCTGCTGGCGCTGCTCGCCTCACCCAGCATCGCCTCCAAGCGCTGGATCTTCGAGCAGTACGACTCGGTGGTCGGCTCGCGCACGGTGCGCCGGCCGGAGTCGGCCGACGCCGCCGTCCTGCAGGTGCCGGAGGTCGGCAACGCGATCGCCGTCTCGATCGACGGCAACGGCCGCCGCGTCGCCTGCGATCCCCACGCCGGCACGATCGAGGCGGTGCTCGAGTGCGCCCAGAACCTCGCCTGCGTCGGCGCCGAGCCGCTCGGCCTGACCAACTGCCTCAACTTTGGCAACCCCGAGAAACCGGTCCCCGCCTGGCAGCTCGACCGCGCGATCGCAGGCCTCGCCGAGGCCTGCAGGGCGCTCAACGTCCCCGTCGTCGGCGGCAACGTCTCGCTCTACAACGAGGGCCCCGAAGGGCCGATCTACCCGACCCCGGTCGTCGCCATGGTCGGCGAGCTCCCCGACCCAGCGAAGGCCTGCGGCAGCGCCTTCGCCAAGGAGGGCGACGCAATCGGGCTGCTTGGCCCCTTCTCCCCAACCCTGGCCGGCACCGAGCTGGCCAAGCTCCGCGGGGAGCTGGACATGGGCCTACCCCAACCCGAGATCGAGGTGGTCGCCGCCGCCTGCGCCACCGTGCGTGAGGCGGTCCGCGCCGGCAAGCTCTCCTCCGCCCACGACATCAGCGACGGGGGCCTCGCCTGCGCCCTGGCCGAGTCGGCAATCGCGGGCGGGATGGGCTGCAGCATCGACCTGCAGCCGCTGCGCGAACGCGGCTGCTCGCCCGAGGAGGCCCTCTTTGGCGAGGGAGCCGGTGGCTTTCTGCTCAGCGGCGACCGCTCAATCCTGGAGGAGCTTGGCGCGACGCCGCTAGGCAAGGTCGGC
This sequence comes from uncultured Solirubrobacterales bacterium, assembly GCA_963840565.1. GTDB lineage: Bacteria > Actinomycetota > Thermoleophilia > Solirubrobacterales > 70-9 > VRUE01. The sequence goes on from CAWIZH010000003.1 coordinate 261,707, forward strand.
GGCACGACGATCGAGATCGCCGCCGGCGATCGCAGCCTCACGGTCGGCCTCGTCGCGGTCGAGAGCGCCTGGCGCTCGCTGCGGTCGCAGGCCGAGCACGACGGCGCCTGAGACCAGGGCGGCGATCACCGAGAAGAGATAAGCGTTGTTGGCGACGTCGAGGGCCGCCTGCAGCGTCGCCGGTTCGCCGACGATGGCGACGAGGATCGCGGTGCCGAGCACGGCGCCGACCTGGCGGAAGGCGGCATTGACGGCGCTGGCTGTGGCGAAACGGTCGTCGGCGATGTCGCGGACGGAAGCCGCGCCAAGGGTCGGGAAGGCGAGGCCGATGCCGATGCCGGTCAGGCACGCTCCCGGCAGCCAGAGGCCGAGCCAGTCGGGGGTGGCGCCGGCCGAGCGCAGGACCATCACGCCGGCGGCAAAGAAGAGTGTGCCGGGGACGATCACGGCGCGGTGGCCGAAGCGGTCGGCGAGGCGTCCCGCTGGGCCGGCGAAGATCGTCGAGAGGGTCGGGCCAGGCAGGGTCGCGGCGCCGGCCTGCAGCACGGTGTAGCCCCAGATCGAGGTGAGGAAGACGACGTTGCCGAGGATCAGCGAGAAGAAGGCGGCGGCGAAGAGCAGCGTGCCGAGGTTGCCGATGCGGAAGGAGCCGTGACGGAACAGCTCCGGCTCGACGATCGGGCGCGGGTGGCGGCTGCTGCGCCAGGCGACCGCCGCGAGCAGCGCCGCGGCGGCGGCGAAACAGCCGAGGGTTGAGGTCGCGGACCAGCCCCAGTCGTTGCCCTCGACGATCGCGAGGGTGACCAGCGCCAGGCTGCCCGCCAGCATCAGCGCGCCGGGGAGGTCCGGCAGGCGGCTGTCGCGCTGAGGGCGCTCGCGCAGGCGGCGGCTGCCGGCGAAGACGACCGCAGCACCGAGCGGCAGGTTGACAAGGAAGACGAGACGCCAGTCAGAGAGCTCGACCAGGGCACCGCCGAGGGTCGGGCCGATCGCAGCCGCCGCGGCCGCGGCGGCGCCCCAAAGACCAACGCCGGTGGCCCGTCGCTCGGGCGGGAAAGCATCGAGGACGAGCGCCAGCGAGGTCGGCATGATCATTGCCGCGCCGATGCCCTGGACGACGCGGAAGGCGATCAACAGCTCGAGCGAGGGCGCGATCGCGCAGAGCAGGCTGGCGGCGGTGAAACCGGCGACGCCGAGCAGGAAGACCCGCTTGTGGCCGAAGCGATCGGCGAGCCCGCCCGCGGGCACGAGCAGGGCGGCAATGACGACGAAGTAGCCGTCGAGCACCCAGGACAGCGCGTCGCGTCCCGACCCCGAGAACGAGGAGGAGATATCGGGGAAGGCGATGTTGACGATCGTCGCGTCGAGAAAGGCCAGGAAAGCTCCGGCACAGGCAATTGCTACGGCACTTCTATGTCCACGGTCATACATCGGAGCGGACTATAGACTATGTCCGTGGGCATAGCGCGGATAGCCGATGGGGAGCCGGTCGAGGCCAAGCGGCGCGACGGCCGCGCCTTGCTGCTCAAAGGCGCCCGGCAGCTGCTTGCCGAGAAGGGCTACGCGGGGATGGAGCTGCGCGATGTCGCCGAGCGAGGCAAGGCGCCGCGAGGCTCGATCTACCACCACTTCCCCGGCGGCAAGGTGCAGCTGGCGCGCGAGGCGGCCGAGCTCGAGGGGACGACGATCCGCGACCTGATCGAGCGCTCGCTCGAGGAGCGCGGGTTGAAGCAGACGCTTGCCCTCTTCGGCGACTTCTTCCGCCGCCGGGTCGCCGACTACCCCGAGCGAATCGGCTGCCCGGTCGCCGCCGTCGCCCTCGCCCGGCCCGAGGACCCCGAGCTGGCGGCGGTCGCAACAGCCGCCTTCCAGAGCTGGGAACGGCCGATCGCGGCGGCCCTGCGCGACGAAGGCGTCGGCGCCAGGGACGCGGAGACCTTCGCCGGCCTCGTCGTCTCAACCGTCGAGGGCGCCCTGCTGCGCGCCCGCGCCGCCGGCAGCCGGGAGCCGCTCGACTCGGCGATCGGCGGCCTCGAGCAGGCGCTCGAGGCGCTGCTCGTCGCCGCGAAATCCGGCTAGCCGGCTAGCCTGCGGCGATGCGTAAAGGACTGGTGGCGGCTTTGACGTTGGCAGCGCTTGCTCTGCCCGCTCCCGCGATGGCCGCAACCGAATTCGGCGACGAGTGCCTTGCCGACGTGGCCGAACCCGGGATCACGCTGACGCAGCTCCAACGGGCCTCCGCCAGCGGCTTGCCCTTGACCGCGCCGAGCGACGGCATCGTCACCTCGTGGACGGTTCGTCTCGCGCCGGGCTTTCCAGTCCAAGTGGCGCCGGTGCGGCTCAAGCTGCTGCGCCCGACCCCGGCCCCCAACACGTTCAGGGTCGTCGGTGAAAGCGCCGACGCGTCGGCGGCGATGCCCGCCTTCACCCAGAACGCAAGGATCGCCGTGCGAGCGGGCGACCGGCTCGGTCTCCACACCGAGGGTGGCGACGGCACGCTGGCCTGCGGCAGCGCCGACGAGGGCGACGTGCTCGGCGTCTACAAAGGCGACACCCTCGGCGGCCTCGAATATGCCTTTCCCCCGGTGGCGAAGTTCCGCCTGCCGGTCACGGCGAAGATCGAGCCCGATGCGGACGGCGACGGCTACGGCGACGAGTCGCAGGATTACTGCCCGAAAAGCCCCGAGCGCCACGACGGCTGCCCGATCATCCTGCTCGAGATCACGGAATTCTGGGCCAAGCGCCACTCGATCCTGCTGCGCATCACGACCAGCGCCAGGACCGACGTCCGCGTCACCGGCCAGGTCGGCTGGGGCTTCAAGCCGAGCCCGAAACTCAAAGCGGCGGGCGACAAACCGACCCGGCTGATCGTCGGCCTGCGCGGCGGTAGGAAGATGGTCGCACCGGGCCAAGGCAGGGTCTTCAGGGTTCAGTTGCCCAAAGCGGTATTGCGTCGCCTCGGCCGAATCGGGCCGCGGCAGTCACTGAAGGCGAAGCTCGTCGCCAGCACTGAAGATCTCGCCGGTCGCATCGACGTCAAGCGGGTGACCGTTCGCCTCAAGGGCCGAGACAGCGGTTAGCGCCGGGAACTGCCGCAATTCGCGGCCTTCCGCGACCGGCTTGCCGCCCGCCCGCCGTTGCTACCCTGCCTGCGTAGGCAGTCCGCCTGCGCGTCACGTCCTTTCAAACGCGAGGAAAGCGCGCCACTTCACTTGACCGAGACGGTTCTCAGCGACCGCGACGGCCCGCGCGACGAGTGCGGGGTCTTCGGCGTATACGGACCCGGCCACGACGTCTCCCGGCTCGCCTACTTCGCGCTCTACGCGCTGCAGCACCGCGGCCAGGAGTCGGCCGGGATCGCCACCTGCGAGGGCGGCCACATCACCACCCTGCGCGACTCGGGGCTGGTCTCCCAGGTCTTCGACGAGGAGAAGCTGCGGGCGCTGGAGGGCGACATGGCGATCGGCCACACCCGCTACTCGACCACCGGCGGCGGCTCCTGGGAGAACGCGCAGCCGGTCTGGCGCGACGACGGCCGCGAGCTGGCGCTTGCCCACAACGGCAACCTGACCAACGCGGTCGAGCTCTGGGGCGAGCTGAAGGAGAAGGGGATCGCCTTCCGCGGCACCTCGGACTCGGAGATCATCGCGGCGCTGCTCTCCTCGAATGAGGGCAAGCTGATCGAGGACGCGGTCTGCGACGTGATGCCGCGGCTCGAGGGCGCCTACTCGACCGTGGTGATGACCAAGCGCGCGATCGTCGCCTTCCGTGACCCGCACGGGATCCGGCCGCTCTCGCTGGGGCGCCTCGACGACCGCTTCGTCGTCGCCTCGGAGAGCTGCGCCTTCGACATCATCGGCGCCAAGCTGATGCGCGAAGTCCACCCCGGCGAGATGGTCTCGCTGACCGAGCGTGGGCTGGAGACGCGCCAGGTTGTCAAGGCCGCGCGGCCGGCGATGTGCGTCTTCGAGCACATCTACTTCTCCCGCCCCGACAGCCGGCTCGAGGGCAAAGTGCTGCAGCAGGTGCGCGGCCGGATGGGCGAGATCCTCCATCGCGAGTCGCCGGTCGAGGCCGACTTGGTGATCTCCGTCCCCGACTCCGGCAACCCGGCCGCGGCCGGGTTCGCCCGCGCCTCGGGTCTGCCCCGCGACGACGGCCTAATCAAGAACCGCTACGTGGCGCGGACCTTCATCCAGCCCGGCCAGGAGCTGCGCAAGCACGGCCTGCGGCTCAAGTTCAACCCGCTGCCGGAGATCGTCTCCGGCCAGCGCATCGTCGTCGTCGATGACTCGATCGTGCGCGGCAACACGACCCGGCAGATCGTCGGCATGCTGCGCGACGCCGGGGCGCGCGAGGTGCACCTGCGGATCTCGGCGCCGCCGATCCGCAACCCCTGCCACTACGGAGTCGACATGTCGACTCGCGAGGAGATGATCGCCCACAAGCGCAGCGTGCAGGAGATCGCCGATGAGCTCGACGCCGACTCGCTCGCCTACCTCTCGCTCGACGGCGTCTACGAGGCGATCGGCACCGCGCCCGAGGACCACTGCGACGCCTGCTTCAGCGGGCGTTACCCGCTCGGCGATCCGGAAGAGGCGAACGGCAAGTTCGCTTTGGAGGATGTCGCTGTAGTCCCGGCCTCGCGGTAGCTTCCCCGCGGTGAGCGACGGCTTCAAGCTGGTGGTTCTGGCCTCGGGTTCCGGGACCAACCTGCAGGCGATCCTCGACCGGCTGCACGGGCGCGACGAGATCGAGGTGGTCGGGGTCGGCTCCGACAAGGCCGAGGCACGGGCCTTGGAACGGGCTCGGGTGGCGGGAGTCGAGACCGCGGTCTTTCCCCGCGGCGACTTCGCCGACCGCGAGGCGCGCGACGGGGCGATGGCCGACTGGATCGAGGCGCGCGGCGCCGACCTGGTCGTCCTCGCCGGCTACATGCAGCTCTTGAGCGCCGCCTTCGTCGCCCGCTTTCGCGACCGCATCGTCAACGTCCACCCCGCTCTGCTCCCGGCATTTCCCGGTCTCGACGCGATCGGGCAGGCGCTCGACGCCGGCGCCGGGACGACCGGGGTCAGCGTCCACTTCGTCGACGAGGGCGTCGACACCGGGCCGGTGCTGCTGCAGCGCGAGGTCACGGTCCCGGCCGGGCGCGACAGGGCGCTGCTGGAGGCGGCGATCCACGCCACCGAGCACGAGCTCTACCCGGAGGCGATCCGCATGATCGCGGCGGGCAGGGTTAGGATCGAAGCGAACGGCCCTCGCGCGGTCGTGATCGATGAGTGAGACCACTGCAGACACCCAAACGGAGACCGTGAGCGACGGCGCGGTCAGGGTACGCCGGGCGTTGATCTCCGTCTCCGACAAGACCGGGGTCGGCGACTTCGCCAAAGGGCTTGCCGGCCTCGGGGTCGAGATCCTCTCCACCGGCGGCACCGCGGCGGCGCTGCGCGAGGCCGGGCTCGAGGTGACCGACGTCGCCGAGTTCACCGGCCAGGAAGAGATCCTCGGCGGCCGGGTGAAGACGCTGCACCCGCGCCTGCACGCGGCGCTGCTGGCACGGCGGGGCGACCCCGAGCACATGGCAACGCTGGAGCGCGAAGGGATCGCGCCGATCGACCTGGTCTGCGTCAATCTCTATCCCTTCGAGGAGACCGTCGCCGGCAACGACGTCGAGCCTGAGGTCGTGGTCGAGAACATCGACATCGGTGGCCCGACGATGATCCGCGCCGCGGCCAAGAACCACAACGGCGTCGCTGTCGTGGTCAAGCCCGAGTCCTACGACGCGGTGCTGGCTGAGCTCGAGGAGTCCGGCGGCGAGGTCTCGGCCTCGACCCGGCACTGGCTCGCCAACGAGGCCTTCGCCCAGACCGCCCGCTACGACGCCGCGATCAGCCGCTGGTTCTCGGCCGAGTACGAGGATTTCCCCGAACACCTCGCGGTCGCTTACGAGAAGGTGCTCGACCTCGCCTACGGCGAGAACCCGCACCAGCGGGCGGCGCTCTACTCGGAAGCAGGCGTGCGCAGCCACGTGCTCTCGCGCGTCGCCAAGCTGCACGGCCGCGCCCTCTCCTTCAACAACGTGCTCGACCTCGACTCGGCCCGCCGCCTGGTCGAGGACTTCGAGCAGCCAGCCTGCGCGATCGTCAAGCACAACAACCCCTGCGGGGCGGCGATCGGCAAGGACGCGGCCGAGGCCTACGCCAAGGCGCTCGCCTGCGATCCGATGTCTGCCTTCGGCGGCGTGATCGCCTTCAACCGGCCGGTCAGCAAGGAGCTGGCCGAGGCCCTGCACGAGAACTTCGTCGAGGTCCTGATCGCCCCCGACTACGAACACGGCGCGCTCGAAGTGCTGCAGCAAAAGGAGGCGATTCGGATCCTCTGCGAGGAGGAGCGCCGCCAGCGCGACCCGCAGGAACGCGACGTCAAACGGGTCCTCGGCGGACTGCTGATCCAGGACCGCGATGGCGACCCCGAGCCGCGCGAGATCATGGAGGTGGTGACGAAGACCGAGGCGAGCGAACAGCAGTGGGACGACATGTGCTTCGCCTGGACCGTCGTTCGCCACGTCCGCTCCAACGCGATCGTGATCGCCAAGGACGGCGCCACGCTCGGCATCGGCGCCGGCCAGATGAGTCGGGTCGACTCGGTCCGGCTAGCGGTCGAGAAGTGCCGTGACGCCCGCGGTGAGGATGCCGAAGCGCTGCTGGCCGGCTCAGCCGTTGCCTCCGACGCCTTCTTCCCCTTCGCCGACGGCCCCGAGCTGGCGATCCAGGCCGGCTCCACCGCGGTGATCCAGCCGGGTGGCTCGAAGCGCGACGGCGACGTGATCGAGGCCTGCGACGCCGCCGGCGTGACGATGGTCTTCACCAAGCACCGCCACTTCCGTCACTAGCCAGCGCCGTTTCTTCAGGCCGCGGCGAGCTCTTTCTGCTTCGAGCTTGCCCGGCGCACGTGCTCGCAGACCTCGTCGGGGCTGTCGGCGGTGACCAGCAGATCCTTGTCAGCGGGGGCGATCATGCCGTCGTCCTCGAGGCCGTTGTCGATCCAGTCGAGCAGCGGCGCCCAGTGCTGGGAGTCGACCAGGATCGTCGGGAAGTGCTTGATCCGGTTGGTCTGGATCAGGACCAGGCTCTCGAACATCTCGTCGAGGGTGCCGAAGCCGCCGGGCATGATCACGAAGGCCCTCGCGTAGCGGACGAACATCAGCTTGCGAGCGAAGAAGTAGTGGAAGTCAAGGCTGCGGTTGACGTAGGGGTTGGTCTGCTGCTCGTGCGGCAGCTCGATATTGAGCCCGACCGAGAGGCCGCCGGCCTCGGCGGCGCCGCGGTTGGCAGCCTCCATCAGGCCCGGCCCGCCGCCGGTGATCACCGAGAAGCCGTGCTTGGCGAGGCAGGCCGCGGTCTCGCGGCAGAGCTCGTACCAGCGGTGGCCATCCGCGATCCGGGCAGAGCCGAAGATCGAGACGCCGTCGTCGATGTCGCGCAGGGCGTCGAAACCGCGCTCTATCTCGTCGTGGATGCGACCGAGCCGCAGGTCGTCCTGCTCCTCGACGTCGCAGGGAGTGCGCAGTAGCAGCTCGTCGCGCTTCCCCCCCGGGCTGCCGTGCGAACTGGCCAAAGTGCCCCCGACCGGATTCGAACCGGCGCCGCGCGGCTTAAAAGGCCGCCGCTCTAACCAGCTGAGCTACAGGGGCAGGCGCTCAATGGTAGACGGGCGCCCGCCGGGCTGGCTTGCGGTCGTATTTCTTTCCGGTATAGGGCAACAACTACGACCGCATCGGTCAGGAGAGCTTCGGGAGGCCCTGCTCCGGGGTCGAGGCCTCAGCATGGGTGCGGAGGGGAATGCGGCCGGCGCCGGCCGCGGCGTGGCCGGCCTCGACGCCGAGGCGAAGCGCGGTCGCCATCGCCACCGGGTCCTCGGCGCCGAAGATCGAGCTGGCGGCCATCACCGCGTCGCAGCCCAGCTCCATCGCCAGGGCGGCGTCGGAGGCGGTGCCGATGCCGGCGTCGAGAATTACCGGGACCGCCGAGCGCTCGGCGATGATCGCGACGTTGTAGGGGTTGCGGATGCCGGCGCCGGAGCCGATCGGCGAGCCCAGCGGCATCACCGCGGCGCAGCCGGCCTCCTCGAGGCGGCGGGCGAGGATCGGATCGTCGTTGGTGTAGGGAAGGACGGTGAAGCCCTCGGCGACGAGGGTCTCGGCGGCGTCGAGCAGCTCGACCGCGTCGGGGAAGAGGGTGCGGTCGTCGCCGATCACCTCGAGCTTGATCCAGTCCGTTTCAAAGGCCTCGCGGGCGAGCTGAGCAGTGCGAACCGCGTCGCGGGCGGTGTAACAACCGGCCGTGTTGGGGAGGGCGAAAAGGCCGAGCTTGTCGAGCACGTCGAGGACCGAGCCCTTTGCCTCGGGGTCGATCCGGCGCAGGGCGACGGTGACGATCTCCGCCCCCGAAGCCGCCAGCGCCTGCTCCATCTGCTCCAGCGAACGGAAGCCGCCGGTACCGGCGATCAGCCGCGAGTTCGAGGCGCGGCCGCCCAGCTCCCAGCCTTCGGCGCCGCCCTGGATCGCCGCCAGCACCTCGACCTTGCTGCCCTCTGCCAGCGCGGTCGAGGCCCACTCGCCGCGCGGGGCGACCTCGCCGTCGATGGCGACGGCGAGGCCGCGGGCCTCGCCGTCGGCGCCGCTCGCCGCGACCGCGTCGGCCAGGTTGGCGCCGTCAGCCAGCTCACGGGGCTTGCCGTTCAGCTCGATCCTCATCGTGCCGCGATCGCTCCAGGCGTCAGCCGCTTGGGGTCGGCCGCCGCCACCGAGTCGGGCAGCTCTCCCTGATCGAGCAGCTCGGCCACCGCCTCGCCGGTCAGCGGCGCCAGCAGGATGCCGTTGCGGTAGTGGCCGCAGGCGAGGACTAGGCCATCGAGCGCGCCCGGACCGATCAGCGGCAGGTTGTCAGGCGTGCCGGGGCGCAATCCGGCCATCGACTCGAGCAGCTCCATCTCGGCGACGTCGGGCAGCAGGCGGTAGGCCTCGCGCAGCAGCTCGTGGACGCCGCCCGCGGTTACGGAGGAGTCGAAGCCGCGCTCCTCGGTGGTGGCGCCGACGATCAGCCGGCCATCGGGGCGCGGCACCAGGTAGACGCGCTCGGAGGCGACGATCCGCTTACACGGCGCCTGGCCGTCAAGCGCGCGCAGCTCGAGGATCTGGCCCTTGACCGGCCGCACCGGCGGGCGGGCCGCCTCGGGCAGCCAGCCCGCAGCACCGGACCAGGCGCCGGCGGCAAGGACAATTGCGGCGGCCCTCAACTCCTCGCCAGACTCGGTGCGGACGCCGATGATGCGCTCGCCGTCGAGCAGGGCCTCCGTGACCTCGACCCCGCCGCGCACCTCGACGCCAGCGATAGCGAGGACCGCGAGAAGCGCCGCTGTCATTCGGCGCGGATCGACGGCCGCCTCGTCGGGAGCGTGGACGCCGCCGTTGAAAGATGGAGTGAGGCCCGGCTCCAACTCGCGGCAGCGGCGCGGCGGCAACCACTCGGCGCCGAGGCCGAGGGCACGCTGCAGGTCGTGCACGCGGCGCAACTCGGCCGCCTCGTCGCGGTCGAGGGCGATGTGCAGGGCGCCACTGCGGACGTAGCCGATGCCGAGCTCACTCGCGGCCTCGAGCTCGGCGACGAAGCTTGGGTACATCTCCCCCGCGTCGAGGGTCATCCGCAGCAGGTCGGGCTCGCCAAAGGCAAGCTCGCCGATCGGCGCCAGCATCCCGGCGGCAACCCGCGATGCGCCCGCGGGCGGTTGGGCGCGGTCGAGGACGACGACGCGGGCACCGCGCAGCGAGGCGCGCCAGGCGCAGCAGAGGCCGATCGCGCCGCCCCCGACAACAACCACGTCATAAGTACGTCTCTCGCTCAAATTTGCCTCCGCCGGCATTACCCGGATCAGGTCCAGACGGTCGGTGGCCTCGTTGCCACCCTCTCAGCCTCTTGGCTCCCGTACGCCACCGATGCTACAGAGCGATACTTGGGTGGTGAGCCTCGCTACGCCCGACGCCAAGGGACCGCTGCGCCGCGAGCGGCTGCGCACCGCCCGCCTCTACTTCTGCTGCGACGCGCGGCCCGGCGGCGAGGACCCGGAGCCGTTGCTGCGAGCGGCGCTGAACGGCGGCGTCGACATCGTGCAGCTGCGCGAGAAGTCATTGCCGCGGCGTGAGATCGAGCGCTCCGCCCTCACCTTCCGCCGCCTCTGCGACACCTACAGCGCCCTCTTTATCGTCAACGACGACCCCGACCTGGCCCGCGCCTGCGATGCCGACGGCGTCCACGTCGGGCAGGAGGACATGGCGGCGACCGAGGTCCGCGAGACCGTCGGGCCCGAGGCGATCGTCGGGCTTTCGGCCCACTCCGAGGAGCAGATCGCGGCGTCCGCCGGGCAGCCGGTTGACTACATCAGCGCCGGGCCGATCTGGGAGACGCCGACAAAGCAGGGCCGTCCCGCGGTCGGGCTGGATTTGATCACGCACGCAGCCGCCAACGCGTCCCACCCCTTCTTCGCGATCGGCGGCATCGATACATCCAACGTGGCGCAGGCGGTCGAGGCCGGCGCGCGGCGGCTCTGCGTGGTGCGGGCGATTCGCGACGCCGCCGACCCGGCCGCGGTCGCCGAAGAGCTGCGCGGCGCCTTCGCCGAGGCCGGGGACGTGGCGCCCGGTGGCTGACGACTCCAAACCGCACAAGCGCAAGGAACGCGGCGCCTCCCCCACACCGCGCGAGCGGATGGAGCGCGGCTATGCCAAAGCCGAGGAGCGCAACCAGGAAGCGCGCGAGGCGCTGGAGCCGCTGGCCGATGGCGAGCGGCCGCTGGTGGTGACAATCGGGGCCGTGGTCGCGGCGCTGATCGCGGCCTCGATCGTGATCGGCTACCTCGCCGGCACCGAGGTCAACGGCGCAAAACCTCACTTCATCCAGGTGCTGGCGCCGGCGCTGCTGATGGGATTCATGGCATGGGGCATGTGGCGCGCCCGCTACTGGGCCGTGCTCGGCTTCCAGCTGATCCTCGTCTTCCTCATCTTCAGCGCCGTCTACGGACTGGCGCTGCAGGCGGCAACGGTGGCCCAGGTGCTGGCCACACTCGCCCTGCTCGCCGTCGCCGGCAGCTTCTTCTTCTTCATGGTCAAGGCGATGGCGCGGATCCAGATGCCGACGCGCAACCCCGATTAGACGGCGGGCGATTCCGGTTCTATAGGCTCAAGCTTCGTGGCTGATTCTTACGATGTGATCGTCATTGGTGGGGGCCCGGGCGGCTACGTTGCCGCGATCCGCGCCGCCCAGCTCGGCAAGAAGACCGCGGTTGTGGAGCGCGACAAGCCGGGCGGGCGCTGCCTCAACTACGCCTGCATCCCCGCCAAGACGGTGCTGCGCACGGCCGAGATCTACCACCAGGCCGGCGACAGCGCCGAGCTCGGGGTCGTCGCCAAGGACGTCTCGATCGACTGGGAGGCGCTGGGCAAGCGCCGCTCTGACGTCTCGGAGTCCCTCTCCAGCGGCGTCAAGATGCTCTGGGACAAGAACAAGATTGCGCTGATCGAGGGCGAGGGCTCACTCACCGCCGAGGGCAACGTCAAGGTCGGCGATCAGGTCTACGAGGCGGCCACCGTCGTGCTGGCCACCGGCTCGGCGGCGCTGCCGATTCCCGGGGTCGAGTTCGGCGGCCGTGTCGTCGACACCTGGGGCGCCTGGTCGCTGCCCGAGCAACCGCAGAAGATCGCCGTCGTCGGCGCCGGCGCCTCTGGCTGTGAGATCGCCTCCGCCTACGGGCGCTTCGGCACCGAGGTGCTTCTGATCGAGATGCTCGACCAGATCCTCCCCGCCGAGGACAAGGACATGGCCCGCGTGGTCGAGCGCGCCTTCAAGAAGCAGAACGTGACGATCTCCACCGGCGCCCCGGTCGAGAACGTCGAGGCCGGCGAGAAGTCGGTCAAGTTCACCTACGGCGAGGAGAAGGCCGAGGTCGACTACCTCTGCATCGCCGGCGGCCGCTCCGCCGACGTCGAGGGCCTGGGACTGGCCGAGGCCGGGGTCGAGCTGGCCGACAACGGCAAGGTCAAAGTCGACGAGTACAACTGCACTTCGAACCCCAAGGTCTACGCGATCGGCGACCTCACGGGCGCCAAGGCCCTCGCCCACAAGGCTTCCGAGGAGGGCGTCGTCGCGGTCGAGCACGCGGCCGGCGAGCCAACCCATCCGGTCGACCAGAACCTCGTCGCCGGGGCAACCTTCTGCCACCCGCAGGTGGCCAGCGTCGGCCTCACCGAGGCGGCGGCGAAGGAGGCCGGGCACGAGATCAAGGTCGGCAAGCAGAAGCTTGGCGGCGTCGGCGGCGCCACCGTCTACGACGACAAAGACGGCCTGGTCAAGCTCGTCGTCGACTCCAAGTACGGTGAGATCCTCGGCGCCCACATCGTCGGCAACCGCGCCTGCGACATGATCGCCGAGCTGGTCGCGACGATGGCACTCGAGGGCGGTTACCAGGAGCTGGCCCGGATCATTCACCCCCACCCGACGATCTCCGAGGCGATTTTCGAAGCCGCCCGGGCAGTCGACGGCTGGGCAATTCACGCCTGAGCAAGGCGCGGTCGCCTCAGCCTGAGCTGGGGGGCAGCTCGATTGTCTCGATGCCGAGCTTGGCGGCAACGGCGAGCACGTCGGAATCGGCTGTCGCAATCCTGTCTTCGTCGCCGGCGGCTGCGAGCAGGACACAATCGGCAAGTGAAAGATCCCGGTGCTTGCGGTGATAGTGCGCGGTACGGATCTCCGCTGCGCGCCGGGCCAGGCCGACATCGACCGAAATCGGGGCGATAGGGCCCTGGAGCAAGGGGTCGACCACGTCGGCGATGCCCTGATGAGAAAGCCCGACCTTTCGAGATACCGAGTCGTAGACCTCGGCAAGATTCACCGTGGTCATCGCGGCCGAGCCGTCCCGGAGGATGGTCAAGACCTTTTCCATCGCCGGCTCGCCCCTGATCACGGCGATCAGCGCGTTGGCGTCGAGCAACGTCACAGACCGAACTTCCGCTCCTCCGCCTCCGCCTCCGCTTCGCGTTCTTCGCGACGAACCTGCTCCCAGTCGATCTTTGGTCCGATCCCCGCGAACGCTCCGGCCGCGGCTGCGATCGGATCGTCGGGGGCGGGCTTGAGGACGATCTGGTCGCCCTGGTCCTCGAGGGTCAGGGTGCCGGTCCCCCAGCGCTTGCGGATCGGGGCTGGAATCGAGATCTGCCCGCCCTTGCTGATTTTCATGCGCTTCCTCATTTCCATGGAAAGTACCATGAGATAGCTCACTGATTGTCTTTCGCATGGGTCATAAAGTCCCAGCGTGGCCGATCTCCCCCCCCCAGCGACCTTCTACTTCGACCTCGGCTCGCCCTACGCGTACCTGAGCGCGGAGCGGATCAGCGGGTTGTTCACCGAAGCGGGGCTGGAGCAGCCCGAGTGGCAGCCCGTCCTGCTCGGCGGGCTGTTCAGGACCTTCGACCGGGACTCGTGGTCGAAAGGGCCCGGGCGGGACAAGGGGATCGCCGAGATCGAGCGACGCGCCGACGCCTACGGGCTGCCGCCGCTTTCGTGGCCCGAGCCTTGGCCCGGCAACATGCTGTTCGCGATGCGGGTTGCGACCTTCGCCAAGCAGACCGGGCGCACCGTCTCCTTCTCCCTTGCCGCCTTCCGCCAGGCCTTTGCCGCCGGGCGCGACCTCTCCGAGCCCGACAACGTGCTGATCGCCGCCGCCGCCTGCGAGTTGCACCCCAACGCCCTACTCAAGGCGGTCGAGACGGAAATCGTCAAGAACGCCCTGCGCGAGGCGACGGATTCGGCGGCTGAGCTGGGTGTGTTCGGGGTCCCCTCGCTGGTCGTGAATGGCGAGGTCTTCTGGGGTGACGACAAACTCGAAGAGGCGGTCGCCGCCGCTAGCTAAGGTGGCCTCGATGGCAGATTTGCCCGACGCCACAACTTCCTACGAGCTGCTCGCGCGGATGGCGCTGATCCGCCGCTTCGAGGAGGAGGCCGGGCGGCAGTACCAGCGGGCCAAGGCGGGGGGCTTCCTCCACCTCGCGATCGGCGAGGAGGCGACGATCGTCGGCACCGCCTCGGTGATGCGCGAGGAGGACTACCTGATCGGCACCTACCGCACCCACGGCCACGCGATCGCCCGCGGCACCGAGCCCAAGCGGGTGATGGCGGAGCTCTTCGGCCGGGTCGACGGGACCAGCGGCGGCCGCGGCGGCTCGATGCACATCTTCGACGCCGAGCACCGCTTCATGGGCGGCTACGGGATCGTCGGCGGCAACCTGCCGATCGCTGCCGGGCTGGCGCTCTCCTCCGACTTCAAGAGCGAAGACGCGGTCACCGTCTGCATGTTCGGCGACGGCGCCTCCAACGCCGGCAACTTCGGCGAGACGATGAACCTGGCGGCGCTCTGGAGCCTGCCGATCCTCTTCCTGGTCGAGAACAACCTCTACGGGATGGGCACCTCGGTCGAGCGCCACTCGGCCCAGACCGACCTCTCGAAGAAGGCGGAGGGCTACGGCATCCCCGGCCAGCGGATCGACGGCATGGACGTGATGGCGGTGCGCGAGGCGGTCGCCGAGGGGATCAGGCTCGCCCGCGAGGAGCGCAAGCCGACCCTGCTCGAGGCCTTCACCTACCGCTTCCGCGGCCACTCCGCTGCCGACCCCGAGGTCTACCGCGAGCGCGAGGAGGTCGAGGAGTGGCGAGAGAAGGACCCGATCGAGAGCTTCGCCCGGCGCTGCGTCGAGGCCGGCGTGCTGGGCGAGCGGGAGGTGCAGGAGGTGCGCGACAAGGCCGACGCGACCGTCCTGGAGGCGGTCGAATTCGCCGAGGCCTCGCCCGAGCCGGCGCTCGACACGCTCTACGAAAACCTCTACGCGGTCACCGACAGCGAGGCCTGGTACGCGGTTGACGAGCGCAGCCCCGAGCCACACCGGGGCGAGCGCGAGGAGAACATGCCGGCCGCAGCGCGGGAGCTGGCTGAAGCCGGTGCCGCCTACGCGGGCCAGGAGGACGGGCCGCGTCCCAACCCGGCCGAGAGCGGCGACGCCCAGGAGGGCACCGAGCCGGAGGTCGCAGCCGAGCGCGAGGAGGGCGGGGACTAGTGCCCTGTCTCGTAACGTTGGCCGAGAAATGACGCGGTCCAGGCGCTGCCAGACAAGGACGCAGGGAGCCCGAATAGCATCGCTATTTGGGCGACTGAGGACGCAGTATGGCGGCGATCTGGGGCCGTCATTTCCGGTCATACGTTGCGGGACAGGGCACTAAATGGCGGAGCTGCGGATGCGAGAGGCGCTGCGCGACGCGATGGCGGAGGAGATGCGCCGTGACGAGGCGGTCCTGGTGATGGGCGAGGACGTCGGCGTCTTCCAGGGCGCGTTCAAGGTGACCGAAGGCCTGCTCGACGAGTTCGGCGAGCGACGCGTGCGCGACACGCCGATCTCCGAGAACACGATCGTCGGCGCCGGGGTCGGCGCCGCGATGGGCGGGCTGCGGCCGATCGTCGAGCTGATGACGGTCAACTTCGCGCTGCTGGCGCTGGACCAGATCGTCAACCACGCCGCCGCGATCCCCTACATGTTCAACGGCCAGGCGCGGGTGCCGATGGTTATCCGGATGCCGGGCGGGGGCGGCCACCAGCTCGGCCCCACCCACTCGCACAGCTTCGAGGCGCTCTTCCTGCAGGTGCCGGGACTGCTCGTCGCCTGCCCCTCGACCCCGGCCGACGGCAAGGCGCTGCTGAAGGCGGCGATCCGCGACGACAACCCGGTCGTCTTCATCGAGCACGAGTACCTCTACGGCCGCCGCGGCGAGGTCTCCGACGACGGCGATGAGGTGCTGCGCTTCGGCGAAGCGGCGGTGCGCCGCGAGGGCTCCGACGTGACGATCATCGGCCTGCTCAAGATGGCCCACGTGGCCGAGGACGCGGCGCGGGTGCTTGCGCACGAGCACAGCGTCGAGGCCGAAGTGATCGACCCCCGCACCCTGCGCCCGCTCGACCTCGACACGATCCTCGCTTCGGTACGCAAGACCAACCGGGCGGTAATCGTCGAGGAGGGCTGGCCGCACGGCGGCGTCGGGGCGAACCTGGCGACATTGATCACCGAGCAGGCCTTCGACCATCTCGACGCGCCGGTGCAGCGGGTCACCGGGGCCGATGTACCAATGCCATATTCACGACGGCTGGAGCAGGCGGCGATTCCGCATGAGGAGCACGTCGTGAAGGCGGCGCTGGCCGCGTTGGAGGGGACGATCTGATGGCCGAGGTGGTGATGCCGCGACTGTCAGACTCGATGGAGGAGGGGACGATCCTGCAGTGGCTCAAGGCTGTCGGGGACGAGATCGCGATTGGCGACGAGCTGGCGGAGATCGAGACCGACAAGGCGAACATGGCTTACGAATCTGATGTCGCCGGGACTCTGAATGAGATCTTGGTGCAGGAGGGTGAGACGGTGGCTATCGGGACTCCTATTGCGATGGTTGGGGACGGGGGCGGGACGAGCGGCACGGCCGCGGGTCCTGTCGTCGGTGAAGGGGGGGCGCTGCGGGCGGAGGCTTCGCCTCCGTCCTCGACCCCCCCATCACCCACGCCACCCGCGGAAGAGGCGGTCAGTCCGCCCGAGAGCTCAGACGGAAACGGGCGTCCGAAGGCGTCGCCGGTGGCTCGCCGCATGGCCAAGGAGCAGGGCCTCGATTTGGGGAAGCTTCGAGGGTCCGGGCCTGGGGGGCGGATCGTCAAGGCTGATGTTGAAAAGGCCGAGTCTCAGCCAACGGGCGCTACTGGGCTCGAACCAGTGACCAAGCCCACTTCGGCTGAGAGCCCCGAAACAGCAAAGGGACAGACGACTTACGAAGATCTCTCGAAGCTTCAGTCGACTATCTCCCGGCGGATGGCCGAGTCGAAGGCGACGGCGCCGCACTTCTACCTTGAGGCTGAGGTCGATATGAGCCGGCTGGTTGAGGCTCGGGCGCAGATCAAGGCCGCTGCGAAGGAGGGTGATGTCGTGCCCTCGTTCAACGACATGGTCGTTAAGGCTTGTGCATTGGCGCTGCGGGAGCATCCGCGAGCCAATGGGGCTTACCGGGATGGGCGGTTTGAGCTTTACTCGCGCGTCAATGTCGGCGTTGCCGTTGCTGCTCGCGATGCGCTCGTCGTCCCCACGGTTTTCGATGCCGACCAGAAGAATCTGCGGCAGATCGCTACGGATTCTCGGGCTCTGGCACAGCGGGTTCGGAATGGGCAGATCACGCCGCCTGAGCTCTCGGGGGCTACGTTCACCGTGTCCAACTTGGGGATGTTCGGGATCGACAGCTTTGCTGCGGTGATCAACCCGCCGCAGGCGGCGATCCTGGCCGTGGGTGCGATCACGGAGCGTCCGGTTGTCCGCGATGGCTCGATCACGACCGCTCACCTGATGCGGGTCAACCTCGCCTGCGATCACCGCATCCTCTACGGCGCCCCCGCTGCTGAATTCCTCGCCCGCATCCGGGCGCTGCTCGAAGAGCCGCTCGCCCTGGCTCTCTAGCTCAAGGCTAAATTTTCAACGCGAATAATTAAACACTCTTGTGTAGTCAGGGTTAATCTGAGAGGGTGCGCCGATGACGGAGGAGGATCCGCCTAAAGCCACCTCGGCTCTCACCGACAAGGAGAGCCTCGAGCGCCTGAAGTCGGTCAAGCACATCGTCGTGCTGATGATGGAGAACAGATCCTTCGACCAGATGCTGGGCTTCCTCGAGAAGGAAGGCCTGGAAGTCGACGGTCTGGGTCCCGGAAAAGCAAAAACCAACTACGACGCCGAGAAACGGCCCTATGACTCCTTCGAGTGGGGACCAGGGGAGACGGTCCCGCCGACGCCCAAAGGCCACAAGCCGAAGATCCTCGACCCCTGCCACTCACCCAGCTGCGTGCACAGCCAGTTGCGGGACGGCAACACCGGTTTCGTCAAGAACTTCGCCGCCACTCGCAAGGACGAGCAGGGCAACGCGGTCGCGCTGGACCCCGAGTTCCTGAGAGTGCCGATGGGTCACTTCGGTGGCGAGCACCTGCCGGTCTACAGGCACCTCGCGCACAACTTCTGCGTCTGCGACGCGTGGCACTCCTCGATCCCGGGCGACACCTGGCCCAACCGCCTTTACTCGCTCGCCGGTCGCGAGGGCCCGTCGATCGGGCACAAGCCGGGACTGCTGGGCGAGCTGATCAAAGACATCAAGGGGCTGCCGCTGGTCGGGGGAATCGCGGGCGCGCCGATCTTCGAGGTCGAGGCCTTTACGCGCCAGCTCCACGACTCGCAGTGGCGCTGGTATTCACACGACCCCGCCACCCTGCGCGCGGCCGACAAGCTCTATCGCGACTTTCGCCACATCAAGCGCGACAACTTCACCTATTTCAACCGTAAGAAGCTGAGCCTGATCACGCAGGCGGCGGAGGCGGCGATCGTCAGCCATGACAGCTTCCTCGACGACGCGGCCAAAGGGGAGCTGCGCGACGTCTCCTGGATCGACCCCAATTTCATCGACCTCAGCGTCCACGATCCCAACTCCAATGACGACCATCCGCCCTCCGACGTCAAAGCGGGACAGTCGCTGGTACTGGAGCTCTACGAGGCTCTCGCCAGCAGCCCCGCATGGGAGGACACAGTGTTGGTCATTACCTACGACGAGCACGGCGGCTTCTACGATCACGTGGCGCCGCCCGCCGTCGATGACGCCTCCGGCTATCCGACCCTGGGAGTCAGGGTCCCGGCCCTGGTTGTGGGGCCACGGGTGCGCAATTTCGCCTGCCACGAGACGTTCGAGCACACCAGCCTGATCGCGACGATCCTACGGCGCTTCGCAGCGAACCCTGAGCATGCAATCCAGTCGATGCCAGAACGGGTGCGGAAGGCGCCGCACCTGGGGAAGCTGCTGGAAGCGAAACCGCGCACGGACATCGAAGGCCGCGACGAGCTGCACAAGGAAATGACCGAGTGGCGGGTAGCGGCGCGACAGGAACGACGCGGTGCCAACCAGACGGTCTCGCCGGCCGCCGACGGGGCTGGCCACAGCTTCGAACTGCACGACTTTCAGGAGGAATTCGCGAAGTTCACTCTCGCGATGCGTGACGCCGGCCTACCCCCGGGACAGCCCTAGCGCGCTCAGCAGGTCTTCTTGGCGCCGGTGGCCGCGTTCCAGGCGCGGCCGACGGAGAAGTCGGCCGAGACGCGGAAGATGCCGGGGTGCGAGGCGCGGGCGACCGTCCACTCGCCGCGGCGCAGCAGGCAGCCGGCGCCGCGGGCGATCGACCAGTAGGGGGTGAAGTTGACGCGGACGAGGAATTCGCCGGGGCGGCTGACGTCGAGGCCGAAGCTCTGGCGTCCCACCCAGAGGGTGTGCGCTGCCGCGGCGCCCATCGGATCGACCAACGGCTCGGGATTGCGCACGGCGTAGATCCGCCAGTGGGGCGAGCTCCAGCGCAGGTGCAGGTAAGGCGGCGCGTGCAGGATCAGCCGCCGCTCGGCCGCTGAGGAGTAATCGAGCGGCGCGTCGGGAAGGGCGACGTAGGAGATCGCGTTCTGGCGCAGCCAGTGACCGTAGCTGGCGGCGGTGAGCTCGCTTTCGTCGTAGAAGATGTCGTCGCGGGTGGTGTCGAGCTGGCGCAGCCAGCCGCGGGCGAGCTCGAACTGGGAGGCGAGGTAGGCCGACTCCCAGTGGTTGGCGGTGGGCGGCACCTCGACCCGCACCCCCGAGCCGCCGTGGGCGCGCAGCCACTGCGACGGCGGCTGGAAGTAGCTGCGCGAGGTCGAGGGGTCGCCGACGCTGCGGGCGATCTGGCTGACGCTCGCGGTCACCTGCCAGTAGAGGCCGCCGGCGAGGAAGAGGGCGAGGAACCATGGTGAGACGCGCGGGCGCCGGGCCAGGATCACCGCCGCCAGCACCGGGCCGCCGAAGAGCGCGCCGAGCCGAACCGCGTTGCCGCCGATCGGGTTCGGCGCCAGCCAGATCACGGCCGAAGCGGCGATGTAGCCAACGAGTGCCCAGCGCAGCTGGCGCTCCTCCTCGCGCAGGCCGCGGGTCACGTAGAGGGCCGAGCCGCACCAGATCGGGATCGCGACGAAAGAGGAGAAGGCGAAGGGGAACTGGCCCGGCTCGGGGAAGGCGACGTTGGGGACGGCGATCAGGCCGAGGGCGATCGCGGCGACCCAGAGCGCAATCCGGTTGAAGGGGCGGCCGCGCTCGAGCGCCCCGACCAGGACCACCCCGGCAAGGAAGACAGCGGCGACCGGGCTCGACAGCGCGCAGAGGCCGGCCGCGAGCAGCGCCAGCTTCGAGCGTCCCAACTGCAGGCAGCGCAGCGCAGCGAGGCCAAAGGCGACCCCGAGGGCGAAGGTGAGCTGGCCGTCGGCGAGCAGGGTGACAACGCCGGCGCCGAACCAGAGGGTCGCCCAGCGGGCGGGCTCGCCCCAGCGGTCGCGGACGAGGCGGTCGAAGAGGTAGGAGGAGGAGACGACCGAGATCACGCCGACGACCTGCACCCCGAGCAGCGAGGCGAGCGGCGGGAAGAGGAAGCTGTAGGTGAGCGTGTAGTGGCCGCCGTACCAGCTGCCGTTCCAGATCGCGAGGCCGGCGTGCTGGAAGAGCTCGGCGCGGAAAACCTGGGCGGCGAGGTCGCCGACCTGCGGGTTCCAGGCCAGCATCGCGGCGGCGAGCAGGGCGCTGAGGGCGACGGCCGGAAGCCAGTCTGGTCGGAGGGCCTTGGACTGGACCATGGGTCGGCACCAAGGATAAAGCGGCGCCGTGCAACGATTTCGGTAATGAGCGACGAACTCCTTGTGGTCCGCTGCGGCCTGGTCCCCTACGACGAGGCCGTCGTCGCCCAGCGCTGGCTTCTCGATGCGCGCCAGGACGGCTCGATCCCCGACGTCCTGCTGCTGCTCGAGCACCCCCCCGTCTACACCCGCGGGCGCCGCTCCAAGCCGGAGGAGCTGCCGATGGCGATCGAGTGGTACGGCCTGCAGGGGATCGAGGTGCGCGACACCGACCGCGGCGGCCAGGTCACCTACCACGGGCCCGGGCAGCTGGTCGCCTACCCGATCGTCGACCTTGCCCCCTACGAAGACGACGTCCACGAGTACGTGCGGCGGCTGGAGCAGGTGGCGATCCGCTCGCTGGCCGAGTACGCGGTCGAGGCGGGGACGATCGAGGGCCTGACCGGGGTCTGGACCGAGGGCGAGCGGCCCGGCAGCGCGGCGGGGGCGCTGGAGGCGCGCAAGATCGGCTCGATCGGCGTCCACGTCAGCCGCGGGATCACCACCCACGGGCTGGCGATCAACGTCAGCAATGACCTCAAGCCGTTCGAGTGGATCGTGCCCTGCGGGATCGAGGGCTGCCAGGTGACCTCGCTCAGCCGCGAGACGGGCGAGGAGCAGAACCTCAGCGCCTTCGCCACCACCGTCGCCGACAACTTCACCGACGTCTACGCCCGGGTGCCGGTGGCGACCTCCCCCGCTGCCCTGGGACTCGACAACGCTAGGCTCGGCGTCGCATGAGTGAGACCACCGAAGCGCCAGATCCGTCGAACGGGGCAGTCTCGAAAACTGTTGGCGTCGCAGTGCCTGCCGAGCGCGTCCACGTCACCCGCTCCCGCGCCAAGCCGGGCGGGACCGCGGCCGAGACCGGCGACACCGTCCCCTTCCGCCGCGCCCGCAAGCCGCCCTGGCTGAAGGTGCCGGCCCCGGGCGGGCCGACCTACCGGCGGCTGAAGTCGATGATCGGCTCAGACAACCTGCACACGGTCTGCGAGGAGGCCAACTGCCCGAACGTCGGCGAGTGCTGGGAGCGCGGCACCGCGACCTTCATGATCCTCGGCGACGTCTGCACCCGCCGCTGCGGCTTTTGCAACGTGAAGACGGGGGTGCCGAGCTGGAACGACCCGCTGGAGCCGCTGCGCGTCGCCAACCAGGTGAAGAAGATGGGCCTGCGCCACGCCGTCGTCACCTCGGTCGACCGCGACGACCTGCCCGACTACGGGGCGAGCGCCTTCGTCGGCGTGATCCGCTCGATCCGGATGCAGGCGCCGGGCTGCAAGGTCGAGATCCTCACTCCCGACTTCCGCGGCCAGGAGATGCCGCTGGCGAAGGTGATCCACGAGCGGCCCGACGTCTTCAACCACAACGTCGAGACGGTGCCGCGCCTGTACCCGGTGGCGCGGCGCGGCTCCAAATTCCTGCGCTCGGCGCGGGTGCTGAAGATGGCGAAGGAAATGGGCGGCGCCGAGGTCGTCACCAAGTCCGGGCTGATGGTCGGGCTGGGCGAGAGCTTCGAGGAGATGGTCGAGACCTTCGGCCTGCTGCGCGAGCACCGGGTCCAGGTGCTGACCGTCGGCCAGTACCTGCGGCCGACCGAGAACCACCTGCCGGTGACACGCTACTGGCACCCGGAGGAGTTCGAGGCGCTGGAGAAGGCTGCCTATGAGCTTGGGTTCGAGTCGGTCGCGTCAGGCCCGTTGGTTCGGTCGAGCTACCACGCCGACCAGAATTTGCCCGAGCGCGCGCTCGCCGGGTAGCTACGAAGCGGCAAGAAGTTCGCGCCGGGTCATCTCGCGGGCAAAGGCGACGACGTCGTCGAGGGCGCGACCCTCGTCGATCTCGAAGCGTTCGGCAAGGCCGCGAGCGAGCTGCGCCACCGGCTGCGGCTGCTCGAGCTGCTCCCAGATCCAGGCGCCGGTCGAGTTGAGCCGCAGGGCGATGTCGGCATCGAGGTCGAGCAGCACCGTCTCGCCGGGCACGTCGCCATAGACAGCGCGCTCGGTGCGCCGCAGTGTCGTCTCGGCCTCTATCTGCATCGATGACTTCATCGGTCCATACCCTATGACCAGGCGAGCGGCCAATATGGGTTCGGGGTTAAGAATCGAGCTAGACTTCCGCGCAGGGTTTCGACGCAACAGGGGAGGAATATGAGCGAGCAGCAGCCTGGGTCCTACGAAGCGCCAACCGTCGAGGAGATCGACACCGACGGCAAGCCGATCGCCATTGCTTCGGAGGCGGTCAGCGCCACGTAAAACGCGCGAGGGTCCTGGCGCTTTTGATGGAGCCAGCCGGGATCGAACCGGCGACCTCCGCCTTGCAAAGGCGGCGCTCTGCCAGCTGAGCTATGGCCCCGCGCTGAGAGTGTAGGACGGACGGTGCCTCACGTGGCGAGCCGCGTGAGGCGCTAATCGTCGAAGTCGAAGTCCTTGGGCGGCTTCTGCTCGAACCAGAGCTGGTCGTCCTCCGGGGTCTCCTCGAGGAAGTCAGGCGTCTCCTCCAGCACGTCCTCGTCGGCGCGCGGCGCGGGTGGCTCAACCAGCTCGGGCTCCTCGGCCGACTCGGGCTCCCGCTCGGTCACCTCAGCCTCTGGCTCGTCGGTGAGCGAGACATCGGAATCGCGCGGCGCCTCGAGGGCCTGGTCGAGTTCGTCGGAGAGGCGCTGCTCGTTCCAGAAGGCGTCGTCCTCGTCGTCGAGGTCCTCATCGTCGTCGGGCGCCGGGCCTTCGATGCTGACCTCGGCCTCTTCGGCCTCGCCGAGTCCGGCAAGCGGATCGGTCGGGGCGAGGCGAGGCTCGGAGATCTCCTCCTCGACCAGCTCCTCGTCGGTCGGGTTGGGCGGCCCGGCAAGCTCCTCCTCGACGTCGAAGATCTCGGTCGGCTGCTCGGCGATCGCGTGGCGCTCTTCGGTTGAGGGGCCGGACGGTTCGATCTCGGGCTCTCCGGCCGGCTCGGGCAGGTCGGCGACGATCTCGTGCTCCATCGCCGGCTGCTCCTCTTCAGCGGGTGCCTCGTCGACCAGAGCCAGCTCATCACTCGCGGCCTCCGGCTCCGCCGGAGCAGGCTCCTCGGCGAACGGAGGCGGCTCCTGAAGATCCGTGATCGTCGGCTCACGCCGCGCCGCCGGCTCCTCAGTCGTCTCCGGCTGCGTCATGAATTCCGTAGGCGCCTCAGCGGCGGGATCGTGCGCCTCCTCGTCCCCAGGCCGCTCCGCCTGACCGAACGCCTCATCCTCGAGCTGCTTCAGCTCGGAATCGCCCGCGCCATGCGCGCGCTTCAGTTCCAGGTGCTCGCGTATTGCCTCGTCGAGAATGCCCATTGGCTGGTCCCCTCGGGGAAGCTAAAGCCTATGCGGTTATCCTTGCGCTTGCGAGGGTCGTGGGACGTTCCTCCCATCCCCCGCCTTCGGGGCTATAGCTCAGCTGGCAGAGCGCCTGGATCGCACCCAGGAGGTCGGCGGTTCGAATCCGCCTAGCTCCATCAGCGATGTCCCTGCACAAACGGGGGCTTCGCTTTTCAGGGCATTTCCAACCGCCGCTGAAATGCACTCCTTTCGACCCTTGCGCCGAAACCAATGACCGGCAGGGGGGAGAGATTGCCCTCTGCCAGCCTTGATTGGTCGTGACCATGCCCGAGCCAGGAATCCGAGCTGCTTCCCAGGAGCTGATCGAGGAGCTGATGGGCACCGTCGTCGCAGTCGACTTCGTGCTCCAGACGCTGATGGATTTGCCGGCGGACGCTCTCCCTGGTGAGGACAAGACCGAAGCGATGCGCGGGCTGCTGACCGCGAGCGCCTGCCGCGAGGTGGAGGCGGTCGGGGAGGAGGCCTGCCGGGCGGCGATCGCGCTGATCGGGAAGGTCGTCGACCGGATCGCAGACGACGCCCGCGCCGCTGCGGACTTGGCGAGGGCGGGCCCCCACCGAACCTGCTGAGACGCTCAACAAGCACGCGCGCAGTCTGTCGAGGTCAGCTACGCGCGCAAGCGGTGGCGAACGCCTCAGCCGTTTCGTATCTCACGATCGGCCATCGGCGTCTGGAGCCCCGGCAAGCGTCGGGACGCGATGCGGCTGTTGAGCACGAATCGTGCTGAATCGTGTACAGTGACCCCCGAATGGCAGCGTCTGCGAAGCGCATCAATGTGACCCTCGACGACGAGCACGCGGGAAAGCTTGCGCGGCTTGCCGAGCGCACTCATGTGCAGGAGGGAACTCTTGCCCGCTCACTTCTCGCCACGGCGCTCGATGACGCAGACCCGGATGCCTCCCGCATCACGGAGATCCTCGATGCCATCCCCGGCGCCTGGGAGCGGACGCAGGAGGGCCTGGCCCAGGCGGCTCGCGGCGAAGGGACGCCGCTCGACGAGCTGGCCTGAGTGGCGCAAGTAATCGTCACCCCGCGAGCGCAGCGGGACGTGAACGAGGCGATCTCTGCGCTCACCCTGCCGGACGACGCTTGGACTCGGATCGGCCGTTCGCTGAGGGTGCTGGAAACGTTCCCGCTCGCCGGGCCGGAACTGGCCGGTCGGTGGACACCAACCCGGTTCGTGATCGGACCCTGGTCCTGGATGATCCTGCTCTACCGCTACGAAGAATCGTCTGACCTGGTCTACGTGGTCGCGATGCACGACGGCCGGTCCGCGGCTTCAGCGACAGCCGGGCGGCGGTAGGCCGACCGCTGGCTACGGCGACTGCGGCAGCTTGACCGTGCCGCGGGTGGTAACTGGAGCCGATGGCGGCGGTACGACCGGGCCGATGTCCCCGTCCGGGGCCTCGTCGAGGTCGACTATCACCGGGGCGTGGTCGCTCGGCCCTTTGCCCTTGCGCGCCTGGCGGTCTACCCATGCGGCGCGGACGCGGGTGGCGACTGGGGCGCTGGCCAGGATCAGGTCGATCCGCATTCCGAGGTCGCGGTGGAACATGCCGGCGCGGTAGTCCCAGTAGGTGAAGATTCGCTCGTCCGGCCAGCGGTCGCGGACTACGTCGCGCAGGCCGAGCGCTTGGAGCTCTGCCAGCGCCGCTCGCTCGGGCGCCGTCACGTGCGTCTGGCCGGTGTAGGCCTCCGGGTCGAAGACGTCCTCGTCGGTCTGGGCGATGTTGACGTCGCCGCAGACGACCGTCGCCTCGGGGCCCGCGGCCACCGCGTCTCGCAGCGCGGCCAGCCAGGCGAGCTTGTATTCGTAATGCTCGGAACCCGGCTCGCGGCCGTTCGGCACGTAGACCGACAGCACTCGGATCCCGCCGCAGGTGGCGGCCACCGCGCGCGCCTCCGGGTGCGGAAATCCCGGCGCGCCCGCGAGGCCCGGCGCGACGTCCTCCAGGCCGACGCGCGAGAGGATCGCGACGCCGTTCCAGCTCGCCTCACCGTGAACGGCGATCTCATAGCCGCGGCCCGTCAGCTCGTCCCCGAGCAGCTCCCGGAAGGCGTCGTCGGCCAGCTTCGTCTCCTGCAGGCAGACGACGTCCGGATTCCGTTCGTCCAGCCATGGCAGCAGGCGCGGCAAGCGCTGCTTGACCGAGTTCACGTTCCAGGTGGCGACGCGCACCGGTCGCACGCTACACAGGCACGCTGAAATCGCCGGCAGGGCTCTCAGCCAGGGGCCGGCAGCTCAGCAAACCGCCGCTTGCAACGCCGGCCTCGATCCGGACATATAGAGATAGATGGCGCCGGGTCAGATCGAGAAGAAGGAGGTGCTGGGCCGCGAGCTCGCCCAGATCCGCTTCGGCGGGCTCTACCGCGATCAGGGGCGGGCGATCCTCGCCTACGCGCTGCGGCGCGTCGACCCGGAGGACGCCGCCGACGTCGTCGCCGAGACTTTCCTCGTCGCCTGGCGGCGCCTCGACGAGGTGCCGAACGACGCGGCGGCGAAGCTGTGGCTCTTCGGGGTGGCAAGGCGGGTGATCGCCAACCGGCATCGGGCCGAGCGGCGCCGGACCCGGCTGGGGGAACGCCTTGCCGAGTCGCTGCGCACCGACCTCGCGACCCAACCCGCGCCGACGGGCGAGGCGGCGGAGGTCCTGCGGGCGATGGGTGGACTGGGCGACGACGATCGTGAGCTGCTCCTGCTCGTCTCCTGGGAGGAGCTCTCGCCAGGAGAGGCGGCGAAGGTGCTCGGGATCTCCTCGCTCGCCGCCCGCAGTCGCCTTCACCGCGCCCGCCGCCGGCTGCGGGCCTTGCTGGAGCAAGGGGAATCGGCGGAGAGACCCGGACCGGAACTCGACACGGAGGAGACAAGATGAAGACGCGTGAGATGGAGAGGGCGCTCGGCGCCGCCAACCCCGTCGGCCGGGGTCGGCTCGACGGAATCGACCTCGAGGCGATGGAGGCCGACCTGCTCGCCGATCTGGAGGCCGGCTTCTCCGCGCTGCTCGAGCTCGAAGCGGCACGCCCGCACCTTCGCCGCCCGAAGCGCTTCGCGCTTGCGCTCGGCTCGGCAGCGCTTGCCGTGACCCTCGCCGCTGTCCTCATCCTGGCCGGAGGTGGCTCCAACCACCCCTCGCGCGCCTACGGCGCCGAGCTCGTCCGCTTTGCCGAGTCGACGCCACTGCTGCTGCTCGAAGGCCCCGGCTGGCGCGTCCAGAACGTCTATGAGACGGGACAAGGTGCCTACATGCCTCGCAGCAGCAGGGGCACGGGGTCGATGGAATTCCTCACCGGCAAGCCGGTCCCCTACGAATCGGTGCGCGCCACCTGCGCCCACGAGACCGTGTCCAAGTCTGGGAATTTCCCGGTCTGCCAGGCCGAGCGCGAGTCAGGGATGCTCCCGGCCGCGGTGCGCCAACGCAAAGTCGAACTTCGCTGGTTTCACGGCTCACTGGAGGACTCACTCTCGATGGCTCATAAGGCGCCGCACCCACACGGCCAGCGCTGGATCAAGTTGCCGGTCCTGGACACGGCCGCCGACGTCGACACGCAAGCCGAGTTCTACGTCAACCAGGGCGAGCCAGGCAATCGTCAGATGACGGCGCTCTGGTCCGAAGACGGCTACGTGCTCGAACTGAGAGCCGCGGTCCCCGATCTGGCCGCCTTCGAAGAGCGCCTCGACTGGCTGACTCGGGTGGACTCGCAGACCTGGCTCGACGCGATGCCCGCGAAGGTCGTCAAAGCCGCCGACCACGATGCCGCGGTGCGCGAAATGCTGAAGGGGATCCCCGTACCCAGCGGCTTCAAGCCGTCACGGATACCCGACGAAGGCCTCACCACCAGCCGCGGCCAAGTGGCCGGCGCCGTGACCGGCATCGTCTCCTGCCTCTGGTTCCGGCAGTGGGGAGAGGCCCGCAGAACCGGCGACAGAGCGGCAGCCACCGAAGCCGAAGAGGCGATGGCAACCTCCAAGAACTGGCCGATCCTGCGCGAGATCGCGAAGGAAGGCGGATATCCGGCGAAAACGATCTCGGAACTTGCGGCGGATATGCCCAGCGGGAGAGGACGCCGCGGGTGGAGGTTGCTACCCCAGACAGAAGCCCTGGGGTGCGCCCGCTGGGGCATCCCGGTCCTGCCGAGAAAGCAGCGCCTTCAGCGCGAACGCCGAGAACTGCGGAGCTCGTAGACGCTACGACTCGCCCCATGGCCGGGTCGCCCGTATTCGGCGACTCGGCCATGGCGGGAGCGACTCAGCCGTTGACGGCCTTCTTCAGCTCCGCTCCGGGGCTGAACTTCGCCGCCGTTTTCGCGGCGATCTGGAGCGACTCTCCGGTCTGCGGATTGCGGCCTTCCCGAGCCGGCCGGTCGACCGTCGAGAATTTGCCGAAGCCGGTGAATTTGACCTCATTGCCGGCCGCGAGCTGAGCGGTGATCTCCTCGATCGTCGCGTCAACCGCCGCCTTCGCCTGGCCCGTCTCGAGCCCGGTCCGCGCGGCTACCTGCTTTGCCAACTCATCCTTGGTCGTAATCGACATCTCGTCTCCTTGAATTAACGGGCGCAAGGCCCGGTCGGGCCTGCTGTGCACGTGGTTTCTACAGGCCCAGGCAGGCGGAGCGACCCGTTAGGCAGCGACCGGCACTCTTTCCTCCTCGGCTTCGAGCCCCGCGGCTGGCAACTGAGCGTCTCCCTGGCCCTTTCGGTCGGGGAGCGCGAGGCGGCAGATCTTCTTGACGACGCTGCCGAACTGCTTGCCCAGCGGGCCGACGTTGTAGGGGATGCCGTAGCGCTCGCAGATCTCGCGGACCTCGGTCGAGATTTCCGCGTAGCGGTTGGCCGGCAGGTCCGGGAAGAGGTGGTGCTCGATCTGGAAGCTGAGGTTGCCGGAGAGGATGTGGAAGGGACGGCTGCCGCTGAGGTTGGCTGAGCCGAGGAGCTGGCGGTAGTACCACTCACCGCGGCTCTCGTTCTCGGTCTCCTCCTCGGTGAACTCGTGGGTGCCTTCCGGGAAGTGCCCGCAGAAGATGATCGTGAATGACCAGACGTTGCGAACCAGGTTCGCGGTCGCGTTGCCGGCCAGGGGGAAGAGGAAGAACGGGCCCGAGAGCGCCGGGAAGATCACGTAGTCCTTGAGGGTCTGGCGGCGGACCTTCTTCCAGATCCCGCCGATCAGCTTGCGCTTGTCGGCGAGCTTCGCTTCGCCGGTTGTCAGGCGCTCGACTTCGAGGTCGTGCAGGGCCACGCCGTACTGGAAGAACAGCGCCAGCAGGGTCGCGTAGGCGGGGTTGCCCAGGTAATAGGGCTTCCAGCTCTGGTCCTCCGACATGCGCAGCACGCCGTAGCCGATGTCGCGATCCTTGCCGACGATGTTGGTGTGGGTGTGGTGCATGTAGTTGTGGGAATGGCGCCACTGGTCGGCCGGGCAGGCGTTGTCCCACTCGAACTGCTTGCCGGAGAGCGCCGGGTCGTTCATCCAGTCGTACTGACCGTGCATCACGTTGTGGCCGATCTCCATGTTGTCGAGGATCTTGGAGAGCGAGAGGGCGGCCGTGCCGGCGATCCAGGCCGGCGGGAAGACGCCCGCCCAGAGCAGGCCGCGCCCGGCGACCTCGAGCCCGCGCTGGGCGCGGATTACCTTGCGGATGTAGTTGGCGTCGTCCTCGCCACGATCGGCGAGGACGCGCTGGCGGATCGCGTCGAGCTCCTCGCCGAAGCTCTCGATCTGCTCCGGCGTGAGGGGAATCTGACTCTCGGTTGTGGTGCTCATCTGACTGCCTTTCATTGAAGGTTTCAAAGGTCGATTACGAGGTCGCTGAGCGGAGCGGAGACGCAGAGCTGGATCTCCACATCAGGTGCGGCGGAGACCTCTCCCGTAAGTAGGTTCTTGACGGTGCCGCTCCGCTTGCGGCAGGTGCAGGTGTGGCAGATCCCCATCCGGCATCCCGACTGCGCCGGGACGCCGGCTTGCTCGGCCTGCTCGAGGATCGAGGCGCCGCTGTTGGAGACCTCGAGGTCCGAGTCGGCAAAGCGAATCGAGCCCGTTCCGGGCTCACCGACGGGGAACAGGGTGGGGGGAACGAAGCTCTCGACGTGCAAGCGGTGCTCAAGGCCGTTGGCCCAGGTGCCGCGCACCGAGTCGAGCAGGGCAGGAGGGCCGCAGGCGAAGGTCTCGGCGGCGGCGAAGCTGGGGTCGCTCTGGGGAAGATGGGCCGGGCTGAAGTGACCGTCGATCTCGCCGGCGCCGGGCGCCTGCGTGTAGGAGCGGGTCAGCTTGAAGTTCGGGTTCTCGGCGGCCAGGCGGTCGAGCTCCTCGCGATAGATCGTGCGCTCGGGGTCGGGCGCGTACTGGATCAGCGCGATCTGCCCCGGGTGTCCCTCGGCGCAAAGCGTGCGCAGGATCGCCATCAGGGGAGTGATGCCGCTGCCGGCGCCGATCAGCAGGATCGAGTCGGGACGTACCTCGGGAAGGTGGAAGCCACCGTCGGCCTGCGAGAGGCCGATCACCATGCCCGGCCGGGCGTGGTCGACGAGGAAGTTCGAGACCAGTCCCTCGGGGTGGCGCTTGACGGTGACCTCCAGCTCGCGGCCGGAGCCCTCCGGGGAGGCGGGCGAGTAACAGCGTGTGTGGCGAACGCCGTCGATCTCGACCGAGACCTGCACGAACTGGCCAGCGCGCAGGCCTCCCCAGGCGCGGTTGGGACGCAAGCTCAGGGTGACGCTGTCCGCGGTGCCGTGCCTGGCCGCAACCACCTCGGCCCTGCACTCGCCGATCACGAGGGTCGGGCTGATCTGCTCGAGGTAGCGATCGATCCCGTGCGGTCCGGCGATCGCGTCGAACAGGCGCCGGGCGGGAATTCCGCGGCGGCGAGACGGCGCTGTGGCTGTGGCTGTCGGACTCATGCTCCTCCTCTTTCCCTGGGTGTTTGGCAGCAGTACCCGTGCCGGAGGACAACGTAACACCAAATGCCGTCACGTCAAATAGCGCGCCGTCTTTCAGTGATAGGTTTCACACATGGCGACCACCACGCCCGAGAACGACTTGACGATCGAACAGCTCGCCGCGGAGACGGGGATAACCGTGCGCAACATCCGCTCGCACCGCGCGCGGGGACTGCTGCCCGCCCCCGAGGTGCGCGACCGCGTCGGCTACTACGGGCCCGAGCACCTCGATCGGCTGCGGATGATCCAGGAGCTGCAGACCGATGGCTTCAACCTGAAGGGAATCGAGCGCCTGCTGAGCCAGAACCTGGGGCCCGCCGAGCAGTTCCTCTCCTTCAAGCGGGCGCTCGACGAGTTCGATGGCGAGCAACCCCAAACCTTCACCCGCAAAGACCTCGCCGACCGCTTCGGGACTGAGATCGACGACGCGCTGAAGCGAGCGATCGACGCCGGGGCGCTGGTCGCGATCGACGATGACCGCTTCGAGGCGCCGTTTCCCTCGCTACTCGACGCCGCCGAGGGTGTCGTCGCGACGGGCGTGCCACTCGATCACGCCCTCGCCGTGATCGCCAAGGTGGCGAGTCGCTGCAGGTCCGTCTCCCACGAGTTCGTCAAGCTCTTCCTCGACGACATCTGGAGGCCCTTTGAAGAGGACGGTTATCCGGAAGAGCGCTGGCCCGAGGTCCGGGCGGCGCTGGATGCGCTGCGGCCGCTGTCGCTGCAGGCCCTGGTTGCCGTCTACCGGATGACAATGTCCGACGAAGTCGAGCGGGCCTTCGGCAAGCAGCTCGAGCGAATGGCCAAACGCAAGGGCTGAGCCGGCCTAAGCGCGCTGGGGCGGTGCGGTCAGGGAGCCGGCTCGCCCCACGCGGTGGCGACCAGCGAGCGGGAGCCGCCGTGATCGCGGTGCTCGCACAAGTAGATGCCCTGCCAGGTCCCGAGCGCGGGGCGCCCATCGCTGAGCGGCAGCGTCAGCGATGGGCCCAGCAGGGCCGCCTTGACGTGAGCGGGCATGTCGTCGTCGCCCTCCAGGGTGTGGGTCCAGTACGGGGCGCGTTCGGGAACGGCGCGATCGAACCAGACCTCGAAGTCGTGCCGTACTTCCGGCGAGGCGTTCTCGCTCAAGGTCAAGGAGGCCGAGGTGTGCTGGATCAGCAGGTGCAGTATCCCGACCGAGATCCCCTCCAGCTCGGGAAGGGCATCGAGTACCTCCGCCGTGACCAGGTGAAAGCCGCGCGGGCGCGCCTGCAGCCGGATCTTTCGCTGAATCCACATCGGTACGGCAATAAGTGTCATCCTCGCACCGGAGAGAACCCCAGCCAAGGAGAACGCTATGTACGCACGAGTTGCAACGTTCACGGGCGGCGACGGAGCAAAGGCCGCCGCCGAGATCAGGGAGCGAAACGAGACCGAGGGCGGACCGCCGCCAGGGGTGCCGGCCAAAAAGCTCCTGCTCCTCAACGGCACCGACGGTAAGACGCTGGCGATCGCCTTCTTCGAGAGCGAGGACGACTACCGCCAGGGCGACGAGACGCTGAACTCGATGTCGCCGCCGAGCGGAGAGAACACCATGGGGGAGCGCGCCAGTGTTGAGAAGTTCGAGGTGGTGCTGGAACTGGAGGCGTGAGCGCCGCTCAGATCGCTGTCGTCGACAACACCGGCGCCGAGCGCTACGAGATCCAGGTCGATGGTGAGCCGGCCGGCTTTCTGCAGTACCGGCTGCTGCCTGGGTTGATCGAGCTGGTGCACACGGAGATCGACGAAGAGTTCGAGGGGCGGGGACTCGGCAGCCGCCTGATCTCGTTCGCCTTGGACGATGCGCGGGAGCGGAAGCTGGCGGTGCTGCCGTTCTGCCCCTTCGTCAACGACTACATTCGACGGCATCGTCAGTACCTCGACCTCGTCCCCGAGGGACGGCGCCAGGACTTCGAACTCTGACCCTCAGACCGTTAGGTGTCCGGCGGCGAGGGACTCCGCAACGACGTCGGCTGCCTGCTCAGGGGTTCTGCCCTCTAGGTCAATGACGTTCGGCTCGAAATCGCCGAGGTCCTCGAAATTCCGCCAAAGCCGCTCGATCGCCTCGGGGTCGGCAAGCGGCTCGTCTTCGCGACCCTGCGCTCGCGCCAGGCACACCGAAAGGGGCTCGCGAAGCACGGCGTAGGAGACCTGGGACCCCGCCTCATGTAGAGCAATACGCAGGGGCTCGAGGAACCAGCCCGGGATCACGATGCCGTCGATGATTGTGAAGTAGCCCGCCGCCGCGTAGCCGGCTGCAGCGTCGCCGACGATCCGCATCACAGCCTTGTTCTGCTCGTGTGACTCTGGCTTCCACGGCTCGACGTAGCCGGAGCGGATGAAGCGAAAGAACAGGTCGGACTCAAGGTGAACGGCGCGAGCCGAGCGGCCGGCGAGGATCCCGGCCGTCGTCGTCTTGCCGACTCCGGGAGGTCCAGTGAGGATCAGGACTGGAGTCTCGAGCGAAGGCTTCATCCGCTTAGGAAGGTTCTGAGATCCAGTGCGCTTCGACCCCAAGGTGATCGCCCAAGCGCTCTAGGTGTTGGTCGAAGTGCAGGATGTCGACGCTCGCGTCCTGAGCTGCGGCGGCAACTGTCAGGTCCGCAAGGGGGAAGCGATGGAAGCCGTGGGAGCCGGCAGTTGCCAGCTCGCGCATCGTTGCCAGGACGGTGCGCTGGACGCTGCGGTCCACGGGGATCTCGCGAAGACCGTCAAGCGTGTGCTCGACACTGGCGATCCCTTCCGATCCGCGCGCATCGACGGTCAGCTCGTAGCGCACCGGCCAGCACCAGCAAACATCGCCGCGCTCCACAGCGGCCAGCAGCAGTTCGCGCGCCTTGGCATCGCGGCGTGCCCGCATCCAGGCGGAGGTATCCGCCAGCACCGGACCGGACCCTTGCCAAAGCCGGACGGGCATCAGGTCGCGGGTGGCGCGTTCAAGCGATCAACCGCGGCGAGGTCGAGGTCGAACCGCTCTCCGTCCATCGCCTCGAACAGCGCCTCTGCGGCGAGGCGGCGGTTGCGGCCGGCCTCGATCTCAGCCTCTGCACCCTCGACGGCGAGGCGACGAAGCAGCGTCGCATCGGCCTCGCGGGTGCCCGTCGCCGCACGCACACGGGCCAGCGCCTCCCCCAACTCGGGGTCGGCGGTGACGGCGATTCGCGGGTGCTTGGAAGGCATCGTCAGCATAGTGTAGCTCCTTGGTGTTACTCGCAAGGGGCGGAGTGAAACTATCGGCTACTCGCTGTCGCGCAACAAGACCCGGGAATAGCGATTGGCTAGGCCGAGCTCGCCGAGGAGCTCGACTCTGGTTCGTCGTGGGCGGCGCAGACGTTCGCCAGGCCGGCGTCGCGGGTGGCGCGCGCGATCGGTCCCGTCATCGAGTGGAGCCGATCCGACAGCGACTGGGCGAGTTTCAGGCGCCCGACCTCGACCGCCCGAGTCTCGGCGCGATCGATTTCAAGGTAGGTCGCCGTTTGCTGCATGAAGTGACGAAAGGCGGCCACCCGGCCGGCCGGGGGCGAGAGCTGGCCAAGCCGACCGAGGCCCGCTTCGATCGCGGTCAGGGCAGGCTCGAAGTACGCGTAAGAGATTGAACGGAAGGTCCGAAGGGTCTCCTGTGCGGAGTGGGTGCTGGGACCGCCGCTGCGAGCGAAGCGTTCGATCGCCGCCTGCTCGGGTGCGGCCCGCTCTTTCAGGTCCTGGATGTGACTTTCGATCCCGTCGCAGATCGCGCTGCTCTTCCGCTGGTAGGCGGACATGGGCAGCGGCTCCCCAGCGGGCGCAATCAATCGCTTGGCGGATTCGCCTTCGAACAGGTCGAGTTCGGCCTGGGTAAGGGGAGTTGAGTCGAAGACTTCGTCAGGGGCGGGCAGCTTCACACTGGGCGCAGCAGCGAAGCTGAAGAGATCCATCCGCATGTCCATCGTCACCGGCGAATGTCCCGGTGCGGGCGGCAGCGTCATCACCTCTCGCAGTCGTCGCGCCATCCCGTCGTCATCGATCCAGACTTCAACTTCAAGTGGCGCGGGCATCTGCTTGGCCAGCTGTTCGTACTCGCGCGCGGAACCGGCCTTGCCTTCTTGGCGAAGAAGCTGTGAGTAGCGGCTGAGCTCGATCCTGCCGCGGTAGCGATGGGTGGGGACGCCACGGACCGACTCCTCTCCGACCGATTGGACGTCGGAGGCAACCGCCCGCAACATCTCCAGCTGGCCGGCGGTGCTCTCGCTGCCTGCGAGAGCGGCGCTTTCGCTGCGCCCCATCCAAGGCCGGACGCCAAGCCAAGGCCGGCCGGGGGGCAGTTCGGAGGAGATCGCTTCTGAGCTGGTGTAGATCGTGCGCTGGTCGCCGACGGTTTCGATCCGCTGGGTGCCGCCGGGCGACGGGACCTCGAGCGTTGCCCGGCTGCGCCCAGTCCGAGCGTTGTAGGCGCCCAACCCGTGCGCGACAACCGCCTGTGGCAGCGCCGCCGAGGTGTAGATCGCTTCGATCGTGAACCGCGCACCCGGCGCGGACTGTGTGCGGACGGCAGCGGCCGCGATCGGGTTGAGCGGATTGCCATCGCTGCGCAGGGCCGAATTCACAATCACGACGATCAGCAGCACGCTGAGCAGGGCGGCGAGGGTCAGCAGGCGACGCGAGAGCGGCTCGAGCGATGACCAGGAATCGGCCGACGGAGGTGGGGTTGTGGGCGCCGGAGGCGCCACCGACTCGGGTGAGTCACCCAGGCGGGTCTCGTAGCCGGGCGGCGGCTTCGATGTCACGGCGCTTCCTCCACGACTGAGATCCATCGGCTAGGGATGAGATTGACTTGAGCATTCGATGCCAACCGCCCGCTCGATACAGCGCACCTACCTGACACTGCTGCTCGGCAACACGCTGGCGGCGTCGCTGATCTGGGGGATCAACACGATCTTCCTGCTCGATGCCGGGCTCTCGAACCTGGAAGCGTTCGCCGCGAACGCCTTCTTCACCGCCGGGATGGTCCTGTTCGAGGTGCCGACCGGGATCGTCGCCGACACGATCGGGCGGCGCGTCTCCTACCTGCTCGGCACGCTGACGCTGATGGCGTCGACCTTTCTCTACGTGCTGCTTTGGCAGCTCAAAGCACCGCTCTGGGAGTGGGCGATCGCCTCGATGCTGCTCGGCCTCGGCTTCACCTTCTTCTCCGGCGCGGTCGAGGCGTGGCTGGTCGATGCGCTCACCGCGACCGGCTACACCGGTGAGCTGGAGACGGTCTTCGGCCGCGGCCAGATCGTCAGCGGCGCGGCGATGCTGGTCGGCTCGGTCGCCGGCGGCTTCATCGCCCGGCAGACCAGCCTCGGCGTGCCGTTCGTGCTCCGTGGCCTCGTCCTGATCGTCATGTTCGGGCTCGCCTTCAGGCTCATGCACGATGTCGGGTTCAAACCCGAGAAGGGCGGCCGGCCGCTGGCCGAGATGCGCAAGATCGCCTCCAACTCGATCGACTACGGCTGGCGTGTCCCGGCGGTCAAGTGGCTGATGGTCGAGTCGCTGTTCACCGGGGGCGTCGGCATCTACGCCTTCTACGCCCTGCAGCCATACCTGCTGGAACTGTACGGCGACCCTCAGGCCTACCAAGTAGCCGGCCTGGTGGCGGCGATCGTCGCCGGCGCCCAGATCGCCGGTGGCATCGCGGCTCCCCGCATCCGCCGCCTCTTCCGCCGGCGCACTTCGGCGCTGATCGGTACGGCGGGACTCAGCGTCGTGGCGCTCGGGCTGATCGGGCTGGTGGAAAGCTTCTGGGCGGTGATCGCGTTGATCGTGGTCTGGGGACTGCTGTTCGCTGCCACCCTGCCAATCCGCCAGACCTACCTCAACGGCCTGATCCCCTCGCGGCAGCGGGCGACGATCCTCTCCTTCGACTCGATGATGTCCTCCACCGGCGGGGTCTGGACCCAGCCCCTGCTTGGGCGAGCCGCCGACGCCTGGGGATACGCCCCCTCCTACCTGATCGGCGCTGGGATCTCGATCCTGGCGCTGCCCTGCCTGGTCCTGTCCAGGCGACAGAACGCCCCCGCGGACACGGTCGACGCGGCGGATGCCGAGCCGGTTCCACAGCCTGGCTGAACGGACCGGTCCCGCCCCTCAATGGCCCGTCGCCGAAAAGTGCTGGTAGTCCTTGGGCCAGGGCCAGTTGCCGCCCCACTCCCAGCCAACCGCAGCAAAGGCATCGACCACCGGGCCACCGCGATGGACCATGCCCTGCTGGTGGCGTGACCTGTCGGTAAAGGGAACGCCCGCCGGTGGCGAGACATAGCCCGATTCGGTGACGTAGGGGTTCTCGAGCGGGTTGAGATC
Source organism: uncultured Solirubrobacterales bacterium (assembly GCA_963840565.1). GTDB lineage: Bacteria > Actinomycetota > Thermoleophilia > Solirubrobacterales > 70-9 > VRUE01. Next base: position 299,171 of record CAWIZH010000003.1, read on the forward strand.
GAGCGCCCTGCCGTAGGCGTGCTCGGACCAGGCCCCGTCGCTGCCGGCGACGAAACGGCAGTTGAAGGCCGAGGTGTTGTCGGCCGCCATGCTGCGGTGATCGTCGGCGCCGTAGGCATCGACGAGGCGCATCTGGCGGATCGGGAAGCGCAGCCGGTAGAGCGAGTGCATCGCCTGCAGCATCGCCGCCGCGGCACCGCGGTTGACGACCAGCCGGCCACGGTGGCGGCGGCCGTCGAAACCCCAATGGCTGACGGTGAGCAGGCGCAGGTCAGCAAAGCCGACCGGGCAGCCGCGGTGCCAGGAGACGCCGGTCATCCGCTCGCGCGTCGTCGCGTCGATGCGCTCGACGGAGCCGTGGAAGGGCGGGCTTTCACCGCGGTCCTTCCCTTCTGCCGAAGGCGCCCAGCCGCCGAAGGCCAGGACGACGACGAAAGCGAACGCCGAGATGGTCTTCACGGGATGGCGGCGGGTCAGCCGTGCTTGGACGGCAGCTTCAGCTTGGTCGTGAAGCTCTGGGCGCGGGGCACCTTGCGAGCATCGCTGATCGCGGCCGTGATCCGGACCCGCAGCGAGCCGGCCTTTCTCAGCGCCGCCTTGCCTTCGGCGTTGAGCTTGACCTTGACCGTCTTCTTCGCGCCTGGGGCGATGCCGGCGAACCCGGCGCTGCCGTAACTCGTCGGCTTCTTTGGCTTCATCGGCTTGGCGGAGATGCGGGCGCCACCCAGGGGCGCGATGCCGACCGTGCCCGAGCAGCCGGCGACAGCCGCCACCGAGCAGCTGACCGCGAGCGTCACCGTTTTGCCATCGGGGAGGACGGTGATCAAGCCGAGGTTGCCGAGCGTATTGGGCACGGGCGTGGCTGCGGGCGGGTCCTGGGCACCGACGTTCGGGGGGCCCTGGCCGGACCCGGGATCGGAGGAACCCGGGTCTTTCGGCCCGGGATTTTCGGGCTCGGGTTCTTCGCCACCCGGATCGGTGCAACCGATTCCGCTCGACGCCCCCGACGGGTTGGTCGCGACAAAGACCTTGAAGCCGGCGGTCGAGCCGGTCGCCATGCCGGCGAGGGCGTTGCCGCGGCAATCGATCGAGGCCGAGACCGTCTTGATCTGTTCGCTGGTGATTTCGACGCCGTTGCCGAACTGCTGCCCCGCCCCGGCGCTGTAACCCCAGAGCCCCGTCGGGATGCTGGTGGCGGTGAGCAACTGGGCTTGGCCGGCGGGACCGAGGGCGATCTCGGAACTGACGAAGAGCGGCTTGTCGGGAGTGAGTGGGGTAAGGCTGGGGATCGAAGCGCCGATGCCGGCCGCGAGCGGGCTCGAGCCGCTCTGGCTCGCGACTGCAACGAAGCCGTTGCGCAGGGTCGCGATGCCATTGATATTGGTGCCGAGCAGGGTTCCCGGATGGGGCACCCCGCCCGAACCGCCGAGCGAGACCCGCAGCTGCGTGTCGGTGCGGCGACAGTAGTCGGCGCTCGCAGCGCAGGTCGTTTTCAGCGCGTCGTCGAGGCCGACCGCCATCAGCGCGACCTCGCCCGTCACCGGGTCGACGTTCATCCGCTTCAGGGTCCAGTCCGGGATCGCGTCCGCGGGCGTCTCGTTCCAACCGATCGCGGGGCGCGGCGTCACGTTGAGGACCGGGCCGCTCGCCTTTGCCATCTGCACCCCGCAGACCGCGTACTCCTGGTCGGATGGGGTCGGATTAGTGCTGTGCGACTTGAAGGAGCCGTAGGGCGAGTCCCAGGCCGCGATCGGCGTGCCATCCGGCAGCACGGCAGCCCCCAGCACCCCCGGACCGCAGTTGGCGAAGATGAAGCCGCCGCCGCCATCGGGGATCTGCGGGTCAGGGGCGGCGATCGGCGCCAGCTGAGTGGGCGACGCCGGCCAGGTGCCGGTCGAGGTGCTCGACTGCATCACCCGGTCGGGGGCGATCAGGCCGCTGGTGCTGCGGTCGATCCAGATCGCTGCCGCATCGCCTTTGTCGTCGATCACCGCAACCGGCCCGGCATCGATGCGCTGCACGACGGCGAGCTTGGTCACCGCCCCCCAGCTGCCGCCGGCTTTGCGGTAGATGCCCCAGACCGTGTCTTTGCCGCCTTCCTGAGCTCCCTCGAAGGCGACGACCGCCGAGCCGTCGCGGCCGAAAGCGAAGCTGGCGTTGGGCGGCCCCGTACCGAGGAAGGTCGGCGTCCAAGAGACTGCTCCCGGGGCCCGGCTTAGCACGTACATCCCCGGGCCACCGGCCGGGGCGGGCGCGGTGGTCGCCGTGAAGCCGAGCTGGGCGGTGCCGTCGTCGAGCAGGCTGGCGTTCACGTTCGCCTGCGACAAGTAGCTTTTCACCTGTTCGGTCGCGCTCCAGGCCGCTTTGGCCGGGTCGCTGCCGCCGAGGGTGGCCAGCGCCGCCAGGGCACCCAGCATCGCCGCCCTGAGTCCGTTTGTCCCCGCCACGCCGGAACCGTATCGCGCCGCGTCTCAGGCGACCTTCGCGGACGAATTGGCGGACTGACGGAGTCTTTACCCAATTTTGACCTGCGGGCAAGATTCGGTCGCCATCGTGGAATCACCCCAACGAAGGAGGCTCCCAATGCCCCAGATCCTCATAGTTGCCGATCCTCCCCAGGACGCCCCCAGCACCGTCGTCTACCGGGAGCGAATCAGCACAACCGACCTCGAGTCCGACCACTTCTCCGGCCAGCTGGTCGAGCGAGTCGGCTGGGCCGTCCTCGATGCCGACCAGCTCGAGCACAAGGAGGTCCGCCCCGCCGCCTCGCATTAGCGGGGCGGGTCCTCACCAGACCGCGTCGTGCTGCTCCATCACGCCGAATCCCTCGGCCAGCTCGATCCCGTCGAGCTGGCCGCTGAAGTCGCCGAAGAGGTGGCGGTAGCTGGAGCGGAAGACGAGGAAATTGTCGTTGCGGGTGCGCTCGGACCCTGGTGTGAAGGTGAGCTGGGCGCCACCTGCGAACTCCACCGCCGCCAGCCCCTGGAAGGAAACCGGGGCCGGCTCGGCCGGCTTCCCGTCGGTCCAGATAGCCCGCTCGCTGTTCGCAGGGGGATCGTTGATCCCCTCGACCAGGTTCCAGGCGACCGGCCGGCCGTCAGTCGCCCGCCCCACTCCGGCCGACCAGTGCCAGCTGGTCTGCCGCTTCTGGTAGCCGGCCGACTGATCGTCGACGCCGTGCCCGTCGAGCTGCCGGCGCCCGTCCGGGGTCTCGATCGTGGCGCTGATCGGCACCCCTGCACGCTTGCGAGTCCAGCCCCAACCGCCGCCGCTGGGGCAGATCGACTCGATCGGCGTGGAGTCGCCGAGCAGCAGGCGGGCGCTTAGCTCGCGGGCCTCGATCACGATCTCGGCACCGTCCATCCTCACCTCGTTGCTCCCTGGCCGCAGTCGCGTGTTGGCGTGGCTGCGCTTGCCGTCGCGATCCCAGAGCGCCCAGAAGCACTGGCCGAGTGGGCCGACCTCGGCCCGGGCGGCGCAGAGCATCAGCCGCGGTGAGTAGAAGCCGACATAGCGCCAACGCTTGCGCGTCTGCCCCATGCTGCGCAGCGGCATCTTGCCGGGAGGGAGCGGCAGGTCAGGGCGATCCGCGCCGGGGCCGCGCCAGGGAAGCTGCTCGTCCGGTCTCACCGGGCGACGCTACCACCGGTCTCCGGTTTGGAGCGAAGCTACCTCGCTTCCGCGTAGGCGAACCGGATCGTGATCTCCGTCCCGCGGCTGAGCACGCTGACCAAGTTGAAGCTGCTCGAGAGGGCGCCGATGATCGGCAGGCCCAGCCGCAGGGTCGGCAGGTCGTCTGAGCTCAGCGGCCGGACGCCACCGCCGAAGTCCCTCACCACCATGTTCAGCTCGTGCGGCTCAGGATTGAGGGCGACCTCGAGCGTCCCGGGGTCCTGACCCTCGTAGGCGTGACGAACGACATTGGCGCAGGCCTCCGAGACGACGGTCTTCAGGTCCGCGATCCCGGCCCTGGCGATACCGAGCTTTTCGGCGTGGGCGACGATCGCGCGCCGCGCGAGAGGCAGGCTGTCGGGCTGGGCAGGAAGCGTGATGTGGAGGCGGTCGTCGTTTTGCATCCCGCTCGTTGGTACCCGGCTTATACCCACTATTAACGATGCGGCCGAATTCGTCTGACGCCTGACATAGGACCGAAAGCGTCGTTTCTGCAACTAACGGGCCGAGAGTGCCTACCCTGAAAGGGATGTCCGTCAGTGACGACCGCGGCAGAGCGTGACCCAAGCAGCGCCCTCGCGCATGCTCTCGGACGCGGTGATCGCGCGCCGCGCGGCCAGCGGCAACCAGCGGGCGTTTGCGGCGATCTTCGAGCGCTACCACCAGGATCTCTATCGCTACTGCGCGGCGATTCTCGGCAACGCCGAGGACGCCCAGGACGCGGTGCAGAACACGATGCTCAAGGTCCTTCGGGCCCTGCCGGGCGACGGGCGCGAGCTGCAGCTGAAGCCATGGCTCTACCGCATCGCCCACAACGAGGCGATCGATTTGATCCGGGCAAGAAGGGGCGCGGAGCCGATCGATGCCGAGGCGGCAACCGGCGTCGCCGGGCCGGCGGAAGAGGCCGAGGCGCGGGGCCGGCTGCAGCAGCTGATCTCCGACATCGCCGAGCTCCCGGATCGCCAGCGCGGCGCCCTCGTGATGCGGGAGATGGGCGGGCTCGGCTACGAGCAGATCGGCGAGGCGCTGCAGACATCGCCGGCGGTCGCGCGGCAGACGCTCTACGAGGCGCGGCTGAGCCTGCGGCAGATGAAGGAGGGTCGTGAGATGCCCTGCCACGAGGTGATGCAGGCGATCTCAGATGACGACGGTCGCGTCCTGCGACGCCGTGACATCCGCGCCCACCTGCACGGCTGCGAGGACTGCAGGGCATTTCGGTCCGAGATCGCCGAGCGGCGGCGCCAGTTCTCCTCACTCGCGCCCCTGCCCGCTGTGGCCTCGGCGGGAATCCTGCAGAGCCTCTTGGGCGGCGCGGGTGGCGGCGCGAGCGCGGCCGGCGGCGCGGCCGGCGTTGTCGCGGGCAAGGCGCTTGGCGGTTCGGCCGCGATCAAAACGGCAGCAGCAGTCCTCGCCGTCTCGGCGATCGGCGTCGTCGCCGCCGACCACAGGGGAGCGCTCGACCTCGGGCTCGGCGGCCACGACGACGCGCCCGCCAAAAGCGCCCCCGCTCCGACCGGGCCGCTCGACCGGCCGGCCGCCACGGCTCGCCGGCCGGCCGCCGGGACCGTTGCGCCCGCGACTCCAAGCTCGGGCCAGGGCCGGGCAGACGTCGGCCAGGCCTCGACCGTCGCCCCGAGCAGCCCTCGACCGGCGGGCGGGGCGGACTCAGTGGGCCCCGCCGCCGAAGGGGCGCCGCAATCGAACGGCCGGCACCTGGGCGAGTCGAAGGGCTCCGAACATGCAAGTAGCCCCGGCAAGCCGAGTCATCCGGACAAGGGAAATAAGAATTCGGCGCCGCCTGGCAAGTCCAAGAGTCCAGGTCAGGCGAAGCATGCCGCTGGAGAAAAAGACGGCGGACAGGCGCGGCCCCCGCACCCTGAACATCCGGTGCGGCCCGAACATCCAGAAGCCGCGGCGCCGGAATCGCAAGCCGAACCCCCCGCCGGCACCGAACCCGGCAACGGCAAGCACGTCGAATAGGGCTGACAACGGCCGCTCTCCACCGTTGCAGCGCTAGCGCAGGGGGCATGACCGGGGGCCGGTTTCTCGCTCGGGGGACTGGGTATTGAGAGTCAGCGGTTCAGGGAGTCAATCCAAAAACTAAGAAAGGACCCACCGTGGTTGGAGCAATCATCGGACTGCTCATCGTCGTCGCGATAGTTCTCGTCCTGCTCAAGGTCGCCGTTGCCGGAGGAATCCTCGGCCTGATCGCGATCGTGCTGCTGATCCTGCTCCTGCTGGGGCGTCTCTAATGACGATCGGTGGATCCATATTCCTGATCGCGGTCGGAGCGATCCTCCGGTTCGCCACAAACGTGCACGTCGCTCACGTCAGCCTCGACACCGTCGGCCTGATTCTGATGATCGCCGGTGCCGCCGGCCTGATCCTCGGCTTCATCCAGCAACGGATGTGGGCAAGGCGCACGGCCGCCGCAGTCCCGGTCGATCGCGTCGCCCCGGTCGAAGAGCGCGAAATCCCGCCCGAACGCCGCTACTAGGAGAGGAGTTCAAATGTCCACAGTCCTGATCGTGATCATCGTCGTGGCTGTCATCGTCGTAGTCGGCCTGCTGCTCGCGGCAGCCGCCCGTCGTAACCGCGAGCGCCAAGTCGGAAAAGTCCAAACGAGGGCGATGCAAGACGACGCCGCCCACCACCGCGAGCAGGCCCAGCAGGCTCGGAGTGAGGCCGAGGTTGCCGAGGAGCGCGCGAAGCGAACGGCAGCCGAGGCCGAGCTGAACGAGCGCAAGGCCGACGAGCGAGAGCGGGAGCTGGAGGAGCGGAGCTGAGCCTCAGGAAACGTCGACGGCGGTGCCGTTGGCGCTCAGCGTGATCTCGATGTTGCCCCGGGTCGCGTTCGAGTAGGGGCAGACCTTGTGCGCTGCCTCGACCAGCTCGACCGCGGCGTCGTCCTCGACCTGCGGCAGGGTCACGGCGAGCTCGACCGCGATCGTGAAACTGCGCTCCTCGCCGGTGACCAGCATCACCTTGGAGTCGATCCCGACATCGCCCGTCTCGATCTTCTGACGGCGGGCGACCGCCCCGAGCGCGCTCTCGAAGCAGGCCGCGTAGCCGACGGCGAAGAGCTGCTCGGGGTTCGTCCCGCCCCCGTCCCCGCCCATCTCAGGTGGAGTGCGGAGATCGACCTCGAGCGCGCCGTCGGAGGTGCGACCGTGACCCTCGACCCTGCCACCGGTGACATGCGCCTCAGCGGTGTAGATGACCTTGCCCATCGCTGAAGCGTAATGGGGCGCGATCCGGACGACGACCCTAGGCGGCGCCCCGGATGGTGGCGATCTGGCCGATCGGGTACCCGAGGGCAGTGATCGAGCGCCGCCTCCTGGCCATCTACTTGAGCGATCACCTGGCCGGGGCAAACGGCGGGGTTGAGCTTGCCCGCCGGGCGCGCTCGAGCAATCGCGGCAAGAAGCTGGGAGAGGCCCTGGAGCAGGTCTGCGCCGAGATCGAAGCCGACCGCACGACCCTCGAGCGAGTGATGGAGCAGCTCGGGGTGAAGCGGAACCGCACAAAGATCGCCGGTGCCTGGGCGGCGGAGAAGGTCGGGCGTCTGAAGCTGAACGGCCGGCTGACGGGCTACTCGCCGCTAAGTCGTTTGGTGGAGCTGGAGATGCTCCACATCGGGATCACGGGCAAGATCCAGCTCTGGCAGGCCCTCGACGAGACGCGGAGCACCGAGCTCGTGCAATTCGACTTTCCCGGCCTGGTCAAACGGGCCGAGTCGCAGCGGGCAAGGGTCGAGCGCCTGCGCCTCGACGCCGCCCGCGAGGCCTTCGCCGAGGAGTCTGGCTGACCCCTCGGCTTCTTCGCTAACTCAGCTCAGCCGAAGTCGAGCACCCGGAAACGGACCGAGCTGATCGTCGAGTCGGGCGTGCAGCCGTTGGAGCTGGTCTGCAAGGTGAGGTGGTTCGTGACCGGGGCGACCGGGTCGATTTGCGGCTGGGCGCCGATGGTCTGTTCGATCGATTCGGGCGAGGTCGAGCCTGTCGAGATCCCGCCACCACCCACCTGCTGGCCATTGAGGAAGACTTCGAAACCGACCTGGCAGGAGCCCGCGCCGCCGCCGTCGTAGGCAACCGTTGCTACAGCGGCGCCGAAGACGACCTCGATCTGGCCGGGGTTCTGGGTCCAGGTGTTGTCGGACAGCGGGTAGGGGGTGGGCCCTCCGGTGACGGGAGCCGAACCACCTTTGGGACTAGCCGCGTAGAAGACCGGGAATTCGAGGTTGGAGGGAGCGACGGCCGCCGCGCCGATCTGCTTCGAGCCGATCGCCGCGTTGGCGATCTGCTTTGCGCCAACGGCATTGTTGGCCAGCTGCTTGGAGCCGATCGCTCCGTCGACGACCTGGTTGCTGCGCACCGCGCCGACCGCGAGCTTGCCGCTGGTGATCGCCCGCTTGAAGACGTTGGAAGTGTGGACCGCCCCCTTGGCGAGATCGCCGGAGCTCACCTTGCTCGCCGCGTAGGCGGCGCCGCCACCGAGGGCAAGAAAGAGAGCAAGGGTAGAGACGAGGTTTGCGTACGTTAGGCGAGGTTTGTTTTGCATTCGATCCAGTTCGGGAGCGGGCACCTCGCGGCCTGCCACCTGAAGACATCCGGAGCGGAGCGGTTTTCACCGGCTCTTGTCCATTTGGGTTAGGCCTGGTTCTGGCGCCGTTCGTCGCGGCGGTGGCGGCGGATCAGCGGGGCCACGTAGCCGATCAGGGCGCCGATCGCGACCGCGACCAGCAGGGTGACGATCAGCGGCGCGTCGAGGGTGATGAAGAGGACGTCCACCTTGACCTGCTGGGAGTTCTGCAGAGCGACGATGACGACCAGTGCGATCAGGATGCCCACTCCCCAGGCGCGCCAGTTGACCGGTTTGCTCTCTCTATTCACGGTCCTCTTATATGAGCAGACCGAGCAGAAGGAGCACGACGCCGGCCGTCGCGGCCGCCCCCGCCGCCCCCAGCAGCCAGCGGCGGCGGGCGATGATCGAGACCGAGGCGAGCACGATCCCGACCTGCAGGCCGACCTCGGCCAGCTCGTAGTCGATGTGTTGTGTGTTGGCGTGATCGACTTCGTCTTCGTGAGAGTCGACCTCAGCGGCAAGATGCGCATCGGCCGGCGCCAGCTCGCCGACCACGCGGGCCTCGTGTTTGCCCGCCTCGGCGGCGGCCTGGCTCTCCTGCGCGCCGCCCTCGCCCAGCACCCGCAGCAGCACCGAGTTGCCTTCGGCGACGTCGATCTTGACCCGGTTGCTCTCCAGCCGGGCGGCGGCGTCGGCGCGGTGGGTCTCGCCGGTGACGACCTCCTTCACCGCCTCGTTGGAGAGGAACGTCGCGATCGCGAGGAAGGCCGCCATCACGGCGACGACCATCGCCGCGTTGCGCCCGTGGTGCGGCCCGGCGTGGCCGTCCCCATCCGTAGCAACGTGGTGTCCCTGCTCAAAGCGCTCGTATGACCGGTGGGCCTCCACGGCATGCCTTCTAGCACCTGCCGCGGGCGCTCCCCCGGTCGTGGGAATAGGCTGATCTTCGCCCCGTGTCCCTTCGCCTCCCGATCCTCGGCAGCAGCGCCCTAGCGGTGATCGCCCTCGTCTTGCTCGGGACCGGCGCGCTAAGCCAGGCCGCGGATCCGGCGGCGACGCCGGTCGGCTCGGCGTCCTGTGGGGCGGTTCAGTACGGCGGCGCGGGCGCGGCGGAAGCGCTGATCGTCTCCGACCTGCCCCTGCAGGGCGACTCGCGCGAACGCTCGCTGCAGATGAACGACGCGATCCGCCTCGTGCTCGAAGGGGCCAGCTGGCACGCCGATGGCGTCGCCATCGGCTTCCAGGCCTGCGACGACTCCAGCGCCAAGACCGGCCTCTGGACGAAGGCCAAGTGCCAGGCCAACGCCAGGGCATACGCCGCCGACCCGAGCGTGCTTGGCGTGGTCGGCACCTACAACTCGGGCTGCGCCGAAGCGATCGTGCCGATCCTCAGCAAGGCGCCCGGCGGCGGACTGGCGATGGTCTCGCCCGGCAACACGGCGATCTGCCTGACCCAGACCAGCCCCAGCTGCAGCGGCGGCGAGCCCGGCAGCCTCTATCCCGCCCGCCGCACCTACGCCCGCGTCGTCCCCAACGACGCCTACCAGGGAGCGGGGCTGGCGAGCTTCGCCAAGCAGCAGGGCATCGAGCGAGCCTACGTCCTCTACGCGGGCAAAGACCCGACCAGCCTCGGCCAGGCCAAGACCTTCCGCGGCGCCGCCGCCAAGCTGGGAATCGCGCTCACCGGCTTCAGCGCCTGGAACACCAGCGCCTCCACCTACAGCGGCCTGATGCGCAAGGTCGCGGCCACCTCCCCCGACGCCGTCCTGCTGGCCGGCCTGACCGAGCAGAACGGCGGCCGCCTGATCAAGGACAAGGTCGCCGCGATGGGGCCGAACAACGGCATGGTGAAGCTGCTGGCGCCAGACGGCTTCGCCCAGCAGTCGACGATCGAACTCGCCGGGGCCGCGGCGAAGGGAATGTTCGCCAGCGTGCCGGGCCGGGTGCCGCAGAACCTCGTCGGCCCCGGCAAGAAGCTCGTCTCACAGCTGCAGAGTGAGGTGAAGGGCCCGGTCGAACTCTATGCGCCCTATGCCGGGCAAGCGGCGAGCGTGCTGCTCGGCGCGATCGCGCGCGGCGGCGGCCGCTCCGCCGTGGTCGACGCCGTGCGCAAGGCCAAGGTCCAGAACGGCATCACCGGCAGCTTCAAGATCCTCCCCAGCGGCGATCCAAGCGTCGGACCGATCACCGTCTCGGTCGCGAAGAAGACCTTCGTGCCGGTCGACGAGGTCGAGCCGGGGCCAAGCCTGGTCAAGGCCGCCCGCGGCGGCTGACTGGGCAGGCTCAGTTTGCCGCGCCGCGGCGCCGGGTAGCTCAGCCGCGTGAAGGTGGTCTTCGCCCCGATCGGAATCCTCGCCGGCCTCGCCGCCGGCTTTGCTGCCCAAAAGGGCTTCGAGCGGATCTGGGCGGCCTTCGACGAGGAGGAGGCGCCGGAGGTCGAGGAGCGGGCGGTCTCCTACCCGAAGCTGATCGCGGCGCTGGCGCTCGAGGGAGCGATCTTCCGCCTGGTCAAAGGCATGGTCGACCGCGGCGCCCGGGTCGGCTTCGCCTCGACCACCGGCGTCTGGCCGGGCGAGGACAATACCGCCGCTTAGCGAGGCGCCTGGACCCGGAGTCCCTCGTCCAGACTCCGGGCCGGCTGAGCCTCAGGTCTTGCGTTCGAGGTCCGCGACCTCGGCGGCCTTGTCCTCGACCTTGTCCTGGGCGTGGTCGAGCTGCTCCTTCTTCTCGCCCTTCTCCTCCTCGCGTTTGCCCTGGCGACGCAGCGATGCATCGTCGGTCAGGTCTCCCGCTGCCTGCTTTGCCCTGCCGGTGATCTTGTCCAAAATGCCCATGGTTGGGTCCTTTCGCTCGATCTTCTTGCCGAACCGGTGGTACCCCCGCTGCGCTCCGGGAAACCCAGGACGAAGGCCGGGCGAGCCGGCGCGACCCCGCCCCTGAGACCGCGCGCCTACGAGCGCGAAGCCCGCAGGCGGACCGTCGTGCGGCCTGGGCGAGAGCGGATCTGAACCAGGTCGCAGAGCTGGTTTGCGAGCCAGAGGCCGCGGCCGCCCTGCTGAGTCGGCTGCGGCCGCAGGCGACCGGCGAGCGGCTCTTCGATCGAGCCGCTGTCCTCGAACTCGACCAGCAGGCGGCCGTCGTCCTGCCAGCTGCGCAGGGTGCCGCTGCCGCCGCCGTGAGCAACGCTGTTGGCGGCCAGCTCGCTGGCGGCGATGACAAGGTCGGCGGTGTCGGGGACCGACAGGCCGGCTCGCTGGGCGACCCGCTCAACCCGCCGCCTCACATCGGCGAGCTTGGCGCGATCGAACTCGAAGGCCTCGGCGTCGGCCGGCGACCCGTTCAGCTCTCCGGCGAAGCAGTCTCGACCGACGAAGTATTCGCCGCTGCGCTCGTTGGCCTCGTGGCGACGGACCGTGCCGTGGGAGTGAGCGACCTTCCCCAGCACTTCGTCGCCGAGGGCACGCTCGTCATACGGGCAGAGCAACGACCATGCCGGCGGTGACCCGAAGGCAACATTGAGCAGCGCCTCGTGGCGCTCGCACTCGTCGATCTCGGCGGGGCCGCGGCCCGGCCAGATCGGTTCGCCGATTCCGCACACCGGCCGGCCCTCGTTCTCGTCGACGAACTCGCGCCAGAAGGGGATGATCCGCGCCGGATTGCGGCCCAGCTCTTCGATCGCGGCAAAGCGGACGGCGGCGGCGTCAACGCCCAGCTCGCCTTCGAGCAGGGCGGTGTTGAGCTCACTTACCGCTACCAGTGCGGGCTCGCCCGCCTCGAGCGCCTCGCGCAGAAACGGCACCGTGCCGGCGAGAAACTCCTCAGCGTCAGCGTAGATCAGGGCGTCGTGCTGAAAGCCCGGCCGGCTCATGTCCGCCACGGCGCTTGATCTTGGCGCTCAAATCGGTTCATTGAAGGCTTACATCGGCAGGCTTAACCGCTGCGTCAACTTTGCTGCCGACCTCTCCGATTTCCCCGAAACGGCCTGCCTTAAACCTCTACTGCGGCTTCAGCACAAGCACGCAGAGGTCGTCTCGAATCGGCGCCTCAGCCCACTCGAGGATCGCTTTCTCAACCTGAGTGACCATTGCCGCGGCCGGCAGCTTGGCCAGCGGAGAGAGGAACCGCGAAAGGCCGTCGAGGCCAAGCATCCTTCCGTTCTGACGGACGTCGGTGGCGCCGTCGGTGTAGACGACTACTCCCTCGCCAACTTGCAGGATCGCCTCGCGGTTGCTCAAGCTGAGCCCGCGATCGGCACCGAGCAGGAAGGTCGAGCCCTCGGCGGGGAACTCCTCCAGCCCCGGCAGCCGTAGCGGCAGCGGATGACCGGCGATCGCCCAGGAGAGCTTGGCCTCCTGGGCGCGGAAGCGCAGACAAACCGCGCTGACCAGCTCGCGCTCGTGACGGGGCCGGTCGGCCAGCGCGCCGTTGGCCAGCATCAGCAGCTCAGCCGGGTCACTGGTGTTCGCGGCAAAGGCGGCGAAACGGGCGCGGATGAAGGTCGCCAGCCGGGCCGCCTCGGGACCATGCCCGACGACGTCGCCGACGATCGCGACGGCTGAGCTGTCGGGACCGTTGGTGAGCAGGTAGAAGTCGCCTGAGACGCCGTGCTCGGAGGGCACGAAGGCGGCGGCGGCATCGACGCCGGGCAGCTGCGGCAGCGCCGAGGGGGTCAGCGCCGCCCGAATCGCCTCGAGTTCCTCGACCGAGTGCTCGAGCACGGTCATCCTCTCCCGCAGCAGCGAGACGAAGGCGGCAACGGCGACGAAGGCGAGCAGCCGCACCGCCAGCGTCGCCCCGAAGTGCGGGACCGGCTGGATCGCGGAGCCGATGACGTAGAGGACGGCGCAGCCCACCACCGCGGCAGCGCCGGCTCGCCGGCCGCCCCACCAAGCCGCGAGCCCAATCGGGATGGCATAGAAGAAACCGATGCCGACATTGGTCTGAGCCGGCGTCACCAACCAGACGACGAAGACCAGCAGCGCGATCGCACAGACCCAGGCGAGACGAGCGGGATTGGGCATCGTCCGCGGCACTTGCGACGACCTTATAGGAGGTACTCGTCGCAGCCCCCATGCGCTCCGGACCGGCTTGCCCGGAGCGCCCCGCGCCCTTCTCTACCTGGCCGCGGGCTCGTAGGTGAGCAGGGCTATGCCGGCGCCGATCGTCTTCCAGTCGACCAGGTTGAGCGGCTTCTTGGCGGTGACGTCGCCGAAGAGGCGCTTGCCCTCGCCGAGCAGGACCGGGAAGACCATCAGGCGCAGCTCGTCGACGAGGTCGCGCTCCAGTAGGCCCTGGACCAGCTGGGCGCTGCCGGCGACGAGGATCACGCCGTCGATCTCGCGGTGCAGCTTCGCCACCTCGTCGGCCAGGTCGCCGCGCAGGATGGTGGAGTTTTCCCAACTCGCCTCCTGCAGGGTCGAGGAGACGACGTACTTCGGCATCGAGTTCATCTTCTCGGCGAAGCCGGCCCCGTCTTCCATCGTCGGCCAAGCGGCGGCGAAGCCCTCGTAAGTGACCCGGCCCAGCAGCTGAGCCTCGGCCTCGACCAGCTCGTCGAGCTTGAACTTGTCGCCCTCCTCGCCGCGGTCGATCTCGAAGGTCCAGCCAGCGTGCTTGTAGTCCTCGCCCCCGCCCGGCGCCTCGATTACGCCATCGAGGGAAACGAACTCGGTTACGACGATCTTGCCCATGCTGATCTCCTTTGCTGATTGGTTGACTCTCTACCCCTACGACGAACGGGCAGTCACCAAATCGACAGGCTGACGAGATTTCTTTCAGGCTCTCCGCGAGGCGAGCCGCCTGGGTCAGCCTGGGCAATTCGTCTTCTGGGCCCGATCCCGACCCATATCTGACGGGCCAGGACCGGCCCCATACCTGCTCCTAGCGGTGCTTGACGATCTGCACGCTAGGGATGACCTGGGGCGCTTCCTTGATCGTCATTCCCTGAATCACCTCCCTTCCCGTCTTCAACCCGGCGCAATACCGGGAGGAAGGCAGAATGCCTATGCTCTGCCGCCCTTGAGTAGCCAGAAGCGACTGACTGGAGGATTGATGGCGAAATCCGAGCTAGCCGAGCGCAGGCCCCCAGCAGAGAGGAAGCGAGGCCTGGAGGATGCTCTGGCCTACGCGGTGGGGCACCGGATCAGGGTCGACGCGCTGGCGATCCTTGCCGAGGGCCGACACAGCCCCAACGAGATCGCCGGCATCCTGCGCAAGAACGTGAGCACGGTCGCGCGGCATGTCAAGGAGCTCTACGACTGCGGCTGCATCGAGTCGGTGGGGACCCGACAGGTCCGCGGCGCGACCGAGCATTTCTACCGCGCCGTGACGGTGCCGATGATCACCGACGAGGAGTACCGCGAGATGCCGCACGAGGCCCGTCGCGAGGTGATCGGCCTGGTCGTCCAGGCAGTCATGGCGGAGACCCTGGCCTCGTTGCAGGCCGGAAAGCTGGAGACCGACGACGACATATGCATGATTTGGGACTGCCTGCCACTCGACGACGAGGGGCGCAAGGAAGTCCTCGCAGAGCGAGTCAGGTCCTACGAGCGGCTCCAGGACATCAAGGCGAAAAACGCGAACCGCCTGGCTCAATCGGGAGAGACTGGGACCACCACGATCGTCTCCCTGCTCGGTTTCGAGCGCAGCCGGCCGGGCCGGCCGGAAAGCGGTTACGCGCCGCTTGAAATGGAATCGTGACCATTCGCGAAATCAGCCTCAAATAATGGGGTAGAACCTCGCGTTCCAATCTGAAACCGTTCAATACTCAAGGTCCAATGAGCGAAAGTACTTCCACAACGCCACCCCGCCCCGCGACGCAGAACGGCCACGACGGCAGCGATCCACTGGACTGGGGCGCCCTCCTCTCCCGCTCGATCCACCCGACCAGGCTCTGGATCATCGAAGCGATGCGGGTCATCGACCGGCCGCTCTCGGCCTCCGAACTTGAGGACGTCTTCGAGGCTAAGCAGACCACCTCGGCGATCTCCTACCACCTGACCACGCTGGCCAAGATCGGCATCGTCAAGCAGGTCGAGATGCAGCAGGTGCGCGGCGCCTGGAAGCGCCTCTACGTTTTCACCGACGCCGTCAAGCCGACGGCGCCCAGCGCGTCCGCCTAGCTCGATCTGGGACAGCGCGCTATGCGGTCACGGTGCACTGCTGAGCACGCGCGTAGAGAGTCTCGGGGGCGATATCGGCGTCATTTGGCCAGACAATCGTGCCGGCCTCCCGATCGGCCCGCAGCCGGCGAAAGTACGCGATGTCCTCCAAGGGCTCGAAGACCCCCCCGTACTCGAGCAAATAAGAAAGATCGACATCGGCCCCGAGGCCATCGTCGAAGCGCACATGGACGACATACGCGTCCGCCACGGTGGCGTCGATCAAAAGTGGAGTGCTGCGCATGAGCAAATGGTAGCCGCCCTATCGGAGCGGGGCGACCGGTGCCAACGGCAGGTGATTGCGGGCGCGCTGCCAGTTTTGTAGCAGCTCGAGCTGGTGCGCCCGAGCCCACTCCGCCACTAGTCGCCGCGCACGCAGCGGCAGTGCGCCAGCAATCACCGCACAGCTCTCGATGTCGATCGAAGCCTCGTCCTCCCCGTAGCGAGCGTGGAAATGTGGCCGCCCGAGGTGATTGCTCTCGTCGTAGTACATCCAGATCGTGATCCCGTAGAAGCTGCTGATGTGGGGCATGGGGGCGATCCTGGATCGCCCCCATTGACGGGACAAGACGTAGATGTGTCGCGAGTGCGTCGTTCTTGATACGAAGGAGCACTAAAGCTCGATCTGGGAGCCGATCGTCACCGTGCGATCGCCGGGCAGGTGGAAGTACTCGACCGGGCTGGCGGCGTTGCGTGACATCGCCACGAAGAGGCGCTTGCGCCAGGCTCGCATGCCGGGGCCACGGGTGGGCAGGATCGAGACCCCGGAGAGGAAGTAGACGGCGGTCTCGACATCCACTTCCGCCTCCAAACCCGCCTCGCAGGCAAGCGACAAGACGCGCGGCACGTCGAGCGTGTCCTGAAAGCCGAAGCGGGCGGTGAGGTGGCTGATGCCGTCGTCGTCGTAGCCGAGGTTGTCGACGACGAGGCGCTCGGACTCCGGCACGTAGGGCGCCCTGGTCGTCTCCAGCGAGATGATCACCACGGCTTCGTGCACGGCGCCGGTGTGCTCGACGCTCGCCCGCAGCGCCAGCGGGGTCGTTTCGCGGCGCGCGTTGAGATAGACAGCCGCCCCGGGGACGCGCACCGGCACCGGGTCCATCGCCCGCAGCTCCTCGACAAAGGAGCGCAGGCTCCCCTCCTCCTCGATCCGCGCCGCTCGGACCCTCTCGCTGCCCCGCTTCCAGGTGCTGAGCACGGCGAAGACGGCGAGGCCGATCGAGAGCGGGAACCAGCCGCCGTGCGCGGCCTTGGTCAGGTTGGCGCCGAGGAAGGCGAAGTCGACGGTGAAGAAGACGAGCGCGCCGAGCGCAACCATCCAGGCCGGCTTGCGCCAGAGCGTCCGCACGACGACCAGGAAGAGCAGGGTGTCGACCGTGATCGTGCCGGTGACCGCGATCCCGTAAGCCGAGGCGAGGCGGGTCGAGGAGCCGAAGCCGATGACCAGGGCGATCACGGCGACAAGCAGTGCCCAGTTGATCGCCGGCGCGTAGACCTGGCCGATCTCCCTAGTCGAGGTGTGGCGGATCGTCAGCCGCGGCAGGAAGCCGAGCTGAACCGCCTGGCGAGTGACCGAGAAGGCGCCGGAGATCACCGCCTGCGAGGCGATCACGGTCGCCACCGTCGCCAGCACCACCATCGGGATCCGGCCCCAGTGCGGGATCAGCAGGAAGAACGGATTGTCGATCGCGCTCGGGTCGCCGAGGATCAGCGAGCCCTGGCCCATGTAGTTGAGCGTCAGCGCCGGGAAGACGACGAAGAACCAGGCGCGGCTGATCGGCGCCCGGCCGAAGTGGCCCATGTCGGCGTAGAGCGCCTCGGCGCCGGTCAGGGTGAGGACGATCGCGCCGAGCGCGATGAAGGCGATGCCGAAATGGGCGCCGAAGAACTCGAGCCCGTAGCTCGGCGAGAGCGCCTTGACGATCGCCGGGTGGGCGAGGACGCGCCCCAGGCCCGCGGCGGCAATCACCGCGAACCAGACCACCATCACCGGCCCGAAGAGGCGCCCGATCGCGTGGGTGCCGAAGCGCTGGATCCCGAACAACACGACGAGGACGGCGATCGTGATCGGCACCACCAGCGAGCCCAGGCTCGGCACCGCGACCTTCACCCCCTCGACCGCCGAGAGCACCGAGATCGCCGGCGTGATCATCCCGTCGCCGTAGAACAGCGCCACCCCGAACATGCCGAGCGCAATCAACACCGGCTTCAGCCGCTTGCCGCGCAGCTTCACCGTCTCAACCAGTGCGATCAGGGCGAGGATGCCGCCCTCGCCGTCGTTGTCGGCGCGCATGATCAGGAGCACGAACTCGATCGAGACGATCAGCGTGACCGACCAGAAGACGAGCGAGATCACCCCGTAGACATCGCCTTCGGTCGGCTTCACCGCCTGGTGATCGGCCGAGAAGACCGTCTGCAGCGCGTAAAGCGGGCTGGTGCCGATGTCACCGAAGACGACGCCGAGGGCGCCCAGGGCGAGCAGCGCCATGCCCGCCTGCCGGCGGTTGCTGATCGAGGCGCGGGGCCGCACGATGCCACGGTATGCTTTTTTGGCTTGAGTGCCCTGGCGGCGCCCGAGCACCAGCCAGGTGCGGGGGTCAGCAGGCCATCGCGCAGGGTGCAACCCGATACGAAGCCAGGGCAAACGGCTCCGCGGCGGTAAGCGGGCGCAAGAACTTGCGTACCCCTCGCCAATAAGAACCTCTACAGGAGCCGTAGTTTGGATCGTCCCGACTTACTAGACAGCCCTGCCCGCGGGGCACTTGTTTCCCAGCTCTCGCGCGAGATCGTGCAGCTGCATGCGCGCCTCTACGGGCGCGGGCCGACCAAGGCGCGGAGCTACCTGCACGGCGACTACGCGGTGTGCATCCTCGAGGAGGTCTTCACCACAGCGGAGCGGACCCTGATCGAGGCCGGCTCCGGGGACCACGTCAACGACACCCGCAAGAAGTTCCAGGACGCGGTCAAAGAAGAGTTCATCGCCGTCGTCGAGCGGATCACCGAGCGCAGCGTCCGTGTTTTCCTCAGTCAGGTCGACATCGAGGCCAACCTGGCGATCGAGTTCTTCATCTTCGCCGAGCCGGCAGAGGACGATAAAGACGCGGGTAGCCGGCGAACCGGCAGGCTCTAGACCTCGGCCCGCTCGCCGAGCAGGAAGACCTCGATCGCGACATCGGGGTCGACGTGGACCACACTGAGGAAGGCGGCGACCGGCCGCTCCATGATCCGCTCGACGCTCAGCTTGTACTCGTCCTTCAGCGCTTCTTGGTGCAGAGCGCGAGTCTGCCGCACGTGCTCGGCCTGATCGGCTCGGATCAGCGTGTGCTCGACCGCGGTGTAGATATCGCTGAGCACGCAGATCACCATCTCGTCGGTGACGAAGCTCTTTGCCGCGCCCGGCCCACGGCCGAAGTGCTCGCGGTGGAGCGCCACCATGGCGTTCGAGATCTCGACCAGCCCCTGGCCGCCTTTGGGTGCCTCTTTCCCGACCATTCCGCTGTTCCAGTTCTGCGCCTGTGCCGGCCCAGAGACGAGCGGCCGCGGCGCGGGCTTGGGTTGGACAGAGTTGCCAACCTCAATCGCTCCTCACGCGACTCTGCTCGGACGGCGCTGGCTCTAAGTCCCCCGCGGCCCGGTCAGCTCTTCACAAGTCGTGCGCGCTGGCCCGCATGATCGGTCGGAACGTCAGCCTACTAAGTCGGCGGCAATAGAGCCAGCAGTGGTACCGTTTTGGAACGCCGGAGGGGCTCGCCGCAACTCTCCCCCTTCGGTGACTTGGCGAAGAGGGGCGGAGAAGGAGTGTGCTTGGACTCGCGGCGCCCCGACGGGGAGGCACTGTCGGCCATTTCGGATGGCCTGGCTCACCTTCACATGCGTTTCTTTGGGCGGGGCCCGGCGAAAGTGAAGACGCTCATCGTCGACGACCTGGTCGTCTGCGTGCTCTGGAACGGTTTCACCACCGTCGAGCAAACGCTGCTCAAGCGCGGCGAGACGGGGGCGGTTGAAGCGTTCAGACGCACCTTCCAGTCGACGATGGAGCCCCAGTTCACCGAAGTCGTGGAGAAGTCGACGGGGCGCCAGGTCCGTGCCTACATGAACCAGGTCCACGTCGATCCCGACGTCGCGGTCGAGCTCTTCTTGCTCGCCCGGGCGGAGCGCTAAAAACCACCCTGCGAGTAGCGCAGCGAGCCCGGGGTGGTCAGCACCTCACCCGTCTCCAGCAGCGTCTTCAAGCCGGAGAGGATCATCGGCCAACCGCCGTAGAGTTCGGAGTTGGCGCCCTCGCGGAGTTGATCGTGGGTAACGGTCAGCCGGCAGGAATCCTCGACCTGCTCGATCTCCCAGCTGACCCGCGAGGTCCCTTCGCCCTTGACCTGGTCGCTCCAGAGCGCGGTGAAGCTCTGCACCAGCCGGCGCGGCGGATCGACCTCGAGGTTCTCGCCCTCGCTGATCGCGACGCCGGCCCGCGGGTGGGCTGCCTCGTAGGTCGAGCCGGGAGTCCAGTCCGACTCGACGCCGACGCCAAAGCTGTACTTCTGCCTCAGCTCGGGGTCGGTGATCGCCTCCCAGAGCCGCTCGGGAGTGGTCTTGATGTAGATCTCGAACACCTTTTCCATCGTCTTCTCCTCCAGTTCGTGCTTGAGGCCGGCCAGGGCGGCAGCCCAGGGCTCGGCGTACTTGCTCACCCAGCGATCGTGGACGAGCCGGATCGGGACGGGGTTGAGGAAGTGCAACTTCTCGCGGCCGCGCCTGCGCGTGGTCACAAGCCCGGCCTGCTCCAGCACCCGCAGGTGCTTCATCACGCCAAAGCGCGTCATCGGCAGCCGCGCCTCGAGCGCGCTCAGCGTCTGCCCGTCTTGTTCGAACAGCTCGTCGAGCAGGCTGCGGCGGGTCGGATCGGCAAGCGCCTTGAATACCTCGTCCATAGTCGCCAAAACTATAGGTGACTAAATGGTCACCTGTCAACCCCTGAGGTAGCTTGGGTCGGTGGATTTGCCGCGAACGGACAGCGCAGCAACGGGTGGCGGGAACGCCGAGGAGCGCCACCGCCAGGCGCTGGAGTTCCTGGTCGAGGCGACGCGTGGGCTCGACGCCTCGCTCGACTTCGACCGCACCGCGCGCACGATCGTCGAGACCGCGGTGCCGGACCTGGCCGAGCTCTGCGTGATCGACCTCGTCCGCCGCGACGGCTGGGTCGGCGACAGCATCGTCGGCGCGGCAAATCCGGCGGCCGCGCCGGTCCTCGAGGAGATCCGCCGCCGGGCGCCGCTCGACCCGCGCGGCGAGCACCCGGTTGCGCAGGTGCTGCGGAGCGGGCGGCCGATGGTCTGGCACGACCTCACCGCCCCCGGCGTGATGCAGACCGTCGTCCAAAACGAGGAGCACCGGCAGCTGACCGAGCAGGCCGGCTACCGCTCGGCCGCGGTGGCGCCGCTGGTCGCGCGGGGGTCGACGCTCGGCACTCTCTCCTTCCTCCACGCCAGCACCGACCTGGGCTACGACGACGCCGACCTGCAACTGCTCGGCGAGCTGGCCGACCGGGCGGCGCTTGCCCTCGACAACGCCCGCCTCTACGAGGAACGCGCCCGCATCGCGCAGAACCTGCAGCGCGGCCTGCGCCCGCCCGAGCCGCCCTTCGTGCCGGGCCTCGACGTCTCGGTCGTCTTCGATCCCTACGGCGAGGGGATGGAGATCGGCGGCGATCTCTACGACATCCTGCCCACCGGCGACGGCTGCTGGATCATGATCGGCGACGTCGCCGGCAAGGGCAGCGCCGCGGCCGGCGTCGCGGTGGCGCTGCGCCACTCGATGCGGGGCCTGGCCCGCCAGATCGACGAGCCACGGGAGCTGCTGGGGCAGCTGAACGAGATGCTGCTCGAGGGAAGCAGCCTCAACGACTTCGCCACCGCCGTGCTGGTGCGGTTGCGCCGCGAGGGCGAGCGCTGGCACTTCAGCCTCGCCACCGCCGGCCACCCGCCGGCGATCCACGTCGGGGGCAACGGCCCGGCGCAACTCGGCGGCGGCTCGGTCCTCGGCGCCTGGGCCGACTCGCCGCTGGGCTATCACGAAGGCGAGCTCCTGCCCGGGGAGACCCTCGTCCTCGCCACCGACGGCTGGTTCGAGGCCGGCCCGGCCGAGACCCACGTCGGCGGCGAGACCTTCGGCTCGATGGTCCTCTCCTGCGCCGATCTCGAGCTCTCGACGATGACCGAGTGCCTGCGCCAGGACGCGATCACCCGCAGCCACGGGCCCCTGCGCGACGACATGGTCGTGCTCGCGGTGCGCCCCGAAGCGGTCTAGGCGTAGCCTTTTCGAATCTCCCGCTCCTCGAGACAGTGGTTTACGCGCGGCTTGGCGCTCTTCGTTGCCGGCCTGGCCTGCGCCTTTTGCGCCCCCGCGATGGCGGCCCAACAGGCGGTGCCGTGGGGCAGCGGCTGCGTGCCGGCCGAATCGGCCGCGACCCGGACCAGCGCCAACTGCGGTGCCGAACTGGTCGAAGGGCGAGCAGTGGCGCCGGCCAATTCACCGGCGGCGGTGCAGGCTGCGATCGCCGCCGCCAACCGGATCGACAACCGGCCCTACGTCTGGGGCGGCGGCCACCTCGCCTGGAACTCGCGCGGCTACGACTGCTCCGGAGCGGTCGGCTACGTCCTGCACGCGATCGGCCTGCTCGACCAGACGATGGTCTCCGGCCAGCTGGAGAGCTGGGGCGAAGGCGGAACCGGGCGCTGGATCAGCGTCTACGCCAACGCCGAGCACGTCTACATGGTGATCGCCGGCCTGCGCTTCGACACCCGCGACGACCTCCCCGGCGTCTCCGGTCCGCGCTGGCACATGGCCAGGGCCGAACCGCCCGGCTTCGTCGCCCGCCACCCGGCCGGCCTCTGAGCGACCGCGAAAGCGCGCGGATCAGGGCTCTGCTTTGGCGGGCTCCATCAGCTCCAACATCTTGCGGTGGTAGCCGATGCCGGCGTTCAGGACCAGCTCGGAGGGGCGCCATTCGTCCTTGCCGCGAACTTCGTCGAGGTAGCCCTGCAGCTCGGCTATTTTCTCCTCGTGCCAGGCCACGCGCGCCTTCAGCAGCGGCCCCGGGTCGGCTCCGGCGAAGAGTTTCAGCAGCAGCTCGTCGCGGATCTGCGGCGGCGCGGCGCTCGCCTCGCCGGCCCAAGAAGCCAGCGCCTTGCTGCCCTCGCCGGTCAGTGAGTAGGCCTTGCGGCGCCTGCCCCCCTCCTCCTGGCGCACTGAGAGGTATCCGCCCGCCGCAAGCCGGGCGGGCTCCTCGTAGGCGGTGGTGTGGGGGACGGGCCAGAAGTTCTCGGTCGACTTCTCCATCGCCTGCTTGATCTCGTAGGGAGTCGACTCGCCGAGCTGGTCGAGCAGGGCGAGGAGGGCGTAGGAGGTGGCGGTGAGGCGGATCGTCTTGAATCTCATAGTTCGAGGCGTATAGTACGGGACGAATGGTTAATCGGCATGACCACCGGAGGCCACGATGGCTGAGAGCAGACCCAGCAACGGCAGCATCGCCAACTCGCCGGACTACGACGTTGTAATCGCCGGCGCCAGCCTCGCCGGCTGCGCGACCGCGATCCTGCTCGGCCGCGCCGGGTTCAGCGTCGCCCTGGTCGAGAAGAGGCCCGACCCGAGCTCCTTCAAGCGCGTCTGCTCGCACTTCATTCAGGCCTCCGGGGTGCCGGCGCTCGAACGCCTCGACCTGCTCGACCCGATCATGGCGGCCGGTGGGCTGCGCTCGAGCATGCGCGCCTGGACGCCCTGGGGCTGGATCGAGGCGCCGCCCGAGCACGCCGGCCGCGCCGTCAACCTGAGGCGCGAGCTGCTCGACCCGATGCTGCGCGACGCCGCCGCCTCGGCGCCGGGCGTCGAGCTGATGCTGGGCCAGGGTGCGCACGGCCTGCTGCGCGACGGAGCGCTCGTCCGCGGGCTCGTCGTCCGCGACCGCAACGGCGAGGAGACGGAGCTGCGGTCGACCCTCGTCGTCGGCGCCGATGGGCGTGACTCGCACGTCGCCGAGCTCGCCGGCGTCAGCGAAAAGGTCCTTCCCCACGGCCGTTTCGCCTACGGCGCCTACTTCGAGGGCCCGGCGCCGGCGCCCGACAACGCCAGCACGATCTGGATGCTCGACCCGCACTGGGCCGCCGCCTTCCCGACCGACAGCGGGCTCGTCTTCTACGCGGCGATGCCGACCAAGGACCGCCTGCCCGAGTTTCGCGACGATCCCGAGGCGGCGCTGAGCGCCTTCGTCGGCGGCATCCCCGAGGCGCCGCCGATCGCTGCCTCGCGCCTGGTCGGCGATGTGCTCGGCAAGGTCGAGATGCCGAACCGGGTTCGGGTGCCGGTCGCCCCGGGCCTCGCCCTCGCCGGCGACGCGGCACTGGCGGTCGACCCCCTCTTCGGCATCGGCTGCGGCTGGGCGCTGCAGTCGGCCGAGTGGCTGGCCGACAGCGTGACACCGGCCCTGCGCGGAGCCGAGCCGCTGCAGAGCGGGCTCGACCGCTACCGGCGGCGCCACCGCAAGGAATTGCGCGGGCACGCCTTCCTCGTCAACGACTACGCCACCGGGCGGCCGATCAGCAGGGTCGAAAAGACGCTCTTTGCCGCCGCGGCGCGCGATCCAAAGGTGGCGACGGCCTTCGACGAACTCGGCACGCGCCGAGTCAAGCCCGGGCGGATGATGGCGACGACGCTGCCGCGGGCGCTTGCGGTGAACGCGCGGCACGCCATGAACCGCGATCGCGGCGGTGACGCCGGCCGGCAGGACTCGCCGGCACAGCGCCTTCCGATCGCCTAGCGGTGTGAGCTCTGGCCGACCTGGGTGGTCAGGGTCACTTTCGGCGCGCCGGAGCCGATCGAGGCCGCTTTGACCGCGAAGTGGAGTTTGCCCTTGCGCAGGCTGGAGACCTTGAGCACGGTGAAGGTCGTGCTGACCGTCCTCGAGACCTTCAGCTTTGCCGGCTTCTTGTTGGGACGGGATGCAACCGCGATCAGGCCCTGGGGGCCGGTCAGGCGCAGGCCCGAGACCTTGAATTTGTCGAGCGGGCTGGTCCAGGTGAGCGTGATCTGAATCGATTTGGTCGCGGCGCCGATCGAGACGCTGTGCAGCTTGCTCTGGCCTTTGCCGAGTTCGTCGCTGAACAGCTGCGGCGGCGTCTGGCAGGTCAACGCGGCACCGACGCTGTTCATCACCGACTGCAGCTGGCTCGAGTCGACCAGCGGGAAGTAGCTGCCGCCGGTGTCGCCGGCGATCTTCTTCAGCCGCGCCTGGTCTTCGGGCAAGGTGATGCCGCCGAAGCCGATCACATAGGTCGGCACGCCGTGGGTGAGGTGGGCTTCGTTGTAGGTGCCGATGTCGTGGCCGCCGTCGGTGAGGAAGATCCGCGCGTCGGCGCCCGGGTTGTCGAGGTCGGACTGGGCGAAGGCGGCGTTGTAGTCGGTCGCGCCGTTGTCGGCGTGGATCTTTTCGTCAAGCGCCGTGCGCATCGCCGGCGCGTTGGGCCCGACCGGCTCGGGCGGGAAGAGCGTGTCGGCGCCGGGCGTCGAGCCGAAGCCAGAACCGAACTCGACCGCGCCCAGCTGGGTCGACTTGCCGAGCGTGTCGATCAGCAGGTTCATCGCCTGCACCCGCAGGCGATTGGCGTCGGTGATCTGCATCGAGCCGGAGTCGTCGACAATCGCCTCGATGTTCGTCGCCTGCTTGCACGACGATGCCGAAAGCTGCGCGAGCGGAGTCGCACCGCCAGATGGGGCCAGCGGTCCCGCTGCAATCAGCGCGGCGGTTGCGGTTCCCAAAAGCACCTTGGCGACTCGTCTCATCTTCTCTCCCATACCGCTTGAGGATTTCTGTTCACTCGCTACGCTGACTGTTGCCCATGGTCTCAGCCAATGCAGACAAGGTCACCGTCGTCACGCTCGGACCCGAGGGAACATGTCACGAGCGGGCGGTGCAGCGCTACCTCGCCTTCCAGGGCGTAGACGAATATCGGATCGAGCTGATCACCGATTTCTTTGCCGGACTGGAGCTGGTCCGCGAGCAGCCGAACACCTTCCTCGTCCAGTGCAGCGCCCACCCCAGGGTCCACGAGGTGACCGAGAAGTACTGGAACGAGGTCTTCGTCGTCGACACCTTCATCTACCCGACCAAGCACCTGGTCCTGCTCAGCCGGCGCGAGGTCGAGCGGCCGCGCTCGATCGGGATCGTCCCCGCGACCAAGGGCTACGTCGATCTCTCCCAGTGGGAGGAGGTCATCGATGTGGTCTCCAAGCCCGTCGTCGGCGAGGGCCTGCTACGGGGCGAATACGACTCCGGCCTCACTCATATGGAGCACTTCGAGGAGCACGCCGACGAGCTGCAACTCGACCTCGACATCGGCGAAATCGACACCACCTGGGTTGTCTACGGCCGCGAGAAGCGCTTCAAGGGCGAGCTGATCGGGATCCCCTCAAGCGAGCTGTTTGACCGGCCTACCAAGAGGCAAACCAATCGTCGCCCCGAGCCCGGGCTTGTGGAGGCATAAACCCCAGGACCGAGTCCGAGTTGGGGACCCAACCTTCATCCCAATGAAGGATCAACCCCTCTCGCTCCAGCGCATTGAGGTCTCGGGTCAGCGTCCGCTCGGTCTTTCGAGCGTATGCCTCAGCAAGCGCCGGAGACAGGCGCCGTATTTCCTCCTTTGGGATCGGCCTGAGGTCGGGGAGCGGGTGGCTTGGCCTCTCTTCAATGCTCGCCTTCGAGAGATCCTTGACTAGCCGCAGTTGTCGCCGCTGGCCGTCGGTTCGGGCCTCACCGAACCGCTGGTACACATACTGCTCCCAGCGATCGACGTACTGCATCGTCCAGATCCGGTCAAGCTGGGCTCGCAGCTCCTCGACGAAACCCTCCACCGCGTAAAGGAGGAACCCGTTTGGGCCCTTCGTCGAGGTCTTGTCGAGCTGCCTGTAGTACTCGCTCCGGGTCTGGTTGTAGTGATTGGAAAGAAGCTGGGTCACTGGCTGTGGAAAGCGAGATGCGAGGAGGACATGCAGCTCGAACAGCCGCGCGGTGCGGCCATTGCCATCGCCGAAAGGGTGGATCCAAGCTAGGTAGAGATGCGCGATAACCGCCTTGAGGATCGCCAGCGGCGGGGCTAGCTCGGGATGGTCTTCAGGAGCCTTGAACTCATCCGAGTTCATCCATTCGCACAGGCGCTCCAGGAGATACTCGCAGTCGCCGGCCGGGGCGCCACGGTAGCGGCCGACCACCACAGAATGCTTTCGAATCTCCCCTGGCTCGACGTCATCGTCCATCGGCAGCCCATCCAGCACCAAGCGGTTGTAGAGCTTGATCTTCTCGACCGTGAGATCGGCATCGGCTGCATCGGGCAGGATTTCATCGCGAATGCAGTCGAAGGCGTCGAGGACGTTGCGGATCTCACGCCCCAGGTACTCCTTGGACGGGGGAAGCCTCAGCTGGTCTTCAAATACTTGTCGCGCCTCCTCCTCGGAGAGCGTATTGCCCTCGATCGCGGTCGTTGCCAAGGCGCCCTTGACGAGGAATACCTTCAAAAGATCGTCGGCTACCTCGGGCCGCAGCAAGGCACGCCGTACGTGATCGCTCTTGGAAGCAGCCTCTCCCAGCAGCAACCAGAGTCGGTAGCTCGCCCGCTTGAGATCAACCTTGAAGGTGAGCCATGGGTGGGTCTTCTCGAACTCGCGGGGCGGTTCTTTTGTCATCGCAAATGTCCCTTCTTATGTCCAGAGACTTGTCCCTGATTTTCCGCTTGCCACAGGGAAATAGCGATATTTACTCAGCTAATTTGGCCGTCTCAATGTCCAGCCATCCGTCAAGATAGCACCTGCCTTTGGGCGGCGACCTTCTTTAAGGCGGAGTCAGCTATCGGCGAGCTGTTTGGCGAGGCGGCGCATCGCTTTGCGGTTGGGGCGCTTGATGAAGGCTCGAGTTAGCGGCGGGCAGAGGCTTTCGGCGCGGGCGGCTTCGAGCCAGGCGAACTCGAAGGAGACTTTCGTCTCCCCGTCGGCGAGCCGCTCGAGCGTGTAGGTGCCGCGGGTACGGCGCTTACCTTTCAGCCCGACCGCTTCCTCGACGATCCGGCCGGGGGACTCGGCCTCGACGATCTCGAAGTCGGTCCAATCCTGCGACATCGGCGCGTTCGTCTTCGCCTCGGCTTTTGCCCCGACCCCGCTGCTCGGGCCGGAGAACTTCCAGTCGGTCATCAGGTGGTCGAGGAACGACTCGTGGTTGGCGAGCACGATGAGAAAGTCGTAGACCTCCTCGACGGGCCGCTGTACAACGGCCGAGACGGTGACGGGCTTCACAGACCCGATCCTATGGATCGCTAGCCTGCGGAGCGGCTATGGCGGCTGAGAGACAAGAGGGGATCGAAGTCGACGGGCTCGTGCGCGAGTTCAAAAAGGGCCCGCGAGCGGTGGACGGGATCGACCTGCGGGTCGAGGCCGGCGAGATCTACGGCTTCCTCGGCCCCAACGGCGCCGGCAAGTCGACCACGGTGCTGATGCTGACCACGCTGCTGCCGCCAACCGCCGGCGTCGCGCGCGTGGCGGGCTTCGACATCGTCAAGGAGGGGCCGCGGGTGCGGTCCTCGATCGGCGCGGCGCTGCAGGAGGCGGCTCTCGATCCGCTGCTGACCGGGCGTGAGCACATGCGCCTGCAGACCGCCCTGCACGGGCTGGCCAAGGCCGGGCGGGCGGAGCGCGGGCAGGAGCTGCTGGAGCGGGTCGGTCTCTCGCAGGCGGCCGACCGCAAAGTCGGCGGCTACTCGGGCGGGATGAAGCGCCGGCTCGACCTGGCGCTGGCGCTCGCCCACGGCCCCAGCATTCTTTTCCTCGACGAGCCGACCACCGGGCTCGACATCCAGAGCCGCACCGCGCTCTGGGACGAGGTCGGGCGGCTCGCCGCGGAGGAGGGCGTCACCGTCTTCCTCACCACCCAGTACCTGGAGGAGGCCGACGCGCTCGCCGGCCGGGTCGGGATCATCGACCACGGCAAGATCGTCGCCGAGGGCACTCCGGCCGAGCTGAAGGCCGAGATCGGCCGGCCCACGGTCGAAGCGGCGCCGCGCGAGGCGGGCGAGCTCGAGCGGCTCGCCGCCGTGCTGGAGCGCTTCGGCCCGCGCACCGGGTCCTCGCCACGCAGCGCCGCCGCGCGGCTCGAGGGCGGCGAGTCCCAGCTCGCCGAGGTGGTCCGCGCGCTCGACGCCGAGGGGATCGCGATCGAGCGCCTGCAGCTGCACGCGCCCTCGCTCGACGACGTCTTCCTCGCCAAGACCGGCCGCTCGCTGGAGGGCGCCGAGGACGAGGTCGAGGAGACCGAGGAGGAGCCGGTGAGCGCCGCGTGAGCGGCGGCCTGCGCACCCAGGTCGGGCAGCTCGCCCAGCGCTCGGTCCTGCGCACCCTGCGCCAGCCGGCGCAGATCGTCCCGGCCCTGGTCTTCCCGCTCTTCCTGCTCGCGGTCAACTCGGGCGGGCTGAAGGACGCGACCAACCTGCCCGGCTTCCCAACCGACTCCTACCTCACCTTCGCCCTCGCCGTGCCCTTCATCCAAGGGGGCCTGTTCTCGGTGATGAACGCCGGCACCGACCTCGCCCGCGACATCGAGACCGGCTTCCTCAACCGCCTGGCGCTGACGCCGCTGCGTGGCGCCGCCCTGCTCAGCGGCCTGCTCGCCGGCGCGGTCGTGCTGGGCCTCGTGCAGGCGGTGACCTACCTCAGCGTCGGCCTGATCGCCGGTGCCGAACTGACCACCGGCTTCGCCGGCGCGCTGGTGATCGTCGCGCTCTCGGTCTCGATCACCGTCGCCTTCGGCTCGATCGGCCTCTTCGCCGCCCTGCGCACCGGCTCCGGCGAGGCAGTGCAGAGCCTCTTCCCGGTCTTCTTCGTCTTCCTCTTCATCTCGGCGATGGCGTTGCCGCTCGACCTGATCCAGACCAATTGGTTCAAAGCCGTCGCCAGCGCCAACCCGGTCACCTACCTGCTCGAGGCCTTCCGCTCGCTGCTCTTCGAAGGCTGGGAGATCGGCACGCTGGCGCTGGGCTTCGGAATCGCCGCGGTGCTGCTCGGAGTCGGCATGCTCGCCGCCAACGGCGCCCTGAAGACGCGGCTGGTGCGGACATGAGCGCCGCCGGGGAGAGCCGCGGCCCGGCCGGCTTCCGCACAGTCGCCGGCGCCGTCGCCTGGCGCAGCATCCACAACTTCCTCAGCAACCCGGCCTTCCTGGCCCCGGCGATCGTCTTCCCGCTCTTCTTCTTCATCGCCTTCGCCGGCGGCCTCTCGGCGATCGGCAACGCACCCGGCTTCGACTTCCCCAGCGGCTATACCGCCTTCCAGTTCGTCTTCGTCCTGCTCCAGTCGGCGGCCTTCGGCGGCGTCTTCACCGGCTTCGGCATCGCCCGCGATTTCGAGATCGGCTTCGCCAACCGTTACCTGCTCGCCGCCGCCAACCGCAACGGGATCATCGCCGGCTACGCGATCGCGGCCCTGACCAGGGCGCTGATCACCTGGACGGTGCTGACCACGATCGCCCTGATCGCGGGGATGAACGTCGCCGGCAGCCCGGGCGAACTCGTCGGCCTCTACGGCCTCGCGATCCTGACCAACCTGACCGCGACGCTGTGGGCGGCTGGCGTGGCGATGCGGGTGCGCTCGATCCAGGGCGGCCCGCTGATGCAGTTCCCGGTCTTCCTGATCCTCTTCCTCGCCCCGGTCTATGTGCCGCTCAGCCTGCTCGATGGCTGGATCCACGCGGTCGCCTCGGTCAACCCGGTCACCGCCCTGCTTGAGGCGGGCCGCGGCTTCATCTCCGGCGAACCGGTAGTCGTCGCGCTCGCCTTCGCCCTCGCCATCACCCTCCCCTTCCTCTTCGCCTTCTGGGCCCGCCGCGGCCTCAGGCGCGCCGAAACCGCTGGCTGACACCCGGAACGCTGCTCTAGTAGGCCGTATTGCGGGAGCGCGGGCGGGGGACCGCCTTGTAGTGCGGCTCGCGGCCGCGGTTCCAAAGCGCGGCGTCGATCTGGGCCGGTGACAGCGGCGAGGCTGCGGCTAGGAGCTCGATCGTGTGGACGGCGCAGGCGCGCAGCTCGACCTCCTCGGCGCTGCCGTGGACGAGCAGCTCACCGGCATCGATCCTCGCCTCCAGCGCCGGGTCGAGATCGAGGACGCGGTCGAGGCGCAGCACGTGCGGGACGAGGTTGTCGGCGAAGGCGGTGAGGCGGTCTTCTTCGCGGAGAGTGGCGACGCCGGCCCGGTTGAGGTCGGCGGCGGTTATCTGGGCTCGCTTGTAGAACGGCACGGACCGGCCCTCATATGTAGAGGCGTCGGCAAACGCCTCCCACCTGGCCAGCAGGTCAGCCAAGGCCGGGGCCGACCCGGCCGCCGCTTCGACCACCGCCTCGAAGCGACCGGCGTGATCGCCGAGGACGCGCTCGCCGACGTCGCGCAGCGAGGCCGCGTACTGCTCCATCAACGGCAGCGCCGGGTCCTGGCCGGTGACCGCGGCGATGTCGGCCGGGCCGAGCTGGGTCAGCTCCCGGGCCGACCAGGGCCCCGCCGCCCGGAAGCGCTCGGTGAGGCCGGCGGCGATCGTGAAGTAGCCGCTGTGGCCGGGGCGCTTGCGGATCGCCGGCCACCAGCCGGAGCCGAAGTTGATCGCGTTGAGGCAGATGACGAAGGCCGCCCGCGGCTCGCCGCCGGCCTCGATGAGATCGGTCGCCGGGTCCGGCGGCGGCAGCTCGGCCCCAGGCGACAGACCGCGAGCGTAGCTCTCGATCGCCGGCTCCTCGATCCGTACCGTGCGCGACCGATTCGCCACCCACGCGCAGGCGCCGCGCACCTGGTCGGAAATCAGTCCTGGCACGTCGTCCGCCATCGGCCCAGGCTCTCATCTTCCCTTAAGGGGAGCGCTATTAGGTGGGCGCCGAGATGGAACCGATCTCCTACCTACAGGCGCTGATTCTCGGCGCCCTGCAGGGAATTGCCGAGCCGTTCCCGATCTCCAGCCTCGGCCACGCGGTGATCTTCCCGCAGCTGTTTGGGTGGGACATCCACCAGAAGGACGAATACTTCCTCGCCTTCCTCGTCGCCACCCACTGCGCCACCGCGATCGTTCTCTTTGGCTTCTTCTTCCAGGACTGGATGAGGATCTTCCGCGGCCTCGGGCGCTCGCTGCGCGACCGCCGCATCGGCGCCGAGGACAACGATGCCCGGCTCGGCTGGGTGATCGTCATCGGCACGATCCCGGCCGGGATCCTCGGTCTCGCGCTCGAGCACACGCTGCGCGATCTCTTCGCCTCGGCGCAGGCGGCAGCCGCCTTCCTGATCGTCAACGGCATCCTCCTGCTCGCCTTCGAGAGCCTGCGCCGCCGGCCACCGAGGCGCGGCGATGGTGCCGGTGATCCCGACCCGCGGATCGCCAAGATCAGCCTCAAGCAGGCGCTGGTGATCGGCACGGCACAGGCGGGCGCCCTGATCCCCGGCATCTCGCGCTCGGGGATCACCATGGGCGGCGGCCTGATCACCGGCCTCTCCAACGAGGACGCGGCGCGCTACTCCTTCCTGTTGGCGACGCCGATCATCGCCGCCGCCGGTTTCCTCAAGTTGCCCGACCTGCTCGGTTCCGCCGGTGACGGCGTCCGCGGCCAGGCTCTGGTCGGGGCGCTGGCTGCGGCCCTGACCACCTACCTCGCGGTCAAGTTCCTGCTCAAGTTCTTCGAGACCAACCGGCTGACGCCGTTCGGCATCTACTGCATCGTGATGGGCGCGTTCTGCACCCTGGTCTTCGCCTTCTAGGGTCGGCAGGTCAGCGGCTGACCCAGCGGGCCGAAACGGCCAGGCGGCTGCGGCGAACATGGCGGCCGGGCTTCGCCCGCCGCCTGTGGCGAGGGCCGGCCGCAACGGCGCCCGTGTCGCTCGCCTCGGGGCCCGCGAGACCTTCGGGCTCGGTGCCGATGCCGGTCAGGGTTATCTGGGCGCCCCCGTCCGAGTCGCCGAAGAGGCCGAGGCGGGCGGTCTTCACGCCGCTGCTGAGCGGGCGGAAGTTGACCAACAGGGTGCAGCTCGCTTCCGGGCTGAGCGGAATCCCGGTGCAGTTCTCGTCGAGCAGGTGGAAGCTGCCGATCGCGCCGCCGGCAATCACCGCGATGAAGGCGCCGCCGGGGTAGTTGCCCCTGTTGGTGAGCTCGATCGCTCGGGTGACGCCAGGCGATCCGACCGCCGTGGCGCCGAAACTGGTTGGGTCGACGGCGGGACCAATTGCCGCGCGGCCGCCTTCGCCGCTGAGGTCGGCGGTGAAGCTGGTGCCGCCTTCGGAGCCGGCTTGCAGCTGGGCGTCGTAGGCGATCCCGTCATTGGGGTTGAAGTTGACCTGCACCGAGCAGGTTTCGTTCGGGTTCAGGTTCGCGCCGTAGCAGTTGCTCTGGCCGATCCAGAAGGCGTTGGAGCCGGGGCCGACGATTTTCAGGGAAAGAACCGGGGCTGTGACTTCGCCGTTGTTGCGCAGCTGCAGGTACGCCTGGCTGGCGTTGGAGTTGGCCTGCTGCAGGCCGAAGTCGTAGCTGCCCGGTTCAAAGGCGAGCTGCGGCAGTGCCGGACCTTCGGGTGGGCCCGGTTCACCTTCCGGGGCCGCCATGCCGGCGGCGGGCAGAACAAGCATCGCCGCGCAGAGCGCTAGGAGAGTTAGTGCGGAGGCGAGACCCGCGCGGGCCGGCTTGCTTCGGAGTGAGATCATGGACGCTTCATCGACCGCGGCGCTCGTCTATATGACGATGCGAGAAACATTTCAAGGAAAGACTGGTACATGGCGACGATCACGCAGCGCGAGTCAGAGCAGGTCGAGCGGGCAAACGCGACGGGGCGGACGCCGGTGGTCTTCATCCACGGCCTCTGGCTGTTGCCGAGCAGTTGGGACCGCTGGGCAGCGGTCTTCGAGCAGGCCGGCTACGCGCCGCTGGCGCCGGGCTGGCCCGACGATCCCGAGGCGGTTGAGCAGGCGCGCGCAAATCCCGATGTCTTCGCCGGCAAGGGCGTCGTCGGGGTCGCCGACCACTTCGCCGAGGCGATCGCCAAGCTGGACAAGAAGCCCGCGATCATCGGCCACTCCTTCGGCGGCCTGATCGCGCAGATCCTCGCCGGTCGCGGCCTCTCGGCGGCGACCGTCGCGGTCGATCCCGCCCCCTTCAAAGGGGTGCTGCCGCTGCCGATCGCGGCCATCCGCACGACCATGCCGGTGCTCGGCAACCCCGCCAACCGCAGCCGCGCCGTCACGCTCAGCTTCGAGCAGTTCCGCTACGGCTGGGCGAACGCGATCGACGAGGAGGAGGCGCGGCGGCTCTACGACGAGTTCCACGTCGCCGCGCCGGGCAGGCCGATCTTCCAGGCGGCGTTCGCCAACTTCAACCCCGGCGCCGAGACCAAGGCCAATACCAAGAACCCCGAGCGCGGCCCGCTGCTGATCACCACCGGCGAGAACGACCACGCCGTTCCCCCCGCGATGAGCAGGGCCGCTTACAAGAAGCAGCGCCACAACCCGGGGGTAACCGAGCACGTCGAACTGCCGGGCCGCGACCACTCGCTGACGATCGACGACAAATGGCGCGAGGTCGCCGACACCGCCCTCGCCTTCATCAAGCGCTTCGCCTGAGCCGGGGAAACGATGCCACTGAGCGAGCGCGTCCGCGAGTGGCAAGCGCGCGGCGAGAGCAGCGAGTTCCGCAACTACGCGATCCACACCTTTCGCCAACAGGGCGCGGGGCCGCTGCTGCTACTTCTGCACGGCTTCCCCTCCAGCTCCTACGACTGGCGCTTTCTGCTCAAGGAAGAGCCCGAGCGCAACGTGCTCGCCTTCGACTTCCTCGGCTTCGGCCTCTCCGACAAGCCGCCCCACCACGACTACAGCCTCTTCTGGCAGGCCGACCTGACCGAGGAGCTGGTGCGGCGCCACGGCGACGGCCGGCCCATCTTCGTCCTCGCCCACGACATGGGCACCTCGGTCGCCAACGAGCTGATGGCGCGGGACCTGCAGGGGCAGCTGCAGATGGATCTGGCCGGTGTCCTGCTCTTCAACGGCAGCATGGTGCTCGAACGAGCCAGCCCGACGCCGGCGCAGAAGGCACTGCGCAGCCGCGTCGGCCCGCTCGTTGCCAAGCTCTCCAGCGAGCGTGTCTTCCGCCACCAGTTCGGCTCGGTCTTCTCGGCGGCCCACCCGCTGACCGACCGCGAGGGGATCGACCAGTGGTCGCTGATCCGCCACAACGGCGGCCGCACGCTCGGCCACCGCCTGATCTCCTACATGGATCAGCGCGAAGAGCACGCCGGGCGCTGGCACGGGGCGATCCGCGACTGGCCGGGAGAGCTCAGCCTCGCCTGGGGCCTGCAGGACCCGGTGGCGACGACCGCGGTGCTCGCGGCGCTGCGCGAGCTGCGCCCGTCGGTCCCGGTCACCGAGCTGCCCGGGCTGGCCCACTACCCCCAGATCGAAGACTCGCGCCAGATGGCGCACGTGCTGCGCGGCGTTTTCCCCGGCTGATGTCGATCTGAGCGCCTCCCGTTCGTCGTTAGGGTGAGAGCGGCGAACGGCGCTGCTGACGAAGAGGAGGAACCGAGATGCAGTTCATGCTTGCTTTGATCGCCGAGGAGCGCAGCTGGGAGGACGTCACCCCCGAGGAGGTCAAGAAGAACCTGGCCGAGATGGGGCAGTTCAACGCCGAGCTGACCGAGGCCGGGGCCATGGTCACGGGCGCGGGGCTGCAGGAGCGCGCCACCGGCACGACCGTGCATTACGGCGATGGTGAGCCGCTGGTCACCGACGGCCCCTTTGCCGAGACCAAGGAGCAGCTCTCCGGCTTCTGGATCATCGACGTCGAGAGCCTCGACGAGGCGCTCGCCTGGGCGAAGAAGATCCCCTTCACCAGCAACCACGTCGAAATCCGCCCGATGGTGAGCGGCGGCGCCGAACTGCTGGAAAAGGCGGAACGCTCGTAGCGACCGCGCGCGACAGCGTCGTCGGCCGCACCTTCCGGCACGAGTCCGGGCGTGCGGTGGCGACGCTGATCCGCGTCACCGGCGACTTCGACCTCGCCGAAGAGGCGGTGCAGGAGGCCTTCGTCGTCGCGCTCGAGCGCTGGCCGGCCGAGGGCCTGCCGTCGAACCCGGGGGCCTGGATCACCCAGGTCGCCCGCAACCGGGCGATCGACCGGATTCGCCGCGAGGGGGTGCTGCGCGACAAGGTCGCGGTGCTGGAGCACCTGGAGGCGCTGCACGCCGAGCCGGTGGCGCAGCCGGGCGAGCGGCTCGGCGAGATCTCCGACGACCGGCTGCGATTGATCTTTACCTGCTGCCACCCGGCGCTGGCGATCGAGGCCCGGGTGGCGCTGACCCTGCGCAGCCTCGGCGGCCTCAGCACGGCGGAGATCGCTCGCGCCCTGCTCGCCGGCGAGAGCGCGACGGCGCAGCGCATCGTCCGCGCCAAGCGCAAGATCGCCGCCAACAAGATCCCCTACGAGGTGCCGGTTGCCGAGCAGATGCCGGAACGCCTGCCGGCGGTGCTAGCGACGCTCTACCTGATCTTCAACGAGGGCTACCTGGCCTCGAGCAGCGAGGCGCTGGTGCGGACCGAGCTCAGCGGCGAGGCGATCCGCCTCGCCCGCGCCCTGGTCGCGATGCTGCCACGCGAGCCCGAGGCGAGCGGCCTGCTGGCGCTGATGCTGCTCACCGACGCACGGCGGGCGGCCCGGGTCGACGGGGACGGCGAGCTGGTCCTGCTCGAAGACCAGGACCGCTCGCTCTGGGACCGCGAGCTGGTCGGCGAGGGACTGGAGCTCTCGCGCGAAGCGGCGGCCGGAGGCCCCGCCGGCCCGTACACAGTGCAGGCCCGCATCGCCGCCGTCCACGCCGAAGCGGCGAGCGCGGGCCAGACCGACTGGCCGCGGATCGCCCGCCTCTACGCCTGGCTGACCGAGATCGCGCCCGGCCCCGTGGTCGAGCTCAACCGCGCGGTTGCGGTGGCAATGAGTGAGGGGCCGGAGCAAGGCCTCGAGCTGATCGAGTCGATCGGCGGCCTTGACGGCTACCAGCCGCTGTACACGGCGCGCGCCGACCTGCTGCGGCGCCTCGATCGCAACGGCGAGGCGGCCGAGGCTTACAAACTGGCCCTGGAGCTGACGAGCAACCCGGTCGAGCGCCGCTTCATCGAGCGCCGCCTCGCCGAGAGTTAGCCGTTCCGGTGCGCTTTATCCCCCTATAGAGGGGAAAAGGCGCACCGGAAGGCTCGCTTAGGCCTCGGAGTAGGCCGGCTCGCGCTCGGACTCGCCGCCGTGGGCGTGTTCGGCCATCTCCTCCGGCGAGGGCATCGGCACTTCGCGCAGGACGGTGACGGCGATCACCGTCGCCAGGGCAACCAGGATCGCGCCGATCACGTAGGCGAGGTGGTAGCCGGAGTTGAGCGCGGCCAGATGATCGGCGCCGTCGGCGAGCTTGTTGTCGGTGCGCTGCGCGGCGAGGGTCGCCAGCACGGCGAGGCCGATCGCGCCGCCCACCTGCATGCTGGTGCTGACCACGCCCGAGGCGAGCCCCGAGTCCTCGGGCGTCGCTCCTGACATCGCCAGCGTCATCAGCGAGGGGAAGGAGGTGCCGACGCCGAATCCGACCAGCAGCAGCGGTGCCAGCAGATCGGTGAGGTAGTTGCCGTCGACCGGGGTGCGAGCGAAGAGCAGCAGGCCGATGCCGACCATGATCACGCCCGGGATCAGCGTCGTCCGCGGCCCGAAGCGCATGATCAGCTTTTCCGAGAACCCGAGCGACATCGTCCCCATCACCAGCGTCGTCGGCAGGAAGGCGAGGCCGACCTGGAGCGCGTCGTAGCCGAGGATCCGCTGCAGGTAGAGGGCGCCGAGGAAGAACATGCCGAACATGCCCGCGACCAGCAACGCCTGGATCGCGTTGGCGCCGACCACGTTGCGCGAGTGGAAGAGGCGCAGTGGCATCAGCGGGTTCTCGATCCGCGCCTGGCGGGCGATGAAGGCGGCGCCGAGGGCAAACGAGACGGCGAAGAGGATCAGTGTCTGAGCGGAGCCCCAGCCATGTTCGCTGACACCGAGGATCGCGTAGACGCCGATCATCAGCGAGCTGGTGATCAGGGCGGCGCCGGGGATGTCGGCGCCGGCCTTGAAGCCGAGGCCGGGCTTGTCCTCGACCAGGCGCAGGGCGCCGTAGGCGGTGGCGATGCCGATCGGCAGGTTGATGACGAAGATCCAGTGCCAGCTGATCGCCTGGGTCAGGATGCCGCCGAGCAGCAGGCCGATCGAGCCACCGGCCGAGGCGACGAAGCCGTAGACGCCGATCGCTTTCGCCTGCTCGCGGGGCTCGGGGAACATCGTCACGATCATGCCGAGGATCACCGCCGAGGCGAGCGCGCCGCCGACGCCGGCGAAGAAGCGGCCGCCGATCAGCATCGCCTGGTTCTCGGCGACGGCGCAGAGCAGCGAGGCGGCGACGAAGACCGCGAGGCCGATCAGGAACATGCGCCGCTGCCCGAGCAGGTCGCCGAGGCGGCCGGCCAGCAGGAGCAGGCCGCCGAAGGGAATCAGGTAGGCGTTGACGACCCAGGCGAGGCCGCTCTGGGAGAAGCCGAGGCTGTCCTGGATAGTAGGCAGGGCGACGTTGACGATGGTCACGTCGAGGACGATCATCAGCATCCCCGCGCAGAGCACGTAGAGCGCCGGCCAGCGCGAGCGGTCGGTATGAGTCTCTGCGGTTGTGGTTGCTGTCTCGGCGGTCACTGAGACCTCCTTATCGTCGCTTGCCCGTACTCGCGGCTACCCTAGCAAATAGTTCATAAACGCAACGACTTGGTTGCAAATTTGAATCAATCGGCATAGACTCCCGCTGTGGCGACTAAGCGCTCATACGGTGAGGCGTGTCGATTCGCCCACGCCCTGGACCTGGTCGGCGAGCGCTGGGCACTGCTGGTGGTGCGTGAGTTGCTGCTCGGCCCGAAGCGCTTCACGGACCTTCGCGCCGGTCTGCCGCACGCCAGCTCCAACATCCTTTCCGAGCGGCTGCGCGACCTCGAGCAGGGCGCTGTCATACAGCGTCGCAAATTGCCGCCGCCGGCAGCCTCCTGGGTCTACGAGCTGACCGAGTGGGGCCGCGAGCTGGAGCCGATCGTGACCAAGCTCGGCGCCTGGGGCGCCCGCTCGCCCTTTCCCCCCGACTCCGAGGAGATCGGCCCCGACTCGATCGTCCTCGCCCTGCGCTCGCTGTTCGACGCGGAGGCGGCCGGAGACCTGAGCGCGAGCTACGAGCTGCGGATCGGCGAGCAGCGCTTCCGGATCGGCATCGCCGACGGTGAGCTCGATCTCAACCGCGGCCGCGCCACCGACCCCGACATCTCGCTCGCGGTCCCCGACGCCCCCACCCTCGCCGCGGTCCTCACCGGCCAGCTCCCCCTCGACGAGGCTCTCGCTTCCGGGGCGGTCCAGATCGAGGGCAGCAAGCAAACCACCAAGCGCTTCCTCCGCCTCTTCCCGATGCCCGAGCCCTGCGAGTGCGCAGGCTCACCCGCGCCGCCCCCAGCTATGGCCAGCGGGAGCCACAGCGCGTAGCTCGGCCACGGCCCGCTCACGCACGAGGCGCCGCGGCGGCTTCGCCGCCGACGGGCCGATTTCCGGAGCCGGGGTCGTGTTTTCGGCCCGTCGGCCGGGGCTGGCGGGGCGCTCCAGCTCGATTACCTCGGTGACGACGATGTTGGTGGTGCCTTCGTGGCGCTCGAGCCTGCCCACAGCACTGACCAGGGGCGCGGCGCGGACGGCGGCGCGGCAGCGCTCGTAGACGGCCTTCGGCACGACTAGATTGACGGTGCCGCGCTCGTCCTCGAGCAGCATGAAGACGATGCCGTTTGCGGTCTCGGGACGCTGGCGAGCGACGACCATTCCCGCCACTGCGACCGTGTCGCCGTTCTCGGCCTTCTCCAGGTCGCAGCTGAGCAGGATCTCGGCGTCGAGGTCCTCCCGCATCAGCCCCATCGGGTGCTCGTCGAGGGTCATGCCGATCGAGCGGTAATCGGCGATTACCCGCTGCCACTCGTCGAGCGGCGCCAGCTTGGGCGCCCGCGGCGGCTCCAGCGGCAGCGCCATCTGCAGGTCGTCGCCATGCCGCCGACCGGTCCCGGCGCCCCCAGCCTCCCAAAGCGCCTCCCGCCGCCCCGGCAACCCCGCCGACGGGCCTGAAACGTCTGCTATATGGACGTTTGAGGCCCATCGGCCGAGCAGGTTGTCGAGGGCGCCGGCCCAGGCGAGGCGCTCGAGGCCGTCGCGGCCCGCTCCCGAGCGGGAGGCGAGGTCGGCAATCCCGGCGTAGTCGCCGCTGCGCTCGCGGCCGTCAACCAGGCTCTCCATCTCCTCCCCGCGCACGCCCTTGACGTAGCCGAGGCCGATCCGCACGGTCAGCTCGCCTTCGATCCGCTCGACATGGCAGATGACGCGGCTGCGGTTGGCGTCGGGCCCGGCCAGTGTCACTCCCCGCCGCTGCGCCTCGTGGACCAGCGCATCGGGCGGGTAGAAACCCATCGGCTGCTCGTTGAGCAGGGCGCAGAGGAACTCCTGCGGCCGATGCTCTCGCAGCCAGGCCGACTGGTAGGCGAGCAGGCCGAAGGCAGCCGAGTGCGCCTTGGGGAAGCCGAAGCCGGAGAAGCCCTGGATCTGGCCCCAGACCTTCTCCGCCACCGCCTCGGTCACTCCCCTCTCCCCGGCGCCGGCGATGAAGTCCTTGTGGTGCTTCTCGATCTCCTCCAGCGAGCGCTTGCGGCTCATCGACCGCCGCAGCGAGTCGGCCTGGGCGGCGCTGAAGCCGGCCAACGCGATCGCCACTTCGATCACCTGCTCCTGAAAGACGATCGTGCCCAGCGTGTACTCCAAGACGCCCTCCAGCAGCGGGTGCTCGTAGGGGATCTCGAAGCCCTCCGGGTCCTCGCGGCGGCGCTTCAGCCGCTCTATATATGGGTGCACGGCGCCGCCCTGGATCGGGCCGGGGCGAACCAGCGCCACCTGCACGGTGAGGTCGTCGAGGTTTTCGGGCCGGGTGCGCGGCAGCATCGACATCTGGGCGCGACTCTCGATCTGGAAGACGCCGGTCGTCTCGGCGGCTTGGATCGAGCGGTAGGTCGCCGGGTCGTCGAAGGCGATGCGCGAGAGGTCGAGCGACTCCCCCCGCGTCTCCCCCACTTCCTCGACGCAGCGCTCGACCGCGGAGAGCATGCCGAGGCCGAGCAGGTCGATCTTGAGGAAGCCGGCATCGTTGCAGGAGTCCTTGTCCCACTGGACGATCTGC
Organism: uncultured Solirubrobacterales bacterium; assembly: GCA_963840565.1. GTDB lineage: Bacteria > Actinomycetota > Thermoleophilia > Solirubrobacterales > 70-9 > VRUE01. The sequence continues at coordinate 339,931 of CAWIZH010000003.1, forward strand.
CGCCCCGCCATCGCCGCCGGCACGACCGGGCAGACATCGATCAGCGGCCGGGTCGAGATCACCATCCCGCCCGGGTGCTGGGAGACGTGGCGGGGTAGGCCCATCGCCTCGGGGCAGAGCTCGAGCAGCTTGCGCCAGCGCGGCGTCGCCGCCCGCTGCGGCCCGATCGCGGCGACGACGTCCTTCTCGATGTCCCCCTTTCGCTCGTGGAAGCCGACCATCCCCGCCACCTTGTCGATCTCCTCCTGCGGCAGCCCCAGCGCCTTGCCGAGGTCGCGCACGGCTCCGCGTGGACGGTAGGTGGGGAAGGCGGCGACCAGGGCCGAGTGCTCCGCCCCGTAGCGCTCGTGCACGCGCGGGATCAGCACCTCTCGGATGTCACGGGGGAAGTCGAGGTCGATGTCGGGCATCGTCGCCGCGACCTGCTTGCCGACCTCCTCGTTGAGGAAGCGGCTGGAGTTGAGGTCGTTGGCGACCGGGTCGATGTGGGAGAGCCCCGTGAGGTAGCAGACGATCGAGCTGACGCTGGAGCCGCGGCCGCGGCCGGGCGGCATGACCGAGCGGGCCGAGCCCCGTCCCCGCACCTCCTCGGCGACTTCGCGGGCGAGCACGAGCAGGTCGTGGTGGAGCAGGAAGAAGCCGGAGAGGCCGAGGGCGCGGATCGTCTGCAGCTCCTCCTCGAGCTTGCCTTCGGCCTTGCGCCGGTGGGAGGAGCCGGCGTAGCGCTCCGCCAGCAGCGCCCGGCAGAGCTCGGCCAGCTCGCGGTCGACTCCCGGCTCCTCTTCGCGCGGGTAGCAGTAGCCGAGCTCGCGGCTGAGATCGAACTCGAGCCGCTCGGCCACCCGCAGGGTCTCGGCGACGGCGTCGGGGTGCTCGGCGAAGCGCTGCGCCATCGCCGCCGGCGAAGCCAGCGCCGAGCTCGAGTTGCCGCGGCGGCGTGGCTCGGACTCCTCCAGCGTCATTCCCAGTCGCACCGCGACGAAGGCGTCCTGAAGCTGCGCCCGGCGGCGGGCATGAGCGTGGACGTTGCCGGTGGCGACGCAGGGGACCCCCAACCGCCCGGCGAGCCCGCTCAGCCACCGGTTCCTCCCCCGGTCCCGTCGCCAATACGGTCGCTGCAGCTCGACCCGGAAGCGATCCCTGCCGAAGGCAACGAGCAAGCGCCGAGCCGTCTCCGCCCCCAGCTTCGCCTCGCCCCTCTCCCACGCAGCGGCGAGGGCGCCGTCACCCGCGCAGCCCGAAAGGCACACCAGCCCATCCGCGTGCCTCTCCACCTGTTCCAGCGTTACCCCCGGCTGGCCCGCACTGCGTTGTGAACTCTCGCGTGTGTGAGAGTGAGCTTCGGTTAGAAGTTGACACAGGTTGCGATAGCCGGCCGCACTTTCGACCAGGAGCGTGAGGTGAGAGTGACCCACTGTTACCTCGGCGCCGGTAATTGCCCGGAGGTCCGTCCCCTTGCAGGCCTGGACGAACTCCATCGACCCCCAGACGCCGTCGTGGTCGGTAAGGGCAAACGCCGGATAGCCGAGCTCCGCCGCGGCCGCCGCCAGCTCCGCCGGCGTCGATGCCCCGTCGAGAAAGGAGAAGGCCGAGTGAGCGTGCAGCTCCACATATCGAGCTTCGCCGGCCATCAGGCTCGCTGCCGGTACCAGCGTCCGCTGATCCCACTGCGAAACACGACCACGTCGCGGCCGTCGGCAAGCACCAGCTCGAAGTAGTGCCGCCGCAGCGGCTTCGGCGTCCACCAACGGTCCTCGACCAGCCACTCCTCCCGAATGGCCTCGACCCCGGCCCCGTCGACCGCCCGCGGCCTACCCTCGGGCTCGGTCTCAACCGCCACCCCCTGCGGCACGTACAGCCGCCTCGGAGCAGGAGTCATCGGCGTGTGCCTTTTGCGCGACCAGCGAGTCGATGGCTTGACCTGAGCCACACACATGCGCGCCTTCGCTCCATAGCGTCGGGGCGATGAGCTGGCCACCGAAGATCGGAGAGCCTCTTCCTCGTCCTGAGGATGCCTGGTACGAGTGGAGCAAGGTGGAGGATTGGGTTCTTGCGGCCAAGGGACATGGACCCGAATGGGCCACCGTCTTCCGGGTTGACCTTGGAGATTGGGAACTTCTCTGGGAGGTGATTCTCGAGGCAATAGTTGGCGCAGAAATCCAAAAGGTTCGCACCCCTGCACCGTTTGAGTTCACTTGTGGAATGGAGGTCTTGCTTGTCTTTGGGGGTCGTATTGCCGTGGTGAAGCTTGTGTGGCACTACGCGGACAGAGTGGCTGCCCCCAGACTGGTTACCGCGTATCCAACCCCCTAACATGAGAGAGCAATGGCCGTAACCCGCGAAATTACTGAGTTCGACATCGTCGAACTCGCCGAAGGAGTAGAAGACGCGCCCGCAGGAGCCAAGGGGGGGGTACTGGAGATACGACCCGACGGACTCGCGATGGTTGAGGTCCTTGAGCCTGAGCTCGGCGCTGTCGAGCGCATCGTCTTCGTTCCTCTCGACAAGATGCGCCTCACCACTCGGCCTGCTCGCCCTTAGCGCTCTATCGACCCGCAGCCGGGGTGAGGATCGCCCAGCGCTCGGGGAAACGCGAGGCGGAGTCGAGCGGGAGGACCTCGAGCAGGGACTCGGCGCCCTGGGCGGCGCGCACCTCGCGCACCGCGTCGCCGAGACGGCGGCGCCGCGACTCTTCGCCGCGGACCGAGAGCTCCAGCTGATCGCCCACCGGCGGGCCGAGGCCGAGCGCGCGCAGGCGCAGGACGGAGACCGGGCCCGGCAGCGTCTCCAGGCGCGGCGCCAGGACCGAGCGCAGGGTGCGGGCCGAGGCGCTCGGCCGCCCCAGGCCCTGGTCGACGCTCCAGCTGCCGCCGCCACTGAGCAGGGCGCCGAGGCGCAGGCCCAGCACGGTCCGCCCCTTGCGCTGCGGCGCGGCGAGCAAGCGGTCGACCAGCAGCTCCAGCGCCCGCTCGAGCTGACCGCCGGCCGCACCTTCCGGCAGCGCCAGCTCCGTGGCCAGCTCCTCGTGCGGCCGGCGCGGGCGCAGCGGCGAGTCCTCGCCGCGGGCAAGGCGCAGCGCCCGTAATCCGAGGGGGCCGAAGCGATCGGCAACGCGGCCGGCCGGGAGCTTGGCCAGAGCCCCCAACGTCTCGACTCCCAGCCGCCGCATCGTCTCGATCAGGCTCCCCGCCTCGCGCGGCGGCAGCTCGAGCCCGCCGGCCAGCGTCGAGACGGGGAGGCCTGCCAGGAAGTCGCCTGCGGCTGGCGGCGGGACGATCGTCTCCCGTTGCGCGGCGGCGTGGGCGGCGAAGCGGGTGGGCGCAACCCCGATCCGCACCTCCATCTCCGCCGCCCGCCGCGCCGCCGCCAGCACTCCGGCCCTCTCTCCCCCGTAGAGCCCACGCAGCCCGTCGAGGGTGAAGAACGCCTCCCCGGGCCGCTCCGACTCGACCGCCGCGCCGATCCTCTCTAGTCGACGCAACAGTCGCTCGGTCAGCTCGCCGGCCCCAACCGGGTCGGCGAGCGCGGGCTCAGGGATCAGGGCACAGGCAACCTCCATACGAACGTATGTTCGTATATGAGGCGAACATAATCAAGCGAAATCGAAAGGATTGAGGAAACTCACGCCTGAGCGGGCGATGTCATCGGTGTTGCGGGTGGCCAGCGTCAGGCCGGCCACCTTTGCGGTGGCGGCAAGCAGGCCGTCGATGACCGGCAGCGGATCGGGCGCGTTCATCCGCCCCCACTCCTCGGCTATCGCCCGGTCGACCGGAACGATGCGATCGCGATGCGCCTCGGCGATGCGGCCGAGCCAGCTCTCCAGCACGCTCGCCGCCGCGGGGTCGCGCCGGCGGATGCTCTCTATGCCCCTGCGAATCTCGCCCAGCGTCAAGGCACTGAGGAAGACCTCCTCGTCGGCGAGACCCTCGAACCAGGAGACGACAGCGGAGTTGGCGCGCTTTCCCTTGCGCAGCTCGGAGATGACGTTGGTGTCGATCAGATAGCTCACAGCTCTACCGCGCGACCCCGATCGTCTGGACGCTCGAAGTCACGATCGTCGCCGACGTCCGGCATCTCGAGCAGCAGCTGCTTCAAAGAGGCGAGCGGCCCCGACTGGCGCAGCGCACGGCGGAGGATCTCCCGGTGCTCCTCCTCTGCCGAGCGGCCATTGCGAGCAGCCCGCAGCTTCAGCTCGCGGACCACGTCGCTCTCGATGTTGCGTACAAGAAGCTGTGCCATTGATATCAATGCTATCGCAGAGACCATGGACCCACTGTCGCAGGGTCCTACGCGCTCGTGGCGCGTACAAACACGCGAAAGCGTGGCGCCTATCGCGTCAGAGCCGCGCAGCGAGAGTCTCGAGCGCGGCGGGATCCGCGCTCTCGCCTTCGGCAACTCCCCTGGCGACGAGGGCGACCATCGCGGCGACCGCGGCCCACTCGGCGCTCGGGACCTGCGCCGGGCCAGTGCCGCCGGGCTCGCGCGCCTCGCGCAGCCGCGCCGCCAGCTGCTCGATCGCCCCGTGCTGGAGCCGCACGCCCTCCGTCCCGACGGCGGCGATCTCGACGGTGAGCAGCCGCGCCGTGGGCGGGTCGCCGGCCAGCAGGGTCGCGGCAGTGCGGATCCCCGCCCGCACCCTCTCCGCCGGCTCCACCTCCTCGCCGCAGGCCCGCTCGACCTCTCCCAGCAGCCGCCCGAACAGCTCTTCGAAGCTGACCAGCATGCACTCCCGCTTGTCCTTGAACTGCTTGTAGAAGCTGGCGGTGGAAACGCCGGCGTGCCGCGCCACATCGGTCACCGATGCGCGCCCGTAGCCGCCCTCCGCGCAGACCTCCGCGATCGCCGCGATCAGCCGTTCGCGCTGGTTGCGCTCGACCAGCTCCGGAGCGAGCCCATGGGGACCCGGGGGAAGACGTCGCCTCGGCTCCCTCGCGCCCTCGCTCACAAACTAAGGATAGCCGCCGTTCCCGAAAGTCCCCTCACGTACCTCAGGCGATCGCAAGCAAACGCTCGATCGCGGCGACGAACTCGGCGGCGCCGTCGAGAAAGTCAGCGGCTTCCTCGGGACTGGGCGGAGCCGCGTCGTAGTCTCCTCGCTCGCGTGCCTCCTTGACCCGGCCGGCCAGGCTGCTGAGCTCGCGATCGAACTCGCCCGTCGCCACGAACACTTTGCTGAACAGCGTCCAGGTGCCGCCGTGCGTCTTCGCGTACTCGCCGCGCTCCGAGAGTGCGGCACGGGCCGCGTTCAGCATCGCGTAGTAGGCGGCGCTGACCAAGACGGCCGGGTGCACCATGCCGACGATCTTCTGGGCGTCACCGAGGCGCTCCCGAGCCTGCTCCATGAACTCCTCCGAGCGGGGGCTCACTCGAGCCGGCTCCCAGCGAGGACGAGCTTGTCGCGGTCGACCTCGGCGATGAAGAACGACTCGATCTCGCGGCGGCCCCGCAGCCACTCGGGGTCGTGGACGTGCACCGAGTAGGTGAATGGGCTCTCGCCCTCGGCGTAGGCGGCCTCCTCGCTGAGGTCCATCGCGCGGCGCGAGTGGCGCTGGTGGCCGCCCTCGGCGATGACCAGGAGGTCAATGTCGGAGTCGGGGCGGGCCGGCTCGCCGCGGGCGCGCGATCCATAGAGCCAGATCGCCCGCAAGTCTTCACCCAGCTCGCCGTCGAGCGCATCGACGAAGCGCCCCACCGTGCGCCGCTCCACCGGCGAAAGGGTGGCGGCGGCCAGTGCGCTGTCGAGCTGCGCTGTCACCCCTGGAAGTGTAGGAAGGACCACGGGCGGCCCCGGGAGCCGGTTGGCCGCTGCGTTCTCTACTGCGCCAGCGCGCTGCCGGAGAGGGTGACGGTGCGGGCTTCGGGTCGGAGGAGATCGCCCCGCCGGTGACGTCGAAGACGCCGATCCGCACCGTGCCTTCGCTGCCGCTGGGCGCGATCTGCCCGCCGAGCGCGATCGGGAAGGAAAGGTCCCGCGAGCTTGGAAGAGGTCGCGATCTTCAGCTGCGAGCCGCCGACTTTTGAGATCGCGACGCGCTGTCGATTCCCCTGGCACAGTGAAGTCGCGTCAGCTCCGAAGCTTGGTGGCGTCTGCCGACCAACACCCGCAAATCCAACTGCTCCTGGAAGAGGATAATGGATGAGTTGGCCCGCCTGCGACCCGAGATGGGCCGCAGGACAGGCACACATCGCCTAGAACTGAGCGGCGTAAACCGACATCGGATTGGTGAGGATGTATTCACCCGAGAAGTACCACGTCCCGCATGAATTGGTGCTGGCTTTTGTGTTCGCGAAGGTAATCGTAGACGCACCCAAGCCGTTCCAAGCCGGCCCGACGAGGGTTCCCGGACCTTCGATCTGAACTTTGCATTTGACGCCAAAGATCTGCGAATTCACATCGATCCGGTTGTTGAGCACCGCGACACTGCCCGCGTTAGATCCGGCGGGGCTCTCAGTGATGTAGGCGTTGCCGGGAGTGACCACGGTCGGCGTGTTGTCGCACGAGACGAAGGTCATGTTGGTTATCGTGGCTTCGACGTTCGTCGACGGCGAGCCGGGGTTGGTGATTTCCATGACCAGCGCGGAATGGGTGCAGTCGAACTCATGGAGAGACGAGCCTTTCCAGGGATCCAGCTTCGCGTGCGTGCCCGCCCGCAGTTCCGAGTAGATTTTCGTGCCGGCCGGATACTTGTTGGCGAGTCCGCATCCTTCCGCAAAAGAGAACGTTTTGCACAGCACGTCGGCCGAAGCCGCGCCCGAGCCGATGCTCATTGCCCCTACCAGAGAGACCGCCATCGCGGCGATCAGCACAGATATTCGTTTCACTTGCTCTCCCCTGTCTCATCGTTAGCTGCATGCCGAGCCATCTGCATGCCGACCGACTATGGGGTCGAGCGGAAACGGCGCGCCACACCAATGTGTCGATGTGGAGCGGCCGGTTTCGACAGGTTGTCGATGCATCGTTCAGCCGCGGAGGGCGGCCGGCGACGAGAGCCGCACCGTTTGGTGCGGCTCTCGTCCAGCTCTATCTCCCTCCTAGGGGAGGAATTCGCCGGCTACGCTGAGATGCCACCCGATGAAGCCCTGCATCGAGACATACGCGGCGGGAGTGCCGTAGGTGTCTTCGAGATTGAAGAGTCCTTTGGCAAAGGTTTCTTCGATGAACTGCCACTTCTGTTCGGAACTTTCGCTTTTCGCGGGTTGGTAGCCCACTTTGATGAAGTTAGTGAGTTCGTTGAGTTTGGGGCTTTCCACCTGACCGATCACGCCGTTCTTCCAGACGTGGTTGCTAAAGCATTTGAATTTGGCTATTTCGCCGCCGGCGACGGCCGGCTTCATGAGGATGCCGTACTTGGTGTGGGCTTTATCGAGATAGATTGGTTCAAAATTCAGTTTGTTCAATATGATCGTCCCGGCGGTGGCGCCGGCGGTGGTGCAACTGACGCCGAAATCGTCCATGCATTTGGTGTACTGCATTTCTACGGTCCCACTCGTGCCTGATGCGAATTGGCCGGTACCGGCCATGCCATTGCAGACCATAGTTTGGGTTCCCTCGCGGAAGACCAGATTGGATTCTTTTGACATGTAGAAAGTCAGTCCGGGTTTGGACCAGCTGAGGGCCGAGGCGCTACCAGCCGCCAGGGCGGCAAAGACGAGCATTGCTGCCAAGGCGAGGCCGAGGATCTGAAGCGGCCTGGCGCGGCCTCTGGATTTGCTTCTAGTCATGCGCGAACTCCTTCTCCCAGGAACTCTCTGGGCATTGGTTTTCCCGACTATCGAGCCGCCAGCGAGGCGGGGCCACACCGATATGGCGAATCGAGACGGCGTCGATCGACATACCGTCGAATCGGGTCAGGGATCGAGCGGCTGGGGGGAGTCCGGGAGCATGAGGGCCAGCGTCAGCTCCGCCGCGCAGCGGGCCAAGGGCATCCCGAGGCGCTCCTCAGCCGTGCGCAGACGGGTCCCAACCGTCTGGCGGTGCAGGGCGAGAGAGGAGGCGGCCGAGGTGATGTTGCAGCCGGCGGCGAAATAGGCCCGCAGCGTGTCGCACAGGTCTTCGTCGCCGTCGCTCCCGTCGCAGAGCGGATCGAGGTAGAGGCCCCGTAACGACTCGACGAGGACGCGGTCGCGGCAGACGGAGGCGAGCAGTCCGCGCTCCGCGTAGCGGACCACCGCGACACCGTCGCCAGTTGCGAACGGAAGCACGCTCTTGGCCTGCTCATGCGAGAGGCGCCAGCCGGCAAGGCCGCGGGCAGGCTCCCCGAGTGCGACCCGCACCTCCTCCAGGCATGCGCGCGCGCTGTCCAAAACCTCGGCCGCCTCGATCCGGCGCTCGCCGCCGAGCCAGGCCCAGAGCAGATGGGGATCGGGTTCGACCGCGAGCAGTTGCCGGTCGAGAGCGCGAGCGAGGTCGGTCAACGCGGGGCGCCCGCCCCCTCCCTTGAGGACGAGGCCGAGATGCCAGCCGGAGAGGTCGTAGGCAAGCTCGCGCGAGTCGACCGGCTCGCCGGCGATGAGCCGCTCGACCAGCTCTACCCTTCGCCGGTTGGCCGAGAAGCGCGAGCAGTTCGCGACTTCGCAGGCGTGCTCGTCGCCGACGACCGCGAGCAGGCGATCGAAGGCGGCCGAGACGAAGGCGAGCAAGCCGCGGAGCGCGCCCGGACCGAGCGCCTTGTCGCGCTCCACCTCCTCGACGATGAAGTCGAGGAGAAGGGCGTGCCCGGCCGTGTAGCGGCGAAGCACGGTGTCGAGCCCGACCCCGTTGCGGGCGGCCAGCCGAGCCTGGGCGACCAGCGCGGGAGGCACGGGTGGCGTCCGGTGGCGCGACTGCGCGAGCGTGGCGAGGGCGTAGTCGAGCGCGGCCGAGGTGGCCGCGAGGAAGCCGTCGACATAGGCCGAGTCGCCGACCTCGGCCGGGTCGGCGACCCCGTAGACGCGGGCGAGCAACGCCTCCTCGATCTCGGAGCGGCGCCGCTCGAGGCCCGCACAGACGTCGTGGCGGCCCTGGCGGGGGGCAACCTCGCCGCCCTGCAGGCGGCCGCTCCCATCGGCTCTCGCCGCCGCGATCGCGCCTACCCCGCCGTGGAGCCGGTGTCGAGGGCAAACAGGGTGAGCAGCCAGCCGTCGTCTTCGCGACGGAAGACAGCCGTGGCGTCGAGCTGAGCCGACCGCGCCGTCGTCGCGGGCGGCCCCGGCTCGGAGTGCCAGTGCAGGCCCAAGACCGCGAGACGATCCGTGTGCTCCATCGCGAAACCCTGCGAGGCGGGAGGAACGGGCGGCAGCCAACGGAGGAGGCCGGCGGCGATCGAGTCAGGCCCGGAAAGGGCCAAGCCGCCCGGCCCCACGAACGAGGCGCCGGGCGCCAGGCAACCGGCCAGCTCGTCGCGCTCGGCACGAACGAGCGCGTTCAACACCCGTGCGGCCGCCCCAAGCGGCGTCGAGGAGGAGTCGGCGCGCCTCAGCGCGCCGTCCTCTTGTGCTTTGCCTTCTTCTTGCCCCCGCACTTCACCTTCACCGCCGGCTTGTAATTGTGCGTCTTGCCGTTCTGCCCCGTGAAGCGCACGTCGGCGCGGTTCGGCTTGGCGCAGAGGTTGGTGCTGTTTTCGAACAGTCCCTTCTTGCCGCCCTGGAAGGAGAAGCTGGCCCATTCAACGGGGGCGTCGGGGACGGTTTCGAAGGTGTTCCTTAGCTGTCCTTTGACCGAGTCGACGTGGCCGACCAGGTGCACGTTGATCTCCTGGCCTCGCAGCGAGGCGACCACGTCGGGCAACTGGTGTTCGGAGGAACGCAGGAAGATCGGGCCTTCGAGGGGGTCGGAGAGGATCGGGGTCTTGGCCCGCGCCCAGCCGTAGACCGATCCCGCCGGGCAGGCTTCGCCGTTTCCGCCCGCTTCTTTGAACTGCACCCGGGTGCAGATCGTGTTGAAGTGGGCGTTGGCGATGAACTCCGAGCGCGGCAGGGTGACCTGGGTGCTGGAGATCCCCGCTTCGCCGATCCCGTTCATCTTCAGGAAGGCCTTCAGCTTCGGGTAGTCACCGCGCTTGGTCCCTCCCTGCAGGCGCAGCGAGAGCTTCGGCTTGAACGGAAGCGAGGCGCAGTCGGCCGCCTGGAAGGGGCTCGTCACCGTGACGGGGCGGTCGTCCGCCGCGGAGGCGAAGTCGAGGCCCGAGCCCAGAACCGTCGAGGCGGTCGAGGTCGCCGTGCAGTCGGTCGGGTTGAGGGTGAAGTTAGGGCGATCGGTATAGGCGCGGATGTCGCGGAGGTGAAGCGGGATGCCCTTGACGATGTGTGGGATCGGGTCCGAGCCGGTGCTGTCGAGGAAGACTTCGCCGGTCTCGGGGTTGACCTTGATCGCGAAGCGCACGACGACGGTGCCGACGTCGAAGGGCCCGGCCACGCCGGAGGTGATCGAGACCAGGGAGATCGGCGCGCCGTGGTAGGGGCCGGCGAGATAGATCCTGCCCGGCACGTAGACGAGGCTGGCGCCCACGCCCGCTCCGGCCAGGGTGCGGCCGACCTGGGAGGCGGCCGGGCAGCTGGGAGCGTCGATCTCTTCCTGACCACCGTGGGGGCCGGTGCGCGAGGTGGCCTGGGCGATCTGGGCGTCGGAGCAGAAGGGAACGCCGGCGAGCTTGGCCGCGACGCCGGGCGGGAGCTTCAGCGAGAAGTTGGTGAACTCCTGTTCGCCGTCGGTGCGGGTGAGGCGCACGTCGAAGGGGCTGAAGGAGCCGGCGGAGTTGTTGACGGTGCCGGCGAAAAGGCCCGGGTGGAAGGGCGGAGTGCCCCCGCTCGGGCAGGCGCCGCCGTCGAAGCCGTGTTCGACCGCGAAGGAGCTGGTGCGGGTGACGATCTCGGCCGGGGCCGGGTTTTCGGGGTCTGCGGCCGACCAGGGGGTGAAGCGGGCGGTGATGTCGTATTTGCCGCAGGCCGGCGGAGTCACCAGCGGTGCCCGGGCGCCCTCGCGGAAGTGCAGCTTGAAGGTCGTGAACGGGATCTGGGGCAGGTCGTCGAAGGTCGTGGTCAGCCGGCCCGTCGCGGGGTCGGGGCGCACCACCCCGGCCTGCTTGACCAGGATCCCGCGCTCGGGGATCCGCGCCACCATGTAAAGGGCTATGAGTGAGTTGAAGGGGTTGTCGTATGGCGCGGCGACGTAGAGGGAGCCTTTGGCTTCCTCTTTGAGCAGCGGCGTGGAGATCTGGATCTCGCCGACCTTGGAGGCTTCCGGGCAGCCTTCGCCCGGCAGCGAGTCGGCGGTCTCGCGGGCGAGATCGGCGGGCGTGCAGCCGACGAGCCCTTCGGCCTGGGAGGGGTTGACGCTCATCCCTTCGGGCAGGGTGACTTCGACCTTCTTGGCCTGCCCTTCGGCGATCGCTTCCGTTTTCGAGAGGCCGCTGTTCGGCATGTCGAGGCGGAAGTCGAGGCCGCTGGGGGCGCCGGCGAGGCGGCTGGTCGGCGAGGAGGCGATCGCCGGGTCGAAGGGGACCTGGTTGCAGCTGCCGAGCGCCGGGCTGGTCGAGCTGGAGCGCTCGACCTCGCTGCCCAGCGGCGTGTTCCAGGGTTCGAGCTCGACCGCGAACAGGCGCGGGCCCGAGCAGGTGACCGGCTCGCGCAGGAAGGTCTCTTCGCCGAGGCCGCCCGGTCGTTCGCAGGGGCCGCCTATTTCGAACTTGTAGGCGCAGTTCCAGCCGCGCGAGGGGTCGTGGCGGGGATCGCCGGGGGCGCCCCAGATCACCACCGAGGTAGAGAGGAAGACGGCCAGCTGGCTGGCGTTCTTGACCTCGGCGCGGATCTTGTAGTGGTCGGCGGGGTCGACGGAGGTGTCGATCACCACCGGCACGCCGGGAGCGACGGCGAAGCCGAAGCGCGCCGGCTCGCCGTATTCGGGCGCGAGGTTGAAGATCGGCACGGCGATGCGGCGCAGGCCGACCGCGGCTGGTTCGAGGATCGTCACCGAGGCGACGCCGATCGCGGTCTCGGGCCCGCAGCCGTTTTGGACCTTGCCGGATACGCGCAGGTAGAAGTCGGCGGTCCCGCAGGCCGGCACCTGGGTGGCGTTGCCGACCAGGCCCGCGGGCAGGTCGAAGCGCAGGTTCCGCGGCAGGGCGGGCTGTTCGACGATTGTCGTGTCGCGAGTCGCCCCCGGGATGACGTTGCCGGAGTTGAACTGCAGGGTCGTGGTCAGCTGGAAGGGATGGGATCCGGCCCTCATCACCGCGCCGCCGCCCTCTTCTTCGGTCTGGGAGGAGAAGAATTCGAAGCCGAAGGGGGCCCTGTCGGGGCTCGCTTTGATCGCCTGGGCCGCGGAGGCGGGCAGGGCGTTGCCGCCGGAGACCGTGACCTGGCCGGGAGCGCCCGCCACCGGCGGTTCGCCGGTCAGGCTGGCGAGGACTTCGACTTCGATCGCTTCGTAGGGGGGGAGGACGCCTTCGAAGGAGCAGGCGACTTTGGTTTCGCCTTCGAGCGCGCAGTCGACCGGGATCGGGGCCCCCGGGGCGCCGGCGAAGCCTTCCACGCCGGTGGCGATCGTCCCCTGGGGCAGCTGGTCGAGGATTTCGACCGGGGTTTCGGTCGCGTCGACGGCGGCGTCGCCGAGGTTGGTGATCGTCAGCGAGAGGCGGCCCGAGCCGCCCGTGCTGAGCAGCTTGGCTTCGCCCGAGCCGATTTCTTTGGCTTCTTTCACCGGGTTGGCCGAGGCGAGGGAGATCACCGGCGTCGCCCGACCGGGGGTGAGGATGAGGAAGGTGGCGGTGAGGCCCGAGCCTTTTTCGACCGGCCCGCCGCTCACCTGCACGGTCGGGGTTTCAAAGGCGGCTGCCAGCGCCGCCTGCAGCTGCGAGGCCGTGGAGATCGTCACCCCTCCGGGGCAGAGTTTGGCGGCGCCGCCGGCACCGAGGCAGGCGACGGTCGCGCCTTTGACCTTGACCAGGACCGCCGAGCCGGCCGAGCCGTTTTTGATCGTCAGCTGCTGTTCGTTGTCGGTCGGTTCCCACATGTCGGTCGGGCGGGTGCCGGTGAGGACCTGCCACCAGGGCGTGTTGGCGCTTGCCGCCGGGGCAGCCGCGAGGGCCAGGACGGACGCCAGCCCGGCGGCGAGGACGGCCAGTCGGACAGTGCGCTTCATCGGTGGTTCCCCCCGGTCTTGCCGGCGGCTTGCCGGCTCTTGCTGTTGATGTGTCGTTTGCGCTTCTTGGCCACGCAGCGGGTCTTGCCGTGCTTGGCGGCCTTCCGGCCCTTGGGGCAGCGCGAGGCCGTCGCTTCCGGGCCCACGTTGCCCGCCCCGCGGAAGGCTTCGCTGGCGGGGGTCGGGTCGTCGGGGGGGCCGGTCACCGGCTGGCAGGATTCCCCGGCGCATTCGGCGAGGGGATGCAGGCTCGCCGCCGTCCCCCCCACCCTGGCGTCATAGACGTCTACGGCGCCGTCTTTGTCGAGCACCGAGAGGCGGCCTTTGGTCAGGGAAGAAGACGTTGTCGCCGCCCGGGCCTGCTTCCAGGAAGGCCGACTGGCCTTCGGCGGTGCCCGAGGAGAGGAGCGAGACGCAGCCGGCTCCCTGGCGGGCGATCGCCGAGCCGGTCGGGGAGGCCGTGCAGGAGCCGGTGCCCAGCGGCTCGTACTCATAGACATCCCAGGTGCCGTTGGTGTCGGCGGGGACCAGCGGGTCGAAGGCGTTGAAGAAGACGCGGCCGTTGTCGTGGGCGACTCGGGGTTGGCGGATCGCGGGGGCGGCGAGCCCGGCGGTCGCCTCGGGCAGGGTCGCCGCCACCTGCCGCCCTTCCCATAGTTCCTGCGGGTCGATCGGGGTGTCGGTCTGGCCTTCCGCGGGGTCCAGCTGCCCCACCGGGCCGGCGCCGGTCGGGATGCACGAGGCGCAGGTGAGCCTGCCGCTCTGGGCGTCGAAGACGAAGACCTCCGTGATGGGGGTCCCGTCGCGGGGGCTCTCGTTCGCGTAGCCTGTCAGCGGCCGCTGCGAGGTGAAGGTGAAGAAGCGGCCGTTCGGGGAGGCATAGGAGGACATCAGCCCAACCCGGCCGGTCAGTGTCAAGTTTCCGAGACCCCACGCCGCGGTGTCGCCCTGCACAAAGAAGATCCCCGGCGCCAGGGTGGCGATGAATCTCACCCCAGCGCCCTCTTCCCAGAGGTAGAGGTTCGGCTGGTCTTTGACCGCAGTTTCGCCGTTGGCGTTCGGGACAGTGTCGAGAACGCCTTCGGCGAAGAAGTAGGCGCGGGTGCCGTCTTCGGAGATCGCCGGCACCATCTCCTTCACGCGCGCTTCTTCGCCCGAGCCTTCAGCCGGGGCGCTGATGTCTTCCAGGGTCAGGCAGCCTTTGCTCGCGTCGTCGCCCAGCTCGCAGCGGTAGAGGTCGCGGCCGCCGGGGCTCGCGCCTTCGGTCAGCTGCTGGGAGTCGGTGAAGTAGACGACGCGGCCGTCGGGGGTGGCCTCCTGGAAGGCGGGGAAGACCCTGCCTTCTCCCGTGGCTCCCGCCTGTTTTAGGTCGAGACGGGCGGTTTCGTTCGCCTCGGTGTCGCGCACATACAGGGCGGCTTTGGTGCCGCCGGCGCCGATGCTGGTGTAGATGCCGGATTGCCAGAAGACACGCGAGCCGTCGTTTGAGATCGCGTGGCGGATCGACCCCGACCCGGTGCCAAAATCCCCTTCCACGACTTTCCCTCCTTCGCCTTCGGGCAGCCGGCTGACGACCTGGAGTGAGCCTTCCGACCAGAGGTAGAGCGCGGTGCCGCTGATCCCTTCGAGCAGCGGAGTCTCCGAGTTCAGCACCACATGGCTCAGGTCCGGGCTGGCGCCGACCGGGACCACCCGGTGCGCGCCGCCCGCTCCGGCGCCAAACTGCCCCCAGCCGCCCTGCCCCCAGGGCACTCCCGAGGTGACGTCGGCTGCGCTCAAGAGCGGGGTGTAGGTGGGTGGGGTGGTGGTGTTGTCGCGGATGTAGGGGGTGTATTCGGTGGCCTGCGGCGAGAGCAGGGTTTCGTCGCGCGGTTCCACGAGGCCCTTGGAGAGGTCTTCCGAGAAGCGGAGGAATTCGTCCTGGCCCAGCAGGATGTTCGCTTCCTGATGGCTGGAGGTGATGTCCTTGGAAGACCAGCTGCCGTCGGGCGAGCGCCCGGCCAGGTAGGGCGAGAGCTCGGGCGAGCGGTTGCCCGCCGGGTCTTCTTCCATCGCCCCGCGGCTCAGGTAGGCGAGCCCGTCGCCTGAGGCCGAGGCCTGGATCAGGGTCTGGTTGTTGACGACGATGCCGCCGTCTCCCTTCAGCGGCGGGGAGACCAGCTCCCAGGCCCGCGAGTCGGGCAGGCCGAAGACGCCGCCCGGGGCCTGGGTGGTGAAGGTGCGGTTGACTTCGTCGGAGCCTTCGGCGTTTTCGGCGAAGACCCGCAGGTGGTAGGTGGTTCCCGGCAGCAGGCCGGTGATCGCCTGGGTGACCGCGACCGGCTGGTTGCCTTTGCCGAGCGGGGCGCCGGGGATGGGGACCGCGGTGCATTTGCTGCCCGGCAGGGCGCATTCGCTGGTGCCGTATTCGAAGCGGTAGGTGGTGGACACCTTGCGCGGGTTGATCCGCGC
The DNA here is from genome assembly GCA_963840565.1 of uncultured Solirubrobacterales bacterium. Taxonomy (GTDB): domain Bacteria; phylum Actinomycetota; class Thermoleophilia; order Solirubrobacterales; family 70-9; genus VRUE01. Next base: position 355,499 of record CAWIZH010000003.1, read on the forward strand.
TTGGAGGCGGGCCGCGTCGGCGCTGACGCCGTAGGCGCCGGCTACACCGATCTCGGGTGGTCCTGGGGGCTGGGGGCCGAAGATCGCCACTTGTCCGGTGTAATTTGGGAAGCCGCTGTCCTGGGTGCCAACGTAGAACCTTTCGCCACCCCCGACCACCGCCACACCTTGGGAGAGTTCCTTTCCTTTGGCGGAGTATTCGCGGACCAAGGTGCCGTCGGGATGGCGCTGAACAATCCAGGTTCCTCTTTCAGTGATGCTCAGCGAGGAATAGATATCGCCGCTGAGCGGATCCACGCCGAGTCCGGACCGGGCTTCAATGTTTTTGAGCGGAACAGGTTCGCTTGCCGCATAGGTGGTCGTCGCACTGACCGGCACCTCACTCGGGGTGAATCGGACGAGCGGTTCGATTGCGTTTCGGTGGAGATAAACAGTGGCGCTTCCGTCAACCGCAAGCGTGGTTGGGTTCCCAGCCGCGATCTGGTTCAAAGGTTCTCCGCTGGCGCTGTAGATGCGGATGGTCCCACCGGTGAGATCGCTGGCGTAGATGTTCCCCACATCGTCCACTGCCACCCCGGCGAGTTGTCCGAAGCCGCCGATTTCGCTCGTGCCCGCCCCGGGTCCGGCGGTGAATTCGGCTTCTTCGCCATCGGCCTGAAAGGCCCTGATCGCCGTCGGTTCGGTGAGGTAGATGATGTGACTCGTGGAATCGACCGCCACCTGCGCTTCGTTGAATGCTTCGCCCGTAGCCAAACCATCGATCCGGTTGCCGTTGAGGTAAGGAGCGGTGCCGGTGAAATCGACCGGGCTGCCTTTGGCATCGAACTTGTAGAGGGTGCCTACTTCGCGGACGAAGACGTAGAGATCGCCCGTGCTCTGATCAACAGCGACCGAGTTGACCCGTTTGAACGTCGTCCCTTCAGTCCCGTCCGGCCCGAAGCTATGCAGGTAACGGGGGATTTCGGGCGCGGCCGCCGCGGGCCCGGCGAGGGCCGCGAGCGCGAGCAGGGCGAGAGCGAGGAGGGCTCCGAGGGTCTTTGGCGAGCGAGCGATCATCGTGGTCTCCTGTGTTTGACTCCCCCGCACTTCACCTTCACCGCGGGCTTGTAGTTGTGGGTCTTGCCGTTTTGCCCGGCGAAGCGCACGTCGGCGCGGTTCTTCTGGGCGCAGAGGTTGGTGCTGTTTTCGAACAGTCCCTTCTTGCCGCCCTGGAAGGAGAAGCTGGCCCATTCCACGGGGGCGTCGGGCACGGTTTCGAAGGTGTTGCGGAGCTGCCCTTTGACCGAGTCGACGTGGCCGACCAGGTGCACGTTGATCTCCTGGCCCCGTAGCGAGGCGACCACGTCGGGCAGCTGGTGTTCTGAGGACCTGAGGAAGATCGGGCCTTCGAGGGGGTCGGAGAGGATCGGGGTCTTGGCCCGCGCCCAGCCGTAGATGCTGCCCGCCGGGCAGGCTTCGCCGTTGCCGCCCAGCTGCTTGAACTGCACGCGGGTGCAGATCGTGTTGAAGTGGGCGTTGGCGATGAACTCCGAGCGCGGCAGGGTCACCCTGGCTTTGGCGACCCCGGCTTCGCCGAAGCCCCGCATCCGCAGGAAAGCCTTCAGCTTGGGGTAGTCCCCGCGCTTGGTCCCTCCCTGCAGCCGCAACGAGAGCTTCGGTTCGAACGGAAGCGCGGCGCAGTCGGCGACCTGGAAGGGCGAGGTCACGGTCAGCGGGTTGTCGTCGGCTTCGGAGGCGAAGTCGAGGCCGGAGCCCAACACCGTCGATGCGGTCGAGGTCGGGCTGCAGTCGGTCGGGTTGAGGGTGAAATCGGGCTTGTCGACGTAGGCCCTTATGTCCCTGAGGTGAACCGGAATCCCCGCGATGATGTGGGGGATCGGGTCCGAGCCGGTGGCGTCGATGAAGGCTTCGCCGGTTTCGGGATTGACCGAGAGCGCCTCGCGGATCACCACGGTGCCGAGATCGAAGGGGCCGGCCTTGGCGGCGGTCACCGCGACGATGCTCAAGGGCGAGCCGTTGTAGGGGCCTGCCAGGTAGACCTTGCCGGGGACGTAGACCAGCACGTCCCCCACTCCCGAGCCCGCCCAGGTGGTGCCGATCTGAGAGGCCGCCGGGCAGCTCGGCGCGGCGATCTCTTCTTCGCCGCCGTGGATGCCCTTGCGCGCCTTGGCCTGGGCGATCCCCGCCTCCGGGCAGAAGGGCACTCCCGCCAGCTTCGCCACCAAGCCCGGCGGCAGCTTGATCGAGAAGTGGGTGATCTCCTGTTCGGAGTCCTTGCGCGTAAGGGTGAGGTTGAAGGGGCTGAAGGCACCGGCCGCGAGGTTGGTCGGGTAGGCGCTGAGGCCCGGGTGGAAGGGCGGCAAGCCGCCGCCCGGGCAGGGGCCGCGGTCGGGGCCGCTTTCGATCGCAAAGGAGTTGGGCCGTGGGGTGACTTTGCCCGGCGCCGCCCAGGGCGTCATGTTGGAGAGCGCGGTGTATGTGCCGCAGGCGGGCGGGGTGATCAAGGGCGCCCGGGCCCCTTCGCGGAAGTGCAGCTTGAAGTCGGCGACCGGCAGCTGGGGGACGTCATCGAAGACGGTCGTGATCTGGCCGGTATCGGGGTCGGTCGTGACCTTGCCGGCCATCTTCACCACGACGCCGCGCTCGGGGATCTTCAAGACCATGTAGAGGGCGAGCAGGGAGCCGAAGGGGTTGGCGTAGGGCTTGGCGAGGAAGAGCGAGCCTTCGGCCTTTTGGTCGAGCACCGGCGTGGTCGCCTCGACCGAGCCGATCTTGGCGGTCTCCGGGCAGCCGGCGTTGGGCGGGGAGCCATAGGCCTCCCTTGCCAGGTCTTCTTCAGAGCAGACGCCCAGGCCCTCGGCCTCGGAGGGATTGACCGTCATCCCCTCGGGCAGCACCACTTCGGAGCGCCGCAGCTCGGAGCCATAGAGGCCATTGACGGCCTGCAGGCCGTCGCTCGGCAGGGTGAGCTCGTAGTCGAGGCCCGAGCCGGTGGTGCCCTGGGCGGTGGTCGGCTTAAGAGCCGTGGTCGGGTTGAAGTCGAGCAGGCCGCAACCGGAGATCTGCGGGAAGGGCGCGCCGAGCGCCGAGGGCCGGTTCGGTTCCTGGTAGCTGACCGCCGTGACCCTCACCTGACGCGTTTCGGTGCAGTCGGTCGGGTTGGTGAGGAAGGGGACTTCGGGGATGTTGACTTCGCGGCTGGGCGGGGTTTCCCCGGTGATCGCCTCCTGGGGGGTGATCCGTTCTTCGTCGTGGGCGTGGGAGGCCGGCACCCCCCAGAGCGTCGTCGTCGATTCGAGCAGGCCCGCCACCGAGGGGATGCCTTCGATCGTCGAGACGATCGAGTGGTCGGCGGGGTCGAGGCGAACGTTGATGAAGGCCGGCCAGCCGACGGCGATGAAGCCGAGGCGGGCGACCATGCCCTTGGGCGTGACCATGTTGTAGACGGGCTCCTTGTAGACGCCGGCGTGGGGCGGCTGCACGCGGACTTCGGTGATCCCGACCTGGGAGTCGAAGGGGCAGTGGCTGTTGGCGGGGCCGTCGCCGAGCTGGTCGGGGGTGCAGCGGCGCACCGCTTCGGGGTTGCCCGCCATCCCCGGGGGCAGCTTGACCTCGATGTCGCGGGCAAGCGCCCAGGGGGTGTTGCCGTTGTGGGTCAGCCCGAAGCCGATCGTCATGTCGGCGTGGGCGCCGGCTTGGCGGCTGGCGAGGTCGGAGAAGACCGATTCGACGCCGAACTTGTCGAATTCTTCGGCCGCCGAGGCACTCGCCGCCGAGGCGCCCATGAGAGTGAGAGCAAGCGCACCGAGAAGGCCGATCCTTTGCATTGCCCTGCTCACTTTCGGCCTGCCTTTCGGTTGGAGGCGGCTTTGTGGGTTTGCTTTGCCTTGAGGCAGCGCGCCTTGCCGTGGCGGCGGGTCTTGACCTTGCCCTTGGGGCAGCTCTTCTTGGCCTGGGCCCCTTCGGGTTTGACGTTGCCCGCCCCGCGCAGCACCTGGACCGGGTCGGCCGGGGGCACCGCCGTCGGCTGGCAGGCTTCGCCCAGGCATTCGGCCGGAGCCTGGGCTTCGGCGAAGCCGCCTTCGACCCGGGCGTCATAGATCGAGGGGGTCTCTTCGGCGTCGGCGGGCAGGAGCTCATCCGAGCTGAGGACGAAGGCGTCGTTGCCGCTTTCTGAGACCGCGAAGAGGTACTCGTTGCGCAGGCTGTGCCCGGAGGAGATCAGGTAGGTGCAGCCCTGTGGGCGCGTGCAGCTGCCGACGCCCTCGTCCTCCCACTCATAGACGTCGAGCTTGCCGTCGGTGTCGGCGGCCACCAGCGGCTCGGGAGACTCGAAGAAGGCCCTCTTTCCGTCTGGTCGCAGGTTGCGGATCCAGGCTTGGTAGAAGGCGAGGGCGAAGCCTTCGCGGCTCTCCGATTGCAGGGTCGCCGCCCCGCTGGACGGGGCGCCGGTGGGGTTGCAGGATAGGCACTGCAGCTCGCCCGCCGAGTCATAGCGGTAGATCTGGGGCACGCCTTCGGGGTCGTAATCGGTCAGCTTGGCCCGCGAGCGGAAGATCAGGGTGTTGCCGTCTGGGGTGGCGCGGGAGGGGTCGAGGCCGAGCTGCCCGACAGTCGGCGGGCCGATGGCGGCCATCCATAGCCCGAGGCCCTCGATTTGGGAGACCTTGCCTGCTTCGCCGATCACGTCGGTTTTGTCGAGGATGCCGACGAAGGAGAGCGCCCCTTCGCGGGAGAGGTAGAGATTCTCGACACCGGTTTCGGGGAGATCACCCTTGGGATTGGGAGCGATGTTTGGGGTGAGGATCTGTTTTGAGACGAAATAGGCGGCGCTGCCGTCTTCGGAGACGTTGACCGGGACGGCGTCGCCGACCACTTCGGGGGTGACTTCGTTTGAGTTGGTGAAGGCGATCCTCTGCTGGGTCTTGGCGTCGAAGGCGAAGAGATCGCCGGCCTGCATGTAGAAGATCCGGTTGCCGCCTTCGGCGACGCCGGCGAATTTGACGTTTTCACCGATTTCGAAGGTTTCCGAGTCCTGATAGCGCAGGTAGAGGGTGTTGGCGACGGTGAAGGCGACGCCTTCGCCGTCGAGGGAGGACCCGTAGTAGGTGGCTTTGACGCTCAGCGGGACATCTCCGGGAAGCAGCGAGATGACGTGGGTAACTCCGTCGGGGGTGCGATCGTAGATCGCCGGAATCGGAGTCGGAGCGGCGTCCGGCTCGATCTGGACGGCGTGTTCCACACCCGTTTCGGTGGTAAATACGATGTGATCGCCGCCTTCGCTGATCAAGACGCCGGCCGCTTCGGGATCGGTGGCGATGCTGCCCTTGCCGAGAACCTCGGAGTGACCGTCGGGGTAGCGCACATAGCTGACCGCGTGCCCTTCTTCGGTCGCCGGCCCGCCGGCTTGGGCGGTCCAGAACGAGTAGCCCTGGTCCGGCGAAGTCCCACCAGGAACCACCCCCTGCGCTTCAGCTCCGTTGGGGCCGATCGGGTTGGTATTCCAGCCGCTGGGGCCCCTACTGGAGAGGTAGGGATCGCCAAGGTAGGTGCCGGTGACGTCTTTGCCGCCCAGAGCGCCGCCTTCGACCTTGAAGGGGATCTTGTCCCCGGCGGGGGAGACCTGGCGGTTGGTGAACTGCAGCTCGTGGCCGGTGCCGACGGGGGAGCGCCCGTTGGTGGAGGGCGGGGTCACCAGCTCGAAGGCGCGGCAGTCGGGCAAAGGCGCCGAGGAGCCGCCGCGAAGCAATGCATTGGGGCAAGAGGAAGAGGGGATCGGGAAGGCCGGATAGGTGGCGAAGCTCCCCTGCGCTTCATCGGAGCCTTCTACGTTGGTGGCGAGGATGCGGAAGCGGTATTCGGTGCCGTCCTCGAGGCCGCTCGCCACGGCCGAGGCTTCCTCGTCGAGATTGGCGGCAGGCAGTTTGCCCGTACCGGCGACCTGCGCCCCGGCGAACCCTTCTGCTTCGAAGCTCTCCCGGGTGGTGTATTCGAAGCTGAATTCCGTTTCCAGATTGCCGGAGTTGACCTGCGCCTGCAGCTCGGCTTCGTCCTCGCTTACGCCCGAACTGGAGACCGAGCTCACCACCGGTGCTTTGAAGCTAGACGCTTCGAAGGCGAAGGAGTGCCCGACCCCGGTCTTGCCCGAGGGGACGTAGAGGTAGTGCCCGTGGCTGCCCAGTGCCCCGTTGGGGCTGAGGGGCCCGTTGTCGATGCCGATCTCGGCGCCGTAAGCCACGTTGAATCCGTGTTCGATCGTGGCCAGGTAGGCGCCGCCTTCGTCAAACTCATAGATTCGGTTCACTTCGCCGTCGAGGACGAACACGTGACCGGTCGCTTCATCCACCGCGACCGAGAGCTTGCCCTCGAATTTGCCCGCCGGCACCGCCGACCCTTCGATCGAGCCGACTTTTTTATATTCGTCGTTGGGAGGAGAGCCGACGACCTGGGTCAGGTCGAAGATGTCGATGCGTTTGTCTTCAGCGCTTGCGTAGAGGAGGTTGCGGGTCGCGTTCACGGCGACCCCCACACCGTATGGCCAGATTCCGGTTTCCGTCCTTCGAATTTCTGCGTTCCCGGCTACAGCCGAGTCGTACTCGACTACGCCCCCCGCCCCAAAATTGGCGAAAAGATGATCGTTGGCCGGGTTGATGGCAATCCCGGTCAACAGCGATCCTCGTACGGTCAGCGTAGTTGGAGGGTCGTTGTATTCGATCTGTCCCGTAGCCGGTTTGTATTCACCAGTCGGCCCGAAGCGAATCACCCGGTGTTCGGTCTCGCTGTTGACCGAGGCGTAGACGTAGAGGACGCCTTTGCTATCGATCGCCATCGAGGTCGGGCCCGGCGTTTTCAGCTCCGAGATGAAGCCGCCGTCAGGATCGAAGATGTCGATCCTGCCCTGGTTACCGGTTTCGGATTTGCCGAAGTTGCTGACGTAGATGTCGCCGTAGCGGTCGGTGGTGACAGCCTTGGGGGCGGCGAACTTTTCCGGCGGGTGCGGGCCGGCGGGAAGGGTCGTTGGGCAACCCGGGTCTTCAATCGGGTCGAGGGTTTCCACTTTTTCACTGCAACCGCCGATCAGCGAGAGCACCGGATCGAGCTCGCGTTCGGCTTCGGCTCCCATAGCGACGGGCGCGGTGAGGCCGGCGAGCGCCAGGGCGGATACCGCGAGCAGCAGCCCTCGCGATGCGCGGTGCTTGTTGCCGATCCCGTTCATGGTCCCTTCCGGTGGTTGCTCATATACAGTGCCGTTCCACGCTCTGTGGTGTGTGATGGGAACCCCACCGGGACGGGACGGCGAGTCCCGTCCCGGTGGGGGTATTCAGGTGGTGGTTAGTTGCCCGTTACGGCATAGACGCCGCGGGCGCTCTGGCCGGCACCACCGAGTTCTAGACCCATGTAGACCACGGCCCCATAGGCTGTCAGTTGCCCGAAATTGCTTAGTTCGATGGGGAAGAAACCGGGGAAGACTTTGTTTTCTTCGGCCGCGTTATTTTCCAAAGTCGCATACATGCAGACCATGCCTTCGGGGGCAGTCGGTTCGGTGGCTTCGCCGAGACAGTTCACCGGTTCGACGTGGGGCCCGAAGAACGGATTTTCGTTGTTGACTTCGAGCCCATTGACGTCGACGTAATGAACCACGGTTGGAGCTGCGGCCAGGGGAATGTTGAACGACAGCGGAAGGAGCGCGTTGTTGGTGGAAGAGCCTTCCATTTCTTCGGTTTCGGCATTCCACTTCTTGGGCGGCGACTTCGTGAGAGGGGTGGCCCAAACACCGGTCTCGGTCATGCCGGCCGGCAGGGTTTCGGTGAACCCGGTTTCACCATCTTTGCCGTTTTTGCCGTTGCATACGGATTTTTTGGTCGCCACTTCGCCGGATACTTCGACGTAAGCGCCACCTTCTGTGCAGCCACCCTGGCCGGGGGTGAGAGCGCCGGTGACGACGGATTTGCCGTTGGTTCCAGGCGCTCCGTTGGTGCCGTTCGTGCCGTTGGAACCGGCCGCGCCGGTGTCGCCCTTGGCGCCGGCTGGACCAGCCGGGCCCGCTGGCCCTGCCGGGCCGGTCGCACCCTTCGGACCGCGCGGCCCCTTCTTGGCCTTGGCGCTCGCGGTGGCCTTGCCACCTGAAGCTGAGTTGGAGGCGGCGTAGGCGCCGCCGAACATGGCGAAAACTAGGGCTATCACCGAGATGACTCCCGGGATCCCGAATCGCGTGCGTAGCGTCGAGAACATGTTCTCAATCTCTCCTTGTCCCGTGAGCCCCTCTGCCCGCCGCTTCCCTTAGCGGCTTCCTCGAGGCTCGGTGGTTTATGTCCCTGTACTGCCTGTTTCCCAATCGCCTGACGGGGGCTGCTAGTTCCTAGAAGTTGCTAGCTGTACCGCCAAGTGGCACGAGTGAAGCACGTCTCTCACACGTTTGTCAAGAGAAAGTTCCCAAAAGAAAAAGATCGTTCCCAGATGCGTTCCCTGGGGAGATATGGCGGTACCGAATTACGTCGGCACTGGCAAGGGCGCCGCTAGACTTGAGCGATGGCAGCCAAAGCGCTCGACGGCGATATCGGTGAGCTAGCGCGGGCGCGCGCCATACGGCTCGAAGCAGACCGCAAGGCACCAATGAGCGAGCGACTGGCTCGAGTGCATGCGCTGTGCAAGCAGATGAGCGCCATCAAGGGCGCTGCCCAAGCACATTGAGCGAATTCGACCTTCGCTCGCTGCTCGGGGCGCTGCATCAACACGACGTTCGCTTCGTCGTGATCGGCGGCGTCGCGGTTGGGGCACACGGATTTGTCCGCGGTACCGAGGATCTGGACCTTGTTCCCGATCCCGATCCCGAGAACCTAAAGCGTTTGACCACAGCGCTGGGCGATCTTGAGTCGAGCCTGCCCACCGTGGGTGGAAGGCAGTTCGACCCGGCGACCGACGCGGGCGTGATTCGTCGTGGCGGCAACGTCACCGCCACGACGAAGTTTGGCGCGCTGGACGTCGTGCAACGGGCGCAGGGGGTGCCCAGCTACTCCCAACTCGTGGAGGACTCGGTCAAGAGCGACCTCCTCGGCATTCCAGTGCACGTGTGTTCGCTGGCTCGCCTGCGCGAGATGAAGCAAGCGCAGAGCCGTACACAGGATCTACTGGACCTGGAGAACCTTCCCGAAAGCTAGGTGCGGGCGAGACGTCCGGCCTCTTCTGCCCCAAGGTACGGCGCGAGGATGAACTCAGCGAAGTCGGGGAGGAGGTCCTCCAGCTGCTCGGCCTCGCCTGCGGCGACCTTGCGCGAGGCGAGCATGATCAGGGCGCCGATCGTCGACTCCTCGGTGCTCGGTGGCAACTCGCGGCCGCGCTCGCGCTCGGCGCGGCCCTGCCGCAACAGCGGGACTGCCTCGTGGACGGCCTCATGGAAACGGGCCGCGACCGCGGGGCTGGCGCCCTGCGATTCGACCAGGCAGAGGCGGGCCAGGTCGGGCTCCGATGCGAGGAAGGCAAGCACCGCGCGGGAGGCGGCGATCGCCTGGCGGGGCCAATCGGGAGCTGCCGCGACGGCCTCGGCGGCGAGCTCGCGGATGTGCCCGACGACGACCTCGAAGGCGGCGAGGAAGCACTCCTCCTTGCCCTCGAAGTTCGCGTAGAAGACGCGGCGGGAGACCTTTGCCGCTTTGGTGATATGGGTGATCGTCACCGCCTGGTAGCCGTGCTCGGCGACCGCCGTGGCGAGGCCGGCGATCAGCCGCTCGCGCTGGTTGTGGGCGACCTGCTCGCGGCTGAAGCCGTGGCGGCCGGCGGGAAGGGGACCGAGCTCTGCTTCTGCCATCGCTCAGGGAGTCAGGCGGAGGCGGACTCGCGGCCGCCGGCCTCGCGCGCCGCCTCGTCCTCGCCGACGTAGGGCCGCAGCAGGAACTCGAGGCTCTCGGGCAGCAGGGCGCGCAGCTGCGCCTCTTCGCCGGCGATCAGGCGCTGGTTGATCACCCAGAGGACGCCGCCGGTCAGCGTGTCCTCGAGGCTGTCGGGGAGCTTGTCGCTGCGCGGGTTGAGCTCGCGGCCCGGGCGCAGCAGCGGCGTCAAGCGCTTCAGCGCCGCCTCGTGGCGGGCCGCCGCCTCGGGCCCCGCGGTCGGCGCCTCGACCAGGCAGGCGCGGGCGACGTCGGGATGGGCCGCGATCTGCTCGAGCAGCGCCCCGAGGCCGGCCCCCACCTTGTCCGGCCAGGGCCCGTCTTCACGGTCGTAGGCTTCCTCGACCACGTAGGCGGTGCGCTCGACAGCGGCGTCGAGCAGGGCGAGAAAGGCCTCCTGCTTGTCGGCGTAGTGCTTGTAGAAGGTCGCGTAGCCGACCCGGGCGCGGCGGACGACCTGCTCGATCGTCGTCTCGGCGTAGCCCTGCTCGGCAACGAGGTCCGCAGTCGCCTCGAGAATCCGGCGCCGCTGGTCGTCTGCCGACGCGGCGCGGCTGACCGGCTCGGGGCCGGGCGGCTGCCGGGAGGCCTTTCCAGGCAATGCGCGCACGAGGTCAGGATAGCGCGCGTTCCCATTGGTACGAAGGCAGTATATGAAGTGACACAAGTTCCCAAAAAAGGGCTAAGGTACCCCGAGTGGAAAGTCCGGCCACATTGCGCGCGGTTCGCTCATGGGATGAGGCGGTCCCGCAGCAGGCGTCGGACGAGGGAGCGCTGGAAGCGATGCTGCTCAGCGTCGGCGCCCGCGGCTACGAGAAGGCGAGCGTGCAGGAGGTGCTGGAGCGCAGCGGCATCTCCCGCGAGCGCTTCCAGCGCCGCTTCGGCGGCAAGGAGGCCTGTTTCGCGCAGGCCTACGAGATGGCGGTGGAGAGGATCTGCGCGGAAGTGCTCGAGGCGGCTCGGGGGGCTGAGGGCTGGCGGGCGGGCTTCCGCGCCGCCTTGGCCAGGCTGCTGCGCAGCGTCGCCGAGCAGCCGCTGCTGGCGAAGGCGCTGCTGATCGAGGTGCGCGCGGCGCGCGGCCAGGCCTGGGCCAAGCACCAGCAGGCGATCGAGCGGCTCGCCAAGGCCGTCGACTCGGCCCGCCAGGAGCGGGGCGCCACGCCCACCGCGACCGCCCTCACCGCCCAGTTCGTCGTCGGCGCGGTCGAGGAAGCGATCTGCACCGAGATCGGTGCCGGCCGCACCGCCACGGTCGAGCGCCTCCTCCCCGACCTCACCCACCTCGCCGTGCTCAACTACTTCGGCGAGGACGAGGCCTGGTTGGAGCTCGGCTCGCCGGAGCTTTCTCCAGTCGAACTCGGCGAGTGACGCACGTCAGAGCTGCGTGGCGATCAGCGCGATGATCCCGGTGAACCCGGCGAGGATGCCACCGGTTACGGTGATCATCGCCTGGTTCATGGTTCGTTGAATCGAGTCAAGGCGACCGTCGATCCGCTCGAGGTGACGGTCGACTTTGTCGAGACGCCGGTCGACCTCGCCGAATCGCCGGGCGACCTCCGCGAACCCCCGGTCGACCTTGGCGTTCAGGGCGTCGAGGCGTCGGTCGGTCCATTCCTCTGTCATCAGCTCCACGATGATGACAGCCTAGAACGAAGTCTGTTGTCTGTGGTGCGCAAATACAGACGGAAGTGAAAACTCTCGCACGCGACCTATGCGCGGGGGCGCTCAGTCCGGCTCCCGCGCCAACTCTGCCGCCTCGGCGCTGCCGACGTACGGGGTCAGGGTGAACTCGACCAGGTCGGGGAGCAGCTCCTCCAGCTCTTCGGCTTTGCCGGCGATGATGCGGCGGGAGATCAGCGAGACCATGCCGCCGACCAGGGCCTCCTCGGTGGTCGGCGAGAGGCGGGCGAGGACCTCGGGTGGGCGGCCCTCGCGGCCGCTCTGGAAGTAGGGGACGAAGCTCTGGATCGCGGCGTCGTAGCGCTCGACCACGACCGGCCCGGCGACCAGCGCCTCGACCATGCAGAGGCGGGCCAGGCTCGGCTCGGCGGCGAGGAACTCGAGCATTGCGCCGATCCCGGCTTTGACCGCGTGGGGCCAGTCCTCGGCCCCCTCGAAGGCAGATGAGACGCGCTCGCGCAGCTCCGCCATCACCGTGTCGTAGGCGGCGACGAAGCACTCGTCCTTGCTCGAGAAATGCTCGTAGAAGGTGCGCCGCGAGACGGCGGCGTGGCGGGTGATGTGAGCGATCGTCGTCCCCGAGTAGCCGTTTTCGGCAATCGCCTCGGCGAGGCCGGCGATCAAGCGCTCGCGCTGGTTGTGGACGACGAACTCGCGCGGCAGGCCGTGGCGGCCGGGCGGAAGGCGCGCTAGCTCGGGCGGGTAATCCTCGGCAGGGACGTTGGTCCCGCCGGATTTACCGGGGGAAGATTTTTTAGCCACATCCCGACGATATCGCGCTGGCGGGTCGAAGCCACGTGCCAACTCCGCCAGCCCCGCCTCCACGCCTAGATAGGGCATTACCGCGGCAGACATCAATTGGGGTACGAGGGCCGGCAGCTCGTCGGCCTCGCCGCGTACCACCTTGGCGTAGACCTGGCCGTAGGCCGAGCCGGCCAGCGCCTCGGCGGTCGTGTGCGGGACCGACTCGGGATCGTCCATTTCGTTGCGGCCGGCATCGATCAGCGAGGCGATCACCCGCATCGTCATGTCGCGGCGGGCGCGGGCGGCGTCGCCGGCCGAGAGCACCTCGACCGCGAACGAGGCCCGGTTGGGATCGTGGCGCAGGTTGTCGACGATCTCGCAGGCGACGGCGCGGAGGCGGTCGGGCCATTCTTCCTGGCTGTTGAAGGCCTCCAGCATCTCCCTCATGCAGCCCTCGTTGATCTCCTGCCAGGCAGTCAGGAAGCAGTCGTACTTACCGCGGAAGTGGCGGTCGAAGGCGGGCCGGTCGAGACCGGCGCGGTCCAGGATCAGCTCGATCGTGGTCTCGGCATAGCCGCGCTCTGCGGCGATCTCGATCAGGGCCTCGACGATGCGCTCGCGCTCGGGACTGGCGGCGCGCTCGCGGGTCTCCAGGTCAAGCACTAGGTCATGGGACCTCCGATCCCTGCCCCTGGCTCAACCCGCAGTGGGTGTCGACGGTTGCTCGGCGGCGATCCGCTTAGCTGCCTCGGCGCCGAGGTACGGAGTAAGTGAGAACTCGACCAGCTCAGAGAGCAGGCTCTCGATCTGCTCGGCCTGTCCCATGATGATGCGCTGGTAGAGGATCCAGAAGATGCCGCCGACGATCGTCTCCTCCAGCGTCGCCGGCAGCTCCTCGCCCTTCGAGGAGACCTTGCGGCCCATGCGGAAGAGCGGCACGAAGGCTTGGATCGAGCGCTCGTAGCGCTCCACCGCCGCCGGCCCGGCCGAGAGCGCCTCGACGATGCAGGTGCGAGCCAGCGCCGGCTCGGTGGCGACGTAATGGAGGAAGGCGGCGAGGCCGGAGTTGACCCGGGCCGGCCAGGTGTCGACCTTGCTGGCGGCATCGACGACGCGGCGCAGCGCCTCCTTGACCGCGAACTCCGAGGCGGCGAGGAAGCAGTCCTCCTTGGAGGAGAAATTCTCGTAGAAAGTGTTGCGGGCGATGCCGGCGCGGCGGACGATGTCGGCGACCGTGACGGCGCGGTAGCCCTTCTCCACTGTCTCCTCGGCAAGGGCGGCGATTATGCGGGCCCGCTGGTGCTGGGCGATGAACTCGCGGGGCAGCGGATGGCGACCCGGTGGCATTCTGGTCGCTTGGGGTGCACGGTCAGCCACGAACGCCAGAGTACCCCTATGGGTATCGGATTCCAAGCTGGACGTATTGACCAGATACCGCTACAGTACCGGACTCCAGACAACCCGTTCCCTTGATCAAGCAGAGGAAAGGTCAGATGGGAAAGCAGGCCGCACCCAAGGTCCAGGCAGGGGCCGAAGGGACCGGCGCAACGGGGAAGGTTTACCCCGAAGCTCCCGCACTCAGACTGGTGAGTTCCCCGAAGCGTCAGAAGATCCTCGAGGGAATGCTCGAGGTGGTCGGCAGCAACGGTTACGACGCGGCATCCGTGCGTATGGTGCTGGATCTAACCGGCCTCTACCGGCAGGCGTTCTACGACGAGTTCGCCGACGTCGATGCTTGTTACCTGGAGGCATTCGACTTCGGCGTGGCGCGTTTGGAAGCCGTTGCGCGCGCCGCCGGGGCCGCCGAGGAGAGCTGGCAGGGCCAGCTTCGCGCCGGCCTCAGCGCCCTGCTTGCGCTGCTTGACGCCGACCCGGATCTGGGCCGCGCCCTGATCGTCGAGGTGCACGCGGCGGGCCCTGAGGCGCTGAAAAGACGCTCCGAGGCGATGAAACGGGTCACCGATTTCATCGATTCGGCGCGTCACGCCTCCGCGGGCGCCGGATCGCCGCCGGCGATCGCGGCGGAGGGGATCGTCGCCGGCATGCACGCCGTGGTCCACGCCAGGCTGGCGACCGGCGAGGAGGGCGGCTTCCGCGAGCTGCTGCCCGAGTTCATGTACTTCGCCGTACTGCCCTATTTCGGCGCCGAGATGGCCGCCGCCGAGATGCAGGCCGCTAAAGCCTGACCAGGTTCTTCGCCTCGATCCCCCGCGTGACTCCGCGGAAGTCGACCACCAGCGCCGCGGCGGAGACGACCTCCTCGTAGTCGAGCTCGGGGTGGGCGGTGACGATCGCGGCGACGTCGGCCGCGGCCAGGGCCTCGGCGAGGCCGGCCGAGCTCAGATCCAGTTCCGGCAGCCGCGGGACGTGGGGGTCGTGGTAGGAGACGTCGCCTCCGAGCGCGCGCAGCCGCGCCGCGATCTTCAGCGCCGGTGACTCGCGGGTGTCGCCGACGCCAGCCTTGTAGCTGACCCCGAGCAGGAGGATCTTGGAGCCGTTGACGGGCTTGCCTGCATCGTTGAGGGCGCGCTCGATCCGCTCGACGCAGTAGGCCGGCTGGGTCTGGTTGACCTTGCCGGCGAGCTCGACGAACTCGGGGTAGAAGTCGTGCTCGCGGGCCTTGAAGGCGAGGTAGAAGGGGTCGACGGGGAGACAGTGTCCACCCATGCCGGGGCCGGGCTCGAAGCGCATGAAGCCGAAGGGCTTGGTCGCCGCTGCGTCGACCACCTCCCAGACGTCGATGCCAAGCCGGTCGCAGAGCTGGGCGAGCTCGTTGACGAGGGCGATGTTGACCGAGCGGAAGATGTTCTCCAACAGCTTCGAGAGCTCCGCCGCCTCCGGGCTGGAGAGGACGACGACCTCGTCGCAGATCAACTCGTAGAGCTCACGGGCGCGCTCGGCGCAGGCGGGGGTCAGGCCGCCGACCAGCTTTGGGGTCGTGCGCACGGTGTAGTCGGTGCGACCGGGGTCGATCCGCTCCGGCGAGAAGGCGAGGTGGAAGTCGCGGCCGGCGGAGAGGCCGGACTCCTCGAGGATCGGCAACAGGCGCTCGCGGGTGGTGCCGGGGTAGGTGGTCGACTCCAGGACGACCAGCTGCTCGGGCTGCAGCACCTGCGAGAGCGCCGTCGCCGAGTCGAGCAGGTAAGTGAGGTCGGGCTCGCGCGAGCCGGTCAGCGGCGTCGGCACGCAGATGATCAGCGCTTCGCAGGAGGCCAGGTCCGCCGGGTTGGCGGTCGCCCGCAGGCGCTCGGCGAGCGGGCTGAGGGTGGCGTCGGCGATGTCCTCGATATGGCTGCGGCCGGCGTTGACGCCCTCGACCTTGCGCTGGTCGGAGTCGAGGCCGACCAGCTCGTGCCCGGCCTCGGCAAAAGCGACGGCGAGCGGCAAACCGACGTATCCGAGCCCCACGATGCCGATCTTCATTGCCGCAGTGTAGGTGCCGCGGAGGAGCGGTTGGACAGCCTGGCCAGGCCTGGGCGATCGGCTGCGAGAAGGGGTTGGACAGGGCGCAAGCACTGCCCTACTGTGAATTGCGTGGATTCGCCATCGACTTCGAATCCAGAGAGCCTCCCCGGCGGACGCCAGGGCTTGCCGCGGGCCTACCTGGTGCGCTCCCAGCGCGAGCGGTTGCTGGAGGCGATGCTGCGGGTCGCGGCGGCGAAGGGCTACGAGGCGACCACGGTCACCGACGTGATCGAGGTCGCCGGCGTTTCGCGCGAGACCTTCGAGGAGATGTTCGGCGACAAGCCGACCTGCTTCCTCGAGGCCTACGACGCCGTCTTCGACGTGCTCGTCGCCCACGTCACCGCGGCGTTCGAGTCGGCGACGGGAGAGCCCTGGCCGGAGCGGATTGCGGTTGGCCTGCGCGCCCTGGTCGAGCTGCTCGCGACCGAGGCCGACATCGCCCGCCTCTCGATGGTCGAGGTGACCGCCGCGGGCGATGACGCCCGGGCGCGCTACCGCGCCGCGCTGGCCCGCTTCACCCCCTTCCTCGAGGAAGGGCGCGAGTACTCCAGCCAGGTAGAGGAGCTGCCGGCCGACACGGCCCGCTTCGCAATCGGCGGCGCCACCTCGATGATCTTCGACGAGATCCGCGCCGGCCGCGGGCCCGAGCTGAAGCGCATCCTTCCCGACCTCGTCTTCGCCGTGCTGATGCCCTACCTCGGCCCCGAGGCGGCCGAGGACGAGATGCGCCGCGTTACCAGCTAGGCCTCAGACACCCTCGCCGTGGCGGCCGGCTCCATCGGCGAAGCGCTTGGCGCCGGTGACAGCGACGTGGAGGGTCTCGCGGCCCAGCTTGTGCTCCAGGGCGATCCCCTCGGCGAGGGGCAGGCCGAAGCCCTCGATCGCGGCGCGGCGGTCGGCCAGCATCGTCTCCTGCGGGAAGGCAGCGATCCGCTCGGCCAGCTCCAGCGCCCGCTCGAGGTGCTTGCCCGGCGCGACGATCTCGTTGACGAGACCGATCCGCAGCGCCTCCTCGGCCTCTACCGGGCGGCCGGTGAGGATCAGGTCCAGCGCTCGGCCCATGCCGACGATGCGGGGCAGGCGCTGGGTGCCGCCGTCGACGAGGGGCACGCCCCAGCGGCGCTCGAAGAGGCCGAAGGTGGAGCCGGGCGTGGCGATCCGCAGGTCGCACCAGAGCGCCAGCTCCACCCCACCCGCCAGGCACCAGCCGTCGACCGCGGCGATCGCCGGCTTGGCCGGGGTGAGCCGGGTCGGCCCCATCGGGCCGTGCGGATGGTCGACGTCGAGATCCATCGCCTTCAGGTCGGCACCGGCGCAGAAAGCCTGGCCACCGGCGCCGGTGAGGACGAGCACGCGAGCGCCCTCGTCGGCCTCGAAGTCGTTCAATCCCCGGCGGAATGCGTCAGCCGCGGCGGCGTCGATCGCGTTGCGCCGCTCGGGACGATCGATCGTGAGGACGGCAGCCGCACCGACGCGCTCGTAACGAAGCTCCCCGCTCATCGAGCAAAGGGTATGGGAGTGGGCGGGCTAGTTGTTGGAGTTACTCACGGGGCACCCAACAACGCCCGACTCCCGAACTGCGTCCCGGCACGCGCGGCGATCGAGGGCAGGTGCTCGACGGCCGGACCCGGACGCTAGGCGCCGTCCCGGACGCTGACTTCGCCTTTAGGCGTACATATGGACTACAAAAGGCGAAGTCACCGTTTGAGCGCACAAAAAATGCGACCGGTGGTGACGCTCGGTTGCCTGCCGCGTGCGTAGCCTTCGCACACTGAAGCTCGTCGCGCCACCTTCGAGACGTGCTCCGCTTGGCTTCCGCGGACCGCGTCTCTCCCAGTCGCAAAGCAAACGTAGCGCGACCTTCGCGGCGGCGCCAGGGGGGCGACGAAAACGTTCCCGCAAACTGCGTGGAATTGGCGCGTCCGAGGGGGACGTATACGGTCCCGGCGGGATGAGCGACGGTCTCGAGGCGTCCCGGAGAAGGGCGCGGCGCAACGTTGTGCTGACGGCGGCTATCGCCGGACTCGGCGGGCTGCTCTTCGGCTACGACACCGGTGTCATCGCCGGGGCGCTGCTCTTCATCAAGGGCGACTTCGACCTCGGCAGCTTCGCCCAGGGACTGGTCGTCGCCGCGGTGCCGATCGGTGCCGTCGCCGGGGCGGGTTTCGCCGGCCCGGCCGCCGACCGCTACGGGCGGCGACTGATGATCCTGCTTGCAGCCGCGGTCTTCATCGTCGGCGCCCTGGCCAGCGCCGCCGCGCCGGGCGTCGAGGTGTTGGTGGCGGCCCGGATCGTGATCGGCGTCGCGATTGGCCTCGCCTCCGCCGCCGCCCCGGTCTACATCTCCGAGGTGGCGCCGCCGGAGAGCCGCGGCCGCCTGGTCAGCTTCTTTCAGCTGGCGGTGACGATCGGCATCCTCGTCGCCTATCTGGTCGGCCTTGCCTTCGACCACACGGAAGGCTGGCGCTGGATGCTCGGGCTCGGCTGCGTGCCGGCGCTGGCGCTCGGCTTCGGCATGCTGCGGATGCCGCAGAGCCCGCGCTGGCTGGTGATGAGCGGCGACGACTTCGCCGCGCGGGCGACGCTGGCGAAGATCCGCGTCGACGATCCGGACACGATCGACCGCGAGCTGGAGGAGATCAAGGACAGCCTCGACGAGAAGCCGGGGGCCTGGAGCGAGCTGCTGCAGCCAGTCGTGAAAGCGGCCTTGGTCGTCGGCGTCGGGCTGGCGATCCTGCAGCAGGTGACCGGGATCAACACGGTCATCTACTACGCGCCGACGATCGTCGAATTCACCGGGGTCAACTCGTCGGCGGGCTCGATCCTGGCCGCGGTCGGGGTCGGCGTGATCAACGTCGGCTTCACCCTGCTGGCGCTGCGCCTGCTCGACCGGGCGGGGCGGCGGACACTGCTCTTTATCGGCGTCACCGGGATGTCGATCTCGCTCTTCGCCCTCGGCGGCGCCTTCAAGATCGCCGGCGGTGGCAGCACCCTTGCCTCGGCGATCGCGATCGGCAGCCTGATGGCCTACGTCGCCTCCTTCGCGATCAGCCTCGGGCCGATCTTCTGGCTGCTCAACGCCGAGATCTACCCGCTCAGCGTGCGCAGCAAGGCCGCCGGGGTGGGCACGATGGCCAACTGGACCTTCAACTTCATCGTCTCGCTCACCTTCCTGCTGCTGATCGAAGCGCTGGGACGCTCCGGCGCCTTCTGGTTCTACGGCGTGATCGGCCTCTTCACGCTCGCCTTCTGCTGGAAGCTCGTGCCGGAGACCAAGGGCAAGCGGCTCGAGGACATCGAGGCGATCTTCCAAGCCCGGGTGGACGGACAGGCTCCAGCACCCCCTTCCACTTAACTTGCTCGGGTGTGGCGTGGGCTGTCGGTCCGTGAGCCGCCTGCCCGAGAAGTACAAGACGTTCCAGGGGGCGCTGGAGCCTGTCCCTTCGGCTCGTGTCGAGCGTGGCCAGATACCCTCTCTCGATGCGGATTGACGAGATCATTGCTTCGAGGGCGCCGACCTTCTCGGTCGAGCTCTTCCCGCCCAAGACCGAGGAGGGGACCGAGGCCCTGTTCGCGACGGCGCGCTCGTTGCGCGAGCTCAACCCCGACTTCGTCTCGGTCACCTACGGCGCCGGCGGCTCGACCCGGGAGGGGACGGTTGAGATCACCCGGGCGCTGAAGGACGACCTCGGCTTCGAAACGATGGCCCACCTGAGCTGCGTCGGCGAGAGCGCCGAGGGCCTCGGCGCGACGCTTGACCGGATCGCCGCGGCGGGGATCGAGAACGTCTTCGCCCTGCGCGGCGACCCGCCACGCGGGCAGGAGGACTTCGTCCAGCCGGAGGGCGGCTTGGGGAGCGCCGCCGAGCTGACCGCCTTCATCGCCTCGAAATGGGACCTCACCGTCGGCGGCGCCTGCTTCCCCGAGGTACACCCCGAGGCTCCGGATCTGGAGACCGACCTCGCCTACCTGAAGACCAAGGTCGAGGCGGGGGCGTCGTTCCTGATCACCCAGCTCTTCTTCGACAACCAGGTCTACTTCGACTTCGTCGCGGCAGCGCGGGCGGCGGGGATCGACGTGCCGATCATCGCCGGCGTGATCCCGGTCGCGAGCTTCGCCCAGACGAAGCGGATCTGCAGCCTCTGCGACGCCTCGATTCCGCCCCGCCTGGAAGCGGCGTTTGCGGCGGCCGGTGGCGATGAGCGGGCCGAGTTCGAGCTCGGCATCGCCTACGCGGCCCAGCAATGCTCGGAGCTGCTGCTCGCCGGCGCGCCCGGGATCCACTTCTACGCGCTCAACCGGGCGCCGGCGACGCGGGCGGTGCTCGGCGCGCTGCAGGCGGCCCGGCCCTGGGAGCGAGGGCGCGACGACACGGGCGACCTGGCCAGGTCCCTCTGAGTAAAATGATCGACCCTCATGGCTAATCGCAGGGAGGAAGAGAGGGAGCGACTCCGCCAGGCCCGGCAGGAACGCGAGAAGAAACAGACGGGGTCCGAGCGGCGGCGCTTGATGATCGGCTACGGCGTGGCCGGGATCGTCGGCTTGGCAGTGCTGGCCGGGATCGTCGCGATCGTCCTCTCCGCCGCCAACAAGAACGACGGCGGCGAATCTCACATCGATCAGTCATCCGGCTCGACCAATGGCATCCAGCCAGATGAACGCTCCGGGACCAAGGTGTCGGCGCCGAAAGTGACCAACCTGCAGAAGGCGGCGAAGATGGCGGACTGCGACCTTCGTCTCAACCTCCCGGAAGAGGGCCACGAACACATCCCGCCGACCGCGGCGACGCCGGAATACAAAACCAACCCGCCGACCTCGGGCAACCACGTCGAACCTCCTTACCAGCAGGCCGACGGCGCTTACAAGGAAATGCCCCAGGAAATCGACTTCGTCCACTCGCTCGAGCATGGCCGGATGGAGATCCAGTACAGCCCGGACCTTTCCGAAAGCGCCCAGCTCGAACTGATCGGGCTCTACGACACGATGTACGGGGCGACGCTGCTCTTCCCGAATAGCAACATGCCCTACGAAGTCGCCGCCACCACCTGGCGCAACTCGCTTGGCTGCAACGAATACAAGGGCGCGATCACGCTCGACGCGATCCGCGCCTTCGGCGCAAAGACCTGGGGCCACGCGCGCGAGCCGGTCACCGGGTTCCCCTTCACCGGGCCGACGCCGGAAGAACCGACGATCAAATAGCGCGGTAGGCGGGGAAGAAGCCGGCGGCGCTGCGCGCGGCGGAGAGTCGCTCGTACGCCTCGGCATCGCAGACGATCTCCGAGGTGCACCAGGGCAGCTCGCGGTTGGCGAAGCCGCGCTTGAACTCCTCCAGCCGGTCGCCGGGCGAGATCCCGCCGCCGAGGTTGAGTGGCAGCGCCTGCTCGGCGGCGAGCTCAACCAACGAAGCGACGACGTTCTTCATCGGCGAGTCGCGAAGGTTGGAATCGGCGGTGCCACTCAGGTAGTAGTGGAGGTAGCCATCGCTGCGGGCCACGATCGAGGCTGCCGCGACCTCCCCACCGGGGGCGAGGGCGAGGGCCAGCCAGGTCCGGGCGGATTCGAGGATGCGGTCGAAGTAGGCGGCGCCGAAGAAGTAGCGCTCGCCGGCAGCGGTGCGGCGCATCGTCTGCTCGTAGGCGCTGAGAAAGCCGGCGCGCTGCGCTGCGGTCGTCTCCGGGCCCGGGACCAGCAGCAGCTCGTAGCCGCGGCGCAAGTTCTTGTTGATCTGGTTGCGATCGCTGGAGCGGCTCTTGGTCGGCAGGGCGGGGTCGGCGATCTGGACGACGTTGCGCTCGCTGGCGCCGGTGAGGGGTGGGTCGCCGAGGGCGTGCCGGAGGAAGACCGCGACCAGGCCGGTTGCCGCGAAGTCAACTGAGGCCGGATCGATCGCCGTTACGGAGTTTGACCCCACTCCAGGGGGGTCAAACTCCGCGGCGCCGGTGACAAGGCCCGGGTACCCGTAGGGCGAGATCGCGTCGACCTCGGGACCCTCGCCGATCGGGCGCACGATCAGCGGCGCCACCATCTCCCCGCCTCGGTCGCTGATGCGCAGGGTGTGGGTAACACCTTCAGCGTCGAGGTAGGGACGGGAGCGAAAGAACTCCCCACCGGCTGCCGCCTCGCCGCGGTCCTCGATCAGCTCGGCGCGTGCGGCCGTGCTCACGAGAGCAGATCGGCGGCGGCGGCTCGGAACTCGTCGGGGAGGACGCCCCAGACCTCGCAGTCGTCGGCGGGGGCTCCCTCCCGGCGCAGGTGGGCCCGCATCGTCCCCTCGTGCTTCCAGCCGAGGCCGGCGACGGTCTTCTTGGCGACCTCGTTGCGGGCCGGGATGCGACCGTAGACGCGGTGGGCGTCGAAATCGTCGAAGGCCTTGGCCAGGGTCAACGCCTCCGCCCGGCGGCCGACTCCCTTGCCGCGCACGTCGTCACCGATCAGCGCCCCGAGCTCGGGCGCGGTCTGGCGGAAGAGGCCGTAGAGCGCGGTGAAGCCGACTGGCTCGTCGTAGCCCTCGACCACGATCGCGTACTTGCGATCCTCGCCCGAGTCGTCCATCGCCCGTCCGACCCAGGCCTCCGCTTCGGAAAGCGAGAACCCGTCGCGCTGCTCCATCAGCGAAGCGGTCGCCGCCGGGTTGTTGAACCAGCGGTGGACGGCGGCGGCATCGCCGGGCTCGAAGGGGCGCAGGGAGACTGCGGGGCGGTCGTTCATCGCCTCAACCCTAGTCCGGCGCGAGGCCGTGGCCGGTGACGAGGAGCCAGAGCGTTTTGAGCAGGATGCGGGCGTCGAGAGCGGCGCTGCGGTGGTCCACGTACCAGAGGTCGAGCTCGATCCGCTCCTCCCAGGGGATCCCGGCGCGGCCCTGGACCTGGGCCCAGCCGGTGATCCCGGGGCGGACGTCGTGGCGGTGGTGCTGGCGCGGTGTGTAGTCGATCACCTGGGCGGGAATGGTCGGACGGGGGCCGACGATCGCCATCTCGCCGCGCAGGACGTTGACCAGGTTGGGGATCTCGTCGAGCGAGGTGCGGCGCAGGACGCGGCCGGCGGCGGTGACCCGCGGGTCGTCGCGAGTGACGACGGTGCCGACGCCGACGGGGTCCGAGCCGACGGCCATCGTCCGCAGCTTCAGCATCTCGAACTCCCCCCCGCCCTCACCGACGCGGCGCTGGCGGTAGAGCACGGGGCCGCGGCTGCCGAGCTTGATCGCGATCGCCGCGATCAGCAGCAGCGGCGAGAGCACGGCCAGGGCCAGAGCGGCAATGAGAATGTCGGCGGTGCGGGGCATCTACCTGGTGCCGGGAGCCTTCTCCCAGGCCGCCGGCGGACCGTGGCGGAAACGGTCCCAGAGACCGGCGGCGATCGAGAGCGTGGTCATCGCGTAGTAGCGGGCGATCCGGAACGGGCCAAAGCTGAACTGGCCGCCGAGGATCGCGGCGGCGATGACCGCCAGCTGGATGCCGTAGGTGACGACGTAGACCCAGCCCTGGCCGAGCAGGGCGAGGTTGGTGAGGAAGGCGATCAGGTGGAGGAAGGGAGTGAGGTAGCGGAGCAGGCGGTGCGAGAGAAGCTCGAACGCGTAGAGCGGGCTGTAGCCGCGCGGCGAGATCATCCGTTCGCCGACGACGATGTCCCAGATGCCGACCATCATCCGCCGCTTGCGGGTCAGCTCGCCGGCCAGCGTCGGCACCATCTTCTCCTCGGCGCGGGCGGCCGGGACGTAGAGCGAGCGCAGCTTGCGCTTGGCGAGGCGGAAGGGGAAGGAGAGGTCGTGGCTGCTGGAGGGGGCGAGCGGCAGGTAGGCGGCGGTGCGCACGGCGTAGATCGCGCCGTTGCCGGCGGTGACCCCGGCGAGCACGGACTCCATCTCCCGCAGCTTCATCTCGTAGCGCCAGTAGGCGCCCTCGAGGTTGTCGCCGCCGGCGTCGAGGAAGCGAACCTGGCCGCAGGCGTAGCCGACCTTGTCGTCGGCGAAGGGCTCGACCAGGCGGCGCAGGGCGTCGGGTCGCCAAACGCTGTTGGCATCGGAGAAGGCGAGAATCTCACCCGATGCCTGCTCGACGGCCGCATTTTGAGCGGCGATCTTGCCGCCGCGCGGCAGCTCGAGCACGAGATCGGCACCGGCTTCGCGAGCGCGCTCGGCGGTCGCATCGGCGGAACCGTCGGAGGCGACGATCAGCTCGAGCCGCTCGCGTGGGTAGTCGAGCGCCAGCGCGTTGGCGACCTTGGCCGCGATCACCTCCTCCTCGTCGTAGGCAGCGACGATCAGGGAAACGTGGGGCAGCTCGTCCGGCTGGCTCGGCGCTTTGCCGGCCCGGCGCAGGGCGACGAGCAAGCGCAGAACGAGCGGGTAACCGAGGTGCGTGTAGACGATCAGCGCAGCGGAAACCCAGAAGATCGCGGCGAGCATAGGTCAGGTCAACTCTTCGTAGAGGGCGAGGGTCCGAGACGCGATTGAGTCCCAAGAGTAGGGGCCTGCTGCGGCCGCACGAGCTGCGGCAGCGAGGCGCTCGCGGGCCTCTGGGTCGGCCGTCAGCTCGCGCAGGGCCTCGGCCAGGGCGTCCGGGTCCTCGGGCGGGACGAGCCGCGCGGCGCCTGTCGCGGCGACCTCGGGGAAGCCGCCGACCGAACTGAGGACCAATGGCTTGCCGAAGGCGAGGCCGGTGTAGAGGACGCCGGACTGCTCGGCGTCGCGGTAGGGAAGGACGACGAGGTCGGCGCGGCGGAAGATCGCCGGGACCTCCGCGTCCTCGACGAAGCGGGTGACGAAGCGGACCCGGCCCGAGGCCTCGGCTGCGAGACGATGCAGCGGCGCGAGGTCCATGCGGGGGTTGCCGACGATCCACAGCTCTGCGCCCTGGAGCTCACGGAAGGCGCGCAACAGGGTGTCGAGGCCCTTGTAGGGGCGGAGCAGGCCGAAGAAGAGAATCACCGGTCCTTCGGCGCCCTCGAGCTCGGCCGGCAACGGCTTCTCCTCTGGCAGGTGGGTGAAGTAGTCGAAGGCACCGTGGGGGATCACCCGGACGCACGCCGGGTCGAGGCCAACCTCCTCGCGCAGGCGGGCGGCGCCGTGCTCGGAGTGGACAACGACGGCGTCCATGCTGCCGAACAGCCGGCGGGCCGTGGACAGCTCGCGGCGGCTTGGCCGCGGCGGCAGGACGTAGTGCGCCGTCATCAGCCGGGGCCGACGGGCGGGGAGCAGCCTTGCGTCGAGGGCCGGCATCGTCAGCCACTGGTAGTGGACGACGTCGGCGTCGATCCGCCGCCTCAGCCGCAGCATGTCCGGCAGGTGCTCGGCGGCCTTGAAGGCGCGGCGAGCGGGGGCATCGAGGCCACGGGCGGCGGTGCGACGGTAGAAGCACTCGCGCACCCGGTAGCCCTGCGGGTCGGGGACCGGGCCGTAGAGGAAGCGACTGGTCAGCAGCTCGACCTCGGTGCCGCCGCGGGCGAGCCCGGCCGCGAGCGCGCGGTCGTAGGGCGGCGTGAAAGCCGAGGGGTCGACGAGCTGCACCCGCATGGTGGGCGATTATCGTGGCCCGGTGGCACTCACGCTCTCCTACTGCATCGTGAACACGAACGGCCGCGAGTACCTGCTCGCCTGCCTCGAGGCGATCGAGCGCACCCATCCGGCCGGGATCGAGCACGAGATCCTCGTTCTCGACAACGCCTCGAGCGACGGCTCGGCCGAGGCCGTGCGCTCCCGGGGCGGTGAGGTTCGCCTGATCGCGCTCGAGCGGCGGGAGGGAAAGGCAGAGAACGACTCGACCCTGATGCGCGAGGCGAGCGGACGCTACTGCCTATTGCTCAACGAGGACTCCGAGCTGCGGCTGGGGGCGGTTGCCGCGTTGCTCGCGGCGCTCGACGCCGATCCCGAAGCTGCCGCCGCGACACCGCAGCTCTTGGACTCGAGCGGCGCGCCGGTCGCCTGCGCCTGGCGCTTCCCCAGCGTCGGGTCGGCGCTGGCGGGTGCCCTCTTCCTGCACCGCCGGCTGACCGTGCAGAGCAAGGGCGGGACCACGCGCCGGGTCGACTGGGCGCAGTCGAGTGCCCTCCTGGTCCGTCGCGAGGCCGCGGTCGAGGTCGGCTACATGGACCCTGAGTTCTTCGTCTACTACGACGAGTGCGACTTCGCCAAGCGCCTTGCCGAGGCGGGCTGGCACAGCCTCTTCGTCCCGGCGGGCGAGGCGGTCCACCACGACCAGCTCTCCACAGACCTCGGCAAGGGGCTGCCCCGGATCGTCGAATTCCACCGCAATCGCGATCTCTACATGCGCAAGCACCATGGACCGGCAGCGGCGCTAGCGGTCCGCGTCCTCACCGCCTGGTCCTACGCGTTGCGAGCTCTCGCGGCGACCGTCATCCCCAACCAGCCCACCAAGGTCTACTGGGTCCACGCCCGCCAGGCGCTCTTCCCGGGGCGGGGCGAAAGCATTCGGAATCGGGTGGTGGGGCAGGCCGATCCCGGTAGGGGTTCCACTTAACTTTTTCGGTGGTACGGCGGCTGCTGCCGCCCGCTGCGCTCGCCGAAAAAGTACAAGACGTTCCACCCCTACCGGGATCGGCCTGTCACAGACGGGCGTCGTCGTCCATTTGCTCTGCCTCATAGGTCTCCGGCACTGATCCATCGACACCAGCCGCGGCTGGGCGCAGTGAGCGAAGCTGGGTGGCCAGCACGCCCGGGCTGCGTAGGGTTGCGAGCCAGCGTCGCTCGCTCGAAGTGAAGAAACCCGTTGCGAGCAGGACCAGCGGGTAGAAGAGCCAGAGCACCGTGCGGGCGACGAGGCCCAGGAAACCCTCAGTTGGCAGCAATAGCTCCCCCAGGACGACGATTCCGCTGGCGACCGCGAGGACCCGGGCCAGGCGGGCCCATTCGTAGGGGACCGGGAAGAGGCGCTGGGTGAAGCTGTACATCAAGGCCAGCACGACGATGTAGGAGGCGACCAGGGCGATGCCGGCACCGACGATGCCGAGCGAGGGGACGAGGGCCAGGTTGAGCGCGATGTTGGCCGCCAGGGCCGCCGCGGTGGCGGGGAAGTTGAACTCGGTGCGGCCGGTCCTGCCGAGGATCACGACCAGGACCATGTAGAGGGCGTAAAGGGTGACGCCAGTGGCGACCAGGCCGATCGCCTTGTAGGAGCCGAAGAATTCAGGAGCAGCGAGCGCACGGACGATCCAGCGCGAGAGCAGCCAGAGGCCGGTGACGACGAAGGCGCAGACGGCGGTGAACAGGGTGACGACGGTGGCGTAGGTGCGACGGGCTTCGCCGTCGTCGCGGATCGAGTACGCGAGCGGTGGCCAGGCGAGCTGGAAGCCGCGAACGAGCACGTTGACGCCCTGGGCGAACTTGACCGCGATCGAGTAGAGGCCCGCCTCGGCAACACCGGCCACGTGGACGATGATGAGGCGGTCGACGAAATTGAGTCCGTAGAGCGAGAGCTCGGCCGGCATCGTCGGCAGGCCGAAGCGCAGCAAGCGGCGCAGCAAGGGCCGTTCGAAGCGCAGCGAGAGGCGGCGCCGATGGACCCAGATCAGGCCGACGACGAAGGCGGCGCCGCTGGCATAGCTGCCCAGCAGCAGGCCCTTGGCGCCCTCCCCCTTGCCTACGACGAGGACGACGGTGAGACCGATCGTCGCCAGCACGCTGAGCATCGTCGTCACGAAGTAGGCGCGGGCGCGCTCCTCGAGGCGGAAGAGGGTGAGCAGGAACTCGAACATCGTCAGCACCCAGAGCCCGCCGATCGAGATCCGCGCCAGCTCGGTCATCTGCCCCGCTTCGGCCGCGGTCTTGGGGTCGAGCAGCGCTTCGGCGATCGGGGTGGCGAACGGCAGCGCGAGGAGGCCGCCGATCGTGGCGAACCAGAAGAGCCCGGCGAAGGTGCTCTTGACGACCGCCGCCGGGTCCTCGCCGTCCTTGTAGTAGAAGCGCAGCAGGGCCTCGATCAGGCCGAGCCGAACAAGAATGCTGGCGGAGACGACGGCGGCAAACATCACTTCAGCGGCGCCGTAGTCGGTCGTGGTCAGGTAACGCGTGTAGAGCGGCAGCAGTGCGACCGCGATCAGCTTCGAGAAGATGCTCGCCGCCGTGTAGGCGGCGCCGGTCGTCGCTAGGCGGCGGAGGTATCCGGACACGGCTCGACCCTACGTTGCTGGGCGGCCGCGAGCGAAGCGCCCACAGCCAAAAGCACCCAGGTAATCGGATCCTCGAAGAAACCCGCGTAGGCCATCGTGTGCACGAGCAAGGCGACGAAGGTTGCTAGGACGGCAGTGCGCGCTACGGATAGGCGCGCGGGTCCTGTCGTGGGGGGAGGGGGGCCTGCGGGCGGGCCACGGTCCGTCCTCGACCCCCCTCCCCCCACGCCACCCGCGCGAGTAGCCATGGTCCACAACGCCACGACCACGAGTGCCGCGTAGACCAGCAGCCCAACCAAACCCTGCTCGGCAGCAACGGTGATCGGCTCGGTGTGCGAGACGGAAACGGGAGCTTTGTGCGTCTCTACGTGCTCGCGGTAGGCCTTCGGGAAGCTTCCCGATCCGTAGCCGTAGATCGGGCGCTGGGCAAATAGGTGAATTCCTCCGGAGACGAGATTTGCTCTGCCGCTCGTGTCGATATTGAGGCGATCGAAGCTTGCCCTGCCGCCCGTCAGTAGAACCACCAATACACCGAGAACAGCGAAGGTGCCCACAGCGACGAGTGTCCAACGCAAGCTCCACTTCAGTGCAGCGAGGACAGCAAGCCCCGCCAGGAGCGCCACGAAGCTCGACTGCGAGAAGGTTGGGAACAGCCCCAACCAGAGCACGGCGACGAGGACCGTCAACAAGGCAAGGTCCCGACGCTCCCGTGCCCAGAGCAGTGCTGACATCGCCACCACCGCTACGAGTGCCAGGTATCGCCCATAGATGTTCGGGTCCCAAAACACCGAGTTGACCCGGAAATAAGTGTGGAATTCATTCGAGCGGATCACCTGGTCGTTCCAGAACAAGCTGCGGCTGAAGTACTCCACTGAGCCAATCACGACAAAGCAAACCGCCTCGACCGCAACCACCCAGAGGACCAAGGTAAGAAGCTTCCTGTCCCAGCTGACATCTCGAAGCAGCCCATACACCAGCGAGAACGGCACGAAGAAGAAGCAAACGTTCTGCAGCCCCTTGGAGAAATCGGGCGAGTAAAGAACCTGGAGTGCGTACAGAAGGACGAACCCGGCAAGGACGTATGGCAGGAGCGTGGGGGGGTCGATCTGGGGGCGGCGTCCTGTTTTTCGCACAGCCGACTCCGCGAGAGACGACCGCCGCCCGGCGAAAAACCCAGCCCCCAGATCGACCCCCCCACGCTCCTGCCACTCGCCGACCACCACAGAGAGGACCCCCCCAGCAATCACCAGGTAAAGCGGCACCAAGAGGTTCGCCGTGTCACCCCCCGCATGCAGAGGCACCCGAAACGGCAGCGCGAAGACGATCGCGAGGGGCAACAGAATCGGCCAGCGCCTGAAGACGTACGCCAGGGCCAGCGTCGCCACGACCCCGAGCACACCAAGCGCAATCAACCGCGACGTGTGCTCGCGCAAGTCGACGATCTGGTGGGAGTGCCACTGGTCGCCGAGGATCAGGGCCGGAAAGAGAGCCAGTGCCGCCAGCATCGCGATCGAGCGCAGGCGTCCTGGCGGGAGCAGGATCGTCCCGGCCGATGCGGCAGCCGCGAGGAGGATGCCGAGCGCAGCGAGGAAGTCGCTCAACCTTTGCTCCCGAGGACTTTTGGCTGACAATCGCCGGCGGGGTTGCGCTTTGCCCGGTGCAACCGAATCGTCCCCGGCGGCACCAACACCCTTTCTTGCCCCAGCAGTTTCACCCGCAGCTTGTAGCGGCCAGGAGGTGCGATGCCGTCACCGCGGGTGCGACCGTCCCAGTAGAAGGTGTGGAAGTGGTAGCGCTTGAGGTAGGTGTCGCGGGCGAGGGTGACGATCAGCTTGCCACCCGGCTTCACCACCTGGACGGTGCCGCGGTCGGACTGGGTCGTGCGGAAGCGGATCCGCGCCCGGTCAAAGCGGCAGTCGCCGTTGGGAGTGAACGAGCGGCTGGTCGGCGTGCCGAAGGTGACGCGGTCGAGGACGAGGGGGTCGCGCTTCAGCCGCTGCGACCAGGCGAAGGCGGCGACTGTGGCAAAGACCAGAAGGGCAAAGACCAGGGCGGCCCAGGCCTCACCCCGAGGTCTGGGCATTGTCCTCGCCGACGATCACCGCGACCGGCGCGCCGCCCGAGACCGAGGCGATGTCGGAGCTCATCAGTCGCACATCCGAGATCCCCAGCACGGCGGCGACGCGACGCGCCTCGGGCGCGTGACCGCGCCTGAACATGACGACGCTGTTGGTGAAGCTGGTGGCGCTGTTGGTCACCGCGCCGAGCTGGAAGCCCTTGCGCTCGACCTTGTCGCCGTAGGTGCCGGCGAGGCCCGTGACCGCGGTCCCGTTCAGCACCGAGACTTCGATTTCGCTCGGCTTCAGCGCCTTCGCGCTCTTGCCGTGGCCGTCCTTGCCGTCAGCGCTGTCGGACCCCTGGGTGACGGCGTAGGCGACGCCGCCGGCGACGAGCACGAGGACGACGAAGATCGCGACCAGCCAGCGCGGCTCGGCCAGGCGCGAGCCGAAGCCCGAGAACGCCTCGCTGAGGCGCTCGCGCCGGGTCAGTTCCGGCAGGCCGGCGTCGCGCCGCCGGCGTCGCTCCTCGCGCTGGTCGAGCGCCTCGCGCTCGGATGTCTTCGATTCCTCCAGCTCACGCAGCTCCTCGGCGCGTTTGGCGGCGACGACGGAGGTCGACTCCTTGCGCTCGGCATCGCGCTCGGGCGCCGAGCCGGCCCACTCGCGCAGGCGACGAATGTCGCGCGCCTGGGAGAAGGCGAGCATGGCAAGCAGGGCAAGGCCGATGAACGCAGCCAGGCCTGCAAAGGCGCCGATTTGTTCGAGCAGCTGCACGGAGGGGGCTGCGAGAGGCTACTTGTCGTGGAGGACTGCCGCCGCGTCGCCACCCGGCGCGGTGATCATCTCGACCACGCGCTGGGCCAGGTTGGCCTCGTCACCGGCCAGCACCAGGTGCTCGAGCGAGTTCAGCGTCGCCTCGATCCACTCGGGGTCGAGCGGCGTCTCGCGCACGGCTCGCTGGATCCGCCTCGCCGCGGTCGGCTGCGCGCTCTCGGCGAAGCCAAGCAGCTCCTCGTGCAGCTTCTCCCCCGCCCGCGGCTTGGTGAACTCGATCGCGATGTCGGTTTCCGGCTCGTAGCCGGCGAGGCGGATCATGTTGTGGGCGAGGTCGACGATCCGCACCGGCTCGCCCATGTCGAGGACGAAGACCTCACCCTTGCCGGCGCCGATGTCGCCCGCCCGGATCACCATCTGCACCGCCTCGGGGATCGTCATGAAGTAGCGCGTCATCTCCGGATGGGTGACCGTGACCGGGCCGCCGCGCTCGATCTGGCTGCGGAAGATCGGCACGACGCTGCCCGAGGAAGCGAGCACGTTGCCGAAGCGGACGCTGGCGAAGCGGGTGCCGGGATGCTTGTTGCCGGCCGCCTCGACGATCCACTCGGCCATCGCCTTCGAGGCGCCCATCACCGTTTTCGGGTTGACCGCCTTGTCGGTGGAGATCAGGACGAAGCGCTCGACCTCGGAGGCGGCGGCGGTCTCGGCCGTGATCCGGGTCGCGATCGCGTTGTTGCGCACCGCCTCCAGCGGATTGGCCTCCATCAGCGGCACGTGCTTGTAGGCGGCGGCGTGGAAGACGACGCTGGGCTTGAAGCGCTGCATCACCTCCAGCATCCGGCTCGGCTCCTTGCAATCGGCGAGCACCGCCTCGACGTTGGTGAAGTGATGCTCGTCGACCATTTCGCGGTCGATCTGGAAGAGGTTGTCCTCGGCGTGGTCGAGCATCACCAGCAGCCGCGGTTTGACCTGGGCGATCTGACGGCAGAGCTCGGAGCCGATCGAGCCGCCGGCGCCGGTGACGAGGACGATGCGGTCGCGCAGGTAGGCGCCGACGCGGTCGAGCTCGCGCACGATCGGGTCGCGGCCGAGCACGTCCTCGACCCGCACCTCGCGCAGCTGCTTGTTGAGCTGGACGCCGCCGCGCAGCAGCTCGAACACGGTAGGCAGCGTGCGCACGCGGATCTCGCGATCGCGGCAGGCGGCGACGACTTTGGCGCGCAGCGTCCCGGGTGCCGAGGGGATCGCGATCACGACCTCGTCGGGCTGGGTCTCGTCGAGTATTTCGACGATCTGCTTGGTCGAGCCGAGCACCTTCAGGCCCAGCATCCGCATCCCGCGCTTGCGCGGGTCGTCGTCGACGAAGCCGATCGCGGTGGCGCCGAGGGCGGGGTTGAGCTGCAGCTCGCGGACCACCATCTGGCCGCCCGAGCCGGCGCCGATCACCAGCACCTCGTGCTTGGGCACGCGGCCGGAACGCGAGGGCCGCTCGACGATCAGCCGCACCGCCAGGCGGGCGCCGGCGATCAACATCAGGGTGAGGATGAAGTCCATCACCGCGACCGAGCGCGGCAGGTTGTGGGCGAAGGGCCGCAGCACGGTGAAGGCGACGACCAGGATCGCGCTGGAGACGGTGACGGCGCGGACGATCAGGAGGAAGTCGCGGCCGCTGACGTAGCGCCACCACTTTTGGTAGAGCCCGAAGGCGGAGAAGACGACCAGCTTGCCGACGACGACGAAGCCGACCGATTGCGCGAAAAGGATCCAGTAGCGGTGCGGCAGACCGCTCTGGTCGAGGAAACGCAGCCGGAACGCCAGATAGAAGGAAAGCGCGACGAGGGCGCCGTCGGCGGCCATCTGGAGAACCCGGTTGCGATAGACGGGATGGTTCAACCGGTGCATAGGAGGCTGGCCGAGTTTAGTCGCTGAGAGGCCGGGTGTCGCAGTTTGGAGGGCGTTTGAACTCCTCTACCCGGCTCTACCCCTACGATGTGCGCGCCGATGCCGCACGCGCTCCTCTACGCCGACCTCACCGGCCCGATCGTCGATTTCTGCGTCAACGTGATCAACGACACGGGGCTGGCCGGTGTCTTCCTGCTGATGGCGGCGGGCAGCGCCTGCATCCCGATCCCGAGTGAGGCGGTGATGCTGTTCGCCGGCTTCAACGTCTCCAACGGCGACCAGACGCTGCTCGGGGTCGCCCTGGCCGGGCTGGCCGGGAACATGGTCGGTTCCTGGCTGACCTACGCAATCGGCTACTACGGCCGCATCGACCTACTCGAGCGCAACAAGCTGATCCACATCAGCCCGGCACGGCTGGCCTGGGTCGACGGCTGGTTCAAGCGCCACGGCGATGCCACCGTCTTCTTCGCCCGCCTGCTGCCGCTGGTGCGCGCTTTCATCTCGCTGCCCGCCGGCCTCGCCAAGATGCCGTTCTGGCGCTTCACCTGGCTGACCGCGCTCGGCTCGCTGCCCTGGGTGATCGGCTTTGCCCTGATCGGGCGCGCCGTCGGCGACAACTGGGAACAGTGGCGCCACCACCTCCAGGTGCTGGACTACCTCGTCGTCGCCGCGATCATCGGCCTCGTCGCCTACGCGATCGTCAAGCGGCGCGGTGGCGGTTCCGGCGACAAAGGCACGGCGGTCGAGCCGGCCGGCGACTCCAGCGGAGCTTGAGCACCCCGGCTGACGGCGGGATCCCGGCGAAGCGCGCGATCGCGCTCGGCATCGTGCAGGGCCCGGCGGAGCTGCTGCCCGTCTCCAGCTCCGCCCACATCGTCCTCATCCCCTGGCTCGCCGGCTGGGACTGGGACGCGGTAGACCCGGAGGTGCGCAAGAGCTTCGAGGTGGCGCTGCATGCCGGCGCCGCGGCGGCGCTGCTGGTCGGCCAGCGCAAGCTGATCGCCGAAGAGCTGCGCGCCTTCGACGCCCGCGGCGCCGTCGTGCTCGCCCTCTCTTTCTTGCCGGCCGCCTTGGTCGGCTACAAGTTCGAGCGGCCGATTGAGCGTCGCCTGGGGGGACCGCGGGCGACCGCCTACGGCCTGCTTGCCGGCGCCGCGGCGATGCTCGCCGGCGATACCCGGCCGCAGCTGCGCGGCCGGGGTGAGGCGGGGGCCGCCGACGGGCTCGCGCTCGGCGTCGCCCAGGCGGCCGCGCTCGCCCCCGGCGTCTCGCGCAACGGCATCACCCTCGCGGCGGCCCGCTGGCGGCGCTTCTCACGCGACCAGGCGAACCTGCTCTCGCGCACGATCGCGCTGCCGATCATCGTCGGCGCAACCGCGCTGAAGGGCGTCCGCCTCAGCCATCGCGGCGTCCCGCCCGAGCTGCGCCGCTCGATGGCGATCGGCATCGGCGCATCTTTCGCCTCGACCCTCGCCTCCCAACGCCTGATCGGCCTGGTCGAGCGCGATCGGGCGCTCTGGCCCTACGCGGCCTATAGAGCGGGATTGGCCGCTGCGGTTCTGGTTCGTCTCGCGCGTTAGCTATTCCAAGATTTGGATGAACTTGGAATAGATTTGGAAATTGGCTACTCTATTCCAAGATTTGGATGAACTTGGAATAGATTTGGAATGTAGATGTACATAGCCAAAGCGCCTGCATACGCGAGTCTGGTGGCCAAACTTGGCGGTGACGCAGCCGCGCGAGCACTCCGCACAGTGCGGGAAGAGCCGGAAAGCGACCGCTACCTCCACTGGGACAAGCTCCAGCGTCTAGAGCCGCCGGGCGGGCTGAGCAACGAGGAATGGTGGCTTGGGATCAAGACGGGCAGGCTTGCGGAAGCTCGACTTCTACCGTTGCGGGACACCGGCGGGACGCAATTTCGCTTCGGCCTCCCGGACCTCGTACTGAGGAGCCTTCACGGCATCGATCAACGGGCGAGCGGGGCGGTCGCGATGGAAGAGGTCGTGATGTCGGAAAAACAAGCCGGGCAAAGATTCTTGGTCAACTCGCTGATGGAGGAGGCGATCAGATCCAGCCAGTTGGAGGGGGCGACGACCTCACGGCGTGTCGCCAAGGAGATGCTGAGGACGGGACGCCGGCCGAGGAATCGCGGGGAGCGAATGATCGTCAACAACTACCGAGCACTGCAGTTCGTGCGGGAGGAGATGGGACCAACCCTCAGTCTCGATGCGATCCTCGAGCTGCACAGGATCGTCACCGACGGCACCCTCGACGACCCGTCGGCGGCGGGTCGGCTGCAGCGGCCGGACGAGCAGCGAGTTGCCGTCTTCAATCGCGATGGAGACGAGCGGGCAGTTCACGTTCCACCTCCCGCCGAGGAGCTGCCGGAGCGGATGCGCCGCCTCTGCGACTTCGCCAACGAGCGCGGCGACAGCAGCCGGTTCATCCACCCGGTCGTGCAGGCGATCCTGCTTCATTTCTGGCTCGCCTATGACCATCCGTTCGAGGACGGGAACGGCCGAACGGCACGAATTCTCTTTTCGTGGCTGATGCAGCAGCGGGGCTATTGGCTGATCGAGTACCTGCCGATCTCTCCGGTCATCCGCGAAGCGCCGGCGAAGTACGGGCGGGCGTTCATGGAGTCCGAGAGCGATGAAGGCGATGCGACCTACTTCCTGGTTCACCAGCTTGACGTGATCGAAAAGTCGCTCGACAAGCACAACGCCTATATCCAGCGCAAGATCAGTGAGGTCCGTGACGTGGAGCGGCTGCTTCAGGACGCGGATGGGCTCAACTACCGCCAGCTCGCGCTACTTACCGATGCCGTGCGGAATCCGGATGGCACCTACACCTTCGGCAGCCACGCGGCGAGCCACCGGGTGACCCACGAGACGGCCCGCACCGATCTGTCGGGTCTGACCAAGCGTGGCCTTCTCCTCCGGCGCAGCAGAGGTCGGGGCTATGTCTTCGAGCCTGTTCCTGATCTGGTGGCGAGCCTGAAAGAATCACCCGGATGAGCGGCGACGCGTACGCAAAGGCGGGGGTTGACCAGGGGGCGGCGGACTCCGCGGTCGCCGGCTTGGTCAAGGCACTCGGGGCGATCCAACTCGGGCGGCCCTCGCGACAGGTGCCGCTGCCCGGCCACTACGCCAGCGTGATCAAGCTCGATCAGCGGAGCGGCATCGCGCTTTCCACCGACGGGGTCGGGACGAAGCTGCTGGTCGCCGAGCAGCTCGGCCGCTACGACAGCGTCGGCATCGATTGCGTGGCGATGAACGTCAACGACGTGATCTGCGTCGGTGCCGAGCCGCTGGCAATGCTCGACTACATCGCGATCGACAAGGCCGATCCGGCGGTCTGCGCCGAAGTCGGCGTCGGGCTGGCCCGCGGAGCGGAACTGGCCGGGGTCGAGATCCCCGGCGGCGAGCTGGCCCAACTCGGCGAGATGGTGCGCGGCGTCGACGTCTCCGGCGCCTGCTTCGGCACCGTCGCGCTCGGCGAGATAATCGACGGCTCGGCCGTGCAGCCGGGCGACACCGTGATCGGTCTCCCCTCTTCCGGCCTGCACTCCAACGGCTACACCCTCGCTCGCTCGGCCCTCGACGGGCTCTCGCTCGAGGACGACCCCGAAGGCCGCCTCGGCCGCTCGCTCGGCGACGAGCTGCTGGTGCCGACCGAGATCTACGTCAAGCCGGTCCTCGAGCTGCTGCGCTCAGAGGTCGAGGTCCGCGGCCTCGCCCACATCACCTCCGGCGGCCTCGGCAACCTGCTGCGCCTCGCCGCCGAGGTCGGTTACGCGATCGAGGACCCGCTGCCGGTGCCGCCGGTCTTCAGCCTGATCCAGGAGCGCTCCGGTACCACCGATGAGGAGATGCACGACGTCTTCAACATGGGCTGCGGCTTCTGCTGCGTGGTCGCGGCCGGAGATGAGGACAGTGCGCTCAAGCTGCTGCGCCGCCACTACCCCGGGGCCAAGCGAATCGGCGCCGCGGTCGAAGGCCTGCACGAAGTTCACCGCACCTGAGCGGGAAACGGCGGTTCGATAGAGAACCTCTATCGAGACCGTGCCCGACAATATGAGCAGTTAGATGGAAGCCCGCTCGAGCAGCGCGATGATCGGCACGGTTCTCTCCGGCCGCTACCGGCTGGAGGCAAAGCTGGGCAGCGGCGGCATGTCGACCGTCTACTTGGCGCGCGACCAGACGCTCGACCGCCAGGTCGCGGTCAAGGTGATGCACCGCGAGATGTCCGAGCAGGCCGACCAGCTCGAGCGCTTCCGCCAGGAGGCGCGCTCCGTCGCCAAGTTCTCCCACCCCAACGTGGTCTCGGTGATCGACGCCGGCGAGGACGGCGGCCACCCCTACATCGTCTTCGAGTACGTCGAGGGCGAAACGCTGAAGCAGCGGATCAGCCGCAACGGCGCCCTCGACCCGCAGGAGGCGATCGCCTACGCGATCGAGATCGGCCGCGGCCTTTCGGTCGCCCACGCGCGCAACATGGTCCACCGCGACATCAAGCCGCAGAACATCCTGATCGACCATGAGGGCCGCGCGAAGCTGACCGACTTCGGCATCTCGCGCCAGCTCGAGCAGGACGGGATGACCGCGACCGGGCGCGTGCTCGGCACCACCGACTACGTCGCCCCCGAGCAGGCGATGGGCCGCAAAGTCGACCCCCGCACCGATATCTACTCGCTCGGCGTCGTCCTCTACGAGATGCTGGTCGGCACGGTCCCCTTCGCCGCCGACAGCCAGGTCGGGGTGGCGATGAAGCACGTCAACGAGGAGCTTCCTGACGTACAGCGCCGTCGGCCGGATGTCTCCGCTGCGGTGGCGCTCGTGGTCGAGCGCTCGACCGCCAAGGACCCCGCCCAGCGCTACCAGCAGGTCGGCGAGATGATCGACGACCTCTCGACCGCGCTCGAGGTCGAGGCGGCAAGGGCAGGCTCGACCACCGGCGAGGCGACCAGCGTGCTCGACGCGGTGCCGCCGCCGAAGCGCAAGCTCTCCGGCCGCGCCCGCTGGAGCTGGGCGGCGATCCTCGTCTTGCTTCTCGTCGCCGGGGGAACGCTGCTCGCCGTGCAGCTGATCTCGAGCGGCAATCTGGGTGGTGGTGGTGCCAACAAGGGCAACGGCAAGCCGGTCAACATCACCGGGGCGACCGATTACGACCCCGAGGGCGACGGCGAAGAGGTCGGCAGCAAGGTCGAACTCGCGGTTGACGGCGACCCGACCGGGACCGCCTGGGAAACAGAGCACTACGACTCCGCCACCTTTGCCGGCACAAAGACCGGGCCCGACCCCGGGGTGGGAATCTACGTGACCGCGGCCTCCCCGGCCAAGCCGGCGAAGATGGTCGTGCGCACGCCGACGACCGGCTGGGACGCCGAGGTCTTCGCGGCCGGCTCAGGGCCGCCTGAAGAGCTCTCCGAATGGGGAGAACCCGTCGGTACGGTCATCGACGCTTCCTCGAGCGAGGAAATCGACCTCAACCTGACCGAACCCGCCACCTACTTCCTGCTCTGGTTCAACAAGGCCTCCGAAGCCCGCGACCAAGCCGGTCGCTACCAGGTCGAGATCAGCGACATCAAACTGCTGCGCTGAGCAACGCCACTTGACTGAAACGTTTAGTCTTCATTCCAGCGGAAGAGGGCCTCACTTGTGGTGCGTGGGGGTGCACTTGAGAAGTGTCACGGGGGCTTGGTCGTCCCCAGCGGGTTCGACTCCCGCCTCTTCCGTCATATGGCTCTGTTGGCCGGGTTGCCGGCGGCGACACGACTCTGTCGTGAGGGCTAACCACCCTTAAATCGTTTCCGGTCCGGCCAGCACAGATCCATTTGGACTCGGTTGCCAGAAACGCTAGGCTTGATACAGCTTCTCAAGTGCACGTGGCCTAACCAGCCACCCAAAAGACCCGCTTCGGCGGGTCTTTTCGTTCTCAGAACTCGTAGGCCCGGGCGCGCCTGTGGCGCTCGACCGCGAGGCTGACGAGGCGGTCGCAGAGGGTTGGGTAGTCGAGGCCGGTGGCCTGCCAGAGCTTGGCGTAGACACTGGTCTCGGTGAAGCCGGGCATCGTGTTGATCTCGTTGACGAGGACGGCACCGGCGGGCTCGACGAAGAAATCGCAGCGGGCTAGGCCGGCGCAGCCGCCCAGCTCGAAGGCGGTGACGGCAAGCTCGCGCACCGCGGCGAGCTGATCCTCGGCGAGCGGCGCCGGCACGACCAGCTCCATGCCCCCCTCGCGGTACTTGGTCTCGTAGTCGTACCAATCGCTGTTGGCGACGACCTCGCCGGGTTGGGAGGCCTCGACTTCCTCGTTGCCCAGCAGCGAGCACTCGACCTCGCGGCCGGCGGCGGAGGCCTCGACGATCACGCGTGGATCGTGGCGTCGGGCCAGCTCGACCGCGGCGTCGAGGTCGGCGAGCTGCTCGACTTTGCTGATCCCGACGCTGGAGCCAAGCCGCGACGGCTTGACCCAGAGCGGCAGGCCCATCGCCTCGCAACGCTCGCGCCAGCCCGGCTCTCCGGCGGCGACGAAGTCGACCTGGGCGACCCCCGCCTGGGCGAAGAGCCGCTTCAGCGTCAGCTTGTCCATGCAAACGGCCGAGGCGAGGACGTCGGAGCCGACGTAGGGGAGGTCGAGCCACTCGAGCAGGCCCTGCACGCTGCCGTCCTCGCCGAAGGGCCCGTGCAGGGCGGGGAAGACGGCCTCGGCGTCGAGCAGGCCCGCGGCGGGGCTGAGCTCGACCGGCGTCCCGCCGCAGCTCCAGCTTCCGCCGCGCGAGATCTCCACCCGCACCGCCTCGTGGCCGGCCTCCTCCAGGCCACGCGCCACCGCCTCGCCCGAGCGCAGTGAGACGTCGTGCTCGGAGGAGCGGCCGCCGCTGAGCACCGCGACCCTCATTCTTCGCTGCCGGTTTCCGGTTCGGCCGCGGCGCTTGCCTGCTTGCCGACGACGACGGTCGCCGCGGACCCCGGTTTCACTTCGGAGCCGGGCGGAGGGAACTGGTCGGTGACCCGGCCGACCTGGGAGGGAACTTCGGTTTCGGCTTCGTTCACCGTCGGCTTCAGCCCTTCCGCCCGCAGCGCTTCGACCGCGTCGGCGCGCAGCTTGCCGATCACGTTGGGCACCGTCGCCTTCGCTTCTCCCTTGGAGACGACGATCGAGACCGTCGAGCCGGTGGGAAGCTGCGAGCCCGCGTTGGGCGTCTGGCGGATCACCTCCCCCGCCGGCTTCGCGCTTTCTTCTTCTTCGACGCTCGGCGTAAAGCCGCGGCCGCGGATCTGCTGCACCGCGACCGAGCGCTGAGTCCCGGCCAGCACCGGCACCGTCGCCAGCTTCGGCCCGCTGGAGACGGTGAGGAGGACGACGGTGCCGCGGGTGGCGGTTTCCCCGCCGCTGGGCTTGGAGTGAATTACCAAGCCTTCTTCGACGCTTTCGGAATGCACGCTTTCGACTTCGGCTTTGAAGCCCGCGCTTTCCAGTTCATCTTCGGCTTCGGCGATCGTCTGTCCGGCGGTCGATGGGACCTTGGCG
Organism: uncultured Solirubrobacterales bacterium; assembly: GCA_963840565.1. GTDB lineage: Bacteria > Actinomycetota > Thermoleophilia > Solirubrobacterales > 70-9 > VRUE01. Next base: position 395,670 of record CAWIZH010000003.1, read on the forward strand.
CTGCCGGGGCCGGCGCTGACGGTCAGCATCACCTTCGGCTTCGAGCAGAAGAAGCTGAGGAAGGCGCAGTCGAGCGAGGCTTCATCGGCCGGCGGCGACGCGGCCGGGTCCTGCTCGAGCACGGTGTTGGCCGGAGCTTCGCGCTCGACCCGCTTCACTTCGCCGACGTTGAAGCCGTCCTGCTGCAGGCGGGCGAAGGCGAGGTTGAGCGATTCGCCGGTGACGTTGGGGACTTCGGTGGTCGTGTCGCGGGTCAGCGCCAGGCCGGCCAGAAGCCCGATCAGCACCGCCGCCGCGACCAGGATCCAGATCAGCCGGCGGGATTTCTCCTCCTCGCCTTCCTCGATCGGCTCCTCCGGCGTGGCGACGATCGGCGGCAGCGCCGCGAAAGCCGCGGTCCCACCGCCGGCGCCCGGGTCCTTCAGCGCGGCATCGAGCGCAGCGATGAAGGCGTCGGCGCTCTGGAACCGATTCCCCGGCTCCTTTTCAAGCGCCCGCATCACCACCGCGTCGAGCGCCGGCGAGATCTGCGGGTTGATCGAGCTCGGCCGTTGCGGCGCCTGCGAGACCTGTTTCATCGCCACCGCCACGGCGGAATCGGCCTCGAAGGGAACCCGGCCGGTGAGCGCCTCGTAGAGCATCACTCCGATCGAGTAGAGGTCGGAGACCGCGGTCACGTCGAAGCCCTGGGCCTGCTCGGGCGAGAGGTAGTGCGGCGTGCCCATCACCGAGCCGGCCTGGGTGATCTCCGAGACCCCGGCGCGGGCGATGCCGAAGTCGGTCACGGTCGCCTTGCCGTCAGCGTCGACGATCACGTTCTGCGGCTTGAGGTCACGGTGGACGACGCCGTGGCGGTGGGCGAAGCGGGCGCCCTCGAGCACCTGGCGGATCAGGCCAACCGCTTGCTCGGGCGTCAGCCCGGCGTCGATCAACTGCTTCAGCGTGCGCCCTTCCAGGTATTGCATCGCGATGTAGTAGGTGCCGTCGACGTCGCCGCGGTCGAAGACGGCGACCACGTTGGGGTGCTGCAGGGCCGCCGCCGCCTCGGCCTCGCGGCGAAAGCGCTCGACGAACTCGCCGTCCTGGGCGAAGCGAGCGTGCAGGACCTTGAGCGCGACCCGACGCTGCAGGTGCGTGTCGTCAGCAAGCCAGACGTCGGCCATCCCGCCCGACCCAATCCGCTGCAACACCGCGTAGCGCCCATCGACAACGCTGCCCTGACCGACCTCAGCCACGTCCCCTCCAATCGCCGCCGACGGGCCTGAAACGTCCGAATAGTGGACGTTTCAGGCCCGTCGGCTGATGTTTCATCGTCTTATTCACCGTTGAGGATCGTTTCTGCCACGTCGCGGAATATTGGGGCGGCTACGTCGTTGCCGAATTCTTCCGTGCACTCGACCGTCGCCGCGATCGCGATCTTCGGGTCCTCGGCCGGGGCGAAGCCGATGAACCAGGCCTGGTTCTCTTCTGCGCCGCCGCCGCAGGCTTCGTTGCCGGGCGTTTCCGCCGTGCCGGTCTTGCCCGCCACCGAGACGCCCGGAATAGCCGCGTTGGTCCCCGTGCCTTCGCTGACGACGCCTTCCATCGCGGTGGTCAGCTCTTCGGCGGTCTCGGCGCTGATCGGCTGACTGTACTGCGAAGGGTCGAGGCGTTTGATCACGCGGCCGTCGGGGTCGACCACGCGACTCCAGATCTGCGGCTTCATCTCCTTGCCCTTGTTGGCGACCGCGGCGGCGACCAGCGCCATCTGCAGCGGCGTCACCGCCAGCCGCTCCTGGCCGATCGCCACCCGCGCCAGGTCGACCGGGTCGCTGGCGCCCAGCAGTTCGCCTTCTTCGTTGAAGACGCCGCTCTTAGAGACCTCGTCGGAAGGGAGGTCGATCGCCGGGATCGAGTTGAAGCCGAAACGTTCCATGTATTCGAACAGGGTGTCGTTGCCCAGTCGCTGGCCGAGCTGGCCGAACCAGGTGTTGACCGAGTTGGTCAGCGCCGTGTCCAGGGTCGCCCCCGGGAAGCTCTCGCCGAAGTCGTTTTCGAGCGGCGTTCCTTCGACTTCGAGCGAGCCCGGCGCGTCGATCGGCGTTTCCGGCGTGATCGTGCCGCTTTCCAGGCCCGCCGCCGCAGTCACCACCTTGAAGGTCGAGCCCGGTGGGTACTGGCCCTGGGTGGCGCGGTTGACGAGCGGCGTTTCGATTTCGTTCGTGCTCAGCTTCGAGTATTCGTAGGGCACGCGATTGGGGTCGTAGGGCGGGTTCGAGGCCATCACCACCACCCGGCCGCTCTGCGGTTCGATCGCCACGACGGCCCCGTGGCCGGCTTCCTCCAGGTCTTCCAGCGCCGTCGCCTGCGCCGCCGGGTCGAGGTTGGTGACGACGTCGTTGCCCTCCTGCTTGGCGCCGCGCAGCTGGTCGAGGATCGAGCTGAATTCCGATTCGTTGCCGACCAGCTCGTCGTTGTGGAACTGCTCGAACTCGCTGTCTCCGTAGCGGACGAAGCTGTAGCCGATCGGGTGGCCGTAGAGCGACCCTTCGGGATAGCGGCGCACGTAACGCAGGCCGGCACCGTGGCCCTTCGGCACCGAGCGGGCGATCACGGTGCCGTCGGCGGCGAGAATGCGGCCGCGCTTGATCTGCTGCTGCTCGAGCAGCGGCCGCTGGTTGGCGTCCTTGCCCTTCAACGCCGAGGCGTCGAAGACCGCCCAGTAGGAAGTGAAGCCGATCAGCACGGCGAAGAGGACGACGACGAGGCCGAAGAGCTTGACGATCTGGCGATTCACCTCAGGTCCTCCCCAGGGCGAAGTCGGCAGAGCGCGCTCCTGCTCCCGCTTCGCGGCGGGCGCGGTCGGAGACGAGCAGGAGCAGGGCGAGGAGGACGAAGTTGGCGACGATCGAGCTGCCGCCGTAGCTGATGAAGGGCAGGGTGACGCCGGTCAGCGGAATCACCCTGGTGACGCCGCCGATGATCACGAAGGCCTGGATCGCGAAGACCGCGGTGAGGCCGGTCGCCAGCAGCTTCGAGAAGCCGTCGGCGGCGAGCAGAGCGATCTTGAACCCCCGCGCCGCGATCAGGAGGTAGGTCAGGATCACCGCGCAGGCGCCAAAGAGACCGAGCTCGTTGACGATCAGCGAGTAGATCGTGTCGGTCTGCGCCGCCGGCAGCAGGGCATGGTCGGTTCCCGGAACCGTGATCAGCGCCTGGCCGAAGCCCTTGCCGAAGAGGCCGCCGTCGGCCTGGGCAAAGATCGATTGGAGGATTTGGTAGCCGCTCCCCTGCGGGTCGGCGAAGGGTTCGAGCCAGATCTCGACCCGGTCGTGGACGTGGGGCACGGTCGCGGCGAAGAACCAGGCGCCGACGAGGAACATCGCCATCCCGATCACGACGAAGGAGAAACGGCCGGTCGCCACGTAGAGCAGCGCGAGGAAGGCGGCGAAGAACATCAGCGAGCTGCCGAGGTCGCGGATGAAGACGAGCATGAACATCGAGGCGCCCCAGACGACCAGCATCGGGCCGAAGTGCTTGAGCGGCGGCAGCGTCACCCCCAGCACCCGGCGGGCGCCGACGATCAGCACCTCGCGGTGCTCGCGCAGGTAGCTGGCGAGGAAGACGACCAGGCAGATCTTCGAGAACTCGGCCGGCTGGAAGGCCAGCGGCCCGATCTTGACCCCAAGGTAGGCGCCGTTGACCTGTTCGCCGATCCCCGGTAGGCGCGGCGCCAGCAGCAGCAGCAGTCCGACCACGGCGATCGTGTAGCGGTAGCGCTCGAGCACGTCGTAGTCACGCAGGAACTGGATCGTCAGGGCGAAGAGCACCAGTCCCAGCACGAACCAGTTGGCCTGGTCGCGAGCCAGGCTGGCGTCGATCCGATAGATCATCACCAGGCCGAAGGCCATCAGCAGCGCCGTCAGCGGGAAGAGGTAGGGGTCGGCGTCGGGCAGGCGGATGCGCAGGTAGAGGTGGGTGGCAAGGCAGACGGCGAAGAAATAGGCGCCGTAGATCAGGCTGAGGTTGTCGAGCCGCGAGCTCTCCTGGGCGAAGACCGCAGCAAAGCCAGCCGTGAGCAGCAGCGCGACCGGGACGAGGGCAAACAGCTCCCGGTTGCGAGCGCTCACTTAACTCCTTGCGATTCTTCGATGTCTTCGATCAGCGAGACGGCGTCCTCGCGCGAGCGCAGATCGTGGCCGGTCGCCGCTTCGCGACGGCGCGGCGGCAGCGACTCGGTCTGGATCGGGCTCGCGTAGCGCTCCTCGTAGAGGTTGATCCCGAAGGGCAGCTCGTAGGGCAGGCCACGGTAGAGGGCGACGCGGCCGCTGTCGTCGGTGCCGAGGAACCAGACCTGGCGGTTGCCGTACCAGGCGCCGAAGGCAACCGCAGCGAGCACGACGAGCACCGCAAGGACCTTGGCGGCCGTGCGCAGGCGGCGGCGCGGTTGCTTCGTGGCGATCTGCTCGCGGCGCTCGCGGGCGGCATCGGCCGCGGCGCGACGGCGGACCTCGGTGGTGGTCAGTCCCGCCTCGGCCGCGGTGCTGCCGATCAGCGTCGCGTCCTCATGGCTCTGCTGCGGAGCCGCCGCGTCTTCGAGCCGGAAGGCAAGCGCGGTGATGTTGTCGCGGCCGCCGGCGCGATTGGCTTCGTCGACCAGCCCCCGCACGGCCGCGTCCATCGAGGTTGCGCCGGCGAGCAGTTTGGCGATCTGCTCTTCCCCCAGCATCGTCGTCAGCCCGTCCGAGCAGATCAAGAAGACGTCGCCGGGCGCCGCCGGCACGGTCTGCACGTCGGGCTCGACCTCGGGTTCGGGGCCGAGCGCCCGGGTGATGATCGAGCGCTGTGGGTGGTCCTCAGCCTGGGCGTCGGTGAGCTGCCCCTTGCGTCGCATCTCCTCGACCAGCGAGTGATCGCGGGTGAGCTGCTCGAGCCGGCCCGCGCGGAGGCGATAGGCGCGGCTGTCGCCGACGTGGCCGATCGCGACCTCTTCGGAGCGGGCGTTGACGATCACCGCGGTCAGCGTCGTGCCCATCCCGGCCAGCGAGGGGTCGGTTCGGGCCAGCTCGTGAATGTTGCGGTTGGCGGTCGCGATCGTCTCGCGCAGCAGCCGCTCCGGTGAACCGTCGGGAAGGTCGACGTCGAAAGCGTCGGCGGCGGTTTTGGAGGCGACCTCGCCCGCCTGGGCGCCGCCCATCCCATCGGCGACGACGAAGATCGGCGCCCGCACGAAGAAGGAGTCCTCGTTGGCGTTGCGCTGGCGCCCCGTGTCGGAGCGGAAGGCCTGGTCGTCGATCCTCAGCATCGCTTACGCATGCGCCTCGTATCTGAACTCGGTGTCGCCGATCCGCACCACGTCGCCGTCGATCAGCTCCGCCTCCCCGTTGAGGGTGGCGTCGTTGAGCAGCGTGCCGTTGGTCGAGTTCATGTCCTCCACGTAGGTGTGGCCGTCGCGAGTAAAGATCCTGGCGTGTACGCCGGAGGCATAGCGGTCGTCGATCCGCACATCGGCTTCGCTCGAGCGACCGATCGAGAGACCGCCGATCAGGTCGAAGCGCTCGCCGGCGTCAAGGCCGCCGCCGCGCTCGGCGATCAGCCAGGCGTCGGTGGCGCCTGGCTGCGGGGCCAAGCCGGGCACCTGGTGGAACCCGGTCGCGTCGGGTCCCGGCGAGGCGGTGCGGCGCAGGTCCTTGAGCGCGCTGCGGGCGATCCAGAGCAGGAAGAGGTAGAGGACGGCGAGGAAGCCGAACTTGAGCGCTACCGAGATCGGGGCGTAGTCCACGCTGGTGGCCTACTGCTCGATGTCGAAGAGGAAGGTCGTGGTGCCGATCGTGACCTGGTCGCCGGGGCTGAGCCGGGTCGAGGAGACGCGGCGGCCGTTCACCTTGACGCCGTTGGTCGAGCCGAGGTCGGCGATCGTCCAGTCGCCGGTCTGCGAGCGGCGCAGCTCGGCGTGGCGGCGGGAGACGTTGGGGTCGGCAAGCACGCACTCGGCCTGCTTCGAACGACCGATCGTCGCCCGCGGCCCCTCCAGCACGTAACGGCGGTCGTCGAGCGAGACCACGGCGCGGGTGACGACCATCGCTTCCGCCCGCTGCTCGGGAGTCGCTGCCGGCGCCGGTTTCTCTTTCACCGCCGAGTAGACCATCGTGTGCCCCTCCTCCCCCTGGCGCGGTGCCTCGCCCTCCCGCGCCGGCGGCTTGACCAGCCGCGTCTGGATCCCGAACTCGCCGAGCCGCAGGCGCTCGTCGGTCTTGAACTCGACCGCCGGCCGGGTCAAGAGATCGTAGTTGCGCCGCCGCGCGTGCTCGAGCAGGTAACCGGAGAGCTCTTGCTCGAGCGAGCGCTCGTAGCCCTCGAGCTTGACCCGGTCCTTAGTGGAGAGGAAGACCGTGTACTCGTTGGGGACGTAGACGCGGGCGACCCCCGCCGTCTTGTGGGCGTCCATCTCCTTGGCCAGCTTGCGGGCGAGCTCGACCGGCTGCACCTCGGAGCTGAAGGCGCGGCTGAAGACCCCCTCGACGAGGCCTTCGATGCGACTCTCGAGGTTGCGTAGGACGCTGATCGTTGGCTCCTTTTCGCGAGGCAGGCGGCCGCTCGGGGTGGCGGGAAAACCGGCTGGAATCCTACGGCAGCAGGACGCCGTGACCGGCGGCGAGCCAGGCGCCGAGCATTGCGGCGACGGCAACCGCGCCGAGCCGCAGGCGCAGTGAGCGCTCGGCGCGTGGCGGATCGTCGGCAAGAGCGTCGAGTGAGCTTTCGATCGCACCGCCGAGCTCCTCCAGCGGCGGTCGCCGATCCGGGCGGGTCTGCAGGCAGGCGTCGACCGCGTCGCTGAGCTCGCGCGGCAAGTCTGGACGAAGGCGGCGCAGGGGCCGCTGACGGCCGCCGATCGCGCGCGCCGTCGCCGCCGGGGTCGAGCGGCGGGTCGGGTGCTCGCCGCTCCAGCACTCGTAAAGCGTCAGCGCCAGCGAGTAAACGTCGGCCTCGGGACCAGCGGCGCGGCCTTCGGCCTGCTCGGGCGACATGTAGGCGAGGGTGCCGACGACGTCGCCGGGCGCGGTCAGCGCCGCGGCGTCGGTGAGGCGGGCGACGCCGAAGTCCATCAGCTTGGCGCGCGGCTCACCGTTCTCGGTGACGAGCACGTTCTGCGGCTTGATGTCGCGGTGCACGACCGAGCGGCAGTGGGCATGGTCGAGCGCCTCGCAGAGATCGGCGCCGATCTCGCCGATCTCACGGTCGCTGAGCGAGCAGTCGCGATTGAGCTGGGCCAGTGTGTCGCCGTCGACGAGCTCGGTGACGAGCAGGGCGTTGCCGTCCTCCTCCCCCATCTCGTAGAGGGTGACTATCCCGGGGTGGTTGAGCCGCGCCGCGGCCTGCGCCTCGCGCATCACCCGTCCCGAGCCGCTGTCGCCGCCGGATTCGATCGCCTTGACCGCAACCGGGCGCTCGAGGCGGCCATCCCAGGCCTCGTAGACGGTGCCGAAACCGCCGCTGCCGATGCGACGCTCGATCAAGAAACGGTTGAGGACCAGGGAGCCGACCACTGCACTTCCCGGCTTCGCCGCGAATCCGCTTCTTCCTGCGACATACTCCCTGCTTCTTGGAGGATTCTTCCGCAAACCGGCCGGGTCGCCGGGCCCGGCCTCGCCGCCGCCCTGAACGCCAGCAGATCCTGCTGCGGCGTGGGCTTGCGCTGGGCGGCGGGATCCTGGTCCTGATCCTCGTCGTGCTCGGGGTCAAGGGTTGCCTCGACGCGCGCAAGGACCGGGCGCTGAGTGACTACGCCCGCAACGTCAGCCAGATCGTCGAAGAGACCGGCCAGACCAGCAAAGGGTTCTTCGCCAAGCTCGACGAACCCGGCAGCCTCTCGGTGACCGAATTCGTCAACCAGGTCAGCGCCGACCGCAGCGCGATGGACGGCTACGCCGACCGCATCGACAGCCTCAGCGCGCCCGGTGACATGAGCCACGCCCAAAATGCGCTCGAGCTCGTCTACGAGCTGCGGGCCAGCGCGATGGACGAGATCGCCGACGAGATGAGCACCGCGCTTGGCGACGTCGGCTCCGAGAAAGCGGCCTCGAGCATCTCGAAGCAGATGCAGAAGCTGCTCTCCGCCGACGTGCTCTACGAATCCGTGGTGCGGCCGGAGATCAACGGCGTGCTCGAATCGAACGGGATCGACGGCGACGACGTGCCGAAAAGCACCTTCCTCCCGGAGGGGACCAAGTGGCTCGAAGAAAGCGCGGTCAGCACGGCGCTGGAATCGGTCAGCGGATCGAGCACGGCGGCGAGCGGCGGCCTGCACGGGCTAGGTCTGATCGGCACCAGCATCAACGGCACCGAACTGACAGCTGAATCGACCACCTCGGTGGCCGGCGAAGGAACGCCGGAAGTCGAAGTGCAGGTGCAAAACCAGGGCGAATCGACCGAGAACGGCATTTCCGTTTCGGTCACGGTCAGCGGCGGCAGCACCCTCAGCGGCACGATCAGCAGCATCGCGGTGGGCGAAACTGAAACCGCTCTGATCCCGCTGACACCGGCACCGGAAGGGGAAGTGACGCTCGAAGTCGACGTCGCCACCGTGCCGGGCGAGCACGTCTCCGACAACAACAAGGCCAGCTACACCGTCGCCTTCGAATAGGTCCCGTGAAGATCGCCTACCTGGGGCCGGCGGGAACCTTCACCGAGGACGCGCTGCGCGAGGCACTCGAGGCGCGAACCGATTTCGAGCGACTGCGCGCCGCAACGATTCACGCGGCGATCGTCGCGGTCGAGTGCGGTGAGGCGGACCGGGCGCTGGTGCCATTTGAGAACTCGATCGAGGGATCGGTGCGCAGCACGCTCGACACCCTCGCCTTCGATGCGGAGAAAGTGACGATCGTCGGTGAGCACGACTTCGCCGTGCGGGCAATGCTGCTCGGACGGGAGGCGCGGGAGCTCGAGCAGATCGCCGTCGTGCTCTCGCATCCGCAGCCGCTGGCGCAGTGCGCGCGCTTTCTGCGTGAGAACCTGCCGGACGCCGAGCTGCGAGCCGTCAGCAGCACGGCCGAGGCGGTTCGCCTGGTCAGCGAGTCGGAGCAGCCGTGGGCCGCGATCGGCGCCCGCTCAGCCGCCGAGCTCTACGGCTGCACGATCCTGCGCGAGGGGGTCGAGGACGAGGCCAACAACGTCACCCGCTTCGTTTGGATCGCCCCAGCGGGCACCGAGCCCCTGGGTGGAGACGCCTGGAAGACCTCGCTGGTCTTCTCGGAGTTGGGCGAAGATCACCCGGGCGCGCTGGTCAACGCGCTGCGCGAGTTCTCCTCGCGCGAGGTCAACCTGAGCCGGATCGAGTCGCGTCCCCTGCGGCTCGGATTGGGCCGCTACATGTTCTTCTGCGACCTCGAGGGAGCGCAAACGGAGACCTCCGTCTCAGGGGCGATTGAGGCACTGCGAACCAAGGCCGAATCGGTTCGAATATTGGGCTCCTACCCAACTGCGTAGAATTCCCGGGCAACATGGCACGTGTGCTCGTACTCAACGCAACGTATGAGCCGATCAACGTATGCACGTTGAGAAGGGCTGCTGTGCTCCTGCTGAAGGAAAAGGCCGAGTTGCTCGAGCGCCGCGAAGGCGCAATCCACTCCGAGCACATGACGATGGAGCGCCCCGACGTGATCCGCCTGGTCAGCTACGTGCGGATCCCTCGCGAAGCGCACAGGAGGAAGATCACCCGCCGCGCGGTGCTCGCGCGGGACTCGTGGACCTGCCAGTACTGCGGCTCGCGCAAATCGGGCCTCACGGTCGACCACGTGATCCCCCGCAGCCGCGGCGGCAAATCGGTCTGGGAGAACATCGTCGCCGCCTGCGCATCCTGCAACAGGCGCAAGGGCAACCGCTTGCCACGCGAGATCCACATGCATCCTCAGAACACGCCGAAGGCACCGGGGCCCACGGTGTTCATTCAGGTGGCCAGTCCCAAGATTCCGCAGAACTGGCAGCAGTATTTGCCAGCGGCTGCTTAGGGAGGGCAGCGGGGAGGTCTTGTCGGTTCCCAGCACCGCCTATTCGGCGGTGCAATCGAGTGCCGCTTCGCGGCTCACCATCACTTTGCAGAGCCGCTCAACGCGAGGATCCGACAAGACCTCCCCGCTGCCCTACAAACCGCCTAGGTGGGATCGAAGCTTTCCTTTTCCTGGAGCGCCCAAGCTTTTCGGCTGCGGACCGATTCCTGAGCGGCTCGTGGTGGAAGCTGAGAGTCGAAAGGTCGAGACATGACAAGCGTCCTCTGGCTCGTGGCGGAGGGGACGGCGGCGCGAAGCTTCTCGCCTCTTCAGCTTCTATGGCGAGGAAGCAGGCGTTCTACGGGCTGGTGGGGAGGGTCTTCCCGGATCCTCGCGAAGCGGCTCCGCAGAGGGGTTCTAGGCCCCGAAGGGGCTCATTAATTAGCACCGCCCGTTGGCGGTGCTTGGGAACCGGGAAGACCCTCCCCACCAGCCTCTACTCCCCCAAGCTCCTCATGTCCGTCCTGCTCGTCGTCCGAGTCTTCGTCGATGACCAGGGCAACGGCGCTTACGCAGTCGTCGTCCTTCATGTTCATCACTTTGACGCCCTGGGTCGAGCGGCCCATTTGGGAGATGCCGCCGGCGCGGGTGCGCTGGACCATGCCGCTCTGGGAGATGAAGAGCAGGTCCTGGTGCTCGCGGACGATCAGGGCGCCGGCGAGGCCGCCCTTCTTTGCGGTCAGTTTTGCCGTCAACACACCCTTGGTGCCGCGGCCCTTGACCGGGTACTCGGAGACCTGAGTGCGCTTGCCGTAGCCGTTCTCGGTGACGACGAAGAGCTCGGAGTCGTCGCGGGCGATGTCCATCGCCAAGACCCGGTTGGGCTCGCCGTTGACCTTGGCCGAGACGTTCATTCCTTTGACGCCGCTGGTGTCTCGTCCCATCGGCCGCACTTTCTCCTCCGAGAAGCGCGACGCGTGGCCGGACTTGGAGACGAGCAGGATGTCGTCGTCACCCGAGGTGAGGCGGACCTGGACCAGCTCGTCGGCGTCGCGGATCTTGATCGCGATGATCCCGTCGGCGCGGATCGGCGTGTTGTAGGCCTTGAACTCGGTCTTCTTGACCAGGCCCTGCGCGGTGGCGAAGACCAGGTACTTGTTCTCGCCGAAGTCGCGAGTCGGGATCACCGCGGTGACCTTCTCGCCGTCGCGCAAAGGCAGCACGTTGACCAGGGCGCGTCCTTTAGAGGTGCGCGAGCCCTCCGGCAGCTCGTAGACCTTGAGCCGGTAGACCTTGCCGCGGTTGGTGAAGAAGAGCAGGAAGTCGTGGGTCGAGCAGATGTGCAGGTGCTCGATGTAGTCGTCCTCCTTCATGTCCATCCCCATCACGCCGCGGCCGCCGCGGTGCTGCTGGCGGTAGGTGGCGAGCGGCAACCTCTTGGCGTAGCCCGAGTGGGTTATCGAGATCACCATCTGCTGGTCGGCGATCATGTCCTCGATGTTCATGTCGCCCTCGAAATGGGTGACCTCGGTGCGCCGCTCGTCGCCGAAGCGCTGGTCGACCTCGTCGAGCTCTTCGACGACCACCGCGTCGATCCGGGCCGGGTCGCCGAGGATCGAGCGCAGCTCGGCGATCCGCTTGGCCAGCTCCTCGTGCTCCTCGCGCAGCTTGTCGGACTCCAGCGCGGTGAGGCGAGAGAGGCGCATGTCGAGGATCGCCTGTGCCTGCTCGGCCGAGAGCTCAAAGCGCTCGATCAGGCCGGTCTTCGCCGTTTCGGAGTCGGCCGAGCCGCGGATCAGGGCGATCACCGCGTCGAGGTTGTCGAGCGCGATCAGCAGGCCCTCGAGGATGTGGGCGCGGGCCTCGGCGCGGCGCAGCTCGAACTGGGTGCGGCGGATCACCACCTCGCGCTGGTGGCTGACGTAGTGCTCGATGATCTCCTTGAGGCCGAGCGGCTTCGGCACGCCGTCGACGAGGGCGACCATGTTGATGCCGAAGGTGCTCTGCATCGGCGTTCGCTTGTAGAGCTGGTTGAGCACGACCTCGGGCGGGTCGCCGCCGCGCTTGGTCTCGATCACCAGGCGCATCCCCGACTTGTCCGACTCGTCGCGCAGGTCGGAGATGCCGGTGATCTTTTTGTCCCTGACCAGGTCGGCGATCTTCGAAACCAATCCACCGTCGCCGAGCTTCTTGACCATGAAGGGCAGCTCGGTGACGACGATCGCGTCGCGGCCTCCCTTGATCGGCTCAACGTGGGCGCGGGCGCGGATCCGCACCGAGGCGCGGCCGGTCGCGTAGGCCTCGCTGATCCCTTCGGCGCTCATGATCCCGCCGCCGGGGAAATCGGGGCCTTTGACGTACTCCATCAGGCCGGAGAGGTCGATTCCGGGGTTGGCGATATACGCCTTGACCGCGCCGATCGTCTCGCTGAGATTGTGCGGTGGAATATTGGTCGCCATCCCGACCGCGATCCCAGACGAGCCGTTGACCAGCAGGTTGGGGAAACGGGCGGGCAACACCAGTGGCTCCCGCAGGGATTCGTCGTAGTTGGGGCCCCACTCGACCGTGTCGGCCTCGATGTCGCGCAGCAGCTCGGTCGAGAGCCGCGCCAGCCGCGCCTCGGTGTAGCGCATCGCGGCCGGCGGATCGTCGTCGATCGAGCCGAAGTTGCCCTGGCCGTCGACGAGCATGTAGCGCAGCGAGAAGTCCTGCGCCATGCGAGCGAGGGTGTCGTAGATCGCGCTGTCGCCGTGCGGGTGGTACTTGCCCATTACCTCGCCGACGATGGTGGCCGACTTGCGGTAGGGCCGGTTCGGCTGCAGGCCAAGGTCGTGCATCGCGTAAAGCACGCGGCGATGCACGGGCTTCAAGCCGTCGCGGACATCGGGCAGGGCGCGCCCGACGATCACGCTCATCGCGTAGTCGAGATACGACGAGCGCATCTCGCTGGTCAGCTCGCGCTCCTCTATCCGCCCCCCGCTGAGAGCGTCTGCGCCCTCCATCAGATCGACCCCCGCTCGCTAGACGTCAAGGAACCTGACCTCCTTGGCGTGGCGTTCGATGAACGCCTTGCGCGGCTCGACCTTGTCACCCATCAGGTCCGCAAATATCTTCTCGGCCAGGGCCGCGTCGTCGATCCGCACCCGCTCGAGCGTGCGGCTCGCCGGGTCCATGGTCGTTTCGCGCAGCTGTTCGGCGTTCATCTCGCCCAGGCCCTTGAAGCGCTGCATCGTCACGCCCAGGCGCGCCAGCTCCATCACCATCCGACGCAGCTCGGCGAACGACTCGGCGGTGCGCTCTTTCTGGTCGAGCGAGAGCTGGAAGGGCGGCCGTCCGACCTGGCTCAGCAGCTCGGCGTGCGAGGCGATGAGCCGACGGTAGTCGTGCGACTCGAACAGATCGGCAGAAAGCTCGAAGGCCTTGGCCAATCCGTCGCGGCGGTGGACCGCGCGGACGAGGATCTCGTCGCCGGATTCGGAGACGATCTCGGTGTCGAACGGCTCGGCCTCGCCGGCCTCGCCGTTGAGCACGTCCTTCACCTCGGCGAGGGAGGTGACGCCTCGATCGAGAATTTCCGACTCGCCGAGGAAACGGATCAGCTCGTGGCCGAAATCGGCCTGCAGTGAGTCGGCCCAGCCCTCGTGCTCCTTGAGACGGCGGTTGAAGCGCTGCCAGCGAGTCGCGGTCAGGTTGTGCGAGTCGCCGCCGGCGTCGACGAGCTCCATTTGCTCGAGCTTGTCGCGCAGCAGTAGCTCTTCCAGCTCGGACTCCTTCTCGACGTAGGTCTCCTGCTTGCCGTTCTTCAGCTTGTAGAGCGGCGGCTTGGCGATGTAGACGTAGCCGGCCTCGATCAGCTCCGGCATCTCGCGGTAGAGGAAGGTGAGGACGAGGGTGCGGATGTGAGCGCCGTCGACGTCGGCGTCGGTCATCAGCACGACCTTGTGGTAGCGCGCCTCTTTGACGTCGAACTCCTCGCGGATGCCGGTGCCGACCGCGGTGATCAGCGCCTGGATCTCGTTGTTGGAGAGGACCTTGTCGATCCGCGCCTTCTCGACGTTGATGATCTTGCCGCGCAGTGGCAGCACCGCCTGGGTGTTGCGGTCGCGCCCCTGCTTGGCCGAGCCACCGGCGGAATCACCCTCGACGATGAACAGCTCGGCCAGGGCTGGGTCGCGGACGGTGCAGTCGGCGAGCTTGCCCGGCAGAGTCGAGTTCTCCAGCGCCGACTTGCGGCGGGTGAGGTCGCGAGCCTTGCGCGCCGCCTGGCGAGCGCGGGCGGCCTCCACGGCCTTGCCGACGATGCGTTTGGCCTCGCCCGGGTTCTCCTCGAAGAACTCGCCGAGCTTGCGGTTGACCGACTCCTTGACCAAACCCTCGATCGGCGGGTTGCCGAGCTTGGTCTTGGTCTGACCCTCGAACTGGGGGTCCTGCAGCTTGACCGAGATCACCGCGGTCAGGCCCTCGCGCACGTCGTCGCCGGTGAGGTTCTCGTCTTTCTCTTTGAGCAGGCCTTTGCCGCGCGCATAGGCGTTGAGCGTGCGGGTCAGGGCCGAGCGGAAGCCGGAGAGGTGCGAGCCGCCCTCGTGGGTGTTGATGTTGTTGGCGAAGCTGAAGATCGATTCCTGGTAGGAGGAGTTCCACTGCATCGCCACCTCGACCTGGCCGTCGTCGGTCTCGTTCTCGAAGAAGACCGTCTTTTGGTGCAACGGGTCCTTGTTCTCGTTGAGGTGGGCGACGAAGTCGACGATGCCGCCCTCGTAGTGGAAGGTGTCGCGCTGACCCGCAGCGCGCTCGTCGACCAGCTCGATCTTGAGGCCGCGGGTGAGGAAGGCGGTCTCGCGCAGGCGCTCGGCCAGGGTCGCGTAGTCGAACTCGAGCTCGTCGAAGATCTCGTCGTCGGGGAGGAAGGTGATCGTCGTGCCGTGCGCGTCGCTGGTCTCACCGCGATGGAGGTCGGCCTGCGGCTTGCCGCGCTCGTAGTCCTGGGTCCAGACCGCGCCGTCGCGGCTGATCTCGAGGTGAAGTTTCTCGGAGAGGGCGTTGACGACCGAGATGCCGACCCCGTGCAGGCCGCCGGAGACCTTGTAGCCCTCGCCGCCGAACTTGCCGCCGGCGTGAAGCGTGGTCAGCACCACCTCGGCTGCCGGCCGCTTCTCTTTTTTCAGTTCGTCGACCGGGATGCCGCGGCCGTTGTCGATGACGGTGCAGCTGTTGTCGGGGTGCAGGACTACGCGGACGCTGTCGCAAAAGCCGGCGATCGCCTCGTCGACGGAGTTATCGAGCACCTCGTAGACCAGGTGGTGAAGACCGCGCGGCCCGGTCGAGCCGATGTACATGCCCGGTCGCTTGCGAACCGCTTCCAGGCCCTCGAGGACGGTGATGTCCTTGGCGCCGTAGGACTCCGAGCCGCCTTTTTTCTGCGCAGCCGTATTCGTCTTCTCAGGCAATTAGTCCCTTCCCATTCTCATAGAAAACCCCGGCCGTCTGGACACTTGCTGCATACGGCCGGGGCAGAAATGCAAGTTGACATAAGGATACCAGTTCGGGGTCTTTGTCGACCCGGCTGGAGGAAATAAAAGTCCTGCAAATCAGCCATAAATGAAATTACTTTTGGACATCTTGCACACGAAAGCGCAAACTCTTCGGAGCACGCTCGCCGAGCCGCTCCCGCAGCCGCTCGAGGAGCTGGCCCTGCATCAAATCCAACTCCTGGGCCCAGACGGAATCCGAGCAGCCCACCGTTGCCTCTCCGCCGCGCTCGGAGACCGGGCTGGTGACCGCGGCGATCTGCTCGCCGACGACCTCCGCCCAGGCTCCCTGCAGCGCCGCCAGCGGCGTCTTCGGCGCCGCTTGGTCGAGCGCCGCGCGCAGGGCGCTCGAGGCAGGGCGAGGGGCGCGGCGGCGGGTCATGCGGCGGCGACCTCACTGGCAGCGAACGACATCGGCACCATGCTCCCCGCCGCCGAGGCCGGCAGGGAATCTTCATCCGCTGCCGTGATCAGCGTCTGGCCGCCACTGGCGAGGTGATCAACCAGGCGCTCGCGCCGTCCCGGGTCGAGCTCGCTCATCACGTCGTCGAGCAACAGCAGCGGCGCCACCTGCCGCGCGGCGAGCAAGACGTCGCGCTCGGCAAAGAGCAGGGCGAGCAGCGCCGAGCGCTGTTGACCCTGCGAGCCATAGCGGCGCAGCGAACGCCCCGCGATGCCGATCTTGAGCTCATCGAGATGAGGGCCCCAAGATGTCCTGCCAAGGCGCAGGTCCGCCTCGCGTCGCTCGCCGAGGCCGGTGCAGATCTCGGCTGCCGATCCCGACGCCCGCGGGGCGTAGTCGAGCGCGGCGCCACCCTCGAGCCCGAGGCGGGCCGCCGCCTCGGTGAAGGGCCCAGCCAACTCGCCGACCGCGTCGGCTCGGGCTGCGACCAGCGCTGCCGCCGCCTCGGCGAGGGTCGCGTCCCAGACGTCGAGTTGGCTCGGGGCGCCGTGACCGGCTGCCAGCTTGGCGACCAGGGCGTTGCGCTGGGCCAACGCTTGGCCGAAGCGCTGGCGCAGATCGGATCTGATCGGCCAACGGGCTGCGACAAAGCGGTCGAGGTGAGCTCGGCGTTCCGCCGGGGGACCCTTGATCAGCGCCAAGCGATCGGGTGAGAAGACGGCGACGGGCGGGCGACTGCGGGCCAGCGTTGCGGGATCGGCAGGGCTGGCGTCGAGCAGGTGGCGGCGGCCATCCGTACGGCTGACCGAGGCGAGCAGGTGGCGCTCGACCCCGTCCTCGTCGCGCAGCGTCGCTTCCGATCGGGCAAAGGAGCCGCCGAAGGGGATCAGGTCACGGCGGTCGGCGGTGCGGAACGAACGACCCGTAAGCGCGAAGTAGAGCGCCTCGAGGAAGTTCGTCTTACCGACGCCGTTGGGACCGATCAGGCTGGTTATCCCCGGCCCAAGCTCGATTCGCGTTTGGGCCAGACTCCGCAACGGCCTCGCTTCGGCGGCGGTGACCAGCACCGGCAGGCCTCACACGTTGAGACGGATCGGCATCACCAGATAGCGGAAGTCTTCGTTGTCGACCGGCTGCAGCAGGCCCGGACGCAGCGGCGAGATCAGCCGCAGCACAACCTCATCGCCCTCGACGCTTTCGATCCCCTCGCGCAGGAAGTCGGGGTTGAAGCCGATCTCCAGCGGCTCGCCCTCGAAGGCGGCGGGCATCGTCTCCTCCGCATCGCCGACGTCGGGGGTCGACGCGGCCACGGTCAGCTCGCCCGGCGCAAAGGAGAGCCGCAGCGGTGCGTTGCGCTGCGCCAGCTGGCTGACCCGGCGAACGACGTCGAGGAACTCGCTGCGCGGCAGCCGCACATCGTGCTCGTAGGACTCCGGCAGGAGCTGTCGAAAGTTGGGGAACTGGCCCTCGATCAGCCTCGTGTTGAGGACGATTGCCCCTGCCTTGAAAATGGCCTGGTTGCGCAAGAGGACGACCGAGACGGCCTCGACCCCGTCGGCGGAGACGATCCGGCCGAGCTCGCGCAGCGCCTTGGCGGGAATGTTCGCCTCCAGCTCGCCACCGATCGCGGCCTCCAGCTCGGTCCGCTTAACCGCCAGTCGGTAGGAATCGGTCGCGACCATGGTCATCTCGGAGCCGCTGGCACTGACCAGGACTCCGGTCAGCACCGGCCGCATGTCGTCCCGCGACGCCGCCCGCGCGACGAGATCCACGGTCGAGGCAAGCGCCGCGGCTGGGATCGTCAGCGGCTCACCCTCCTCCTCGGGGAAGGCGGGGAAGTCCTCGCTGGGCAAGGTGCGAAGGTGGAAGCTCGAGCCGCCGCTGCGGATCTCAACGTCTCGCTCCGCCTCGCGCAGCTCGATCTCAACCGAGGCGTCGCCCAGTGAGCGGGAAAGCTCTGCCAGCAGGCGGCCGGGGAGAAGGACCGAGCCGGGGCTCTCGACCTCGGCGGCAAGCGTCGTCTTGAGGCCCAGCTCGAGGTCGGTCGCACAGAGGCTGACGCCACCGTCATCGGCGGTAAGGAGGATCCCGGAGAGAGATTGGGTCGCGGCGCGCGTTGAAACAGCTCGGGAGACGATCGAGAGCTTGGCCACTAGCTCGTCGCGTTTGGTTGTCAGCTTCAAGTGGTGATTGCCTTCTTGAGTTGGATTAGGGCTTGTGGAAAAGCGCGAAAGCAGCGCAGACTTGGCTTCAGCTGGCGCTTGACTGGCTGTGGAGAAGTCTGTGGGAAGACATTGATTCTTACAGCGCCGTCGGCCGTCAGGCCGAGCCTGTGGGCTTGCTGTCGATTGCGGCTCGCAGCTTGTCGACTCGAGCGACCAACGCCTTGTCCTCACCGAAGCGAGCTTCCACGCGCCTGATCGAGTTGAGCACGGTGGAATGATCGCGGCCGCCGTAGAGGCGGCCGATCTGCGGCAGCGAGAGGTCGGTCAGCTCGCGGGTGAGGTAGATCGCGACCTGGCGGGCGCGCAACGGTGTCGCCGAGCGGGTCGAGCCGACCAGCTCAGCCCGCGAGATGCCGAAAGCGGCACAGACGCGGCGCTGGATCTCCTCGACCGGGGTCGATTCGTCTCGCTTCCCACCCTTGGGGATGACGGCGTCGATCAACTCGCGGCTGAGCGGCTTGGCGGTCAGTGAGGCGTGGGCGAGAACGCGGGTGAGCCCGCCGTGCAGTTGACGCACGTTGACGTCGATGCGCTGTGCCAAGGCGTCGATCACGTCGCCCTCGGTCTCGATCCCGGCCTCACGTACGAGCCGGCGCAGGACGGTGAGGCGAGTGGCCAGGTTGGGCGGCTCGACGGCGACGGTCAACCCCCACTCGAAGCGATCGCGCAGGCGCGTCTCAAGCGTCGAGAGCTCGCTGGGGATGCGGTCGGCCGAGAGGACGAGCTGGCTGCCGCCTTCGTAGAGGGCGTTGAAGGTGTGGAAGAACTCGTCCTCGGTGTGGCGCTTGCCCTCGAGGAACTGCACGTCGTCGACCAGCAGCACGTCGAGGTCGCGGTATCGCCGCTTGAACCCCTCGGCGCCGGTGGTGCGCAGGGCGGCGACGAACTCGTTGGTGAAGCACTCGGCGGTCGTGTAACGGACGCCCAGGCCGGGAGCGTTTGCCGCCAAGTAGTTGGCGATCGCGACGAGAAGGTGGGTCTTGCCCAGCCCCGGGGGGCCGTGGAGGAAGAGCGGGTTGTATGCCTCAGAAGGAGCCTCGGCGACGGCCAGAGCTGCGGCGTGGGCGATGCGGTTGCCCTCGCCGATCACGAAGCGGTCAAAGGTGTAGTTGACGTTGAGGTCCAGGGCTGGATCGCAGTCGGCACCAGGCTCTGCGCCGTCACCGGCACCGCCGATCCGAACCTCGGTCAGGCTGGACCCGCCCTCACTCATCGCCTCGCGGATCAGGCCCGAGTATCGCCGCTCGGCCCAGGCCTGAATGCCGGCCGGGGCAGCGAGGTAGAGAACGCCGGCCTGGGCGCCGACGACCTTCAGCGGCTCCAGCCAGAGCTCGAACGTCGAAGGTGGCAGCGCCGCCCGCAGCCTGTCTTGGACGTCCTGCCAGAGGGAGTCGAGATCGTGTTTGGAAGGGTCATCGGGCACCGACGGCCGACCATAGCGACGGCGGGGCGGGACAGAATCCGCCCACCCGCAAATGCCGCAAGAAAGATTCCTTCGCAAGTGGCCCACGGGTCCTGTCATATGGGAGGGGGGCCTGCGGGCGAGGTGTACGTCCTCGACCCCCCTCCCATATGCCACCCGTGGGAGAAGCGTCGCGCCCTGAGCTTGAAGATCAATCCGTATACTGCGACGCCGAATGAAGAGGACTTATCAGCCGAAGAAGCGGAAGCGGGCGAAGACGCACGGGTTCCGGGCGCGGATGAGCACGCGCGGGGGTCGCGCGATCCTCAGTCGCCGCCGTCGCAAAGGCCGGAAGCGCCTCACTCCATAGATGGCGGCGCAACGACGTCGCCGGCTCTCGCGCAGCGGCGAGTTCGACCGCGTTTATCGCGACGGATCCTCACATGCCACCCGCTACCTCGTTCTCTACAGCTTCCCTCGCAAAAGCGACGAGGAGGCTCACGAGGTGAGGCTTGGCGTGTCGGTGAGCCGCAAGGTCGGCGGTGCCGTTGATCGCAATCGGGTCAAGCGCGCCTTGCGCGAGGCTTTCTGGACCCTCTCCGACCGCCTTCCCGCCGCCCATGACTTTGTCATTGTCGCCCGGCCCGAGATCAGCGATCTGATTGAGCGCGAGGGAAGCACCGGCGTGCGCACCAGCATCGAGGAGGCGCTGACCGGCGCGGGTCGGGGGCGTTCCACGTGAAACGGACCCTCCTGGCCTTGATCGGCGCCTACAAGCGGTGGCTCTCGCCAGCGATGCCGCAGCGCTGTCGCTACGAGCCAAGCTGCTCCTCCTATGCCGCTGAGTCGGTGAGCCGCTTTGGCGCCGGCAAGGGCCTTCTGCTCGCCGGCTGGCGCCTGGTCCGCTGCAACCCCTTCAGCCACGGCGGCTTCGACCCTGTTCCAGAGCGCTTCACGCTCAAAGTCGGCCCGATCGATCCCGCTATCCACCACGGTGAGGTGCGCTCGTGATCGTCGACGCCAACATCCTCCAGCCGCTGATCAACATCGCCAACGGCGTCCTGCAGTTCTTCCACGACAGCGCCGGGCTGAGCTGGGGAATGTCGATCATCGCCCTCACGGTCGTCACCCGGGCGCTGCTGATCCCGCTCACCTATAGGCAGCTGAAGGGAATGCGGGCGCTGCAGGCTCTGCAGCCGCAGATCAAAGAGATTCAGGCGAAATACAAAAACGATCGCCAGCGCATGCAGCAGGAGATGATGCGCTTCTACCAGGAGAACAAAGTCAACCCCTTTGCCTCCTGCATCCCGCTGATCGCGCAGCTGCCGGTCTTCATCACGCTCTTCTACGTGCTGCGCCACGAGCTACCGGCCGACATCGGCTGCGAGGCGGGCCACTGCGGCGCCGAAGCGTCCTTCCTCTTCATCAACGACCTGACGGCAAAGGCGGTCGGCGCCGAACTGATCGTGCTGCTCGTCCTCTACATCGGCACGCAGCTGGTTTCGGGCCTGGTGATGTCGGTCACGGCCGACAAAAGCCAGCGGCTGATGATGATGGTCCTGCCCTTCATCTTCGTCCCCTTCGTGATCAGCTTCCCGGCCGGCCTGATCCTCTACTGGATCACCACCAACTTCTGGACGATGGGACAGCAGTACACGATCCAGCGCCTGATTCCGGCTCCGCAGGTGGCTACAGCGGCGGCGGTTCAGGCAGCAAAGCCACCTCCACCGCCTCCGAAAAAGAAGAAGAGACGCTAGGTAAGGGACGGCGGGGTGACCTCGCTGGAGCCCAAGCACCGCCAACAGGCGGTGCTAATAACGAGCCCCTTCGGGGCCTAGAACCCCTCTGCGGAGCCGCTTCGCGAGGCTCCAGCGAGGTCACCCCGCCGTCCCTCTCGGAGCCTCAGCTTTTCCCCCGCCCTGGCACGAAACCGACGCTTCAAGGACTAGAAGCTTTGCGACGAAGGCCTCTCGTTAGCTCCCCGAATTCAGGGGCTGTCTAGCTCTGAGCTTTTCTCGCGGGGGGTGGCATCGAATGGGGGGACCACCCTGAGGACGCTTTAGCGACCGGAAGGGTGGTGGGCCCCATTCGGTGACAGGACCCGCCGCGCCTATGCTGTCGCGCATAGACTGCAGGCGTGACTGGAGCTGACGACTGGCCACAGGAGCCCGCGGAGCGGGTTCGGGAGATTGTTGAGGGCGTTCTCGATGAGCTTGACCTCGATGGCGAGGTCGAGATTCGCGAGGAGGACGACCGGATCACTGCTTCCGTTGATGGCGACGACGATTACGGGTTGCTGATCGGCAAACGGGGCCAGACGATCGATGCTCTGCAGCTGCTCGCCTACCAAGCGGCCTTTCGCGGCCTGCGGGAGCGAAAGCGGGTTGTGGTCGACGCGGCGGGATACCGCGAGCGGCGTCGTGAGACGTTGACCGCGCGAGCCGATCGTGCCGCCGAGCAGGCGCTTGGCGACAGCGAGAGCGTCGAGCTGGACCCGATGAGTGCACAGGAGCGGCGGGTCGTCCACGAGCACCTCAAGGAGCGGGCTGGGGTCGAGACTTACAGTGAAGGTGACGAGCCGCACCGGTGCGTGGTCGTCGCTCCTTTGGTTTCTGAGTAGGAGAGAGCGCCCCGGTGGGGGTTCCGCTTAACTTTTTCGAGCCGCGCTTGCGGCCGCGGACCATGGCTTACGGCGAAAAAGTACAAGACGCTCCACCCCCACCGGGGCGCTCTCTCAGTGAGGCGCAGAGGGCGACGATCTCGGTTGTTCTTGAGCTTTTGGAGGTGGAGCGGGCGTCGGTTAGCTCCGTTACCGATCCGGGGCGAGCTTGGAAGGTCCACGTTGCGGACAGTCTCACCGGGCTCGAATTCGAGCAGCTGGCAACGGCACCTCGGATTGCTGACATTGGCTCTGGAGCGGGGTTTCCGGGACTTGTTCTGGCAGTTGCCTTGCCCGACGCACAAGTTGACCTGATCGAGTCGGTCGGCCGCAAGTGCGAATTCATCCAACGCGCGATCGACGAGTCCGGCATCAGTAACGCCCGCGTCATCAACTCCCGCTCGGAGGAGCTCGCCGAAGGGGACGCCCGCGAGACCTACGCAGCAGTGACCGCCCGCGCTGTCGGCCGCCTCTCAACTCTCGCCGAGCTTGCCTCGCCCCTCCTAACCGACGGCGGAGTCCTGGTCGCCTGGAAGGGAAAGCGCGACCCCGACGAGGAGGCCCAGCTAGCCAACGCAGCCACTGCCTTGGCAATGCAGCCTGCGCAAATCCTCCATGTGGGCCCCTATGCAGGCAGTGAACACCGCCACTTGCACCTCCTCCGCAAGACAGGCCCCACGCCCCCCAAGCTGCCGCGCCGCCCGGGCATGGCCAAGAAGCGCCCCTACGGTTAGGGGCCTAGAGCAGCTCCGATGGAGCCTCGCGAAGCGGCCCCCGGCAAGGTAATTACCAGCCGCGAAGCGGCTCCAAATTGGTGAGCGAAGCGAACATAGGCTCCAGCGGAGCTGCTCTAGGCCCCTCGGCAATAGTCTGCGACCAATGGGCGTCGTTTACGCGATCTCGAACCAGAAGGGCGGCGTCGGCAAGACGACGACCGCGGTCAACGTAGCCGCCTGCGTAGCCGCCTCGGGTGCCCAAACCCTGCTCGTCGACCTCGACCCGCAGTGCAACGCCACCGTCGCCCTCGGCGGCGAGCGCGATATGCACCCCTCTTCCTACGACTGCCTGACCGGCGACGTCTCGGTTGCCGAGGCCGCCCGCCCGGCCGGCCCGGACAATCTCTGGCTGGTGCCGGCCAATCGCGATCTTGCCGGCGCCGCGGTCGAGCTGCCTCGGATCGAGGGCTCCGAGACCCGTCTGCGCGAGCGCCTTGGCCCGGTCCGCGAGCGCTTTGCCTACACCCTGCTCGACTGCCCCCCCTCGCTCGGCCCGGTCAGCGTCAATGCCCTCACCGCCGCCGATCGGGTGATCGTGCCGGTCCAGGCCGAGTACCTGGCCCTGGAGGGCCTGGTCCAGTTCCTCGACACGCTGGCGACGATCCGGCGTGAGCTCAACCCGGCGCTCGAGGTGTCGGGGCTGCTGGTCACCATGCACGATGAGCGCACCCGCTTGGCCCAAGACGTCGAGCGCGAACTGCGCCAGCACTTTCCCGAGATGGTCTTCAAAACGGTCATTCCGCGCAGCGTCCGGGTCGCCGAGGCGCCGAGTTATGGTCTGCCGGTGACCGAGCACTCGCCCAACTCGCGCGGTGCCGAGGCCTACCGCGCGCTTGCCGAGGAGTTGGCGGAGCGTGGCTAAGGCGGCGCGGCGCGGCCTCGGAAGTGGACTCGCGGCAATCCTTCCGGAGGCGACCGCGGAGGAAGCCGGGGAGCTGCGCGAGCTGCCAATCGAGCTGATCAAGCCAAATCCGAATCAGCCGCGGACCAAGATCGATCCCGAGGCGCTCGCCGGTCTCGCCTCCTCGATCGAAACCAATGGCATCGTGCAGCCGCTCCTCGTCCGCCCCCTCCCCGACGGCAGCTACGAGCTGATCGCCGGCGAACGGCGCTGGCGCGCGGCGCAGGCTGCCGGCCTGGAGAAGGTCCCGGCGGTGGTCCGCGACCAGGAGCTGGCCGAGCGCCTGCAGGTGGCGCTGATCGAGAACATGGTCCGCGAGGACCTCAACCCGGTCGACGAGGCCCGCGCCTGCGCCGCCCTCGTCGATGAGCTCGGGCTCTCCAAGGAGGAGCTGGCCCGTCGAGTTGGCCGCAGCCGCCCGGCGGTCTCCAACTTGATCCGCCTGCTCGACCTGCCCGACGAGGCGCTCGACCTGCTCGAGTCCGGCGAGCTCAGTGAGGGCCACGGCAAGGCCCTGCTCGGCGCCGATGGCAATGACGTCCGCCGCCGCCTTGCCCGCGATGCCGCACGCGGCGGCTGGTCGGTCCGCGAGACCGAGAACAGGGCTAAGCTGGCTGGCCAGCCAAAGAAGAAGAGGGGCAGTTCCCGGTTGCAGCTGGCGCCCGAGGAAGCCGCTGCAATGCGCGAGGCAGGAGACAAGCTCGAGTCGGCATTCGGCCACGAGGTAACCGTGCGGCCAAGGGGAGGGGAGATCGCCGTCGAGATCCGCTTTGAGGACCTCGACCAAGCTCTCGACCTCGCCCGCGCTCTGAAGCGCGCCCGCCGCTGAGTACCGCCGCCTTTCGGCCCGGATTCCCCCGCTATCCTTCGCTTGGCTGCGGGCGATTAGCTCAGTTGGTTAGAGCGCGTCTCTGATAAGGACGAGGTCCCTGGTTCGAATCCAGGATCGCCCACTCGTGCAACAGATGCAGATCTACGGTGTCAGCTTTGACATGGTCGGCAAGCAGCCGATCGTCTTGCTGAAGACGGTTGACAGCAACAAGTTCCTGCCGATCTGGATCGGGCACCCGGAGGCGGCGGCGATCCTGATGAAGCTGCAGGGTGCCTCGACGCCGCGGCCGATGACCCACGACCTGCTCTCCGACGTGCTCGAGCAGCTCGACGCCAAATGTGAGCGGGTCTCGGTGACGGAGCTGCGCGACAACACCTTCTACGCCTCGATCACGGTCTCGATCAACGGCACCGAGATGGAGATCGACTCGCGCCCCTCCGATGCCCTTGCCCTCGCGGTCCGTGTCTCGGCGCCGATCTTCGCCGACGAGGACGTGATCGAGGAGTCGGCGATCGAGTTCGAGCACGACGTCGAGGACACCGAGGAGGTCGTCGACAAATTCAAAGAGTTCCTCGACGAGGTAACTCCCGACGACTTCGCCCAGGGCGAGGACTCCTAGGCGTTAGCCGGCGCCAGCGCCAGGTCGAGGATTCGCTCGACCAGTTGCTCGAATGACATCCCCGCCGCCTCGGCGGCCTGGGGGAGGAGGCTGGTGTCGGTGAGGCCGGGGATCGCGTTGACCTCGAGCACCTGCGGCCCGTCGCTGCCAAGGATCAGGTCAACGCGGGAGAAGCCCGAGCAGCCGAGCGCCTCGTAGGCCGCCAGCGCCGTCTCGGTCACAGCGGCGGCCTCCTCCTCCGCAAGCCCGGCCGGGCAGACGAACGAGGTGCGGCCAATCTCGTAGCGAGCTTCGAAGTCGTAGCTGTCGCCCGAGTTCGGGATCGCCTCGACGATTGGAAGCGGCTCGCTGCCGAGCACGCTGACCGCCAGCTCGCGACCGTCGACGAAGCGCTCCAGCAGAACCCGATCGTCGTAGCTGAAGGCCGAGATCAGCGCCTCGGGCACGTCGAACCAGTTCTCGGCGAACTTGACGCCCAGCGCCGAGCCGCCGCGGCTGGGCTTGACCACCAGGGGGAAGCCAAGGCGCTCCTCGAGGCCGCCCAACGCCTCGGCGGCCCCCAGCTCGCGGAAAGCGGTCTCGTTGAAGGCGAACCAGTCAGGGGTCGGGACTCCGGCCGCGCGCAGCTCGTGCTTGGCCATCACCTTGTCGATGCAGCGCGCGCAGGCGGCGACGCCGGGCCCGGTGAAGGGGATGCCGAGGATTTCGAGCAGCTCCTGCGTGGTGCCGTCCTCGCCGCCCATGCCGTGCATGGCGATGAAGGCGACCTCGGGTTCGCCGGCCGTCAGCCGCTTAACCAGATCGCCGTCGGCTTCAAGCGGCAGTACCTCGTGGCCGAGCCGTCCCAGCGCGTCTTCGACCCGCGCTCCGGATCGCAGCGAGACTCCCCGCTCGAGCGAACGCCCGCCTTTCAGGACGGCGACCTTCACGCGCCGCCCTCGCCGGTCTTACGGAAGGGGACCACGTTCTCCGCCTCGGCCGGTTCCTGCGCTTTGGTCGTCGCGGCAGCCTCGGGCAGCTCTCCGGTCAGCGCGCTGTACAGCTCGACCTGCTCGGCGATCGTCTGGCCGATGCGGCGGATGCCCTCGCGGATCTCGTCCTCGTCGCCGGCGGAGAAATTGAGCCGCATCGAGTTACGGCCGCGCCCGTCGACGTAGGCCGCCTGGCCGGGGACGAAGGCGACGTTCTCGCGCAGCGCCTTCGCCAGCAGGTCGCTGGTGTCGATGTAGGACGGCAGGGTGGCCCAGATGAAGAGGCCGCCGTCCGGCTCGGTCCAGGTTGCCTGTGCCGGGAAGTGGCGTTCGAGCGCCTCGACCATCGCGTCGCGACGGCTGCGGTAGATCCCGATCAGGCTCTCGATGTACTGCCGCCAGTTCCCTTCAGCGAAGTACTCGCGGACAAAGTACTGGGTCAGGGTCGAAGTGCAGAGGTCGGCGGCCTGCTTGCCGAGGATCACCTTCTCCATCACCGGCGGCGGCGTCACGGCCCAACCGAGGCGGATGCCGGGGGAGAGGATCTTCGAGAGCGTGCCGATGTAGATCACGAAGTCGCCGCCGTCGAGCTGGTAGAGCGGTGGCAGGGGTTCGCCACCGAAGCGCAGCAGACCGTAGGGGTTGTCCTCGACCACGAGCAACTCGCGCGATCGGGCCAGCTCGACCAGGCGCCGCCGCCGCTCCAGCGACATCGTCACCCCGGCCGGGTTCTGGAAGGTCGGCACCGAGTAGACGAACTTGGCTCGACGCCCTTCCCGGTCCAGCTGCTCCAGCGCCGCCTCCAGCTCTTCGATCCGCATTCCGTCGGCGTCGCACTCGATCTGGATCGTCTCGGCCTGGTAGCTGCAGAAGACCGGGATCGCGCCGGGATACGTTGGCGCCTCGCAGATCACCGCGTCGCCGGGATCGACCAGCGCCTTGCAGATTAGGTCGATCGCCTGCTGACCGCCGGTGGTGACGATCACGTCATCGGGGTCGGGGAGCATCCCCTCCGCCCCCATCACCTCGACGATGCAGTCGACGGTCTCGCGAAAGCCCTCGGTCGGGCCGTACTGGAGCGCCTCGGCCGCCGACTCCTGGGCGATCCGCGTCATCTGCGCGGCGAAGGCCTTGGGCGGGAAGGTCGAGGTGTCGGGCAGGCCGCCGGCGAGTGAGATCACGTCGGGCCGCGCCGTGACCGCCATCAGATCCCGCATCGCCGAGGAGCGCATCACCTGGGTTCGCTCGGCGAAAAGGCCGGCGTAGCGCTCCAGGTCGCTGCTGCGGGCGTGGGCGCGGCGCCGGTGAGGCGGCTCAGGCATGGGGATAGTGTGGCGGATCGGCACCGACCCGCCGGGGGAGTTAGGTTTTCGGCGTGGGATCTTTCTCCGGCATCTGCCTCGAGCTCGGCATCGGCATCGCGATCGGGATGCTCGCCGGCACCACCGGCACGCACGGCTCCGCCCGTGGCCGGATGACGATCCTCGCCGGAATAATCGCCCTCGTCATCGGCTTCTTGCTTTCGGGCACCGCCAACGTCAGCGGCCCTATAGGTGCCATCTTCTGCCTGCTTGGCGCCGTAGTCGCCTGCCTCATCGTCAGCGACGTCGTCAGCGGCGCCGGGCGTCGCGAGGGCAGCGGCAGCGGCGCACTCGGCTTCCTCGTCTCGCTCGCCGCCCTGATCGTCGTCGCGATAGCGATCCTGATCTCTCCAGCCACACTGCTCGTCCTCGCTGTCCTCATTTGGCTAGGAATCTCGCGTCGCAGGCGGGCCCAGCGCAAACACGCCGGCCTGCGCGTCCTCCGCTAGAGGCCGTCCCGGTAGGGGTGGAACGTCTTGTACTTTTCCGGCAGCCGCCTGCGGCGCCAGCAGACGCGTCCACACCGGAAAAGTTAAGTGGAACCCCTACCGGGACGGCCTCTGAGCCGCCGGTCCCGGTCGAGGATCATTGGCGACTGTGCCGACTAAGAAGCTGATCCTTACTTACGTCGACTCGCTGCGCACCGACATGCTGCTGCGCGCGGTTGCCGAGGAGAGGGCGCCCACCTTCGGCGCCCTGATCGAGCGCGGCGTGCTGATCCCCGACTGCGTCTCCAGCTTCCCATCCGTCACCCCTGTCGCTTCGGCCGAGATGGTGACCGGGGTCGGCTCCGAGGAGCACTGGATCAGCGGCATGAACTGGTATCACCGGCTCGAGCGCCGCTACGTCGAATACGGCTCCTCGCTGGAGGCGAGCCGCGCCTTCGGCGTCTTCCGCACCCTCTACGACCTCGTCTACAACATGAACCTGGCCCACCTCAACCCCGGGATCGAGACCGCCTTCGAGCAGCTCGACGACGCCGGCCTGCGCACCGCCTGCACCCCGTTCCTGATCTACCGCGGTCGCCACCGTCACCAGGTCTCGCTCGAGGGGCTGCTGCGCCGCGCGGTCGAAGCCACCCGGCTCAAGTTCCGCCACCACACCTGGGGCCCGGGTGAGCTCTTCTACGGTGACCTCTACGCCAGTCGCGAGGTCCCCTGCAAATCGACCTCGATCCCGGGGAGTCGCGACGGCTACTCGGCCTGCTGCGCGGCGGAGCTGGTCACCGACGACGGCTTCGACTTCCTGCTCTTCTCGCTTCCCGACAACGACAACTACTCGCACCGCCACGGGCCGGAGGCGAGCGTCGAGTCGATCGCCAAGGCCGACCACTGCTTCGGCAAAGTCGTTGAGGCGGGCGGGGGCATCGACGACTTCCTCGACCGCTACGCGGTGATCCTGCTCGCCGACCACGCGCAAACCCCAGTGCACCGAGGCCTTCCCCTAGCTGAACTGCTGGCCCGAGACTGGTCGGTGCTGCAGCCCTCGGAGTCGCGGCCGGAGCTGGCGCAGCTCGCGGTCAGCCCGACCGGTCGTGCGGCCCACGTCTACCTCTTGCCAGGCGAGGGCGAGCGGGCCGACCCAGAAGCGGTGCGGCAGGCGCTGGGCGTGATCGAGGGCGTCGACTTGGTCTGTCGCCTGGAGGACGACGATGGGGCACCTCTGGTCCGAACCGAGCCCGCCGTTCCTGAGGCCGATGCATACGCCGTGATCGAGCGGCGCGAAGCTCGCCTGCGCTTTCGGCCCGGCGACGAAGTCGCCGACCTGCGTGGCGGGCGCTGGCAGATCGACGGTGACCTCGACGTGCTGGAGGCGAGGGTCGAGAACGGACTGCTGCGCAGCGACGCCTACCCGGACCCGCTCGCCCGTGTCTGGTCGGCGCTGAGCGCCCCCAACTCCGGCGACTTCGTGCTCTCGCTGGCGCCCGGCTTCGAGGCGGTGGACTGGGGCGGGGTCACTCATGCGGGAGGCGGCAGCCACGGGGCGCTGCACGCCGGCGACTCGCTCGGCCCGCTGCTCTTCGTCGGCTGCGGCCCCGACGGCCCCGACGAGCGCGAACAGTGGGCGCTGCGCGATGTAGTGCCGGCGGTACTCGAGCACTTCGGTCTATGAGGTGGCTGGCGGCGGCCCTGATCGCCGCGGCACTCGCCCTGCCCGCGGCAGCGGGGGCGGAGCAAGGGAGGATCAATGAAGCTCAGGCGACCCACGTCGCCGAACGCGATCCCAATGTGGTCAAGGAGCGCCACGAGAACGGACTGCTGACCCACAGCGCGAGCAAGGTCGACGGCAACTGGGAGGTCGCCTACTTCGCCGACGACAAGGAGGTCGCGCTGGTCATTGTCGATCCGCAAACGGGGCGGGTGCGCGAGTCCTGGACCGGCTACCAGGTGGCCTGGAAAATGGCCCGCGGCTACTCCGGCGCCTTCGGCCACAAGCTCAACGCGCCCTATGTCTTCCTGCCCCTCTGCGCGATCTTCCTGCTCGGCCTGGTCGACTGGCGGCGCCGCTGGCGAGTCGCCAACCTCGATCTGCTCGTCCTACTCGGCTTCGGCGTCTCCAACTTCTTTTTCAACCGAGCTGAAATCGGCGTCTCGGTGCCGCTCCAGTACATCCCGCTCCTCTACCTCTTCGGCCGGGCGCTTTGGATCGGCCTGCGTGGGGGAGGGGAGGGGATCCGGCCCGCTTGGTCCGCCTCCTGGCTGCTGATCGCCGCGCTCTTCCTGGTCGGCTTCCGGGTCGGGCTCAACATGGCCGACTCCGGCGCGATCGACGTCGGCTACGCCGGGGTAGTCGGAGCCGACCGGATCTCCCACGGTGAACCGATCTACGGCAACTTCCCCGACGACGTCTCCCAGGGCGACACCTACGGCCCGGTCAACTACTTCGCCTACGTACCCTTCGAGCGAATCTGGCCTTGGTCAGGCACCTGGAACGACCTCCCAGCCGCCCACGGTGCCGCAGTCTTCTTCGACCTGGCCACCTTCGCCCTACTGATCTTCCTAGGCCGCCGAATCCGCCCCGGCCCCAAGGGCAACAAGCTCGCCGCAACCCTCGCCTTCGGCTGGGCTGCCTATCCGTACACAGCCTTCGCACTGCTGTCGAACTCGAATGACACCCTGGTCGCGATGTTCCTGGTCGCCACCCTCCTGGCTCTCGCGAGACCAGCAGCCCGAGGTGTGATGGCAGCACTGGCCACCTTCGCCAAGTTCGCTCCAGTGGTACTTGTACCGATGCTCGCGACCTACGGAGAGAAACGATGGCGGTTCGTCCTCGCCTTCGCTACCACGACGATCGCAGTAATGCTCTGGCCCGCAATCGACCCGGGCCTACACACCTTCTACGACCGCACAATCGCCTACCAGGCGGGCAGAAGCTCCCCCTTCAGCATCTGGGGCCAGGCTCCAAGCCTCGAACCCCTACGAATAGCCATCCTGGCCACAGTCGCCACCCTCGCCTTGCTCTTCGCATTCCGCCCCAAGGAGAAGAAGCTTTCCCAGGTAGCCGCGTTGGGCGCGGCCCTCCTGATCGGAGTGCAGCTAACGATGCATCACTGGTTCTACCTCTACATCGTGTGGTTTTACCCGCTCTTTCTTGTAGCCACGGCGTCCCTGGAAAGGGGTTCGGGTGCCGCTCCCCGCGGCTTGTACTTTTTCGGCAATTCGCCAACTGCCAGCCACCCACTCTCCACCGAAAAAGTTGAGCGGGGAGTGGTGCCCGAACTCCCACCCGGCTCCGAACTCAAGTAGGAGCAGGAACCATCACAGGTGTAATCGAGTCAGCAAGTCCATTGTCGTTCACCTCAACCGCCGCTCCCATCACCCAAACGTCCTCTTCCGCCGTCTCGAACTTAACCGGCATCTGAGTGATCATCTGCTCCAGGATCAGCTCCGGCTTCACACCAAGCACGCTGGTCCGCGATCCGGTCATCCCGACATCGGAGATGAACCCCGTCCCCTGCGGCAGCACCCGAGCGTCCGCCGTCGGCACGTGGGTGTGTGTTCCCAGCACCGCGGCGACCCGCCCGTCGAGGTGCCAGCCCATCGCCACCTTCTCGCTCGTGACCTCGGCGTGAAAGTCGACGATCGCGAAGTCGCACTCGATCTTCTCGAGGATGCTGTCGACCTCGTGGAAGGGCGAGCGGGCGACCTTGAGCCCGATCATGCCGCTGAGGTTGATTACGCCGACCCGTCTGCCCCCGGCTTCGACCACGGTGTAGCCGCGGCCGGGGTTGGCGTAGGGGTAGTTGGCCGGCCGCACGACGCGGTCGCTGCGATTGAGGAAGCTGTAGACGCTGCGGTGGCGGTAGACGTGGTTGCCGGTGGTGACCACGTCCGTGCCGGCATCGAAGAGGGCACCGGCGGTCTTCTCGGTGATTCCCATACCGCCAGCCGAGTTCTCGCCGTTGACGACGACCAGGTCCGGCGCGTAGCGCTCGCGCAGCTCCGGCATCGCCACCGCGAGCCCGCGACGACCGGGGCCGCCGACCACATCGCCGATGAAGAGGACCTTCATGCTCACCTGACCCTATCTGCGATATTGCCGTCGAGGTGCAGAGATGAGCGAAGGTAGTGAGGTGCTGGAGCGCGCTATGCGCTATCCGTACGCCGTGCCGGCACGTCCCTTCGTACAGCAGGGGCATCGCACCCTGGACCCGGAAGATGTCG
Source organism: uncultured Solirubrobacterales bacterium (assembly GCA_963840565.1). GTDB lineage: Bacteria > Actinomycetota > Thermoleophilia > Solirubrobacterales > 70-9 > VRUE01. The sequence continues at coordinate 427,976 of CAWIZH010000003.1, forward strand.
AGGTGGACTGCGCACAGCGTTCGCGGCTTCTCGTCTACGGCTCCAACGGCTCACCGGAAGCACTTGCCCGCAAGCTTGCCCTCAGCCCCGATCCGGTACTGGTCGAGCCGGCCCGGCTGCACGACTTCGACGTCGTCTACTCGGCGCACTTCTCGCCCTACGGCGCCGTGCCGGCGACGCTGCAGCGCAGCCCCGGGACGACGGCCAGGGTGGCGATCATCCATCTCACGGCCGAGCAGCTGCGGCTGGTCTCGGCGACCGAGCCCAACTACGAGCTGACCTCCCTCGAGACGGCCAGCTGTGAGTTGCCGGACGGAGAGGCCATGACCGACCTCTCCGCATACCTCAGTCGCCACGGCTGCCTGCTGGCCGACGGTGAGGAGGTGGCGCTGGTCGCGGTGCCGGCGTGGGAGCGGCGCTTCGCCGAGCTGAGTGAGCCGCAGGTGCTCGAGCGGCTGCGGTCCGAGCTCTGCCCCGGCGAAAGCATCGACTCCTTCATCCTCGCCAATGTGACCGACCCGGCGCTTGCGCAGCAGCGCTCGGCTCAGCTTCCCAGTCGAGCGTTTGCCTAAACGGCGGTGAAGCGGCGCAGGGCGAAGCGCGCCAGCAAGCCGTAGGCGGCGATCAGGATCGCCAGGTGCCCAAGCGCAGCGGCGATGCTCGGCCCGCCCGGATCGAGGGCGCCGGTCATCGCCTGCAGTGCGGGCTTGAAGGGGAAGAGGGCCGTGACCAGCTTGATCACGTTGTAGAGACCAGGACCGACCGTGCCGGAGGGAATCAGCGAGAGGAAGGCGATCGGCAGCGTCACCATGAAGGCAAGCAGCGAGACGGCGCGAACCTCGCGCGCCGCTGCCCCAAGCGCCGCGCCGGTCGCCCCAAGCGCCGCACCCCCGGCGACGATCGCCGCCAGCCAGAGGCCAAAGCGGCTCCAGTGCAGGGGGACGAAGAACGAGAGTCCGGCCAGCATCAGCAGCGTCACGACCAGGCCGACGGCGACTCCGAGCCCGATCTTCTCGGTCAGCAGCGCCGAGCGCGAGACGAGGCCGCGAGTGAGGCGCGGGAAGGCGTTCTCCTCGCGCTCGAGCGCGAGCGAGCCGGCGACGAGCAGAACGGTGACGAAGGCGAGGGTGAAGGTCGCGGCGACGGCGATCGCGAAGACTTCGAGCGGTGGGGTGGAGGCGTTGACCACCTGCTTGTCGACCGCGATCGGTTCGGTCAGGCGCGTGAGCAGCGGCGCGGCGGCGCCGAGGTTGGCGCGGGTGAGGGCGGTGAACTGCATCAGCTGGTCGAGTGATTCGCGCGGCGCCCCAGCCGGCAGCGAGGGCCGCAGGGCGGAGAGGATGCGAGCGGTATTGCGCAGGCCGAGGATTTGAATCGTCTGGCCGAGCGCGCTCAACTCTCCGCCGTTGAGAAGGAGCCCCATCAGTTTTCCGCCTTCGGCGGCGATCCGCCGCGCAATCACCAGGTTCGCCTGGGTCAGCAGCGAGTTGATCCGGTCGTTGACCAGGCGCGCCTTGACCGGGTCCTCCTCGTTGACGATCACCTCGACTTTGGGGGTACTCGGGCTCGGGGTCGAGAGCGAGTTGATCTGATCGACCAGATCGGCAGGGAGGATCAGGGCGGCGAGAACGTCGCCGGAGCGGACCTCGTCGACCGCTTCGCCGCGGTCCTTGACGTGCACGCACTCGACCCGTTCGCAGATGCGATCGCTGACACCGATTTTGGGCAGTTGGCTGGCGCCGACGCTGACCCTGGCGTCGCTCGGGACTTCGTTGAGAAAGGCGATCCGCGGCTTGCTCGGCGAGCCCGAGATCGCGAGGCCGACCAGGACCGCGATCAGCACCGGCCAGGCAACCAGCAGGAACGCCTGCAGGGGAGAGCGGCGGAGGATCTGCAGGTCCTTGAGCAGGAGCCAGCGCATCAGTGCCCGCGGTGGTGGAGGAAGGCGACAAAGGCGGTCTCGAAGTCCTGGTCGGCGGCCTCGGGCGCCTCGCGCCGAACAGCCTCGCGGAGCTGATCCGGCGAGCCGTCGAAGAGCGCCTCGCCGTCGGCAAGCACCAGCAGCCGCCCGCCATAGCGCTCCGCCTCCTGAATGTCATGGGTGGAGAAGATCACCGTCGTCCCACCCTCCGAGGCAAGCGCCGAGACGAACTCCCAAAGCCGAGCCCGCTGCCGCGGGTCAAGCCCAACACTCGGCTCATCGAGCAACAGCACCGAGGGCCGCGCCAGCAGCCCAATCGCAATGTTGATCCGCTGCTGGTTCCCCCCGGACAAC
>CAWIZH010000004.1:0-328612 GCA_963840565.1 uncultured Solirubrobacterales bacterium
CGGACTTTCGCGTTGCTCGCTGAGTGGGCTGTGCGAAAAACATGACGCCGCTGCGCGGGAGGGGCACCCGGCCCCTCCGCACGGCTTCGACTTCTGGCGACAACGCAAAGCGGCCCGAGCTTTCGCCCGGGCCGCTTGAGCCGCGAAACCTCGTTTTTGTGGCCCATAGGCGCACAATCGAGGTTTCGAGACGTTGTTGCTAGTTGCTGCTGCCGCCTGAGAGGCAGTAGGCGTAGGCGGTGAGGGTGGTGTCGGCGCCCGAGGTGCTGTGGGCGTATGCCTCCCAGCCGTTGCCGTTGCGGACGCTGCCGACCAGGTAGACCGCGTAGAGGCCCGGTAGGCCGCCGCCGCTGATCACCGTGGTGCCGGCGGGGCAGAGGGCCGTGACCGCCTCGTTGGTACCGGCTTTGATCGTGACCGCGTTGCTGACCTGGACGATTCCGCCGAGCTCGGAGGCGCGGACGGAGCCGGCCTGTAGCTCACTCGAGCCGACTGAGTCGGGGCCAAGGTCGTTGGCGGTCAGGGACTGGTCGGCTACCTCCGAGGAGGTGACCGAGGCTGCGCCGAGGTCAGCCGAGGTCAGCGTCTCCGGGGCGACGTCGGAGGATTCGACGCCGTTTTCGGCGATCTCGGTCGTGTCGACCGCGTCGGGGGCGATCTTGCCGGCCGCAACCGAGTTGTCGCGGAGGTCGACCGTGCGGATCGTGCCGTCGACGATCTGCGGCGAGCGGACCGTGTTCTTGCCGACGCCGGCGGCGATGGCGCTACCGGTGAGGGCGGCGAACAGCGCGAGGCAGGCGATCACGAGGGCGGGGGAGGGACGGAATGAGCGGGTCTTGCTGGTCATCGGAGGTTCCTTTCGTTGGGTTTGTAATCCGATGGACCAAGCTTCGAATCGATTGCCCTTTCTCTCTACGGACCCCAGGGGTGAACCCTCTAACCCCTTAACCCCTGCGCCAGGTCGTTTCAGGAGGACGAGATTCGTACCTCTTCTCGTGAACCTCTGTTGCAGTGATGTAAAACCTGCCCCTGTCTTGTCCGCCAATCTGTTCGGGAGGCTGCTGTGCATTTCTCTGTCGTTGTCAGGCGCTATTGCGTCGCCGCTCTGCTGCTTGCGATAGCGGCGTTTGCCTTTGTCGCTCCAGGCCGGGCCACCGCCGCGACGCCCGCGCACACCGACGTCATGTTCGTCTTCGACACGACCGGATCGATGACCTCAGCGCTGTCGCAGGCAAGGGCGGAAATCCAGGAAGCGATGACGCAGATAGGAGCCTCGCTTCCGGACGTGCAGTTCGGCCTAGCCGAGATGAGCGACTACAGCGACGTCAACTTCAACGGCTATCCGCCGGGGAGCGACTTCGAATTCGGCGAAGAACTTTATGACAACGGGAGTGGGTCTCATCCCTGGACGCTCGACGTTCCGATCTCCCCCAACCAGTCGGCTGTCTCGGCCGGGCTGTTGAAATTGTTTGCGACTGGAGGCGGCGATGGTCCCGAGGCCTACGGGAGGGCTCTGTATGAGACCGATGCGAACCCCACGGTTGGCTGGCGGCCTGGAGCGCGAGGAGTCATCGTGCTCGTGGCCGACAACGTGCCGCACGACACGGAACTGAACGACGGCATCCCGAGTGCCAGCTGGGTGGCATCTCCCTTTAACACGGGTCCTGATCCGGGCCCCGACAGCACGATCGGGACTGGTGACGACATCGACTGGCAGGGCCTGTTGCAGAAGTTGGTTGTCGACGGCAAGCCACTCGAGTTCGTCGATTACCACGGAGAGGAAGACTTCTTCCCTTACTGGCAGAACTGGAGCTCCCGGACCGGCGGGTCGGCCCTTTACACCAATGGCAGCGTCAGCTTGGCAAGCCAGCTCACCGAACTGGTCAAGGCGGGCGCCAGCGCCGCCTTGCCGGCTTGCCCTGCCGGACTGGTGCGTGACTCGAACGAACATTGCGCCACTCCACCTCCTCCGCCCAACACCTTCACGGTCGTACCGCGGATCAGCTGCTCAAAAGGCTGCCATGTGGTCTTCGTGAAAATCACCTTCGACAGCGCCGGCAACGTGATCGCCGAAAGCGTTCAGGAGGAGGAAGCGGGCGCCAGCGCCGTTGCGCACAGCAGCAAGGCGAAAAAAGGGCACAAGAAGAAGTCGAAGCCGCTGATCAAGCGTCTCAGCCAGCCGGTTGTCGCCGGGGCCAACACGCTGAAACTGAAACTGACTCCGGCGGCGCTGAAATCGCTGAAGAAAAAAGGGAAGCTGAATCTGAAAGTGCAGATCACCTTCACCCCCACCGGGGGCACGGCGAAAAGCACGACTCAGACGTTCAGGGTCAAGCTGCCCGCGGAGCACGGCAAAAAAAGCAAAGGGCACGGTCCCAAGAAGTAGCTGCGGGCAGGGGGTAGATTCCCCCTGCCATGCCTGCCGCCTCCCAGAAGGTCTGCGTGATCGGTGCCGGGTCCTCCGGCATCGCCGCCTGCCAGGTTCTCAATGCGGCCGGCGTGCCGTTCGAGGCCTATGAGAAGGGCTCCGAGGTTGGCGGCAACTGGCGCTACGAAAACGACAATGAGATGTCGTCGGCATATCGCTCGCTTCACATCAACACCTCGCGCGGGTTGATGGCCTACAGGACCTACCCGATGCCGGATGACTATCCGGATTATCCGAATCTCTTCCAGATCGCCCGCTACTTCGACGACTACGTCGACCATTTCGGCCTGCGCGAGAAGATCCGCTTTCGCACCGAGGTCAAGAGCGTCGTGCCCGTCGACGGCGAGTGGGAGGTCACGGTCGAGCGGGGCGATGGCAAGAGCGAAACCAACCGCTACCGGGCGGTCATGGTCGCCAACGGCCACCACTGGGACCCGCGCTGGCCGGAGCCGGCCTTTCCCGGCTCCGACGAGTTCGAGGGCGAGCAGATCCACGTCCACCACTACCGCGAGCCCGAGGTGCTGCGCGACAAGCGGGTGCTGGTGCTGGGGATCGGCAACTCGGCCACCGACATCGCGGTCGAGTCCTCACGGGTCGCCGAGAAGACCTTTCTGGCGATGCGCCGCGGCGCCTACGTCATGCCCAAGTACCTCAACGGCAAACCGACCGACGAGGCGGCATCGAAGCTCTTGACCATGATGCCGCTCTCGGTGCAGCGCTTCGTGCTCGGCCGGATGCTGGGCCTGACCGCCGGCGACATGACCGCCTACGGCCTGCCCAAGCCCGACCATAAGCTGCTCGAGGCGCACCCGACCGTCTCCGCCGAGCTGCTTTCGCGGCTCGGTCACGGCGACATCGCGGTCAAGCCCAACCTCGATCGCTTCAGCGGCGGGCGCACGGTCCGTTTCGTCGATGGCAGCGAGGAGGAGATCGACCTCGTCGTTTACTGCACCGGCTACCGGATCAGCTTCCCCTTCTTCGACGAGAACCTGATCTCGGCCGCCGACAACCGGTTGCCGCTCTACCGGCGCGTCGTTTCCCCCGAGCATCCGGGGCTCTACTTCATCGGCCTGATTCAGCCGCTCGGCGCGATCATGCCCCTGGCCGAGGCCCAGGCCGAGTGGGTGGCGGACTTGCTCAGCGGTCGCGGAACGCTGCCTTCACCGAGCGCGATGCGGGCTGAGATTGCCAAGGCGGAAAAGAAGATGAAGAAGCGGTATGTGGCCTCTAAGCGGCACACGATCCAGGTGGATTTCCAGCCTTATCTACGAGAGATCAAGCGGGAGCGGAAGCGGGCTGCTCAGCGGGTTTGAGAGGGAGGGGACGCGGTGCCCCTCTCGGTTGCTGGGTTTTTCGCCTCGCGCGCAAGTTCTCTCGCCGAGTGGTCTGTGCGAAAAACATGACGCCGCTGCCCGAGAGGGGCACCGCGTCCCCTCCTGATCGCCGCCGCGCCGCCACCGTGAGGTCCTCGGCGTGGGCCTCGGGGGAGCTTTGGCTGCGGGTTCTGGCGCTTGAAGCCGCCGTCAGAGTCCTCGGTTGCGCCCTCGGGCTCAGGTTCGCGACTTGCCCACCAGATCAGGGCTATTGAGGCGAAGACGGGGATCTTCAGCACTACGAGGAGGAAGAAGATTGGCCAGAAGCCTTGCATCGGGGTCAGTGTAGAGATACGGCCCACTGCCGCAAGGCCTCTACGTGGGCCTCCTCGAGACCGAGGTGGGTTTCGGTTGGGACGAGCAGGGTCGGCTGCTCTCTTTGCTCCGCCCACTCGTAACAGCTCTGGTCGAAGTTGTCGTCGATCCAGGCCATCGCCCGTCCCCGCCCGTACTCCTCGAGGGGGCCGAGCTTCCAGTGCGCGCCGCCGGCCGCGACGGCGCCATCGAAGGTCACGTGTGGCAGTTCCGGCAGTCCCAGCAGGGCAGGAAGGTAGAAGTTCGCTTTGTCCTCCCAGCCGCTCGCCCAGACCAACTCGAAGTGCTCGCTAAGACGCACCAAGCGGTCGCCGCAAGGCAGCGAGATCAAGTGAGGCACCCCATCGACCAGCTCGAGCTTCGTAAAAGCGCGATCCGGCTTCTCCTCGGCTCCGAACAGCGAGATGACGCCATCGATATCGACTGCGAGGATCGGTCGGCTCATGGCCGAGTCTCGGACTACCAGCGGTAGTGCGCGAAGGCCTTGTTGGCCTGGGCCATGCGGTAGATGTCGTCCTTGCGCTTCCAGGCAGATCCCTGCTGTTGGGTCGCGTCAAGGATCTCACCGGCGAGGCGCTCTGCCATCGAGTACTCGCGGCGGTTGCGCGCGTAGTCGACCATCCAGCGGATTGCCAGGGTGCGGGCACGACGGGCGGGAACCTCGACCGGCACCTGGTAGGTGGCGCCGCCGACGCGGCGGGAGCGAACCTCAAGCACCGGGGTCAGTTGCTTGATCGCGGCCTCGAGGGTCTCGATCGCGTCCTCACCCGAGCGCTCGCCGACCAGGGCAAGCGCGTCGTAGACGATCCGCTCGGCAAGTTGCTTCTTGCCGTCGCTCATCACCTTGTTGATCAGCTGTTGGACGAGCCGGTTGCGAAAGCGCGCGTCGGGCTCGACCGGTCGGATTGTTGCGGCTGAGCGGCGGGGCATTAGGAAGCCTTGACGCCGTAGCGCGAACGGGCCTGCTTGCGATCGGAGACGCCGGCTGCGTCGAGGGTGCCGCGGACGACCTTGTAGCGGACGCCTGGCAAATCCTTGACGCGACCACCGCGGACCAAGACCACGGAGTGCTCCTGCAGGTTGTGGCCCTCGCCGGGGATATAGGTGGTGACCTCCATCCCGTTGGTCAGTCGCACACGGGCGATCTTGCGCAGGGCTGAGTTCGGCTTCTTCGGCGTTACGGTTGCGACGCGCGTGCAGACCCCGCGCCGCTGCGGGGCGGCGACGGCCTTCTTGCGGCCCTGTCCCGACTTGAGACCGGGGGTCGTCGTCTTCTTCTTCGGGCGCTTGCGGCCCTTCCTGACAAGTTGATTCGTATTCGGCACGGCCGCGCATAGTAGAGCAGTCCGCCCAAGACCAGCCCCGCCGCTGCCGCGAGCTGGGCGTAGAAGCCGTTTTCGAGCACTGCCGTCGCGCCCGAAAAGCGCGATGCCTGGGTGCCCTCATCGAGGCCTGCGGGCAGATCAACGAGCAAGATCACGGCGATGCTGAGCAAGCCGAGGGCGATGATGACCCGACCCAGCCCGCGCCGCTGAGGGTGCAGGGCCATCGTCGCGGCGCAGGCGGCAGCGAGCAGCGCGATCGGGATCAACACGTAGGAGTGGACGTCGACCGGCGTCTTTGCCGCAACCGTTGGTGCCGCTGCGGCGGCGAGGCCCGCGTAACCGGACTGGCCAATCTCGACGCTGCGGAAGTCGACGAACTGGGAAGCGATCAGGCAGAGCGCCGAAGCGACGATCACGCCGCAGACCGCCCGCTGGGGGGTGAACACAGCGCTGGCGCGGGTCGCTGCCTTGATCGCGAGAGCGCTGGCGCGGCGCAACCATCGTTCGCCGCGAGCGAAGACGCGCAGCACGAATACCCCAGCCGGGCGGAGGTGCTTGCTCAGCGTCTTGGCAAAGCTCATCGCCCTGGTGCGCAGCCGTCGCACCAGCCGGGTCAGGCGTGGCCGCAGCTTCTCGATCCGCCGCGCCGCCGCCCGATCGACCTGGCGAGTGCGCTTGGCGGCTGCCGAGAGGACCGCGCCGATGCGCCGTCGCGCCGCTGCTATCATCGCGCGTCGCTCAGGCAGTTTTTTCGAAGTCCGTTTCGAAGTTCGTTTCGCCGGGCCCGCGAGGGCCTTTTTCATGCGCCGATCCCGGCTCTTGCCAGATCGTTTGCTTTTGTCCCGTCCCCGTTTCACGTTCAAACCCTTACCTTAGGAACACATGGCACGCAGCTTTCCCCTAGAGAAGACGCGCAATATCGGGATCATGGCGCACATCGACGCCGGTAAGACGACGACGACCGAGCGCATCCTTTATTACACCGGCCGCACCCACAAGATGGGCGAGGTCCACGAGGGCGCCGCGGTGATGGACTGGATGGAGCAGGAGCAGGAGCGCGGGATCACGATCACCTCCGCCGCCACCGCTTGCGAGTGGAAGGACCACCGGATCAACATCATCGATACGCCCGGCCACGTCGACTTCACGGTCGAGGTCGAGCGCAGTCTGCGCGTGCTCGATGGCGCGGTCGCCGTTTTTGATGCCGTTGCCGGAGTCGAGCCCCAGTCGGAGACCGTTTGGCGCCAGGCGGACAAGTACAAGGTGCCGCGCTTCGCCTACATCAACAAGATGGATCGCACCGGGGCCGACTTCTTCTACTCGGTGCAGACGATGACCGACCGGCTCGGCGCCAACCCGCTGCCGATCCAGCTGCCGATCGGTAGCGAGGACAACTTCCAGGGCGTCGTCGACCTGATCGAGATGAAAGGGCTGATCTGGACCGACGAGCTCGGTGCCGAATACGAGACGATCGATATCCCGGAGGAGCTGCGCGAGCAAGCGGAGGAATACCGCACCCAGTTGATCGAGGCCTGCGCCGACTACGACGACGAGCTGATGGAGGCCTACCTGGCCGAGGAAGAGATCCCCCACGAGCGGATCGCCAAGTCTCTGCACCGGGCCTGCCTCGACACCAAGGTGACGCCGGTGCTCTGCGGCAGCTCGTTCAAGAACAAGGGCGTGCAGCCGCTGCTCGACGCGATCGTCGACCTGCTGCCCTCGCCGCTGGAGGTGCCGCCGGTGACTGGTGTCGTCCCGGCCGGCAAGGGACAGGCCGAGGACGTCGAGGCCGAGCGCCCCGCCTCTGACGAGGCTCCATTTGCCGCCCTCGCCTTCAAGGTCATGACCGACCCTTACGTCGGCAAGCTCACCTACTTCCGTGTCTACTCCGGCAAGCTGGAGAAAGGCGGCCGCGTCCTCAACGTCAAGACCGGCAGGACCGAGCGCATCGGGCGCCTGCTGATGATGCACGCCAACAGCCGTGAGGAGATCGACGACTGCTACGCCGGTGACATCTGTGCCGGTGTCGGCCTCAAAGAGACGGGAACCGGCGACACACTGGCCGCCCCGGATGCGCCGATCGCGCTGGAGAGCATCGAATTCCCCGAGACCGTGATCGCCGTCGCGATCGAGCCGAAAACCAAGGCCGATCAGGAGAAGATGGGCAACGCGCTGCAGCGCCTCGGCGAGGAGGACCCGACTTTTAAGATCGAAAGCGACGAGGAAACCGGCCAGACGCTGATCCACGGCATGGGCGAGCTTCACCTCGAGGTGATCGTCGACCGCATGCTGCGCGAGTTCAAAGTCGAGGCCAACGTCGGCAAGCCGCAGGTCGCCTACCGCGAGACGATCCGCAAGCGGGTCGAGAAGGTCGTCGCCCGTTTCGTCCGCCAGACCGGCGGTCGTGGCCAGTTCGGCCACGTCGTGATCAACGTCGAGCCCGCCCCCGGTGAGGGCTTCGAGTTCGTCAACAAAATCAAGGGCGGCACGATCCCGGGCGAATTCATCGGCCCGGCCGAACAGGGCATGCGGGAGGCGCTGGAGAACGGCGTCAAGGCCGGCTACCCGATGGTCGACGTCAGGGTCGAACTCGTCGACGGCTCTTACCACGACGTCGACTCTTCCGAGATGGCCTTCAAAATCGCCGGCTCGATGGCGATCCAGGACGGTGCTCGCAAAGCCGACCCGGTCCTGCTGGAGCCGGTGATGGCGGTCGAGGTCGTCACCCCCGAGGACTTCCTCGGCGATGTGATCGGCGATCTCTCCCGACGCCGCGGCAAGGTGCAAGGACAGGACCAGCGCGGAAACGCACTCGCCGTTCAGGCCTTCGTACCGCTCGGCGAGATGTTCGGCTACGCGACGGAACTTCGCTCTATGACTCAGGGCCGGGCCACTTACACGATGCAGTTCGAGCGCTACGAAGAGGTCCCGGCGAGCATCGCCGAAGAGATCGTTGAGCATCGTTCGGGCGAGCCAGTCGGAGCATCCTCATGACCGGGATCGGGCCGCACGCTTGTTCTAGCTATATTTCCCAGGTTCGCCCACAGGCAGGGCGAAGTGCCCTGCCCAGCAGGACCTTCAAACTTAATCAGTCAACGCAGACAGAACCCGACTTCGAAAGGTAGAACGGAGAGAGATGTCCAAGGAGAAGTTCGAGCGCGATAAGCCGCATGTGAACGTCGGCACGATCGGTCACATCGACCACGGAAAGACGACGCTGACGGCCGCGATCACCAAGACGCTCTCTACAACGGGCGGAGCGGAAGCGAAAAGCTTCGAAGAGATCGACAACGCCCCGGAGGAGAAGGAGCGTGGAATCACGATCGCGACCTCTCACGTCGAGTATCAGACCGAGAACCGCCACTACGCCCACGTCGACTGCCCGGGCCATGCCGACTATGTGAAGAACATGATCACCGGCGCCGCGCAGATGGACGGTGCGATCCTGGTCGTCTCGGCCGCCGATGGCGTGATGCCGCAGACGCGCGAGCACATCCTGCTCGCCCGCCAGGTCAACGTTCCGCACGTCGTCGTCTTCCTCAACAAGGTCGACCAGGTCGACGACGAGGAACTGATCGAGCTGGTCGAGGAGGAGGTCAAGGAACTTCTCGACGAGTACGACTTCCCCGGCGACGACACGCCGATCATCAAGGGCTCGGCGCTGAAGGCGCTGGAAGGCGACGAGGAGGCGCAGAAGGCTGTCTTCGAGCTGGCCGCCGCCCTCGACTCCTACATCCCCGAGCCCGTGCGCGAGCTCGACAAGCCCTTCCTGATGCCGATCGAGGACATCTTCTCGATTACCGGCCGCGGCACGGTTGCCACCGGCCGCGTCGAGCAGGGCATCGTCAACACCGGCGACGAGGTTGAGATCGTCGGCATCAAGGACACGACCACGACCGTGGTCACCGGGGTTGAGATGTTCCGCAAGATCCTCGACCAGGGTCAGGCCGGCGACAACATCGGCGCCCTCCTGCGCGGTACCAAGCGCGAGGAGATCGAGCGCGGGCAGGTTCTCTGCAAGCCCGGTTCGATCACGCCGCACACCAAGTTCAAAGCCGAGGTCTACTGCTTGAAGAAGGAGGAGGGTGGCCGTCACACGCCGTTCTTCTCGGGCTACCGGCCCCAGTTCTACTTCCGCACGACCGACGTGACCGGGATCGCCAACCTCCCCGAGGGGACCGAGATGGTGATGCCCGGCGACAACGTCGAGATGACGATCGAGTTGATTCAGCCGATCGCGATGGACCAGGGCCTGCGCTTCGCCATCCGCGAGGGTGGTCGGACCGTCGGTTCGGGAGTCGTCGCGGACGTCATCGAGTAGCGACCTGAGCGGGCTTCGGCCCGCTCGTCGCCGCCGGCGGGCGGCGAGACAACTGCAAAGCACATACGACCGGGGCGGCGCCCCACAAAAAGGGGCCCCGCCCCTTATGCGCGGTAAGAGCGCGCAGAAAGACCAGAGAGACAAGATCAGAACGTGGCAGCGATAGCAGCACAGAAAATTCGAATCCGGCTCAAGGCGTATGACCATGACGCCATAGATCGGGCTGCCCGCGAGATCGTCGAGACCGCGGAGCGCACCGGCGCCAGCGTCTCTGGTCCGGTGCCGCTGCCGACCGAGAAGAACGTCTACTGCGTGATCCGTTCGCCGTTCAAGGACAAGGACTCACGCGAGCACTTTGAGATGCGCACCCACAAGCGCCTGATCGACATCCTCCAGCCCTCACCGAAAACCGTTGACTCGCTGCAGCGCCTCGACTCGCTGCCGGCCGGCGTCGACATCGAGATTCGCCTCTAGCGCGATGGCTGCGATCCTCGGAAAGAAGCTTGGGATGACGCAGGTCTTCAGGGAGGACGGATCCGTTATTCCCGTCACCGTGATCGAGGCCGGTCCCTGCAAGGTGACCGCGGTCCGCGACCCCGAGCGCGACGGCTACTCCGCCGTGCAGTTGGCCTTTGGCGCAACCAAGGAGGGCAAGCTGAGCCGGGCCGAGGAGGGCCACGTGAAGAAGGCCGGCTCCGGACCGATGCGCCACCTGGTCGAGTTCCGCGACGAGGACCTCGGCGGCGAGGACGGCCCCAAGATCGGTGACGACGTCACCGTCGAGTCCTTCGAGGCGGGCCAGAAGGTCAAGGTCGCCGGGATCTCAATCGGCAAGGGCTTTCAGGGCGGGATCAAGCGCCACAACTTCAGCCGCGGTCCGGTCAGCCACGGCTCGCACAACGTGCGTGCCCCGGGCTCGATCGGCGCCAGTACCTTTCCCGCCCGCGTCTTCAAGGGAATGAAGATGCCGGGCCAGATGGGCAACAAGCGCATCACCCAGAAGGGCCTCGAGGTCGCCGAGGTCGATGCCGCTCGCAACCTGCTCCTTATAAAGGGCTCGGTGCCCGGTTCGCGCAACGCGATGGTCGAGGTGAGGACCGATGGCTAAAGCGGCCGTGCTCGGCAAGACGACCAAGGCTGACCTGCCGAAAGAGCTCTTCGACGAGCCCTTCCATCACTCGCTGGTCGACGAGGCGGCTCGCGCCGACCTCGCAGCGCGCCGTCGCGGCACCGCCTCGACCCTGACCCGGGCCGAGGTGTCGATGACCGGCGCCAAGGCCTGGCGCCAGAAGGGCACGGGTCGCGCCCGCGTCGGTGCGCTCAGTTCCCCCAGCCGCTTCGGCGGTGGTGTTGCCTTCGGCCCGAAGCCGCGCCACTACACGGTCAAGGTCAACCGCAAGGCGCGTCGCAAGGCGATGCGCTCGGCCCTCTCGACCCACGCCGAGCGCGACAGCGTCGCCCTGCTTGACGCCAGCGCTTTCGACACCCCCTCGACCAAGACCGCGGCCGCCGCGCTCGACAAATGGGGTGCCAAGCGCTCGACCCTGATCGTGCTCGCCCCCGAGGAGAGCGGTGCGGCAAAGAGCTTTCGCAACATCCCCCGAGTCGGTGTGGTCGACGTCAGCGCGATCGGCGTCGCCGACGTGATCGGCGCCGCCTCGCTGGTCGTCTCCGAAGGCGCCCTGGCAAAGCTGCAGGAGAGGCTCGGCTGATGGACGCGCGTAACGTGATCATCCGCCCCGTCGTCTCCGAGAAGAGCTACGCGCTGATCGGTGAGGGCAAGTACACCTTTAGGGTCGATGACCGCGCTCACAAGACCCAGATCGCCCACGCGATCGAGGAGATCTTCGAGGTCAAGGTCGCCGCTGTGCGCACCTCCAAGGTGAGGCCGAAGCCGAAGCGCCGTGGCCTGCACCAGGGCAAGAGCCGTGGTTGGAAGAAGGCCGTCATCCAGCTCGCCCCGGGTGAGCGGATCGAGCTGTTCGAGGGCGCCGAGACCGCATAGGGATATAGGGATGCCGAACCGAAAAACCAAACCGACGAGCCCCGGCCGCCGCTTTGCGACGTACCCACTGCGTGAGCAGCTGACCGCGTCCAGCCCGGAACGAAAGCTGACCGAGGGCCTGCGCAAGTCCGGCGGCCGCAACGCCAACGGCCGCGTCACCGCCCGCCACCGCGGCGGCGGAGCGAAGCGTCGCTACCGCCAGATCGACTTCAAGCGGCTCAAGGACGGCGTGCCCGCCAAGGTGGCGACGATCGAGTACGACCCCAATCGCAGCTGCTACATCGCGCTGCTGCACTACGCCGACGGCGCCAAGGGCTACATCCTCGCCCCGGCCGCGATCTCGGTCGGTGACGAGGTCCAGTCCGGTCCCGGCGCCGACATCAAACCCGGCAACGCCATGGCCCTGGGCGAGATGCCGACCGGCACGCTCGTCCACAACGTCGAGCTCACCCCCGGCCAGGGCGGCAAGCTCGGGCGTTCGGCGGGCACTTCGATCCAGCTCGCCGCCAAGGAGGGCGAGATGGTGACTCTGCGCCTGCCGTCCTCGGAGATGCGGCTGGTCCGCGCCGACTGTCGCGCCACCGTCGGCGTGCTCTCCAACGCCGAGCACCAGAACCTCACGGTTGGCAAGGCGGGTCGTAGTCGCCACAAGGGCAAGCGGCCGCAGAGCCGCGGCGTGGCGATGAACCCGGTCGACCACCCGCACGGCGGCGGCGAGGCCCACCACACCCCCGGTGGGCACCCGGTAACCCCCTGGGGCAAGCCGACGCTCGGCTACCGCACCAGGAAGAAGGGCAAGCAATCCGATCGATACATCGTGCGCGGCCGGCGCCGAGGAAAGAAGAAGCGCTGATGGGACGTTCGACGAAAAAGGGCCCGTGGGTGGAAGCCGCGCTGATGAAGCGCGTCAACGCGATGAACGAGTCGGGTCAGAAGCAGATGCTGAAGACCTGGTCTCGTGCCTCGACCGTCTTCCCCGACATGGTCGGGCACACGATCGCCGTCCACGATGGCCGCAAGCACGTGCCGGTTTTCATCTCCGAGTCGATGGTCGGCCACAAGCTGGGCGAGTTCGCGCCCACCCGCACCTTCCGCTCCCACTCCGGAACGGGCAAGGGTGAATAGCGTGGCCGCGCCAGTCGTCGTCCGCGCCAGCTCCCGCTACGTGCGGGTCGCCCCGCGCAAGGCGCGTCTGATTGCCGATCAGGTTCGCGGCCTGCACATCGATCAGGCGCGGGCGCTGCTCGAGTTCTCGCCCCGCGGCGCCGCGCAGGACATCCGCAAGCTGATCGAGTCCGCCGCCTCCAACGCGGAGAACAACCACGATCTGATCGCCGACGAGATGCTGATTTCCGAGATCACCGTCGACGAAGGCCCGACCCTGCGCCGCTTCCGGCCGCGGGCGATGGGCCGCGCCTCACGGATCAACAAGCGAACCTGCCACATCGCCGTGGCACTGACACCGGAAGACGAGGACTAGGGACATGGGCCAGAAGATCCATCCCGGCGGCTTCCGCGTCGGCTACATCCAGGACTGGAAGTCGAATTGGTTCGAGGAGAAAGATTTTGCCGATGTGCTCAACGAAGACTTGAAGATTCGCGAACACATCGAAAACAAGCTTGCTCACGCCGGCCTCTCCAACATCACGATCGAGCGCCACGGCGAGATCGCCGTCGACATTCACACCGCCCGTCCGGGCATCGTGATCGGCAAGTCGGGCAGCGAAGTCGATGCCCTGCGCAAAGACCTGCACAAGCTGACCGGTAAACCGGTGAAGGTGAACATCCGCGAGGTGAAGCGTCCCGAGCTCGATGCGAAGCTGGTCGCCCAGTCGATCGCCGAGCAGTTGCAGAACCGGGTCGCCTTCCGGCGCGCGATGAAACGCGCCCTCACGTCGGCGATGCGCTCCGGCGCCCAGGGCTGCAAGGTCCAGGTCTCGGGACGCCTCGGTGGTGCCGAGATGGCGCGGACCGAGGGCTACTCAGACGGCCGGGTGCCGCTGCACACACTGCGGGCGAACATCGACTACGGCTTCTTCGAGGCACGCACGACGACCGGTCGGATTGGCGTCAAATGCTGGATCAACAAGGGCGAGGTAATGCCCGAGGGCTTCCGCACCAATCAGCTCGAGGAAGAGGACGGCGGGCCCCAGGGCCAGCGTGGCGGCCGGCCGGGCGGAGATCGCGGCGGACGCGGCGGTGACCGTGGCGGACGCGGCGGTGGCGGACGCGGCGGCCCCGGTGGCGGTCGCGGTGGACAGCAGCGCGGAGGTGGTCGCTGATGCTGATGCCGAAGCGGGTCAAGCACCGCAAGCAGATGCGCGGCCGGATGCGCGGCAACACCAAGGGCGGCAGCACCGTCGCCTTCGGCGAGTACGGACTGAAGTCGCTCGACCGCGGCTGGATCACCAACCGCCAGATCGAGGCCGCCCGTGTGGCGATGACCCGCAAGATCAAACGTGGCGGCAAGGTCTGGATCAACGTCTTCCCCGACAAGCCCTACACCAAGAAGCCTGCCGAGACGCGGATGGGCTCGGGCAAGGGCAACCCGGAGGGTTGGGTCGCGGTGATCAAGCCCGGCAAGGTGATGTTCGAGCTGGCCGGCGTCCCCGAGGACCTCGCTCGTGAGGCGCTGCGCCTGGCTGGACACAAGCTTCCCGTGAAGACCAAATTCGTCATGCGCGAGGGGGTCGATTCTCAGTGAAGGCCGCCGAGGTGCATGACCTCAAAGACGACGAGCTGATCGCGAAGCTGATCGATGCCAAGCAGGAGAAGTTCAACCTGCGCTTTCGTCAGGCGACCGGCGAGCTGGAGAACACGGCTCGGATCGGGGTCGCGCGGCGGGATGTGGCAAAGCTGATGACTGTCGCCAAGGAGCGCGGGATTGACGTTGAGAAAGAGTTGAAACGATGAGTGACGAGGAGAAAAAAGACTTGACAGAGGACACCCCCCAGGACGACGCCGCCGAGGCTGCGGGTCCTGTCGCGGAGGAGGACTCCTCGTCCTCGCAAGCTGCGGGCGAGGAGCCCACCTCCACGCCACCCGCAGAGGAGGCGCCCGAGGCTGAGGCGAAGGACGAGCCCGCTAAGGACTCCGCGCCTGCTCCTGAGGCTGAGCAGGAGAAGCCTGCTGCCGCTGAGGAGACGCCTGCTGCGGAGCCGGATCCTGAGGACGATCTTCCCTGGAAGGAGCGCCGCAGACTGCAGCGTTCGCGCCAGCCGCACAAAGCTGGAGCTGCTCTTAGTGCTGAGGAGCGGATTGCTAAGCGGGCTCAAGAGCGGAAGCTCAAGGCTGAGTCCCGACGTAAGGAACGCGCTGCTGCGAAGCAGGGCAAGACTGCTGGTTCGGGGACTCCTCCGGCCGAGAAGGATGCCGTTGCCGCGAAGACGCGACAGGGGCTCGTCGTCTCCAACAAGGGTGAAAAAACGATCACCGTGCGGATCGACATCGCTCGCAGGCACCCGACTTACGAAAAGGTCGTGCGGCGTTCGCGCACGCTTCATGCCCACGACGAGCAGAACGAGGCCGGCGAGGGCGACACCGTTCGGATTATCGAGACGCGGCCGCTGTCGAAGACCAAGCGTTGGCGGCTCGTTGAGGTTCTGGAGAAGGCCAAGTGATCCAGCAGGAGTCGAGACTGAAGGTTGCCGACAACTCCGGCGCCCGCGAGATCCTCTGCATTCGCGTCAAGGGCGGATCGCACCGCCGCTACGCCGGCGTCGGCGACGTGATCACGGCCACGGTCAAACAGGCGAGCCCGCAGGGGGGAGTGCGCAAAGGCGAGGTCGTGCAGGCGGTCGTCGTGCGCACCAAGAAGCAGCTCGGACGCCCCGACGGCACCTACATCTCCTTCGACGAAAACGCCGCGGTGCTGATCGACCCGGCCAGCAACAACCCGCGCGGCACTCGCATCTTCGGCCCCGTCGCCCGCGAGCTGCGCGATCGCAACTTCATGAAAATCATCTCGCTCGCACCCGAGGTCCTCTGATGGCGAAGGGAATGCGCATTCGCAAAGACGACCAGGTGATGGTGATTGGCGGCAAGGACGCCGGCAAGACCGGCCGCGTGGTGCGAACCGATCCGAAGAAGGAAAAGGTCTTCGTCGAGCACCTCAACATGATCAAGCGCCACGAACGGCCCCGCTCACAGACCGATCTCAAAAACCCCCAGGCCGGTGGCATCGTCGAGAAGGAGGGGCCGATCCACGTCTCCAACGTGATGCTGCTCGACCCCAAAGACAACAAACCGACCCGGGTCGGCGTGCGACGCGACAAAGGTGGCAAGCGCGAGCGCTTTGCCAAGCGCAGTGGGGTGTCGTTCTGATGGAGGCAACTGCCACACAGACCCAGGCCGCGCCGCCGCCGCGCCTGCGCGAGCGCTACGAGCAGGACGTCCTGCCGGCGCTGACCAGCAAGTTCGGCTACTCGACCCCGATGCAGGCGCCGCGCCTGGAGAAGATCACGCTCAACATGGGCCTGGGCGAGGCAAAGCAGAACAACAAGATGTTCGAAGCCGCCCAGACCCAGCTGGCGACGATCGCGGGCCAGTACCCCAACGTGCGCCGCGCCCGCAAGTCAATCGCTTCCTTCAAGGTCCGCGAGGGCATGCCGGTGGGCCTCTCGGTGACGTTGCGCCGCGCCTACATGTGGGAGTTCCTCGACCGGCTCTGCTCGATCGCCGTGCCGCGCATCCGCGACTTCCGCGGCCTCAACCCGCGCTCCTTCGACGGCCGCGGCAACTACTCGATGGGCATCAAGGAGCAGCTGATCTTCCCCGAAATCGACTACGACTCGATCGATGAGGTGCGTGGCCTCGACGTCACGATCACCACCTCGGCGCAGAGCGACGAGGAGGCCTTCGAGCTGCTGCTCGGACTGGGCATGCCCTTTGCCAAAGAGGGTCGGCCCGGCAAACCCGACGCCGATATCGAGGCGCAGGAAGCCGCCGAGGAGGAGAAGCGCAAGGAGGAGGCTCGCCTGCGGGCCGAGGCCGAGCAGGCCGCTCTGGAGCAATTGAAGGAAGAAGACCCCGACGCATACGCGAAGCCCGAGACCGAGGACGAGGGTGAGGGTGGAGAGCCCGCCGCCGAGGGCGACCAGGACGCCGAGAAACCGGCCGACGAGGAGAATCAAGAGAATGGCTAAGACTTCGCTGAAGGTTAAGCAGGGCCGCAAGGCCAAGTACAAATCCCGTGCGTACAACCGCTGCCGCCGCTGTGGCCGGCCGCGCGCCTACTACCGGAAGTTCGGCCTCTGCCGCATCTGCCTGCGCGAGGCCGCGCATGAGGGGTACATCCCCGGAATGACCAAGTCGAGCTGGTAAGAAACGAAGACCGATGCTGACCGATCCAATAGCTGACTACCTGACCCGAATTCGCAACGCGCTTGGCTCCGGCCATGACGATGTGGAGATCCCCGCTTCGGGGCTGAAGATGGAGATGTCGCGGATTCTCAAGGAGCAGGGCTACATCCTCGATTTCCACCGCAAGCCGGCGACCGTGGGCGAGGCGATCAGCATTCGCCTCAAGTACACGGAGGACCGCCGTCCGGTGATTCTCGGCCTCGAGCGCATCTCGCGCCCGGGCCGGCGTCGCTACGTCGACCACAAGCAGGTGCCGCGCGTCGATGGCGGTACCGGCACGGCGATCGTCAGCACCTCGGTCGGAGTGATGACCGGTCACGAAGCAAAGGCAAAGGGCGTCGGCGGCGAGGTCGTCGCCTACGTCTGGTGAGCAGCTGATGAGCCGGATTGGAAGAAAGCCCATCTCTGTGCCCGAGGCCGTCACGGTCGAGATCGCCCCTGGCCTCGTTGCAGTCAAAGGCCCCAAGGGCGCGCTTGCCCAGACGCTTTCAAGCGACATGAAGGTCGAGCAGTCCGACGGCACCCTCACCGTCGCGCGTCCCACCGATCGCGGTGAGCACCGCGCCCTGCATGGCCTCACTCGCAGCCTGATCGCCAACATGGTCGAGGGCGTTACCGACGGCTTCGAGAAGCGGCTGGAGATTCAGGGCGTCGGCTACCGCGCCCAGCTCAAGGGCAAGAACCTGGAGCTGGCGCTCGGCTACTCGCACCCGGTTGCGATCGAGGCCCCCGACGGAATCGATTTCGAGGTCCCGCAGCCGACCGAGATCATCGTGCGCGGCATCGACAAGCAGCTTGTCGGGCAGGTCGCCGCGGACATCCGCAAGCGCCGTCCGCCGGAGCCGTACAAGGGCAAGGGAATCCGTTACCGCGGCGAGCACGTCGCGCGCAAGGTGGGTAAGCGCGCATGACGGTCGTTACCAATCGTCAGCGCCGCCTGCGCCGCCGCCGCCGTGTTCGCGCCCGGGTCACCGGCACGGCGCAGCGCCCGCGCCTCTCCGTTTACCGCTCCAATCGCGGCGTTTTCGCGCAGCTGATTGACGATGGCAAGGGCCACACCGTGGCCGCCGTCAACTGGATCGAGCCGGAGCTGCGCAAGCTCACCGCAAGCGAGCAGGCCAAGCGGGCGGGAGAGCTGCTGGCGGAGCGCGCCAAGGCTGCCGGAGTCGAGACCTGCGTCTTCGATCGCGGCGGTTACCAGTACCACGGCCGGGTCAAGGCACTCGCCGAAGGAGCGCGAGAGGGGGGCCTGGTCTTCTAGCGCTAGTTCGCTACCTTGGACCGCTGCTTATGAAGGGAATGGACACAACCAACGTCGAGACGGTCAGCCCGCGCGGGCTTGACCTGCAGGAGCGCGTGATCGAGATCAACCGCGTCGCCAAGGTGGTCAAGGGCGGCCGACGCTTCTCCTTCACCGCTCTGGTTGCCGTCGGCGACGAAGAGGGCGTCGTCGGGATCGGTTACGGCAAGGCCCGCGAGGTCCCGCTGGCGATTCAGAAGGGCGTCGAGAACGCCCGCAAGGACTTGATCCGGATCCCGAAATACGGGCAGACGATCACCCACAAGATCATCGGTCGCTATGGCGCCGGCCACGTCGTCCTGCGCCCGGCCAGCCCCGGTACCGGCGTGATCGCCGGCGGCGGTGTGCGCGCGGTGCTCGAGCTGGGTGGGGTCAAGGACGTGCTTACTAAGAGCATTGGGACGCAGAATCCGATCAACCTTGTGAAGGCGACGATGGACGGACTGATTCGTCTGCGGCGGCCCGAGGAGGTTGCTGAGCTTCGTGGTTTGACGGTTTCGCAGGTGCTTGGGGTATCCACGAACGGCTCGGCTGCGGGTCCTGTCGCGGCAGAGGACTCCTCGTCCTCGCAAGCTGCGGGCGAGGAGCCCACCGCCACGCCACCCGCAGGTGAGACGTCTGAGGCTCCGAAGGACGAGGCGACCGCTGAGGCTCCGGCAGCTGAGCAGGTGCCGAAGGTCGAGGCTGCTAGTGAGTCCAAAGTGGCCACGGAGGCGAAGGCTGAGGAGCCCGCTGCCGCTGAGGAGACGCCTGCTGCCGAGGAGAAAGCTTCTGAGGTTTCTGCAGGGGATGGTGCTTCATGAGTGCTGTGAAGATCAAGCAGATTCGGTCTCTCAATGGCGCGAATCCCAATCAGAAAGCCACTTTGAAGGCGCTGGGATTGCGCGGGATCGGCAAGGCTGTGGAGCGGAAAGACAGTCCTCAGCTGCAGGGACAGCTTCATGTCGTCTCTCACTTGGTTGAGGTGAGTGACTGATGGCTGCTGAGACGCCTCGGTCCGAGGAGATCGGGCTGCACAACTTCGAGGCCCAAGCCTGGGTCGCGCAAGCCGCGCAAGCGGATTGGTCGCGGCGAGGGTTCTGGGCTGGGCAAGACTTCGGGTAGAGGGCACGGGGGTGCCGGCTCCCGGTCTGGGTCCAAGCGCAAGATCGGTTACGAAGGCGGTCAGAACCCGATTCATATGCGGATGCGAAAGCTTCGCGGCCCGCACATGAAGAAGTCGATGCCGTTTGAGAACTTCAGGACGAAGTCGCAGCCGGTCAACCTGGCCGACCTCGACGAGCGCTTCGACGCCGACGCCGAGGTGACGCCGGAGACGCTGAAGGAGAAGGGCCTGGCCAAGCGCTCTGATCCGGTGAAGATCCTCGCCCGCGGCGAGATCTCGAAGAAGCTGACGGTGCGAGCGCACGGTTTCAGCGCCGCCGCCAAGGAGAAGATAGAAGCGGCAGGCGGTTCCTGCCACACTCTGGAGCCCTAATGCTCCGGACTATTGCGAACGCCTTCAGCGTCGCCGACATTCGCAAGAAGCTCGCCTTCACCGCGGCGATGCTTCTGCTCTACCGGCTCGGCGCCTACATCCCGGCCCCGGGGGTCAGTCTCGACGCGGTCAAGGAAGTGTCAGAGCAATTTCGGCGGTGCCGGCGTGCTCGGCTTCCTCAACACCTTCTCGGGCGGCAGCCTCTCGCGCCTCTCCCTCTTCGCGCTCGGGATCATGCCGTACATCACGGCCTCGATCATCCTGCAGCTGCTGACCGTGGTCCTGCCCTCGCTGGAGAAGCTGCAGAAAGAAGGTGAGGTCGGCCAGCAGAAGATCACCCAGTACACGCGCTACCTCACCGTCGGCCTCGCCTTCGCCCAGTCCTTCGGCTACGTCTTCCTCTTCCGCTCCTTCGGCAAGCAGGCCGGCGGCGAAAACCTGCTCGGCAACCTGACTGGGGCCAAGGTGCTGCTGATCGTGATCTCGCTGACCGCGGGCTGCACGCTGCTGATGTGGTTCGGCGAGCTGATCACCCAGCGCGGCATCGGCAACGGCATCTCGCTGATGATCTTCGCCTCGATCGTCTCCGGGCTGCCGCACGGGATTCAGGCCTGGTGGTCGAGCCCCGATCAGGTCTTCGTCGTGATGATGCCGTTCATCGCTCTCGCCGTGATCGTCGCGATCGTCTTCGTCCAGGAGGGCCAGCGGCGCATCCCGGTCCAGTACGCGAAACGGGTCGTCGGGCGCAAAATGACCTCCGGCGGTTCGACCTATCTGCCCCTGCGAGTCAACATGGCCGGCGTCATCCCGGTCATCTTCGCCGCCTCGATCATGGCCTTCCCGGCGACGATCGGGCAGCTGCTCAACACCCCCGCGGCCCTCGACTTCGCCGCCTTCGTCGGCCCCAACACATGGGCCTACGTGCTCGGCGAGGTCTTCTTCATCGTCATCTTCACTTACTTCTACACGGCGGTCACCTTCAACCCGGTCGACCAGGCCGACAACCTGAAGAAGTACGGCGGCTTCATCCCCGGCGTACGACCGGGCCGGCCGACGGCAGAGTACCTCGACCGCATCCTCTCGCGGCTGACCTTCCCTGGCGCCCTTTACCTGGGCGCAGTGGCGGCGCTGCCGACGATCCTGATCAGCCAGACGTCCGCCAACTTCTATTTCGGCGGCACCTCGATCCTGATCGTGATCGGCGTCGCGCTGGAAACCGTGAAGCAGCTCGAGGCGCAGCTGATGATGCGTAACTACGAGGGCTTCCTCAAATAAGCTGCAGTCGATGCTCGAGCAGAACCTAGTCCTCCTCGGCCCGCCCGGGTCCGGGAAGGGGACGCAAGGCGAGCGGTTGCAGGAGGAGCTTCAGCTCCCCTACTACGCGACCGGCGACATCTTGCGGGCGGCGGTCCGCGAGGGGACCGAGCTGGGCCGTGCGGCGAAGGACTACATGGACCGCGGCGACCTCGTGCCCGACGAGGTGATCGTCGGCATGATCGGCGAGCGCATCGATTCCGCCGAGGCGGAGGACGGCTTCATCCTCGACGGCTTTCCCCGCACGGCGCCGCAGGCCGAGGCGCTGGCGGCGAAGTTGGCCGAGCTGGGCCGGGAGCTGACCTCGGTGCTGCTGATCGATGTCAGCGACGAGGAGGTCGTTCGCCGCCTGGGCGGCCGCCGCACCTGCGTCGAGAACGGCCACGTCTTCCACGTCGAGTTCAACCCGCCCCAGCGCGACGGGGTCTGCGACGTCGACGGTAGTGAGCTCGTCGTCCGCGACGACGATAAGCCGGAGGTGATCCGCCACCGGCTCGAGCAGTACCACAGCAAGACCGCCCCGCTGATCGAGCACTACGACAACCAGAGCCTGTTGCGCCGGATCGACGGCGCTGCCTCGCCCGACGAGGTCGGCGACGAGATCCGCCGCACTCTGGCGACGCTGCGCCTCGAGGCCGATGAGGCCATCTAGCTTGTGTACAGAATGATCGTCAAGAAGTCCCCCGAGCAGGTCGAGAAAATGGCGGCCGCCGGCGAGATCCTGGTTCGCTGCCTGCACATGCTCGCCGCCAAGGCGCGCCCCGGCGTGACCACCAAGGAGCTCGACATGGCGGCGGAGAAGCTGATCCGCTCGCAGGGCGCCGAGCCGGCCTTCAAGGGCTACCGCGGTTTCCCCGCTTCGATCTGCGCCTCGCCAAACTCGATGGTCGTCCACGGGATCCCGGGGCACTACGAGCTCAAGCGCGGCGACGTGCTCTCGGTCGACGTCGGCGTGATCAAGGACGGCTGGGTCGCCGACGCGGCAATGACGCTGCCGATCGGCCCGATCGATCCCGAGGCGCGCAAGCTGCTCGACGTGACCAAGGCTTCGCTCTTCGCCGGGATCGAGCAGATGCAGCCCGGCAACCGGCTCGGCGACGTCTCCGCCGCGATCCAGCGGGCGGTGGAGATCGAGGGCCTCTCGATCATTCGCACCCTGGTCGGCCACGGGATCGGCCGCGAGATGCACGAGGACCCGCAGGTCCCCAACTTCGGCACCCCTGGCAAGGGGCCGCTGCTGGAGGAGGGAACGGTGCTGGCGATCGAGCCAATGGTCAACGCCGGCGGGCCGCTGGTGCGGATGGGCGAGGACGGCTGGGCGGTCTACTCCCAGGACGGCTCGCTGGCGGCGCACTTCGAGTTCACCGTCGCGGTAACGGCTGACGGCCCGCGCATCCTCACCCCCTGGCACGAAGACGCGTAGCGAGCGGGCGGGTCTCGGGGGAATTGACCACCGCGCTGCGCGCGGTGGAACCGAGTGCGCGGCTGTCGCCGCGCAAGAAGCAGATTGCATATCGCCGCTTCGCGACATTCCCCCGAGACCCGCCCGCTCGCTACTCCGGCTATCCTGATCGGGAGCGGTGGGCGCCGCCCTACAGAAGGGATGTCCCTTGCGCCTGCTTGCCCGCTCCCTAGCTTTCTGCTTCTTCTCGTTGTTGTTCCCGTCGCCCACGCGGCCCCGCAGCCTTACGGGACCAACGACGCCGGTGGTTTCCGCAACGTGCTGCCGCCAGGCGAGAACGGGCTCGACACGCTCAGCCAGATCTTCTCCTTCCGCGGGCTCGGCACGCTGCCGCCCCACTTCGCCGACCAGCAGCCGCTCTACGAAAACCTCGTCTACGGCGCGCCTGAGCTCACGGACGAAAAGGTCCCGACCTACTTCAAGGACGCCACCTTCGGCGTGCCATCGGGGGAAGTCGCCTCGACGATCGAACCGCGCCCCGGCGTGACGATCCTCAGGGACTCCGCCTACGGCGTGCCCCATATCTACGGTGACACCCGCGCCGACACGATGTTCGGCGCCGGCTATGCGGGCGCCGCCGACCGCCTCTTCCTGATGGACGTGCTGCGTCACACCGGCCGCGCCGAACTGGCCTCCTTCCTCGGTGGCGCCAACGCCGGTGCCGACGCGTCGCAGTGGGGGTTCGCTCCCTACACCGAAGCCGACCTGCAAAAACAGCTGGACACCCTGCCGCAGCAATACGGGCCGACTGGCCTGCAGGCCGACGAAGACATCCAGAGCTATGTCGACGGGATCAACGCCTACATCACCGCGGCCAGCCACCAACCCAGCGCTGAAGCCGGGCGAGTACTCGCTTCTGAACAAGCCGATGGAACCGTGGAAGCCGACCGACGTCGTCGCGATCGCCTCGCTGATCGGCGGCATCTTCGGTCGCGGCGGCGGCAACGAGCTGAACTCGGCCCTGACCATGCAGTCGTTCCTCGACCGCTTCGGAGCCAAGGCCGGCCGCAAGGCATGGCTTGGCTTCCGCTCGAAGAACGACCCCGAAGCGCCGACGACGATTTCCCAAGCCCTTCCCCTACGAGACCCGCAGCGCCTTCACCAAGCGCGGCCTGGCGCTGCCCGATCCAGGTTCGGTGCGCGAAACGGCAGTTGCCACGGCCTCGAGCGGAGCCGGCGGGGGAGCCGGCGGTTTCGGCGCCGCGATCGAGCGCGGCCTGCGCGAAGGCGGCCACGCCTCCAACTGGGAGCTGGTCTCGGCCAAGCACTCTGCAACCGGCCATCCAATTGCGGTGATGGGTCCCCAGGTCGGCTACTTCATCCCCCAGATCCTGATGGAGGAGGACCTGCACGGGCCCGGCATCGACGCTCGTGGCGCCGCTTTCGCCGGCGTCAACCTCTACGTCGAGCTCGGCCACGGCCGCGACTACGCCTGGAGTGCGACGACGGCGACCTCCGACAACGTCGACACCTTCGCCGAGGTGCTCTGCCGCGACAAGTTCCACTACCTCTACCGCGGCAAGTGCAAGCCGATGGAAAAGCTGGTCAGGACCGAGAGCTGGGCCCCGAACTCGATCGACCCGACCGAAGCAGGAGCGCAGACCCTGACCTCCTACCGCACCGTGCACGGCATCGTCTTCGCCCGCGGCAAGGTGCACGGGCGCAAAGTCGCCTTTGCCCATCAGCGCAGCACCTACTTTCACGAGCCAGATTCGGTGATCGGCTTCGGGCAGCTCAACGAACCCGGGGTCGTCACCGGCCCGTCGGGCTTCAAGAAAGCGATCTCGCACATCAACTTCCTCTTCAACTGGGGCTACACCGATTCCGAACACATCGCCTACGCGCTCTCGGGAGCGATGCCGCAGCGGCAGGGCACCTCGCCCGACTTCCCGATTCTCGGCACCGGCCAGTACGACTGGAAGGGCTTCAAGCCAGCGAGCCAGAGCGCCGATTACCTGCCCTTCGCCAAGCACCCGCAGGCGGTTGACCCGCCCTTCCTCGTCTCCTGGAACAACAAGCAGGCGCCGGAATGGGGGGCCGCCGACGACCAGTACGACTACGGGCCGCTGCACCGCGTGCAGATGATCTCCGACAAGGTGCGCGCCGGCACCAAGGGCAAGGGCCGGATGACGATCGCCCAGCTGGTCCAGGCGATGGCCGAACCGGCGACCGAGGACCTGCGCGGCTACCGCCTGTTGCCGACGATCCTCAAAGCCGTCGGCAAGCCGAAGCAGGCTTCGCTGCGCAAAGCGCTGGCCACGCTGCGCACCTGGCAAAAGGCCGGTGCCCACCGCCGCGACCTCAACCGCGACGGGGTCGACGAGGAAACCCCGGCGATCGAGCTGATGGATGCCTGGTGGCCGAAGCTGGTCGCGGCGGAGTTCAAACCGGCGCTGGGCAAGAAGGCGTTCGAACGCCTTCAGGGGATGATCGAGACCGGGGACCACACCGGCGGCTCACCCGACGCGCCGGACTTCTTCGACGGCTGGTGGGGCTACGCGTCGAAGGATCTGCGCACCCTCTTCGGCCCGCGCCCGAAGGCCCCCTACAGCCGCGTCTACTGCGGCGGCGGATCGAGGGTGCGTTGCCGCCAGGCGCTGCAGCGCAGCCTCGGCCAAGCCCTCAAGGTCACCCCGGCAGCGATGTACGGAGGCGGCAACGGCGAGTGCGCCGCCAACCCACAGCCATCCTGCTTCGACCAAAACCGCCCCCAGGTCACCTCAGGCATAGACCTGGGCCCCTTCCCATTCCAAAACCGCCCGACCTTCCAGCAGGTCGTCACGCTGACGCAGCAGCTCACTCGCTCGAGGTTTCCACGCTGGGCCAAATTTGCCGCGGGAAGGGGGAGAATTCTTAGCCTCGAGCCCTTGACTGGGGATGCGTTTCAGCCGGCACGCCAAGAACAAGATGCGGCTGTATGGCGTTACCGGGAGCGAGGTCTTGGCAATTGCCTCCTCCGCGAATCGCGATGGAGAGGATCGACATGGAAATCCGCGCTACATCGGGACAATTCGAGGCCTTTCGATTTGCGTGATTCGCGCCCACGACGACCTGACCACAGTGATCACCGTCTACGATCTGGAGGCGTGATGCGAGCTGATTACGACAGCGAGGGAGACACGATCCAAATCGAGTTGGAGCGCGTGGGGAAGCTTGGCCATGGCGAGGAGGTCGAGAACGGCGCTGTGATCGTCGGCATCTACGAGGATCGGCCGGTGATGGTCGACGTAATCGGGACCAAACCCGGATTCGAGGAGGCTTTGTGCATCGCGGCCCGGCGCTACGGACTGGATGCCGAAGCGCTTGCCGCTGCCGCTCGTGCGGCCGTTGCTGCACCGAATAGGCCAGTAGTCCTTGATGTCGGTATCCGCACCGCAGCCTGACGCCTGTCGCCGTCGCGCCCCTGCTATCTTTCCCGGTCGGCCCAAGTGGGCCAGAGTTAGTGCCTGCCACCCAACTCCTGGGGTTGGCGGGAATCCTGTATTCGATACAAAGACCGGAGCAATGAAGGTCCGAGCTTCCGTAAAGCCGATGTGCGAAAAGTGCAAGATCATCCGCCGCCACGGTGCGGTCTTGGTGATCTGTCAGAACCCCCGTCACAAGCAGCGTCAGGGCTAGGGCAATGGCACGGATCGCAGGCGTCAACGTTCCGGTCGGCAAGCGCGCCGAAATCGGCCTCACCTACATCTTCGGGATTGGGCGCTCCACCGCGCAGAAAATCCTCGTCGAGGCCAAAGTCGACCCCAACACGATGGTCAAGGACCTGACCGAGGACGAGGTAATGCGCCTGCGTGAGGCGGTCGATCAGCGCGAGGTCGAGGGTGACCTTCGCCGCGAGCGCTCCCAGGACGTCAAACGACTGATGGAGATCGGTTCCTACCGCGGCCTGCGCCACCGCCGCGGACTTCCTGTTCGCGGCCAGCGGACCAAGACCAACGCGCGTGGCCGCAAGGGCCCCCGCCGGATGAGCGTCGCCGGCAAGCGCAAGGCGCCGACGGCGAAGTAAGGGGAAACGTGGCAGCTGCGAAAAAACCCGCCAAAGGGCGCTCCCGGCGTCGCGTCAAGAAGAACGTCACCTACGGGCAGGCGCACATCAAGACGTCCTTCAACAACACGATCGTCACCCTGACCGACACCGAGGGCAACGTGATTGCCTGGGAGTCGGCCGGTTCGGCCGGCTTCAAAGGCTCGCGCAAGTCGACCCCGTTCGCCGCTCAGGTAACTGCCGACGCCGCCGCCAAGAAGGGCATGGAACACGGCCTCGAGAAGGTCGAGGTCTTCGCCAAGGGCGCCGGCTCCGGCCGTGAGACGGCGATCCGCTCGCTGCAGGCAGCGGGTCTCGATGTCACCACGGTCAAGGACGTCTCGCCCCAGGCTCACAACGGCTGTCGTCCGAAGAAGCGGAGGCGTGTCTGATGGCCCGCGATACCGGAGCGCAGTGCAAGCAGTGCCGCCGCGAGGGGCAGAAGCTCTTCCTCAAGGGCGAGCGTTGCTTCACCGACAAGTGTGGGGTCGAGCGCCGCTCTTACCCGCCCGGCGATCACGGCCGCGGTCGCATGCGCCAGTCCGAGTACCGCGTGCAGCTGCGCGAGAAGCAGAAGACCCGTCGCTACTACCAGGTGCTCGAGAAGCAGTTCCGCGCCTACTACGACAAAGCCTCCCGCCAGGAGGGCGTCACCGGCGAGAACCTGCTGCGCCTGCTCGAGTCCCGCTTCGACAACGTGCTGGTCCGCCTCGGCTTCGCCGCCTCGCGGCGCCAGGCCCGCCAGCTGATCAGCCACGGCCACTGGCTGATCAACGGCCGCCGCGTCGACATCCCCTCCTACCAAGTGCGTCCCGAGGACGTGATCTCGATCAAGTCGAGCTCATCCGCCGGGGACACGATTCGCAAGGCAACGGAGCTCGTCTCCACCGTGCCGGCCTGGTTGCAGGCCGACCACGACTCCCTTACCGCCAAGGTCCTGCGCTACCCAGAGCGCGCAGAGATCTCGGCACCGGTGCAGGAGCAGCTGATCGTCGAGCTGTACTCCAAGTAACCGGATCCTTTTCTGAACACGCATACGCAAGGAACACATGCCCACTGATTTCCAGGTCCCTCGCATCACGTCTGAGAAGGTCGATGACCGCCGCGGCACCTTTACCGTCGAGCCGCTCGACAAGGGTTTCGGCTACACCTTCGGCAACAGCCTCCGTCGCGTCCTGCTCTCCTCGCTGGGCGGCGCTGCCGTGACCAGCGTCCGCATTGAGGGCGTCGCACACGAGTTCTCCACCGTGCCCGGTGTCAAGGAGGACGTCACCGACATCGTGCTCAACCTCAAGGACCTCGTCGTCCGCATGCACACCGATGCCGATGAGGTCGAGGCTCCGCTCGTGGCCACGGGCCCCGGCGAGGTAAAGGCGAAGGACATCGACTTGCCCTCCGGCGTCGAGATCCTCAACCCCGAGGCGCCGATCGCGACGCTCGAGAAGAAAACCAAGCTCGAGATCTACCTGACGATCGGCCGCGGCCGCGGTTACTCGCCGGCCGATGAGAACAAGTCCGATGAGCAGCCGATCGGCGTGATCCCGATCGACTCGATCTTCTCGCCGATCCGCCGTGCGTCTTACTCGGTGGCGACGGCTCGCGTCGGTCAGCGCACCGACTTCGACAAGCTGACGCTCGACCTCGAGACCGACGGCTCGATCGAGCCGGGGGCGGCGCTGCGCGAGGCCTCCGAGATCCTGATCAAGAGCCTGGCGATCTTCACCGACGCCGACCGGGTCGAGGAGCTGACCGCGCGCGAGCCGGTTGCGACCCATTCCCCCGACGTGCTGCCGGGTCCGTCCGGCGACGGCATCGCCAGCAGCAACGGCCTCGACGAGATCCTGATCGAGGAGCTCGAGCTCGGCGTCCGTTCCTACAACTGCCTGAAGCGGGCGGGAGTGCAGACGGTCGGCGATCTGGTCCGCAAGACGCGCTCCGAGTTGAACGCGATTCCGAACTTCGGCTCGAAGTCGATCGAGGAAGTAATCGAGACCCTGCACGCACGCGGCCTCGATCTTCAGGGAGACTGAGCGGGGAGCTGAACCAGAGCGATGCGCCACCGCAAGAAGCGAAACAAGCTGAGCCGCACCGCGGCGCATCGCGAGGCACTGCTCTCGAACCTCTCCAAGCAGCTGATCGAGCACGAACGGATCAAGACCAGCCAGGCCAAGGCCAAGGCGGTCAAGCCTGAGGTCGAGCAGCTGATCACGCTTGCCAAGCGCGGGGATCTGCACGCGCGGCGGCAGGCGTTGGCGACGCTGCATAACGACAAGTTCATCGTGCACAAGCTGTTCGAGGAGGTCGCGCCGCGCTACGTGGAGCGGCCCGGTGGTTACACCAGGATCGTCAAGTTGGGTCCGAGGCGTTCGGACTCGACTGAGATGGTCTACCTAGAGCTCGTTTAGCTTTCGTAGCTGACTGACTCGAGGTACAAGCCGTGCGGGGGAGCTGTGTCGCCTGCCGACGAGCGCGGTGCGCCTTGGAGGAGCTTCGTGAAGTCGTCTAGGGAGCAGCGATGGGAGGAGACGTCGAGCATTGTTCCGACCAGGACTCGGACCATGCTGCGCATGAAGGCGTCGGCCGTTACTTCGAAGCTGAGGATGTCGGCGTCCTGATTCCACCGGGCGTCGAAGATTTTGCGGTGGAAGTGGACGTGGTCGGTTTGGGTTGGGGTGAAGGCGGTGAAGTCGTGTATCCCCGGGAGGTTTTCGGCGCAGGCGTCCAGGGCTTCGCGGTCCACTCGGTGGGGCCACCAGAGGGCGCGACCCTGCTCGAAAGGACTTGACGGCCGGCGGGTGAGTAGCCGGTAGCGGTAGGTGCGGGAGAGGGCGCCACCACGGGCGTCGAAGCCGTCCTGCGCGGCTGTCGCAGCCGTGACGGCGATGTCCCGGGGGCCGAGTCCGTTGACTCGCCGCACCAGGTCGCCCGGCAGCTCAGCGGCGGTGACGAAGCTGGCTACCTGCCCCCGTGCGTGGACGCCCGCGTCGGTGCGGCCGGCGACCGTCAGCTCGATCGGTTCGCGCAGGACCGTGGCCAGAGCTGTCTCGATCTCCTCTTGCACCGTCCTCATGCCCAACTGCTTCGACCAGCCACGAAACGCCGATCCGTCGTATTCGATGTCAAGGCGGACCGTTGTCACTTGCCGTACCTACTCGCCGCGGAGCAGCTTTTGCAGGCCCGCCTCGTCGAGGATCTCGGTCTCGTATTTCTCGGCCTTGGCCAGCTTTGAGCCGGGGTTCTCGCCGGCGACGACGTAGTCGGTTTTTTTCGAG
The DNA here is from genome assembly GCA_963840565.1 of uncultured Solirubrobacterales bacterium. Taxonomy (GTDB): domain Bacteria; phylum Actinomycetota; class Thermoleophilia; order Solirubrobacterales; family 70-9; genus VRUE01. The sequence goes on from CAWIZH010000004.1 coordinate 29,978, forward strand.
ACCGAGTTGACGACCTTGCCACCGGCGGACTTGATCAGCGCCGCCGCCTCCTCGCGGGTGAGCTCAGGCAGGGTGCCGGTGAGGACCAGCGTCTTTCCTTCCAGCGGCCCGCCGCTTGCGCGGCGTTCAGAGGGGTCCTGCTCGAGTTGCAGGCCCTTCTCACGCAGCTTCTCGACCAGTTCCCAGGTGCGTTCGTCGGCCAGCGACTCGGCGATCTGCACGGCCATGATCGGGCCGACGCCCTCGACCTCCTCGATCAGCTCGGGGTCGGCGGTGTGCAGAGCGTCGATCGAGCCGAAGTGGTCGGCCAATGCCTCCGCCGTGACGTAGCCGACCCCGGGAAGGCCGAGGGCGTAGAGGACTCGCTTGAACGGGCGCTGGCGCGAGGCGTCGATCGCGGCGACGAGGCTGCCGGCCGACTTCTCTTTGAAGCTCTTCTTGCCGACTTTGCGCCCGTCCAGATCCTCCTCCCGCAGCTCGTAGATATCGGCGACGTCTTCGATCATCTCCTCGCGCAGAAGGTTCAGCGCCAGCTCTTCTCCCAGCCCGTCGATGTCCATCGCCCCTTTGCTGACGAAGTGCTTGACGTGCTGGAACGCCTGGCCGGGACAGCCGCCGCGGTTGGGACATATCGAGAAGACGGCGTCCTCGGGCTTGACCGTCTCGGTGCCGCAGGCCGGGCATTTCTTCGGCGGCTTTGGCTTGCGGCCGCGGCGCTTTCCCGTTTCTTTCCTCAGCAGAGGCGAAACCACCTGCGGGATCACGTCCCCGGCCCGCATCACCACGACCTCGTCGCCGACGCGGACGTCCTTGCGCGCCAGGTCCTCCTCGTTGTGCAGGGTGGCGGTGGAGACGGTGACGCCGCCGACGTGGACCGGCTCCAGCATCGCGAAGGGGACGAGATGCCCGGTGCGGCCGACGTTCCAGACGACGTCGAGCATTTTCGTCGTCGCCGTCGTCGGCGCGAACTTCCAGGCGATCGCCCAACGCGGCTCGCGGCCGACCACGCCCAGCTCCCGCCAAAGCGCCCGCTCGTCGATCTTGACCACGACGCCGTCGATCTCGTAGTCGAGCTCGTCGCGGCGCTCCTCCCACCAGCGGCATCGTTTGACCACCGAGTCGATGTCCGCGTGGTGCTCGGTGTCGGGATTGACCTTGAAACTGCGCTCGGCCAGCCACTCGACCTCGGCGGAGTGGGTGGGCAGGTCGAGTCCCCGGGTGGCGCCGATGCCGTAGCACCAGACCGAGAGCGGCCGTTCAGCGGCCAGCGCCGGATTGAGCTGGCGGATCGAGCCGGCGGCGGAGTTGCGCGGGTTGGCGAAGGTCGGTTCCTCGGCCTCGGCGCGGCGTTCGTTCAGCGCCTTGAAGTCGGCGATCGGCAGGTAGACCTCGCCGCGCACCTCGACCAGCTCGGGGGCGTCGTCGATCCGCAACGGGATCGACCCAATCGTGCGCAGGTTCTGGGTCACGTCCTCGCCGATCCTGCCGTCGCCGCGGGTGGCGCCGCGGGTGAAGACCCCGTCCTCGTATGTGAGCGACATCGCCAGGCCGTCGATCTTCGGCTCGGTCGTGTAGCTGAACTCGGAAGCCGTGATGTCGAGGCGCTTGAGGTGATTGCGCACCCGCGTCTCCCAGGCCCGCAGCTCCTCCTCGTTGCGAGCATTCCCCAGCGAGAGCATCTGCTCCGCGTGCTCGACCTGCTCGAAGCGGTCCAGCGGCGGTGCGCCGACCCGCTGGGTCGGTGAGTCGGGAGTGCGCAGCTCCGGGTGATCGGCCTCGATCGCGCGCAGCTCGTCGAGCAGCTCGTCGTAGACGTCGTCGCCGACGGCCGGTTCGTCGAGGACGTAGTAGCGGCGATTGTGCTCCGCCAGCTCCTGGCGCAGCTCCTCGGCGCGCTTCTCAGGCCCCGCCGCGCTCACACCGAGGTCGGGGCGCTCGCCGCCAGCATCTCCTCGAAGCCCCAGCCGCGCAGCCGCTCGAGCCCACCGTGGTCGGTGAGGTCGAAGTGGATCGGCGTGACCGAGACCCGGCCCTGGGCGACGGCGTTGAGGTCGGTGCCGTCGATCTCCTCATAGCCCGGTCTCCAGCCGTAGATCTCGTAGTGGCGGCGACCGTCGGTTTCGCCGATCAGCTTCAGCTCGTCGTTGTAGATGCGTTTGCCGAGCTTGGTGACTTCGATTCCCTGCGGCTCGCCGGCGGGGTAGTTGACGTTGATCAGCGTTGCCTCGGGCATCGGCACGGAGACCAGCCGCCGCACCAGCTCAGCCGTGAAGGACGCTGCGAGCTCGAAGTCGAAGCGGCCGCTGACGTAGCCCATGCCGCCGCCCGAGGACTGTTGCGAGACGGCCACGGCCGGGATGCCGAGCACGATCCCCTCGAAGGCCGCCGCGACAGTCCCCGAGTAGGTGATGTCGTCGCCGAGGTTGGCACCGTGGTTGATCCCGGAGACGATCAAATCCGGCCGGTGGCCGACCAGGCCCAGCTCGGCGAAGCGCACGCAATCGACCGGCGTGCCGTCGGTGGCAAAGCCCTTGTCGCCGTCGCCGAACTCGACCTCCTCGACCGTCAGCGGCGAGCGCGTCGTGATGCTGCGCGCGGTAGCGCTGCGGTTCGAGTCGGGCGCGATCACATCGACCTCGACCCCCTCGATCTCACGCAGCGCCCGCCGAGCCGCTTGCAGCCCGGGTGCCGTAATCCCATCGTCATTCGTCAGCAGAACTCGCATCAAAGCGATTCTAGGCGTCTGGCCGGGGGCACCCTCCCGAACTGGCGGATACTCAAATCGCCGGTCTCATTAGACCGGCGATTGTCAGGGCGGGAGGGTGCCCCCGGCCAGACCGCTCCAAGGTCAGTACGAAGCGATCTCAGCTGCGATCAGATCCTGCTCGGCGTGGGCGAGGCTGAGGCTGCCAACGCTGCCCATCAGGATCGAGAAGATCATCAGCTTGCCGTCGCGGTTGAAGCAGTAGCCGGAGAGGTTGCTGACCCCGGTCAGGGTGCCGGTCTTGGTGCGGCAGCGGCCGTAGGCGGCGGTGCCGTGCATGCGGTCGGCGACGGTGCCCTCATGGCCGGCCAGGGCGAGGTCCTGGATGAATTCGTCGCCGGCTGAGTCGCTGCGCATCGAACTGAGCAGGCCGACGACTTGTTGCGGCGAGGCACGGTTGGAGCGGGTCAGGCCCGAGCCGTCGACCGCGTGCACGCTTGAGTCGTGGCCACGGGCGAACTGTTCGACCACCTGGGCGCCGGCCTTGGTGCTGCCGGCGCCGCCGAATCGCGCCCCGAGCAGCTTGATCAGCATCTCGGCGAAATGGTTGTCGGAGTAGACGTCGGTGGTGTTGACGATTTCGGTCAGGGGCGGTGATTCGATCCGGGCCAGCTCGGTGCTGAAGGGAGGGGCCGTGGCAAGGGAGACATTGGTTGAGATGCGGACGCCCGCCCCCCGCAGCGATTGCGCCAGGGTTGCCGCCGCGGTCAAGGCCGGGTCGGTGGCGAAGCTGGAGGCGCTGGCGCTGGCGTAGCCGGAATCGAAGTCGAGCCCCGAGAGCGGGCCGATTTCGGAGCTGGTCGCGTAGCCGGAGTCGGCGACCCCGCGCAGGCGGTCGAAGATGCCGTCGTCGGCGTAGAGTCGGCCGGTGACGGCGTTGATGCCCGCTTCGCGGACCTCGCGCTTCAAGAGAAAAAGGTTGGTGCCCAAACCGCCGAGGAAGCGTCTGTAGAAGGACGGCGTGCCCAGCGCCGGGTCGCCGCCACCGACCAGGTAAAGGCTGCCGTGGAGGACGCCGTTGCGGTCGATTCCGCCGTCGGTCTTGAGCAGGGTCGGGATCCTCGACTGCGGCCCGAAGCGCGAGAGCGCGGTCGAGGTCGTGAACAGCTTCATGTTCGAGGCCAGCGGCCGCAGCTTGTTGGCGGCTCGGGCGCAGACCGGGGCGCCGGTTTCGCCGTTGATGACGAAGAGGCCGCTGGCGTTGCCGCCACCGTGAACCAGGCGCGCCCGCAGGCTGGCGCAAAGCGCTCCGCGCGTGACCGCCTGCGCCGCCGTCGAGAAGAGCAGAAGCGCAAGCAGCGCACATATTGCGGCGAAAGTTGCCGGGGTCCGCCTCACTTAGTGAGATAATGCATGTTTATGGGCAAAGTTGTGGACATAGAGTCGCAGCCGCGACGACGACGCAGCCGTAAACGCCCATCGAAGACCGCCCTCGTTCTCGGCGGCGGCGGCTTCACCGGTGGTGTCTATGAGATCGGCGCCCTGCGCGCCCTCGACCTGCTGGCGGTCAACAGCACGGTCAACAACTTCGATGTCTACGTCGGCACCAGCGCGGGCTCCTTTGTCGCCGCGATGCTCGCCAATGGCGTCACGCCCGACGAAATGATGCAGGTGATCAACCGCCGCATCCCCTCCGATCTCGAAGACCTCGATCTCGGCAAGGTGCTGAGGCCCAACTACCTCGGTTTCCTCGAGAAGTCGGCGATGCTGCCCCTGCGCACGTTGGAGTTGGCGCGCAGCCTGGTGAGGATGGGACGGTTCTCGGCGATGGACATCGGCGTCGGCCTCGCCGAGGCGCTGCCGACCGGCTTTTACTCGGGCAGTGGCATCGCCGATTACGTCGCCGCGGCGCTCTCCGAAGAGGACCGGGTCGATGACTTCCGGCTGCTCGACAAAGAGCTCTACCTGACCGCCACCGATCTCGACACCTGCGAGCGGATCGTCTTCGGCGAGGAGGGCTGGAACGACGTGCCGGTCTCGAAGGCGATCCAGTGCTCGACTGCGCTGCCAATTGTCTACAAGCCGGTCGACCTCAAGGGCCGCCAGCTGGTCGACGGCGGCATCCGCTCGACCACCAACGTCGACATCGCGGTCGAAAAGGGCGCCAAGTTCATCGTCGTCGTCAACCCCCTCGTCCCCTACGTCAACGACTTCGAGAAGACGATCCCGACGGTCTTCGGCACGCGCGTGCGGCGCGTCTCCGACATGGGGCTGCCGGCGATCGCCAACCAGACCTTCCGCTTGATCGCCCACGCTCGCCTGCATCAGGCAGTCGAGGTCTGGCGGGAGCGCTACCCCGGCGTCGACATCATCCTGGTCGAGCCCGAGCCCAACGACGAGCTGATGTTCGGCACGCCGATCATGGACTACTCGCGCCGATTGAAAATCGCCCGCCACGGCTTCGAATCGGTCACCGCGACCTTGGCGCAGGACTACGAGCACTTCCACGAGATCGCCGAGCGCCACGGCCTCGAGATCTCCGAGCGCCGCGTCCGCCGCGTGGTCGAGCGAGCGGCGGAAGAGGAGCCGGAGCAAAACTCCACCTGGCGCCGAGTGCTCGAGCAGACCACGGCAACACTGCTTCGCCAATCCGGCGAGGCCTCCTAACCCCTAAGCGGCGGGGAGGGCCGTTGGCCCTTTCTGGGAATTGATGTCGCACGCGCCTAACGGCGCTTAGCGACGATCTGAGAGCGCGGCTTCGCCGCGCCCATAGTCACGAGTGCAGCGGCCGCCTGTCGGCGACATTCCCAGAAAGGGCCAACGGCCCTCCTATCCAGCTCGAAGCGAGGAAGCTAAGCCTGGCGCAGCGGGACGACCCAAGCTTCCATGCGGCGCCGGGTCACGCGAAGCTTAAGTGGGCGTGGGGCCGCCGAGCTTCGAATCGGAGTCGGCGCTTGTGGGAGGGATTGGTTGACCCTCTGGTCGAATGTCGCCGAAGGCGGCCGCTGCACTCGTGATTCTCAGCGCGGCGCCAGCCGCGCTCTTCGATTGTCGCTAAGCGCATGCAAAGCATGTGCGTGCGACATCAATTCGAGCAGAGGGTCAACCAATCCCTCTCGCCTACCGCTAACTCGCGTAGAGCTTCTCGATCTCGTCTTCGTGCTTGCTGGCGACGACGGCGCGCTTGACCTTCAAGGTCGGCGTCAGCTCGCCTGTTTCCTGGGAGAGGTCGTGGGGGAGGATCGCCACCTTCTTTACCTGCTCGACCCGGGCGAATTTCTCGTTGATCGTTGCCACGTGGTCTTCGATCGCTTTTTGCACCTCGGCGTTGGTGGCGAGCTGGGCCGGGTCTTCGGGCAGGCTGTGCTCCTTGGCGTAGGCGATCGCGTCTTCGGGGTCGAGTGTGACCAGGGCGACCAGGTAGGGCTTGCGGTCGCCGACGACGACGCACTGGGAGACCAGTGGGTGCTGCTTGATTTCGTTCTCGAGGTTGGCCGGGGTGATGTTCTTGCCGCCGGCGGTGATGATGATGTCCTTCTTGCGGCCGGTGATCTTGATGAAGCCGTCGGCGTCGATCTCACCGATGTCGCCGGTGTGCAGCCAGCCGTCGACGATCGCCTCGCGGGTCGCCTCCTCGTTCTTGTAGTAGCCCTGGAAGACGTTGGGGCCCTTGACCAGGATCTCGCCGTCCTCGGCGATCTTCACCTCGCAGCCGGGGAAAGGCCTGCCGATCGTGCCGACCTTGAAGTCGTCGGGGGTGGAGATCGTCGCTGCGGTCGAGGTCTCGGTCATGCCCCAGCCCTCGAGCACGAGTACCCCCGCCGCGTCGAAGAAGCGCAGGATCTCGGGGCTGATCGGGGCGGCGCCGGAGACGGCGAGCCGCAGGTTGCCGCCGAAGAGGCCGCGGATCTTCGAGAGCACCTGCTTGTCGGCGAATTCGTAGCTCTTGCGCAGGAAGAAGCCGGGTTTGCGCCCGCCGCGTTCGGCGGCACGCATCTTCTTGCCGGTCTCGATCGACCAGTCGAAGATCGCCTTTTTGATCCCGCCCTCTTTCTCCATGCCGCTGCTGGCGGCGGTGTAGATCTTCTCGAAGATGCGCGGCACCGAGGGGAAGTAGGTCGGTTTCAGTTCGGCCAGGTTGGGCAGGATCTTCTGCGGGTCGCGCTCCCAGTAGGCGATCGTGGTGCCGAGGTCGAAGCTGCCGAACTGGATCAGCAGGGCGAAGGAGTGGGCGAGGGGGAGGTAGAGGTAGGTGACGTCCTCCTCCTCGATCACGCTGGTCTCGTTGACCATGTTGAGCATCGAGCGGTAGTTGCCGTGGCTGATGATGCAGCCCTTGGGCGGGCCAGTCGTCCCGGAGGTGTAGATGAAGGTGCAGATGTCATCGGTTGTCACGGATTTCCAGCGCGCCTCCCACTCGGCCGCATCGCGGCGCTCGCCCCGCGCGGCGAGGTCATCGAGCGAGATCGCGTCCTCGCTGCTGCCGGTCATTCGCACCACGTGCTCGAGCAGTGGCAGCTGGTCGCGGACGGCGCGGATCTTCTCCAGCTGTTCGTCGTCCTCGACCACGACGACCTTGGCATCGGAGTTCTCCAGCACGTACTGGCACTCCTCGGGCGAGTTGGTCTGGTAGATCGGCACGACGACCGCACCGGCTGAGAGCGCGGCGAAGTCGAAGTAGGTCCACTCGGCGCGCGTGTTGGCGAGGATCGAGACCTTGTCGCCCTTGCTCACCCCGAGGTCGATCAGGCCGAGCGAGAGCGAGCGCACCGTCTCCAGTACCTGATCGAAACTGCGGCTGACCCATTCGTCGCCCTGCTTGAAGCGCAGCGCGGGCGCGCTGCCGTAAAGCTTGGCGGAAAGCGGCAGCAGGTCCGCCAGCGTGGCCGATTTAGTTCCCCGCTCCATGCGGGGGAGGAGTCTAGTTAAGAGCTAGCTGGGGCGGGCTTGCTGCGACTGGCCCTGAGTCGGCGTGCTGCGCAGCGAGCTCTGGAAGAGGGACTTGTCGATGCGGCCGTGGAAGATCGGAACGCCCATCTGCACGCATCTGCCGATCACCTCCTGCCGCTTCATGTGAAGTTCTTCGGCAAGCTCGGACGGGGTGAGGTGATTGGCCACGGCGGACCTCCCAGGTCGTTGAAATCGGGTAGGCAGATATTTACCCCAGAAGGCGGACGTGTCAAACCGTTGGGGCGGGTCTGCGGGAATCCCCGGACCGGCGAGTCGCGATAATGCCGTGATGCCCACCGTCACCCCGGACCAAGGTGCCGAGCCGGTTGCCGTGCCGATCCCGCGAAAAGGGCGGATCTGGGTCATTCTCGGCCTCGCTCTCGCCCTCGCGGCGCTCGGCTACGCGGTCGTCAACATCGCCACCCAAAAGGCCGGCCGCGACGTCGTTCGCCTCGCCGGCATCGCCGAAGCGCAGGAAATCTTCGGCGGCGTGCCGCAGGAAGGCGACCGGCTCGGCTCCTCCGACGCGCCGGTTTCGATCCAGATCTTCAACGACCTGCAGTGCTCCAGCTGCCGTGAAGACTTCCTCAGCACGATTCCCGGCCTGGTCAACGCCCACGTGCGACCGGGCGACGTGCAGCTGCTCTACCGCCATTACTCGGTCAGCGAAAGCCCCCAGGAGCTCGGCTTCTACGGCGCCGAAGCGGCGGCGGCGCAGGGCTACGGCTGGCAGTACACCTACCTCTTCTTCCGCAACCAGAGCGAGGCGAAACGCTTCGGCATCGACCAGGACTACCTCGACTCGGTCGCGGGCGGGATCGAGGAACTGAACGAGCCCGAATGGCTGGAATACCTCGAAGATCACGGCGGTTCCGACGGAACGATCAGCAAGCAGCTGCAGAGCTACGACGAACTCGGCACCGAACTCGGTATCCGCACTCGCCAGGCCGCGATCGTCAACGGTCCTGACGGTACGCGCACCCTTCAGGACGGTCCGAGCCTGGCCCGGATCGAAGCGGCGATCGAAGCCGTTCAGTAGTTACGGCGCCGGTCTGGGATAATCGCCGCCTCTCGGGGCGTGGCGCAGCCTGGTAGCGCGCACCGTTCGGGTCGGTGAGGTCCCCGGTTCAAATCCGGGCGCCCCGATGAGGCGCTCTGCGCGCGCGGCCGCGACTTTCGCTCGCGCAGAGGGTCATTTGTTGGGAAGCATGCGCAGACTCCTTCTCATTCTCCTGACCGCGGCGCTGCTGGCGCTGACCCCGGCTACGGCCGGGTCGTCGCTGGTTGTCGCAGCGCCGCACGGGTTCATCGGGATCTCGCCGCAGGGACCCACCGACAGTGCCGACTACGGGCTGATGCAGCTGGCCGGAATCGAAAGCGTGCGCTTGCCGATGAACTGGGAGAGCACCGAGCCGCTGGCTTCTGATCGCTACGAACCCGATTGGTCGGACTTCGACAGCCAGGTTGCTCATGCTGCTGAGCATGGGATGACCGTCTTCCCCTTTCTCTGGGGCACACCGGAATGGGTCGCCCCGTATCCCGGCGCTGAACCGGTGGAAAGCGCCCGGCAGCGCCAAGCCTGGACCAACTTCCTGCGCGCCGCTGTCGAACGCTACGGCCCCGCCGGCGAATTCTGGCTTGAAAATCCGGAACTTCCCCGCCTGCCGATTCGCCGCTGGGAAATTTGGAACGAGGAGAACATCGTCACCTTCTCCCATCGCCCCAATCCGCAGCGCTTTGCTGAACTGATCCGGGTCTCCGGCCGCCTGCTGCACAGCGTCGACCCCGGCTCACAGGTGATCGTCGGCGGCTTCTTCGGTCGCCCCTTGCAGACGCCACCCAACGTTCAATCGGGGGACTTCCTCTCGCGCCTGTACCGAGCGCGGAGGGTGAAGCCCTTCTTCGACGGCATCGCGCTGCACCCCTATGTGGCCGATGCGGGGGCGATGCGGTCGGAGATCATCAACCTGCGCCGAGTGATGAGCGTTCACCATGATGCTTCGACGCCGCTGTACGTGACCGAGCTTGGCTGGGGCTCCGCCAGCTTCGAGTCCCGCTGGGAGCGAGGGCCGGCCGGGCAGGCCCGCGAACTCGACCGGGCCTTCGCGATGCTGACGGGCAACCGGCAGCGCTGGCGCATCGGCGGCGTCTGGTGGTTCTCCTGGGCTGATCTGTCAGGTGCCTGTCAGTTCTGCGATTCGGCCGGGCTGCTCACCAGCGACCGTGAAGCGAAGCCTTCCTGGTACCGCTTCAACGCCTGGACGGGGGGCGATGCGGAAACGGTGCCGCGCGCTTCCGCCCGGGCGCTGCGGATCTCGCCCTAACGCCCCGCGCCGGCCGGCCTCTATGCGCCGGGCTAGGCGAAGCCCTGGCCGCGTAGCTTGCAGATTTCGGTGTGGACTTCTGAAGCGGAGCGAGTTACTGTCTTTTCGGTAGCGGCGGGGGTTGTTGAGGCTTTCTGGGAGGCAAATGGACCTGATCGTGATAGCGGTGCTGGTGGTTGCGCTTGCCGCGCTTTGCGGCTGGCTTGCCGTCCTGCTGATGCGAGGGAGGAGGGCGCAGCACCGCTTTGAGATCCTCGGTGAGGTGGCCGGGGCCTCGGAAGCCGCCGGCTCGCTGGAGGAGACGCTGAAAGCGATCTGCGATGTCCTCGTCCCCGAGATCGCCGACTTCTGCGCGATCGACGTGATCGAGGGCGATCGTCCCCGTCGCGTCGCGGTGCGGGTCGCCCCGGGCGCCGGCGCGGGGGTCGAGCGCGGGTTCTGGGAGCGTGAGCCCTCGGTGCCGGAGCGGATGGTCGAGGGCGACAACGGCGACTCCCTCGACCCCCGCTTCATCGAGCGGATGTCGGAGGCGCATTTGCGCGCGCTCGCCCATGACGATGGCCCGGATCTGGAATTCCTGCGCGGGCTGGGCGTCCGCTCGGCGATCACCCTCGCCCTGCAGGCAAGGGGGCAGGTGACCGGTGCGCTGACCCTCGGCGTCGCCTGGTCGGGGCGGCGCTACCGGCGCAACGACGCCCATTTCGCCTGGATCCTCGCCGGCCGCATCGCCCTCGCCCTCGACAACGGTGGCCTCTTCGCCGACCTCGAGCGGGCGGAGCGGGAACGAGCCGAGATCGCCGAGACCCTGCAGCACGGCCTCCTGCCGCCACCCCTACCGCACCTTTCTGGCTGGTCCCTGGCCGCGATGTACCGGCCCGCCGGGGCGGAGAACGAGGTCGGCGGCGACTTCTACGACACCTTCCGCGTGCCCGGCGGCTGGATGCTGGTGATCGGCGACGTCACCGGGCGCGGCGCCGAGGCTGCCTCGATCACCGCTCTCGCCCGCTACACGCTTCGCACCGCTGCCATCCTCACCAACGATCCCGAGGTCGCCCTCGCGACCCTCAATCGCGCCCTGCTTGCCCGTGGGGGCACGGCGCTGTGCAGCGTCGCCGCGCTGGCGCTGAGCGACGACCCCGAGCAACCGGTGCGGCTCGCGGTGGCAGGCCACCCGCCGCCACTCCTGGTCGACGGCGAAGCGGTGACCGAAGTGGCTGGGTCGGACCCTGTGCTCGGCGCCTTCGCCGACGTCAATTGGGCGATCGAGCAGACCTCCTTCGAGCCCGGCCAGCAGATCGTCCTGGTGACGGACGGGATCATCGAGGCAGCCGGTGACCTGGGTCGCTTCGGCGAGGAGCGGCTGCGGGCAGAGCTTGCTGGAGCCAACAACCCCGCCCTTGCTGTTCGGCGGCTCGAGGGCGCCTTGCACGGTTTCACCGATGGCGCGCTCGACGACGACGTGGCGATCTTGGCGCTCACCCGCTCGGGCGGCGAACGCTCCACCGTGACGGATCAGCCGCCGCAGGCCTCGCCCGGCAGAGCGATCGACGATGCCTACGAGGCATTGGTCGGGCGCCTCTTTCACGCCTTCAACCAGCGCGACGCAGTGGCGATCGTTTCGCTCTGCGCCCCGGAGATGGAGTTCTTCACCGTCACCGGGGGGGAGGCCGGGCATGACGCTCCCTACCGAGGGCCGGACGGCCTGCGCGAATACCTCGGCGACGTCGAACGCATCTGGGAAGCGCTGTTGATCACGCTCGGTTCGGTCGAGCGGCAGGGGAGCCGTCTCCTTGCCTCGGGTCGCGTCTACGTGCGCAGCCGCGAGCTGGGCATCCGCGACATGCCCGTTGCCTGGATCTGGAACGTCGAAGACGGCCTCTTCGTCCGCGGCGAGGTCTTCGTCGACCCGGCCGAGGCGATCGCGCGCTTCGATCGCGCCGTCGCCTGAACCGCAAGCGCTCGCCTCGTCAATACCCGCGGCGGGCATTCGCGCCGATTCGTGCGAGCGCAACGCCGTACGCGCGCCGATCCGCGCACGCGCCAAAATCGCATCCAAGTATTTGCAGGGAAAACGCGGGTAGCCGCCGCATCCATCCTAAGGATTTCTTGACTAAACGGCGGCCGGGTGTTCAATCTTAAGAGTCGAAAACTAGCTCGGTCAACCGTGCCGGGAAGGGAGTTCAAAGTGAGACTCATCAAGATGTTCGGCCTAGCCGGACTCGTGGTTGTGGCTGCAATGGCGTTTGTCGGTGCCACCTCAGCATCGGCAACCACGACACAGCTCTGCAAAGTTCATAAAGAGCCGTGTCCAGCCGGCAGCGCTGTGACAAGCATCCATATGGTCAACGTGGGCGCAGTCCCGGTCCTCTTAAATTCAACAGCAGACGTCTTATGCTTATCGGTCTTAGCCGTTGGCACGCCCTTAGAATTAGCCAGCCCTCAGATCGTCGACGTCACGCAATTCACCTTTAGCAACTGCGGTACGAATGCGGCCCACAACAACTGCACGGTGACGGCGTTGGAATTGCCCAAACTGAGCGTATTAAAGACGGCGTTAAACTTAGGTACGCTGACTGCTCCCACGGGGGCGGGCGAAGGCAGGACGAACGTCAAATGTACGATTCTCGGTTTCATTAAAATCAACTGCGACTACAAAGGCGCCGGGCTGTCTTTCGGAGTCGAAGGAGCAGGTCACACGGCGACCGCGGGTCATGGAATGCTGACCTCGCTGAAAACGTCTCTGCCGCTGTCCGAATCGTTAGAAGGTGGAGGTCTGTGTCCGTCAACATCTTCTATCGACGCCTTACTTGAACCGTTAGAAGATACATACATCGTCTCGTAGCGACCGCTAAGGGACAGCCACAGAACTAGGAATGGGCCGCCCTGGGCACTGAGTTGCCTGGGGCGGCCATCCTGTTGACGACTTCTCTTCGAACGGTCTGGTATCGGTACTTGACAAGTATTCAAGCCTACTTTAGCCTGACTCCAACTAGCTAAAGCTGGTGCCAGGGAATTGGGAAACGGGAGAGAGGCATGCCCCTCCTCGGCTTGTGGTGCCGGCCTGTCATGGGAGGAGTGCAAGCTGATGTACTCAATATTGAGAAACCGCTTCGGCGTACCCGGGGTGATTTCAGTCGTTGCGCTGGTCTTCGCGATGCTGGGCGGTGCCTACGCTGCCGGCGGCGATACCGGCGGCAAGGCCACGAGCTCGGCAAAGGCGAAGAAGGGACCGAGGGGCCCGAAGGGTCCCAAGGGTGACACCGGAGCAGTGGGCCCACAGGGTCCAGCCGGCGCCAACGGCAAAGACGGTGCGAACGGTAAAGAAGGCGCCATTGGCAAAGAAGGTAAAACGGGCTTCACGGCGACCCTTCCAGCCGGCGCGACCGAGACCGGTGCCTGGGGTGGGACGGGCAATAACGAAGAAGGCTTTCTCGGGCCGCTCACCTTTCCGATCCCACTGACGGCTGAGATCACGGAAGCTCACGTCAAGGGCATCAAGCTGGGCGGTGCGGTGCCGGCCGAGTGTGAAGACGCCGCTCACGCGGGAACGGCAAGTGCGGCCAACCCTGAGGCAGACCCGGGATACCTCTGTGTATACGTCGGATTTGACCCCCAGGAAAACAACAACAACCCGAGCGTGGTCAAGGCGTCGGAGGCCTTCGCAGCAGGGGCATCGACGACCGGGGGCATTGTCTTTGGCGCCGGACAAGGGCCGGAAGTCCCCTACTGGGGCACTTTTGCCGTCACCGGCTGCGGCGGTGTGGAATTCCCTTGCCCGTAGTTCGCCGGGACATGCGAGGGAATGATTCATAGGACCGATATGCGGCAGGCTCGGGAGGCGGTCTATTGCGCTGCTCGAGCCTGCTCTGGTCCATCCGGATGGGCGGCCGCGGCCGCGTCGCTGCTGTCGTGCCTCGTGCTTTCTTCTCCATCGCTGGCGGCTCCTCCGGCGCATCTGCCCACTGGCGATCCAATCGATGGCTTTCCGCTCAACCACGCTTGTGGGACGGCGGTCGATTCCGAGGGCGATGTCTACGTCTCGAATGCCGGGGAATCCAAGGTGGAGATCTTTGACCCGTCTGGCGCTCACCTTGCCTCGATCTCGGCGGGGAACGAACCGTGCAGCCTTGCCGTCGATGGGCACGGCGATCTCTTCGTCCTGGAAAAGGCCAGCGGCAAAGTGGTTCGTTACGTGCCCGGCGAGTACCCGTTCGCCGGCGCTCCGAGTTACGGCGGCGCCGAAGCGATCGACTCAAGCGGAAATGCGGCGGGCATTGCAATCGATGCATCTGCCGTGGTCACAAACTCAAGCGAGCCGATCGGTAGAGACGACAGCCTCTACATCGCAAAGGGCGACCATATAGACGCATACAAGAACGAGACACAGCGATTTCAGATCAACGCGACGGGGGGCACCTATACGCTTAGCTTCGACGGCAGTGTCACCGCACCACTGAGTTTCAACGCCTCTCACGAAGCCGTCAAAGACGCGCTCGAGGCACTGACGACCGTCGGCCCTAACGATGTTTCGGTAACCACCGGAAACTTCTCCGCGACCGATCATCTGATCACGTTTACCGGCGCGCTCGGACTTGCCAACGTCAGCGAACTCGTCGTCGACAGCACCAACCTCGTCGGCGCTGTCAATCAGAGTGAGGCCGACGGCGGTCCTGTCGGGCCCATCGCCGAAGCGGCTCTAGCTGACTACACCGGGGTGGCCGCCTACACTTACCAGGCTGGCGGCGAAAAATTTCGCCACTATGTCTTTGCTGCCGATGCCGCCTCCGACGAGGTCAGGGTGTTCAGCGGGCCCGATCTTGGCGGGCTCAAACTTCGACGAGTGATCGGCGGTGTCGACCAAGACCGAACGCCAGGCACCCCGGACCAGACCCTTGGTTTCGGTGCAGATGGGGCTTATCTGGCGGCTGATCCCGGGAACCGGGCCGCGGATGGCAAATGCACCCCGATTGCCGAGCAGGCGTGCACCGCGGGCCACTTCTTCGTATACGACGCGAGCAATGCCGTGGTCGACGAGTTTGACGCGACAGGGGGGTTTCTCGACCAGGTCACCAGCGCTGGCTTTGCCGATGCCGCGCCTACCGGGCTGGCGATCGAGCGATCTGGGGGTCCCAAAGATGGAGCGCTTTACGTCACCGCCGGCCTGGGCCCGGCGGCAAGGCTGCTCGCGTTTGGCCCCCTGGCGAATCCGGGCCGGCCATCGCTGCCGCAACTGTCGCACGCGCTCGTGGGGGCGTCGGCCGTAGCGGTGGATTCTCATGGTGACGTCTATGTGGCGGCCGGCCCGGCGATCCAGGTATTCAGCCCAGGCGGCCAGAAGCTGGCCGAAATCCCGGACACCAGGAGCATTCGTGATCTAGCGGTCGACTCCAGCGGCGATGTCTACGTAGTCGATGGCCCCTTTTCGGATCGGCAGATGACCTTCTATTCCTCCGGCGTGTACCCGCCAACGCCTGGGGCTGTCTACGTCAGACACGCGCCGGCAATCATTTCGGCTGCGATCGGGCTGGAAGGGGTCACTGTAAATCCGAGTAACGATCATGCCCTGGCCTTGTGGACATCGCCGGCCTCCTCGGTCATATCTGAATTTGGCTCTGCCGGCCAGGGATCGACGCAAATCCGGGAATGCGGCGGCAGCCTCGCGCTCGGTCTCGGCAAAAGTGACATCGGCGTGTACGGGGCCAATGGCCAGGTCTATGTCGCGGCGAATCCGCGACACATCTACGTGGTCGACTGCGGCCCTGAAGAAGGCAGTGAAGAAGTGGTCGGCGATTTCGAAGGCGCGGGCTGCCCAAGCGGGAAGATCGGCGCCAACCCGGCTATTGCGGTCGACCAGTCCAACGGGCATGTTGTCGAGTTCGAGAGCTTGCAGGCTGGCGGTATGGCGCGCGAGTACGACGCGGCGGGCAGCTGCGTGGCGGAATTTGGCACCTTCGGCGACAACGGCGGTCAGTATGCGATTGCGATGGACAGCTCCGGTGGCGCGAACGACGGCAACGTCTACGTCGCCTATGACGCCACCGACAATGCGATCCAGCCCTTCGACGTAACAGCGTTCGGGCGGCTTGCCTACGGCGAACCTCCGGCCGCGGTAACCGAGATCGCAAGCGGCCTGGGCAGCGGCAAAGCGAGGCTGAACGGCACCGTGGACCCCGGCGGCTTTCTGCTCGATAGCTGCGACTTCGAGTACCTGACCGATGCCGAGTACATCGATAACGGCAAAACGTTCTCCGGCGCTAGCTCGATTCCGTGCGCGACGACGCCGGCCGAAATCGGGCCTGTCACCGGGCCGGTTCCCGTGACAGCTGAGATTGCCGGTTTGGATCCCGGCGTGCGCTACCGCTTCCGACTCTTGACCGAGAACAAATATGGCGAAGGCATTGGCAAAGCCGGCCTCTTCGGCCCACCCCTGCTTGCGGCGGAAGAAGCGCTGCCGGTCCTCAAGCACGAAGTGACCCTGCGGGCGGAAATAGATCCTTCAGGGCTGGCCACGTCATACCACTTCGACTACGGCCCCGGCCCCGGATACGGGCAGAGCACTCTGCCGGCTGCCCTGCCCCCTGGCGACGGATCGGTCCCCGTCGCGAGGTCGCTGACGGGTCTCGCCGCCGGCACCGAATACCACTTCCGGCTGGTCGTCGAAAACGAAGCGAAAAAGGTGGAGGGCCCTGACCTGACGTTCAAAACGCTGCAAGCTCCACTGCGGAGACCTTGCCCCAACACCGAATATCGCACCGGCCTCTCGGCCAATCTGCCCGACTGCCGTGCCTATGAGCTCGTAACACCGGCCGACACCCGCGGCCAGGAGCCTGGGGCTCTGCCGCCCGGTAGCGCCGGGAACGTCTTCAACAACTGGCTCGTCAATCCGCGTGGCGTGGGGGCCGGCGAAAGCGTTGCCTTCTTTGCCGGAACGCTGCCGGGCTTCGACGGCACCGGAGACAACGACGGCTATCACGCCGTGCGAACGGCCGGCAGCCACCCGGCAGCGGGCTGGGCAACTGAGTTCTACGGTCCCTCCTATGCCCAATTGGGCGGGGGCAGTGGCAACAACCAGGAAGGCGTCTCCGCCGACCAGCGTTTCTGGCTCTGGCACAGCGCTGCCGAAATCTTTCCGGCGCTCCTTCCCATAGGCCATTACCTGCGTACTCCCGACGGGGAGGCCAGCCCGGCATGCAACACCAACGGCGAAACCTTCCAGGATGAATTCGAACTCGTCGGTTGCGGAGCGCTCGGGACCGATCCAACGGCTGAAAGCCGCTTCGTCAGCGCGGCCGGAGCGCACATCATCTTCTCCTCCGACAAACAACTGGAGGCGGGCGCGCCGAACGGGACGCTGGCCATTTACGATCGCGCCGCGGGCGAGGCCAGCTCCGAAGTGATCTCGGTCGATCCCGACGGCGACCCGTTCGGCGCCGATGCGAAATACATCGGCGCCAGCGAAGACGGCTCGGCGGTTGTCTTTGCCGTTGGGGAAACCCTCTACGTGCATCGCGCCGGGGTCACCGTCAGGGTGGCCCAAGCTCCCTACACCTTTGCCGGCATCTCCACGGACGGCAGCCGCGTCTCCTTCCTGGATGCGACGGTCATCGGCGATCCGCCTCCAGCGGGTCTCTTTGTCTGTGAAGTGGAGGTTGGCCCCTGCCTTGGCGCTTCACACCCGGGCCTAAGGACGATCGCCGGGAATTCGATCTTCGTCAACGTCTCACCGGACGGCTCCGCTGCCCTCTTCACCTCCCAAGAAGCGATCACGGGCTCGGGAGAGAATGACGCTGGAGATGAAGCCCAGGCGGGCGAACCCAACCTCTACGCGTGGGACGGTTCGAGCGTCCGCTTCGTTGCCGTCCTTGACTCTGAGGATTTCGTCAGTTTCGGGGCGTCGGGTCCCGAGGACATGCTCGCCTGGGCCAAGGCGATTGGCGCCGGGCCAAATATCGGCCGCGCCAACTCGCCGACACGCGCCACTCCTGACGGTGGGGTCTTCCTCTTCCAGTCGCATGCCCAGCTCACCCCCTACGACAATGGGGGCTTCTCAGAGATCTACCGGTATGAGCCCGACGCCGTGCCGGGGGAGCGGCTTGCCTGTATCTCCTGCGATCCCGGCAACGCCCCCGCAAGCGGCGATGCCTTGCTGCAGATCTTCGTCGGTGGGCACACGGAGCCGACCACGATGGTCCCCAACGTCACCGACGACGGGCGCGCCGTCTTCTTCAACAGCCCGGACCGGCTGTTGCCGGAAGACGCGAACAAAGCCGTTGACGTCTATGAGTGGAAGGCGCGGGGCGCGGGGCAGGGTGGCGAAAAATGCGATCGGGAAGAGGGCTGCCTCGATCTGATCTCGTCCGGTCAGGGCGAAGGGCCGAGCACCCTCTACGGCATGAGCGCCGACGGCCACGATGTCTTCTTCTCGACGGCGGAGAAGCTTGTTGGCGCCGATATTCCCGACAGCGTCTCGATCTACGACGCCCGCGAAGAAGGGGGCATTCCGGACCCGCCCAGCGCGGAAGTCTGCCATGGCGATGCCTGCCAAGGCCAGGGCGATGGGTCGCCGGCGCTGAGCGGCCCAGCCACCGCGGTCCCGGTGCCGAACGGCAACTTCAAGCCGAAGGGCCGGCGCTGTCCCAGGGGCAAGCAGATGGCGAGGCACAAAGGCAAGGTCGGCTGCGTCGCCAAACGACGCGGGGGCACGCACCGCGGGAAGTCCAAGAAACACGCGGCCGGTCATCGCCAGAGAGTGGCCCGATGATCCGGCGCGCAATTTCCTTTGCTGCGGTCATCCTCACCGCGTTTGCCTTCACGGCGCCGGCCGGGGCGGCCGAACCGCCATGCGAGCTCACGCCCCGGACAGAGTGTTATGGCGTCGAATCGCTCGAGGCAACGCTCTCCACGGCTCAGGCGGGTGCGCATCCGGACCTCAGCTTCACATTCGACATCAAGAAGGACCCCGAAAGCAAACCGAATGGCTTCGGCTTGAAGGATGCCTACGCGCCGACCCGCAACGTCCGCGTCGAACTCCCGCCAGGACTGATCGGCGACCCCGGGGTGCTCGGGGTACCTCAGCAGTGCACGGCGGCCGAACTCAGCCTTGAAGAATGTCCCAATGCCTCTCAGATAGGCATCGCCGAGATCTTCGGCTACGAACTCAACTCCACCTTCTTGGAGCCGATCTACATGATGAGGCCCCCGGCCGGCGACGTGGTGGCTCGCATCGGCTTCATTGCCGGCATCGTGCCGGTCTACATCGACGCAACGGTGCGAACGGCCGGCGACTACGGCCTCACCCTCGAAATCGTCGACGCCGCGACGGCGGTGAAGCTGATCCGCTCCAGGGCCACGACCTGGGGTGTTCCCGCCGACCCCAGCCATGACACCGAACGTTGCACTCCCAAAGAGGTCTTCCTGGATGGCTGCAAGGTTTCTCCGCCGCGGCCACCCGGGGTTCGGGCCCTGCCATTTCTTACCAACCCAACCCGCTGCGGGTCGCCACTGCAGATGCGCGTCGGCGCTGCCAGTTGGGTCGAACCGCACCGTTTCGACACGATGTCGACCTCCTTTCCGGAGATCACCGGTTGCGACCGGCTGCCCTTCGGCCCGAGTTTGACCATCGAGCCGACGAGCCATCGCGCCGCCGCCCCCACCGGCCTCGATATCACCGCCCGCCTGCCTGCATCAAGCGGGGTCGAAGTCCTCGAACCTGCCCAGACCCGTGACATCAGGGTTGCGCTCCCAGAAGGGGTCTCGCTCAATCCCGGGGCCGCCGCGGGCCTTGGCGTCTGCAGTGAAGCGCAGGTCCACTTCGGCGAGCCGGTGGCGGCGGAATGTCCCGATGCCGCCAAGGTGGCCGAGTTCGAAGCCGATATTCCGGCCCTGCCGCGCCGGTTGAAAGGCGCCTTCTATCTACGCCAGCCCGAACCGGGCAACCTGTTCCGCGTTTGGATCGTCGCCGATGACCTCGGCGCTCACGTCAAGCTGCAGGGCCAGCTCCTCGTCGACGAGCAAACCGGCCAGCTCGAAACGGTGGTTCTCGATGCTCCCCAGGCGCCGCTGCGCGAAGCCAAGTTCGTCGTCAAGTCGGGCTTCAGGGCGCCGCTGGTCAACCCACCCGCCTGTGGCACCTTTGCCAGCCACTACGAATTCACTCCGTGGTCCGGTGGATCGCCTGCGATCGCCGATTCGCCGATGACGATCTCGGAAGGCTGCGAGGGCCTCGGTGGCTTTGAGCCCAAGCTCTCCGCCGGGGCCACGGATCCGACGGCCGGCAGGCACGCCCCCTTTGTCCTCACGCTGACGCGCGAGGACGGCGAACAGAACCCCGCCTCGCTCGAAGTCAAACTGCCAAGGGGCCTCTCCGCGACCCTCGCGGGCATCCCGCGCTGTGGCGGGCCGGAGGCCGTAACAGGTCAATGCCCGGCGCAGTCACGGATCGGCAGGGTGATCGCCGCCGCGGGGGCCGGCCCGGCGCCGCTCTGGGTTCCCCAGCCAGGCAAGCGCGCCACTGCCGTTTACCTCGGCGGGCCATACGAGGGCGCGCCACTGAGTGCGATAACTGTGGTGCCCGCGCAAGCGGGGCCCTTCGACCTTGGCGATCAAATTGTGCGCTCGGCGATCTTCCTCAATCCGACGACAGCGCAGGGGACGGTCCGCTCCGATCCGCTTCCTCAGATCATCGAAGGGATACCCGTTCGCTACAGGACGGTCCAGGTCGAGCTCGACCGCCCGGGCTTCACGCTGAACCCGACTGGTTGTGAGCCGAAGTCGATCGAGGCGAAGGTGACCTCCTTCCAAGGGGCGGTAGCCCGCCCATCCTCGCTCTTCACCGCGACGGGCTGCGCCAGGCTCGGCTTCAAGCCACGCCTGGCAATGCGCCTTCTCGGTGGGACCCATCGCGGCTCCCATCCCGCCTTCCGGGCGGTCGTCAGGCCGAGGGCAGGCGACGCCAACCTGAAGAGCGCCGTCGTGCGCCTGCCGAGCTCAGCCTTCCTCGACCAAGCCCACATTCGCACGATCTGCACCCGGGTGCAGTACGCGGCCATGAACTGCCCCGCTGGGGCGATCTACGGTCACGTGAAGGCGTTCTCTCCGCTCCTCGACGAACCCCTTGAAGGGCCGGTCTACCTGCGCTCCTCCAGGCATCCTCTGCCCGACCTGGTCTTTTCCTTGCGTGGGCTGATCGACGTGGAAGCGGTCGGGCGCATCGACTCGGTCAACGGCGGCATCCGGGCCAGCTTCGAAGCGATCCCCGATGCGCCGATCTCAAAAGTTGTCCTGAACATGCAGGGCGGCAAGAAGGGGTTGATCGTCAACTCCCGCAACCTTTGCGACTCGGCGGCGCACGCGCTGGCGCAGTTGGGTGCCCAGAATGGCCGCGAGCGCGTCTTGCGCCCGACAATCCAGACGGCGTGCCACGGCTGATCCCGCTGCTGGTGCTGGCGATCGTCCTTGGTGCGACGGGATGCGGCGACGGCGGCGAGGAAACGCCAAGCGCCCAGCCCACAAAAGCCGCGTTCGCGAGGAAGGCCGATGCCATTTGCGCCAAGGCCTACAAGCAGATCGAATCCGGATTCAAGTCCTTTACGGGCGATGCCGGAAGGGAGCCCTTTTCCAACATCGAGGAAATCCAGAAGTTTGCCGACACGGTTCTGATCCCGGCCAAGCAGAAGGAGGTCGAGGAACTCGACGCCGTTGGCGCGCCGAGGGGAGACGAAGATCGCGTCAAGGCGATCCTCGCTGCCTACGAAGAAGGGATTGAGAAAGCCGAACAAAGCGCTCGCAACGCGGTCGTCTCATCGGCGGGGGTTTTCGTCAAGGCAACCGAATTGGCCGGCAAATACGGCCTCAAAGACTGCCGCTACTAGCCGGTAGCGGGCGCTGCCTCCAGCAAACGGCTTTTGGGGCAAGGCGATCCAGCATTCCAGATCAAAAGCAAGTAAATTTGCCTAATAAATCAGGGAAATTTTAGGGAGATAACTTGAAAAGGCGCCTCAGCATGTTGACGATGGTTGCGCTGGCGGCCGTGATTGTTGCCGGCTGCGGGAGTGACGAGGGCACGACAACGGCCTCGATCGACAAAGCCCAGTTCATCGCGAGGGCCGATGCCATCTGTGCCGCGGGAAGCGAACAGACTCAGGCCGATCTTGCGGCTTATCTCAAGAAAGAAAAAATCACGCTCAACGAAAACCAGACCGAGGGAGAGTCCGTCGCCCTGATCGCGATCCTCGTGGACAACGTCGAAAGCGAGGTCGAGAGCATCCGTGCGCTGGGCGTGCCGAGCGGCGACAACGGCCAGGTCGGAGCAATCCTGGCGGCCCTCGAGGAAGGTGCAAAGGAAGCCGAAAAGGATCCCGTGGCCGTCGTCCGGGGTGAAGTCAACGTCCTTGGCAAAGCCGGTGAACTGGCCAAGGAATACGGATTGCGGGCCTGCGGTCAGCGATAGCTCAGCAGGGGCGCCAGGGCTTGGCGAAGAGGTCCTCGGACTTGCCGATCGCGCTGAAGTGGATCTCGCGCGCGGTTTCGCAGTACTGACCGAGCTCGAGTTCGTACTCGGCCTCGAAGACCGCCTTGCCGCGGCGCACGAAGGGCTTGTAATAGCCGCATTCGTGGTACTGAAAGCACTGCTCGACGATCGCGAAGTCGAAATCACCGACCAGCCGGTGAGCCTGAGGGCCGTCGTTCTTCAAGGCGACGGCCATCCCACGGCGGTGTACCTGCTCTGCGACCCAGCGGTTGAAGCGAAGTTGGGCGGCGCGGCTGATTCTGAAGCCGGTCCTGTTTTCCCAGCCCGCCAGGTTGTCGGGCTCGACCGCGTCGAACCCCTTGCGGGCGCACATTGCGAAGCGCTGTTCGAGCGGCGCGGCGAAGTCGCGGAAGCGGCGGACGTCGAGCCAGCGCTCGTCGGGGAAGCCTTCGTAGCGCCGGCCGATGGCCGAGCGCGGGAAGCGGTTCGCGTCGGGCCGGTAGCTCTCCCAGCTGCCGACGTCGAGGTAGCAGATGACCCTGCTGCGCAGCTGGTGCAGCCGGCGCACGGTCCCCGCCTGCGTTTCGAAGCCGTCGACGTCGAAGACGGGCACGTCGATCGAGGTGTCGATCTTTCCCTGCAACTGCCACTGCCACGGCTTTGTCGTCGGCCGCGGCTGCCAGTGAGCGGCCGCTACTTGGGGCCCGGCGCCGAGCGCGAGCGCCGTCACTCCGGTCAGCAAAAAGAGGTAAGCGTGGCGCACTCGGGTCCAAGAACGGATCATGGATTGACGCTACCCCGGGCCGGCAAGCGGAAACGAAAGCGTTGCATCGCGGTTTGCAGGGCTGCGCCTCGGGTACCGGGTGGCTGACGACAACACAGTTATGCTCGCAGTCCGCGGGGAACTTGCTCTCCAGCGGGAATCAATGGCAAACGGCTCCACCACCAGCGAGAAGCCAAAAGGGCTTTACATGAGGCTCCCCGCAAGGGCGGAGAACGTCGCGGTGGTTCGTCACGCGCTTGGCTGGGATGGCGGAACAGATCGGCATGGACGAAACCGGCGTCGCCGACCTCAAGACCGTCGTCACCGAGGCCTGCATGAACGTCGTCGTCCACGCCTACCCGGGCGAGTCCGGCCCGCTGACGGTCGAAGCGGAGCCCGACACCGAGGGTCTGACGGTCACCGTCAGCGACAGCGGCTCCGGAATCAGCCCACAGGCCGAGTCCGAGCGCGCCAGCCTCAAACTCGGCCTCTCGCTGATCGCCGCCCTCTCCAGCAGCTTCAGCATCTCCGGCGGCCTCGATCGCGGCACCGAAGTGATGATGCGGCTGCCGCTCTGAGAGCAGGGCGGAGCCGATTCGGACGGCGCCAGCGGAAAAGGCGCCGATCCCGGAGATCGCCGGGCACCGAGATCGCAGTCGGTCGCGCCGAGCTGCTCGAGCCGGTGCTGGCGAGGATGGTCGGCGCCCTTGCCGCGCGCCGCGATCTTCCCGTCGATCGCGTCTCCGACGCCGTCCTGATCACCGACGCGATCGCCGGTGCAGCGCCGGGGCGTTTCGCCGACGGTTGCGTGCGGCTCGGGCCTCGGCGAGAGCGACAATGGGCTCGAGCTGCGCCTTGGGCCGATGGAAAAAGGTGCTGCCGGTGAGATTCGCCGTGAGCTTGACGTCCCCGAGATCGGCGGTTCGCTGGAGGCGCTCGCCGACGAATTCGTCGTCGAAGAGTCCGAGGACGGCGATTACCTGATCGTCCGCTTCGCCGGCCTGCCGAGCGCCTAGTCGTCGCCCCGATCGAGGCCGCGTTCGGACTCGATCCGTTCGCGGATGCGGCTGAGCGCGCGACGCAGGATGCGGGAGACGTGCATCTGCGAGTGGCCGATTTGATCGGCGATCTGCGATTGGGTCATGTCCTCGACGAAGCGCAGGCGCAGGACGGTGCGCTCGCGCTCCTCTAGGTAGGGCAGCGCGGCGTCGAGGGCGATCCGTCCCTCGACCAGCTCGAAGCGCTCGTCCTCGTCGCCGATCCATTCCGAGGGCGGCGCCTCGTCGCAGTCCTCGCCGCCCGGCGGGCGGTCGAGCGAGAGCGGGCGCCGGTTGTGGTTTGCCTCCAGCACCTCCAGCACGTCGGTTTCCTCCGGCTCCGATGCGCTCGGCGATCTCGCCGACCGAAGGGGAGCGCTGCAGTTGCTTGGTCAGCTCCGTTATCGCCTTGTCTACTTCGGCCATGCGGTCGTGCAGGCCGCGCGGCACCCGCACCGTCCAGACTCGGTCGCGGAAGTGGCGCTTGAGCTCGCCGAGGATCGTCGGCGAGGCAAAGGCGGTGAAGGGGATGCCGCGCTCGGGGTCGAAGCGATCGACCGCGTTGAGCAGGCCGAGGTTGGCGACCTGGAGCAGATCGTCGAAGGACTCGCTGGCGCCGCGGTAGCGCAGGGCAAGCCGCTTGGCAAAGGCCATGTTGCGCCGCACCAGCTCCTCGCGAATGGCGGGATCGTGGTCGCGGACGAAGCGGTCCCAGAGCTCGCGTTCTCTCGCGAGGTGCTCATCTGATCCCGGTGAGCGGGCGATGGAGTCGGTGTCGTCTGTGGTGCGCTTAGCTGCCATGGCGCCTAGGTGGGGAGAGATTCTTCCGGGATCAGATCATTGCCGCCCTCTGAGCCTCCCCTGAGGCCGTGCAGCCACCGTATGGGACAAGCTAGCAGGGGCTACCGCGGTGTCCAGTTGGGCATCCCGGGTGGGGAGTTGTAGCTGCCGCGACCCAACCGGTAGCGGCCGCGTGGGGGCCCGCGCCGCCACCTTCTCCTCTTCGTCGCTGTCGCCCTCCTCCGCCGTGAGCGGTTCGGCGATGTCCTCCAGCTGTCTCTGCTCGGCCTTGACCCCGAAGAACAGCTCGGCGATCCCGCCGATCGCCATTACCGCAGCGCCGATGAAGAAGCCGGTCGCGACCTGGTCCTGGCTGCCACTGGCGATGAAATGGCCGAAGAGCAGCGGTCCGGCGATGCCGCCTGCTGCGGTTCCTGCCGCGTAGAAGAAGGCGATCGAGAGCGCCCGCGTCTCCATCGGGAAGATCTCGCTGACGGTCAGGTAGGCGGAGCTGGCGCCGGCCGAGGCGATGAAGAAGATCGCCAGCACGAGGGCCATGAAGGTCCAGGTGGTCAGCGAGTTGCCGAGCAGCAGGATCGCCAGCACGACGGTCAGCGCGGCCGAGCCAAGGTAGGTCGCGGTGACCATCGGCTTGCGCCCGACCGTGTCGAAGAGGCGGCCGAGGGTGAAGGGCCCGAGGAAGTTGGAGATGCCGAAGAGGGCGATGTAGAACGGCACGCTGCCCGAGGAGACGTCGAAGAATTCGCCCAGCAGGGTGCCGAGGTCGAAGGTGACCGCGTTGTACATGAAGGCCTGGCCGATGAAGAGGGCGAGGCCGAGGGCGGTGCGGCGCGGGTATTTCGAGATCGCGGTCTGGGCGATCTCACGGAAGGAGATGCGCTCGCGCTGTTTGATCGTGAGGCTCTCGTCGGGCTGGGGCAGCTCTTCGTCCTTCTCCTCTTCGATTTCCTCCTCGATCTCGCCGACGATCTCATCGGCCTCTTCGTCACGGCCATGGATGAAGAGCCAGCGCGGGCTCTCGGGCACGTTGCGGCGGACCAGGAGGATGCCGACGCCGAGCAGGGCGCCGATCCCGAACGCCAGTCGCCAGCCGACGTCGGCGGCGAAGAGCGCCGTGTCGAGCAGGGCGATCGCCGCCACGGCGCCGCCCGCGGCGCCGATCCAGAAGCTGCCGTTGATCATCAGGTCGACGCGGCCGCGCAGCCGGGCCGGGATCAGCTCGTCGATCGCCGAGTTGATCGCCGCATACTCACCGCCGATGCCGGCGCCGGTGAAGAAGCGGGCGGCGAAGAAGTACCAGGCGCTGAAGGAGAAGGCGGTGGCGATCGTGGCGACGATGTAGACGCCGAGCGTCAGCAGGAAGAGCTTCTTGCGGCCGAAGCGATCGGTGAGCTGGCCGAAGAAGAGCGCGCCGATGCAGGCGCCAGCGACGTAGAAGGCGGCGGCGGTGCCGATCTGGCTGGCATCGAGCACGAGGCCGCTGCCTTTTTCGGTCAGCCGCTGGCCGATGCTGCCGACGATCGTCACCTCGAGCCCGTCGAGGATCCAGACCGTGCCCAGCCCGACGACGATCATCCAGTGGAAGTTGGACCAGGGGAGGCGGTCCAGCCGCGAAGGAACGCGGGTTTTGACCGTTTCCATCTTCGGATCGGAATCGCTCATCCCGCACGGCCAATACCCGCTGGCGACCGGTTTATGCATCTTGTCGGGTGTGCGAGAGCGACTCGCGCGGGTACCGGAGGCGTGGCGGCGTTAGGCTCCATCGAGACTTCGAATATCGACCCAAGGAGACACCAGATGGCCTTTTCGGTTCCCGACCTTCCTTACGCATACGACGCCCTCGAGCCCCACATCGACGAGGCGACGATGCGCGTTCACCACGACAAGCACCACCAGGCCTACGTCGACAAAGCGAATGCGGCGCTGGAGGGAACCGAGTGGGCCGATCGCGAGGTCGAGGACGTGCTGCGCAACCTCAGCAGCCTGCCCGGCGACAAGCAGGGCCCGGTCCGCAACAACGCCGGCGGCCACTACAACCACAGCCTCTTCTGGAAGATGCTCAGCCCCGACGGTGGCGGTGAGCCGGGTGGAGACCTGGGCGCGGCGATCGGCGAGACCTTCGGTTCCTTCGACTCCTTCAAGGACGAGTTCAAGAACGCCGGCATCGCCCGCTTCGGCTCCGGCTGGGCTTGGCTGGTCAAGGACAGCTCCGGGCTGGCCGTTGTCTCGACCCCGAACCAGGACTCGCCGCTCTCCGACGGCAGCGTGCCGCTGCTCGGCTGCGACGTCTGGGAGCACGCCTACTACCTCAAGTACCAGAACAAGCGCCCCGACTACATCGACGCTTTCTGGAACGTCGTCAACTGGGATTACGTCGGTCAGCGCCTCGCCGACGCGGGCTGAGCGCTAGGAAGCGACGGGAGTCGCAGGCCGCGCGGCCTCGGGCAGGTCGCGCGGCTCGGTTCCCTCCTTCTGGGGGACCAGGCTCATCGCGTGCTCGGCCTTGGCGGTGATCGTCAGGCTCGGGTTGACGCCGGGGTTGGCCGGGATCGAGGCGCCGTCGGTGACCATCAGGTTCTCGTAGCCGAAGACGCGGTTGGCGGAGTCGACGACGCCGCTGTCCGGGCCGGCGCCGATCACGGCGCCGCCGAGGATGTGGGCGGTGGTGGGGACGTTCTGGATCGACTCGGTGAGGGCGCTCTGGGCGGTGCCGCCGGTCCTCTTGGCGAACCAGCGCGCCGCCTGTGCCGCGGCGGGAAGGTAGGTCGGGTTGGGGCGGTCCGGGTCCTGCTCGGTCTGCAGCCGCACGCCGCGCCCGAAGAGCTTGCGCTTGGGCCGCAGGTTCATCGCCGCGTCGACTGTCTGCATCACCAGGAGGATCACGGTCCGCCGCGACCAGCGGTAGGGGATCCGCATCCGCAGCGTCTGCCATGGGTGGCGCGCCATCGCGACGATCCACTTCAGCGGCCTCGTCAGCCTGGTGCCGGGCCCGGTCATCGCGGTGAAGGTGCCGCTCATCGCGTCGCCGGCCTCGCCGTAGGTGACGACCTCGATGTGGGTGTCGGGATCGGGGTAGATGCTGGAGGTGATCGCGACCGAGCGACTGAAGTCGCGCTCATCGTCCATCGCGGTGACTGACTGGATCGACTCCGAGTTGGTGCGGATCACGTCGCCGATGCGTCTGGAGAGCCGCGGCAGGGCGCCGCTGTGGCGGCAGTTGGCGAGCAGGTTGTTGGTGCCGAGGGCGCCGGCGGCGACGACCACACCGCGTGCGGTCTGCGGTACGCCGCTGCTTGCGCAGCCAGGAGCCGGAGCGCTCGCTGGTCACCGCGTAGCCGTCGGAGCCGTCCGCCGCGCCCAGCGGTCGGATCTCGGTCACCTGCCGTTCGGGCTCGATCTTGACCCCGAGCTTCTCGGCGAACCAGAGGTAGTTCTTGACCAGCGTGTTCTTGGCCCCGTGGCGGCAGCCGACCATGCAGCTGCCGCAGCGCATGCAGCCGGTTCGCGCCGGGCCCTCTCCGCCGAAGAACGGGTCCGGGACCTCGTCGCCGGGCTTGTCGAAGAAGACGCCGACGCGGGTGTTGGTGAAGGTCTCGCCGACGCCGATCTCCTCGCCGTATTCCTTCAGCAGCTTGTCGGCCGCGCCCATGCCCTCGTACTCGACGACGCCGAGCATGCGCTCGGCGGTCTCGTAGTGGGGCTCCAGCTCGGATTTCCAGTCGCCCAGCTCAGCCCACTGCCGGTCCTTGAAGAAGGCGGGGCGGGCCCGGTAGAGCGTGTTGGCGTAGCCGAGGCTGCCGCCGCCGACGCCGCTGCCGGAGACGACGAAGACGTCCTTGAAGAAGGTCATGCGCAGAATCCCGCGCATGCCCAGCTTCGGCGCCCAAAAGTAGCGGCGGGGCTGGCGCAGGGTCGACTCGGCGAAGTCCTCGTCGCGAAAGCGGCTGCCGCACTCGAGCACGGCAACGCTAGTAGCCCTTCTCGGCCAGGCGGAGCGCGGAGACCGAGCCCCCGAAACCGGAGCCCACAACGAGCCAGTCGTAGTCGTACTTCAAGCCGGCTCCCTCGCGGGCTCACAGGCCTCGCCGGGCTCCAGCGGGCGAAAGTCAGAGGTCCTGGCGCCGCAGACTGGGCAGAACCAGTCCTTGGGTATGTCCTCGAACTTGGTTCCGGGCGGGATGCCGCCGTCGGGATCGCCGATCGCCGGGTCATAGATGAAGCCGCAGCTCTCGCAGATCCACAGCGTTTGCTCGGTGGCCGTCGTCATGGGGCGCTCAGACCTCAGTCTTTGCTGAAGCTGACCGAGACCGGCTCGCGATCGCCGGGGTCATCGATCTCGAAGTACTCGCGTTTGGTGAAGCCGCCCTGGTTGGCGATGATCGAGCCCGGGAACTGTTCGATGTCGGTGTTGTAGGACTGCACGTTGGAGTTGTAGATCCGCCGCGAGGCCTGGATCTCGTCCTCGAGCTCGGAGAGGTTGCGGCTGAGCTGCTGGAAGTTCTCGGTGGCGCGCAGGGTCGGGTAGTTCTCCGCGACGGCCTTGACGTCGGCCAGCGCCTGGGTCAGTTTCTGCTCGGCCTTGGCGGTGTCCTCGACGCTCTGGGCCTGCATCGCCTCGGCCCGCGCCTGGGTCGTCTTCTCGAAGGTCGAGCTCTCGTGCTCGGCGTAGCCCTTGACCGTCTCGACCAGGTTGGGCACGAGGTCGTGACGCCGCTTCAGCTGCACGTCGATTCCGCTCCAAGACTCGTCGACCCGGTTGCGCGAGGCGATGATCGAGTTGCGCTTGGCGATGTAGTAGAGGACCGCGATAACGATGATCGCGACGACCACGATGATGGCGATAGTCATTGAGCCCATCCTAACTGGCTCACCGGCCAACTGCATAGGATCGGCGTGTATATGGGGGCCAAGCAAGAAGCGCAGGACTGGGCTGAAGCCGTTCGCAAGTACGGCGAGCGGCACGAGCTCAAATACGAGGCGGTCGGGGGGATCAACCCCGTCGACGGGCCGGTGGCGCTCTGCGTCGGCGGCACCAACCGCCTCACCGGCCAGCTCACCGAGGGCTTCTGGGGCTCATGCTGCGATGCCGACGAGAAGGAAGTGGGAGGGCTCTTCGGCAAGGCGATCCTGCCGACCGCGATCCTCGCCAAGGCGCACATGCCGGACCTGGCGCAGGTCGTCCCCGCCTTCAACGTCGAGTCGATCGAGGGCCACGAGGTCGCGACCAAGCGCTTCGCCCGCAAGGTCGAGTTCGAGTCGATCGACTTCAACAAGCGCTTCCAGGCGACGGTGCCGCGCGAGTACGACCCGGTTGCCCTGCGCGAGCTGTTCAGCCCCGGCTTCCTCGCCTGGACGACGACGATGACCGGCGAGGTCGACTTCGGCATCAACGATCGTCAGCTCTGGTTTCTCTGGCGCCTCAGAGAGCGCGGCGAGGCGGAACTGAAAGCGGTGCTGAAAAACGCCGGCCAGCTGTTCAAACGCCTGCAGGGGGAGATGGAAGAGAGCGGCATTCACACCTACCCGCCCGGGCCCTGGCACGCCGGTTTGGAGCAATTTCCCGATCTATAGCGGCCTGGGCGCTTGGCTCGAACAAACGTCCAGTTGAACATGGGTCCAGCGGGGGTCTCGGCTTTGCCTGGGGGCGCCGATGGAAGAGCGTGAGCGCGCTAGCCGGGACAATCTCCGCACCCTTCGCCGCCGGGTCAGGCAGCGTCGGAATTACCCGTTGGTTGCGCTCGGCACTCTCCCTGGCTCTCGCGATCGGGATCTTGGCAGTGGCGCTGCCGGCCGCCTTTGGCAGTGGCGCAAGTGCCGGCGTCGATCCAGTCCAGGTCTTCTCGTCAGGGCCGTTGGTCTCCGCTCAAACCGTCGGTGGTGCTCAGCTCTCGATCGACGGAATAGTCCCAGGCCAGAGCCGAATGGCGACGGTTCAGGTCTCTAATACGGGATCAGGGCCGGCCGCCTTCAGCCTCGCCTCTCGCGTCACCGACCGAGTCGGTCCCGGCGGCGGTGAGCTCTCCCAGGCGATGACCCTGCAGATAGTCGCGGCCGGCAACGGCGCGGTTCTCTACCAGGGGCCCTTGGGTGGCATGTCCCGTATCGCGCTCGGCCGGATTCCGGCTGGGGGCGAGCGTGCCTACCGCTTCACCGTCGCGCTGCCGGACAGCGTCGGCAACGAGGTCGAGGGCTCGTCGTTGAGCGCCGGCTTCGCCTGGAACGCCGCCTGACGACGCTCAATTTTTCGCCTCGCCTGTCGATCAGATGGGTGCATGGAAGCGATTCAAGGCAAACCCGCTGTGAGGCGGGGACGCAAAGCAAGAGGTCTCGGCTTCGGCCGAGATAGCTCGGCTGCCGCTTTCGGAGCCCAAAAATCGAGCCCCGAAGGAGGCACTTATGTCTCGTATTTCCGTGATCCTCTCGAGTCCCCGCCATCTGCTTGGAGCGCTTCTTGTGGCGCTGCTGGCAGTCGGTGCGGTCGTTGGATCAGGCGCGAGCTTCACCTCGAAGTCCGCGAATCCGAGCAACACGTTCAGCGCCGGCAACCTCGCGCAGTCCAATTCCAAGGAAGGTGCGGCGGTTCTCTCGGCGACTGGGCTGGTGCCCGGAGGTCCCTCATCCAGCGGCACGGTGGTGATCAAAAACACCGGCGACGTAGCTGGCACGTTCACCCTCTCGAAGACGAGCCTCACGGACACAGTTGGCGCCAATGGCGGCAAACTGTCGGGGGTGCTCGATCTGAAGGTGGAGGACGTGACCACTTCGTCGAAAACCGTGTACTCGGGCAAGGTCGACGCGATGGGTGCGCAATCGCTGGGCAGCTTTGCTGCAGGCGAAGCCCGCACCTACAAATTCACGATCACGTTCCCCGACGGTGGAACTCCCGCGTCGGCAACGACCGGGGACAACGCCTACAAGGGGTCGTCGATGAGCGTCGGCTATCAGTGGGATGCCGCTTCCTAGCGGTTATCCCCCGACGGGGGGCCGGGGCCGGCGCGGCTGCCGGCACCGGCCATCCCGTCTGCTTCTTCGCTGGGGCGCGGACCGGTGGATGAGGCTCCGACAGGCGGGCGCCGTGCCCTGCGCTGGGCGGCAGCCGCAGCGACCGTCCTCTGCCTCGCCCTCGCCGCGATCCTGTTGATCCCGGCCGCGCTTGGCTACCAGCGTTACGTGATCGTCAGCGGCTCGATGACGGGCACCTACGACCGCGGCTCGATCGTCTTCGACAAGGAAGTGCCGGTCAGCGATCTCGAGGTCGGCGATCCGATCACCTACTCACCCCCGGCGGGTGCCTCTCCGGAGAAGCTGCTGACCCACCGCATCGTCTGGATCGGCCACGGCAAGAGCGGCGAAGAGACCTTCCGCACCAAGGGCGATGCCAACGAAACCGCCGACCCCTGGACCTTCACCCTCGACAAGCCCTCGCAGGCCAAGGTCGCCTTCTCGGTCCCCTACGTCGGCTTCCTCCTGGCCGCGCTCTCGATCCCGACCGTGCGGATGCTGGCGATCGGCATCCCGGCAGTCGTGGTCGCCTTCCTGATCTTGGCCGGCATCTGGCGCGACGCCGGCGAGGAGGCGAAGCGGCGTGAAGCGGAGTCGATGCCGGTGGGTGCTCCGCAATGGACCGAGTAAGGCTGATCATCCATTCCCGCCACTGGCTGCTCCTGGCGGCCCTGGCTCTGGTTTCCCTGGCGCTCGGCACGGCGATGTTCAGCGGCGCCAAGTTCACCTCGAGGAGTGCCAACACGGCCTCGCTCGTCGCCGGCAGCGTCCAGCTCAGCTCCTCGCTGCCGAACCAGGCGATCGTCGCGGCCTCGGGGATGAAGCCGGGCGTCAGCCGGGAAGGGACGATCAAAATCGGCAACGAAGGCGACGTGCCGGGGACCGTCACCTTGAAAGCCACCGGCTTGACCGGGACCGCGCTGGCGGCGGTGATCGATCTCAAGATCGAGGACGTGACCAGCGGCACGACGCAGAAGTGGAGCGGCAAGCTCGGCACCTTCACCAGCCTCTCGCTCGGGTCTTTTGCCGCCGAAGCGAAACGCAGCTACCGGTTCACGCTGAGCTGGCCCGCCGCCTCCGATGAAGCCTCGCTGCAGGGGCTCTCGACCGCGTTGACCTTCCAATGGAGCGGCGTCTCATGAGGCGGCCGGCGGCGATCGCGCTCTCGCTGGCGGCGCTCGCCGCCTGCCTGCTTGCCGTGGCCTTCTCGGCCGCCAGCTTCACCGATACCGAGCAGAACCCGCAGACGGTCAGTGCCGTCGCCGATTTCGTCGGCCCGACGGCAAGTGCCAGCACGCTGGCCAAGACCCAGGGAGGGGTCGACGGCTACGTCAGCTCGAAAGGCACCTATTACGTCTACGCCAACGTCGCCGACTCCGGCAACCCGGCAAGCGGCATCGCCTCGGTCAAAGCCAACGTGTCTTCGATCACCTCGGGCCAGACCGCCGTTGCGCTCGTTGCCGGCTCCTACACGGCCGACGGCGTCGCCTACAACTACCGCAGCGCCCAGTTGACCGCAGGCACCGGCCTCAGCGCCGGCGCCAAGTCCTACAGCCTCGCCCTCGCCGATTCGGCCGGCAATGCCGAAAGCCAGAGCTTCTCCGTAACGGTCGACAACGGGCCCTTCAAAGGCAGCGATTTCGAAACCGAGAACGTCTCCCATGGCACCGAAGGCAAGCCGGAGCAGGGGGACATCGTCAGTTTCGAATTCAACAAGGCGCCCGACCCCAACTCGATCGTCTCCGGTTGGAACGGCAGCGGCACGAAATCGGTGACCGTGTCGATCACGGGCAGCTCCACGGAAGACAGCCTCAGTATCAGCGGCGCGACGATCGGCAGCATCGCGCTGAAGGCCGATCTCACCTCGAGCACCGCGACCTTCAGCGGCTCGACGATGTCGCTCAGCGGCGCGACGGTGACGATCGTCCTCGGCGCGGCATCGGGGAGCATCAAGACCGATACCGACAAGAGCAAAGCGGTTTGGACGCCGTCGGCCTCGAACTACGACATCGCCGGCAACGCCAGCTCGACGGCGACCGTGACGGGCGCCAACAAGAAGCAGTTCTGAGCGGCGCTCAGTCCGGGTAGTCGGGATCGCCGGGAAGCACGACCCGGTTGTCCTCCCGCGTGCCGATCACCTTGGGCAGGATCGGCTCGACCGGGCGCCCGCGGTGTGCCGTGAGGGCCTCATCGGAAGTCTTGAACGGCAGCAGCGATTCGAGTTGCGCGATCGTGGGAAAGGCAAGCACCAGCTCGCCGGCCCGCTGTGCCTCCAGCGCCTTTGCCGGCTCGAACCAGCCGGCGTCGACCGTCTCGATCCCGTCCGGCTTCGGCGGTGTGTGGGCCGGGGCGAGGGCGAGGAAGAACCAGGCATCGAAGCGCCGCGAGACGACCTCGGGGGTGATCCAGCGCGAGAACAGCACCAGCTCCTCCTCGGCAGCCAGCGCGATCCCGGCCTCCTCCTCCAGCTCCCGAACCGCGCAGGCCCGGTAGCCGGCATCGCCAGCGCCGTCCTCGGGATCGACGGCGCCACCGGGGAAGACCCAGACCCCGGGCATGAATTTCGCCTCCTCGCTGCGCTTCAGCAACAGCACCTCGAGCGCCCGGTCCTGGTGCTTGCCGCCGCGGCGAAGGAGTACGACCGAGGCTGCCGGCCGGGGCTCCGCGGGCGTTCCGAGGTTCGGAGCCTCGGCGGGCCCACGCTGTCTCTCCTCCATCGAGCCACCCTATACCGGCGTATCCGACATTCACCCCAGCCGGGTGTGGTCGATGTCGGCTACGCGTCGAGCGCCCGCTCGCGGCGCGTCCGTAGCCAAAGGCGGTGGGCGAGCCAGGCGAGGAGGCCGATCAGGGCGAGCGGGGCGACTACGGCGAGGCCGACGATGGTTACTCCGGCGGCGATGCCGAGGATGTGGCCGGCGTCGCCCCAGGCGTTCCCGATTCCCCAGGCGCCATCCGAGCTTTGGGATGCACCGCTTTCGATTCGCACCGAGACGCGAGAGAAGTCGGAACGCTGATGCAGTCTCGCGACCTGCGCGCGCAGGCGCGCAGCGTGGCGACGCTCGCCGAGTAGCTCGGCTTCGATCGCATCCCGTTCGGATTCGACTTCGGCGGTTGAGAGTTGAGCGAGGAGGCTGTCGATCCGTGCTCGCGAGTCCTGCAGCTCTTCGCTGGCGGCGAGTGTGGGCTTGGTGATATCGGCGGTCGCCTCGTGGCGCGAGCTGACCTCGTCGATCACCGAGAAGGCGGCGAGGGCGTCACCGAGCTTCGCGCTTGGGATCAGCAGGTCGAAGTGCGCTCCGGCATTTCTTCCCGCAGTGGTTGTCGAGTGCAGGACGATGCCCCCGGCGTCGTGGACGGCGCTGAAGACTTGGGCCGAGTCATCGGCAACGTCGGCCGGGTCGGCAAGGAGGCCGATCTCAGCCGAGCGTTCGATCTTGCGATGGGGACCGAGACTTGTTGGGGTGACAGTGCCGCGAAAGCGTGGAAGGCGTTCATATCCGGCGCTCGAGGCCTCTCGGTCCCCTTCGACGCTTGGCCGGGGGGGCGCGTCTGAGGATTGGATGCTCGACGAATCGTGTCCGGCGACGCCGCTCGATGCCTTGGATTGGGTGGAGGGTAGAGGCGTTTCTTCGGAGAGAAGCGGGGACGATGGCGACTGTTCTGCGGCACGGTGCTCGAGCGCAGCTGGTTCCGAGCCCGTCTCAACGCTTGTAACGATCACAGTGGCGATTGCGATTGCCGCCAGCGCGGTGCCACCGGTGGTAAGGAGCAGGCGTTGAGGGGCAAGGCTCCGGACGCGCATCGTCAGGGCCGCGAGGGGGGACCGGCCGAACCGCGATCGCCGCGGGAAGCCCGCCGCGACCAGCTCGTCCAGCTCTGCCTCGAAGTCGGTCCGGGGAGTGGGTCGCACTTCCGCGAGGGCGACGGCCAGGTCCTCGTAGTCGTTAGAACGCTCCATCGCAGGCCTCCCTCAGTTTGGTGACGGCTCGGTGCAACTTGGTGCCGGCGTTTGACTCGCTGATTCCGAGCACCGAGGCAATCTCGGCGTTGGCAAGGCCGGCGAAGAACTTGAGTGCGACCAGCTCGCGCTCGCGCGGGTCGAGCTTCGCCAGGGCTGCGACGAGGACGAGGCGCCGCTCGCTGCGCTCGGTGTCGAGGCTGATCGCGTCGACCGGATCGGAGACGAGCTCGGCCTGGCGACCGCGCCGCCGCAGCTCATCGAGGGCGGCGTTTCGCGCAATCCCGAACAGCCAGGCGCGCCCGTTCCCCCGGCTCGGGTCGAAGCGCGAGCGCTTGCGATAGGCGCGCTCGAAAGCGGTCGCCGTCACGTCCTCGGCGGCAGCGCGGTCCCGCAGCAGGCCGGCAGCATAGGCGTAGACATCGTCTCGGCTCGAGCGATAGAGCTCGTCGAAGGCGATATCGGCATCGCGAGGAGCGTCGGTAGCCGCTGCGACAAGAGTCTCACTCACGCCCTTACTACGGATGAGGCAAGGATCCGTCACGGAGAAATTGACGAGAAGGGGGAAGAACTTTGCCTTCCCGGAGCTTGGGTTGGCATGCGCTTCAGTCGGCACGCCAAGAACCGAATGCGCAGGGAAAGGCTTGCGCCCGAGGTCATCGAAGCGATCACGCGGATGCCCCGCAAACGGAGAGTCGATGCGAGGGGAAATCCGGTGGCAATTGGACGAGATACGAAAGGTCGGCTGATTGAGGTCGTTGTAGCCCTTGACGATCTTGGCTATGTCATTACTGTGATTGTCAGGAGAAAGCAACGATGAAAGCGGACTTCGACAGCCGAGCTAACGCCCTTTCGATCGATTTGGTTGAGGTCGACCGTTGGGACTATGGCGAGAAGGTCAATTCGCAGGTCAATGTCGCGATTGCCGGCGGAAGGCCGGTTAACGTCGAGCTTCTCTATCCGGACCTCGGGCTGGAAGCGCCTTTGCGGGCGGCTGCTGAGCGGTACGAGCTTGACGCTGAGGCGTTGATCGCGGCTGCTCAGGCAGCGATCGCTGCGCCCGACCGCGTCGTCACGCTCGATGTGGCCGTTCGCCTTGCAGCTTGATTTCCACAAGCGACTCGGACCGACTCCCGGACTATCTCGAGCAGGCTTCGTAGCTCCTCTTCTGAGATCGAGAGAGGGGGCATCAGTACGACTACGTCGCTGAGGGGACGGATGATCGCGCCGCGCTTGCGGGCCTCGAGGGTGACCCGATGGCCGAGGCGGAGCGAGGGATCGTGTTCGCCGAGGTCGATGCCGACCATGGCGCCGCGGCCTCGTATTTCGGTCACCTCGGGCATCGTCTCGACCTCGGCCAGCAGCTCCCAAAGCAGCTCGATCTTTACCTGCAGATTGTCGATCGTCCGCTCCTGCTCGAAGGCGTCGAGGCTGGCGAGGGCGGCGGCGCAGGCGAGCGGGTTGCCGGTGTAGGTATGGCCGTGGAAGAAGGTGCGGTACTCCTCGGCGGCGCCGAGGAAGCCCTCGTAGATCCGCTCTGTCGCGAGGGTCGCGGCCAGCGCCAGGTAGCCGCCGGTGAGGCCCTTGGCGAGGCAGAGCAGGTCGGGCTCGACGCCCTCATGCTCGCAGGCGAACATCTTGCCGGTGCGGCCGAATCCCGTCGCCACCTCGTCGCAGATCAGCAGTACGCCGAAGCGGTCGCAGAGCTCGCGGACCGCGCCCAGGTAGCCCGGTGGGTGGGTGAGCATTCCGGCCGCGCCCTGGACCAGGGGCTCGACGATCACCGCGGCGATCTCCTCTTCGTGCACGGCGAGCACCCGCTCGAGGTCGGCGGCGTCGCCTGGCTCCGCCGCATGGGTCTGGAAGAGCAGCGGCCGGTAGGTCGAGTGGAAGAGGTCGATGCCGCCGACGGAGACCGAGCCGATCGTGTCGCCGTGGTAGGAGTCGCGCAGGTGGACGAAGGAGGTGCGGCGGCGGTGCTGGCCACCGCGCTGCTGCTGGTACTGGAAGGCCATCTTCAGGGCGATCTCGGTCGCGGTCGAGCCCGACTCGGAGTAGAAGACGCGTGAGAGCCCGGCTGGCGCGAGATCGACGAGGCGCCCCGCCAGCTCGGCGGCGGCGGGGTGGGAGAGGCCGAGCATCGTGGTGTGGGCGACCTTGTCCAGCTGATCGCTGACTGCGGCATCGATCCCGGCGTGCCGGTGGCCGTGAACGTTGCACCAGAGTGAGGAGACGCCGTCGATGTAGCGATTCCCCTCGCTGTCGATCAGGTAGGAGCCTTCGCCCCGCTCGATCATCAACGGCTCTTCTTCGGACCAACCCCGCTGCTGCGTGAAAGGGTGCCAGAGATGATCGTGATCGAGCTGCGCAGAGTCGGGCGGCGTCACTGGAGCGACCTTAACCCCAGTCGCGGCGGCACTGGGAGAGGAGCGTGCGGCTTCACACACAAGACCTCCACTCCGATAGCTCTACTCCTTGCCGATGGCTGAGCGAGGAGCGACACCGAACGTCCCGAAGCTGCGACGCAGGACGCTGAACGCCGTCCGCTCGCTGTTCTCCCCGCTGCTCCCGGACGATTACCTGGAACTGATCAACCCGCTCTGGTCGACGCGCGAGCTGCGTGGGCGGATCGAGCGGATCGACCAGGAGACTCCGGATGCAGTCACGGTGCTGATCCGCCCCGGGTTCGAGTGGACGGGGCATCGGCCCGGGCAATACCTGAGGATCGGAGTCGTCGTCGACGGGGTACACCACTGGCGTGCCTACTCCCTCACCTCCGAGCCCGAGCGGCCCGACGGCTGCATCAGCATCACCCCGAAGCTCGTCGATTCCGGCAAGGTCTCGCCCTATCTGGCGCGTCGCGCCAGGCCGGGGGACGTGGTCCGGCTCGGCGGGGTCGAAGGCACCTTCGTGCTGCCCGATCCGGCGCCGCGGAAGTTGCTCTTCATCAGCGCCGGCAGTGGCATCACGCCGATCATGAGCATGGTCCGCAGCCTGCACCGCGACGACGCCGTCGGGGATGTGGTCCACATCCATTCCTCCCGCGATCGCGAGGGGGTGATCTTCGCCGGCCTGCTCGACGAGATCGACAGCTCTCATCAGGGCTATGAGCTGCATCTGCGGATCACCGGCGAGCAGGGACGGGTCGCCGCCGGCGACCTCGACCGCCTCTGTCCCGACTGGCGCGATCGTCACGCCTTCCTCTCCGGTCCGGCCGAGATGCTCGATGCGATGAGCGAGCGCTGGGAGCGCGACGGCGACAGCGAGATGCTTCACATGGAGCGCTTCCAACCGGTGATCGGCGGCGAGCGCGGCGAAGGCGAGGGCGGCGCCGTGCGCTTCACCAAGAGCGGGGTCGAGGCTCACTGCGACAGCGGCACGCCGATCCTCGTCGGCGGCGAGGAGGCCGGCGCGGCGCTCCCATTCGGCTGCCGGATGGGGATCTGCCACACCTGCGTCGGCCGGCTTTGCAAGGGGGAAGTGCGCGACCTGCGCACCGGGGATGTCCACGGCAGTGAGGGAGAGATGATCCGCACCTGCGTCAACGCTCCCGAGGGGCCGATCGAGATCGCACTTTGAACCTACGAAAGAGAGACCATGAACGCGACTGCTGAGATTACGAGCCCGCTCGCCCACCTTTCGGCGGAGCAACTTGATCAGCTCGCCGCCGAGCTCGATGAGATCCGCGACCGGGTGTCCGCCGACCTGGGCGAACGCGACCGGCGCTACATCGAGAGCATGATCGCGATGCAGCGCCGCCTCGCCGTGCTCGGCCGCGTGCTGCTGCTTGGCGCCGGCAACCGGCCCGCCCAGCTCGCCGGCACGACGGCGCTCTCGATGGCGAAGATCCTCGAGAACATGGAGATCGGCCACAACGTCCTGCATGGGCAGTGGGACTGGATGAACGATCCCCAGATCAACTCCTCGACCTGGGACTGGGATACGGCGTCGACTTCCGAGGCCTGGAAGCACTCGCACAACTACGTCCACCACACCTTCACCAACATTCGCGGCAAGGACAAGGACCTGGGCTACGAGATCATGCGGATCGATCCACAGCAGAAGTGGGGACCGGTCTACCTCTTCCAGCCGTTCTACAACCTCCTGCTGATGGCCTTCTTCGAGTGGGGGGTTGCCCTCCACGACATGGACTACGAGGCGATCCGCAGGGGAGAGAAGTCCGAGGCCGAGGTGAAGCGCCAGGTCAAGGGCATCGTCGGCAAGGCGAAAAGCCAGATCGTCAAGGACTACATCGCCTGGCCGCTGCTGAGCGGCCTGGCAACCGCCGGGACCGAGCTGGCGCTGGAGTCACTGGCGGATCGCCGAGAGCCGGGTCGCCGGCGCCGGCGCGGTGGCCTGGCCGGCAGCCTGCGGCGCTCGCTCGGCAAAGGAGCCAGGGCATACCGGGCTGCCGCGGCGGCCAATGCAGCCGCCAACGTGGCCCGCAACGTCTGGGCCTACGCGATCATCTTCTGCGGCCATTTCCCCGACCAGACCTACACGTTCAGTCAGGCGGAGGTGGAGGACGAGAGCCCCGGTGGCTGGTACGTGCGGCAGCTGACCGGCTCGGCCAACATCGAGGGTGGCCCCCTCTTCCACGTCGCCAGCGGCAACCTCGGCTACCAGGTCGAGCACCACCTCTTCCCGGACCTGCCGAGCACCCGCTACGCCGAGATCGCGCCGCAGATCAAGCAGATCTGCCAGCGCTACGGCCTGCCTTACAACAGCGGCCCCTTCGGGCAGCAGCTCGGCATGGTGCAGCGGACGATCCTGCGCCTTGCCCTGCCCGGTGGCTCGCCGCGTCCCAAGCCCGGGCCGTATCGCGGGGAGGATCACCCCGCTCTGTGATAAGCATCACAGGCGCAACTATTTCGCTCGCATAATAGTTGCGTATATGCAACTATTGTTGACATGCAAGCGAGCGACATTGCGGCACTAGTCAACGAGGTGGCTTCCCCCGAGGCCAGCCCAGAGGCGCAGGAGACGGCAGCGCGAATCAGCGCCCTGCTGCGCCACCTCTTCCTCTACGACCGCGGCAACCTGCTGCGGGTGATCGAGGAGAGCGGCCTCTCGATGACCCAGTCCAAGGCCCTGCTGGAGCTGGGCGGGCTGGGCGAGGAGACCGAGGCACGCCAGGTCGGCGACCTGGCGGAGACGCTGGGCGTCTCCGTACCCTCGATGAGCCGGGCCGTCGACGGCCTGGTCAAGAAGCGGCTCGCCACCCGGGTCGAGGACCCCGACGACCGGCGCGTGCGGCGGGTCGCGATCACCGCCAACGGCAAGAAGATCGTCGACACCCTCGTCGTCGTGCGCCAGGCGGGGATGGAGACCTTCGCCGCCAGCCTCACGGCGGCGCAGCGCCGCAAGCTCGACGCCGCGGTCGACTCGCTGATGGACCGTGCGGACATCGCGGAGGCTTACGAACATCTGAAGGAGGTTGGACCAGCTTGACTCGTTACCGGCACCTGATCACCGACGACAACCGCAAGTGGTGGACGCTCGGAGCGATGTGCTTCGCGCTGTTCATGATCATGCTCGACAACACGGTGGTGAACGTCGCCCTGCCGTCGATCCAGAAAGACCTGGGGGCCTCGATCTCCGGCCTCGAGTGGACGATCAACGGCTATACGCTCTCCTTCGCCGTGTTGCTGGCAACCGGCGGGCGGCTCGGCGACATCTTCGGCCGCCGCCGCATGTTCCTCTTCGGCGTCACCATCTTCGCCCTCTCCTCGGCGACGGCCGGCCTTGCCCCTGATGCGACCTCGCTGGTGATCAGCCGGGTCGTCCAGGGCGTCGGCGCGGCGCTGATGATGCCGGCGACGCTCTCGATCATCACCAACGCTTTCCCCGCCCACGAGCGCGGCAAGGCGATGGGGATGTGGGCGGGAGTCTCCGCCCTGGCGCTCGCCGTCGGCCCGGTGCTGGGCGGCTTCCTCACCGAGAGCGTCAGCTGGCGGGCGATCTTCTACCTCAACATCCCGGTCGCGATCGGCGCCGTTGCCGCGTCCCTCTTCGCCGTGCGCGAGTCGCGCGACAACACGGTCGGCCGCGAGGTCGACTACGCCGGCGTCGCCGTCCTGACCGGTGCCCTCACGGCGCTGATCCTCGCCCTGGTCGAGGGCAACAACTGGGGCTGGGGCTCGACCGAGATCGTCGCCCTGCTGATCGGCTCAGCCGTTGGCTTCGCCGCCTTCGTCGCGGTCGAGCTGCGGGTCAAGGTGCCGATGGTCGAATTCCGCTTCTTCGCCGATCGCAATTTCCTCGGCGCGGTGGTGGTCGCCTTGATCGTCTCCTTCTCGATGCTCGGCGTCTTCTTCTTCCTCGCCCTCTACATGCAGGACATCCTCGGCTACTCGCCGCTGGAAGCGGGGATCAGGTTCCTGCCCTCGACCCTGATGATCGTGTTGGTGGCGCCGGTTGCCGGGCGCATGGCCGACCGCTTCGGCCCGCGCTGGCTGATCGCCGGCGGCCTGGCGATCGTCTCCGCCTCGCTGTTCAGCTTCAGCGGCATCGCGGTCGACTCCAGCTACCTCGACCTGCTGCCCGGCTTCATGCTGCTCGGCATCGGCATCGCGCTGACGATGTCGCCGATGACCAGCGCCGCGATGAACGCGGTCGCGGTCGAGAAGGCCGGGATCGCCTCCGGCGTGCTCTCGATGTTCCGCATGGTCGGCGGCAGCCTCGGCGTTGCCGTCA
This sequence comes from uncultured Solirubrobacterales bacterium, assembly GCA_963840565.1. Lineage (GTDB taxonomy): Bacteria > Actinomycetota > Thermoleophilia > Solirubrobacterales > 70-9 > VRUE01. The sequence continues at coordinate 72,685 of CAWIZH010000004.1, forward strand.
CCGGGGCGATCTTCCAGGGGCTGATCAAGTCCCAGCTCGACAGTGAGCTGTGCCGGCAGCGGCGTTTCCGCGGCGCAGCGCTCCGACCTCGCCCACCAGTTCGGCGGCGGCTCGACCGAAGCGCTGCACGGGATGGCGCCCGCCCAGGCACGGCAGGTGGTTGCCGCCGGGCAGGAAGCGTTCGTCTACGCGCTCGGCCACGCGATGACCGTCTCGGGCGCGGTTGCGCTGACCGGCGCGGTGGTCGGCGCCACGGCGATCCGGGCGAAGCGCAAGGGCATCAGCACGGAGGCCTGCCGAGGCGGCGGTCAACCCCGGCGGGTCCGAGCTGGCGGCGCAAGAGGCGATGGTCGGCGAGCCGGTCGCCTGACGCTGCGGCCGATGCTGATCCTGTTGCCGCCTTCGGAGGGGAAGGCCATGCCCGAGGCGGGCGATCCCCTCGACCTCGGCGCCCTGGCCTTCGCGGAGGAGCTGGGCCCGCGGCGCAGCCGAGCTGCTCGATGCGCTCGAGCGGCTGGGCGGCAAATCGGTCGGCAGGGCGGTGAAAGCGCTTGGCATCTCGGCCGGGCAGGCAGGCGAGGTGGAGCTGAACGCGGCGCTGCGCGAGGCGCCCGCGGCGCCGGCAGTCCGAGGTCTACACGCGGCGTCCTCTACGAGCGCCTCGACCTGGCCGGGCTGCCGGCGGCGGCGCGTCGCAGGGCGAGGCGAGCAGGTGCTGATCGCCAGCGCTCTCTGGGGCGTCGTGCGGCCAGAGGACCGGATTCCCTACTACCGCTTCTCGGCCAAAGCGCGGCTGAAGCGGATCGGGCCGCCGGCCGCCTGGTGGCGCGATGCGCTCGCCGAGGCGATGCCCGACGAGCCCGGCGACCTGATCGTCGACATGCGCTCGGCGCGCTTACGCCGCCGCCTGGAAGCCGAAGCAGGCGACACTGCTCTCGGTGCGCGCCTTCACCGAGCAGGGTGGCAAGCGCAAGACCGTCTCCCACATGGCAAAGGCGGTGAGGGGGGAAGTGGCCCGGGCTCTGCTGCTGGCGAAGAAGTCACCGGCGGACCCCGAGGCCGCCGCCGCGATCGCAAGCGACGCCGGCTTCAAGGTCGAGCTGACCCCCAGCACCCTCGACGTGATCGTCTGAACCGCGAGCCGACGGGCCTGAAACGTGTCAATATGGTCGTCGACAATCGGCCCATCGAGCCGGCCAGGTCTCGGGGGCGCTGAGGTCCAGGGGCGGCAGGGTTTCCACGGTCACCTTGCCGAGGGCTTGGATCGTCTCTCGGTTGGACTGCTCGATCGGGCTCGGGCTCGTCCGGCCAGGGGGTGAGGACGACGGCAGCGACCTCGAGGCCGGCGGCGCGGGCGGCCTCGATCGTCAGCAGCGTGTGGTTGATCGTGCCGAGGCCCGGCGAGGCGGCGATCACCAGCGGCAGCGCCAGCTCGACCGCGAGGTCGCGGACCAGGTAGTCGCCGGAGAGGGGGACGAGCAGGCCGCCGACCCCCTCGCAGACCAGGACGTCGGCGCTCGCCGCCGCCGTGCGGGCGGACGCTACGCAGTCGCGCTCGGGTCGATCTCCTCGCCGGCCAGCGCCGCGGCGAGGTGCGGCGAGGCGGCCGGTCCGTAGCGGTAGGGCGCGATCTCATCGTCGCTCTGCCCAGACCCCGCGGCACGGCGAAGCAGCGCGTGGTCCGGCTCATCCCCGGGCCGACGGGACTGAAAGCGATCTATATCGCGACTTTGAGTCCCGTCGGCGGGGAGTTCGTCGAGGCCGGTCACCGCCGGCTTGAAGACGGCGACCCGCTCGCCTGCCGCGGCAAGGGTTCGTGGCGATCGCGGCGGCGACCACGGTCTTGCCGACCTCGGTGCCGGTGCCGGTGACGAAGACGCCGTCCAAGGTGCTCAGGCGGCGACGGTGACGGGCGCCGCCGAGGTCGGCTTGGCCGGCCGAGATCCCCAGCTCGCGCGCCGCGGCGCCGACGATCTCGGCGGCGCGCTTCAAGCTCGTCGGCGCGGTGCGTGGACATCACCGTGAAGCGCAGGCGCGAGGTGCCCTCGGGCACGGTCGGCGGGCGAATTCCCTGGGCGAAGACGCCGCGCTCCAGCAGCCGTTCGCTCAGCTCCATCGTTCGCGTGGCGTCGCCGATCTCGACCGGGATGATCTGGGTCTCGGAGCCGCCGATCGCGAGCCCCTGGGCGGCGAGGGCGGCGCGCAGGGTCGTCGCGTTGGCGTGCGAGCTCCTCGATCCGCTGCGGGCGCGATTCGAGCAGCTCGAGCGCGGCCAGGCCCGCCGCGGCCACCGACGGCGGCGGCGCCGTGGAGAAGATCGAAGCGAGCGCGCGGTGTTGATCAGGTAGTCGGTCAGCTCGCGGCTCGGCGCAGACGTAGGCGCCGTAGGAGCCGAGCGCCTTGCCGAGCGTGCCCATCACCACGTCGACCTCGCCGCTGAGGCCGGCGGCGGCGACCGAGCCGCGCCCGCCGGGGCCGAGCGCGCCGGTGGCGTGGGCCTCGTCGACCATCAGCCGGCAGCCGTGGTCGCGGGCCAGCTCGACCAGCTCGGCAGCGGCGCCACGTCGCCGTCCATCGAGAAGACCCCGTCGGTGACGATCAGCGAGCCGCGCCCACCGGCCTCGCGCAGTCCCCAGGCGAGGTGCTCGACGTCGCCGTGGCGGTAGACGAAGGTCTCGGCTCGCGAGAGCCGGCAGCCGTCGATGATGCTGGCGTGGTTGAGCTCGTCGGAGAAGACGACCTCGCCCTCGCCGGCCAGGGCCGCGATCGTGCCGGTGTTGGCCAGGTAGCCGGAGCCGAAGAGCAGGGCCGACTCGTAGCCCTTGAACCTGGCCAGGCGATCCTCGAGGCGGCCGTGCGGCTGCATGTTGCCCGAGATCAGCCGCGAGGCCCCGGCCCCGGCGCCCCAGCGCATCGCCGCCTCGGCCGCGGCGCCGCGCACCCGCGGGTGATTGGCGAGGCCGAGGTAGTCGTTCGAGCAGAGCAGCAGCACCGGCTGCCCGTCGAGCGTCACCCGCGGGCCCTGCGGGCCGCTGATCAGGCGCAGTCGCCGGTAGAGCCCCCGGTCGCGAAGCTCCTCCAGCCGCTCCGCGATATCCGTCATGCCGCGCTTGAAGCTGCCGGGTACGGCGGGGGCTTCTTGGTCTTCTTGATCACCCGCAGCTGGGTCGAGGGATCCCAGAAGTTGGCCTCGTCCTGGTGGTCGATCAGCTCGTCGATCGGCGTCGCCGGCGTCTCGCCGTCGAGCCAGCCGTCGCGGTTGTCGGGCCGCGGGTTGGCGCCGTTGTCGGGCTGGCGGGCGACGTTGAGGCCGAGGTCCTCGAACATCGCCCGGTCGTCCTCGGGCTCGGCGCCGAGCGTGGTCAGGAAGTTGCCCATCATCACCCCGTTCAGCCCCGCCTTCACCGCCAGCGGCTGCAGGTCGCCGAGGTTCTCGACCCGGCCGCCGCAGAGGCGGAAGAGGGCGCCGGGGATGATCAGGCGGAAGATCGCCACCCACTGCACGACCTCCATCGCGTCCATCAGCGGGCGGTCGCCGAACTTGGTCCCGTCGCGCGGGTTGAGCAGGTTGATCGGCACCGAGGTCGGGTCGATCTTGGAGAGCTCGAAGGCCATCTCGACCCGCTGGCGCTTGGACTCGCCGAGGTTGAGGATGCCGCCGACGCAGGTCTCCAGGCCGGCCTCCTTGATCGCGTCGATCGTCCGCAGCCGGCCCTCGTAGCGGACCGTGCTCGAGACCTCGGGGTAGTAGGAGCGCGAGGACTCGACGTTGTGGTGGACGCGCTGGACCCCCGCCTCGCGCAGTTTCTTCGCCCGCTCCGCCGACATGTGGCCGATCGAGGCGCAGCGCTTGAGGTTGGTCTTCTCGGCGACCAGCCTGGTGCCCTCGAGGATTTTCTCGAAGTCGCGCTTGGAGAGGCCCTGGCCCTGGGTGACCATGCAGAAGCGGTGGGCGCCGGCCGCCTCGGCCGCCTTGGCGTGCTCGAGGATCTGCTCGGGCTCCATCATCGCGTGCATCGGCGTGTCGGCCTCGGCGTAGCGCGACTGGGCGCAGAAGCCGCAGTCCTCGGCGCAGCCGCCGGACTTGGCGTTGACCAGCGAGCACATGTCGGTCGAGTCGCCGAAGTTCTCGCGCCGCACCGCCCAGGCGCGCTCGACCAGCTCGCCGATCTGCTCGTGATCGGTCAGCTCGCCCAGCGCCAGCGCTTCCTCGAAAGAGATCAGGGGAGGCATCGGGCGCAAGGCTAGGCGGCCGTCCGGACGGCTGGGCGGGGCCTCCCGGCGCTGCTGCCGCTCATAACATCGGCGACTGTGGCGGCGGCGAGGACGAGGCGCAGGCGGATCGCGATCGGGGCCGGATGCGGCCTGGCGATCGCCGCCTTCGCTTTCGGCGTCGAGCTCAGCGACCGCTCCGGCCCGCCGCCCAGCGCGCCTCGCAGGCTGCCGCTCGCCGGGCTGGCCGGGCAGCGCATCGTCGCCGGCTTCGAGGGCACCGCGGCCGCCCAGGGAGGTGGTGCGGATGATCCGCCACGGCGAACTGGCCGGCGTGATCCTCTTCGCGGAGAACCTCCCCAGCCGCGCTGCCGGGCGAGCGACTTGATCCGCCGGCTGCAGGCGATCCGGCGGCCGCCCGGGCTGCGCGCGCCGTTGCTGGTGATGGCCGACCAGGAGGGCGGGCAGGTGAAGCGCATCGGCGGGCCGCCTGCCGCTTCGGCGATGCAGATGGGCGCCGCGGGCGCTGCATTCAGTCGCAGCCAGGGCCGGGCCACGGCGGCGAACCTGCGCGGTGCCGGCGTCAACGTCGACCTGGCGCCGGTGCTCGACGTGGCCCGGCCCGGCGGCACGATCGCCGATGACCGAACGCGGCTTCGGCTCGACCGCGGCGCAGGTCGCCGCCACCGCGGTTCCCTTTGCCGCCGGCCTGCAGGGCGGCGGCGTCGCCGCCACCGCGAAGCACTTCCCGGGCCTCGGCGCGGCTGCCGAGAACACCGACTTCGCGGCGCAGCGGATCGAACTCTCGAAGCAGAGCCCTGCGCGACGTCGACGAGGCGCCCTACCGGCGACTTCATCGCCCGCGGCGGCGCGATGGTGATGCTGAGCACGGCGATCTACCCGGCCTTCTCGCCGCAGCCGGCCGCCTTCGCCCGGCCGATCGCCAGCGGCGAGCTGCGCTCGCGCCTCGGCTTCGCCGGGGTCTCGATCACCGACGCGCTGGAAAGCGCCGCCGTGCGCGATTTCGGCGGGCCCGCCAGGGCTGGCCTGGCGGCCGCAGCGCGCGGGCACCGACCTCCTGCTCTTCACCGACTACCGGGCCGGCGCCCGGGCAGGCCGCGCCTGCTGCGGGCGCTGCGCGCCGGCTCGCTCGACCGCAGCTGCCTTCGAGACCTCAGTCGGCCGCGTCCTGCGCCTGCGCCACGGCCTGGGCCGCGGCTAGCGCGGCTCGACCGTGCCGGCAGACGGCCTCGGCCGGCGCGTCGGCATCGTCGAAGTCGAAGGTCCGCACCGTGTCGCGGCCCGAGCCCTTGGCCGCGTAGAGCGCCGCGTCGGCTTTGGCCAGAACCGCTTCGTAGCTCAGCTTCCATTCGGGCCCGAAGGGGGCGATGCCGATGCTGGTGGTGACCGGCGGCATGTCTTCCTCGCCGCCCATCCGTTCGCGCACCGCGGTCGCGATCTCGGCGGCGACCGCCTGGGCCTCCTCGAGGCTGCAGCGCGGCAGGATCACCGCGAACTCGTCGCCGCCCAGCCGCGCCAGGACGTCGGTCTCGCGCGCGCGGCCCGCGCATCGCCTCGGCGATCTCGGCGATCACGCGGTCGCCGGCGGGGTGGCCGAGCGTGTCGTTGACCTGCTTGAAGTGGTCGAGGTCGAGCATCAGCAGCGCTCCCGGCACCGCGTAGCGCCCGCTGCGCGCCAGCTCGGCCCGCAGGTCCTCCTCGAAGCGGCGCCGGTTCTTCAGCCCGGTCAGCGAGTCGTGGCTGGCCTGGCGCCGCAGCTCCTGCATGCGGTCGTTGCGGCCCCAGATCAGGACCAGCGCCGCCAGCAGCGCCGCCACCGAGAGGCCGACCAGGGCGATCATCACCGGCAGGTCGACCCCCGGCCGGCTCGGGTCGCGGACGACGAGCAGCCAGCTGCGGTCGGCGATCTGGATCGGCGCGGCAGCCGTTTCTTCGCGCGGGAGGCTGGGCCCGGCGATCGGCTTGCCCCGCTCGATCAGCGAGACCGCGACGTCGTCCGGCAGGGCGGCGTTTGCCGCCCGGGCGAGGTCGGGCACGTGGAAGGAGCCGACGGCGAAGCCGACCAGGGCCGCTCGCCGCTCGGCCGCGGTCCCGACCGGAGCGCCGTCGCGGTAGACGGGGCGGAAGACGTTGATCCCGGTGCCGCCGACCGGGAGTCGCATCACCGGGGTCGCCGAGGGCCGGTCGCTGTTGCGGGCGCGCAGCAGGTAGGGGCCGCGGAAGGGATCGGAGCCGATGTCGTAGCCAAGCGGCACCTGCACGCTGAGGCCCCGAGTCGGTGGCGGCGAAGGTCAGCGGAAAGTATTCGGCCCGCGGGCCGGCCCGGCGCAACTCGCCAAGCGGACCGCGTTCGAGGATCGGGTAGCCGTGGCTGCGTTCGAAATCGGCGCGCTGCGCCCGCGGCACCGATTCGATGAAGCCGGTCGCGGTCAGTGCCCCCGCGTGGAGCAGCGAGTCGGCGACGATGTCGAACTCGTGGCGGCTGAAGTGACCCTCCGCCTGGTAGAAGGCCGCGGCGCTTGCCAGCTGTCCGATCGAGAGTGCCGCCAGCGCTTCCACCTGGTGGGCGGCCCGGCCCGCCTCGCCGCGCTGAGTCCTTTCGAAGCTGTCGCGTTCGCGGTTGTGGACGACCAGCGCGAGCGCGATCGAGCCGACCGCGATCGCGGCGACGACCGAAAATCCGAGCCAGAACCGACGGCGCATGAGTCCCTTTGTCGGCCACAGCCGCTCCCACCTCAATCAATGGGCGCGATTGCCAACGACTCCCAGAGGTAAAGGGAGGCGAGGCTGCGGTGCGGGCGCCAGCGCTCGCCGATCTCGATCGCCTGTGTGGGGGTCGGCATCTCCTCCAGCCCGTACTCGATCTGGATCGCCTTGCGGATGCCGAGGTCGCCACCGGAGAGGACATCGGGCCGTTCGAGGTGGAAGAGCAGGAACATCTCCGCGGTCCAGACGCCGAGCCCGCGCACGGCGACGATCTCCTCGATCACCTCCTCGTCGGGAAGCTGGTCGAGGCGATCGAGCTCCAGCTCGCCCTCGATCACGTGCGAGGCGAGGTCGCGGACGTACTCGACCTTGCGGCCGGAGAGGCCGGCCGCGCGCAGGTCGGTTTCCTCGGCTTCGAGCAACTGCTCGGGCGTCGGGGTGCTGCCGTCGAAGAGATCGAGGATGCGCCCGTAGATCGTCCGCGCCGCCTTGGTCGAGAGCTGCTGGCCGACGATCGCCCGCAGCAGCGCCCCGTAGGCGTCGGCGCGGGCGCTCCTCGCTGCGCCGTTTCAGCCGCGTCTTCAGGTCGATCTTGCCGACCCGCTCGATCAGCGCCGCCATCGTCGGGTCGGTGGCGGCGAGCTGTCTTGGCGGTTGAGCTCATCGGCCCTTCCACTCGGGCTTGCGCTTCTCGGCGAAGGCCTCGATGCCCTCGCGGAAGTCCTCCGAGGCGAAGCAGGACTCGCGCAGGGCGATCAGGCCGGCCTCCTGCTGCTCGCTGAGGATCGGCGAGGCGGTGAGCAGGTCGATCGCACTTTTGTTGCCCCGCATCGAGAGCGGCGCGTTGGCGGCGATCTCGGCGGCTAAGCTCGACCGCGGCCTCCTCGAGTCGCTCGTCGGCGACGACTTCGTGGACGAGGCCGATCTCGGCGGCGCGGGTGGCCTCGAAGTTGCGCCCGGTGAGGAAGAGCTCCTTGGTGCGGGCGAGGCCGACCGTGTCGAGGAACTTGCGCAGGCCGGTGTGGCTGTAGACGAGGCCGAGCTTGACCGGCGGCATGCCGAGCTTGGCGCCGGCGGCGCAGATCCTCAGGTCGCAGGTGATCGCCAGCTCCAGGCCGCCGCCGATGCAGTGGCCGTTGATCGCGGCGACGGTCGGCCAGGGGATGACTGCGCCAGCGCCTCCATCGCGGCGTGGAAGGGGTGGGCGACGAGCGCCTCGGCGTCGCGCTCGAAGGTCTCGGAGGGGATCGAGGCGATGTCGTAGCCGGCCGAGAAGACCGGCGGGGCGCCGGTGATCAGCAGGCAGCGCGTCTCGATCCCGCGGTCGAGGCGCGGCACGGTCTCGGCCAGCGCGTCGAGGATCTCGTGGTCGAGCGCGTTGCGCCGCTCGGGGTTGTTGATGCGGAGGCGGACGACCGCCTCGGCCGGCGAGTCGAGCAGCAGCTTGCCGCCGGCGAGCGTCTCCTTCATCGAACGCCGCGTTCCCGCGCAAATCGACCCGGACTCGAATACCCGGAAGTCACCGTGTCGATTTGTGCTTTCACTCAAGCACTACGAGGACGTCGCCTTCGCTGACCGACTGGCCCTCCTCGCAGCGAATCTCCTTGACGGTGCCGTCGTCTTCGGACTCGACCGGGATCTCCATCTTCATCGACTCGAGGATTACGACGGTGTCGCCGTCCTCGACTTTGTCCCCGACCGCGACCTCGATTTTCCACACGCTGCCCGTGATGTGCGCCTCGATATCCATGGCGCGGGACAATATCCGCCGTGCCCGACTCCTTGGCGGCAATCGTCGCCGCCCACAACGAGGCCGACCGGATCGGCGAGACGGTCAAGGCCCTGCGCGAGGCCCTGCCGTCCGCGGTCGTCTGGGTCGCCGACGACGCCTCCGGCGACGGCACCGCGGAGGTGGCGATGAGCGCGGGCGCCCGCGTCGTCAGCCGCGGCCGCCCGCACGGCAAGGGCGGCAACGTCAGCGCCGCGGCCGAGGCGGCGCTGAGCGACGGCGAGCCGCCCGCCCTGATCCTGCTCTGCGACGGCGACCTCGGCGACTCAGCGGCGCGGCTCGCGCCGCTGGTCGCAGCGGTCGAAGCGGGGGAGTGCGACCTTGCGGTGGCGGCCTTCGGCAAGCGCGTCGGCGGCGGCTTCGGCTTGGCACTGGGCTTCGCCCGCTGGGCGATCCGCCGCCTCTGCGGCTTCGAGGCCGAAGCGCCGATCTCCGGCCAGCGGGCGATGAAGGCCGAGGTCCTACGAGCGACGCTGCCGTTCGCGCCTGGCTACGGGATGGAGATCGGGATGACGGTCGACGCTGTCCGGGCCGGCTACCGCGTCGGCGAGTACGAGCTCGACCTTTCCCACCGCGCGACGGGCCGAAGCTTCCGCGGCTTCCTCCACCGCGGCCGCCAGCTGCTCGACTTCGTAGGTGCCTACCGCGTTCGCGCTAGGGGCCAATCCCGGTAGGGGTGGAACGTCTTGTACTTTTTGGGCGTCCACCTTGAGGCGCCAGCAGATGCGTCAGCGTCCAAAAAGTTAAGTGGAACCCCTACCGGGATTGGCCCTCACCCGGCCGCGGCCAACCACCTTCGGCCCGCTCAACCTGCCCCGCGAGCGACAGCAGCGTCGCCTCGTCGTTTTCGCGGCCAAGCAGCTGGGCGCCGATCGGCAGCCCGCTCGCGGTGAGGCCGGCGGGGACGCTGATCCCGGGCCAGCCGGTGACGTTCCAGGCGAAGGCGAAGGGGCAGGTGGCGGCGGCGGTGTTGCTGGTCACCCAGTAGCCCTTGCCGTCGAGCGCGCCGATCCGCGGCGGCGGCTTCGCCGTGGTCGGGGTGAGGACGACGTCGCAGCGCTCGAAGATGCGGCCGACCCGGCGCCGCAAGCTCGGCTCGGCGGCACGCGCGATGCGAAGCGGGCAAGCCCTGCAGCGCCCTGCCGATGCGGGCGGCGGTTCGGGTGCGCGGCTCCAGTGCGGAGCGGTCTTCGCCGTGGGCGCAGAGCCATTCCTCCACGGCTGCCTCGCCGCGGATGGCAATGGTCGGGGCCGACCATGCCGTAGTCGGGGTCGGTGCGGACGATTTCGTGGCCGAGCTCGCCGAGGCGGTCGGCAAAGGCTTCGATCGCGGCCCGGTGCTCGGTGTCGACCTTGGCTTGGACGCCGAAGGGGATGGCGAAGGAGAGCGCGATCCGCAGCCGGCCGGGCTCACGCGCGGCAGCCTCGGAGAAGGGCTCGCTGCGGCGCCTGCGGCTTGTGCAGGTCGGCGGGGACGTTGCCGTGGATCGCGTCGAGCAGCAGGGCGGCGTCGCCGGTGCTGCGGGTCAGCGGGCCGTAACAGCTGAGCCCGTTGAAGGCCTCGGGGTCGGGCCAGGTCGAGACCCGCCCGCGCTGCGGCTTCAGCCCGACCAGGCCGGTCCAGGCGGCGGGGATGCGGATCGAGCCGGCGCCGTCGGAGCCGATCGCGGCCGGGACCACCCCCGCGGCGACGGCCGCCGCGGCGCCGCCGCTGGAGCCGCCCGGGGTGTGGTCGGTGTTCCAGGGGTTGCGGGTGGCGCCGTGCAGCGGCGTCTCGGTGAAGTGCCAGAGGCCGACCTCGGGCGCGTGGGTCTTGCCGATCACGATCGCGCCCGCCTCGCGCAGGCGCCGCACCACCTCGGCGTCGCGCACCGCCGGGCTGCCGCCGCCGCAGCCGAAGGGGGTGGTGTGGCCGGTCGAGGTGGACGTCGTCCTTGATCGCGACCGGGACGCCGAGCAGCGGCGCGCCCTCGTCGCCGCCGAGGCGACGGTCGGCCTCGTCGGCCTCGGCCAGCGCTTCCTCGGCGCGGATCACCCGGAAGGCGTTCAGCGTCGACTGCGCCGCCTCCGCTCGCTCCAGTGCCGCTTCGACCAGCTCCCGCGAGGACGCTTCGCCGGTCTGAAGCAGCAGCACCTGCTCCTGCAGGCCGGCCGCGGAACTCGCCGCGCCGGTGCCCTCCTCCGTGCTCACGGCAACTCCGCTCGTTCCTGTCGACATCGCGTTCTCCTTGCCCGTCCGCTGTTGTTCGTTCGAACGAACGATAGGCCAAAGAGGTAGGCTGGCGCTTCTTGGCCACCGTCGCGCCCCCCGATACCCGCGAGCGAATCCTCCGCGCGACGGTCGAGCTGATCGGTCGCGAGGGGGTCCCGGCCGTGACCAACCGCCGCGTCGCCGGCGCGGCCGGCGTCGCGCTCGGCTCGCTCACCTACCACTTCCCCAGCCAGGTCGACCTGCTGCGCGAGAGCCTGCTGCTCTTCGTCGGCGAGGAGGTGGCGCGCCAGGAGGCGATCGCCGCCGAGCTGCGCGGCCGCGACCCGAGCATCGAGCAGGTGGCGGCCGAGGTCGAGCGGATCGTGCAGGAGTCCGGCGACCGGATCCAGCAGCTGGCCGAGATCGAGCTGCACCTGCAGGCGGCCCGCGACCCGGCGCTGCAGGAGGCCTCGCTGCGCTGCTTCGAGGCCTACGAAGGGGTCGCCGCGGCGGCCCTGGAAACGCTCGACGTGCCCGAGCCCGGAGCGCCACGCGCGCACGATCGTCGCCCTGATGTACGGGATGGGGCTGCGCCGCCTCGGCACCGGTGGCGAGAGACGCCACCGGCGTTGCCGACGGCCTGCTGACGATCGTCCGCGGGGCGCGACTCCTGATCCTGGCGATCGACCAGGGGACGACGGGCACGCACCTGCCTCGTCTTCGACGACGAGGGGCGGATCGCCGGCCGCGCCTACTCGGAGTTCGAGCAGCACTTCCCGCGGCCCGGCTGGGTCGAGCACGACGCGGCGGAAATCTGGGACGTCACCCGCCGCGTCGCCGTCGCAGGCGATCGTCGACGCCGGGATCCAGGGCGCCGACCTCGACGCGATCGGGATCACCAACCAGCGCGAGACCGTCGTCGCCTGGGACCCGGCGACGCGGCGAGCCGATCCACCGGGCGCTGGTCTGGCAGGACCGGCGCACGGCCGAGCGCTGCGCGGAGCTGCGCGCGGCCGGCCACGAGCCGCTGGTGCGCGAGCGCACCGGCCTCGTCCTCGACCCCTACTTCTCGGCGACCAAGATCGAGTGGCTGCTGCGCAACGCCGAGGGGGCGGAGCGGGCGGTCTTCGGCACGATCGACTCCTGGCTGCTCTTCAAGCTCACCGGTCGCCACGCCACCGACCAGACCAACGCCTCGCGGACGATGCTGTTCGACATCCACCGCCGCGCCTGGGACGAGGAGCTCTGCGCGCTGCTCGGCATCGACCCGGCGCAGCTGCCCGAGCCGCTGCCCTCGGCTCACGTCTACGGCACCACCAGCGAGTTCGGCGGCGAGGTGCCGGTGGCGGGGATCGCCGGCGACCAGCAGGCCGCCCTCTTCGGCCAGGCCTGCCACCGGCCGGGCACGCGCGAAGAACACCTACGGCACCGGCAGCTTCGTCCTGCTCAACACCGGGGCCGAGGCGCCCGAGCCGGTCGAGGGCCTGCTGGCGACCGTCGCCTGCGGAACCGAGAGCGAAGCCCGGCCTACGCGCTGGAGGCCTCGATCTTCGTCACCGGCGCCGCGGTGCAGTGGCTGCGCGACGGGCTCGGGCGTGATCGAGCGGGCGGAGGAGAGCGAGGCGCTTGCCGCCTCGCTGGACGGCAACGACGGCGTCTACTTCGTGCCGGCGCTGACCGGCCTCGGCTCTCCCCACTGGGACCCCTACGCGCGCGGCACGATCGTCGGCCTCACCCGCGGCAGCGGCCGCGCCCACCTGGCGCGGGCGGCGCTGGAGGCGATCGCCTACCAGACCGTCGATGCGGTGCGGGCGCAGGAGGCGGCCTCGGGCGAGCGGCTCGCGGTGCTGAAGGCCGACGGCGGCGCGGTCGCCAACGGCTGGCTGATGCAGTTCCAGGCCGACGTGCTCGGCGCCGAGGTGGTCGTTCCCGAGATCGCCGAGACGACCGCGCTGGGCGCCGCCTACCTGGCCGGGATCGCGACCGGGCGCTGGACGCCTGGAGCAGGTGGGGGAGATGTGGCGCGAGGCGGCGCGCTACGAGCCGGCGATGGGCGAGGACGAGCGCGAGACGCTGCTCGGCCGAGTGGCGCCGGGCGCTGCGAGCGATCAAGGGCTGGGCGCGAGCCCGGCAGAGACGAGTCCGCGTAACCCTCGCCGCGAGCGGGGGTAACGCGTAGCGACGGCCATGCGGCCGTCGCTCGCTCATGGCAGACATGAAGCCACAGGTCTACAAGGACGAACGTCCCGCCGGAGTACTTCGACCAGTTCCACGCCTCGGCGCGCAAGGGGGTCGGCTGGACCTACACCTTCGTCCGCATCCTCGTCTCGCTGCCGACGCTGCTGATCTACCGGGTGCGGGCGATCGGGGTCGAGAACGTGCCCAAGTCGGGCGCCCTGCTCCTCGCCCCCAACCACTTCAGCCAGATGGACCACTTCTTCGTCGGCCTCTACCTGCGGCGCAAGGTGCGCTTCATGGCGAAGTCGCAGATGTTCGGCCCGCCGGTGCTCACCTACGTCTACAAGCACGGCGGCGTCTTCCCGGTCCGCCGCGGCCACCACGACGAGGAGGCGATCAAGACCGCGCCGACGATCCTCGGCCAGGGCGAGATGCTGCTCGTCTACGCCGAGGGCGGTCGCTCGCGCAGCGGCAAGCTGGGAGAGGTCAAGCCGGGGATCGGCCGGATCGCGCTCGAATCCGAGGCGACCGGTCGTGCCCGTCGCGATCCAGGGCTCGGAGACGGTGCGCCGCTGGAAGCGCTTCCGCTTCCCCAAGGTCACCGTGCAGTTCGGCGAGCCGCTCTCATTCCCGAGCGAGGAGGGACCCAGCCGCGAGCGCCAGCTCGAGGTGGCGGAGCAGATCTTCGCCCCGGTGCGGGAGATGTACGGGGCGCTGACGCTACTCGTAGCGGGCGCTGAGCCCGGCGTAGAACTCGGGGTCGTGGCCCGGGGTGACGATCGCGTCGGGGAACTCGCGGCGGAAGAGCTTCAGCTCCTGCAGCGAGCGGCGGTAGTTGTGGGCGTCGAAGGGGCGCGGCGCGAGCGGCGCGTCGCCGTCGAGCTGGGCCTGCATGTAGGTGGCGTCGCCGCCGATCACGAAGTCGCGCTTGGCCGAGGTGGAGGATCACCGACATGTGGCCGGCGCTGTGGCCGGGGGTGTAGGCGAGTCGGAGCGAGCCGTCGCCGAAGAGGTCGAAGGTAGCGGCCGAAGGTCGCGTAGGAGTCGATCCCGCTGCGGTTGAAGTCGACCGTGCGGTAGTCGAAGGCGTAGTCGTAGTGGGCGCGGCGGTAGCCGTTGAGCAGCGGCCGGGGGCCGGTGGCGGCGGCCTCCCACTCGGTCTCGCTGACGACGAAGGTCGAGTTGGGGAACTCCGAGATCGCCGAGGTGTGGTCGATGTGCATGTGGGTCATCACCACGATCGGGATCTCGCCGGGGTCGAGGCCGCGTTTGCGCAGCTGCGCGGGGACGTCTTCGCCGGCGTTCAGCGCCGGGCTTGCCGAAGCTGGTCGCCATGCGGCCGAAGTTCTCGCTGCCGTCGGTGGCGATCGAGGGGTGCAGGCCGGTGTCGACGAGGATCGCGCCGGCGCTGGGGTGGCGGATCAGGAAGGCGGGGACAGGGCACCGTCGCCGCCGGCTCGCCGCTGAGCAGGGCGCGCAGCAGCTTCAGCGTCTCGAAGCGGCCGCCGGGGCGTTCCATCATCGTCCGCGGCCAGGTGACCGTGCCGGCGACGATCGGCTCGACCGTGACGGTCGCGCCAGGGGTGCCGCCGGCAAGCGACTCGTGCAGTGGTTTTGGCTCTATCCGTACCTTCATTCCGCTCAGGTTACGGTGAGCGCCCGTATATAGGCTTGCGCGCGATGACTGAACGCCCGCATTCGCGCATCTTCAGAGCCCGATCTGCTCGAGGGGCAGGTCTGCGTCGTCTCCGGCGCCGGCAGTGGCCTGGGGCGCGAGACCGCCCTGGAGCTGGCCCGTCTCGGCGCCGCCGTGGTCGGCTGTGGCCGCCGCGAGGAGCCGCTGGCGGAGACCGCGGAGCTGGCCGCCGGCTCGGCCGGGTCTTTCGAGCACGAGGCGCTCGACATCCGCGACGAGGAGGCGGTCGACCGCTTCTTCGACGGTCTGCTCGAGCGACCACGGCCGCCTCGACGTGCTGGTCAACAACGCCGGCGGCCAGTTCCTCGCCCCGGCCGAGGCGATCACGCCGAAAGGCTTTCGCACCGTGATCGAGCTCAACGTCGAGGGCACCTGGCTGATGACCCACGCGGCGGCGACCAAGGCCTTCATCCCGCAGGGCGGCGGCAAGGTGCTCAGCGTCACCCTCTCGCCCCACAACGGCATGCCGGGGATGGTCCACTCGGGCGCCGCCCGCGCCGCGGTCGAGAACATGATGCGGACGCTGGCGGTCGAGTGGGCCCGCTTCGGGATCAAGACCTGCGCCCTCGCCGCCGGCCAGTTCGCGACCGAGACGCTGCTGACCAAGTATCCGCAGGTCGTCGTCGACAACCTCGAGCGCTCGATCCCGATCGGCCGCGCCGGACGGGCCGAGGAGATGGCCTGGCTGGTCGCCTACCTGGCCTCGCCGGCCGGCGACTTCTTCTCCGGTACGACGATCACGATCGACGGCGCCCGCGACAACTGGGCAGGACCCTGGCCGCCCGAAGCGATCGCGAGCGAGTCTGGGCGAGCCCGGTCGCCGAGGAGCGGCGGGCGAAGTAGCGGAGCGGCATCCCTCTACCGCAGATAGAAGTTGAGCAGTTCGTCAGCTGCGCGGCTCGAGGATGACTAGGGGGATTTCGCGCCCCTTGCTGCGGGCGGCGTAGTCCTCGTAGCCGCGGTAGGCCTTGACTGCCAGCTTCCAGAGGCGGTCGCGCTCCTCCGGTTTGGCGACGCGGGCGTGGACTTTGCGGTGGTGGCGGCCGACCTGCACCGTTGTGTCGGGATTGGCCTTGAGGTTGTGGTACCAGGCCGGGTGCTTTGGGAAGCCGCCCTTGGAGGCGACGACGACGAGGTTCTCGCCGTCCCTGACGTAGAGCAGCGGCGAGGTGCGTTTGGTGCCGCTTTTGGCTCCGACGTGGTCGAGCAGCAGCATCTTGCCGGGCACGCCCGGGCATCTTGTGCCCGAGGCGCCCGCCGCTCGCCCTGTAGAGGGCCGTGTGCAGCGCCCATGAAGCGACGGGTGGCAGGCCAAATCCTGTCCGCTACGTCGAGGTAGCGGGGAGGACGCCTGCCACCTGTCGCCTGGGAGCTCAGGTGTACATCCCCCCGAACATGCCGCCGGTGACGTTGAGCACCTGGCCGTGCACGTAGTCGGCCAGCGGCGAGCAGAGGAAGAGGACCGGGGCCGCGGCCTCCTCGGGGGTGGCGGGACGGCCGAGCGGGATGATCGCCGAGGCCATCGCCCGCATCTGCTCGGGGATGCCGAGCTCGATCTTCTCGCCGCCCGGAGCGGTCATCTCGCCGCCCTGCTCCTTGGCCGCGGTGAGGCGGGTTTCGACGAAGCCGAAGGCGACCGCGTTGACGTTGATCTTGAACTGGCCCCACTCCTTGGCCAGCGTTTTGGTCAGGCCGACGACGCCCATCTTCGCCGCCGAGTAGTTGACCTGGCCGGCGTTGCCCATCATGCCCGAGGTCGAGGAGGTGTTGACGATCTTGCGGAAGACCTCCTTGCCTTCGTTGCGCTCGGCCTTGGCCGCCTCGCGCCAGTGCGGCGCCAGCGCGCGAGCGACGCGGAAGGGCACGATCGTGTGGATGTCGAGCATCGCCTGGAACTGCTCGTCGGTCATCTTGTGGGCGACGCTGTCCCAGGTGTAGCCGGCGTTGTTGACGGCGATGTCGACGGAGCCGAAGGCATCGACCGCGGCTGCGACCAGCTTGTCGGCGGCCTCCGGCTTGGTCAGGTCGCCGGCGAAGACGGCGGTCTCGCCGTCGATCTCGCTCGCGGCCTGTTCGGCGACGTCGGCGTCGAGGTCGTTGATCAGCACCTTGGCGCCCTCGCTGACGAACATCTCGGCCGTGGCCCGGCCGATCCCGCGCGCCGATCCGGTAACGATCGCCGCTTTCCCGTCAAGAAGTCCCATCAGTCGCTCTCTCCTTATGGATTCGTGAAATCGGCTCGGGAGGCTACAAGGAACCGAGTCGTCCTGGTTGACTGGCCAGTCGACTACGCGGAAGCGGCCGCTGGAGCCGTTGCGCTGACGATCCAGGTCGAGGCGTCGGCGACGACGCCGTCCGGCCCGTCGAACTCGGCGAGCCCCTCGTGCAGAGCGGCCTCGATTTGCGGCCTGATCTTCTCCGCCTCGTCACCGGCCAGCCGGATTACCTCGCCGGCGGGCCCGATCGCGGTGGCGAATTCCACCGCGTGGTCGAGGTTGCGGCCGATCAGGATCGGGATGTCGCAGCGGCGCAGCTCGATCTCGGTGAAGCCGGCGTTGAGAAGAATGTCGCTGACGGTGTCGGCGTTGGCCATCGAGAACGGGCCCGGGCCGCAGGTCGGCTCGTCGCTTTCCTCCGGCTCTTCGACGTACTGATCGACGACTTTCTCCGCCCGGTGCAGCCAGTCGTTGTCGAGCTTGCGGCGCCAGACCACCATGCAGAGTCGGCCATCCGGGCCCAGGGCTTGGCAGACATTGCGCATCGCCGCGACCGGGTTGGCGAAGAACATCGTCCCGAAGCGGGCGAAGGCGTAGTCGAAGCGGTCCTCGAACTCGGTCACCTGGACGTCGCGGACGGCGAAGCTGACGTTTTCGGCATCGGCCTTCTCGGCTTCCTCCTGGGCCGCCTCGATGAAGCGCGGGGCGACGTCGACGCCGAGCACCGAGCCGGAAGCGCCGACCAGCCCGGCGATCCGCAGGCTCGTGTCGCCGAAGCCGCAGCCGATGTCGAGCACCCGATCGCCGGCTCGCGGCGGGTGAGCGGCAAGCGCCGCCTCGCCGTGCGCGCCAAGCCCCTCGGTGACGATCTCCCGGAACTTGACGAAGCGGTCGAAGAGCACGCCGTCCCAGGCTTCCAGCGCCTCCTCGTTGTCAACCGCAACCGGCTCCACATTTCGATGGTAGCCCGAGGACGCTCAGGGCGGCGGCGACATGAACAGCCGGTAGTCGAAGAGGGTCTCGTAGCCCATCGCCTCGTAGATCGGCTTGCCCATCGGCGATGCCTGCAGCGAGGCGATCTCCGCGCCCAGCTCGAACCCGGCGTTGGTCGCGGCGGCCGTCACCGCGCGGCCGAGCCCCTTGCCGCGGGCCTGCTCGAGGCTGCCGACCCAGTAGATGCCGGCGACGCCGTGGCTGACGATCGTCATCGCGATGCTGACCGGCTCGTCGTCCAGGTAGGCGATGAAGGCGGCGACGTTCTCGGCCAGCAGGCCAGCGTTGTCGGTGTAGCTGCCGAAGACCTCGGGCGGGAAGCCGATGCTCACATAGGAGGACGCGGCGACCTTCCAGTAGTCGTCGGCCTGCCCGGCCTCCGACAGTTGGCGCAGCTCGACGGCGGCCGGGAGATCCGGCTCCTCTACAGGCGACCCGAGGGTCATCTCCGGCATTTCGTAGACGAGCTGGAGGCTGGCCTCGGAGGCCGCGGTGGCGAGGTCTAGATCCTCGGGCTCCTCGCCCCGGATCCAGGTGCTGAACCCGCGGCCCCGCGCGTGCGAAGAAGTCCTTGGCTCGTGAGACGAACTCCTCCGCGTCGACGCTGTCGTCACTGCGGAAGGCCGCATTTGAGATCACCGGGTGGGATGGAGCTGCCGGCCCCGAAGAGCCAGCCGTCCTCGCTCTCGATCGCGGCGCCGGGATCGAGTTCGAACAGCTGCCGCGAGCTGTCGATCAGGTTGAGGTGGACGCGCTCGTCGGCCAATTCAGCTCAGCTTGACGCCGCCGTCCTCGGTGATCGTCCAGTGCGGATTGTGGGCGACCTCCCAGGGGTGTCCGTCGGGATCGATGAAGATCCCGGTGTAGCCACCCCAGAAGGTCTCGGCAGGCTCGCGACCGATCATCGCGCCGGCGCTGCGGGCCTCCTCGATCACGCGCGTCAACCTCAGCCGGCGAGCCGAAGTTGAGCGCCAGGGTGACGCCACCCCAGCCGCCGCTGTCCTCGGTCGCGCTGTCCTCGGCCAGCCTCGCCCGGTCCCAGAGCGCGAGGATCATTTCGCCAGCCTGGAAGAAGACGACGTCGTCCTCGGCTCCGGCCCCCGTCGTCCAGCCCAGCGCTTCGTAGAAGCGGCGCGCCCGCCCGAGGTCGCTCACACCGAGGGTGATCAGGCTGACGCGCTGCTTCACGGCTGGGTCAGGCGGTCGGCCCTGGCGGCGGCGGGTCCGCGGCCGGTGGCTCGGCTGCCGTTTGGGGCTCGGCGGGCAGCGGCGGCGGCATCGGATCGGAAAGGGCGGGAGGAGCCGGCTGGCCCTCCAGCGGGTCCGCCTCAGCCTGCCAGACCTTGTTGAGCTCGACCTGGATGTAGGCCCAGAGTGCCGGGGCGATGAATATGTAGAGCAGGATCGCGATCCAGCCGTTGAGTGGCTCCCCGCCGGCGAGCTTGGAGGCGCCCATCACGCGCTTGGTCCCGCGCCAGTAGGTGACCAGGGCGGGGATGATGATGATCCCGCCGGGGAAGAGCGCCAGTACCGAGTTGGTCGGGTTCTGGCCGAGGTCGTAACCCTTGCCTTTGCCGTAGTCCCGCATCTCGCGGTTGATCCGGTACCACCAGACGAGGTGATAGATGCCGAGCGTGATGATCGGCAGCAGCGCGGCCGCCCATGGGCTGCGGATCTTGACGCGATCCTGACTCTGCCGGAGCTGCATTTCGTAGGCCATCTAACTCCTCGTTTCTCCCTGCATTGACCGGTCGCGAAGACACTACTCGACGCTCTCCGCGAAATCGGCGATTCCGTCGAATGTCGGGTTGAATCTCTATCGGCCCGCGATCGCGAGGAGGTCCTTCGGCCGGAGCAGGGCGACCAGCGTGTTGCCATCAACGATCGCCAGCCCACCCTTGCGCAGCTTCACCTTCGCGCCGCTGAGACGGGCGACCTCGGATGAGAAGTCGGGCTCGTGGCCGACGAGGAGGACGTTGCCGCGGCCGGCCACGAGGCCGGGGGAGTCGAAGGGCCCTCCGCGCAGCTCCGCCGTGACCTCGGGCTCCAGTCCGAGCGCCTGACAGGCGAGACGCGCAGTCTCGGCTGCTCGCACCTTGGGGCTGGTCAGGCAGGCCTCGATCTCGGCGCCGAGCGCCACCAGGGCGCGGCCGGCGGTCTCTGCCTGGCGTTCGCCCTTGGTTGTAAGCCGGCGCGCGGCGTCATTACCAGTTCCGTCCTCAGCGTCGCCGTGTCGCAGTAGGTAGATCACGTACTCGATCCTACGAGGCTGGCATCGGCTGGCGCCTATCCTCGCCTGGTGTCTCGTCGCATCTCGGTCGCCCTCTCTCTTGCCGCTTTCATGGGTCTGCTGCTCTGCGGGCCGGCGAGCGCGCGCTGGCTTCCAGCACCGACGACAGCGCCATGGCAGTGGCAGCTGCAGGGGAAGATCGATACCGGCATCGACGCCGCCGTCTACGACGTCGAAACCCCGTCGCACACGGTGCGGCAGTTGCACCGTGAGGGTCGGCACGTCATCTGTTACCTCGATGTGGGGAGCTGGGAGAGCTACCGGCCCGATGCGGGCGCGTTCCCCAAGTCGGTGATCGGCCGCCGCTACGAAGGCTTCCCGGCCGAGCGCTGGCTCGACGTCCGACGCTTTCGCCTCTTCGCCAAGCCACTGGAACACCGCTTCGACATCTGCGCCCGCAAGGGTTTCGACGCGGTCGAGCCCGACAACATCGCCGGCTGGGAAAACAAGACGGGGTTCCCGATCGGCGCCACGGCCCAGCTGCGCTTCAACCGCTGGGTGGCGCGCCAGGTGCACGCCCGCGGCATGGCGGTGGCGCTGAAGAACGACGGCGGCCAGGTGGGGGAGCTGCTCGGCAGCTTCGACTTTGCGGTCGTCGAGCAGTGCTTCCAGTACGAAGAATGCGGCGTATACGAGCCGTTCGTGAAGGCTGGCAAGGCGGTCTTCGAGACCGAGTACGAACTCGAGCCCGGCGCTTACTGTGATGCCGCGGTCGGCCTCGGCATCAGCGTGATCGGCAAGTCATTTGACCTCTTCGCCGAGCCCTGGCGCTCGTGCCCGGGTGCGGCGGCCGGGAGCCGGGTCGCCTAGCAGCCCCCAAGGTGGTGCAGGCGGCGGCGGTAGGTCTGCATCGAGGAGTGGCGCCAGTCGCCGTGGGTCTGATTGCGCAGGCTGGCGATGCGCTCGCGGTGGAAGGGGGAGGAGAGGCTCTCGTTGTGCCCGATCACGTTGCGGAGCTTGATGTGGAAGCGGCATTGCAGATAGCGGGTCAGCTCCAACGATGCGTGCATCTCGGAGTGGTTGTCGAGCACTTCGGCATCGCTGAACCCGGTGTGCTCGATCCCGATCGCGGTCCAGTTCAGCCCAACCGTGTGCCGGCAGCGAATCCGCGTCGAGACAAGCTGGTAGATCCGCCCCGAACCCGAGACGACGAAGTGAGAGCAGACGTTTGGCAGCTCGTGCAGCTCCGGATCCGGGTGGTCGGGCGCGAACGTGTTGTAGACGGAAGCGGCGGTTCCAGCTTCGGCCCAGTGCTCGACGATCACGTGAGGGTGCCTCAGGCGCCAGGCGTGTTCCCCGTAGTGCCGTTCCGAGTAGGCCGCCATCTGCCTCTTGCGCTTCGGGCCAAATGGGATCAGTCGGCGAATGATGTGTGGGCGAAGAGCGCTTGCCGAAGGGGCCGACGCCTGGTTGCGGTCGGGCCCGGCCGACACGCCTCCCGCCGCGACGCCACCGGCGAGGGCGGCGACCAGAACGAGGACGTAGAGAATCGCCCTCACGGCAGGTTGCGAACCCGTCGGCCGATCTCGCGATCCATCGGATAGCCAGCGGCCTCCCAGAACCCTCCCGCCGCCTCATCGTCAAAGGCAACCAGCGCAGTTATCCGCTGCGCCCCGCACTGGCGCAGATACTCCTCGCCGGCTCGCACTAGCGCGACCCCGATGCCCTGCCGCCGACGTCCGTCACGGACAGCGAGCCGATACATGTTCCCCCGCCACTCATCCAACGTGGCGATAAGCGCGCCAAGGATATCGCCCTTCTGCTTGGCTACCAAGAGTGCGGCTGGTGAACCGGCAACCGGGCGTTCAATGTCCTCGAGCCGATCGGCTGTGCCGGCATGCCCGCTGCGAGCCTCACTCCAAAGCTCCACGCCTCGAGTATCGGCCGGCTCGCATTGCCGAACTCTGATCTCCTTGCCGCTCAAGTGTGGAGCATACGGCTACCTCATTGCTCTGGAGAGGACCACACCTTGGGGCGCATGATCACCCGGCAGACCCTCCGTCCCCTTCCTCTCCTGCCTCTAGCAATGGCTGGATCGGTTCGGCGACTTGCCAGGAGCGCTCGAACTCGGCGCGAAGAATCGATTCCACCTTCTCGTCGCCGAGTTGCACCATCAGCGAAAGCTGCTTGCCAAATCCGGTGAAGGACGTTCCCAGAAAGAGCAATGGCCCGTCGTCCGGGATGACGAACCGATCGTGGAAGGTCGCACTCTTTCTCACCTCGAAGAGCCGTGCCGGGGGTTGTGAGCCGAGCGCCGCCGCAAGTCCGGCGAGCTTGCCGGCATCCTTCGTTCCCGTTAGCACCCGATGGACTTCTGTCAGCTGGAGTACCTCGATCAGGCTCTCGATCGAGAAGTATGGATCGACCACGGCGCAGGGTCCGAGTTCCGCGATCTTTTGAATCACTCGCGCTGAAGCGAGCTGGTCACCCTGATTGAGCACGACCGCGACAGGAATTTCTTCCTCAAGGGTCTCCAGCTCGAAATGGGCCAGCATCGCTTCGCCCAACTTCGTTATCTCAACTCGCTCGCTTCGCATCGCGATCCACCCCAGTCTCGAGAGCCAATCGACCACTGGCTCCGCCGGTACGCCGGGCTTCCCTGGACGCTCCTCCTGGATCGGCTCGAGTGCCTCCTGAAAAGCCTTGCGAAACGCATCCAATGTCTGGTGGCTCATCTGCTGAATGACGCGCCCGACGTTCGTACTCGTGACCGTTCGGGGCGGCGTCGCTTGGACCCCGGGCCACCTCCGCCGCGCGGCCACGTAGGCCTCCAGCTCGTATGGGGTCATCGTGTGGCCTTGCTGCTTGACGGCCTCGACGTAGGCGAGTGCAAGGTGCGCTGTTTGATCAATCAGATCCACCGTGCGATTCTCCCTCACCGTCTTATCGGCCGCGCGGAGTTGCAATGGGGATTTGTCCGCCGGCGGTGGATTCGACACGCAGCGCGATGTGTCCGAATCGTGTCCGCCTGACGCGGACGATGGGGGGGAACAGGAAACCCCTGCTAATCCCTACAACCCCATCAGCTTGCCGAGGATCTCCTTCATTACCTCGTCGGTGCCGCCGCCGATTGGGCCTAGGCGGGCGTCGCGAACTGCTCGCTCTATGCCGTACTCGCGCATGTAGCCGTAGCCGCCGTGGATCTGGAGGGATTGGTCGGCGATCTCGAGGACGGCGCGCTGGGTGATCAGCTTGGCCATGGTCACGTCTTCGATGCAGTTCTGGCCTTCGTGGAAGAGGCGGAGGGCGTTGTAGGTGAGGGCGCGGGAGGCCTCGGCCTTGGTTGCCATCTCGGCGACCTGGTGGCGGATCGCCTGGAACTTGCCGATCGGGCGGCCGAAGGCTTCGCGCTCCTGGGCGTAGCTGACGGTGACCTCGATCAGGCGCTGCATCGCGCCGACGGCGCCGATCGCCATCAGCAGCCGCTCCCAGGCGAAGTTGGCCATGATCAGCTTGAAGCCCTCGTTCTCGTCGCCGAGCAGGTTTTCGTCGGGCACCTCGACGTCGGTGAAGGAGAGCTCTCCCGTGTCGGAGGAGTGCCAGCCCATCTTCTCCAGCTTCTGCGCCACCTCGTAACCGGGCATCTCGCGCTCGAGGACGAGGAAAGAGATGCCGCCGTGGCCGCCGTCTTTGGTCGTCTTGCAGGCGCAGACGAGGAAGTCGGCGCGGACGCCGTTGGTGATGAAGGTCTTGGAGCCGTTGACGACGTAGCCGCCGTCGACCTTCTCGGCGAAGGTGGAGATGCCGGCGACGTCGGAGCCGGCACCCGGCTCGGTGATGCCGAGCGCGCCGATCTTCTCGCCGGCGATGCCGGGGACGAGCCAGCGCTGCTTCTGCTCCTCGGTGCCGAAGTTGAAGATCGGCGGCATCGCGATCGAGGTGTGGGCGTTGAGGCCGGCGGCGACGCCGCCGGAGCCGCCGCTGCGGGCGAGCTCTTCGACCCAGATCGCGTCGTGCAGATGGGTGCCTCCCTGGCCGCCGAGCTCCTCGGGGAACTTGAGCCCGAGGAAGCCGAGCTCGGCGCAGCGGGCGTAGAGCTCACGGGGAAATTCGCGCGCCGCCTCCCACTCGTCGACGTTGCGGCGCGATCTCCTTGGCGACAAAGCGGCTGACGGTCTCGCGCAGCTCCTCGTGCTCCTCGCCGAACGGCGGCAGCGACAGCCCGCGTGCCTGTGTCCTTGATTACGGTCATCCTGCGCTCGCCGCACATCATCCCCTAAAAGCGATGGACCACACGACCCTCAGCCTGATCACGATCCCGCTCTTCACCGGGGCGATCGGCTACGTGACCAACCTCAGCGGGGTCTGGATGCTCTTCTACCCGGTGCGCTTTGCCGGGGTCAGGGTGCCGGGCCTGGCTCCGCTCGCCAACGTGATGCCGCGGCGCATCCAGCAGATCCCGGGGCTCGGCCAGGGCGGCCTCGGCTGGCAGGGGATCGTTCCCTCGCGGGCGGCGAAGATGGGCTCGATCGCCGTCGACAAAGGGACTCTCGAAGGTCGGCGGGCCCGGCGACTTCTACCGTCAGCTCGACCCCGAGGCGATCGCCGAGCAGATCCTCGAGACGGCCCGCGGCGAGATCCACGACGTGGTCGAGCGGATCATGGAGCGCGAGCGCCCGCAGCTCTGGCACGACCTGCCGCCGCGCGTGCGCGCCGCCGTCCACGCTCGCGTCGAGGAGCAGCTGCCGCAGATCGTGCGCACGATCACCGACGAAATCGGCACCCACGCCGACGAGCTGATCGACGTCAAGCTGATGGTGATCCGCCGCCTCGAGGCCAACCCCGCGCTGGCCAACCGGATCTTCCTCGAGGTCGGGCGCAAGGAGCTGCGCTTCATCGTCAACTTCGGCTTCTTCTTCGGCCTGCTGCTGGGCATCCCGACGGCCTTCCTGACCGAGTACGTGCTGACCCCGTGGTGGGTGCTGCCGATCGCCGGCGTGCTGATCGGCTACACGACCAACCTGCTCGGCATCCGGATGATCTTCGAGCCGGTGCGGCCGCGGCAGGTCGGCCCGTTCGAGGTCCAGGGGCTCTTCCTCAAGCGCCAGCCCGAGGTGGCCGAGGTCTACGCCGACATCATCGCCGACGACGTGGTGACGATGACCAACGTCGCCGAGGACCTGATGCACGGGCCCGAACTCGGATCGCACGCGGCAGCTGATCGAGGACTCGCTGCGCCCCGCCGTCGACCGGGCGCTCGGCCGGGCGCGCTCGGCGGTGCAGGGTCGCGGTCGGCAGCCGCGACTACGAGACGATCCGCACCTCGCTCGCCGCCGAGGCAGCCGACTACGCGGTCACCCCGCTCGCCGACGAGGAGTTCAACGCCAGGCAGAGCGGATGGCGTGCGCGAGTTCGTCGCCACGCGGGTGCGGGCGATGGGCCCGCCCGAATTCTCGGAGATGCTGCGCACGGCGATGCGCGAGGACGAGTGGCTGCTCTACCTGCACGGGGCGGTGCTCGGATTCGGCGCCGGGCTGCTACACCTGGCGATCTTCGGATGAGCTTCGACGACGACAGGGGAGAGCCGGCGGGGCGGCCGCGGCGAGCGTCCGGCCCGACGGGACAGCAGGCGCTGGAAGAGCTGCTGCAGGCGGCGCCCGGCCTGGCCAGGATCGCCGCGAACATGGCCAGGCAGGGGGCCTCGGAGATAGCCAACGCCTACGTCGAGGGCGCCTCGCGGGTGGTGCGCGCCGCCTCCCAGGGCGAGTCGACCGCGGACGCGGTGCAGGAGACCACCGCCGAGCTGCGCGCCTACCTGCGTGAGCTGATCGGCGTCGAGGAAAGCACGCGCGTCACGGCCCGCGGGCGACTCCTCGGCGGAGGCGCTGCGCAGTCGCGGCGAGGAGCTGCTGCGCCGCTCGGCCGACGTCAGCGTCGACGTCGATTCCCACCCCGCCTACATGCGGATCCTCGACGCCCTGGCGCCGGACGAGGCCCGCATCCTGCGCTTCCTGGCGCGGGAGGGCGAGCAGCCATCGGTCGACGTGCGCGCCGGCCTGCCGTTCGCCTCCGACCTCGTCGGCCGGGGCTGCACGATGATCGCCGAGGAGGCCGGCTGCCGCCACGCGACCGCGTCCACGCCTACCTCAACAACCTGCACCGGCTGGGGCTCGTCTGGTTCTCGCGCGAGCCGCTGCGCGACGCCCGCCGCTACCAGGTGCTGGAGGCCCAGACGGAGGTGACCGACGCGCTGGAGCGGGGTGGGCGCACCGCTCGCACCGTCCGCCGCAGCATCGTCCTCACCCCGTTCGGCGAGGACTTCTGCGCGATCTGCCTGCCGCTGGAGTAGCCGCGCATCCAGCTCTGCGCGACTTCGTGTGCAGTTTTGTGCGTGGATCTCAATCTCCGCAACACATTGTCTGCGCACGGATCGGCTAGCGTGGCTACCATGGATCGCACGATGTGGAACGACGGGCGACTGGACGATCTCTCGAAGCGAATGGACGCAGGCTTTGCGCGGGTCGACACGAGAGCTGCGGCGAGCTGCGCACGGAGGTTCGTGACCTGCGGCAGCTGATGTTCATGCTTTGGGGCCCGACGATGCTCGGCATCCTCGGCATGATCGCCACCGTCCTGATCACAAACGGCTGAGCTTCGGCCCGCAGCGGGCCGGACGCCGATGACGCCTACAGCCCGTAACTGCGCCCGATCACGTCGAGCATCACCTCGTCGGTGCCGGCACCGATCCGGTTGAGGCGGACGTCGCGGTAGGCGCGCTCGATCTCGTACTCCTTCATGTAGCCGTAGCCGCCGAGGATCTGCACGGCGTCGTCTGCCACCTCGCAGCAGATGCGGGAGGCGTAGAGCTTGGCCATCGTGATCTCGCGCACCGGGTACTCGCCGTTGGCGAAGCGCCAGGCGGTGGCGTAGGTGAACTGCTTGGCGGCCTCGGTCTTGGTCGCCATCTCGGCGATCTTGTGGCGCAGGGCCTGGAATTTGCCGATCGGGCGGCCGAAGGCTTCGCGCTCCTTGGCGTACTCGATCGTCTTCTCGATCATCCGCTCCGCCCCCGCGTGGCAGCCGGCGGCGGCGACCAGGCGCTCGCCCTGGAGCTCCCAGGCGATGTGGTAGAAGCCCTTGCCGACTTCGCCGAGCACGGCGTCGGCCGGGCACGCGGACGTCTTCGAAGGAGAGCTCGCCGGTGTCGGAGGCGTGCATCCCCATCTTCTCCAGCTCGGCCGAGACGGTGAAGCCGGGCACGTGGTTGCCCTCCTCGTCGCGCAGCGGCAGTACGAAGAGCGTGATGCCCTCGTGGCGGGCGCTGGGGTCGGTCTTGGTGACGAGGACGATGAAGTCGGCGCGGGGGCCGTTGGTGATGAAGGTCTTGGAGCCGTTGATCACGTATTCGTCGCCGTCGAGGATCGCCGTGGTGCGGATGCCGGCGACGTCGGAGCCGGCGCCCGGCTCGGTGATCGCGATGCAGCCGATCTTCTCGCCCTTGAGGCCGGGCTCGAGGTATTTGCGCTTCTGCTCCTCGGTGCCGAGCAGGTGGATCGGGGGCAGGACCATGTCGCTCTGCACGGCGAAGCCCATGTTGGTGCCGCCGGAGCCGGAGTAGCTCATGCACTCGGCGCGGACCAGCGAGTAGAAGTAGTCGCCGCCCTGTCCGCCGTACTCCTCGGGGAAGCAGAGGCCGAGGAAGCCGAGCTCGCCGGCGCGCTTCATCGCGGCGGAGTCCCAGTAGGTGTCCTCCCACTCGTTGCGGTGCGGCCACAGCTCCTTTTTCACCCACGACTGCATCGACTCGCGCAGGTCTTCGTGCTCCTGGCTGAAGATGAAGTGCTTGCGCCCAGCCTGGTGGTCGGGCTTGATCACTTTGGAGCCGTTGGTCGTCGCGGTCGCCACTGTCTCTCTCCTCGCGGGTTCGTGGGCGGTGAATTCGGCCGCGTGGACAGTAGCACTTCCTACTTTCAACGCAGTTCGGCTATGGTCCCGCCTCGATGGACTACGAGGTCGTCAAGTACGAGGTCGCCGAGGGCGTCGCCACGGTGACGCTGAACAACCCGGAGAAGCGCAACATGCTCTCCGGCCAGATGCTGAGCGAGCTGGTCGACGCGATGAAGACGGCGCGCGATTCCGAGGACGTGCGCGCGGTGGTGCTCACCGGGGCGGGGGACAAGGTCTTCTGTGCCGGCGCCGATCTGGGCGGCTTCGCGGCCGACGTTCCGCTTGTCGCCAAACACTTCGCCACAGACCTCTTCCTCGAATACTTCCGGCTGATGCCGCGCCTCGGCAAGCCGAGCCTCTGCGCCGCCAACGGCCACGTGCTGGCGGGGGGGATGGGCCTCGCCCTCTCCTGCGACCTGCTGATCGCCAAAGAGGGCGCCACCTTCGGCACGCCGGAGATCAACGTCGGCGCCTTCCCCTACATGATCATGGCGATCATCTACCGCAACGTCCCGCGCAAGAAGGTCAACGAGATGATGCTGCTGGGCGAGCGGCTCAGCGCCGAGCAGGCGGTCGAGTACGGGCTCGCCAACAAGGTCGTTCCGGCCGCGGAGTTCGACGCCGCGGTCGCCGATTGGGCGACGAAGCTGGCCTCGAAGAGCCCGGTGCTGATGCGGCTCGGCCACGACGCGATGTACCGCCAGCAGGACATGGCGGTCGACGACGCGCTCGACTACCTGCGCTCGCAGCTCTCGCTCACCTTCTCGACCGAGGACATCGTCGAGGGCGTCACCGCATTCTTCGAGAAACGCGATCCGCAGTGGAAAGGGCGCTAGTGGCGACCGAGCAAGAGAGCAAGCACCTGCTGCCGGGCACCGCCCCGCTCAGCGACCTCACCGAGCAGCTGCACGAGCGGCGCGCCAAGGCGAAGCTGGGCGGCGGCGAGGAGAAGATCGCCAAGCAGCACGAGCGCGGCAAGCTGACCGCCCGCGAGCGGATCGCCCTGCTGGTCGACGAGGGCACCTTCGTCGAGATGGGCATCCACGGCCGCCCCCACTTCGCCCAGCGGGCGATGGACGGCAAGGATGCTCCCGCCGACGGCGTGATCAGCGGCTGGGGCGACGTCGACGGCCGCCCCTGCTGCATCGCCGCCTACGACTTCACCGTGATGGCCGGCTCGATGGGGATGACCGGCGAGCTCAAGGTCACCCGCCTGCGCGAGATGGCCCTCTCCAAGCGGATGCCCTTCATCTGGCTGCTCGACTCGGCCGGCGCCCGCATCCAGGAGGCGGCGGGCTCGCTCTTCGCCGGCTCCGGCCACCTCTTCCGCGAGGAGGTCGAGATGTCGGGGGTGATCCCGATGGTGGCGGCGATGATGGGGCCCTGCGCCGCCGGCACCGCCTACATCCCGGCGCTCGCCGACTTCGTGCCGATGGTCTCCGGCCAGGGCGCGATGGCGCTCGCCGGCCCGCACCTGACCAAGGCCGTCACCGGCGAGGACATCACGATGGAGGAGCTCGGCGGCGCCAAGGTCCACTGCCGCAAGTCCGGCGTGGGGGACCTCGAGGTCAAGGACGACGAGGAGTGCATCTGGGCGATCAAGCAGTACCTCTCCTACTTCCCGACCAACTGCGAGCTGAAGCCGCCGGTGATCGAGACCGCCGATCCCGACGACCGACAGTCGGAGAAGCTGATGGAGATCGTCCCCGACTCATCGCGCCAGCCCTACGACATGTACGACGTGATCCGCGAGATCGTCGACGACGGCGAGTTCTTCGACATCAAGCCGAAGTTCGCCAAGACGCTGATCACCTGCTTCGCCCGCTTCGGCGGCCGCCCCGCCGGGATCGTCGCCAACCAGCCCAAGCAGCTGGCCGGGATCCTCGACAACGACTCGGCCGACAAGGCCGCCCGCTTCATCAACCTCTGCGACGCCTTCAACATCCCGCTCGTCTTCCTCCAGGACGTGCCCGGCTTCATGGTCGGCGCCAAGGTCGAGCACGCCGGGATCATTCGCCACGGGGCGAAGATGCTCTACGCGGTCAGCCGCGCCACGGTGCCGAAGGTGACCGTGATCGTGCGCAAGGCCTACGGCGCCGGCTACTACGTGATGTGCGGCAAGGCCTACGAGCCCGACCTGATCGTCGCCTGGCCGGGCGCCGAGATCTCGGTGATGGGGGCCGAGGGCGCGGTCGAAATCATCGGCCGCTCGATGATCGAGGCCTCCGACGATCCCGAGGCGACTCGCGAGTCGATGCTGAATGCCGTGCGCCAGCAGATCGACCCCTACATCGCCGCCGGCAACGCCGTGATCGACGACGTGATCGACCCGCGCGAGACCCGGCCGACGATCGTCAAGGCGCTGCGGATGGCGAAAGACAAGCACGTTGAAAAGCCGAAGAAGCGCCACGGGGTGATGCCGGTATGAGGAGTGTGGCGACTTTCCGGGCCTATACAGGGGGTAACTCGCCACAAGGGAGAGAGAAATGAGCTCATTCGACAATCCGGTGGTGATCAGCTGCTCGATCAGCGGCGTGATCGCCAACCGCGACCAGTGCCCGGCGATCCCGTACACGCCCGAGGAGTACGCGGCGGAGGCGCGGCGCGCGGTCGACGAGGGCGCCTCGCAGATCCACATCCACGCCCGCAAACCCGACGGCACGCCCTCCTACGAGGTCGAGGACTTCCGCGCGATCACCGAGGCGATCCTGGCCGAGGTCGGCGACGTGATCATCAACTACTCGACCGGCGCGATCGGGATCCCGATCGAGAAGCGGATCGAGTACCTGCGCGAGCTGAAGCCCGACGTCGCCGCGCTCAACATGAGCTCGATGAACTACGCCAAGTACTCGAAACGGCGCAAGGACTTCGTCTTCAAGGCGGTCTTCGAGAACAGCTTCGACACGATCATCGAGTTCCTCACGGCGATGCGCGAGCTGGGGATCAAGCCCGAGCACGAGTGCTTCGACGCCGGCCACGTCGCCAACCTCGACCCGCTGATCGACATGGGGCTGCTGGAGCGGACGCCGCTGCAGATCTCACTGGTGATGGGGGTCAACGGCGGCATCCGGCCGACCCCGCGCAACATCGCCTTCATGGCCGACCAGGTCCCAGGCGGCGCCGAGGGACCCAACCAGTGGCAGACGATCGGCATCTCCCGCGACCAGTGGAAACTGCTCGGCACGGCGCTGGTCCTCGGCGGCAACGTCCGCGCCGGGGTCGAGGACAACCTCTACCTGCCGAACGGCGAGATGTGCCGCTCCAACGGCGACCTGATCGCCAAGGCGCGGCAGATGGCCGAAGACGTCGGCCGCAAGGTCGCCTCGGTCGCCGAGGCCCGCGAGCTGCTGGGAGTGCCGAAGCGTGAGCGCTCTCCCGCTTAGCGACGTCAAGGTCCTCGACCTGTCCCGGCTGTTGCCGGGGGGCTTCTGCTCGCTTCTGCTCGCCGACCTCGGCGCCGAGGTGCTCAAGGTCGAGGACACCGGCATGGGCGACTACATCCGCTGGGCGCCGCCCTACTACGGCAGCGACGAGCAGCAGGAGCTGGGCACGCGCTCGGCCCTCTACCTCTCGCTCAACCGCGGCAAGCGCTCGGTCCGGCTCGACCTGAAGAGCGAGCAGGGGCGCGAGGCGCTGCTGCGCCTGGTCGAGTCCCACGACGTCGTCCTCGACGGCTTCCGCCCCGGCGTGCTCGACCGGCTCGGGGTCGGCTACGAGCGCATGCGCGAGGCCAACCCCGGCGATCGTCTTCTGCGCGATCACCGGCTACGGCCAGGACGGCCCCTACGCCCAGCGCGCCGGCCACGACATGAACTACCTCGGCCTCGTCGGCCTGCTCGGGCTGACCGGTGCCAAGGACGGCCCGCCAGTGCAGTCGGCGGGCCAGATCGCCGACCTCGGCGGCGGCGCCCTGATGGCGGCCTTCGGCGTGATGGCGGCGCTGCACGAGCGCCGGCGCTCCGGCGAGGGCCAGATGGTCGACGTCTCGATGGCCGACGGTGCCCTCTCCTGGCTGGCGATGGTCGCCGGCCGCTACTTCTGCGACGGCGAGGTGCCGCGGCGCGGCGAGCAGCAGCTCGCCGGTGGCCTGGTCTGTTACATGCCCTACGAGGCCGCCGACGGCTGGATCAGCTGTGGCGCGCTCGAGCCGAAGTTCTGGGCCGCCTTCTGCAACGGGGTCGATCGTCCCGACCTGATCGAGGTGCAGTTCGAGGCGCCGGAAAGCGACGGCTGGCACCAGGTCGCCGAGGTCTTCCGCTCCCGCACGCGCGACGAATGGAAGGCCTTCAACGACGAGCACGACTGCTGCATCGAGCCGGTGCTCGACGTCGACGAGGCGCTCGACTCGGAGCTGGTCCGCGCCCGCCAGATGGTGGTCGAGATGGAGCAGCCCGGGCTCGGCACGGTGCGCCAGCTCGGCGCCCCGGTGAAGATGAGCCGCACGCCCGGCCGACCCGACCCGACCCGCGCCCGCCTTCGGCGAGCACACCGAGGAGGTGCTGCGCGAGGCCGGCTACTCCGCGGAGGAGATCGCCGCGATGCTGGAGTCGGGCGCCGCCGCCGGCCCAAGCGCCGACTCCGCCGCCACCTTCCGCGCATGACCGCCGACGGGCCTAAAACGGGACATATCGACACGTTTCAGGCCCATCGGCCCAATGGTGACCTGCTGCGGATGGGGGAGCTGGCCGAGGCCTCGGGGGTGCCGGCGCCGACGATCAAGCACTACCTGCGCGAGGGGCTGCTGCCCGAGCCGGTCAAGACCAGCCGCAACATGGCCTACTACCCGCCCGAGTTCGTCGACCGGATCAAGCTGATCAAGCAGCTGCAGGAGGAGCGCTTCATGCCGCTGAAGGCGATCAAATCGGTGCTCGACGAGGACCCGGAGCGGGCCCGCGCCCTGGTCGAGCTCGAGGACCGCATCCTCGATCGCGCCCTCGCCGGCGAGCGCACCCGCACCAGCGCCGCCGAGGTGCGCGAGCGCTACGGCGTCCCCAAGGACGTGCTCGACCGGCTCGAGAAGCTCGAGGTGCTGAGTCCCAACAGCCGCGGCTACTCGCCCTCCGACATCAAGATCATCGAGGCGATCGTGCCGCTTCCGCGCCGGCGGCTACGACGAGCAGATCGGCTTCACCGTCTACGACACCCTGCGCTACAAGAGCGCGATCGAAGACCTCGTCCGCGAGGAGGTCGGGATGGTGATGGAGCGCCTCGCCGGCGAGGTCTCACCGGAGCGAGTGGTCGAGATGCTCGAAGCCGGCGCCCAGCCCCTCCAGGACCTGATCGCCGCCCTGCACACCAAGCTGATGGTCGCCGAGCTCGAGCGCCACCGCGCCGGCCGCGGCTAGGCCAGCCGGGCTACCTCGCGGCGGCGAGGAGGGAGCCGCGGTCGGCGCTGATTTTGCGCAGCGTCATCGCGTGACCGCGAAGTTCCGCGGCGTCGGTGGCCTCCGCCAATGCCGCCTCGACACCGGGAGCTCCCGCATCGGCGCGAGTTTGGGCAAGCGTGTGCAGGGCGGAGGAGACCTGCCAGCCCATGCCCCTTCGCTTGGCGGTGCTCGCCGCCCATTCGGCCTCCTCCAGAGCCTCGACGGAACGGCCCAGACTGAGCAGGATGCGGGCTCGCAGGGTCGACCGCCAGGCCTCAGTCTCACCGCCCGATCCCATCGCTTCGCGGTAGAGGCGGTCGGCCAGCCCGATCGTCGTCAGCGCCTCCTCGCTTTCGCCCGCTGCCAGCTGCACATAGGCCGACGACGTCAACGCGGTGCTCCTCGAGAAGACGTCGCCGAGCTGTTCGGTCAGCTCGCAGTTGCGCCGCGCCAGCACCAGTGCGGCCTCGATCTTCCCGCGGTCGGCAAGCAGCAGGCACTTGGAGCCGCGGGCCCAGCTCGCCGTCTCGGGATCGTCGTCCTCCTCGGCCATTCGCAGCGCACGGCCGGCCAGCTCTTCGGACTCATCGAAGCGGTCGCGCTCGCGCAGAGCCATCGACTTGGCCATCAGTGCCCAGGCGATCGGAGAGTCGATCACGATTCCGGCCCCCAGCTTGCGGTCGCCACCGGTCAGAGCGAGAACTTCGTCGGCGGCGCCTTCGACGGCGTCGAGGTCCCCGGCGCACATGTGGGCGTAGACGGCGGCGCTGCGGACCCCGATCCGCAGCGAGGGGTCGCCGCCCCGGTCCGCCAGCTCGATCGCCTCCTCGGCCGCCGACACCCATTCGCCCGAGTGGTCGGCGATGCCGGGCCTGGCGGCGGTGAGCAGCTTCAGCAGCGCCAGCGAGTGCAGGTCGCCGATCCGCTCGGCGATCTCGGTGGCTTCGGCTGCCAATGCGTCCGCCTGCCGGCGGTCCATGCCCAGACGCCAGGCGTAGTCGAGCTGCAGCAGGCGGGAGGAGACCGCCATCGCCGTCGACTCCTCGTCCTCCTCCAGCTCGTCGTTGAGCTCGGTCACCTGCTGCCAAAGCCGCAGCGCGTCGCGGGGTTGGGTGTGGCCCGCCCAGTGCGCGGCGCGGGCGAACCAGCGAGTCGCCTCCAGCGTCTCGCCGCCTTCCTGCAGGTGGTGGGCGATCAGCGCCGCCAACTCGTCGAGGCGGTCGGGCTCGAGCTCGATCATTGCCCTGGCCGCCGCCGCGTGGGTGACCTTGCGGCGCTCGGCAAGCTGGGTGCCGTAGGCGACCTCGCGGGTGAGCGGATGGCGGAAGGCCAGGACCCGTTCCGGATAGAGCTCCGCTTCGTAGAGGAAGCCGCCATCGACCAGCTCACAGAGCGCCGAGCTCAGCTCCTCGTCGGCAAGTCCCGCCGTCAGCGCGAGCGCCCTCGCTCCCACCTCCTTGCCGACGACGGAAGTGACCTGCAGCAGCTGCTTAGCATCGGGGTCGAGGCGGTCGATCCGAGCGGCGAGCACCGACTGCACCGTGGCCGGCACGCGTGCCTCCTCGACCGGGCGCACGAGCCGGTAGGCGCCCCGTTCGCCCTCGAGGTGACCGGCCTCGACCAGCTCGCGCACGATCTCCTCGACGAAGAACGGATTGCCGGCGGTGCGCTCGTGGACCGGCTCCTCGAGCCCGTCGAGCGAGGGGTCCTCACCGGCGAGGTCGCGCAGCAGCACCCCGGTGTCGGCCTGCCCCAGAGGCTTCAGCGCGATGCTGCGGTGAACCGGCGCATCGTGCCGGGTCATGCTGTACTCGGGGCGGAAGTTGACCACCGCGAGGGTGTTCGTTCCCTCGATCGAGGCGACCAGCTCGGCCAGCATGGCGTCGCTGGCCTTGATCGATCCAGTGCAGGTCCTCGACCACCAGCACGACCGTGTGGTGGCGGTTGGGGGCGTTGATGAGGCGGCAGACGATCCCGCCAAGTGCGCGCTGTCGCGCCTCCGGGCTCATCTGCGGCACCGGGCGGTCGGGGTCTGGGACGCCGAGGAAGTCGAAGAGGAGCGGCAGGTCGGCGGCGAACTCGGGATCGAGCAGCAGCGCCCGTCCGGCGATCTTCTCGCGCGTCAGTCGCTCGGAGTCCCGGTCGCCGATCCCGAAGTAGGCGCGCAGCATCTGCAGGACCGGCATCAGCGGCGATCGACTGCCCGTGCGCCTGCGCCTGCGCCTCGAAGACCTCGAGCCCGCGCTCGCGGCAGCGCTGGCTGAACTCGTGGCTGAGCCGGCTCTTGCCGACGCCGGCCTCGGCGACGATGCCGACCACGGCCCCGTCGCCGGCCTCGGCTCGCTCCAGCGCGCCCTCGAGAACGGCCATCTCCTCGTCGCGGCCGACGAAGCGGGAGAAGCCGCGCTCGCGAGAGAGGTCGAGCCGCGAGCGCGCCGCGCCGATCCCCGCCAGCTCGAAGACTCGCACCGGCTGACTGGCGCCCTTGATCTCGAACTCGGCCGAGGTCCTCAAGCTCGCAGGAACCCGTGGGCGAGCTCCGCGGTGCTCTCGGTGAGGTAGGCCTTACCCGGCTCCGCCAGCGCCTCCATCCGCTGGGCGAGGCCGACGGTGTGGCCGATCGCGGTGTACTCGCCTTCGCCGCCGGCGCCGATCGCACCCGCGACGACCTCGCCGGAGTTGATCCCGATCCGGGTCGAGAAGTTGAGCCCGGGCCCACGGCGCAGCTCGCCTGCGTACTCGGCGACGTCATCGAGCATCTGCAGGGCGGCGTAACAGGCCCGGCGAGCGTGGTCCTCGTGTGCGACCGGGGCACCGAAGACGGCCATGATGCCGTCGCCGGTGAACTTGTCGACGGTGCCCTCGAAGCGCTCGACCGCCGCCGCGAGGATCGCGAAGAAGCGCTGCATGATCTTGCGCCACTCCTCCGGGTCCTGCCCCTCGGCCAGGTCCATCGAGCCGCTCACATCGGCGAAGAGCACCGTTACCTGCTTGCGCTCACCATCGTCCTTGCCGATCTCGGTCATGCCCGAACAAGGTTACGCTGCTGACTTCGCCTTTATGCGTCCATACGGACTACAAAAGGCGAAGTCAGCGGCTCGGATAGCCTGGCCGGGTGCGATCCGTGCTCGTCACCGGCTCTTCGACTGGGATCGGCCGGGCGACCGCGCTGCGGCTCGACCTGGCCGGCTGGCGGGTCTTTGCCGGGGTTCGCAAGGAGGAGGACGCAGATTCGCTGCGCACCGCCGGCTCGGACCGGCTGACCCCGGTGATGCTCGACGTCACCGACGCCGATGCGATCGCAGCTGCCGCCGCGTTGCTTGGCAACGAGCTCGGAGGTGCCGGCCTCGATGGCCTTGTCAACAACGCCGGTGTCGCGATCCCCAGCCCGCTGGAGACGATGCCGATCGACGCCTTCCGCCGCCAGATCGAGGTCAACCTGACCGGGCAGGTGGCGGTCACGCAGGCGGTGCTGCCGCTGATCCGCGACGCCCGCGGCCGCATCGTCTTCGTCAGCTCGATCGGCGGCCGCATCGCCTTTCCCCTGACCGGCGCCTACCACGCGGCCAAGTTCGGCGTCGAGGCGGTCGGCGACGTCTTTCGCCAGGAGCTGCGCCGCTGGGGGATCTCCGTCTCCGTGGTCGAGCCCGGCTCGATCGACACCCCGATCTGGGACAGCGGTGAGCGGGC
This sequence comes from uncultured Solirubrobacterales bacterium, assembly GCA_963840565.1. Classification (GTDB taxonomy): domain Bacteria; phylum Actinomycetota; class Thermoleophilia; order Solirubrobacterales; family 70-9; genus VRUE01. The sequence continues at coordinate 109,920 of CAWIZH010000004.1, forward strand.
GGCCGACGAGATCGGCGGCGACATCGAGGCCCGCGAAGAGCTCTACGGCAAGGCGATCGCCCGCTACCGCAAGCTGACGCGGAACCTCGCCGAGCGCGGGATCGAGCCGGACAAGGTCGCCGCGGTCATCGAGCAGGCGCTGACCTCGTCCCGGCCGCGCCCCCGCTATCTGGTCGGGCTCGACGCCAGGACCCAGGCCCGCATCAAGCCCGTGATCCCGACCCGCATCTGGGATCGCATCGTCGCTCGCATGATGAATCTCTGAGTGCGGACGGCGCCCATCATCCACCTATACTGAGCAAACCGATTGACTGGTCAGTCAGCCAGCGTCGGCGAATGACTCAGTACAGAGAGGGATGTTTGCGCGCAGCGGTTGTACAGCTCAACTCGACCAACGAGAAGGCACGAAACCTCGGCGCCGCCGAGCGGCTCGTCCGCGCCGCGGCGGCCGATGGTGCCGAGCTGGTTGCGCTGCCGGAGAAGTGGAACCTGCTGGCCGCCGGCGAGGAGCTGGTTGCCGGCGCGGAGGCGCTCGACGGCCCGAGCCTCAGCGCCGCCCGCGGCTGGGCGCGGGAGCTGGGCATCCACCTGCTTGCCGGCAGCGTCTCCGAGCGCGGACCCGAGGGCAAGGCGTTCAACACCTCGGTTCTGATCGGGCCCGACGGCGAGGACCTCGCGACCTACCGCAAGATCCACATGTTCGACGTCGACGTCGGCGGTGTCGCCTACCGCGAGTCCGCGCACGAGGAGCCGGGCGAGGAGATCGTCACCGCTGCGCTCGCTGAGGCCACGGTCGGCCTCAGCGTCTGTTACGACCTGCGCTTCCCCGAGCTGTTCCGGATCCTCGCCGTGCGCGGCGCTCGCATCCTCACCATCCCCTCAGCCTTCACCCTCGCCACCGGGCGCGACCACTGGGAGGTGCTGCTGCGGGCGCGGGCGATCGAGAACCAGGCCTTCGTCCTCGCCCCCAACCAGGTCGGCGAGGCGCCGCCTCACTTCAGCTCCAACGGGCGCTCGATGATCGTCGACCCCTGGGGAGTGGTGCTGGCCACGGCCCCCGACGAGGAGTGCTTCGTCGCCGCCGAGCTCGACTTCGCCGCCCAGGAGCGCGTCCGCGAGTCACTGCCCTCGCTCGCCAACCGCCGCCCCCGGGCCTACGCCTGGCCCCAGCTGATCGAGGCTCACGCCTGATGGCATCGAAAGCACCGCCGATCGACAAGCGCCGCCAGATCCTCGACGCGGCGATCCGCGTCTTCGCCCGCCAGGGCTTCCACTCGACCCGGGTCTCCGACATCGCCGACGAGGCCGGCGTCGCCTACGGCCTCGTCTACCACTACTTCAAGTCCAAGGACGAGGTCCTCAACGAGCTCTTCAGCGAGCGCTGGTCGCTGCTGCTCAGCGCGATCGAGGAGTCCGACCACGAGGGGGTCTCGCCCCGCGCCAAGCTCGAAGCGGTGGCCGGCTTCATCGTCGACTCCTACCGCCACGACCCGGAGCTGATGAAGGTGATCATCGTCGAGGTGACCCGGGCGGCGAACTCCTTCGGTCGCACCCACCTGGCCGAGATCCGCCGCGCTTATGACTCGATCGCGAAGATCGTCGCCGATGGCCAGGAGGCGGGCGTCTTCCGCCGCGACATCGATCCGACCTTCGCCTCGATGTCCTTCTACGGCGCGGTCGAGCAGCTGCTCTCCGGCTGGATCTTCGAGGTGATCCCGGCCTCCGACACCGACTTCGACCAGGCAAAGTCCTTGCTCGTGGCGACGATCTGCGACGGCATCGAGCCACGATAGGTAAGGTCGGAAGCCATGGACAACGAGATCGTCAAACGACTCGCCTGGAGCGGCGTGCTGGCTGCCAGCAGCGCCCTGGCCAGCATCGCCGCCGCCCGCATCGCCGCCTTCGTCTGGAAGCGCGTCTTCGACGAGGAGCCGCCTGAGTAGCGTGCCCGACGGCACCGGCACACCCCCGCCGCACGACGAGGACCGCTCGGTCAGCGAGCTGGTCTTCGACGTCGCCGAAAAGAGCTCGTCGCTGGTTCGCGAGGAGATCGAGCTCGCCAAGACCGAGATCACCGAGAAAGTCGGCAAGATCCTGCGCGGCTCGGTCGTCGGCGTCGCCGCCGGCACCTTCGCCTTCCTGGCGCTGATCCTGATCATGGAGGGGGTCGCCTGGCTGCTCGCCGAAGAGGTCTTCGACGGCAACGCCTGGCCCGGCTTCTTCGTCGAGGCGGCGCTCTTCCTCCTGATCGCCGCCGGGGCCGGCTTCTTCGCCTATCGCTCGGTCCAGGCCGGCGCGCCGCCGATGCCCGAGCAGGCGATCGCGGAGGCGAAGCTGACCAAGGAAACCTTGGAATCCGGAGCGAAGGCAGGCAAGGAATGAGCGCTCACCCCGAGCCCTCACGCCGGCCGACTACGGGCATGCCCGGTCGCTCGGCAGCGCGAGATCCGCCGCGACATCGACCTCCAGCGCCGCGATCTCGGCAGCTCGGTCGAGGTTTTGCGCGGCCGCGTCACCGAACTGACCGACTGGCGCCGTCAGGCTTATGAGCACCGCTCGCAGCTGATTGCGGGAGCCGCGATCGCCGGCTTTGCGATCGGTGGCCTGATGATGCTGCGCCGCCGCCGCTAGCTCCGTGGCGGACCTGGGGGAGATCAAGCAGATGATCGAGGCGGCCCTGCCAGGCGCCGTGGCCGAGGTTGCCGATGAAACTGGCAGCGGCGATCACCTGCAGGCAACCGTGTCCGCGCCTCAGTTCGAGGGGCTCTCCCGGCTCGACCAGCACCGCCTGGTCAAGGCCGCGGTCAAGGAGCGCTTCGACGACGGCGCGATCCACGCCCTCTCGCTGAAGACCCAGGTGTCCGGATAGCTAGGCTGTAGCGATGGCTGATCGCCGAACTGAAGCAGAAGGTCGAAGAGCTGGTCGCCGCCAACCCGGTGCTGCTCTTCATGAAGGGCACGCCGGAAATGCCGCGCTGCGGCTTCTCGATGCGGGTCGTCCAGGTGCTCGACTCGCTCGACGTCGAGTACGGCGCGATCGACGTGCTGCCGGCGCTGCAGCCGCTGCGCGAAGTCACCGCCGAGATCTCCGACTGGCAGACCTTCCCCCAGCTCTACGTCAACGGGGAGCTGCTCGGCGGCGCCGACATCGTCGAGGAGATGTTCGACTCGGGCGAGCTGGCCGAGGCGCTTGGAGTCGAGCAGCCCGAGGCCGTTCCCGCAGCATCCGCCGCCGCACCTCCGGCGCAGTCACCGCCGCTGCAGATCGAATAACGGCTAGACAGCCGCTGTCTCTGCCGCGTCCTCGTCCTTCACCTGGAAGGAAGAGCCGCAACCGCAGGCCGCAACCACGTTGGGGTTGTTGACCTGGAAGCCCGCGCCCTGCAGGCCTTCGACGTAGTCGACCTCGGAGCCGAAGACGAACTGCATGCTGACCTTGTCGACGACGACGGAGACGCCGTCGACCTCGAAGAGGTGGTCGTCGTCCTTGGCCTGGTCGAAGGCGAGCGCGTACTGGAAGCCGGAGCAACCCCCGCCGCGGACGGCGACGCGAAGCGCCTGTCCACCGGCGTCCTCCTGGGAACCGAGCAGCTCGGCAATCTTGCCGGCAGCCTTGTCGGTGAGGGAGATCGCGGTCTGAGTTTCGTCAGTCACTTCACAAAGTGTAGCGAGAGGTCTGCCAGAATCGGCTTGCTTGAGTTCTCCAACCCAAACTGCGGTCGTTTGCGACACGACGGCCTATCTGCCGAGCGAGATGCTCGCCTCGCGTGGGGTCAAGACGATCAGCCTCTACGTAGCGGTCGACGGCGATCAGGAGCGCGAGTCCGAAATCAGCCGACTACGCCGGTTTCTACGAGCGCCTGCGGGCCTCGGAAAGCGGCGCGACGACCTCGCAGCCGTCGATCGGGGACTTCCTCGCCGTCTACGAACCGCTGCTTGACGAAGGCCGCGAAATCGTCTCGATCCACATCTCGGCCGGCATCTCCGGCACCTGGGAGGCTGCCGGCCAGGCTCGTGAGCGGCTGATCGCCGAGGGCAAGGGGGGGAGCGCATCCACGTCTTCGACTCGCGCTCGGCCGCCGGCGGCATGGGCCTCTCGGTGCTCGCTGCCTCCGCCGCGGCTGCCGCCGAAGGCGACGCCGAGGCGGTGCTAGCCCGCGCCGAGCAGGCGCGCGAGGAGCTGAAGATGTGGTTCGCGATCGACACGCTCGAGTACCTGCGCCGCGGCGGCCGGATCGGCGGCGCCCGCGCCTGGATCGGCTCGGCGCTGAAGATCAAGCCGATCCTCACCCTCGAGGAGGAGATCACCCCGGTCGAGCGCGTGCGCACCCGGGCCCGCTCGATCGAGCGCCTGCGCGACTACGCCCGCCAGCACCACGAGTCGGGCTTCGACGGCTGGGTCGTCCAGCACATCCAAGACGACGAGACCGCGGCGGCCCTGGTCGACGACTGGCCGCGAAATCTTCGGCTGCGAGCCGGTCTTCGTCTCCGAGATCGGCGCCGTGCTCGGCGCCCACGTCGGCCCCGGCCTGCTCGGCATCGGCAGCGTCTCGAAGTCGGTACTCAGCTAGCCACTAGGCGCGGATGCCTTCGCGCGGCGTCGGACTCGCGCGGGGCCGGCTCCGGCTTCAGCCGCACCGGGGTGGTGGAGAGCGCCTGCACCCGCAGGTCGCTCCAGGTCGAGCCCTTCGCGGACCAGGGCCGGCAGGCCGAGGGTCACTGCGGTGGCGATCTCGACCGCCTGCAGGATCACGCCGTAGGCGAGGGCGTCGGCAGTGCTGACGCCGAAGCCGGTGTGCAGGACGCTGATCACGGCGAGCTGGAAGACGCCGATGTTCGAGGGCGTAGCCGGCACGACCGCGGTCACGTTGACGGCGAAGAGGACGGCGGCGGCGGCGCCGATGCCGGCCTGATCGCTCAGTCCGAGGGCGGCGAGCAGTGCCCAGCAGGCGGCGAGCTGGATCGCCCAGGCGGTCAGCTGTGCGGCGGCGGCGGCGAGCGCCGCGGCGCGGGTTGCGGAAGACTTTCAGCCCCGCCCGCACCTGCAGCAGCGCCCCGTGCATGGCGGTGCCGAGCCGGGCCAGGCGGCCGTTGCCGTTGCGCCGCATCAGCGGCGGACCGAGCAGCAGGGCGACGAGCAGCAGCAGCGGCAGGAAGCTGAAGGCGAAGAGCTTCTGGGTGCCGGAGTGGAAGAGGTCGGTGCTGGAGACGATGATCACGCCGAGCAGGGCGAGGGCGATGAGGTTGAGCAGCGTCTGGGAGACCACGGTGCCGAGCAGCACCGGGAAGGTCTCGCGCATGCGGCCGATCCGCCGCGCCAGCGACATCGCTCGCGCCGGCTCGCCGAGGCGGGCCGGCAGGGTCGCCGACATCAGCACGCCGATCATCGTCGCCGAGGTGACGTCGCGGCGCCGCACCGGTCGCAGCGGCAGGGCGGCGCGCACGATCCAGTACCAGGAGGCGGCGCGGAAGAAGAGCGAGAGCGCCATCAGCGCGCAGGCGACGAGGACCCAGCTGAGGTTGGAGCGGACGATGCTTTCGACCACCTTGTCGACGCCGATCTTCTGCGCCGCCAGGGCGGTCAGGCCGATGCCGATCACGCCGGCGGCGGTGAGGCCGATCCGGCGGGCGATCTTGCGCTTGCGCTTGCCGGGCAGGGCGGGCTCGCGGGTCGAGCGAGGGGAGTCGCTGCGCTGGGCTCGGCGGCAGGCCGTCGGCTGGCTCGTATCCCCGCCCAGTGGCCGGCTCGCTCGAGGGCGGTCGCCGGCCGGGGAGCTGCGAGCGCCCGCTCGTAGACGGCCGTCACCCGGTCGGCGACATTGCGGCCAGGCGTAGCGCTCGGCGCTCTGCCGCGCTGCCTCCCCCATCGCCGCTAGCCGCTCGGGCTCGTGGTGGGCGCGCTGCAGCTCCTCGGCCAGCCGCTGCGGGTCGCCGGGGGGGACGAGCACGCCGTCGACCCCGTCGCTGACCACGTCGCTGTAGCCGGCGATCGCGGAGGCGATCGCCGGCGTGCCGGCGGCGAAGGCCTCGGTCAGGACCATGCCGAAGCTCTCGCCCGAGAGCGAGGGTGCGCAGAGCACGTCGGCCTCGTGCAGCGCCTGGTGCAGCGCCTCGCCCGAGACCCGGCCGCGCACGTCGATCGATTTCATCGTCTCCGGATCGGCGAGATAGCGGAGCACGTCGTCGCGCTCGGCCCCGATCACGGTGAGGCGGCTGGGCACGTGCTCGATCAGGGCGCTGAAGGCGGTGAGCAGGACCGGCAGGCCCTTGCGCTCCTCCGGGCGGCCGACGAAGAGCACGCGCAGCTCCTCGCCCACCGGCTTCGGACCCTTCGGCGCGGCGGCGACGTCGACCCCGTTGGGGATCACCTCATAGTGGCCACCGAACCAGCGCCGGCCGGTCCAGGCGGCGGCCTCGGAGACGGCGATCCGCGCCGAGAGGCGGTTGAACACCCGCCGGGCGCCGAACGCCCCGGCGATGCGGTTGGGCAGCGCCTGGGTCGAGTAGGCATGGAAGGTGCCGACCGCGGTGGCGTCGGTGCCGAGCGCCGCGTTCCAGCCGACCAGCGGCACCACCGGCTCATGGATGTGGACGACGTCGAAGTTGCCCTGGCTGAGCTCGCGGCGTGGGGCGAGGACACCGCTGAGCGGGAAGGGCGAGAGGTTGGAGATCGAGCCGTTGGAGGGGAAGCCCGCGGTGCGGCCGAGCGGGATCAGGTAGTCGGGAATCTCACGAGGCTCCGGTGCGGCACGGTGCAGCACCCGGCTGAGGCGGCCGGGAGGGTCAAAGGGCGCGAGCACACGGACGTGGTGGCCGCGGCCGAGAAACTCCTCCGCAAGCGACTCCACGTGCCGGTTTACGCCGCCCTGGTAGGTCCAGGAATATGGCGAGACGAGTGCAATCCGCACGAATCGTTAAGGGTAGTGGATCACCCAGAGGGGACCCCGAGGGCATGCTCAGTGCGGCCGCTCGCTCCAGGCAAAGCTGACGAAGACGAGCAGGTAGGCGGCGCCGATCTCCAACAGCAGTGCGCCAGAGTCGTTGGCGAGCGTGCCGATCACGGTCGCGGCAAGCGCGCCGAGCAGCCCGGCTCGCATTGCTGGGAAGTCCTCCAGCAGTTGCTGGAAGCGGTCCCGTCGCAGCACAGCGAAGACGGCAAGCACGGCGATCAGGGGGAGGAAGATGAGCACGACCGGCCGGGTGAAGCTGTGAGCGGAGAGCTGCAGGCGGCGCTGCGCGACGTCGGCGAGGTCGCCCAGACCGCCGGCATCGAGGACGGACCGAGTCAGGTGCGCGTTCGCACCGGAGACGAGATCGGCGAGGGCGATCAGCGCCAGCACCAGCGAGCGGGGCGGCAATCACGAACAGCGCCGTGCGCCGGCTGCCGCGCCGCGATCGCGGCAGCGGCAACGGCGGCGCCAACCGGCAGCACGATCGCGGCCCCGACATCGGCCCCGAAGCGTCCCGCGGCGAAGACGATCGCGAAGAAGAGTCCGATGGCCAGGAACGCCACGGCGCAGCGGCGAGGCGAGAAGCGCGGGCCGAACCCGGCGAGCCCGGCCCCGGTCCCGGCAACGACGAGGACACCGAGCAGCGCCTCGAGCTCATTGCCGATCCCGTAGAAGCGCACGCCGAGCCCGGGATTCGGGCCAAGCAGCGAAAGCGAGGTGAGCGGAGACCCGGCAACCACATCGATCGCATAGGCGAGCACGACGACCGCCGAGGCAACGGCAATCGCCCGGTAGCCACGCAGCGCGACGAGAGTGAGCGCGGCAAGCAGGGGCGCCCCGAGCATCACCAGCACTTGTTCCACCCCTTTGCTCGGCTCCAGCGCCGCGCCAAGCAGCAAAACCAGCGGCAAATAGATGACGCTCAGCCCAACAACCCGTACCGCCACACGGGCCATCCGCCCCCGAACGAGAAGCGCAAGCCCCAGCAGAACGAGCCAAACCAGCAAGCGACACCCCGATAACAGGCCCCCGCCGCTCGGAGATAACCCCCATCCGATCGCCAAGCGATTCGATCGCTCCAACATCAACCGACCCCTCAGCCCGAATCGCCTGCCCCGACATAGCCGAAGGCACCCCGACCCCGAACCGCCCAAGGATCGTCGGCGCAATATCGGTCGACAGCACATACCCATCGGTCCGAGTGCTGTCCGAGGTCAAATCCCCATCAAACCCACGCCCCGCGACACCAACAGCCAGCTGCCGATTCGTCTCCGGAGGCGCCCGCTCGATGGCAACAACAAGATCCTTCCCCCGCAGCCCTCGGACGAGCACCAATAGCTGACGCAGGTTCAAGCTCCGGACTTCACACTTCTCTCCAGCCATCTTCGAGAGTGCTGGCAAGCAGTCCCGGCACGATGTCCGCAGGAGCAGATTCGGCTCGTTCGACTACCGCCCGCGAATAGGGCGGCCCACAGATCCCCCCACCTACATCCCTCGGAAGCTTCTCGTCATAAAGCGAATCGAAGACCCGATTCCCTTGTGAGATATCGAGATAGGTCTGCTCCGCCGGAACGCTTCCGAGCCCGGCACTAAGCAGTCCCGGCGAGATGCCCGGAACCCTCGCAAGCTCGCGAACACTGGTCCCTTCGGGCATCAGAGCTACGACCACGCGCGTGTTCGGGGCTCGGGTGGGGGTCGGAACGTCTTGTACTTTTTTGGCATGCGGTTCACTGCCTGCCGCCACGTCTCCACCAAAAAAGTTAAGTGGAGACCCCCACCCGAGGCCCGCCACAACGCAAACACCAATAGCTATCGTGACCCAAGTGGCCGACCGAACTTTCGCCAAGTTTTCGTTCTTCAAGGTAGACCCGCCTGGCGTCGCCGAGACGCCGATCTCCGAGCCGCCGACAAGCAGGAGTTCCTAGCCGCCTGCGAGGACTTCGCCCAAGACCGCTCGTTGCGCGCCTACTCAACCATAGGAACCCGAGGCGACGTCGACCTGGTGCTCTTGAGCCAGAGCCCGAACCTCGACGACCTCCACACCTTCCACGTCGTGCTCGGCCAGAGCGGCCTGGCGAAGTGGAGCGAGACGCCTTACTCGTTCCTCTCGACGACCAAGCGCTCTCCCTACTCCGAGGAGCAGGCGCGACCCGAGATCTGCGTCTCCGAGCGCAAGTACATGTTCCTCTACCCGATGGTCAAGCAGCGCCGCTGGTACGGGCTGCCGGCCGAGGAGCGCGGGCGGATCATGAAAAGCCACATCGAGGTCGGCCGCCGCTATCCCGAGATCACGATCAACACCACCTACTCCTTCGGCCTCGACGACCAGGAGTTCGTCGTCGCCTTCGAGGGCGACGACCCGGCGATGTTCCTCGACCTGGTGCAGGAGCTGCGCCCGACCGAGTCGAGCGAGTACACCGAGCGGGAGACGCCGATCTTCAGCTGCGTGGCGCTCTCGCTGCGCAAGGCGCTCGACGCGCTCGACGGGGTGCCCAGCGCCATCCCAGCGGGGGCATGAGCACCCAGACGCTCAGCTACGCGATCGATGAGCACGACCACCTGATCAGGGTCGACGAGGGCTACTACAGCTTTGCCGAGGAGAACGGCTGGGAGGAGGCGACGACGCAGCCTCGGCCGCTCGCTCTGGGACTACGTCGCCGGCCACGAGATGGTGAAGCTGCAGCGGCTGCTGGTGCGGCGCATCCGCGACGAGCGTCGGCGACGTCGAGCTGCCCTTCCGCTGCGACGGGCCCGCGGTGCGCCGCGAGATGAAGATCAGGATCGTCGCCCGGCCCGGTGGGCGGGTCGTGCTCTTCTCGGCGCGGATGCGCTCCGAAGAGGCGCGCGACTTACCTCAGCTGCTGCTCGATCCGGCGATGCCGCGCAGCGACGAGGTGCTCGAGATGTGCGGCTGGTGCGACCGCTTCGAAGTCGATGGCGAATGGGTCGAGGTCGAGGAGGCGGCGAGGCGCCTGGAGCTCTTCAACCGATCCGAGCTGCCGGCGCTCAGCCACGGCATCTGCCCCGACTGCAACGAGATGCTGCTCGCCGCCTAGGCGCGCGCGCGCCGCGTTCCCTATTCTTTCGCGCTCGCCGTAAACCGCTGACCTTCCACCTTGCAGAGGCAATGACCAAGATCGGAACCCCAGAGAACCCCGTCCGCGTCGCCATCGTCGGCGCCGGCCCCTCCGGCTTCTACGCCGCCGAGCACATCCTCAAAGGCGAGGACGTGCACGCTCAGGTCGACCTCTTCGACCGCCTGCCCACGCCCTTCGGCCTCGTCCGCGGCGGCGTCGCGCCCGACCACCCGAAGATCAAGTCGGTAATCCGGGTCTACGAAAAAACCGCGGCGCGCGAGGGCTTCCGCTTCTTCGGCAACGTCAAGGTCGGCCACGACATCGAGGTCGAGGACCTCGAACGGCTCTACCACGCGATCGTCTTCACGGTCGGCTGCGAGACCGACCGCCAGCTCGGCATTCCCGGCGAGGAGCTGCCCGGCAGCCACGCCGCCACCGCCTTCGTCGGCTGGTACAACGCCCATCCCGACTACGCCAACGACGAGTTCGACCTCTCCTGCGAGCGCGCGGTCGTGATCGGCAACGGCAACGTGGCGATGGACGTCGCCCGAATGCTGGCCCTGACCGACCACGAGCTGCGCCAGACCGACACCGCCGACCACGCGATCGAGCTGCTCGACGCGAAGAAGATCCGCGAGATCGTCGTCCTCGGCCGTCGCGGGCCCGTCCAGGCCGCCTTCACCAACCCCGAGATCAAGGAGCTGGGGGAGATGGAGGACGCCGACGTGATCGTCGACCCGGCCGACGTCGAGCTCGACCCCGCCAGCGCCGCCTACCTCGAGTCCGACGAGGCCGACAAGACGACCCGGGTCAACGTCGAGACGCTGCGCGAGTTCTCCCAGCGCCAGCCCGAGGGCAAGCAACAGCGGATCGTCCTGCGCTTCCTCGCCTCGCCGGTCGAGATCAAGGGCGACGGCAAGGTGGAGAAGATCGTGATCGGCCGCAACGAGCTGGTCGAGGAGGGCGGCACCCTGCGCGCCACGGACACCGGCGAGCGCGAAGAGCTGGAGTGCGGCCTGGTGCTGCGCTCAGTCGGCTACACCGGCATCCCGATCGAGGGCGTGCCCTTCGACGAGAAGCGCGGCCTGATCCTCAACGACGGTGGCCGCGTGCTCGACTCCCACGACTCCGGCCACAAGGTTGGCCACTACACGGCCGGCTGGATCAAGCGCGGGCCCTCCGGCGTGATCGGCACCAACAAGAAGGATGCGCTGGAGACGGTCCAGCACCTGCTCGCCGACATCGAGTCGCAGGCGCTGCTCAGCCCCGAGAGCCCCGACCCGGCCGCGGTCGAGGCGCTGCTCGCCGAGCGCGGCATCCGCTACGTCAGCTTCGAGGACTGGCAGGCGATCGATCAGGCCGAGGTTGGCCGCGGCGAGCCGCACGGTCGCCCGCGGGTCAAGTTCGTGCGGGTCGAGGAGATGCTCGCAGACCCTCGGCGAGCGCATCTCCGGCTAGCGCTCTCGCAGACAAGTGTCTGCATAATCTGGCTGCCGTCGCAGGCGGATCGCGCCGTTTCCAATAGGGTGCACTGCCGCTGACGGCAGTTTGTTTAAAGACTTTTGCTATGCCAATGCTCGACGATGCAAGCCGACAGCACAACGCCCCCTGCGCGGGTTCGAGCCGGTGGGACGGTGCTCTCTCTGATCGCCGCGTCCGCTGAGCGTTCCGATCCTGCGGGCCCATCTCGACGGGCCGCTGCGCCTGCCCGATCTGCGCGAACGAATCGGCGGCGCTGCGCAGACGACCTTGCGCGGCCAGGTCGGCAACTTGCGCGGCGATCGGTGCGCTCGAGCGGCATGTGCGCAGCGGCATGCCCTACACGGTCGAAAACGAGCTGACCGAGGTTGGCCGGGGGGTGCTCTGCGGTCGCCGACGATCGTCGAAGCTTGGCTCGCGCGAGCGCCGCAGGGCTCGATCGCCGCTAGGCAGCGAGCCGGCAAAGGGGGCGATCAGGGCCTTGGTCGGCGCCTGGGGCTCGACGATGCTGCGGGCGCTGGCGGCCAGCCACTCTGCACTGACGGAACTCAGCAGCGCGATTCCAGAGTCTGAGCTATCCGGCGCTCGAGCGCCGTCTCTCGGCGATGCGGGCGGCGCGTCAGGTCGAGCTCAGGCCGGACGGGGGAAGGGGGGCCAAGCCATACGCCGTTACCGAGTGGACCCGCCAGGCAGTCGGTCCACTCGTCGCCGCGGGCCGTTGCGAGTGTGAGCACCTCGCCGAGGCGACCGAACCCCTCACCCGGATCGACATCGAGGCCGCATTTCTGCTTGCCGTGCCCCTGGTCGATCTCACCGTTAACTACAGCGGCTCCTGCCTGCTTGCGGTGGATACCGGCTCCGGCAACGAGGGCGAATCGAGGATCGGCTTGGCCGGCGTCTACGTCGAGATCGAGGAGGTGCCGTTGCGTCCTGCGTCTCCCGGCTCGAGCAGGAACCACCTACCTGGGCCCTCGGTACGGTCAGCTCCTGGGTCGAAGCGATTCTCGACGGGAGGCTCGAACGTTTGCGCATGGGCGGCGTCGATCCCAAATTGGCCACGGCCCTGATCAAGGGAATGCACGCCTTGCTGCCTCTTAGCTGAACGCTTCGTTTTAACCGAATAATTAGGCGTCCTGTTCACGAGTAGCAGGCTTTTTGTGATGATTTTCGGCTGTTCACGCTTTCGCCTAAGCGCGCGCGCGCTTTTCCGTATTGCTGCGAATTGCAGGCAAAAGCGCAAGCCGGGGTGAGCCTTGAGTTAGGGATTAGTGTGAATAATCTGTACCTCTTGACCGCGAAATCCAGGCCTGTTATTCAATGCACCCGAGGCCACGAGGGGAGCCAGTCAGCCGGCTGGCGCTCGAACGAACGGACTTGGTGCGACCTTCCCCGGCTAGCAAGCCGGGCACACGGCGACAGCCAAAGATCGACCCCCCATCGTCGTCAGCGGGGGGACGAGCAGCGAGTGGTGGGGCGGGGCCAGTTGGGCTTCGCCCCACCCCGCCGCACTGAAGTGTCGAAGCCCTGTTGCTGCGGTGCAGCCGTGCCCAGGCACGGATGTCGCGCCGGGGTCCCCAAGTGAGAGGAGGGACCCCGGCGCTAACCGTAACTCAATGCCGCCCGGGCAAAAGCCCGTACGGCATAAAGAGCATAGAACGCAAATAGCGTACTTTCCAGCCCAAGCGTGTAATTGGGGCTGAAGTTCCTCCTATTTTGCGGGCTCGCTCGGCACCATTTCGCCACCTCGCTCGGTGCCTGCGATCAGTTCGTCCGGCGCTTGGTCCTCCGGGATAAATCCTGACTTCATGCCGAAATAAACGGCCTGAGGGTGGTGGGCGACGATTGCCACGGTGGACTGCTCGGGCATTACGGCGTAGCCGTCGGAGAGGGTCATGCCGATCTGCTCGAGGTCGAGAAGTCGCCAAACCTTCTCGTGCTCGGACTGGTCGGGGCAGGCCGGGTAGCCCCACGAGTAACGCCGGCCCTGGTCGAGCCCGATGCCGAGCTCGCGGCGGACCTCGGAGTGCAGCCACTCGGCCAGGCCCTCGGCCGACTGCACGCCGAGGCCGTGGACGAAGAGCTGCTCGGCAAACTCGCCTTCGCCCTCGAGGCGCTCGATCAGCTCGGTGACCTCGGGGCCGACCGTCACCCCCTGCAGCGCCACGATGTCGCGTTCGCCGGAGTCGAGCGGGCGGTAGAAGTCGGCAAGACAGATGCGGTCGTGCTTGGGCTGGCGCGGGAAGACGAGCCGCTCGAGCTCGCGCTCCGGTTGCTCGGGATCGAAGACGACCAGCTCGTTGCCGTCGGCGTTGCAGGGGAAGTAGCCGAGCCTGGCCCGCGGGTGAAGGTAGTCCTGCTCGCGCCACATCCGCTCCAGTCGCGGCGCGAACCCCTCCTCCCGTCAGCGCCCTCGACCAGTTCGCGCCAGGCCTCGCCCTTGACCCCGCGGCCGCCCCAGTGCAGCTTGAAGAGCACGTGGCGGTCGAGGTAGGGGAAGACGTCGTCGAGCTCGATCTCGACCTCGCGCGCGCCGAGGAAGGGTGGCTCGGGGATCGGCACGTCGGTGCGCGCCGCCGAGCGGGCGCTGTCGTCGCTGGTCGGCGGCCCGTCGTCGACCTTGACCGGCTTCTCGCGCAGCTCCTGGGCCTCGGCGCGGATCCGCTCGACCAGGGCCTCGCGGGCCGGCTCGTCGACCAGCGCGTCCATCGTGTCCAGTCCCTGGAAGGCGTCCTTGCAGTAGAAGACGCCCGGTTCGTAGACCTCGTCGGACTCTTTGCCCTTCGGGTAGAGCGTGCGGCGGCCGAAGTCGCGGTTGATCGCGGCGCCGCCGATCAGCACCGGGAAGTCGAGCCCGCGCTGGTGCAGCTCCTGGATGCAGGCGGGCATCTGCTTCGAGGTCGAGACGAGCAGGGCGGAGAGGCCGATCGCATCGGCCTCGTTCTCGACCGCGGCCTCGATGATCGCGTCGATCGGGACCTGCTTGCCGAGGTCGATCACGGTGTAGCCGTTGTTGGTCAGGATCGTGTTGACCAGCGACTTGCCGATGTCGTGGACGTCGCCGAAGACGGTCGCGATCACGACCTTGCCCTTGGTGTGGCCGTCGATCCGGTCCAGGTAGTTCTCCAGCTGGGCGACGGCGCGCTTCATCACTTCGGCCGACTGCAGGACGAAGGGCAGGATCAGTTCGCCGGCGCCGAACTTGTCGCCGACCTCCTTCATCGCCGGCAGCAGCACCTCGTTCAGGGTCGGGACGGCGCCGATCTTCTCCACCGAGCGATCGATCCAGTCCTCGACCCCGTCCTTCTTGCGGCGCAGGATGTGCCAGTGCAGGGCCTCCTCGGGCTCCATGCCCGCGGTTGGGTCGGCGGCCTCCTCGGCGGCCTCCTCGCCCTTCGACTCGAAGTGGCCGATGAAGCGCTCCAGCGCGTCCTCGCGCCGGTTGAAGACGAGGTCGTCGGTCAGCTCGCGCTCCTCCTCGGAGATCTCCGAGTAGGGCGTGATGTGGTTGGGGTTGACCATCGCCAGGTCGAGGCCCGGCCTCGACGCAGTGATGCAGGAAGACCGAGTTGAGCACGGCGCGCGGCCGCGGCGAGACGCCGAAGGAGACGTTGGAGACGCCGAGCGAGGTCTTCACCCCGGGGATCTCGGCCTTGATCCGGCGGATTCCCTCGATCGTCTCCACCGCCGAGGGCTTCCACTCGTCGTCGCCGGTGGTCAGGGTGAAGGTGAGCGCGTCGAAGATCAGCGCCTCGGGTTCGAGGCCGTGCTCGTTGCAGGCGATATCGCGCAGCCGTTCGGCGATCTCGACCTTGCGCTCGGCCGTCTTCGCCATCCCGACCTCGTCGATTGTCAGTGCGATCAGCGCCGCGCCGTGCGCCTTGGCCAGCGGCACGACGACGTCGGCCTTGTCGCGGCCGGCCTCGAGGTTGATCGAGTTGACGATCGCCCGTCCGGGGATCTGCTCCAGCGCCGCCTTCAGCACCTCCGGTTCGGTCGAGTCGACCTGGATCGGCGTCGGCTGGGTCAGCGAGACCCGCTTCGCCACCGCCGCCATCTGCTCGTCCTCGTCTGAGCGCTCGGTCAGCGCCACGCAGAGGTCGAGCACGTGGGCGCCGCCTTCGACCTGGTCTTCGGCGACCTGGACGAGGCCGTCGTAGTCGTCGGCGAGCAGCAGCTCCTTGGCCTTGCGCGAGCCCTGCGAGTTGACCCGCTCGCCGACCAGCGTCGGCCGCGGTTCCTGGACCAGGGGGGTGGAGGTCATCATCGAGGAGACCTCGATCGGCCCCGGCGCCGGGCGCTCACCGGGCACGCGTGCCGTCGACCCGCTCGTGGATCGCGGCGATGTGCTCGGGCGTCGTCCCGCAGCAGCCGCCGACGATGCCGACGCCGTAGCGCTCGACGAACTCGCCCAGGGTCGCCGCCAGCGGTTCGGGCTCTTCGGGGAAGATCGTCTCGCCGTCGGGGCCCTGCAGGGGCAGTCCGGCGTTGGGGATGCAGTGCACCGGCAGTGGGCTGTTCTCGCCGAGGAAGCGGATCGCGTCGCGCATGTCCTCGGGCCCGGTCGAGCAGTTGAGCCCGATCACGTCGACGTCCAGCGCGCGCAGCGTCGTCAGCACCGCCTGGATGTCGGTGCCGAGCAGCATCTTGCCGCCGTTGGGGAGCAGCGAGACGCTGGTCTGGATCGGCAGCGTGCGGCCGGTCTCCGCGAACGCCTCGCGGGCGCCGAAGATCGACGCCTTGACCTCGAGGATGTCCTGCGCGGTCTCGATGATGATCAGGTCGGCGCCGCCTTCGACCAGGCCGCGAGCCTGCTCGGCGAAGACCTCGACCAGCTTGCCGAAGGAGATGTTGCCCAGGGTCGGGTCGGTAGACGCGGGCAGGAACCCGGTCGGGCCGATCGACCCCGCCACGAACTGATCCGGCCCAGCGGCCTTGCGCGCGATCTCAGCCGCCTTCGTATTGATCTCCAGCGTGTGCTCGCCAAGCCCCCACTCTTCGAGCTTCAGCCGCGACCCCTGAAAGCTGTCGGTCTCCACAACCTCAGCCCCCGCTTCGAGCATCGAGGTATGAACCCCCTCGATCACATCAGGGCGATTGAGCACCAGCGCCTCATGGCACTTGCCGGCGAGCCCGCCGTAATCCTCCTGCGTCAGCTCAAACTGCTCCAGCGTCGCGCCCATGCCGCCGTCGAAGACGACGACGCGCTCGCGGGTTGCAGCTATGTAGTCGCGCTCAGGCATGAACTAGGAGAGTAAGGGGTCCGGGGTGCCCTCCTCCAGAGGCCGTTGCGCAGCAGATCGTTCTGGGAGGCGCGTTGCGTGGTCCCTGAGCCTCTGGAGGAGGGTGCCCCGGACCCCTCCACTCGTCCGGTCAGCCGCGCAGGCCGAGGCGGCGCTTCAAGTCGCGGGCGTTGAACGCAGTGGCGACGCGGTTCACCAGCGCGCGTCGGCCCTTGGTGTAGGGGTACCAGGCCGGTTCGTTCTTGCCGCCGAAGCGAGTGACGACGATCGACTCCGGGCGGCAGTACTTCTTGATCCCGTAGTCGCCGTGGCGGAAGCC
The DNA here is from genome assembly GCA_963840565.1 of uncultured Solirubrobacterales bacterium. GTDB lineage: Bacteria > Actinomycetota > Thermoleophilia > Solirubrobacterales > 70-9 > VRUE01. The sequence continues at coordinate 126,985 of CAWIZH010000004.1, forward strand.
GATTCCGGATTGCTTCCAGCCGCCCATCGGGACGCCCATGGCGAGCATGTTGGTAATCACGTCGTTGACGTTTACCGAGCCTGCCTCGATCCGGCGCGCGAGCTTCTCGGCCCGGTCCTTCTCGCCGAAGACCGAGGCGGCGAGGCCGTAGCGGCTGTCGTTCGCCAGGCGCACTGCCTCCTCGGAGTCGCGCACTTTCATCACTCCGACGACGGGGCCGAAGGTCTCGTCGCGCATCACTTTCATCGAGTGATCGACGTCGACCAGAACGGTCGGCTCGAAGTAGTCGCCGGGGCCGTCGGCTTTCTTGCCGCCGGTCAGCGCGCGGGCGCCGTTGGCGAGCGCGTCGTTCACTTGCTCTTCGACGATCGTCGACTGGTTCGGCGAGGTCATTGCGCCGACGTCCTTTTCGGGCTTGCGGCCGTCGGTGCCCTGGCGCAGGCCGCCGACCTTCTTGGTCAGCTTGGCGACGAACTCGTCGTAGACGGGCTCCTCGACGTAGATTCGCTCGACCGAGAGGCAGACCTGGCCGGCGTTGTACATCCCGCCCCAGGCGGCGGCGTTGGCGGCGCGGTCGACGTCGGCATCGGCGAGGACGATCATCGGGTCCTTGCCGCCGAGCTCGAGGCTGACCGGGGTCAGGGTCTCCGCGGCCCGGGCCATTACCTTGCGCCCGGTCCGGTCGGAGCCGGTGAACTGAACGCAGTCGACGTGGTCGATCAGGGAGCTGCCGGCCTCGCCGGTGCCGAGCACGCAGTCGAAGACGTCCGGGGCGCCGATCTCCTGCTTCCAGGCGTCGATTATCTGGACCAGGCTCAGCGGGGTGAACTCGGAGGGCTTGACGACGACCGCGGCGCCCGCCTGCAGGGCGGGGATCGAGTCGCCCAGTCCCATCGCGAGGGGGAAGTTCCAGGGGCTGATCACGCCGACGACGGGGTGCGGCCGGTAGCGGATCGTCAGCTTCTTCGAGGCGATCAGCGGCGAGTGGGGGCGGACGTCTTCGTCGCCGATGAATTTCGCCGCGTTGGTCCCGTAGAAGTTGATCAGGTCGGTGACGTAGAACAGTTCGGCTGCGATGTCGCCGCGAACCTTGCCGGTTTCCGCCTGCACCGTGTCGGAGATCTCCTCGACGTTGTCGAGGATCCAGTCGCGCAGCTTGCCGAGCCAGTGGTAGCGGCCCTCGATCCCCATCGCCTCCCACTCGGCCTGGTTGGCGCGGACGCGGGCCACCGTGGCGGCGATCGTCTCCGGCGTGTCGACCTGGATCGAGCTGACCACGCCTCCGTTGGCGGGGTTGAGGACCTCGATCTGCTCGACCGATGCGGCGCCGTTGGCGCCCGTTCGAGCCGTTGACCGCCGTCGTGCTCGTCTCCACAGTGCCACTCTCCACTGGAACTCCCTTCCCTCGACCCTTTGGCTGGTCAGCCAAGAGTAGCCCCTAACGCGGGACGAGTCGGTACACGCCGCCGGCTTGCGAGCAGACGTAGATTCGGCCGCGGTCATCTTCGCCGAAGGAGGTGGGGGAAGGGACTTCGAGGCCGAGGCGGCGGTCGCCGCCGGCGCCGTGAAGATGGGGAACGAGGCTGCGCAGTCGGCCGGAGCAGAAGTCGGTGTAGACGTAGCGGCCGCGCAGCGAGGGCGGGCCGCCGGCGCCGACGACGTAGCCGCCGATGATCGAGCAGCTGCCGCCGTCGCGGCTGTGGCTGTAGGCCATGATCGGCTTGGTCGTGCCGCCGGGGTCGGGGGTGCCGCTGTTTTCTTCGCTGTAAGGCGTAAAGCCCTCGAGCGCGTCCCAGCCGAAGTTGGCGCCGCGGGCGGCGCCAACGGTGGTGTAGTCAAGCTCCTCGAAGCGGTTCTGGCCGACGTCGGCGATCGCGATTCGCGGCTGTCCTCGCGAGCTGTCGAAGGAGAAGCGGAAGGGGTTGCGCAGGCCGTAGCTGTAGATCTCGTCGCGTCCCGGCCCTGCCGACGAACGGGTTGTCGGCCGGCACCGAGTAGGGCCGGCCATCGCTGGGGCGGGGGTCGATGCGCAGCAGCTTGCCCAGCAGGCTCTCCCGGTTCTGGGCGTTGTTGGGCGGGTCGCCGCCGGAGCCACCGTCGCCCGTGCCGAAATAGAGCAGGTCGCCGAGGAACTGGAGCTGGCCGCCGTTGTGGTTGGCGTTTACCGGGTGGGGGATCTCGATCACGGTGCGCCGCGAGCCTGGATCGGCCCGGGTGGCGCTGACCCGCTGGAATTCCTCAACCCGGATGTTGCCGCTGTTGTCCGTGTAATAGACGTAGAAGCGGCCGCTTTGCGCGTAGTCGGGCGGGAAGGCGATCGAGAGCAGGCCGCGCTCGCCGCCGTCATCGCTGACCAGCCCGTTGATGTCGAGGAAGGGGTGGCCCAGCTCGTGGCCGCCGCGGAGGACCTGCACGGTGCCCGGCTGCTCGACGACGAAGAGCAGCTTGGGATAGCCGGGTGCGCCGGTGACGTAGGTGGGGCCGTCGAAGTTGCCGATTCGCTTCAGCCCGACAGCGCCGGCCTGCCGCGGCGCGGATTCGGTTCGGTCATGCTGCTGGGCGGTGCCACAGGCGGGCAGCGCGACCAGCGCCAGTACTGCGCAGAGAGTGATCGAGGCGGCTCGGCGTCCCACCCCGGACAAGCTACTTGGCGCTCTGTTCCGGCTTCTTTTCGACGACTTCGCCGCTGCCGTTGACTTCCTTGTCGAGCCGCGCCGAGCTGATCTGCACCGAGAAGGAGCCGCCCGGTTTGACCCCGCCGCCGGTCTTCGTCTTGACCTGGTCGCCGAGGCCGGCGTCGATCGCGTAGAGCAGGTCGTAGTGGCCGCTCCTTACCGCGCTCAGCTTCCAGACCAGGTCGGCGGTCTTGCCTGGCTTCAGCGGGCCGAAGTCATAGGTCTTCTGGTTCGACGTTTCCGCGCCGCCCGGGGCCGAGGAGCCGGCGAACTTGGGGTAGTGCGCGGCGAGCACCCAGACCGGCCGGTCCGGCTGGGCCAGTTCCGGCTGCGGATCGCGGATCGCGAAGGGCAGGGTCGAGGTCTGCCCCTCCTTGCCGGCGATCGAGACGTTCACGATCAGGGCCGGACAGCGTCTTCTTGCCGCTGTTGCGGATCCCGAGCTTCATCAGCGAGGTCTGGCCGAGGCGCTGGCTGGTCGGGAAGCTCGGCGTCGGTCACCTTGACCCGGAAGGTGCCGCTCGGCTCGTTTGCATCGGAGGACGATTCGCTGCCGCAGGCGACGACGGTGAGTGCCAGGGCTGCCGCCAGGGCAGCCGCAATCACTGCACGAATGCGGTGATGCGAAGCGTGTTTGCCGTGCCCCCCCAAAGCGGCCGGAACATAGCACGGGGTCTGCGGCCCTCTGAACCTGTCGCGTGGCGGGTTAGCCCGATCTCAACAGTCGTGTAACGGTCGGCCTCTGGCGCATCGCATAAACTCGGCCCAGTGAGTAGGGCGCCGTTTGGATGCGGCGCCGCTCTCCGGAGGAGATGAACGTGAGATCCGCGGTAGACAGGGCATTCCTGCCCGCCAAGTCGCTGTTCGAGCAAGTTGGGGACATGATGATCCTCACTGCTCGCACGCTCGTTTCGGCGGTCAAGCCTCCCTACCCCTACGGCGAGGAGTTCATCGGTCAGTTCCTCTTCGCCCTGCAGCTCTGCTGGTTCCCGCTGCTGGTCTCCACCGTGGCCTTCGGTTTCGGCGCGCCAGGCCTGCAGGCGGCGAACTTCCTCTCGCTCTTCGGTGCCCTCGACCGGCTCGGCGGCTTCTTCGTCCTCGCCTCGATCCGCGAGTTCGCGCCCTTCGTCACCGCCGTCGTCGTCGCCGGCGTCGCCGGCACCGCGATCACCGCTGACCTCGGCGCCCGCAAGATCCGCGAGGAGCTCGACGCCCTGCAGGTGCTCGGCGTCGACCCGATCAAGAACCTCGTCGTGCCGCGCTTCCTGGCGCTGATGCTGATCACCGGCCTGCTCGACATCTACGCCCTCGTCTTCGGGATCAGCGGCGGCATCATCACCGAGATGCTCTACAAGCAGCCGCTCGGCGGCTTCTTCGCCACCCTCTTCTCCAACGCCTCGATCACCGACCTCTGGGGCTCGGTGATCAAGTGCACCCTGTTCGGCGCGATCATCGCCGTCGTCTGCTCATACAAGGGGATGACTGCGTCCGGAGGCGCGGCGGGCGTCGGCCGCGCCGTCAATGAGGCGGTCGTGATCGCCTTCATGGGCGTCTTCGCCTTCAACTACGCCTTCACCCAGACCCTGCTCGCGACCAATCCGGAGCTGCAGACGATCCGATGAACGCCTGGCTCGAAGTCCCCCGCGGCTGGCTCGACTCCTTCGGTGAGATCGCCCGCTTCGGCTCGCGCGTCGCCGGCCTCGTCTACAGCGGCCGCGTCCTGCGCTTCTTCGGCGAGAGCCTGCGCCAGGCCGGGATCCTGATCCTCGGCTCGGCCCTGATCATCTGGGGCCTCGTCTTCATCCTCGGCCTGCAGTGCGGGATCGAGGGTGCCTACCTGCTGCGCGCCCAGGGCGCGCCCGCTTACGCCGGCGTCTTCTCCGCTTGGTGCGACCTGCGCGAGATCATGCCCTACGCCTTCGGCTACATGCTGGCGGCCAAGGTCGGCACCGGGATCGTCGCCGAGCTCGGTGCGATGCGGATCTCCGACGAGATCGACGCGCTCGAGGTGATGGGCGTGCCCCCCGTCACCTTCCTCTGCGCGACCCGCCTGCTCGCCGCCTGGATCGCCTTCCCCTTCATGTACCTGGTCGGGATCGGGATCATGTACTTCGCCAGCTACCTGGCCGTCGTCCAGCAGATCGGCGACGTCTCCTCCGGTGGCTACCTGCTGATCTTCTGGATGTTCCAGAACCCCCCGGATCTGCTCTTCAGCTTGATCAAGGGCATGTTCATGGCGACCGCCATAGTCATGGTCGGCTGCTATTACGGCTACACGGCGTCGGGAGGCCCGGTTGGGGTCGGTACCGCCACCGCGAAGTCGATGGTCCTCAACATCGTCTTGGTCCACATCATTGGGATGCTGGGCACCCTGGTCTTCTGGGGAGCTAACCCACGGGCGCCGATAGGAGGCTGACTTAATCTATGTCTATGTCCATGGATGATCCGACCCGGCCCGACGACGCCGAGTTCGAGGCCGAGGCGGAAACGACCGCCGAGGTCGCCGAGCCCGTCGCTGCCGGCCGACCACAGCGGTCCCTACGTCAGCGAGGACGGCTTGACGATGGGGCGCGACTTCGTCATTCCCGGCGTCGATCCCGCCGAGTCCGATCCCTACCGCTTCCACACCGGTCGCAAGCGCGACCACGGTGGCGAGGACGCGATCGAGATCATCGACCTGGTCAAGCAGTTCGGCCGCGCCCGCATCCTCAACGGCCTCAACCTCGGCCTGCCCGAGGACCAGATCTCGATGGTGCTGGGCCCGTCGGGAACCGGCAAGAGCGTGCTGATCAAGCACATCGTCGGCCTGCTCTACCCCGACTCGGGCGACGTGCTCGTGCACGGCGAATCGATCCCGAACATGACCGACGACGAACTCTTCGAGGTGCGCAAGAAGTTCGGCCTGCTCTTCCAGGACGGCGCCCTCTTCGGCTCGATGAACATCTACGACAACACCGCCTTCCCGCTGCGCCAGCACACCGACAAGAGCGAGGAGGAGATCGGCGAGATCTGCAACCGCCGGCTCAAGGAGGTCGGGCTGATCGAGGCGATCTACAAGATGCCGAACGAGCTCTCCGGCGGCATGCGCAAGCGCGCCGGCTTCGCCCGGGCGCTGGTCCTCGAACCGGCGATCGTGATGTTCGACGAGCCCGATTCCGGCCTCGACCCGGTGCGCACGGCGCTGCTCTGCGAGCTGGTCCGCGAGGTGCACGAGGAGAACGGCGGCTGTTACCTGGTGATCAGCCACGACCTCAACACGGCGCGGCGCGTCTCCGATTTCATCGCCGTGCTCTGGAACGGCAAGATCGTCGAGTCGGGCCCGAAGGAGGAGCTGTTCGACTCGGAAAACCGGTTCGTCAGTCAGTTCCTCAACGCGGACGTCACCGGTCCGCTCTCGATGGATTGAGCGGGTCGGCGCGCGGGTCCTGTCGCGGGGTGAGGGGGGCCTGCGGGCAGTCCACGGGCTGTCCTCGACCCCCCTCACCCCACGCCACCCGCGCGAGGAGCCGCTGAATGGCGGCGATTGCGGGGTGGGCCGTTCGGCATGCGAGGAGCGTGCTCGTCGTCGCGGCTTTGCTTGCGCTTGGGGCGGCGGTGGCGGCTACGCAGCTGTCGACCGATGCCGGCACTGACACGCTCGTCGACCGCGGCAGCGAGAGCTATCAGGCTACTGAACGGGTGCGGGAAGTCTTTGGCGAAGAACCGGTCGTCGTGGTTGCCCAAGGGGACCTGCAGGAACTGATCCTCACTCCTAACCTTGGGCGGCTGTTGCGGCTTGAGGGGTGTCTCTCGGGCAAGGTGCCGAAAGGAGCGAAGCCGATTCCGGGGCCTTGTACGGAACTCGCCGAAATGGACCCGGTGCAGTTCCTCGCCGGGCCCGGGCACCTTCCTCAACGAGGCGGTGATCCAGATCGACGAACAGCTGGAACGGCTGGCGGCGACCGTGCCGCCCGACCAGCTGCGCGAATTCCTCGTTCAGGTGGCCGCCCGCTACGGGATCACCAGCGCGCCCAGCATCGGCAACCCCGAATTCCTCGCCGCCGTGGTCTTCGACCTGCGCCGCTCGCGCGGGACCCCGAAGTCGAAGCTCGCCTACCTCTTCCCCAACAACCACACGACCCAGATCGTCCTCCGCCTGCGCCCCGACCTCAGCGATGCCGAACGCAGTCGCGCCTTGGGCTTGATCCGCGAAGCCGTCTACGACACCACGCCCGCGCCAGGCCTGCACCTACAAGGGCCAGCCCGAGGCCTGCTTCGCCCTCCACGGCGGCACCTACACGATCTCCGGCGCGCCGATCGTGATCGAAGGGCTGGCCGGTGCCCTCAAGGACGCGCTGCTGATCCTCTTCGCCGTCGCGATCCTCGTCATGGCGCGTGACCCTGCTGCTGGTCTTCCGCTCGCGGCTGCGCCTGCTGCCACTTGCGATCGCCCTTGCGGCCGCCGCCCTCACCTTCGGCTTGCTCGAGCTCTTCGGCGGCTCGCTGACGATCGCCTCGATCGCGACGCTGCCGATCCTGATCGGCCTCGTGGTCGACTACGCGATCCAGCTGCAGGCTCGCTTCGACGAGGCGATCTCGGACGGCGCCAGCGCCCTGGACGCTGCGCGCGCCGCAGCGGGACGTGCCGGTCCGACCATCGCCATCGCATGCCTGGCAACGGCCGCCGGTTTCCTAGCTCTCCAGCTCTCGCCGGTCCCGATGGTCCGCGGCTTCGGTTTGCTTCTGATTCTCGGCATAGCAATCGGTCTCGCCCTGGCCCTAACCGCTGGCTTCGCAGCATTGAGCCTGCGCCCCGCGGCGGGAGGATGGGGTGCCCCGGATGCGCGCGGCGTCGTCTTTTTCGCACAGATCACTCGGCGAGCAAAGCTGCGCGCAAGGCGAAAAACCCAGCAAGCGGAGGGGCACCCCCTCCTCCCGCCCGAGCATCGCCCGCGAGAGCGTCTCCTGACCCTCGCCCTAACTCACCCCAAGCGGGTGCTTGTCGTCGGCGCTGCTCTCGCCGTAGTCGGCTGGGGGCTGGGTACTCAGATCGGGACTGTCTCCGACATTCGGTCGCTGGCGCCGCAGAGCCTGCGCGAGATTCAGGACTTGAGTCAGGTTCAGGACGCCACCGGGGTCTCCGGGCAGTTGCAGGTAGCGGTTGAAGCTCCTGACCTTTCCGATCCGGCGACGATTCGCTGGATGGCGGACTTTCAAGCAGCGGGTGTTGCGAGCAGAACGGCTTTTCGGGTCCGCGCGCCAGTTGCCTGAAGGCCGAAATCTGCCCCGGCCCGGCGCTCTCCGATTTCCTCATCAGTGGCAAAGGAAAGGAACGGACTGACGCAGACGCGATGTACGCGCGACCCTGCGCGAACTGCCTGCCTACGACCTCGAACAGCTTGCACCAGTTGATCCGAAGACGGGACTGCCGGGGCACCTGGCTCTGCTGAGCTTCGGCATTCGCGCGCAGTCGCTGGAGGATCAGCAGGCCCTGATCGACCGGGTGCGATCCGAGGTTGGGGAGCCAGGAGCACCGGGTGGGCCGCCGGAGGGCGTGAGGGTTCGCTTCGCTGGACTGCCCGTGATTGCCGCCGCTGCGGCCTCGGATCTCTCCAGCAGTCGCTACTGGCTCACGCTGGCCGGACTCGCCGCGGTGGCGCTGGTGCTGCTCCTTGCCTACCGTTCGTTCAAGCGTGCGCTGGTGCCACTCATTCCTGTGCTTCTCGCAACCGGCTGGTCGTCGCTGGTGCTCTGGTTGAGCCAGATTCCGCTCAATCCGATGTCGGCGGCGCTGGGGGCGCTGACGATTGCGATTGCGACTGAGTTCAGCGTGATCCTCGCCGCTCGCTTTCGGGAAGAGCGCGGCGGGGGGCTCGGAGTGCCCGAGGCGATTCGTAGCGCCTATGCCCGCACGGGCCCGGCGGTTCTTGCCTCCGCGGTGACGGTCATCGCCGGCTTCGCCGTACTGATCGCCAGCAACGTGCCGATGTTGCGCGACTTCGGCTTCGTCACCGTGATCGACCTCGCCGTCGCGCTGCTGGGCGTGATGATCGCGCTGCCCGCCGCGCTCGTCTGGCTGGAGGAGTCGTGAGGGATCGTTACTCGCTTGTCGTCGGGCTGATCTTTGCCGCGATCATCGTGATCGCGGTGCTCAACACGCTCGAGAACAAGGACGAAGGGACCCTCGGGCTCGACAAGGTGGCCGAGCACTGGCCGCTGCCCGAGTTCGCCGTGCCCGATGCCGCCGGGCAGCTCGAAGGCGACGCCAACGTCGCCCAGGACGACTGCGAAACCTCGCAGGCGCCCTGCCCGGACAGCGCTCGGCGTGTCCCTGCCTGCCGCATCTCAGCACCGCGGGGCGATCCAGGGTCTGCGATTTCTTCGCCCGCCCGTTCGTGCTCTCGTTCTGGTTCTCGCGCGGTGGCAGCACCTGCACCGAACAGCAGGACGTGGTCGACCAGGTCTACGAGCGATACCGTGGGCGGGTGAGCTTCCTCTCGCTGGACGTTCGCGATGATCGCGACACCGTTCGCGAACTGATCCGCCGCGCGCGGCTGGAGGATGCCGGTCGGCTATGACCGCGACGGTGCCGTCGGCGCCCTCTACCGGGTCGGCCTCTGTCCCACCTTCGCCTACGCCTACCCCGGCGGCACCCTGCAGAGCGCCAGCATCGGCGAGCTCACGGCCCCCCAACTCGAAGCGCACATCGACCGGTTGCTGCGGGCGACCCGGGCCGCGGAAGGGAGCTGAGGTGGACGCTGAAGCCGCGGGGCCGGAGCCCGACTGACGAGCCATTGCCCGAGCAGGGTTGGGTGGCCCCCCACATCGCCGACGAGTTCCCCGGCCTCGGCCTCGCCTGGGTCGAGGTCGACGGGCGCCCGGCGCGGACCTCGGAGCCGGTGCGGCGGCGCCTGCGCGATCTCTCCGACCGCTTCTACGGCTCGCACGCGATCCACATGCGCGAGCGGCCGATTCCCTGGGCCTACCGCGTCTTCTTCCGCCAGATCGGCCTCGACCCCGACCGCACCCGCACGCCGGTCGAGCAGCTCGCCCTCGACCGCCTCCACGATGGTGCCTTCGCCAGCCGTGGGATGCCGGCCGACGCGCTGACGATCGCCACGGTCGAGACCGGTGTCGCGCTGCGCGCCTTCGACGCCACCCAGATCAACGGCCGCCTCTGCATTCGCGACTCGGCCCCGGGCGAGTCGTTGCCGGGCAAACCCGGCAAGCTGGCGCAGGGGACGCTGACGATCGCCGACGAACGGGCGCCGCTGGAGCTTCTCTTCGGTGGCACCGTCGCCGACGGGCAGCTGGATCCGGGATCCGGGCGCATCGTCGTTGTCGCCGTGCAGGTCAAGGGAGTGCCGCAGGCGGCGGTCGACGAGGCCCTCTGGATCGCCTGTGCGGCGATCGAGGCTTAGTGGCGCCGCGCAGCACTCCTTAACCAGTTTCTCTTTTTCAGGCGGCGGACCGGTGATTTACACTCGAATCGGTCTTTATGCCTGATCTGCTCGATCGAGACACGCTCACGACGCTTCGAGTGGGAGGCGACGAGCGCCTCGCGCGCGCTGAGCTGCGGCGCCAGATCGCCCGCCTCGAGCACCAGCTCTCCCGTCTCGCCGTCGAGGCGTTTCCCCGCCTCGCCATCGACACCGCGGTCTCCGGTCATTTCGCCGAGCCGCGGGTCGCGGGCCTCGACGAGCTGGAGCAGGTGCGCGACGCTCTCGCCGAGCGGATCGCCGCCGCCCGCGTCGCTCTCAAGGAACAGGGCGAACTGGAGACCAGCAACCGCGAGCTGCTGCGCCGGATGCTGGCGGCGCCCGCCGAGCACAAGTGGCTGCGGATCTCGCGTGCCGACGTCGGCGAGCCGGGTTGCGGGCACTGGCACTCGCGCCCGCGCCTCGGCCCGCTGGGGATGCTGATGGGCTGGTGGCGGGTCAAGGTCTCATCCGGATGTCCGTTATCCGGACGGCTTGCGGCCGTTGAGCGATAGACCGGGACCGGAGCGCAGCGACCGCCGGCGCCTTGGGGCAACTTCCCGCTGGCCGAGCTGACCGTGCTCGCCGGCATCGTAATGCTGGTGATCGGCATCTTCGGCAAGAACCCGACCGCGATCGGCGTCGGCGTCGTCCTCGCCGGCCTCGGCGGTCTCGCCACCGCGGCGAGCGAGCACTTCGCCGGCTACCGCTCCCACACGACCCTGCTCGCCGGCACCGTCTTCGTCCTCGTCACCGGCGGCCTCTTCTATCTCGCCGGGCTGATCCTCGCGGTCTGCCTGGGGGTGGGAGCGGTGGCCTTCATCGCGACCTTTTTCGCTCTGCGCCGCGCTTTTCAGCGAGCATCCGGCGGCCTCTCATTCAAGGTCGGCCGCCTCGGTGGCGGTTGACCGGCTTCAGACGAGTACGGCTTCCCGAGTAGTCGACAGCTCGGAAGCGAGCAGGGCGCGCTGGCGGGAGGTGAGGGTGCCGAGGCGCTTGTTCTCGTTCAGCGCCACGCCGAGCAGGAACTTGCGGGCCCGGGTGCGGCCCCAGCGACGCTGGCTGGTCAGCAGCTCGGCGAGGGTCATGCTCTCGGTCTCCCAGGGGCAGTCCCGGACGACGTCGGCGGCCTCGAGATCTCCCCGGGCGATCGAGCGCTTCAGCTCCGCCCTCGCAAGCCGCACGCGATTGGCGCGGGCAAGGGCCTGCATGTGCTGCGGGGCCTTGATTGCGGAAGCGGTCGTCTGAGCAGGGGCGATCGAAGCTGCGTCCACTTGGACTCCTCCCTTTCGGGTTGTTGACTGACTGGTTTCGTGCGCCGGACCAAAGGCATCGAAGCCCGGCCTGGTCGAGGTGAGTGCTCCACCATTCGCTTCCCTGCCCCGGGATGCGATCGGCGCGGGAGCAAGCTATGCGCTGGGGGCGGCGAGCGTCAACCCGAACTCACTCGAGCCGCGCCAGCGCGGTCGCTAAGAGCATCTTTTTCAGAAGGGGCGATGCGCCGTCCGATCACGGCCGAGGACGAAACTACCCCGAGCGGGGTAGTTCGGGGAAGTCGTCGATCGTGCGGGCGATCGTGCCGAGCGCCCCGTCGAGGTGCTCGCGCTCGTGGGTCGCCATCAAGCTGGTGCGCAGTAGGGCGCCGCCGGGTGGGACCGCCGGGTGGATCGCGACGTTGGTGTAGACGCCGGCGTCGAAGAGCGCCTTCCAGAGCAGCACCGCCTGCCAGTCGTCGCCGACCACGACCGGCACGACCGGGGTGGTGGCGACGGTGCCGTCGGGGAGCGTCCCCGGCTCGATCACCTTCAGCCCGAGGTGGCGCAGTCCTTCGCGCAGGTACTCCGCATTGGCGAGCAGCGCCTCGAATAGTCGTGGGCCGTCGGAGCGGATCACCCGCAGCGCCTCGAGCGCGGCGCCGACCGCGGCCGGAACGGCCGAGGCGCTGAAGACGAAGGAGCGGGAGCTGATCCGCAGGTACTCGATCACGTCGGCGGGGCCGGCGACGAAGCCGCCGCAAGAGGCGAGGCTCTTGGAAAAGGTGCCCATCCGCAGGTCGACCTCGTCCTCGAGCCCGAAGAGCTCGCAGGCGCCCGCCCCGCGGGCGCCGAGCACGCCGGCCCCGTGGGCCTCGTCGACCATCAGCCGGGCGCCGTAGGCCTTGCAGAGCTCGACGATCCGCGGCAGGTCGCAGACGTCGCCCTCCATCGAGAAGACGCCGTCGACGACGACCAGGACGCCGCCGCCGTCGGCGGCCGCGCGCTGCAGCATCTTCTCCAGCTTGTCCATGCGGTTGTGGCGGAAGGGCCGCAGCTTGGCGCCGGAGAGGCGGCAGCCGTCGAGGATCGAGGCGTGGTCGCCGGAGTCGACGATCACCGTGTCTCCCGGCCCGAGGATCGTCCCGATCGTGCCCAGGTTCGACTGGTAGCCGGTCGAGAAGACGATCGCGTCCTCGGTCCGCATCCACTCGGCCAGCTCGCGCTCGAGCTCGACGTGCAGCGGCGTCGTCCCGTTCAGCAGGCGCGAGCCGGTGACCCCGGTGCCGTAGGTCTCCAGCGCGTCGCGCGCCGCCTGCTTGACCCGCTCGTCGCCGGTCAGGCCGAGGTAGTTGTTGGAGCCGAGCATGATCGTCTCGCGCCCCTCCATCTCGACCACCGGGCCGGCCTGCGAGGTGAGCAGGCGGAAGTAGGGGAGAAGGTCGTGCTCCTTGGCCGCTTCCAGCTGCTCGAGGCGGTCGTGGCTGCGCGCCTTCTCGAAGACGTCGATCGGGGCCTTGGCGGTTTCGCTCATGGCCAGAGTGTAGGTTCCGGCTCCCGTGGCAAACGTGTCAATTAGGCCGGTCCGCAGCAAGCGCGAGCTGAAGCGCTTCGTCAAGGTGCCCTTCCGGCTGCATCGCGACCAGCCGCAGTGGGTGGCGCCGCTGATCTTCGAGCGGATGGAGTTCCTCGACCGCGAGAAGAACCCCTACTTCGAGCACGCCGAGGCCGAGTACTTCCTCGCCGAGCGCGACGGCGAGGCGGTCGGCCGGATCACGGTCCAGGTCGACCAGCGCTGGGACGAGTACCAGGGGGGCAGCGACGCGATGTTCGGCTTCTTCGAGACCGCGAACGACCCCGAGGTGGCCGCCGCCCTGCTCGGCGCCGCAACCGAGTGGGCGCGCGGCAAGGGTCGCGGCCGCCTGCTCGGCCCGATGGACTTCACCACCAACGATGAGATCGGCATCCTCATCGATGGTTTTGACCGGCGGCCGATGATCCTCGAGCCCTGGCACCCGCCGCACTACCGCGAGCTGATCGAGGCCGAGGGCTTCGGCAAGGCGATGGACGTGCAGATGTGGGAACTGCAGTTCGGCGACCTCAAGCAGGGGGAGAGCTTCGACCCCTCGATCCACGCCGCCGCGGAGAAGGCCCTGCACGACGAAGGGATCGTCATCCGCAACATGCGCAAGCGTGAGATGGCCAACGAGGTGCGCCGGTTCATGGACGTCTACAACGAGGCCTGGGGCGACAACTGGGGCTTCGTGCCGATCACCGACGCCGAGGTCGAGTTCCAGGCGAAGAACCTGAAGCAGGTGATCGACGAGGACTGGGCCTTCATGGCCGAAAAGGACGGCGAGGTGGTAGGCGCCGCCCTCACCTTGCCCGACATCAACCAAGTCCTGACCAGGCTGAACGGTCGCCTGCTGCCCTTCGGCTGGTTGCGCTTCCTGCTCGGCAAGGGCAAAATCGACCAGCTGCGCGTCCTCGCCCTCGGCGTCAAGCACGCCTACCGCCACAGCGGCGTCGCAGCCGGCCTCTACCTCAAGCACCTGGAGACCGCAGCAGCGCCCGGCAAGATCGAAGGTGGCGAGATGGGCTGGATCCTCGAGACCAACGGGCCAATGAACCGAGCCATGGAAGGCATGGGCGGCAAGGTGGTCAAGAAGTACCGGCTCTACGAGAAGGCGCTGGGCCATCCAGTGACCTGAGTCGTCAGTTCGCAGGCAGATGAGAACGCAGTGCCACTGCTTATAGAGCCAAATTAATAGTGGAATCAACTCCACTGAGCTAAAAATAACTGAGTAGTGGTCAGAGAAGCTGACTGCAAACGTCCGACCTAATGCGATAGAAGAACCCCGCTGTACCTCGACAAACATTGATTGTCACCGTCAAGCGCCGGTTCGCTTGAGGTGAATCACAGCAAGGGGGAGTGCATGCGGGGGATGAGGTTGTTGGCGGCGATGGCGGCGGCATTGCTCCTCCTGTGTTCGGGTATCGCCTGGGCCCAGCAAGACAGCGCATCCGAAGCTCCCCCCGCCCCGAGCGAACCCTCGGCCGAAGAAGCCGGCGGCGAAATAGCCGCCGAGCGCACGGCCTCCTCCAAAACCTTCGAGCTCCCCGGCGGCAAGCTCGAAACGAGGATCTACCAAACCCCGGTCAACTATTCAGCCGCCGGAAATGACTGGAAGCCGATCGGCGAAGACCTGGAAGCCGAAGGCGCAACGCTCAACAACGGCCCCAACGACTTCGAAGTCGCCCTGCCCGAGCAGATCGACTCCGCGCCCGCCCAGCTCACCGTCGGCGATCAATGGGTCGCCAGCGAACTGATCGGCTCCCAAGCCGAAGCGGTCGAGCTCGAAGGCCAAATCGCAAGCTATGAAGCCCCGAACTCCGCCGTCTCCTTCAACTACACCGGCCTCAGCGACGGCCTGAAGGAGACCATCGAGATCGATGACGCCACCCAGGGCGCCTTCAGTTTCGACCTCAGCGCCTCCGAGGGCCTCACTCCGAGCCTCGAAGAGGGAGGGGCCATCGTCTTTCGCGACGAATCCGGCAACGTCGTCGCGACCCTGCCGGCGCCGAGCATGTCCGACAGCGCCGCTTCGCCCGAGGAATCGCGCGCGGTGCGCTACGAGCTCGGCCCCGAACAGGACGGCCACTGGCGCCTCACGGTCCGCGCCGACCCCCAATGGCTCCAAGCGCCGCAGAGAAGCTTCCCCGTGCGCATCGACCCCACCCTCGTAACCGGCCCTCCCTACGGCTGCGTGATCGGCGGGCGCAAAGGCCAGACCGGCTGGATCGACTGCGCCTCCTGGGGCCGGGAAACCTTCCTCGCCGGCTACACCCCTCAGCTCAACAGCGCCGAAGACGAATGGTGGCGCACGCTGATGAACTTCGACACCGCAGCGATTCCGGCGACAGCGCAGGTCAGCTCGGCGACCTTCAAGGTCCGTTCGACCGAAACCGCCCTGAACACGACCGGCGTCGAACTGCGCAAGGTGACCAAGCCCTGGACTTGGCAGGCGAGCTGGAGCCAATACGACGGGCCTACGCATCTGTGGACAACCGAAGGCGGCGATTACTCCACCTTGCTGGGCGAAATCCTCACCTCCAAACGCGGCAACCAGGCCGGCTGGTGGGAATTCCCCCTGCCCGCCAAAAGCATCGAAGAAGAAGCCACCGCGGGCAAGAAACTGCCGGTGGAGATGAAGCTGATCGACGACAAAGTGCGCGAATGCGCCAAGTAGCTGCACCAACCGCAAGGTCATCTTCGACTCCGGCGCGGCCAAAACCGAAGCCAACCGCCCCTACCTCTCCGTCATCTACACGGTGCCGAGCTCCGAAGCCCCGGTCGCCTCCTACTCCTTCAACGAGGGCTCCGGGGAAACCGCTCACGACGGCTCCGGCAAAGCCCACGAAGGCACCCTGCACGGGGCCAAATGGAGCAGCGAAGGAAAGTACAGCGGCGCGATCTACTTCGACGGCAAAGAAGACCTGGTCACGGTCCCCGCCTCGCGCGAGCTTGACTTCTCGCCGGCCTTCACGCTTGAGGCCTGGGTCAAGCCCGACGAAGCCAACGAATGGAGCGCGGTAATCACCAAGGAAACGCCGGGCCTGATCAGCTACCAGCTGCACGCCGAAGCGGGCCACAAAAAGCCCGCCGGGGTCGTCTTTGACAACGAAGAAAAAGAAGCGATGGTCGAGGGCACGGGCGCGCTCCCGACCAAAGCCTGGTCCTACCTGGCCCTGGCCGACGACGGCGTAAACCTGCGCCTCTACGTCAACGGCGTGCTGGCCGGCACCTCCTCGACCGTCGCTGCCGCAGGCGGCGAAGGCCCTCTTCAGATCGGCGGCGACGCACCCTGGGCAGAAGACTCCTTCAAGGGCACGATCGACAACCTGCGCCTCTACAACCGCAACCTCAACGCCGAAGAAGTCAAAAAAGACGAAAGCCGGGCAGTCGGGGTCAAAGCGCCTACCGCTACCACCGAAGCCGCCACGGGCCTCACCGCCACCGAAGCGACGCTGAAAGGCTCCGTCAACCCCAACGGCACCGCCACCACTTACCAGTTCGAATACGGCGAAACGACCTCCTACGGGACGAAAGTGCCGGCGAGCCCGGCGTCAGCCGGATCAGGAACCACGGCCGTCGCGGTCAGCAAAGCGATCACCGGCCTCAAAGAAGGCACGGCCTACCACTTCCGTGTCGTCGCCGTCAACGAAGGCGACACGACCTACGGGGAAGACAAAGCCTTCACGACGCCGAAACTGCCCAGCGTCACCACCGAAGCCGCCAGCGGCGTCAAAGAAATCGAAGCGACGCTGAAAGGCTCCGTCAACCCCAACGGCACCGCCACCACTTACCAGTTCGAATACGGCGAAACGACCTCCTACGGGGCGAAAGTCCCGCTCAGCCCCGAATCGGTCGGCTCGGGAACCACGGCTGTCGTCGTCAGTAAAGCGATCAGCGGGCTCAAAGAAGGCACGATCTACCACTACCGGGTTGTGGCCACGAATGCGGCAGGCACAGTCCCTGGCTCGGACAAATTTTTTACTACCCTCGATCCGCCCGAGACGACGATCACCTCAGCGATGCCCACTTACACCGCCGGGAAAGCGCTCCGATCACGTTCAGCTCAGACCAGGCGGGGTCTACTTTCAAATGCGGGTTTGACGAAGGCGAAAAACCGAGCAAAACCTGCACCGCTCCGTACTCGCTTCCCGAACACCTGAGCCCGGGTTGGCACACCTTCGTCGTCGCGGCCATGAACTCCGGGGGGCTCGCCGATCCGACGCCCGCTAAGTATGTCCTCAACCCCGCGATCTACCCGCCCGCGCCGCCGACAAGCAAGCTGACAGCCCCAACCGAAGGCGAGAAAACCGCCAGCTACTACACGCTGCAGGCCGAATGGGGCAAATCGCCCGAAGGCGGCGGCGTGACCGCCCTCACCTTCCAGATGAAGCTGTACTACTGGGACGAATTCAGGCCCGTCCCGGCAGAATGCGTGGTCGACGGAAAAGGAAAACAGGTGTCTTGGCCGTTGCCGGTTACGCAAAATCCGGGCCACAGCGACCCCGTCTTCTTGAAGGTATATGGCTGCTCTGCGTTCAAAAACGCCGGTTACCCGGAAGAAGACATCAAGTTCCGGGCGGTCTTCGACGGCGGCGTCCATGCGTCCGGAGCAAGCGAACCGGTGGCGACCGAATACGTCTACACGTTCGGGGGCGTAGGGGCTCCCACGGACGCCACTGAACAAGTCGGCCCGGCCAGCCTCGACTTGCTGACAGGCCAATACACGATCAGCCGCACCGATGTCTCGATTCCGGTGCCGGGCTCCGAAGCAAACCTGGAATTCGCGCGCACCTACGAATCGCATTACGGGAATCAGAAAGTTCCCTCGATGGTGCTTGGCGGCATGTGGCAGCCCTCGGCGCCGGCCGAACAGGCCTTCGAAGGCGAAGCGTGGTCCGAACTGCGCGAACGCCATGAACCCGAAGTGGCGGCGCAATATGACGAGGAATGCGAAGAAGAAGGCTACAGCCACGAAGAATGCTTGGTCGAAGAAGCGATTCCGGCGGCGGATTGGATCGAACTACTCGACAACGAAGGGGGCGCAGCGGCCTTCGAAATCCAGGGCGGCAACTACATTGCCCCCGAATACATGAAGGAATACGTGCTCACCAAGCAAGGATCGGGTGCGAGCGCGACCTTCGAACTGGCTAGCCCCGAAGGCACTCACACCGTCTTCGTCTACAACGAAGTCGGTATTCAGAACTCCTATCGCCCGGCCTCGATCTCTTGGCAGGCAACGGCCAAATCGGCGCGGATGGTCTACGAGCACGTTGAAGGTACCGGTGAGTACCACCTGACTAAAATGATCTCTCCCGCACCTGCTGGGGTTACTTGCAGCGACTCGGCAGCAACCAAAACCGCGGGATGCCGCACGCTCACCTTCCAGTACTTCAGCTGCGAATGCGGCGGCTGGAATCGCCTCTCCTCGATCACCTACTACAACAGCTCGGGCCAAGAATCCCAAGCACAGGTGGTGGCTCAGTACGAATACGACGCTAAATATCGCCTGATCGCGGAGTGGGACCCGCGCATATCGCCGAGCTTGAAAGAAACCTACGGCTACGACGAATGGTACAAGATGCAGTCGCTCACTCCACCCGGCCAGGAACCCGTTAAATTCGAATACTACGATTGGCATAGCTCCCATCTGCAGGGGCGGCTTCGGAGCGTGAGTCGGGCGAGCCTGCTTGAAAGTCCGAAAACCGCTCAGACCACGATCGTCTATGAAGTACCGATTAGTGCTAGCGGTGCTCCCTATGACCTGAGCCCGGCAAGCGTCGCCGAATGGGGTCAGACCGACTACCCGGTCAACGCAACGGCGATCTTCCCGCCGACTGAGGTCCCAGGGGAACCGCCGAGCGACTACAACCAGGCGACCGTCGAGTACATGGACCCTGATGGCTACGTTGTCAATACGGCATCCCCCCAGGTGCCGGGAGTGAGCGGCTTGTCGCTTTCCACGAGCGAAACGGACCGGCACGGAAACGTGGTTCGCTCGCTCTTGCCTCAAAATCGCCTGCTGGCGCTCGCGGCGGGCAAAGAATCGGCTGCGCGGTCGCACCAGCTGGACAGTCAGTCGACTTACTCGGCTGACGGGACCGAAATGCTCGAATCGCTGGGACCGCTTCACAAAGTGCGGCTTGAATCGGGTTCGACGGTGGAAGCCCGCGCACGCACGTTCGTCCAGTACGACCAGGGCGCCCCGAAACCGCCCGAAGGCACCCCGATGCCGCATCTGCCGACCACCGAAACGACCAGCGCCAGGACCCCCGGGGGGGAAGATCTTGAATCGCGCATCACCGAAACCCACTACGACTGGACGCTGCGCAAGCCCACGGAAACGATCGCCGACGCGGCAGAAGGCGGGCTCAAACTGAAGACCCGGATTGCCTACGACCCAACGACGGGCCTGCCCACAGAACGCAGCTTGCCCGCCAAACCCGAAGGCGGCGATGCGCACACGACCAAGACCATCTACTACACGGCAGCGCCCGTCGGAAGCGGCGGTCCCTGCGAAAAGAGCTCCTACGCGGGCCTTCCCTGTAAGACCATGCCGGCGAGCCAGCCGGGAACGGCGGGATTGCCGGAACTCCTCGTCACCCGCTACGCCAAATACAACAGCTTGGATGAGCCCGAAGAAGTCATCGAAAGTCCCGGAGGCAAAGAAGAAGCAGGGAAAACCCGCAAAACGATCACTACGTACGACACCGCCGGGCGCGTAGTCGCGAGCAAGCAGATAGGCGGAGGAACCCAGCTACCCCCGAGCCAGACCGTCTACAACAAAGACACGGGGATGCCCGTAGAACAGAAGCTCACCTGCGAAAGCGAATGCGCCGCGGGCTTCGGCTACGCCTCGGCCTTCGGCGAAGAAGGCAGCGCCACCGGGCAGTTCAACCACCCCGCCGACGTAGCGATCGACGCCAAAGGCAACCTCTGGGTGGCCGACAAGGCCAACAACCGGATCGAGCAGTTCACCGAAGGCGGCGGATCGGCCAAAGCGTTCGGCTCCTCCGGCTCGACCGGCGGCAAACTGAGTTCGCCCTCGGGGATCGCGATCGATCCCAGCGGCAACGTCTGGGTCGCCGATACTGGCAACACGCGGGTCGAGGAGTTCAACGAAAAAGGCGAATTCCTCGCCACCTTCGGCACCAACGTGAACAAAACCAAGGTCGAAAGTGGCGGTACCCAGGCCGAAAAGAACCTATGTACCGCGGCCTCCAAAAACGTCTGCCAGGCAGGCACAGCGGGGAGCTCAGAAGGCCAGATGAAAGAACCGGTGGGCATCGGTTCATCGTCGGGCGGCAACATCTACGTCGTCGAGAAGGGCAACGGCCGGGTCGAGAAGTTCAGCCCGACGGGCGAACTTCTTGCCAAATTCGCCGGGCCCGGCAGCGGCACCGGCCAGCTCAAAGAACCGGGCGCGATCGCCGTTGCCCCTGATGCCTCTGTCTGGGTGGCGGACTCCGGCAACAACCGCATCCAGCACTGGAGCTCGACCTTCTCCCTCATCGGCACCTACGGCAAAGAAGGGAGCGCCAATGGGGAATTCAAACACCCAGACGCGATCGAGGCCGACTCCTCGGGCAACGTCTTGGTCGCCGACCAGGGCAACTCGAGGGTCCAGAAGCTAAGCGAAGGGGGGAGCTTCATCGCCCGCTTCGGGGCGGCCGAACCAGGCCCCGGCCAGTTCGCCTTCAGCGACCCGGTCGGCATCGCCGTCAACGCCAAAGGCAACGTCTGGGTCACCGACCCCGGCCACAACCAGATCCAGAAGTGGGTCCCCCAGGCCGAATTCGACACTCAGGCGATCGTGACCGAATACGACAAACTCGGCCGCCCGGTCAAATACACCGACGCCGACGGCAATACCTCAGAAGTGACCTACGACCTGCTCGGCCGCCCGACGAAAGTCAGCGACGGCAAGGGAACCCAGACTTACGGCTACGACACGATCTCCGGCCTCCTGGTCGCGATGGAAGACTCCGCTGCCGGGCTCTTCACCGCCGGATACAACGCCGACGGCGCGATGACCGAACAGGGCCTGCCCGACGGTCTCCTCGCCAAAATGACCTACGACGAAGCGGGCCAGCCGACCAAACTCACCTACACCAAGGTCACCAGCTGCACCGAAAAATGCACCTGGCTGGAAGAAAGCCAGGAACGCTCGATCTACGGCCAGATCCTCTCGCAGAAAAGCCTGAGCTCAAGCCAGGAATATTCCTACGACAAAGCGGGCAGGCTGACCCTGGTCCACGACACGCCCACCGGCGGAGGCTGCACGACGCGCGCCTATGCCTTCGACGCCGATTCCAACCGGACCAGCTTGACCACGCGCGCCCCCGGGGCCGGCGGCGCCTGCGTGGAATCGGGCGGCACCAAACAGAGCTACAGCTACGACGCCGCGGACCGCCTGACCGGCGAAGGCATCGTCTACGACAGCTTCGGCCGGATCACAAGCCTGCCGGGCGCCTACGCGGGCGGCAGCACGCTCAAAACCAGCTTCTACAGCAACGAAATGCTTGCCAGTCAGTCCCAGGGCGGCATCACCAACAGCTACCAGCTCGACTCCACTGGCCGAGTGCGCCAGGTCGTCCAGACCGGGGGTAAAGAAGGCACCGAAGTCTTCCACTACGCGATGGCCTCGGACTCGACCCTATGGACGGACCGCGGTTCGACCTGGACCCGCAACATCGGCGGCATCGGTGGAGGGCTAGCAGCGATCCAATCGAGCACCGGCGAAACCAGCCTTCAGCTCGCGAACATGCACGGGGATGTCGTCGCCACGACAAGCCTCAGCACCACGGCCAAAGAACCGACGGCCAAATTCGACTTCGACGAGTTCGGCAATCCGAAATCAGGCAGTGCCGGGCGCTTCGGCTGGCTTGGCGGCAAGCAGCGTCGCGCAGAACTGCCCTCAGGCGTGATCCAGATGGGGGTACGGAGTTATGTGCCCGCTTTGGGCCGGTTCATCACTCCGGATCCAGTCCTAGGGGGTTCGGCCAATGCCTATGACTACGCTGACCAGGATCCAGTCAATAATTTCGATCTGAGCGGCGAATGCTCGCGAAAAAGCGTGAGCTGTGCGAAAAGGAACTCTGCAAGGCTTAAACACCACGCCCGCCGGCAAGCGAGGAGCCACGGTTTGGGGCGCCTCGCAAGCCACGGAAGCGGCGCTCGTGCGTCAGGATTGCTTCAAACCACGGGCGGGTTCGCTGCCAAGCTTGCGAAGGATATCTCAGGTCAGTTGAATAGCTCAGCTGGCCAGGCAGCCGCCACCGCGTTTAGATACCTCAGGCAATCGGCCGCAGAATCCACAGGCTTCACGACGGCGACCCAAATAGCAGAACGTGCAATGGCAATGTTCGAAGGGGCTGCCAGCTGGACAGGCGCTCATCAGCAGCAAATCGGTACCTGCGTGAAAGGCGCTGCGGAGGGATTCGTGTCCAATCGCTATCTTCTTATTGCTGGGGAGGACGGCGCAGCGGCGTTGGGTCTCTACATGGCCGTGAAGTGTGGCATTGCGTTTCTTTAACCCTCATCCAACTTCAGCGTGACGAAAGCCGAAAGAGTTCGCCGACCAATATGCCATCGTTGATGAGCGCCTCAAGCACCAGCGTTCCACACTCCCTGCCTGGCGATGGCTACCTGCAGCCAAATCGTTATCGACGATACATCCTTGTTGTCACCGCCATTGTCTTGTTCGCTCTACCTGTTACCGCGGCTGCTAGATCCGGGTACGAAGTTCATGCCGGCGGCCTCAAGCTAGTCCTTCCCGTGCGACACAGTGCTAAATATGTAATCTCAGTCTCAGCAAATGAGCAGCAACGCGTCAAATTTGTAGTCAATGGTCCTTTTTCAACAACCGAATACTCAACAGAGGGCTATGTGAGCAGTCGGCGCCTCGTAGCCACTTTCGGCTCATTGGGCCGAGTCGATGTCAAGCTGCATTTCACCCGGAACTTTTCTGAGCCATCCCACAACGGACACTGCAAGGGACGTGGTTCTCGCTACCAGGAAGGGACCTACCGCGGCGTGTTGGAATTTTCTCAATCGGGGGACACTCCCACCATCTCCCACACGCATGGCCGGCTTTACTTCACGCACCGCTTCAAGCAGGTCTGCAAGCGCCAGCAAGTCGGGGCAGGCGGCAACAGCAAGCTGAGCCGCGAAACCGAAGTCGGCTTCCTTGCCGTCGATGGGGAGACCGGAGGCCGTACGGTTCTCCTCGAAGCCCTTGACCTTGCCTTGAAGCGCAAGCCGGCGCGCTCAGCAGGAAGCCTCGGCGTAGAGATATACGAAGGACGCGAAGGAGTCCGGATTACCAGGAAGAGAAGTGTCCTTACCGACCACAACTCGTTCATTATGAGCAAGCGCGGCGACGTTCCTGAAACTGTCGAAGTGGATCCTCCGGCTCCCTTTATTGGCCGTGCCCTCTACTCTTCCGGTCCAGGATCTTCTTCCAGTTGGACCGGAGATCTCAGCGTCCACCTATCCGGAGTGGGCATGGTACCCCTCACCGGCCCGGCTTTCAGCGCCAGCCTGTGCCGCAGTTCCTTTATAGCCAGCTACGAAGACTGTGCTCCCCGCCACCAACGCTAGGATACTCGCCCTGAATGTCATCCCGAGGTCCTGATGACCGGCGCTTTGCTTAGAGTCCGCCTTCAAACATAGGTACGGTCCAAGCGGCTTCGCGCGCAGCTCGCTCAGACTCAGGAAATGCAGTTACGAATTTGCGCGGTAGGAAACGGCGCTTGAGGATGACATCTACGACTCGGCCACACTCTGCGACTTCCTGGGCCCAGGCAATTGCTTGACCGCGATCATCGAATGATCGCTGCCAGCGTCCATCAAATCCAACTTCGTATCTAGCCACATTCCTAGTATGACCGATATCGTCTGAAAGTACCACAAACAAATCGCACAACTGCTTCGAAAATGGGCCGCCATATCGTGTCGACCAGCGATCCAGGAAGGTGTCCGCCAAACGCCTCGGCGATGCGATAGAACACTCGCGGCATACCGAAATAGGTTTCCGATCTCTCACGAGAATCGATCATGACGGCGCGGATCGCCGACGGCGGATCCAGCGGGGAGAGGGGGTTTTGTGAAGAAGTTCAGGTTTGATGGGGCGTTCGCGTTTTGGAGCGCTTGTGCAGCGCTCGTTGTTTCGGCGTTTATCGGTCCGGCATGCGCGGGCGCATCGTCTGCGCCGCCAGAAGGACCGTGGTTGGCCTTCCCAGCGATGAATACGCTAACGCCATCGGGCTTCAGCCTTGGAGGGATGGCGGCCGACGGTTCGGGTCGGGTTGTCATCGCGCGTGGGTCACGGCGCGGCATCGCGCCGAATCCGTTCTCGACGGTCAGTTGGTCGGCAGACGGCGCGTGGCTTGCGTTCGCTGGACTTAAGGGGCCCCGGAAAGGCATATACGAGCTTCGTCCGGATGGCACCGGCACGCGTTTCCTCGTTGGTACGGAAGGAGGCAGGAATCCCATCCTCTCCCCCGATGGGAGCAAGCTGGCCTTTGTCCGCGACAATTTCCGGATCGGGGCCGCGACGACTTTGGTTGCCGACGCGGACGGGCGGAAGGCGGTTCAGTTGACCCCTCGGCACAGAGCCGTTGAATACCTGCCGTCGTCGTTCTCGCCCGACGGCTCGGTTTTGGCCGTAACTCGCAAGGACCTGAGGTCAAATAGCTCGAGGGTGTTGCTATTCGGGCTTGACGGGCGTCCGGATGTCCGGGTCTTGGCCCGGCAAGCGTCCGAAGCGGTCTTTTCGCCAGACGGTTCGCAGATCGCACTCGTGCGCCAGAGGACGGCTCGGCGCGAAAAGCTGCCAGTAGTAGTCAGCAAGGATCTTTACGTCATGAGCGCAGATGGCGCTTCGAACGAGGCGGTAGCGCCCACCCGCCGTTTGGCCGAGACGCACCCGAGCTGGGACCCATCGGGACAGAGGATCGCCTTCAACTCGTACCACATCAGCAAGGACCCAATCGAAGCGCTCTTCAACGATCTCCTGCCGTTTGGCAACTCGATCATGGAGGTCAACGCCGATGGGAGTTGCAAGCAGAAGATCCTCTCATTGAGAAATGGTGCTCTCCGCGGACCGGCATGGAGGCCGGGACAAGGACGTGAGGCGGGCCGGATCGAGTGCTGACATCGGGACGTCTTGCATCCCGGCGAACCGTTGCGACCGGGGCGTGCCTGTTGGCCTGCGGGCTGGTGTTCTTCCTGGTTTCTCCTGCGATGGCGAATGCAGAAGAATCAACGAGCGAAACGTCGGCCGACATCACGCTCAAAGGAAGTGACGGTTCGCTGGTCTCGGTTCACGCCGCCGACGGTACCGCCAGTTTCAGCGTCAGTCCTCGGCCGCCGCGGCTGGGAAATCAGGAGCGCTCCGAATACGTCGCCCCGGCATCGACCTCTGGCGAATCATTCAGGCCAGCTTCGGGAGCTTCGGCGAAATCGCCGTTCGCTTTGTCCCGTCGGGAAAGGTCCAAACGCAAATCGTCAAGCTGCCTCCTCACTGCAGCGGCCCAAAGAAAATCGTCAGGCGCGAAGGAGCCTTCGTCGGAACGATCAGGTTCACAGGTGAGAACGGCTACACCAGCGTCGATACGCAAGAAGCGGTTGGTTTCGTGGGTACTCCTTCCTTCTTCGGGTGTTTCATCGCCGGCCCGGCGGAGGGACCCGGTAGCCGGCGGCGGATCCCAACGCTGCTTAACGCGAGCACGATGGGCCGCAAGCTGGGGTTCGAGGCCGTTCTGCAGCGCCGTGGCCAGGTTGAATTCTCCGCTGCGGAAACTGCCAAGGTCGGGAACGTATCGATCCCTTCGCATCGTGGCCAAGAGGTCCAGGCCCTCCCGCTTCCGGTTCGATCGCGCCTTGCGCACGGCGACCGTGGTGCCGCCGGCGCCGTTTTCCGGGACCGCGACGTTCCGGCGCGGCGCAAAGGGATCGGTTCCTACTTGGTCCGGCTCACTTGCGGTTTCTTTTCCCGGACAGCCGGGCGTGCCGCTCGTCGGGTCTGCCTTCACCAGGTTTGACGCTGGGCGGGCTGTGATGCTGGGCGGGCTCAGGTCACCGCGGAGGGAAGTTTCGTGGATCGCGCTTTGGCTCGTGCCAAAGCAGGCCGCCGTGCCAGACGTAGAGCTCACCCAAACGAGGCCATTGCATGGGCCAGAGAAGTCGCGGAGACCGGCCGAACCGTCGACGTAATTCGCAAACGCCGCTTCCCGCCATCTCGAACATTCATCACCGCATTCCCTGAGTCCGAGTATGCGGCGCGCAAGGCGGCTTGGTCCATGCCGTGGATCGGCGACGGAGGTGCCTTCGGTGGCTAACCGTAATGGCACAGGTAGTGCCATGAAGCGTCGAGTCCCGGCGGTGGCCGATCTACGCAAGGTGCGGCTTGTTCCTCATGGGTCCGCCGAAAGCATCGCTACAGTCGGCTGGGTGAGCAATATGGAGCTAGAGCCGGTTGCGGTTCGCGTCATTCCTCGTGAGAGTCCCGGTCCTCTTGCGGTGCGCAATGAGGCACGAACCGCGGTGATGGCAGCCGCTGGAGGCGTGCTCGCCGGAGCTGCCACTGTGGCGGCGGTGCGGGCGGTTGGAGCCGTTGCCGGGCGCAAGCGAACACCTCGCCGGCTCTCGCGCCGCGAGCGGCCCAACGTGGTCGCCAGCCGCTCCTTTCTTGTCGACGTCCACCTGCTCGGGCGGTGAGCCTCGAGGTAGAGGTCGTCCCGCCGTCGCCCTACCGCCTGCCGCGCTACGGCAGCGAGGACGGGGTGATGCGGGTCGAGGGCGGTGTCGCCACGCGGTTGCTTCACGTCGACGGCTGTCCCGTCCTGACCAGGGCGTGGGAGCCGGGAAAGGGACGGGTGGCGCTGCGGGCTGAGCCGCTCGATCCGGCCTCGATTGCGGCACCGCGGGCGCTCGCCGGCGCTCCCAATCGTGAGGCCGGTGAGGCGGAGCTGGAGCTGGCGCTGGAGCGGATGCGCTTCGCGCTCGGCGTCGACGACGACCTCGGCGAGTTCTTCCGGCGCTTTCGCCGCGACCCGCTGCTCGGGCCGCTGCTGCGCCGCCGGCCCTACCTGCGTCCCCGCCGCCATCCCTGGCCCTGGGAGGCGCTTGCCTGGGCCGTGGTCAAGCAGCTGATCGAGAGTGGCCGCGCCGCCCGCATCCAACGCCGCATGGTCGGGCGCTGGGGCCGGCGGCTCGGCGAGGGCCGTGACGGCCTCCGCGACGTTCCCACCCCCGATCTGATCGCCGGCCGGGCGCCGGTCGAACTGGAGTCGATGGGCCTGGCCCTGCGCCGCGCGATCGCCCTGCGCGCGATCGCCGCCGATATCGCCGGCGGTCGCTGCGATCCGGCCGAGCCCGCCGCAGACCGC
The DNA here is from genome assembly GCA_963840565.1 of uncultured Solirubrobacterales bacterium. GTDB lineage: Bacteria > Actinomycetota > Thermoleophilia > Solirubrobacterales > 70-9 > VRUE01. Next base: position 154,336 of record CAWIZH010000004.1, read on the forward strand.
CGCTTGCTCTCGGTGCGCGAGATCGGCCCCTGGACGGTTCAGTGCCTTGGCCTCTTCGGCCGCGGTGATCCCGACTCGCTTCCCGCGGGCGACCTGATGTACCTGAAGCTGGTCGGACGGCTGGCCCGCCTCGGCCGTCGCGCAACGGTCGAGGAGGTCGAGGATTTCTATGCGCCGTACGCGCCCTTCCGCGGTCTTGCAGCCGCCTGGACTACCGGGTTCTAGAGGTTCGAAAGCGGCCGAATTCAAGCGGGCGGCCCAGGCGTCGATAAGGCGTGCATGGAGCGGCCGAAGAGGGACGACAGCTGGCCCGAGAAACGAGTCAACGAGTTCCTCGACCAGATCTCGGCGGGTGGCGAGGACTATCGCCGCCTGGTCGAGCGCCTGCCGGCGATCGTCTATGCCTCCGAGCTCGGTGAGAACGGACGCTGGCGCTACGTCAGCCCCCAGGTCGAGAAGATCCTCGGCTACACCCCCGAGGAGTGGATCGCCGACCCGGAGCTGTGGGCCAAGCTGCTGCACCCGGACGATCGCGAGCGGGCGCTCTCGCAGGAGACGCGCAAGACGATCGGCAACCGTAACCCGCCGCCGGTCGACTATCGGATGGTCACCCGCGACGGCCGCACCGTCTGGATCCTCGACGAGGCCGTGCTCGAGCCCGATGAAGTCGGTACTCCCGTCTGGCACGGGGTCCTCTACGACATCACCGAGCGCAAGAACGCCGAGCAGGAGCTGCAGCGCGCCGCCGCCCAGCAGGCCACCGTCGCTCGCCTCGGCGGCTGGGCCCTGAAGGACGGCGATCCCGACCTGCTGATGAGCGAGGCGGTTTCGCTGATGAACGAGATCGAGGGGGTCGAGGCGGCCTGCATCTGGGAGATCGGCCGCGACGGCCGTCGCCTCGGGCTGCGCGCCGGGCTCGAGGATCGCGTCGTCGGCTCCGAGCGCGCCTCCGCCGCGCGCGATTCCCACGCCGGCGCCGCGCTCGATTCGGGCCTGCACGTGATCGTCGACGACTGGTCGACCGAGCGGCGCTTCTCGATGCCGCCGGCGCTGCGGGTGATGGGGGTTCGCAGCAGCCTCGCCGTCTTGATCGACGGCAAGCAAGAGCCCTTCGGCGTGCTCGACATCCACTCGACCGATCCCAACCGCTTTACCCCGCAGGACGTTCACTTCGTGCAGGCACTGGCCAACGTGCTCGCCGACGCGATCGAGCGCCACGCGACCGACGAGGCGCTGCGCCATCGCGTCCTGCACGATCCCCTCACCGGCCTGCCCAACCGGCTCAGCTTCATCGATTCGCTGGGCGACGCGCTCAAGCGCAGCACCGTCTCCGGCTCGCCGGTCGGGATCCTCTTCCTCGACCTCGACAACTTCAAGCTGATCAACGACAGCATGGGTCACCACGCCGGCGATGAGCTGCTCGGCGCGGTGGCACCACGGCTGCGCGCGCACCTGCGCCCGGGTGACATCGTCGCTCGCTTCGGCGGCGACGAGTTCGGCATTCTCGTCGACCGTCTCGCCGACGAGGACGAGGCGGTGGCGATCGCCGATCGCATCGCCGTTTCCTTCGCCGAGCCCTACTCGATGGGTGGGGTCGAGCACTTCGTCAGCGCCAGCGTCGGTATCGCCGTGGCGCGGCCCTCGACCCGCAAGCCGATCGACGCCGACCTGCTGATCCGCGATGCCGACGCGGCGATGTACAGGGCCAAGGAGCGCGGCCGGGCCCGCTGCGAGCTCTTCGACGCCGAGATGCGGGCCACGGCGCTGCGCCGGCTCGAGGTCGAGCGGGAGCTTCGCAGGGCTCTCGAGCGCAACGAGCTGGAGCTCCACTACCAACCGTTGATCGCGCTGCGCAGTGGCGAGATCACCGGTCTCGAGGCGCTGGTGCGCTGGCGCCACCCCGAGCGCGGCCTGCTCGACCCGGGTGACTTCGTACCGGTTGCGGAGGACAGCGGCCTGATCGAGCCGATCGGGCGCTGGGTGCAGGAAAGCGCCTGTCGCCAGGTGCTCGAATGGCATGAGCTGCGGCCCGACCAGCGGCCCTTCGACGTCTCGGTCAACCTCTCGGCGCGGCAGGTCACCCACCGCGACCTGGTCGGCTCGATCAGCGAGATCCTCACCAGCACCGGCCTCGACCCGGTCCACCTGCGGCTGGAGATCACCGAGAGCGTCCTGGTCGAGGAGTCGGCGACGGCGACCGGCACCCTGGAAGCTCTCAGCGAGCTCGGCGTCGGCCTCGTCCTCGACGACTTCGGCACCGGCTACTCCTCGCTCGCCTACCTCAACCGCTTCCCCTTCGACGGGCTGAAGATCGACCGCTCCTTCGTCGACGCGCTCGGGGTCGAACAGGAGCGCACCGCGATCGTCGAGGCGATCATCGGCATGGCCCGCGCCCTCTCACTCGACGTGATCGCCGAGGGGGTCGAGAACGAGCCGCAGCTATCGGAGCTGAGCCGCCTCGGCTGCGATTACGCCCAGGGACACCTCTTCTCGCGGGCGCTGCCGGCGGACAAGATCTCCGCCATGCTGAGCGAAGGCGCTCCCCTTTATTCGGGGATTTCGTCGCCCGGCAGGTAGTCGTTGCTGAGCACGCTGCCGGTCGGCGGCAGCGAGGAGATCAGTCCGTTGTCGCGCATCCAGCCGGTGAACTTGGTCCAGCCGGCTGGGTCCATGAAGCCGTAGGGGTGGCCGTTCGGCGCTGGGTTGAGCAGCGGCAGGGTCGCCGCCACCTCCGCCTTGGTCAGCTTCGGATCGAGGTCGGGGTTCGCTTCCAGCAGGGCTTTGGTCGTCGCGTCGGGATTCTTCGCCGCCGCCGCGGTGCCGCGCGCAAGCGCCGCGAGGAAGAGGCGGATCTCCTGCGGGTCTTCTTCGAGCCGCTTGCGCTGGGCGACCAGGACCAGCTCGTCGTAGCTGGGCACACCGAGCTTGTCGACCGGGGTGACGACTGGGATCTGCGCCCCGCAGCCGTAGGTCGACTCCCTCGACGTTGCTGAAGCCGCCCAGCATCGCCTGCGCCTTGCCGCCGAGGATCGCCGGCAGCAGGCCGAAGCCGACGTTGACCGCCTTGACGTCGGCGGGGGAGAGCTTGGCCCGGTCGAGGATCGTCTTCAGGTAAGCGTCCTGGTAGGGGATGCCGGCGGTGGCGATCGTCTTGCCGCGCAGGCCGCCGATTCCCTTGATCCCCGATTTCTTCAGCCAGATCATCGAGGTCAGCGGCCGGTTGACGAGGGCGCCGACGGCGAGCACGTCGAGACCCTGTTCCTTCGCCAGCAGGACCTCAGGCTCATAAGAGATCGCCAGGTCCGTCTCGCCCGCGGCGAGCAGCTTGATCGGCGCCGCCGGGTCCGAGGGGGTGTGAATGCTGACGTCGAGCCCCGCGTCTTCGAAGTAGCCGAGCTTCTGCGCCATGTAGATCCCGGCGTGGTCGGGATTTGGGTAGAAGTCGAGGGTGAGGCTGAGCGATTCGGTCCTGCCACTCACGTCCTCGCTCTTCTCCCCGCAGGCGGCGAGGCCCAGTGCCAGCGCGAGCAGGGCCACGGCGAGCGCGACCGCCGGGATGAGGGAGCGCTTCATCCCCTGGTTTCTATCGCCAAGTGACGACGCGGCGCTCTGCGAGGGCGGTGAGGCCGAAGAGGCTGAGGGCCATGACGGAGAGGATGACAACGGCCGCGAAGACTCTTGCCGTTTCGAGCTGGGCGTTGTCCTGGAGGATGAGGTGGCCCAGTCCTGAGTCCGCCCCGACCCACTCGCCGAACACGGCGCCAATCGGCGCCAGAGCAACCGCGAGCTTGGTGCCGGTAAAGAAGTAAGGGAGTGCTGTTGGGACTTCGACCCGTCGCAGGATCTGCCCCCGCGAAGCGTCGAGCGTGCGCATCATCTTGGTCGCCTCCGGATCGACCGAGCCAAGGCCGGCGAGCACGCTGACAGCGATCGGAAAGAAGCAGACGAGGGTGATCACGGCGACCTTGGGCCAGATCCCGAAGCCGAACCAGACAAGCAGGATCGGGGCGATTGCGACGATCGGGATGGTTTGGGAGCCACAATCAGTGGGTTGAAGGTGTCTTTGACAACGCCTGAGAGGTGCATGGCAAGGCCGAACGCAATGCCGACCAGAAGCGCGATCCCGAGCCCAAGCACCATCTCCTTCAGCGTCACCCAAGCGTTTTCAGCCAGCAGACCGCGGCTCTGCCAGAGTGCGTCAGCGATTTCCGCGGGCGAGGGGACCAGGAAGCTTTCGAGGTTGAGCAGGCTCGCGAGTGCTCCCGTGCTGGCGGCGACCTGCCAAGCCGCGATCAGCCCGACAAGCAGCAGTGTGGGGAGGAGCCAGCGCCTCACGGACGACCCCTTCACGCTGCGGTTCCTCGGAGAGCGTGCATGGCGCGCTCGCGGACGCTGACGAAAGCGGGGTCGGTGACGGCGGTGTCGCGGTCAGGGGAGCGGGGGGCCGGGGCAGCTAGCCGCTCGACGACGCGGGCCGGCCGGGCCGAGAGGACGGTGACGCTGTCGCAGAGGTAGAGGGCCTCCTCGACGTCGTGGGTGACGAGGACGACGGTCCGCGGCGTGGCCGCAAGTGCGCCGGCCAGCCACTCCTGCATCTCGGCCCGGGTGATCGCGTCGAGCGAGGCAAAGGGCTCGTCGAGGGCCAGTACCGGCTTCTCGGCGACCAGCGTGCGCAGGAAGGCGACGCGCTGCCGCATCCCGCCGGAGAGCTCCGCCGGTGCCGTCCGCTCGAAGCCCGCCAGTCCGAAGCGCTCGAAGAGCCGGCCGGCCTGGCGCCGCGCCTCGCCGCGGCGGACGCCGCGGTTGCGCAGCGCCAGCGCCGCGTTGTCGATTGCCGAGAGCCAGGGCAGAAGAAGATCGCGCTGGGGCATGAAGGCGCAGCGCTTGAGCCGGCCCTGCGGATCGCCGGCGCCGCCCACTTCGACTTCGCCCCGGCCCGGCTCCTGCAGCCCGGCGATCAGCTCGAGCAGGGTCGACTTGCCGCAGCCCGATGGGCCGACCAGACCCAGCACACCACGCGCGGGGACCGCCAAGTCGAGCTGCTCGATCGTCTCCAGGTCGCCGTAGGAATGACCAAGGCCGCGGATCGCAATCGAGGCACCGACCGCCCCCGCGCCGACGGGCGAGGCTGTTTCGGCGGCGAAATTTCTGGCTTTTGTAGCGGGCATCATTGGTATCCTGGCGCACTCCGTGCTCCTGACCAAAAAGGTCGGGAAAGTCGATAACCACCCCGCACGGCACTCATATGGACCCGGCAATAATCGTCTTCGGACTAGGAATCGGCGTACTCGTCGGCATGACCGGCATGGGCGGTGGATCCCTGATGACCCCCCTGCTGATCTTGATCTTCGGCATCCAGCCGACGACCGCGATCGGCACCGACATCTTCTACTCGGCGGTGACCAAGACCGTCGGCGGCTGGCGCCACTTCCGCATGAAGACGGTGAACATGGAGCTGGTCAAGTGGCTCTCCTTCGGCAGCGTGCCGGCGGCGGTGCTGGGCGTTGCGCTCGTCTCGGTATTGGAGAAGCACATCGGCGAAGACCGGCTCGACTCGCTCGTCTACGCCGTCCTCGGTGGCACCCTGCTGATGGTCGGGATCATCACCCTGACCCGGGCGCTGATCCTGCGCAACCTGGTCGAGGAGCGCGATCGCTTCGAGGTCGAGCGGCGGCACAAGGTCGCCGCGGTCCTGATCGGCGCCACCACCGGCTTCGTGATCGGGATCACCTCGGCCGGCTCGGGAACGGTGATCGCGATCCTGCTGATCGCCGTCTACCGGCTGGCGCCGAAGAAGGTGGTCGGCACCGACGTCTTCCACGCCGCGATCCTGCTCTGGGCGGCGGGCATCGCCCACTGGGTCGGCGGCAACGTCGACTTCACCCTCGCCGCCAACATCCTGATCGGCTCGATCCCGGGAGTGGTGATCGGTGCCTCCCTCTCCGACCGCGCGCCGCAGGGCTTCATCCGCGTCGCCCTCGGCCTCGTCCTGATGGGCTCGGGCATCGTCACGATCCAGAAGGGCGATCCGAACGTCTGGCCGATTGCAGCAGCCGTTGCAGCCCTGGGATTGGGCGCAATACTGGCTGCTCCGCGCTGGCTGCACCGGCGCCGCCAGCGCGAAGCGGCAGCCCTCGCCCTTGAATCAACTAGCTAGTTGATTAACTAGCTGACCTATGCGCGTCTCAGCGAAGGCCGACTACGCCGTTCGCGCCGCAGCGGAGCTCGCTGCGGCCGACGAGGGCCCGATCAAGGGCGAGAAGCTCGCCGAGTCCCAGGACATCCCGCTGCAGTTCCTCGAGCACATCCTCTTGGAGCTCAAGCACGCGGGGATCGTCCGCGCCCGCCGCGGCGCCAAGGGCGGCTACTGGCTGGCCCGGCCCGCCGACGAGGTGACGGTCGCTGACCTGGTCCGCGCCGTCGAGGGACCGATCGCCAACGTTCAATCGGCTCCGCCGGAGTCGATCGAGTACCGAGGCAACGCCGAGCACCTGCAGGAAGTCTGGATCGCCGTCCGCGCCAGCCTCCGCACCGTGCTCGAGCACGTCACCCTCGCTGACCTCGTCAGCGGCGAGCTGCCCAGACGAGGTGAAGGCGCTGGCCGCCTCCCCCGACGCCTGGGCCGCCCGCTAGTCGGACAGCCCAGGTACGACCAAACTCAGGCCGAGAGTCGGAACGGCGGGTAGGCGTCGGTCACCATCACCAGGGCGTAGCCGACGACGCGGTTGTGCCAGCGAATAGTGCCCTCGACGAATTTGAAGATGCCGCGCGGGTAGCGGCCGGTGAAGAGGATCGCGAACCAGGCGCCGATCACGGCGAAGAAGACGCCGATGTAGAGGAAGAAGAGCACGATGTAGTGCGGGATCGCCAGCAGCCACTTGACCAGCGGCAGGCCGCGCTCCAGCCGCTCGGCGTCCGGGTAGGCGAAGTCGAGGTGGACCGCCTGCTGCTCGTCGGTCGATGGGTATTCGTCGTCCATCAGCGCCACGTAGACGCCGATCCGGTTGCCGAAGCGCATCAGTTCGAGGTTCCAGTCGTACCACCAGCGCGGGTACTTCTTCCTGAAGAGCAGCATCAGGACGAGCGGCAGGACGACGAGGCTGGCTCCCGCCACAGCGCCGCTGAAGCCGGCCCCGCCTGCCTCCGCGTTGCCGGCGAGTTCGGCGCCGGGCAGCAGGGCAGCAACGATCGCGATCGGGATCACGGCGAAGATTCGGAAGAAGCTCGACAACCGGTTGAGCTTGCGCTCCGGATAGTCGACTGAAAAGGAAACTGGATAGGACGGCGGCATTTCTCTCCCCTTTTGCGGTTGTACGGATGAGTACGAGCCACGATCGGCCAATCCTCCCGCTGCAATGTCTCCCGCTCGTCGGTCAGCTGCTTGGCGGCATTTCTCCGTCTACCTTTCGATGCAACCTGCGCGCCACACGCGCGTCAAACGTCGCCACCATCAGCGCGTGAGCCTGGATCTGATCGCGAATATCGGCTTTGCGACGTCTGTCTTTGAGGCTGTCGCGACATCGATTGGCGCCGGGGTCGTCGTCGGTGGGTTCTACGCCGCTACCGGTGCGATGTTGAGTAGGCGTTCGCGCAGGGAGGTCGAGGGCACTGCCCTCAGGGATGGATACATGGGCGGAGTCTTCGGAATACTTTGTCTGCTCTTGGATCTACTGACGAGATAGGATGGGCGCAATGGGGATGCGGAACATTTACATCTCAATTGCCGTCACAGCGGCGATTCTCTTCGGCGGAGGCTTTGCGGTGCAGCATGTTGGCGGGACCGCAATTCAAGTTGTCACCGTCATAGCGGCCGCGGCCGGTTTCATCGTGCTCCACGCCCTCGACGGTCGCGATCGGCGCCGGGCGCAGGCCAATCGAAAGACCGCTTAGTCCGAGGCGGGTACGCCGCCGGCGACGACGTTGACGAAGTTCTCCAGGTGGCGGGTGGTCCAGCACTCGAAGGCGCCGTCGCAGTAGCGCTCGTAGGCGGCCATCACCGAGTCGCCGTAGTTCCAGTAGAGCTTTGGCTCGGGGTTGAGCCAGAAGAGCCGGCCGGCCCGTTCGGAGACTTGGGCGAAGACGTCGGCGTGGGGCTCGCGGCCGTTGGTGCGGGCGTCGCCGAGCACGATCACGGTCGAGCGGGGGTCGAGTTCGTCGGAGATCTTGCCGAGGAACTCGAGCCAGACGCGGCCGTAGTCGGTGTAGCCGGAGACGTCGGCGACGCCGCCCTCGCTGGAGATTTTCTGGGCGATGACGCGGAAGTCGCGCTCGTGCTCGAAGACGTCGGTCACCTCGGAGATGCGCTCGATGAAGACGAAGCTGCGCAGCTTGCGGAAGGAGTCGTGGAGGGCGTGCAGGACGGAGAGGAAGAAGACGCTGGCCGAGGTGACCGAGGTCGAGACGTCGCAGAGGACGTAGATCTCGGGCCGGCGCGGGCGCTTCGGGCGGTAGCGCAGGTGCATCGGCACGCCACCGGTCTCCAGTGATGCCCGCATCGTCCGCCGCACGTCGATGCTCCGTCCCTGGCGGCGCCCCCGCTGCTCGTGCCCCAGCGTCGCCAGGCGCCGCTTCATCTGCGAGACGGCACGGTGCACGGCGGCGAGGTCCTGGGTTGGGTTGGTCGGCAGCGCCCGGTCGAGCTCGGCCAGGGGGCGGGAGGGGGGCAGGGTGGAGGTGCGCTCGATCAGGTCGCGCTCGAGCTCGCGGCGCAGGTGGCGCTCGAAGCGGTTGAGCTGATCGCGGTCGATCGGAACCTGCTCGGCCGCGCCGTCCTCGGCCGGGGCCTGGGTGCCGGCCGAGAGTCCCAGCGTGCGGCGGATCCGCTGCACGTCGACGCCGACCACGCCCGAGCCCTCGCCCTGGCGGCCGAAGGCGGCGATCGCCAGCCGCGCCAGGTCGCGCATCTCGTTCTCGTCGCCCTCGAGGATCGCCTGGCGCACCTGCTCGCGCAGCTCGTCGATGTCGAGCCGCTCGCCGCCCTCCTGGCGCTGCGCTGTCTCATCGATGCCGCGCTCGATCGCCTCCGCCTCGGCGGCGCGGAAGAACCAGCGCTCGAAGAGCAGTTCGAAGAGGCGCCGGTCCTCCTGTGACTTGGCGATCGTCGCCGCCAGTGCCTCGCGGAAGTCGTCCTGCGAGGTCCAGGGCACTTGTTCCAGCGCGGCGAAGGCGTCGAGGATCTCCGAGGTGCCGACGGCGACGCCCTCGTTGCGAAGCTCCTCGCAGAAGCCGAGCAGCTTCGCCGCCAGCCCCGGCGGCCCGGTCTCAGCCTTGGGGCCGTACGGCGTCGGCAAGCTTCACCCCGACCCGCTCCGCGACCAGATCGATATCGGTGCGGTGCTTGACGATGATCGACATCGACTGCTCGAAGGTCTCGCGGTCGATGTCCTCGGCTCCCATCAGCAGCAGCGTCCGCGCCCAGTCGATCGACTCGGCGATCGAGGGCGGCTTCTTCAGGTCGAGGGCGCGGACCATCCGCACCACCTCGACCATCCGCTGCGCCAGCGCCTCGGGCAGCTCCGGCGTGTGCAGGCGGACGATCTCCATCTCCCGCTCGAGGTCCGGGTAGTCGAGCCAGAGGTAGAGGCAGCGACGCTTCAGCGCCTCGGTCAGCTCGCGCGAGTTGTTCGAGGTGAGGACGACGATCGGCATCGTCGTCGCCGAGACCTGGCCCAGCTCGGGGATCGTGATCTGGAAGTCGGAGAGCAGCTCGAGCAGCATCGCCTCGAACTCCTGGTCGGTCTTGTCGATCTCGTCGATCAGCAGCACCACCGGCTCGGGGCTGGCGATCGCCTGCAGTAGCGGGCGCTCGAGCAGGAACTCCTTGTCGAAGATGTCGCCGTGGACGTCCTCCCAGCCGTCCTCGCCGCCGGCCTGGATCCGCAGCAGCTGCTTGCGGTAGTTCCACTCATACAGCGCCTTGGCCTCGTCGAGCCCCTCGTAGCACTGCAGGCGGATCAGCTCGCGGCCGGTGGCGCGGGAAAGCGCCTTGGCCAGCTCGGTCTTGCCGACCCCCGCCGGGCCCTCGACCAGGACCGGCTTGCCGAGCCGCTGGGCGAGGAAGGAGACCAGCGCCGCGGACTCGTCGGCGAGGTAGCCGGCCTGGGCCAGCGCGTCCTTAACCTCCGCTACAGAGCCGTCGGCCATGGGGCGATGATAATCCGGTGCAGTGCTCGACCTCGTCCTCCCACTCGCCTCGTTGCTGCCGCACAGCGCCGGCCCCTACATCGCGCTGGTCCTGATCGGCTTCGCGGTCGGCATCCTCGGCCACCTCAGCACGGCCCGCTGGCTGGTCGCCGCCGGGGTGATCCTGATCTTTCTCGGCGCCCTGCTCTTCCCCCTGGCGCTGAACCTGACCGAGGAAAGCCCGCGCTCGCTCGATGCCCCCAAAGAAAGCGTGCAGCCGGTCGAAATAGTCCCTTGAGAGCCGGGGCATAGGATCGAGCGATGGGACGGCTCGATGAAGTTGACCTCTCGCTTAGCCTCGGCCGTAAAGAGGAGGAGCGCGAGCTGAGCGCCGCCTGGCAGCGGCTGACGCAGCTGCGGCTGACCCTCGGCGGGCTGATCGGGAGGCAGGGGATCGGACCGCCGGTGCTCATCGTCTTCGAGGGCTGGGACGCCTCGGGCAAGGGCGGCGCGATCAAACGCCTCGTCGCCCCGCTCGACCCGCGCCACGTCCGCGTCGTCCAGTTCGCCGCGCCAACCGAGGACGAGAAGCGCCACCATTTCCTCTGGCGCTTCTGGCCGGCGTTGCCGGGCTGGGGCGGGATGGCTGTTTTCGATCGCTCCTGGTATGGCCGGGTGCTGGTCGAGCGGGTCGACGGCCTGGCCGATCGGGAGCAGTGGCTGCGCGCCTACGACGAGATCATCGATTTCGAGCGCGGCCTCGCCGAAGAGGGCGCGATCATCGTCAAGTTCTGGCTCCACATCTCCGAGGCCGAGCAGCTGAAGCGCTTCGAACAGCGCGCCGCCGACCCGCTGAAGGCCTGGAAGCTGACCGAGGAAGACTGGTCCAACCGGGCCAAGCGGAGCGAGTACGAAGAGGCGGTCGAGGACATGATCGGCCGCACCGACCAGCCGCGCGCGCCATGGCACCTGATCGCCGCCGAGTCGAAGCGCCACGCCCGCGTCGCCGTCGTGCGCACGGTCAACGAAGCGATCGAAGCCGGGATGCGGGCCTGGGGCCAAGAGCCGCCCCCCACACGCTAGCTTTACGGCTACGCCCATCCGACCCTTCCAGGAGGCCCACCGCTTTGAGCCGAGCTCGCATCCTCACCCTCTTCCTGGCGCTGATCGCGCTGGCATCCGCCTTCGCCGCCTGCGGTGGGGGCGGCAGCGACAGCCCCCAGGCGGTCGTCGACGAAGCGACCCTGCAGGGGGTCGAAAGCGGCGATATCAACCTCTCGCTCGGCGTCGACGTCAAGGGCGAAAAAAGCGGCCACATCGACGTCGGCCTCTCCGGCCCGTTCCAGAAAGAAAGCGAAGCCGAACTGCCCGAACTCGACCTGACCGCCGCGGCAAAGGGCTCGATCGGCGGCAAAGACATCGACTTCGACGGCGGCTTCACCCTGCTCGGTGGCAACAAGGCCTACGTCGGCTACGAAGGCACCGAGTACGAAGTCGACCCGACCACCTTCGGCTTCGTCAAATCGGCGCTCAAAAAACAGGGCGGTGGACAGGCCGAGCGAAGCCAGCGCCTGCACGGAAGCGGTCGGGCAAGCTGAAGATCTCCGACTTCATGGAAAACCTCAAGGAAGGCGGCAGCGCCGACGTCGGCGGCACCAGCACGACCAAGGTCAGCGGCGACCTCAACGCCTCGGCGGCGCTCGATACGGTCAGCGACCTGATCGAAGACCCGGCTTGCAGCGAACAGCTGGAAGCGGCCGGCCCGCTTCCCTCGGCGGCCGAACTGGACGCGGCGAAGGGCAAAGTGCAGGACTCGGTCAAGGACGCCCACGTCGACCTCTACGTCGGCGACGATCACATCGTGCGGCAGATCTCCGCTCGAGGCGACGATCGAACCGCCCGCCGGCGCCGGCAGCAAAGGCGTCAAGAGCGTCAAGCTCGATCTCGACCTGAAGCTCACCGGGGTCAACGAAGAGCAGACGATCTCGGCGCCGAAGACGGCGAAGCCGCTCAGCGACCTCTTCCTCAAGCTGGGGATCAACCCGATCGAACTGCTCGGCGCTCCTCGAAGGCCAGGGCGCGGCGGGGCTGGGCGGCCTGCTGGAAGGGCTGAACGGCGCCGGCGGCGGCTCGTCGTCGGGTGGCGAGCGGCTCGCGAGCTCGGGCGGCGGCCAGCAGGCCTACCTCGAATGCCTGAAAGGCGCGCACACCGCGACCGCGATCCAGAACTGCGTGGGGATGCTCCAGTAGTCGCGTTCCTCCGTACTCCGTATGGCTGGCCGTACCTGCTGACGCCGCTGATCCCGCTGGCGGTGGTGCTGGACCTGGCCGGCGCCGCGGCCGGCCTCGTCTTTGCCACCTCGGCGCTCGGCATCATCCCCACGGCGGCGCTGATGGGTCGCGCCACCGAGGAGCTGGCGGCGCGCTCGGGGCCCGGCATCGGCGGCCTGCTCAACGTCACCTTCGGCAACGCGCCGGAGCTGATCATCGCCCTCTTCGCCCTCGGCCAGGGGCTGCACGAGGTGGTCAAGGCCTCGATCATCGGCTCGATCATCGGCAACATCCTGCTCGTGCTCGGCGCGGCGATGCTGGCGGGCGGGATCGGCCGCGAGAAACAGACCTTCAGCAAGACCACCGCCAGCGTCCAGACCTCGATGCTGCTGCTCGCCGCCGCCGCCCTGATCATGCCGGCGATCTTCGAGCTGGTCGAGGGCAAGGGACTGCCCCTCCCCGGAGCGGAGATAGTCAACTACGGCTCCACCGTCGAGCATCTCTCGCTTGCGGTCGCCGTGGTTCTCATCCTCACCTACGTCGCCGGCCTCTTCTTCTCGCTCAAGACCCACCGCGACCTCTTCAATCCCGAGTACGGAGACGAGGGGACCTGGGGCTGGTCGACTCGCAAGTCGGTCCTCGCCCTTGCCGTTGCCGGGGTCTTGGTCGGCGTGATGTCGGAGGTTCTGGTCGGCTCGATCACCGAGGCCTCGCACGCCGTCGGCCTCTCGGAGTTCTTCATCGGCGTGATCGTCGTCGCCATCGTCGGCAACGCGGCCGAGCACTGGGTCGCGGTCCTGGTCGCGATGAAGAACAAGATGGACCTCGCGGTCAACATCGCGATCGGCTCCAGCGCCCAGGTCGCCCTCTTCGTCGCCCCGGTGCTCGTCCTTGCCTCCTTCTTCATCGGCCCACACCCGCTGGCCCTCGTCTTCAACGGCTTCGAGCTCGGCGCGATCCTGATCGCGATCCTGATCGCCAACTACGTCACCCAGGACGGCGAGTCGACCTGGTTCGAGGGGGTTCAGTTGCTCGCCGTTTACCTCGTCTTCGGGATCGCTTTCTACTACGCGTGATGCCGGGATAGCCTCCCCGTAGATGGACGTTGCGCTCCTTCTCCTCAGCTTCGCCGTAATTCTCGCCGGCGCGCTGCTTTTCACCAACGCGGTCGAGTGGATCGGCCACAGCCTCAAGCTCGGCGAGGGCGCGGTGGGCAGTCTGCTGGCGGCAGTTGGCACGGCCATGCCAGAGACTCTGATCGCGATCGTCGCCATCGTCGGCACAGCCGAGGGGGGAGACCAGGTGGCGATCGGGTCGATCGTCGGCGCACCCTTCCTGCTCGCCACTCTGGCAATGGGGCTAGTCGGCCTCTTCGCCTACCTCTATCGCGAGCGGCGAGCTCAAGGGCTGGAGCTGAAGGCCCACCGTCCCACCCTGGAGCGGGACCTCCTCTTCTTCCTCGGCTGTTTTGCGCTCTCCCTGGCCTTGGCGTGGGGAGCGCCGGCGGCACTGCGGATTCCGGCTGGGATCGCCCTGATGCTCGCCTACCCGCTCTACGTTCGCCGCACCCTGCGCAGCGCCGGGTCGGTTCAAGACGAGGAGACGCTCGCGCCGCTCGTCTTGGAGCGTCGGCCGGAGCGACGAGACGACCCTGGGCTGCCACTTTGCGTGCTGCAGCTACTCGTTGGTCTCGGGGCGATGGTCGGTGGCGCCCATCTTTTCGTCGAGGAGCTGCTCAGCATCGCCAAGAGCCTCGGGGTCGAGCCGGTCGTCCTGGCCCTGATTCTGGCTCCGTTGGCGACCGAGCTGCCGGAGAAGGTCAACAGCTTCTTCTGGGTTCGCGACGGCAAGGACGCGCTGGCGCTCGGCAACATCACCGGCGCGATGGTCTTCCAGTCGACGATCCCGGTCGGGATCGGGCTGCTCTTTACCGACTGGGCGCTGAGCGGCAACGCCGCGATCTCGATGGCCCTCGGCCTCGCGGGCGGAGTGCTGGCCTACGAGGTCCTGCATCGCCGTGGCCGCTTCGGACTGCCGGCGGTGCTCGGCTGGTTCGCCCTCTACTCGGCCTTCATCCTGATCGTGGTGCTCGGCGCCTGAGAGGAGTTAAGCGGCGGCCAGCTCGGCGAGCGCTTTAAGGACCAAGTCGTCGTGCGTTTTCGGCGAGACCTTGGGGAAGACCGTGGCGATCTTGCCGTCGGGGCCGATGATGAAGGTCGCCCGCTGCACGCCCATGTACTTCTTGCCGTACATCGACTTCTCGACCCAGGTGCCGTAGGCGTCGGCCACGGCATGGTCGGCGTCGGCGAGCAGGGTGAAGTCGAGGTCGAACTTGCCGGCGAACTTCGCCACCGCCTCGACCGGGTCGGGGGAGACGCCGATCACACGGGCGCCAGCTGCCTTGTACTCGGCGCCGCGGTCGCGGACGCTGCATGCCTGGGTCGTGCAGCCTGGCGTGTCGGCGCGGGGGTAGAAATAGAGGACGATCGTCTCGCCCTTAAGGCCGGAGAGGCTGACCTCATTGCCGTTCTGGTCGGGCAGGGTGAAGTCGGGCGCAGCTGCCCCGGCTTCCAGCACTACTCGGCATCCTCGCGGCCGGGGTCCTGGCCGTCCTCGTCCTCGTCGAGCTCGTCGTCGCCTTGCTCCAGCGCCGTCTCGGAGACCGAGCCGGTCGAGCCGGGGTGGTAGCTGGTCTGGAAGCTCTCGAGCACGCGGTCGCGACTGTCTTCGTCGACCGGCACCTCGTCGGAGATGCGGACCCAGTCGGCGCCCTCGTAGGCCTCCATGTTGAAGACCTCCTGGTCGAGCGAGGTCGAGTCGTCGACCACGACCAGCACCTCGGTCTGCGGGTTGAAGTAGGTCCCCGGCTGCATCAGCAGGTCCTCGACCTCGTAAAGGTTCTCCTTGGCGGCGCCGGCCATCAGTTGCCCAATCCTATGAAATCGGCGACCTGTCGCTCCACCTCGGCCTCGACGTCGAGCGGCTGCTTGCCGCCGCGCATGCGCCTTTCGTTGCGGGCGATCACCAGCTCCCTCACCTCGGCGCGCAGCTTCTGGTCGAGATCGGCCTTGCCGGGACCCGCGCTGGGCCCGTTGTCGAGCAGAAGCGGTCATCTCCGCCTCGACGTCGAGCGGCGGTTCGCCACGCTGTAAGCGCCGGTAGGACTTCGCCTCCAGCATCTGTCGCGCCTCTGCCGCCTGGACCGCTTTGTCGAGTCGGTTGCGCGGGCTGGGCTATGCGCGGCGCCGGCATCGAGTGCATCACTCCGAAGCGGCCCTTGCCGATCTCCTCCCAGGCGGCCCCCGAGCGGGCAAAGCTGAAGGCGGCGATCGGCAGGATGAAGAGCGTGATCGCGGCCAGCGCATAGCCGCTCTGCACGTTGGTCAATGCCAGGAGCCAGACCATCGCCCAAGGGTAGGGGTCTCGCTCTGGCGCTGCTATCCGGTAGCCTTTGACCTGGTTGACTGACCAGTCAATCGGTGGTCGTCGCCCTGCTGCGCGGCCGCGTGAAAAGGCTTACGCACCGACAAAGAAGGAGCCTCGACCAGTGGTTGACTTCACCCTCACCGACGAGCAGAAAGACCTACGCGAGCTCGCGCACAACTTCGCCGAGAAAGAGATGCGCAGGGTTGCCTGGGAGTACGACAAGGACGGCACCTGGCCCCAGGACATCATCGACATGGCCTGGGACGTGGGGTTGATGAACACCCACATCCCCGAGGCCTACGGCGGACCGGGCCTCGACTACCTCTCCGGCTGCCTGATCGAGGAGGAGATGGGCTGGGGCTGCTCCGGCATCGGCACCACCCTGATGGCCAACGGCCTCGCCTCGGCGCCGATCACGCTCGGCGGCTCCGAGGAGACCAAGAAGAAGTACCTCGGCATGCTGACCGAAGACAAGAAGCTCGCCTCCTTCTGCCTGACCGAGCCCGACGCCGGCTCCGACGTCTCCGGGATGAAGACCAAGGCCGTGAAGAAGGGCGACAAGTACGTCATCAGCGGCTCCAAGTGCTTCATCACCAACGGCACCTACGCCGACTACTTCACGGTCTACGCCAAGACCGATCCCGAGGGCGGGCACCGCGGGATCAGCGCCTTCGTCGTCGACGCCGACCTCCCCGGGGTCTCCGTCGACAAGAAGGAGGACAAGATGGGCCAGCGGGCGTCCAACACCGCGACCATCTCCTTCGACGAAGTCGAGATCCCGGCCGAGAACCTGCTCGGCGAGGAAAACAAGGGCTTCAAGCTGGCGATGATGACCCTCGACCGCACCCGCCCGGGCGTCTCGGCGATGGCCGTCGGCATCGGCCGCGCGGCGCTCGAGTACGCCACCGAGTACTCCAAGGAAAGGGTCCAGTTCGGCGTGCCGATCGCGATGCACCAGGCGATCCAGTTCATGATCGCCGACATGGCGACCAAGGTCGAGGCCGGCCGCCTGCTGGTCTGGAACTCCGCGGTCATGCTCGACCAGGGCGTGCGCAACAGCAAGGTCTCCTCGATGGCCAAGCGCTTCGCCGCCGACTCGGCGATGGAGATCGCCGTCGACGCCGTGCAGGTCTACGGCGGCTACGGCTTCATCAAGGAGTACCCGGTCGAGAAGCTGATGCGCGACGCCAAGATCATGCAGCTCTACGAGGGGACCAGCCAGATCCAGCGCCTGGTGATCGCCAAAGAAGTGCTGCTGCCGCGCGCCGTCGGGGAGCCCACTCCCGAGGCCGAGGCAAAGGCCGCCAAAGAGGCCGAGAGCAGTCAGTCCGAGCAGGCTGCCGCCACGGTCTAGCCAGATCACTTAGGGCAGGGGCCCTAGTCAAGAGCCGCCGGGCCACGCGCCTGGCGGCTCTTTTTTTGCGCTTTCGCTGGAGCTAATGTGGTCTATCCAAGTCGATCGAGGGGGATCTCTGTGACTGAGAAAGCCGGCAACGAGGTTGGGGTCGACCGGCGGCTGATGGATCTGGTCTCCGACTCGGTTCGCCTCAAGGCGCTGGTGGTGCTCAACGAACGCACGGCCGGGTCCGCCGAGCTTGCCGAATTGCTGGGGGTGGATGCCGCCGCGATGAGTGAGCACCTCGAGAAGATGCGCGCCCAGGGGCTGATCGAGGTCGTCGGCGGCTCGCTCGATCGGGCTGGCGAGGAGCCCCGTTACCGGGCGCTGGTACGGGCACTGTGGAGCAACGAGGAGTGGGCGATGCTCGGCGTCGAGACGCGGCGGCGGCTCTCGGCCATGGTCGTCCAGATTTCTCGCGGCGGATGCCGAGCAGGCGATCGAGGCCGGCACTTTCGTCACCCGCGCCAGAGTCGCACGCCAGCCGCACTTTCTCGGTCGTGGACGAGCAGGGGCTGGCGCGAGCTGAACCGGATCCAGGACGAGGCCTTGGAGGCGTCATTTGTGGTCCAGGCGGCGAGCGCAGAACGTTTGGCCGAGAACGGCGATGACGGAATACGGGTGATGTCGGCGATGTTCTGCTTCGAGATGCCCGCGCCGCGCCGGAGCTAGCGCCCTCGGCCGGCCGTGCGAGCGGCCTTCTGGCGTTTCAGCTTGTCGAGCTCGACCTTGCGCAGGCGGACCGACTCGGGGGTGACTTCGACGCACTCGTCCTCGCGCAGGAACTCGACCGCGGCTTCGAGCGAAAGCCGCGTGGGCGGCGCCATCCGCTCGAGCACGTCGGCGGCGGCGGCGCGCATGTTGGTCTGCTGCTTTTCCTTGGTCGCGTTGACGTCCATGTCCTCGGCGCGGGCGTTCTCGCCGATGATCATCCCCTCGTAGACCTCCTCGCCGGGGCCGATGAAGAGCGTGCCGCGATCCTGGATTCCGATCAGCGCGTAGGCGGCGGTCTTGCCGCGGCGGTCGGCGACGATCGAGCCGGTGGGGCGGAGGCGGAGCTCGCCGGCCCAGCGCTCCCAGCTCTCGAAGACGTGGTGCATCACCCCGGTGCCGCGGGTCTCGGTGAGGAACTCGGTGCGGAAGCCGATCAGCCCGCGCGCCGGCACCAGGTATTCCATCCGCACCCAGCCGGTGTCGTGGTTGGCCATCTGCTCGAGGCGTCCCTTGCGGCCCGCGAGCAGCTGCGTGATCGTGCCGACGTGTTCCTCGGGGGCGTCGATCGAGAGCCGCTCGACCGGCTCGTGCAGCTTGCCGTCGATCTCCTGGGTCAGCACGCGAGGCTGCCCGGCGGTCAGCTCGAAGCCCTCGCGGCGCATCAGCTCGAGCAGGATCACGAGCTGCAGCTCGCCGCGGCCCTGAACCTCCCAGGCATCGGGGCGCTCGGTGTCGTTTACGCGGATCGAGACGTTGCCGATCAGCTCGGCGTCGAGGCGGTCGCGGACCTGGCGGGCGGTCAGCTTGCTGCCCTCGGTGCCGGCGAGGGGGGAGGTGTTGATGCCGAGCACGATCGAGAGCGAGGGCTCGTCGACTTTGATCACCGGCAACGGTCGCGGGTCGGCGGGGTCGGCCAGGGTCTCGCCGATCGTCACCTCTTCCATCCCGGCGACGGCGATGATCTCGCCCGGCCCGACTTCCTCCGCGGATACCCGTTCCAGCGCCTCGGTGATGTAGAGCTCGGAGACCGTGGCCCGCTCGATCGAGCCGTCGGCGCGGCACCAGGCGATCTGCTGACCGGCGCGGATCGTCCCGTTGTGGACGCGGCAGAGCGCCAGGCGGCCGACGTAGGGAGAGGCGTCGAGGTTGGTCACATGGGCCTGCAGCGGGTGGTCGGGGTCGTACTCCGGTGCCGGGATCTTCTCCAGCATCAGGTCCATCAGCGGCGAGAGGTCGGTGCCCTCGACGCCCTCCTCCAGCGCCGCCCAGCCGGCCTTGGCGTTGGTGTAGACGATCGGGAAGTCGATCTGCTCGGAGTCGGCGTCGAGGTCGAGGAAGAGCTCGTAGACCTCGTCGACGACCTCGCCGATGCGGGCGTCGGGGCGGTCGACCTTGTTGACGACGAGGATCACCGGCAGCTTCGCCTCGAGCGCCTTGCGCAGCACGAAGCGGGTCTGGGGCAGGGGTCCCTCGGAGGCGTCGACCAGGAGCAGCACGCCGTCGACCATGGTCAGGCCGCGCTCGACCTCGCCGCCGAAGTCGGCGTGGCCGGGGGTGTCGACGATGTTGAGCTTCACCCCGTTGTAGTTGACGGCGGTGTTCTTGGCGAGGATCGTGATCCCCTTCTCGCGCTCGAGGTCCATCGAGTCCATCACCCGCTCGGCGACGTCCTGGCCCTTGCGGAAGGCGCCGGACTGCCACAGCATCGCGTCGACCAGGGTCGTCTTGCCGTGGTCGACGTGGGCGACGATCGCGATATTTCTCAGGTCGTTTCGAGTAGCCATGGAGCGGGAAGGATAAGAAGGCACTGTCTGTTGCTCGTGTCGCAAAAACGAGGCCCGCCAATGGCGGGCCTCGTACTGCTCAAGTGCGGTGTGCGACTACGAGGTCTGCTGAACGCTCGCCGCGGCGGGGCCCTTGGGGCCTTCCTCGGACTCGTAGCTCACCTTGGCGCCCTCGGCCAGGGACTTGAAGCCCTCACCCAGGATCGCGCTGTGATGGACGAAGACGTCCTTAGAGCCGTCGTCGGGCGTAATGAACCCGTAGCCCTTGTCGTCGCTGAACCACTTGACTGTTCCAGTCGGCATGAATTGCCTCCATTGATGTGCTGCGAACGCGGAGGCTTCGGTAAAGCAACGACGCGAGCGCTAGACACGACTTTGCCGGATATCGATCCGACCTAACGCGCGGACCGTAGCAGGGATCGGGCGCCCGGCGCGGCGCTCGGATCGACGTTTAGCCGTGTTGAGGAAACGAGGAGACCAGTCGATACCGTGACGGTGATGACCCGAGGGCGACGATGGACCTGTTCGGCAGGCCCGCTTTTCCTTGCCGTTTCGGTGATCGTGCCTGTCCTGGGACCCGGTTCGGCGGCGGCGATGGTTGGTGTCTCGGCGGATCAAAGCCTTTCGCCGCGCCTGGCCAAGCTGGCGAGGCCTGCCGTGAGCGCCGCTTCGGACGCGGCGCAGGCGGACAAGCTTGGGCTTGTCGGCGAGGGCCCGGGCAGCCTGTTGCGCAAGGGCAATCGAGTCCTCGTTTACGTGCGCTTTGAACGGGGGGCTGCAGCGGGACTCAAGGCGCTTCGTGGCGCCGGTGCCGAGATCGTCAGCCTCAACGGCCGTTACCAAACGGTCACCGTCGCGGCCAAGCCCGCTCAGCTGCGCAGCCTCGACAGCGTGCCCGGCGTTGTCGGCGTCACCGAGGCGCTCGCGCCGGTCACCGCAGCCGGTCCGTGCCCGTCCGGTGAAGTTGTCTCCGAGGGCGATCAGCAGCTGAAAGCGGCGGAAGCGCGCGAAACATTCTCCTTCGACGGCAGTGGGGTAAAGGTCGGAATCCTCTCCGACTCATTCGATCAGGCCACCGAAGCGGCCAACGGAGGGCCGCTCGCGACGACGGCGCCCGAGGACATTGAAAGCGGCGACTTGCCCGGCCTCGGTAGTCCGCCCGGTAGCGGCGACAATCCCTGCGGGGATCTGACCCCGGTCGAAGACCTCGAAGACGATGACGGCGCCTCCGTAGAAGATGACGGCGACGAGGGCAGGGCGATGGCGCAGATCGTCCACGACCTCGCTCCGAAAGCAGATATTGCCTTCGCCTCAGCCTTCAACGGAGAAGGCGCTTTCGCCAACAACATCAGGAAGCTCGCCGATCCCGTCGTTGGCGCCAAGGTGATCGTCGACGACGTCTTCTACCTGGAAGAGCCCTTCTTCCAGGACGGGCCGGTCGCGGTCGCGGTCAGCGAAGCGGTCGAACACGACGGCGCCACCTATCTCTCGGCCGCCGGCAACAACAGCCTGGTCGACGCGGAAGGCCACGACATCGCTTCCTGGGAAACGCCGAAATTCAGGGACGCCGGCAGCTGCCCGCCCGCGGTTCAGGAACTCGGGAGCGAACGAGTCACTGCCTCGACTTCAATCCCGGGCCGCGCTGACCGATCGAACCTTTGGGATCAAAGTCGCACGCGGGGCGACCTTGACGGTCGACCTGCAGTGGGACGAACCCTGGCTCGGCGTCGAGACCGATCTCGACGCCTTCCTGCTCAACTCGGCAGGCAACCTGATCGCCGTCGCGCCGGAGACAACAACGTCGAAATCAGACCCAGAAGCCGCTCGAGGTGCTCGAATGGACAGAACGAAAGCGGGTCACCGCGGACCGTGCAGCTCGGCGATCAACCGCTTCTCGGGCGGCGAGCCCGCGGCTCAAGTTCGGCTTGATCGAGAACGGCTGCGGCGTGACCGGCACCGAGTACCCGCAGTCGAGCGGCGAAGACGTCGGTCGGCCCGACGATCTTCGGCCACAGCGGCGCGGCGGCGGCGATCTCGGTCGGCGCCGTGCCGTTCGACGACGAACGGCCCTGTCGAGAGGTATTCGTCGCGCGGGCCCGTGCGCGCACGACTTCGGTCCGGTTGAAGCGGGCAACGCCGCCGCTCCGCTCGATACCCGAACAGTTTCTCTCCAAGCCCGACGTGGCCGCCACCGACTGCGGCCTGACGACGTTCTTCTGCGTGCTTCGAACCGGGGCAAGGTTGGCGCTTCTGCGGCACCTCCGCCGCCGCTCCCCACGCCGCCGCGGTGGCGGCCCTGATGCTGGGTGCGAACCCGTCGGCCGACACCGGCGGAAATCAAGGCCGCACTGCGCGAAAGCGCCGTCGAAGTCGGAGACAGCGAAATTGACCCCTGCGCAGTGGGCGCCGGACTGGTCGAAGCGGTGGGCGCGATCGAAGATCTCTCGACGCCGCCGTTGCTCACGCCGCCCCCATGCGAAGCGCCTGTCTCCGAAGTGCCTGCCGAAGAAGCCGCGCGCCTCGGGAGACTGGGGATCCGAATTCCCGCTCCTCCGCCAACGGCAGTCCTTCGCCTCAGCCGCCGGTCGGCCCGGTCACGAGCGAGCCGCGACTCCCGCCCCGCACCTTCTTTCTGCAGCGCCCGTCGCAAGGTGATCCGCACCCACGGTCGAAGCGCCCGGGTTGTCCTGCGCTTCGGCTCGAACGAGGCCGATGTCTCCTTCGTCTGCCGCATCGACGGCGGCTTTTTCCGGCCCTGCCCCGAACGGCTTGCGCGCCGTTTCGGCTCGGCTCGCACGTCGTGCTGGTGGTCGCGCGCGATGCCGCCGGCAACGGCGACCGCACGCCGGCGGCGTCCGCTTCAAGGTCAAGCAAGTCGGCTGAGCCCATCGCTCGGGCTCGGCCGTGCCCCGCGCACCACCCAGTGGCCGGCCAGCAGCAGGGCCAGCAGGACCGCGGCGGTGGCGAGGACGAGCGGGTCGGTGAGGCTGAGGCCTTCCAGCCGGGTGCCGAAGTAGACCGAGATCGCGGTGATCGGCAGGTAGCCGACCGCCGTCGTCCAGAGAAGCGCCAGACCGGGACGCGGGCCGCGCCGGCGGCGTAACAGATCGAGGCTGAAGGGGAAGATCGGGATCAGCCGCACGGCGATCAGCAGCGTCGGCGCCGCCGCGCTCGATCATCGCCTCGGTGCGCTCGAAGCGCTCGCGGCCGAGCCAGCGGTCGAGCAGGGGGCGGGCCAGCGAGCGGCCGACCGCGTAACAGAGCATCGCCGAGAGCAGCCAGGCCGATCATCATCAGGGCGAGGGCCGGGACGAAGCCGTAGGCGAAGCCGGCCGCCGCGTCGACGATCTCGGCCGGGTAGAAGACGACCGCGTGGAGCAGCGCCAGGGCGAGGATCAGCAGCGGGCCGGCGACCCCGAGGCTGTTGATCTGGCTGCGCACCTCGGCGGTGTCGCCGTGGATCGCCGCGAGCGGCGGCGTCGTGCAGCGCCGGGACCGCGAAGACCAGGATGCCGAGAAGCGCGACCCCGCCAGGGTGAACGCGACCGCGGCCAGCGACGGCTCGATGCCGAGCGGTCCTCCATCCGCGGAGTATGGCCGGGCCGTTAGCCACGCAGGCGCTCGGCGAGGCCCGAGTGGCGGCCGCCGCTGTCGTCGCGCCCGCACCGCCATGCCCAGCGCGCCGCGGTCGCCGATCAGCACGCAGCTGCTGCGGGCACGGGTGATCGCCGTGTAGAGCAGGGGCCGGGTCAGCATCCGCGAGTGCGAGCGGTGGCAGACGCCGACGACGACCGGGACCTCGCAGCCCTGCGCCTTGTGGACCGAGATCGCGTAGGCGAGCCGCAGGGTTGCGGTCTCGCCGTAGGGGATGGTCAGCGACTCGCCCTCGTCGGTGTCGACGAGGATCTCCTCCTCGTCGGGATCGTCGGCGCGGAGGAAGACGATCGAGCCGTTCATCAGGCCCAGCTCGTGCGAGTTACGGGTCTGGATCAGGCGGTCGCCGACCCGGAAGCGGTCGCCGAGCGCCCGCTTGCCGTCGGGGTTGAGCCGCGCCTGCAGGCGCTCGTTGAGGGCGTCGATCCCGACCGCCCCGCGGTACATCGGCGCCAGCACCTGCACCTCGCGGATCGGGTCGACGCCGAAGCGGTTCGGCGCCCGCTCGGCGACGACCTCGACCACCGTCTCCAGCGCCCGCTCGGGGTTGGGCCGGTCGATGAAGAAGAAGTCGTGGTCCTGGTCGCTCCTCGGGGCTCGAGGTGCGGCGCGCGTCCCTGGTTGATCTCGTGGGCGGCGGTGGTGATCATCGAGCGCGCCGCCTGGCGGAAGATCTGGGTGAGGCGGACGACCGGGGCGATCCCCGACGCGATCAGGTCCTCGAAGGGCTTGCCGGCGCCGATCGGCGGCAGCTGGTCGGCGTCGCCGACGAAGACGACGTGGGTCGACTCGGCCAGGCCGCCGAGCAGCATCTCGATCAGGCGCAGGTTCAGCATCGAGGACTCGTCGACGATCATCAGGTCGGCCGGCAGCGGGTGGCCCGGCTTGAAGGCGGGCTCGCGGCCCGGGCATCCACTCGAGCATGCGGTGGATCGTCTGCGCCGCGTGGCCGGTCGCTTCCTCGAGGCGGCGGGCGGCGCGGCCGGTCGGCGCGCAGAGGGCGATCCGCAGGTTGGCGCTTTCGGCCTCCTCGACGATCGCCCGGGTGCAGGCCGTCTTGCCGACGCCGGGCCCGCCGGTGAGGACGGAGATCCGCGCGCCGAAGGCGCCGCGCACCGCCGACCACTGCTCGTCGGTCAGCTCGGTGTCCTCCTCGTCGCTGGGCGGGCGCCTCGCCGGGGTCGTGGTCGAGGTGGGGAGGGGCGGCGCGCGCGGACGGCCAGCATCTGCGCCACGGCGAGCTCGCTGGCGTGGGTGAGCTCGCGGTAGATGCGGCCCTCGTCGACGACCAGGCCGCGCGCTTCGCTGAGCACCTCGGGGTCGGGGTTGAGCCCGAGCAGCTTCGCGGTGCGCTGGGTCAGCTCGGCTAGCGGCAGGTAGCTGTTGCCCTGCTGCTCGGCCTCGCCGAGGGCGTAGACGGCCGCTGCCTGGGCGCGCCGGCTCGACTCCGGCGGCACGTCGGCGGCGAGGGCGATCTTGTCGGCGCGGGCGAAGCCGACGCCGTCGACCTCGGTCAGCCGGTAGGGGTCCTCGTGCAGGATCGCCATCGAGCTGTCGCCGAAGCGGGTGTGGATCGGCGCCGCCAGGTGGGCCAGGCCGTGCGGGGCGAGCTGCACGTGCAGGTCGCGGACGGCGCGGCTGGCGTGCCAGGACTCGGTCGCGTCCGCGGCCTGGTCGGCGCTGACTCCGCGCAGCGAGGCGAAGACGCCGTGCGGGTCGGCGGCGATCGCCCCGAGGACCCCCTCGCCGTGCTCGTCGACCAGTCGTTCGGCGCGGGCCGGGCCGATGTGGCGCAGCGAGGTGAGGTAGGCGATCCGCCCCTCGCGGTCGGCGGGGTCGAGCGGCAGCGCCCCCTGGGCGCGCAGCTGGCGACCGTAGCGGGCGTGCGTCTGCCACTCGCCGCTGACTTCCGCCCGGTCGCCGACGCCGAGGTGGGCGACCGGGCCGACCAGGGCAAAGCCCTCGCCCGACTCGGCGTCCTGGACCTCGAGCACCGCGTAGCCGTCGTCCTCGGCGCAGAAGATGACGCCGAGCACCTCGACCGTGGCCGAGTGCCCGGGCGCGTCGGTGTCGAAGAGGGTGGCGGTGCCGTTCACACCCCAAAGCTAGCCTGCTGCCCAAGATGAGCAATCGACCGAGTTTCCGGACTATGCGACAGCTGCGTTCACCAGCAGCTGGTGCCGAACACGCGCGGGTCGGTCTTCTCGCTCTGCCTGCGCTCGCGCACCGACCCGCGCTATCCCCGCTATCCGCGGGTTCCGGTAGCCGCCTGTCCCGGCTACGAGCGGCGCCGGGACGGCGACTGATCGCTGGGCTCGGCTCAGCGGCCATCGGGTCCGGCACGCCGAGCTGCGAGATTTCCGGCGCGTCGTAGGTGCCGCCGGGCACGCCGCCGATGATCAGCAGCCGGACGCCCTCCGTCGCCCGGCCAGACCTTGCGCTTGACGCCGGAGGCCGACCCGGGCGATGTGGTCTTGGTCGAGCGGGAAGCGCTCGCCCTCGATCTCGATCTCGCCGCCGCCGCGCAGCGCCACGTAGACCTCCTCCTGGCCGTCCTGCTCGTGGTCGTGCTCGGGGTAGTTCTCGTAGTTGGGCGGCAGGTCGATGATCTGCATGCCGAACGATTCGACTCCGAGCTCCGCCCGTACGCGCTTGAAGGCGCCGAGGTAGACGGCCTCCATCTCGTCGATCTTCTTCACCGCGTGGCCTGCCATGACTGGTTGCTCCTCCTTGAAGTGGTGATCCCTGCATGGGCTTGAGGCGCCAGACTAGCGAAGACACGAACGTTCGTGCTTTTCTGTACTCTGGCAGCCATGGCAGCGACGACAGAGACACACGCCGAGGTGGGCCCGCGGGCGACGGCAAGGGGGCCGAGACGCGGGCCGCGATCCTCGACCGCGCGGTCGACCTCGCCTCGGTCGAGGGCCTGGAGGGACTGACGATCGGCCGCCTCGCCGCGCGAGCTGGAGATGAGCAAGAGCGGGCTCTTCGCCCATTTCGGCTCCAAGCAGGAGCTGCAGCTGGCGACGGTCGAGGCCGCCGCCCGAGCGCTTCTGGGTCGCGGTGATCGAGCCGGCGCTGGGGGCGGCCGAGGGCGCGCCCCGCCTGCGGGCGATGGCTCGAGCCTACCTCGCCTACCTCGACGACGGCACTTTCTCGGGCGGCTGCTTCTGGGCGGCGACCTCGGCCGAGTACGACGACCGGCCGGGCCCGGTCCGCGACGCGATCGCCGCCGGCCTCGACGCCTGGCTCGGCGAGCTTGAGCGCCAGGCGAAGATCGCCGGCTCGGCGGAGCCGGATCGCTTCGCCTTCGAGCTCTACGCGATCGTCACGGGGGCCAACTCCCGCTTCCGGCTCAGCGGCGATCGCGTCGTCTTCGACTACGCCCGCGCCGCGATCGAGCGCCTGCTCGGCGAGCTCTCGGCCTAGCCGGCGCTCAGTCGAGCAGGCCGACCTGGCGCAGGATCGAGACCGAGTCCGAGTAGACGTCCTTGCGCTTGATCAGGCCGTCCTCGAAGGGGATCACGTCGACGCCGTCCCAGCTGACGGTCTCCCCCGAGGGCGGCGCCTCGAGCTCGCCGCGGCGCAGGATGTTGCGAGTGGGTGGCCGTCGCGGTCCACTCCTGGGTGACGACGCCCTCTCGCACGTAGAGCCGCCGCGTCTCGAACTTCATGTCGGGCCAGGACTCGAAGATCTTGGCGATGTGCCCGCGCACTTCCTCGCCGCTGGCGATCTCGCCGGCGGTGTGGTTGGCGAAGACCATGTCGGGCGCGTGCATCGCCACGATCGCGTCGAGGTCCTGCGAGTTCCAGGCGTCGTTGTAGCGCCCGATCGCCGCCGTCAGCGCCTCGATGCCGTCGCGCTCGCTCACGATGCGGACTGTAGTAGCTCTCTCCGCTCGAGCGGTGACTCGCCAGGCCGCTTAGCCGGCGTTCGGGCGTCGCTAGGGTTGGCGCCGCGCAAACGTCGAGCTGAGGAGGTTGGAATGGACGTAGCGATCGGATTGCCCAACGCGGTGCCGGGCACCACCGGCGGGCAGCTGGTCGAGTGGGCGCGGCGGGCCGATGCGCGCGGGTTCTCGAGCCTGGGAACGATCGATCGCATCGTCTACGAGAACTACGAGCCGCTGACCGCGCTTGCCGCAGCGGCGGCGGTGACCGAGCGGATCGGGCTCTGCACGTCGGTGCTGCTCGGGCCGCTGCGCGTCAACGCCGACCGAGCTTGCCAAGCAGGCGCTCAGCCTCCACGCGCTCTCCGGCGGGCGCTTCACGCTCGGCATCGGCCTCGGCGGTCGCGACGACGACTACGAGGCGAGCGGCGTCGAGCTGAGCGGCCGCGGCCGGCGGCTGGACGCGATGCTGGAGCGAGATCAAGGAGGTCTGGTCGGGCGGCGAGATCGGGCCCGTCGATCGCAGGGGCTCGCCCGGCCTGGTCGTCGGCGGTCACGCCGACGCCTCCTTCGCGCGCGCGGCGCGCTTCGGCGACGGCTGGATCGCCGGCGGGCGCCGGGCCCGACCAGTTCGCCGAGATGGCGCCGAGAAGGCGAAGGCCGCCTGGTCGGAGGCCGGCCGCGACGGATGAGCCGCGGACTGATGGGCGCTCGCCTATTTCTCGCTGGGCGATCGCGCCGAGGAGGAGGCGCGTGCCTACCTCACCGACTACTACGCCTGGCTCGGCGAGGAGATTGCCGGTTACATCGTCGCCGGCGCCGCCAAGGATGCGGAGACCGTCAAGCAGTACGTCGCGACCTACGAGGCGGCCGGCTGCGACGAGCTGATCCTCTTCCCCTCCTCCGGCGATCCCGATCAGGTCGACCTGCTCGCCGACGCGGTCGGGCCTCTGAGCCGCGGCGTCGTGCGCGAGCGATGGCGGACGATCTGCCGATCCTCCTCTTCGCCACGCCGCGCGGAGCTGGAGGCGTGGCTCGAGGAGAACCACGCCGGCTCGCCGGGGCTCTGGCTGAAGATCGCCAAGAAGGGCTCCGGCGTCGAGAGCGTCAGCTACGCGCAGGCGCTGGAGCTGGCGCTCTGCTTCGGCTGGATCGACAGCCAGAAGCGCGGCTTCGACGAGCGGCATCTTCCTGCAGCGCTTCACGCCGCGGCGGCCGCGCGGCAAGTGGTCGCTGATCAACCGCGAGAAGGCGGAAGGCGCTGATCGCCTCCGGCGCGATGCGCCCCGCCGGCCTGGCCGAGGTCGAGGCGGCCAAAGCCGACGGCCGCTGGGAGGCGGCCTACGCCGGCCAGCGCACGGCCGAGGTTCCCGAGGACCTGCAGCGCGAGCTCGATCGCAACGAGGCCGCTCGCGAGTTCTTCGCCACGCTCGACAGCGCCAACCGCTACGCGATCCTCTACCGCCTGCAGGAGGCGAAGAAGCCGGAGACGAGGGAGCGAAGGCTGCGAAAGTTCATCGCGATGCTGGAGCGTGGCGAGAAGATCCACGGCTGAGGTCGCGGCGCTCGGCGGCTAGGCCGCGGGCTCGTCTGGCGTCTCGGCAAAGGCCGAGCGCGCGGCTTGCAGGCCGACGCCGGCCCGCTCGAAGTAGCCGTAGGTCCCTTCGTCGAGCAGCTCCCGGGCCGCTTCGACCGCCGCGCCCAGCGCCGCGTAGGCGAAGGCGCCGCCGACCGAGACGCGCCGCACCCCGACGGCGGCCAGCTCGGCCACGAAGGAGCGCCGGGGCGGCCGAGGACGTTGACCGGCGGTCGACCGAGCTGACGATCTGGCGGATGTCCTCGAGCCGGCTGAGGCCCGGCGCGTAGAGAACGTCGGCACCGGCCTCCTGGTAGGCCTGCAGGCGGGCGATCGTGTCGGCGAGGTCGGTGACGCCGTAGAGGTGGTTCTCGGCCCGCGCGGTGAGGACCAGCCGCGACGGCGCCGTCGTGCGCGGCCTCGGCCGCTGCCGCGACCCGCTCGCTGGCGGCGCCGATGTCGTAGAGCTTTTCCTCGCTCCTCGCTGTAGTCCTCGACCGAGGCGCCGGCCAGGCCGGCGTCGAGCGCCAGCCGCATCGTCTCGGCGACCCCCGTCCGGGTCGTCGGCGAAGCCGTTCTCGAGATCGGCGGAGACCGGCAGCTCGGTCGCCTCGACGATCGCGGCCGCGCTGGCGATCGCCTCCTCGCGCGTCATCGACCCGTCCAGCCGGCCCAGCGTCGCCGCCGAGCCGCCGCTCGTCGTCGCCAGCGCCTTGAAGCCAAGCGAGGCGAGCAGCTTCGCCGAGCCCGCGTCCCACGGGATTGGGGATCAGCAGCAGCTCCGGGCCCTCGTGCAGGGCCTTGAACCTCTCGGCTCGATCGGCTTGGCTCGCTCATCCGGCTCTCGAATCTACTCGCTCCAACCGCGCGCCCCGCGCCCGTACACTCGGCCGATGGATCGCGCCCTGCTCGAGAGCACGCTCGCCGACGCCGGCGAGCCCGCCTACCGCGCCTCCCAGGTCTGGGAGTGGGTGGCGCGCGGGCGCGCGGTCCTACGAGGAGATGACCAACCTGCCGGCGGCGCTGCGCGAGCGGCTCGCCGCGGCGGTGCCGCTCTCGACGCTCGCGCTGCAGACCGAGGCGCAGTCCGACGACGGCACCGTCAAGGCGCTCTTCCACACCGCCGACGGGCGCCCGATCGAGGCGGTGCTGATGCGCTTCCGCGACGGCCGTCGCTCGGTCTGCCTCTCCTCGCAGTCGGGCTGCCCGCTGACCTGCTCCTTCTGCGCCACCGGCAAGATGAAGTTCGGCCGCAACCTCAGCGCCGATGAGATCCTCGACCAGGCGCTGCACTTCCGCCGCGGCGAAGCGATCGACCACGTCGTCTTCATGGGCATGGGGGAGCCGACGATGAACCTCGACGCGGTCCTCGCCGCCTGCGAGCGGCTGCCCGAGCTCGGCGTCACCCACCGCCGCACGGCGATCTCCACGGTCGGCTGGGTGCCCGGGCATCGACGCCCTCACCGAGTGCGAGATGCCGGTCAGCCTGGCGCTCTCCCTGCACGCCCCCAACGACGGCCTGCGCTCGCAGCTGATGCCGGTCAACGACCGCTACCCGCTGGCCGAGGTGCTGGCCGCCTGCGAGCGCTACCGCGCCCGCCGCCGCCGCAAGGTCTTCGTCGAGTACGTGATGCTGGACGGCGTCAACGACCACCCCGAGCACGCCCGCGAGCTCGCCGCCCTGCTCGACTCGCGCGTCTACAAGGTCAACCTGATCCCCTACAACCCGACCGGCGCCTACGACGGCTCGCCGCCGGAGCAGATCGAGCGCTTCCGCGCGATCCTCGCCGAGCACCGCCTCACCGCGACCGTGCGCCTCACCCGCGGCCGCGACATCGACGCCGCCTGCGGTCAGCTGGCCGCGAACGCCTAGCTCGCCGTTTTTGTTGTCTGGCTAGTCAGCCAACTACTATGCGGCCCGATGCCGACCGAGACTCCCTCGCGGCGGGTCCCGCCGCCAAAGCAGCTCAGCGCCAACCCGGTGGTGCGCGTCCTCGACGATGTCTCGGGCCGAGGCCGAGGTGCGCGCCCGCGGCACCTACCCGCCGGGGCCGCAGAGCTTCAGCTTCGGCCGCACCCTGCAGGCGGCGCGCGACCCGCTGCCGATGCTGCTCTCCCTATATGAGGAGCACGGGCCGATCTTCAGCGCCCGCCTCCTGCACAGCCCGGTGATCTTCATGCTCGGCCCCGAGGCGAACCACTTCATCACCGTCGCCCACCCGGAGAACTTCCACTGGCGCGAGTCGAGCTTCGGCGACCTGATCCCGCTGCTCG
The DNA here is from genome assembly GCA_963840565.1 of uncultured Solirubrobacterales bacterium. Lineage (GTDB taxonomy): Bacteria > Actinomycetota > Thermoleophilia > Solirubrobacterales > 70-9 > VRUE01. Next base: position 185,443 of record CAWIZH010000004.1, read on the forward strand.
GCGACGGCCTGCTGACGATCGACGACGCCTACCACGACCGCGCCCGCGAGATCATGATGCCCGCCTTCCATCGCGAGCAGGTGGCGGCTTCGGTGGCGGCGATGGTCGCCGAGGCGACGCCGGCGATCGAGCGGCTGCAGCTGGGCAAGGTCGTCGACGTCTACGAGTGGATGCGCGGGGTGGCGATGCGGATCGCGATGCGCGCCCTGCTCGGCCTCGACCCCGACGAGGCCGGCAAGGGAGCCGCGGCAGCCGAGCACTTCGAGCGGGCGCTCGGCTTCTACGGCACCGACTTCCACCTGCGCCTGCTGCGCGGGCCCGGCTCGCCCTGGTCGAAGATGGTGCGCTCGCGCGCCGTCCTCGACGAGATCGTCTACGGCGAGATCGCGCAGCGCCGCGCGGCCGCCGACGAGAGCAAGATGGACATCCTCAGCCTCCTGGTCGGCGTGCGCGACGAGGCGGGGGAGGGCTTCACCGACAAGGAGGTCCGCGACCAGGTGATGACCCTGATGTTCGCCGGCCACGACACCTCGACCTCGACCCTGACCTTCATGATGCACGAGCTGGCGCGTCACCCCGATGTGGTCGCCAAGCTCTGCGAGGAGCAGGACCGGGTGCTCGGCGGCGAGGCCCCCGACATCGACCGGCTCGAGCGCGAGATGCCCTACCTCGACATGGTTCTCGACGAGGTTCTGCGGCTCTACCCGCCGGCTTGGATCGGTCCCGCGCCGCGCCGTCCGCGACTTCGAATTCAACGGCCACCGGGTCGCCCGCGGCGCCTACGTCAACTACTGCTCCTGGGCCAGCCACCGCCTGCCCGAGGTCTTTCCCGAGCCCGAGGCCTTCATCCCCGAGCGCTTCAGCCGCGAGCGCAAGGCGGCGCTGCCGCGCGGCGCCTACGTGCCCTTCGGCGGCGGCCGGCGGATCTGCATCGGCAAGCGCTTCGGCCAGATCGAGGTGAAGCTGGTGGCGACGATGCTGCTGCAGCGCCTGCGCCTCGACGCGATGCCGGGTCGCTCGATGACCGTGCGCCAGATGCCGACGCTCTCGCCCCGGGGCGGCCTCGAGATGCGGGTGCTGCCGCGCCAGTAGTCTCGCGCCCAGGATGCGGGCGCTTGTCATCTCCGACACCCACTTCGGTGCCTGGACGGGGCGCGACCTGCTTCGCGAGGAGTTCTTCCTCGAACGGCTGGCGCCGCAGCTCAGGGCATCGACGAGCTGATCTTCCTCGGCGACCTCTTCGATTTCCTTTTCGGCTCGGTCGGCGAAGCGGTCGATGCCTCCGACGGGCTGCTGCGGCCTGATCGCCGCGAGCCTGGTCGGCAAGCGCCTCGTCTTCCTCGCCGGCAACCACGATCACCACCTGGTTCACCGCGACGCCGAGAACCGGCTCGAGGCGCAGCTGGCGGCGGGGCGCTCGCCGCTGGTCACCGGCGAGCCGGCCGGTTCGGTCACGTCCGGGGCCCGGCTATCTTCCGCTCCTTCCTCGCCCGGCGCCTGCCCGGGGTGGAGATCGAGATCGCCTATCCCACCTACAGCTTCGCCGGCGTGCTCTGCACCCACGGGCACTACCTCGACCCGCACGCCCGCCTGTCCGGCTCGCGCGGCGACCGCCTGCTGACCCGCGTTCTCTGGAGCATCGCCAGCGGCGGCCCGGAGCAGCCGAAGACGATCGAGGACTACGAGTCGACGATCACCCTGCTCACCGAGTGGCTCTACATCGCCGCGCAGATGCCGCACGGCACCCACGCCCAGCAGAACGTCTTCCGCGCGGTGCAGCGCGCCGGGCGCGCTGTCTCGACCCTCGGCCTGCCGGTGCGCGGCGCCAAGCGACTGGCGGCGGAGCTGCGCGAGCACCGCGCCGGGTCGAGCGACGAACGCCTGCCCAGCGCCGAGCACTTCGACTCGGTCGTGCGCGAGGAGGCCGAGCGTCAAAGCGCGCGAGCAGCCGGCGCCCGCGGCGGCCTGGCCCCGTCCCGCCTATCCGGCGGCCTCGGTGATCTCGCCCAGCGACCCCTCCGAGCACGCGCTCGAGGCGTTCGCCCAGGTGGTCGCCAACCTCGGCTGGGACAAGCGAGGCCGACCGAATCGTCTTCGCCCACACCCACCAGCCGCTCGCCTGCGTGCAGTCCAGCAAGGACTCGCGCACCCGCTACTGGAACACCGGCTCCTGGATCTACGAGCCCGATCTAGGCTCGCGCCAGGCCTACGCCCGCTACCTGCAGCACGCCTGGCCTGGCACAGCGATCGTGATCGACGACGAAGAGCCCGAGCCACGCCTGGTCGAGCTGCTCGCCGACCTAAACCCGCTCGCCGGCGGCGCTGGGATGCCGGTCGCGCGATGACCCATGTTCTGATCCTCGCCGCCCTCTTGGTGCGAGCGGAAGAGGCCTGGGAGCCGGTACTCTTCGGCGGCCTGATCCCGATCCTCGGCCTCGGGGCGCTGGGCTACCTAATCGTCCGCGCTGTCCGCGACAACGACGAAGACGACGAGTAGAACCAAGCTAAGCGAGAAGGGAGATCCCGGTCAGGGGTGGAGCGTCTTGTACTTTTTCGGCGCCAACCTCAAGGCGCCAGCAGGTTCCGACCATCGAAAAAGTTAAGCGGAACCCCTGACCGGGATCTCCCAAACCGAGCGCTACTTGATGAACAGCATCTCCTCGTACTTGGGCAGCGGCCAAAGGTCATCGGCGACGACCTTCTCCAGCTTGTCGGCGGCCTCGCGCACGGCGCCGCTCTTGGCCAGCTGCTCGTCGCGGGCGAAGAGCGCCAGGTCGAGGCCCTCGAGCTCGGTCGGCTCGGCGTTGGCCTTCTCGAGCGCGTCGAGCGCCATCACCAGCTCGTCGACCAGGCCGCGCACGTCTGCCTCGAGGGAGGAGACGCCGGCTTCGCCGATCAGCGCCAGGTGACGCAGGGCGGCCGGCAGGATCATCGTCTTGGCGATCGAGAACGTCGTCTCGGCCTCGATGTTGGCGCGCAGCGCGTACTGCTCGATCCAGACCTCGAAGCGGGACTCCAGCTCCCGTTTCGAGAGCACGCTGTATTTCTCGAAGGCCTCGACCGAGTCGTCGGCGATGACCTCGAGCAGCGCGTCCGGCGTCGTTTTCAGGTTCTTCAGCCCGCGCCGCTCTGCCTCGGCGTGCCACTCCTCGGAGTAGTTGTCGCCGCTGAAGCAGATCTGCTTGCTGGCGACGTAGGTCTCCTTGACCACCTCGATCGCCGCCTCGGCTGCGTCCATGCCGCCGCCGATCTTCGCCTCGAGCTTGTCGGACATCTCGTCGATCGCCTCGGCGACGATCGTGTTGAGCACGGTGTTGGGGAAGGCGAGCGACATGCTCGATCCCAGCGCCCGGAACTCGAACTTGTTGCCGGTGAAGGCGAAGGGCGAGGTGCGGTTGCGGTCGCCGCCGTCCTTGGGCAGCGGCGGCAGCACCGTCGCCCCGAGGTCGAGGAAGGAGGCCGGCGTATGCGGATCGCCCTCGCCGCTTGCGATCGCCTCGAAGACCTTGTCCAGTTCGGCGCCGAGGAAGATCGAGATGATCGCCGGCGGCGCCTCGTTGGCGCCGAGGCGGTGGTCCTGGCCGATGTCGGCGGCCGAGGCGCGCAGCAGCCCCTGGTGCTTGTTGACCGCCTGGATCACCGCCGCGCAGAAGAAGAGGAAGTGGACGTTGTCAGCGGGCGTGTCGCCGGGGTTGAGCAGATTGCTGCCCGTGTCGGTGCTCATCGACCAGTTGTTGTGCTTGCCCGAGCCGTTGACGCCGGCGAACGGCTTCTCGTGCAGCAGGCAGACCAGGCCGTAGCGGCGGGCGACGTTTTCGAGCACCCGCATCAGCAGCTGCTGATGGTCGGAGCCGACGTTGGAGTTCTCGAACATCGGCGCGATCTCGTACTGCGCCGGCGCCACCTCGTTGTGGCGGGTCTTGACCGGGATGCCGAGCTTGCGCATCTCCAGCTCGGACTCGAGCATGAAGGCGAGCACCCGCTCGGGGATCGTGCCGAAGTAGTGGTCGTCGAGTTCCTGGCCCTTCGGCGGCTTGGCGCCGAAGAGGGTGCGCCCGGTCGAGATCAGGTCGGGACGCTCGAAGAAGTACTGCTCGTCGATCAGGAAGTACTCCTGCTCGGGCCCGACCGTGGTGAAGACGCGTTTGCTCTCCTTGTCGCCGAGCAGGCCGAGGGCTTTGACGGCAGCGCCCGAGAGCGCGTCCATCGAGCGCAGCAGCGGGATCTTCGCGTCGAGCGCCTCGCCGGTCCAGGAGGCGAAGGCGGTCGGGATGCAGAGCAGCGAGCCGTTCGGGTTCTCGAGGATGAAGGCGGGGCTGGTCGGGTCCCAGGCGGTGTAGCCGCGGGCCTCGAAGGTTTCGCGCACGCCGCCGGTTGGGAAGGAGGAGGCGTCGGGCTCGCCCTGGATCAGCTCTTTGCCGGAGAAGCCGGCCAGCGCCTTGCCCTCGCCGCCGGCGGGCTCGAAGAAGGAGTCGTGCTTCTCGGCGGTGGAGCCGGTCAGCGGCTGGAAGACGTGGGTGTAGTGGGTGGCGCCCTTCTCCAGGGCCCAGTCCTTCATCGCCGCGGCAACCGCGTCGGCGGTGCCGGCATCGATCGCCTCGCCCGCTTCCAGCGCCCCCTGCAGCTTCTCGAAGACGTCGCCGGGCAGGCGTTCGCGCTGCACGACGACGGAGAAGACATTGGCCCCGAAAGCTTCGTTCTCGGGCAGGGTCAGGTCGATCGCGCCGAGGGCTCCCCCGTTGGCGCTCCACTGGGCTGCGGTCACGTTCTGCTGGCGGATACGGGTCATCGCTCTTGTCGTCCCTCGCTTGGCGTCGCACCCGGTCGGCGGGCACGGTTGGTTACCGGTCCACTCCCTTTAGAAGAGCCAAAAGAGCCTAATGCCACTGGCTCAAAGATGCCTTTGTACTCGGGTACAAGGATCGCCAGCTCGCCTTATACCGCCTGTCGCCGAACTGATCGGTTCGGCTTACGGGGGCCGGGCGGGTGGCGCAGGCGGAAGCCCGTCTCCGGCGCTTGGCTAAGCGAGATCTGGCACCGCGTCGGCGGCGAGCAGAGCGCCCATGAGGACGCCAAGGAGCAGGTCGCGCAGATCCTCGCGTTCGATGTCGTGGTGCTCGATCCAGTTGAGGCAGGCCCCATCCATGAACCAGAGCCAGCCGTTGACCGCGGTTCGCGCCTTCGGCGGCGGCTCTTGCGCATAGAGAGACTCGAGGATCCGCTGCGCCGTCTGCAGGCGCACCTCTTCGATCAGCGCGCGGATCTCAGCGACGCCCGCGGCGCTCCGCATCAGGTTCTTGTAGGCGACCTCGTTTTCTCCAACCAGCGTAAGGAAGGCATCGAGGCTGCCTTTCAACTGCTCGACCGGAGGAAGGTCGGGGTCGGGTTCCGTTCGCTCTCGCAGCTGCTCGGCCCAGGCGCTCAGCGTCTCCTCGAAATAAGCCTGCTTGCTGGGGAAGTAGTGGTACAGCAGGGCCTTTGAGATTCCGACCTCTGCCGCGATCTTGCTCATCGAGAGCTCGTCGTAGGGATAGCTGGTGAAGAGCTCGGCGCCCCGCTCCAGGAGTTGGCGACGTCGCTCGTCGACGTCAAGGCGGCGGTAAGAGGGACGGCTCACGTGCAGGATTGTAACGCCTTGCTGACCGATGGTTGACAAGATTGCTACGGTTATCGACCATCGGTCAGCAAGCAATCAACAGAAGGGGAGAACTGATGCACAGCGAGAGACTTGAACAACCGGCGGGCAGCGGAGAGAACCCCCCGCCCGCGCCTTCCAATCCAATGTCCCGGATCGAGTTCGAGCGCCTCTTCGGCGGCCGCGTGCTGGCTTGGATCGGTGGCCTCGCGACCCTGCTCGGCATCGTTTTCCTGATGCGCAGTGCCGTGGACAGCAGCTGGTTCACGGAGGAGGTTCGGACCCTGCTGGCTGCGTTCGGATCCCTGGCGCTCCTCCTCCTCGGCTTTTGGCTGCACGAAAGGAAGGGGCGCCTCGAGGTGGCCCGTGTGGCGGTGGCCATCGCGATTCCAGGCCTATTTGCGACGACCGTCGTCGCCGCCCAGGTCTACGACCTGATTTCACCCGTCCTTGGCCTCGAGGTCGCGGGGCTGATCGGCGCCATCGGGGTGGCGATCGCGGTCCGCTGGTCTTCGATGCTCGTCGCTGGCGTCGGGATGCTCGGGGCCCTGGCCTCACCGATGCTGGTCGGCACGACGGGTGAGGGTGGATCGATCGCCTTCGTCGCCGTGGCTCTCGCCGCCAGTGTCGGCGTCCTCCTCTGGCAGCGCTGGAACTGGTTGTCTCTCGGCGCCTTCGCCGTCTCGGCTCCCCAGCTGATCTTCTGGATGTGGGGCCACCGGATCACCATTACCTCCGAGGGGGTAAGCGGACTGAGTGAGCCCACACTGCTCGTGCTTGCGGTTCTGACTGGGTTTTGGGTCCTGTATGCCGCCGCTGCCTTCGGCTACGAGCTGCGAAGCCGGGACGAGGGGAAGCTGCCGGTGTCGTCCTGGTTGTTGCTTCTCTGCAGCAGCTTGTTCGTAGTCGGATTCGGCTGCCTCGCCATAGGCGGCGATTCAGCGCTCGCTCTGAACGCCTGGATCTTCGGGTTTACCGCCATTCACGTCCTGCTCGGTGGCGCCGCGATCCGCTTTGGCATCCATCGCGAAATCGGTTCGCTTCTGATCGGAGGCGGAATCGCGCTCGGCAGCTTCGGGCTGGCAAACGCTTTCGACGGACCCACCCTGGTAGCCGTCTGGTCGTCGTTGGCCACGGCGCTGGCCTACATGGCGACCCGGGCGGACCGCGATCCCGCGTCGGCGCTCTCGAATGCACGGCGCCTCCTGATCGGGGCGTTCGGATTCCTCACCCTCGGGCTCCTGCACGTGCTGTCCGTCGAGGCGCCGCCCCACGCCATCGCCGACGGGGTCGAGGATCTCGGCAGCTCCCTGGTGGCGATCGGCTGCTGCGCGGGTGCGGCGCTCGCCTGCTGGTACTGGGGTCGCCAGATCGAGCCGAAGGCCGCGACCGTAAGCGGCTTCGTCGGCGCCGCCGGGTTCGTCTACCTCGGCTCGGTCCTGATCATCGACGCGATCGGCGCCAACGACGGCGGCGAAGCGCGCGAGATCGGCCAGGCCTGGCTTTCGGCCTTCTGGGCCGCAACCGGCCTCGGCGCGGTCGTCTGGGGCATGCGGCGCAAGTCGCCGAAGACCCGCCTTGGTGGCCTGGCGCTGCTGACGGTCGCGATCGCCAAGGTCTGGACCTACGATCTCGCCGAGTTGGAAGAGCTGGCGCGGGCACTTTCCTTCGTCGCCCTGGGCCTCCTGCTGTTGACCGGCGCCTTCGCCTACCAGCGCTTCAAGCCGGAGGAAGGCGAAGGAGAGGTCGAGGAGCTGGAACCGCAGGCATCTCTATAGCCTGCGGTTCCCGGCGGTCCGACCGCACGAGCAAGCCGAAAACCGGAGGAACCCAGCCAAATGTTCGTATCGAAGGCCGCCGTCGTCGGCGGCGGCACAATGGGCGGTGAGATCGCCCAGGCGATCGCCGCCGCCGATATCCCCGTCGTCGTCAAGGACATCGACCAGAAGTTCGTCGACGCCGCGGTCGAGAAGGCGCGCGCGGTCACCGAGGGCCAGCTCGCCCGTCTGGTCAAGAAGGAGAAGCTGACCCAGGAGCAGGCGGACGCGCGCCTCGCCGAGGTAATGGGACTGGTTACCGGTACCACTTCTTATGAGGAGTTCGGCGACGTCGACTTCGTGATCGAGGCGGTGCCGGAGCGGATGGAGATCAAGCAGGCCGTCTTCCGCGAGATCGACGCGGCGACCCCGGGCCACGCGATCCTCTCCTCCAACACCTCCTCGCTCTCGATCACCGAGATGGCGGAGACGACGCTGCGCTCCGACAAGGTCGTCGGCTTCCACTTCTTCTACCCGGCTTCGATCATGCCGCTGGTCGAGGTGATCGCCGGCGAGGACACCTCCGAGGAGACCGCCACCGTCGCCTACAACTTCGCCCAGGCGATCAAGAAGCAGCCGATCGTCTGCGGCGAGGTGCCCGGCTTCGTCGTCAACCGGATCCTGATGGCGACGATGGGCGAGATCTGGCATGCCCAGGAGGACCAGGGGCTCTCCCTGAAGGCGGTCGACGAGGCCTTCGCGGCGGCCAAGGTCTCGCCGATGGGCCCCTTCTTCCTCACCGACCTGCTCGGCCTCGACACCGTGCTGCACGTCGCCGAGCACCTCAACGAGTCCTACGGCGAGACCTTCTACGTCCACCAGGGGATGAAGCAGCTGGTCGCCGACGGCAAGCTCGGCGCCAAGTCGGGCGGCGAAGGCTTCTTCACCAACGGCGAGCAGAACGTCCCCGGCGACGCCGCGCCCGACGCCGAGGAGCTGATTTCGCAGTTCACCTGCCGGGCGCTGATCGAGGCCTGCCTGCTGGTCGAGGAGGGTGTCTGCTCGGTCCGCGACATCGACCTCGGGATGATGACCGGTGCCGGCCTTGACCCCCGCAAAGGGCTGCTGCCGCCGTTCTGGAAGGCCGACGTCGAGGGCCTCGACGCGGTGCTGGAGCGGATGGAGGGGCTGCAGGAGCGCTACGGCGACCGCTTCGCCCCGCCGGTCCTGCTGCGACGCCTCGTCGCCCAGGGCCGCCTTGGATTGAAGTCCGGTCAGGGCTTCTATCCCTACCCGCAGCCCGACGAGGGCGAGCAGGCCGAGACGGTGAAGCTGGAGACCCGCGGCGAGGTCGCGATCGCCTGGCTCGCCAACCTGCCGATGAACGCCGTCTCGCCCGACGTAATCCGCGACCTGAAGACGGTCTGGGAGAAGGTCAAGGCGAGCGAGGGCGTCGGTGCGATGGTGATCGCCTCCTCGGTCCCGGTCGTCTTCTCGGCCGGCGCCGACATCAAGGCCTTCACCCAGATGGACGAGGGCGGCGGCGAGGAGCTGATCCACACCGCCCACGCGCTGCTGCGCGATTTCGGCCAGTCGCGGGTGGCGACGGTCGCCGCCGTCAACGCGACTCGCTTTCGGCGGCGGCTGCGAGCTGGCGATGGCCTGCGACGTGCGGATCGCCGCCGAGGCCGCCGTCTTCGGCCAGCCCGAGATCAAGCTCGGGATCATTCCCGGCTTCGGCGGCACCCAGCGCCTGCCGCGCCTGGTCGGCCCCAATAAGGCCCTGGAGATGAACCTGATCGGCGACGCGATCCTCGCCGGCGAGGCGCTCGAAAGCGGCCTCGTCAACCGCGTCGTCGCCGACCACGAGCTGTTCGAGACCGCTCTGATGTGGGGCCGCAAGCTGGCCGCCCAGGCCCCGCTCGCGCTCGAGCAGATCAAGCTCGTCTCCCACGCCGGCGATCTCGACCAGGGCATCGAGGCCGAGAAGCAGGGCTTCGCCACCGCCTTCCGCAGCGAGGACGCCAAAGAGGGCATCGGCGCCTTCCTTGGCAAGCGCACGCCGAAGTGGAGCGGCAAGTAATCGCAGCAACCGAGGTCGAGCGACTGGCGGAGCTGATCCGCCAGTCGCGCAGTACCGTCGCGCTGACCGGTGCCGGGATCTCGGTCCCGTCCGGGATCCCGGACTTCCGCACGCCCGAGACCGGGCTGTGGGCCAATGTAGACCCGATGGAGGTCGCACATATCGACGTCTTCGAGCGCGACCCAGCGCGCTTCTGGTCCTACTACCGGCCGCGCTTCGAGTCGCTCGGCGACAAGCAGCCCAATGCGGCCCACGAGGCGCTCGCTGAGCTGGAACAGCGCGGGTTGTTGGAGGGCGTGATCACGCAGAACATCGATCGCCTGCACGGAAAGGCGGGCTCGGAGAACGTGGTCGAGGTCCATTGCTCGATCGAGACCTCGACCTGCCGACGCTGTGCCACTTCCTACGGCCTCGACGAGATGGACCCGCTCTTCAACGCCGACGGCGTCGCGCTTTGCGCCGGCTGTGGCAGTCCCGTCAAGCCCGACGTCGTGCTCTTCGGCGAGATGTTGCCCGAAGGAGCGATGCGCCGTGCGCAGGAGCTGGCGGAAGCCGCCGAGCTGCTGATCTGCGTCGGCTCGTCACTTGTCGTGTATCCGGTGGCCGGCCTTCCCGCCGTGACCCTCGAACGCGGCGGAAGACTCGCCATCGTCACCAAGGGCCCGACGCCGTATGACGGCGAGGCCGCCGTCAAGCTCGAAGGTGAGATCGACGCGGAGCTGCGCGCCCTGCTCGCCGCGCTCGGCTAGCTGTAGTTCCTAACAACGTTGTTCATCCGGGCCTCCTTGAAGGCTGGGGGTGTCGAAGCCACCACCCAACAAGGAGGACACCGGATGAAGATCCACGCTAACGCTCGCACCTGCCCGAACAGCCGCAGGCTGCTGGTCAAACGCATCGAAGAGGAGAGCTGGTCGCTGATGGTGGCGGCCGAGGCCGCCGGCATCAGCGAGCGGAGCGCTCGCAAGTGGCTGAGCCGCTGGCGCACCGAGGGAGAGGCAGGCCTGCTCGATCGCTCCTCGGCGCCCAGGCGCACCCCCAACCGCACGCCTGAGGCGACCGTCGAGGCAATCACCGCGCTGCGCCGCCTGCGGATGACCGCGGCCGAGATCGCAGAGACTCTTGGCTTGGCGCTTTCGACGGTCTCACTGTGGTTGAAGCGCGTCGGGCTGGGCAAGCGCAGTCGCCTCCAGCCTCCCGAGCCACCCAATCGCTATGAGCGCTCACGGCCTGGAGAGCTGATCCACATCGACGTCAAGAAGCTCGGGCGCTTCGGCGCGGCCGGCAAACGGGTGATCGGAAATCGCAGCGGGCCTCGGGGCTACGGCTGGGAGTGCTGCCACGTCTGTGTCGATGACGCCACCCGTCTCGCCTACGTCGAGGTGCTGGCCGACGAGCGCGGGGAGACCTCATCAGAGTTCCTACGCCGCGCCGTTGCCTGGTTTGCCGAACGCGGGGTGAAGGTCGAGCGGGTGATGACCGACAACGGCTCTCCCTATCGCTCGGTGATCCATGCCGCCACCTGCCGCGAGCTGGGGATCCGCCACTTGCGCACCCGTCCCTACCGGCCCCAGACCAACGGCAAGGCAGAGCGCTTCATCCAGACGATGCTGCGCGAGTGGGCCTATGGGCGCCTCTACGGCAGCTCTTCAGAGCGACGCGGCCAACTGCCCGGTTGGCTCGATCGCTACAACTACCACCGAAAGCACGGCTCCCTCGGCCATCGTCCGCCAGCTGCTCGCCTCAACGAGCTACTTGGGAACAACCTGGTTGGGAACTACAGCTAGCCCGCGCCCGCAGCTGCCGGCGCAGCGAGCGGGCCGATGCTCTGATCGCTGCAGCCGGCGGCGATCGCCCGGTACTGGGGCTCGTCGCGGCCGGCGCTGCGTGCGCAGAGCTCCCTTGCCTCCTTGCCGCAGGCCTGGATCAGCTCGGCGCCGGTACGACCGGCGACGGAGACGCGGATGCAGCCGGGCTCCGGCGGCGGCTCGGTTGCGCCGGAGGTGGCGAGAATCAGCGCCGCCAGGGCGGCGAAAGTCACCACGACGCCGACTATGACGACGTTTCGCTCCCGCTTCGTCAAGCCTCGCAGGGGCGTGTTGACGCGTTTGAAGTGTCCTTCGAGTGGCATCGCAGCGCAGATTAACGGCTGCCGCTGTGGCGCGAACCTCCATTCGGGCGAACCTTCTGGGGCGATCTTTAGACAGCTGTACGAGGTGGCGGCGGCGTAGCAACGGCAGGCTTATGGCAAGTCATTGGGCGCTTTGTGCCGGCGGCAGCATTTCCGTGATCGGCAGCCCTCAGAAAGAAAGGAAACACCGGATCTATGGATTGGTTGAGTGTAGGTGCCATACCTTGGTTGAGCGAAGGTGCCAATTCATGGCAGCTGACCGCCGCAACCCTGGTCGGTCTGATGAGCGTCCCGGGGCTGGTCGTCCTCTACGGCGGCGTGATGCAGAAGCGCTGGTCGGTGAACTCGATGATGATGGCCTTTGTCGCCTTCGCGATCGTGCTCATCCTCTGGTGCCTGTTCGCGTTCCGGATGGCCTTTGGAGCCCCGATGCACATATTTGGGGCCAGCGGCAGCAGTTTCCTCGCCAATATGTGGGGGCACCCAGGCTCGATCCTGAGCAGCGCCAGCGAGCTCGGACACGGTCACATACCCCTGCTGCCCGTGGTATCGGAAGAAATCGAATTCCCGCAATCGACGCTTGCCTACTTCCAGATCGTCTTCGCGGCTATTACACCGATGCTGATGCTGGGATCGGTGCTGGGGCGGATCAATTTCAAAGCCTGGATCCCGTTCGTCGCCCTCTGGACCGTCCTCGTCTACACGATCAACGCCTTCCTGATCTGGGGCGGCGGTTACTTCGCCCAGCACGGTGCGATTGACTTCTCCGGTGGCTACGTGATCCATCTCGCCGCCGGAGTCTCAGGCTTCGTAGCGGCATGGGTGATCGGCCCGCGCCTGCAACGCGACCGCGAGGTCGACGCCCCGAACAACCTGGCGATGGTCGCCGTCGGGGCCGGCCTGCTCTGGATGGGTTGGAACGGCTTCAACGGCGGTGACTGGTACTCGGCCGGCAACATCGCCTCTGCCGCCGTGCTCAACACCAACCTCTGTACCGCCGTTGCCTTCCTGGTCTGGGTCGCATGGGACTATGCGACCGGGCGCAAGCCGAGCCTGATCGGCAGCGTCAACGGCATGATCGTCGGCCTCGTTGCGATCACCCCCGGCGCCGGTTTCGTCAACGGTTGGGGTGCGATCATCATCGGCGTCGTCGCCAGCACGTTGGTCTACTTCGCTCTCAACTACCTGAGCAGGGTGAGGCCATTCCGCAACGTCGACGACACCCTCGGCGTCGTTTACACCCACGGCTTCGCCGGGGTCGCCGGCGGCCTCCTGGTCGGCATCTTCGCCAACAGCGCAATGGCGGAAACAACCCTTGCCGGCACGATCTCGGGGGGCGGGCTGCACCTGCTCGGCTGGCAGGCGCTGACCGCGCTCTGGGTGATCGTGTTCTCCTCGATCGGCACCTTCATCCTGCTCAAACTGGTCGGCCTCGTCGTGCCGCTGCGCATGACCGACGAGGAAATGGAGATCGGCGACATCGCTGTCCACGGGCACGAGGTCTACCCCTCGGACGTGCCTTCCCTCGGCTACCCGGACGGGGTTGCCGCCCCGGCGGCCCCGGCGGCAGGAGGCGTCTAGCCAAAATTGCCGGGCTGCGCTGGCAGCTCGGCAAACGAGGAACAGGAACCGCCCCCGCACTCTCCCGGGGGCGGTTCCATTTTTAGGCTTAAGGCATTGCTCCCCCGTGCGAGCGGGCTACCTCGCGCAGGGTGTCGAGCAGGGTTGCCACCGCCGGCGTCACCGGCGCACCGCGGCGAGTGGCGGCGAAGACCTTGCGCACGGGGCTCTGGGGGTGCAGGGCGCGGATGCGGATGTCGCTGCGCACGGCGGAGAGCGCCAGCTGCGGAATCAGGCTGACGCCGACACCGGCTGCGACCAGGCCCTGGACGGTCTGGTAGTCGTCGCTCTCGAAGGAGACCCGGGGCTCGAACCCGGCGGCGTGACAGGAGCGGACAACGTGACGAGCGCACGGCCCCGAGACCGACGTCTGCACCCATGACTCTTCGCGCAGGTCCTCGAGGCGGACCTGGCTTCTGCGGGCGAGCGGGTGGGCGGTCGGCAGTGCGAGGTGGAGAGGGTCTTCGAGCAGCTCGAAGCGCCTGACGCCGGCGGCGAGGCGCTCGCCGACGCTCTCGAATTCGTAAAGAAGGGCGAGGTCGAACTCGCCACCGCGAAGGCGGGGTGCGATTTCCTCGGGCTCGCCCTCGGCGAGCGTCACTTCGACGCCCGGGTGCCCGGCGCTGAAGGCCGCAATCGCCTGTGGCACCAGCGTCGCCCCGGCGCTGGGGAAGGAAGCGATGCGCAGCCTGCCCGCGCGCCCGCCGGCAATTGCCGCGAGCTCGGTCTCGGCGGCTTCCATGCGGCCGAGGATGCCCTCGGCGTGGGTGACCAGTGCCGCCCCGGCGGCGGTTGGCCGGGCCCCGCCGCGATCGCGCTCGATCAGGGTCGTGCCGACCTCACCCTCGAGCGTTGCGATTGCCTGCGAGACGGCGGACTGCGAGTAGGAGAGCGTGTCGGCGGCGGCGGAAAAGGAGCCGCTGCTCACCACCTCGCGGAGCACGTTGAGGCGGGCCGCATTCAACATAAGCAAAGCTTATCGACTACATAGGCATTAACAGTTGTGATTATCAATGGAGCGTGGCAGCATCGAATCCAACTTCAGCCGACCTCATCCCAGCAAGGAGATCCGATGTCCACTCGCATCATCGTTTCCTACGACGACACCGATAACGACCGCGACGCGCTCGCACTCGGCCGCCTGCTCGCCTTCAGCGGCGCCGAGCTCTCGCTTGCCTACGTCCGCCACTCGCAGGGCGGTGCGCTGGAAGAGAAGGAGGCCGAGGACCTGCTTGCCCGCGGCGCCGAATCGGTCGGCGCTCCTGACATGCCACGCCACGTGGTCGTCAACCCGGGCACCAGCGTCGGCCTTGCTGAGCTGGCCGAGAGCGAAGGCGCTGACGTGATCGTCTTCGGCTCCGAGTACCGCACGGCTCCCGGCACGGTCAAGCCCGGTATCCCGGCCCACAAGCTGCTGCTCGGCGGTCCGGCGGCGATCGCGGTCGCCCCGGCTGGCCTGCGCGACAACCCCTCGGTCAGCATCAACACGATCGGCGTCATCGACGAAGGCGATCCCGCCGCTCAGCAGACGGCCGAGAGCCTGGCCACGGCGCTCGGCGCCACGGTGGCGGAGCGCGCGAGCGGCGGCCATATCGACCTGCTCGTCGTCGGCTCCCGCCCTGAGTCCCCGGCCGGCAAGGTGACTCTCAGCGCCGCCAGCGACTACGCGGTCGAGACCGCGAGCTTCCCGGTTTTGGTCGTGCCCCGCGGCCGGCAGATCAGCTTCGCCTCGGCTCCCCCGCCGGCGCCTGCAGGCCCCGGCGACGGCGACCCCGAGTCCGCGGTTTCTGCCTAGGGCTTCCGCTTGACGACGAGAATCACGGCCGCGACCTCCGAGTCGCGGCCGTCGATCCGCTTGCGGGCCTCGCTCCAGGCGACGGGGGCCGCGTCCTGACCATCGAGCAACTCGGCGACGGTTTGCCCCGGGTCGTCGGCCTGCACGAGGAAGGCATCGGGCTGCCGCGGGGCGGGCGCTGCGGCGAGCTCCCTCTTGGTCACGTTCTCTGAAGCACGCGCCGCGTTTGACCAGCCCTGGCCAAAGGCAAGGTCCGGCCCGTCGAGGTGCGGGCCCTCGAGGATCGTCAGCCGGGACTCGGCGGGCAGCCACTCCTGTTCTCCCAGCTCGACCGTCAGGTCCTCCAGCCACGGCGCCACGACCTGCGCCAGCAGTTGCTCACGGCTGAGGTTGAAGGAGCGAGCATGACTGAGGCCGTCGCTGAGCTCGACGTGGAAGGGCACGCGACAACCATATGCTCACGGCGATGGAGACGTCCCTGCCCGCCGCCGTCGTCTTCGACAACGACGGCCTCCTGCTCGACACGGAGTCGGTCTGGACCCGGGCCGAGCAGGATCTGTTCGAGCGGCGGGGGGTCGACTTCACTCCCGCCCACAAGCGCGAGCTGGTCGGGACCTCGGCCGAGATCGCAGGGAGCATTCTCGAGCGGCGACTCGGCGAACCGGGGCGAGCCTCCGAGCTGATCGAGGAGCTCAACGAGCTGGTCGTCGCCGAGCTCGAGCACGGGGTGGAGGCGATGGTCGGCGCGCGCGAGCTGCTGCACCAGCTCAACCAGCGCGGCACGCCGATCGGCCTCGTCTCCAACTCCCCCCTGATCTTCGTTCGCCGCTCGCTGGAGATCGTCGGTTTCGCAGATCAATTCGACGTCGTAATCAGCGCCCACGAAGTGGCGGCGCCGAAGCCGGCACCCGATCCTTATCTAGAGGCTTGCCGGCGACTTGGCGTCGAGGCCGGCCCAGCCGTGGTCGCGCTCGAGGACTCGCCCACCGGCGTCGCTGCGGCA
Organism: uncultured Solirubrobacterales bacterium; assembly: GCA_963840565.1. GTDB lineage: Bacteria > Actinomycetota > Thermoleophilia > Solirubrobacterales > 70-9 > VRUE01. The sequence goes on from CAWIZH010000004.1 coordinate 201,464, forward strand.
CGGGCAGCGGGGCTGACCGTGATCGGCGTGCCCTCGCTCGACGGGATCGAGCTGGACGAGGCCCACGAGATAGCCGAGTCGCTGCTCGACGCGGTTGTCGCGCGACGTCTGGTTCTTGGGGCGGACTGAGTCGGGACACCCTCGCCCGGACAAATGCCGGTCTAATGAGACCGACATTTTGAGTATCCGCCCGTTCGAGGGTGTCCCGACTCAGTCCGCCAGGACGCGACGGCGGCGGAGGACGCGCTCGCAGAGAGCTTGTGTGTCCTTAACCGCCTGAAGCTGCGTTGCGTTGAGGTCTCCTTGCAAGGCCGCATTGGCTAGATCGCCGACATCGCCGCGGCTAGTCTCCAGCGCCCCCATGTCCTCCTCGTGGCCGGGGTCCGAAAGCGCGCCGCGCAACTCGACCAGCAGTGCCTCCAGGCCGACCCGCAGCTGCAGGGCGGCCTCACGGTTGCGGCCGGCGTCAAGGTCGGCTCTGGCGCGCAGGAGCAGTGTCTCGCAGGCGTTCAGACGCTCCCGGCCTCCCAGGACAGCCGCCAGCCGCTCCTGCGGGCGCAGCTCTTCGCTGCGCTGCTGGCGCCTGGTGGCGGGGCCGGCCTGCGTATCGACCTCGCGCGCGGCGCTGAATTCGCCGCTGGCGACCTCCTCGCCACTGCCGTAGCCAAGGCGGACGGCAACCGCTCGGGCTGGGATCAGTATCTGCGCGTGAGGATCGCCACTGGCGATTGCGTGGGCGTGGAGGGCCCGGTTGAGCAGGCCGATGCCCTCGGCGACGAGCTCGTCGACCGCCTTTTCGTCTGCGCTCGCCTGCTCCAGCCAGCGGGCCGCCTCCTCTTCTGCGCCAAACGGCTCGGACGCGCGTACCGTCGTTGCCCGGGTCAGCGGCAGGCTTGCCGGCGCAGCGCCCGGCTCTGCCTCTCGCGAGCGCCGGCGCCGGCGCCTCGGTGGCGAAGGGGCCCCGAGGGTTTCGAGCACGAGCACACGCTCGCTGTCGCTTGTCGCGAACCACGTAGCGACCGTCGGCGACGGCCAGCGTGCCGGCGAACTCGAACTGGGCGAATCCGAAGAGACGGGTCAACGACCCAATTCTGCTCGAAAGATCAGTCTTCGCCGCCGGGCTGAACGGTGTTGCCGCCCTTGCCCTGCTTGCCGAGGTCGTCGGGCAAGGCGTACTTCGACGGTGCGGTCGGCACGTCGGGGTTTTCGATCTTGCCCAGCTGGTCGGTCAGCCGCTGCCATTGCTCGGGCTTCAGCAGCGCTTCGAACTGCTGGTCGAACGGGCCACTCAGCGGGTGATAGCCGACGTGAACGTGGTCGTAGTGATCGGGCAGGGCGAAGCTGGTTTCTCCCGGCAGGTCCTCGAGCGAGATCACCTGGTGGGGATGCATCGTGCCCTGCAGCTGCAGCACCGTTTTGATCAGTTCGTCGGTCGGCGTCCCCGGCCCCTGGTGGCCGGTCACCACGACGCCGTTGATCACGGCAATGTCGACGGCGTCGCCGGTGCTGTGCTCGGAGACGTTGCCGGACGTGGTCATCAGGCTGTGGCCGCACTTGAGCGCGGTGATCGTCAGTTTGAAGCCTTTCGAGACCAGGTACTCGAGCATCGCCAGGACCCGCCGATCGATCTGGCCGGTGGCGATGTCTTCGCGGCCGCATTCGTAGATCGAGAGATTTTCGTCGGCCAGGACGCGCCGCTCCAGGTCCTCCTTGGAGAGCAGCAGGACGCCGGCGCCGCTGAGGTCGTCGGCGAAGGGGCTCTTGCCCTTGGCGCGGTAGATCGCGGTGGCCTCGAGCAGCTTCCAGCCGTCGAGGATCGGCTTCGGATCGATCCGCGGAGCGCCGCGGCCGGCCGGCCGGATCGAGAAGTTGATGTGCGGGTCGACGCCGCTTTCGGCACCGCCGATTCGAGCCAGGACCGTGCCGGCAATAACCTTCGACCCGACCTTGAGGGTTCCATCTCCCTCGATGGTCTCGGTGCCGGCGGCAGCTTCTGCACTTGCCTGGCCGCCGTCGGCTCGGCTCGGCAGCGCGCGGAGTCGGGGGCGGAGATTCTGGCTGTCGATCGGAACCCGTCTCTCCTTGCCGCCCGGCATCACCACGCTGCGGTGCTTGCGGACGATCTGTCCCAGCTCGGCGTAGGTGAAGCGGTTGCCGTAGGCATCTTGCAGGACCACGTAACGGCCGAGCTTGGGCGAGTCGCCCATCTTCTCGATCACGCCGTCGTTGACGGCTACGACCGGCGCGCCCTCGCTGGAGAAGATGTTGATCCCGCGCCGGGTCGGCGAGGAGGCGATCACGTCGGCGGCGTTGCCGTAGGCGTCGCGCGTCCCCGGCTTGGCCCGCTTCAGCGCCTCGCGGGTGGAGATGTCGTCGGCGTAGCTGGCGTTCGCGGCAACCGGGAAGTGGGCCCCCTCGGTCAGCCCGGTGAGCGAGCCGACCAGATCGGAGGGAAGCTTGCCGTAGGCCCGTGCGTAGAGCAGGACCTCTTCGACGTACCAGTCGGCGTGGTTGTAGGAGAGGATCGCGTTGTAGAGGTCGCTGGTGCCGCCGCTGAGCTTGAGGTAGTGGGCGGCGGCGCAGATCGCGTCGACCGGGTTGTAAGGGTCCTTGCGCCCGTCTCCGTTGGCGTCTACTCCATACGCTTCCCAGCTGGAGGGGAGGAACTGCATCCAGCCGACCGCGCCGGCGCTGGAGACGTTGAGGTTGGTGCCGAAGGCGGTCTCGATCTTGTTGATCGAAGCGAGCACCTCCCAGGGGATCCCGTACTCGGTTCCGCAGGCCTGGTAGATCGGCAGCAGGAAGGGCGGGATCTCGAAGGAGTCGATGACGAAGTTGGGGACGCCGATCGGCGCCGGCCCGAAGGGGGCGATCGTCGCCGTCGGGTTGGCGGTGGTCGGCGAGCCACCATCGTTGAACGAAGGGGAGGAGCCGCCGCTGGAGCTTTCGGGTGCCGGCTGAACGCCCGCAGTGGCGCTCGGGGCGACGGCACCGCCGCCGCTGTTCCCACCGCCCCCGCTCGCATCGCCGAGGTTGTTGTTGTGGCGGACGCCATCGCCGCCGCTGCCGTCGATCGTCGTGCCCGCCTTGACTCCGTTGGATGGCGCCGGAGTGGGCGCGCTCGGCGCCGGCTGCGCTTCGATGCTGGTGCCGGCCGACGGCTTTTCGGTTTCCTCGCTGGTATCGGCGGGCGAGCTGCAGTCCGGATCTTCGCTGTCAACCAGGCCGTCGTGGTCGTCGTCGAGTCCGTTCGAGCAGGCCGGTGGGGCAACGGCCGGGGCTGCCGGTGTGGTCGAGAGCGGGGCGACCGCTTCCAGGGCTTCAGTGGTCGTGGCGTCTTCGGCGCCGGCGAAGCCGACACCGAGCGCCGTAACGACGCCAAAGCTGGCCAAGGCCATGGTCAGTGCGAGCTTGTTTCTCATACGACGGCGCCTCTATCCCCGCTGTCCCGGAATGTGCAGCTCATTTTTGCCTTCTCCCTGTGCAGCAAGGCTCGCCCAAGCTACTGGCTTGCCCAGGGGGGCGCAACGGCTCGCCCCTGCCCCCAACAAGCCCTTAATCAACGTTTGTTCCATGCCGACAGGGCGGGAGGATTTCAGGCGTGCCGGATGCGCCGGTTAAGCTGCTGTCAATGAGGTCGATTTACCGATGAATGCCGAGTACGACGATCCGGACGGCCTGCGGGCGCGCAGCGAGCAGGCGATCGGCGAGTTCGCCCAGGCGCTGCTCGACAGCCAGGTGCTCGAGAACGCCGTTTCGGCGGCGTTCGGCGCTCGCGAGAAGGCGGTCGAGGCCCAGCAGGCGGCGATGAGTGCGCTCAACCTGCCCTCGGCTGGTGACGTCGAACGGCTCGAGCGCCGTTTGCGTTCGCTTTCGCAGCGGCTGGAAGAGGTCGAGGACCAGGTCGACCGTGCCGTTCGCGATCTCGGCGACGTTCGCCGCTCGCTGGCCGCCGAGAAGCGCGAAAAAGGCAAAGACTAACCCTCGACTTTAGGCTGAGAGTGCAGTAGAAGCGGCTCGTCCGGCGCGCTTCTCGGCCAGTTCGAGCGCCTCCTTCTCCAGGCCCTTCCCGCCGCCGGATTTTTCGGCGACGATCAGGACCGCGGCGGCGGCAATTCCAAGCGAGCGAGCCCGCGGCAAACAGCGGCGCCGTCTGCATGTCGGCCGCGGCGACGCCGGATAGCAGTGCCTGCTCATCCGGATGAGCGTCGACGCTCGCGATGGTTGCCGACCGACCGTCTTCGCCGAGCGCTCCGCCGAGTCGCTCGGTCAGGTCCGTGTCGGGGGTCACCGTCTCGCCGACCGTGATCCCGAGCGAGGCGGCGCTGCCCCCGGTGGCGATCGCGGCACTTACAAGCATCAGCTCGCCGAGCTGAGCAGTCGCCGGATCCGAAGCAGGTCCCCACTCGCACGACCCGTCGCACCCCCAGCTCAGCGAGGTCGCTGAGCACGAGCGCGGCACTGGGCCCGCCGATCCCGGTCGCCTGAATCGTCAGTGCGTCGCCCGCCGGGGTCTGGCCCGAGTAGCCCCACAGCCCCCGCGCGTGATTGCTCATCTTCGGTTCCTCGAGCAGCTCTTGGGCCAGCAGCAGGGCTCGGCCGGGGTCGCCGACCAGCACGGCGTCGGCGGCGATCGGAGCGGTGGGGCGCAGGTGCGCGGGCACGGCAGCGACCCTATTGCCACTTGCTTGCCACTTGCGAGAACGACGGGGGGCAGATCTTCGCCATCTGTCTAAGGAGGCGCGCCGGATTTCGTTGGAGGATCGAGCCGGTGAAGAAGATCGAGGCCTTCATCCGCCACGAGGCGTTCGACCCGATTCGGGCCGAGCTGCTCGACAAGGGACTGCCTTCGCTGTCGATCCTCGAGGTCAAGGGGTCCGGCCGCCAGAAGGGAGAGGTCGAGCACTACCGCGGCTCGGTCCTGATGATCAGCGTGCGGCCGAAGCTGAAGCTCGAGGTCGTGGTCGAGGACAAGGACAAGGATTTGGTCGTCGAGACGATCCTCAGGCACGCTCGCACCGGCGAGGTCGGCGACGGCAAGATCTTCGTCCTGCCGGTCGAGGAGGCGATTCGGATTCGCACCGGCGAGGACGGCGAGCCGGTGCTGCAGGCGCACGACCCATCGGCTTGACCCCTGCTGGGACTAGCCTCGGTCCTCGGTGGCGGTCGACGAACGCATATCCCTCAGCGAGGCCTCGCGCCGTGCCGGCGTCTCGCCGAGCACGCTGAAACGCTGGGCGGAGGAGAAGATCGTGCCGGTGCGCCGCGGCCGCTGGACCGCCGCCGCCGCGGCCCAGGCACGGGTTGTGGCGAGGATGCGCGAGCGCGGTCACTCGCTCGAGGACCTCAAGCGGGCGGGCCGCGAGGGGCGCCTCGCCTTCGGCTTCACCGAGGATCTCTTCCCGCAGCCGGAAGAGCAGGTGACGGTGGCGCAGGTCGCCCGTGAGACCGGTCTCGAGCCGGAGCTGGTCGAGCGCATCCTGGTCATCCTCGGCACCCCGCTGGAGCGCGAGCGCCTGCTCAACCCCGACGACGTGCAGGCGCTGCGCCATTGCGCCCGGGTGCTCGCTGCCGGCTTCCCGCTCGTCGCCTTCCTCCAACTCGTCCGCGTCTACGCGCAGTCGCTGCGGCGCATCGCCGACGCCGAGGTGCGGCTCTTCCACCTCTACGTGCACGAACCGCTGATCCGCGACGGCGTCCCCGAGCTGGAGATGGCCGAGGAGATGGGCGAGCTGGCCGGCGACATGCTGCCGCTCGCCTCGCCGCTGATCGACTACCTGCACACCCGCTACCTGCGCTTCTTCCTCGAGCAGGACGTGATCGGTCACATGGAGAGCGAGCTCGAGGCCAGCTCGGACCTCGGGCAGGTGCCGATCACCCTCTGCTTCATCGACCTCACCGGCTTCACCCGCTACACCGAGGAGGAGGGCGACCTGGAGGCGCTCGACGTGGTCGAGAACTTCGTCGAAACGGTGGAAGGGACGCTGCCGCCGGAGGCGACGATCGTGAAGACGATCGGCGACGAGGTGATGGTCGTCTCGCCCGATGCCGCCTCGCTGACCGAGTGGGCGGTCGGCCTGCTCGCGCGCCTTCCCGAGCGCCCGCGGCCCCGGGTCGGCATCCACTGCGCCAACGCCGTCTACCGCGACGGCGACTACTTCGGCACCCACGTCAACCTCGCCCACCGCGTCGTCAGCCGTGCCCAGGCGGGGGAGGTGCTGGTCACCGACCGGGTCACCGATGCGATCCGCGAGCGCGAGAGCCTCACCTTCGAGCCGATCGGCGAGGTCAACCTCAAAGGCTTCCCCGAGCCGACGCCGCTCTTCATCGTTCGCGCCGCCCCCTGAACGGCTCCGGGCCTTCCGGTGCGCTTTATCCCCCCATGGAGGGGATAAAGCGCACCGGAACGATTGGGGCGCGACACTTAGTGGCGTGACGAGCCAGGCGATGGTCGAGGCGGTTCGAGAGGGCGGACTCCTCGACCCCGAGACTCCTGTGGTGGCGATGCTCTCCGGGGGTCGCGACTCGGTCTGCCTGCTCGACCTCTCGGTCCGCCTGCTCGGCGCGGAGGCGGTGATGGCGCTGCACGTCAACTACGGCCTGCGCGACGACTCCGACTCCGGACGAGGCGCACTGCGCTCGCCTCTGCGAGCGGCTCGGCTGTCGTCTCGAGATCGAGCGGCCGCGTCGACCGGAGGGGCCGGGCAACCTGCAGGCCTGGGCGCGCGACATGCGCTACACGGCCGCGGCGCGGCTGGCGCTGCCCGTCGAGGCGCTGATCGCGACCGGACACACGGCTGACGACCAGGTCGAGACGATCCTCTACCGCCTCGCCTCCTCGCCCAGCCGCCGCGCCCTGCTTGGCATGCGCCGGCGGGACGGCAGCCTGGTGCGTCCGCTGCTCGGCTTCACTCGCGAGGAGACCACCGCCTACTGCGAGGAGCACGAGCTCGCGCTGGCGCGACGACCCGACCAACGCCGAAGACGGCTATGCCCGCAACCGCGTCCGCAATCGGCTCGTCCCGGCGCTGGCGGAGATCCATCCCGCCGCCTCCCGCAACGTCCTGCGCACGGCCGAGCTGCTCCGCGACGAGGCCGAGGTGCTCGACGCGCTCGTCGACGCCGAGCTCGGCGGCGCCAACGGCTCCGGGCGCGGCACGATCGAGCTGCAGCGGCTGGCCGAGCTGCCCGGGGCCCTGCGCCGGCTGGTCGTCCAGCGCCTCGCCGACCGTGCCGCTGGTCGCCCGGTGCCCGGCGCCGCCAACCGCGCCGACGAGGTCGCCGCCCTGCGCCGCACCGGCACGGCGATGCTCGACCTCGGCGGCGGCACCCGCGCGGTGGTCGAACGCGGCGTCTTGCGGGCAGAGCGCTAAAAGCCAGCCGATGGGCCTGAAACGTCCAACTATTGGACGTTTCAGGCCCATCGGCGTCGTCGTATCTAGACTGCGGCGGGTGACCGACTCGGCGATTGGCGAGACCCTCGTCTCCAGCGAGGATCTGCAGAAGCGGGTCGCCGAGCTGGGGCGGCAGATCAGCGAGGAGTACGAGGGCCGCGACCTCTTCATGGTCGGCGTGCTGAAGGGCGCCGTGCTCTTCCTCGCCGACCTGATGCGCAACATCAGCGTGCCCTGTGAGGTCGACTTCATGGCCGTCTCCAGCTACGGCTCGCAGACCGACTCCTCGGGCGTGGTGCGGATCATGAAGGACCTCGATGCACCGATCGAAGGGCGCCACGTGCTGATCGTCGAGGACATCATCGACTCCGGCCTCACGCTTCAGTACCTGATGCGCAACCTGAACGCACGCAACCCGGCCTCGCTGGAGGTCTGTTCGTTGCTGACCAAGCCCGAGCGCCTGCGCGTCGATCTCTCGCCCCGCTACGTCGGCTTCGAGATCCCCGATCGTTTCGCGATCGGCTACGGCCTCGACCACGCGCAGCGCTACCGCAACCTCTCCTACGTCGCTGCGTTGAACGCGTAGATGCCGAAACCGCCCTGGTACGCTGATTTTTCCCTGTGAGGCGTTTTTTCAAGAGCGCGGCTTTCCCGATCCTGCTGGTGGTGATCCTTGCTTTCGTTGCCCAGCGCTGGATCGGCCATTCCTCGAGCACCGAGTCGCCGTCCTACAACGATCTGGTCAGCCCGACAGCGGGCCTGATCGTCAAAGGCAATATCGAAGAAATCTCGATCAACAACAAGGACCTCACGCTCGACGTCAAGCAGAAGGGCGAAAAGCGCGAAAGCTTCTCCACCGGCTACCCGGCCAACACCGAGCAGTCGCTGCTCAACCTGATCGACAAATACAACGTGAAGACGACGGTGCACGGGACCGGCGGCTCGAGCCTGCTCTCGCTGCTCACCTACATCCTGCCCTTCGTCCTCTTCTTCGGCTTCTGGATCTTCCTGATGAACCAGATGCAGGGTGGCGGCTCACGGGTGATGAACTTCGGCAAATCGAAGGCGAAGCGGATGTCGGTCGACGCGCCGAAGATCACCTTCCGCGACGTCGCCGGGGTCGACGAGGCCGTGCAGGAGCTGCACGAGATCAAGGAGTTCCTCGAGAACCCGAAGAAATTCCAGGCGCTCGGCGCCCGCATCCCCAAGGGCGTCCTGCTCTACGGCCCTCCCGGCACCGGCAAGACGCTGCTCGCCCGCGCCGTGGCCGGGGAGGCCGGCGTGCCCTTCTTCTCGATCTCCGGCTCGGACTTCGTCGAGATGTTCGTCGGCGTCGGCGCCAGCCGCGTCCGCGACCTCTTCGAGCAGGCCAAGCAGAACTCGCCCTGCATCATCTTCATGGACGAGATCGACGCCGTCGGCCGCCACCGCGGCGCCGGCATGGGCGGCGGCCACGACGAGCGCGAGCAGACACTGAACCAACTCCTGGTCGAGATGGACGGCTTCGAGATGAAGGACAACATCATCTTGATCGCCGCCACCAACCGTCCCGACATCCTCGACCCGGCGCTGCTGCGGCCGGGCCGCTTCGACCGCCAGGTCGTCGTCGACCGTCCCGACCGCAAGGGCCGCAAGCACATCCTCGAGGTCCACACCCGCGGCAAGCCGCTGGCCAAGGTGATCGACCTCGACGCGCTGGCCGGCCAGACGCCGGGCTTCACCGGCGCCGATCTCGCCAACCTGATCAACGAGGCGGCGCTGCTCACCGCCCGCACCGGCAAGCGCGAGATCACCATGCAGGAGCTCGAGGAGGGGATCATGCGGGTGATCGCCGGCCCCGAGAAGAAGACCCGCGTGATGAGCGAGAAAGAGCGCTTGATCACCGCCTTCCACGAGATGGGCCACGCGATCGTCGGCCACCTGCTCGAGAACACCGACCCGGTCCACAAGATCTCGATCATCAGCCGCGGCCAGGCGCTCGGCTACACAATCAGCCTTCCGACCGAGGACAAGTTCCTCACCTCGCGCGCCGAGCTGACCGACACGATGGCGATGACCCTGGGCGGGCGTGCCGCCGAGGAGATCGTCTTCGGCGAGATCACCACCGGCGCCTCCAACGACCTCGAAAAGGTGACCGAGACGGCGAAGCAGATGGTGATGCGCTTCGGCATGTCGGAGCGGCTCGGCCCGCGCGTCTTCGGCCACGATCGCGGCCAGCCCTTCCTCGGCCGCGAATTCTCCGCCGAACCCGACTACTCCGACGAGATCGCGCGCGAGATCGACGACGAGATCCGCCGCATCGTCGAGGGCGCCCACCAGACCGCCAAGGACCTGCTCACCGAAAAGCGCGAGGAGCTGGACCGGATCTCCAACATCCTGCTCGAGCGCGAGACGATCGACGCCGAGCAGTTCATCGCCCTGCTCGACGGCCGGCCCGAGGACGAGGTCTTCGTCGACGAGGAGGAGCCGGCCCAGCCGGCCGAGCCGGCGGCGGAGCCCGAGCGGCCGCAGCGCGGTGGCGCGCGGCCGATGCCGCAGGCCGCGGCCCGGGTACGCCGGCGGCGACGCTAGCTGAGGATCGCCATGAAGCTGATGGGGGTCGTCAACGTGACCCCTGACTCGTTTTCCGACGGTGGTCGGTACCTCGATGCGGATGCGGCCGTCGCGCATGGGGAAAAGCTTGTTAGGGATGGGGCCTCGATTTTGGACGTCGGCGGGGAATCGACTCGCCCCGGGGCCATCGAAGTGGACGAGGCGGAGGAGCTGCGCAGGGCTGAGCCCGTGGTCGAAACCCTCGCGGGAGAGGCAACTGTCTCGATCGACACTTCGAAGCTGGCGGTGGCCGAGGCGGCGCTGGATGCTGGGGCCTCGATCGTCAATGACGTTACGGCGCTGCGGCGGGATCCGGAGATGGCGGCTCTTTGTGCGGAGCGTGGCGCTGGGGTGGTGCTGATGCACATGCCTGGCAGCCCGCGGACGATGCAGGACGACCCGAACTATTGGGACGTCGTCGATGAGGTCAAGGCGTTCCTGTCCGGGCGGATCGAGGCGGCGCTCGCGGCCGGGGTCGAGGAGGAACGGATCTGGCTTGACCCGGGGATCGGTTTCGGCAAGACGGTTGAGCACAACCTCGAGCTGCTGCGGCGGCTTGGCCGAGCTGCGCGAGCTGGGCCGGCCGCTGGTGATCGGCACCTCCCGCAAGAGCTTCATCGGCAGGATCGACGGGTCTGGGGTGGACGAGCGGCTGGGCGGCTCGATCGCCTCCTCGGTGCTCGCCGCGGCGGAGGGCGCCGACGTCCTCCGCGTCCACGACGTCGCCGAGACCGCCCAGGCAATGCGGGTCGCCGAAGCGATCCTTGGGTAGGTTGCCTCTATGGAGTCGCACGACAACGGGATCGAATCGAGGGTCGAGGTCGAGCTGCGCGGGCTCTCGATCTACACCCACCACGGGGTGAGCGACTCCGAGCAGGAGATCGGCCAGCGGCTCGAGTTCGACATCTCCTTCGACGTACCCGACTGCGACGCGGTGCTCACCGACCGGATCGAGGACACGGTCGACTACGCCGAGGTCTGCGACATCGTCGCCCTCGCCGCTACCGAGCGCAGCTATCGCACCCTCGAGCGGCTGGCCCAGGTCGTCGGCGAGCGCTTGATGGAACGCTATGGCTGCGAATCGGTCCGCGTTCGCGCCGCCAAGCCCGAGCCGCCGCTGCCACTGGCGATTCAGGAGGTCGCGGTCGAGGTCGTCCATGAGCGCGGCTGGCGAGGCCGACGAGGACGAGGCGGAAGCCGGCTAGCAAGCTTGATGCGAAGCGGCTATCTCGGCCTGGGCTCCAATGTCGGCGACCGCGAGTCACACCTGCGCGCCGCGATCGAGCTGCTCGGCGAACGCGGGGTGGAGGTCGAGGCGGTGTCGTCGGGCTATGAGACCGAGCCGGTCGGCGAGGTTCTGGATCAGGCCGACTTCCTCAACGCGGCGATCCGTATCCGCACCGATCTGGAGCCGGAAGCGTTGCTCGATCTCTGCAAGGAGATCGAGCTGGAGCGCGGCCGCGCCCTCGACGCCCCCCGCCACAGCCCCCGCCCGCTCGATGTCGACCTGCTCCTGCTCGGAGATCTCGAGCTGAGCACCGAGCGGCTCACCTTGCCCCACCCCGAGGTCACCAGCCGCCGCTTTGTCCTCGCTCCTCTGCTCGAGCTCGACCCCGCGCTCGCGCTGCCCGACGGGATCGCCCTGGCCGACGCACTCGTCGCTCTCGGCCACGGCGAGCGAGTCAGTCGGTCGCCTATCCGACTTCGACCCCGCTCCAGGGTGGTGAAAGTCGGATCGGCGTCAGGCAGCCGCGGTTGTGTCGCGCAGCTGCTGCATCCAGGCGGGCGGCAGGATCGGCGGGGCTTTGCCGGGGTAGTTCGGCACAACCCGCTTGGCCAGCGCGCCGGCGGGACGGCTCTCGATCGCGGGGCGAAGGTCATCGAGCGTCATCGCCAGGGCGATGCTCGGGGCGATCTGGAAGTCGGCGCGTTGAGCTGTTCGCCACCCAGGACGCCGGCCTCGATCCAGGCGTCGATCTTGTCGAGGAGGCCGGCAGGGCGGCGAGATCGCGGCGCACGTTCTCGTCGGTGGCCTCGTTGAAGCGGGCGGCGAGCGCGACGATCGGCGCGGCGGTGCGCACCGCCAGGCCGATCGGGATGCCGAGCTTCGCTCCCTCGGAGTAGCTGCGCAGCGAGGAGTTGTCGCGCTTGATCGCCCACCAGGAGATCTGCCGGATCGGGTGCTGCAGCTCCTCATCGCCGAAGCGCTCGGCCTCTTCGACGGCGGCGCGCCGCTCCGGGTCGCTGGGGAAGAGCGGCGGCTCGGGCTGGAGTCCGATCCAGCTCGCGTGCGATCTGGCGCGAGCCCTGCACCTTGCGCCCGTCAATCTTCAGCGCCGGCACCGTTTTGCCCGGAAAGCCGAGGGCGCGCAGGATCACCCTGCGACATCACAGGGAAGAGGTCGGTGCGCTTGTAGGCGATGCCCTTGTGCTCGAGCATCGCCGCGCCGCCATACCGGGGTGCGAGCCCGGAACGCGTAAAGCTGCGCCTCCACGAGGGCATCGTACGCATGGCTCTACCGGCGTGGGCGTGGATAATCGCGCCGTGCTCCTCGCGGTCGACGTCGGCAACACCCAGACTCACCTCGGTGCCTTCGATGGCGAGCGCCTCGTCGAGCACTGGCGCTTCCAGACCCGCTCTGGCGCGACCGGCGACGAGCTGGCCGAGCGGATCTGGCGGCTTCTGCTGGCGCTCAGCGGCATGTCGCTTTGACGAAGTCGACGCCGTCTGCGTCTCTTCCGTGGTGCCGCCGCTCGGCACCCAATTCGAAGCAGCTGACCGAGCGTTATCTCGACGCCGAGTGCCTGACGATCGGCCCCGGCGTGAAGACCGGGATGCCGATCCGCATCGAGAACCCACTCGAGGTCGGCGCCGACCGCCTCGTCAACGCAATCGCCGCCTACGAGCGCTTCGGCAGAGCGCCTGCGTCTCCGTCGACTTCGGCACCGGCATCAACATCGACGCGGTCTCCGCCGATGGCGAGTACCTCGGCGGCGCGATCGGCCCCGGCCTGGAGCTCTCGCTCACCGCCTTGATCGAACGTGCCGCCCGCATCACCCGGATCGACCTCGAAGAGCCGGAGAAGCGATCGGCCGCTCGACCCGGGCCGCGATCCAGTCCGGCTTCATCTTCGGCTTCGCCGGGTTGATCGACGGCATCGTCGGCCGGATCGAGGAAGAGCTGGCGAATCCGCGGGTGCTCGCCACCGGCGGCTCGCCTCCACGGTCGTCCCCTTCACCGAGACGATCGACGAGGTCGACGACATGCTTACTCTCAAGGGGCTGCGACTGATCCATGAGCGAAACACCTCCACAGCCCCCGCTGACTGATCCCCTCCGGATCGCCGACGTCGAGATCCCCAACCGCGTCCTGCTGGCGCCGCTTGGCGGGAATCGGCAACTGGTTCGTGCGCCTGCAGGCCAAGCGCCACGGGGCGGGCCTGGCCGTCTCGGAGATGGTCTCCAGCTTCGGCCTGCACCACCGCAACGAGCGCACCCTGCGCGAGCTGATGCGGATCCACCCCGACGAGCACCCGGTCTCGGTGCAGCTCTTCGGCCACGATGCCGAGGTGATGCGCTCGGGCGCGGCGATCGCCGCCGAGGCCGGCGCCGACCTGATCGACATCAACATGGGCTGCCCGGTGCGCAAGGTGCGCCGCACCGGCGCCGGCGCCGAGCTGCTGCGCGACCAGGAGCTCGCCCTGGCCCTCGCCCGCGGCGCCGCCGAGGGCAGCGGCCTGCCGGTGACGGTGAAGCTGCGCTCTGGAATCGAGGCGGGCGATCGCTCCGGCTTCGAGCTGGCCGTGCGCCTTGCCGAGGAGGCCGGCGTAGCCGCGATCGGCTTCCATCCGCGCGCCGCCACGATCGGCCACAAGGGCGTGCCCGACTACGCGCTCACCCGTGAATTGGTCGAGCGGGTCGACGTGCCGGTGATCGTCTCCGGTGGCCTGAAAAGCGCCGAGGCGGCGCGCCGGGCCTACGCGGAGTCCGGCGCCGACGCGGTGATGATCGCCCGCGGATCGCTCGGCAACCCCTGGGTTTTCGAAGAACTGACCGGCCGCCGCAGCGAGCCGCCCGAGCGGGCCGAGATCGCCGCCGAGCTGCTCTGGGTGATCGACCGCGCCGAGGAGCATCTCGGGCCGGAGCGGGCGGGGCGTTACCTGCGCAAGTTCTACCCCTGGTACGTCGAGTCGCTCGGCGTATCGCCCGAGCTTGCCGACGAGCTGCAGCGCAGCGCCGACCTTCCTCGCGCCCGCCGCCTGATCGGCGATTTGGCCGCTCCAGTGCCCTCGCTATAATCCCGCGACTTCGGCCCTGGTGCGGTGAGGCAAAACACCGTCGCACCTGGGCGTTTTTGGCTCTAGAAGCCGTTTCCAGCCGTAACAATCGCAAAGAGAGGTCAGGACAAAGTGAGTCGCCAGTCCGTAATCACCCCCGAGGGTCTCGAGAAGCTCAAGGAGGAGATAGATCACCTCTCAACCGCGAGGCGACGCGAGGTCGCCGAACGGATCAAGGAGGCGCGCGAGTTCGGCGACATCTCCGAGAACGCCGAGTACGACGACGCCAAGAACGAGCAGGCCCTGCTCGAGCAGCGCATCGCCCAGCTCGAGGAGCGGCTGCGACGCGCCACCGTGATCGATGAGAAGGACATCAGCACCGACGAAGTGCAGTTCGGCTCGATCGTCCACGTCAAGGACCAGAAGACCGACGTCTCGCAGAAATTCCAGATCGTCGGCTCGACCGAGGCCAACCCGCTCGAGCACAAGCTCTCCAACGAGTCGCCGATCGGCAAAGCCCTGCTCGGCCACAAGCGCAACGACGTGGTCACGGTCGAGGTCCCGCGCGGGCCGAAGAAGAAGCTGAAGATCACCAAGATCGAGACGGCCTAGGGCTGCTCCCGGGTAGGCTCGCGCTCCGATGAGCGAGGCCGAGGAACCGAAGCTTTCCGACGTTCTCGCCGACCGGCGGGCGAAGCTCGAGCGCCTGCGCGAGGCCGGGATCGACCCGTTTCCGCCCGAGTTCGGCGAACGCGAGGACATCGCGGAGGTGCGCGCTGCGCACGAGGGCCTGGCGCCGGGGATCGAGACCGAGTCGCGCCATCGCGTCGCCGGGCGGATCGTCGGCCGCCGCGGCCACGGCAAGGCCTGCTTCCTCGACCTGCGCGACGGCAGCGGCCAGATCCAGCTCCACGCCCGCGAGGACCTGCTCGGCGAGGAGCCCTACAAGGTGCTCGTCGACCTCGACCTCGGCGACATCATCGGCGTCGAGGGCACGGCCCTGGCGACCCGCCGCGGCGGCGAGCTCTCGCTGGCGATCGACCACTGGCGCCTGCTCGCCAAGAGCCTGCGGCCGCCGCCCGACAAGTTCCACGGCCTCGAGGACGTCGAGACCCGCTATCGCCACCGCGAGCTCGACCTGATCGCCAACGAGGAGAGCCGCCGACTCTTCGGCTTGCGCGCCCGCACGGTCAGCGAGGTGCGCCGCTGGCTCGACGAGCGCGGCTTCGTCGAGGTCGAGACGCCGGTCCTGCAGCCGCTCTACGGCGGCGCCCTGGCGAGGCCCTTCACCACCCACCACAACGCGCTCGACCGCGACCTCTACCTGCGGATCGCCACCGAGCTCTACCTCAAGCGGCTCGTCGTCGGCGGCATCGACCGCGTCTACGAGCTGGGCAAGGACTTCCGCAACGAGGGCGTCTCGCACAAGCACAACCCCGAGTTCACGATGCTCGAGTGGTACGAGGCCTGCTCGGACTACGTCGCCACCGCGCACCGGGTCGAGACGATGGTCGCCGAGGTCGCCGAGCGGGTGCTCGGCACGACCAAGGTCGAGCGGGGCGACGTCGACGATCGACTTCGCGCCGCCCTGGAATCGGGTCAGCTTCCGCGACGCGATCCGCGAGGCCAGCGGCATCGACATCGCCGAGCACCCGACCCGCGAGGCGCTGGCCGCGGCGATCGGGACCGAGCCCGACCGCCGACGAGGGCTGGGGCAAGCTGGTCGACGGCCTGCTCTCCAAGCACGTCGAGCCGGGGTCTGATCCAGCCCACCTTCGTCCTCGACTACCCGGTTGAGCTCTCGCCGTTCGCCAAGTCTCACCGCTCCGAGGAGGGGCTGGTCGAGCGCTTCGAGGCCTTCGCCGGCGGGATGGAGATCGCCAACGGATTCACCGAGCTCAACGACCCGGACGAGCAGCGCCGTCGCTTCGAGCAGCAGGCGGCCGAGCTGGAGCGGGGCGACGAAGAGGCCCAGCCCTACGACGAGGATTTCGTCGGCGCGCTGGAGCAGGGCATGCCGCCGACCGGCGGCGTCGGCATCGGGATCGACCGCCTGGTGATGCTGCTGACCGGGGCCAAGAGCGTGCGCGAGGTCGTCCTCTTTCCCGCGATGCGCTCCTGAAGCGGCCAAAAAGCCGCTCTGAGCGGATATTTGCGGAGCCGAGGCCGGTTGGGCGCTCTCGGTATCGTTTAAAGGGCACATGGGCGCCTCCCGATAACCGAAGGGTGTCTACCGATACTTACTCAGCCGATTCGCGTTGAGTAGATAGAGAGGCTTTTTGTTCGAGCGATTTACAGAGAGAGCCCGTCAAGTCGTCGTCCTGGCGCAGGAAGAGGCGCGCACTCTCAAGCACAACTACATCGGCACCGAGCACATCCTGCTTGGGACTGTTGCGCGAGGAGGAGGGTCTTGCAGCCAGGGTGCTCGAGTCGCTCGACATCACCACCGAGAGGGTTCGCTCCCAGGTGGTGCGGATCGTCGGTTCCGGCGAGGAGGTCACCTCCGGCCAGATCCCGTTCACGCCGCGTGCCAAGAAGGTGCTCGAGCTCGCCCTGCGCGAGGCGCTCTCGCTCGGCCACAACTACATCGGCACCGAGCACATCCTGCTCGGGCTCGTGCGTGAGAACGAGGGTGTCGCCGCTCGCATCCTGCTCGACTTCGACGCCGACTCGGACAAGATCCGCAACGAGGTAATCCGGATGCTCTCCGGTCCCGGCGGTCGTCGCCAGGGCGCCGGCGCGGGCGCCGGCGGTTCCGGCGAGGGCAAAAAGTCTTCGAAGCTGCTCGACCAGTTCGGTCGCAACCTGACCAAGCTCGCCGAGGAGGGCAAGCTCGACCCGGTGATCGGTCGCGAGACCGAGATCGAGCGGATCATGCAGATCCTCTCCCGCCGAACCAAGAACAACCCGGTGCTGCTCGGTGAGCCCGGCGTCGGCAAGACCGCCGTGGTCGAGGGACTCGCCGCCCGGATCAACAAGGGCGAAGTCCCCGAGCTGCTCAAGAACAAGCAGATCTACACGCTCGACCTGGCTGCCCTGGTCGCCGGTTCGAAGTACCGCGGCGAGTTCGAGGAGCGCCTCAAGAAGGTGATGAAAGAGATCACCCAGCGCGGCGACATCATTCTTTTCATCGACGAGCTCCACAACCTGGTCGGTGCCGGTGCGGCCGAGGGCGCGATCGACGCCGCCTCGATCCTCAAGCCCGCGCTTGCCCGCGGCGAGCTGCAGACGATCGGCGCGACGACGCTCGACGAGTACCGCAAGTACCTCGAGCGCGACTCGGCGCTGGAGCGTCGCTTCGCCCAGATCAAGGTCGACCAGCCCTCGGTCGAGGACACGGTGAAGATCCTCGAAGGGCTGCGCGAGCGCTACGAGCAGCACCACCGCGTCAACATCACCGATGACGCTCTGGGCGCTGCCGCCGAGCTCGCTGACCGCTACATCTCCGACCGCTTCCTGCCCGACAAGGCGATCGACCTGATCGACGAGGCTGCCTCGCGGATGCGGATCAAGTCGATGAGCGCACCGCCCGTCTACCGCGACCTCGAGGAGGAAATCGAGACGACGCGGCGCGACAAGGAGGCCGCGATCGAAGCGCAGGAGTTCGAGAAAGCGGCCAATCTGCGCGACTCAGAGCGCCAGCTGACCACCCGCAAGCGCCAGCTCGAGGACGAGTGGGCCGAGGGCGAGAACGGCGAGCGGCCCGACGTGGGCGAAGAAGAGATCGCCGACATCGTCTCGATGTGGACCGGGATCCCGGTCTTCAAACTGACCGAGGCCGAGACCCAGAAGCTGATCCGCATGGAGGAGGAGCTGCACAAGCGCGTGATCGGCCAGGAGGTCGCGATCACCGCCGTCTCCAAGGCGATCCGCCGCTCGCGTGCCGGGATCAAGGATCCCAAGCGCCCGGCCGGTTCATTCATCTTCCTCGGCCCCTCCGGGGTCGGCAAGACCGAGCTCGCCCGCACCCTGGCCGAGTTCCTCTTCGGCGACGAGGAGTCGCTGATCCGCATCGACATGTCCGAGTACATGGAGAAGCACGCGGTCAGCCGCCTGGTCGGCTCGCCGCCTGGCTACATCGGCTACGACGAGGGCGGCCAGCTGACCGAGGCCGTGCGCCGCAAGCCCTACGCCGTGCTGCTGCTCGACGAGATCGAGAAGGCCCACCCCGACGTCTTCAACATCCTGCTGCAGATCCTCGAGGACGGGCGGCTCACCGACGCCCAGGGCCGCACGGTCGACTTCCGCAACGCGATCGTGATCATGACCTCGAACATCGGCGCCTCGGAGATCGCCAAGAACACTTCGATCGGCTTCACCGTCGCCGACGAGACCGGGATGTCCTACGGCGACATGAAGAACCGGATCATGAGCGACCTGAAGAAAGTCTTCCGGCCCGAGTTCCTCAACCGGATCGACGAGGTGATCGTCTTCCACAAGCTCGCCAAGGAAGAGGTCAAGGAGATCGTCGACCTGATGATCAACCGCGTCCGCGTCCAGGTCGCCGAGCACGAGCTGCAGCTCGACCTGACCGACGAGGCGAAGGACCTCCTGGTAGACAAGGGCTGGGACCCCTCGATGGGCGCCCGTCCGCTGCGCCGCGCGATCCAGCGCTACATCGAGGACCCGCTTGCCGACGAAGTCCTGCGCCAGGGCCAGATGGTTCCCGGCTCGACCGTGATGGTCAAGCGCGATCCCTCCGGCGACGAGGACGACCGCCCGCTCAGTCTGACGATCGTCAAACCGAAGAAGCCGGCGCGGCCGAAGAAGTCCAAGCCGGAGCCCGAGACGGTTGGAGTCGGCGCCAAGAAGGTCGACGCCGGCGAGAGTCCCGAGCCCGGCGAGCCGGACCAGGGCGACGAGCAGCCCGCCGCCGACGGCGACGCCTGATCCAGCAAAAGCCGTGCGCGAGCCTGGCCGCAGTGCGATCGGAACCTGGAGCGGCGGTCGCTTCCTGCACTACGGCGAGACGATCGAGGAGGAGCGGCTAGGCGCTCTGCTTCGCCCTGGGGACGGCATCGAGACCGTCCTAACTGCCGACACCTACGGTCAGGGCGAGGCGGATGCGCTGCTGGGCCGGGCCCTGGCCGGCGTTGCCAGGGACGCGTACTCGTTGGTCGGCGCGGTCGGCCACGACTTCTATGAGGGTGAGCGCGACGGCCCGCGCGGCTTTCCCCGCTTCACCGATCTCCGCCTGCGGGGCGAGGATGCAGTACGCGGACTACCTGCGGATGGCCGCGGAGCGCAGCCTCGAGCGGCTCGGGGCCGAGAGCTTCGACCTGCTGCTCCTCCACAACCCGGATCGCACCGGCTACTCGAACGAGGCGGTCTGGGACGGGATGGCGGCGTTGCGCGAGGCCGGCCTCACCGGCCAGATCGGCGTCGCCCCGGGCCCGGCCAACGGCTTCACCCTCGACCTGATCGCCTGCCTCGAGCGCTTCGGCGAGCGGATCGACTGGGCGATGATCATCCTCAACCCCTTCGAGCCCTGGCCCGGCGAGCTCTGCCTCGACGCCGCCGAGCGCCACGGGGTCAAGGTGATCACCCGCGTCGTCGACTACGGCGGCCTCTTCTGGGGCGACCTGCGGCCCGGGATGGAGCTGGCGAAGGGCGACCACCGCGCCTTCCGGCCCGAGGGCTGGATCGAGGCGGGACTCGAGAAGCTGGAACGGCTCGCGCCGATCCGGGAGCGCACCGGGCTCAGCCCAATCCACCTCGCCTGCCAGTGGAACCTCGCCCACCCAGCGGTCGAGTGCGTGGTCCCGACCCTGATCCAGGAGGCCGGCCCGGGGGCGCGACCGGTTGAGGACAAGCGGGCCGAGCTGGCCGCGCTGGCGGTCGAGAATCCTCTCAGCGAGGCGGACGTGGCCGAGATTCGAGCGATCGGCGATAACACCGGTTGCATGACCCTGAAGGGCGCGAATCCCCAGCACGAGGGCGAGGAGCGTCCGGACCGCTGGGAGCTCTCCGTCGACCTCGCCGAGGTCGGCAGTCGCTGGGGTATCGACCCCGGTCGCGACCTGGTCGCTTCGTAGTCTGCCGCGCGTGTTGAGGATCGATGAGCACAACCGGCCGTGGTGGACCCTTGATCGGGGACTGCCGCCGGACTCTTCCTGCTGATGCTCGACTCCACCGTGGTTGCGCTGGCGCTTCCCAGCATTCGCCACGACGTCAGCGCCAGCTCCGGCCGGGCTGCAGTGGGTGATGAACGGCTATCTGCTCTCGATCACCATTTTCGTCGTCACCGCCGGGCGGCTTGGCGACATGTTTGGGCGCAAGCGACTCTTTCTCGCGGGCATGGTGATCTTCGCCCTCGGCTCGGTTCTGTCCGGCGCCGCGGGAAGCCAGGAGATGCTGATCGGGGGGCGGGTCGTGCAGGGGATCGGGGCGGCGCCGATGTTGCCGCTCTCGCTGGCGATCGTCTGCAACGCCTTTCCGGCCTCCGAACAGGCGCGGGCGCTCGGGGTATGGGCGGCGAGTCTCGGCCCTGGCCCTGGCGATCGGCCCGTTGGCGGGCGGCGCCCTGGTGGAAATCGACTGGCGGGTGATCTTCTGGATCAACCTGCCGATTGCCCTGGTCGGGATCTGGATTACGGCTGTGGCGGCCCCCGAGTCGACCGATCCCGGCGCCGGTCGGCGGGTGGACCTCGCCGGCCTGCTCGCGCTTGGAATCGGGCTGGCCGCGATCGTCCTGGCGCTGGTGCAGAGCCGGACCTGGAGCGGCGCCGCCACGGCCGTCGTGGCGGTCGCCGGTCTCGCCGCGCTCTTCGTCTTCTGGCGAGTGGAGCACCGGGTGCGCGAGCCGATCGTCGACTTCGGGCTCTTTCGCAACCGGCCCTATTTCGGCGCCAGTGCTGCCGCCTTTGCCCTCGTCGGCGCCTACTGGGCGGTGATGTTCTTCCAGCCCCAGTACCTGCAGGATGTGGCCGGCCACTCGGCGGTGCTCAGCGGCCTGATGATCCTGCCGATCACGGCGCCGATGGTTGCGATCTCGCCCTTCTCCGCCCGTCTGATCGCTCGCTTCGGGGCGCGGCGGCTGATGACCGCGGGCATGGCCTGCGGCACCGTCGGCTTGCTCGTACTCACCCAGCTCGAGGAGGGCAGCGGATACAGCCTCCTGCTGGCCGGCTACCTGCTCTTCGGCATCTCTCTCGGCCTCGTCTACGCGCCGATGTCGACCGCCGCGATGGCGGCGATGCCGGCTGAGAAGGTGGGCATCGCCTCCGGCGTGCTGGCGATGGACCGGGTGATGGCGGGGACGATCGCGCTCGCCGCCAGCGGCGCCGTCTTTCACGCCCTGCAGGACGGTGGCAGCTCGTTCACGGCCGGAATCGCCGGCTCGACCTGGGTCCTGGTCGCGCTCTGCGCCCTCGGCACGGCGCTGACCCGGGCCTTCGTGCGTGATCCGGAGCGGCTCGGGCCCGACCCCGCGGTGGCGGGAAAGCCCGGCCGAGGCCCTTCAGCACCACGCGCACCACCGCCGCTTCCACCTCTAAGCACTGCAAGACGCCGAACTGCATCAACTTTTAACCCCAGCAGCTAGAAGTTGATGTAGTCCGGGTTTAGGGGGATAGAAAGAGGCTTAGGTGATCGGTTTCCTTGACAATCACTATCCTGACCTGTCCACTAGGGATTGTCCACACCGCATTCCAAAGCGGTTTTTGCCATCCTAGGAAGCGATGTCAGCACTGCCTGGTGATGAGCTTCATGAGTTGTCGGAACGTCAAGATCCCAGGCTACTGAGGGCTCTTGATGTCGTCGCGCCCGGTGGTGCCCTGCGCGAGGGTCTCGACAACATCGTCCACTCCCGCACCGGCGGGCTGATCGTCGTCGGCGATCCGGGCGATATCTCGCATCTGCTCTCAGGGGGGATCCGGCTCGACATCGACTACACGCCGGCGATGCTCTACCAAGTGGCAAAGATGGACGGCGCGATCGTGCTCAACGCCGAGGCGACCAAGATCACCTGGGCCAACGTGCAGCTGATGCCCGACCCGACGATTCTCTCCTCGGAGACCGGCACCCGCCACCGCACGGCGGAGCGCGTCTCCAAGCAGACCGAGGCGCTGGTGGTTGCGATCTCCCAGCGCCGCGACGTCGTCTCCCTCTACATCGAGGGGACGAAGTACATCCTTCAGGACATCCCCGCCGTGCTCGCCAAGGCCAATCAGGGCCTGGCGACATTGGATAAGTACCGTGCCCGGCTCGACCAGGTCTCCAACCGCCTCACCGTGCTCGAGTTCGAGGGCGGCGGCGTCCTCTACGACGCGCTCGCCGTGCTGCAGCGAGCCGAGCTGGTCACCCGCATGGCGGTTGAGGTCGAGCGCTACATCGTCGAGCTTGGCACCGAGGGCCGCCTGATCGAGATGCAGTTGGAGGAGACGATGGTCGGTGTCGCCACTGACAAGACAGCGCTGGTCCGTGACTACTCGGTCGAGGACTCCGAGCAGAATCTGGCAACGGTGCTGCAGTCGCTGGCCCGTCTGCCGCACGAGGACGTGCTCGACTTCGGCCGTCTCGCCGAGCTGCTCGGCTACGACCGCAAGCTCAACACCCTTGACTTTCCGGTCGCCCCGCGGGGCTACCGCGTGCTCGGCCGCGTGCCGCGCATTCCCAAGCTTGTCGTCCAGAAGATCATCCATGAGCTGGGTGGGCTGGAGGAGGTACTCGCTGCCTCCGACGCTGACCTCGAGGCCGTCGATGGTGTCGGCTCCACGCGAGCCAAGGACATCCGCGAGGGCCTTCGCAGGCTCCAGGAGGTCGATCTGGTTGACCGGTACCTACAGAGCTGACGGCGATCCGACGTCGTCCAAGAGAGAAAGGAGCACGCGATTTCTGAGCTAGTAGAGGAGGCCATGGAGGTGGACTTCGAGACGGACATCCCGTACGTCTGCGATTTCGAAGAGGGGGACAAGGTCGTCTATCCCCACCACGGTGCGGGCCTCGTGCTGAAGAAGGAGTCTCGTGAGCTGATGGGGGAGGAGCGGGAGTACCTGACGATCAAGATCCTCCACAACGAACTGACGGTGATGGTCCCTTGTGAAAATGCCGGCGTGGCCGGTCTGCGACGGGTGATCGACGAGGTCGAAATCAAGAAGGTGACCGGCGTCCTCACCGATGAGGTGTCAGACATGCCGAAGAACTGGAACCGGCGCTTCAAGTACAACCGCGAGAAGATCAAGACCGGCGACGTCTTCGAGTTGGCCGAGGTCGTTCGCAACCTCGCCATCCGCGAGATGGAAAAGGGCCTCTCCACCGGTGAGAAGCAGATGTACACGCGGGCGAAGAAGATCCTCGCCTCGGAGTTCATGTACGCGCTCGACAAAGACGAGGAAGGCGCGGAGGAATACCTGGACGGTTTGCTGGAGGAGCGCTACGCCGCCACGGCGACCGCCTAGTTCCGACAGCGTCACCGCGGTCATCGCGGCCGCCGGCTCCGGGCAAAGGCTCGGAGCCGGCGGTCCGAAGGCCTTCGTGCCGCTCGCCGGCAGGCCGATGGTCGAGTGGTCGATCGAGGCCTGCCGCGCGGCAGGCTCGGTGCGCTCGATCGTCGTCGCCTGTCCGCCCGGGTACGTCCACGATCTCGCCGGCGGTGACGTCGGCGTGGTCGACGGCGGAGCCACCAGGGCCGGATCGGTCGCCAATGCTCTGGGGGCGGTCGGCACGGACCTGGTCGCGATCCACGATGCGGCCCGTCCCCTGGTCACACCCGACCTGATCGAGGAAGTGGTCGCGACCTTGGTCTCAGATCCCGATGCGGCTGGTGCAATCGCGGCCACCCAGGTCACCGACACGATCAAGCAGCTGGACAAGGACGCGAAACGAACGTTATGCACGTCAGGCATGCATAACGTTCGTTTGGTCGTCGAATCCACTCTTGAGCGGGAGCGGCTGTGGGCGGCGCAGACCCCGCAGGTCTTCCGGGTCGAGGCGCTGCGCGGGGCACTGGCGGCCGATTCCGAACGCCTGGCGGCCGCTACGGACGAGGCGATGCTGGTCGAGGCCGCAGGAGGGCGGGTCCTGATCCACTCGTCGCCGGCCGAGAACCTCAAGGTGACGACGCCGCTCGATCTGAAGCTCGCCGAGTTGCTGCTGGCCGAGCGGGCTCCTGGCGCTTGAGTTTGCGCAACGCGCCCGAGGCGCCGATCAGTGCAGCAGGACCCAGCTCAGGGTGGCGGCGAAGCAAACCTGGCCCACGCCGAGGGCGACGCCGAAGCTGACCGCGCCGAGCGCCAGTGCGATGGCGGTGCCGGCGGCGAAGGCCGCCAGCAGGATCGCGAGCTGGCGGATCATCGGGGCGGCATCGCCCCGCGGTGGTCGGTCGGCAGGCCGGCGACGGCGCGGGTGCCGTCATCCATGTGCCGCAGTCGCCGCCGTTCGTAGAGCTTGCGCTGGATGCGCAGGGTGGTGACGCCGGCGAGTACGATCGCGGTCAGGTTGACGACCAGCTGAGCGATCGCCCCGCGCCATTCCGACCAGTCGCCGAGGGCGGCGGCGACGCCGATGTTGGCGGCGGCGGGGATCGTCGTCACCGAGATCAGCACCCCGATCAGGGCCCCCGACTTGGCCGAGGTCAGCGAGAGCACGCCGGCGGCGCCGGCGAAGGCGGCGACGATGAAGGAGAAGTCGTCCGGTTTGGAGATGAACTGGGTCAGCGGGTGCATCGAGCCGCTGAAGTCGGCGTCGAGCATGCCGGTTGCCCTCGAGATCAGGGTGAAGAGGAAGGCGGCGGTGATGCCGACCGGGAAGCCGACCGCGAGGGCGGTCAGCGAGCGCCGGGCGACGCTGCGCCGTCGCTCGACCACGGCCACGCAGAAGCCGGCGAGCGGGCCGAACTCGGGCCCGACCACCATCGCGCCGACGATCAGGATCGGCGAGCCGAGGAAAATCCCGACCGAGGCGATCAGGCAGGCCAGCACCATGAAGATCAGGAAGTTGCCCCCAAGCTCGGTGCTCTCCGAGGTGCGCGCCTCGACCTCCTCCCAGACGACGGCGTTGGAGGGCTTGCCGCGGGCGGCGCGCTCGGCCCGGTCGGCGGCGTCGGAGAGCTGCGAGTCGATCTGCTCGAGCGAGATCGAGCCGTCCCTTGCCACGCCGAGCTCCTTGAGGTCCTCGATCAGCACGCTGGCTTCCTCGCGGGCGATGTCGCAGAGCACCACGTCGCCGCGCGGCTGCCGGGCAGCGCCGGCGAGAAAGACGAGATTGGAGGCCGACGGCGCCGCTTCGAGCAGGTCGAGGACCTTTCCGCAGCGATCTTCCGGGACGACGATCCGCAGGTGGACCATGGCCTCAGCGTATCCGTGGCCCGGGTCGCCTAATCTCGCGTCCTCATGCTCACCGATTACCACCTGCACCTGCGCCCGGACGAGCCGGACACGACGGCCGAGCGCTACTTCACCGCCGCGAACGTCGATCGCTATCTCGCCGCCGCGGCCGAGGCCGGGGTCGAGGAGCTGGGCGTCTCCGAGCACGTCTACCGTTTCACCCAGGCGCTCAGCGTCTGGCGCCATCCCTTCTGGGAGGAACAGGCTCGCGACGACCTCGATGCCTACTGCGAGTTCGTCCGCAGCACGCCGCTGCGGCTCGGGGTCGAGTGCGACTACATCCCCGCCGCCGAGGACCGCACCGCGGCGCTGCTCGAGGCGCGCGACTTCGACTACGTGGTCGGCTCGGTCCACTTCATCGGCGATGCCGCGGTCGATCACGCCGAGTGGGACGTCTGGGAGAGCAAGGGCGATCCCGACGAGGTCTGGCGCCGCTACTTCGCCGCGCTGGCCGAGTGCGCCCGCTCCGGCCTCTTCGACATCCTCGCCCACCCCGACCTGGTCAAGGTCTGGGGCGGTTCCCGGCCACTGCCCGAGCGCGACCCGCGCCACTACTACGAGCCGGCGGTGGAAGCGATCGCCGAGAGTGGGATCGCGGTCGAGCTCTCGACCGCGGGGTTGCGCAAGCCGGTCGGCGAGATCTACCCGGCGCGCGGCTTCGCCGCGATGTGCATCGAGGCGGGCGCCTCCTTCGCGCTCTCCTCCGACGCCCACCTGCCCGAGCAGGTCGGCTTCGGCTACGACCGCGCGCTCGAGTTTCTCGATGACCTCGGGGTCGGCGAGATCTGCGTCTTCGAGCACCGCCAGCGACGCCTGGAGCCGCTGCCGAGCCCGGTGCGTGGAGATTCGAGCCGATGAGCGTCGGCATCGGCTACGACAGTCACCGCTTCGCCGAGGGCCGGCGCCTCGTCCTCGGCGGGGTCGAGGTCGAGCATTCGCGTGGCCTCTCCGGTCACTCCGACGCCGACGTGCTCACCCACGCCGTGATCGATGCCCTGCTCGGCGCCGCTGGCCGGGGCGACATCGGCGCCCTCTTCCCCGACGACGACGAGGCCTGGCGCGACGCCGATTCGATCGACCTCTTGCGCACCGCGGTCGGCACCGTCTCGGGCCGGATCGTCAACATCGACGCGACCCTGATCTGCGAGGAGCCGCGGATCGGACCGCTGCGGGCGGAGATGGAGCGGATCCTGGCCGAGGCGACATCGGCCAGGGTCAGCGTCAAGGCGACGACCAACGAGGGAATGGGCTGGATCGGTCGGGGCGAGGGGATCGCCTGCATCGCCGTCGCCTCGGTCGATAGCGACTAGGCTTCCCGGTCCGATGGGAACGATTGGTTCCATAGCCGCGGGGGTGCGCCAGTCGGTCTCCGACTCCCTCTTCGAGGCAAAGATCCTGCGCGAGGCCGGCGTGGTCGGACTGGTGCGACCCGACAAGGCGGTCAAGGTCGCCACCACCTTCCTGCGTTGGGGGGCCTCACCGGCGACCGGCGTCGCGACCGCGGCGCACAAATATCCGCACGAGACGATGCTGATCGACGAGCGCGGCTCGCTCAGCTTCGAGCGGGTGCACCGTCGCTCCAACGCGCTCGCCAACTCCTTTGCCGCGATGGGGATCGGGCCCGGCGACGGCATCGGCGTGATGTGCCGCAACCACCGTGGCTTCATCGAGACGACCCTCGCCGCGGCCAAGCTTGGCGCCAGCGCGCTCTACCTCAACACGATGTTCGCCGGCCCCCAGCTGGTCGAGGTGACGCGGCGCGAGGAACCGAAGGCGCTCGTCTACGACGAGGAGTTCGCCGGCCTGCTCGACGGGGTGGACGAGGGCGTCGCGCGGGTGGTCGCCTGGCACGACGCCGAGATCGAGGGCGCCTCGCTCGACTCGCTGATCGCCGCCGGCGACGACTCAAACCTGAAGCCGCCGCCCGACACGCCGCGCTTCGTCATCCTCACCTCGGGTACGACCGGCACTCCGAAGGGGGCGCAGCGCTCCAGTCCCGACGGCTTGATGGCGATTGCCGCCCTGCTCGACAAGATTCCCTACCGGGCGCGCGGGACGATGATGATCGCGGCGCCGCTCTTTCACTCCTGGGGCTTCTTCCATTTCGTGATGAGCCTGCCGACGGCCTCGACGATGGTTCTGCGCCGCCGCTTCGACGAGGAGGAGACGCTGCGAGCCGTGCAGGACTACCGCGCCGACGTGCTGGCGGTGGTTCCGGTGATGCTGCAGCGCATCCTGCGCCTGCCCGAGGAGACGCTGGGCGCCTACGACCTCTCCTCGCTGCGGATTACCTCGGCCTCGGGCTCGGCGCTGCCTGGCGAGCTGGCGATCGAGTGGATGGACCACTTCGGCGACAACGTCTACAACCTCTACGGCTCGACCGAGGTTGCGTACGCGACCGTCGCCACCCCCGAGGACCTGCGCGCCGCGCCGGGCACGGCGGGGCGCGCGCCGCGGGGAACGGTGGTCCGGCTCTACGACGAGGCCGGCGAGCAGGTGCCCACCGGCGAGGTCGGGCGGATCTTCGTCGGCAACGAGATGTCGTTCGAGGGCTACACCGGCGGTGGCGGCAAGGAGGTGATCGACGGCCTGCTCAGCAGCGGCGACGTCGGCCATCTTGACTCCGACGGCCGCCTCTTCATCGACGGGCGCGACGACGAGATGATCGTCTCCGGCGGCGAGAACGTCTTCCCGCGCGAGGTCGAGGACCTGCTCGCCGACCACGGCGACGTGGTCGAGGTCGCCGTGATCGGGGTCGACGACGAGGAGTTCGGCCAGCGGCTCAAGGCCTTCGTCGTCACCACGGCCGAGGCCGAGGTCTCCGAAGAAGAGCTGCGGGCCCACATCAAGGCCAACCTCGCCTCCTACAAGGCGCCGCGCGAAATCGAGTTCCTCGACGAGCTTCCGCGCAACGCGACGGGCAAGATCCTCAAGCGCGAGCTGCACGCGCGCGAGGCCCCGGACCGATCCCGGTAGGGGTTCCACTTAACTTTTTGGATCGAGACGTCGCTGCTGGCGCCTCAAGGTGGACGCCCAAAAAGTACAAGAAGTTCCACGCCTACCGGGATCGGTCCGGGGCCCTTCCGTCACTTCGCTAATTGCGAGCTTTTGCGCTGAGCAGGGGTAGATAGGCCTCCGGCGCTGGTAGTAGGTTGCCGTTTCATGGGCGAACCTGCGGTTCAGCTAAAAGCGGTCGGCGCGGCTACCGAGGAGCTGCACGAGACTGCCAAGCAGGCGCTCGAGTGGGTGCGGGTCAGCGAGGAGCGCGTCGCCAAGGCGGAGGCGCGGGCGGAGCGGGTCCACGCCGAGACCAAGCAGCGGGCGCTGGAGACACTGCGCAAGCTTGGCGAGGAAGGACGCGAGCGGATCGCTGCCGAGCGCGGCAAGCGCAAGGACGCGGAGGCGCGGGCGACGCGCGCCGAGGCCGACCGGGACCGGGCCGAGCAGGCCTTTGAGCAGGCGCAGCAGCGCGCCCAGGCCGACCGGGAAGAGCTTTCCGCCCAGATGAGCTCGCTCAAGGCCGAGGCCCAGAAGTCGATCGCGATCGAGCTCGAGCGGGCCGAGAAAGAGGCCGAGCGCCGCCACGAAGAGGCGCTCGATCAGGCGAAGCTCGAGGCCGATCAGCGCGTCGCCGCGGCGGAGCAGCGCGCCGTTGAAGCCGAGGCGGCGGCTGCCGAGGCGCACCAGCTGGCGATCAAGCTCGAGACCGAGATCGAGGAGCGGGTGATGCAGGGCACTGAGGATGTCCGCCGCGAGGCCGACGAGCGGGTCCGCACCCTGGTCGAGAAGGTCGAAGGCGAGGCCGCGGAGCTGGCCCGGTCCCGTGCGGAGCAGGCTTTGAAAGCCGAGTCGGATCGGATCCGCGCCCAGGCCGAGCAGCGCGAGGAGCGCGTCAGGCGAGCGGCGGAGGACGAGATCAAGGCGAGCACTTCACGGGCGCGGCGCGAGGTTCTGGCCGCGGCCGATGCGACGGCACCGAGCTGGGAGCGCAAGGAGACGACTGGCTCCGGGCTCCGGCTACCGGACTTTCTAGACCAGGGCATCTCTAGCATCCGCCCCCATGCGCGAGGTGCGGATCAAGGACACGCTTACGGGGGATGTCGTCAACCTCGACCCGAGCGCCGAGGTTGGGATCTACGCCTGCGGGCCGACGGTCTACAGCCGGATCCACATCGGCAACGCGAGGCCCTTCGTCATCTTCTCCTTGCTTGCCCGATTCCTTAAGTCAGAGGGGTACGCGGCGAAGCTGGTGGTCAACGTCACCGACATCAACGACAAGATTTACGTCGCCGCTCGCGAGGCTGGGGAGGGGTCGGCTGAGTTCGCCGAGCGGATGACCCGGACTTACTTCGAGGACACCGATCGTCTCGGCCTCGGCCGCCCCGATGCGGAGCCGTTGGCGACGGAGACGATCGGCGGGATCGTGACCCTGATCTCCGACCTGATCGAGGCAGGGCACGCCTACGAGTCGGGCGGCGACGTCTACTTCCGCGTGCGCAGCTTCGAGGCCTACGGCAAGCTCTCGAACCGGCGCACCGAGGACATGGACCAGGGCGAGGAGGCCGGCTCGGCTTCGCTCAAGGAGGACGGCTCGACTTCGCCCTCTGGAAGGCCCACAAGCCCGACGAGGACACCTCCTGGGACTCGCCCTGGGGGCCGGGGCGTCCCGGCTGGCACATCGAGTGCTCGGCGATGGCCGAGGCCGAGCTGGGAGCGTCGTTCGCGATCCACGGCGGTGGCTCGGACCTGGTCTTTCCGCATCACGAGAACGAGATCGCGCAGTCCGAGGGCGCGGGGCGGGCATTTGCCAAGGCCTGGATGCACAACGGGATGGTCCAGATGGATGCGGAGAAGATGTCGAAGTCGGAGGGGAACATCTTTCAGCTCTCGGAGGCGCTGGATCAGTATGGGTCCGAGGCCGTCGTCGCATACTTGATCTCTGGGCACTATCGGCAGCCGCTGGCGTTTGGGCCGCAACAGATGGAGGAAGCGGTGGCGCAGGTCGAGCGGCTGAGGAACTTCTTCAGGGAGCACCCCGTTGGGTGGGGATCAGGGGAGGGCCCGACAGAGCAACAGCGGGGAGGCTCTGCCGGGCCCTCCTCTGATCCCCCGCGCACCATGGCGGAGGCCCGGGTCGAGAGCTTCAGGGAGGCGCTTGCGGACGATTTCAATACGCCGAGGGCTATGGCCGAGGTGTTTGAGCTTGTGGGGGAAGCGAACCGGGGCGAGGTGCCCGGAGATTCTGAGGCCGTGGCGGAGATGCTCGCGCTCGTCGGCCTCAGCACCCTTACCCAGCCGGATGAGGGTGCTGAGGCCGACGACGAAGCGGAGAGGCTTCTCGAGCAGCGACAGGAAGCTCGAGAAGCCAAGGATTTCGGGCGGGCGGATGAGATTCGCGATCGGTTGGCTGAGCTTGGCTGGGAGGTTCGGGACGGGGCCGAGGGTGCGAAGCTCGTGCCCAAGGGTTAGATGGCTTCGCAGCTGATCTACGGCAAGCAGCCGGTTGCCGAGGCGGAACGGGGCAAGCGTCGGGTTCAGCGCGTTTGGCGGGCTCCTGAGCGCGTCGAACGAGGAGCTGGAGCGGCTCTGTGGTTCCCCGGATCACCAGGGAGTTGTTGCCGAGGTGGATCCGTATCCCTATGCCGATCCGAATGAGCTGCTGCGTGCCGAGAACGCCTTATCGTTGCGCTGGATCAGGTGCAGGATCCGCGCAACCTCGGTGCGGTCTGCCGTTCTGCCGAGGCTGCCGGTGTCGCCGGGTTGGTCGTTCCCGAGCGGCGCTCGGCCGCGGTGACGCCGGCGACCTGCAAGGCGTCGGCCGGGAGCGGTCGAGCATCTGCGACATCGCCCACGTGCGTAACCTGACCGATTGGCTGTCGGCGAGGCCAAGGAGGCGGGCTTCTGGCTCTGGGGCGCCGACGCCGAGGCCAAGCAGGCGCCGTGGGACGTGGACCTGACCGGTCCCACCGTGCTGGTCTTGGGGGGAGAGGGCAAGGGGATCCGCCCCCGCGTGGCATCTGCTTGCGACGGGCTGGTCGCCCTACCGCAACGGGGCCGAACGCCTCCCTCAACGTCTCCGCGGCTGCCACCGCGCTGCTCTTTGAGGCTGTTCGGCAGCGCTAGCGGCTGCAACGCAATTTGCAAGAAATTCCTGCAACGGGGTTGACAGAACTCCGCGCGGCCGTAAACTAACGCGCCAATAAGGGTGAACCTCAGCTTGAGTCTGAGATACCCGGTCCATATACAGGGCGCCGCCAGGGGAGGTAAGGCGCCACGACCCTTCGTCAAGGAGAAGGATCTGTGGCTCTATCTTTGCCTACCCAGGAAATGCAACTCCCCTCGGGGCGCCTCAACGGCTCGCTCAGGCCCGCTGATTCTAACCCTCAACCTGAGCTTGATGACCATTATCTGGTCGCCCTTGCCAAGGATGGGCGGACCGATGCCTACGACGCGATCGTGCGCCGCTACCGCGGCTTCGTCCGCCTCAAGGCCTCGTCCTACTTCCTGCTCGGGGGAGAGGCCGACGACCTGATCCAGGAAGGTCTGCTCGGCCTCTACAAGGCGATCCGCGACTACCGCACCGATCGCGAGTCGAGCTTTCGCAACTTCGCCGAGCTCTGCATCACCCGCCAGATCATCACCGCGGTGAAGACGGCGACCCGCAACAAGCACACGCCGCTGAACCAGTACGTCTCCTTCAGTCAGACCCCGGCGGCGGCGGGCGAGTCCGACACGACGCTCGACGAGATCCTGCCCGGCCCGACGGTCCACGATCCGGTCAACCAGGTGATCGCCGCCGAAGAGCTCGAGAGCCTTGTCTCCTGCCTCTCCGGCGTCTCCGGCGTTCTCTCCGACCTCGAGAGCCGGGTGCTCTCGCTCTACCTCGACGGGCACTCCTACGAGGCGACGGCCGAGCGGCTCGAGTGCGACACCAAGACCGTCGACAACGCCCTGCAGCGGGTCAAGCGCAAGGTCGGCACCACCTGGCCTCCCGCGAGGCTCCGCTTTAAAGCGTAGGGATGTCGGCGAGGACGTAGTCGAGCAGCTCCCGGCCGTGGTCGGAGGCGACCGCGACGTCGTCTGCCTTGACCCGGACGCGGTGCAGGGACTGCATGCGCAGCACGTCGCCGTCGCATCGGTTGTTGGGGAAGATCCCGGCGTAGGAGACTCCGAGCCGCTCCAGGTGGTCGGCGACCAGGGCCGTGGCGGGTGCGTCCAGCGGTAGGTCGATGTAGATCGCGTCGAGGCAGGCGCGGTGGAAGAGGTGGTGGCGCTCGGCGGCGATCGCGGTCTCGAGGTCCTTGCCGGGGACGGCGACGGTGATCAGCGCCAGGTTGTGATCGGCGTCGATCGCGACGTGCAGCTCGGTTCGCTCCGTCAGCGTCGCGCCGGCGGGCGGCTCGGCCAGCGTGCCGCGCAGCTCGCACAGCTCCAGGGTCCGTCCGGCGATCCGGCGGTGGCGCTCGGGCACGTAGACAGGGCGCTCGTGGCCGTCATTCAGCTTCGTGTAGAAGAGCGCCGCCGACTGGCGCCCCTGCCGCGAGCCGGCCGCGTCGTTGGAGACCGAGGCCGGGATCCAGCCCAGCAGGAAGCCGGTCTCGTGCGCCCCCAGCTCGACGTTGGCGCGCTGGCTGTAGGGGTGGGCGGCGGTCGCCTCGCTGTACATCCCCGCCATCCCGCGCTCGCCGGCCCAGTCCATCAGGAAGCGCTTGGTGCGGGTGAACAGGTGCTGCCCCCGCGCCGCCGGCATCGTCACCGCCTGCCCCGAGTGCCCGACCGCATCGCCGCCCCCGCCAGGCTCATCCCCTCGTGGCAGAGCAGCTCACCGTCGGCCGTCTCGGCACACGCACGACACATAGGTCCCTGCGGCCAGCCGCGCCGACACCTCCTCCGCGTCATAGACCCAGCGCACGTCATAGCTCTCCCCGTACGCACTCTGGATCGCCTGCGCTCAGCACGGCGCCCTCGCCGGAGTTTCGAGGAAGCGAAACGCGCGCCTCGATGTCGCTGCCGGACTCAACCGTGGCTGGCACGATTTGACAGAGTGGGAGCGATGAGGAAACTGAAGCGTTCTGTCTGCGTGCCGCTAGTAGCTAACGTTCGTGATTCGCAGTCTTGCCAAAGCCAAGAAGGTCGTCGCATCCGGTCGATGTTGGCCTCCGGACGGAGGGGGCAATTCTCTCCGAGCTCAATCGCCGCGGCTACGATGTGTTTGTGCCATTTGGCGTCAATCAGCGCTACGACCTGGTCATTGACTGCGAAGGCCGCTTGCTGAAGGTGCAGTGCAAAACCGGGCGCCTCCGCGATGGCGTTGTGCAGTTCAGCGCGCTAAGTATCCAGTCAAACACGCGTCAAACCCGGATGCGAGGTTATACGGGGGAGGTTGATCTCTTCATGGTCTACTGCCCCGAGAATGAGCGGGTCTACGTCAATTCCCGCAGAGGATGTTCCCAATTGCGGCGATGTATCTACGAGTCGAATCCGCCGCGCAACGGGCAAGAGTAAGCGCGTACGCTGGGCAAAGGAATACGAATTGCCCGCCTAGCTTAATTGGTAAAGCACTCGACTTGTAATCGAGAGAGTTCCGGTTCGATCCCGGAGGCGGGCTCTTTGCGGCTCAGCTCGCGGCGTCGGCGCCACTGAGCACGCGCGCCTTCTCCGTTGCCAGCTCCTCGTCGGTGAGGACGCCCTTCTCGTGCAGGGTGGCCAGGCGCTCGAGGCGGGCCAAGCGGGAGTCCTCGGTTTCGACGGTCGGCGTCTCAGCTCCACCGGCGTCGGGTTTGCGCATCTCCGGCAGGCGCAGCTTCGAGGCGCGCTCTCCCAGGTTGGCGTCTTTGACCGCGCCGACCACGCGGTCCTTGGTGCGGCCGAAGACCTCGCCGTAGTCGGCGTCGGGGAATTCCTCGATCGCCTGTTTGCGCAGCTCGTGGATGCCGAAGGCGGCGAGGCCGGCGATCACCAGTGTGGTGAGGAAGGAGCGCAGGTTCTGGGTCGGGGCGGAGAGGAAGTAGATGCAGACGACGATCGCCAGCCCGGCGTAGACGTAGGCGGCGTGGCTGCGCAGGGCCGGGGCAGAAGACGCGGCGGGTCGCGCGGGCCGAGTCGGTGGGCGATGCGAGCCAGCCGGCGATGCCGAAGAGCACGCCGATCACGATCACCGTGGTCGCGATGCTGGTCATCAGCGAGGTGCCGATCGACCAGGCCGCTTCCGCCGCCGGCTTGACGCTGTCTTCTTCGACCAGTTGGCCGACGATGATCCCGCCGGCGATCTCACGGAAGACGATCACGGCGAAGCCGGCGGCGACGAGCCCGATCCCGCAGGAGAGCACGGTCACCCAGCGCGCGTCGCGGGAGAGGTAGATCGCCAGGCCGAAGGCGAGGAAGGTGAGCAGCGAGAGGATCAGGGCCAGGCCCTTGACCGCGACGACGATGTTCTGCGCCGTCTTCAGCTGATCGGAGCGCAGGATCGTGATCTGGCCCGCGTCTTCCGGCAGCTTTTCCGCCAGGTTGGCGCCAATGCCGACCTGGCTGGCGAGGTTGGTGACGAGGCTGCCGAGGTTGAGGCTGACCTTGCCTTCTTCGGTCGAGACCGTGTCGCCCTTTTCTTCCAGCACTTCGAGCAGCTGTTCGTGCGTGGTCCGGTTGGCGTTCTTCCAGAGTTCCTGCGCGGTGGAGCTCTTCAGCACCTGGTTGGCGCCGTCACCGGCGACCCCGCGCAGGCCGCCGGCGATCGGTCCGGCCAGCTCCTTGGTTTCGCCGGGGAGCTTTTCGCTCAGTTCCTTTTCGACGTCGACGTTTTCGTAGAGCTGGTCGACCAGGTAGTTGCCGACCGCTTCGCGGATCGTTTCGTTCTGGATCAGGTGGCCGCTGGTCGTGACCCAGTCGTCGGTGTTGAGCGCCTGGCGCTCGCTCCAGATCGCGAAGACGCTGAGGAAGGCCAGCAGCGAGCCGAGCACAACGAGGACTCGCACCAAACGTCGTCGTCCGCGGCTCACGAGTGTGATGCTATACGTGAGCAATGAAGCTCGAGGGAATTCACCACATCACCGCGATCACCGCCGACGCGCAGAGCAACGTCGACTTCTACGCCGGGGTGCTGGGCCTGCGGCTGGTCAAGAAGACCGTCAACCAGGACAACCCGACCGTCTACCACCTCTTCTTCGCCGACGAGAAGGGCAGCGCCGGCTCCGACCTTACCTTCTTCGAGTTCCCCGGCGTGCCGCCGGGCAGGGCCGGAGCGGGGGACGTGCACCGGATCGTCTGGCGGGTCGGCTCACACGAGTCGCTCGACTTCTGGGAGGAGCGATTGACCGCTGCCGGGATCGAATCCGAGCGGGCCGGAGGAGGCCTGCGCTTCGCCGATCCCGAGGGACTTGCCCACGAGCTTGCCGTGGTCGAGGTCGACGACGAGCCGCTGATCGCCGACCACCCCGAGGTGCCCGCCGACCTGGCCCTGCGCGGCTTCCACGCGGTCTGCGCTTACAGCGCCCGCCCTGAGGCAAGCCAGACCCTGCTCGAGGCGCTCGAGTTCGAGTCTGTCGACGAGGGCAGCTGGGAAGCGCGCGGCTCGAGTCGCGGCGGTCTCTACGTCTACGAAGAGCCACCCGAGGAGCGCTCGCGCCAGGGCGCCGGCAGCGTCCACCACGTCGCCTGGGCCTCGACCATCGACGAGCACGAGCAGTGGCGCGAGCGGGCGATCTCGGCCGGCGCGCAGCCGACCCCGGTGATCGACCGCTTCTACTTCCGCTCGATCTACTTCCGGGAGCCAAGCGGCGTCCTCTTCGAGATCGCCACCCTCGGCCCCGGCTTCACCGTCGACGAGCCGCTCGAGCATCTCGGCGAGAAGCTCTCGCTGCCACCCGACTACGAGCACCTGCGGGCCGAGGTCGAACCAAACTTGCGCCCGGTAGTGAACCCGCGGACCGCCTCCGCAGGGTGAACGGCAACTTCGTCTGGCGCGACGCCGGCCGCACGGTCGTCCTCCGCGCCAACGGAGTCGAAGACGCGCCGCAGCTGCTTGCCGAGCACGGCATGGAGCCCTTCGAGCTGCTTTCGACCCAGCGGCACCTGGGCGGGGCGCCACAACTCGCCGAAGCGGCCACCGCCGTGCACGACCTGCCGACCGCAGATCCGGCGAGCGCCGTGCCGGAGACGTCCGCGGCGCTGCTCGACGCCGTCCACTCCTCAAACCTCGTCGCCCTGGGCGGCGGCCGCGCGATCGACACAGCGAAGGCAATCGCGGCAATCACCGGCGCCCGAGTGGCGGCGATCCCGACGACGATGTCGGGAGCGGAGATGACCGGCATCCACCGCCTGCCGGCCGGCGCCGAGGACCGGGCCAAAACCCTGGTCCGCCCAGAGCTGGTGATCGCCGAGCCGGCGGCAATGACAAGCGCCCCCGAGCCAGAGCTGCGAGCAAGCTCAATGAACGCCCTAGCCCACGGCGCCGACTCCCTCTACACCCCCTTCGCCAACCCGGTCTCAGAAATGACAGCCCTACGAGGCGCCGAGCTAATCGCCGCTTCCCTAGATGAAGACCCAATCGAGCGCAACCGCAGTGCCCTAGCCCAAGGCTCACTCCTATGCGGCTACGCAATCGACTCAGGCTCTTTCGCCCTGCACCACGTCATCTGCCAAACGATCGTCAGAGTCTGCGGCGCCCCCCACGCAGGCGTAAACGCCGCAATCCTCCCCAGAGCAATGGCCTTCATGACCTCCCGGGCCCCCGACGGCCTCACACCACTGGCCTCAGCTCTGGGGACCCAACCGAACGACATCGAATCTCGCATCCTCGGGCTCGGCGGCAACCCGCCCGGCCTGGGCGACCAAGGAGCGGACCGAAGCAAGCTCCCCGAAGCCCTGGACTCGATGCTCTTGCGCCCGGAGTTGGCCTTCACGCCGACGCCGCCGACCCGCGACGAGCTAGAGCAGCTAATAGACCACGCCTGGTAGCGAGGGTCGGGCACCGCTCCCCGCGGCTTGTACTTTTTCGGCAATCCAATCTCTGCCTGCCCCTGCGGCACCACCGAAAAAGTTGAGCGGGGAGTGGTGCCCGACCCTCGCCTAGGTAACCGTCGTCCCTATTCCGTGTAGCGCTACGCGATGGACCCCGCCCGCCTCCAGTCGTACCACGACTACACCCGCGCCCACGGCGTAAACCCGATCCTCTACCTCCTAGCCCGGGTCTTCATGACCCCCTTCTTCCTCACCTACTTCCGCTACACAAGGACCGGCCGCGAACACGCCCGCCTAAAGGGCGGCCTGATCGTGGCGTCGAACCACCGCAGCTTCCTCGACCCCTTCGCGATCGGCGGCGCCCTGCCCTGGCGGCGGCCGATGAACTACGTCGCCAAGGTCGAGCTCTTCGAGCGCCGCTGGCAGGGCTGGATCCTCTCCCGCCTCGGCGCCTTCCCGATCCGCCGCGGCGAGTCCGACGAGCAGTCGATGGAGACGGCGCGCCAGCTCGTCGAACGCGGTGGCGCCGTCTGCATCTTCCCCGAGGGAACCCGGACCCGCAGCGGCTCGCTGAGAGAGCCGAAGCGCGGGGTTGGCCGCCTGGCGCTGCAGACCGGAGCCGCGGTGATTCCTGCCGCCGTCCTCGGCACCGAATACGTTCGGCGTGGCTGGCGAATCCGCCCGCGCAAGGTCAGGGTTCGGCTGGGCAAGGCGATGACATTTCCCCGCGCCGAGGACCCATCGCGGGGGCTGGCCTCGACGGTCACGGCGCGGATCTGGCCCAACGTCGAGCTGCAGTGGGAGGACCTCGGCGGTCTGCCGCCGATGCGACGCGCCGCCGTTATCGGCGCCGGCAGCTGGGGTACTGCTGTCGCGGTTCTGCTCGCGCGCGGTGGTCTCGAGGTCCAGCTCGCCACCCGCTCTGCCGCGCAGGCCACGGAGATCGAGGAGGCGCGCGAAAACCACCGCTACCTGAAGGGGGTGCGCCTGCCTGACTCGGTCCGGGTGCGCCAGGCCTCCGAAGTCGAGCTGGCCGGCCTCGACTTGGTCTGTCTGGCGATCCCATCGGGCTCGCTGCCGCAGGCGGTTGGGGCGATTGCCGACAAGGTCAGCGCCCGCTCGGCGATGCTGCTGCTGACCAAGGGCCTGATCGCGCCGCTGGGCCAGCTGCCGGCCGAATACGTCGGCGAGCGGGTGCGAGCCCGAGCCGTCGCCTGCCTCGGCGGTCCCGCTCATGCTCGCGAGGCCGTCTCCGGCTCGGCTGCCCTCGTCCTCGGTTCGGCCGATGCCGACCTGCGCGATCAGCTCGGCGGCGTCTTCGACGGCGCCGGCCTGGTCTGCGAGCGCTCGCGCGACGTGACCGGGGTCGAGATGGCGGGCGCGGCGAAGAACGCCGCCGCCCTCGCCGCCGCGGCGGCCGAGCCGTTCGGGCTCAACGCGGCCGGGATCGCCGCGGCCCAGGTCTGGCGGGAGTGCATCGAGCACGCGATCGGACGCGGCGCCGACCTTTCGACCTTCTCCGGCTTGGCCGGCGTCGGCGACCTGACCGCGACGGTGATGGCCCCCGCCGGCCGCAACCGTCGCGCCGGCGAGCTGCTTGGTCGCGGCACGCCGGCGGCGGAGATCCCGGCCCAGATCGGCCAGGCTTCGGAGGGTCTAGATGCGGTGCCGCTGCTGGCGGCGGCAACCTCAGCCGCGGGCGGCCCGGCCGAGGCGCTGAGCGGTCTCGCGGCGCTGATCCGCGGCGAGATCGACGCCGACGCCTGGATCGCGGGACTGCGCCGGGTCGAGCGATCTCGAAGGGCCGCGTGATGGAGCTAGGCTTGCCCGGTGAGCGCCGCCAAGGAGAACGTCGAGCCGGCGAGCCTCGACCCGGTCGCCAAGGCAGAGCTCGACCGCGCTTTCGAGGACCTCTACCGGGCCCACCTGCGCGACGTCTACTCCTACGCCTACTACCGGATCGGCGATCCTCACGACGCCGAGGACCTCACCGAGCAGGCCTTTCTGCAGGCCTACCGGCACTTCGATCGCGCCCGCCGCGAGTCCGATGGCCGGCCGTTGCGTCCCTGGTTGATCCGGATCGCCCACAACCTCGCCTCGAACTACTACCGCGACCGCTCGCGGCGGCCGCAGACCTCGCTGGAGACGGCCGACCCGATCGCCGCCCAGCACGGCACCGAGGCGATCGCCGAGGGGCGCGAGGAGCTGCGCCAGGTGATGGCGCACCTCGAGCACCTTCCCGACGATCGCCGCGACGCGCTGATCATGCGCTTCGCGCTCGGAATGGACAACCGCGAGATCGCCCGTGCCCTCGGTCGCAGCGACGGTGCCACCAAGGTCCTGATCCATCGCGCGATCAAGCAGCTTCAGGAGGAGATGAGCGATGAGTGACCCGAGCGGGAATTTGAGCGGCAGCACTTGGGACGTCGAGAACCTGCTGTCCGACGCGCTGCGGCCGATCGAGCCTCCGGAGCGTCTCTCGGGACGCCTCGAGGACACGCTCTCGGCCGTGACCCAGGCAGCGGCCGAGGAGCTCTCCGTCTGGGCTGAGCAGCTCTCCGAAAGCGAGCTGAGGGCGCTGCGCGACCCGCGCAACTGGGTGCGGCCGGTCGTCGCTGTCGGTGCCGGCGGCGCGGCTGCCGGTGCCCTTGTCGTGCTCGAGCTGCGCCGCCGCGGTCGTCAGCAGGCCAAAGGCGGCCTGCGCTCCCTGACCGGCCGGGTCAGGCTGTAACCGGCTTGACCTTCTTCACGCGCGGCGTTGAGAGCGCGGCGGCGACGCCGAGCGAACCGAGGATCAGGTGGAGCAGGGTGTCGCCGGTGTTGACCGGCAGGAAGCCGAGGATCGAGTCACCGCTGCCGATCGCGAAGCCCCAGAGGGCAAGGACGAGGTAGAGGGCACCTAGCCAGAGCGCGTATTGACGTGCCGCGTAGCCGGCAACCAGCAGCCCAAGTGCTCCGCTGAGGATGTGGAGCACGTTGACCCAGCCGTTGACGGCGAAGGCGCCGAGCATCTCATCGACCTCGCCCGGCGATCCGAACGAGGCGCTGTAGAAGAAGCCGACGATGCCGATCACAATCAGCGCCGCGCCGGCCAGGGTTGCGTAGAGCCGGGCTGGGCTGGGGGCGTCCATCGGCGGCGATTGTAGGCTGCTGAGCGCCATGGCCCAGACTTGTTACCGCCATCCAAATCGCGAGACCGCCGTTTCCTGTTCCTCCTGCGGGCGGCCGATCTGCCCCGATTGCATGACCCCGACCCCGGTTGGGATGCGCTGTCCGGAGTGTGCCAGCCAGCGCACCAAGGTCGTCAGGGGGGTCGGCGAGACGAGCCTTTTCGCCAGTGCGCCGGCGACTTTCATCTTGATCGGGCTCAACGTCATCGCTTTCCTCGCGGAGATCGCCAGCTCCAGCGGTGGCTTCGGCGTCGGCAACAGCACCGCCGTGGGCAACTTTGGCCTCTACGGCGTCGCCGTCGCCGAAGGCGAGTGGTACCGCCTCGTCAGTGGCGGCTTCCTTCACGCCAGCCTCACCCACATCGCCTTCAACATGTTCGCCCTCTTCTTCCTCGGCCGCATGCTGGAGCCCTCAATCGGCACCCTGCGCTTCGTCTTTCTCTACGTTGCGGCGCTCTTCGGCGGTGCCTTCGGCGCCCTCCTGCTGAGCGGGCCCGACACGTTCACGATCGGGGCTTCGGGCGCGATCTTCGGCATCTTTGGTGCCGCCTTCGTGATCGCCCGCGGGCGTGGCGTCGACGCTGTGGCGGGGACGATCGGGGTGATCTTGCTGATCAACCTGGCGTTCAGCTTTGGCTCTCCGCGGATCAGCCTCGGTGGCCACCTGGGCGGGCTCGTCGCGGGCGTCATCTGCGCCCTCGTGATCATCGCCGGCGATCGCGGCATGCTGGGGCCGAACCGGATGCCGGCGGAGCTGGTCGCGATGACGGTGGTCGCCATCGCCTCGATCGCCGGTGCCCTGGCGATCGCCTGAGCGTCAGTCGCTTCGGCTTGCCCGGATCTCGGGCGAGCGCAGCTCGGCAAAGCCGATGTTGCCCGGTGGGTCGACCAGGTCGGGGTGGAGGAGGTGGCCGAGCAACTCGACCCCGTCGACCAGGCGCGGTCCGGGCCGCGAGAAGGTTGAGGCGGCATCGACGGCGAAGACGCGCCGAGCGCCGAGCGCTTCGATCTGCTCCCAGTGGGTCAGCGCCTGAGCGCGAGAGTCCTCGACGTACCAGCCGCAGGGCATCGCGATCGCCACGTCGGGGTTGAGGCCGGAAAGCTCTCCCCACGACACCTCCGGCGACTTCAGACCGGGTGGTCCGGCGACGTCCTCACCGCCGGCGATCGAGATCATCTCCGGGATCCAGTGGCCGCCGACGTAGGGCGGATCGAGCCACTCGAGCGCGATCACCCGCGGCGGACTCGCGCCAGAGACGGCGGCGCGCACCGTCGCCAACCTGCCCTCCAGCTCACCCCGCAGCTCGTGGCCCTGCTGCGCGATCCCGGTCGCCTCGCCGAGCCGGATGACGTCCTCGAGCATCTCGCCCAACGTGCTCGGGTCCTGCTGGATGACCTGGGGTTTGCCCGGCAGGCGGGCGGCGACCTCGACCACCTCCTCGTAGGACACGGCGCAGACGGCGCAGACCGCCTGGGTGACGATCAGGTCGGGTTCGAGCTTCGCCAGGCGCTCCTCGTCGAGCTCGTACAGCGCCTGGCCCTCGGCCACACGCGCCTTCACCGCCCGGTCGATCTCACCGGCGCTGAGGCCCGGCGCGAGAACCGTGCGGGTCAGATGGGGGAGGGAACGTGCCTCGGGCGGGTAGTCGCACTCGTGCGTGACGGCGACAACCGAGCCGCCGAGCCCGAGTGCGTAAAGCATCTCGGTCGCGGAAGGGACGAGGCTTGCGATGCGCATCCGACGATCAATATGGCACTTATGGCTGAATCGGCGGACCGGAAAGCTATATTGCCTAGGCCGAATGGCCGACGACGAACTCCCCCGAAGTACCGGGCCAAATAGACGATGAGCGCCCTGCTGCTCGTCATTCTGCTGCTGCTCGTCGCCATCAACGGCTTCTTCGTCGCGGCCGAGTTCGCTCTCGTGCGCAGCCGTCGCGGCAAGATCGAGCAGCTCGCCGAGGAAGGCGAAAGCGGCGCCGAGGCCGTGGTCGAGCAGCTCGACAAGATCGACGAGTCGCTCTCCGCCTGTCAGATCGGGATCACGATGGCCTCGATCGGGATCGGCTTCCTCGGCGAGCCCTCGCTGGCGGTGCTGCTCGAACCGATCTTCGGCGGTCTCTCGCACGGCGCCGCCGTCGGCCTCTCGGTGGCGATCGCCTTCGCTCTGGTCACCGCGATCCACATCAGCATCGGCGAGCAGGTGCCGAAGATGATCGCGATCGCCCACGCCGAGCGCACCGCCCGCCGCGTCGCCCGCCCGCTCAACTGGTTCCGCGCTGCGACGGCGCCCGTGATCCTCCTGCTGAGTGCGATCTCCAACGCGATCGTCCGCCTCTTCGGCGTCGATCCCACCGACATCGAGGAGCATCACACGGCCGAGGACCTGAAGCAGATCATCGACAGCTCGAAGATGGGCGGGACCCTCGACCCGGGCGAGGCGGGGATGCTCGGCGGCGTTTTCCACCTGCACGAGCAGGAGGCGCGCGAGGTGATGACGCCGATCCCGGCGGTCGTCACGGTCGATGCCTCCGAGACCGTCGAGACCGCCCTGCGCCGCTGCGTCACCTCGGGCCACACGCGCCTGGTCGTGATCGAGGACGACAACCCCGACCGGGTCAAAGGGATCGTCCACAACAACAGCCTCGCCCGCCTCTACATGAGCGACGGTCCCGAGGCCGAGATCGCGCCGGCGATTCGCGACGCGGTGATCGTCCCCGAGACGCGGCCGCTCGACGACCTGCTCCACGACCTCCAGGTCCAGCGCACCTCGCTCTCGGTCGTCGTCGACGAGTACGGGCGCACGGTCGGCATTGTCACGGTCGAGGACATCCTCGAGGAGGTGGTGGGGGAGATCGAGGACGAGACCGACCCCCGCGCCGCAGCCCTGCGCCAGCTGGCCAGTGGCGAGTGGTTCGTTCGCGGCCACGTCTCGCTCGGCGACCTCTCCGACGCGGGGATCGAGCTGCCGGTCGACACCGACGCCTACAACTCGGTCGGCGGCTACGTCTTCGGCGAGCTCGGCAGGCTGCCCAAGCGCGGCGACACGATCACCGCCAACGGCTACACGATCCGGGTCGAGTCGGTGCGCGAGAACCGGATCGAGGCGGTTCGCATCAGCGGTTCCGTCCGCCAGGGTTCCTAGCTTCTCCGGGCAACCCGCGTTTCACCAAACCCTGGAGGTGTCGCATGTGGGTTGTTCGCATGAGCGACAAGCAACTTGAGGTACTGAGGGCGCTGCTGCGCTCCGAAGAGCATCTGGGCCCCGCGCTTCAAGGCGCCGCCGAGGCCCTTGACCTGGCCCGCTGGGACGACCTGCCCGAGGCCGAGCTGCCCTGGGAAGAGATCGAGAGCATCGCCCGCCGCCAGGGGATCTCGCCCGCCGACGTGATCTGGGACCTCGCCGGCCGCACCTGCGATTAGGCCAAACGGTGGGTGCTTCGCGAGCGCCGGGATCTACCGGCGCTCGCGAAGTCAGGCATCGGGTCTAAGAGACGGTCAGAGCCTCCCCCCGGTGCCACTCGAGTGCTTCGGTTGGGAACACGCCTTCCAACTGCACTGGCGAGCCGAGTGCTTTCAGGCCCGTTTTGGTTGCGCTGAAGCTCGCTGCGTTGAACACAGCCGCTTCAGGGCCGTTTTCGAACAGGGCTCCGGCTGAGCCGGT
Source organism: uncultured Solirubrobacterales bacterium (assembly GCA_963840565.1). Classification (GTDB taxonomy): domain Bacteria; phylum Actinomycetota; class Thermoleophilia; order Solirubrobacterales; family 70-9; genus VRUE01. Next base: position 245,840 of record CAWIZH010000004.1, read on the forward strand.
TACCGGGATCCACACTTCCCCCAGCGCGCAGAACGCGCCCCCGTAGAGAATGCTGATCTTGATGTTTTCGATCACGAGGTAGTTATTGGTTTTGGTTTCCAGGTGCGAGGGCCACGGCAGTTTTTCCGCCACCATCGCTTCAAGCGTGCATTCTTTGGTGGTTGTGGTGCAGTTGAAAAGGGGCAATTCCGTAACTTCCCCTTTCCCGACCCCGCTGCTGTCTGAGATTTTCATCTTGTACAGAAAATGTTCACATTCAACTGGAGCGAAAGGCACCGTGAGGATGCTTTTAACGCCAAAGCCCATGGTGACTTCCGTTTCTTTGCCTTTGAGTTCTACGCCGGAGAACTTCCAGGCGGGACTCGCGCTGGCGCTGACGGCGAACAGCGCGCCGATCGCCAGCGCGACCAGGAGGCCCGACATCAGTATGCGTATGGATCTTGAGCTCATAGTCTCATCCTTTCCTTGCATGCCGGTGGGCCTAGCCCATTTCATCGTTTAATTTCACGGCCGCTGCGGCCGAGATGTAGATCGTGTTTTCCAAGACCACGGTGTTGTGGCCGGCGGTCATGTCACCGAGCTGTTCGTTGACGATCGGATCGACGAGGAAGCTGAGTCCCCCTCCGCAACCGCTCGCCGAAGGCGCAGACCAGTTGTTGTCGACGAGCTTGTTTTCGCTCAGTTCGTAGATCTGCCCTGCTTCGAGGGATTTGATGGCGCCAGGGGCGCCGGTGATAGGCGTATTCGGTTTTTTCGGCGCTGTCACGCCGGAAGTGAGTTCCCAGATCATGGGCGCACCGCTCGAGCCGACGTAGCACGCTTTGCCCAAGAAGGGATTTTCGAAATGGATCTTGAGCGGCAGTTCCAGCGCCACGCCTTCGCCGTCAAGCAGGTTTAACTCTCCAAAGCCGATGCTGGATGCCGGTTCGGCCAGTTCGAGGGTTGCGCTGACCCCGGTCAGCATGTTTTCGAAATAGAATTTCGTCAGGCTTTTGATCAGCGGTGGCGATTTCGCTTCCGGGACAAGCCCGGCCAATCCGCCCGGCACCGACTGGGGCGCTTTATTGAGCGTGATGCCGTTGGTTGCTGCGAAAAAGGGGGAAATTCCACTGACGGGTTCGCCAAAGCCTCCTTGCAGCGTGACCGATTTTTCGATCGGGATTTTCTTGCTGCCGAGCGTCAGCGTTTCGCCTTTGCTCTGCATGTAGAGGCACTTCTTTACTTCCGAATTGGTCCAGGGGCACTGCTGGAATCGTGTGAACTCGCCTAAGAGTCCCGCCGATGCGCTTGCCGCTGAACCGAGCGTGGCAACCGCGACGGCGAACAGCGCCATGCGTGCCACCCTCATTCTGCTTTTCAGCATGAGTGGTCTCCTCTTGCTCGATGGACTGGATCGACAACTCGCAATACCGCTCGCGAGTGAGCAAGGGAGGTTAGGCCCTGGGGCTAGTCGTAGCTGTAGAAGCCGGTGCCGCTCTTGCGGCCCAGCTTGCCTTCGCCGACCAGCTCGACCAGCATGCCCGGGGGCCGGCTGGCGGCCTCGCCGTTCTCGGCGTAGAGGGCGTCTCCGATCGCCTTGGAGACGTCGAGGCCGACGAAGTCGAGCAGGGCCAGGGGGCCCATCGGGTGGCCGGCACCGAGCTTCATGCAGGTGTCGACCTCGCCGGCCTCCATGCCGGTCCGCTCGATCAGCCGCACCGCTTCAAAGAGATAGGGGAAGAGCAGGCGGTTGACGACGAAGCCGGCCTGGTCGGGAACCTCGACCGCGGTCTTGCCCAGCGCCGCGCACCAGGCCAGCGCCGCCTCGCGCGACCCCTCGGTGCCGTCGGGGAAGCAGACCTCGACCAGCTTCATCCGGGGCACGGGGTTGAAGACGTGAAGGCCGAAGAGCTTGCCGTCGATGCCACCGGCCTTGGCGATCTCGGCGATGCTGAGCGAAGAGGTGGTGGTCGCGAGGTGGGCGTTGGGGCAGGCCGCGGCGATTCTTGCCAGCAGCTCGCCCTTTGGCTCAACTTCCTCGACGATCGCCTCGACGATCACGTCGCAGTCGGCGAGGTCGGCCGGATCGGTCGTTACCCGCAATCGCGACGGCTCGCCCCCCTCGATCTTGGCGCAGGCGGCGACGACTTTCTCCTCGGCTCGCCAGGCCGATGCCTCGCTGCGGGCCAGCAGGATCACGTCAGCGGTTGTGGTTGCGACAGCGGCTAGACCCGTAGCGATGGCGCCGCTCCCCGCGATTCCCGGACTCTGGTACCCCTGGCTTCCGTTCATGGGCGGGCTTCTATCAGGCCCGGCCCGGTTCTCGCCGCCAGGTACGATTGGTTGACTGACCAGTCAATCGGACGGAGGCAGGCGATGGCAGACAACGGAAACGGCAAGTTCGGCGGCCGCGAGGTCGTCATCGTCGAGGCGGTTCGCACCCCGATCGGTCGTGGTCACGAGGAGAAGGGCATCTACAAGGACGTCCACCCTTCGAACCTGCTGGCCAAGGTCTACGGCGAGCTCTTCGAGCGAACCGGCGTCGATCCGGCCGAGACCGGCGACGTGATCGCCGGTTGCGCCCAGCAGTTCGGCGAGCAGGGGGTCAACATCGGCCGCAATGCTTGGCTCGAGGCCGGCCTGCCGATCGAGACGCCGGCGACGACGATCGACCGCCAGTGCGGCTCCGCCCAGCAGGCGGTCAACTTCGCCGCGACGCTGATCGCCTCCGGCGTCCACGACGTCGCGATCGGCGGTGGGGTCGAGCACATGGGCCACATCTCCTTCGCCGATGGCTACTCGGTGATGAAGGAGCACGGCGCGCCCTTCTCGCCGCAGCTGATGGAGCGCTACGACCTGATTCCGCAGGGCCTTTCGGCCGAGATGATCGCCGACCAGTGGGAGATCCCCCGCTCCGAGCTCGACGAGCTCGGCCTGCGCTCTCAGCAGCTCGCCGCCAAGGCGACCGAGGAGGGCCGCTTCGAGCGTGAGATCGTTCCCTTCTCCGTCAACGGCGACACATACGCGATCGATCAGGGGCTGCGCGAGACGACGCTGGAGGGCCTCGCCAACCTCAAGCCCGCCTTCAAAGAGGACGGCAAGATCACCGCCGGCAACTCTTCGCAGGTCTCCGACGGCGCCGCCGCGGTGCTGCTGATGACGCGGGAGAAGGCCGACGCGCTCGGCCTCAAGCCGCGGGCGCGGATCTACGACCAGACCACCGTCGGCGTCGACCCGGTGATCATGCTCACCGGCCCGATCCCGGCGACCAGGAAGCTGCTCGAGCGCAACGGGATGGCGATGGACGACATCGACCTGGTCGAGATCAACGAGGCCTTCGCCTCGGTCGTTGCCGCCTGGCGGCGCGAGCTCGACCCCGACATGGACCGGGTCAACGTCAACGGCGGCGCGATCGCGCTCGGCCATCCGCTCGGCTCGACCGGCGCCCGCCTGATCACCACCCTGCTGCACGAGATGGAGCGCTCCGACAAGGAGATGGGCCTGGTGACGATGTGCTGCGGTGGCGGCCTCGGAACCGGGACCTTGATCCAAAGAGTCTGAGGCGCTTCGCGCACCCGGCTTGCCGCGAATGGGTACGGCGCGATAACTTGCCCGCCATGGGCAGGGGGATTATCGCGCTGGCAGGCGTCGCACTCGCGCTGATCGTGGCCGGATGCGGCGGCGGCGACTCGAGCTCGACCATCAGCACGGGCACGCTCTCAAAAGAGGCCTTCATCAAGAAGGCCGATGCGATCTGCACGAAAGGCAACGAAGAACTGCAGAAGGGCTTCGCTGTCTACCTGAAGAAGAACAAAAAAAGCATCATCGCCCTCCGGCACCCGAGCAAGGCCGACTACGAGGGCCTGATCGTCGGCGTCCTCATCCCAAATCTGGAAAAGGAAATCGAGGCGATCCGGGCACTTGGCGCCCCGAGCGGCGACGAGGAGCGGATCGAAGGATTCCTCACCGCGCTCGAAGAGGGGATCGAAGTCGCCGAAAACGATCCCAAGGCCGTGACTCACAGCAGCGAAGCGATCTTCGGCATCGGCAGCAGGCTGGCCAAGGAATACGGCCTCGAAGTCTGCGGCAGCCGCTGAGGCCTGGCTGCGCGGCCAGCCGGCCGCTATGCTCCGCCACCGATGGACCTGACCCTCTCGCCCTCCGAGCAGCAGTTCCGCGACGAGGTCCGCGCTTGGATCGAAGCGAACCATCCAGGGCCTGAGCCAGAGGCCGGTCTCGACGAGGTGATGGCCTTTCGCCGCGAGTGGCAGCTGAAGCTGCACGCCGCGGGATGGGCCGGCATCTCCTGGCCGAAGGAGTACGGCGGCCGCGGCGCCACCCTGATCGAGCAGGCGATCTTCGTCGGTGAGGCGGCGCGCCAGGAAGCCCCCAGCCCGGCCAACGTGCTCGGCCTCGCGATGGGCGGTCCCGTCGTCATCGCCCACGGCACCGACGCGCAGAAGCAGCGCTACCTGGAGCCGATCCTGACCGGCGACGAGATCTGGTGCCAGGGCTTCTCCGAGCCGGAGTCGGGCTCCGACCTCGCCTCGCTGAAGACTCGCGCCGTCAAGGACGGCGACGAATGGGTGGTCAGCGGCCAGAAGGTTTGGACCACGTTCGCCCAGTATGCGAAGTGGTGCATGCTCGTCGCCCGCACCGACCCCGAGGCCCCCAAGCACAAGGGGCTGACCTACTTCCTGATGGACATGGAGCAAGAGGGCGTCGAGGCCAAGCCGCTGGTGCAGATCACCGGCGAGGGCGAGTTCAACGAGGTCTTCATGGACGAAGCGCGGATCCCCGACGCCAACATCGTCGGCGGGGTCGGCAACGGCTGGGGGGTGGCGATCACGACGCTGATGAACGAGCGCGCCGGGCTTGCCTTCGGCGCGATCGCCCAGATCCAGAACAGCCTCACCGGGCTCGCCAGGCTGGCCGCCGAGGTCCGCGTCAACGGCGGCACCGCGGCCGAGGACACCTACTTCCGCCAGCGGATCGCCCAGCTCCACATCGAGGCGGAGACGATGCGCCTCAACGCCTATCGCGGCCTGACCAAGACGATGCAGTCTGGGATTCCAGGCCCGGAGGGCTCTCTGGGCAAGTGGCAGTGGGCCGACATCAACCAGGACCTGACCGAGCTGGCGCTGGAGATCGAGGGCGCCTACGCGCCGCTGGCCCGCGGCTCGGAGAACGCGATCGACAACGGCGCTTGGCAGTACGGCTTCCTGCGCTCGCGCGCCAACTCGATCGAGGGCGGCACCACCGACATCCTCAAGAACATCATCGCCGAGCGCGTGCTCGGCCTGCCGAGGCTGCGCTAGGGGCGTTGATGGCAGCGAGAGCGTTTTAACTATGTACTTCGACCTCACCGACGAGCAGCAGGCGATCAAGGCGACCGCCCACGACTTCCTCGCCTCGCGCTTCAAATCGGAGCGCCTGCGCGAGATCGCCGCCAGCGACGATGGCTTCGATGCCGCCGGCTGGGCCGAGATGGCCGAGCTGGGCTGGACCGGACTGGCTGTGCCAGAGGAGTGGGGCGGGCAGGGGCTCGGCATCGTCGAGCTGGCCGTCCTCTTCGAGGAGATGGGCTACGCGCTGGCGCCGTCGCCGCTCTTCTCCAACACGATCGCCGGCCTGGCCTTGACCCTCTGCGGCTCCGACGATCTGCGCGAGCGTTACCTGCGGCCGTTGGCCGCGGGTCAGATGCGCGGCACTCCGGCGCTCTGGGACGCCGGCTCGCCCGTCACGCCGGGCGGCTTCACGATGGAGGCCAAGGCCGACGGCGACGGGACCGTCCTCGATGGGGAGAAGATCCTCGTCCCCGACGCCGCAAGCGCCGACTTCTTCCTCGTCGCTACCTCCGACGGAAAGCGCCACCTGGTCGAGCGTGGCGCCGATGGGGTCACGGTCACTGCCGAGCCCTCGATCGATCCCACCCGCCGCTTCTCCTCGGTCCGCTTCGACGGCGTCCGCGTCGCCGCCGCCGACACTCTGCCCGGCGCGGGGGCCGACTACTACCCGGTCTTCTTCCGCCTCTGCGTCGCCCTTGCCGCGGAGTCGACCGGGATCGCCCAGCGGGCGATGGAGATGGCCGTCGAGTACGCCAAAGACCGCCAGCAGTTCGGCCGCCCGATCGGCGCCTACCAGGCGGTCTCCCACCGCTGTGCGCAAATGCTGCTCGAGACCGAGAACGCCCGCTCCGCCGTCTACGGCGCCGCTTGGGCGGCGGATGCCGAGCCGGAGTCGCTGCCGCTGGCGGCCTCGACGGCGAAGGCCTACGCCTCCGACGCCGGCTGGCGGGTTCCCGACGCCTCGATCCAGGTCCACGGCGGCATCGGCTTCACCTGGGAGCACGACCTCCACTTCTTCCTCAAGCGCGGCCGCTCCAACGCGGCGATCTTCGGCGATGCCAAGTGGCACCGCGAACGGGTCGCCGACGCCGTGTTCTCCCGCGCCGCAGAGCCGGTCCCGGCCTAAGGCCGAACGGGCAATGGCCGCGCTCGACCGGATTTCCGTTGCCGCGATCGGCACCTCGGTCGCCGACCTCGAGCAGGAGACGCTGCGCGCCGAGGCGGCGGGAGTCGAGTGCGTCTGGGCACCGGAGCTGTTCCGCAGCGCCGCCACCCAGGCCGCCTACCTCGCCGCAAAGACGACGAAGATCGACGTCGCCACCGGCATCCTCTGGGCCTTCACCCGCAGTCCCTTCATCCACGCGATCAGCGCCCTCGACATCGACGAGATGTCCGGCGGCCGTTTCCGGCTCGGCATGGGAGCGGGCGTCAAGCGCCTCAATGAGACCTGGCACAACGCCGACTACGGCAAGCCGGCGCCGCACCTGCGCGAGGCGATCGAGGCGACACGGCTGATCATGCAGCAGGCCGGCAAGGGCGAGCCGATCCGCTACGAGGGCTCTTACTACGACATCGACATCAAGGGCTGGGTCCGGCCGCACCCGGCACCGCGCGAGTCGGTGCCGATCTACACCGCCGCGGTCCAGGCCGGGATGGCGAGGATGGCGGGCGACGTCGCCGACGGGCTGATCGGACATCCGATCCAGAGCCTGCGCTGGATCGACGAGGTGGTCGTCGACGCATTCGAAACCGGCCTCAACCGCTCCGGCCGCGAGCGCAAGGACTTCGACTACCTGCCCACCGTCTGCTGCGCCATCGACGACGACGAGGCGCGCGCGATCGATATGGCCCGACGCACGATCTCCTTCTACGCGACGGTAAAAACGTATGCCCCGCTCTGGGAGCTGCACGGCTTCGCCGACAACGCCGCTGCCGCCGGCGATGCCTTCCGCCGCGGCGACCTCGCCGGCGTCCCCGCCGCGATCAGCGACGAGATGGTCGAGACCTACTGCGCCGCCGGCCCGCTGGACAAGGTCAGAGCAAGGGTCGAGGCAACCGCAGAACGCGCCGATGGCCTATTCCTAACCCCGCCCACCTACTTCATCTCCCCCGAAGAGCTCTCCGAGTTCCAGAACCGCATCATCGACGCCTTCGGCCCCGCCGCTTGATTCTGGCGCGCGGTTGGGGAGGCATCCCTCACGAAACGCATCGAGCTTCGAATCAGCAGCACGAAGCGCTTCGGCTTGAAGCTTCTACTGAGATGGCTGCCCCGGCGGTTCGCGGCTTGGAGTTGCCGGAACCTTTTGAGAGGAGCCCGGTCGCCCTCCAGACGAATGTCGCGAAGCGGCGGAAAAGCATTCCGATGTCTGCGCGGCGAAGCCGCGCTCCTCATTCACCCCAAGAGCAAAGCTCTTGGGGTGTCAATTCGGCTGGAGGGCGACCGGGCTCCTCCGCCTGAGTCTTGGTGTTACTCGTCGCGCGGAGTAATGCGGAAAGTCGAGACGACCTCGGCCTGCTTGGCCTCGGGATGGACCACGTAGGCGCTGGGGCCGCCGCCGAACCAGCCGGAGCTCTCGTTGTCGGCGACAAAGATGCCGGGATGGTGCTTGCCGTTGCCGTCCTCGACCCAGACCTTGTCGCCCTCCTTGAAGCCGTGCTCGATCTCGCTCATGCGAGTGAGCCTAGCCGTTCGCGATGCAGCCCGGCCCCTCTGGTGGCGAGAGGGACCGGGCCCGCGCATCGCCCCCGTCTATGGGCAGACGACGATCAGGTGGAAGTCGGCGTCTGCGTCGGCTCCTTTTTCATCGCGGGTTCGGACTTCGATCGCGTTGGGATTCGCCGGCGAGGTGTTGGTCTGGGCGTAGCCCGGCCCGGGCACCGTCGTGCCGGCGTTGTCGCGGCCGGCCACGTTGGCGCAGCCGCTGATGTTGATCGGCAGGGTGACGGTGACGGCGCCACCGCCCTCGGTCGCCGTGATCGTCGGGTCGCTGGCCCGCGCCAGCGCTGCGTTGCCCGCGCCGGTCGGGTTGTTGACCACGGCCCAATAGGTGTGAGACGCCCGCTGTGCCGCCGGCACCAGGCCGAGCTTGTTGGTGTTGATCTGGTAGCCGGTCAGCGTCTTGTGCTTGAGCTTGCCGGCCCCGATCGTCTGCTTCTTGATCGCTCCGCCGTTGATCGTCTGCGCCGCGTAGGCCGTCCCCGCCAGCGCGACGACGAGGGCGACGATTGCCACGATCATCGCCGGCGACGGCCGCCTGTTCTTCAGCTCCTTCATCGAGACTCCCTTCCCGAGGTTCGCTTCGCCTTGCGAAGCCTGTTTGGCCGCTACCCAGGCAGGGAGGCGACGAAACGCTCAAATGCAGCCATATCGGTCACGGCGGGGCCGTGCCCGGGGAGGATCAGCGAGGGGTTGAGATCGGCGAGCTTGCGGATCGATCGGCGGTTCTCGGCCGGGTCATAAGTGAAGATCTCGGGCGGCTCCTTGATGCCGGGCAGGGCCGTGGCGTAGCTCATGTTGCGGATCACGTCGCCGCAGATCGCGACCCGGTCGGCGTCGCGAAAGAAGATCACCTCGCCGCGGGCGTGGCCCGGAGCATGGATGATGCGGAAGCCCGCGACCTCGTCGCCCTCGGCCAGCACCCGGTCGACCTTGTGGGGCGGCCCCTGCCAGATGCGCTTGATGATGCGGTTGTATGGATTGCCCGGCGCTGCCTCCTGCATCGGCCGCCGCCCTTCCATCGCCTCGACGTCGTCCGCATGGCAGGCGAGCGGGATGCCCCGCGCCTCGCAGACGTCCTTGGCGACGCCCTGGTGATCGGGGTGAGCGTGAGTCAGGGCCAGCATCGAGATCTCGCGGCCCTCGAGCTCGGCGAAGATGCGGCGCCGGTCCCAGCGCCGGCCGGCATCGATCAGCACGTCCTCGGCGAGGTAGACGTTGATCGATGGCGCCGGGAATTCCTCGAGGCGCCAGACGCCCGGCGCGAGGTGCTTCATCAGTGCTTGCCGATGCCCATCGTCCCGCGCGGATCGCCGCTGTGCTCGGCCAGGTCCTCGAGCTCGGCGATCTTGCGCTCGCCTTCTACCCGGGCTGGATGTCCGATCGGCAGCGGCTCGATCAGCCGCCGGATCCGGTTGCGGACCTGCAGCGCGAAGTGGGGGGTGGAGGCGCCGGCCAGGGCGCGGATGTCCTCGGCGCTGACCTCGTGGGCGCCGCCGAGCAGGTCGGGGCTCTCGGCCTCGCTCACGGTTCCCCTCCGATCTGTGCCAGTTCGGCGAGCTGGTCGATCTCGGCTTGCTGGTTCACGTCGATGGCCTCCTGGTCTCCGATTATCCAAACGTGGTTGTAGAAGGCGCGCGTCGGGTCGGTCGTGTAGCCCGGCTTGACGTCGAGCATGTATTCGCGCAGCGCCTTGGGCAGCGTATCGGCGTCATCGCTGAGCAGCAGCGGCCCCCAGGTGCCGGAAGCCGAGAGCGGCGCGGAGATCGCCGCGTCGAGCGGCGAGTCGCTGCGGGCGACGACGAAGCCGTGCCCCGGGTCGTTGACGTTCCAGCCGAAGTCGCCGCTGTTGTAGCGAGCAAGCGCGATCGCGTTTTCAACCGGATCCTCGCCGGAGACGCGCTGGACCTTCTTGTCGACCGCCGCTGCTTCCCGCACCACATCGGAGGAGATCGCCGAGGACGGGCCGAGCACGTAGACCGGGGCCTTGGGGTGGCGCTTCAACGCCATCAGCGTCGCCGCCGGCAGCTTCTTGGCGCCGCTGAATAGGACGGGATCGCCGGACCGGGCCGCCCAGGCGGCGGCCGGCATCGCGAAGCCCGGTTCCTCTTCCGGGGCGAGGACGATCGCGTCTGGTGGACCGTCGAACAGTTTGTCGCGCAGGGCTGCTATCGCCGCCGCGAGGGCCGCTGGATCGGTCCCTTTGACCCGCGTTGCCTTCAGTCCCTCGGGCGCGGGCGCATCGCCGATCGCAAACGCTTGAGCCCCCTTTGTACTGTCGCTTCCCTGCGGGTCGAGGGCTTCGAGGGCTTGCGACGTCGAGTCCGGCAGGTCGCCGCCGCTGGAGGTCAACAGCGGCGCTTGCACCGGCGCTGCCATCAGCACCGCGGCGGCGATCGCCCCCTGCCACTCGCCTTCGTCGACGATCGTCACCGCTGCCGGTCGCTGGGCGACGGTCGTTGAGGGAAAGACGGCTAGCGCCACCCCGGCGGCGGTGGAGGCCGGATCGGAGCCGCCGACTCGGGTCGTGTTGTTGGTCGCGAAGGCCGGATAGCCGAGCTCTTCCGCTGCCTCGGCGGTTGGCGTCTGCTTTTCCTCGCTCGCTTGTGGGGGAGGCGCCGCGACCGGCGCGGGCTTGTCGGAGCCCTTGTTCGCGTCACCGCCGCCGAGCACCGCGGCGATCAGGAAGACGACGGCGACGATGACCAGGCCGGCAATTGCCTTCAGCGCGGCCGGGATCGGTTTGCGGGGTCGTTTGGCCGGCTCAGGCGCGGCGGCCGCGGCCGGTTTGGCTGGCGCATCGGATGCCGGGATCTCGGCGTTGATCGGCTGCTTCCGGGCCACGACCGGGAAAGCTACAGGCGGGGCGGTGGCTGGCTGGTCAGCTAACCTTCTGGAGACTGGTTGACTGACCAGTCAATCAATGGCAGGCCACAGGCTTAGAGCTAGAGGGGAATCGAATGGATTTCGCACTGAACGAGGAACAGCAGGAGTTCAAGCAGCGCGCCCGGAACTTCGCCCGCGAGGTAATCCGCCCCGCGGCGCGCAAGCACGACGAAGAGGAGAGCATCCCCTGGGATGTGATCAAGGAGGCGCGCAAACAGGGCTTCGGTGGCCTCGAGGGCATCCAGCGCTCCGCCGGCGACCCCGAGGGCCAGCTGCAGGTGATCTCGGCAGAAGAGTTCCACTGGGGCTGCGCCGGCATCGCCCTGGCGATCTCCGGCTCCGGCCTTGCCGCCGCGGGCATCGCCTCGTCCGGCACCCCCGAACAGATCGGCCAGTGGGTCCCCGAGTGCTTCGGCAGCGGTGACGAGATCAAGCTTGGCGCCTATGCCGTGACCGAGCCGCAGGCCGGCTCCGACGTGAAGAGCCTGAAGACGACGGCGAAGCGCGACGGTGACGAGTGGGTCCTCAACGGGACCAAGGTCTTCATTACCAACGGCGGCATCGCCGACGTCCACGTCGTCGTCGCCACCGTCGACCCGACGCTTGGTACTCGCGGCCAGGCCTCCTTCGTGATCGGCAAGGACACCCCCGGCCTGAGCCAGGGCAAGAAGGAGTCGAAGCTCGGCATCCGCGCTTCGCACACCGCCGAGATCGTGCTCGACGATTGCCGCATCCCGGTCGAGAACCTGCTCGGCGGCGAGGAGAAGCTGGAAAAGAAGCTCGAGCGCGGTCGCTCCGGCCAGAAATCGCGCGGTGGCGCCGACGCCCTGGCGACCTTCGAGATCACCCGGCCGCTGGTCGGCGCCTCGGCCCTCGGCATTGCCCAGGCCGCCTACGAGTGGACGCTCGAGTACCTCGACGGCCAGACCGAAGCTGGCAAGCCGGTCCTGCAGGAGCAGCGCATCCAACAGACCCTCGCCGACGTCGCCACCGAGATCGAAGCCGCGCGCCTGCTGGTCCAGCGCGCCGCCTGGATGGGCCGCAACGGCATCCCGATGCGCGGTGGCCAGGGCTCGATGTCGAAGCTCAAGGGCGGCGACGTGACGATGTGGGCAACGACGACGCTGATGGACCTGGTCGGCCCCTATGCCTGGAGCACCGATTGCCCGCTCGAGAAGTGGTTCCGCGACGCCAAGATCTACCAGCTGTTCGAGGGCACGGCGGAGATCCAGCGCATGGTCATCTCGCGGATGCAGGCTCGTGAATACGCAGAGCGCCTCGGGTATGCAGCCGAAGTGGCAGAGCAGGCAATGAAGCCCGCCGAGCCCGCCAAAGAGCCAGTTCCCGCCTGAGGATTCGTTCCGGTGCGCCTTATCCCCGATCTACGGGGATAAGGCGCACCGGAAGCTTTTAAGCTCGGGGCGTGCACTCTCACTCGCATTCGCACGGGTTGGAAGCGCGGCGCGGCGACAGTCGGCGGCGGATGTGGATTGCTTTGGGGATCAATGTTGCGATGCTGGCTGCCGAGGCCGTTGGCGGTTTGCTTACTGGGTCGCTTGCGGTGCTCGCCGACGCCGGGCACCTGCTTTCGGATGTCGGCGCGATCGGGCTGGCGCTCTTTGCTGCTGGGCTTGCCGCTCGTCCTGCTGCCGGCCGGATGACCTTTGGCTATCAGCGCTCGGAGATTCTCGCGGCGCTGGTCAATGGGCTGCTCCTGGTCGTCGTCGCGATCGCCATTGCTTATGCCGCTTTCGGTCGTCTCGGCGATCCACCCGAGATTGACGGGCTCGGGGTGCTTGGCCTCGGTCTGCTCGGCCTGTTCGGCAACGTCGCCGCGACCGTGGTGTTGGCGCGCGGCGAGAGGGAGGACGTCAACTTGGAGGGGGTGCTGCGCCACAGCGCTGCCGATGCGCTCGGTTCGCTCGGGGTCGTGCTCGCTGGTGCCTTCGTCCTCGCCGGCGGCTCCTCGGTCGTCGACCCGATTGTCAGCCTTGCTATCGCGGCGCTGATCTTGGCCTCTTCCTGGCGCCTGATCTCGGAGCCGGTCGGGGTGCTGATGGAGGCGGCTCCGGCAGGCATCGACGTTGATGCGGCCGGGGCGGCGATCTGTGAAGAGGACGGGGTGCGCTCGGTGCACGACCTACATATATGGACGGTGACTTCTGGCTTTGGCGCCCTCGCAGCCCACGTCGTCGTCTCCCCCGATTGCGATCGCGACCTCGTCCGCCGCCGGATCGAGCTGCTGCTGCGCGAGCGCTTCGATATCGACCACACCACGCTGCAGATGGAGGAAGAGGCCCCCGAGCGCTTGCTCCACGTCGAAAACGCGCCTGGCCAGGGCTGATCGCAAGCCCAGTTGCACGGCTAATGCCCTGCAACTGGGCGAATCTCGCCTCAGCTAGCCTCGCCCGCGATGACCTCAAAGACTCGCCTTGCCCTGGCGGCTCTCCTGGCCGCTGCGGCGGCGCTGATCGTGCTGCTCGCGGCCAGCAGTGCGGCGCCAGCCCAAGACCTCGAATCGAAGCTCGACGCCAAGGAGGCGAAGCTCTCCAAGGTGCGCGAACGCAAAGGTGTGCTGACCACGACGATCTCCGGCCTCGGCGACAAGATCGATCGGCTCACGGGTGAGGTGGCGGCGCTGCGCAATCACGAGGCGGCCGTCCGCGTCCGCCTCAACGCGAAGCAGGGGGAGCTGGACCGGGCCGAAGCGCAGCTCGACGTCGCCAAGAAACGGCTGGCGGTGATGAGGGCTCACCTCAGGCGCGCCCTGGTCTCGCTGCGCGACCGCCTCGTCGCGATCTATGAGACCGGCACTCCCGACGTGCTCAGCGTCCTCGTCGGCGCCAACGGCTACGACGACCTCGTCGATCGCACCGAATACCTCAACCGGATCCACGGCATGGACGAAGCCGTCGTCGGCCGCGTGCGCGACCTGCGCGATCAGGTGAGGCGGACGGTCACCCGCCTGCGCACGGCCAAGAACACGATCGAGGCGGCCCGCGACTCGATCGCGGCCGAAGAGCAGACCCTGGCAAGCGCTCGCGCTGCGGTCCAGCAACGCCAGTCAGCCCTGGTCTCGGCCCGCAGCGAGCGGCTCGCGGTGCTGGGCAAGATCCGCAAGCACGAGGAGGAGCTCGACGGCTCGGTCGCGGCGATCCAGGGCAAGATCGCGGCGCAGCTGGCCGGCACCGGCTCGGTGCCCTTGCCGGCGGGGCCAATCCAGGGCGGCAACGGTAGTGGCTTGATTTGGCCGGTCAGCGGTCCGGTCGTCTCCGGCTTCGGCTCACGCACGATCAACGGCTCCTACGAGTACCACCCCGGGATCGACATCGCGGTTCCGAGCGGCACGCCGATTCGGGCGGCCGCAGCGGGGACGGTGATCTTCACCGAGCCGGAGTCGAGCAGCGGCGGCTACGGCAACTACACCTGCATCGATCACGGCGGCGGCCTCTCCACCTGCTACGCCCACCAGGAGACCTTCGCGGTCTCGGCCGGGCAGCAGGTCGCCCAGGGCCAGATCATCGGTTACAGCGACTGCACCGGCTACTGCTTCGGTCCGCATCTCCACTTTGAGGTGCGGATCAACGGTGAAGTGACCGACCCGATGGCCTATCTCTAGGCCACCCGTCCACCGCATTACTCAGATTCTCCAGAAAACCAAATATTAGGTATGTCCGGATGGTTCCATCCTGCGACCCTGGGTAGCAATCGACCCACGGAGGCATGTCGATGGTTCGCCAGGCTCATACCTACCTTGCCGGTGCTGTTTCAGGCACGGCCCTGATCGGGGCGGCTGTCGTCGCCTTCGTTCTGCTCGTCTCCCTGCAGGCCCTCAGGGACTGGCCCTTGGCGGGCATCGGTGGCGGCAGCGACAGCTCCGCTGTTTCAAGTGGGCAGCCGACGGCAGGAGCCGGTGGCGCCTCCGCGGCGACAACTGCCGCTGGGGCGGCCGTTGCCCCCACACGGCGCCCGGGTGCAAACGGCGCTCAACGGCAGCGGGGCGCTTCGGCCGGCGAAAGTAAGCAGCAGGTTGGTGCCGCAACATTGGGTACTCCCACGTCGGCGGCACCAGGCTCGCCGGCCGCCGAAGCTCCTGGCGCCAGTCCCACCAACGGCGGCGGTGCCAATCCGACCGGCCAATCGACTTCGTCGAGCTCGCCGGGCGGAGGGGGAGGCGGTGCTGGCGGAAAAGGAGGTTCTGTGTCTTTGCCTGGGACCGGAGGCGGTGGCTCCGGGCAATCGACGTCTGGCGCTGTAACTGGCGCCGTCAACAACACGGTCTCCGGCGTCGACCAAACGCTTGGCGGGACGCTCGGGAACGCTGGGGTCACCAAAGTCACCGAAGAAGTCGTCAGCGGCGTCGCCGGCCCCGAATCGCCGGTCGGAGAAACCGTTGACAAAGTCGTGGAAACGGTCAACGGCCTGCTCGGCGGCAAACGCTAGCGTCCGCTCCGCGACACCACCACTCGCCGCTCCCCTCCTAACCGTCACAATGCCCGCCAATGGCGGAGCACGGACAGGCGGGCGCAGTGGCGGATCCGATCGCCGGGTCCCCGGTCTACCCGGGGGGGAGCCGGGTCAACGAGCGCGGTCACCTCGAGATCGCCGGCTGCGACGTGGTCGAGCTGGCGGAAGAGTTCGGCACTCCGGCCTACGTCTACGCCGAAGACGACATGCGCGCCCGCGCCCGCGCCTACCGCGAGGCCTTCGGGCGGGGTGGCGGCGAGTTCGAAGTCCTCTTCGCCAGCAAGTCGCTGCCCTGCACCGCCGCCTACCGGCTCTTCTCCGAGGAGGGCCTCTCGGTTGACGTCGCCTCGGGCGGTGAGCTGCACATGGCGCTGCGGGCCGGCTTCGACCCCGCCCGCATCCACATGCACGGCAACAACAAGAGCGACGAGGAGATCCTCTTCGCCGCGCGCTCCGGCGTCGGCCATTTGATCCTCGATTCCTTCGACGAGATCGAGCGCTGCGAGCGCCTGCTCGAGGCGCCGCAGGACGTGCTGATCCGCGTCACGCCGGGGATCAAGCCCTCGACCCACAGCTACGTGCAGACCGGGCAGCTCGACTCGAAGTTCGGCTTTGGGCTCGGGGACGGTCTCGCCGCCAAGGCGATAGAGCGCGTTCTCGCCTCCGACCTGCTCAAGCTGACTGGCCTGCACGCTCACATCGGCTCGCAGATCTTCGAGCTCGAGCCCTACAGGCTGGCGATCCGCGCGCTCGGCGAGCTTGCCGGCGAGTGGTGCCGGGTCGTCAACGTCGGCGGTGGGCTCGGCATCGCCTACACCGCTGAGGACGAGCCGCCCTCGATCGATACCTACGCCGAGGTCAAGCTGCGCGGCGTCGCCGAGGTCTTCGGCGAGGACGTGCGCATCCTGGTTGAGCCCGGCCGCTCGCTGGTCGGCAACGCCGGCGTCACCGCCTACCGCGTCGGCACGGTCAAGGAGATCCCCAGCATCCGCACCTACGTCGCCGTCGACGGCGGCATGTCCGACAACCTGCGGCCGATGCTCTACGGCTCTCGCTACGAAGCGCTGATCGCCGATCGCGCGGCTGCTCCCGCCGAGAGCCCGGCGACGATCGCCGGCATGCACTGCGAGTCGGGCGACATCATCGTCCGCGAGGCGATGCTCGCCTCCCCGGCCGTCGGCGACGTTCTGGTCACGCCGGCCACCGGCGCCTACGGCTACGCGATGGCGAGCAACTACAACGGCGTGCCGCGGCCCCCGGTGCTCTTCTGTCGGGACGGCGAGGCCCGCGTGGTGGTCCGCCGCGAGACCTACGAGGATTTGACCCGGCGCGATGCCTGAACCCGTTCGCATCGGGCTGCTCGGCCGCGGCACGGTCGGCGGCGCCTTCGCCGAGCTGGTCGCCGCCCGCGCCGGTGCGGTCGAGGCGGCCACGGGCCGGCGTCCTGAGGTTTCCGGAGTCCTCTCCCGCAGCGACGGCGACTTCGGCGCGATCCTCGAGCGCTCCGACCTGATCGTCGAGCTGATCGGCGGCACCGATCCGGCCCGCGACTACGTGCTCGAGGCGCTGCGGGCCAAGCGCCCGGTCGTCACCGCCAACAAGCAGCTCCTCGCCCAGCACGGCGAGGAGCTCTTCGACGCCGCCCGCGAGGCCGGCGTGCAGCTGCGCTTCGAGGCGGCGGTGGCCGGGGTGATCCCGATCGTGCGGGTGATCCAGGAGAGCTTCGGCGTGACCGAGATCGCCAAGGTCTTCGGCATCGTCAACGGCACCACCAACTTCATCCTCAGCGAGATGGCCTCGACCGGTGCTCCCTACGAGGAGGTCCTCGCCCGCGCCCAGGAGCTCGGCTACGCCGAGGCCGACCCGACCGCCGACGTCAGCGGCGCCGACGCGGCGGCGAAGATGGCGATCCTCGCCCGCCTCGCCTTCCACACGCCGGTGACGTTAGATGAGGTCTCCTACGAGGGGATAGAGCAGATCAAACAGGGCGATCTCGCCTACGCCAAGGAGCTCGGCCTCTCGCTGAAGCTGCTCGGGGTCGCCGAACGGCGCCAGGGCGGGATCAGCGTCCGCGTCTTCCCCTGCTTCCTCTCCGGCGGCCACCCGCTCTCGCCGGTCGAGGGCCCTTTCAACGCGGTCATGGTCGAGGCGCCCGAGATCACCGAGGTGACGATGTCGGGGCCGGGGGCCGGGGGAGTGCAGACGGCCTCGGCGGTGCTCGGCGACGTCGTCTCGATCCTCAGCGGCGACGCGCCGGTGCACGAGACCCGGGTCAAGCTGCCGATCGTCAACGACGTCTCCTCGTCCTTCTACCTGCACCTAGCGGTCGCCGACCGGCCCGGGGTTCTCGGCCAGATCGCCCAGGTGCTCGGCGACAAAGACGTCTCGGTCAAGAGCGTGGTCCAGCGCGGGGTCGGCGAGGACGCGCGCCTGGTGATGGTCGTCCACGAGTGCCTCGAGTCGCGCTTCGCCGCGGCGCTGGAGGCGATCGATGCGCTCGACGTGCTGCGCGCGCCGCCGCGCTCGATCCGGGTGATCGAAGAGGAGTTCGGTTGAGCCCGGCGCCGTTGATCGAGCGCTTCCGGGACCGCCTCTCGCTGGAGCCCGGCGACCCGGTCGTGACCCTGAACGAGGGCTCGACGCCGCTGGTCGAGGCGCCGCGACTCTCCGAGCGGATCGGCGCCCGCGCCTACCTCAAGTTCGAGGGCGCCAACCCGACCGGCAGCTTCAAGGACCGGGGCATGACCGTTGCCGTCTCGCGGGCCAAGGGCCGCGGCGCCGAGGCGGTGATCTGCGCTTCGACCGGCAACACCGCCGCCAGCGCCGCCGCCTACGCGGCGCGGGCGGGAATGCGCGGGGCGGTGATCGTCCCCGAGGGCAAGATCGCGATCGGCAAGCTCGCCCAGGCGCTGATGCACGGCGCCCGCGTCGTCGCCCTGCAGGGCAACTTCGACGACGCCCTGCGGATCGTCCGCGAGCTCGCCGACAAGCACCCGATCGAGCTGGTCAACTCGGTCAACCCGCACCGGATCGAAGGCCAGAAGACCGCCGCCTTCGAGGTGATCGAGGAGCTCGGCGAAGCGCCGGGCGCCTTGGCGATACCGGTCGGCAACGCCGGCAACGTCACCGCCTACTGGCGCGGCTTCCAGGAGGCCGGCACGGCACCGATCCTCTACGGCTTCCAGGCCGAGGGTGCGGCGCCGCTCGTGCGCGGTGAGCCGGTCGCCAACCCGGAGACCGTCGCCTCGGCGATCCGGATCGGTAACCCGGCCCGCTGGGAGGAGGCGATGGCCGCCTTCACCGGCTCGCGCGGCCGGGTCGCCTCGGTCAGCGACCAGCAGATCCTCGACGCCTACCGCTGGCTCGCCGCCGGCGAGGGAGTCTTCTGCGAGCCCGCCTCGGCGGCGTCCGTTGCCGGCCTGCTCGCCCACGGCCTACCCACGGTTGAGGGCGAGCCGCCGCCGGAGACCGTCGTCTGCGTCCTCACCGGCCACGGCCTCAAGGACCCCGACACCGCTCTCTCCAAAGCGCCGGCGGTGCTCAACTGCGAGAACGACCTCAGCGCGGTCGAGCGCGCGGTATTCGATTGACCGTCCGCCGCCGGCTCGTCCGTGTCCCCGCCTCGTCGGCCAACCTCGGCCCAGGCTACGACGTGCTCGCCGCGGCGGTATCGCTTTATCTAGAGCTGGAGGTCGAGGAGACGGGAGAGTTCTCGCTCGATCCCGGCGGCCTCGACGTTTCGACCGGGCGCGACAACATGATCGTCCGGGCCTTCGAGACCTTGCATTCTGCAGACGGCATCGCCTTCCGCTTGAAGAGCGAGATCCCCCTAGCGCGGGGGCTGGGCTCCAGCGCGGCGGCGATAGTCGCTGGCCTCTTCGCCGCCGATCACCTCTTCGAGCTCGCCCTGAGCAAGGAGGAGATGCTGGTCAAGGCGACGGAGTTGGAGGGCCATCCGGACAACGTCGCCGCGGCGATCTACGGCGGCTTCGTGATCTGCGGCGCGGGGGAGGGGGACGCCCCGAGCGCCGCCCGCTTCGATCCGCCCGGCGGCCTCGAGGGAATCGCCGTGATCCCCGCCGAAGAGGTCTCGACCGAGCGCGCCCGTGAGGCGATACCGGCGGAAGTCCCACTCGCAGACGCGGTCGCCAACGTCTCCGCCGCCTCGCGGCTCGTCCTCGGCCTGCAGACGGCCGATCTCGACCTGGTCGCCGCCGGCCTCGAAGATCGCATCCACCAGCCCCGCCGCCGCGAGCTCTACCCGCGCTCGATGGATCTCGTCGACGCCGCGACGGATCTTGGCGCCCTCGGCGCGACGATCTCCGGCGCCGGCCCCACCGTCCTCGTCTGGACCACCTGGCAGGAGGCCGGCACCGTCGCCGAGGCCCTCGAGCAACGCTGCGCCGGCTGGGCCGAGGTCCGCCGCCTCCCCTTCAGCCCCCACGGGGCTGACGTTCCAGAGCTTTAGCGAGCCAGATCAGAAGCCAACGCGCCTAGCGGTGCATCTGCCAGTGTGCACGGCGGTAGAGGGTGTCGGGTCCAGCTGCCCCCTTGGGGAGGCAGGGGCTGCCACTAAATGGTGCATTTGTGCATAGAAATGCACCGCATTGGCGCACGCTGGTAAATGACCATCTGCTTATGCTGGGACCAAGCACAAACGTAGTGATCCGCGACCGTCCTGTCGCGGATGATGCTTACACCGACGGGGGGAGAGATAGTGCAGGGTCAACTTCGGAACCAGTGGTGCGCCTGGCCAGTGCTCATAATGGTTGCCCTTGCCGTGGCCCTTCTGACGGGAGCCCCGATTGCCTCGGCGGAAATCAAGCCGAAAGAAGTCGACGCTTACCAAGAAACGTTTGACGTCTCCCGCGCGGAAGCAAGGGATCGACTGGAAGTTCAGAGCGAGGGAACTGAAGCCGACATCGTCGGAGGCCTCGAACAGAAGCTGGACGAGAACTTCGCAGGAGTCTGGTTCGACAATGCATCTGGCGAATTTGTCGTTCCGACTACTCCGGGAGCAGACCGTGGGGCCGTGAGCAACGAACTTACGAACGCGCAACTTGGAGGCGACTATCGCAGCCCCACCGTCGAGTACTCCTGGGAAGAGCTTGAAGCGGCTCAGCAACAAGTTAATGGCGAATTGCGCGACCTAATCGAAGCAGGAAAGGTTCAAACCTCGCTCGACCCACGCACCAATGCGGTGATCGTCGAAGTCGCAGAAGCGAGCAGCGCACAAAACTCAGCCATGCTCAAGCGAATTGCCATTAAATCGGCGGTCAATGTCGAACTTCGCGACAAAGACACAGCTCGGTTTCATGCGAAGGCTTTGAGTTGCAGACCCTTTTTTCTCGAAAAATATTGCGACATCCCTCTTCGTGGAGGAGTGGGGATTGAGGAACATGAAGAAGGACTCCCCATTCGTACCTGCACGGCTGCCTTCCGGGCCAGAGGCGATACCAACGGCAAGAGGTATCTACTGACGGCGGGGCACTGTATCGACAGTCCTAGCGCCGAATCTCCACCGTTCCTGGAATGGGACAGCGCCGACAGCCTTCAAAATCCTCATTACATCGGTGAAGTCGAGCAGCATACCTACCCCACCCACGATTGGGCAAAGATAGATGCGACAGGCTCCTATTGGGATGTCGCTCCATGGCCTTCGAGTGTTGTCTACTGGGGAGAAAACACAGGCACCGTAATTGAAGAAAATTACCCAATCAATGGGGAAGCGTCAAGTTACTTGTTTGAGACCGTCTGCCATTCCGGCGCGAGTACTGGGACTAGCTGTGGCACGGTAACCGGGTTGAATCAAACGGTATATTTTGAAGGCGACGGCTGGCTCATCGGCATGAACAGAGTGTTGAACGGCTGTGCCTATGGAGGCGATAGCGGCGGCCCCGTGTTCGCAAGCAATATGGCGCTAGGAATGCTGAGCGGTGGTGAAGTCGATGAAGAACACATTTGCTCTGGTCCTGAATGGTATTACGGGAATATCACCGAAGCCACGGCAGCCCTCAACGTACACATTGCCACCGCGGCTCCAAGTCAGACATCAGTCAACATAACCCCCCTGCAGTGTCCCGCGGGGTCGGTCATGGTGGGTGGAACCGTCAGCTCGGACGGGCACCCTGTCCGCTATGGCCAAGTCAGGATTGACCTCTCCAAGTGGGAAGGCAGCCAGTGGGTGTTCAAAGAATCGGTTCTGGCCAACGTGGGTAACGGTACCTACCAGGCTCAAGCCAACCCTGGCGCTGGCCAGTGGCGGGCAAAGGCCACGCTGCTTGCGTCCAACGGCCTCGCATCGTCTGAATCCGGCTACAAGGAACTCTTCACCAACAGCGTCAGCATCGACGAAAACGACGGGTCCGGCGGCCCTAGGGCTGTCTTCCAGTGCAAAGGCACCGCCGACGCCTTCTACCGCGACGTCAACGGCAGCCTGGGGCACCAGTGGTGGACTCAGGCGAGCGGCTGGGCCAGCGAAACCCGCCCGGCCGCGATCGCGGCCTCCTCGGTGCCTCGGGCGATTGCCCACGGCAACGGCACCGTCGACGTCTTCTACCGCGACGTCAACGGCAACCTGGGCCACCAGTGGTGGGCCCAGGCGAGCGGCTGGGCCAGTGAAACCCGTTCGGCGGCGATGGCCTCCGATCCACATGTCGTCACCCAGCCCAACGGCACCGTTGACATCTTCTACCGCGATACCAACGGCAACCTGGGCCACCAGTGGTGGACGCAGGCCAACGGCTGGGGGGCCGAAACCCGTCCCGCGGTGATGGCCACAGACCCGGCCGTGACGGCCCAGGCCAACGGCAAGGTCGAAATCTATTATCGCGACGTCAACGGCAACCTCGGCCACCAGTGGTGGACGCCCACGACCGGCTGGGGCTCGGAAACCCGCGCGGCTTCGATGGCCTCGGCCCCGCAGGTGACGACTCAGCCCAACGGCACCGTCGATGTCTTCTACCGCGACGTCAACGGCAACCTCGGCCACCAGTGGTGGTCGCCGACCACGGGTTGGGCCACTGAGACTCGCACCGCCTCGATTGCACCCTCCTCCACTCCTCGGGCGATCGCCCAGCAAAACGGCACCGTCGACGTCTTCTACCGCGACGTCAACGGCAGCCTCGGCCACCAGTGGTGGACCCCCTACAGCGGCTGGGCGAGCGAGACCCGGACGGCCTCGATGGCCTCCGAGCCCCACATTACCGCGCAGCTCAACGGGACGGTTGACGTCTTCTATCGCGACACCAACGGCAACCTCGGCCACCAGTGGTGGACTCCGAGCAGCGGCTGGGCCAGCGAGACCCGGACAGCCTTGATGGCTTCCGATCCCCACATCATCGCCCAGGCAAACGGCACCGTCGACGTCTTCTACCGCGATACCAGCGGCAACCTCGGCCACCAGTGGTGGACGCAGGCGAGCGGCTGGGCCAGCGAAACCCGCCCGGCCTCGATCGCTGCGAGGCCACCGATAGCCCTGACCGGTCCGGCAACCAACGTCGAAGACCACAGCGCCAAGCTCTATGCCGAAGTCAACCCCCAGGGCGAGTACACCTACTACTACTTCGAATACGGGTTGAGCCCGTCCTATGGCTCAAAACAGCCGGTTGCCCCAGCGGATGTCGGCACGTACGACGGCCCGATCTCGCTCGCCCAGCCGGTCGGCGAACTAGCCGAAGGAGTCGTCTACCACTACCGCGTGGTCGCGTTCAGCAGCGAAGGCATCAGCTACGGCAAAGACATGACCTTCGCCACGTCCAACATCAGGGGCCAGTTGAGTGGCCTCGCGGTCGTCGAGCCCTTCGATGGCAGCTCCTCCTCGCTTGCCAACTTCAGCTCCAATTGGTCGGCCTTGGGCTGGGCCGCGGGAACTGGGGCAAAGGGAGAAGACACGAGCACGGGCTGGCGCCCGGTCAATGCCTACCCGACGGTGAACGGCGCCTACATCAAAACTAACGTCAACGACTCCGGCTCGGGAGTCGCGGCGGTCGCGACGCTGGCTCACAGCCCCTCGGGTATCAGCTGCTACTTCTCGCTTTGGCTCGACGCTACGGGCGCGGGAGCGTCACGAGCGGGGTATGAGCTGCGCTTCACCGAAACCGCGACCAATATCTACGAAGCAAAGCTCTCCAAGTGGCAGGCCGGGACCCAGACGGTCCTCGGCTCGAAATCGGGCTACTCCCTCGCCCAGGGAAGCTCGGTCGCGCTCGTCGACGGCGGCGCGACGGTGAGCGCACGGGTCGACACCGGCTCGGGCTTCTCCCAGTTGCTCGCCGCCTCCGATTCGTCCTTCAGCGGCGGCAGCGTGGGCCTCGAGGGCTCGGGCAACATCACCCGCCTCACCAATTTCAAGGCCGGCACACTACCGCCGCCCTTGACCGCGCCACAAGGGCGCTGGTATCTCCGCAACGCCACCACCAGCGGCATCGCCGACATCGAATTCAACTACGGCGGGGCGGAACTGATCCCGGTCGCCGGCGACTGGAACGGTGATGGCATCGATACGCCCGGCGCCTATAACAAGATCACCGGCCAGTGGTTCCTGCGCAACAGCAACACCGGTGGCAACGGGGAGATCAACTTCACCTACGGCGGCGGCGGCGAATTGCTGCCTGTCGTCGGCGACTGGAACAAAGACGGCATCGACACTCCCGGCCTCTACAAGCCGAGCACCGGCCAGTGGTTCCTGCGCAACTCCAACACGACCGGCGCAGGTGAAGTCAACTTCGTCTACGGCGGCGGCAGCGACACGCTGCCAATAGCCGGCGACTGGAACAACGACGGCACCGACACGATTGGGATCGTCGACCCCGATCCGGTCGCGGCCGACAAATGGTTCCTGCGCAACAGCAACACGGCCGGCGGCGGTGAAATCAACTTCACCTTCGGCAGCACCTTGAGCCTCGTTCCGCTTGTCGGCGACTGGAACAACGACGGCATCGACACCGCCGGCTTCTACAAGCCGACGACGGGAGAATGGTATTTGCGCAACTTCAACACGACCGGAGGCGGGGAAATCAACCCAATCTACGGCGGCGGCAGCACGACCAAGCCCGTGATCGGGGACTGGAACAAAGACGGGACCGACACGATCGGGGTTGTGAATTGACTCGGGGGCTGGCCGGCGTCATCGGCCGGCCAGCCCTCTAACCTGTGCCCATGGCCACAATGCACAGGGCGGCGCTCACGCTCACCATCTGCCTGCTCCTCGCGCTTGCCACTGCTTCCACGGCAAGCGCGACCCTGGCCTTCACCCGCAACCCGCTCAGCCCGGCCGTTTATGTTGCAAATGACAACGGCTCGGCGGCTCGGAAGATCGGTCCTGGCTCAAATCCCCGCGTCTCGCCGGATGGGCAGACCGTTGCCTTCTACCGCTTTGGCAAGGGCAATCAGCCGTCGGAATTGGTTGTGGCCCCCGCTTCCGGCGGACCGGTTAGAAAGCTGGCGAGCGGCTGGCGTGATCCGTTTGTCTTCGCCTGGTCGCCCGACTCGGCGACGGTCGCGGTGCTGCTCGGTCCCGAAATCGGCAAGCAGCGCCTGACGCTGATCGATGTGGCCAGCGGAGCTCAGCAGACGGTGGCCAGCGGTTTCTTCAGTGGCGTCAGCTTCGCGCCCGCCGGCGGGCAGATCGTCTACGGGCTGACGAACACCGAATTCGGCTCCAAGAGCGACGTCTACCGCTTCGACATTCCCGAACCTGGCGCGGTCTTCATCCAGGCTCCGAGGCCGGTTCGTCTCACCGCCGATCACAAGTCCTCGAGCCCGCTCTGGGGGCCTGACGAAAAGATCGCCTTCGTCAAGCACCTCGGCGAAAAGAACCGCAAGTACGGGCCCAAGAACGACCTCTTCCTAATGAATTCGAACGGCAAGGCGGTCAAGCGGCTCACCCATACCAAGGTCGAGCCGCTGCTTTCTGGTCTCAGCCCGACTGCCTGGTCGGCCAACGGTAAGCACCTGCTCACCGAGTTCGGCGGCCAGGACACGACCTACGCGGTCACGGTCAACCCGAAGACTGGCGCCGAACGGGCGCTTACCAAGGAACGCGAGGTCGGCTTCGTCGGCACAGCGCTATCCAGCAACGGCAAGCTCGTGCTCGGCAGCCTCGGCGGCTTCGAACCCGGCCCCGGCCACAAGGTGGTCAGCATCCCCTATGCCGGCGGCAAGCCCAAGGTGCTCGCCAACAACGCCTCGGAACCCGACTGGAGTCGCTGATGGCCGGAGGCTTCACGATCAAGCACCGTGACGAGTTCGAGTCGATGGAGGGTTCGGGCGACTCGACCTGGCGCCTGGCGCGCAAGGCGCTGGGCACCTCGGCCTTCGGTTTCAATCTTGTCGAAATCGATCCCGGTGGGCAGATCCCCGAGCACGATGAGGGCGGCAGCGGCCAGGTTGAGCTCTACGCAATCCTCGAGGGCGAGGCCGTGCTGCGAATCGAGGGCGAGGACCACCCGGCACCGGCCGGCACCTTCGCCTCGATCGAACCACCGGCGAGCCGCACGATTCTCAACCGCTCCGACGCCTCGGTCACCGCACTGCTGATTGGCGTTCACCCCGAGGGCGACTACTCGCCGCCTTCCTTCGCCTAGCTAAGTCCGCCTGCCGGCGGCGACCGGGAATGCACCACTATGGCTGTTCCACCTCGGTGCTTTGCGCCACATTGGGGGAGCGGCTGAACCCGGTGGGATGAAAAGCTCGCGCCACTTGAGCTGTGTAATCACGGAGCGGGGGAGAGAATGACCAAGGGGAGCTGTCGAAGCGTATTGCTCGGAGTGCTGTTTGCCTGTTCGTTCCTTGGTGTTGCTGTGGCTCCGGCGGTTGCCGGCACAGCGAGCGAAGTCGAAGCGCTGCCGACCCTGGACGCACTCAATCGCGCTGAAAATCCGCTTTCCAACAGCGGAAAATGGTCCGCCCTCTTCTGGGACAACAGCTCCTCCGGACACAACACCGGGCAAGACCTCGCCGCGGGCTGGGGCCCGTACGATGGCTATTCGACGGTCAACGGTGCCTATTGGAATTCATCGACCTTCAGCGATCAATCCGGCGACGCTGCTTCCGTCACTATGCAGACTGCTCCCGGCAGCCTAAATCACTACGTGGGCCTGTGGCTGAACATGGGCGCTCCGGGATCGGCGAAGTCCGGTTATCAGTTGCGTTGGATCCTCAACTCCGGTGGCACCTACACCGTGAAGCTCTCGAAGTGGACCTCGGGCAGCGAGGCGGTCCTTGCCACGAACGCCTCCGTATCCATCCCGGCCGGAACGACGATGGCGATCTCCGACAGCGGGGCGACGGTGGCCGCGTGGAAGGGAACCGGTGGCACTCTGACGGCGCTCTTCTCGGCGTCCGACTCGACCTACAGCAGCGGCTACGCCGGAATCGAGGGTTCGGGGAACGCCAGCCGCTCGACCAACTTCAAGGCCGGCAGCATGATGGCGACCAAGATCGCCAACCTGCCGGTGTCCGACCCGCTGAACAGGAGCGAAGAAACCCTCTCCTACAACGGCAGGTGGGCGGCTCTGAACTGGGCCGAAGGCACCCGTAAACCTGGCCAAGACACGACGGAAGGCTGGAGCTCCTACGACGCCTACCCCAAAGTCAACGGGGCCTACTGGTTTCAAGGCACGCTTTCGGACTCCTCGGGCTGGGACGCAGCCTCGCTGACGATGCAAAAAGCGTCCGGCACTCTCAACCATTACACGGCACTGTGGCTGGACATGTCGAGCCCGGGCTCGACGAAGTCCGGCTATGAGTTGCGCCTGCGCACGAACAACGACGGCGTTACGTATGCACTAATCCTTGAAAAGTGGGTGTCTGGAACAAAAACTGAACTCACCTGGGAAAACGTGAACGCCCCGGCCGGAACGACCCTGGCCCTGGTTGACGAAGGCACCAAGGTAAGTGCCTGGATGGGCACTGGCGGCACCCTGGCCAAGGTGCTCTCGGCCACCGACTCGACCTACGGCAGCGGCTATGCGGGGATCGAGGGCTCCGGCACGATTCGCTCGACCAACTTCAGAATTGGGACCGCCCTTTCGTCCAAGATTGCCAACCTGCCAGTGTCCGATCAGCTGAACAGGAATGAAGCGACTCTTTCCAACGGGGGTAAGTGGACGGCCCTGAACTGGGCCGAAGGCACCCACAAACCGGGCCAGGACACCACGGAAGGCTGGACCTCGTACGACGCCTACCCGACCGCCAATGGTGCCTACTGGAATCAGGGCACGCTCTCGGACTCCCTGGGCTGGGATGCGGCCACGGCGACCCTGCAAAAAGCGTCCGGCACTCTCAACCACTACGCGGCCCTGTGGCTGAACATGCCGAGCCCGACCACTGCCAAGTCCGGCTATGAGTTGCGCTTGCGCACGAACAACGACGGCGTCACGTATGCCCTGATCCTCGAAAAGTGGGTGTCTGGAACAAAAACCGAACTCGAATGGGCATACGTGAACACATCTCCGGGCCAATCCATCAGCCTTGTGGATGAAGGCTCAACCGTGTCGGCCTGGCAGGGCTCGGTCAAGGTGCTTTCAGTTGCCGACTCGACCTACAGCAGCGGCTATGCGGGCATGGAAGGCTCCGGCACGATCCGCTCGACCAACTTCAAGGCCGGCAGCGCGGCAACAAGCACCGATGCCCCGGACACCAGCATCGCCGCCGGTTCATCGGCCGGGCTTGTACCGCCAAACGTGGCGTTCTCGTTTACTTCGAACGAAACCGGCTCAACCTTCGAATGCTCGATCGACGGCGGCGCCTACAGTGGCTGCAGCTCGCCCAAGTCCTACCAGGGCCTCTCGGAAGGCACGCACACATTTGGGGTGCGCGCGGTGAGTGCGGCGGGAACAGATCAAACTCCGGCCGAACGTAGCGTGCAGGTCCTCACAGCCGAAAAAACGATCAAAGGAACGCCTCTTCGAGACAACCTGAACCGCCAGGAACTGCCGCTGAGCAGCGGCAAATGGTCCAAACTCAACTGGACGACCGGAATCGGCGGAGCGTGGAGCAGCGAAGGATCTTACGGCTATGTCTCCAACTGCGGCGGGTGCAATGTGGGGGCCTACTGGAATCCGAAAACCTTCGATGACGCCACCGGCGCCGTCATCGTCGGCGGCAGCGTCAACTCGGCGGCTGCCTATGAAGGCGAACGGCTTGCCTTGTGGCTCGACATGCCAAATCCGGGATCTGTCAAGTCCGGCTACGAAGCCAGGTTCGAAGCTTCGGTCAGCAACTACAAGTACGAATTGTCCAAATGGGTCTCGGGAGCTCGAACGGTACTCGGCTCCTACTCGACCGGCAGCATCGCGCAGCCCGGGAGCACGATCTTCCTCACCAAGACGGGGGGGAACCTCACGCTGTGGTCTGGCACCGCGGGCAGCTACTCCCAGGTGCTGCAGGCAAATGACTCGACCTACTCCAGCGGCTACGCCGGGATGGAACAGAATGGGAGCTACCCGTCGATCAACAACTTCCGCGCCGGCCAGATCGACATTCAGGCGCCAGACACGAGCATCAGCAGCGGCCCCAGCGGCAAAGTGTTCCCCGACGTGACCTTCGCCTTCACCGCGACTGAGGAAGCAACGTTCGAATGCTCAATGGATGGCGGCGCCTACGCGACCTGCCCCACGCCAAAGGAATACCACGGCCTAGCCACCGGCTCGCATACCTTCCGTGTCAGAGCGGTTGATCTTTCCGGAAACCAGGACACGACGCCAGCCGAACGCAGCTTCACGGTCGTCGAACCACCGCAGACGACGATCACTTCTCCCCAGCCGAGCTTCACGAGCAACGAAGAACCACCGATCACGTTCAGCTCGAGCAAAGCCGGTTCAACCTTCAAATGCTCGCTCGACGGGGCCGCCTACAGCACATGCACATCGCCGTATGTAATGCCGACGAACCTCAACAAAGCGACTTGGCACACGTTCCTGGTCAAGGCTACGGACAAAGAAGCCAACACCGACCCAACGCCCGCGGAATGGAAGTTCAACCTGGGCATCTACGGGCCGGCGCCCGCGACGAGCAAGCTCGTCTACCCCGAAGACGGTCAGAAGACCGCCAGCTACTACACGCTGAAAGCGGAATGGGGCAGCGCGCCAGAAGGCGGGGGCGTCACCGGCGTCAGCTTCCAGATGGAGCTTCCCGGCTGGGACGTATTCAAAGCCGTTCCCACCGAATGTGTGATCGACGGCCAGGGGAAACATGTGTCTTGGCCGCTTTCCGTGGCAAGCAACCCGGGGCACACCGAACCGGTCTTCCTCGGAGTCAAAGGCTGCGCGCCCTTTGAGGAAGCCGGCTACCCCGAAAAGGAAATCAAGTTCCGTGCCGCTTTCGACGGAGGTTCGAAAGCTGCCGGGGCAAGTGAGCCCGTCCCCACCGAATTTGTCCACAAGTACAACACGAGCCGTGTTGGCGACGCCACCGAAACGGTCGGCCCTGTCTCGGTCGACCTCATCACCGGAGGTTTCACACTCAGCCGCACAGATGTCTCGATTCCGGTGCCAGGCACCGAAGCGAACCTCGAATTCACACGCTCCTACGATTCCACTATCGAGAACAATCTTGCGGGCTACTCGACCGTCCTCGGGGGCTGGTGGCAGCCCGCGACGCCGGTGGAATCCGAATACGAAGGCGAAGCCTGGCGCAGGCTGAAGGAAGAAGTCATCCCCTACAGGCCACCGGTCTTCGAAAAGGAATGCTGGGACGAAGAAGGCGAAACGGTGAGCTGCGGCGCCGGATGCAACCCCGAATTCTGCGAAGAATGGGAAGCAGAAGAAGCGCAGCCTGAAGAACGCTGGATGGAACTCACCGACAACGAAGGTGGAGGAATCACCTTCGAAATCAGCGGCGAAAACTATGTTTCACCGGACTACGCTGCGGAATTGAAGCTAAAAAGAGAAGACTCCGAACACATCGTGCTCAGTACGTCCGACGGAACGCACACGATCTTCACCAAGACCAATGGCCAAGAATACCTGCCCAAGGAAGTCTCCTTCCAGGCTACTCCGACAGCCGCCAGGATGATCTATGAAACCACCTCGCACTCTTGGGAAAAACTGAAGCTGGTCCGCGAGATAGCCCCGTCGCAGTCAGGGGTTACCTGTGGTGATTTCACCTCTATTGAATCCGAAGGCTGCCGCACCCTCAAATTCGAATACGAACCCTACAACCACTGGGTGGAATGGGGCTCTTATGGCGAATTGCACGTTGCTCTGGCCTCCATTCGCTATTACAACGCAAGTGGCCTGCCCGCGACGTCGCAGAAGGTCGCCGAATACTACTACGGTCACGAAATGGAATTGACGGAAGAGTGGGACCCGAGGCTGCCGAAAGTGAGGGAGACCTACACCTACCACAGTCCTGGCTGGAACAATAAGATCACCGCTATCACTCCTCCCGGCGAAGAACCGTGGAAATTTGACTATTACTTCCGACTGAACGAAATCGGCGAATGGGAAGCCCCGCTCAAGAGCGTCAGCCGTGCGAGCCTGGTCGAAGGCGAACCGACGGCGACCACGACGGTGGCGTATGGGGTGCCAGTCTCCGGAGAAGGCGCTCCGTATGACCTGAGCGCGAGCGCCGTCGCCAAATGGGGGCAGTTGGACTACCCGGTCGACGCAACGGCGATCTTCCCGCCGACCGAGGTGCCAGGAGAAGAACCGAGCGACTACGACCAGGCCGTGGTCCACTACATGGATCCCGACGGCAACCAGGTGAACACCGCATCCCCGGCTCCGCCGGGAGTCGAAGGCGATGTGATCACGACCTCGGAAGTCGATGCGCGTGGCAATCTCGTGCGCTCGCTTGGTGCCCGCGCCCGCCTGGAAGCGCTCGCCGCCGGAGATCCGGTCGCCCGTTCCCACGAGCTCGATTCTCACTCGATTTACAGCAGTGACGGCACCCGCGAACTCGAATCATGGGGCCCGTTGCATCAGGTGCGCCTCAAGAACGGCGAAACGGTCGAAGCTCGGACGCATACGAAGACTGAATACGACAAAGGCGCTCCGGAATTGAAAGAAGGCGAAGTTGCGCCGAACCTCCCGACGAGGGAAGAAGAAGGCGCGGCGATTCCAGGCCAGGAAAAAGACAAAGACGTCAGCGTCTCCGAAACCCACTACGAATGGAAACTCCGCCTGCCGGCGGAAACCATCACCGACCCCGAAGGATTGAACCTGATCACCAAGATCGCCTATAGCTCCGCTGGGCAGGTCAAAGAAGAAAGCCAGCCCTCCGATACAAAAGGGGAAAAGGCGGGCACCGCCAAGACCGTGTTCTACACGGCGGGAGCCAACTCCGAAAACGAAGCCTGCGGGAACAAGAAAGCTTGGGCGGGGCTGCCTTGCTTGACCCGCCCGGCCGCCGAACCGAGTCCGGCCGAAGCAAATCCGAAGATGCCCTGGACATGGCTCACCAAGTACACCAACCTTGACGAGCTCGAAGAATCCCAGCAGAAGACCAACGGAGCGTTGGTGCACGCGACCACGATGACGTACGACTCCATGGGGCGCGTGAAAACGACCCAGGAAACCGGCGAAGGTACGGCGCTTCCGCCGGTCGAAACGCTCTATGACGACGAAAGCACCGGCCGGCCTTACAGCACTCGTTTCCAAAGTGAATTGAGCACCTCTCAACAGCTCGCCGGTTTGCCGACGGTCAACCCCTTCAATGGGACGGTTACGCCGTCGATCGTCAACTTCGAAACGGACTGGTCAAAGCTCGGCTGGGCGGTCGGCAAGGGGACGGATCTCGCCGTCGGCTGGATGACGCAAACCAGTTTCGAAAGCGGCGCCGACGGTGCCTACTGGCAGCCGGCCCTCAGCGACACCGGGGCTGGATCGGGCGCGATCGCCAAGGTGTCTGGCGCCTCTCCAACGACCAATTCCTACAATTCGCTGTGGCTGGACCTGCAGAGCCCAGGCGGAACGAAAGAAGGCTACGAACTGCGCCTTACGCACCTGTCGGCCAGCTCGGACAAGGTCGAGCTGGCGAAGTGGGCAGGCGGCACCCGGACGGTTCTCACCTCTAAAGAAAGCTACGCTTTCTCGACCGGGGACTTCGCGCTTGTCGACAGGGGCAAAGTCGTTTCTGCGTGGCTCGATTCCGGCTCGGGGCTCAAAGAAGTCCTCAGCGCCGAAGACTCGTCTTTCGGCAGTGGCAAGGCCGGTATCGAAGGGCGTGGCAACGCCCGCGTTTTGACGAACTTCAGAGCCGGCTCGTTCAGCTCCCTGTCCGGGGCGGTCACGACTACCTTCGACAAACTCGGCAGGCCAATCGCCTACGAAGATGCCGACGGAAACAAATCGGGCGTCGGTTACGACCTGCTCGGCCGGCCGTTCATCGTGACTGACGGCAAGGGCTATCAGCAGATGAAATACGACGAAGACTCCGGCATGGCGACGGAAATGACCGACTCGGCCGCCGGCGCCTTCAAAGCCGCCTATAACGCCGATGGGCAGATGATCGAACAGCTACTTCCGAACGGACTCGCACAGAAGGCGAAATACGACACAGCCGGAACGGCGGTCGGGCTTGAATACGTGAAGACCACTAACTGCTCGACGGGCTGCACCTGGCTCGAATTCCACCGCAAAGATTCAATCGCAGGCCAGGTGTTGAGCGAAGAAGGTAGCTTCGGCACCCACGAATACAGCTATGACCAGGCAGGCCGTCTCGCTCTCGCCAAGGAAACTCCAATCGCAGGAGGCTGCACCACCCACGCCTATGGCTTCGACAAAGATTCCAACCGCCTCTCCAAGATCGTCCGCAAACCCAAAGAAGGCGGCGGTTGCGACACCGAATCCAAAGGCGAAGAACAGACATACAGCTATGACTCCGCGGATCGCCTGATCGGGGACGGGACGATCTGGAACAAGGTCGAATACGACAACCTGGGCCGGGTCACCGGCCTTCCCGCGCCGTATTCGGGCGGCGGAAAGCTGATCACCGGCTACTTCGTAAGCAATCTGACTCATTCCCAGACCCAGGACGGCAAAACCAACACCTACGATCTGGATCCCGCGCTGAGGGAGCGCAAGCGGGTCAGCGCCAGCGGCTCGGAAACGGGCACCTCGATCTACCACTACGCCGGCGGATCTGATGCACCTGCCTGGACCCAGGAAGGCAGCGCCTGGACCCGCTCGATCGGGGCACTGGGTGGCTCGCTGGGGGCTCTGCAGAAGAGCAACGGCGAAGTCACGCTGCAGATAGCCGACATGCACGGCGACACGGTCGCGACTGCCGCGCTGAGCCCGTCCGAAACCAAACTCCTCGGCACCCAACGCTTCGACGAGTTCGGTAAGCCGCTGCAGTCGGGGCCGCTAACGGGGGGAAATGCGGAATACGGCTGGCTGGGAGCCAGTGGCAGGCGCACTCAGCTTCCCTCGGGTGTGATCCAGATGGGCGTGCGCAGCTACGTTCCGGCGCTTGGCCGCTTCCTCAGTCCCGATCCTGTCAAGGGCGGCTCGGCAAACGCCTATGACTACGCCAACCAGGACCCGGTCAACAACTTCGATTTCACCGGAGAAGCGGCGTCATGTACGAAGGAACGTGGCCGTTGCAAGGGGCACGCGGTCCATTCGAAGGCCGAACGCAGAATCGAACACAGAACCCGCCGCATTGAACGCGAACACGGCTTTAAGGTCGGAGTGGTGGGAGGGTGCCACGGTCGCGGCAGCTGCTACCACTTCACACCCAAGGGCCTGGGGAATGCCCTCGGCATCGTCAAGGCGCTGCATACCGCCATCATTAACACCAGCCCGACCGCCAGATTGATCAATGAAGCGGTCAGGGGATACATTGAAAAGATCGGCGGAGTGACCGGAAATCTGCGCACGAAGATCTGGAGCTGCGCAGATGAAGCCAACTCAGCACGCGAGCTAGCGGCTTCGGTGATGGTGAGGCACCCCGAGGCCATGTCCTGGGAGGCGGGGGGCGGGTATGGCTTGATGCTTGCTAGCTGCGCCAAGGGATTCGTTGAGGGCTGAGGCGGGAGTTCTTGGTGGCGTGGCCGTCGCTGGCGATGTCACAGGGGCGTCCGCGTAGGAGGCCGCCTTTTTGCGGCTCTCCTGAAGTTTCCGTTTCTGGGTGGGTTGTGCTGGACCCCGTTCATCGATCCACGCGCTTTTTTCGCTATTTGCAGGAAAACGCAAATTAGCGCCATAGGGCGGTCCGGTCGCCCTATAATCCGCCGACCCGTCAACCCGTCGCGCGCCCGCTCGAAGAAGGCGTGGAAACCGGGAGGTCAGCTGTGTCCGAACGTCCAGTCCGTTATTCGCCTGAGCGCGCCTACCGGCCGCTTGTCTCGCCGCCCAGCGTCGAGGACAAGGATGCCTGCGCGATCTATGCCTCCGTCCGCAAGGACGCGACGCCCAGCCATGCCCCGATCGCGCTGGCGATCCCGGCCCTGCAGAAAATGCTCCACCGGGCCGGCAACGTCGACGGCGAGGGCGATGGCTGCGGGCTGCTGCTCGACCTGCCGCGCAAGATCTGGGCCGAGGAGGTCCGCTCCGATGGGCACGATCCGTCGCTCACGCTCGATGACGCCTTCGCCGTCGCCCACATCTTCGTCGAGCGCTCGCAGGACCTGGAGCGGATCCAGCATGACGCCCGCGAGCTGCTCGGCAACGGCGGCTTCCGCATCCTCGCCGAGCGGATCGGCGTCGTCGACTCTCCCGCCCTCGGCCCGACCGCGCGTGAGGAGGAGCCGCACTTCTGGCAGATCGCCGGCCTCGTCGCCGACGCCTCGCGCCGCGACCGCGTCCTCTTCGACCTGCTGATCGAGCTCGAGCAGCGGCTCGACGTCCACGTCCCCTCCTTCTCGGCGACGACCTGCGTCTACAAGGTGATGGGCGCGCCGAAGATCCTCGGCGAGTACTACCCCGACCTGCGCGACGAGCGCTTCGAGACGATCGGCAGCTTCGGTCACAACCGCTACTCGACCAACACCTGGCCCTCCTTCAAGCGCGTCCAGCCCTTCTCGGTGCTCGGCCACAACGGCGAGATCAACACGATCTCCCAGCTGCGCCAGGAGGCGAAAATGCTCGGGGTGCCGATCCATGCCGGCGGCTCGGACTCCCAGGACCTCAACCGCACGATCGACACCTTGGTCAGCCGCGACGGCCTCAGCCTCGCCGAGGCGATGGAGATGGTGGTGCCGCCGATCGTCGAAGAGATCCGCCGCATGCCGGCGGAGCTGCACCGCTTCTACATGTACCTGCACCAGGCGATGGGTCCGTTCGCCCAGGGCCCGGTGGCGCTGATCGCCCGTCACTCCGGCGAATGCGTCTTCTCCTCCGACGCGCTCGGGCTGCGGCCGCTCTGGCAGGTCGAGACCACCGATGACTACGTCTTCAGCTCCGAGCCGGGCGTGGTCCCGGTCAACGCGATGGTTTCCGAGCCCAAGCCGCTCGCCCCCGGCGAGAAGGCGCTGGTGACGATCGACCGCGAGCGCAAGCGCTCGACCCTGCACCCTCACGACGCGATGCTGCGGATCGTCCGCGAGAGCTGGCTGCGCCGCAACGGCGCCGAGGATGCCGCCGCCTACGACCGCGCCCTGGAGACCGGCGGCCCGCTCGAGGGCGAGGAGGTGCCGGGCTACTCCGACGCCGGGCCAGAGGAGCCGGTCAAGGTCACCGACCGCGTCCTCGCCGGCTTCGGCTGGCAGCGCGACGACGTAAAACTGGTTCAGCAGATGGCCTCCAACGGCCAGGAGCCGGTCGGCTCGCTGGGCTACGACGGGCCGCTCGCCGCGCTTTCTCCCGAGCGCCAGAACCTCGCCGACTACTTCAAGGAGACGGTCGCCGTCGTCACCAACCCGGCAATCGACCGCGAACGTGAGATGGAGCACTTCTCCACCCGCACGATCTTCGGCCGCCGTCCCTCGATCAGCGCCGCCGGTGAGGACACCGGCACGGTCGAGACCGCCTTCCCGGTGATCCTCGGCGGCCACCACGGCCTCGCGCCGCTCTCCGACAAGGCCTACCGCAAGATCGCCCGCGAGCACCGCACCTACCTGCTCGAGGACCTCTGGGAGGAGTTCCGCGGTCGCGCCGACGTCGTCGACATCTCGTTGCTCGAGTCCGAGACGACGCGCGGCGCGGTCGAGCGGATCAAGCAGGAGGCGGTGAAGAAAGTCCGCAACGGCGCCGAGCTGCTGGTGCTCACCGACCGCACTGTCTATGACGCCGACCGCCGCTACCTCGACCCGCACCTGGCGGTCTCCGCCGTCGACCAGGCTCTGAAGAGCTTCAAGGTCGAGCCGGGCGAGGAGAACCTGCGCCGCCGCTGCGGCATCGTCCTGCGCTCGGCGGCGATCCGCAACGTCCACGACACGATGCTCGCCCTCGGCCTCGGCGCCAACGGCGTCTGCCCGTACACGATGGTCGAAGTTGTCTGCGTCGAGGACTACGAGAGCAACGTCTCCAACCTCTGCGACGCGCTCGAGAAGGGGATCGAGAAAGTGATCTCGACGATCGGGATCCACGAGGTGCGCGGCTACGCCCGCCAGTTCTCCTCGATCGGGGTCAAGCCCGAGCTGGCCGAGATCTTCCTCACCGAGGCCTTCGCCGCCTCGGAGTCCGGCGGCGTCGGCTTCACCGCGCTCGACGCTGACACCAATGAGCGCGCCCGCATCCTCGCCGGCGACGAAGAGTCGAAACCGGCGAAGACCTTCCGCTTCTACCCCAAGGTCTACAAGGCGGCGATCGCCACCGCCAACGGCTCCGGCAGCTACGAGGAGTACTCGGAGAAGGTGCGCGACCTCGAGCAGCAGAGCCCGATCTCGATGCGCCACATCATGGGCCTGAAGGGCGACCGGGAGCCGATTGCCGACCCGTCGGTCGTCGACGCCGGCGTCGGCCGCCACGACTACCCGGTGGTGATCTCCTCGATGAGCTTCGGCTCGCAGTCCGAGCCGGCCTTTCGCGCCTACGCCGAGGCGGCGAAGTCGATCAACGTCCTCTGCGTCAACGGCGAGGGTGGCGAGATCCGCGACATGTACGGCAACTACCGCAAGTGGCGTGGCCAGCAGGTCGCCTCGGGGCGCTTCGGCGTCTCGGCGGAGATGCTCAACTCCTCCTACCTGGCCGAGATCAAGATCGGCCAGGGCGCCAAGCCCGGCGAGGGCGGCCACCTGCCCGGCAAGAAGGTCTCCGAGAAGGTCGCCGCCGCGCGTAACGCGGCCCCCGGCACCGACCTGATCTCGCCCTCCAACAACCACGACCTCTACTCGATCGAGGACCTCGCCGAGCTGATCGACGAGCTGAAGACGGTCAACCCCGACGTGCGCGTCTCGGTCAAGGTGCCGGTGGTGCCGAACATCGGCACGATCGGCCTCGGCATCGCCAAGGCCGGCGCCGACATCATCACCCTCTCCGGCTTCGAGGGCGGCACCGGCGCCGCCCGCCAGCACGCCCTGCGCCACGTCGGCCTGCCCTCCGACATCGGCACCCGCGCCGTGCACCGGGCGCTGATGGAGGCCGGCATCCGCAACCGGGTCGAGATCTGGGCCGACGGCGGTTACCGCCACGGTCACGACATCGTCAAGTTGCACTGCCTCGGCGCCAACCGGGTCGGCTTCGGCACCCTGGCGATGGTCAGCCTCGGCTGCACGATCTGCCGCGGCTGCCAGCTCGACACCTGTCACGTCGGCATCGCGACCCAGATCGAGACGGTCGAGCAGGCCCAGGAGCACGGGCTGAAGAAGTTCACCCCGCAGGAGGTCGACCTCGCCGCCGAGAGCTGTGCCCGCTTCTTCCAGGCGATGGGCGAGGAGGTCAAGCAGGTCGTCGCCTCGCTCGGCTACGAGCGCGCCCAGGACCTGGTCGGCCGCTACGACCTGCTCGAGCAGGTCTCCCACCACGACGCGGTCGATCTGGCGCCGCTGATCACGCCGCTGGAGGAGTTCCTCGACCTCGAGCCGATCGACCTGCCGGTGGCGGGGGAGATGGTCGAGGACCGTGCCGAGGCGGGGATGGTCGTCGCCCGCCCGATCCGGATGGAGGCCAAGCAGGCCTCGGCGCAGATCGGCGGCCTCGCCGGCGACATCTGCTCCGGCCGCACGATCCGCAACGAGTTCCCCCGCGCCACCGATGCCAACGACCGCGTGCTCGGCACCGAGCTCTCCGGGGC
The DNA here is from genome assembly GCA_963840565.1 of uncultured Solirubrobacterales bacterium. Classification (GTDB taxonomy): domain Bacteria; phylum Actinomycetota; class Thermoleophilia; order Solirubrobacterales; family 70-9; genus VRUE01. Next base: position 284,357 of record CAWIZH010000004.1, read on the forward strand.
GATCGCCCGCTCGCGCATCTTCGAGGACGGGCCGGAGTCAAACGACGACGTGCTCGCCAGCCTCGAGTTCAACGGCGGCTCGGTCGCCGGCCAGGGCCTCGGCGCCTTCAACTCATACGGCGTCTCGATCCGGATCGAGGGCGGCGCCCAGGATGGCGTCGGTAAGACGATGCTGGGCGGCAGTATCGCTGTGCTCAAGGGCAAGGGCGTCAAGGGCAAGCGGCTCAACGGCTCGGTCGGCAAGTCGTTCGCTTACGGTGCCCAGCGCGGCCGCCTCTACGTCCAGGGCTCGGCCGACTCGCGCTTCTGCATTCGCCTTTCGGGCGCCGACGTGGTCTTGGCCGGTGAGCCCGAAGAGGCGATCGACGACAGCCGCGGCTGCATGGTTGACCGCGCCAATGTCAAGGGCTTTGCCTTCGAGTACATGACCTCGGGCCGCGCGATCGTCCTTGGCGACCTCGGTCCCTGGGCCTGCGCCGGGATGACCGGCGGCCGCGTCTACGTCCGCCACAACGCCTTCGGCATCGACCGCGAGGCGATCCTGCGGCGGCTGGGCGAGGGCGCCAAGGTAGAGCTGAAAGAGATCGACGCCGAGGGCCTCCTGGACGTCGACGACCTGCTTGGCAGCTACTCAAAAGAACTGCGGGCGACCGGCCAGGACGAGGAGGCCGATCGCGTCATGAGCCTCGCCTCTGACGCCGCCGGCAACTTCCTCATGGTCGTGCCGCACAAGGTCCAGGCTGATCCGAGTATCTCTACCGAGTGAGTCTTGGCGGTGGGGAGGAGCGGTGGCCCCTCTGTCGGAACCCGCCGTCCGCACTTTCCGCAGGCACTAAGGCTTAGCTGGGCTCACAAGTTCCGTCAGAGGGGCCACCGCTCCTCCCTTCGGAAGCTCTCAGTCGAGACGCTCTTGGGCGAGAAGCTTCGCTTCGGGACGAGATGGCTCCAAAGCTTCAACTGATTGACGACCGTCTTAAGCATGAGCAGGGGAAGAGGGGCGAGTACCCCTCCTGCGGAACTTGTGAGCCGAGCTGAGTCCCGAGCCCGGCGGCAGTGCGGGCGGCGGGTTCCGCGGGAGGGGTACTCGCCCCTCTAGCGCTCCCGGGTAAGCAGATCCGCGATTGCTCGTATCTCTTGGAGGAGGCCGTCGAGCATTGCCTCGTTGTTGGTGTGGATGCGCCACTCGGCGTACTTGCGGTCTTGCTCGACCTGATCGAGGCGCTGCTCCAGGGCTTCGGTGCGGGCGTCGATTCGGTTGATTCGCTTGCTCAGGCGCTTCTCCGTCTTGCGCACGCGGCGCTTGATCAGGAAGTTGGTCTCCTCGCGGATCGCGTCCAGTTCGCGGCGCAGGGCGGTTTCGTCGACGCCGTTCCCTTGCTCGGCGAGCATCTCCTCGACCCCGGTGCGGACGCGCTCGATCTCCTCGTGGAGGCGTTCGCGGGCGCGCTCGGCCGCGACCTCGGGCGGCTCGGGCGAGGGGTCGCCTGGGGTCGGATACTGGTCCACAACCCCATGCTAGGGGCGAGGGTGGCCGGAATTACCGCAATTAGCGTTCTAGAGCGACCAGGTGGTAGCGGCCGATCGCCAGCTCGTCGCCGTCTGCAACTCGTCCCCAGTCAACGATCTCGCCGTTGAGGAAGACGCCGTTGAGGCTGCGATCGTCGAGGACGCGCAGCGAGTCGGGCAGTTCGGAGACGATCAGGGCGTGGCGGCGGGAGACGCTGGGATCGTCGAGGCGGATGTCGGCGGTGGCGCTGCGGCCGATTCGCGTCCAGCCTCGCTTGATCTGGAAGACCCGGATCTCACCGTCGTCTTCGCGGCAAGCCAGATAGCGGCCGTCTTCTGGCAGCAGTGTTCGCGCCAAGTCGAGCCACTCTGGCGTCGAAACGGTCTCCGTGACCGCAAGTTCGGCGGTTTGGCCGTGCTCCTGCATCGGCTCGAAGATCGAGTCGCGCTGGAACTCAGTCGCTCCGCAGCGCGGGCACTCGGGCAACTGGTCGTTCTCGCGCAGCGAGAGATGCGAGCCGCATGACGCACAAAAAAACGTCCCTGAACCGGGGATCGTGCCTACGTCAAAGCTGTTACTGCTGATGCCGGGGCTGACAGTGATGATGGCGTCTCCTTTCCCGGCGCCTCCACAATTTATGGTAGCGCTTTAAGCGCCAACTCGCACAAACTTTTTGCCGCATTTTGGTCATTGCGGCCAGCCGCGGGGCGGTAGGACTAGAATCGCGCCGCCATGGGCCCGGTCAGCGCAGAGATTGAGATTGACGTGCCGCGCCAGCGCGCCTTCGAGGCGATCGCCGACCTCTCCCAGCGCCCAGCCTTCACCGATCACTTCCTCGCCGACTTTCACCTGACCCGGATCGAGCCCACCGGTGTCGGCGCGGGGGCGCGCTTTCGCTTCGCGGTCTGGCCGCGGGCGGTCTGGATGGACACGACGATCGCCGAGGTCGACGGGCCGCACCGATTGGTCGAGCACGGCCGCGGCGGCCGCCTCAACCGGATCCCGTCGACGACGCTCTGGGAGCTGACCGAGGGACCAGGCTCCCTGACCACGCTGCGCGTCTCCTACTGGACCGAGCCCTCGAACCCGGTGGATCGCGCGCTCGAGCTGCTCTCCGGGGCCTCGATTCCCTATGAACGGCGCTGGCGCGAGGCGCTGCGGCGGCTGCGCGATCAGCTCGAGTCCGGCGAGCTCGATCGGCATCGCCTGGCGCTTGCCGGCGGCAACCGTCACGCGACCGGTATTCCCTGAGCCCGGTCTTATAGGCTCTCGCCGCCGATGCCCCGCCGCACCCGACTCGTCCTGCCGCTGCTCGCCGCCCTTGCGCTGGCCGTGCTGAGCGTGACCGTCTCGGCCTGCGGCTACTCGAGCGACTCCAAGGACGTCGTCGAGGGCGAGGTCGTGGAACTCGGCGATCTCAAGTACCAGGTGGTCTTCTCGCGCTTCCTCAACCCCAACGACAACGAGGACTCGGCCTACCTGGTCGGCCAGCGGCCGGCGAAGAAAGGCTCGAGCTACTTCGGGATCTTCCTCGAAGTCCAGAACAAGAGCGAAGAGAACCAGAAGCTCGCCGAAACCTTCACGATCGCCGACGCCGACGAGGAGACCTTCGACGCGATCCCCAGCGAAAGCCTCTACGCCTTCCCCGTCGGCGGCGAGGTCGAACCGCAGGAACCGATCCCGGCTCCCGACTCAACCCCACAGCAGGGCCCGATCGAGGGCTCCCTGGTGCTCTTCGAACTACCATCAGCGGCCTCAGAGAACAGGCCGCTGACGCTTTCGATCGACGGCCCCGAAGGCCCGGCTGAAGTAACCCTCGACCTGTAGTCGGTCTCTTTCAAGCTGCGCACGGGAGAGGGGTCTGGTCCCCCTCCAGTCGAATTGACACCCCAAGAGCTTTGCTCTTGGGGTGAATGCAGAGCGCGGGCTACGCCCGCGCATTGACCGGATTGCATTTCCGCCGCTTCGCGACATTCGCCTGGAGGGGGACCAGACCCCTCTCATGCGTCTCGGTGGATGAACCCGACTCCTACGGGCACCCAAGCTTTAAGGAACAGAAGTCGCGCAGGCCCGTTCGAAAGCTTGCGATGCTCGGGTGCTGTGGACGGGATGGTGGGTGGGTCTCTGCGGGAATGTCGCGAAGCGGCGGAAAGGCATTCCGGTGTCTGCGCGGCGCAGCCGCGCACCAAATTCATCCCAGCGCGAAGCGCTGGGATGTCAATTCCCGCAGAGACCCACCCACCATCCCACGCTCACAGTCCAGCCGAAAGCACCTGCGCCGCAGCCGGTGCCGCGACTTCGCCGCCTGCTGCTTCGGCTTCGATCAGCAGTACCCCGATCGCCAGCTTTGCCTTTTCCGCAGGTGCGAAGGCGGCGAACCAGGCGTCCTTGCGCTGCTGGGGGTGTTCGGAGTTCTCTTCGCCCGGCCGGGGACCGAGCTCTGCCGTGCCCGTCTTGCCGGCCACCTGAGCCTCGGGGATCGCCCCTGCGGTGCCGGTGCCGCCGGTGACCACGCCCACCATCAGTTCGGTCAGTTCGTTGGCGATCTTGGTCGACATCACGCGCACCGGCTGAGCTTCCGGCCGCAGCTTCTTGTTGGCGACGATCGAGGTCGGTTCGCGCACCCCGCCGTTGGCGATCGTCTGCGCCACGGTCGCCATCTGCAGCGGCGTCGCCAGCACTTCGCCCTGGCCGATCGCGCTGACGCCGAGGTCGAGTTCATCGCCGATTTCGGTCGGGATCGTCGACTCTTCCGGTTCTACTTCGTTGACGATCCGCGATGCGTAGAGGGTCGGCGGCGAGTTGAAGCCGAACCGTTCCGCCACTTCAACCAGTTCGTCGTTGCCGATCTTCGGCCCCAGCGGGGCAAAGTCGGCGTTGCATGACTCGGCGAAGGCTTCGCGGAAGCTGCCGCCGCAGAACTCGCCGTTGGCGTTTTCGATGAAGCGGCCGCCGACGTTGACGCCGCTGGTGATTTCGAATTCGTCGTCGAGGGAGACGACGCCCTTCTCCAGGGCCGCCGTCGTGGTGATCGTCTTGAAGGTCGACCCGGGCGGTTGCGGAGCGGAGTAGGCCTGGCCGGCGAGGGCGCGGACGTCGCCGTTGCGCGAGTCAAGCAGGACGATGCCGCCGACCCGGCCGGCGAGGGCGGAGACCGCGGATTCCTGCAGGTCGGGGTCGATCGTCGTCTTCACCGCTGCCCCGGGGCTTGGGTCGTCCTTGGCGACGGTGCGCGAGGTGCTGCCATCTTCGCTCACGGCCAGCAGCGAGCCGCCTGGCTTGCCGGCGAGGCGGGCGTTGAAGGCCTTCTCGAGGCCGCTGACCCCGACCGGGGTGTCGGGCGCGAGCCCCTTGCGGGCGAGCTCCTCGGCGTCGGTTTCTTCAGCCGTGCCGACTTCTCCGGTAACGTCGATCGCCGAGCTGCCGAGCGGGTGAGCACGGGCTTCGGCCGGCCCCTCGGCCAGCGGTGTGCCGTCGGCGGCGAGGATCGGGGCACGCGGGGCGAGCTCGATCTGGTTTTCGAGATGCTCGCCGCTGCGCAGGCCTGGGAAGACGAGGCTCGGGTCCCAGGCGATGCCGCCTTCGTCAAAGGGAATTTCGACCGCGCCTTCCACCGGGCCGAAAGCGGCGGTGGTGGCGACCATCGACACCGGCACCACCGTCGACCCATTCCTCGACGTTTCATCCGATGGGGAGTCGGGGTCAAGGGAGCGTTGCGTCGCAATCATCGCTGCGTCGCGGTAGGCGAGAGCGAAGTCGTTGAGCTCGATCGCCTGCTTCGAAGCAGGATTCAACTCGTTGTACATCGCCGCGAATTCCTTGTTTTGCCAGGCGTCGGTGAAGCGCTTGGCGGCTTCCTTGTTGGGCGAGCCGGGAGCGCCCGCGATCGCGCCGACTACGAAGGCGACCAGCGCTATCAGCGCGAGGGGCAACATGCGGGTGACAATGCGGCGACGCCGCTCCACCTCGGGTGCGAGAGGACTCATTTTGCGTGAAAGGTAGTGGAGCGGGCGGGTGCCTCTCCTGCGCGCTGGCTTTTTCGCCTTGCGCGCAGGGTTTCTCGCTGAGCGGTCTGTGCGAAAAAGATGACGCCGCGCGCAGGAGAGGCACCCGCCCGCTCTTGCCTGCTTCCATATGGGCTGTGACCGTGCTCGACATTGGGATCGTCGCCTTCACCCTGGCCCTTGGGCTCTGGGGATATCGCCAGGGGTTGATCGTCGGGACGTTGACCTTGATTGGGTTTGCCTTGGGTGCTTTTGCGGGGAGTCGGATCGGGCCGCTAGTGCTCAACCAGGGAGCTGAGTCGCCCTATGCGCCGCTTTGTGCGGCGCTGGGCGCGCTGATCGGTGGGGCTCTTGTCGCGGTGACTCTGGAGAGCATGGCGCTGGGATTGCGCTCTCGGTTGATCCGCGGTACCGGGGCGCTGCACTTGGCTGACGGTGCCGGTGGGGCGGCTCTGGTTGCCTCGGTGGCGCTTGGGGTCGTCTGGGTCTTCGGTGCCGTTGCCCTGCATGCGCCCGGGACGGCGCAGCTGCGGGCTGATGTGCAGCGCTCGGTGATCCTGCGCAGCCTCAACGAAGTGCTGCCGCCCTCGGGGCCGATCCTGCATGCGTTGGACCGGGTTGATCCGGCGCCTTCGATCGTCGGGCCGGCGAGCCCGGTGGCGAGCCCCGACCCCGCGATCGTCTCCGACCCGGATGTGGTCAACGCCGGAGGCTCGGTGGTTCGCGTCCTGGGGACTGCCTGCGGCCTTGGGGTCGAGGGCTCGGGCTGGGTCGCCGGTCCGGGACTGGTCGTCACCAATGCCCACGTCGTCGCGGGCGAGGACGACACGACCGTTACGAGCCGGGAAGGCGCCTCGCTCGATGCGACCCCGGTCTACTACGACCCGGAAAACGACCTGGCCCTGTTGCACGTCGACGCCGAACTGCCGGTTCTCTCCCTCGTTTCCGATCCGTCGTCGGGCACGTCAGGGGCGGTGCTCGGCTACCCGGAGAACGGCCCTTACGCCGAGGCCCCGGCCCGGCTAGGCGAGACCCGGGAAACGATCAGCGAGGACTCATACGGCAACGGCCCGATCCGCCGCCCGATCACCTCCCTGCGCGGCAGCGTCCGCAGCGGCAACTCCGGCGGCCCCCTCGTGGACAGCCGAGGCCGAGTCCTGGGCACGGTCTTCGCGGCAACCACTACGGGCACTCCGGGCGGCTTTGCTGTCCCCAACGACGTGGTCGTCGGTGCTCTGCGTGCGGCGTCGGCTTCCGTCGATACCGGTCCTTGCGCAAGCTGACGGCTTGACCTCAGACATACGTTGTATGTACAGTTCGTGTCGAGATGGCTGCGGCGAAATCACATAAAGAAGCCAAGGGAAGGGTCAACCTTCGCATCGAGCAGGAGGACCGGGCACTGTTTGCGCGCGCCGCGACGGTCCACCGCGAGTCGCTTACGCAGTTTTTGGTTGAGAGCGGGCGCGAGCGAGCGGAGCGGCTTCTTGCCGACCGAACGAGCTTCCAGGTCGATTCCGCCGCATGGCGAAAGCTCGTCGCCGCAATGGACCGGCCGGCGCAAAAGCAGCCCGAGCTCGCAAGGCTCTTTTCCCGCCCCCGCCCTGAATAGGGCTAGTGCCGCGGTTTCTCGATCCCCAGCCACTCGGCGCCGATCACCGCATTAACGGATTCGAATGCGGCATAGGGTCGCTTGACGTCTGGCTCGTCAAGCATGCGCGTGCCGCTTTCGGGGCAGGATCGGCCAGGACCTATGTCGTCATCGATGCTGAGCAGGAGAGGGTCGTCGGCTATCACGCACTTTCGGTCGCCTCGATCGGGCACGAGATCGCGACTGATCGAGCCCGGAAAGGCATGCCAGGTCACCAGATCCCGGCCATGCTGCTGGCCCGTTTGGCGGTCGACGCGTCTGTTCAAGGGCGGGGGATCGGGGCTTTCCTATTGCGCGACGCGATGAGCAGAGCGCTTTCGGTAGCTGAGCAAGCGGCAGTTCGCATCTTGCTCGTCCATGCTCTAAACGACGAGGCCCGACGCTTCTACGAGCACTTTGGCTTCGAACCCTCTCCCTCGGACCCGATGAACCTTCAAGTCATCATCAAGGATGTCAGGGCGGCGCTCGACAGCGCTGCCAAAGAGCGGTGGTGGGTCAGTTTGAAATAGGACGCCTTTGGCCCTAGACCACCACGGTCGATTGCTCTAGCTTCGTCTTGGTCCACATAGACCAAGAGCGCCCCCGCGTCGGTGGAACGACCGGGGGCATGGCACCAGGAGGTAAGTCCCGATGCTCAGCAAGCCTAACCCGCGGCGAGGGTGCACGGACGCGGCAGTTCAGCGCGCGGTCTTGGCGCTCGCCCTGGCCCCGTACTCGCACTGGCGCACGATCCCCGAACTGGCCCGTCAGATCGACTGTGGCGACGCCGTAGAGCGCGCTGTCCGCGATCTCGTCGGCGTCGGGCTGCTCGAATGCCGGGGCCTCTCGATTCGGCCGACTCCTGCCGCCGCTCATTTCGAGCGCTTGGAACTCCCGTGACGGTCGCAGAGCAGTTCGGAGACAACCTCCGCCGCTGCCGCAACCGCGCTGGCCTGTCTCAGGAAGAGACCGCTGTCCGCGCCTCGCTTCATCGCACGGCGGTTGGCCAGCTTGAGAGGGCAGAGCGCCTTCCCCGCATCGACACGCTCATCAAGCTCGCGGGGGCGCTCAACGCCAGCACTGCCGAACTACTTGAGGGGTTGGCTTGGGAACCGGGCGGGACGCGCCTTGGCCACTTCGAGCTACCCGACGACAGCGGTACCCTCTGAGCTATGGCAAAGCAGTCCAAGAAGCCTGCCGATCTCAACCGACTTGCCGCAGCCATCGTGGGTGATGCGACTGACGAGACGCCGCAGGAGCCGGAGAGTCGCCAAGCACAAGCTGGCCGTACGGGCGGACTGAAGGGCGGCAAGGCCCGTGCCAAGCAGCTATCACCGGCAAAGCGTTCTGAGATTGCCCGTGCCGCCGCTCAGGCGCGGTGGCGACAGTCTTCGTAACCGCTAGGCGCTCACTGCTGGGGCGTTTCTCTCGCTGTCGAGAAGACGCTTGACCGAAGGACGTGTATTGCGAGGACGCGGCGGCATGATCGGCTGATCCTCGACTGACTTTGTAAGCGCTGAGAGAAGTCGCATCAGATCAGGCGTTGGCTTGCCCTCTTGCTGAGGCATCTTCGGTCGGGTGATCGCCTCGCTGGTTTTGATCAGCTCCGCCACTGTTACCAGGACGATCTGAGCCTTCCCCGCGGCCTTCGCTCGGGCTGCCTCCTCGTACGCGCCTTTCGTGAAGCTGAAGGCCACGATGTAGCCCACGTCTTTCCCGCTGCGCTCTACGGCAGTCTCGAAGTTGTCGACGACATTGCGGCCAACGCTCTCGGACTGCTTGACCTGGATCGGCTCGTGATACATGAAGGACAGCCCATCGATTCCCATGTCCCCGGACTTCTTCGGGGAAGGCGTTCCGCTCACTTGCTGCATCACCCAGTTTTGGAACTCGAAGGGCTTCAGGGTCCGAAGATCGATCTCCGAAGTGGGGATGTTCTCAACTTGCGGTTCGGCCCCTAGCTTCCGCAGCCGGCGCTGCATCAGCCCGACCGCCGTAGGACTGATGTCGATCCCGATCCACTGCCGCTTCTCTTTTTGCGCAACGGCCATCGTGGTCCCGCATCCGCAGAACGGGTCGAGGACGATGTCTCCCTTGTTGCTACTCGCCCTGATGATTCGCTCTAGCAGCGCCTCCGGCTTTTGCGTTGGATACCCGAGGCGCTCGTGAGAACGGGAGGACAGCGTGATCTCCCAAACGTCGTCCATCAGCTTTCCCTCGGGATCGATGTAGTAGCGCTTGCCGAATTTGTGCTGAGCGCGATAGATGCGACCTTGCTCATCTTTCTGCCACTTCTTCAAGGTCTTCTCTGGCCACGGTTCCTTCGGGTGGTTCCACGTCACGCCGTCGCACGGCCCATTTGCGTAGCGGAAGATCGTGTCGTGATTGCGGTGCAGCCACTTATTGGGTGCTCCGCTTGAGGTTTTGTAGTGCCAGATGACTTCGTTCACGAAGCGATTCATGCCGAACAAATCGTCCATCATCACCTTGAGGTAATGACCTGCGTGTGAATCGCAATGGAGATAGATCGTGCCTGTTGGCTTGAGGATGCGCTGAAGCTCGATCATCCGTTCGCGCATCCAGTCGATGTAGACGTTGATTCCTCCCTGCCAGCGGTCCTCAAATGAACGGACCTCAGCCTCGTCTCCCCAGATGACCTCGTAGTGCCGGTTTGAGAAGAAAGGGGGATCGAGGTAGATCAGGTCAATGCAATCCGACGGGAACTGCATCAAACGCTGAAGGTTGTCGTCGCAATAGAGGACGCCGGTTTCGAGGTAGCCCACGGGGTTCACAGTGGGCGTATCGGTCATCACAAGACTTCTCCTTTGCCTTGACAGGACTCTTGCCGTACCGATCCATGGCGGCTGGCTGCCAGCTAAGGAATGCGGCTTAGCTCATGGGCGGAAAAGCCATGCCGGGAGGGCCAGCACGGCGAGGGCGACTAGCAACGCGTGCCAGTCGGTGAATAGCTGCGCAACGCTCGCGGCTAGCCCGACCTTGATCCAGAACTCTGGAGGAGGCCTGCGGCGCTGCTGGCGATTGTGGCTCTCATTTGCACCCACTTCCCTTCTACTCCGGAAGTTGGCGCGGCTTTAGGCGATCTTGGCCTGTCTATCGATTTCATGTCCGATAGCTCAAGCATAATGGTCAGTATGAACAGGCTGTCCACCGAGAAGCGCGCCCAGATCATCGGCTGCCTGGTCGAGGGCAACTCGATCCGGGCGACAGTGCGGATGACCGGCACAGCCAAGAACACGATCACGAAGCTGCTGGTCGATCTCGGGGAAGCCTGCGCCGAATACCAGGACAGCGTGCTTGTCGATCTCCCGTGCAAGACCGTCGAGTGCGACGAGATTTGGGCGTATTGCTACGCGAAGAAAAAGAACGTGCCCGAGGAGCACAAAGGGACCTACGGCTACGGCGATGTCTGGACCTACACGGCCCTCTGCGCCGACACGAAGCTAGTCCCAACCTGGCTGGTCGGCGAGCAAAGCGCTGACGACGCCTTTGTCTTCATGCGCGACCTGGCGAGCCGGATGTCGAACCGAATCCAGCTAAGCACCGATGGCAACCGGATCTACGAATCGATTGTCGGCATGGCCTTCAACCATCAGGTCGATTGGGCGATGATGCAGAAGACCTACCGGGCCGAGAGTGGCTCGCCCGAGCGCCGCTACAGCCCTGCGGTTTGCGTTGGGACGAAGGTCCGCGTCCAGAAGGGCGATCCCGACCCCGACAAGGTCTCAACCAGCTATGTGGAGCGACAGAACTTGACGATGCGGATGGGGATGCGACGGTTCACGCGGTTGACCAATGGATTTAGCCGCAAGGTTGAGAACCTTACGCACGCCGTCTCGCTGCACTTCATGCACTACAACTTTGCCCGGCCCCATCAGTCGCTCAAGGAGCGCTATCCACGGACTCCGGCGATGGCGGCCGGCGTCACGGATCACGTCTGGTCCCTGGAAGAGATCGCGGCGCTGCTCGATTGAATCTGAGCAAAAGAGTGGAAAGACTCCAACCGTTTCTATAAGTTGACCTTGACGGCTACGAAGGGGAGGACGATGCAGGAGTTCCACGCTGAGGATCGAAGCAGGGTTCGGTCAGGTATGCCCGCTACCCTGTCAGTTGGCACCCGATCCCCCTGGAGGCACTGATGGCGTCCGCCCATGACGTCGCTCGATACGTCATTCGACAGCTCTCACCGCTGTCAACCGTCAAGCTGCAAAAGCTCGTCTACTACAGCCAGGCTTGGCACTTGGTCTGGGAGGACGCGCCGCTTTTCGATGAGCGAATCGAGGCCTGGGCCAATGGGCCGGTCGTGCCGGATCTATACCGCGAGCATCGTGGCGAATTCCAGCGCACCTCATGGAAAAAGGGCTCGATTCAAAACTTGACGCCGAAAGAGCGAAGCACGATCGACTCGATCATCAAGTTCTACGGCCCCAAGGAGGCCTTCTACCTAAGCGAGCTCACCCATCGGGAGGCTCCCTGGAAAGAAGCGCGCGAAGGCCTCTCCCCGGGTGCTCGCGGCAGCAATGAGATCACTCAGGCTTCGATGGCCGAGTACTACGGCTCGCTCGTCTAGCTTCTCTTGGGCAAGAAGAAGCCTCGATCCGGGGCGAAGGTTTCGAAGGAAAAACAGCCTGCATCGATTGAGAAGCCTGATCGGCTAAAGCGGCCTGTTCCGGCTGCCCCAGCAAGCGAGTCGCAGGCCACGTTGGTCTGGCGCTTCACCATGGTTGACCTAGAAGGGCCATGGGGCTGGGCGAAATTTGTTGCCGGCCATGCCGAGACGCTGTGGAAAAAGTGCTCGAACTGGGAGACGATGCGAGAAGGCGAGCTGTTCGGATTGGGCGGCAACAAGAGAATTCCCGCTGAGAACATGTGCCCGGAAGCACAGAAGCGGCTTACGGCTCTAGATCTGGACGACCACGGAGCACTATGGGAGTTGCGACTTTCAGGAGCACCACGGGTTTGGGGGCTTCGTAGCGGCCACGTCTTCTACCCCGTCTGGTGGGACCCGGAGCACACCGTCTGCCCCTCCAGCAAGGACTAGCTACGCCTGAAGATCGCTGCGCCGCTGGATTGATGCCGGAGGGGTCAACGCGCCTTGCTGGCAGCATCGAAAGCGCGTGACAGGCTGGCGCTTGGCAAGAGCGGAATTCTGGCGGGGCGCGAGGATGCGCGTCTCGCCAGATTCAAAGTGACCCACCACCCAAAGAGCCCATCACTTACGTTCAGTAAGCTGAGATTTGCTGCATGGAGGCCGGGTCCCAGACCCAAGATCAAGCCGTCAATGGCGTTTGCCCGCTCTTTCACGCGGCGATCGAGTTGATCGGCAAGCGCTGGACCGGGGCGATCATCAGCGCCCTGACCGAGGGCCCGCTGCGTTTTGGCGAGTTGGCCCGGGCGGTGCCGGGGCTCTCCGACCGGTTGCTCTCGCAGCGCCTGAGGGAGCTCGAGGACGAAGGTCTGGTCGAGCGCGAGGTCGAGGCCGGCACGCCGGTGCGCGTTACCTACTCGCTGACCGAGAAGGGCGCCGAGCTGCGTCCGGCGATCAGCGAGTTGAAGCAGTGGGCAAAACGCTGGAACCGAACCGCCTGACACGCTGGATAGCCTGAATTTATGGATTTGCCCGGGCCGTTCCCAGTGGGGCGTTACGCGAAAACGTTGCGGGATGAGCTGCGCAAGCGCGCTCGGGTTCAGCTCATCGGTGAGGTCACTGGCCTCCGTCATACGCCTAAGCAGTCCTATTTCGAGTTGCGCGACAGCGAAGGGGCGGTGCCCTGCACGATCTGGGCAAACGAGCTCGGCCAGCTAAAGCTGCCCGACGGCGCGCTGCGCGATGGCGCTGAGTTCGTCGCGGGCGGCGGACCCGACTATTTCATCGGAAGCCAGGCTTCTTCACCCGGATTTTCGTTCCGGGTGACGCATTTGCGCCTGGCCGGCGAGGGAGACCTGCTGGCGCGGCTGGAGGCGCTGCGCAAGCAGCTGCAGGGGGAGGGCTTGTTCGAGCTGCAGAAGCAACTGGCACGGCCGTTGTTGCCGAAGACGATCGGTGTCGTCACCGCCGAGTCCGGCGCCGCCCGCCGCGACCTGCTGGCCGGGCTCGAGCGGCGTGGCTGGCGCGGCACGGTCGTCTGGGCCTTCGCCCCGGTGCAGGACCGTCACGCGGCGCCGCGGATTGCGGCGGCGATCCAGGACCTCGCCGCGCAGCCGCAGGTCGAGGCGATCGTCGTCACCCGTGGCGGCGGCAGCCTCGCCGACCTCTGGGCTTTCTGCGACGAGACCCTCTGCCGCACGGTGGCGATGCTGCGCGTGCCGGTGATCAGCGCCGTCGGCCACGAGCGTGACTCGACCTTGATCGACGATGTCGCAGCGGTCGCCTGCTCGACCCCTACCCACGCAGCCGAGGCGGCGGTGCCGCTCGACTGCGTCGCCGCCCGCGGCGAGCTCGACCGGGGTGTCGCTTCGTTGCGGCGGGCGGCGGAGAGCGCCGTGCGGACGCGCACCCCGCACCTGGTCGCGCTGGCGCGGGGACCGGCGCGGGCGCTGCGGCGCGAGCGGCTCGCTCTCAACCAGAAGACACGGGAGATCCGCGCCGCCTCCGAACGCGGCATCGCCGAGCGGCTCGGCTTCCAGCGCCGGCTCGCCACCGTCGTCCTCGAGCGGGCGCGCCAGCGCGCCGCCGGAGCCGAAATGGAACGGCGACGTACGGCGTTGCACCGGGCTGAGGTCGCCCTGCGAGCCCACGAACCCGAGCGGACGCTCGAGCGCGGTTACGCCCTGGTCGAGGCCGGAGAGGGCGAGCCGGTGAGCACCGCAGCCGCTGCGGTCGCCGCCGGGCGCGTCAAACTGCGCTTCGCCGACGGCAGCGTCGGCGCCAAGATCGAGGAGCCTGATGAGTGAGAAACCCGACAGCTACGAGGCGGCGGTAGAGCGCCTGGAGCAGATCATCGACCGCCTCGACTCGGGCCAGGCGGGCCTGCGCGAGACGCTCGAGCTCTGCGGCGAGGGTCGCGATCTGGTCACCTACTGCGGAGCCGAGCTCGACGCGGTCGGAGAGGGCCTCAAGGAGCTGAAGCTGGACGAGTTGGCAACCAAGCTCGCAACTTCCGCCGATCCGGGTGCGGCGTGACGTAGGCTGCTCGCCGGTTTGCGCAAATTTCCTAACTGGAGGAACGGATGAAGGGGCTTCTGGCTCGTCGGCCCTCGCCGGCCATGGTCGTCGCAATCGTCGCCCTCGTCGTCGCGATGGCCGGCACCGGCTACGCGGCAACGCAGCTGCCGAGGAACAGCGTCGGCACCAAGCAGATCAAGGCCAACGCCATTACCACGGCGAAGATTAAGCAGAACGCTGTCACCGGCGCCAAGGTTGCGGACCACTCGCTGACCGGCGATGACATCGACCTTGCCAAGCTGGGGACGGTTCCGACGGCGAACGCCGCCAACACGGCCGATGTCGCCAAATCTGCCGATGCAGCTAAATCGGCGAACACCGCCAGCGTCGCGAATACGGCCAACGCGCTCGCTCCGCTCGAAGCGACCCGCTTCGTGGGGACGCCCGGTCAGCCGGAATTCCTCAATGGCGCCACCAACGCGCCAGACGAACCATCGGTCAAATATCCCGATGTCGGCTTTTACAAGGACCACGACGGAATCGTTCACCTCACGGGTGTGGTCGAAACCGGCGGGACGGGGGCCACGATCTTCATCCTGCCCGTGGGGTTCAGGCCGGCCAGCGGTGCGGTCCTCTTCTTCAACGCCCTCTGCCGGGCGGCCGGCGGGGTATGCGACGTTGACTCCGAAGGCGATGAAGAGGGGTACGTGCAGCTCCTCGTCGCCGGATCGAATGCGGTCATCGAAAGCACTCCGGTCGACGGTCGGGTGCTCATAAAGCCGGACGTCACAGTCTCGCTCGACGGTATTACTTTCCGAGCCGAAAGCTAGTCGCAATCAGCTTCTGCTGACCCGGGCGATCTCTGCTTCCAGCCTTTGCCGGCCGGCAGCGAGCTCGTTCGGCCCCCATAGGGCGACTACCGGCTTGTCGGCTTTCTCGAGGAAGACATAGGCGAGCTCGACCTCCTTGACGTCGCGCGCCTCGGCGACAGCGAGGGCGTAGATGGTCTGCTGGATCTCGTAGCGAGCTGCGAGCTCGGCGGTCTCAGTTTCGTCCACCTTGTCGGTCTTGTAGTCGACGATCAGCGGCGGCGCTCCGTCTTCCTCGACCAGCAGGTCGATCGAGCCGCGCAGGACGGTGTCGGCGACTTCGATCAGCAACGGGACCTCGGCGCGGCTGCTCGTGTCCCGTACTCGTTCGGCGAAGAAGCTGGACTCGAGCCAGGCCCGGAAGGGGGCAAGCAGCGCTTCCTCGGCCAGGCCGGAGCCGGCGCCGACCTCCGCTGACATCGCTATCCGGCGGATCAGCTCTGGGCTCGGCGCTCGCCACTCGTTGGCCTGGCTCCACTCGAGCAGCGAGTGGACTGCCCTGCCTCGCACCGCGCCACCGTCGGCCCCGGCGTGCTCGTCGTCGCCCTCTTCGCGGAGGGCGCGGTCGCTGTTGACCAGCCGTTGCTCGGGCCCCTCGCCATGGGTCGAGATCGCGGTGTAGGAGAGCGGTCGCCTCGTTGCCCTGGGGGGTCTCCAGGTAACCAGAGGCGCGGGCCCCTCGCCGTCGCTTGGGGCCTGGTCCGGCTCCTTGCGCACGGTGGTCAGGCTCGCCGCCCGCTCGAGCGAGGCGAGGTTCACGCGGACCGCGATCTCGGCGTGCTCGAACGTCGCCTCCAGCCCTGGCCTCGGCTCGGGGGCCGGGATGACGACGGTCGAGTCGCGCTCGCGGTCGATCTCGAGCCCGGCGACGATCCGCTCGATCACGGCCTTCCCGTGGCTTTCCCGCGAGGGAGGTGAGGGGCTGATCACGCCACTCAGCAGCAGCCTCTCGCGCGCTCGCGTCGCGCCGACGTGGAAGAGGCGGAGCTCCTCCTCCGCCTGGCGCCGCTGGGCGTCCTCGCTGAGCTCGCGCTGCGCGTAGAGGTCGATTCCGCGGGCGCCGAGCCGGCGCAGCTGCATCCCTACCCGCGGCGCCTCCGGCTCGTGGCCGAGGCTGAGCAGCGGCCCGCGCGCGGCGGGGAGCAGGCCGCGCGAGAGGTGGGGAATTGCGACCACGTCGAACTCGAGTCCCTTGGCGCTGTGGATGGTCATGATCCGCACCCCGTCGTGACCCTCGACCGCGGTCGCCGCCTGTGCGTTGGCATCGGCGTCGGCGCGCGCGGCGAGGAAGTCGAGCAGGCCGCGTAGGTCGCGGCCCTCTGCCGCCTCGAACTCGGCGGCGAGCCGCATCAGCTTGCGCACGTTGGCGAAGCGGCTCTCGCCGGCGCGGCGCATCAGCACGGCGAGGTCGTAGCCGGTCGCGGTCACTGCGGCGTCGATCAGGCCGGCGAGCGAGAGCGAG
Organism: uncultured Solirubrobacterales bacterium; assembly: GCA_963840565.1. GTDB lineage: Bacteria > Actinomycetota > Thermoleophilia > Solirubrobacterales > 70-9 > VRUE01. The sequence continues at coordinate 300,949 of CAWIZH010000004.1, forward strand.
GTGGCGCGACGGCGCAGTTCGGCGATCGTCTCGGCGAACGTGCGCAGCAGCGAGAGCTCCGCCGCGGGGATCTGCGCGAGTTGCTCGCGGTCGGTGCGCTCGTCCTCGCCCAGGCCCGCCGCCTGCTCGACCGTCGGCCAGATGTGGCGGCCCCTGCCCGCCGCGGCGCGCAGCAGCCAGAGCGTGTCGGGCGTGACTCCGCAGGCGGGCGAGGCGAGCGTCCCCAGTAGCGCCTGGTCGTCGAGCGGGTTGGCGATCGTCGCCAGCAGCGCGCAGACGTCGGCGACCTGCTGCTGGGACCAGTAGCCGCGACCGCCGACGACGTAAGGCCGAAGTCCGGCCCTCTCCAGCGAGTCCTCGTGGGCGTCGAGACGGGTGAAGGCCCGCAGCAGCACGACCATCGCTCCGCGCTCGACGCCCTGGTCGGCCAGCTCGCGCAGCCGTGCGGCGAGGAAACGGGCCTCGGCCAGTTGGTTGGCGGGCGTGCGGGCGTCTGTTGCCGGGTCGAGCTCGATCCCGTCGTCATCCCAGCCCTCGCGACCGGTGAGCAACATCTCCACCGCCGGCCCATCTCCGGCCGGTCGCGGGCCGCTGGGCACGGCGCCGACCCGCAGCAGCGTGTAGCCGTCCAGCAGCTGCTCGCCGATCGCGTTGACGGCGGCGATCACCTCGGGGCGGGAGCGGAAGTTGCCGCTGAGGGGGAGTACCTCGCCGGCGGCGCTTGCCTCGATCACACGCCGCCGCTCGCGGAAGACATCAAGGTCGGCGTGCCTGAAGCCGTAGATCGACTGCAGCTCGTCGCCGACGACCATCAGCTGGGTCCCCGGCCCGCGCAGCGACTCGATCAGGCTCAGCTGCAGGCGGTTGGTGTCCTGGAACTCATCGACGAGCAGGTGGCTGAAGCGGGTCCGGTAGTTGGCCCCGATTTCGGATTGTTCGAGCAGTCGCGCCGCCAGCAACTGCAGGTCCTCGAAGTCGATCCCAGCGCGCCTCTGCTTAGCGACGCCGAAGCGCTCGGAGAACAGCCGCAGCAGCTCGGCGACGTGCCGGTAGGCGCGACCGCCCTCGCCGGCCTCGGCGACGCGGCTCAGAGCCGCGTCGATCGCATCCTTGTAGGCGGCCAGCGGCTTCGCCTTGCTTGTTGTTCGCAGCGACGCCATCTGATCGAGGTTGGGGGAGCCCTCCGTCTCATCGAGCAGGGCCAGCGCCCGCTCGACCAGCTCGAGGTTGGCGCTGCCCTGTTTCAGCTCGCCGATCGTCTCCGCCGCGACCGCCGTGGCGTGCCGCAGCGCTCCCTCCACGTCGGGATCAGGCGGCTCGGGAAGCTGCGGCTCGGCTTCACCGCGGCTGCGCAGCTCGGCGTGCACGCCGAGCACGATCCCGCGCAGGCCGCCGATGTCGAAAGCGGCGACGGTGTCTTCGCGCTCACGGTCGCCTCCCGCCAGGAAGGCTTCGAGCGCCTCGTCGAAGGCCTCGACCGCGGCCCGCTCCATCTCCGGGGCGTCCAGCACGCGGAACCTCGGATCGATGCCGACCGCGACCGGATGGGCGGAGAGCAGTCGGTTACAGAAGCCGTGGATCGTCATCACCCAGGCGCTGCCGAGCGTCGGCAACAGCTCCCGGGCCCGCTCCGACCCCGCCTCGGCCCGCCTCTCGATCTCGGCGCGGATCCGCTGGCGCAGCTCCGCCGCGGCCTTGTCGGTGAAGGTGAAGGCGAGGACTGCGCCGGGAGAGACGCCCTGCTCGCAGACCAGCCGGCAGTAGCGATCGACCATCACCCCGGTCTTGCCGGTTCCGGCACCCGCCTCGACCAGGACCTCGGCGGCCGTCGCCTCGATCGCCGCTCGCTGCTCCTCGGTCGGCCGTCGCTCGCTCATCGCTCCTCGTCCGCTTCGTCGATCAGCGGTTCGACCGGGGCGCGGTCGCGGCGGCAGATCGGCGCGAAGTCACAGAACGGCGGGCAGACGCCGTGATCGCGCAGGCCCGGGCGGGGGCCGGGATCGCGGTCGATCTGCCCGCTTCGCATCCGCGTGACGATCGCGCCGGCCCGGCGCCGGGCGTCGGCGAGCAGCTCCTCGAACTCCTCCGCGCTGACCTTGTCGGTCTTGGAGAGGCGGTAGCCGTCGAGCGCGGCCGCGGCGTCCTCGAGCACGAGCCCTCTCGGCCTACGCTCCGAGGTGGCGCGCAGCGGGTGGTAGAGGCCGCCGACGATCTCGGTCCCCCAGAGCTCGGCGACGGCGATCAGGTAGAGCTGCAGCTGCAGCTTCGCCTCCTCCTCGAGCTTTTCCCGGGCGGAGACCTTGCTCGAGAGCTTGTAGTCGAGGACGAGGACGCGACCGTCGGGCGCCCGGTCGACGCGGTCGATCGCCCCGTGCAGGCGCCAGCCGTCGAGCTCGAGGACCGGCCGCTCGACTTGCTCGGACTCGGAGAATCCCGCCTCCAGCAGCCACGGCTCGAAGCCCCCTGTCTCACGGCGCGACTCCTCGGCGAGGAAGCGGGTGAGCAGCCCCTTGATCCGGGCAAGCATCGCCCGCTCGGCCGGGTGCTCGCCGAGCTCCTTGTCCGCCGCGATCTCGTCGACCAGTTCGTGGCCGCGGGCGATCCAGCTGCCCAGCGAGCCGGGTCGGGGGAGGGCGTCGCCCTCGGGCCGCTCCTTGTAGAGGTCGTAGAGGGCGGCGTGCATGATGCCGCCCTGGACTAGCGGGTCGGGCGGGGGATCGAGCGGCTGGGGCGAAAGCTCGTGCGAGACGAACCAGCGGTAGGAGCAGACGTCGAAGCCCTCCAGGGTGGTGCCGCCGTAGGCGTGGACGTCGCTAAGCGCTGCGATCACGGACGGGTTGGCGATCGGTCCCGGCGCCCGCGTCGCGGCCTCCGTGCCGAGGGCAGTCGTCAGGCGCGCTTTGATCCGCTCGGCGGTCGGGCCGTCAGCACCGGCAGCACCGAGCAGCCGGTCGGGGTCTGCGCTTGGGCCGCGGGCGGCGATCGTCCGCGCCAGCTCGGTCTCCGAGGGTGCCTCGCCGAGGCGGTGGACGACCTCGGCGAGGCTGCGGCCGCGCACCTCGTCCTCGCTCGGCTCCAGCAGCTGCCTGACGTCGCTGAGGAAGGGGGAGGGAGCCTCGGCGGCACCGTTCTCGTCGCTGTCGCGGTAGGAGAGGAAGAGGCGCCGTTTCGGCAGCGCCAGGCAGGCGTGGAAGAGGTAGCGCTCCTCGGCCTCGTCGGCGTGGCGCGGCTGCAGGCCCAGCGAGTCGCGCTGGTGCTCGGAGAGGAACGGGTCGGAGTGTCCGGCGCCGCGCGGGAACTCCCCGTCCTGCAGCGAGGCGACGAAGACGTTGTCGAAGCGCGCCGCCCGCACCCGGCGTGGGTCGGTGATCCTGATCCGGTCCTCGACCGGCCCGCTCCACACACGCACGGCGATGCCGGCCACCGCCTGGGCGATCGATTCGGGCAGCGGCGCCAGGCCGTCGAGCTCGGCGCGCTCGGCCATCGCGGTCGCGATCGCCGCCGCCGCGCGCGCCTCCAGCTCCACGCCGACGCGCGCGCCCATCGCAGCCGCCAGCTCGGCGACCGCCGTGGTCAGGTCGGTGGGACGCCCCGCCGCCGCGCGGATCCGGGCGACGTCGGCCGGCGGCTCTCCGTGCTCCTCCTCCCAGAGCTGCAGCGCTTCCGCCGCGGTCTGGACGCGATTGCGGCGGAGCTTGCGCTCGAACCAGTCGACCCGCCCCGGCGAGGTGCCAGAGGGGCCGCGCAGATAGCGCAGCAGGTCCGCTGCCCGGCCCGTTCCCAGCATCGCCTCCAGTAGCGCCGTCAGCGCGCCTCCCACCGAGGTGGTCGCGACCGGGATCTCGGCCTCGAGCGCGATCGCGATCCCGTAGGACTCGAGGACCGCGGCGATCAGCGGGCCGCGGCGCGCCGGGTCGCGGACGACGATCGCGATCTGCTCGGGATCGGTTCCTGCGGCGAGCAGGCGCGCCACCTCGACCGCGATCGCCTCGGCCTCGCCGCGCTCGCCGGCGGAGCGCAGGAAGACGAGGCTCTCGTCGAGGGGCATCTGCGTTGGGGGCACGGTCGCGCCGAAGCCGCGCTCGAGCCCGAAGAGGAGCGGCGAGTCGGTGTTGGCGGGGTCGGCCTGAGTCTCTTCGGTCGAGTCGATCCCGATCTCCTCGAGCGGGGCGAGCAGCGGGGCGTTGCGGCTCTCGAGCGCCGTATGGCCCCGCTCAAAGGGAAGCGCCATGGTCACCTCGGTGACCGAGGCGAGCGCGCGGATCAGGTCTAGCTGGTTGCGCGTCAGGTCGTCGAGGCCATAGAGGAAGACCGGCCGCCGCCAGAACCGGGTCCCGGTCTCCAGCAGTGCGATCGCCTCCCGCGCGATGCCGTGGGTGTCGACGGTGCCGAGCCCATCGCGCACCTTCGCGTAGCCGCTGAACAGGGTTGCGATGTCGCCGAGGTAGGCGGAGCCCTCGAGGGTCCCGGCCGCCGCTTCGACGTCCGCCGGCTCCAGCCCCGCGCCCTGGAGCTCGTCGAGCAGACGCTCGAGCGCCAGCGGGAAGCCTGGGTGGCGAATCGAGCCGCGCAGCGGGCCCATCTGCGCCCGCGCCGCGACCACCGCCGCCGCGACCGCGCCAAGGCGCTGCGCCGGGGTGAGGACGGCACCCGGGGGCGCGCCGCCCGCGGTGGCCACCGTCCCGAAGAGGCCGCCGAAGGTCATCACGTCAGCGCCGAGGACCGCGCCGCCCGCGCAAAGCTCGCGCTCGAAGGCGTAGACGTCGTCGAGGGTGGGGACGACGAGGACCGGATCGCGGTCGAGCACGGCGATCAGCCCACGCCTGATCCGGCCCGCGCGGCCCGAGTTCGGAGGTCCGTGGATCAGCTTCAGAGGCACACCTCCAGCCTATGTCCGGCCCCGGCGCGTTCCGGCCGCAAACTGCGGCATCGCGCCCCAGTTTTGGCGTCTACCGCCCCCTCTAAATTGCACGGCAGATGGCTCTCTGCTTCGTAGACCCCGCTGACGCGATCCGCGCGATCTCGGACTCGATCGGCCGCGAGGCCCGTCGCCAACTGCTCGGCGAGGCGGTGCGCTCCTGGGTCGACGAGATTCCCGACCAGGAGCTCGAGACCCACTACGCCAAGGCGCTCTCCGAGCTCGACGAGCACGACCTCTCGATGCTCGCTGCCTGGCACGGCTCACTCGAGGTCGGCCACCCGGTCCCCAACCGCGATTTCCTGATGGGCGCCTTCGGCTCCCTCGGCGAGAACCGCCGCGAGGCGATGAAGCTGGCCGCCGGCTTCCGCGGCGAGGAGGCGGTCGACGCCGGAGTCACCGAGGAGGACGCCCTCGAGCTCGTCCTCGGCCTCCTCTCCCCGGCCCGCCAGATGGAGCTGGCCCTCGAGGCCGTAGAGCTCTACATCTGGGACCGCGCCGGCTCCGATAACTAGTCCCAGCTAGTTCTCGCCAAGTCGATCTCACGTTCCGCTGCCGGCTCCCGTTATTAGGGGGATGGATCGCAAGGACGTTGTCTTCCCCTCGGACGCTGACTCGTGTGCGGCGTGGTCCTATCCCGTCGCCGGCCAGGAGGCGGAAGTGCCGATCGTTGTCATGGCTCACGGCCTGTCGGGGACGCGGCGAGACCGGCTGGGAGCATTTGCCGAGCACTTCGCGGCCGCGGGGTTCGCCGCGCTTGTGTTTGACCACCGCGGGTTCGGCGACAGCGGCGGAGAGCCCGATCTTTTCGATCCGGCGCGGCAGCTCGAAGATTGGCGCTCCGCGATCGCCTTCGCTCGTTCGTTGCCGGAGATCGATCCCGCGAGGGTCGCGACGTTCGGCTCCTCGATGGGCGGGGGCAACGCCCTTGCAGCCGCGGCGCGGGACCCGGATATCGCGGCGGCGATCAGCCAGGTTCCCTTTCTCGACATCGTGCGCCAGGCGCACCGCTCCTCGCCTCTGGTCACAGCCCGGATGCTCGCGGCCGCCGCTCGTGGGGCGCATTTGCCCGCGGTGGGCCAGCCGGACGAGCCGGCGCTGATCAATGCGCCCGGTGGGGAGGAGGGCTGGCGTCGGGTTGTCGCCATCGGCGAGGACTCGCGCTGGCGCAACCGCGTGTCCTCCCGCTGGCTACTTGGCGCGCCCTACCGTCCCGCCAAGCACGCTGCAAAGTTGCACTGTCCCTGGCTCGTCTGCGTCGGCGAGGCGGATCGCGTTGCCAAGCCGGGCCCGGCTATTGCCGCGGCGAAGCGCGCACCCAAAGGTGAGCTACGCACCTATCCCGGCGTCGACCACTTCGACATCTACGACGGTCCCGCGCACGAGGCCCTAATTGCCGACCAGATCGACTTTCTGCGACGCTGGCTTTTGTAGTGCGCTTAGGCGTTGAATGGCCCGGTGTGGACACAAAGAGACCCGCCTGAGCGGGTCTAGTTTGCAGAGGTGGGAATCACCCACAAGCGCCTGACAAGCTTCTTGAGAATATCAGGAAGCTACGCGCTTCAACTACCCCGCCCTGGCGAGTCAATGCCTGACGGAGAGCGGGGGACTCGAACCCCTGTCGGCTGATTAGACCGACCACACGCTTGTCAGGCGCGCGCCACGACCCCGCAGCCTCTGCTCTCCTGCTATGCAGCTTAAAACATTCGCTCGATTGGAGCGTTTGCGGGGACCTTCAAGCCAGCGCGGCGCGGATCTCCGGGATCGCCTGCTCGTTGTCCTGGAAGTGGACGGCGTGCAAGCCCGCCTTGCGGGCGCCTTCGATGTTGACCAGGACGTCGTCGATGAAGAGGCAGGCCTCGGCGGGTTGGGAGATCCGCTCCAGGGTCAGTTCGTAGATCCGCGATTCGGGCTTGCGGCAGCCGACGAAGCCGGAGTCGACCACGGTCTCGAAGATCTCGTCGACCGGCAGCATCGCCCGCCAGAGCGGCTCCCACTCGCTGCACGTTGTTGGTCAGCATCGCCATCCGGTAGCCCTCGTCCTTGAGCGCCCGCATCAGGTCGATCATCTCGGGATTCGGTTCCAGCGCCTCGAAGTAGATCTCTTTGAAGCGGTGCATCTCGGGCCGGTGGCCGAGCAGCGGCTCGAGGTGGTCGGTGAGCGTTTCGAGGAAGGCGACCTCGGTGATCTCGCCTCGCTCCATTTCGTAGAGCGGGTTGTCGCCGCCCGCATCGCTCGCCGCCTGCATCGCCTTGCCGAGCGTTTCGGTGGTGATCCCGGTCTGGTCCTGGAAGGCCATGAAGGATTCGACCAGCGGCGTGGTCAGCACGCCGCCGAAGTCGCAGACGATCGCCTCGATCTTGGCCTCAGCCATCGGCGCGCACGACCTCGTAGTGGCCGAGCCCCTCGCGGCCCTCGAGTGACCAGCGGAAGAAGGCGATCTCAGCCCGCAGCCCGGGATGCTGCACCGAGCTGGCGCTGATCAGCGCCCCGGCGCCGCGCAGCGGCTGGCCCTGGTCGCCGTCGAGCCAGAGCTCCAGCGTCGCCCGCCGCTGCACGCCATCGGGGCCGTACTCGGTCGAGAGCAGCGTCTCGGCAACCTCGGCCGGCGCCCCGTCAGGCCCGCAGAGCACGGCGGCGACGACCTCCTCGCCGTGGCCTCCAGCCGCTTCAGGCCGCACGGCGCTCAGCGCCAGCAGCCCGCCGTCGGAGAAGGCGATCCCGATCGACCGCCGCACGATGTCGCCTTGCTCGCTCATCGACCGGCAGCCTATTGGCGGGAATTGAAATCGTGCGGCGTGGGCGGTTTAGATTGCCCGCGATGAACCCAGTCGCAATTCGGGCCGTCGATCCCCAGCGAGACGCCGCCGCCTGCGCGGCAATCTACGCCCCTTACGTCGAGGCCAGTGCCACCTCCTTCGAGGAGCACGCACCGAGCGCGGAGGAAGTTGCTGCCCGAATCGAGCGGGTCACGACGACGCACCCCTGGCTCGTCGCCGAGCGCGGTGGCGAGGTGCTCGCCTACGCATACGCCTGCCCGCACCGGGAGCGGCCCGCCTATCGCTGGGCGGCGGACGTCTCGGTCTACGTCCTCGACACCCAACATCGCAAGGGGATCGGGCGAAGCCTCTACGAGGCTCTCTTCGAGCGTCTCCGCCGCCAGCGTTACCGCGTGGCTTGCGCCGGCATCACCTTGCCGAACGAGGCCAGCGTCCAGCTTCATGAGCGGCTTGGGTTCGTTCCGGTCGGCGTCTACCGTCGCATCGGCTGGAAGGCGGGTGCCTGGCGCGACGTCGGTTGGTGGCAGCTGGAGCTGGCGCCGGAGGCCGGGGAGCCTCCCTCCGAGCCGCTGGCGCCCGGCGCACCGCAGCGGCCGGGTACCATGGGGGCGATGCCCGACAACGACACCGTGGTTCTCACAGAAGACGACGTAATCGAGGCGCTCGAGGAGGTCATCGATCCCGAGCTGGGGCTCGACTTCGTCTCCCTCGGCCTCGTCTACGACGTAGAGATCGAGAAGGAGGAGGTCTTCGTCACCTTCACCCTCACGACCCCAGCCTGCCCGATCGGCCCCCAGGTCTCCGAGCAGATGAAGGAGTTCGTAGGCGACCTCCCAGGAGTCTCAGCCGTACATCCAAAGATGGTCTTCGACCCCCCTTGGTCACCAGAGATGATGACCGAGGACGCCAAGTTCGCACTTGGCTTCTAGGCAGGGTTTGCGGGGTCACTGGGGGTCATAGGGGGTCAGTTTTGTCCCCATGCCGTCCCCACGGCTGTCCCCACGGCGCATGATCTCAACTCCCTGCCATGAAAGGCGAATCAGGCTCTGAGCCGTGCTTTGGCTGCACGGTAGAAGTCTGCCGTGGGGCCAGACACCACGTGGGTTGCGTTGCCGGTTCGCACGTAGAGTCGGGGATCAGTTTTCAGGTAGAACCAAGATCCGCTAGTTGCTCCGACCCTGAGGACTGCGAGGTCTTTGTCATTGACGCGGCCTCTGACTATGGAGATTAGGCCAGTTGGTGGCGGCTCGATTGCCGAATTAAGCTTATCGGCCAAGCGTAGGGCGTACGTATCCCAATCTGGCGCTACCAAGCCATACTCAAGATCAAGCCCGACACATGCGTAGTCGCCTATGCTCGGTAGATTTGAGAGGTCGGCATCCGGGTACTTGCGTCTCTCGATCGCGCCGACCACCACCTCTCCGCCTTCAGCATTCAGCATGCCAATCACCGCCTTTGCAACACCCTTTTCAAAGATCTTGTCGTCAGTTTCAAGCACCTTGTCTCCGTTGAGCCATCGGTCCACGTTAACGAACGCAGAGGCCTTCACCTCAAGCGTCAGGCTCTCTGGTTCCTTGAGCAGCGCCTCCACCGAGGGTGAGCGTCGGGCTGCTGCCTCGGGAATCGGCATCACATCCTCAAATTCAAACGGATTGCTCGTACCTGTGCATACGTAGGTATAAGGTCGGGCACCATGGTGTGCGCCTAGTTCTGAAGCGATAATCGGTTCAATCACATCGGTGGTTATGTAGCCAAACCCGTCGTGATCAACTCCGCCCAAAATTAGAAACTGTCCGAATCCCGATCCTTCGTACAGGGAGCCTGCTACTTGGGGAGACGCCTTGGCGAGGATGTTGAGTAGTCCATCACGCAGTGCATCCCGAGCCGCCATAGTCGTTAGCTGCGCCGTTGCCGTCACCACGATGATGAACTTGATCCCATCGTGCCTTGGACAAGGTGCGAGAATGCGCCGTTTGACATAATCCTGTGCCACCACAGGATTGAGTCCCTTGGCAGCTTCGTTACCGCGCGTCAGCTCCTCAACGGTCATCGGCTCGCCTTTCATGGCCTCATCGGGACGCAGCATCGCTCCTGCTGGCCCCTTCGCCCACGGCCAGTGTCTAGCTACGTCGCCGACGGTGAAGATGTCAATCACTTGGAGCTGATGGGTCCTTAGCTCCTGCCAGAGTTCGTCTTGAAAATCATGGAAACTGCGCGACACGGGTAGCCAAACCCTAAGAACTAGGTCGTAGAGGCCAAGCGTCTCGTAGACCGCATACGAGGTAACTGCCTCGCCGTCACCCTCGCCATCTCCTCGCATTACCTTGCGAATCGCGCAGGTGATTGCTTTCCGGTCATACGTCGGGAAGAAGGCGAGTCGCCAAAAGTAGAGACGCTCGCCGCCCCACTTTTCATGAAGCTCGTGGTGCCACACATATTTTTGGTCATCGCTCATCCGTGGGCTCCTGCTTCTACCAAGAGTATGCACACCGCGTTGTACGCGACAAAGACGAACGCGGCTGCAACGAGGTTTCCCCGCTGGTCAGCAAGCGACGTAAGTAGCCGGTCCACCACCTGCTTAACCAGCGTTTCAAACAGCGGGTTGGGCTTCTTAAATCCCCTGGTCGACAGCACCAGCAGCACCGCCAGCAGTTTGTCAAGCACGGTCGCGCCTGGAAGGAAGCGGACGATTGCCGCCGCTCCGATCAGGTTGGCAATGCCCCCCACGGTTGTCGCCTCGCGCACCAAGACATCCATTTTCAACCACACAGACCACGCACCGCGGCCACCGCAGTGCATTTACCTGAATGAATAGCCTAGTTGAATAGCGCGACTAGAAGCGCAGTGGCCGATAGGAAAGAAGACCCTATGGTTAGACGGCTTGCTATTGACAAAGGAATCCAGGCAGCATGGCCGAGTCGATCAGCCGCATAGTTGCCAAAACCACAGAACCCGAGAGCCAAAAAACCAACCGAAAAGGCCACTAGCGGTCTATTCCCAACGGTGCCGATCAAGATCGCTATAAACAGCAATGCAATGGCGCCGTGGTAGGCCCCGCGGATTAGCTTGTCGATGCCTTGGCGTACCTCGGCATTAGCCTGTTGAAGTAGCACCGAAGGATCTTCAGGGCGAAGCTCCACGGGCAAGGTCAGAGAGTGGGCGAAGTTGAGGTCGGCATAGCGCTCCTGCGAGCGCAGCCGCAATCCCCCGGAAGAAATCTGGTCCTCAATGAACTCGGATGCGGTGTTCTGCGGCATAGCTTTCCAACCGATGAGTTTAGGCAGATTGCCACAATACCTCAAGAAGTCGGACACCGTTTGGCCTCGAATCGAGGCAAATTGGCCGAGAATCGGTCGGGCATTGACGGTCGCGCGTCGTAGCTTGACGCGCGTGGCTATTGAGAACCTGAGCGTTTCGCTCTGTGCTCGGACTCTGCCAGGTAGGCGTCGAGCATGGTCCGCGCTTCGACCTCGCTTCCCGGCATTAGATGGCCGTAGCGGTCGAGGGTGATCGTGATCGTGGCGTGTCCTAGGTAGGTGCTCAGGGTCTTGGCATTCAGCCCGGCGGCGATCCCGATGCTGGCGAAGGTGTGCCTGCCCTCATGGAATCCGAGCGGCTGGAGTCCCGCGTCCTTCCAGCGCTTGTAGGTGCGGCGGCGCAGGATGCCGGGGTCGGTCGGCCACTCCGGGTTATTAGCGCTCGGGAAGATCAGCCCGGCGCTGCGATGGTTGAGCAGGACGGAATGGTCAGCCAGGAGCACACCGAGCTTGTCGATAATCGGCACCTTGCGCGGCTTGCGGGACTTGGTTGCAACGAACTGCTTTCCCTCCCTGTCCCAGCTCCGGTGAACGTGAATCCAGCCGCCCTCGACATCCACGGCGGCAACATCGAGCGCAAGCAGCTCGCCGAGCCGCAGACCGGCGTAGACGGCGAACCCGAGCGTGGCCCGATCCTTTGGCTGCATCGCAGCGATCAGGGTCGCCGCTTCGGATGGAGCAGCGATCCGGTCGCGGGCGTTCTCCCCGGTTGGGAGCCGAAGCCCGTTGCACGGATTGATATGCACCCAGCCGCGCACTTCTCCAAACGCGATCAACGCTCGCAGCGCAGCGACGATGTTCCTGACCGTGGACGGCGCCCGTTCTTGGGCGGAAAGCCCGTCAGCCCACCTTTGAAGCTCAGGGCGCTGTAGGCGGCTGAGTCGCTTCGATCCCAACTCTGGGATCGCGTGCTTGTTGAGGTCACGCTCGTAGCCCCTCGCGGTGCCGGGCTTGTAAATGTGCCCGCCCTTCTGGCGGAACGCGCCCGACTTCATGCTGGCGATGAACTCCGCCGACGCATCGGCAACGGTCGGTCCGGCTGCGGCTGAGAGCGTGCCGGCCTGAATACGGGCCTGCGCATCCACTCGCCAAGACCGCGCCTGGGCCAGCGATGTAGTCCACGGCCCCCGTAGGTGCCTGTCGGCGATCTTGTCGCGCGCCGTGCCCCTATACCGCTTCCGACCCTTTACGTCTGTTCGGACTTCGATCCCTTGCAGGGCCGCACTACGCTTCGCGTTGCTCATGGAGTCGTACCTCCTTGGGCCATGCCCCCGGCCGCTCCAACGGCGCGGGGGCGCTTTGTTAGTGCCGCCATTCTAGATGTTGGCTTAGTCGTCGCGGCCAGTGTGGCGTTGCCTTCCAACCATTTTTCGATCTCTGGCACCGGGATGATCCGCAGACTTCCGCGACGAACGATTCGAAGCTCCGGCTGGACGTGCCGCTTGAACGACGACTCGCTCATACCGACCGCCTTCGCGGCCTCCTCCACAGTCAGGCCAAGGCGAGGGGGAGAAGGGCGATCAGGCACAGCGCAGTCCTTGTGGATGGGTCCGAGGCATTGGTCTCGACCGATATGTCAAAAGTGAGCGGCGCATCCGTCGGGCTCCACGTCCGGCGAGAGCCGCCAGCGCCCGCGCGAGTTGGCGGGATCGGGTCGGAAAGTTCCTCATGCCCAGTAGGTCAAGTCGGGGCCGGGATTTGATCCACGGATTTCGCTCACGCCCCTCTTGTCCATTGCTGGCTGCCGTTGCATCGCTGCCTTGGCTCATACCTCGTACTCCAGCCAGGGCGGGCGAATGCGCCACCAAATTGGATTTCAGGGCATCAGTCAGAGCCACCAGATAGCCCCACAGACCCAGACATTCATCTTCCATCCAGCCGCCCATAGCCACACCAGACAGCCACTCATCCAGCACCATCAGAGCCACCCCTAGCCAGCCAGAGACCCCCTCCACCTAGAGCCCTACAGCCTCACCGCCACCACCCTCACGCAGTATCCGTACGCCGGAGGCGAACGGATACTGCCGCGGCCCGAGCCGCAACGCGCGCGGCGCGAAGAAGTGGATCAGGCGCGCCCTCTCGATTGACCTAGGGGTATGAGGCGGAGACCAATCGGTGACGCACCGGGCCGCCCCACCTGGAGTACGAGGGTGGTGCGATTTCTTAACAAAGAAAAGCGGCGCATTCGCGCCGCGATTTGGACATAGCTTCCGATGCTCAGCATTGGAAAGCTCGGAAAAGGCCAGGAGAGCTACTACCTGGAGAAGGTCGCCGAAGGCCAAGAGGACTACTACTCCGGCGAGGGCGAGGAGGCCGGGCAATGGCTGGGTGATGCCGCCGCCGAGCTAGGGCTGGCGGGCGAGATCGAGCCGGACCAGCTTGTGGCGATGCTGACCGGGACGAACCCGGCAACGGGCGAGCCGCTTGGGCTTCGAGCCGTCGCCGGTAACGGCGCGGTCCCCGGCTTCGATCTCACTTTCTCGGCTCCCAAGTCGGTCTCCCTGACCTGGGCGCTCGGTGGCGAGGAGGCCGCCGCCGAGGTCAAGGCCGCCCACCAGCGCTCGGTTGAAGTCGCGCTCGGCTACATGCAGCGGGAGGCTTGCTGGACGAGGCGAGGCACCGACAGCGCGGGCGAGAGGGTGTTCCTCCAGGGCAGCGGCTACCTCGCCGCTGGCTACCTTCACCGCTCGTCACGAAACGGCGATCCGCAGCTGCACACCCACGTCCTCATCGCCAACGCGACCCAAGGCCCAGACGGCAAGTGGACCCGCCTCTACCACCCGGCGATCTACGACCACGCCAAGACGGCCGGATACATCTACGAGGCCCACCTACGCCATGAACTGACCCGCCGCCTTGGCGTCGAGTGGCAGCCGGTCAGAAACGGCATCGCGGAGATCGAGGGCTTTTCAGACGAGTGGCTGAAGACCTTCTCGACCCGGCGCGCGGAAATACTCGAGGCGGCCGGTGCCGACGCTTCAGCCCGCGCCCGCCAGGTGGCGACGCTCGTCACCCGCAACGCGAAGGAGAAGGGGCTTGCGCCCGAGGACCTGCGCCAGCGCTGGCGCTCCAAAGGCGATGAGATCGGCTTGGACCGGGAGGCCATCGCGGCGACGATGAGCGAGCAGGTCGAGCTGGTCTCCCATCTCACGCTCGACACGCTGGACCGCCAGGTGACCGCCCATGCCTCCCACTTCGACCGGCGCGACGCGATCCAGGCGGTTGCCAACCTGCTTCCCAACGGCGCGCCCGGCCATGAGGTCGAGAGCGCCGCCGACGCCTTCCTCGCTTCCGAGTCGGTCGTCACCGTGGCCGAGACCGCCAAAGGAACCCGCTACACCACGACGCGCATCTGGGAGCTTGAGCGCCAGGCACTTGAGGTCGCTGAGCGGATGGCGGCAGAGCCACGCGGCGAGGCTGGGGAGTTGGTTGCCGCCAGGGTGATCGCGGCCCGGCCGACCCTGAAGCCCGACCAGCGCGAGATGGTCCGCCGCCTCCTCGCCGGGCGCGAGGGCGTCGTCGTGGTGGTCGGAGAGGCCGGAACCGGCAAGAGCTTTGCCACCGTCGCCGCGGCCGAAGGCTGGGCACAAGCAGGCTCCGAGTTGCGAGCGGCGGCGCCGACCTGGCGGGCAGCCAACGTCCTTCGCGGTGATGGCCTTGAGGCAACGACCGTTGCGGGCTTGCTCCGCGATTTCGACCGCGGTGAGGCTGGCCTTTCCTCGCGTTCTGTCCTTCTGGTCGATGAGGCCGGGATGGTCGGCTCGGAGCATCTGGCCCGAGTGATCGGCCACGCCGACGAGGCCGGAGCAAAGCTGGTCCTAGTCGGAGACCCCGAGCAGCTTGGGGCGATCGAGGCGGGCGGGTTGTTCTCCGCGATCGCGGAGAGGACCGAGCCCGTCCACCTGCACGAAGTCATCCGCCACAACCACGAGCTCGACCGCGACGCGGCGAGGCTGATCCGCGAGGGACAAGGCCGAGAGGCCCTGTCTCTCTACCGATCCGCCGAGCGCGTCACGGTCGCCCCCGACGCCGAGCAGCGCCGCGTGGCGATGGTCGAGGACTGGTGGCAGTCCTACGCCAAAGGCGAGGACGCGCTGATGGTGGCGAAGCGAAACGTCGAGGTCGAGCGCCTGAACGCCGCCGCCCGCGAGCTGGCCAAGTCCGAAGGCAGGCTCGGCACGGAGGAGATCGAGGTAGGCGGCGCTGCCTTCGCTGCCGGCGATCAGGTCATCACCCGCGTCAACGATCGCGCCGCCGGCATCTACAACCGCGAGCGCTGGGAGGTCGCCCAGGTGGACGCCGAGCGCGGGCGCATAGTTCTCGACGGTATCGACCGGGTGCGGCGCGTCGAGGTCGGTCCTGACTACCTGAGCCGCACCACCTTGGGCGGCGAGGCTCCGGCCCTTCAGCACGCCTACGCCGTCACCACGTACTGCGCCCAGGGCACCACCGTCGACCGCGCTTACGTCATGGCCGATCCGAGCATGGACAAGCAGGAGTTCTACGTGGCGACATCGCGCACACGAGAGAAGACCTACCTCTACGCGACACCGGAGATCCAGGCCGAGCGCAGCGAGTATGCGCCCGCCGGGCCGGAGCGCGATGCCATCGCCCATGTTGCCGAAGCCGCCGAGCGCGACCGCGCCCAGACCGCCGCTCACGACGAGGCGCTACGCGCCGAGTTGGCGAAGCTCCCGGCCACCGACCTTGCCGACAGGCGGCGCAAGCTCCAAAGGAGCGCCAACTTCGAGGCCCAGGCCGAACACGACTACAACCGCCAGGCCGGGGAAGTCCAAGCAAGGCGCAGCCAATACGAGCGCGCCATGACCCACACCGAAGCCGTCGAAGCCTTGGGCTGGCGCGAGCGACGGCAGAAGTTGCCTCGCGCGCTCGAAAGCGAGGAGCTGCTTCGCCAGCGGCTAAACGAAAACGTGGAGAAGCTGGCCGCGATGCAGCCGCCGGGAACGGCGGCGCGCCAGGAGTATGAAATCGCAGCCCAACTGTTGACTAGGCGAGAGGCGCAGATGCTTACGGCGGTCGCGATCAAACCACCCCCTTACATCCTCAAGGAGCTGGGGGACAGGCCCGCCGAGCCGCTCAAGCGCGAAGCCTGGGAGCGGGGGGTGCGGGGGATCGAGCGCTACCGCCAGGCCCATGACGTCACCGACCCGCGCAGCGCCTTGGGCCGCGAGCCGAAGGACTCCTCTCAGCGCGTGGCGCGCAAGGCCGCCGAGGCGAGTTTGCGGCAGGCTCAGCGCAGGCTCGGTCTTCAAAAGCAGCTCGCGAAATCACGGGAGCGGGGGATGGGGATCGAACGCAGCCTCGGCATCGGTCGCTGAGCGCCCCCGACCCTTGCGATTGAAGCACCGCGCTCGCGCTTGTAAACCCCCTGCGGGGGCCGGGCGCTGCGCGCCCTTTGACAAGCGCTCTCGCGGCGCTGTTTGGCGGGTAGGTCGGGGGAGGGAATGGCTGCCGCGCTAGGCTGCATCAATGACCTTTACGCGGATTACGGTGCGACCGGACCAGATGGGCGGAGTCCCATGTGTACGCGGTCTGCGAATTCCTGTGGCGACCGTAGTTGGCATGGTTGCCGACGGCATGAGCGAGTCCGAGATCGTCAGCGCTTACCCGGACCTTGAGGCTGAAGACGTTCGTGAGGCCATGCACTACGCGGCTGAGGCCGTGCGTGAGCGTGAGTTGCCGCTCGTTGTTTCCGGGTGAAGTTTCTGATCGACAACGCGCTCTCGCCGGTCCTCGCCAAGCAACTGGAGGAAGCCGGGCACGACGCCGCGCATGTCCGCGACTACGACATGCAGGCGGCCGCCGATGAGGAGATTCTCGTTCGTGCGCAGCGGGAGGAGCGCGTGGTGGTTTCGGCCGACACCGATTTCGGCACGCTCCTTGCAACCCGCCGCGAGCGCGCGCCGTCGATCATTCTGTTCCGCCACGGCACGCAGCGGCGACCCGAGCGCCAGGCGGAAACCCTGCTGTCGAATCTTGAGGCAATCGAGGCCGACCTAGTCACGGGCAGCGTCATAGTCATCGAGCCCTCGCGTATTCGCGTGCGCTCTCTTCCGCTGGTTTCTTAGACCAACGCTCCCCGCCTACGCTTCGAGCTTCTCGGCCGCTTTCGCCAATTCAGCTACCGACAGGCCAAGTGCATTGGCAATCCCGCGCACGGTGACCCAGGACGGGTTGCCTTCGCCGCGCTCGATCAGAGACACCATGTTTGGCGTGATCCCCGCCTCCCTCGCCAGCTTCTCTTGGCTGTTGTCCTGCTTCTTGCGCAGCGCGCGGATCGCTTCACCCAGCGCGAGCTGAGCCTGCGGGTCTTGGGGGATTCGCGGATTCACAATAGATTGGGGGAAACTGTTACGCTCCAGCTTCAAACATAAGTGGGGCCGCGCGAGTGGAGTCGCCGGCCCCGTGGCGACGGGTCAAGTGGAACTCGCCCCGTCGCAGCGGGAACGGTAGCGACCTACCGGCTCCAAGAAGCGGCCCCCGGCGGCGCGTCAACGCCAACCGAGGGCCTGACCACAAGGAGAAACAGCTCCTCATGGCTGACGAGAACCCTACGGGTCGCGGCTCTGCCGTCGCCCTCAACTTTCCCGCCGATCAGGTCGGCTTCTTGCGGGGCCTCTTCAAGAGCGCTCGCGCGGGTGTCCGGCAAGAGCTGAAGGAGTATCCGGATCAGCTCAAAGAACCCGCTCGCCTGCGCCGGGAGGACGCCGCCTATGGGCGGCTCTTGGCGGCGCTGGACGAGCTGGTGGTCGTCCCCGACAACGATCTGCGAACCGTCCTGGGCGACCTCGCAAAGATCATCGACAGCGGCAACGAGTACAGCCGGGTTGTCGCCGAGCATGAGGCCCTGCACGGCCTGCTCGGCCAGCTCGCTGAAGGCAAGAGCCGATGAATCCCCTCGCCGCTCGATTCGGGGCGAACCTGTCTCGTTGCCGCAGGCTGGCGGGACTATCCCAGGAAGAAGTGAGCTTTCGGGCCTCCGTGCACCGAACCCAGATAAGCCAGCTTGAGCGAGGGTTGCGCGTGCCGCGCATCGACACGCTGGTCAAGTTGCAGTTCGCCGTCGGGGTCACGGTGGAGGATTTGCTCACCGGGATCGTTTGGAAGCCTGGCGAAGTCCGGCGGGGCGGTTTCGCGGATCAGGACGAGAGCTAATGGTCGCGGATCAGTTCGGCCGCAACCTGGCGCACTGCCGCAGGCGGGCCAAGCTCTCCCAGGAAGAGCTAGCGGTACGCGCCTCGCTTCATCGCACGGCAGTCGGCCAGTTGGAGCGCGGCGAACGGGTCGCCCGCGTGGACACCGTGGTCAAGCTCGCCGGCTCCCTCGGCATCCCCCCGGGCGAGCTGCTCGACGGGTTGGGCTGGGACCCTGGCGGGACGCGGCTCGGGCGGTTCACGGCAAGGGGATGAGGGGTTGATGGCGGGATCGTGGGGTATCACGACACCATTTGACCCTGAGAACGACTGTGATCGTGAGCTTCCTTGCCAGCGAGCGCCGATCTCCGCGATTCAGCAGACGTCCTCCAGGAGGTCGAGGATCTGGATCGGCTGAACCAGGGAGGCGCTGACCGCGAAAGCGGTGGCGCGTGGCCGTCGCCAGCCGTCGAGGCCAGGGCGGAGGAGGATCGCCAGAAAGAGTTCGAGGTCGCTGTTCACGAGAACTTCGCGGTAGCTGCGCAGGTCGACATGGCTGAGGGCGTTGGGGCCGCCGGGGTGGGTGTGCCAGTCGCCCACCCATTGAGAGCCGTCGACCGAGAATGCGCGCTCGGCGATGCCGTCGGCGTGGTCGAGGTCTCGGCAGAAGAAGGTCGGGGAGCGCTCGGCCAGGGGCCCCGGCCCGCCCGCCTCGGTCACCCAGAAGCTGCCGTCCCTCTCCTCGAAGCCAAGCAGGATTCCGCCCGTCTCGCGGCCGTCTTGTGATTCGCGCGCCATATCGCGGATTCCGTCCATTACCCGTGTTGAGACCCCAACCACATTGCTCATGTCCCGTCCCCACAGGTACGGCACTCCGGTCGGGGAGAGGCCGTCGGCAGCCAAGCCACCTCGCCGACCTGCCCGACGCGGTCAAAGGGTTCAGGGTCGGCGATCACCGGAGGGCGCAGGCCGATCAAGGCGTGGCTACCCGGTAGTCGCTGCTCGCGGTGACCCGCACCTCGCAGCAGCGTCGCCACCGCCGCCTTTGCCGAGAACCCGCCGACTAGATGGAGGTCGCCGCCGACTGCGGTCGTGCCGAGCACCCCCGGGTCGACTCCGTAGTGACTGAAGGCCCGTGTCATGCCGAAATGCTGCCCGTCGGTCGGTGCCAGTCGCTCCTGAATCTCTGAGTACTCGAGCCCGAGCTCGAGCTCCATGCTTTCGCGCAGCGCAACTCGGTTGCACTCGAGGCAGCCCGTCCAGCCCGGCCGCAAAATGAGCGTCTCGCCATAGCTCCCGAAGTCCAAGACACAGCCAAACACAGCCGGCCGGCGCGCCCGGAAGGCGAGATGGTTTACAACCCTCCGACTCTCCGGCCCGTCGGTGAAACAGGCCACGAGGTCGCTTTCGGCGAGCAGCGGCCGAATCGTGTCAGCGTCGAAAGCGACGTTGGCGCGGAGCGCCTCGACCTCGATCGAGAAGTCACGCTCTTTCAGGAGTTCGGCGACCGAATCGACCTTGAACTTGCCGTGATCGCGCCGAGTTGACCGGTGGCGAGCAAAGTTCTTGGAGAGCAGGCGGTCTTCGTCGACGAGGGCGAACCTGCGGATTCCATATGCCGCCATCGCCTCGCAGGCCGCGCCGCCGATGCTGCCCACGCCGACCACGGTGACGAGCTTCTCGGCGAGGACCTCACGGGGCCAGGCCTCTCCCAACGGCGCCAGCAGATCGGCATCACGGTCGAAGATCTCGATGTCGATCGGCCAGAATGAGTCCTCGCCGGAGCGCTTCCAGGCGGCCCATTCAGTGCGCCCGTCGCGCTCGCAGAAGGTGATCACGAGCAAGACCCGCTTGAAGTTCCGCCAGTCCCCCTCGACCTGTTCCTGCATGAAAGAGACGGGGCTCGCCTGTCCTCTGATCGAGTCATGGCGGCCCCGGTCGTGCAGCTCGGCGGTGCCTCGGTACCAGAGCGCGTTGCCGTCGCCTCCCTTGAACGAGCGCCCCGCGGCGTGCTCGCTCCAGCCGTCGGTGGCGGGGGTGAGTGTCTGTTCCTTCGCCGACCAGCTGACCACGTGGTAGATCTCGTCGGGAACATTGACGGCGAGGCCGAGATGGCCCCACTTGGCACCGCTCGCCGCAATCCTCTCGGCGGTCTCAGCCGCTATCAGCATCAGCTCGCGGGTCACAGCTCTTCGATCTTGGCGTCAAGCTCGGTGCTCGCAAACATCCCGGCTGGGCTCATCGTCTCGATCAGCTCGCGCCCTACCGCGAGGTACTCGAGGAACCAGCCCGATGCCTTAGTCACGAGCTCGACCGCGCATTCGCTGCTGCTCCAGTCGCTCGGGTGGAGGATCAAGCAGATCGAGCCGTCGCCGTTGACGTGGACTTCCTCGCGCAGACGCTCTTCGACCGAGGGCTCGGGATCGAGCGCGAATAGCCGGGGTGGTTGGGCCGGGTAGCCCTCGAAGAAGCGGACCTGCACCGAGAGCCGCTTGCCTTCGGTCAGCTTGTCGAGCTTCTCCGGCGGGTCACGGTCAAATGGCCACTCGGGTGCCAGGCCCTCGAAGCCCCCGTTGGGCAGCTCCTCGCCTTCGTGCCACGCCATCTCAGGAGCGCGATCGGCCATTTCGCGTTTCTCGAGCTCGACGCGATCGGGCTCGGCCTCGATCCATGAGATTGGAGTGCGCTCCATTTATCCCTCTTCAACCCGCTGTACGCGCCTGCGGCTGCCGAGGGCGCTAGCGGTGGCTCCGACCTGGACCCCGCTGCCGTTGCTCTCTTTGGCGCAGCCGCCGGGGGGCTCTGGGAAGATCTCACCCAGGAGCTTGCGCCACAGGCACTGGGCGTCCTCGATCTTGCCCCTTTGGGCGGCAACCACGGCTCTTGCTGACAGGTCGGCCGCCTTTCTCAGAAGATCCTCGGCGCGGTCGCGGTCGAGGTCGGGCTGCACTTCGCCACAGAGTCCCGCCGGGTCGAGGATCGGCTCGCGGATGTGGTTGAGAGCGCCCTCGAAGAATCGGGCCAATGCGACGGGGCGCTCGGCGTCTGGCAGGTGATCGAGGGCGAGCACCTCGATCGTCAGTCCCTTGATCACCCGCGAGTTGTCCTTCGACCAGCGCTTCAGCACCCGGATCAATTGCACGAACTGACCCTCTCCGTAGCCACCGTGGCGCTCCAGCACCCGTTCGATCAGGAGCATCGGGTCGGTCTCGATCCAGCTGGCGCTGCTTTGCTCGGGGATCCAGAAGCCGCGGGGGTCGCGTGCTAGCGCCGGGACGATGTCGACCGTGAATGCGTCCTCGTCTTTGGGGTCATCGAGGAAGCACTTGACGGCGTGGTTCTGTAGGCGCGTTTCGCGAACCCAGCGCATGTTCCGGCCCTGCTCTCCGAAGAGCTCGATCAGTGCCGCCTCTGAGCCGAGCCGCTCCTTGATCCGCTCCCTGACGTGCTCCAGCGCATCCTCAGGAGTCCAGTCGGCATGCGAACCCGGCGTGTAGACCCAGAGCAGGTCGACATCGTTGATCGGTTCTATCTGGCTGCCGCGAGCCAGGGACCCGCTGGGTACCGACTCAGCGCCGTCAGACTCTCCGGTGAAGGCGGCCTGGAACATTTCGCGGCGACCGCGGGCCTCTTCAACTTGGACCGGATCAGCGTTGACTTTTTCTTGCAGCGTGTGAAAAGCGACCTCTAGTGACAATTTGAGCTCCTCAGGGAAGTCGAAGTGGAGTCGGGTGGTAGGTGGACTTGTCGGCGGTTGCCTCATGCACAACGAGTGCGCCGCTGCTGGCGAAGTTCCAGCCGAGAGTCAGCGCCAGGGTCCAGGGGGAGGCGAGATAGAGCTCGGTCTCCTCGACCCCATGGCGCTCTCGACAGGTGCGGATCGAGGCGACAATCGCGGCGGCAAGCCCGTTTAGGTCGAGCTCGTCGGCGCTGAAGCGGCCGGCCTCGCCGTTGGGAGGGAATACAGCCAGTTCCAGGCGCGCGCGATCCATCTCTGCGCGATGGGTACGCACTGCACGTGAGCAGTCGGCACTGGCACAGACGCGGACGACGATCAAGCCCGAGTCGTTCTGCGAGGGCAAGGGCGTGATCGTCCAACCCTGCGGGTCGGGCCGCGTTGCGGTCACGGTCACACCCGCTCGCGGGTGATCGGCCTCGATGGTCCAACCGGTGGTCTCGCGAAACTCCCAGCCGATCAGGAATGCCGCTGCCAGGTGGACATTGCCACTGATATGGAGCAAGCGTTCCGTCGTCAGCTCGCCGAGGGCTGCACGAAGATCGGCGGTCGCCCGCCTGAGCGCTTCCCAATCGGCTGGGATCTGACCGTTTCTACCGTCTTCACCGGCCCAGTTGAGCTGAATCGGAGCCACATCGCTCCAGGGGATTCGGCCCCAGCTGTCGACCCTGGCCGTCGGCTGTCCGATCTCCACGTCCCGCAGGTAGCGGCGCAGCAGCTGACCGGAGAAGACTTCAAGCTGCTCGTCGGTGTCCTTGTCCGGATCGAGAAAGAGCCCTTGAAAGGCCCGCAGGTTGAGGCCGGCCTCGTTTTCAAGCGACTCGATCTGCTCCTCGCCAACACCGTCGAAGACTGCGGCGAGGAAGAAGCCCTCGTCACGGTCCAACCGGTGGCGAACCGCCTCCAGCTCGACGCTTCCGATGAACCAGGAGTCGAGAACCTGCTCGGTGAAGTGGAGGATGCAGCCACAGCACTCGTCGCGGATTGCCGCTCCCG
Source organism: uncultured Solirubrobacterales bacterium (assembly GCA_963840565.1). Classification (GTDB taxonomy): domain Bacteria; phylum Actinomycetota; class Thermoleophilia; order Solirubrobacterales; family 70-9; genus VRUE01. The sequence goes on from CAWIZH010000004.1 coordinate 323,851, forward strand.
CCACCTCCTCGTTCAAGCCTCCGGCGCCGAGGTCGCGCAGGTCCCTCCACATCGGCACCCCCCGCAGTCGCAGCATGCGGTCCAGCTCCTCGGCAACAGGAGGCGGCGACCCGTTGCTCCAGCCGTAGCTGAGAAAGAGTGGTGAAGCCATCAGCTCACGGCCGAGTTGGTTTGCGTCGAGAGGTTTACTTTTCCGTCATATCTCATAGATAAGTTTCGTACCAGTGGTGTTGTTTGTCGGTATTTTTGCGAGGACACCAACAATCTCATTGTGGGCGGACGGTAAAAGCCGCCTTTAGTGACGCAAATTGCAGGTTTCGCGGTCAGATTGGCGTGGTCCTGTTCGCGAGGTCATGGCTAAGGACTCCAGGCTCGTATATGCAGCAATTAGGTGCAGTTCAAGCCTTCGGATTCGCTTGGGCTCCGGCACTTGGCAAGATTCGCCCGACTATGGCCGACCACGAGACCTTCGAGGCTGCGAGCGAGCTGCTCCATTACATGATCGCCCGAGTCACCGACGGTGGCGAAGTCAGCAAGCCTGACTTCGCTGGAGCCCGACGGGTTGTACTCGCTGACTCGACCGGCAAGCGGCTCGCTCCGCAATGCGTGCGGATCTGCCGCGAGCCGGATGGCGTTTGGAGCTACATCAAGGGCCGCGATCCAGAGCTTCCAAGTTACGAGTCGCGACGCCAGTTCCTGCGCGAGGAGTTCGAGCCCCTGCTGGCGGCGCTTGAGGCTGCCGACGATTCTCCGCTGGACGCCTTGGTTTCCGAGAGGGCCGTGGCGATCAACGCCGTTTCGATCGAACAGGCCTGGGATAAGGCCCTCGAGCGTCGACGAGCCGATCCCGACGGAGCAATCACGTCGGCGCGGACTCTGCTCGAGTCGGTCTGCAAGACGATTCTCGACGACCGCGAAGTCTCATATCGCGAACGCGACGACCTGCCCGCTCTCTACCGGGCGGTTTCAATCACCCTCAATCTTGCTCCGAGCGACCACACTGAGGAGCAGTTCAAGGCGATCCTGGGAGCGTGCACCACAGTCGTCAGAGAAATCGGCAGCCTGCGCAATCGCGTCTCGGATTCCCACGGTCCTGGGCGAGCCGGATATAGGCCAGCCGCTCGGCATGCAGCCCTCGCGGTCAATCTGGCCGGCTCGATGGCCCTGTTCTTGATGCAGACTCACGAAGCAAAGGCCCAGGAGCCGATGCAAACCGGGACTTAGACGACTCCTCCGTCCCCATGGCTGTCCCCACGCACGGAAACAATGTGGTGTTTGCAGGGGTGTTCACGTGGTTGTCCGCGGAGATGATGACCGAGGACGCCAAGTTCGCGCTTGGCTTCTAGGCGGGTCGCGGAGGAGCTGGCGCTGCGCGCCGATCGAGGAGAATCAAGCGAGATTTCAGATGGGCCGGTAAGCACCCCCGACCCCGGTGATTGAAGTAACTCGCTCGCGGCCGTCAACCCCTTCGGGGTCGCGCGCTTCGCACCCTTGACTGCCGCTCTTGCGGCGCTGGCTTTGCAGGGTAGGGCGGGGAATGAGGATCTGGTTTCGTCCAGTCCGATACGGCGAAGCACTCCTAGCTAATCGCGCTAATCTGCTGTCGCTGTGAGCATGGAGACTGAGGAGACTCGAGGCGACGGCGCCCCGACCGAGGGGAAAATGGAACGGGGCTGGCGCCTGACGAAGGCTGCGTGGGCTCTGATCCGGCGGGACCCGACGATGATCTCGATCGCGCTGATGGGCGCGGGCTGTGGGTTGGCGGGAGCCGGTGCGCTTCTCTACTTCTCCGGCTACCTCAGCTCTCCGAATCATTCGCGGGGCGACCTGGCGCTGGCGGCGATCATCGGCATCTACCCGATGACCTTCCTCAGCGTCTTCTTCAACGTCGCCTTGGCCGGCGCCGCCGCGGCCAGCTTCGACGGCCGACCGATCGGCGTCCGGGAGGCGCTCGGCATCTCCTGGAGGCGGCTGGGTCGGATTGCGCAGTGGTCGCTGCTGGCGGCCGGAGTGGGACTCTTTCTGGAGCAGATCGCTTCGCGGATTCCTGGCGCCGGGCGCCTCGCGTCCTGGCTGCTCGGTGCCGCTTGGAGTCTGGCGACGATCTTCGCCGTGCCCCTGCTGGCACTCGAGGGCGCTGGTCCCCTCGAAACCGCCAAGGAGTCAGTGCACCTGATCAAGAGTAAATGGGGAGAGGGGATTACCGGCTTGGCCGGCATCGGTGTCTGGACCGTCTTCGCCATGATCCCGGTAGGGATCCTCTTCGGCGTTGGTCTCAGCGTGAGGAGTCATGACGCCACGCTAAGTGCCGCGCTGATCGCGATCGCGGTTGGGGCGATCCTGTTGGTCTCCGCCGTCTCGCTCGCCACCCAGCAGGTCTTCTCCGTCGCCCTCTATCGCTATGCAAACGGGACGCCCGACACGCGGGGTTTTGCCGCCGCCGACCTCGAAGAACCGTTCCGCCGCCGCGGCAGCTGACCGGCCTGGCTCACCTCAGCCGACGGCCGACGGTAGGAGCGTTCCCGCTTCCGCTTCGCGCGATGTGCGACGCGTTCCCGGTTAGTTTTTGCCCGCTTCCAGGCGCCCGTAGCGATCTTGCAAGCGCACTACATCCTCAAGATGTGGTGTCGAGACCTCCAGTACCACCGAATCCTCGAGGGCCTCGATTGAATGAATGGTGCCGGGTTCGTTCCGCCATGCCTGTCCCGGCTCGATCTCCTGCTCGTCCAGCTCCTCGGCGCTGGCCCCTCGGGTCAGTCGCAGCCTGCCCGAGAGTAGATAGGAGGTCTCGTCCTTCTCGCGATGGAACTGCAGGGAGAGCGCGTGACCCGCATTGACGACGAGGAGCTTGCCCGCGTAATTGTCGGTGTGAGCCCACCAGATCTCGTGCCCCCAGGGCTTCTCGACTCGCCGCGGTTCCCTCTCGACCACGCCTGAACAGTACCCCCGGTGAGCCTGGCTCCCGGCTGTAGCTATTCATCTCCGAGGATTCCCGAGCTTCAAGAGTGTCGGCAGCTCGACCATCGATTCGAAGGTGCTGGCCCCCTCACGCTCCAGGCGCTCGCGGCTGCCTTCGGGCGCATAGCCGAGCGCCGACATTCCGGCCGCCTTGGCGCCAGCCACACCGAATGGGCTGTCCTCGACGACGACACACTGCTCCGGCGGCGTGGCCATGCACGAGGCCGCGTGTAAGAACAAATCGGGCGCGGGCTTGCCCCGCCGGACTTCATCCGCTGAGTAGATTCGTCCGGCGAAGCGATTCCACAGGCCGGTGAGGCCGAGGGTGAAGCGCATCTTCTCTTGGCTGCCGCTGGAGGCAACGCAGGTGGGCAAGTCAATCTCGTCAAGCGCCTCAACGACGCCCGGAACGGATCGCAGCTCATGGCGAAATCCTTCGCGGACGGCGGTATCGAGTTCCTCCGCCCATTCCGAAGGCAGCGGACGCCCCAAGCGCTCGGCCAGGATTCGCAGCGTCGCCGGCATGCCCAGGCCGAGGAAGTCGCGAACGCAGTCCTCGTAGGTCATCTCCAGGCCGAGCGCCGAGATCCACTCCGCCTGGATGCGCAGCGAGATCCGGTCGCTGTCAACCAGCACTCCGTCGCAATCGAAGATCACGAGCCCGGCCATCCTCGCGATTACCTGCTCTCGTTCACCGGGCAGAAGAGACGTTTCTCTTCAACCTTGAGGTTTCTAGTTGCTTATTCGCGAGACTTCCGCGGCGAATTCCGGACCGGCCAGCGTTACTTCGCCGCGACCTGGGAAGTCCCCGGCCAGGGTCCCTGTCCAAGAGCCTTTCGAGCCCTTTGTTTGCTGGAAGGTGGCGGTTCCTTTGAACGGCGCCGGCGGTTCGAGAGTCGCGGACGTGACGTGGCTGTCTTCTTCGGTCAAGGCGAAAGCGTTGTTTTTTGCGTCGGCTTCGATCGAGCGGATGATCGACACGCCGCGGTTGTGAACTTCCAGCAGCGAAGCGTTGAAGGTGGAGCCGTTGAGTTCGGGATGGGCTTCAGAGGTGATTTGGAAGGCGGCCGAGAAGATCCCCCTCGCTTCGGATGACGCGCTGAGGAGAGTCAACTTGAAATCCAGAGAGTTGCCAACTTCTTGGTCTTCGTGCTTGCTGCACGTCAGCTTCGGGCTGTTGGTGACCGTTCCCCTTGCCCGAGTCGCATGCACCGCTGTATATGCCTGCTCTCCCTCGAACTCGATTTGCCCTACCCAGGTCCCAGGCTCGACCGTTTCGGCCCCTCCCCGACAGTTGCCTTGTGGGAGCGGCTTCTGCTTTGGGTTGCCATGAGAATGGAAGCGCACGGAGACGCGCCCAAGTTTGCCGAGCCTTGTCTTGATCCGCGTCGGCGAGGTAAGTCCCTTCGCCGTATAGGAGGCCGATGAGCCCTTTTGCTTGGCGGTAAGCGTCACCGTTCCGTGATTGGCGAACACGGAGATCGAGTAGCCCTCGGAGCCCTTGAGCTGGAATTCCTCCGACTGACTTGGTCCAAATACGAGCTTTTTGCCCTTCGCGAATGCAGCGCCGGGCAAGACGAGGAGGGCGACTAGCGCGCCAACCCCAAGGACTCTGATCAAGGCTTGTCTTCTCATTGGCCCAGACTATTGGAGCAATCGGTGGGCAGGCAGGCTCCTCTCAGGGTGAAAGCCGAGGCTCCTCGGGTGGGATCTCCTCGGCGGTGGCGTCGAAGTCATAGTCACGGTCGGCGCCACGTCCGTTACTAGGGCTCGCGCCCATGCTGCTGACGCCGACCACCGCGAA
>CAWIZH010000005.1:0-75855 GCA_963840565.1 uncultured Solirubrobacterales bacterium
GGCCACGACGAGAAGCCGTCCTAGGGCCGGCCATGGCCATCGACCTCGAGGTAGCCGGCGACGAAAAGGCGGCGGCGCGACGTGCCGCCGAGGTGATCGCGGCGATCGGCAGCGCTGCGGTTGCCGAGTACAACACTTTCTCGCTGGCGATGAGCGGCGGTCGCAGCCCCTGGGCGATGCTGGCGATCCTCGGCGAATTAGAGGCGATGCCCTGGGCCGAGACCGAGCTCTTCCAGGTCGACGAGCGGATCGCCTCGCCCGGCAGCGAGGACCGCAACCTCACCCACATGGTGCTCGGGCTCTCGATGGATCACCAGGCGATGCTGCGGCCGATGCCGGTCACCCAGCGCGACCTCGAGAAAGCCGCCCACGACTACGAAAACACCCTGCCCGATCCGCTCGACTGCGTTCACCTCGGCCTCGGCCCCGACGGCCACACCGCCTCGCTAGTCCCGGGTGACGCCGTCCTCGGGGCGACCGACCGCCGCGTCGCGATCACCGAGACCGCTTATCAGGGCCACCAGCGCATGACCCTCACCTACCCGGCCCTCGCCACGGCCCGCAAAATCGTCTGGTTGATCACCGGCCCGGACAAGGTCGACGCGCTCAAAAAGCTCCTCGACGGCGACACCTCGATCCCGGCCGGCCGGGTCGAGAACGACGACATGGTCATCGTCGCCGACGAAGCCGCAGCTCCATAAGGTCGCCCAGCTCAGCGAGACATTGGATGGTTGTTAGCGAATTCGCTAACATTGGCCCATGTCAGTTGCCCCCGGTGCCTCGCTCACAGAGCAAATCAGAGCGCGAAGTGGCCTAAGTCAGGCGGAGCTGGGCCGCAGGGCGGGTCTGCCTCGGTCCGTGGTCAACGCCTACCTGAAAGGAAGCCGCGAGCCGGGGGCGGACGCGCTCGTCCGCCTCGCCGCGGCGGGCGGGTTCGAGCTGCAGCTGGATCGCCGCAAGCCACCGGTGGACGCCGAGCGCGCCGGGCGGATCCTGATCCAAGTGCTCGAGTTGGCGGAGGCGCTGCCATTTCGCCCCCGGCCTGAATTGAACTATCCGCGGCTTGCGGATCGGCTCGCCGCAAGCGAGGCCCGGGCGTGAGCGAGCTTGTCGAAAAGCTCTTCGCCATCCACGACTCGCTCGCCGAGGCGAGCATCGCCCACGCTTTCGGAGGCGCTATCGCCCTCGCCTATTGCACTGAGGAACCACGCGGCACCCGCGATCTGGACGTCAACATCTTCATCGACGCCGGCAAGGCCGGCCAGACACTCGCCCACATGCCAAAAGGAGTGAGGGTCACCGAGGAGGACATCGCCAAGGTCGAACGCGACGGGCAGGCGAGGCTCGACTGGGATGGAACCCCGATAGACGTCTTCCTCAACAACCTCCCCCTGCATCAGGCGGTGGCCGCCGCAGTTGTCTGGGTTCCGCTCGCGGGTCGTGATGTACCGGTCCTCGACTGCGCCTCGCTGGCGATCTTCAAGGCCTTTTTCGACCGCACCAAGGATTGGGCCGACCTCGAGGCGATAGCCCAGGCGACACCGGAGGACATCGATGCCGCCGCCGCGACGATCTCCGCGCTCGTCGGAAAAGACGACCCGGCCGTTCAGCGACTCGAGAGCCTGATCCCCCTCGATATCGGCTCGTCTCGGTAAGCCCGACCTTTAAGCCGGAGCGATCGCCACTGCGTGGTTGGAGACGATCATGTTGTCGGGGTCGTAGCGGCGCTTGACGTCGGCCAGGCGGGCGCAGGTCTCCGGCGGCAGGATCGCGTCGGTGTCGCAGGGGCGCTCGGCGAAGTTGAAGTAGCCGCCCTCGGCAGCCCACGGCTGCATCGCCTCATCGAAGCGGTCGAGGTGTGCCCCGATCGCCTGGCCCAGCTCGGGGGTCATCGGCAAGCCGATGCCGAACATCACGTAGCCGGCGTCGAGGTGGGAGAGGGCGCCGCCGTTCTCGTCCTCGCGGCTGAGCGCTCCGCCGACGTGGCGCAGCTCGGTGAGCAGCAGCGGCGACTGCGCTTCGGGTCCGGCGAGCGCGGCGAAGGCGTCGATTGCGTCGTCGGGGAGGTTGCGGAGGACCTGGTGGTGGCCAATGCCCGGCACCGGGTTCTCGGGGTCCATGTGGATCCGGCACAGCCCCTCGGCGGGGATCTGGCCGAAGGTGTCCATGATCGTCTCGCCGATCTCGCGCAGCGGCGCGATCGTCGCTTCGCCGTTTGCCTGGTCGCCGATGCAGGCGCCGTCGATCGTCAACAGCGGGCGGCCGCGGATCGGCTCGGGCACATCGGGGATCGGCGGCGGCGTGATGAAGCGGACCACCGAAGTGACGTCATCGGAGACGCCCGCCGCCCAGTCGCGGTAAGTGCGGACCGCCTCGGCGCCGACCTCGGCCGGGAAGACCAGGGCGCCGGCGTAGATGTCGGCGATCGGGACCAGGGCGAGCTGCAGGGCGGCGACGATCGCGTAACCGCCACCGCCGCCGCGCAGCGCCCAGAAGAGGTCGGCGTCGTTCTCGGCATCGACCGTGCGCAGCTCACCGTCGGCGGTGACCAGCTCGACCGCGCGGACGCGGTTGCAGGCGAAGCCGTAGCGCCGGCCGAGCCAGCTGAGGCCGCCGCCGAGCGAGTAGCCGGTCACGCCGACATCGGGCGAGGATCCCGGTAGCGAGCTGAGTCCGTGGCGCCCCGCCGCTTCGCTCAACTCGAGCACCAGCACGCCGGCCTCGACCCGCGCCGTCCGCGCATCGGGGTCGACCTCGATCTCGCGCATCCGCTCGGTCTTGATCAGGATCGTCCCCTCGAGCGACCCGACGGCGACGGCGCCGTGGCCGGTTCCCTGGCCCGAGACGCGGAGGTCGTTCTCACCGGCGAAGCGGACCACCTTGGCGATGTCCTCGGCGCTCTCGACGAAGGCCACGGCCTCGGGGCGCTGATCGGCGACGAGGTTCCAGGCAAGTCGCGCCTCGTCCCAGTCGGCATCGGTCGGGGTGGCGATGCGGCCGGCGATCGCCAGCCCGGTGAAGTCACTCATGCGTGGATCCTCCGTAGGTCAGCTCAGGGTCAAGCGTTCGACGGTGCCTCCGGCCCCCACCAGCACCGCGCTCACCATATCCGGCGGGAAGAGGCCGTGGGCGGCAACGCCGGGGTCGGCCTCGAGCCGGGCCGCGAGCGCTGCCGGGTCGTCGATCTCGCCGGCGTAGTCGGCGATGACGCCGGCGTCGGGACTGCGCGGAACGTCGCGCAGCTTGACCCCGGCGCCGAGTCGGGTCAGGGTCGAGGAAAGGCCAAAGGCGAAGAGCTCCAGTGGCACCGGTGCGCTGAGGGCATCGACCGGCTTACTCGAGTCGGCGATGACGACGAAGCGCTCAGCCGCCGCGGCGACGATCTTCTCGCGCAGGTGGGCGCCGCCGCCGCCCTTGATCAGCCAGCCGTCAGGAGTGACCTGGTCGGTGCCGTCGATCGCGACGTCGAGCCGCTCCAGCTGGCTGAACTCCTCGACCGGGATCCCCAACTCGCGCGCCTGCTGCTCGGTCGCGACCGAGGTCGCCACGCAGCGGATTCCGGTGAGGGCGCGGGCGGCGATCGCCGGCAGGAGGTAGGCGACGGTAGACCCGGTCCCGAGCCCCACGGTCATCCCGTCCTCAACCAGCTCCGCAGCGGCTTCTGCAGCTATGCGCTTCTCGGCGTCGACGTCGCTCACGGCGCCGCACTCTAGACACACATCCGCTGACTTCGCCTTTATGCGTACATATGGACTACTAAAGGCGAAGTCAGCGTTAGGGACTTATGCTCGCGGCGAGATGGACGCTCGGATTTGGCTGACGGGACCAGGGGGAGAGCCCCGGTCGGTGGCGCTCTCTGCCGAGCGCACCGTCGTCGGCCGCGACCCCAGGGCTTCCATTCACATCGATGACGAGGCGGTCTCCTGGAACCACCTCGAGATCGAGCGGCGCGGCGAGGTGCTGATGGCAACCGACCTCGACAGCCGCAACGGCACCGCCCTTAACGGCGAGCCGCTCGACCGTCCCCGCCGCCTGCGCAACGGCGACACCCTGATTGTCGGCGGGCACCGGCTCGAAGTCTCGCTCGGGCCGGCGACGCCGGTCGGGGCGACCGTCCCAAGCAGCCGGCCGTCGGTCGCCCTCACCGAAGAAGAGCGGGCGACCGCGGCGGCCCTGGTCGCCCCCTATCGCAGCGAGGGAGCCTTCGCCGGGCGTCCCGCCACTCGCGCCGAGATCGCCGCAGCGCTGCAGGTCAGCGAGCGCACCGCCCAGCGCCGGCTCGACGCCCTCGCCGCCAAGCTCGACGTCTCCGGCGACGCCGGTCGCGAGCGCCCTCGCCTGATCGCCGCCCGCGTGATCGAGCTCGGCCTCGACCGCTGACGATGGCCGCGGCGGAGCCTGTCCCAAACTCCTGCGCCGGGCCATTCGGCGCCTTTTACGACTTCTACATCGAGCGCCCGCGTCTGGTCAGCGTCATCGGCCGTGCGGTTTGGGGAATCGACGCCTCGGTCCTCTACGAGAGCATGGCGCCGATCTCCCGCGCACCCGACGGCGCGACGATCGCCGACGTGCCCTGCGGAGGCGGCGTCGCCCTGCGCGCGTTGAGGCCCGGGCAGGACGTTCGCTACCTGGCCATGGACCTCTCACCGAAGATGCTGAAGCGGGCCGAGTGGCGTGCGCAAAGGAGATCGCTGAAGCAGGTCGAGCTGCGCGTTGCCGACATGACCGAGCTTCCCCTTGCCGACGGTGAGGTCGATCTCTTCCTCTCCTACAGCGGCCTCCACATGGTCCCCGACCCCGAGAGGGCCATCGCTGAGATCGCTCGCTGCCTCAAGCCCGGCGGGCGGCTGGTTGGGACCACCTTCTTCTCCGACGCCAGCCGGCGGGCTCGAGCCATCTTCGGCGCGGGCAGCCGGCGCGGGCACCCGATGCCCCCAAACCGCGCCGACCTGCGCGGTTGGCTTGAAGCGGCGGGCTTCGAGCAGCCGGCGATCGGCCCGCAACGCGGCTTCGCCACCTTCGAGGGCCGCAAGCCGACGAGCTGAGGCCTTGGCCCGGACCGGGCCAAGGCCGGCCCGGTCGGTGACGCGAGCGTCGTTTTCGCGCACGCCTCGCGAGCGGAGCATCGGTTGTGCAAATGCAACTGACCCGAAAGGGGAGTCCAATGCTCAACCGTTCGATCAAGTTCATCCTCACCGTCCTCGCTCTCGCGCTGCTACCCGTAGCGAGCGCCACCGCCGCCGGTCACTCCGGGGCCGTGGTCTTCTCGCGGGCGATCATCACCGTCGAAAAAACGAAAAGCGGCGACGTCGAAAAAGCCGAGGGCGGCCTCTACGCGGCCAAGGAAGGCCATCTCAACCAGCTCACCGAAGACCCGACCGACAGCGAACCCGATTTTTCCGCCGACGGGCGCAAGATCGCCTTCGTCCGCGGCGGCGACGTCTGGTCGATGCGCGCCGACGGCACCGGCCAGCACAAGCTGACCAGCGGTGCCGAGGTCGACAGCCGGCCCCAGTTCTCACCCGACGGCCACTACATCGTCTTCGAGCGTCGCAACGCCGCCGAAGGCAGTCTGCGCGACCTCTACCGCGTCGATCTCGGCGGCAGCGCCCGTCCGCTCGTCTCCGGCGCCTACGACGAGCACGAAGCCTCGTTCTCGCCTGACGGGCGAGCGATCGTCTTCGTCCGCAGCGTTCCCGAGACCGGCGGTGGCTTTGCCGACGACGTCTTCTCGGTGCGGCCTTCGGGGGCCGGCCTGGCGCGCCTGACGACCACCGCTCACCTCGACGAGTTCTCGCCCCGCTACTTCAAGGGCGGGATCGTCTTCAGCCGCGGCCAGAGCGGCGAAGGTCCCGGCGCCTACGCAGACATCTTCACGATGCGCGCCAGCGGCAGCAACGTCCGCGTGCAGGTGGCGGGCGCCGGATCGTCCTTCGTCGAAGACGTCGCGCCGGCGGCGGCGATGCTGCTCTTCCGCCGCGACCAGGGTCTCTGGGTGAAGAGGATCGGCCCGGGAGTCGCCCACAAGCTGAGCGAGGTCGCCGACAACTCCGCGACCAACTCGGTCTTCTCCTCCGATGGGAGCAAGGTCGCGGCTTTCATTGCCACCGATGAAGCCGAGACGCTCTCGGCGATCGACGTCGCCAGCCGTCGCAGCGCGCAGCTCGCCGAAGGCTTCGCGCTCGAAAGCGGCTCGACCGCGACGACGATTGGGTCGGTGATGACCTGGCAGCCGGTGCGGCGTTAGGACTCCCCCCGGCTCCAGCTCGAAGGGCTCGCTCCTCACGGGGCGGGCCCTTCGTCGTTTCGCGGCGGTATAACCGCCGCGTGGGAGAACCAGCCATCGGCTCGACGCTCGGCGGTTACCGGATCGAGTCCCTGATCGCCCGCGGTGGCATGGGCGTCGTCTACCGGGCGACGCAGCTGGCCCTGGAGCGCCCCGTCGCGCTCAAGGTGATCGCCGCCGAGCTGGCCGAGAAGGAGGGCTTCCGCGAGCGCTTCCTGCGCGAGTCGCGCCTCGCCGCCAGCCTCGACCATCCCAACGTCGTGCCCGTCTACGACGCCCGCGAGGAGGACGGCGAGCTGATCGTCGCGATGCGACTGGTCGAGGGAGGTGACCTGCGCAAGCTGATCGACCGCGAGGGGCCATTGCCGCCGGCCCGCGCCGTGGCGCTGCTGAGCCAGGTTGCCGCTGCGCTCGACGCTGCCCACGCGGCCGGCATCGTCCACCGCGACGTCAAGCCGCACAACGTCTTGGTCGAGGGCGAGCGCGCCTACCTCTCCGACTTCGGCCTCGCCAAGTCCTTCGACGGGACCGGGGCCGGCAGCGGCGCCTCGATCGTCGGCACGGTCGAGTACATGGCGCCCGAGCAGTGGCGGGGGGAGAGCGCCGGTCCGGCAGCGGACGTCTATTCGCTCGGCTGCGTCCTCTACGAGGCGCTGACCGGGATCGTGCCCTACGCCCGTAAGGCCGCCGACACCGAGCCGGAAATACCGCAGGGGATCGACGCCGTGATCGAGCGCGCGGTCTCGAAGGATCCCGCCGATCGCTATCGCACGGCAGGCGAGCTGATCGCCGCGGCCGAAGAGCGCGAGGACGCGAGCCTTGCCGCCACCGCGGTGCTCTCCGAGGGTGGTGGCGAGCCGACGGTCCCGATCGAGCGCGCCGGCGGTTCGCGCTGGCGATTTGGGTCCCGCAGGGTGCAGTGGCTGGGCGCAGCGGTCGCGGTTGGCGTCGGAGCGCTTGTCCTGGCTTTGACCCTGCTCGGTGGCGACGGCGTCTCGGTCTCCGATCCGATCCCGGTCGGCAAGGGCCCGCTGCGGGTCGCCGCCGGCGACGGAGAAGTCTGGGCGACCAGCGCCCCGGACGGCACGCTCTCGAAGATCAACCCGCAAACCCTGGAAGTGGCAGGGCCTCCAGTTCGAGTAGGGACCGGCGTTTCCGGCGTGGCAGTCGGCGCGGGCTCGGTCTGGGTCTCGAGCCCGCGCGACGGCCGAGTCCTGCGCGTCGATCCCGGCAGCGGCCGGGTGCTGGCGAGGATCGCCGTCGGCGGCAGCCCCGGCGCGATCGCGGTCGGCGACGGCAGGGTCTGGGTGGCGGATGAGGCCGGAGCCGGCGTCACCGCGATCAACGCGCTCAACGGCAAGGTCTACAAGCGCGGCATCGTGCCCCACGCAGCGCCGCTGCGGCTCGCCGTCGGCGCCGGCGGCCTCTGGGTGAGCAGTGCCTCGACCAGCGCGGTGCGCCGCATCGACCTCGGCAGCACCGATGCCGGCGCGCCGATCCTCGCCGGCCGCGGCCCGGCCGGCGTAACCGTGGCGGGCGGCCTCGTCTGGGTAGCCAACAGCCGCGCCGGCACCGTCACCCGCGTCGACCCATCCCTGCACACGATCCTCGGCGACCCGATCCCGGTCGGCGGTTCGCCCGGAGGAATCGACGCAGGCCCGGAAACCGTCTGGGTAGCCAACTCAGCCGACGACACGGTCAGCCGCATCGACATCGCAGATGCCGAACCGATGGGAAGCCCGATCTCGGTCGGTCCCGATCCGGGCGCTGTCGCCGTAGGCGCCGACGCGGTCTGGATAGCCAACAACGGCAACGGCACACTGACCCGAATCGAACCCTAGGCCGATCCCGGTAGGGGTGGAACGTCTTGTACTTTTTCGGCGCAACCTTGCGGCGTCAGCAGGCCACTCTCCACCGAAAAAGTTAAGTGGAACCCCTACCGGGATCGGCCCGGGCAATAGGATCGCCAGCAGTGAGCCGAGACCTCGACCAGCTCTGCATCAACACGATCCGGACGCTCTCGATCGACGCGATCCAGAAGGCCAACTCCGGTCATCCGGGGACGCCGATGGCGCTCGCCCCGGTCGCCTACACGCTCTGGCAGCGCTTCCTGCGCTTCGACCCGGCCGATCCGATCTGGCCCGGCCGCGACCGCTTCGTGCTCTCCGCCGGCCACGCCTCGATGCTGCTCTACTCGCTGCTCCACCTGGCGGGGGTGAAGGCGGTCGATCCCGACTACGAGGTGGTCGGCGACCCAGCCGTCTCGCTCAAGGACATCGAAAGCTTCCGCCAGCTCGATTCGCGCGCTCCCGGCCATCCTGAGTACCGCTGGACCTCGGGCGTCGAGACGACCACCGGGCCACTCGGCCAGGGCGTCGCCACATCGGTAGGGATGGCGATCGCCTCCAAGTGGCAGGGCGCGCGGTACGGCGAGGAGCTCTTCGACTTCGACGTCTACGCGGTCGCCGGCGACGGCTGTCTGATGGAGGGCGTCTCCAACGAAGCTGCCTCGATCGCCGGTCACCTCAAGCTCGACAACCTCTGCTGGATCTACGACAACAATCGAATAACTATCGACGGGGTAACCCACCTCGCCTACGACGACGACGTCGCCGCCCGCTTCATGGGCTACGGCTGGAACGTCACCCGCGTCGGCGACGCCAACGACACCGACCTGATCGCGACCGCCTTCGAGGAGTTCAAGGGTGAGCAGGGGCGACCGACGCTGCTCATCGTCGACAGCCACATCGGCTACGGCTCCCCGCACAAGGTCGACACTTCCGCCGCCCACGGCGAACCGCTCGGCGAGGAGGAGGTGCGCGAGACCAAGCGTGCCTACGGCTGGCCCGAGGACGCCCAGTTTCTCGTCCCCGACGGCGTCCGCGAGCACTTCGCCGCCGGGGTCGGCAAGCGCGGCGCCGGGCTGAGCGCCGCTTGGGAGAGCAAGCTCACCGACTACCGCTGTGAGAACGCCGGTCTTGCCGCCGAGATCGACGCGCAACAGAAGCGCGAGTTGCCGCAGGGCTGGGACGCCGGCATCCCCAGCTTCGATCCCGACGAGAAGGGGATAGCCACGCGCAAGGCCTCGCAGCAGGTCGAGAACGCGATCGGCGAGCACCTGCCCTGGCTGCTCGCCGGCTCCGCCGACCTCACCGACTCGACCTCGGTCCGGCTCAAGTTCGACGGTGCGGCCGACTTCGAGCCCGGCGCCTATGACGGCCGCCAGCTCCACTTCGGCATCCGCGAGCATGAGTCGGCGGCGATCTGCAACGGCCTCTCGCTCTCCAAGCTGCGGCCGCTCTGGTCGACCTACCTCACCTTCTCCGACTACGCCCGCCCGGCGATCCGCCTCTCGGCGCTGATGGAGCTGCCGGTGATCCATGTCTTCACCCACGACTCGATTGGGCTCGGCGAGGACGGCCCGACCCACCAGCCGGTCGAGCAGCTCGCCTCGCTGCGGGCGATCCCCGGGCTCGACGTGATCCGCCCGGCCGACGCCAACGAGGTCGCCGAGGCCTGGCGGGCGGCGATCGACCGCAGTCACCAGCCGGTCGCCCTGATCCTCACCCGCCAGAACGTGCCGGTCTTCGACCGCTCCAAATACGGGTCCGCGGAGGGACTGCGCCGCGGCGCCTACGTGCTCGCTGACGCTGAGGGCGGCGACCCCGAGCTGATCCTGATCGCCACCGGCAGCGAGGTCGCCCTGGCGCTCGCCGCCCACGAGGAGCTGAGCGCCGATGGCATTCGCTCGCGCGTGGTCAGCATGCCCTGCTGCGAGCTCTTCGACCGCCAGGACGAGGCTTACCGCGACGCGGTGCTGCCGCCAGCGGTGCGGGCGCGGGTCTCGGTCGAGGAGGCCTCGACCCTGGGCTGGGACCGCTACGTCGGCCCCGACGGCGCCAAGGTCGGCATGCACACCTTCGGCAGCTCGGCGCCGCTCAAGGATCTGCAGACCAAGTTCGGCTTCACCCCGGACAAGGTCGCCGAGGCAGCGCGCGCGGTGCTCGACAGTGCAAGAGTGAACTGACAAGACCCAAAGGGACTACGAAGGGAGAGCCGTGAAGGCCACCGCGAAACTGCACGAGCTGGGCCAGAGCCTCTGGCTCGACAACATCACCCGCACGATGCTGGACGACGGCACGCTTGCCGGCTACATCGAGGAGCTCTCGGTCACCGGCCTGACCTCGAACCCGACGATCTTCGACAAGGCGATCTCCGGTGGCGACACCTACGACGAGCAGATCGCCGAGCTCAGCGCGGGCACGGTTCCCGAGCAGGGGATCGGCGCCACCCCCACCGAGAGGATCTTCTTCGAGCTCGCGATCGCCGACCTGCGCCGCGCCACCGACCTCTTCGCCGGCGTCCACGAGCGCACCGACCACGTCGACGGCTGGTGCTCGCTCGAGGTCTCGCCGAAGCTTGCCGACGACACGCAGGCGACGATCGAGCAGGCGGCCAAGCTGCACGCCGAGGCCGAGCGCGACAACCTCTACATCAAGATTCCCGGCACCAAGGCCGGCCTTGGTGCGATCGAGGAGTCGATCTTCGCCGGCATCCCCGTCAACGTCACCCTGCTCTTCGACCGCGAGCAGTACCTCGCCGCCGCTGACGCCTACATGAAGGGGATCGAGCGGCGGATCGAGGCCGGGCTCGACCCCAACGTCGCCTCGGTCGCCTCGCTCTTCATCAGCCGCTGGGACGTCGCCGTCGCCGACGAAGTCCCCGATGAGCTGCGCAACAGGCTAGGTGTCGCGATCGGCGGCCGCGCCTACCGCGCTTACCACGAGCTGCTCGACTCCGATCGCTGGCAGCGCCTGCTCAACGAGGGCGCCCGCGCCCAGCGCCTGCTCTGGGCCAGCACCGGGACCAAGGACCCGGATGCCTCCGATGTGCTCTACATCGAGGCCTTCGCCTCGCCCTTCACGGTCAACACGATGCCCGAGCCGACCCTGCTCGCCTTCGCCGACCATGGCGAGGTTGGAGAGCCGCTACCCGCCGATGGTGGCGACGCCGAGGACGTTCTGGCCAAGTTCGGCGAGGCCGGGATCGACGTCGACGCCCTCGCCACCCGCCTCCAGGATGAGGGGGCGGAGGCCTTCGTCAAGTCCTGGAACGAGCTGCTCAAATCAATCGAGTCCCAGGTCGGGGCGCACGCGTGAGCGAGGGGCCGGCGTTGCGCCAGCGGCCTGCCTGGGGGGCGCTGCAGAAGCACTACGGGGAGATCGAGGGCACGCACCTGCGCGAGCTCTTCGACGCTGACCCGCAGCGTGGCGAGCGCCTGATCGCCGACGGTGCCGGCCTCCACCTCGACTTCTCCAAGAACCGCATCAGCGACGAGACGGTGATGCTGCTCGGCCGGCTGGCCAAGGAGTGCGGGGTCGAGGAGCGCCGCGAAGCGATGTTCGCCGGCGAGCACATCAACGTCTCCGAGGACCGTGCCGTGCTGCACGTGGCGCTGCGGATGCCGCGCGGGCGTTCGTTGATCGTCGACGGCGTCGACGTGGTCAAAGAGGTGCACGAGACGCTCGACCGCATGGCGGCCTTCGCCGAGCGCATTCGCTCCGGCGAGTGGAAGGGCCACACCGGCAAGCCGATCCGCAACGTCGTCAACGTCGGCATCGGCGGCTCCGACCTCGGCCCGGTGATGGCTTACGAGGCGCTGCGCCACTACTCGCGTCGCGAGATGACCTTCCGCTTCGTATCCAACGTCGACGGCACCGACTTCGCCGAGTCCACTCGCGACCTTGATCCCGAGGAGACGCTCTTCGTGATCTCATCGAAGACCTTCACCACGCTGGAGACGATGACCAACGCTCGTACCGCCCGCGAGTGGTCGCTGGCGGGACTCGGCGGCGACGAGGCCGCGGTCGCCAAGCACTTCGTCGCGGTCTCGACCAACGCCGACGAGGTCTCCAAGTTCGGCATCGACACCGACAACATGTTCGGCTTCTGGGAGTGGGTGGGAGGCCGCTACTCAATGGACTCGGCGATCGGCCTCTCGACCATGCTGGCGATCGGCCCGGCCCGCTTCGAGGAGATGCTGGCGGGATTCCACGCGATGGACGAGCACTTCCGCACCGCGCCGCCGGCGGAGAACCTGCCGGCGCTGATGGGCCTGCTCAGCGTCTGGTACGGCGATTTCTTCGGCGCCCAGACCTGCGGCGTCTTCCCCTACGACCAGTACCTGCACCGCTTCCCCGCCTACCTGCAGCAGCTGACGATGGAGTCCAACGGCAAGCACGTCACCCTCGATGGAGCCCACGTCGACTACGACACCGGCGCGATCTTCTGGGGTGAGCCGGGAACCAACGGCCAGCACTCCTTCTACCAGCTGATCCACCAGGGCACGCGGCTGATTCCCTGCGATTTCATCGGCTTCTTCCACTCGAACAACCCGCTCGGCCGCCACCACGACCTGTTGATGTCCAACGTCTTCGCCCAGAGCGAGGCGCTCGCCTTCGGCAAGACGGCCGAGCAGGTGCGCGCCGAGGGCACGGCCGAGGAGGTCGTCCCGCACCGGGTGATGGAGGGCAACCGCCCTTCCAACACGATCCTCACCGAGCGGCTCGACCCGCACACGCTCGGCACCCTGGTCGCCCTCTACGAGCACAGCGTCTTCACCCAGGGCGCGATCTGGGGGATCGACTCCTTCGACCAGTGGGGGGTCGAGCTGGGCAAGGCGCTCGCCGTCGCGATCATTCCCGAGCTCGAGGCCGACGAGGAGCCGAAGCTCCGTCACGACAGCTCGACCAACGCGCTGATCCGCCGTTACCGCAGCGCCCGCCACGGGGAGTAGGCTCGCCCACATGCCCTCGCTCGACGCGCTCCCGTTGGCAGCGTCGGCGTCGAATCTGCTCGCCGCACGTGAGCAGATGGCCTTCACGCTCGGCTTCCACATCGTCCTCTCCTGCCTCGGCGTCGCCCTGCCGGCGACGATCCTGATCGCCAACTACATCGGGCTCAAGCGCGACGACGCCGACGCGATGGAGCTGGCCCGCCGCTGGTCGAAGGCGATGGCCGTCACCTTCGCCGTCGGCGCCGTCACCGGCACCGTGCTGAGCTTCGAGTTCGGCCTGCTCTGGCCACACTTCATGGAACGCTTCGGCGCCGCCTTCGGGATCGCCTTCGCGATCGAGGGGATCTTCTTCTTCATCGAGGCGATCTTCCTCGCGATCTACATCTACGGCTGGAAGCGGCTCTCCGGCTGGGCCCACTTCTGGTCGGGGGTGCCGATGGCGATCACCGGAATCGGCGGTGCCTTCTCGGTCGTCGCCGCCAACTCCTGGATGAACCAGCCGCAGGGCTTCACCCTCGACGCCGCCGGCAAGGTGGTCGACACCGACCCGCTGAAGATCCTGATCAACCCGGCGACCGGCTACGAGGTGCCGCACATGATCCTCGCCGCCTACATGGTGGTCGGCTTCCTCGTCGCCTCGATCTACGCGGTCGGGATGCTGAAGGGCCGGCGCGACCGCCTGCACCGGCTCGGGCTGCTGATCCCGCTGACGATCGCCTGCATCGTCACCCCGATTCAGCTCTTCGTCGGCGACACCGCAGCGCGCGAAGTCGCCGACCACCAGCCGGCCAAGTTCGCCGGCATGGAGTGCATCCAGAAGACCGGCACCCACCAGACCGAGTACGTCGGCGGCATTTGCACGACGAGCGGGGTCAAGGGCGCGATCCCGATCCCCGACCTCGACTCGCTCTTGGTCGGCTTCAGCCCAGATACCAAGGTGATCGGGCTGGCGGCGATCCCAAAGGACGAACGGCCGCCAGCGAACACGATGCTGCACCTCGCCTTCGACGCGATGGTCGGGATCGGCACCGCCCTGCTCGCCCTCGGCCTCTGGCTCGCCTTCGTCTGGTGGCGGCGGCGGGAGATCCCGAAGACGCCCTGGTTCCTGCGCGCGGTCGCGATCTCCGGCGCCGGCGCGGTGCTGGCCCTCTGGTGCGGCTGGATCGTCACCGAGGTCGGCCGCCAGCCCTGGATCGTGCAGGGCTACATGCGCACTTCCGAAGCGGTGACCGAGGCCAACGGGATCTGGTTCAGCTTCGCCCTCGTGCTCCTGCTCTACGCCGCGATAGGAACGATCGCAATCAAGGTCCTGCGCGCCATGTCCCGCCGCTGGCGCGAGGGCACCGCCGACCCAGCGGGCACTCCCTACGCCCCGCCCTCCGAAAAGGCGGGCCGATGGGCCTGAAACGTCCAAATATTGGACGTTTCAGGCCCATCGGCGGGGGGTTTGGGGGGTGACGCGCGCCGACCTCTGCGCGGTGATCCTCTGGGTCGGTGCGACCTTCTACGCGCTCTTCGGTGGGGCCGACTTCGGCGGCGGGTTCTGGGACCTGGTGGCCGGCGGGGCCGAGCGTGGCGAGCGGCCGCGAGCGCTGATTCAGCGCTCGCTGACTCCCGTCTGGGAGGCCAACCACGTCTGGTTGATCTTCATCCTCGTCGTCCTCTGGACCGCCTTCCCGCCCGCCTTCAGCGCCGTGATGACGACCCTCTACGTGCCGATCGCCCTGGCCGCGGTGGGGATCGTCCTGCGCGGCTCGGGCTTCGCCTTCCGCAAGTCAATCGAGGGCCTCGCGGGGCGCCGTGCGGCCGGCGCCACCTTCGCGATCTCCTCGCTGCTGACGCCCTTCTTCATGGGCGCGGTGGTTGGCGCGATCGCAGCCGGCAACGTGCCCGGCGATGGCAACGGCGCCCCCTTCTCGAGCTGGCTGGAGCCGCTGCCGCTGCTGACCGGGGCGATGTTCGTCGCCAGTGGCGCTTACCTCTCGGCCGTTTTCCTGATCGGCGACGCCCGCCGCGCCGGGGAAGGGGAGATGCAGCGCTACTTCGCTCGCCGCGCTCTCGCCGCCGCAGCTGTCGCCGGCGTTGCCGCCGCGTTCGGCCTGGTCGAGCTCCACGCCGAAGCGCGCTACATATTCGACCGCCTCCTGGACGAGGGCCTGCCGCTTGTGATCCTCTCGGCGCTCTGCGGGATCGGCGTCCTCGCCCTCCTGCTTTCGGCCGCGCGCCGCCCCGCTGCCGCCTCGCCCCACCTCCTGCGCCCGCTGGCTGCCGGTGCCGTGATCGCCGTGATCTGGGGCTGGGGCGTCGCCCAGTTTCCCTACCTGATCCCGACCTCGCTGAAGATCGCCCAGTCGGCGGCGCCCCCGGACACGCTTTCAAGCGTGATCGTCGTCTTCATCGTCGCCGCGATCCTCGTCCTGCCCGCCCTCGGCTTGCTCTACTGGCTCAGCCAGAAGGAGCTGCTCGGTGAGTGAGGCGGGCGCGATCCGCGCCGTCCTCTTCGACATCGACGGCACGCTGCTGGTTACGGGTGGCGCCGGCGGCGTCGCCTGGCAGCGCGCCTTCGAGGAGCTGCACGGGGTCGAGGCCGACATCGCCGAGCACACCGACGCTGGCATGACCGACCCCGAGATCGCGGCGATCGTCTTCCGCGAGGTGATCGGCCGCGAGGGCACGCAGGAAGAGCGCTCGAAAGCGATCGGCTGCTACCTCAAGCATCTGCCCGACGCCGTCGCCACCTCCGATGGCTACCGCGTGATGCCGGGAATCGAGCAGTTGCTGCCGAGGCTGATCGAGGACGGGGTCCTGCTCGGACTGGTCACCGGCAACATCGAGGCGGCGGCCCACATCAAGCTCGCCCGCGGCCACCTCAACCGCTTCTTCAGCTTCGGCGGCTACGGCTCGGATTCGGCCGACCGCACCGAGGTGACCAAAGCGGCACTGAGCCGCGGCGCCCTCGTCTCCGGCGGCACGCTCGCCGACGGCGCCTGCATCGCCGTCGGCGACACCCCCCGCGACATCAAGGCCGGCCACGGCGCCGGCATCAAGGTCGCCGGCGTCGCCACCGGCAGCTATGAGGTGCAGCAGCTCAAGGGCGCGGACGCCGACTGGGCGCTCACGACGGTCGAGCGAGGTTTCCCCGCCTAGTCTCCGCGCCGGCGCTCGGCCTCGGTCAGCACGGCGATGTCATCGAGATCCTCCGGGCGCCCAGCGGCGCGCTTCATCCGGATCAGGTCGTCGAGCGAGGCGATCGCGACTTCAATGCCATCGATCTCAACGATCAGGGCTGCGTCGAGCAGCTGCTCGAACGCTCGCGCGCCCTTCGGTTCCTTGAGGATGTGAACTTGCCCGTGCCGGGTCATCAGGGGCGGCACGATCGTCGCCAGCGCAAGGCGTTCGGGATCGATGGCCGAGATCTCGCCCTGGGCGAGGTCTGGATCGGCTGGTTTCGCTTCCAGGTCCTCCAGTGCCGCGGAGAGGCGGCGAACGTTGTCAGCGTCGGGATCCGGCGTGAGGTCGAGATCCATCGTCGTGCGGCGATGGCCATGGACCTGGGTTGCGACGCCCCCGATCACCACGTAGGCGACGTCGTGGCTTGCCAGGGCCTCGAGCACACCCCTGATATCGAGCGGTTGTGCCACTCGTCTTCCGGACTCATCCATCGCGCTCGACCCGGGTCGCCGGATGTCCCGCGCGCCGCGCCCGCTTACCGGTTGCGTCGAGCTGAGAGGCCAGCCGGTTCCAGGAGCTCGCCTCGCGCAGCCGCTGCTCCGGCGACATTGCGCTGGATACGGCCAGCTCGGCGGCGGGCACGCGGCCTTCGATCGGCTCGATGTCCACGGAGACTTTCCGCCCCATCGCCAGCATCAGCTGACCGAAGCGCTCCAGGGTCGGAGCCTCAACCCCGCGCTCGATCCTGCTGATCGCGTCTTGGCTCGTTTCGGCACGGATCGCCAAGCGCCGCTGGCTCAGCCCCTGGTCCTGACGGGTCGACTTGAGCAGCTGGCCGAGGTTTGATTGACACTGCATACGGTGTCAATCGTACCCCTCTCAGGCCAGGCTGCAGCGCGCCTGGTAAATCGACATGAAGCCGTTCTCGAAGCCGTTGCGCGCCGCCCGCAGGTAAAGGCGCCAGACGCGAACCCGTTCGGGACCGGCGAGCCGCAGCGCCTCGTCGAGGTTCTCGTCGAGCCGCCGTGCCCAGTGGCGCAGGGTTTCGGCGTAGTCGGCGCCGTGCTCGGAGACGTGGCGGGTGACGAAGCCGGCCCGCTCCAGTGCCAGCAGCACCCGCGAGAGGTGCAGCGGTTCGCCGTCGGGAAAGACGTAGCGCTCGGAGAAGGCGCCGGCCTCGGGGTCGGTGTGGCGGAGGCGGGCGATGCCGTGGTTGAGCAGCCGCCCGCCCGGCTCCAGCAGTCCCGCGAGGGTGCGGGCGTAGACGTCGATCTGCTCCTCGCCGACGTGCTCGACCATGCCGATCGAAGCGATCGCGTCGAAGCGCTCGCCGCTGGCGGCGAGGTCGCGGTAGTCCATCACCCGGACCTCGATCCGGTCGGCGACGCCGGCTTCCTCGGCCCGCTGCCGCGCCCGCTCGGCCTGCGGTGGCGAGAGGGTGATGCCGAGGACGCTGGCGCCGTACTTGGTCGCGGCGCGCAGCGGGAAGGCGCCCCAGCCGCAGCCGACGTCGAGAACCCGGTCCCCCTCTTTCAGGGCCAGCTTGCGGGCGACGGTATCCAGCTTCTCTTCCTGCGCCTGCTCGAGCGTCTCGGCGCCCTCGGCGAAGAAGGCGCAGCTGTAGGTCATCGACTGGTCGAGGAAGAGGGCGAAGAAGTCGTTGGAAACGTCGTAGTGGTGGCGCACGGCCGCGGCGTCGCGCTCCTTGCTGTGGCGGCGACCGCTGAGCACCAGCTCGGCGTCGGGCCTGTGCGGCGGACGCTGGATCCCCGCCGCGCGCACCGCGCCCAGCAGCAGGCGGCGCTTGTCGGCGCCGTCGAGCGAGGGGGGCTGCCAGCTGTCGAGCAGCTCGATCACGGCGTCCATGTCACTGACCTCGATGTCGCCGCTGACGTAGGCGCGGCCGAGTCCCAGCTGCCCGGGCGCGCGCAGCGCGTGAGCGGCCGCCCGCGGCGAGCGCACGTAGAAGGTCGGCCCGTCGCCGTTGCTCGCCGCCAGGCGCGTCCCGTCCCAGAACTCGACCGTGAAGGGTCGCTCGGGGATGCGCGCTTCGATCTCACGACGCAAGGGAGCGGTGCTGGCAAACGGCATCAGAGCGGACCTTACCGCCGCCGCACCGCGACCGGAAGATGGCCCTTTAGCTTTTCTCGGCTCGCCGATCCGTATGATCGCGGCACTTGATGGAAGCAGCGGGACCACTCCCATCCGATATCCAGCCGGTCGCCAACGAGACGCGTGACCGGATCATCACCGGCCTCGTCACCCTCGTCCCCTTCGTTGCGCTCGGGCTCGCCGCCTGGCAGGTCTGGGGCAAGGCACTGCACTGGAGCGACGTCTTCCTCTTTCTCGGCATGTACTTCTTCACCGGGCTGGGGATCACGGTCGGCTTCCACCGCCACCTCACCCACCGCAGCTTCAAGGCGAAGACCTGGCTGCACGGCCTGCTGGCGATCCTCGGCTCGGCGGCGATCGAGGGGCCGGTGATCTCCTGGGTGGCCGACCACCGCAAGCACCACGCCTTCTCCGATGAAGTCGGCGACCCGCACAGCCCCCACGTCGACCACGGCCACGGCTGGAGTGGCGCGATGCGCGGCCTCTTCCACGCCCACATGGGCTGGCTCTTCATCCACACCCAGCGCGGCAACAAGGAGCGCTTCGCCCCGGACCTGATCAAGGACCCGGTGATCAACTGGGTCGACCGCACCTTCCTCTACTGGGCGATCGGCGGGCTGATGCTGCCCTTCGCGCTCGGCTGGATCATCGGCGGCACCCTCTTCGCCGCCTTCACCGGCCTGCTCTGGGGCGGCCTGGTCCGCGTCTTCGTCCTGCACCACTTCACCTACAGCATCAACTCGCTCTGCCACGTCTTCGGCAAGCGCGACTTCGAGACCAGCGACGAGTCGCGCAACCTCGCCCTGATCGCGATCCCGACCCTCGGCGAGGCCTGGCACAACAACCACCACGCCTTCCCCACCTCGGCCACCCACGGGCTCGGCCGCTGGCAGCTCGATATCTCCGCGATCGTGATCGATCTGCTCGAGAAGACGGGTCAGGTTTACGACGTGGTACGCCCAACGCCCGAGCGCATGGCCGCTAAGGCCACCTGACCGGCGCATATCGGCGTCCTCGGCAGCTCGCGTGCGGAGCACGCCACGCTCCCTCGTCCTTGATCTGCTTGATCAGGCGGCCTTAGGGCGCTTCTGGTGATTCGTACCAATCGATCCAGCCGCCGCAGGCCTTGCTTAGAGGCACGATGCGGTGGGGGCCGGCGGGAACGGCCACCAACTCGCCGAGGTTGGCCTTGCCGGTGTAGCCGGTCAGGCTCTGCAGCGTGCTTGCCTTTTCGGCGGCAATCGAGAAGCGGATCGGTCTGCCATCGCTGTCAATTTCGCCGGCGGGCCAGAACTGGCCCTCGTTGGCGAGGCTGATCGTGTTGGGGCGCTGGCCGTCCAGTGCCGCCGGCAGCGACTCGTGCAGGCCCGGCGCCGAGAGGGTGAGGCCGAAGGGGGAGAAGTACTGCAGCGAGAGCAGCCAGCGCCCGGCCGGCAGCTTCATCGTCTGCGAAGCGGCGTCGCCGGTTTCAAGCGCCGCCGCCGGGCTCCAGCGTCCCTTGCCGCCGATGACCGCGCCGGGGAAGAGGCCGGCCCGGCCCGGGTTCGAGGTGAGGACGCGGATCTCGGGCGATGCGCAGTCGGCGTGCGCCGCCGGTTCGGTCCCCTCGAGCAGGACGTGGCGATCCTCGGGCACCGGCCCGGTCCGCTTCCAGAGCACGTAGGAGGGGGTCGCGGCGACCCGCTTGAAGCCCGGCGGCGCTTCGCTGTTCCAGGCCGCCCGCCCGGTGATCACGTAGGGGAAGCGTTCGAGCGTGCCGTGCGAGAAGGAGTCGAAGTCGATCGGGCTGTAGGCGTCGCCGGTGTCGAACGGCTTTTCCGGACTGGGGGAGACGTCGGCGTCGGGGAACTCGACCAGCGGCACGTGGGTGTCGGCGCCCTGCAGCTCGTAGGCCGCGTAACGGTCCTGCCCCGCGTAGAGCACCGGTTCCCCGCGCACGATCGGGATGAAGGCCCGCAGCTCAGACCCGTGCCCGGGCGGCCCGACGGGCGCATCGCGCAGCACCAACAGGCTCGAGTAGATCGCCCCCCCAACGAACGCGACGGCCAGCACCCCCCAAGCCACCCGCAGCTTCCCCGCCGATGGGCCTGAAACGTGAGATATAGACACGTTTCCGGCCCGTCGGCGGGCTTTTCGGCCGCCGAGCTCGAAGAGGAGGGGGCGGATCGCCACCAGCATCGCCAGCGGGGCGGCGATCATCAGCGCCTTGGCCTGGGAGTACTCGCCGCTGCCGGCGACGGCGGCGATGTAGAGGACGGTGCAGGCGGCGAGCGCGAGCGGCACGGCGAGCTGGCGCCGGCGCAGCCACCAGGCGGCGCCGAGGATGACCGCCAGTGCGGCGATCGCGGTGGCGAGGCCGGTCAGCTGGGCGCCGCCGGCGGCGTTGAGGCGGTAGCTCGACGCCGGCCAGACACCGAGCGCCTCGACCGGCGAGACCGGGCCGTAGGTATTGGTCCCGGCCACGCGGTTGAAGCCGTGGACGAAGGCGTAGGGGCCGACCACGGTCAGCACCGCGAGCGCCCCGAGGGCGACGATCGTCAGCGCCACGGCCGGCTGCCGCGCGGTCCGCAGCCATGCTCGCGGTCGCAGCGCTCGCCGCACCTCCGGCACCGTCGCGCCCCAGAGGACGACGACCGCGACCGGCCAGGCGAGCCCGGCGAAGCTGTAGGAGAAGAAGATCCCGCCCGCCAGCGCCAGCGGGGGAAGCGCCGTCAACGCGCCCGCCAGCCCGCTTCCGCCCCAGCCGGCGCCGCCCTCGCTCCGCTGCCGATCGAGGTCGTGGAGGTAGACGGCGAAGGCGAGGACGAAGAGCGCCTCGCCGGTCTCCTTGAAGGCGCCCTGGGCGAAGTAGGAGGCGCCGAGGTAAGGGATCGCGACCAGCGTCGCGGCAAGCACCCGGCGCGCCCGGCTGAGATCGCCGAGCGCCGTCATCGCCGTCAGCGCGGTGATGATGCCGATCGCGAAGATCTCGCCGACGAAGGCCTGGCCGAGGCCGATCCCCGGCAGCGCTGCAACCGCCGCGGCGAGGGCGTGTGGCCCCAGCGGATAGCCGGCTTCCGGCGCCGGCCCGAGGCCGCTGCGCAGCCACTCCGCCCAGGCCAGGTGCAGGCCGAGGTCGTTGTTGAAGCCGACGCCGATGATGCCCCAGCGACCGCTGACCGCGAACGGGATCGAGAGGATCAGGGCGACGACGACGGCTACCGGCAGGCCCTCGCGCAGCAGCGCGCCGTCGCCCCCGCCGCGCCGCGGCTGCCACCAGAGCAGCGCCCCCGCCGCCACGACCAGCGCCACCAGTCCCAGGGTCGCGGTGGTCGCGTGCCCCGGCGCCCGGGCGAGGAAGCCGGTGACCGTGAGCACGGCGCCGAAGCCGACGGCAGGCCCCAGCCAGACGCGCGAGCCGTCCCCGCCCGCGAGGCCGAGGATGGCGCGTCCCACCAGCAGCGAAGCGGCGCAGATCAGCGCCGCCGAGGCGTAGGTCCCGATCATCAGGGGCGGAAACTATGGCAGCGAGGGGGGAGAGCGCCGCCCCGGCTCAATACTTTTCGGCCGCCCGTTCCAGCGCCGGGCGCAGGTTCTCGCCGTGAAGCGGCTCCTCGTGGCCGGTGCAGACCAGCGCCGGTTCCAGCGCCGCCAGCTTGCGTATCGACTCCTTTGCCTTGGCGTGATCCCAGTTCCAGGCCGGGTGGGGCACGCTCGCCTCGCCCTTGGGCAGCGGTCGGCCCATCTTGGTCGAGTCGAGCAGGTAGATGACGTCGCTGACGAGCGCCACCCTGTCACTCTCGCGCCAGAGGCCGATCAGGCCCGGTGCGTGGCCGGGAAAGTGAAGGACTCGGAAGCCCGCCACCTCGTCGCCCTCCGCGACCGTGCCGGCTATCTGGACCGCGCCGCCGTCCCAGCGTTTCAGCAGCAGTGGGAAGAGCCAGCGGGCGGGCACCGGCAGCTCGGAGATTTCCATATATGGAGCGATCGCCGCGTCGCTTTCCGCGTCGCCGACGTCATCGGCGTGGCAGAAGACCGGTGCGCCCATTGCGGGCGCCGTGCCGCGGTGGTCGGCGTGGGCGTGCCCGAGCACGATTCGCTTCAGGCCGCCCAGCTGCTGCGCTGCCTCACGTGTCTTCTTGACCATCGCCTTGGTGCCGGCGTCGAACTGCACCACGCCGTCGCCGTCCTCGAGGAAGTAGATGTTCATCGCCTTACGGGCGTCCCCCCGCAGTAGCCAGACCCCGTCAGCGACCTTCTCCATGATGAGATCAGCCTAATGCCAAGCATCTGGAAAGCGGGAATGCTGATCCTGATCGTCTGTCTGATCGCCTCGATGGCGATCGCGATCTACCGCCTCGCGACCACGCCGGAGGAAATCCTCGGCGACGGCTTCCGGGGCCTGCCCGTTCACACCCAGCCGCGGCGTTAGTATCAGCCTCGTTCAGCGACCGAGTCTCGAGGAGGCGGCGTGTTCACTCGCATCGTTGTTGGAACCGACGGGTCCGATACCGCCGCCGAGGCGGTCCGGCAGGCTGTCGACTTGGCCAAGCTTGCCGGTGCCCAGCTCAGCATCGTCAGCGCCTACGAGCCGCTGCCAAAACGCCAGGTGGAGGCGGAGAAGCAGGCTGCTCCGGCCGACGTGCAGTACGAGATCAACCCGCGCGAGGACGTCAACCTCGTGCTCGACGCCGCCGCGGCCTCAGCCCGCAAAGAGGGAATCGAGGTGCAGACCCACCCGGTCCAGGGCGAACCCGCCGAGGCGATCCTCAGCGTCGCCGAAGAGACCAAGGCCGACCTGATCGTGGTCGGCAACAAGGGCATGACCGGGGCGCGGCGTTTCCTCCTCGGCAGCGTCCCCAACAACGTTTCCCACCACGCGCCCTGCAGCGTGATCATCGTCCGCACGACCTAGGGCGAAGCTCTTTCCTGCGGTTCGGCGGCGGTGGCTCGCGCCGCGTCGATCAGGCCGGCGCCCTGACGGGTCGACGGCAGGCCGAGGTCGCGGGCGGTCTCGCGCAGTCGCTGCGTCACCGCCCCGACCTTCCCCTTCTTCTTCGCCTTCGGGTCGATCGTGCCGCTGGCGAGGACCATCGCGGCGAGGCCGGAGACGTGAGCGGCCGCCATCGAGGTGCCGACGTAGTCGCTCGGCTCGCCGAAGTGGCGGGCGCTGCCTTCTTTCAGCGTCACCTGGTAGATCGGGTCGGCCAAGACCGACGGGCAGCTGGGGATCGGGAAGCCCCCTCCCGGCGCGATCACATCGACCCCCGTGCCGGCCAGCGAGTAGCTGCCGAGGCAGCCGCCCTCGGTGCTGCCGCCGACGCCGATCACGTGCGGGCCGGTGGCGGGCGGGGCGACGCAGGTCTCCGAGCCCAGGTTGCCGATCGAGGCGACCGCGATAACGCCGCGCCGGTAGGCCTGCCGCAGCGCTTCGTCAACCCCCGGCACTTCCCGGTCGCAGCCGAAGTTGAAGCTCATGTTGATCACGTTGGCGCCGTTGGCCACCGCAAAGCGGATCCCCTTGGCGATTGCGTCGGCCCGCCCGCGGCCGTGCTTGTCGAGCACCCGCACCGGCATCAGCTTCGCCCGGAAAGCGAGCCCGGTGAGGCCGATGCCGTTGTTTGTCTTCTCACCGATCGTGCCGGCGACGTGGGTGCCGTGGCCGTTTTCGTCCAGCGGCAGCTGATCGTCGTCGACGAAGTCGTAGCCCTTGACGAACTGCCCGGAGCTGAAATCGGGGCTGCGGCGGAAATTCGCCCCCTTGGCGCGGTAGGCAATCCCGGTGTCGAGCACGGCAACCGTGATCCCCTCGGCTCCCGGGCGCCCGACTTCTTCCAAGTGCTTCCAGGCGCCGACCGCGTCGATGCCGCCGGGCGAAAGCGGCAGCAGCGGCGTCGCCACCCCTTCCCAGGGCAGGAAGTTCCACTGCTTCAGCACCCAGCCGCCCGGCGGGCCAGGGGGGCCGCTGATCGGGCCCGGATCGTTGGGGATCGTCGCCACCGGTTCTTCGCTCGTCGTCGAAGCCGTGGCGATGTAGTTCGGCGCCGCGTATTCGACCCGCGGGTTTGCTCGCGCGACCGCCGCGGCCTCGCGCACGCCGACCCGCGGCGGCAACGCGACCGTGCGCGGCGCGGAGACCCCTTCGAACTTGACCAGGAGCTGATCAGGGGCGAAGCCATGCGCCGGTCCGACGCCGGTCGCCGCGCCGGCCGGCGCGGGGGTCAGGCAGAGGACAGCGATCAGGGTTGCGGCGACGGTAAGAAGGCGTAGGTTCATCTCGGTTCTGCGCGCGCAAATCCCTGCATCGGCGAGCAACTCCCTAACACCGGCCCACCGGCGAAGTTGTAGTGACACATACTCCCGTATGAATGCGCAGCGAGGTCCCCACACCCGCCGACGAGCAGATGATGGCGCTGGCGATCGAGCGCGCCCGTGAAGCTGAGCGACACGGCGACGTCCCGATCGGCGCCGTGATCGTCCGCGACGGCGAGCCCCTCGCCGCCGCCGGCAACGAGCGCGAACTGCGCGCCGACCCCACCGCCCATGCCGAGATTCTCGCGATCCGCGCCGCCGCCGAGGCACTCGGCGGCTGGCGGCTGCCCGGCACTACCCTCTACGTCACGCTCGAGCCCTGCGCGATGTGCGCCGGCGCGATCGTCCTCGCCCGCATTCCCGTCGTCGTCTTCGGTGCCCCCGACCCCAAGGCCGGCGCCGCCGGCAGCGTCCTCGACATCCTCGCCGAGCCCGCCCTCAACCATCGCCCCGAGGTCCGCGGCGGCGTGCTCGAGGCCGAGTCCGCGGCGCTGCTGACCGGCTTCTTCGCCGCGCGCCGCTGATTTCTCACCGCGAGGGGGGAGAACTTGGCGGGGAGACACCCTTAGTGAGTCATGCCGCCAGCCGTAGCAACCCAATCAAGTGCCGCACCACCATCCCTAAGTGCTACACTTCGCCCCATGCCCACCAGCAAGCCCCGCTATACCGTGACCGACACCGGCGAGCTGAGCGAGTTGCTCGACGCCGCCCAACGACGGTGGCCGGAGCTGACCGATCGCAAGGCGCTCCTGCTGCGCCTCGCAACAACCGGCGGCGAGGCCATTTCCGTTGCCGCGGCGGAGCGCCGCGCGGCACTTGCGTCCACGGCCGGCGTACTCAGCGGTGTCTATGAGCCCGGCGAGTTGGAGCGGCTGCGGGAAGACTGGCCAACGTGATCATCCTCGACGCGAGCGTCCTGATCGGGCACCTGGACGGGAACGACCTTCATCACCAGCGAGCCCGCGATCTGCTCGAAGCTAGCGGCGCCGCGCCCCTGGGCGCGAGCCCGATCAGCCTGGCGGAGACGCTCGTCGCACCGGCGCGAACCGGGCGCCTCGATGCAGCGCGCGATGCCCTGGAGCGGATCGGAGTTGCCGAGCTGGCCTTCGGCGCTGACGCCCCGGCGCGCCTTGCGCAGCTCCGCGCGGACACAGCCTGCAAGCTGCCCGACTGCTGCGTGCTACTGGCTGCGCAGGACCACGAAGGAGTGGTCGCCAGCTTTGACACTGACCTACTCAAGGCGGCCCGAGCCCTCGATCTCGCGGTCGCCTAGAGATTGCTCGCTGCGGCGCATGCCGACGATCAGCCGCTTCTTTGGAATCGCCATCGTCATGTTCTTCGACGATCACGGCTTCCCGCACTTTCATGCCCGCCACGCCGAAGGCGAAGCCAAGGTCAGAATCGACAACTTGGAGGTCATGGACAGCAACCTCAACCGCCGGCAGCTGCGGTTCGTCCTTGCCTGGGCGGAGCTTCATCAGAGAGAGCTGGAAGAGAACTGGCGTCGAGCACGAGCTGGTGAGACACTTCTGGAGGTCGAGCCACTGCAATGAACAGCCTTACTCCCGATATCACCACTGCGAAGGTCGTCCGCCACGGCGTCCTCCAGCTGACCTTCGCCGATGGCCTGCGCGGCGAGGTCGACGTGCTTGACCGCATGCGTGGCCCCGTCTTTGAGGATGCCCGCACCTCCGCGGGCTTCGCCAGAGTCGAGGTCGACACGGAGACGGGAACCGTTGTCTGGCCCGGTGGTGCTGACCTAGCCCCGGACACGCTCTACGAGCGCCTTCGATCCGGCGCTTGGCCAGAATCTCGCGCTGCAGCCTAGCGCGCCAGCTTCGACAGACTGCAAGATCCTAAAAGCGGAGAGGGTGGGATTCGAACCCACGAGGCGGGTTAACCCCGCCCACGCGATTTCCAATCGCGCTCCTTAAGCCGCTCGGACACCTCTCCGTGGGTCCCGCAAGGGTATTGCTTCCCTCGCCGAGCAGGTGCAACGCGCTGCGGCCCCCGGAGGTGAACAACGCGTTGCACTAAACGGCTGCGGTTGCCGTGGCAACTTCCGGGGCGGGTGCGGGCAGCGGCAGCACGATCGCGTCGCGCTCGTCGGCCGGAGACGCCGGCCGGTGGCCGCGCAGGCGCTCGTGGCTGCAGACGACGTAGCACCACTCCATCAGGCGCATGCGCGAGGCGGAGTCGATCTCGGTGATCGTCGCCCCGACCAGATGATGGCCGTCGACTTCGCGGCAGGAGCGCACCTCGACCTGGGCGGCGACCTCGTGCGGCGCCCCGCTCGCGTCCTCGAGCTGGAGCAGGACCGCCGGTTTGGCTCCCACCTCGAGCGGCGCCTCCAGGACTAGGCCCACGCCGGCGGCGCTGGCGTCGATCAAGCGGCCGGGGACGTGGCCGTCCTCGGAGAAGCACTGGGCCGGCGCGTCGCCCTCGAAGCGGTAGATCAGCCGGCGCTGCTGGCGCTTGCCGACGGCGAGCAGGGTGCGGCCGATCCGCCGCAGCTCGATCAGGCCGAGCAGCGGCACGATCACGGCAGCGACCCCAGGCAGGTCGGGCAGCGGCCCGATGCCGGCCAGGTCGAGCAGGCGCAGCAGCGTCCCGGCGCTGAGCACCACCGCGCAGAGCAGCACCAGGTGCAGCTTGCGCACGGCGTCGAGCCCGCCGCCGCCGGTGCCCTGCTTTGGCGTCACCTTGAAGGCGGTGTGGCCGGGGCGGATGGCGCAACGCAGCGCCCGCGTGTAGATCTCCATCGTCAGCAGCTCGTAGTGGGCGGTCTCGCCGATCTTCATGTAGCCGCGTGCGAGGGCCGAGCCGGAGGTGAGGTTGAGCGTCACCGAAGGCAGCCAGAGCGCCGCCAGCGCCAGCACGCTGATCTTCATCGGCAGCTCGCCGGTCCACAGCACCAGGCCCAGCGTCGCCAGCAGCAGCAGCCGCATCGGCGGCGCCAGGTAGGCGGCGAGGCTGGCGAAGTAGGAGATGCGCTGCAGCGGGCGCAGCTCGCCGGCGCGCAGGGGGGACTCGGGCAGGGTGAAGACGGCGAGGTTGCCGCGCGCCCAGCGGTCGCGCTGCAGCAGGTAGCTGTCGAGGTCGTGCGGAGCAAGGCCCTGGACCAGCACCTCGTCGTGGTAGCGGCTGCGCCAGCCGTGGCGCAGCAGGCGGATCGTCGTGTGGAAGTCCTCGGCGATCGTCTCGGTGGCGACGCCGCCGATCTCGATCAGAGCTTGGCGGCGGATCAGTGCCGCCGAGCCGCACCAGTAGGCGGCGCCGTGGCGATCCTTGCCGGGGCAGACGACGCGGTAGAAGAGCGACTGCTCGTGGCGGCCGACCACGTAGTGCTGGACCGAGTCGTGGTTGAAGAAGTCGTGCGGGCTCTGCACCAGGGCCATCCGCTCGTCGTCGAAGTAGCCGACCATCGCGTCGAGCGCGTCGGGCATCGGCACGTGGTCGGCGTCGAGCATCAGCACCAGCTCGCCCTCGGTGCGCGAGAGCGCCGCATTGATGTTGCCGGCCTTGGCGTGGGAGTTGTCGGGCCGGGTCATGTAGCGGGCGCCGGCAAGCTTGGCCAGCTCCTCCATCTCGGGGCGTTGCCCGTCGTCGAGCAGGTAGGTCGTGTGCGGATAGGTCAGGGCGCGGCAGCCGGCCAGGGTCGCGGAGACGACCTCATGCGGCTCGTCGTAGGTGCAGACGTAGACGTCGACCGAGCGCCCCGGCGTGGCCTGCGGGCGCACCGCGGGCGGCCGCGACCAGGAGAACCAGGCCAGCGTGCCGAGCGCCCAGAGCCCGTAGATCTCAGTCACCAGCAGCATGCCGAAGGCGACCGGGCTGGCCCCTTCGCCGCTCCAGCCGATCCGCCAGGCCAGGTAGCCGACGCCCCAGAGCAGGGCACAGATCGCCAGCGAGCGCAGCAGCAGCGGATGGCGGTCGAAGAAGCTCCCCAGGCGGGTTTGCTCGCTTGCTTGCACGCGGCTGCATCGGCCGTCGCGGGCCTCTGCTTGAGCCTCGGCAGGCCACCCGCGCCGCACCGGCGCCGCCCAACCGTAAAATCAGCCGCGACTGAGTCCCGGAGGGGTGCCGGAGTGGTTGAACGGGGCAGTCTCGAAAACTGTTGGCGTCGCAAGGCGCTCGTGGGTTCGAATCCCACCCCCTCCGCTAATCGATCGCGATTTCCATCCGGGTCGTCGGCACCGGCAATAAACGCGCTTATCTAGCCCGAAAGGGCGCTTTTTGCAGGTAATTCGCGCAGGAGCTTGACAAAAGAAACACGACTATCTACTCTCTCCTCAATCGGTAAACACCGTTATCCACCAGATCGACGGTAGAGCCGGTTGTCAGCACCACAGGGACCACATAACCGAGCCTCGAGGAAGCCGCTAAGGGAAGCGGCGGGCAGAGGGGCTCACGGGACAAGGAGAGAGATCTAGATGTTCTCGACGCTACGCACGCGCTTTGGGATCCCCGGAGTCATCTCGGTGATTGCCTTGGTCTTCGCGATGTTCGGTGGCGCTTACGCCGCCTCCAATTCTTCAGGCGGTGGCAAGGCCACCGCCTCGGCGAAGCAGGGCAAGCAAGGGAAGCCGGGCAAGACCGGCAAGACGGGTCCGGCTGGTCCCGCTGGCCCAGCCGGTCCGGCTGGTCCCGCTGGCGCCAAGGGCGACGCCGGCGCGGCGGGTTCGGCCGGTACCCCCGGTGCTCCTGGCACCAGCCCCGAAGGGACAAGCTTCACCGGTTTGAAAACCGTCGGCGCGGTGACCTGCACCGAAGGTGGCAC
Source organism: uncultured Solirubrobacterales bacterium (assembly GCA_963840565.1). Taxonomy (GTDB): domain Bacteria; phylum Actinomycetota; class Thermoleophilia; order Solirubrobacterales; family 70-9; genus VRUE01. The sequence goes on from CAWIZH010000005.1 coordinate 29,437, forward strand.
CGAATACAAAGGCGCCAGCACCAACCTGGTGTGCAACGGCAAAAAAGGCACTGCCGGCAAAAACGGCGACCTGTGGACCGAAGGCGGCACGCTGCCCTCCGAAGCCACCGAGACTGGCGTGTGGAGCGGCATCGCCGTCGACACTGCCGGCGAACCGGCAATTGCGGGGGTTGACATCTCCTTCAACATCCCGCTCGCTAGTGCTCCGACGCTGAAAGTCGTCCCCACCGCCGGGGAAGCACCGGACTGCCCTGGGACATTCACCGAACCGAAAGCGGCAGCGGGCAAGCTGTGCCTCTACAAGGGAGGAACCCTGGGCGAAGTCGCGGAATTCGAATTCGAAATCGACGCTGCGACTCAAGCTGCGACTCAATACGGTCTGTTCCTCTACGGCGAATGTGTCGAATTCTGCAAGTGGCAGGGCACCTGGGCCGTGACCGCCGAATAGCGGCAGCTTTTCCACTGTGTGTGCACCGGTAGGCCCGCCCTGGGTAACCAGCATCCAGGGCGACCTACCGGCTCGGGGATCGACCCACCACCGTACGGAGAACTCACACATGAAAAAATGCCCTCGATCGACGCTCCGCGAGCGCACACGCGCGTCCGGAATCCAAATGCTCGGAATTGCCCTGGGGGGGATCTTCTTGCTCGCGGCTATCGTTCCGGGGGTCGCGTTTGCGGCTGAAGGACCGGGAGTGTTGTGGAAAGCGTGCACGACAGGCTCCGGAGCGGGACAGTGCAAGACCCCGATCGGCATCGCCTCCAGCCCCACAAACGGCGACCTCTACGTTGCCGACCTTGAAAACTCCCGGGTGAACGAGTTCACCGCCTGGGGTCAGTTCGTCAGGGCCTGGGGCTGGGGGGTCAAAGACGGTGGGGCGGAACTGCAAGTGTGCACCACACAAACCGGCTGTCGAAAAGCCCTCCAAGGCAGCGGCACCGGCGAGTTCATAACGGTCGGCGGCGTCGCGGTCGACGCGCTGGGCAACGTCTACGTCACCGACCCGATAAACCACCGGGTGCAGAAGTTCGACTCCGAAGGCCACTTCCTGTTGATGTTCGGTGGGGGAGTGGACAAAGGACCCAACCACCCAGGCGACATCTGCACCGCGGCCTTTATCGCCGAAGGCGAAAGCTGTGGCGCGGGAACGATCGGTGCGGGGAACGCCCAGTTCGCCGCCAACTGGCTGGCACCCGGCTCCAACATCGCGATCGGCACCGCCGGCCAGGTCTTCGTCGGCGATGAAAACCGGATTCAGGTCTTCGACAGTGGTGGTGTCTACCAGTCCCAGCTGCCGATTCCACACCCCGGATTGGTCAACGAGCTCGCGGTCGATCCTGTCTCGGGCAACCTCTACATGGCGTACCGCAACGAACGGGAAGCACTTGAACCCATCGTTCCCAACGTTTACCGACTCGATTCGAGCAACGGAGCCGTGCTCAACACGCTGGAAGTCGAAAAGCCTTCGGCGCTTGCCGCCGATGCCTCAGGCAGCGTCTACGTGTTCGACAACCTTCGCTTCCTCGGGGGACAAAACCCAGCAACTCACTCGGCGAGGATTCTGAAGTTCGACGCCAGCGGCAACCTGGTCGAGCGGATTGCGGAAGCTCCGTTCGCGAAAGTCAATTCACCGGGCGCCGAAGAAATCGAAACGTCGAGCGGCCTGGCGACTGGCTCCAATTGCTTCCGAGAAGGCGAGGGTGGCCTCTACGTAACGGCGCAGACTGGCGCCTTCCACGACCCAACACACGAATTCGTCCAGGCCTACTTCCCGACTCCCGACCCGGCCAAATGCCCACCACCGCCGGTGGCGCCAAGCGTAACCGCCGAATACGCCCTCTCCGTCGACGCCAAAGACGCCACGCTCGGCGCCGGCATCAACCCCCACTTCTGGACCGATGCCACCTACCGGGTGCGCTATGGGACCGCGCAGTGCATCGAAGAAGGTGGCTGGGAAGCATCCTGCGTCAGCGAACAGCCCACGGCGCCTGGCTCCAAACTGGGCCCGAAGGTCACCAACCAACCGGTCTCGACAGCCGGAGTGGTTCTTGTGGGCCTCGAACCGAACACTGCCTACCGCTACCGCTTCGTCTCTGAAAGCAGCGGCGGGGGCCCGGCAACCGGGGCGGGGAAGGAATTCCACACCCCGCCGCTGGCTGGGACACCGAACACGAGCTGTCCCAACCAAGCCTTCCGCACCAGCGCCTCGGCAGGCCTACCCGACTGCCGCGCCTATGAGCTGGTCTCCCCGCTCGACAAAGCCGGCGGCGACGTGCAGGCGCGCAACAACGCCGTTCCCTACCCCGCCCGCATGGACCAGAGCTCGCTCTCGGGCAACGGGCTCGCCTACTCCTCCTACCGCGCCTTCGCGGGCGCCCAGAGCGGGCCCTTCTCGAGTCAGTACCTGGCCCATCGCAACCCGGGTAGCGGCTGGAGCACCGAAGCCATCTCCCCACCCCAAGAAGGCCCTGCCTTCCTCAGCGCGCTGATCCCGGTCGACAACGCCTTCCGCGCCTTCTCCCCCGAACTCACCACAAGTTGGCTTTTGACTGACACCGAACCGCTGCTGGGTCCCGGTGGCATCCCGGGGCACCCCAACCTCTATCGTCGCGACAGCGGTGCAGGCACCTACGGCGGCTGCACCAATGCCGTGCCCCAGCTCGAACCGGAGTCCGACCACGCCCCCCAGCTGCAGGGCACCTCGGCCGATCAGAGCCTGGCGGTCTTCCGAACCGAGAACAAGCTGACCGAAGACGCCTCCACTCAGCGCAAGTCTGGAAACCGAGGCATCTACCAGCTCTACGCCTGCTCCTTCAGCTCCGGCGAGGGAGCCGAAGCAGCGCAGCTGCACCTGGTCAGCGTCCTGCCAAACGGCACCGCGAGCAACCTGGAAAACACCGCCGGGGGCCCCGCGAACCAGGGCTTCCAATCTGACCAGGGCCGCACCGCGACCCTCGAGAACGCTGTTTCCATCGACGGCTCAAAAGTGTATTGGACCGCCAGCGAAGGAAACGACGCGAGTCTGCCCGGAGCCCTCTACCTCCGCCTCAACCCCGCCGCGGAACCGACCGCAAGCGGCAAATGCATGGAAGAAGAACCCGAAGGCGCCTGCACCCTGCTCGTCGCAAGCGGCAAAGCGCGCTTTTGGACCGCGGCCAAGGACGGCTCGGTTGCGATCTTCGGCAAGGAAGAAGGAAAAAGCGCAGAAGAATCGCTCTTCGAATACGACCTCGAATCCCAAAGCGCCCAGCCGATCGCCCACAAAGCACTTGGCGTGCTGGGGGCAAGCGATAACGCTACGAAGGTCTACTTCCTCTCCGAAGAAGACCTCGGCGGTGCGGCGATCGCGGGGCAGCCCAACCTCTACCTGCATGAAGCGGGGGGAGCAAACATCTTTCTTGCGACGTTGTCGGGGACGGACGGGATTGCGGGCAACCAGGACGCATATCCCTCTCCGGCCAATCCCGAGCCGGTCTGGCACAGCTCCAGGGTCAATCCCGACGGGCAGACGGTCGCATTCATGTCGACCTCACCCGAGCTTGCCGAGGAAGTCGCTGGCTATGACAACACCGACCAGGGCAGCGGGGAACCGGCGGCGGAGATCTATCGCTACGCGGCGGGCGAGGGGCTCGCCTGCGTCTCTTGCAACCGCACCGGCGCGCGTCCGCGAAGCGGGCAGGTCCAGAGCATCTTCTTCAATTTCCCCTTCTACGCCGCCGCCCTCCTCCCACCCTGGGAGAACTCCCTCTACGCACCGCGCGTCCTCTCCGAAGACGGTAAGCGGGTCTTCTTCGAATCCTTCGAAGCGCTGGTCTCCCAAGACACCAACGGCAAGGTCGACGTCTACCAATGGGAGCAGGCCGCAAGCGGGGATTGCGACGAAGGCGACTCCAGCTACGTGGAAGCCTCGGATGGCTGCGTCAGCCTGATCTCCTCGGGCAAGAGCTCAACGGACTCCCAGTTCGTCGACGCCTCACCCGACGGCCACGACGTCTTCATCCGCACCGCCGCCTCGCTGGTCGGCTGGGACCCGGGTCAGACCGACATCTATGACGCCCGGGTGCAAGGCGGCTTCCCGGAACCGCAGGGCCTCCCCTCGGGCTGCGAAGGCGAAGCCTGCCAAGGGCCGGCATCGCCGCCCGAGGACGCCACTCCCTCCTCTTCGTCCTTCGAAGGGGCGGGCAACGTCAGCGAACCGGTGGCCAAGAAGAAGGCCAAGCGCCACAAGAAGAAGCACGCCAAGAAGCACACGAAGACAAACCAAAAGCAAGCTAAGCGCAACAGGGGGCAGCGACAATGAGAAGGAACACACTGATAACGGCGATCTGCCTCTCCCTGGTGCTCCTAGTGCCAAGCGCCGTCCAGGCCGCAAGCTTCGGCCTCAAAGGCCTCGACATGTCCTTCACCGACGAAGGCGGGGCAGCTTCCCTGCAGGCGGGCTCCCACCCCTTCCAGCAGTCGATCGCCAACTCATCGGTCACCGAACTGGACTCCAAAACAGGCCAGCCGATCCCGGTAGCCGACCTCAAGGACCTAGACGTCTCTCTTCCTCCCGGGATGGTCGGCGACCCCAACGCAACCCCGCTTTGCAGCGCTGCCGACTTCATCGCCAGCAAAGACCTGCAGGGCAACCCCGAATGCTCCGATGCCTCGGCGGTGGGAACGGCGAAGATCGAGTTCGGCGAACCGGGCAAAATCGAAACCTTCCCGATCTACAACCTCATCCCGCCGCCGGGAGTGGTGGCAAAGCTCGGCTTCGTAGTAGTCGGCCGCGCCCCGGTCGAGATCGACCTCACCGTAAACCCAAACCCCCCCTACAACGTCGAGGCCAAGACCGACGGCGTCTCCCAAACGGTCTTCTACTACGACTCGCTGATCCACGTCTGGGGGGTGCCGGCCAACCCGGCGCATGACGCAGAACGGGGCAGCTGCCTGCTCGTCGCCGCCACCAACTGCCACGTAAACATCACCCCCAAGCCCTTCATCACCCTGCCCAGCAGCTGCACCGGGCCGCTCAAGGCCACCTTCAAAGCCGACTCCTGGCAGCAGCCCGGCGTCTTCTTCGAGGAAACGACCGAAACCCACAACGACTCGGTACCCCCCGAACCGCTGGGCACCTACGGCTGCTCGAAAGCAGGCTTCGCGCCGACGATCTCGGCCAAGCCGACCACCAAGGCGGCCTCTTCCCCCAGCGGCCTCGACTTCTCCCTCGACGTCAAAGACGAGGGCATCACCAACCCCTCCGAAGAAGCGGTGGCCGACTCGACGATCGAAAAAGCCGTGGTCACCCTGCCCGAGGGGATGTCGGCCAATCCATCGCTTGCAGAAGGCCTCAACGTCTGCACAGAAGGACAGCTGGCCAAGGAGACCCCCTTCTCGGCCCCAGGGGCAGGCTGCCCGGAGGCATCGAAGATCGGCACGGTAGAAGTCGAAACCCCGCTGCTTGACGAAAACGTCAACGGCTCCCTCTACGTCGCCAAGCCCTACGAGAACCCCTTCGGCACCCTCCTAGCGCTTTACATCGTCCTCAAGAACCCCACCCTGGGGATCTCCGTCATCCAGCCCTTGAAGGTCGAACCCAACCCGGTGACGGGGCAGCTGACCACAACAGCGGAAGACATGCCGCAGCTCCCGTTCTCCCACTTCAAGCTGCACTTCCGCGAGGGCACCAGGAGCCCGCTGGCCTCGCCTCCCAGCTGCGGCCCCCACACCGTCGACGCGGTGCTCTACCCGCGCTCGGGCGGAGCACCGGTGCCGACCACATCGACCTTCGAGGTGATCTCAGGCCCAGACGCAGGCCCCTGCCCGGCGGGAGGCCTGCCTCCCTTCCGCCCCGGGCTGAGCGCCGGCACCCTCAACAACCGCGCCGGCAGCTTCAGCCCCTTCAACATCCGCCTCTCGAGGACCGACTCCGAACAGGAGATCACCCACTTCTCGATCAAGCTGCCGCCGGGGATCACCGGCAAGCTTGCCGGCATCCCCTACTGCCCGGAGGCCGCCATCGCCCAGGCAAAGGCGAGGACCGGCCCCCACGGGGGAGAAGAAGAGCTGGCAAGCCCCTCCTGCCCTGCGGCCTCTGAGATCGGCCACAGCCTGGCGGGCTCGGGAGTAGGACCGTCGCTGGCCTATGCACCGGGCAAGATCTACCTCGCCGGCCCCTACCACGGCTCGCCGCTCTCCCTGGTCGCGATCACCGCCGCCAAGGTCGGCCCCTTTGACCTCGGCACCGTGGTGATCCGCGACGCCTTCAAGATCGACCCCGAAACCGCGGAAGTCTTCATCGACGCGACGGGATCGGACCCGATCCCCCACATCATCGCCGGCATCCCGATCCACCTGCGCGACATCAGGGCCTATACCGACCGGCCCAGCTTCGTCTTGAACCCGACCGACTGCACCAGGACCTCGACCGCAAGCACTCTCCTGGGAAGCGGCCTTGACTTCGGCTCTGAAGCAGACGACCGCCCGGTGACGGTAGCCACTCCATTCCAAGCGGCAGACTGCGCCGCCCTGCCCTTCAAGCCACGCCTCGCGCTGAGCCTCAAAGGCGGCACCAGGCGCGGGGACTTCCCCGCCTTCAAGGCGGTGCTGCGGATGAACGGGATCGGCGAAGCGGGCATCCAGCGGGCCCAGGTCACCCTGCCCAAGTCGGAGTTCATCGCCAACGCCCACTTCAAGACGATCTGCACCAGGGTGCAGTTCAAGGCGGGGGCCATACCCGGCGAAAAGTGCCCGGCGGGATCGGTCTACGGCAAGGCCACCGCGATCACCCCGATCCTCAGTGAGCCGCTGAGCGGGCCGGTCTACCTGCGCTCCTCAGAGCACCAGCTGCCAGACGTCGTCGCCGCCCTTCACAACTCCCAGGTCGACGTCGTCTTGGACGGCAAAGTCGACTCGGTCAAGGGGCGCCTGCGGACCACCTTCGAAGCCACCCCCGATGCCCCGGTCTCCTCGGTGACCGTTGAGCTGCTCGGCGGCAAGAAGGGTCTGTTTGAAAACTCAACCAACCTCTGCGCCTCCACCCACAAGGCGATCGCCGCCTTCACCGGGCAAAACGGCAAGGAGTGGGACTTCAACCCGGTTGTGAAGGCGAAGTGCCCGAAGGGGCGTGGGAAGAGCAAACGGTCCAACGGGAAGGGGAGGTAGGGGATGGCAAGCGCAACGAGGCATCTGCTTGCGAGGAGTGCGGTCTCGCTTCTGTTCCTGCTGGCTCTCTGGTCGCCGCAAGCTGCCAGTGCGGCGGAAGAAAACGCGCCGCCTGAACTGTGGACGGGGTGCACCCAGGGCACGAGCGCTGGGCAGTGCGAAAACCCCAAAGGCATCGCGACAGACCCCGTGAGTGGCCACCTCTTCATCTCCGACAGCTTCAATCAACGCATCGATGAGTTCACCGCTTGGGGCCAGTTCGTCAAGGCCTGGGGTTGGGGGGTCGCCGATGGTTCCCCGAAACCCCAGACTTGCACCACCACCTGTCAAACGGGTATCAATGGGTCGGCGCCAGGCCAGGTAGGTGTCCCGCAGGGGATTGCTATTGACTCGGAAGGCAATCTCTACGTCGGTGAAACGTCGAACTTTCGCGTGCAGAAGTTCGACCCTGAAGGTCACTTCCTGCTGATGTTCGGCGGCGAAGTCGACAAAGGGCCCAACCACCCCGGCAACCTCTGCACCGCCGCATACGTAGCTGAAGGCGATGTATGCGGCGCCGGCGTACCTGGTACCGCCAACGGCCAATTCAGCCCCAAATGGTTTCCCGGCCACAGTTACATTGCGGTTGGTCCTGCCGATCAGGTCTACGTCGGGGACGCGCAACGCATTCAGGTCTTCAACACGGATGGTGAATATCAGGCCCAGATCGCACTGCCCGAAGAAGCGATCGTCGCATCGCTGACGGTAGACCCAAAAACGGGATTTCTCTACTTCGGGCGGGGATTTAGCGACCAAGATCCTTCAACTGCAAAATTCCCAGTCGTCAAGCTCGATCCAAGCAACGGGAAAATCCTCGGCACTCTTGAAACCGACAGACCGGCAGCACTCGCCGCTGACCGCGACGGCGACGTATTCGTCTACGAAGATCAGTTCTTTGACACACGCAGCGATCCCGATCCCGCTGCTCACAAGCCGCGGATCGTCGAGTTCGACCCGAGCGGCAAACGGATTGCCTCGTTCGCCGACAAGGTGACCCGAGACAACGGGAACGGGGACTTCGACCAATCGCGAGGAATCGCGACCGGGGCGGCCTGCTTCAGCGAAGGGACCGGCCTCTACGTCAGCAATAGCGACAACAACCGTCCCTTCATCCGCGCTTACGGCATTCCCGACAACACGGCCAAATGCCCACCCCCGCCGGTGGCGCCGGCCATCGCGGCCGAATACGCCCGCTCGGTTGACGCCCAAGACGCAACGCTCGGCGCCGACATCAACCCCAACTTCTGGACCGATGCCACCTACCGCGTTCAGTACGCCACCGCACAGTGCATCGAAGAAGGCGGCTGGGAAGCTCCCTGCGTAGGAGAGCAGCCCACGGCCCCGGGCTCCAAACTGGGCCCGAAGGCCACCAACGAACCCGTCTCGACTGCTGGAGTTGTTCTCACCGGCCTCGATCCCGCCACTGCCTACCGCTACCGCTTCGTCGCCCAAAGCAGCGGCGGTGGTCCCACGACCGGGGCCGGGCGAGAATTCCACACCCTCCCGCTGGCCGAAGGGCTGAGCACGAGCTGTCCCAACCAGGCCTTCCGCAGCGGTGCCTCGGCCGGCCTGCCCGACTGCCGCGCCTATGAGCTGGTCTCCCCGCTCGACAAAGCCGGCGGCGACGTTCAGGTGCGGCTCAACCTCGCCATCTACCAGGCCCGCATGGACCAGAGCTCGCTCTCTGGCAACGGGCTTGCCTACTCCTCCTACCGCGCCTTCGCCGGCGCCCAGAGCGGCCCGTTCTCCAGTCAGTACCTGGCCCATCGCAACCCGAGCAGCGGCTGGGGCACCGAAGCGATTTCCCCGCCTCAGGAAGGCCCGGCCTTCCTCAGCTCGCTGATCCCGGTCGACAACGCCTTCCGCGCCTTCTCCCCCGAACTCACCACAAGTTGGCTTTTGACTGACACCGAACCGCTGCTCGGGCCCGGTGGCATCCCGGGACACCCCAACCTCTATCGTCGCGACAGCGGTGCAGGCACCTACGGCGGCTGCACCAGTGCCGTGCCCCAGCTCGAACCGGAGTCCGACCATCCGCCCCAGCTGCAGGGCATCTCCGCCGACCAGAGCCTGGCGGTCTTCCGCACCGAGAACAAGCTGACCGAAGACGCTTCGACTCAGCGTAGAGGGGGCCCTGAAAGCAAAGGCATCTACCAGCTCTACGCTTGCTCCTTCGGCTCCGGCGAGGGAGCCGAAGCAGCGCAGCTGCACCTGATCAGCGTCTTGCCAAACGGCACCGCGAGCAATCTGGAAAACACCGCCGGGGGACCGGCGAACCAGGGCTTCCAATTTGACCAGGGCCGCACCGCGACCCTCGAGAACGCAGTTTCCATCGACGGCTCAAAAGCGTATTGGACCGCCAGCGAAGGAAACGACGCGAGTCTGCCCGGAGCCCTCTACCTCCGCCTCAACCCCGCCGCCGAACCGACCGCAAGCGGCAAATGCACAGAAGAAGAACCCGAAGGCGCCTGCACCCTGCTGGTCGCAAGCGGCAAAGCGCGCTTTTGGACCGCGGCCGATGACGGCTCGATCGCGATCTTCGGCAAGCTGGAAGGGAAAAGCGCAGAAGAATCGCTCTTCGAATACGACCTCGAATCCCAAAGCGCCCAGCTGATCGCCCACAAAGCATTCGGCGTGCTGGGGGCAAGCGATAACGCTACGAAGGTCTACTTCCTCTCCGAAGAAGACCTTGGGGGTGCGGCGGTTGAAGGCCAGCCCAACCTCTACCTGCACGAAGCGGGCGAAGGCACCGACACCTTCATCGCGACGCTGTCGGACAAAGACAGGGTCCCGGGCGACTTGGACGCATACCCCACCCCCGCCAACCCCGAGCCGGTCTGGCACGGCTCCAGGGTCAGTCCCGACGGGCAGACGGTCGCATTCATGTCGACCTCCGCCGCGCTGGCCCAAGAAGTCGCCGGCTATGACAACACCGATCAGGGGAGTGGCGAACCGGCAGCCGAGATCTACCGCTACGCGACCGGCAAAGGGCTCGTCTGCATCTCTTGCAACCGCAGCGGGGCGCGGCCGCGGGGGCGCGAAATTAAGAACAAATCGCGGTCGGCCAGTCCATCCTTCTACGCCGCATCCCTCCTCCCACCCTGGGAGAACTCCCTCTACGCCCCGAGGGTCCTCTCCGAAGACGGCAAGCGGATCTTCTTCGAATCCTTCGAACCGCTGGTCTCCCAAGACACCAACGGCAAGGCCGACGTCTACCAATGGGAGCAGGCGGGAAGCGGCGACTGCGAAGAAGGCGACTCCAGCTACGTGGAAGCCTCGGGGGGCTGCGTCAGCCTGATCTCCTCGGGCAAGAGCTCAACGGACTCCCAGTTCGTCGACGCCTCGTCCGACGGCCACGACGTCTTCATTCGCACCGCCGCCTCGCTGGTCGGCTGGGACCCAGGCCAGACCGACATCTATGACGCCCGGGTGCAAGGCGGCTTCCCAGAACCGCAGGGCATCCCCTCCGGATGCGAAGGCGAAGCCTGCCAGGGACCGGCATCACCGCCCGATGATGCGACTCCGGCCTCCTCCTCCTTCCAAGGGGCGGGCAACGTGAGTGAACCGGTGGCCAAGAAGAAGAAGCACGCCAAGAAGCAGCGCAAGCACAAACGTCACAGGCGAAAGGCCGGCTAGTCGAGCAGGGACGGGGGAAATTGGTGGAGCGCCTCAGGGGGCGTCGGCCCGAAATCGAGGAGGCCGTTCGGGTTCGCATCCGAGAGGTGTCCGACCCGCTCGAGGTGATGGATCCGGAGTACGCGGAGGGCTTACGGATGGCCGCCGCAGCTGCGATCGGCTACGGGATCGATGGTGTCGAGTGGGCCGAGGACCCGCGGCTGACCGTACCGCCTGCACTGCTCGCACAAGCTCGGCTTGCTGCGCGCAGCCGCGTCAGCCTGGAGACGGTCGTGCGTCGCTACTTTGCGGGCTACGCACTGCTTGGCGACTTTCTGGTCGAGGAGTCCGAGAGAGACGGCTTGATGCGAGGAGCGCCGATGCGACACCTTTTGCGCACTCAGGCCAGGCTCTTCGATCATCTCCTCGCCGCGGTCGGCGCGGAGCATGCGCGGGAGGCGGCGCGCCGGGCCAGATCGACCGAGGAGCGCCACGCGGAACGGATCGAGGGCCTGCTTGCGGGCGAGTTAACCGACACAAGCGATATTCGCTACGACTTCAGCGGCTGGCACTTAGGCTTGGTCGCGACCGGCCGCGATGCGGTCGATGTGCTTCGCGAACTGGCGGGGAAGTTCGACACCGACTCGCTGTTGGTGCGCAGGAGCGAGGAGTCGGTCTGGGCCTGGTTTGGATCTCGCCGCCGCCGCGACCCATCCGACTTCGCGGCGGCCATCTCCTCCGCGTCGGCCCAGCTGTGTGTCGCCCTTGGTGAGTCGGGGGAGAAGATAGCCGGATGGCGCCTCAGCCATCGTCAGGCAGCCAGGTCGTTTCCGATCGCCCGGCGCAGCGCAAACCCTGTTCGCTACGGCGAGGTGGCCTTCCTTGCCGCCGCCATGCACGACGATGTGCTTGCCACTTCGCTGCGAGATCTGTATCTGGTTCCCCTGAGCCGCGAACGGGATAGCGGCCGGACGGCGAGAGAAGTCCTGCGCGCCTACTTCGCCTGCAATGGGACCATCTCCTCGGCGGCGGCGCTTCTGTGCCTCGATCGCAAAACGGTGGCCAGCAGGCTGCGAACAATCGAGAACGCAATCGGCCGGCCGCTGGACTCCTGCGCGGCGGAGTTCGAAACCGCGCTGGCGATGGAGGAACGCAATTCCGAGGACCCGGGCCCACCCGTCACGCGGTGATTCCTCAGTCGGTCCAGTCCTGCCCTTGTTTTTCCCCAAATTGATGAGGCAGCGCCCCGTGTCATTGGCGACGCTGCACCGACGCAATCCAGTTGACCCTGCGGCCTCGATGGCCGCCGGCAAGGGAGGAACAGTGAAACGACTCAAGTTTGTAGCCCTGGCTGCCGTATTGGCCTTGGCCCTAACCGCGGCGCTGGGAGCCTCGTCCGCCTCAGCGGCGGGATTTGAAGCACACAACACGACCACGGGGACGGCGGAATATCCGGCGAGCGTCAGCGGCGGCGCAGGAAATCAAGCATTCAGCCTCGGCTCATTCCAGTTCTTTAACTGCTACCTAGGGTTCAGTGGAAGCATGGAACACCGCTCGAGGTCGCTGGCAACCACACTGCCGTGCGAAGACCCCTATCACCTCAAATACTTCCATGCCAACAACTGCTCCTTCTCGTTCAGCGCGGTTTCGGAAACATCGGGAACCCTTGGCGTGGGGGGGACGAAATGCACTGCGATCGAACTCGAAACAAAGATCGGTGGAACGAATTGCAAATTGTCGATCCCAGTTCAATCCGGCGTCAGTGGGGCAAGCTTCAAAAATCTCAGCGGCTCTCCGGATAAGGTGGAAATCTCGATTGGTGCGACCACCATCGCCTACACCTCGGAAGGAGGCTACGGCTGCCCGAGCAAAGGCGCTCACAGTGACGGGTCTTGGAGCGGTGGCTGGACGGTGTCGGCCGAAAAGGCGGGCAAAGCTCTCGATTTGACAGCCGTCAGCTCACTGGGATCTGGAATCGTCCTGGAAGGCGGCAAATTCGTCGCCGAACGCTATCCACTGCTGGTCGCCGGTGATCAGTCCAGCGCCACGACATTCGCATCCAAAGGCATGGGCACGGTCAGCTGTGCGGCCGGACACTACGAAGCAGAACCGACCAGCAGCAACTCGGCCTTGGCGGTCGGTGTTGATCTCTCGGGTTGCTCGGACTCGCTCGGAAGGTCAGTCACATTCAACGCGAACGGCTGCTACCTGGAACCAAACGCGTCCGGGTCGGGCGGAGTATGCCCCGAAGGGAGCAAAGGGTTTGAATTCCAGATCCTCAACGGCAGCAATAAAGTTGTATGCACGACGATATTCAACACGCAGTCTGGCCTCTCCGGCTTCGGCTACACGAATGTGGGCTCGGGAGACGAATCGGGAATCCAGGTCAGCATGAACCTGAACTCGGTTAGCTTCACGTCGAGTGGCGGATTGCTCAACTGCGGCGTCGCCAACGGCACGCACAGTGGCTCGTTCACGAGCGGCTTCAGCTTGTTCGGCGTGCTGACTTAGGCGGGACGACCCACTTGCAAGGGAGGGGGCGAGGCCGCATCGACGCGGCCTCGCCCCGGTTTCAGGATTCGAAATGCGCCATGGATCCTGGAGTTCCCGACCCTCAACCCGTAAGATAAATACCGTGGTTCACCGGGCGGGGGCACGGAGATTGGGAGCGCTGCTTGCAGCGATGCTGCTCTGCGGCGGAATTGCCACGGCGGCGACGATCCAGGACGGCGGCCTGCGGATCACGGTCCTCTCCCAGATCAAGCCTTACAAGCTTCCCCGCAAGGGAACCGCCCCGATCGCGGTCTTCGTCGCCGGGCATCTGCAGAACTCCAAAGGCGGGATTCCGCCGCAGCTGCAGGAGATGACGATCGAGGTCAACCGGCACGGGCTGCTGCAGTCCAAGGGCCTTCCCGTCTGCCGGGTCGAAGCGATCCAGCCGGCCTCGACTGAACGGGCGCTCTCCCAGTGCGGCGACGCGCTGATCGGCTCGGGCCAGTTCTGGGCCAACATCGTTCTGCCCGACCAGGGCGCCTATCGCACCCAGGGGCGCCTGCTGATCTTCAACGGGCGCGAAAGGGGACGGCCGGTGATCCTCACCCACATCTACACCTCGCACCCGTTCAACTCCTCCTTCGTCATCCCCTTCACGATCCGCAAGGTCTCCAAAGGCCCCTATGGCACCGAGCTGCACGCCTCGCTCCCCGAAGCGCTCGGCGACTGGGGCTACCTGGACCGGATCAAGCTGACGCTGAAGCGCGAATACACCTTCCAGGGCAAGCGGCTCTCCTACTTCAACGCCGGCTGCCCGGCGGCGAAGGGAGCGAAGCGCGCATCCTTCCCGCTCGCCTACGCCGAATTCTCCTTCGCCGGGCGCAAGCCGCTCGGCGCGACGGTCAACAAGACCTGCGCCGTGGCTGAATAAATCTCCCTTTACGCTAAGGTAAAGGGCATGCCTCGCATCTCCAGCAAGCACCAGATCACCCTGCCGGTCGAGAGCCTCGAGGCGGCCGGGCTTCGTTCCGGCGACGAGGTCGTGATCGAGGCCGAGGGGGAGGACCGCATCGTCGTTCATCGCGCGGCCCCCGACCTTGCCCATGCGCTTGGGGTCTTCGATGGGCTCTACGAGCCGGGCTACCTCGCGAAGTTGCGCTCCGAAGAGCGCGCCTGAGGCGCTCGTGAGTGCCTGTGTGCTCGACACCGACGTTGTGATTGCCGCCCTCGACCGCGCCGACGCCCACCACGTGGCTGCCACCCGCGCCTTCGAGCGTTGGGCCGGTGAAGGGGCCGAGCTTCTCCTTTGCACCGTCAACTACGCCGAGGCTTTGGTCCGCCCCGCGCAGGACGACCGCACCATGCGTGCCGCGGTCGATGCGATCTCCTCCCTCGGCATTCGCCCCCACGCCCCCGACGCCGCCCTGGCGCGTAACGCCGCTCGCCACCGCGCTCTCGGGATCAGCCTCGCCGATGGCTTTGCTCTCGCCACCGCTGAGCGGGTCGGTGCATGCCTCGCCTCCTTCGACAGGGGCGTCCGGCGCGCTCTCGGCCCCGCCGGCCTGAGTCTCAGTCCGGCCCTTTCCTCCTGACTCGCCCCGCGGAGGCAGAGTGGGTCAACCCTTTGGAGCCGCAGTCGCTCGGATAGGATCGATCTTTGGACCGGCGTGTTTATGGGATGAACTGGTTCTGGACTCGAACGGGAGGCTTGTGATGCGGGGGATGCGGAGGCAGATCGCAGTGGTGGGTGCCGGGGCGCTGGCGTGCGCGCTTGTCTCGGTGCCGCTGGCTCACGCCACCAACGACCCGCTGGGCTCGGGCTCCGCGAAGCTCGTGCTCGACAAGCGCTTTGCCTCGTTCCTCAAGCACGACGGAGTGACCCTGAGCGCTACCCAGGGCGCCAAGCGCAAGGGCAGCGCCTTCGTGCTGGCGGTGATCGGCGGCAGCGTCGATCCCGTCGCCGGCAAGGGGGAAGTCCAAGCCGAAGGCTCACTCGTCTTCCAGAGCTCCCGCAAGAAGGTGCCGCTGCGAAACATCGTGGTCAAGACCAAGCACTCGCCGCTCGTCGCCAAAGTCGGCGGCTCGCAGCTGAAGATCGCGACCTCATCCAAGCTCGCCGACAAGCGCAGCGGCTTCGGCATCGAATTCACGGCCAAGGAGCTGAAGCTGACCGCGAAGGTGGCGACCCGGCTCAACAAGAAGCTGCGCCCCGAGGTCCCCTTCACCGAAGGGCAGCCGCTCGGCTCGCTCGTCACCAACCCCCAGCCCAAGCTCGCGACGGTGCTCGAATCGGGCCGGGCGACGCTCGCCTTCGACCCTGCCTTCCTCGCCAAGCTCGAATCGCGCTTTGTATCGCTCAACCCGATCTTCCCCGCCGAACACCAGGGCGGGACCTTCTCCTTCCCGATAACGCTCGGAGGCCAGATCGCCCCCGACGGCTCGGAAGGGACGCTGCGCACCGGCGGCGCCGTGGAACTGCTGCAGCTGGGTGCGGGACAGGTCTTCTGGAAAGAACTGTGGCTTGACCTGGGGGCCAAGGTCGACTCCGCCGAAGTCGACGTCGAGCCGACGCCGGCCTTCCCGGGCAAGCTGGGACGGATCGGTGTCTTCGACCTCGTCGGCGGGACACTCGCCTCGGACCCGAAGAGCCGGGCCGTGTCGCTCTCCGGCGGCTCGCTGGTGCTCGAGGCCCAAACCGCGAAGACCCTGAACGAAGCCTTTGAGGCGGGCAAAGAGCTCTTCAAGGCCGGCGAAGTCGCCGGTGCCGTCAGCTTCAGCGCGCTGGCGCAGTAGCTGGGCTGCCGAGCCTTCGGGCAGCAAGGTGTGTTTGGGAAGATGCGATGCTAGGGACCATGGGAACGAAAGGGAGGTACTCGGTGGGGAAGAAGATCTTTTGCGCGTTGAGCGCGTTCGTACTGGCCTTTGCATTGCTGGCGGCGCCGTTTGCGCAGGCGACCGAAGCCACGCGCGAAAGCTACAAGGAAGCCGTTGAACCGATCTGCAAGACGAACGTGGAATCCAACGAACGGATCCTCAAGAACGTCCGCGCCAACGTCAAGGCGGGCAAGCTGAAGCTTGCGGCCACTCAGTTCACGAAGGCCGCCAGCGCTCTCCACAAGGCGATCCCGAAGCTCAAGGCTGTGCCCCAGCCGACCGCCGATCAGGCCAAGCTCGCCAAGTGGCTGAAGTACATCGAAGAAGAGGAAGGCTATTTCCTGCAGATCGCCAAGAAGCTCAAGGCCGGCGACAAGAACGGCGCCACGATGATGCAGATTCGTCTTCAGAACACCGCCAAGTTGGCCAACAACCAAGTCCTGGCCTTCGAATTCAAATACTGCCGGGTCGAACCCTCGAAGTTCAGCTAGCCCCGGCTGCTTAGAGCCTCTGGGAATTGGCCGCCGCGCCGCCCTTGCGGGCGCGGGCGGTCACCCATTGGCGTACCATCTGGCTATGGCCAATTCTCCGCATAGGCCCCTTCTCGCCCCAGGCAACGAGGCTGAGTGGGCGCGCATCAATCGGGAGGAGGACGAGTATCGCCGCTCCAGCACCATGGCCCTGACGCCGTCGCAGCGAATCGCGCGAGGCCAGAAGCTCTCCCAACAGGCCGTTGCCCTCCTGGTCTCCTCGATCCGTGCCGGCAATGTCCCAAGACGCGCTCTCTGGTCCTGACCTCGACGGCGTCGTCGCCGACGCCAATGCGGTGGGGCTCGACTATGTAGTGATCGGTGGCTTCAGCGTCATCGCCAATGGCTACCTGCGGGCCACGGATGACTCCGACCTCCTTGTCCCCGACGGCGCGCCTACTGACGAGGCAATCCTCCGATTTTTGGACCGGATCGAAGCCACTCGCCTCAGGGACGGCAAGGTTCTGACCAGCGACGATGTCGCGGCAACTCACCACCTGCGAGTCAACAGCCGCCATGGCATCGTCGACGTCATGCGAGGTGGGCTTCCCCCACTCGATTACGAGACGGTGGCCGCCCGTGGCATCAACGCCGAGGTTGGTGGCGAGCAGGCGAGGGTTGCCGGTCTGCGAAGCATCGTCGGCTTCAAGCGCCTCGCGGGTAGGCCTCGTGATCGCACTGACCTCGAAGAGCTCGAGGCCTTCCACGGCGAGCTGCCGATCGATCCGATCCCCGGCCTCGACAGCTGAGTTTCGCCGCCAAACCACTAAGATCGCTACTCGTGTAGGTGCGGCTGCTAAAGCCGCCGCCCGCCCAGGTAGCTCAGTTGGTAGAGCACTTCCATGGTAAGGAAGGGGTCACGAGTTCGAGTCTCGTCCTGGGCTTTTCTCAGCTGCGGCTAAGCGGTATGACGTGCCAGATCGTTAGGCTGCCGCTTCGTGGATTTCGCCCTTTCCGACGAGCAGGAGGACTTCGTCGACGCGATCCGCCGCTACTGCGATCACGAGTGCGGCACGGTGGATCAGCGCGAGCGTCTCACCGAGGGCTACACCGAGCACCACAACGAGACGATCTACAAGGAGATGGCTGAGCTGGGCTGGCTCGGCGTGACGATCCCGGAGGAGTACGGCGGCTCCGGCGGCACCATGCTCGACGCCTGCATCTTCATGGAGGAGACCTCGCGCGCGCTCGCCCCGATCGGCGGTTACGCGACGACCCTGATCGTCGCCGGCGCGACCAAGCGCTTCGGCACCGAGGAGCAGAAGGAGGAGATCCTCGGCGGCATTTCCGCCGGCGCGGTCGAGGCGATCGCGATGACGGAGCCCGAGGCCGGCTCCGACGTCGGCGCCCTCTCCACCTTCGCCGAGAGCGTCGACGGCGGCTACGTGCTCAACGGCCAGAAGGTCTTCTGCTCCAACGCCCACATCGCCGATCACGTCCTCGTCGTCTGCCGCACCACCCGCTCGGCCAACAAGCACGAGGGGATGACGATGATCTGGGTCCCGCGCGATGCCGAGGGCCTCGAGGTCGTCCCGATCGACACGATGGGCGGCCGCGACACCAACCACCTCTACTTCACCGACGTCGAGGCGCCCGCCGACGCCGTTCTCGGCCAGGTCGACCAGGCCTGGACCCAGCTGATGGCCGGCCTCAACGTCGAGCGCCTGATCCTCGCCGCGACGATGCTCGGCATCGCCCAGCGCGTCTTCGACGACCTCATCGTCTACGTCAAGGAACGCGAGCAGTTCGGCCGCCCGATCGGTTCCTTCCAGTCGCTTCAGCACCGCATCGCCGACATGGCGACCGACATCGAGGCGGCCCGCCTGATGACCCGCTGGGTCGCCAGCCTGACCGACGAGGACCCCGACCGGATGCTGCCCCGCGAGGCCTCGATGGTGAAGCTCTTCGTCACCGAGGTGACCAAGCGCGCCGCGCTCGAGGGCATGCAGATGATGGGCGGCTACGGCTACGCCTCCGAGTACGACATGGAGCGCCTCGTCCGCACCTCCCTGGTCTCCACCATCTACGGCGGCACCTCGGAGATCCAGCGCAACATCATCGCCAAGACGTTCGGGCTCTGAGACCGGCATACTTTCCGGAGCAGGGAAGTGCGAGCGCCCGTAGCTCAGTGGTCAACGGGCTTTTAACGAGGCCCAAAGAGCGCCGGTCTTTCAAGCCGGAGGTCGAGAGTTCGATTCTCTCCGGGCGCATTCCGTTGCCTTCCAAGCAGCGCCGTTCCGTGCCTATCGCAGAGCCAAATCCTCGGCTCCCCCTCGAATCGCCGTTCCGCGCTCGTCCGGGCGATTCCAGCCGGTTCCGCAAGGTCGTGGTCGCATCCTGGTCACATTTCTGCGGCGTCGCGGCGGCTCAATAGGCTCCGCCGCAATGGCAGACCAGGCACGACAGAAGGCTCTTTCAGATGTGCAACGTGCCCAGGCCAAATTCGAGAGCGCTCAGACCAAGGCCGAGAGCGCTCGTCGGGCTCGCCGCGAAAGCTTCGAGCGGGCACGGAAAGCCGGACTGACGCTGCGGGAAATCGGCAAAGCGGCCGACCTGCACTGGTCTCGCGTGGGGGAAGTCCTAAAGAAATAGCCGCCTTTGTCGGTACCTCCCGACAAGATGCTACGCTCGCGGCATTCAACATAAGCGGCCCCCGGCCGGCGCGGTAACGCCAACCGAGGGCCTGACCACAAGGAGGCAGTGCTCCTCATGGCTGATGAGAACCCTACGGGTCGCGGCGCAGCCGTCGCCCTTGACCTTCCCGCCGATCAGGCCCGCTTCCTGCGCAGCACCTTCAGGAGCGCTCGGGCGGGCATTCGCGACGAGTTCAGGGAATACCCCAAGCAACTCAAGGAACCGACCCGCCTTCGACGCGAGGAGGCTGCGTACGGGCGGCTCCTCGTGGCTTTGGACGAGCTGGCGATCGTTCCCGACCCCGACGTGTCCGACGTCGTCGGCGACCTGGCGCAGATCATCGACAGCGGCAACGAGTATCACCGCGTCATCACCGAGCACGAAGCCCTGCACGGCTTGCTCGACCAGCTGGGGGGAGGCGAGAGCCGATGATCGATATCGCCACCCGGTTCGGGACCAACCTGGCCCGGGGCCGCAAACGGGCCAAGCTCTCCCAGGAAGAGCTGGCCGTCCGCGCCTCCCTCCACCGCACGGCGGTAGGCCAGCTTGAGCGCGGCGAACGAGTCGCCCGCGTGGACACCCTCGTAAAGCTCGCCGGCTCCCTCGACCTTCCTCCGGGCGAATTGCTCGACGGGATGGGCTGGACCCGGGCGGAACGCGAGTCGGGCAGTTCACGGAGCGGGGTGGGAGCTGATGGCGGACTGCTTGCTCGTCGCCGCGCCGAGTCGCGCGGGGAAAAAGAGACCAAATCGACAAAGCCAAATCAACGTCAAAAACGAAAGACAAAGAAGAAGCCAAAGAATCGAAGCCAAAAAGGCAAGCAAGAAAAGCCAAAAGCCAAGAAGCAAGAAGAGAAGGCCTCAAAAGCAACAACCCAACAGCCCGACACACTACGCACCCTCCGGTGCCGTGCCTGGGCCGCAGTTTTCTGATCCCAAACGTCAGGAAGGCTCGAGCGTGAGGGCGCTGGCGACTCCGGCCGTGCCTCCGGCGGCCGATTGTGGCACGGCTCCGCCGTGCGGAGGCCGCCTGTGTGGAGGCCCGGCGGGAGCCTTGACCTTCGGTCTTCGCGGGAACTTGTGGATCAACCAGAGCCCCTTCCGGCACCTATGGGGCATGGAGAGAAATGCCCCACCAGTCGCCTTCTTTACCGAGCGCAGTCTTGCCGCCTATCTCGCGGTCTCAGACCGCACGATCCGTAACTGGATCAAAAGAGGTGAGCTGCCCTCTTACAAGCTCGGCGCGGCGAGGCGGATCGACCCCGCCGACGTAGACGCCTTCCTCGCCCAGCGAAGGGACGAGCTGGCATGAGACATCACGAGGCCCCGACCAAGCGCCGCAACCCCTCCGGGGAGATCGTTTGGATGGCGCGCTACACAGGCCGAGACGGCAAGCGCCGCGTCGCCAAGCCGCGCTGGAACGGCGGCAAGGGCACCTTCGACCTGAAGCGGGAAGCCCAGCGGGCGATCGACGAGGCCTACGGCCTCTCAGACCGCCCCGACACCTTGGGGGAGTACTTCGCCACCTGGCCAACCCATCACCCTCGTTCAGAACGGACCAACGCCACCAACGAGCACCGCATCGGCCGCGTCCTCGAGGTAGAGGTCGAGGGCATCCCGCTCAAGCAATGGCCAATGCGCGAGCTACGTCGACGACACGCTCTTTCCTTGGTCGACCACATGCTGCGAGTCCAGGGCCGAGCCACCACCGGGGTCGTCGGCATCCTGCGCTCGCTCTCAGCGATGGCCGAGGACGCGATCACAGACGAAGTGGCCAACCTCAACCCCTTTAAGGGAGTCCGGGTCAGAGCCAACGACCCACGAGCCAAAAAGAAGCGACGGCCCATCCGCGTCTTCAGCTTCGAGCAGATGCACGCCTTCGCCAAGGCGGCAGGGCGATACGAGGCGATGGTTCGCGTCTTCACTGACACCGGCATGAGGCTGGGAGAGGTGCTTCCCCTTCGGGTCGAAGACTTCGACGGCGAGACCCTGAAGGTCTGCCGCACCGCCCACGAGGGCATAGTCCTCGACGGCACCAAGACCGACCACGGTGAGCACGACGCGGGGAGGACCATCCCGGTTCCAGCGACCCTCGCCTGGATGATCGAAGCCCAGATGCGCCTCAACGGCGAGGACTGCGAGCTTCTCTTCACGACCCCAACCGGCCGCATGTGGCGAGAGCGCAACTTCTACCGCGACCTCTGGAAACCAACCCAGCAAGCCTCCGGCCTAGACATCCGCCCCCACGAGTGCCGCCATAGCTACGTCACCCACCTCCGCGCCGCCGGCATCAATGACGCCGATCTAGCCGAGATCGCCGGCCACCGCGTCGAGACCATGCTGGCGCGTTATACCCACGCGGTGGGGAAGAGCTACGACTCGATTCGGGTGGCAATCGATATGGACAAGCTGGCTTAGCTGAGAACCCGGCCTTTAATTCACCTTTTTCTGTCCGCTTGCACGTGCATTCTCTCACCCGTCGGCGGGTTCATCTGTCGGCTTCAGTGATGCAAGAACCGAGGCGGCGCAAGACAAAAGCTTTCTTCGATCGGGGTTCATTGAAACCTCGATCGGTATGCCCCGCGGTCCCCGGAGCTGACCCGGGAACCGCGGGAGCAGAGCTATGCCGCCAATACCTCGACTTGCGCTGGCACAACCTCAATGAACCACAAAGGAGGGGACACGTTCGTTTCCTCTCCGTGGGACGGCAGCACCTCGCCCGCTTCACACCAGACGGTGAACCCAGCCGGTTCACCAAAATGTCCGACGAGCGCATACCTTGCATCACGAGGCGCTCTAGCACCCCGTTCATAGCGGACAATGGTCATCATTGTCCTTTCGTTTGACCTTACGAACACGCCCTCCGGCCAGCTGACCAAAGGGGCTATCTTGATCCGCAAGTAGCGGATCAGTATGGATTCTCCGAAGCGGCTCGGACAGATCGTCAATGACCACTAGTCGTCCTCCCCGAAGTCACGGAGGAGTGTCCGCGTGACACTGAGTCGCCGTTGGCTGTAGCGGTGTGGTGCGAGTTGCCAATCTCCGGGCTTGCCGTGGAGAATCAGAAGTAGAGGGTGCGGCAATCGCGCCTCGCGGCAGCGGGCAATCGCGCGAGCAGTCTGGCGGTCGAGCCGGCTTGGCTTACCCGGTCCGTTTGGGTGTGAGTGCCAGTCGCCAAGATAGGTGAGCAGCCGGCCACTCCGCTCGTACGCGCTCGCGAGTTCGGTGTCCTGCCAGGTCCCATCGGGCTCGAAGCGGTGGCGAGCATGACGAGCCTTCGGGCCAGGGCCAATTTGAGTCGTGATGCGGATCGGCTCGCGCCGCGACGGATAGCGGTAGCCGAGCAAGATGCCACCGGACTCAAGCGGAAATCGCCGCTCGGCCTCGGATTCAATCTCGCTAAGAACCGAGTTCGCAATCTCGACGGGTGCCGCTCTCACGCTGATTCACCTCCGCATATTGGGCACTCAGGGAGGGCCAGGATCGGGTGAGTGCTCCAGCGTGGCGGCTCCAGCCGCGTGTCCATTTCACACACAAAGGCGACCGAACCGCTGTCGTCTGGCGTCTCCGCGAGGGTCGAGGCGGCGACCCGTGCCGCTTGGGCCACGATGGGTATGAGGTCGAAACCGGAGGCTGTGTAGGTAAGCGAGCTGCAGCCCTGTGGCTGGACGGTCAGTGGCTCGTCGAGACCGGGTAGGGGTATTGAGCCGTCGTCGATTGCCGTCTGTAGACACATCCAGCAGCCACCAGACCCCGGCACGATCCGCGCTACCAATCCGCCGCGGGCGCCCTCGGTGGCAGAGACGTAGAGCTGTGTAAGCCCTTGTTCGCTCGCGCTTGCGGAGAGTGCCTGCTGGACGCCTATCTCCGCGGTGGCGTCGATCAACAAATCACTATCGGCGAGAAAGCTCGCGATCTGGTCAATTTCGGACTCCTCGCGGGCGACGGGAGAAATTGCCGAATTTCCAATCAACATTGGAAACGGTTCAAAGCTCGTGTAGGGGTACTCCATATGGATGTGGTTGGCAAGAAATGCGACCTTTGGCGCGCCCACTGCGGTGATTCCGGCCGGCCAGCGGACTCCATTGCCGACTTCGACTTCGTCGAAGTCCAGGCCACGTAGCTGACCTAGACCTGCACGTGCCAACTCAAGTGCCAATGGGCCACCGAGGGCGCCGAGTCCAGCGAGTGACACCCGTCGCTTGCCCAGCCTGACGTAATCTGGCAATCGGCGCTCCAGGTCGGCGCGACCGAGGCGTTCGCCTTTAATCAGGTAGATCCCGCGCTGGCCGTTGTCAGCCTCGAATTGCACCGCGAAGAGCCAGGAGTCCTCGTAGATTCCTTGACCTACCTCCTCGGAGAAGACACCAGCGGAGACGGCGATAGTGCCGTCGGCGACCCGGTGTCTGGGCGGCGAACCAAACCCGCTTCGGGCGGCATCTATGGCAGCCACGAGGGCTGCCGGAGTGTTCTCGGCCGGTAGGCGCTCCAGGCGGGCCCAGCGAAAGGGGATTTCCATCCCCGAGAAGCGCTGAAGCACTGTCTCCTCCGCTCGTGCCAGCTTCTTTGTCTTGCGCGACGAACGCTTTTCCACAAGCTCGGCTATGGCGCCGCGCAGGCGGATTCCAGCTGCTCCAAAGGTCGTGATTCGGCCGGAGCCAAACTTTGCGTCGGCGGGTAGACCGCGCATCTGTTCGGGCACAAAAACAGCAGCTCCGCCTCCACCGGCCGGAAAATAGGACGAAAAGGGCTCGCCCTGGGGCGCCTCGGCCTCGCGCATCACCTCCTCATCGGCTTCGAGCAAGGCCAGTAGATAGGGCACCTTTTCGGCGACAAGCCAGCTTCCATCGAAGCTGGGCTTCCAGGCTCGTGTTGATCGGTCGAGTAGGCAGAGGTTCCCTGCGTAGGGGTTCTGGTGGCGCTCCAGGGTTAGTCCTGGGGCGATGACCTCCGGCCGGACGAATGGGTAGAGATCGGGATAGCGCAGTTCGAGCTCAACCGCGTTGCCTTGGTAGTCAATTGAGCCGCGCAGGACGACTCGTCCCTGCTCGGCAAGTAGCTCCTCATCGAGTTCAAAGCTGAGGCCGCGCCGCGCAAACTGCTCCAGCTCGTATTCGAGCCGGCCCGGATAGCGCTCTGGCCAAGTTTGCATCGGCGCGGCCCCCGTCTATTCGTTAGCCAACTGGCCGGTGATGTGGCGGATGTGGCGGATCTGGTGGCCCGGGCGGCGGCTTTGGCGGCTCGGGTGGTTTGGGTGGTTTAGGCGGCTTGGGGGGCTTGGGTGGCTTGCCGTGCTCCTTGTCCTTGTCCCCTTGATCGCCCACGGGCCCAGCAGGACCCTTAGGATTGTCTCTCGAATCAGGCATCAGAACTCACTTTCGACTCTGTATGCGGCTAGGACCTTCTGGCCGTTTGCCATAATCTGTCATAAGGATACGACATGATAACGACATGGCTGCACTAGCCCCATTCCTAGAGGACAACCCCGCCGCAAATAGCGCCGATCTCTCCCACCTCGACTGGGAGCCTGCCGGTGGCTTCGAAGTTGCCGAGGCCGGAGATGCGTCGGAGGGGCCTGGGCCTCAGACAATCGAAGAGGAAATCGCTGAGGTCAGTCTTCGGCTGGCGGCCCAGCCCCAGATCGATGAAGACGTGCTGATTTTCGTCGACCGTCTTGCCGACGAACTAATTGATGTTCCCGCCGCGGCGCTGATCCGTGTCGACCCCTATTTCCTTTTGGCTGCACAGCGGGCGACGATTGGCTCGTTGCGAGTGCTCGATGCTCCCGATCCCCTCGCTGCCCGCGATCAGCTGCGAATCAGGCTCGAGCAGTTGCGCCAGGTATATCGTGACCTCGCCGAGGGCAAAGTCGTATACGACTCGCGCTCCCCGAAGGAGGTTGCGGCCTGGCTGGCAGAGGTCCTCGACGTGCCCCAGGCGCGACTTGCCGAACTCACCGGTGTGAGCGCTCGCACCTTCCAGCGCTGGGTTTCGCGCAGTGACAAGGTGGTGCCTGACGGCGAGGACGCTCGGCGTCTTTTCGTGATCGCGGCTGCAGCCAACCACCTTCGCCATGCTCTTACTGGCCCCGGCGTCGTCAGCTGGTTCGAGCGCTCCAACACACAGCTCGAAGGTCGCCGCCCGCTCGACTTGCTCGATAACCCCGAAGAAGCCGGCCGTCTCGCGACTCTCGCCGCTAGTACGCGCTCGCACACCGCCTCTTAGCGGTGAGGGAGGCGGTCGCCTACCGGATTGCCGGCTGGGATACGCCCCTGCGGGTTAACTCAAACCGCACTGCGGGTCGGTTCAACGAACGGGGTTCGCCTGCCACGCAGTACCTCAGTCTGCATCCGCTTGGACCTTGGGCCGAGTACCTGCGCACCGAAGACCTCCGCGATCCCAGTGAGCTAGCTGAGCGACGGCTGAGAATTTGGGCTCTGCGCGTAGCGCTTGAAGATTCGCAGCGGATTGACTTCTCCACGGCTGCTGACTTCGGCGTCGATGACCCCGAAGACTTGATTAACGACAATCACGGCGCCTGCCGGTCCCTTGCTGATCGCCTACGCGCCGACCCACGCGCGCCGCGAACTCTGATCGTCCCAAGCGCAGCGCTCCCGGGGACCGACAACGTTGTCATATTTGGAGAGCGTGTGCAGATCCCCTACTCGTGGACGCCGATTTCCGCCGTTGACATTCCGGCCTGCGTGATCGCCGAGCGTAGTCAGCCGCCCCCAAAGATTCCCTCGCTTGTTCGCTACCGTGGCGAACCACATCCTGCGTTTGATGCTTGGCGCGCAGGGCGCTCCTACCGCTTTCCTGACCTTGCGCGTCCGTAGCTGACTGTTGGTCCGGCGCCCTCAGCCGTTCGGGCCGCCACTGCCCTGACCTTGACTCCAGAGACTCAACGGCGACCATCGCTGACGTAGCTCACCGCGCTTCGGCCGACGCCCCGAAGCCCTATCGGCGTCGGTAGGTGAAGAGGCCCTTCGCTCGCTCGCACGGTGCCTTCGGCTACAAGGGTTGCGAGGTGCGGCTTCGGGTCGGTTGCCATCTGTGCCGGTCGTCGTGCTGTGGTCTCTTTGATCGGACTGTGTGCCGCAGCGCCATGATACGAATTGTCTGTAACTTGGTCGGCGATTCGTCGATGCTGGCTGGAAGATCTGCGCATGAGGAAAGTGAACATCAGAATTGGCCCGGTCGCCTTCGACCACGCTGACTATGACGCTGAGAACGACGTGCTCTACTTGCATGTCGGTGAGCCCAGGGAGGCAGAGGGCGAGGAGACGCCCGAGGGCCACGTCCTTCGCTTCGAGCCTGGCACTCAGCGCATCGTCGGTCTGATCGTCCTGGGCGCTCAAGCGATCCTTGATCGCGACGGCGAAATGCGCATCACGATTCCGGGGTCGGTCAAGGCGAGCGCCGACGACCTTGCGCCGGCCCTCGCGGCTGTCTAGCGTCGAAGCGCTTGACCTTCGGTCGACACGACCGCACCGGACAAGTCGCATATCTGTCACACAATCGCCGTAAGGCCGCTCGCCATGCGGACGCCTCTCAGCCTTTCAAGCTGGGCGACAGCGGCCCCTTGAGAGAACGGCGACGACAGGAGGCAGGGCCACCGAGCCTCCGCATGCTGGCAGTGAAAGAAGGGGTATCACGCACATTCCTCGTGTAAATAAGGAAGAATGCAGGCATGAGAGTGACCGGCGGGGGCGGGGGGTGGAACGGCTTCGGACTGTGCCGAGTGGCTAGCGTCTGGGCAGCGTTCGTCCTTGCGATGGTGCTCTCGTCGGGATCGGCGCTCGCGACGGCTCCCGGGACGAATGGGCCGATTGTCTTCTCCTCCTACGGCAAGATCTACACGATTCAGCCCGATGGCTCGGGACTTCACCCAGTCATCCTTCCCGACGAGGAACACAAGTACGACTTCTATCCGAGCTGGTCGCCTGATGGTCTGCGAATCGTGACGAGCGGGCAGATGCAGGAGTCGGATGGCTATTGGACCGACATGGGCCTGCAGGTCTTCTCGCCCGACGGAACGGGCTTCGAGCACCTCCCGATCTTTGGCTACGTCGGTGCCCCAGCCTGGTCACCGGATGGCGCCCACGTCCTCTTTGCCAGAGAAGGCGAGCTTTTCAGCACGACCCCCGACGGCACGTCGCCCACTCTCATCGAAAGCAATGCCGGGGGCCCGGCCTGGTCGCCCGATGGGAGTCGGATTGCGTTCATTCGCGCCGACGGTCCATACGAGGACACCGACCTCTACACGATGCCTGCCGGCGGCGGCGGGCCCCAGAAGCTCTTCGATCTCCCCGGGCGGGTGGTATCTCCCTCCTGGTCTCCCGACGGCTCAATGATTGCCTTCACCTACCAGGCCCGCGAAGCTCGCGACGACCCTGGCCCCGGCGAGCTTCCCTACACCTACTCAGGAGACAACATCTATGCAATTCCGACGACCGGCGGCAATCCGGTACAGCTCACTGCGTCCGGCACCGACGAGGACCCGGCTTGGTCTCCCGACGGATCCATGATCGTCTTCCAGAGCGACCGACTCTCTGTTTTCCCGACGAGTGCACCGGATCTGTACCTGATGAATGCCGATGGGAGTAACGAGCGTCGGCTCACCACCACCATCCATTGTCTGCAATGCGGTCCAGACTGGGCCTCGCTCCCGCCTCATTCCCATCCATCCGCTCCAGCGGCGGTGGCACAGAGTGCGGAGCTGCGTCGCAAGCAGAAGTTCTCCCGCATGTCGATGACGCGCAAGCGATTCGCCAAGCCCTCGCGTGTCCGGGTCCGCTTCCAGGCGGCGATCGCCGAGAAGGTCGACTTCACGATCCGTCGCGCCATTCCGCCTGGCCGCGCCTTCCGCTGTGGCAGGGAACCGGGCGCCTGTCTCTTGGCAGTGCGGGATGAGCGCCAGGCCCGGGAAGGGTTCAACCGGATCTCGCTTAGCGGACTGCTAGGCAGCGCGCCCTCCCCCGGCCGCTACTGGCTGCAGCTCAGCTCCTCGAGCGGCCGTGCCCATGCTGGTCTGGCCTTTCGAGTGATGCCGCCGCGCGACGGCAGCGGCGCAGTCTCAGTCGCTAGATAGAAGGACCTCGGGGCGGTTTCGGGCCTCTCGCGAAGAGCTGATGTTGGCGGATCGAGCGATATGCACGGTGTCCGGGAGAACGATTAACAGCGGCGCCGGCGCTCGATCCTGGCGAGGACTACGCTTTCAACGATGAGAGTGGTTGACGAGACGCTGATTGCCGAGGCGGGACGCCGCTTGGCTGCCGCTGCCCCCGATGCGCAGGTGATCCTTTTTGGATCGCATGCCCGCGGGGAGGCCCGCCCGCATAGCGATGTCGACTTCCTCGTCGTCGAGCCCGTGGTCGCCAACGAGGCCGAGGAGTCGGTGCGCCTGCATCGGACCTTGCGCGATTTGCGGATGCCAGCCGATGTCATCGTCGTCAGTCGCGACTACGCCGACAGTTGGCGGGAGGTGCGCGGTGGCCTCGTCCACGCAGCCCTTTCGCAGGGCCGCGTCCTCGCCGGATGAGCGAGAAGCCGGACCTACCCGGGGATCTGTTGGCCCTTGCGCATGAGGATCTCGCCTCTGCGGATGCCCTTGAGAGAGACGAACGGATCTCGGATTCGCCAGTGGGGTTTCACGCGCAGCAGGCGGTAGAGAAGGCGCTCAAGGCCGCCATCGCGAGTCGCGATCTGGAATTTCCCTTTACGCACGACCTCGGTGTCCTCATGCAGCTCTGTGAGGACGCCGGGTTCGAGCTGCCCGCCGATCTCGCCGAAGCAGATCGCCTGACGCCGTATGCCGCAGCGCTTCGCTATGGCTTGGGAAACCCCGAAGCAGTTGCCGCCAACAGTGCTCTGCGATGGGCCGCCCTTGCCATTGAGTGGGCGGATGCCGAGATTCACCCGTCGGAAGCTGGTCCGGAGTAACCCGCTCGATAGCTGACTGTACGGGTCGCATTCCGGTCACATAACCGCCGCAATCCCGCTCCCCATGCGGCCCACCCTCGGCCTTTCAAGCCGGAGGTCGAGAGTTCGATTCTCTCCGGGCGCATTCCGTTGCCTTCCAGGCGGCACTCTTCCGTGCCCATCCAGAGCCAAATGGCGTGAACAGCTTTCCCGGTGTTCCGGGTTCTCAACTCAGCCGCTAATTTCCGACGACGAGGTCGGTTGGGAACTCCAAATGCCCGTGCAGATAGACCTTCAGTTCGTCGAAGTCCATGAACCCATCGAGTCCGTCGCCGGTGGAGTCCGCATAGAGGGCTTGGTCGGACGTTCCGTTGCGGACTGCCTCATCAATGTCATCGCCAACGCCAACGCTCAGTTCGCCGTGGCGGTAGCGCGCGTAGACCACCCGCCCGTCCTCGAGGGTGCCCTCCCACTGGGATGGACACGCGATGCAGGTCTGTTTCAGCGCTGTCAGTTTTGGCGGCCTGTCCATGAGAATTAATGGTTGCAGACAAAAGCTTGCGCCGGGAGTGACACAGGCAACTGCGCATCACGATTCCGGAGTCGATCAAGGCGAGCGCCGACGACCTCGCGCCGGCCCTCGCGGCTGTTTAGCGGCGAAGCACTCGACCTCAAGGCGGCCGGCGGCTGGTATGGAGGGGGTGGACTCGGTCCGGGCGATCGGCGACGATGTAGCGATGGTCGTCATTGACGAGAGATCACGCGTGCCGCGGCTCGACGAGGCCGCTCTGGAGCGCCTTAGTCACGCGCTTGATCGCGAAGGGGTGATCGCGGCGATGCTGATTGGCTCGCAGGCGCGGGGAACCGCTGGTCCGCTTTCGGACGTGGATATCGCCATTTGGCACGATCCCACCCTCGATTCTCGCGCGCGTCTCGACCTTCAGCTGAACCTCGCCCGAGACGCAGGGGGTGCCTTGGGCACTGATGAGATCGATGTGGTCATGCTCAACAATGCCCCGCCGTTGATGCGGCATCGCGCCATTCGCGACGGCAAGCGCTTGGTCGAGCGCAACCACGAGGAACGGGTGCGGCTGGAGACTCGGGCAATTTTGGATTACCTCGATACGGCGCCGCTGCGTGTCGAGCTGGGCCGTGGCGTGCGACGCCGAATACGGGAAGGGCGCTTTGGTCGACGCTAGTCGAGTCGAAGCCCGGATACAGAGGCTTGAGGAGCTGATCGAGCGTCTCGACGAGGTGCGGCGGGCCGGCGAGGATGCCTATCTCGCCGACGAGCAGCAGCGCGCCGCGACCGAGCGCTGGCTGCAGGTCGCAGTCCAGATCTGTATCGACCTTGGCACCCAGCTCGTCGCCGAGCAATCGGCGCGACCCCCGTCTGACTATGCCGATGTCTTCAAGATCCTTGGGGAGAAGAAGGTAGTCCCGAGCGATCTCGCAGAGCGTCTCTCTGACGCGGCGAAGCAGCGCAATCTCATAGTGCACCTGTACATGGAGATCGACGACCGCTCCGTGTTCGCCTCACTGGCTCATCTCGATGACCTACGCGAGTTTGCCGCCGGCCTCGAACGATTGGTCCATTCGGACGATTTCGGCGCTGATCCTGAGGCTTGACCTTCCCCTCATTCACCGCTCGCAGAACTGAGCGGAACGAAGACGGCAACGCGGCGGAAGGTGCTGTGTTGCGGAGCGGCTTGACGCTCATGGCATCTCTCCGCCCATTTGTCGTCGCCCTCGCGACGGCTGCTCTCGGCTGAAAGACGGCGTGTCGACCGCGCCGGCGCCACCGCCGTTCCCCGCGACCTCATGCCGCCACCTCCGCCTGGGCGGTCTTGGCGGGGATCAGGCGGGGGCGCATGACGCCGAGGACCGTGGCCAGGGCGATCGCGATCAGGACCGCGGAGCCGGCGAGGACGGTGGGGACGCCTTCGGCGAGGGCCTGGGCTCCGGCGCCGTTGCTGGCGGCGGCGAAGACGGTGATCAGGGCGCCGACTCCCAGAGTGCCGCCGAGCTGGTGGGCGACGTTGATCAGGCCGGAGGCGGCGCCGGCGTCGGCATCGGCGACACCGGCCATGCCGGCGGTGGTGAGCGGAGTGAGCGCTGAGCCCATGCCGATCCCGAGCAGGATCAGCGGCGCTGCCATCTGGGTCAGGTAATCGGCCCCGGGGGAGATCTGGCCCAGCCAGAGCATTCCGAGCAGGGCGATGGTGAGGCCGGCAGCGAGGACCCGCGCCTCGCCGACGCGCGGCGTGATCCGGGGCACCACCCGCACCATCGCGAAGACCGAGAGGGTCATCGGCAGGAAGGCGCATCCGGCCGCCAGGGCGCCGTAGCCCTGCACGCCCTGCAGGTATTGGGTGAGGAAGAAGAAGGTCGAGTACATCGCCCCCACGACCATGATGCGGGCGACGTAGGCGCCGACTCGCTCGCGGCTCGAGAAGAGGCGCAGCGGCGTGATCGGCTGCTCGGCCCGCCGCTCGTTGGCGACGAAGAACGCCAGCAGCACCGCGGCCAGGGCAAAGGAGGCGAGCGACCCGGCGTCTCCCCAGCCATCTTCGGCGGCGCGGATCAGGCCGTAGACGAGCGCGGTCATGCCGATCGTCGAGCTCAGTGCGCCGGGAAGATCGAAGTGGCCGGCGCGGCGCTCCGTCTCCGGCAGGTAGCGCGGTGCCAGCCAGATCAGCGCAGCCCCGAGCGGGACGTTGATGAAGAGGCCGGCACGCCAGGAGACCCAAGAGGTCAGCGCGCCGCCGAGCAGCAGGCCTACGCTGCCTCCGGCGCCGGCGACCGCGCTGTACCAGGCGACCGCGCGGGTGCGGGCGGGCCCCTCGGCAAAGCTGACGGTGAGCAGGGCGAGGGTCGACGGGGCGGCGATCGCCGCGCCGACCCCCTGCAGGGCGCGAGCGCCCAGCAGCCAGGCCGGCGACTGGGCGATGCCGCCGAGCATCGAGGCGAAGGTGAAGAGGGCGATGCCGGCGACGAAGACCTGGCGGCGGCCGAGGATGTCCCCGGCTCGAGCGCCGAGCAGCAGCAGGCCGCCAAAGGTCAGCGTGTAGGCGTTCTGCACCCAGGAGAGGCCGGTGGTCGAGAGGCCGAGGTCCTGGTGGATGCTCGGCAGCGCCGTGATCACCACCGAGATGTCGAGGATGATCATCAGGTAGCAGCCGAGAATGATGGCGAGCACGAAGGCGGGGTTGCGGTCGCTCTTGGAAGTCATGGAGTCCTTTTCTGAAGCGGGGCAATTCGGTGATAAACTGGAGGGGCCCTCCGGGTAATTCGGAGGTGGCCTCCGCTTTCAGTGAGCACTATACGGAGGATGCCTCCGCTTTGTCAAGAGATCGGAAGAAATTCGTGAACGCGAACCCCAGCGACGTAGTCACCCTGGCGCCCCGGCCCAAGCGCGCCGACGCCCGGCGCAACTACGAGAAGCTGATTGCGGCGGCGCGTGAGGAGTTCGCCGAGGAGGGCACCGGCGCCACCCTCGAGGACGTCGCCCGTCGCGCCGGGGTGGGGATCGGGACCCTCTACCGCCACTTCCCGACCCGCCAGGACCTGCTCGAAGCCGTCTACCTGGACGAAGTCCAGGCGATCTGCGACTCGGCCGAGAAGTACGTCGACCAGCCGCCGCTGGAGGCACTGACCGGATGGCTGCACGAGTTCGTCGGCTTCGCCGCGAAGAAGCGCGCCCTCGCCGAGGAGCTGTTCGCCTATGTCGATCGCGACTCGCCCGTCTTCAGCTCCTGCGCCAACGCGATCTACGGCGCCGGCGAGGACCTGCTGAAGCGTGCCCAGGGGGCGGGCGCCGTCCGCGCCGACGTCGACATCTCCGACGTCACCAAGATGGTCGGCGGCATCGCCGCGATCCGCACCGCCGACGCCGAGCAGATCGACCGCATCCTCGGCCTCGCGCTCGACGGACTGCGCGCCGCCCCAGAGGGCCAGAGCGCCTAACCCCCAGGCCGCTCCGTCTCTAGCACCCGTCCGAGGTTGTCGAAACACCTGGTCCAGCCGCCTTCGTGGGAGAGGACCGATTCCTCGTCGGGGAGGTTGCTGTGGGTGAAGCGCACGGTGGTGGCCCCGCCGGCCTCCTCGAAGTCGATCTCGATCAGCGTCTCCCGGTCCTCGTCGTCGTTATCCCAGGTCCAGGTGAAGGCCAGGCGATTCGGCGGGTCGATCTCGGTGTAGCGGCCGCCACCGCCATGCCGCTTGTCTTTGTGCGGGTCGCGCATGACCACGCGCACGGCGCCACCGAGGCGCAGGTCGACCTTGGCCTCGGGGGTCTCCCAGTCGTGCTCGGCATGGAACCAGCGGCGCAGTACCTCCTCGCTGGTCCAGGCGTCGAAGACCGCTTGGGCGGGGGCCTGGAAGGTGCGCTCGATCTGCAGCGTCTCGCCGCTCATCGGTCCCGATCCTCTCGGCGTCGCAGGTGCACGGCAAGCCAGGCCCGCGCCACGACCACCGTGCCGGGACCGGCCAGCCAGGGCAGCAGCTCCTCCACCGGCACGCCGCCGACGTGGGCGAGCGGGATCACGTGCTGCTCGATCCGCGCTGCGAGGCGGTCGCGTCCGAGAGCGCGTGCTCGAAGTCGCTCGCGTCCTCGTACTCGTCGTGGAGGTTCCACCACACGTAGGCCTGGGTCTGCGGGTAGCCCTCGGGCGAGTCCTCCCACTTCTCCTGGCGGCCAAGCGCGGTGATGTCCAGGTAGGACCAGATGCTGCCGAGCGCCTCGTCACCGCGCTTGTCGGTGAAGTAGGTGCGGTAGATCCGGTTCTCGTCGTCGCGGTAGAAGACGTTGGTGCCGTGCCATTCGTCGACGCCGAAGTCGGGGTCGAAATCGTCGGTGAGCGTGTACCAGGGCATCTCCCAGCCCATCCGCTTGCGGTAGCGCTCGATGTCGGCCTGGGGCGCCCGGGAAACGTGCGCGAAGGTGGTGTCGCGCGCGTTCAGGTGGGCCAGGTTGGCGACTTCGTCGGCCATGAACGAGCAACCGCGGCAGCCACTCTCCGGCCAGTCGGCGACGCCGGGCTCGAAGAAGAAGCGGTAGAGGATCAGCTGGCGCCGGCCCTCGAATAGGTCGAGCAGGCTCGCCGGCCCGTTGGGACCCTCGAAGCGGTAGTCCTTCTCGACGGCCATCCGCGGCATCCGCCGTCGCTCGGCGGCCAGCGCGTCGCGGGCCCGGGTCAGCTCCTTCTCCTTGACCAGCAGCTCCTCGCGGGCGGAGTCCCACTCCTGCGGCGAGACGATCGGCGGCATCTTCATTTCGACTCCTCCTTCAAGTAGTCATCGACGACATCGAACAGGCGCCCCCAGAGGGCGCGCTGGCGATCCATCCAGTCGGCCGCCTCGTCGAGCACCTTGGGCTCGAGCGAGAGGCGGTGCGTTCGGCCCTCTATTACCCGTGTGACGACGCCCGTCTCCTCCAGGACCTTCAGGTGCTTGGAGATCGCCGGCTTGGAGACGTCGAAACCGCGGGT
Organism: uncultured Solirubrobacterales bacterium; assembly: GCA_963840565.1. Taxonomy (GTDB): domain Bacteria; phylum Actinomycetota; class Thermoleophilia; order Solirubrobacterales; family 70-9; genus VRUE01. Next base: position 64,178 of record CAWIZH010000005.1, read on the forward strand.
GACTTCACCGACGGTCGCCGGGCCAACGGCGAGGCGTTCGACGATCCCGCGGCGGATCGGATGCGAGAGTGCCCTGAACGAATCGTTAACCATTTGGTGAACAATAGCGCAGACGTCGATGAGCTACGCCGAGCGCTATTCTTCGATTCAGCCTCGTGCCTCGGCCCGGGGTTTTTCCTTGTAACGGCGCGTAAGTAATCGAGGGATACACATGGCTCGCGGAGATGTCCGCATCGCGGTGACGCTGGCTTGCGAAGACTGCAAGCGGCGCAACTATCAGACAAATAAGTCCAGGCGGAACTCGCCGGATCGCATCGAGCTGCGCAAGTTTTGCCACTGGTGCGGACAACACACGGCGCACAAGGAGACGCGCTAGCTCCGATGGCGAAGACGCGCGCACAGCGCAAGGCCGAGCGTCGGGCTCGCGAAGAAAAGGAGCTCAAACGCGCCGGCGAAGAGCGTGGCGCCCAGTCGCGCGCTCAGCACGACACCCAGGTGCCGGTCTCCGGCGAGATCGCCGAGATCGAAGCGGTCGAGGCCGGCATGGCCGTCGGCGCTCCCGAGGCGGCGCTGGAAACGCCCGACGCGCCCAAGGCTTCCTCCCGCGCCGCAGCGCCGCGCCGAGGCCAAGGCCCTGAAGGAAAGCGAGAAGCGCCAGCGCGCCGAGCAGAAGCGCCGCGAGAGCGAGCAGCTCGCCAAGAAGCAGAAACAGGCTTCGGCGGAACGCCAGCGCGGCGGCGTCATCGGCTTCCTCGCCTCCTGCTGGGCCGAGCTCAAGAAGGTCCAGTGGCCCGACCGCGACACCCTGGTCCAGGCCACCGCCGTCACGATCATCTTCGTCGCTGTCGCCGCCACTTACCTCGGCGCGCTCGACGCTGCTCTTCAGCTACCTCGTCAAGCAGATCCTTTAGCGGATCTCCGAACAAAGGCTTCTAAAAGTATGTATCGCTGGTACGTGATCAACACCTACTCGGGGCACGAGAACAAGGTCAAGCACAACCTCGAGCACCGGGTTCAGACGATGAGCCAGAACCGCAACGTGCGCCAGGTCGTCGTCCCCACCGAGCAGGTGATGGAACTGGGCAAAGACGGCCAGAAAGAACCGAAAGAGAAGCGCACGATGCCGGGCTACGTCCTGGTCAACATGGAGATGACCGACGACGCCTGGGGCCTGGTCAAGAACACTCCCGGGGTGACCGGCTTCGTCGGCTCGCGCAACAAGCCGGTGCCGCTCTCCAAACCCGAGGTCGACCGGCTGCTGCACCGCGAGACGGCGGAGCGGCCGCGCACCCAGGCCCAGTTCTCGATCGGCGAGTCGGTCAAGGTCGTCTCCGGCCCGCTCTCCGACTTCTCCGGCGAGATCGCCGAGATCAACGAGGACGCCGCCAAACTCAAGGTCCTGGTCTCGATCTTCGGTCGCGAGACCCCGGTCGAGGTCGGCTACGACCAGGTAAAGAAGATTTAGCCGGGCGCCCGCTACCCTCTCCGATCCCGATGGCAAAGAAAGTCCTCACACAGATCAAGCTGCAGATCTCGGCCGGCTCGGCGAACCCGGCGCCGCCGGTGGGCCCGGCGCTGGGCCAGCACGGGGTCAACATCATGGAGTTCTGCAAGGCGTTCAACTCGCAGACCCAGTCCGAAGGCGGGACGATCATCCCGGTCGAAATCACGGTCTACGAGGACCGCTCCTTCACCTTCATCACCAAGACGCCCCCGGCGGCGGTGCTGATCAAGGAGGCGATCGGGATCAAGAAGGGCTCCGGCGAGCCCCACGTCAACAAGGTGGGGACGATCTCGATGGACCAGGTCCGCCAGATCGCCGAGCGCAAGATGCCCGACCTCAACGCCAACGACCTCGACGCCGCCTCGAAAATCATCGCCGGCACCGCCCGCTCGATGGGCGTGGACGTCAAATGAGCCATGGCCCACGGCAAGCGCTACCGCAAACAGCTCGGCAAAATCGAGCGCGAGCATGCTTACCCGCCGGCCGAGGCGATCGCCCTGGTCAAGGAGACCGCCAGCGCCAACTTCGACGAGACGGTCGAGCTGCACGTGCTGCTCGGGGTCAACGTCCGCCACGCCGAGGAGCAGCTGCGCGGCACCCTGGCGCTGCCCCACGGCCTCGGCAAGGACGTCACCGTGGCCGTCTTCGCCCAGGGCCAGCAGGCCCGCGACGCCGAGGCGGCCGGAGCCGACTTCGTCGGCGGCGACGACCTCGCCAAGAAAGTCGAGGAGGAGGGCTGGACCGACTTCGACGTCGCGATCGCCACCCCCCAGATGATGGGAACGGTCGGCAAGCTCGGCCGCGTCCTCGGCCCTCAGGGCAAGATGCCGAACCCGAAGGTCGGCACGGTCACCGACGACGTCGAGAAAGCGGTCAGCGAGTCCAAGGCGGGCAAGGTCGAGTACCGCACCGACCGCCAGGCGATCGTCCACATGGCGATCGGCAAGGCGAGCCTCGACGCCGACAAACTGCTCGACAACTTCAGCGTGGTGATGGAGGAGATCGTCCGCGCCAAGCCCTCAGCGGCAAAAGGCCGCTACATCGTCTCCTGCACCCTGACCACGACGATGGGCCCGGGGATCCGGGTCGACGCCTCCAAGGTCGGCGACCGCGACGCCGACGCTGCGCCCCAGGCAGCAGAGGAACCCGTAACGGCCTAGACTGCGCCGTCGCAACCCGAGACCATCGGCCGGGCCGTGCCCGTAAGCTCCGATGCAGGTAGACGAATGAACCGAGACGAGAAGTCAGCCACAATCGAGGAGATCGCCGCCCAGATCGAGGCATCTGAGGCGATTTTCGCGGTCGACTACAAGGGGATCAGCGTCCCCCAGGCGGCCGAACTGCGCGCCAAGCTGCGCGAGTCCGACGCCAGCTTCCGCATCGTCAAGAACCGCCTGAGCAAAATCGCCGCCGGCAAAGCCGGCGAGGAGCGCCTCGACGATCTGCTCAAGGGCCCGACCGCCCTGACCTTCGTCCGCGGCGACACCGCTCAGGCGGCGAAGACGATCTCGAGCTTCAGCAAAGCGAACGACGTGCTGACCTTCAAGGGCGGCTTCATGGAAGGCCTCAGCCTCGACGAGGAGCGCTTCGAGGCGATCGCCAAGCTGCCCGGCCGCGAAGTCCTGATCGGCCAGTTCGCCGGCGTCGTCGCCAGCCCCCTGACCGGCCTGGTCCGCGGCCTCGGCTCGATGATCCAAGGCCTGGCCTCGCAGCTCGGCCAGATCGCCGACCAGGGCCTGCGTCTCCGGCGAGGCGCCCGCGGCGGAGGAGACGCCTGCGGCCGAGGAGCCCGCTGCTGAAGGATGCACCTGCGGCTGAGGCCACCGAGGACGCCCCGGCGGCGGAGGCTGAGACAGATGCTTCCGAGCGACGATGAGACTTCTGAGGACACAACTTCAAACGACGATGCGAGCAAGGAAGAGGAGTAGATGGCTACCAAGATTTCAACCGAGGACTGGATCGAGGAGCTGAAGAGCATCTCGGTGCTCGAGCTCTCCGAGCGGATCAAAGCTCTGGAGGAGGAGTTTGGCGTCTCCGCGACCGCTGTCGCCGCCGCGGCCCCGGCCGCTGCCGGCGCCCCCGCCGACGGTGGCGGTGCCGAGGAGGAGTCCTCGACGGTCGACGTCGTGCTGACCGAGGTCGGCGGCCAGAAGGTCCCCGTGATCAAGGTCGTCCGCGCGGCAACCGGGCTCGGCCTGAAAGAGGCCAAGGCGATGGTCGACGAGGCTCCGAAGGCGATCAAGGAGGGCATCGATCGCGAGGAGGCCGACAAGCTGAAGGCCGAGCTCGAGGAGGCCGGCGCCACGGTCGAGCTCAAGTAAAGCTCGCATCAACCGCGGTTGGAACCCTGGCAGGGAGCCAAATCTGCGGCAGAGCGCGGCCGTGTGTTATTTTTCGCGGTCGCGCCCAGTTGAGTTCCCTGCCCAATATCTGCGCTGTCCCTAACGTCCCTCTGACCTTCTGAGGAGTCGCCCGTCTTGGCACGTTCGAACGCTGCCCCCGTAACCCGCAGGAGTTTTTCCCGACTACAGAACCCCCTCGAAGTCCCCCATCTGATCGATATTCAACGTCGCTCTTTCGAAGAGCTGACGGATCCGAAGAAGGGTGGACTGCGAGAGACGATCAACGACATATCCCCGATTGAGGACTACACGGGGAATCTCGCGATCGTCTTTGGCGAGTTCAAATTCGAGGAGCCTCCACACACAATCGAGGAGTGCCGCGAGAAGGACATGACCTACTCGCGGCCGCTCTCCGCCACGGTCGCTTTCCAGAACAAAGAGACCGGCGAGATCCGTGAGCAGGCCGTCTTCATGGGCGACTTCCCGTGGATGACCGATCGCGGCACCTTCATCATCAACGGCACCGAGCGCGTCGTCGTCACCCAGCTCGTCCGTTCGCCCGGCGCCTACGTGATGGCGCCCGAAGGACGCTGAAAAGCAGGTCTTCATCGCCAACCTGATGCCGGCCCGCGGTTCCTGGCTCGAGCTGGAGATCGACAAAAAAGGCAAGGTCTTCGTCCGCATCGACCGCAAGCGCAAGCTGCCGGTCACGGTGCTGCTGCGTGCGATGGGCTACGTCGAGGACAAAAAGCTCCTCGACATGTTCGACAACTCGATCTACATGCGGCACACGATCGAGGCCGACACCGAGGCGACCCGGACCGAGGAGGGCGCCCTGATCGAGCTGTTCAAGAAGCAGCGCCCGGGCGAGCCGCCCTCAGTCGACGCTGCCCGCAACCTGCTCGAGCAGCTCTTCTTCGATTCCAAGCGCTACGACCTGACCCGGGTCGGCCGCTACAAGCTCAACGCGCGGCTCGACCTCGACATCGATCTCGACACTCGGGTCCTCACCCACGACGACATCATCGCCCTGGTCAAGGAGCTGGTCAGCCTGCCGAAGCTGCTCGGGATCCCCGAGGAGATCGACGAGGAGAACCCGATCAAAGACTACGCCGCGGAGGCGATTACCTACCCCCGCGAGCCGGTCAGCGAGCACCTCGACGAGTACGAGCATTTCGGCAACCGGCGCCTGCGCACGGTCGGCGAGCTGATCCAGGAGGCCTTCCGCATCGGCCTCTACCGGATGGAGCGCGTCGTCCGCGAGCGCCTGACCACCGAAGACTCGGATGCGATCACCCCGCAGACGATCATCAACATCCGCCCGGTTGTGGCGGCGATGAAGGAGTTCTTCGGCTCCTCGCAGCTCTCGCAGTTCATGGAGCCAGACCAACTCAGCCTCGACGGGCTCACCCACAGGCGCCGGCTCTCGGCGCTCGGCGCCGGCGGGCTGACCCGCGAGCGGGCACCGATCGAGGTCCGCGACGTGCACCCGACCCACTACGGCCGGATGTGCCCGATCGAGACGCCTGAGGGACCGAACATCGGCCTGATCGGCTCGCTCTCCTCCTACGCGCAGGTATCGGAGCACGGCTTCGTCACCACCCCCTACCGGGTGGTCAAAGACGGCGTCGTCACCGAGGAGATCGTCCACATGGACGCGACCCAGGAGGAAGACAAGGTGATCGCCCAGGCGAACGCCGAGCTCGACGAGAAAACCCAGAAGCTGAAAGGGCCGACGGTCCTGGTCCGCTCCGGCGAGGACGAGTACGCGACTGCCTCCCCGAAGGAGGTCGACCTGATGGACGTCTCGCCGACCCAGATCTGGTCGGTGGCGACGGCGCTGATCCCGTTCCTCGAGCACGACGACGCCAACCGGGCCCTGATGGGCTCCAACATGCAGCGCCAGGCGGTGCCGCTGCTGAAGCCCGACCCGCCGCTGATCGGCACCGGCATGGAGCGCCGCGCCGCGGTTGACAGCGGCGACGTCGTCCTCGCCGAGAACGACGGCGAGGTCGACCCACGTCGACGCCGAATCGGATCGTGGTCAGCGCACGGCCCGAAGAAGGACGAGTACCCGCTGCACAAGTTCATGCGCTCGAACCAGGGCACGATCATCCACCAGCGCCCGATCGTCAACAGCGGGCAGAAGGTGAAGAAAGGCGACGTGCTCGCCGACGGTTCCTCGACCGGCGGCGGCGAGATCGCCCTCGGCAAGAACTGCCTGGTCGCTTTCATGTCCTGGGAGGGCTACAACTTCGAGGACGCGATCATCCTCTCCGAGCGCCTGGTCAAGGAAGACGAGCTCACCTCGATCCACATCGAGGAGTACGAGATCGACGCCCGCACGACCAAGCTCGGCGACGAGGAGATCACCCGCGACATCCCCAACCGTTCCGAGGAGAGCCTGCGCAACCTCGACGAGCGCGGCATCGTCCGCGTCGGCGCCGAGGTCATCTCCGGCGATCTGCTGGTCGGCAAGGTCACGCCGAAGGGCGAGACCGAGCTGACCGCCGAGGAGAAGCTGATCCGCGCGATCTTCAAGGAGAAGGCGCGCGAGGTCCGGGACACCTCGCTGAAGGTCCCGCACGGCGAGGGTGGCGTCGTCATCGACGTGCTCACCTTCAGCCGCGACGACGGCGACGACCTGTCCGCCGGAGTCAACGACCTGGTCCGCGTCTTCGTCGCGACGAAGCGCAAGATCGCCGAGGGCGACAAGCTCGCCGGCCGTCACGGGAACAAGGGTGTGATCTCGAAGATCGTGCCCGAGGAGGACATGCCCCACCTCGCCGACGGCACCCCGGTCGACGTGATCCTCAACCCGCTCGGCGTGCCGAGCCGGATGAACATCGGTCAGATCCTCGAGACGCACCTCGGCTGGGTCGCCGGCAACGGCTGGTATGACGATGGCTCCGAGGCCTACAAGCAGGCCCACTCCGATGAGGGCGACGGTCGCGTCTACGTGGCGACCTCCGTCTTCGACGGAGCCACCGTCGAGGACGTCGACGAGGCGCTCTGCAAGTGGCAGGAGCAGAACGAGGAGCGCGGCATCGACCTCGGCATCCATAAGGACGAGCGCCCCGGCGCCCGTGCCGACGGCAGCGCCCAGCTCTACAACGGCCGCACCGGCGAGCCCTACGAGGGCAAAGTCACGGTCGGCTACATGTACATCCTCAAGCTGCTGCACCTGGTCGACGACAAGATCCACGCTCGTTCGACCGGCCCCTACTCGCTCGTCACCCAGCAGCCGCTGGGCGGCAAGGCGCAGTTCGGTGGACAGCGCTTCGGCGAGATGGAGGTCTGGGCCCTGGAGGCCTACGGCGCTGCCTACACGCTGCAGGAGATGCTCACGGTCAAGTCCGACGACACGGTCGGCCGGGTCAAGGCATACGAGGCGATCGTCAAGGGCGAGAACATCCCCGAGCCGTCGATCCCGGAGTCCTTCAAAGTGCTGCTGAAGGAGATCCAGAGCCTCTCGCTCGACGCCAACGTCGTCTCCGAAGGGGGGGACGTCGAGATCGCCGAGGAGGACGACGACCTGCTCAAGGCCGCCGAGGAGCTCGGCATGGACCTGACCGGGGTCCGCGCCGACTCTCCGAACGGCGGCAGCACCGCTGCCGACGAGCAGGAGGAGCAGGTGGTCGCCGAGGGCGAGGCTGGAACTGACGGTGACGGGGCTGCTGCAGAGCAACCCAAAGAGGCCGAAGAGGCAAAGGTGGAGGACTGATGATCGACATCAACAATTTCGACGCAATTGAGATCGGCCTCGCGTCGTCGAAGAAGATCCGCTCCTGGAGTTGGGGCGAGGTCACCAAGCCGGAGACGATCAACTACCGCACGCTGAAGCCGGAGAAAGACGGCCTCTTCTGCGAGCGCATCTTCGGTCCGACCAAGGACTGGGAGTGCTACTGCGGCAAGTACAAGCGGGTCCGCTACAAGGGCATCGTCTGCGAGCGCTGTGGGGTCGAGGTCACTCGCTCCAAGGTCCGCCGCGAGCGCATGGGTCACGTCGACCTCGCCGCGCCGGTCTCCCACATCTGGTTCTTCAAGGGCGTGCCAAGCCGCATCGGTTACCTGATCGACATGGCTCCCAAGGAGCTGGAGAAGGTCCTCTACTTCGCCGCTTCGATGATCACCTGGGTCGATGTCGAGGCCCGCGACAAGGATCTCGGCGAGCTCGAGAAAGAGGTCAAAAAGGTCACCGATTCCTACGAGGCCGAAAGGCAGAAAAGGACTCAGGAGCTGAGCGAGTCGCTCGAGCGCCGGGTCAAGTACCTCGAGGACGGCACGCAGACCAAGTTCGACGATGACGATCACATCTGGGCCGATTCGCTGAAGCTGACCGCAGCGCAGCTGCGCAAGCTGAAGGACGACGAACGGGCGAAGATGATCAAAGAGCTGCGCAAGACCTTCGACGCCGAGATCTCCGACACCGAGGCCTACATCGACGAGGCGATCGAGCGGATGGCCGAAGTCTGGAAGATCTTCACCGAGATGAAGCCGAAGGACGTCGTCAACGACGAGACCGTCTTCCGTGAGCTCAAGGACCGCTTCGGCTCGCCGTTCGGCTGGGGTGAGTACTTCCGCGGCAGCATGGGCGCCGAGGCGGTGCGCGACCTGCTCGAACAGGTCGACCTTGCGGCCGACTGCGAGGAACTGGAGCTGATCATCAACAGCTCCAAAGGCCAGAAACAGGCCCGCGCGGTGAAGCGCCTCAAGGTGGCTTCCGCCTTCCTCAACTCCGACAACCAGCCGGACTGGATGATCCTCGACAGCGTGCCGGTGATCCCGCCGGAGCTGCGGCCGATGGTCCAGCTCGACGGTGGCCGCTTCGCCACCTCCGACCTCAACGACCTCTACCGCCGCGTGATCAACCGCAACAACCGGCTCAAGCGCCTGCTTGACCTCGGGGCGCCCGAGATCATCGTCAACAACGAGAAGCGGATGCTGCAGGAGGCGGTCGACGCACTGTTCGACAACGGCCGCCGCGGCCGCCCGGTCACGGGCCCCGGCAACCGTCCGCTGAAGTCGCTCTCCGACATGCTCAAGGGCAAGCAGGGGCGCTTCCGCCAGAACCTGCTCGGCAAGCGCGTCGACTACTCCGGCCGTTCGGTGATCGTCTCCGGCCCGAGCCTGAGGCTGCACCAGTGCGGCCTGCCCAAGCTCATGGCGCTGGAGCTCTTCAAGCCATTCATCATGGCCCAGCTGGTCGAGCGCAAGGCCGTGCAGAACATCAAGGCCGCCAAGAAGATGGTCGAGTCGATGATCCCCGAGGTCTGGGACGTGCTCGAGGAAGTCATCCACGAGCACCCGGTGCTGCTCAACCGCGCGCCGACCCTGCACCGCCTCGGCATCCAGGCCTTCGAGCCGGTGCTGGTCGAGGGCAAGGCGATCCAGGTTCACCCGCTGGTCTGCTCACGCCTTCAACGCCGACTTCGACGGCGACCAGATGGCGGTCCACGTGCCGCTCTCCGCCGAGGCCCAGGCCGAGGCGCGGATCCTGATGCTCTCGGCGAACAACATCCTCTCGCCGGCTCACGGTGCGCCGCTGGCGACGCCGACCCAGGACATGGTGCTCGGCATCTACTACCTGACCTACGGTCCCGACGCCGAGGAGCTGGCGAAGATCGACGAGGAGCTCAAGGCGGGCCAGGGCAACAAGCGCAATCGGCTCCATCGCCGAAGGTGTTCCGCTCCTCGCAGGAGGCCGAGCTCGTCTACGAGAACGGCGGCTGCAAGCTGCACGACCAGGCCGAGTACCGGCGGGCCGGGCGCGGGCACTTCCTGACCACGGTCGGGCGGATCATCTTCAACGAGAAGATCGAGCGCGCCCTCGCCGAGGCACTGGGCGAGGACTTCGATCCCGAGCAGTTCGAGTTCGTCAACTTCTCGCTGAAGAAGAAGAACATCAACGAGATGGTCTCCGATCTGGTCGAGGCCTACGGTGCGCCGGCGGTCTCGCAGGTGCTCGACGCGTTCAAGGACCTCGGCTTCCACTACGCCAGCCAGGCGGGGATCACGGTGTCCAAGAACAACGTCGTCTCGCCGCCCGACAAGGAGCAGATCCTCGAACGCTACGAGAAGCAGACGACCGAGATCCAGGGCCAGTACAACGACGGCTACATCACGGCCGAGGAGCGCCACGAGGCGGTCACGTCGCACTGGAACAAAGCTACGGACGAGGTCGCGCAGGCGATGGAGGACAACCTCGACGAGCTGAACCCGATCTTCATGATGGCCAACTCGGGTGCTCGTGGCTCGTTCAAGCAGATTCGCCAGCTGGCGGGGATGCGCGGCCTGATGGCCAATCCGAAGGGCGAAATCATCGAGCGGCCGATCAAGGCCAACTTCATGGAGGGCCTCTCGGTGCTCGAGTACTTCATCTCCACCCACGGTGCTCGAAAGGGTCTCGCCGACACGGCCCTGCGTACGGCCGACTCGGGTTACCTGACCCGGCGCCTGGTCGATGTCGCGCAGGACGTGATCGTCCGCGAGGAGGACTGCAAAACCAAAGACCACATCGAGATGGCGTTGCGCAAGGACGACAACTCGCTCAACGACAACCTCGCCGGTCGCCTCGCGGCGAAGAAACTCGAAACCAAACGCGGCCGCGAGCTGCTCAAGCGCAACCAGGAGATCACCCTGGCCGACGTCGAGGCGATCGCCGAGGCGTTCGGCGACGAAGAGATCAAGGTCCCGGTCCGCTCGACGCTCAAGTGCGACGCCGATTCCGGCGTGTGCCGCTCCTGCTACGGCGTCGCTCCGGCGACCGGCTTCACGGTCAACATCGGCGACGCGGTTGGCATCATCGCCGCCCAGTCGATCGGCGAGCCGGGCACGCAGCTGACCATGCGTACCTTCCACACCGGTGGTGTCGCCGGCCAGGACATCACCCAGGGTCTGCCGCGCATCGTCGAGCTCTTCGAGGCGCGTAAACCGAAGGGCCTGGCGCAGATGGCGGAGGCGGCCGGCAAAGTCACGGTCGAAGAAACCGACAAAGCGCTGAAAGTGCACGTCACCGAGTCCAGCGGCGAGGAGCACGCCTACAGCTTCCCGCCCCGCACCCGCCTGCACGTCACGGACGGCGAAAAGGTCGAGGTCGGACAGCAGCTCAACGAGGGCTCGCTCTACCCGGCTGACCTGCTGGCGATTCGCGGCCGCACCGACGTCGAGCTCTACCTGGTGGCCGAGGTGCAGAGGGTCTACCGCGCCCAGGGCGTCGACATCAACGACAAGCACATCGAGCTGATCGCCCGCCAGATGCTGAAGAAGGGCCGGATCGAATCGAAGGGCTCGACCAGCCTGCTGCCGGGCCAGCTCGAAGACCGCGGTGCGCTCAAGCGCCTCAACAAGAAGACGAAGGAAGAAGGCGGCACGCCGGCCAAGGCCGAGGAGGTCATCCTCGGAATCACCAAGGCCTCGCTGGCCACCGAGTCCTTCCTCTCCGCCGCCTCCTTCCAGGAGACGACCAAGGTGCTCACCGACGCCGCGCTGGAGGGCAAGCGAGACAAACTCGTCGGCCTCAAGGAGAACGTGATCATCGGCAAGCTGATTCCAGCCGCGACCGGCCTCAAGCACTACCGCACGATCGCGGTCGAGCCCGCGGTGCCGATCGAACCGCCGAGCGAGGAAGGGCTGCTCGACGAGGAAGAGTTGGCGGCCGAGCTTGGGCTCGACGACGGCGAAGCGGTCGAGAGCTTCGGGCCTTCGTTCGCGGAGGAGCTCGAGGAGCTGGCGCAGGAGATTGAGCAGACTTCCGAGGAGAAGTCGCCGGGGCAGTCCTAGTTGCGGGGGGAGGGGCCGGGTGCCCCTCCCGCTTGCTGGGTTTTTCGCCG
>CAWIZH010000006.1:0-595311 GCA_963840565.1 uncultured Solirubrobacterales bacterium
CGATTGTAGGTGGTGTGGGCGGAGTCGGGGAGAAGACTCGGGGAGCCGATGTTCGCTTCGCTCACCAATTTGGAGCCGCTTCGCGAGGCTTCCCGAGTCTTCCCCCCGACTCCGCCGACGGCGCCGTTTCTTCCAGCTTTAGGACAGCGGGCGCCCGCTGGTTCCGTGGTCATACTCAGCAGCAGTGGCTGACCGGCTATTCGATACGGGCGAACCCGCCAGGACTGAGGTTCCAGCTTCTGACGCACCCTTGGCCGTGCGGATGCGCCCGCTGAGTCTGGATGAGCTTGTGGGGCAGGGGCACATTCTTGGCGAGGGCTCGTCGCTGAGGACTGCGATCGAGGGTGGACATCCTCATAGCTCGATTCTTTATGGCCCGCCCGGGGCTGGGAAGACCACGCTGGCTCGTATTGCTGCTGCCGGGGCGGAGGGGGCTTTTGAGGAGGAGTCGGCTGTCAATGCCGGTCGGGCAGAGATCCGGGCCGTTATTGAGCGGGCGCGGGAGCGGCGGCAATCCAGTGGTCGGCCGACGGTGCTCTTTCTCGATGAGATTCATCGCTTCAACAAGGCTCAGCAGGATGCGTTGTTGCCGGCGGTTGAGGAAGGGCTTTTGACCTTGATCGGGGCTACAACTGAGAACCCCTACTTCGAGGTCAATTCGGCGCTGCTCTCTCGTTGCCAGGTCTACGAGCTTCAGCCGCTGGACGCGGCGCAGGTCGAGGAGTTGCTTCGCCGGGCGCTCTCGGACCCTGAGCGCGGGTTGGTTGATCCGCCCCCCGTTGAGGATGAGGCGTTGGCGATGCTGGCGAAGCGCAGCGGCGGCGATGCCCGCGTAGCGCTGTCCGCGCTGGAGCGCGCGGTAGAGCGCGCATCCGACTTTGACCACAGTGGGGGTGGGTCAAAGTCGGATGCGGTCGACGTCGCCGCGATTGAGGATGCGCTGCAGCGCAAGGCGCTCGACTACGACCGGCAGGGCGACCGGCACTACGACTTCGTCTCGGCCTGGATCAAGGCGACGCGCGGCTCCGACGTCGATGCCTCGCTCTACTACCTGGCGGTGATGCTGGAGGGCGGGGAGGACCCGCGCTTCATCGTCCGCCGCATGGTCATCCTTGCCTCCGAGGACATCGGCAACGCCGATCCGCAGGCGCTGCTCGTCGCCGATGCCGCGGCGCGGGCCGTCGACCGGGTCGGCCTGCCCGAGTGCGCGCTCAACCTTGCCCAGGCCGCCGTCTACCTGGCTCTGGCGCCGAAGTCCAACGCCTCTTACAAGGGCCTCGAGGCGGCTCGGGCCGAGGTGCGGGAGAACGGCGCCAAGACTCCGCCCGACTACCTGCGCGACGCTCACTACCCCGGCGCCAAGTCGCTCGGCCGCGGCGAGGGGTATCGCTACGCGCACGACGAGCCGGGTGGGGTCAGCGACCAGCAGCTGCTGCCGGACGGGCTCGCGGACCGGCGTTTCTACGCCCCGACCGAGCGCGGCTTCGAGGCCGAGCTCGGCCGCCGGCTCGAGGCATTGCGAAAAAGCGTTCGCAGTCCTTAATTAGGCCTTCAGTCGAGAAGAAGATTGCGCAACTTCCCTGGGGGGAACGTGTTTCAGAGTGCGGCTTTCCAAGCTAGAGCCAGGGAGAGCCGACACACCGGCCGGAGGCCTGGACTGGGGGCCTCCGGCCGGGTTTCAAAAGGGGACACACAGGGGGGAACGGTGATTGCGCCTGACTGGGCGCAGTCACCGCGTTGGGGGACGGTGGGAAGCCGCCTCGCGAGGCACCCACGAGGCGGCTTCCCACCTCCTCTATCGTCCGTGCATGGCTTCAGAGAAGTTGCGACTTGGAGGTATGGCACTGCGCAACGGGTTGCTGATCCATGGGCCGACTCACTGGGCTGCGGCGGTGCGCCGGCCCGACGGGAGCATTGAAGTTGCCTCTGAGCCCAAGCCCGAACTTGCGCCTGGTCTGGCTACACGGCTGCCCGGCCTGCGTGGGCCGCTGAAACTGGCCGAGGCGATGGCGGTGCTGCCCTTGGTGCGGCGGCGGATGCCGGCCGCGCGGCTGCCCTTTGAGGACCTGCGGGTCATTGCCGCGATTGGCGGTTCGCTGGTTGCGACCGCGGCGCTGCGCAAGCGCTTCGGCAGCTCGGCCCTGCGCGAGGGGGCGGTGCAGGTGATCGGTGCGGTGCCCGCTGTGGCGGCGCTGCTCGATCGCGACCTCGCCGCCTACCACGGGGTCGAGCACAAGGCGATCGCCGCCTACGAGCAGGGCATCGACGATCCCGCCGGCGTGCCCAAGGAGCACGACCGCTGCGGATCCAACCTGCTGGCGCCGATGATGCTGCTCTCGGCCGGCGGCACGGTGATGCTGGAGCGCCTGGTCGACCGGCCCAGCCCGGCGACCCGCGCCGCCGTCGGCCTCGCCGGCGCCTCGATCGCGGTCGAGATGTTTGCCTGGAGCGATCGCCACCACGGCGACCCGCTTGCGGAGGCATTCCACACACCGGGCCGTGAGATCCAGCGCCTGATCGCGACCAAGGAGCCGACCCCGCGCCAGCTCGAGGTCGGCATCGCCGCGCTGGCCGAGATCCTCCGCGCCGAGAACGCCGCGTAGACTGCCGCCTCGTGTTTGGACGGATCGACCACATCGGCATCGCCGTCGAGGACATCGACGCCGAGCTCGAGCTCTATGAAAAGGGCTACGGGATGGAGCTCGGCCTGCGCGAAACGGTTGAGGAGCAGGGCGTTGACGCGGCGCTGCTCAACGTCGGCGACGGTCACGTCGAGCTGATGGCGCCGACCGGGCCGGACACGCCGGTTGGCAAGTTCCTCGCCAAGCGCGGCGCCGGCATGCACCACGTCGCCTATGCGGTCGATGACATCGACGCAACGCTGGAGCGCCTGGCGGCTGCCGGAATCGAGCTGATCGACGCCAAGGCGCGGGTCGGCATCGGTGGCAGCCGCGTCGCTTTTCTGCAGCCGCGCTCGACCGGGCGCGTGCTGACCGAGATCGTCGAACCAGTAGGAGGAGGGCACTGATGGCTGACGCGCAGAAGGTGGAGATTGGCTTCGAGGGCGGCCAGGTGATTTCGGTGCGCCTCAACGACGATGAGCTGAAGGACCTGCGCAAGCAGGTCGAGAAGGGCGGCTGGCACGACGTCAAGACCGAGGACGGCGTACTCGCGCTCTACCTCGGCAAGGTGGCCTTCCTCCAGATTGACTCGGGGGCCCACCGAGTCGGCTTTTCCCAGACCCGCTCCGACTGATGAGCTGGCGCAAGCTGCTCGGCGCTGCCGCTCTGGCGACGCTGGGCGCGGCGCTCTGGTGGCGCAAGAACCCGTCCGCTTGTCCATACGGCCAGCGCTTCTGGGTCGAAGCCCCGCACCCGGTGATCACCCGCGACCGGCTGCGCTCGATCCTACGGCCCGAGCCGGGCGAGCGCATCCTCGAGATCGGTCCCGGCGTTGGCTACTACACGCTCGACATGGCCGGCTGGGTTGGCCCCGAGGGCAGGGTCGAGATCTTCGACCTGCAGCAGAAGTTCCTCGACCACACCACCGCCCGCGCCGGCGAGCAGGGCCTGGCCAACGTGATCCCGGCTCAAGGCGACGCCACCGCCCTGCCCTATGAGGACGACTCAATGGACGCCGTCGCCCTGACCGCGGTCCTCGGCGAGATCCCCGACCCCGTAGCGGCCCTGCGCGAGATCGCCCGCGTGCTCAAGCCGGACGGCCGCCTGATCGTCGGCGAGCTCTTCGGCGATCCCCACTTCACCACCCAAGGTGCTCTCAAGCGCCAGGCATCCGAAGCCGGCCTCAGCCTCGAGGACCGCTCCGGCAACTGGTTCGCCTACTTCGCCCGGCTCTCCGGCGTCTAGCCGCGGATCGCCTTGCCGGCGATGTTCTTCAGCCGAGTTTTGTCGCGCTGAGAGAGGTTGCTCGGGCGGCCCTTTGACTTCGTGACCAGGTTGAGGAGTTCGTGCTGTTCCTTTTTGGTCAGGTTGCTCTTGACCCGATCGCGGCCCTTCTCGACCAGCCAGACGGAGACGACCCAGACCATTTTCCAGGGGACGCGCTTCCAAACGGCTGGCGCGGCGCGGCGGGCGATCCAAAAGGGCATGCGGGGGTTGTACCCGTTCAGTGCTGCGGACAACCTGTCGGCTGCGATGACACCCCACCGCGCCGTCTACGGTTCTAGCCGCCCAGGAGGGCTCGTAGGGGTCCCAGCAGGATGCTCCAAGCTCCGGCGAGGGCAAGCGGAAGACCGATCATTGCCCGCGCGACCCAGCGGTCAAGCTCGACCATCCAGCGGCTGTATGCCCCGTCTCTCTCGTGCTCGACCTTCATTGGCTTCCCTGGAGGCGCTCTGTCAGGTCGAAAATGCCGCGTCCCACCTTCCTGAACCGAGCGTCCTCATGCATCGCGGTCCAGACTGAGTCGGCGAGTTGCTTGGCCGGGTTCTTCGGTTCGCGAGCGTGCTTGAAGCCACGGGCCCTGATCGCCGCCGCGATCTCCCGGTAGGGCATCGGACCTCCTTCGTCCAGCAGGACCTCATGGGCTCGATCCGCGAGGCTCCGATATCCCTCCCCTTCCAGCGAAGTCGCCTTGTGTTCCAGGGCTACGGCCTTCTGCAGCAGTTGCTCGCCCTTGCCCTCCCATTGCTGGACCTCGGCGAGCAGTCTCGCCCCGTCGGAGACGAGCAGGGGGTCCTTCTCGAGGTTCGCTGCTTCGACGAAGGTCCTCAGGCGAGTTGAGAGTCGGGTGTCCACTGAATCAATCTTTGCTTCGCTATTGATCTGGAGATTAGCAGAGTGTAAGAGCTTCGAGGCTCTAGGTCTGGCAGCTCGGGCACCAATAAGTTGTGCGGTTGGCGTCGCCTTGGCCGCGGGAGAGAATCGTCGTACCGCAGGTGGGGCAGGGCTGGCCGGCCCGGCGGTAGACGGCGTTGGCGTGGCGGCCGTGCTCGACCGCGTCCCGCATCAACTCGTGGGCAGCGTCGCTGATCTGGGCGAGCTGCTCGTCGGTCAGCTCGCCGATCGGCTGCCAGGGATCGAGGCGGGCGGCGAAGCAGGCCTCGCTCTTGAAGATGTTGCCGATGCCGGCGACCAGGGTCTGGTCGAGCAGGGCGTCGCCGAGGGCGCGGTGGGGGTGGGCCCGCAGGGATCGGGCGACTGCCTCGGGGTCGAAGTCCGCGGCGAGGATGTCCGGGCCGAGGCGGGACAGAGTTGGGTCACGGCGCAGAGCGTCGGTCCTGAGCAGCTTCAAGGTCGGACCGCCGAACTGGACGGCTTCTGAGCTCTCACCTTTGAGTACGGCCCAGGCCGCGCCCGCTGGCTTGCGCCAGGCGGTGCCGCGCGGGTAGACGTGCCAGGAGCCGCTCATTCCCAGGTGGCTGTGGAGGGTGAGGTCGCCGAAGCGCAGCAGCAGGTGCTTGCCGCGGGCGTCGGCTTGCTCCAACGCCCTGCCGTCCAACCGCTGTACCCCGCCCGCGCGTCCGCGCGGGTTCGGCGTGCTGACCGCCAATTGCTCGCCGCCGATTGCCTCCTCGATCCGCCTCGCCGCCCGCAGGATCGTGTCGCCCTCGGCCACGAATCAGGCGAGCGCGGTCCAGAGGCGGTTCTCGGCTTCGGCGACCCTCTTTGCCGCGGCGTCGATCTCGCGCCAGAGAGGCGGTTCGGGATCGTCGCGTTCGCTGGCGGCGTGGAAGGCGGCCGCAAGGCCGGTCCAGCGCGCCGCCGCGTCAGCCGCGAGGGCCGACTCGGGGCGACCCGCCTCCGCGAGGAAGCGCGAGTACATGAGCCGGAAGGCGCCGCCGCCGGTGCCGCGCTTCTCGATCACCTGGTAACCGAAGCGGGCGCACCACTGCCAATCCTCGGCCACCTCGGGCCAGCTGCCGGCCTCCGCGGCGAGCCGGTCGACGGCGCCGAGGCCGGAGAACTCGCCGAACTCGGAGGCGACCATCGCCTGGGTTGCTCGTTCGATCGCCGCCGGGATCGCCTCGCGCAGCTGCCCCTGGCTGACCCCGCCCGAGGCGGTGAACATGTGGCCGGCGAGCGGGTAGGCGGGGTGGCTGCTGTGGCGCGCCCGGTCGAGGTCCTCCAGCCGCGTGGTCGTCTGCAGCTGCTCGAAGCCAGTGTCGGAGAGGTGGGCGAACTCCTCGTCGTAGCCGGCGAGGACCACCGCGTGGCCGGGGAAGTGGGCCGAGTTGCCGTAGTGGTCGAGGTAGTAGAGGTCGGTGAGCAGCAGCACCGGCTGGCCGGCGTCGACCTCTGTCCGGGCTGCCTCCCAGGCCGCGTCGTCGCCCTCGTCGAAGGTCCGCAGCTCCAGCGCCGCGCCGGTCAGCTCGCCGAAGTTCTCCTCGAGGCGGGCGGTGCGGCCGTTGAACCAGCGGCTCGGCGAGGCGTCCTCGAGCGAGACGTAATAGAAGCAAGCGCCGGCGCCGAGGCCGAAGGCCATCTCCTCGCTGATCTCTGCCCCGTGGAAGCCGAGCAGGTTGCGGAGGGCGGTAGAGCCGCAGTGGTGGCCGGGGACGTGGGTGTAGCCGGGAACGACGGGCATTGGGTGATTGTGATCGACCTTGGAGGGGCGGGGGTGTCGGGGAACGTCTCGCCGGTGCCTATGTTCGCTTCGCTCACGAATGAGGAGCCGCTTCGCGGCTGAGGATCACCTTGCCGGGGGCCGCTTCGCGAGGCACCGGCGAGACGTTCCCCGACACCCCATATCCTGCGCGGCCGATGAGCGACCTCGACTACAGGCTCCTGCGCGCGATGCGGACTCGCGGGCACTCGCCCGGCTTGGAGAGAGCTGCGAAAGCGTTGGGGAAGGCTGGGAACAACGGGGCGATTTGGGTGGTGCTCTGCCTGGTCGTTCTCGCGCTTACCGATTCGAATGGCGAAGCTTGGTTTATCTGCGCTCTGCTGGCGCCGATCGCTATTGCGCTCAATTACGTGATCAAGCTGGTCGTCAAGCGGCCGCGGCCGGTGCTGGAGGGGCTGCCGCCACTTGGCGGGGCGCCCAGCTCGCTCAGCTTCCCCTCCGCCCATGCGACATCCTCGTTCGCTGTGGCCACCGCAATGACTCGTGTCGATTCCCTCGGGGCGCTCGCCTTCATCCTCGCCTTCGCCCTCTCGCTCGGCCGTCCCTACCTCGGGATGCACTACCCGTCCGATGTCCTCGCCGGCGCCATGCTCGGCGTCGCCCTGGGCCTGATCGTGCCGCTCTCGCTATGAAGGTCGGCATCGTCGGGCTGCCCAACGCAGGCAAGTCGACCCTCTTCAACGCGCTGACCAAAGGTGGGGCGCAGACCGGCGATTATCCGTTCACGACGATCGAGCCCAACGTGGCGATCGCCTCGGTGACCGACGAGCGGCTCGAGGCGATTGCCAAGACCGTGCGCAGCTCGAAGCTGGAACCGGCGACGATCGCCTTCCACGACATCGCCGGCCTGGTCAAGGGCGCCTCGGAAGGGGAGGGGCTGGGCAACCAGTTCCTCGCCTCGATCCGCGAGACCGACGCGATCTGCCACGTCGTCCGCTGCCATGCCGACTCCGGCGTGCCGCACCCCGACGGCCGCGTCGACCCGCTCGCCGACATCGAGACGATCGAGACCGAGCTGATGCTCTCCGACTACGAGCAGGCCGAGCGCCGCCTGCACCGGGTCGGCAAGGGGGCGAAGACGGGAGACGCCGAGGCGATCGCCGAGCGCGACTGGCTCGAGAAGGTCGTCGCGGCGCTGGCCGAAGGCAAGCCGGCCCGCTCGATCCCGGTTCCCGACGCGGCCGCCGACGGCCCGCGCAACCTGCAGGCGCTGACCTCGAAGCCGATCCTCTACGTCGCCAACGTCGACGAGGGCGACGCCGAGGCGCCCGAGCCCGTCGCCGCCCACGCTGAGGCGGTCGGTGCCGGCGTGGTCGCGGTCAGCGCCCGGATCGAGGGCGAGCTGGCCGAGCTCGACCCGGCCGAAGCCGAGGAGATGCGCGAGTCCTACGGGGTTGGCGGCTCGGGCCTGGCCCGGCTCGTCCGCGGCGCCTACGACCTGCTCGACCTGATCACCTTCTTCACCGCCGGCGAGGACAAGGAGG
This sequence comes from uncultured Solirubrobacterales bacterium, assembly GCA_963840565.1. GTDB lineage: Bacteria > Actinomycetota > Thermoleophilia > Solirubrobacterales > 70-9 > VRUE01. The sequence continues at coordinate 8,070 of CAWIZH010000006.1, forward strand.
CGGTCGCCCGCCCGCTGGCCCGCGGCTCAAGCGCCTGGGAGGCGGCGGGGACGATCCACACCGAGATCCAGGACGCCTTCGTCAAGGCCGAGGCGATCGGTTGGGAGGAGCTGGTCGAGTGCGGCGGCTACGCGCCGGCCCGCGACAAGGGCCTGCTCCGGGTCGAGGGCCGCGACTACGTCGTCCGCGACGGCGACGTCATAACCATCAAGGTTTAGCTCTCGCTGAGTCTTCGGGCTCTAGGGTTGCCGCATGGACGAAGGGGCGCGCTTCCCGAAGGTGGCCGCGAAGGCGGGCCACTACGAGAGCTTCTACATAAAGGCCTGCCGGCCGGGTGGCGGGCAGGGGATCTGGATCCGGCACACGGTGCACAAGCGCCCCGGCGCTGACCCCAACGCCTCGATCTGGTTCGTCCTCTTCGACCGCGATGCCGAGGCGCCGCGGGCAACCAAGCTGACCGTGCCGGCCGCGCAGCTATCGGTGCCGGCGGGTTCGTGGATCAAGGTCGACCGGGCCGAGATCGGGCCCGGCGCGGCGAGCGGATCGATCGAGACCGAGGCGCTGAGCGCCAGTTGGGACCTGACCTTCTCCGGCGACGCCGCGCCCTGCAAGTACCTGCCGGCCGACTGGCTCTACGAGGCGCCGGTTCCCAAAACCAAGTTCGTCGCCCCCTACCCGGACGCGACCTTCAGCGGTCGCCTGCAGATCAACGGCGAAGAGATCGCGCTCGATGCCTGGCCGGGGATGATCGGCCACAACTGGGGCAGTGAGCACGCCGAGCGCTGGGTCTGGCTGGAGGGAACCGGTTTCGACGATGCTGCCGGCACCTACTTCGACGCCGGCGCCGCCCGGGTCAAGATCGGTCGCCGGACGACGCCCTGGCTGCCCTCGGGGATGCTCGTCCTCGACGGCGAGGCCCACCGCCTCGGCGGCCTGGGCCGGATTCGCTCGGCCTCGATCGCGCCCGAGCCCACCGCCTGCGAGTTCACCCTGCCGGGCAAGGACATCGTCGTCCGCGGCCGCGTCTCGGCGCCGCAGAAGGACTTCGTCGGCTGGGTCTACGCCGATCCCAAGGGACCCGAGCACCACACGCTCAACTGCTCGGTCTCCGACCTCGAGCTGACGGTCGAACGGCCCGCGCTTCCGCCCCGGCAACTCACGCTCGCCGCGGGAGCCGCCTACGAGTTCGGCATGCGCGAGACCGACCACGGCGTCGCGATCCAGCCTTACCCGGACGGCTGACTTGGGCTGGTTGAGCCGCGCCGGTGCGCGGCGCTACTGGCTGATCTGGGTCGCGGTCATCCCGATCGTGATCTGGGCCGTCATTCGCCTGCTCGGCCTCGAGGGCGGCTATCCGCTCGTCGCGATGATGGCCTTCACTCCCTACGTGGCGATCGCGGCGCTGCTCGTCGCCGGAGTGGCGGTGGCACTGCGCAACTGGGCCGCCGCGACCGTTGCCGCCGTGGTCATGTTCTGCCTGGCGAGTGTGGTCCTGCCGCGGACGATCGGCAGCAGCACGGCGCAGGCCGCGGGGCACGAGACGCTGACCGTGCTCTCGACCAACATCCACCACGGCACCGCCGATCCGGACGCGGTCGTCGCCCTGGTCGATCGCTACCGCCCCGACCTGCTCAGCGTGCAGGAGCTGACGCCCCGCTTCGCGGCCGAGCTGAAGCGGGCCGGGATCGGCAGGCGGCTGCCGCAATCGATGCTCCTGGTCCACCGCAGCGCCAGCGGCGCCGGCCTCTACTCGCGCCTGCCGCTGACCCCGCTGCCCCACCAGACGCGCTTCTTCTTCCGTATGCCGCGGGCGGCTCTGACCATGCCCGACGGCCGGCGAGTGCGCGTGGTCGGCGTTCATCCCTACCCGCCGCTGAGCAAGAACGTCGGCCGCTGGCAGGCGGCGCTGGAGAGCCTGCCCAGCGCCGGTGAGGGCACGCCCTGGGTGCTCGCCGGCGACTTCAACGGGACCTTGGACCAGGCGGAGTTTCGCAATGTCGTCGATCGTGGCTACGCCGACGCCGGCGACGTCACCGGCAAGGGCCTCGAGCCGACCTTCCCGACCATGGGCCACCGGCTGCTGCCGCCGTCAATCACGATCGACCACGTGCTCGCCGACCGTCGCCTTGGCATCGCCGAATACGGCGTCGACGACCTGCCCGGCAGCGATCACCGCGCGATCCACGCGCAGCTGGTCCTGCCCTAGCCCGTTCCGGCTCCCCCGACGGGGCCGCTCGGTGCCGTTTCTTTGGCGCCTTCGCCCGTTTCCCCGCCGCCGGCCGCTTTGCCGTTGACGACCTTGACGAAGCTCATCCAGTCGCTGTAGGTGCCGAGCGCGGTCTCGAGCTGGTCGCCGCGGGCTTTGGTCACGCCGCCGCTGCCGTAGAGCTTCGCCCAGATGATCCTGGGGGAGACGCCGCGCTGGGTGACGACGACCTTCTTCAGGGCGCCGTCGAGGTAGCTGCCGAGCTTGGCGCTGATTTCGGGGCCGGAGAATTTGAGCGTCCAGTCGTGCAGCGGGCAGTAGTAGTCGTAGGGGTCGGGGACGCCGACGAGGTAGGGGATCGAGGGGCCGAAGAAGACGTTCTGGACGCTCTCGGTGTGGCCGCCCGAGCAGGCCGAGAAATAGGTCTCGGCGATGTTGCCGCCGTACATCAGGACCTGGCCCCTGGTCGCGTCGGCGGCGGCGTTGGTCGAGGCCGCCTCGCTGTCGAGGCCCTCGTAGACCTGGCTGCGGGTGTCGTTGTAGAGGCCGAAGCCGTTGCCGCCGACGTTGACGCTGAGGGCGAAGGAGCGCGCCGCCACCGCTTGCGCTTCCAACGCTGCCGCCGGCCATGAGGACGGCGACTCGTTGGGGATCACTCCCTTCACGTACTGGTCGACCGGCAGCGCGTTGATCACGTTGAGGGCGCCGGCGTCGCTGTCGGTCGGCACCACCTCGAGCGCGCCGCGGTAGTCGCCGATCCCGGCGATCGCGACGCGGCCGTGGCCGGCGGCGCGCAGCTTGCGACCGCAGTCGGCCATCGCCGCCCCGGCGGAGCTGCGCAGCTTGACGCTGGAGCCGCTGCGGTGCGCCTCGTAGGTGCGGCTCGGGTCGAGCGCCTGGCCGCAGGCGCTGGTGGCGCCGCTGAAGCCGACATCGCCGCCCGAGATGTCGAGCAGGACGCGGACGATCCGCACCCCGTCGACCTGCCCGATCGTCGTCCCTGAGTAGTAGTGGCCGAGGATGAAGCGGTAGTCCTTGCCGTGCTTGGCGTAGCCGTAGGCGCCGTACTGGCTCAGGCCGACTCCGTGGCCGAAGCCGTGCCCCTTGACCAACCAGGAGACGCCGGCGCTGGCCGTTGGCGCCAGGGCGAGGGCGGCCAGGACGGTGGCAACGAAGACTCGAAGGGCTGTGCGCCGGGTAGCAGGCATCTCTCGGAACAACAGATTCGCCTTGCGCGAGTCGCGGCCTGCTCTAGGCTGAAATCAAGCGACCAAAGGAGTTCGAAGGCATGGCCACGCAGACGGTGAAGGCAGTCGATCACAAGCTCCTCGCAGCGGGCGAGTGGATCGAGACCGGCGAGTGGGGGGAGGTGAAGAGCCCCTACGACGGCGCCGTCATCGGCCGCGTGGCCGAAGGCGACGCCGCCCTGGTCGATCGCGCCGCCAAGGCCGCCCAGGAGGCCTTCGAGACGGCCGATTTTCCCCAGCACGAGCGCGCCGCGGTGCTCGACCGCGCCGCCCACCTGGTCGGCGAGCGGACCGAGGAGCTGGCGCTGACGATCGCCGCCGAGGCCGGCAAGCCGCTGAAGACCGCCACGGTCGAGGCCGAACGTTGCGTCGACACCCTGACCTTCTCCGCCACCGAGGCGCGCAAGCTGACCGGGGGCACGGTGCCGATGGAGGCCTCGCCGGCTGGCGCCGGCAAGCTCGGCGTGATGCTGCGGGTGCCCTATGGCGTCGTCGGCGCGATCAGCCCCTTCAACTTCCCACTCAACCTGGTCGCCCACAAGCTCGGGCCGGCGATCGCCGCCGGCAACGCGATCGTGCTCAAGCCCGCCGGGCAGACGCCGATCTCGGCGCTGAAGCTGGCGCGGATCCTCGGCGAGGCCGGGTTGCCCGAGGCCTGGCTCAGCGTCATCCCCGGGCCCGGTTCGGAGGTCGGCAACGCGATCGTCGAGCACGAGCTGACCCGGGCGCTCTCTTTCACCGGCTCGGCTGAGGTCGGCTGGGGGATCCGCAGCCGCGTCCCCCACAAGAAGGTCAACCTCGAGCTCGGTTCCAACGCGCCGCTGATCGTCAACGCCGACGGCGACTGGGAGACGGCGGCCGACAAGGCCCAGATCCACGCCTTCTCCCACGCTGGGCAGAGCTGCATCTCGATCCAGCGGATGCTGATCCACGAGGAGATCGCCGACGCCTTCACCGAGCGCCTGGTCGCCAAGGTCGAGAAGCTGACCGTCGGCGACCCGCTCGACCCCGAGACCGACGTCGGACCGCTGATCACAGGCGGCGATCGCGACCGGGTCAAGCAGTGGATCGACGAGGCGGTCGGCGCTGGTGCCGAGCTGCTGACCGGCGGCGAGCTGGTCGACGAGGGCCGCTGCCTGGCGCCGACCCTGCTCGGCTCGCCGCCCCGCGACGCCAAGGTCTGGTGCGAGGAGATCTTTGGCCCGGTGGCGACGATCGACCGCTTCGCTGACTTCGGCGCGGCGCTCCAGTCGGCCAACGACTCCAAGTTCGGCCTGCAGGCCGGCGTCTTCACCAGCGATATCGGCCGTGGCTTGGAGGCCGCTCGCACGCTTGAGTTCGGCGGTGTCCTGATCAACGAGGTGCCGACCTTCCGCGCCGACCAGATGCCCTACGGCGGCGTCAAGGACTCCGGCAACACGCGGGAGGGTCCCGCCTTCGCCGTCCAGGAGCTGACCGAGGAGCGCTTCGTAACGCTCCAGTAGTTCGAGACGTTCGGTAGTAAAAATTGGGTACTCTCCCCACGTCCAGCGAGCAAAGGGGAGAGACGAGATGAAGCCGCGCGGTGTATTGGCCAGGGCGAGTGCTGCCCTGGGAGTCCTGGCGATGTTCTTGGCGATGGCGGCCGCGGGCAGCGCGGCGGTATCCGACACCGAAGGGCAGAGCACGGTTGGGCAGCGGATCGTCCCAGCCGCGCCCGGCGCCTATCGCTTCCTCCAGCTCGGCGAAGGCGAGCCGTACACGGTGCGCGAAGAACTGGCCGCCGCCAATCCCGAACGCGCTGAAAAACGCACCTCGCTCACCTACTTCGGCCAGCTCTCCGACTTCCAGCTCGCCGACGAGGAGTCTCCCGCCCGGCTCGAGATCATCGACCCGCTCTCGACGCCGCTCAACCTCCCCTTCGGCGCGGCCTGGCGCCCCTGGGAGGCGCTCGAGCCCCAGATCGACGACTCGATGATCCGCCAGATGGACCAGTTCGCTGCAGCCAGTCCGGTTGCCAACGGCAACGGATCGCACAGCGCGATGAACTTCACGATCGACACCGGCGACTCCGCCGACAACCAGCAACTTAACGAGACCGAATGGGTGCGGACCCTGCTCGAGGGCGGCACGCTGAACCCCAACAGCGGCGTCGACAAGAAAAAATATTCCAACCTGCTCTGCCCGAACCTGCTAGTCCCGGGCGCCGCCGAGGCGGCCCGCTACACCGGCGTCCAGGACTACAACGACTACCTCGAGGGCACCTTCCCGGAGTTCTACGACCCCAACAGCCCGCAGGGCCCGCACGCGGCCTGGCCCAAATACCCGGGGCTGATGGACAAGGCGCAGCAGTCCTTCAGCGCGGCCGGCCTGAAAGTTCCCTCCTACGTCGCCTTCGGCAACCACGACGCGCTGGTGCAGGGAAACGCGGCGGCGAACGCCGCCTTCGAGGCGGTCGCGACCGGATGCCTGAAGCCGATCGGCCCGGTGCCGAACCCCGAAAACGCGCCGGCGCTGCTGACCTCGCTGCTCAACCCGACGAATCTGCTGACCACCCTGCTGACCAACCCCCAGAACCTGATCATTGTGCCGGGTGACCCGAAGCGCCAGTCGGTCTCCAAGAAGCAGTTCAAGGACGTCTTCAAGGCCGGCAGCCAGGCCGACGGCCACGGCTTCGATTACATCGAACCGGCCCAGGAAACCGCCTCGAAAGGCGCCGCCGGCTACTACTCCTGGAGCCCCGATCCCGGGATGCGCTTCATCGCCCTCGACACCGTCGCCGAGGCGGGCACGATCGTCACCCCGACCGGTCACTTCACTGCCGACGGCAACATCGACGATCCCCAGTTCAAATGGCTGGAAGGCCAGCTGAAAAGCGCGACCGAAGCCGACGAACTGGTGGTGATCTTCAGCCACCACGCGCCGGAGAGCCTCACCGCCGACGCCCCTGACGAGCTGGCACCGCCGTGCCTGTTGAACGACGCGCACGGGCATGACATCAACCCCGGCTGCGACCTCGATCCGCGCAACTCACAGCCGATCCACCTCGAGGCCGACACGGTCGAACTCCTGCACAAATTCCCCAACGTGATCGCCTGGGTCGCCGGCCACTCGCACGTCAACGTCGTCGATCCCTTCCCCAACCCGAGCGGGCCGGGCGGCTTCTGGAGCATCCGCGTCGCCGCCGAGGCCGACTGGCCGCAGCAGAGCCGGCTGCTCCAGGTCTTCGACAACCACGACGGCACCCTCTCGATCTTCGGCACGATCCTCGACCACACCGGTCAGTCGGTGGCGCCGCCTGCGGGCACCGCGGCAAGCGGCATGGACCTAAACGACCTCGCCTCGGTAGGCAGGACCATGAGCTTCAACGACTTGCAGTCGGGTGCTCCTGAAGGTGAAGGCGAAGCGAAAGACCGCAACGTCGAGCTGCTGGTCGAAGATCCGCGCTGAGCTCGAATGGCGCGTTAGTCGCAAATAGTGCGACTAACGCGCCACCGCTAACCCTCGTGCGGGCGGGCCATGCGGCGGTGGTCGAGTGCCTGCTCGAGCACCGAAGGCTCGACGCCTTGCTCTAGCGCGACCTCGCGCAGGGAGCGGCCTGACTCGGCTGCGGTCTTGACGATGTCGGCGGCGCGGTCGTAGCCGATGTGGGGGTTGAGCGCGGTCGCCGTGGCGAGGGTCGCCTCGGCGTGGCGAGTCGTCATCTCCTCGTTGGCCTCGATCCCGGCCACGCACTTCTCATTGAGCAGGCGCGAAGCCGAGGCGAGCAACTTGATCGAGTCGAGCAGGTTGCGGGCGATCAGCGGCACCCGCACGTTGAGCTCAAACTGGCCCTGGCTGCCGGCGACGGTGATCGCGGTGTCGTTGCCGATCACCTGGGCGGCGACCTGGATCACCACCTCGGGGATCACCGGGTTGACCTTGCCGGGCATGATCGAGGAGCCCTTCTGCAGCTCCGGCAGGCGCAGCTCGGCGAGGCCGGCGCGCGGGCCGGAGCCCATCAGCGCCAGGTCGTTGGCGATCTTGTTGAGCGAGACGGCGTAGACCTTGAGCGCGCCCGAGAGCTCAACCAGCGAGTCGCGGTTGCCCTGCGCCTCGAAGGGATCGAGCGGCTCGGAGATCTCCAGGCCGGTCTCGCCGGCCAGCTTCGCCCGCACCTTGGCGGCGAACTCGGGGTGGGTGTTGAGGCCGGTGCCGGTGGCGGTGCCGCCGAGCGGGATCTGGCCGACCCGGCGCAGCGTCGCCTCGACCCGCTGCACGCCGAGCCGCACCTGCGCGGCGTAGCCGCCGAACTCCTGGCCGAGGGTGACCGGGACCGCGTCCATCAGGTGGGTGCGGCCGGCCTTGACCACGTCGGAGAACTGCTCCGCCTTGGCCTCCAGCGCCGAGCCGAGCCCGCCCATCGCCGGCAGCAGGTCATGCGTGACCTCCGACAGCGCCGCCAAGTGCACGGCGGAGGGGAAGACGTCGTTGGAGGATTGGCCCATGTTGACGTGGTCGTTGGCGTGGACCCCCTCGCCGGCCAGCTTGGCGATCACCTCGTTGGCGTTCATGTTCGAGGAGGTGCCGGAGCCGGTCTGGAAGACGTCGACCGGGAACTGGTCGTCGTGTTCGCCGGCGGCGATCGCGTCGCCCGCGGTGGCGATCCGCTCAGCGAGCTCCTTGTCGAGGCCGCCAAGCTCGCCGTTGACGGAAGCGGCGGCGCCCTTCAGCCGGCCCAGCCAGCGGACGACGGGAACGGGGACGCGCTCGCCCGAAACCGGAAAGTTGTCGACGGCCTTGGTGGTCTCGCCACCCCAGAGCTGCTCAGTCAAAGTCGTTGCCTCCATCGAAGTCGTGGTCTCTTCAGCGTATTCAGCCGGCGCCGCCGACGTCCCAGTCGAGCAAGCTCGCCCTCGTCGTCAGCCCGAGCAGAGCCTGTGCCGTGGTCCAGACTGGAGTGGGGGAGCTGTGCCGCTGGTAGGCGATCGAGCCGTTGCGGCGGGCGAGGGAGGCGAGATAGTCGAGCGGACCGCAGCCGGAAGCGCTCAACGCCTGGCGAGGACCGAGGCCCGAGACGCGCAAGGCGATCGCGGCAAGCCCGGTGCTCTGTGCATTGGAGGCTCCTCCCGGCGTCGCCGGGAAGCCACCGTCGGGCGCCTGCGCCGAGCGGACGAACGCGGCGGCGTGCTGGACCGGGTCCCGCTTCTTCTCGAGAGCGAGGGCCCAGCTCGCGAGGCCGGTCGTGTCGATATCGGCGGCGACGCCGGGCCGGTAGCCGAAGCCGCCGTTAGGCAGTTGAATCGCGGCAAGCCAGTCCGCCGCCCGGCGCGCCGCCCGTGGGCGATCTTCCGCCAAGGCGAGGACGGCAAGTGCAGTGGCATTGACGTCGCGATCGAGTGACCCGTCCGCCAGCTGGGAGCCGAGCTCCCCGTCAAGCAGCTCAGCGGCAGCCGTCGCCGCTCCGCCGTCGCTACGCAGCGCGAGCGCGAGCTTTGCCCATCCCACTCCGAGGCCACGGTGCCCGTGCAGAAAGCGGACCGCGCCGGCAGTCATTCGGCGCAGTGCTTTCCGCGACTGTCCTTTCACGCATTCGCTGGAGCCGGCGCCAGCGGAAGGGCCGTTCGGCGAGCCACTGGCATCGTCGGGGCCGGTGGGGGGACCCGTCCCGAACAGCGGTCCGTAGAAGAATCGAATCGAATCGCCCGCAGCGACCTGCGTCAAGCAACCGCCGGCCGAGAAGCGGCCGTTAACCGTCAGCGACCAGTAGCGGTCGGGAGACTGCGAGACGTAGGGCCCGATCCGGTCGATGAAGAAGTCGCGGAAGCTTGGGTTCCAATTTCCACGCCACGAGATGCCGGCGCTGCGCAGCGCATCGTCGAGCGCGCTCGTGGCGGTCGGAGCAGGCGTCGCTCCCGGTGAGCCCGAGCAGGGATGAGAGCCGCTGCCGTCGTTGCCGTCGACAGCGTGGGGTTGGACGTCTACCGGCCCGTCGAAGAGCGGCGCCGGCGCTTCTGAGCTTTCGACTCGGAGCGCAACGACCGTGGCTTTCGCCTGTGGGGCGGCAACCGCCACCACGGCCGCGAGGGCGACCGTGGTGGCGAGCGTTGCGAGCCGTTGGTTCACCCGGCGATGAACCGTCTTGCGTGGGTGAGGCGCACGGCCCCCTCTTCGTCGCGGGTCGCGGCGGTGAGCCGCAGCTTCAGGCGCGGCCGCTCGGCCAGCGCCCGCCGCAGGGCCTCTTCGGCGGGGACCGTGACGATGCCCTTGGCGCCAGAGGCGACCTCGAACGGAGCCGAGCCGCCCAGCGCCAGCCCGCCGCCGCGGTGACGGCGGAACTGGATCGTCAGGGCGCCGCGACAACCCCCGGCGCCGTTGCCGCGCGGGCAGCGCAGCCGCACGGCAACCCCGTTGTCTTGCTGCCACTGGGCCTTGCGCAGGACGGCGATGCGCGGGCCGTGCTCGCGGTGCCGCTTTGTCCGCTTGACCGGCGGCACGCTCACCCGCGGCGCCGTACCCGGGTTCGCGACCGTCGCTTCGAGCTTGAGGAAGACGAGATCGCCGAACCCGATCGGCTTGCTCGCTTCTTTCTGCAGCGCCCCTCCGTCGACGCCGATGCGCCAGCCGTATTCGGGAGTCTCCGAGACGCCGTTCAGCGAGGAGACGCTAACGCCGCCGCTACCGGTTGTGGCCGCAAACTGATCGACGCAGCCGGCTGGAGCAGAGGAGGCTTTTGCATCGCCGAGTATTGCACCGAGGTCAGAGCCGGACTCGACGTCGACCCGGCACATCCGTACGTCACCGGCACCCGGCCCGTGGTCGATCACCAGTGTGACCGGCACCGTCGTCCCGTTGCCGACTGGAGCAACCGGGCGCACCGCCGGGCTGACGCCGTCGAGCCGCGCCGGCGGGGCGGTCGAGAAGCCGATCCCGCCCAGCGGGCGGACCGAATCGAACGTCTCGAAGGAGCCACCGGCGAATTCATCGGTCCAGTCGAAGTGGCCGTCGGGCCGCTGCAGCGAGACCAGGTAGTCGAGCGGCGTCTTGCCCTGGCTGGTCGTCCATTCCGGGCCCTGCGGGTCGATCCCGCACTGGATCAGGCCGCTGGTCACCCATGAGGTGGTGTCGGTGTTGACGCCGATCCCGAATGATTCCGGCGGCGCGATGAAGCCTCCCGTCGCCGGGTCCTGCAACGAGTGCAGCAGGGCGAAGGCCTGCTGCAGGTCCGGGTCGCCGATGGCGACACCGGCCGCGCAGAACGCCGCCACCACCGAGCCGGTCATGTCGGTGTCCGCGGGGGCACCCGGCGAGGCATTCCAGGTCCAGCCTCCGTCGGGGTGCTGCTGGGTGCGCAGGTAATCGACGATCTTGCGCAGGATTGGCTGCGGCGCTCCGGCCTGGTGCAGCGCCAGTACGCCGAAGATGTCGTCGTTGAGCAGCCCTGTTTCGCCGATCTGGGTGCCGTCGAACAGTTCGGCGATGCGGGCGACCAGGTTGCTCTCGGTCACGTCGCTCGCGGTCGAGAGGCGCGAGGGTTGGATCCCGCCGGCGATGCCGGCGAGGATCCCGCGCTCGGCGTCGGTGCCGGCCCCGCCGGGCCCGGCCGTTTGCCATTCGTCCAGGTAGAAGTCCTGGGCGCTGGGATCGGCAAGCGAGGTGCTGACGTCAGCGGCGTTCACCCCGGCGGCAGCGAGGGCGGTCATGCCCCAGTCGGTGCCGAGGTTGCCGCTTTCTTCCTGGTTGGCCTGGAACCAGTTGGCGCCGCGCTGGGCGGCGTGCTCGGCCTGGGCCGGGGACAGGTATGCGATCGCGCTGCTTGCCGAGGCGGCCAGCAGCATGAGGGAGAGGCCCAGCGCGCAAAACGCACGCAGGGACCATCGGGGGTTGATGCTCTGTGGCGTGTTCATCGCCAACTCCTTTTTCAAGGGCGGCGACGCACGCGCACAATCCGTGTCGAGTGAGCCGGCCGCCTAGTCGCGAGGCGAACCTCCTAACGACTCTCGGCCGGATATTCGGGCTCGGGATCGTCCTCCTGACCACCCTTCCCGGACCTCAACTCGGTCCAGTGGGACTACCGGTCAGTCGTCACCCATACCGCTGCGCGTCAGCCCCGGATTCACACCGGAGTTCCCCACGCCGCGAGTCGGCGCCACCCTAACACGGGGTCGCTTCGCCGACTCAGCCGCGGGCGTTGCCAGCGTCGAAGCCTTCCTTATAAGCGCTCAAAAAAGCGACAGGAAGCGGCCGGTTGTCCGGGCTGTAGCGGGCGGCTGTGGAGAGGCGGCGGATCAGGTCGGTGTGGATGCCGTCTGTGCCTTCGGCGCCGCGTTCCGCCGCGCCGAGCAGGTAGCCGAGCCGGAGGTTGGCGTCGTCACCCGGTTCGGCGCGGGCTTCGGCGTTGAGCCTGGTCGTCGCCGCGACCAGCGCGGTGCCGACCGTGGCGAGGTCGCCGGCCTGCTGGTTCTCGGCCAGGCATTCGCTGATCAGTGTCTCTCCCTGCAGCTTCACCACGTCCGGGGCATCGCCCAGGGCTTTGAGGTAGGCGCCGCTCCCTTCCAGGCAGGCGACCGGCGTCGAATCACTCGGTTCGCCGCAGCCAACCGCGACGAAACAAGCCGCGGCGGCGAAAACCATGGCTACTCGAGTGCGCATCGGCCCATCCTATGGACGCTCACCACCCGAACTGCATCAACTTCTCTGCCCACTGGCCCCAGAAGTCGATGCGGCTCGGCTAGTCGCCGCGGGGGGAGAGGCCGCCCGAGCGGACCGATGAGATGCCGCCCGCCGGTCCCGGAGGAGGCTTCGGCGGCGATTTGGGGCGGGGATGGCTCGGTTCGCCCGGCGTAGCGCTGCCGGTTGGGAAGACTTCGACCCATTCGGCGAGTTCGTACCGGGCCGCTGGGGCGTGATTCCAAGAAAGGTGGAGGTGGTTGCCGCAGCCGTGGCCGGCGTCGCCGTCGTAGCCGACCCAGCGGAAGGGCAGCACGGGTTTGTTCTGGACCGGCTCCGCCCAGAGGGCGAGCCGCGTGACCCCGGCCCAGGTGGCGTCGCATTTGCCGCTGGTGCCGTTCAGCGGCACGAGGTCGACGGCGAGGCCGTTGTAGTGATCGGATCCCCTGACGTGGCAGTTGTTGCAGCCGGCGTGTTCGCCATTGGGCAGCGGGCCGGAGTAGCCGTCAGTGACGTAGATCGAGAAGTGCTGGGCGATCCAGCGCAGGTCGGGCACGATGCGGCTGTCGACCATGTCGCCTTCTTCGTGCGGGACCGCGGCGGGGATCGGCACGATTTCGCCCGCTGTGTAGACGATGCGGGTGGAGGTGGGCCCAGCGTTCGAAGAGGCCGCGGCCATCAGGCCCAGCGCGAGCACGGCCGCCAGGACGAGCAGGGCGCGACCGACCCGGCCGGCCAGATCGTCCTTGCGGTCGTACTTCTTTCCGCTATCCGGTGGGAAATGCGACATCGTCTTGGTGCTGGGGGCCACGGGTGCGTTATCGGACGGCCCGGGGGGTCCACTTGAGAACCGCAAGGCACCGGTAGGGTTGCGCTCGGTATGCCGACGGTACGAGAGGCCACGTTCGACCTTTTCCGCGAGCAGGGGATGACGACGATGTTCGGCAACCCCGGCTCGACTGAGCTGCCGATGCTGGCCGATTTCCCCTCCGATTTCCGCTACGTGCTGGGCCTGCAGGAGGCGGTCGTGGTCGGCATGGCCGACGGCTACGCGCAGGCTTCGGGCCGGACCACCGTCGCCAACCTGCACACCGCGCCGGGCGTCGGCAACGCGATGGGGGCGATCTTCAACGCCCAGGCAAACCACTCGCCGCTGCTGATCACCGCCGGCCAGCAGGCGCGAGCGCAGATAACGCTGCAGGCGAACCTGACCAACCGCGACGCGATCCGGATGCCGCACCCGCTGGTCAAGTGGTCCTACGAGCCGGCCCGGGCCGAGGACGTGCCGCTGGCGCTGGCCCATGGCGCCCACCTCGCCGGACTGCCGCCGAAGGGCCCCGTCTTCGTCTCGCTGCCGATGGACGACTGGTACGCCGAGGTCGACGAAGCCGACGCGCGCGAGGCGATCACCCGCCGCGTCGACGGCCGCAACGTCGCCGACCCCGCCGCGGTCCGTGTCCTCGCCGACCGCCTCAATGCCGCCACCAACCCGGTGATGGTGGCTGGTCCCGACATCGACGCCTCCGGCGCCTGGGAGGAGGCGATCGCGCTGTCCGAGCGCCAGCGCCTGCCGGTCTGGGCGACGCCCGCACCGGGCGGCGGGCGCATCGGCTTCCCCGAGAACCACCCCAACTACCGCGGCGTGCTGCCGCCGGCGATCGGTCCGGTCGGCCAGACGCTCGAGGGCCACGACCTGATCCTCGTCGTCGGCAGCTCGGTCTTCCCCTACTACCCCTACATCCCCGGGCCGCTGCTGCCGGAGGGGGCGAAGCTGGTCGCGATCACCAGCGACCCCGACGAGGCCGCCCGGGCGCCGATGGGCGACGCCCTCGTCGCCGACGTCAAGCTGACCCTGGCGGCGCTGCTCGCCGAGCTGCCCGAGTCGACCCGCCCGGCGCCCGAGCCGAACCAGGGCCCGCAGGAAATCCCGCCCAGCGATCCGCTCAACCCCTCGACCGTGCACACCGCCCTGGCCGAGGTCTTCCCCGAGGACGGCATCGTCGTGCTCGAGTCGCCGACCAGCACCCTGGCGCTGCGCAACCAGATGCGGCTCTCGCGTCCCGGCAGCTACTACTTCGCCGCCGGCGGCGGCCTTGGCTTCGGCCTCGCCGCTTCGGTCGGCGTGCAGCTGGCCCAGCCCGACCGACCGGTCGTCTGCGTGATCGGCGAGGGCTCGGTCCAGTACGCGGTCAGCGCCTTCTGGAGCGCCGTCGCTTACAAGACCCCGGTCACCTTCCTGGTCGTGCGCAACGAGGAGTACGGGATCCTCAAGTGGTTCGCTGAAGTCGAGCAGGTGGAGGGTGCGCCCGGCCTCGATCTGCCCAAGCTCGACGTCGCCGCGATCGCCGAGGGCTACGGGATCACGGCGCACCGGGTCAAGGACCGCGATGAAGTGCGCGACGCCCTCGCCAAATCGCTCGCCTCCTCGCAGCCGGAACTGGTCGAAGTCCCGGTGACGCCGGGCATGGCGCTCTTCTAAGCTGGATTGACCATGGCGCTGCTGGAGCAAAAGCTCGCTCCGCCGCCGTCCGAGCCTGCCCCCGACCGCGCGCCGGATTCGCTCGCCGGCGGCGCCGCGCAGCCGCTGCGCGGCGAGCTCGAGCAACTGCTCGGCGCCGACCGCGTGCTCGGTCGCGTCGGCGACATCGTCCGCTACGCCTCCGACGCCAGCCCTTACCGGCTCTTCCCGCAGGCGGTGGTAATGGCGCACGACGCCGAGGACGTCGCCAAGGTCCTCGCCTACGGCCGCCGCACCGGCATCCCCGTCACCTTCCGCGCCGGCGGCACCAGCCTCAACGGCCAGGGCCAGAGCGACGGCATCCTCGTCGACGTGCGGCGCCACTTCGGCGGCGTCGCGGTCGAGGACGACGGCGCCCTGGCGCGGGTCAAGCCGGGCACGGTGCTCGGCCACGCCAACCGCGTGCTCGCCCCGCACGGCCGCAAGCTCGGCCCCGACCCGGCCAGCACCGACATCGCCTGCGTCGGTGGCGTGATCGCCAACAACTCGGGCGGGATGCGCTGCGGGGTGAGCAAGGACTCCTACTCGACCGTGCGCGCGATGACCCTGGTCCTCGCCTCGGGCACGATGATCGATACCGCCGCTGCGGACGCGGCCGAGCGCTTCGCCGCTGCCGAGCCCGAGCTCGCCGCCGGCCTGGAAGCGATTCGCGACGAGATCCGCGCCGACGCCGAGCTGAGCGAGCGCATCCGTCGCAAGTTCGTGATCAAGAACACCACCGGCTACCGCCTCTGCGCCTTCCTCGACGCCGACGAGCCGCTGGAGATCTTCCGCCGCCTCGTCGTCGGCTCCGAGGGCACCCTGGCCTTCGTCGCCGAGGCGGTCTTCGAGACCGTGCCGCAGCCCTCGCACACGACCACCGCCTGGGTCCACTTCCCCGGCATCGACGAGGCGATCGCGCCGGTCCGTGACTTGGTCGACAGCGGCGCCACCGCGGTCGAGTTGATGGTCGCCCCGGCCCTGATCACCGCCGCCTGGAACATGGTCGGCGCGCCCGCGGAGTGGAAGGAGCTGCCGCCGGAGTCGGCGGTGCTGCTGGTCGAGTACGGCGCCGCCAGCGACGCGGAGCTCGACGCCTACCTCGCCAAGGCCGACGAGATCTTCGCCGCCCACGAGACGATCCGGCCGATCGACTTCACCCGCGAGGCGGAGGGAATCGAGCTTGCCTGGCGCGTGCGCGAGGGCCTGCACGGCCTGATCGGCCGTCTGCGCCTGCCCGGCACGGCGCTGATCGTCGAGGACGTCTGCGTGCCGCCGGAGCGGATCGCCGAGGGCGCCCGCGACCTGCAGGCGCTGCTCGGCGAGCACGGCTTCCTGCCCGGCGTTGCCGGCCACGCCTCGGCCGGCAACCTGCACTTCATGCTGACCCCGGACTTCGCCAAGCGGGAGGACCGCGAGCGCTACGAGGCCTTCATGGCGAAGCTGGTCGAGCTGATCGTCGGCAAGTACGACGGCTCGCTCAAGGCCGAGCATGGGACCGGGATAAACATGGCCCCTTATGTAGAGAGGGAGTGGGGCGAGAAAGCGACGGAGCTGATGTGGCGGGTGAAGCGGCTGGCCGACCCCGACGGCGTGCTCAACCCCGGCGTGGTCCTCAACCGCGATCCCGACGTCCACCTGCGCAACCTCAAAACCACGCCGCAGATCGAGGAGTCGGCAACCACCTGCGTCGAGTGCGGCTTCTGCGAGCCGGTCTGCCCGAGCCGCAACCTGACCACGACGCCGCGCCAGCGGATCGTCCTGCGCCGCGAGATGGCACGCCAGCCGGCGGGCTCGCCGGTGCAGCGGGCACTGCTCGAGGAATACGAGTACGACTCACTCGACACCTGCGCCGCCGACGGCTCCTGCCAGCTCGCCTGCCCGGTCGGGATCGACACCGGCCTTCTTGTCAAGGAATTGCGCAAGGAGAGACATACGCCGAAGGCCGAAGCCGCGGCGCTGGCAACGGCAAAGCGCTGGAGCAGGGTCGAGAAGGCCTCGCGCGCCGGCCTGCGCATCGGCGGTCCGCTCGCGCGCCGAACCAAGCGCGGCAAGGCCCTACCGCCACCGGCATCCGGAACGCTGCCGGCAACCGAGCGCCAGGGCGCCGCCGCCGTCTACGCCCCCTCATGCACCAACCGCATCTTCGGCCCCACCCCCGCCGATGGGCCTCAAACGTCCAAGGATTGGACGTTTGAGGCCCATCGGCCCTCGGTTGTCGAGGCGCTGGTGGGGGTCTCGCGGCGGGCTGGGTTGCCGGTCTGGATCCCCACCGAGGTCGTGGGGAGCTGCTGCGGATTGCCCTGGAGCTCGAAGGGCTTTGGCGACGCCCACCGGCACAAGGCGAACGAGATGATCGAGCGGCTGTGGGAGTGGAGCGGAGAAGGGAAGCTGCCGGTCGTGATCGATGCCGCCTCCTGCACCCAGGGCGTGACCGATCCCGGCGAGGGCGTGCTCAGTGAGGAGAACGCCGGCCGGCTCGCCAAGCTGGAGATCCTCGACTCGGTCGCCTGGGCCCATGACCGGCTGTTGCCGAAGCTGGAGATCGGCTCCAAGGTCGGCTCCGCCACCGTCCACCCGACCTGCGCCACCCGCCACATGGGCCTGGCGCCCCGCCTGCGGGCCGTCGCGAATGCCCTCGCGGACGAGGTTTACGTCGCCCCCTCGTCGACCTGCTGCGGCTTCGCCGGGGACCGCGGTATCTCCCACCCCGAGCTGACTGCGGCAGCCACCCGGCCCCAAGCCGAAGAGCTCGCCGGGCGCAGCTTCGACGCCCACCTCTCCAGCAACCGTACCTGCGAGATCGGCCTCAGCCGCGCCACCGGCGCGGACTACGAGTCGGTCCTGATCCTGCTCGAGCGCCTTAGTCGCTGATCAGGCCCTTGCTTGACGGCCCCGTCGAGTCGCTGGCGCGTCAGGCTTTTGCCGCCGCGACCGCGGCGGCGCCCTGCTCGTCGGCGCCGGCCTCGACCTCGAGCACCGCAGCGACCATCCTGCGGTCCTGCTCCATGCGCCGGTCGAGCAGCGGGTTGAGGATGCCGCGCAGGGCGGAGACGTAGCGCCACCACTTCGGCGCGAAGATTCGCGGCGAGCGCGCTTCGATGCCACCGACGATCGCCGCCCCGGCTGCGCTGGGGGGAATTCGTTTGAGCAGGAAGTCGGGCGTGTTTTCCTGCAGGCGGTTCGAGCCCGGCCGGGCGACCGCGTCCTGGACCATTTTGGTGTCGACCCAGCCGAAGTAAGCGACGCTGGCGCTGGCGCCCAGCGGCGTCAGCTCGACCCGCAGCGCCCGGCCCATCGACTCGACGCCTGCCTTGGCGACCGCGTAGGGGCTGTTGAGGACGCCGTTCATGAAGGCGTAGACGGAAGAGGTGACGACGATGTGGCCGCGGCGCTCGACGATCTGCGGCAGCGCCGCCCGCACGGTGCGCCAGACGCCGAGCAGGTCGACCTCGAAGACCCGCTCCCATTCCTCGACCGAGATTCCCCGCGTGGTCGCCGTCTGGCCCTGGGCGATGCCGGCGTTGGCGACGACGACGTCGAGGCCGCCGAAGCGCTCGACAGTCTCGGCAACCGCCGCCATGATCGCGGCGTGGTCGGTGACGTCGGTACCGATCCCGATCGTCCGCTCGCCGATCCGCTCGGCCGCCTCGCGCGACTGCTCGGCGTCGAGATCGACGACCGCGACCGAGGCGCCGCGCAAGTGCAGCTGGCGCGCCGTCTCGAAGCCGATTCCACGGGCGGCGCCGGTGACCAGCGCCACCTTTCCGTTCAAGTCGTAGGCCGGCACGCGGCAAGACTATTGCGTACCGATGCGACCCGGCAGGGACCGGTGACGGAGCCGCTCCTAGAATCACCCGTCCATGCCCGGCTTCCGCCCCGTCGACACCAAGCAGTCCTTCCCGGAGTTGGAGGAGCGGGCGCTGGCGCGCTGGCGCGAGCGCGACGTCTTCCAGCGTTCGCTCGAGCAGCGCGAGGGCGCCGAGATCTGGAACTTCTACGAGGGCCCGCCGACCGCCAACGGCCGGCCCGGCTCCCACCACGTCCTCGCCCGCGTCTTCAAGGACATCTACCCGCGCTACCGCTCGATGTGCGGCTTCCGCGTGCCGCGCAAGGCCGGCTGGGACTGCCACGGGCTGCCGGTCGAGATCGAGGTCGAAAAACAGCTCGGCATCGCCTCCAAGCAGGAGATCGAGGAGTACGGGATCGACAAGTTCAACGCCCGCTGCCGGGCCTCGGTCTTCGAGTACGTCGAGGAGTGGAACCGCCTGACCGAGCGGATCGGCTTCTGGATCGACCTCGACGACCCCTACGTCACCCTCGACGACGACTACATCGAGTCGGTCTGGTGGTCGCTGAAGCAGCTCTGGGACAAAGACCGCCTCTACGAGGGCCATAAGGTCGTCCCCTACTGTCCGCGCTGCGGCACGGCGCTCTCCTCACACGAGGTCGCGCTCGGCTACAAAGACGTCGAGGACCCCTCCATATATGTGCACTTCCCATTGCTCGCCGAGGACGGCAGCGAGGAGGGCGAGTCGCTGTTGGTCTGGACGACGACGCCGTGGACGCTGCCGGGCAACGTCGCCGTGGCGCTGGCGCCCGATGTCACCTACGTGCGAGCCCGCTTGGACGACGAGACCGTGATCCTGGCCGAGCCGCTGGTCGAGAAGGTCCTCGGCGAGGGGGCTGAGATCGTCGACCGCTTCCCCGGCTCCGACCTCGTCGGCCGCAGCTACGGCGGGCCTGTCTTCGCCCTCGAGGACGGCGGTCCGGCAAACGCCTTCCGCGTCCTCGCCGGCGATTTCGTCACCACCGAGGACGGCACCGGCCTCGTCCACATCGCCCCGGCCTTCGGCGAAGACGACTACGCGGTCGCGGCGGAGAACAAGATCTTCGACCCGACCAGCCACGCCACCCTCTACAACCCGGTCGGCCTCGACGGCAAATTCGACCGCCGCGTCAGCGGCTTCGAGGGCGGCTTCGTCAAGGACCCCGAGGTCACCCGGGCGCTGATCGCCGACCTCGACCAGCGCGGCCTGCTCTTCCGCGAGCAGGTCTACGAGCACTCCTATCCGCACTGCTGGCGCTGCGACACGCCGCTGCTCTACTACGCCAAGTCGAGCTGGTACGTCGCCACCTCGCAGGTCCGCGAGCGGATGCTCGCCAACAACGAGACGATCGGCTGGCACCCGGAGCACATCAAGGACGGGCGCTTCGGCAAATGGCTGGAGAACAACGTCGACTGGGCACTCTCGCGCGACCGTTACTGGGGCACGCCGCTGCCGATCTGGGAGTGCGCCGGCGAGGGCTGCGACGGGCGCTTCTGCGCCGGCTCGGTCGCCGAGCTGCGCGAGCGCTCCAAGGGCGAGGTGCCCGCCGACCTCCACCGCCCCTACATCGACGAGGTGACGGTCGAGTGCGAGCAGTGCGGCGGCGAGATGCGCCGGGTCGAGTCGGTGATCGACACCTGGTACGACAGCGGCGCGATGCCCTTCGCCCAGCTCCACTACCCGTTCGAGAACGAGGAGCTGTTCGCCGAACGCTTCCCGGCCGACTTCATCTGCGAGGCGATCGACCAGACCCGCGGCTGGTTCTACACGCTGCTGGCAGAGTCGACCCTGCTCTTCGATCAGAGCAGCTACCGCAACTGCGTCTGCCTCGGCCTGATCCTCGACCCCGAGGGGCAGAAGATGTCGAAGAGCAAGGGCAACGTGGTCGAGCCCTGGGACGTGATCTCCGCCCACGGCGCCGATGCCTTCCGCTGGTACTACCTGACCGCGCAGCAGCCCTGGTCGGGCTACCGCTTCTCGGTAGACACGGTCGGCGAATCCGTCCGCCAGTTCCTCCTAACCCTCTGGAACACCTACTCGTTCTGGGTCCTATACGCCAACGCCGAGGACCTAACCCCCGTCGATTTCCCGTCGAAACCTCGTTTTGACGTAGAGGACAGGCAAAAACGAGGTTTCGACGACCTCGACCGGTGGGCGCTCTCGCGGCTGCAGGCGACGATTGCGACTGTGCGCGAGCGGATGGACGACTTCGACTGCACCGCCGCCGGCCGGGCGATCTCGGAGTACGTCGAGGAGCTTTCCAACTGGTACGTGCGGCTCTCGCGACGCCGCTTCTGGGAGGGCGACCGGGCGGCGTTCGCGACCTTGCGCCACTGCCTGCTCGAGACGGTGGCCCTGCTCGCGCCCTTCACTCCGTTCCTCGCCGATGAGATCCACCTCAACCTCGCCGGCGGCGAGGCGGAAGCGGCGGGGGAGGGCCGCGACTCGGTCCACCTGCGCGACTTCCCCGAGGCGGACCCGGCGCTCGCCGATCCCGAGCTGGAGAAGGCGATGGAGGCGGTCCGCCTCACGGTCGAACTCGGCCGCGCCGCCCGCGCCCAGGCCAAGGCGAAGATGCGCCAGCCGCTGCGCCGCGCCGTGATCGTCGCCAACGACGCCGAGCGCGAGGCGATCTCCGCCCGCGCCGATCTGGTCACCGCCGAGCTCAACGTCAAGGAGCTCGACTTCGTCTCCGAAGAGGCCGACCTGGTCAGCTACGCGGTCAAACCCAACTACCGCGCCCTCGGCCCCCGCTTCGGCAAGCGCATGCCGCAGGTAGCCGCCGCAGTCGAGGCGCTCGACCCCGTCCATGTCGCCAGGGTGATGGCCGACGGCGGCGAGATCGGCATCAACGTCGACGGCGACGAGCACACGATCGGCCCCGAAGAGGTCAGCCTCGCCCTCCAGCCCCTCGATGGCTACGAGGTAGAGGCCGAGGCCGGCCACGCCGTCGCCCTCCAACTGGACCTGGACGACGACCTACGCCGTGAGGGCCTGGCCCGAGAGATAGTCCACGCAGTCCAAAACGCCCGCAAAGCCGCAGGCCTAGACATCTCCGACCGCATAGAGCTCTCCTTGGGCGGAGACGACGAGCTCCTCTCCGCCGCCCGCGCCCATGAGCCCTACATCGCTGGCGAGGTCCTCGCCACCTCGGTCGCCTTCGACGCTGGCGACGGACCAATCGTCCGCGTCGACGGCCGCGACCTCGAGATCGCTCTTACGCCGGTTCGCTGATCTGGGCTACGCGCCTTCTGTGACAGATTGAGGCAAGAGCCTTGACGCTATGCGCGCCCACCCATGCGGCCGCAATGTTTACGGTGCAATCATGCACCTGATGAGAGAGAGTTGGGCAGATGCGCGACTGGACGACTTCCGACGGACGTCGACCGCCGCTTTGACCAGGTCGACAGGCGCTTCGACAAAGTAGAGGGCGAAATTCGCGAACTGCGCAGTGAGATGAAAAGCGGGTTCGAATCGATCAACAGGACGATGGTGCATGGCATCGTCGCCCTCTCAGCTTCCTTCATCGCAGGCTTCGCGGCGATCGTTACCCAGCTATAGCCGCCTTGGGCCGATCAGGTTTGGTGGCTGCGGTTCAGCCCGTCGCTGACACTCATCCGAGCCCGATGGGAGTGTGGTCCCCCAATTCCAACGTTTGGAGGGCTGATGAGCAAGCGTTTCATTCCATCTCCCGCGATGGTCGTGGCCTGTATCGCGCTGTTCGGCGCCATGGGCGGCACCGGCTACGCGGCGACGAATCTCGTCACCGGTCAAACTCAGGCCACGACCAGCAAGGCGAAGAAAGGGCCCAGAGGTAAACAGGGACCCCAGGGACCGGCGGGCGCTCAAGGACCGCAGGGACCGGCGGGACTCAAGGGCGACAAAGGCGAAAAAGGCGCGACCGGGCAGACGGGCCCAAGTGGAGTCCCCGGCCTGCACAAGGTCACGAATACCGAATCCATCGGCGCCAATACCACCGGCACGGTCATCGTGGAATGTCCGGCAGGTGAGCTCGCGACCGGAGGGGGATCCTTTGACGGTGGCGTCTCCACTGCCGTCATCTACCAGAGCGCTCCGACGCTGACCAGTCCGGCGACCGGCTGGGAGGTCAGTTACAAGACCGGAGCCAACGCGATCGAAGCACACGTATACGCGATCTGCACGACCGCGTAGTCGACTTCGCTCATTCACGCTGAACAATCCTCCGCCCTGGCCCGCTTCCTGGGCCGGCGCGGAGGTGCTCAGCGGGTCGTTGCTACTCGGCCGGCTCGCCGATGATGAAGTCGGTCTTCTTCGAGTCGGAGAACTTGACCCAGCAGTGATCCGGCGCAACGCCGGCCACCTCGACCAGCGCCGCTTCGATCCGCTTGGCGATCTCCGCCTTCTGCTCGTCGCTGCGGCCCTCGAACCAGTTGACCTCGACGAAGGGCATGCTCGCGGCGGCGTTTAGGCGAGGGCCGGCTCGAGCTCGGCCTCGAGGCGACGCTTGGGCATCGCTCCGATCACCTTCTTGGCGATCGCCCCGTCCTTGAAGAGGATCAGGGTCGGGATCGAGAGGACCTCGTACTGGGCGGCGGTCTGCTGGTTCTCGTCGACGTTGATGCTGACGATGTGCAGGTCCTCGCGCTCGGTCTCCATCTCCTCGAGGACCGGGTGGACGACGCGGCAGGGGCCGCACCAGGGGGCCCAGAAGTCGACCAGCACGGGTCCGTCGGCCTCGAGGACCTCGGACTTGAAGGTGTCGTCTGTCACGTCTTGGAGCTTGCCTGTCACTGGAATCGGTCTCCTGGGGATTGAGGTTCGGCGCTCAATACTTCATAAAGTATAGCGAGGTTCGCGAGGGCCGAAAGGCCTCCCCGAGCGCTCACTGCCCATAGCGTAGAAGAGGCACCCGCCAGATTGCCTCGAGCACGATCGAGCGGCTCATCTTCGAGGCTCCGGCCTGGCGGTCGCGGAAGACGATCGGCACCTCGACCACCTCGAAGCCGAGCTCGATCGCGCGGTATGTCATCTCGACCTGGAAGGCGTAGCCGCGTGAGCGGATCGCATCGAGGTCGAGCGCCTCGAGCACCTCGCGGCGGATGCACTTGAAGCCGCCGGTCAGGTCGCGAACGTGAAGGCCGAGGACGAACTGGGCGTAGGCGCTGCCGCCGCGGCTGATCGCCCGCCGCAGCGGCCCCCAGTCGGTGACGCCGCCGCCGGGCACGTAGCGCGAGCCGATCACGATGTCGGCTCGCTCCGCCGCCTCGATCAGCCGCGGCAGGTAGGCCGGCTCGTGGGAAAAGTCGGAGTCCATCTCGACCACGAGCCCGGCGCCGCCGGCCAGCGCCCGGCGGAAGCCGGCGATGTAGGCGGGGCCGAGGCCTTCCTTGGTCGGCCGGTGCAGGAAGTGGACGGCCTCGTGTTCGGTGCTGAGCCGGGCGGCGATCTCGCCGGTGCCGTCGCGCGAGTTGTCGTCGACGATCAGGACCTGGGCGTCACCGGGCAGCTTGCCGCGCGCCTGCTCGACCAGGCGCTCGATGTTGGTTGCCTCTTCATATGTGGGCAGGACGAGCCAGGCCGGCCCTCGCTCGGGCTTGTTTGCGGGCATTTGCCGGGGCGATGCTAGTGACGAACCTGAGCCGCGGCTAAAGAGCCCCGTTCCCTCGCTAGCTTGCAGGGGTGACCAACGCCGAGATCGCCGCCGCCCTCGACGAGCTTGGAGTGCTCTACCAGCTCGACGGCGCGGTCAAATACAGGGTGCTCGCCTACAGCACCGCGGCGAAGGCGATCCGCGAAAGCCCGGTCTCCGTCGCCGACCTCGCTGCGGCCGGACGGGCGACCGAGGTGCCCGGCGTCGGCAAGACGCTGGCGGAAAAGATCGACGCGCTGATCGAGACCGGCGAGATCCCCGCCGCGGTGAAACTGAAGGCGAAGTTCCCGCCGACGCTGGTCGAGGTGACGCGGGTGCCGGGGGTGGGGGCGAAGACGGCGCGGCGCCTCTTCGACGAGCTTGGCGTCGCCACCCTGGAGGACCTGAAAGCGGCGGCGGAGGGAGAGCGCATCCGCGGACTCAAGGGGCTCGGCGCGAAGGCGGAGGAAAACGTCCTGGCCGGCCTCGAGCGGCTCGGCGATCCCGGCGAGGGCTCCGGGCGGGTGCTGCTCTCGATGGCGCGACCGATCGCCGAGGAGCTGGCGCGGACGCTGCGCGAGCACCCCGCCGCCGATCGGGTCGAGGTGGCGGGATCGGTACGGCGCTGGGGCGAGACCTGCAAGGACATCGACCTGATCGCGACGGCGGAGGAGCCGACGGCCCTGGCCGAGCACCTCGTCGCCAGCCCGCTGATCGCCGCCGCGGGGACGCCGGGGCCGAACGGCGTGCGGGCGCAGACCCAGAACGGGATCTCGGTCGACCTGCGGATCGTCGCCCCGGAGGCTTTCGGCAACCTGCTGCAGCACTTCACCGGCTCGGCGGCGCACAACGTGCAGCTGCGCGAGGAGGCGGTGAAGCGCGGCCTCTCGGTCTCCGAGCACGGGATCACCGAGGTCGAGAGCGGGGAGGTAGAGCTCTGCGCCGGCGAGGAGGCGGTCTACAGGCGGCTCGGCTACGCCTACATCGTGCCGGAGCTGCGCGAGGGCCGCGGCGAGTTGAAGGCGGCGCGGGCGGGGGACCTGCCCGCGCTGATCACACTCGACGACATCCGCGGCGACCTGCACTCGCACACGACCCTCTCCGACGGTCGCAACACGCTCGAGGAGATGGCCGAGGCCGGCCGCGAGCGCGACTACGCCTACATGGCGATTACCGACCACTCCGCCAGCCACGGCTTCGGTGACCACGTCACCGCCGAGCGGCTCTGGGAGCGGATCGATGAGATTGCCGACTGGAACAAGGGCAAGCGCGGCTTTCGGCTGCTCGCCGGCTCGGAGATCAACATCGGCCTCGACGGCGAGCTCGACTACCCCGACGACGTGGTTGGTGCGCTCGACTGGGTCGTCGCCAGCGTCCACACTTCCTTCGCGATCTCCGAGAAGGAGATGACAGCGCGGGTGCTGGCGGCGATCGAGAACCCGCTGGTCGACTGCATCGGCCACCTGACCGGGCGGTTGATCGGCCGTCGTGAGCCCTACGGGATCGACATCGAGGCGGTGGCCGAGGCGGCGGCGCGGACCGGCACGATGCTGGAGATCAACGGCAACCCGAATCGGCGCGATCTCTCCGAGCAGCACGCGCGGCTGGCGGCGGAAGCGGGGGTGATCATCGTGCTCAACACCGATGCGCATGGGGTGGAGACGCTGAACAACATGGACTATGCGGTCGCGACCGCGCGGCGGGCCTGGTTGACCGCGGATCAGGTTGCGAATACGCGGAGTTGGGCTGACTTCAAGAAGTTGCGTAAGAGGTAGGGCCGGGAGGCGGTCTCGGCGAGCCCAAGCACCGCCGACAGGCGGTGCTAATTGAGTGCCGCTTCGCGGCTCAGAGTCACCTTGCCGGGGGCCGCTTCGCGAGGCTCGCCGAGACCGCCTCCCGGCCCTCCATCGAGCGGCTACTGCAGTGCGAAGACGACGCGGACCGTGGCGGTGACTGTGGAGTTGCCGGGTTTTACCGGCGGGGAGGGGGAAGCTTCTACACCCTTGGCGTCGGCGCTTACCGGGGTCGTTTCGCTTACTTCTGTGCCTTCTTCGATGCTGAGGACTTGGCCCAGGGTTGCTCCGGCGCTGGTGGCTAGGGCTGTTGCCTTGGCTTTTGCTTGGGCGAAGGCGGCCAGTAGGGCGCTGTTGAAGGCGGCTTCGGGGTTGCCGGCGAAGAAATTTGGGCCGCGGGTGCCGGTTGCCCCGGCCGCTATGGCCGCGTTGACGAGTTCGCCGGCTCGGTTTGGCTCGTGCAGGATCACGCCGATTCCCTCGGCGGCGCGGTAGAGCGTGCGCTTGCCCTTGCTCGTTTTGCGCACTGAGATTTCGCCGGTGGTCACGTCAGCAGGGCTGACGCCTGGTGTGCTCTGAACGGTTGCGATCACCTTGCGCAGGTGCACCGCGACGGCTTGTAGGGCGGCCTTGCGGGTCTTGCGTTCCTTACTCACGGAGAAGCCCAGGGAGGCGGTGTCGTTGGGAACCTTCAGGGTCGCCGTGCCGTGGACGCTGACCGTCCTTTCCGCCGCCACGGCGACCGCCGGCAGCAGCAGCGCCAAGGCTAGGACGGCGAGCACGCTTAGGGATCGGCGGTTCACTGGGTTCACGCTACCCGCCGGCCGCGACGCTTACTCAGGCGTGTGCGCGTCGGCCGGTGCGCAGGCCGGGGGTGCGGACCAGTTGGATTGGGCGCAGGGCGGAGTTGGGGACCACGTAGAACTTGACGCCGTCGCGCTGCTCGATCGCCAGCACTGCGGCCTCTTGCGAATGCCAGGCAAGCGAGACGAGCAGAGCGAAGCCGGCGCCGATCGCCGCCACGCCGGGGAAGAAGACGCCGAGGACGCCGGCCGCGATCGCGGTGACGGCGATCGGCCAGAGGCGGCCAAAGGAGATTCGCGCCGGGGTCTCGACCGGCAGCGAGGTGGCGGTCTTCGCCCGCGCCAGCGTGTCCCGCAGCGCATCGGCGGCGCGAGACGGGCGGCCGAGGTAGAAGCCGATCGCGAGTGCCAGCAGCCACCAGACAGCGGCGACGATCAGCGTCCGGGTGTCGTTGTCGCGGTTGGCGGCGATCGCCGTGATTGTCGCCAGGGCGGTCGCCTCGGCGCCGGTGAGCAGGACGGTCACGCGCAGCAGGTCCGTGTACGGCATTGCTACCTCGCCAGCGCCTCGAGCATCGCCAGCCAGCCAGCCGGGCCGTCGACGAGCAGGTCGGCCTCTTCGGCAAGCTCTGGCGGCGCCTCGGGCGAGACCACGCCGACGCAGACTGCGCTCTTCAGCTCGCCGCCCTCGCGCAGCTCGCGCAGGCGGCGGAAGGCGTCGAGGTCGGTGCGGTCGTCGCCGGCGTAGACCGCCGCGGTGACGCCGTCGGCTGCAAGCAGCGCCGCGACCGCGGCGTCCTTGCCACCGCCGCCGATCGGGCGCAGCTCCAGCACCTTGCGGCCCCAGCGCGGTTCGAGCTTCGCCCGGCCGGCCTCGGCGGCGATCTCGCGGGCGCGGGCCTCGGCGCCGCGCTCGTCCTCGGCGCCGCGCCAGTGCAGGGTTTGGATCGGGCCCTTGTCCTCCAGTCGCAGTCCCAGCGAGGCCAGGTTGGCGGCGTCCAGCCCGGCGACGAACTCGGCTGCGCTGCGCTCCTGTCCGGCCAGCGCCGGGTCGAGCTGCGGCTCCGCGTCCCCCGGCAGCAGCAGCTCGAGTCCGTGGTTTCCGGCGTAGGCGAGGGCGTCGACTCCGACCAGCCGCCGCGCCTCCAGCGCCCGCCGCCCCGAGATGCAGCCGACGAGGCCGAAGCTGCTGTTCAGCGCTTCGAGCAGCTCGCTCGCCCGCGCCGGCACCGCGGCCTGCTCGGGTCGCTCAACGATCGGCGCCAAGGTGCCGTCGACGTCGGTCAGGACCGCCGCCCGGGGGGGATCTGCGCGCAGCGGGTCCAGCAGCGAGTGCGCCCCCGCGCCTGTCTCGGATTCGAGCGACACTGCATCTAGTATCGCGGCACGATGCCCGCGGACCAGGCGCTGCCGTCCCATCCAGTTCTCAAGCTCGCCGCGATCGGCACGCTTGCGGGGGCGTTCAGCGGCCTCTTCGGCGTCGGCGGCGGCACCGTCATCGTCCCCCTGCTGATCTTCTGGTTCGGCTACGGCGAGCGGCTGGCGACCGGGACCAGCCTCGCCGCGATCGTCCTGATCGGCCTGCTCGGCGCGATCGCCCAGGGCGGCATCTACGGCAACGTCCACGTCGTCACCGCGCTGCTCTTGGCGATCCCCGCCGTGGTCGGCGTCGTGATCGGCACCGCCGTGCAGCAGCGCATCTCCCAGCGCATGGTCTCGATCCTCTTCGCCGCCCTGCTGATCGGGATCGCGATCGAGCTGGTGCTGAATAGCTTCCGGTGCGCCTTTTCCCCTCTATTCCGAGATAAAGCGCACCGGAAGGGGCTGCTATGAGCGGCGACGAGCTGCTGGCGGCGCTGATCTGCATGGCCGGCGGCTTCACCGGCGGCATCGTCGGCGTCGGTGGCGGCGTGCTCTTCGTCCCGGCGCTGACGATCTTCATCGGCATCACCCAGGTCGAGAGCGAGTCGACCTCGCTGCTGATGATCGTCATCGTCGCCCTGATCGGCGCTTTCCGTCAGAACTCCTACGGCAACGTCAACGTCCGCAACGCGGTCATCATCGGCGCCCTCTCCCCACTCGGGGTGCTGATCGGGGTCGCAATCGCCAACCACGTCTCCGAGCGGGCCCTGCAGCTCTCCTTCGCCGCCCTGGCGCTCTTCATCGCCTATCGCTTGATCCGCAGGGCGATGGCGGCACCGGCGTAGCACCGCCTGCCAGTGCGGCAGCGACCCATCGGTAGTCTCAAAGTGTGGATTCACTCAGCTGGGAGGGCGACATCCCGCAGCTCCGCAAGCCGATCCTGGTCTGCTCGTTTCGGGGCTGGAACGATGCCGCCGCGGCAGCTTCGACCGCGCTGAACGCGGTCGAAGACGCCTTCGACGCAGAGCTGGTCGCCAAGGTCGACGCCGAGGACTACTTCGACTTCCAGGCGACCCGGCCGACGATCGTCCTCACCGAGGGTCAGGCGCGCCGGATCGACTGGCCGCAGAACGACCTGATCGCCGTCCGTGTGCCGAGCGCCGAACGCGACCTGGTGCTGCTCGACGGCACCGAGCCCAACCTGCGCTGGCGCACCTTCTCGGAGACGATCGCCACCGCTGCCGATGCGCTCGGGGTGGAGATGGTGATCACCCTGGGAGCGCTGATCGCCGAGGTCTCCCACACCCTGCCGGTGCCGATCACCGGCCTCGCCTCCGATCAGAAACTGGTCGAAGAGCTCGACCTGCAGCGCTCCAGCTACGAGGGGCCGACCGGGATCGTCGGCGTCGTCCACGACTGCTGCCGCCAGGTCGGGATGACCTCGGCCTCGCTCTGGGCCGCCGTCCCCCACTACGTCGCCGCCGTTCCCAATCCCAAAGCGGCGCTCGCCCTGCTGCGTCGACTGGAAGGCCTGACCGGCGTAGCCGTCGACGCCACCGACCTCGAGGAAGAAGCCGACAGCTACGAAGACCAGATCAACCGTGCGATCGCCGCCAACCCGGAGATCGAGGAGCTCGTCGACCGCATCGAGACCGAACAGTCCGAGCAAACCGAAGGTCCCGAGGACATTCCATCCGCGGACACGATCGCCCGCGAGTTCCAGCAGTTCCTGCGCCAGCAGGGCGACGAGTAGGCCTAGCTCTCGGCCGCCGGACAAATGAGCCTGTAGTCGCACCAACTGCAGGTGGTAGGGGAGGGCCGCGGCTCGAAGTCCTGTCCCAGCACTCCCTCGCCGACCTCCAGCACGGTCCGCTCGACCCGCTCGGCGTCGTCGGCCCTGACGGGCGCGGCGACCTTGTCGGCGTCGAGCACGTAGTAGTAGCTGCCGGTTCCCGCCTCCAGCCCCCAGGCCTCGCGGGCGGCGAGCCGGTAGAGCGCCAGCTGCAGGTCGTTCTCGAGCTGCGCTTCGCTCCTGCGTTCGCCGGTCTTGTAGTCGATCAGCTCGTAGCTGCCGTCGGGGAGGCGGTCGACGCGGTCGACGCGGCCGCGCACCTGATGCTCGCCGATCCGGATGTCGAACTTGCGCTCGAGCCAGACCGGCTCACCATCGGCCTCGCTCTCGCGCTCCCAGTAGAGGCGCATCGCTTCGCGGGCGCGGTCGCGGAACTGCAGCTCGTCGTCGCTGGAGCCGAAGCCCGAGCGGCGCCAGCCGGACTCGAAGAGCTCCATCAGCTCGGCCAGCCCGCGCTCCCCAGCTTCGTCTTCGCCGGAATCCTTGTGGAAGCGTTCCAGCACGCTGTGGATCAGGATGCCGAAGCGCTGGTTGATCGTCGGCTCCTGCGGGATGCCGAAGACGCGACGGAACTTGTACTTCAGCGGGCAGGTCAGGTAGAGGTCGAGGTCGGAGGCGGAGAGGCTGAGCGCACCGTCGCCGCGGCGCGGCAGGAAGGCTTCGAGCGAGGGCTCGTGGCGGGCGGCGAGCAGCCTGCGGCGGCCGTCGCGCTCGTGCTCGGAATCGAGCAGGTAGGCGTCGAGGGGGGAGGCATCGAGCTCGGTCTGCTGCTCGGGGGTGGCGACCTGGCGCAGCAGGCCGTTGACCGCCTCTATCGCCTCCGCCGTCGCCTCCTCGCCGGGCCGCTGCGCCAGCGCCGCCAGCTTCAGCAGCTCGAGGTGGCGGGCGATCGCCCGGTTGACGTCGACGACCGTGTCCAGGCGCGGCTCCGAGAGCTCGCGGCCGGCCAGCCAGGAGGCCTCCAGCACCTCCTCGCGCAGCTTGCGGTAGGTCGCGTGCAGTCCCTCCGCCGGTCCGAACAGCTCCTCCTCGTGCAGCTCCTCCGCCTCGTCGCCCGGTCCCTCGCGGTCGCCTTCGATGCGCGAGAGAACGAGGGTGGAGCGGGCCTGGACGCCATCGCGTTTGGCACCGAGGACGAAGACGTGCTCGAAGTCCATTCCCTTGGCGGCGGCGCGCGCCAGCCCCTGCACGGCGCCCGGTGACGGCGGCTCCTCGCCACCGGCGGGCTCGACCCCCGCCTCGGCGATCGCGCTCAGGTAGCGGACGAAGTCACGGGTAGAGCCATGCGGTTCCCGCCGCGCCCAGATCGCCGCCAGCTCAGCCAGCCTGGAGAGCCCGAGCAGGCGCTCCGCCACCTCCGGCTCGGCGGCAAAGAGCCGTTGCCTGCGCAGGCCGACGCGCTCGATCAGCCGCCGCACGAAGACATCGGCACGGCGTTCCTCCATCGCCGCCGAGGCTTCTCCGTGGAGCTTGAGGAAGGACTGGATCCGCTCGCGTCCCTCGGGCGGGATCTGGGGGCTTTCGAGCGCCGCCTCGCAGCCCGAGACCATGTCGACCTTGCGCCGCCGCGCGATCGTGGTCAGCCGCGCCAGGTCGGCCGAGCGCAGTTCGACCGGCGGCCGGGTCAGCGCCCGCGCCGCCGCGGCCGAGTCTTCCGGGTCGGCAAGGACCCTGAGCCAGGCGATCGCGTCGCGCACCTCGGGGCGCTGAAACAGCGCCGCCGGCCCGGCCAGATGGAAGGCGATGCCGCGCTCCTCCATCGCCGCCGACACCGGCCCTCCGTTGGCCGTTGGGTCATCGACCAGAACGCAGATCGCCTCGGGCGAGGCGCCGCCCACCAGCAGGTGCTCTACCTCTCGGGCAACCGCTTGGGCCTGCGCTCTCTCGTTCGTGCATCGCCACAGCCGAACCTTCGGTTCGCGAAACACCTCTTCAAGGACGAGGACGCTCGACTGCGGGTCCTGTCGCGGGTGAGGGGGGGCCTGCGGGCGGGTCAAAACCGTCCTCGGCCCCCCCTCACCCGCGCCACCCGCAGAAGGAACGTTTTCCACGTAGAGGTGATTCGAGTTCTCTGCTGCGAGCTTCAAGAGGATCGCCCGCTGTGCAGCTGTGGCGTCCTCGTGCTCGTCGAGCATGAGGTAGGTGAAGCGAGTCGCGATTTCGGTTCCCACCCTCGGCTGCTCGTGCAGAAGCTTGCTGAGCGTGAGGAAGACATCGCCTCGGTCGAGGTTTCCGGACTCGGCGAGGATGCGGTCGTGAGCTGCGCAAAACTCCGCCAGCTCGGGCTCTGGTGGCTCAGAGCCGGCCTTTAGCTCGTCGATCTGCGCCAGCAGCTTGGCGAGTAGGCCGGCCGGGTTTCCGCGGATTTCCTGATTGCGAAGTGGGAGTTCGTCGAGCCGGTCCAAAAGCATCGCCAAGCGCTCGGCGGGGCCGAGGACATCGAAGAACGGATCGAGGCCCGCTGCGGTTGAGTGCTCGCGCAGCAACCGCTCAGCCAACGTGTCCCAGGTTCCGACCCAAAGCTCCTCATAGGCGCGGGGGAGCAGCGTCTCGATGCGCTCTTGCAGGTGTCGGGCGGTAGGCCGGTTCGAGGCCAGGACGAGGATCTGCTCGGGCGCGACCCCGTCGCCGGCGAGGCGGGCAAATCGCCGTGCCAAGGCCTCGGTCTTGCCCGTTCCGGCGGCACCCAGCAGCAGCAACGGGCCCTCGCCGTGCTGGACAGCGCGTTGCTGGGCCTCGGCTAGAGCGAGCATGCTCCAAAGCTAGCGAGTGCGCGGCCTCCATAGGATGGCCTGCGTGGACGTTTTTTCCGCAGACTGGCTGGGAATCTGCCGCCGCGCGGTGGCGGCGCAGCGGGCGATCTTCGACGAAGTGCGCGGAGTCGACGCCCGCACGGCCTACGAGGGTGTCGGTGAGGGCGGCGACCACACGCTGGTCATCGACCGTCGCTGCGAGGACACGGTCTTCGTCGAGCTCGAGGCGCTGGCCGCACAGGGCGCCTCGTTCGTCGCGGTTTCAGAGGAGCGCGGCGAGGTCGCCTTCGGCGCCGGCGGTCCCGCCCGGGTCGTGATCGATCCGATCGACGGTTCGCTCAACGCCCGCCGCACGCTGCCCTCCCACAGCCTCAGCATCGCGGTTGCGAGTGGCGACTCGATGGCCGCGGTCGAGTTCGGCTACGTCTTCGACTTCGGTGCCAACGAGGAGTTCGTCGCCGAGTGCGGCAAGGGCGCGATGCTCGGTGACGAGCGCATCGCCGTTGGTCCCGACGGCGACAAGATCGAGCTGCTCGGGCTCGAGTCGGCGGAGCCGGAGCGGACGCTGCCGGCACTGGAGGCCCTTGCCGGTCGTGTCTATCGCCTGCGCGTGGTCGGCTCGATCGCGATCAGCGCTGCTTACGTCGCGGGACGACGCTTCGACGCGATGGCCAGCCTGCGCCCCTGTCGCTCGGTCGACGCCGCCGCCGCGCAGCTGATCGTGCGCGAGGCGGGAGGGCTGGTGAGCTTCGGCGATCTCGCTTTGGAGCAGGCCTCACTGGGCCTCGACGCCCGCTACCCGATCGCCGCCGCCGCGGGCGAGCAGGGGCTGGCGATCGCCCGCAGCGCCCAGTAACCAGACGCTCCCAAGGGTTTAAGAACGTGTGTTCGCAAAGAACGTATGTTCGTTACACTCGCGAACTCCCCAGCAGTCCCAGGCAGGCAACCTCGATATATCGAAGGGATTCAACTACTTAATGGCTACAACGCAGACCAAAACCAGCAAAAGCAACGGTGCCAAACCGAAAGCCAAAGCTCCGGTCGCCGAGAAGAACCAGGCCCGCAGCGTGGTCGAGACCGCGGTCGACATTCCCGTCGGCGCCGTCCTCTCGGTCACCGATCGAGTCTCGGACTTGGTCGAGCCGTTCACGGCCCGCTCCGCCGCCGAGAAACAGCTCAAGTCCTACCGCACCGAGCTGCGCCGCCGGGTCAAGCGCACCGAGCGCCGCGGCACGACCGCCCGCCGCAAGGCAACCACTGAGGCCCGCAAGACCCGCAACCGGGTCGAGCGCGAAGCCCGCAAGCATCAGCGCACGGTCGAGACGACGGTGAAACGCAACCGCGACGAGCTCGAGCAGCGGGTACGCAAAGCAATCGACCTCCTCCCGGTCTAAGACCGCCTGACCGGCGCATATCGGCGTCCTCGGTCGCTTACGTGCAGAGCACGTCGCGCTCCCTGCGTCCTTGATCTGCTTGGTCAGTCGGCCTTAGACACCGCGTATCTGTACCGGCAGTGAGCCGGCTGGCTCGAAGGGCCAGTCGGCTTGTGCCGGGGCGTATGCCCTGAACTGAAAGCGCACGCCGCGGCTGTCGTCGTCGGCGAAGCGGTAGGCGTAGTGGAAGTGCCCGTGCGAGTCGGTGTGGATCGTGCGGAACTCGCTCCAGGGCAGGCCGGGCAGGCGGAACTGCAACTGCACCGTCTTGCCCTCGGCCGGAATCGCGGCGCCGTTGGCGGCGATGCCGCCGCGGAAGATGACCGGCCGGCCGCCGACCCTCGCAACGGTCGAGGAAACCCGCATCCGCACGCCGCTGCGCACCGTTAGCCGCTGCGGCTGGCTGCTGGCGCCGCGCACCGTCGCGGTCGGCGGCGCGATCGCGACCAGGTCACGACTGGGACCCGGGCTGAGGTGGATGCTGAAGGCACCGTCGGCGCCGGTCCTGACTGTGGAGATGCGTTCCCGCGGAAACGCTCCCGGGTCGAAGCGCTCGACTACCCGCACCGGCATTCCGGGCAGCGGCGCGTGGCGACCGGCGATCAGGTGCCCGCTGAACCTGGCTCCGCGCCCGTAGCGGACGGTGCGCGAGCGAAAGTCGCTGAGCAGCCTCGTCGCAATCTTCAGCGGGCTGGCGAGGCGCATCGGCGAGCCGTCGCCCTTGCTCGAGCTGGAGGCTGAGTTGCCGGCAGCGTCGTAGGCGATGGCCCGGAACTCGTATTCGCCGGGCGGGTAGGCCTCGGAGTCCCAGCGGGCGCGCAACACCGAACCGGAGCGCTCGGTGGGCAGCTCGACAAAGCGCTGATTGGAGCCGACAGGACGAGCGCCGATCGATCCCAGCGCCTGATCCGGGCCCGAGAGCGAGTCGGAGACGCGCGCCTCGATCCGCTCGGGGTCGAGTGGGTCCTGGGCGCCGGCGAAAGCGACTCGCGGGGGCTCGCGGTCGATTGCCACGGTGGCGGCGGCGGGCGCGTGATTCGGCCTTCCATTGGAGGCGCCCCCGTCGGCGACGTTGCCGGCCGCGTCGCGCGCGTAGTAGGCAACCGAGTGGATGCCGGACGCGATCACGGTCGCCGAGACCTCGTCCCCGTCTGCCCTGATCGGCGCCCCGCCGTCGATGCGGATCGCTGTGAAGGGCCCGCCGCCGCCGGCCGTCTCCATTCCCGAGGCGGTGTCGGTTGCGGTGGCGATCAGGCTCAGCGGCCGGTTGGACCAGCCGTTGGCAGCGCCGGCCAGCCGCATTTGCGGGTCGGTCTTGTCGACGTGCAGAGCGGTGTTGGCCGAGCTTGCCGACCGCGTGCCCGAGCCGGAGACCGCGACGGCGTGCAGGTAGTTCGCTCCCTCGGGTAGCTCGGTGACGGTCAGGGAGTCTTCGGCGACACCGCCTTGCAGTTCGACCTCGTTGGCGCCGCAGGTCGCGATCGAGAGGCAGGAGTTGCCACCGGATAGTCCGTCGATCGTGGCGGCGTAGCCGCGGATGCCGGAGAGTGGGAGCACCCCAGCTGGGTGACCGAGGTGGAGCGTGTAGGGGAACGCCGTGCGGCCGATCCAGACGGGGACCAGCGAAGGCTCGACTTGACCGGGCTCGCCGTTGTCGAAGCGCAGTTTTGCGGTGACCGGCGAGCCCACGGCGCCTTTCCCGTCCTCGAGCCAGACCTCTGCGGTGTAGGCGCCGGGAGTAGGGGGGACGCTCAGGTGCTGGATCGCCGTCGCCGCCCAGTCGAGCCTGGTCTCTGCGACGACCACTTGCCCGGAGGGGTCAAGCACGCGGTAGTGCACCGCGGCGATCGATCCCGGCGGATTGCTCCAGCGCAGGGCAAACGAGCGCTGCGGGTGCCAGCTCTCCTCGCCGCCATCGACGCTGAGGTCGATCGGCTGAAGCGCCGCCCGGGCCTTCGGAGCGATGATCAGCGCAAGCGCCGCAAGAGTCACGATCGCCAGGGTGCAACGCAAAAGACACGTAATGGGTGAACAATGCGTTGCACCGGGGTTGGGGGACGCTCTCACGGGCCGAACTCCCCGGCCGCCGATCCGCTGGAGGAGCTTTCGCCGCCGCTCGAGCTGGATGGTTCGGGAGTCGGCGTCGGCGCTGGCGCTTCGTATTCGACCGCACCCGTCGGGGCCGCGGCGACTTCGCTGCTCGGGGCTTCCGCTTCTTCCTTCGGCTTCGGTTCGGGCTGCGGCGCCGGGGTGGGAGCCGGTTCGTATTGCACCGCTTCGCTGGCCTCCGCCGCGGCCGGCCGAGTCGAGGATCGCTCGATCGCCGGCTTGCGCACGTGCTGTGGATCCAGGTCAGGAGCCGGCAGTACGCCCGTCGCCATACAGGCCGCCGCACCGCCGGCCGCGCCGGCGCATAGCGCCAGCAGCTTGGCGAGGCCGGCCATGCCGATTCCCTTCGAGCCACCACTGACGGCGATCTGGGTGGCGGCCGAGTCGCTACCTGCGCCGATTCCCGGCAGCCGCGAGGCCAGCCCGGCGATTAGTTCGTGCGCTCGCCCCAACAACGAGCGCGAGGGAGGCAAGGCCGGCGCCAGCGCGACCGCGATCCGCGGCGCCGCCCGGTAGGCGCGCATGGTCGAGCGACAGCGGCCGCAGGCACGCAGGTGCTCGCGTACGGCCTCGGCATCGCGCTCGCTCGCCTCGCCGTCGCAGAAAGCCGAGAGCAGCGGTCTCAGCTGGCGACAGCGACTGCCGTCCTCGCTGCTCGAGACGAGGCTGCGGAAGCGGTCGCGGCCCTCGGCCAGGACCCGGTTGATTTTTGTCTGGCTGAAGCCGGTCAGCTCGCCGATCTCGACGTAGGAGTAGCCCTCGGCGAGCAGGCTCAGGGCCCGCAGCTCGGCCGGCTTCAGCGCCTGCAGCGCCTCGCGGCTGCGGGCGATCGCCTCTCGCCGCTCGACCTGCTCCTCGGGACTGTCGCCGCTGGCCGGGATCAGCGCGACAAGATCCGCGCTCACGCCTCCCGGTGCCTTGGGCCCGCCGTAGCCGAGCAGCCGCTCGCGGCTTTGACGCAGGGCCAGCGCCTCGTGCTTGGTCACCGTCTGGGTCCAGCGGATCAGCTCGCGCGGGTCGGTTGTCGGCGCTTTGGTGAGGACGATCTCCAGGGCGCGCTGGTAAGCGTCCTCCGCGTCCTCGGCATCGAGCGAGTAACGCCGCGCCGTTCGCTTCAGGGCGCCCTCGTGCCCGGCGATCATTTCGATCGCCGCCCGCTTGCGCGCGGCGTCGCTTTGCGCCCGCGCCGAGTCGCCTCGTTCGAGCCGTGCCCCACGCGTTGCCGTTGCCTGCCGTCCCCGGCTCATCCCTGTCGAAAATCCCCCACCGCTCAGATCTGTGGCTCCAAGATGCCCAGTCAATGCAGGGACAGCCGGCGGTTCTCCCCCCGTCTGGACGAGTTACCGGTCACCGAACTCGCAAATTGCATGAAACTTGGTCACAAGACTGTCGCGCGAGGCGGTCGATAGCATCAGCGCCGATGAGTACCTGCGTGGTCACCGGCGGAGCCGGCTTTCTCGGCTCCCACCTCTGCGAGCACCTGCTCGGCGAGGGGCACAGGGTGATCTGCATCGACAACCTCGAGACCGGCTCGCTGCAGAACATCGAGCACATCCGCGACGGCGACTTCGACTTCCGCCACGTCGACATCATCGAGTACGTCGAGATCGCCGAGGACGTCGACTTCGTCTACCACCTCGCCTCGCCGGCGAGTCCGATCGACTACCTGCGGCTGCCGCTGCACACGCTCAAGGTCGGTTCGCACGGCACCCATCACATGCTCGGCGTCGCCAAGTTCAAGCGGGCGCGCTTCCTGATCGCCTCGACCAGCGAGGTCTACGGCGATCCCAAGGTGCATCCCCAGACCGAGGACTACTGGGGGCACGTCAACCCGATCGGGCCGCGCGGCGTCTACGACGAGGCGAAGCGCTACGCCGAGGCGATGACGATGGCCTACCACCGCCAGCAGGGCGTCGACACCTCGATCGTGCGCATCTTCAACACCTACGGGCCGCGCATGCGCGCCCACGATGGCCGCGCGATCCCGACCTTTTTCCGCCAGGCGCTCGAGGACCGGCCGCTGACCGTCTTCGGCGAGGGCGATCAGACGCGCAGCTTCTGTTACGTCGACGACCTGATCCGCGGCATCGTCTCGCTGGCCGAGTCCGACGAGCACTCGCCGGTCAACATCGGTAACCCGAAAGAGTTCACCCTGCTCGAACTGGCGAAGACCGTGATCGACGTGACCGGGTCCAAATCGGAGATCGTCTTCGAGCCGCTGCCGACCGACGATCCGCAGCAGCGCCGACCCGACATCACTCGCGCCCGCGAGCTGCTCGGCTGGGAGCCGAAGATCGAGCTCCGCGAGGGCCTGCAGATGACGATCGACAAGTCGGGCGTTGAGCGCTTGCTGGGCGCTTCGGCCTGAGGCGTTGGGGGCGTGGGCGTCGCCTCGGCGGACGCGCTTCGCGCTGAGTGTCCGCCGAGGCGACGCCCACGCCCCTTCCAGATTTCGGAGGCGCCCCGCAACCTTTGGGTCGCCGTAGCTCTAGCTACGCAGGGACGGGGACGTTCTCTGCTGCGGTGACATCGCTGGTGCGGTAGAACGCGATCGAGGTGGGGACGTTGGTCAGTTCCCTGCGCATCGCGTCGAGGGTGCGCTTCGCCGCCGTCTCCGTCGGCCAGCCGTAGCGGGCTAGGAACGCTTCTGAGCCGGACTCGTCCGGGGCGCCGACCGTTGACTCGGTGAGGGCGCTGGCGAGGGCGGCCATGCCGCGGCAGAAGTCCTCCTCGTTCCAGCTGATCCGGCCGTCACCGTCGATCTCGACGAAGCCGTTCTCGGCGAGGAAGCTGAGTTCGACGTAGGCGGCGCCGGGGTCGCCGAAGTACTGGGGCCCGCGGCGCAGGTAGTGCAGCAGCTCGGCGATGTGCGTCGCGCACATCTCGAGGCGGCTGTAGCCGCCGATCTTCAGCCAGGGCTCCGAGATGCACATCAGGAAGCCATAGACGTCGGCGATCGCCTCCTGCAGCGCCATGAAGGGCTCGATCCCGAGCGTCTCCATCCAGCTGTCGTAGGTGGTGGAGGGGACGATCACGTTGTGGCCGTGGTCATGGCCGCGGATCCAGGGCATCAGCGTCGTCTCGACCGGGGCGTCGGCCGCGGCCATCGGGCCGTCGAGCAGCGTTTCCGCCA
This sequence comes from uncultured Solirubrobacterales bacterium, assembly GCA_963840565.1. Taxonomy (GTDB): domain Bacteria; phylum Actinomycetota; class Thermoleophilia; order Solirubrobacterales; family 70-9; genus VRUE01. Next base: position 47,327 of record CAWIZH010000006.1, read on the forward strand.
GCGGGATCGTGATCACCGAGTAGCGGGCGAGGTGAACGTTGCGCATGTAGAGCGTGCGCTGTTCTTGCAGCGGCAGGCCGTCGACGCCTTCGTCCTCGGGCATGAAGTAAGCGAAGTGCTTGGGGTGTCCCGCCGCCTCGCCGGCCGAGAGCAGCAGGTTGGTGACGTTCATCGGCAGTTTGAACGGAACGCCCATTTCCTTCGCGCCGATCTCGGCTTCGACCGCCCGCAGGGCGTCGTCGAGCGAGTCGTCGAGCTGGTCGAGCAGCCGCTGCTGCTCCTCGTCGCGCGCCGCGGCGACAAATGAGTGCAGGCCGACCCGCGTCTTCATCCGCCAGGTGCAGAGCGGTCCGCAGACGATCTCCAGCGCCGGCGGTGGGCCGCCGCGGGCGACCTCGAGGGTCATCTCGCGGTGGCCGATGCCTCCGGCCAGCCCCTTGGCCCGCAGGCGAATGGCCTCGGCGCTGTCGTCGTCGACGAGGTCGGCCAGCTCGCGCAGTCCTTCGGCCATCTCGCCGCGCAGGGCAGAGGCGGCGCTGTCGGAGAGGTCTTCGCCCTCGGCGCTCTGCAGGCTGCGCATCGCTTCGCTCTGCGCGGCAAGCTTGAGCAGCAACGGCATCGCCTGCTCGGCGTTGGCCGGCGGCTCTCCCTCGAGTCGCACGTGACCAACCCCGTGCGGGTCATCGAGCGGCCAGAACGGCGGTAGCAACTGCGGCGGCCTGCGGCTTGCCAGCTCCGACATCTCCCTACTCCCTTTCCCCTCCAGCATGGCTCGGCGCCATGCGCACTTGAGTCCACGAATCCGGGACGCCTGAGCGCCAAACCGGTACGGCTGAAGGTACCGAAGGGAACATGCAAATGCAACTCAAACAAATCTGAGCATCTTTTGGCCTGGAAGGCGGCCGAAAAAGGGGAGGGCGGCCCTCTCAGGCCGCCCTCCCAACCGGATCTAGATGCGCTTATTCCGTCTGTGCAACGAAGGAGAAGACGCCGAGCGGGTCGCCGCCGGCGAACTTCGTTTGGGGTTCCATCGTCGCTTTTTCGATCGGCGTGATGAACACCGAGTTCAGCGTTTCGGCCGTCACTGCCTGCAGCGTCGCCGAGGCGTTCTGAACGCTGACCGTCCGCGTGGTCGGGTCCGAGACAATCGTCGCGCCGGTCAGGTTGATGTCGGCGATCGAGGCCCGGCCCAGGTTGCCGAGGTTGGCTTCCGGGGTTTTCGGGTTTGTGATCGTCACTTCGACCGAGGCGGTTTTGGCGCCCAGGTCGACCCAGATGTTGCCCATCACCAGGGTCGTTTCCCCTTTGCCGACCGCTTCGAGGTTCTGGGTCAGCTTCAGGCCGCCCGCGGTCTGCAGGACGCCGGTTGTCGCGGTCGGGCCCACGGTCCCGCCGCTGATCGGGAAGACGGCGGTGACCGGAGTGAGCGAGACGACTTTGGTTGGCTCTACCGGCGCTAGTTTCACCGCGAACGGACCCGGTTCATTGGGCGGGTGCGGGCCAACGCCGCTGAGCTTCGCCAGGGCTGCGTTGCTGAGCACGAGCTGCGCGTTGCCGGTCGGCAGCACGCCAACCGTCTTCGGCTGCGTTTCGCTGCTCGAGCCGCCGAGGACCTGATTGCCCTTGAAGGGCGGCTGCACGGCCTTGCTCGCCGCGGCCCGCTTGTGGCCTTTGGCTTTGCCTTTGCCGTTGCTCTTTTTCTTCCCGGTGAAGCCGAGCTTCTTGTTCAGCTGCTTGGCCGCCTTGCCGGTCAGCTTCAGCGAGCTGATGCTGACGTTGGCACCGAAGCCGTTGCGGGCGACGGTGAAGCCCTTGACCGAGGCGAACTTCATGCTCTTGCCGGCGACCTTGGCGGTCAGCGAGCCGGTCGTCGTATCGAGCACGAGAGTGTTGACCGGAGCACTCTTCTTACCGGCCTTGAACTTGATCCCGCCGCTGTGTTCGACGCTGCCCAGGCCCGTGACCGGGTCGAGCGATCCGCCGCTGACCGGCAGCGTCACGGTGCTGCCTTTGACGCCCGCGGGGCTCACCTTGAGCAGCTTGACGCCGCTGTTCTTCAGCTTCTTGACGAAGCCTTTGTTCAGCTTGACGGTCGTCGTGCCGCTGGCGATCGGGTCGCTCGCGGCTGAAGCAAAGGGCGCCAGGGCGAGCAAGGCAGCAAGCGCAGCGACCGCCGCTACAGCTGACAGCATCGTCCCCCGGGCCCCAACTGGCTGGGTCACACGTTTCATTCATTCCTCCGTTTGCTGCCGCCCCCTGCTGCCCCTCATGGCGACTTACGGCAAATCGATTTGCAGCCAAGATTATTCCCGGCCTGCACCTTCACAAACCGTAATTGGCCGCAATGTTCCGCTCCCCCATATTCTGTTGCCATGGCTACCGAAGAGACCCATCGCACGATTGCCCCCCTGGTCGGGCCCGACGACGAGCGCGTCTTCACCGATTCCGGGATTGAGATCGAGCGTGTTTACGACGAGAGCGACGTCGCCCCAGGGCTCGAGGACCGCCTCGGCGAGCCCGGCGAGCCGCCGTTCACCCGCGGCATCCACGACGGCATGTACCGCGACCGGCTCTGGACGATGCGCCAGTACGCCGGCTTCGCCACCCCCGAGGACACCAACGAGCGCTACCGCTACCTGATCGAGCACGGCTCGACCGGGCTCTCGATGGCCTTCGACCTGCCGACCCAGCTCGGTCGCGATTCCGACGATCCGCTCTGCCGGGGCGAGGTCGGCCGCACCGGCGTCCCGATCGACACGATCGAGGACATGCGGATCTGCTTCGACCAGATCCCGCTCGACAGCGTCTCGACCTCGATGACGATCAATGCCCCGGCGGCGGTCCTGCTGCTGCTCTACGAGCTGGTTGGCGAGGAACAAGGCGTGCCCTCCGAGAAGCTGCGCGGCACGGTCCAAAACGACGTGCTCAAGGAGTACATGGCGCGCGGCAACTACATCTACCCGCCGGTGCCGACGATGCGGCTGACCACCGACATCTTCGAGTACTGCCACGAGAACGTGCCGAAGTGGAACACGATCTCGATCTCCGGCTACCACATCCGCGAGAAGGGCTGCTCGGCTGTGCAGGAGGTGGCCTTCACGCTCTCCAACGCGATCGCCTACGTCGAGGCGGCGCTGGAGCGGGGCCTCAAGATCGACGAGTTCGCGCCGCGGCTGGCCTTCTTCTTCAACGGCCACAACCAGGTCTTCCAGGAGATCGCCAAGTTCCGCGCGGTGCGGAGGATGTGGGCAAAGATCGTCAAGGAGCGCTTCGGGGCCGAGAACCCGAACTCGATGAAGATCCGCTTCCACACCCAGACCGGTGGGGTGACGCTGCAGGCCCAGCAGCCCGAGGTCAACATCATCCGCGTCGCCCTGCAGGGCTTCGCCGCCGTCTGCGGCGGCACCCAGAGCCTCCACACCAACGGCTTCGACGAGGCATTGGCGCTGCCGACCGAGCGCTCCGCCCGGATTGCCCTGCGCACTCAGCAGGTGCTCGCCCACGAGTCCGGCGCCGCCGACACCGTCGATCCCTTCGCCGGCTCCTACTTCGTCGAGTCGCTGACCGACGAGGTCGAACTGCGCTCATGGGAGCTGATGGAGAAGGTCGAAGAGCTGGGCGGCTCGGTCGAGGCGCTGGAGTTCATGCAGCGCGAGATCGAGGAGTCGGCGCACTCCTACCACGAGCGCTACAAGAGCGGCCAGGACATCATCGTCGGCGTCAACAAGTACGTCACCGACCAGGTCGACGACGTCGACATCCTCCGCGTCGATCCCGCGGCCGAGCAGAGCCAGCTGGCGCGCCTGAAGACCTTCAAGGAGTCCCGCGACCAGGCTGCGGTCGAGGCCAAGCTCGAGTCCCTGCGCGACGTAGCCCGCGGCGAGGGCAACCTCCTCCACCCGATCCGCGCCGCGCTGGCGGCCAACGCCTCGATCGGCGAGGTCTGCGGCGCGATGCGCGACGTCTTCGGCGAATACAAGGGCGGCGCGTTCTTCTAGAGCGCCTGAGCGAGTCGGGCTCAACCACTCAAAATCACTGTAGTGGAGATTGACCCACCTGGAGTGGGGTCAAAGTCCCTTGCGCTTCCGCAGCATGGCGGCGGCACGCTCAAGTTCGGCTCGGACGCTGGAGGGCTCGTGCTTGATCTCGTAATGGGTGAAGCGGAGTGGAGACATGCCGGCGAGGATGTGGGCGCGGTCCCGCTGTGCATCGCGCGTCTGAGTTGACGGAGTGCGGTGGTAGCGCAGGCCGTCGGTCTCCACAACCAGGCCCAACTCAGGGAAGAAGAAGTCGACTTCGAAGCCGTTGAGGACCTGCTTGCTGAGCGGTATCGGGAGTCCAGCGGCGGCCGCGATGGGACGAAAGAAGATCTCGAGGTCGGAGTCCGAGAGCCTGAAGGTACGTTTGTCCAGAAGGGCGCGTAGGGGCCGAACACCCGGCTCGCCCGCATAGTCGTCGAGCGTTCGGCGCAACGTCTCGGGGTCGGTTAGGTCCTGCTTATCCGCCTCGTTGACTGCGCGCTCGACGCGAAGCGGGCCGAGTTCGGATGCAAGGTCGACCAGGGTGCGGGCGATCGAGGTGACCGGGATTCTGTCCCGGACCACGATGTCCGCCGGCGCGAGTCGGGGACGGCTTCGCACTCGAAGGCCCCGCCGGCGCACCTTGCACAGGCGGCTAACACTGACGTCGATCACTCCCCTCTTCTCCGTTCCGATTTTCCACAGAGCCGCGGCGCTGCGATGGCTTAGCGCCGCACCCTCCCCACAAACGAGTGCGGCCGCCATCCAGCGGCCTTGTGGCGTCAGTTGGGCTCGTCCCACCGCGTAGACGCCGCGCATCACCAGGTGCAGCCGCCCACGTGCGACCCGGTGCTCGATTTCACGCGAGTTGAACCCCAACGCCAACAGCTGCCGCCGCGCAACCACCCCATGCTGCCGCCCGGCCAGCACCCAGGCCTGCCTGCTCCGTTTGTAGTTGCGCCCTTCCGACATTGACCACACCTGAAATGGGTCAATGTCGGAAGGGCGCTCTTTCTCCCCCCTGAACGGAGTCATTCAGGCGTCCAGAGTGGGGAGGAGTCGCTGCCTGCCGGTGGAAGCGCACCCCATGATTGAGGCCGCACGGACGTTGATGAAGTCCGAGCCCGAGCTGGTCGAGCAACTCGCTTCCGTCGAGGGGGTCGAGGTGACGATGGCCGAGAAGGGCTTCGGTACGCGAGTTGAGCTGCGGGCAGGCGAGGGCTCTGGACTCGCGGAGATCGATCTGGAGCAGCTCTTGGATCGCCTTGCCGAACCGCAGAAGCAGCCGTTCGCTTAGGGCTCCCTTCGAGAGCGCGGGCAAATAGACTTCCGCGCCCGATGCGCGAGAAGAACCCGATCACCCACGAGGAGAAGCTCTCCTACCTGCGCGAGCTGCGCGACGCCGCGATCAACTCGGCCTCCGAGGAGGCGGTGGAGAAGCAGCACGCGAAGGGCAAGATGACCGCCCGCGAGCGGGTCGAGAAGCTGCTCGACCCGGGTTCCTTCGAGGAGCTCGACGTCTTCGTCCGCCACCGCACCTACGACTTCGAGATGCAGAAGAAACGGCCCTGGGGCGACGCCGTCGTCACCGGCCACGGCACGATCGACGGCCGCACGGTCTTCGTCTTCTCGCAGGACTTCACGGTTTTCGGTGGCAGCCTCGGCGAGGTGATGGCGGAGAAGATGTGCAAGGTGATGGACCTCGCCGCCCAGGTCGGGGCGCCGGTCGTCGGCATCAACGACTCGGGTGGCGCCCGGATCCAAGAGGGGGTCGTCTCGCTCGGCGCCTACGGCGACGTCTTTGCCCGCAACGTCAAATGCTCGGGCGTGATCCCGCAGATCAGCCTGATCATGGGCCCCTGCGCCGGCGGCGCCGTCTACTCGCCGGCGATGACCGACTTCATCTTCATGGTCAAGGAGACCTCGCACATGTTCATCACCGGCCCGGAAGTGATCAAGACGGTGACCGGCGAGGAGGTCGAGTTCGAGGAGCTGGGCGGGGCGATGAGCCACAACTCGAAGTCGGGGGTGGCTCACTTCGCCTCCGAGGACGAGGAGAGCTGCCTCGAGGACGCTCGTTACCTGCTCAGCTTCCTACCCTCCAACAACCTCGAGGCGCCGCCCCGCTTCGAGCCCTCCGACGACCCCGAGCGCGAAGACGAGTCGCTCGACTCGCTGGTCCCCGACGACCCCTCCAAGCCCTACGACATGCGCGAGGTAATCGCCCGCGTCGTCGACGACGAGGAGTTCTTCGAGGTCCACGAGCACTTCGCCAAGAACATCGTCTGCGGCTTCTCCCGACTCGACGGCTTCCCGGTCGGCATCGTCGGCAATCAGCCCGCCTTCCTCGCCGGCGTGCTCAACATCGAGGCGTCGGAGAAGGCCGCCCGCTTCGTCCGTACCTGCGACGCCTACAACGTCCCGATCCTCACCTTCACCGACGTGCCCGGCTTCCTCCCGGGCACCGACCAGGAGTGGAACGGGATCATCCGCCACGGCGCCAAGCTGCTCTACGCCTACACCGAGGCGACCGTGCCGAAGCTGACCGTCGTCACCCGCAAGGCCTACGGCGGCGCCTATGACGTGATGAGCTCGAAGCACATGCTGGCTGACTTCAACGTCGCCTGGCCGACTGCCGAGATCGCCGTGATGGGCCCCGAGGGCGCGGTCAACATCATCTACCGCAAGGACATCGCCTCCTCGCCGACCCCCGAGGAGCGCCGCCAGAAGCTGATCGACGACTACAAGGCCCACTTCGCCAACCCGTACTCAGCAGCAGAGCGCGGCTACATCGACGACGTGATCGAGCCCCGGCAAACTCGCCCGAAGCTCATAAAGGCCCTGCGCATGCTGCAGTCCAAGCGAGTCGCGCAGCCGAAGCGCAAGCACGGCAACATCCCGCTTTAGCGCCAGGCGCTGCGCCCGCACCGCGCTCGATCAGGGAAGCTGAGACGCGGCATTGCGCCGCGAGTGCCAGGTCGCCACGGGTGCCGCGGTCATCTCTTCCCAGGCTGCCGTCTCGCCGAAGTACTGCATGACGACGAAGTAGAGGAGGCCGGGGAGCATCTCGGGGGCCTTGGCGGCGTCGCCGTCCATCAACTTGGCGCACACAAGGGTGTCGATAGCCCCTACCATGAAGGTGGACGTAACAGGAGGTGGAGCTTGGCGAGTGGGAATCTCGCGGCGCGCGCTGTCAAGTGCGCGGGAGAGGCGCTCCATCAAATCGCGCCGCTGGGCGAGCGACCGCTCGCCCGCTGCATGGACCTCGACGAAGATCGCTTTCGCGATCGCCGGCTGGTTGGCGCAGAACTCGAGCAGCTCGGCCATCGCCGCGCGCAGGCCCTCGCGCCAGGTCGGCTGCCGCTTGGCGGCGCCGATCAGGCGCTGGTAGAGCCACTCGCTCGCATCGTGGTAGGCCTGCGCGAAGCAGTCCTCGCGGTCCTCGAAGCGCTTGTAGAAGGTCGCCCGGCTGGCCTTGGCCCGCTCGATCACGTGTTTGACCGCGACCTGCTCGTAGCCGATCTCGCCGCTGACCAGCAGCATCGCCTCCAGCAGCCGCTCCCGGGGCGGCCGCGAGCGCAGGCCCGGGAAGGGGACTACCGGGGCAATCTCATCCTCGCTGTCGAGGGTGCTGGAGGGCTCTTCCGTCATCGCTCCACCTCTTCTACAAACAAGATCCTTTTGTCTAGGTATACCAGCTTTCAAAAACACCAGGTGACCAGAACGCAATGTTTTCTGTAAAAGAAGCAAGTAGACATCAGATGAATCTTTTGGTACCGTCCCGGAATGGCAGATTCGCGGTCGCTTTCCGAAAGGCTCGCCAAGTTGCCCCCGGGGCGCCACCTCGTGCCCCGCGACTTCGTCGCCCAGAACCAGCGCGAGCGGATGCTGCTGGCGACGGCGGAGCTGGTCGCCGAGCGCGGCTACCAGAAAACGACGATCGAGCTGATCGCGAAGACGGCCCGCGTCGCCCTCTCGACCTTCTACGAGCAGTTCTCCAGCAAGGAGGACTGCTTTCTCGCCGCCTTCGACGAGACCGTCGCCGGCGCGGCCGAGGTCTTCGACGAGCTGATCGACGAGGAGGCATCCTGGGCCGAGCAGATCTCGGCCGGGATCGAGATCTTCCTCGAGATGGTCGTCAACGAGCCGGCGCGGGCGCGCCTCTGCATCGTCGAGTCGCAGGCGGCCGGCGGTGCCTCGCTGGTTCGCTACCAGGCGATGCTGGAGCAGCTGGCGCCAAAGCTGCGGGAGGGGCGGATCCACAACCCGCGGGCGGGCAGGCTCCCCGACGGGCTCGAGACAGCAATCGTCGGCGGGCTGCTCTGGCTGGTCCACCAGCGCTTGGTGGCGGACCGCGACGAGGAGATCAAGGGCCTGCTGCCGGAGATGCTGCAGGTGACGCTGACGCCATACGTCGGCGAGGTGGAGGCGGGCCGGGCGGCCGATGCGGCGCAGGCTCGCGTCGCCGCTTGACGAAAACGAGCGCAGGGGGAGGGGCCGGGCGGATGTGAGCAGCGCCAACGGACGCTCCCCCCGGCGCGTCCCCGACGACCCCGCCCGCGACCGCATCGCCGCCGCGATGATCGCCCTGGCCGGCACGCGGGGCTACGCCGAGACCAGCGTCGAGATGGTCTGCGAGCGGGCGCAAACGCGGCGCTCGCACTTCGACCGCTGTTTCGCCGGCCGCGAGGACTGCTTCCTCAGCGTCCACGACGAGGTCGCCGCCGAGTTCTGCGAGCGGGTCATCGCCGCCTACTCCGGCGCCTCCTCCTGGCACGACCGGGTCTGGGCGGCGGGCTGGGCGGCGATGCGCTTCTTCGAGGAGGACGCGGCCCGGGCCCGCTTCCTCGTGGTCGAGGTCAACGGCACCGGCAGCGGCGCCCAGGCCCGCCGCGATCGCACCCTGCAGGGCCTGGCCGACATCCTCGACGGCGGTCGTCAGGAGCTCGAGAAGCCCGACTCGGTCTCCCGCTGCACGGCCGAAATCGTCGCCGGGGCGATCTACGGCACCGTCCTCGGGCGGATCGAAAGCGGCTACATCGAACGCGGCGAGGACTTCCTGCCCGAGCTGGTCTACATGGCGGTGATGCCCTACCTCGGCTCACGCGCGGCCGAGGACGAGCTGCTGGTCCAGTCGCTGCGGTAAACGTGCCATGTTTTGTGCCTCTAACGGACATACACGTGGATACACTGTGACCTATGGGTCCAATCCAAGAATTGGCGAGGGATATTGGCGCTGAGGAGCGCACGCTTCGACGGGCGATGTCCCAAGGCACCCTGCGCGCTCGCCGAACAGGGCCCCGGAGGCTTTGCCTGCAGCAGGGAGAGCAGGAGTATCTGCGCGAGTATTGGCACCTCCTCGCAGGCCTTCGAGAGGCACTGCGGACTCAACGCGACGTTCGGCTCGCGGTGCTCTACGGCTCGTTGTCTCGCGGCGACGAGGATCCTGGTTCCGACCTCGACCTGTTGGTATCGCTCAGGCGACAGGATTCGACGATGGCTTCAGACCGGGCGGCTCGCTTGGGTGAAGTTGCCGGTCGACCGGTCGACATCGCCCTGCTGAGCAGGGTCGAAGACGGCGCGCCCCTTCTCCTCGGTCGCATCCTTGACGAGGGGCGCGTTCTCGTCGACAGGGATGGCGAGTGGCCCGATCTGTTGCAGCGCAGGAGAGCGATCCAATCCCGCGCCCGCCGCGCCCATCGCCGCCAAATGGGCACTGCCGGCCGCGCTATCGCGGAGCTGATTGGGTGACGGGCGACTCAACCCCGAGCCTCACGCCCAAGGCACTGCAGGTTGAGCAGGCCCGCCTGGGGAGGTACTTCGAGGCAATCAACAAGCACCGCAAGGCGCTCGACCTGGCGATCGCCGAGAACTTCGGCGGCGAGCTCGACGTCGGGGAGTGGAGGAGAGCCTTTGAGTCCAGCGCGCCTCACGACGCCAATCGGACCATGGTGGTCACCGGCGATCACTCCGCTGCCCTCAACGCCTACGTTGAGATCCTCAAGGCGAGCGCAGGGTCACGGTTGACCGGTCTCTTGCCCCACCGTCGCCCTCACGCCGAGCAGGTCTTCAAGGCGCTTGCCGACGACGGCTGCCTGACCGCGGAGCAGGCAACGCTGCTGAACGAGGTCTATGCGATCGAGGGTCGGCTTGAGCATGCCTCGCCTGACGTCGACGCAGGCGAAGTGCTCGACGCGATCGAACGGCTCCGTACAGCGCTTCCGGGCTTGATCGAGGTAACGGTCGAGTGGCTGCGCGGGCGCGGCATCGACTTTCGCTGACGGCTGCTGTCTGGGGTATCGTCGGCCTGTGGCAAAGGGGACGGCAAAGGGTGCCGATAAACGTGGCAAGGCGAAGGGTCCTGAGGCTGCGCCGCCGGGCGAGTCTTCTCCCCGCTTGCCCGCCGGCCGCCATGGCCTGCCGCGCGAGTTCATCACCCAGAACCAGCGCGAGCGGATCATCACGGCGATGGTCGACACGGTCGCCGAGCGCGGCTATAACGCGACCACCGTCGCCAACATCACCAAGGCCGCCTCGGTCTCCCGCCGCACCTTCTACGAGCACTTCGCCGACAAGGAAGCCTGCTTCCTCGCTGCCTACGACATGGTCGCCGACCACATCCGCGCCTCGATGCGCGCCGCCGCCGAGTCCTTCGGCGAGTGGCCGCAGCAGGTGCGCGCGGCGCTGGCGACGATGCTGCGCTTCCTCGCCGCCGAGCCGGAGCTGGCCCGCCTCTGCATGGTCGAGCCGGTCGCCGCGGGCGGGGAGATCGCCGCCCGCCACCGGGCCTCGATGCAGGGCTTCGTCGCGATCCTCAAGGCCGGCCGGCCCGAGCACAGCGGCGCGCGGCCACTGCCGGAAGCGACCGAGGAAACTCTGGTCGGCGGCATCGTCTCCCTGATCGTGCGCGAGATCAGCGCCGGCCGCACCGCCGACCTGGAGAAGCTCCTGCCCGACCTGGTCGAGCTGATCCTCGCGCCTTATCTCGGCGTCGAGGAGGCCGAGCGCCTCGCCCGCGACGGAGCCCCCGCGAGCTAAGCCGCGCAGCGGGGGCGGTCGAGAATCGCGACCAGCTCCGGGGTCAGCTCGCGCAGTCGCTCGGCCCCCTCGGAGCCGAGCCGAGTGTGGAGGAAGGCAAGGGTGGCGTCGATCAGGCGCTCGTCGAGGCCGGGGGGCTGCGGTGCGTCCTGGTCACTCTCGCGGCTGCGTCGCAGCATCGCGGCGAGGCGGGAGATCAGCAGGCGGCGGGCTGCGCAGAGGGCGATCGCCTCGCGCGGCGCCTGGGCGCTGAGCAGCCGGCCGAGCTCGGGCTCGGCGGCGAAGAACTCGAGGGCGGCGTCGATGCCGACCGCAAGCGGGTCGCTCTCGCCGCCGGCATCGAGCGCCGCCGCGCAGGCGACCTCGATCTCCGCGCAGAGGCGGTCGGCGGCTGCCACATAGGCTGCGAGCAGGCAGTCCCAAAGATTGCCGAAGTGCTTGTAGAAGGTGCTGGTCGAGACATTGGCGCGCTCGCTGACGTGGGTGGTGGTGATGTTGGCGTAGCCGTGCGTACCGAGTGATTCCGCCATTGCCGCCAGCAGGCGACGCCGCTGATGCTCGCTCACCAGGTTGGCCGGGATGCCGTGGCGGCCGGGGGGAAGGCGGCGGGGGAGGGGAGTGCCCGCCGAGAAGGGACCATCCTCGGCCTCGGGAGCGACCAGCCGCAGTTCGGTCATCGGGAGCCTCCCTCGAGCGCGGCCCGGTCGCCTTCGAGCTGCTCCTTAGCCAGCTCGAAGGCCTCTTCGGCCGCTTCCTTGCCCAGGTAGGAGCCGACCGCGAGGTGCATCAGCTCAGGCAGCGCGTCTCGGATGCGCTTCGTCTCGCCGGCGGCGAGCGCGTCGCAGAGGCAGGCCTCGATGCCGCCGACGACAAAGATGCCGGTCGCCTCCGGCGGCTCCTGGCCCGGCTCGATCCCGGCGCGGACGCTGTCGAGCAGGCCGGCGAGCCGGTCGACCGCCTCGTCGTGCTTGGCCAGCGCCGCGCCGCCGGCGATCTGCACCTCGATGAAGAGCGAACGGGATATCTGCGGTCGCTCGACGACGAACTCGAAGAGCCTGACCAATCCCGCCTGGACGCTTGCCCGCCAGGCCGGCGCCGCCACCGCCGCCTCCAACAGGCTGACGCCGAGGCGGTCGATCCAGGCCTCGTAGGCCTGGGCGAAGCAGTCCTCGAGGCTCTCGAAGTGATCGTAGAACTGCTTGCGGTGCCCGCCGCCGTACTCGAGCACGGCGCGGACCGAGGCGGCGCGGAAGCCGAGCTCGCCGACGACGTGCAGGACCCCTTCCATCTCCCCCTCACGGATCGTCGCGTCGGGCGTCGGGACGGTGGTCTCGGTGCTTTCGACTGGGAGCGCCTCCCTGGCGGCCGCGCAAGCTTCCTGTCGCATTTGCGGTGCTCTCCTTGTCGCGAGCTTTCCCCAGAAACTGGGGCTGCCGAATAAAAACTACTCCTTTTTTTACGGATATGAAAGCTTTTTAGAAAGAGCTATCCTCGGCCCATGCAGTACCTCTCGCAAAGGCTCGCGATCGAATCGCCTGAAGCGCGCGATGAGGTGCCGCCGCGCGGCCCTGTCGCCGCCGGGCAGCGCGAGCGTCTCCTCGCAGCCACTGAGCGTCTCCTCGCAGCAAAGGGCGTCGCGGCGACGACGATCGAAGCGATCGTCAAGGAGGCCGGCGTCTCCTCGGTCACCTTCTACGAGCACTTCCGCGACAAGGAAGAGTGCTTCGTCGCGGTCTTCGAGCGGGCGGTTGCCGAGCTGAGCGCGGAGGTGCGCGGCGCGGTTCCGGCAGAGGCCGCCCGGGCTGACCAGGTGCGGGCGGGACTGGCCGCGCTGCTGGCCGCGATCGACGCTGAGCCGGCTCGGGCGCGGCTTTGCTTTGTCGAGGCGCAGAAGGGTGGGCCGCGGATGCGGGCGCGCTATGACGAGGCGCTCGATGCCGCCGCGGCGGAGCTCGCCGATCCTCTCGGCCAGGGAATCGCCGGCGGGCTGGCCTGGCTGCTGCGGGAGCGGCTCGAGCTGGGTGGGGGCGGGAGCGTGCAGGACCTGCTGCCGAGGATGACCGAGGTCGTCCTCGCTCCCCAACCCGCTAATGGCTGACGGCGCGCGAGCAGCGGCGCAGCAGCTGGCGGCGGGCAAGGACCGGCTGCCGCCCGGCCGCCACGGCTTGCCGCGCGAATTCATCGCCGAGAACCAGCGCGAGCGACTGCTCAACGGCGTCGTCGAGGCGGTCGCCGAGCACGGCTACAACGCGACCACGATCGGCAAGATCACCGCGGCGGCCCAAATCTCCCGGCGCACCTTCTACGAGCACTTCGAGGGCAAGGAGGACTGCTTCCTCGCCGCCTACGACATGATCGACGACCACGTCCGCGCCTCGATGCTGGCGGCCGGAGACTCGCCGGCGCCCTGGCCCGAGCAGGTCGAGGCGAGGCTCGCCGCCCTGCTCGACACCCTCTCCCGCGACCTCGCGGTGGCCCGCTTCTACCTGACCGAGCCGCTGGCTGCCGGTGGCGCGATCTCCGCCCGCTACCGCGACGCGATGCAGCTGCTCGCCGAGACGATCCGCCCCCCGGGCGGCCCGGCGGACATCGACGTCGAAGTCCGCGACCAGGCGCTGATGGGCGGTATCGCCGCCCTGATCGCCCGCCGCCTCAATGCCGGCGAACCGGCCCGCCTCCCCGAGCTTCTCCCCGACCTCACCGCTCTCGTCCTTCGCCCGTATTAGAACCTAGATCGTTCATTTCAGAAACTTGCCCTTGCATTCGTAAAACGTTTCTTTTATGCTCTCGGAGAGCCCGTTCCCAAGAGCGGGTCAGTACAGGGACATAACCGAGCCTCGAGGAAGCCGCTAAGGGAAGCGGCGGGCAGAGGGGCTCACGGGACAAGGAGAGAGATCTAGATGTTCTCGACGCTACGCACGCGCTTTGGGATCCCCGGAGTCATCTCGGTGATTGCCCTCGTATTCGCGATGTTCGGCGGCGCCTACGCCGCCTCTAATTCTTCAGGCGGTGGCAAGGCCACCGCCAGCGCCAAGCAGGGCAAGCAAGGGAAGCCGGGCAAGACCGGCAAGACGGGTCCGGCTGGTCCCGCGGGCCCAGCCGGACCGGCAGGGCCCGCGGGCGCCAAGGGCGATGCCGGCGCGGCGGGCGGCGCCGGGGCAGCGGGCAGCCCGGGCGCGAGCGTTGCGATCGAAGAATTCGCCGGAGCCAAAGAAGGCCACTGCACCGAAGGCGGCTCCAAGTTCAGCGTCGGCGCAAGCAAATCATTTGCCTGCAACGGTCAAGAAGGCGAAGAAGGTATCCCCGGTCCTCCTGGCGCAGACGGCGAACCTTGGACGCCCAACAACACGCTTCCGGTTGGAGCGACCGAGACCGGGACGTTCTACGGCAAGTCGAGTTCCGTTTTCTTCCCGCTTCCGATTTCGTTCGCGATTCCCCTGGCTGCCGAACTCGATGAAAACCATGTACTCGGGCTTCCTGTGGGCTACAACGGGGAAGACAAAGTCGGGACCGAACACGAAGCCTGCCCCGGGACGGCGACGAAACCGGCAGCTAAATCCGGCTTCCTGTGCGTGTACATCGAGGCCGGCGAAAACATCAAAGCAGCGCCGTTCAATCGGCCGGTTGTCCAAAAGCCGAACAATTTCGAAGTCGGGGCAGAAATTGGCTCCGGGACTACCGGCGCGCTCGCGTGGTTCCTCAAAGGAGAAGGCGAAACAACGGTCGCCGGAACCTACGCGGTAACCGGCTAGCTCAACGCATCGTCCAGATGTCGAATCACGGCCTGGCCACTGGACTCAGCCGGCCAGGCCGTGACTTCGGCACATCCACCGTTGGCTCGATAGCCATCCACTTCAGATGACGAACCAAACCCGAAACGGCAGGCGCTCGATGATTCGCTCCCCACTCAAGGCAATGTTTCGACTCGCGGTCCTGGCGGTAGCGATCTGCGGAATCGTCGCCGGTCCTGCGGCGGCCGCTCGGCCGCAGTTGCTCTGGCAGGTTCCCCCGAGCGGGGAACCGGGCTCGGGTGGCGGGCAGCTCCATGGCCCGCGTGGCATCGCCACCGACCCCAGCACGGGCCACGTCTTCGTCGCCGACTCCGAAAACAGCCGGATCGACGAGTTCACCGCTTGGGGGGAATTCGTCAAGACCTGGGGCTGGGGCGTGGTCGCCTCGGGGCCAGACGACAAGCCGGGACCCAACGAGCGCCAGAAAATCGCGATCGGCGCCGCGTCGGGGCACTTCTCGCTTGCCTATCTCAATACGAGTGGTGTCGGCGCTCATACACAGACCACCAGCGCAATCGCCTTCAACGCCTCCGCGGCAACGGTCCAGGCCGCCCTGGAGGCGCTCGAAAGCATCGGCCCTGGAGATGTCGCTGTCAGCGGTCCCGGCGGCGGCCCCTGGAACATCGAATTCACCGGCGCATACAAAGACGCCGATGTCCTGCCGCTTGAGATCGTCGAATCCACGCTCAGCGGCGGGGCCGAAACGACGACCGTCGAAACGATTCAGGACGGCGGCAGCTTCGAGGCCTGCATCGCGGCAAACGGGGATGTCTGCCAGGCCGGGCAGGCGGGCTACCTGGCGGGCGAGATGTTCAATCCGCTCGGCGTAGCCGTCGACGGCGAAGGTAACGTCTACGTTGACGAACTAGTTAGTGAAGGCTCCGAGCCCAGCTTCCGCGTGCAGAAGTTCGACTCCGAAGGCAACTTCGAGCTGATGATCGGCGGTGAAGTCAACAAGACGAGCAAAGAAAACGTCTGCACCAAGGCTCAGCTCGAAGGCGGTGACGTATGCGGTTCGGGGGTGCCGGGCGTAGCCGACGGCCAGTTCGCCGCGACCAACCAGTTTCTCTCGCATGCGATCTCGATCGGCCCGAGCGGCGATCTCTTCGTCGGCGACCTCGAACGGATTCAGGAGTTCGAACCCGACGGGCACTTCAAAGCGGAAGTAAAAGTCCCCGGGGAGAGGATCCGCTCGCTGGAAGTAGACGGAACGGGCAACTTCTTCGTCACCTTCGGCGTCGGCGACACTTTCATTTTCAAGAACAACGTCCGCAAGCTGAACGCGGTCGGGGCCACCGTGTCCGAATTCCCGGTGGAAAACCCCCGCGATCTAGCGCTCGACAGCGATGGCCGGCTCTACGTCAGCGAAGGTCATTTTGGAGTATTGGTAGGAGAACGCCCGCGTGTGGACATCTTCGATGTCAACGGCACCAAGCTGCTGCCGACAAAAGAAGAAGAAGAAGAGGCGAAAGAACTAAGCGAAAAAGGAGAAGCAGTCGAATTCTTTGCTGAAGCAACGAAAGGTGGAGAATTGCCGGGCCTTGCGGCCAGCAGCGCCTGCGGCATCGCTGGGTCCGACCTTTACGTCTCCAAATTCAACAACGGTGCTTCATCTCCGCGCGAAAGCGCCGTTCGGGCCTACGGCCCATCCCCCGACCCCTCGATCTGCCCGCCGCCCAAAGCCGCGCCGACGATCGCGGCGCAGTACGCAACCTCGGTAGATCCCGACGGGGCGACCGTGAAGGCGAACATCAACCCGCACTTCTGGGTCGACACCGCCTACTACGTCGAATACGGGACCGGGAAGTGCTCCGAAGGGGGCTGCACCTCAAGGCAGCCCGTCGCCGCCGAATCGAAGCTGACCTCCCAGGTCTCAGGCCTGCCTGTCACCAGCGCCGGTGTCTTCATCGGCAACCTGCAACCCAAGACCACCTACCATTACCGCTTCGTCGCCAAGAGCGGTGGCGGCGGGCCGAGTGTCGGAGTCGGCGAAGCACATACCGAAGCCACCTTCACCACCCCGGCCCTGCCCACTCAGCCTCCAAGCCCCGACCCCTGCACCAACGCCTCCGTGCGCTACGGCGCCGGGGCCTTCCTGCCCGACTGCCGAGGCTATGAGATGGTCAGCCCGGACGAGAAGAACAACGTCGACATCGTGTCGCTGGGCACCTCGGTCGGCCTCCACGCTGCGCTGGATCAGAGCGCGAGCTCGGGCGAAGCGCTCACCTACTCAGCCTACGGGTCCTTCGGGGATGTCAAAGGCGCACCCTATACCTCCCAGTACATGGCGACCCGCGGTGAAGGCGGCTGGTCCACCGATCCGATCTCCCCAGCGCGCGGCCTCAACATCACCGGTTCTCTCGTCAGCGAGTACCAGCAGTTCACTTCGGACCTCTGTAGCGGCTGGCTGGCCCACGACTCCGACCCGGTCTTGGCCGAAGGCGCGATCGAAGGCTTCGGCAACCTCTACCGCCGCGACGAAGCGCGCGAAGGTTGCCCCGCCGAAGGCGAAGGCTTCGAAGCGCTTACCACTGTCAAACCGCAGGAAGGCCAGCCGGAGGATTATTTCTCCTACCTTCAAGGCACCTCGGCCGACGGCCAAGTAGCGGCGTTCTTGGCCAACGACAAGCTGACGGCCAACGCGGCGCCCCGCGCCGAACAACCTGGAGGATCCGCGAAATACCAGTGTTACGAAGCGACAGCGGGCAAAGTGAAGTTGATCAGCGTCCTGCCGAGCGGGCTGGCGAGCAAATCGGATTGCCGGGTCGGGACGGGAAGCGGAATCAGCCTACAAGAATCACTCCACAACGCCGTCTCCGAAGACGGCTCGCACATCTTCTGGACTGCCGCCCTTGAATCGGGCAGGGTCTACCTGCGCCTGAACGGCAAAAACCCGACAGTCGCCGTCTCCGAAGAAGGCGAAGCGCTCTCGGGCAAAACGAACGCCTCGCGATTCCTCACGGCAGCGGCCGACGGCTCCAAGGCAATCTACGCGGTCGGCAACTTGGAAAACGGCGGCGACCTCTACGAATTCGACAGCCAGAGCAAAGCCTCGACCCTGATCGCCCACAAGGTCATGGGCATCCTCGGCGCAAGCGAGGACGCCTCGCGGGTCTACCTGGTCTCCGAAGAAGGGCTCGACGGGGCACCGGCCGGCAGCCCCAACCTCTACCTCTACGACGCGTCGGGCGGCGGCGGCCTCCGCTTCGTTGCGGTGCTTTCGGACGGTGACCTGTCCCAGTCCGGGTTCTTTCATTCGCCCGTCCACCTCGAGCCTTCGTTCCACACCGCGCGGGTCTCTCCCGACGGCCTCTCGGCGACCTTCACGTCGGCCGGCAGCCCGACCGGCTATGACAACACCGACGCCAACAGCGGCAAGCCAGACGCCGAGGTGTACGTCTATGACGCCAATGCCGAAGGCGGCGAAGGCAAACTCGCCTGCGTCTCCTGCAACCCGACCAACGCACGGCCCGCGGGAAGTGAACTGGAAATCCTGGCTCATCAATCGGGAACCTGGGCCGCCGCCCAGATCCCGACCTGGCCGACCCAGCTCTACGCCTCCCGCCCCCTCTCCGCAGACGGCAACCGCCTCTTCTTCGAGAGCTTCGAGTCCCTCGTCCCCCGCGACTCAAACGGGGCTCAGGACGTCTATGAGTGGGAGGCCCCCGGCACTGGGAGCTGCGAAGAATCCTCAACCTCCTACAGCCCCCCCAACGGCGGCTGCCTGTTCCTGATCTCCTCCGGACAGAGCCCAACGGGCTCTGAATTCATCGACGCCTCCACCGACGGCAGGGATGTCTTCTTCACCACCGCCCAGAGCCTGGTCGGACAAGACAGTGGCCTGATCGACGTCTATGACGCGAGAGCCGGCGGCGGCTTCCCGGCACCGACTACCCCGCCGGTCTCCTGCGAAGGGGAAGCCTGCCAGTCCCCGCCTGCACCGCCCGATGACCCGACTGCCGCCTCCGCTTCCTTCGAAGGAGCGGGCAACGTGATCGGGGTGCCGGCGAAGAAGAAGCACACCAAGCACGCCCATAAGAAACGACACAAGAAGGCGCGACACGCAGGCCACAAACGCCAACGGAGGAACTCGAGATGAAGCCGCTCCTACGCACCCTGTTGCTGACCGCGGCCGCCGCACTCTGCCTGGCGGCTCCCGCCCAGGCGGACTTCGGCTTCTCCCACCTCGACCTCACCTTCAACGGCGCCGACGGCTCGACCCAGTCCAAGGCCGGATCGCACCCCTTCTCGATGAACAACACGATCGACTTCAACACGGCGACCGTTCCTGGCTTCGGAGAAGCCCCCGATGGGGCACCCAAGGACCTGAAGATCGATCTGCCGCCGGGCCTCGCCGGCGTGCCCAAGGCGGTGCCGGCCTGCGCGGCAGCCGAATTCATCCGCACTCCAGAAGGAGGGCCCTCTTGCGCCGCCAGCACGGCGCTCGGGGTTGCCACCTTGAAGGTTGCCATTGGCGTGGAAGCGCCAGCCACTTACCACGTCGCCCTCTACAACCTCGTGCCGCCCCCGGGAGTCGCCTCGAAGCTCGGCTTCGCGGTGCTGAACGAGCCGGTGACGATTGAAGTCGGCCTCAAGCCCGAACCCCCGTACAACATCGAGGCCACGCTGCACAACATCCCCCAGCCGGTGCGCGTCTACGGCTCCGCGGTGGACGTCTGGGGCAACCCCGCGAGCCCCGAACACGACGCGGAACGGGGCCGCTGCGTGACCAGCGCAGCGGAAGACAAATGCCCGACCACGGTCGAAGAAACCCCCTTCCTCACCCTTCCCACCCATTGTGGCGAAGCGCTGCCGACGATCTTCGCGGCCGACTCCTGGCAGGAACCGGAACACACGGTAAGCGAGGAGATCTTCACCCACGACGGCTCCGAACCCCCGGCTCCGCTGGGAATGACCGGCTGCCTCACCCTGCCCTTCGAACCGGCGATCCACGCCCAGCCGACGAGCAAGGCGGCGCAATCGCCCAGCGGCTTGGACTTCAGTCTCGACGTCGAAGACGAAGGCATCTCCTCGTCCGACGGGATCGCCGAGTCCGATATCCGCAAGGCCGAAGTCACCCTGCCCGAGGGCTTCTCAACGAACCCCTCGCTTGCCGAAGGGCTGAACGTCTGCACAGAAGATGACCTGGCCCGGGAGACAGCCTTCTCCGACGCCGGAGCGGGCTGCCCCAACGCCTCCAAGGTCGGCACGGTGGAAGTGCTGAGCCCGCTGGTCGACGAATCGATCGACGGCTCCCTCTACGTTGCCAAGCCCTACGAGAACCCCTTCCACAGCCTCCTCGCCCTCTACATCGTGGTCAAGAACCCGACGCTTGGCGTGATCGTCAAGCAGCCGCTGGAGGTCAAGCCCGACCCGGTGACGGGCCGGCTGACCACGGTGGCAGAAGAACTGCCCCAGCTCCCCTTCAGCCACTTTCGCCTGCACTTCCGCGAGGGCACGAGGAGCCCGCTCGCCACTCCGCCGCTTTGCGGTACCTACAACGCTGAAGCGACGCTCACCCCGTGGTCAGGTGCGCCGCCGTTCACCACGACCTCGGCCTTCCAGATCGTCTCGGGCCCGAACAACGGGCCCTGCCCAACGGGTGGCACACCGCCCTTCCACCCCGGCCTCGCGGCCGGCACCCTTAACAACGCCGCCGGGCACTTCTCCCCCTTCAACCTCAGGCTCTCCCGCCAGGACGGCGAACAGGAGATCACCCACTTCTCGATCAAGCTGCCGCCGGGAATCGTCGGCAAGCTGGCCGGGATTCCGTATTGCTCCGAGGCCCAGATCGCACAGGCGAAGGCGAGGACGGGGCCGCACGGGGGCCAGGAAGAGATCGACAGCCCCTCCTGTCCGGCCGCCTCCCAGATCGGCCGCACCCTGGCCGGCTCGGGAGTGGGCCCATCGCTTGCCTACGCGCCGGGCAAGGTCTACCTCGCCGGCCCCTATCACGGCTCCAATCTCTCGATGGTGGCGATCACCGCCGCCAAGGTCGGCCCCTTTGACCTCGGCACGGTCGTGGTGCGGGAGGCCTTCAAGATCGATCCCGAAACAGCGGAAGTCTTCGTCGACTCCACCGGGTCCGATCCGATCCCCCACATCATCGAGGGGATTCCGGTTCACCTGCGCGATATCCGCGCCTACGTCGATCGCCCCGAATTCGTGCTCAACCCGACCGACTGCACGAGGACCTCTACCGCCTCCACTCTGCTGGGGAGCGGCCTCGATTTTGGCTCTGAAGCAGACGACCGTCCGGTAACGGTCTCAACTCCCTTCCAGGCAGCCGATTGCGCCGCACTTCCCTTCAAGCCGCGGCTTGCCCTGAAGTTGCAGGGAGGGACCAGGCGAGGCGACTACCCGGCGTTCAAAGCGACTCTCAACATGAACGGGATCGGCGAAGCCGGCATCCAGCAGGCCCAGGTCACCCTGCCCAAGTCCGAGTTCATCGCCAACGCCCACTTCAACACGATCTGCACCAGGGTCCAGTTCAAGGCGGGGGCCGGAAACGGGGCGGAGTGCCCGGCCGGATCGATCTACGGCAAAGCCAGGGCGACTACGCCGATCCTTGGAGAACCGCTCACGGGCCCGGTTTTCCTGCGCTCCTCTGAGCACCAGCTGCCCGACCTGGTTGTCGCCCTGCACAACGCGCAGATCGACTTCGTCTTGGACGGCCACGTCGACTCGGTCAAAGGCAAGCTGCGCAACACCTTCGAAGCGGCCCCAGACGCACCCGTTTCCTCCTTCGTCTTGGAAATGCAGGGAGGCAAGAAGGGCCTGTTCGAAAACTCGACCAACCTCTGCGCGGCCACCCACAAGGCGATCGCCTCCTTCACCGGGCAAAACGGCAAGCGCCACGAATTCAACCCGGTGGTCAAGGCGAAGTGCCCGAAGGCCAGGGGGAAGAAGAGAAGCGGACGAAGAAGCCGGCGATGAAGCGGATCGCACCAATCCTCCTCTCGGTGGTGGCTGGTGCGTTGTGGATGGTTTCCCCGGCCTCGGCCGAGCGCCCGCCTTTGTTCTGGCAGGCGCCGGAAGACGGGGCGCGGGGGACCGCGGCGGGACGCCTGACTGACCCTGGGGGCGCCGCGACCGATCCGGACAGTGGCCACGTCTTCGTCGCCGATCGCACCAGGGTCGACGAGTTCGATGCCTATGGGCAGTTCGTCAAGACCTGGGGCTGGGGGGTCGTCGCTTCGGGACCCGACGACGAGGCGCCGAAAAACGAGCGCCAGGAGGTCGCGATCGGAGCTGCGGCGGGCACCTTTGCGCTCGACTTCCTGAACACGGCCGGCGACGGCAACTCTTTTCAGCAGGTCACGACCCGATCTCCTTCGACGCCCCGGCGGCAACGGTGCAGGGCGCCTTGGAAGCCCTTCCGAGCATCGGCGACGGCGGCGTCAGCGTCCACGGTCCGAACGGCGGACCGTGGACGGTCGAATTCATCGCAAGCCTCGCGGACACCGAGATCCTGCCGCTGAAGATCGTCGAGTCGAAACTCAGCGGGGGCACCGAAACAGCGGCCGTGAACGCGATCCAGGACGGCGGCAGCTTCGAGGTGTGTACGCCGGCCAAAGGAGATATATGCGAGGCGGGCCAGGCGGGCTATCGGGCGGGAGAGATCTTCCACCCCCAGGGGATCGCAATCGACGCCGCCGGCAATGTCTACGTCGACGAACCGACCACCGGTGGGGCGGGCGAAGAACCCAGCTACCGAGTCCAGAAGTTCGATTCCGAAGGCCGCTTCCTGTTGATGCTTGGCGGCGAAGTCAACAAGACGACCGGCGAAGACGTCTGCACCGTGGCCCAGCAGGAAGGGGGGGATGTGTGTGGAGTGGGCGTTCCCGGGAAAGACCAGGCCAGCTTCAAATCCACACCCAGTAGGGGTGCCACGATCGCCGTCGGGCCCGAAGGCAACCTCTTTGCCGGCGACGTCGAACGGATTCTCGAGTTCGACCCCAGCGGTGCCTTCGCGGACGAAGTCAAAGTCCCGGGCGAGACGATCCAGTCACTGGCAATGGACAGCGGCGGCAACTTCTACGTGACACTCGCCGAAGGGTTCGCGAACTCCAAAGCCGATGTCCACAAGCTGGGCCCGAGCGGCGCGCCGCTCAATGTCGCCTTTTCCGCGATCAGCCCAAGGGCGGTGGCGGTTGACGCCGCTGGCGACGTCTTCGCCATCGACAACGTTGTTGGAAGTCAGGAACGCGTTCGTGAGTTCAAGGCCGATGGGACCCAGATCCTCCCGACTAAAGAAGAAGAGGACGAAGACAAAAAAGCTGAAGAAGAAGGCACCTCTTTCAAAGTGTTTCTCGAGACGAACTCGTTTGCCGGCTTCCAGTGGACTGGCCTGGCAACCGGCAGCGGCTGTGGCATCGCCGGCAGCGACCTCTACGTCCTCGGCGTAAATCGAACCGACCACGAAAGCGTGCTGCGCGCCTATGGCTCGCCGCCGGACCCGACGGTCTGCGATCCGCCCAAAGCGCCACCGACGATCGTCTCCCAGTACGCCACGTCAGCCGATTCCGACGGGGCGACGCTGAAGGCGCAGATCAATCCGCGCTTCTGGCCCGACACGACATATCGCGTGGAATACGGGACCGGCAAGTGCTCCGAAGGAGGCTGTCCGAGCAGTACCGCGTCCTCGTTGCTGGGCCAGGCGGTGAACGCCAATGTCACCACGACGGGCGTCACCCTCATCGGTCTGCAGGCGAACACGACCTACCACTACCGCTTTGTCTCACAGAGCTCCGGCGGTGGGCCGACGACGGGCGTCGGAGCAGGGGAGGAAGCAACCTTCACCACGCCTGCCGTGCCGGTCCCGCCTCCCAATCCAGACCTATGCGCGAACGCCTCGTTCCGCGCCGGCCGCTCAGCCAGCCTGCCCGACTGCCGGGCCTATGAGATGGTCAGCCCGGTCGAGAAGAACAACGCCGACGTCTTCGCGCTCTTCAACTCGATCGGCGACCGCGCCGACTTCGATCAGAGCGCCGTCTCGGGAGAAAAGATCACCTACTCGGTCGCCCGCGCTTTCGGCGACTCCCAGTCTGCCCCTTACACCTCCCAGTACATCGCCAGCCGTGATCCGCAAGGCTGGTCCAGTCACTCGATCTCACCCCCCCGCGGCCTCTCGATAACCGGCAACGCCTCGCTTGACTCGTCGTTCACCGCGTTCTCCCCGGATCTCTGCGATGCCTGGCTCTCACATGACACCGACCCGCCCCTGGCGGAAGGCGCGGCAGAAGGCTTCGCCAACCTCTACCGCCGCCGCAACTGCGGTGAAGAGGGCTATGAGGCGATCACCACTGCCAAACCACCCACACCCGAAACCATCCCTGCGACATACGAACCCAGGCTGCAGGGTGTCTCTGCCGACGGCAGCCGCGCGGTCTTCCGGGCCGGCGCCAAACTCACCGCCAACGCTGCCAGTGGCGTCAAACAGCAGTGCTACGAAGCTTTCGCGGGCAAACTGCGGCTGGTCAGCCTCTTGCCCGCCGGCCCGCCGAGCAAACTCGACTGTTCGATCGGCTCCGACAATGCCGGAATCCGCCAAGGGAGTCTCAGCCATGCGGTTTCCGACGACGGCTCGCGGATCTTCTGGACAGCGGGCGCCGCAGTCAGCGCGGGCCAGGTATTCGTTCGCATCGACGGCAAAAATCCGACCGTCGCAGTCTCCGAAGCCGGCGAAGCGCTTTCCGGCGTCTCGCAGGAATCTCGGTTTCTGACCGCCTCTCCGGACGGCTCCAAGGCGATCTACTCGACCGGCAGCATTTCAGCGGGCAAAGCGGACCTATACGAATTTGTCGTTGACTCGAAATCGACCCACCTGATCGCCCATCGCTTCAAGGGACTGCTTGGCGCAGGCGACGATGCTTCCCGGATCTATTTCGTTTCCGAAGAAGCGCTCGGAGGACTGAACGCCGAAGGGAGGTCGGCCGCCGGCGGCGAGCCCAATCTCTATCTCCATGAGGCAGGGGGCGGGCTGACCTTCATCGGAACGCTGTCCACGGCCGACGTGCTTCTCAGCGGAGGAACGGCCAAGTCGCCGGTCAGCCTTGAACCCCGCAACCACGCCGCCCGAGTCAGCCCCGACGGCGAGCACGCAGCCTTTCTCTCGACCGGCAGCCCGACCGGCTTTGACAACACCGACGCCAACAGCGGCGAGCCCGATGCCGAGGTCTACGTCTATGACGCGCAGGCGCAGTCCCTTCACTGCGTTTCCTGTGATCCGAGCGGCATTCGTCCGTCGGGCCGCGAAGTCGCGGAAGGCATCAACGCGGGGGTCGGCCTCTGGGCCGCCGCCCTGATTCCCGGGCAATACCAGCTCTACGGGTCCCGCCCACTCTCAACCGATGGACGACGCCTCTTCTTCGAAAGCTTCGAGGCCCTCGTGCCGCACGACTCCAACCGCACCCTCGATGTCTACGAGTGGGAGGCCCCGGGGGCGGGCAGCTGCGAGGAATCCTCCCCGGCCTACAGTGCTCCAAGCGGCGGGTGCCTCAGCCTGATCTCCTCGGGACAAAGCTCCGCCGCTTCGGAATTCATCGACGCCTCCGTTGACGGCTCAGATGTCTTCATCCGCACCGGCCAGAGCCTCGTCGGCCAGGACCAAGGTCTGATCGACCTCTATGACGCAAGGGTCGGTGGCGGCTTTCCGCTCCCTCAAGGCCCACCGGCGGCCTGCGAAGGCGAAGCTTGCCAGTCTCCGTCGGCTCCGCCCAACGATCCGACGGCGGCATCGGCTTCCTTCGAAGGCGGCGGGAACCTGGTCGAAGAGCGGAACGCGCGCTGCCCAAAGGGCAAGTTGCGGCGCAAGGGCCGCTGTCGGGCCAAGCGGCACAAGGTGCACCATGGGCGCCACGCCCGCGGTCGATGAATCCAGTGCATCTCGGGTGAGGAAGTCGACGGAGCGGGCCAGGCCGGTTCTCCGAGAGCGGATGTGCGAGCGCCGGGAGGAGATAGAACAGACCGCGCTGGTTCGGGTCTGCTCGATCGCCGATCCGATCGAGGTAGCCGACGCCGAGTACGTTGCCGGATTGAAGCTGGCCGTCAGCAAAGCACTCGACTACGCACTCGATGCGATCGATCAGGAAGGTGAGCAGGCCCTGCTCGTTCCCACCACCCTGCTGGCTCAGGCCCGCCTCGCCGCTCGCAGCGGAGTCAACCTCGACACTGTCTTACGCCGCTACTTTGCCGGCTACACGCTTTTCGGCGATTTCCTCGTTCAAGAGGCCGAGCGCATTTCATACCCCCGGGCTGACTTGCAAATCCTGCTCCGCGTTCAGGCCATGCTCTTCGATCGCCTCGTCGCCGCCGTCAGTGAGGAGTTCGGCCGTGAGCCGGCCCAGCCCAGCTCAATAGACGAGAGGCGCGCCGAGACGGTGCGCCGGCTCCTGGCAGGAGATCCGATCGATGCTCCAGAGCTGCAATATGACCTCAACGCTAATCATCTCGGGCTTATCGCCGCGGGTCGCGGGGCTGAAAGGGTGATGCGTGCTCTTGCTGCCGAGCTGGATTGCCGGCTGCTTTTCGTCTTGTGCACGGAGGAGAAGGCGTGGGCGTGGCTGGGCAGGCGCTTGCCTTTCGATCCAATGCAACTCGAGCGTCTTTCGGCCGCGGGTCTGCCCTGTGGTTTGTCGCTTGCGATTGGAGAGCCTGCCGAGGGCCGCAATGGCTGGCGGATGACCCACCATCAGGCAAAGGCGGCACTGTCCATTGCACTAAGGGCTTCCGGCGCCGTCAGGTACCGGGAAGCGGCCCTGCTCTCCTCGATCACAGAAGACGAACTTCTGGTCGCTTTTCTGCGCGATACCTATCTCGCCCCACTCTCTTCGGACCACGACAACGGAGGCCTGGCCATTGAGACCTTGAGGGCCTACTTCGCCGCCGAACGGAACATTTCGTCGGCCGCCGCGGCGCTCGGCGTTAGCCGCCAAGCGGTGAGAAGTCGGTTGCGGACCGTCGAGAGTCGAATCGGTCACGATCTCGGCGACAGGGCAGTCGAGCTCGAGCTTGCGTTACGGATTTACGATCTGGATACTGCCCGCCACCCCCCAGCAGGTCAAACCGCAAAATTCCCGGCAAGTGACACTGCCAAATCGCAAGGCCGCCCGCCCGTCGCGGCCAACGAAACTGATGCGGTACTCGCGCGTCAGCGCGATCGTAAAACGTTCTAGTCGGCGCATGGGCGCCGAAAAGGGAGATATTGTGAAACGCACGAAATGTTTGGGGGCCGTCGTCGTCGTGGCCTTGGCACTCGCCGGACTGCTCGGTACCGCCTCGGCCTCGGCGTCGTGGATTGTCAGCGAATCCAGTATGAAAGCAACCCCGACCGGTAGCCATAACCTTTACGTACCCAGCCAGGTCCCTTGCACGGCGTCCAGTTTCACAAGCAAAGGACCAATTGCCACCGAAACGCTGGAATCTGAAAGTATTCCAGACTATAGCTGCAACTTTTGGGGCGAACAGTCGATGAAATGGAATGGATGCAAGCTTTTCTTCCATCCCGGTGCCGAAATATCCGCCGGTGTGTTTGGCGGTACCGTTGATATTGGCCCGGCCGGATGCGGACCAATCAAAATGACCTACCTAGGGAGTTGTGAAACGCAAATCCTTCCTTCAACCGGCCTCGCGGCTGAATTCACCAATACTGGCACCGGCAGTTCATCCGCTGTGACGCTGACAATCAATGCAACGAGCAAAGTGAACTACAAAGGCACATGCAGCGGAAACGGTGCTGGCTCATACTTCGGCTCTTGGAACCTCACGGCGGGCAAAGGCGTGCACGTATCGCAGGTGGGAGTGTACATCGACGGCCAAGAATCGACTGAAGAATCGAAACAGCCAAAGTTCAACGCGGGAGCGTATCCGGCCGGAATTGCCGGCGCCGCAACGAGTCCTCTTGTGGTGACGCTTCCTCTCTCGCGCAAAGTCGAATGCAAAACCGGAGCCCTCTCGTCGCTGCTAGCTAAAGCGACGTCGTCGCTGAATATCAAGGGAAGCTATGGACCCTGCTCAGCCTCCGGCTTTGGTTTCTCGAATGCATCCGTGACGCTGAACAGTTGCTTCTTCAATCAGCAACTAAACAACGTTAATCCGATATATACTGGCAGCGCTGCCATTGGATGCGATAAAGAAGGCGACGCGATCCAGGTTTCAGCGACTTTCCTGGGCTCGCCTATATGTACGGCGGCATTTCCGCCACAGAAAATCGGCTCGTCCGCCTACTACAATGCCGGCGGCGGAAGTTTCCGGCATTTCGGCGGTGAATTTGCCGGTGTCGGTCTTCACTACACGGTGACCAATCCCGGAGGTGGTGAATACTGCGGTCCCGCGTCAGGCGAAAGCGCGGGCTTGAGTGCTGCTTTCGAAATGCGCCCGGGCTACACGCTCCCTTAGCGCCGCAAGGTCCGATGGGCGAAGGTGCTCTGTCGACCATTGGGGAAATCGAAGAAGCAAAGCGGAGGGGTCGCCAAATGGCCCCTCCGCAAATCAGCTGGAAGCATCTACAGAGATCTGAAGGTCCCTGCGCGCTTCCTGACGGCGCTGACGATCGTCTCGACCAGAGGGCCGGCGTGCTCGGGCCGTCGTGAGAGGCTGACGCCGGCATCGGCGACGCGGTCCACGAAGGGCGCCATGCGTTGTGCCAGGAAGCGGGGGGCGAAGCCGACGTCCCTGGTGAGCCGGCGCCAAGCGCTTGCGCTCACTTCTTCCAGATGAGTGGCGCCGTTGATCGACATCGCCAGGCGTGTGGTCAGCTCCCCGTAGATCGCGGTGGAGAGCAGGTCGTAGAAGGGGGCGAGGCTGGGGGCGGGTGAGTCGTAGAGCAGCGAGTAGTTCTTGCCGTGCGCGTCGCAGTTGCCGATCAGGACGTTGAAGACGAGGGCGAGCCAGAACTGCTGGCGATCACGGGCCGGCGCCGCCGAGTGCTGGTCGATCAGTTGCATCGCGTCGACCACGCCGGGGCCGCCTTCGTGCTGGTACTTCTCGAGGTGGAGCCGGCCGGTCGCCTGGCAGAAGTCCTCCTGGTGGAGGCGCCGGATCGGCTCCCGGGTCAGGTCGCGGTCGTAGCGGGCGACGATCAGGAACGGCAGGCCCGAGCTGGTCTCGGCTCGCCGCACCGCGGCAACCTGCAGGCCGACCTCCTCGGCGAGCCGCATGCAGAAGAACTCGTTCGCCACCAGTCCCGGGAACCGCTCGGGCTCCGGCTTGAGGATGTGGGTGGTGGGGCGCTCCGAGCCGTGTGGCAAGGCAAACGCGCCCCCCGTCTCCACCACGGGCAGCTTGCTCTGCGCTCCTGCCAGGGACATCCGGACCTCGCCCGCCTCGTCGGCCGCGAGCGGGTGCTGCGGCAGTTGCCTGAGGATCTCGTCGAGCCGCGCTGTGGAGAGCGCCTCGAGGCTGTCGCCCACAGGCGTTTTGTCCGCCTCGCCACTCAGCAGGAGGGTCACCGCACCAGCAACGTCGCCGCCGAAGCGCTCGAGCAGCTTGTAGTCGTTGGCCGCCGAGATCCCGGTGGCAAGGGCGACCTGGCGTCGGACATCCTCCTCGGGCAGGAGGTTGCCGAAGAAGGCGAGGCAGTCGCGGTGCGGATAGGCCTCCGCCCGCAGTGGCAGGTTCACCGACAGAGGCGGACCCTTGGCCTCGAGGTAAGCGGCGTCGTAGCGAAACTGGAGGTTGCCGTTTTCCTTTCGCAGCAACGCGCCGGCGAGCCTCTCGCCGAGACGGACGTCAAGTGCCGGCTTCGCCACGCGTCTCTACTCCAACGTTGAGGCCGAGTGCCCGGGCGGCGCTCAGCACGATGTCAAGGCGCACGGTCTCCTTGCCGCCCTCCAGTTGGCCGATGACCTTGCGGTTGACCCCGACCGAAAGGGCCAGGTCGTCCTGGGTAAGGCCCAATTCGCTCCGCCGTGTGCGAATCGCGGCACCGAAGGCAGAGGGTGAGTTGGTTTCGCGCATGGGATCAGGCTAGCTTAAATGCGACCGATCGATCCCATTTGGATGAAACCGGGTGGAATCGGGCTAAATGCGACCGATCGATCCCATTTGGATGAAACCGGGTGGAATCGGGCTAAATGCGACCGATCGATCCCGGATTGCGAGCGGCGTCACGGCACCGCGGTCGCCTCGGTCTCCACCCCACCGCCCTCGATCCGGTCTCGCCGCCCGCCCCGCGCAGCGGCGACGCCGCCTTCCTCACGCGTCAGCCGGTGCGCCAAATACACCGGCACGATCGAGATCAGCACCACGAGCACTGCGACCGCGTTGACGATCGGCAGTTCGTTGGGGCGGAAGAGGCGGGAGAAGATCCAGATCGGCAGGGTTTCTTCGCCGGCGCCGATCGTGAACGTGGTGACGATGATCTCGTCGAAGGAGAGGGCGAAGGCGAGCAGCGCGCCTGCCCCCAGCGCGCTCTTCAGGCTGGGCAGGGTGACGAAGCGGAAGGTCTGCCAGGTGTGGGCGCCGAGGTCGGCCGAGGCCTCCTCGAAGGAGGTCGAGACGCGGCGCAGGCGGGCGACGACGTTGTTGTAGACGACGACGATGCAGAAGGTGGCGTGGCCGACGATCACGGTCAGCAGGCCGAGGGGGATGCCGAGCACCTCGGTGAAGGTGTTGCTGATCGCGACGCCGGTGACGATCCCGGGCAGGGCGATCGGCAGGATCACCAGGAAGGAGATCGTCTCGCGGCCGAAGAAGCGATAGCGGGCGACGGCGAGGGAGGCAAGGGTGCCGAGCACGATCGCGATCGCCGTCGCCGCCAGTCCCGCCTTCAGCGAGGTGAGCAGGGCCTCGTGGACCGAGGGGCTTTCGATCGCCTTCGGGAACCAGTCGAGGGTCAGCCCCGGCGGCGGCCATTCGAGGATGTTGCTGGCGTTGAAGGCGTAGATGAAGATGACGATCAGCGGGATGTAGATGAAGGCGAGCCCGACCGCGATCGCGAGGCGGAGCAGCAGGGTCGACCGGCGCGAGAGTCGCATCGCCTAGATGTGCTCGAAGGCGCCCAGCTTGCGGGCCACCAACAGGTAGGCGATCATCACCACGATCGGGACGAGCGCGAGGGCTGAGGCGAAGGGCAGGTTGTTGGAGATGTTGTTGAAGATCACGTTGCCGATGAACTGGTCATTGGAGACCAGGCGCGGCGTGATGTAGTCGCCGAGGGTGAGGGCGAAGGTGAAGATCGAGCCGGCCACCACGGCGGGAAAGGAGAGCGGCAGGATCACCCGGCGGAAGGTGGTGAAGGGCGAGGCGCCGAGGTCCTCGGAGGCGCTGATCAGCGAGTTGGGGATGCGCTCGAGCCCGGCGTAGATCGGCAGGATCATGTACGGCAGCCAGAGGTAGCTCATCACCAGCCAGACCGCGGTGCTGCCGAAGCCGGGACCGGTCAGGCCCAGCGGCGCCAGCGCCCAGTTGACCACGCCGCCCGCCGAGAGCATCGTGCGCCAGGCGTAGACCTTGACCAGGTAGCTCGACCAGAGCGGCAGCAGCACGGCGACGACGAGGATCGCCTTGCCGCGGCGGCTCGCCACCTTGGCCATGTAGAAGGCGATCGGGAAGGCGAGCACCGCGTCGGTGACGGTGACCAGCGCCGCGATCAGGACCGTGCGCTTGACGATGTCGCGGTAGACCGGTTCGTTGAACAGCGTTTCGAAGTTTTCGAAGCTGAGGCCGTGGACCAGTTCGCCGCTGAGCGGGTCGACGGTCCAGAAGGCGGCGATCAGCAGGACCGCGAGCGATCCCAGGTAGCCGATGACCAGCCAGCCGACCGGGCCGGCCAGGAGGCCGGAGACCTGCAGGCGGGGGCGGCCGTGGAAGAAGCCGGCGAGCCTGTGGCCCACCGACCTCCTCTCAACGACCGCCCCGTTAGCCATCGAGCTGGGTGCTGCCGCTCAGCCCTTGATCGAGGTCCAGGCCTGGACCCAGTCGTTGTAGTCCTTGCAGTCGCTTTCGCCGTTGCCGCAGTCGGCGAGCGGGGTTTCCCAGTAGTAGACGCGCTTCCAGAACCCCGGGTTGTCGGCGTGGTACTTGGTGCAGAATTCCTTGTCCGCGGTCTGTTCGCAGGCGAGGCTCTGCGCCGGCGCCTCGCCGAAGAATTCGGCGATTTCCGCGTTCACTTTCGGCGAGACGACCCAGTCCATCCACTTGTACATGCAGTTGGGATGCTTGGCTTCGGAGCTGATCATCCAGGTGTCCGACCAGCCGGTCGCGCCCTCCTTGGGCAGGAAGCCCTGGCTCGCCGGGCTCGCCGCCACCGGCTTGCCGGCGTTCTTCAGTTCGAAGTACTGGTACTGCCAGGTGGTGCCGACCTGATCGTCGCCGCCGGCGAAAGCGGAGATCTGCTTCGCCGCTTCGGACCAGTATTCGCCGACGTAGGGCCGCTGTTCCTTGAGCAGGTTGACCGCCGCTTCGAACTGTTCTTCATTCAGCTCGTAGGGGTTTTCGATCCCCAGGTCGGGCTGGTGGGCCTTGAGGTAGACGGCGGCGTCGGCGATGTAGATCGGATCGTCGTAGGCGCTGATTTTGCCCTTGTATTTGGCCGCCACTTTCGGGTCGAACATGATGTTCCAGGAGTCGGGGGCCGGCTTTACGTCGTTGCTGTTCCACATCAGCAGGTTCGCCCCGCGGCCGTGCGGGATGCCGTAGTGGACACCGTCGAAGGTGTTGTAGGGCTGGTTCTTCAGGTCGCTGAAGATCGTCTTGTAATTGGGCACGAGGCTGACGTTGACCGGGTCGACGTCACCGCCATCGACCAGCCGGGCGGTCGCGTTGCCCGAGGCCGAGACCCCGTCGTACTGGCCGCTGCGCATCAGCTCGACCATTTCGTCGGAGGTGCCGGCGATCTTGTCGCTGACCTTGCAGCCGGTCTTTTCTTCGAATGGCTTGGTCCACGGTTCTTCGACGTAGCCGGCCCAGGAGATCAGGCTGAGGGCGCCCTCGCCCTTGCCGACCTTCTGCAGTTCTTTGCCGGACGTGCTGCTGCTGTCCGACGAGCCGCAGCCGGCGAGCAAGAGCATGGTGGCGATCAGGCCTCCGATGATCAGCCATGCCGTCCGTGCGGGGTGTGCGTCGCGCGTTCTCACGATGAATCCTCCTCTGTAGTCGAACTCCCACGGACGGCGACCGCCTGCTCCGGGCGCCAGCCCACAATGACCTCCCTACCCTGCTCGGAGGCGGCGTCAACCGCCGTGCCCTCCACGTTTTGGCGGATGACCTGAAGCTCGCCGCCGGCCTCGAGGGCGACCGTGTAGCGGGTCACCATGCCGGCGTAGGCGACCTCGGCGACGCGGCCGCGCTCGCTGCGCAGGCCGTCGAGCGGCGCGCCGGGATCGGCCAGCTGGATCTTCTCCGGCCGGATCGTGAAGCGCTCGCCCTCGCGCTCGATCATGTTGGAGACGCCGACGAAGCCGGCGACGAACTCGGTCGCCGGGCGCTCGTAGAGCTCGACCGGGGGGCTGACCTGCTCGATCCGGCCCTGGTTGAAGACGGCGATCCGGTCGCTCATCGTCAGCGCCTCGTCCTGGTCATGGGTGACGTAGACGAAGGTGATGCCGACCTCGCCCTGGATCGCCTTCAGCTCGACCTGCATCTGCTCGCGTAGCTTCAGGTCGAGAGCGCCGAGCGGCTCGTCGAGCAGCAGCACCCTGGGCCGGTTGACGATCGCCCGCGCCAGGGCGACGCGCTGGCGCTGGCCGCCGGAGAGCTCGGCGGGCTTGCGCTCGCCGTAGCCGGGCAGGCGGACCATCTCCAGCGCCTCGTCGCGGCGGCGCGCCCGCTCGGCCTTGTCGACGCGGGCGATGCGCAGCCCGTAGGCGACGTTCTCGCCGACCGTCATATGGGGGAAGAGGGCGTAGTCCTGAAAGACGGTGTTGACGGCGCGATCGTAGGGCGGCACGCCGCTGACGTCCTCGCCGGCGAGCTCGATCGTGCCGCCGCTTGGGTCCTCGAAGCCGGCGATCATCCGCAGGGTCGTCGTCTTGCCCGAGCCCGAGGGCCCGAGCATGGTGAAGAACTCTCCCGCCTCTACCTCGAGGTCAATTCCCGCAACCGCAACCACCCCTCCGTAGTGCTTGGAGAGGCCAGCCAAACGGATGTCGGGCGTAGCAGCTACGCCTTGACGTTATCCGAGTGGTTGAGGATGTAAAGGCCAAACTCGCCCCGGCCAGTTGGCCGGGGCGGAGTAAGGCACAGGCGTGACTAGAAGCCTTCGGGGTGGCGGGCTATATAGCCGACGTTGTCGCGGAGGTCTTCGTGCCAGCGGGGTCCGGTGCCGCTTGCGTCGCCGGAGGTGTCCCAGCGGACGCCGGCGATCACGGCGTAGGCGTGGCCCGCGTTGGCGTAGACGGTGATCCAGCGGCCTTCGCCGGCAAGTCCCCAACTCTCCATCGGGCCGGAGGGGAGAGGGCTTTCGAGGAATTCGCCGCCGTGCAGCGCGTAGCTGACCGAGCCCGAGCAGTCATAGCCGCGGTCCCACCAGCGGGCGTGGCCGCCACCGAAGATGTAGGGCTTGGTGCGGATTTTGTTTGCCGCCGCGATCACGTTCTTGACCTGGAGCGGGGCGGACTTGGGCGGAATCAACATCCCGTTGGGGAGTAGCCGTGCTTTCGCGGTGGGCGTGCAAATGTCGGTTTCAGCGGGCGAAACGCCGCCGCCACCGCAGTTTGCCGAGGCTGCACCGGGGGTAAGAATAAGAGCGACGAACACCCCTGCTGTCGCTATACCTAGCTTGAACTTATTGCTGTTCTTGCGCAAACCGATCTCCTTCGTCGGCCTACGGGGTTAGCTGTCGGGCTGGCGCTATAGGAGCCTGCGCCCCCACCCATAGCGGGTGAGTTAGCCCCGAAAACGTGGTTCCCCCGCTCCCGTAGCGCATGAGGCGCACGGGACTCGGCGTTTCGGTTATTCGGAACGGCGGCAGTGTAGACGATCCGTCGGGCGGATGCTCATGAAACACAAATATTTTATGATTCGCCTGCACTTTGGGTTGATTCGACGCTGAGGCTGGTAGCTTGCGCCCTGCGATGGATCTTGCGGGGAGGACAGCGCTGTTGACTGGGGCCACTGGAGGTCTCGGACGGGCGACGGCCAAGGCACTGGCCGGCCGCGGCGCGACGCTGATCCTCAGCGGCCGCAAGGCCGAGGCGCTGAAGGCGCTCGCGGCGGAGCTGCCCGGCGATGGCCACCGCGTGATCCCTTCGGACCTGGCCGAGCCAGGCGCTGCCGAGAAGCTCGCCGCCGAGGCCGGTCCCGTCGACGTCCTCGTCGCCAACGCCGGCCTGCCCGGGACCGGGCGCCTGCCCGACTACACCAGCGAGCGCCTCGAGGGCACGCTGCGCGTCAATCTCGAGGCCCCGATGCACCTCGCCCGCGCGGTCGAGACGGCGATGCTGGAGAAAGGCTCCGGCCACATGGTCTTCATCGCCTCGCTCTCGGGCAAGTCGGCGACTCCGCTCTCCTCCGTCTACAACGCGACCAAGTTCGGCCTGCGCGGCTTCGCCCTTGGCCTGCGCACAGATCTCGATCCGGTCGGCATCGGCGTCTCGATCGTCTCTCCGGGGACGATCCGCGAAGCCGGCATGTACGCCGACTCGGGTGCCGACCCGATCCCCGGCCTCGGCACCGGTTCGCCCAAGCAAGTTGCCGATGCGGTCGTGAAGGCGATCGAGCAGAACAAGGTGGAGATTTCCGTAGCGCCGGTCCAGCAGCGCTTCCTCGCCCACTTCGCCCTCGCGACCCCGGGTCTCTCGACCAAGATCGCAAGCGGCGACGCCGGCCAAAAAGCCGCCGCCAACGTCGCCAAAGGGCAGACGGACAAGTACTAGCGACCTTCCGACATTGACCACACTGGGGTGGGGTCAATGTCGGATACGCCGAAGTCGTGTCCCTCCTAGGATGGAGCGATGAGTAGCTCCAACTCCTTCGGTGCCCGTTCGACCCTCGAGGTCGGTGGGCGCTCCTATGAGGTCTTTCGGCTCGACGCTCTGCAGGAGCGCTTCGATGTCGCCCGCCTGCCTTACTCGGTCAAGGTGCTGCTCGAGAACGTGCTGCGGTTGGAGGACGGGGTAGCGGTCAGCGCTGGCGCGATCGAGGCGATCGCCGGTTGGGACGCCGCGGCCGAGCCCAGCGTCGAGATCCCCTTCCAGCCCGCCCGCGTCCTGATGCAGGACTTCACCGGGGTGCCCGCCGTGGTCGACCTGGCGGCGATGCGCGACGCGATGGCGGAGATCGGCGGCGATCCGGAGACGATCAACCCGCTGGTCGACGTCGACCTGGTGATCGACCACTCGGTCCAGGTCGACGCCTTCGGCAACGCCCGCGCCTTCGCCGTCAACGCCGAGCGCGAGTTCGAACGCAACCGCGAGCGCTACTCCTTCCTCAAGTGGGGCAAGGGGGCCTTCGACAACTTCAACGTGGTGCCGCCGGCGACGGGGATCTGCCACCAGGTCAACCTCGAGCACATCGCCCAGGTCGTCTACAGCCGCGAGCGCGATGGCTCGCTGCAGGCCTACCCCGACACCCTGGTCGGCACCGACTCGCACACGACGATGGTCAACGGGCTCGGCGTGCTCGGCTGGGGCGTCGGCGGGATCGAGGCCGAGGCGGCGATGCTGGGCCAGCCGATCTCGATGCTGTTGCCGCAGGTGGTCGGCTTCAAGCTCAGCGGCGAACTGCCCGAGGGCGCCACCGCCACCGACCTCGTCCTCACCGTGACCGAGATGCTGCGCGAGCGCGGCGTCGTCTCCAAGTTCGTCGAGTTCTTCGGCCCCGGGCTGTCGACGCTGGGCCTGGCCGACCGGGCGACGATCGGCAACATGTCGCCGGAGTTCGGCTCGACCTGCGCGATCTTCCCGGTCGACGCCGAGACCCTGCGCTACCTCGAGCTGACCGGGCGGCCGACGGAGACGATCGAGCTGGTCGACGCCTACGCGCGTGAGCAGGGCATGTTCCACGACAAGGACACGCCCGATCCCGTCTTCTCCGACCTGCTCGAGCTGGACCTCGGCGACGTCGTGCCCAGCATCGCCGGGCCGAAGCGTCCGCAGGACCGAGTGCCGCTGGCCGACGCAAAGGAGGCCTTCCTCGAGGCGATGGAGGAGTTCGACCCCGAGGCCGGCGAGCAGCTTGGCAACGGCATCGATGAGGCGGGGGAAGAGTCCTTCCCGGCGTCGGACCCACCGGCCGAGGACCACGACGACGAGCGCGGCCGGCCGCGGCCGGCGATCCACGATCCGGCGGTCGCCGTCGCCGAGCGGGGCAGCGAGGACGCGATCGAGGTCACCTTGGAGGACGGAACGAGCTTCGAGCTCGACCACGGCCGGGTCGTGATCGCCGCGATCACCAGCTGTACCAATACCTCCAACCCGAGCGTGATGGTCGGCGCCGGCCTGCTTGCCCGCAACGCGATCGAACGTGGCCTCACCCGCAAGCCCTGGGTGAAGACCTCGCTGG
Source organism: uncultured Solirubrobacterales bacterium (assembly GCA_963840565.1). Classification (GTDB taxonomy): domain Bacteria; phylum Actinomycetota; class Thermoleophilia; order Solirubrobacterales; family 70-9; genus VRUE01. The sequence continues at coordinate 84,618 of CAWIZH010000006.1, forward strand.
CGCCGGGCTCGACCGTCGTCACCGACTACCTCGACAAGGCGGGACTGACCAAGTACCTGGACGAGTTGCAGTTCAACCTGGTCGGCTACGGCTGCACCACCTGCATCGGCAACTCGGGGCCGCTGCCGGAGGAGATCTCAAAGGCGGTCGAGGAGAAGGACCTGGCGGTCTGCGCGGTGCTCTCCGGCAATCGCAACTTCGAGGGCCGGATCAACCAGGACGTCAAGGCGAACTACTTGGCCAGCCCACCGCTGGTCGTCGCCTACGCCCTTGCCGGGCGCATGGACCTCGACCTGATCAACGAGCCGCTGGGGGAGGGGAGCGACGGCGAGCCCGTCTACCTGCGCGAGATCTGGCCCGACGCGGCCGAGATCAAGGAGCTGGTAGGCCGCTCGATCGCCTCGGAGATGTTCACCCGCAACTACGGCGAGGTCTTCTCCGGCGATGAGACCTGGAACGCGGTCGAGATCCCCGAGGGCGATCGCTACACCTGGCCCGACTCGACTTACGTGCGCCGGCCCTCCTTCTTCGAGGCGATGCCGGCCGAGGCGCCGGGGGTCGAGCCGATCAAAGCGGCGCGGGTGCTGGCGCTGCTCGGCGACTCGATCACCACCGATCACATCTCACCGGCCGGAGCGATCAAAAAGGAAAGCCCCGCCGGCAAATGGCTGATCGAGCAGGGAGTCGAGGCGCGCGACTTCAACTCCTACGGCTCGCGGCGTGGCAACCACGAGGTGATGATCCGCGGCACCTTTGCCAACATCCGCCTGCGCAACCTGCTGGTCGAGCGGGCCGGCGGCTTCACCCGCCGCTTCCCGGAGGGCGAGGAGACGACGATCTTCGAGGCGGCGATGGCCTACGCGGGCGAAGGCGTGCCGCTCGTCGTGCTGGCGGGGAAGGAGTACGGCTCCGGCTCCTCGCGCGACTGGGCGGCGAAGGGAACCAAGCTGCTCGGCGTCCGCGCCGTGATCGCCGAGAGCTTCGAGCGGATCCACCGTTCCAACCTGATCGGGATGGGCGTGCTGCCACTCCAGTTCCCCGCCGGGGAGAACGTCGAGTCACTCGGGCTCACCGGTGAAGAGGTCTTCGACATCGGCGACCTCGAAGATGGCGAAGCCAAGAACGTCACCGTGACAGCAGGCGGCGTCGAGTTCGAGGCAACCGTTCGCCTTGACACCCCGAACGAGGTCACCTACTTCCAAAACGGCGGCATCCTGCAAACCGTTCTGCGCAACCTCAGAGGCTAACCCCCGCAGAATGCGGTGCGGTGAGGGCCGCGGGAGGCAGGGGGGTCCGCGCGACCCTCACTGCACCTGCGCGTCGGTAGCCAGGGAGGGATGCCGACGCGGCCGTTCCCCTAAACGGGACTGCTCAGAGGAACAGTCAGCCTTTAGCTATACCGCGTCAATCGCTTTGGGTCAAGCCTGTCTGAGCGGATTTACGGCGATTCCGCAACTCTTTGCGGAGAATCCGCAATGCCCCAACCCTTTCGTTCAATCAGCTCAATTCCGATCACACTGCCGACCGGGCCGACTGGTGTGAGGGTTGCCGCCAGCAATGTGTAGGGCGCCTGGCGCTTGCCGCAGGCGACCCAGATGACTATGCACAGAGCGACGAAACCAAGCCCGTGCGCCCAACCGAACACCATTGTCTCTGTATCGAACCCGGGTATCAGCCAAAACAGAATCAACAGACTGAAAATCCCCAGCTCCACCCACGAGAGCCACTTGACCCAAGTGAACATCGGCCCGGGAGTTGGCTTCGGAAGCGCGCTCACAACTTTCACGATACCCAGCGTCAGGCGCGGCGGGTCCTGTCATGGATTTGGCACCACCACCCCGCTGCGGGGGCGGCTGCGCCGCCTCCTCGGGGGTGGTCCCCCAAATCCATGCCACCCCCCGCGAGAGACGTTCCCGATTGAGCAACCAAGCTCGAAGACGAGGCGTTCATCCCGCCCGACCTCCAAACCTCGCAGGAGCTTTTTCGGAGTGGAGCTTCTATGGAAGCTTGCAGCCCGATCCGCAGCTAGCAGGTCTTGCCCATGCCACCCCCCGCGCCTACGCGCCAGGGGTGAGAGCCGTCAGAACGATGCGCTCCTGCTCTCTGGCATGAGCCACCGAGTAACCCTCGCCGGGGCTGGCGCGAATCGGGCGGCCGATGTAGCCGAGCTCCACTCCCTCGGGGAGCAGGTCGGGGAGGCGGCGGGACATCACCTTCCAGCAGCCCATGTTGCGCGGCTCCTCCTGGACCCAGGTGATTTCCTTCAGGTTCGGGTAGGTGGCAATCAGCTCGGTCAGCTGCTGCTTGGCGAAGGGGTAGAGCAACTCGACCCGGGCAATCGCGACATTCTCGGCCTTCTCGCGTCGCTCGCTGGCGTCCATGTCGTAATAGACCTTGCCGGTGCAGAGGACGAGTCGCTCGACCTTCTCGCGGCGCTCGGCGGCGGTCGGGTCGTCGAGGATGAAGTGGAAGTGCTCCTCGGTCAGCTGCTGCGGGGTGGCGGCGGCGCGGTCGAGGCGCAGCAGGCCCTTGGGGGTGAAGACGATCAGCGGCCGCGGCTTGCGGATCAGCGCCTGGCGGCGCAGCAGGTGGAAGTACTGCGCCGCCGTGGTCGGGTTGGCGATGCGGATGTTGCCCTCGGCGGCGAGGGCGAGGAAGCGCTCGATGCGGGCGCTGGAGTGCTCGGGACCGGAGCCCTCGTAGCCGTGCGGCAGCAGCAGGGTGAGGCGGCTGGTCTGCCCCCACTTGGCCTCGCCGGAGACGATGAAGCTGTCGATGATCACCTGGCCGGCGTTGGCGAAGTCGCCGTACTGGGCCTCCCAGAGGACCAAGGCGTTGGGCATCGCCGCCGAGTAGCCGTACTCGAAGCCGAGGCAGGCGGTCTCCGAGAGCGGGCTGTTGAAGAGCTCGAAGGGGGCGCTGGCGTCGTCGAGGTTCTGCATCGGGGTGTACTCGAGGCCGGTGTTCTCGTCGTGGAGGACGAGGTGGCGGTGGGAGAAGGTGCCGCGCTCGGTGTCCTGCCCGGTGAGGCGGATGTGGACGCCCTCGGTCAGCAGCGAGGCGAAGGCGAGCGCCTCGGCGTGGCCGAATTCGATCCCGCCCTTCTCCAGCGTGTCGATCCGCTTGCCCAGGGGTTTGCGCAGCTTGCGGTGGATCGTGAAGCTCTCCGGGACCTCGATCAGCGCCTGGTTTAGCTCGCGCAGCTTCTCGATCGGCACCGCGGTGTCGACCGGGGGGCTGGCGCTGCGATCGAGCTCGCCGGTGCTGGTCGTCGTCACCGTCGGGTCCTCGTAATCGCCCAGCTCCATCTTGTGGCGCAGGTCCTTCAGCGAGGCCGACATCTCGTCGTGGCGCTGCTTGGCGGCGGCGTCGACCTCCTCGCGGCCGATCGTCGCCCTCCTCGATCAGCTTCTCGGCGTAGATCTCGGAGACCGGCGGGTGGGCCTTGATCTTGGCGGCGATCTGAGGCTGCGTGTAGGCGGGCTCGTCGGTCTCGTTGTGGCCGTAGCGGCGGTAGCCGATCACGTCGATGACGATGTCGCGGCCCCAGCGCTCGCGGTAGGCCATCGCCAGGCGCACCGCCGCGGAGCAGGCCTCGACGTCGTCGGCGTTGACGTGGACGATCGGCACGTTGAAGCCCTTCGCCATGTCGGCGGCGTAGGGGGTCGAGCGGGCGTCCTCGGGGTCGGTGGTGAAGCCGACCTGGTTGTTCTGGATCACGTGGATCGTGCCGCCGGTCGTGTAGCCCTTCAGCGACTGCAGGTTGAGCGTCTCGGCGACCACGCCCTGGCCAGGGAAGGCGGCGTCGCCGTGCAGCAGGACCGGCACCGCGCGCTTCGGTTCGTGCTCGATCCGCGGGCCCTCGAAGTCGGACTGGATGAAGCGCGTGGCGCCCTCGACCACCGGGTTGACGAACTCGAGGTGGCTCGGGTTGGGGTAGAGGCGGACGGCGATCTTCTCGCCCTCGCTGGTCTCATAGATGCCCTGGTGGCCGTAGTGGTACTTGACGTCGCCGGTGCCGCCGTGCGGGATCCCGGCGACGGCCTTGACCGCGTCGATCTGCTTGGAGCCCTCGAACTCGGCCAGGATCGACTCGACCGAGCGGCCGAGGTTGTGGGCGAGGACCGCCAGCCGGCCGCGGTGGGCCATGCCGAAGACGACCTCCTCGGCCTCGCTGCGGTGGGCGAGGGTGACCAGCTCGTCGAGCATCGGCACGACCACGTCGAGCCCCTCGATCGTGAAGATCTTCTGGCCCAGGTAGGCCTTCTCGATGAAGCGCTCGAACTGGAAGACGTCGATCAGCCGCATCAGCAGGCGGCGTTTCTCGTCCTCGGCGAGCGGCTGGCGGTGGGCGCCGGTCTCGACCATCTCGCGCAGCCAGGTGCGCTGCTGGTGCGAGGAGAGGTGCTCGAACTGGTAGGCGATCGTGCCGCAGTAGGCCTCGCGCATGCGGGGCAGCGCCTCCAGCAGGGTCTCGCCGGGGACGCCGATGCGCAGGATCGAGGCCGGCACCCGCGCCATCAGCTCCGGGGTCAGGTTGAGGCTCTCGGGCTGGATCGCCGGGTCGCCCTTGGGCTCGCGGCCGAGCGGGTCGAGGCGGGCCGCCAGGTGACCGTGGGTGCGGTAGCCCTTGAGCAGCGAGGTGGCGGCCTGCACCGCCTGCAGCAGCTCCTCGTCGGGCTGCGTCGTGGTGACGGTGTGCTCGGTAGTCGCCGAGGTCGGGGCGCCGAGGGGTGGTGCAGAGGCCGAGGCGGGGTGGGCGGAGGAGATCGTCGCCGAGTCGAGGCCGAGGTCGGCGGCCACGCCCTCGTAGAAGTCATTTTCGCCCTGCAGCAGCAGCTCGATGCTGCGCAGGAAGGCGCCCGACTCGGCCCCCTGGATCACCCGGTGGTCGTAGGTCGAGGTCAGCATCATCGTCTTCGAGACGCCGAGCTGGCGCAGCCGCTCCGGCGAGGCGTGCTTCCACTCCGGCGGGTAGGCGATCGCGCCGGTGGCGATGATCGCGCTCTGCCCGCTCATCAGGCGGGGCACCGAGGCAACGGTGCCGATCCCACCCGGGTTGGTCAGCGAGATGTTGGTGCCCTGGAAGTCATCAGCGGTGAGCTTGCTCTCCCGCGTCTTCGTGATCAGGTCCTCGTAGTAGCTGTGGAAGGCGGCGAAGTCGAGCCCTTGAGAGCCCTTGATCGCCGGCACCATCAGGCTGTGCGACCCGTCTTTACGCTCGACGTCGACGGCAATGCCCAGGTTGACCGGCCCGTTCTCAACCGCAAACGGTTTCCCGTCTTTACGCTCAAAGACCCGAGTCATAACCGGATGCTCCTTGGCGGCCTGCACGATCGCCCAAGCGACCAAATGAGTAAAGGAGACCTTCATCCCCCGCTCTTTGAGCAGCCCATTAAGAGCCTTCCGCTTCGCATCAAGCGTGTCCACCGCCACGGTCCGGAATGAAGTAGCCGTAGGAACTTCCCGACTCTCATCCATCAACTGAGCAAGCGTCGCCGCAGGCCCGCGCAGCGCCTTCTCCTCACCCGCAGCGGCCGGTCCGGCCCCATTACCAGCGGCCAGCACATCCTCTTTAGTCACCTTCGCCCCCGGTCCCGAACCAGCAACCGAGCCAAGGTCGACGCCATTAGCCTCAGCAATCCGTCGGGCAACAGGAGTCGCCCGAACTCCGTCGCCACCGTTGGGGGCCCCGGCAGTTCCAGCGGTTCCACCTGCGGGTGGCGCAGATGATGGGGGGGTCGAGGACGCCCCCGCCCGCAGCGCCCCCCCATCATCTGGGACAGGACCCGCAGCCGATCCGTTAGAGCCCTCGGAAGTCCCCTCACCAGGTTCCATCTCAGCCAACGGAGCCCCAACCGGCACCTCATCGTCGACCGACACCAGCAGCTTTGTAATGACGCCATCCGCAGGCGCCGGCACCTCGGCATCGACCTTGTCAGTAGACACCTCGACCACGGTGTCGCCCTCGTTGACGAAGTCCCCCTCGGCGACGTGCCACTCGAGCACGATCCCCTCGGTGACCGACTCGCCCATCTCGGGCATCTGGATCTGCACGGTCGCCGTTTGCGCCATTCTTGGAATGAGTGTATGAAAGAGCGATGAACTACTTCGTCACCGGCGCCACCGGCTTCATCGGCCGCAACCTCGTGAAGCGGCTCTTGCAGCGTGAGGGCACTGTCTACGCCCTCGTTCGGGCGGGCTCACGGGGGCGTTTGGAGGAGCTGCGAACCGCCTGGGGACCGGACGGAGCGCGGGTCGTGCCGATCGCCGGCGACCTCTCGATGCCCGGCCTGGGGGTCTCCGAGGAGGACCTGCTCACCCTGCGCGGCGAGGTCGACCACTTCTTCCACCTGGCCGCGATCTACGACATGACCGCTGGCTCCGAAGCGCAGGAGATCGCCAACGTCGAGGGCACCCGCCACGCGGTCGAACTCGCCGGCGCGATCGAGGCCGGCTGCTTTCACCAGGTCAGCTCGATCGCCGCCGCCGGCCTCTACAAGGGCGAATGGCGCGAGGACATGTTCGAGGAGGCGCAGAAACTCGACACCCATCCCTACTTCCGCACCAAGCACGAGTCCGAGCGGGTCGTGCGCGAGGAGTGCCCGCGGCCGTGGCGGGTCTACCGGCCGGGGATCGTCGTCGGCGACTCGCGCACGGGGGAGATCGACAAGGTCGACGGCCCCTATTACTTCTTCAAGCTGCTGCAGCAGGCGCGGCGGGTGCTGCCGAGCTGGCTGCCCGCCGTCGGCATCGAAGGCGGCGAGATCAACATCGTCCCGGTCGACTTCGTCAGCGACGCGATCGATCACATCGCCCACCAGCCGGACCTCGACGGCCAGACCTTCTCGCTCACCGATCCGGCGCCGAAGAGCGCTGGCGAGGTGATCAACCTCTTCGCCCGCGCCGCCGACGCGCCGCAGGCGGCGCTGCGGCTCGACTCCGACGTCACCGACCCGGCGACCGCGCTGGTGCGGACCGGACTGCGCTTCTTCCCGCCGGCGCGGCGAGCGATGAAAGCGGGACTGGGGCAGCTGGGCATCCCGTCGAGCATGCTCAGCTACGTCAACTACCCGACCCGCTTCGACTCGAGCAACGCGCAGGCGGCGCTGAAGGGCTCGGGGATCTCGGTGCCGCCGCTGGAGTCCTACGCCGACCGCGTCTGGGACTACTGGGAGCGCACCCTCGACCCCGATCTCTTCAAGGACCGCTCGCTGAGCGCCGCGGTGCGGGGCAAGGTCGTGCTGATCACCGGCGCTTCGTCGGGGATCGGCAAGGCGGCGGCGGTCAAGGCCGCCGACGCCGGCGCAACCGTGCTGCTGGTCGCGCGCTCGCTTGAGAAGCTGGAAGAGACCAAGCAGGAGATCGAGTCCTCCGGCGGCGTCGCCCACATCCACCGCTGCGACATGGCCGACATCGAGGACATCGAGCGGATGGCCGAGGAGGTCCTCGCCTACCACGGGCAGGTCGACATCCTCGTCAACAACGCCGGCCGCTCGATCCGCCGCTCGATCGGCCTCGCCTACGACCGCTTCCACGACTACGAGCGGACGATCCAACTCAACTACCTCGGCGCGGTGCGCTTGATCCTCGCCCTGCTGCCCTCGATGCGGGCGCGCAAGTCGGGCCACATCATCAACATCAGCTCGATCGGCACCCAGACCAACCCACCGCGCTTCTCGGCCTACGTCGGCTCGAAGGCGGCGCTCGATGCCTTCAGCCGCGTGATCGCCTCCGAGGTGGTCGACGACGGTGTCCACATCACCACGATCCACATGCCGCTGGTGCGCACGCCGATGATCGCGCCGACGCGGATGTACGACGTCTTCCCGGCGATCTCACCGGAGGAGGCGGCGGAGATGATCGCCGGCGCGATGATCGGCCAGCCGAAGAAGGTGGCGACCCGGCTCGGCACCTTCGGCGAGCTGCTCTACGCGGTGGCGCCGAAGGCGAGCGACCGGATCCTCAACCAGGCTTACAGGCTGTTCCCCGAGTCCCAAGCGGCCAAGGGCAAGGGGGAGGAGGCACCGGACAAAGCGCCCTCGACCGAGGCCGTTGCCTTCGCGCACCTGATGAAAGGCGTGCACTGGTAGGCGACGGTAGGTAGCGCGGTCACCCGCTGCGCGCTTAGGCTGCCTCCATGAAGGAGCGCCTGCTGCTGGTTCTCACCGTCCTCGGGTTCGTCGTGCCGAACGTCTGCCTTGCAATTTTCTTCGTCAACGAGGGCTTCGATATCAGCGGCTACTTCTCGCTGTGGACCGCGAGCACGCCGTCGACGCAGCTGCTGCTTGACCTCACCATCGCCGCTCTCGCCTTCTTCGTCTGGGCTGCCGTCGAGGGCCCGAGGGCCAAGATCAAGTGGTGGTGGGTCTGCTTTCCGGCCACGTTTCTGGTCGGCCTCTGCTTTGGCCTGCCCCTGTTCCTGCTGATGCGGGAGCGCGCGCTGACTCAGGCCGCCGATGGCTGAGCGTCGGCTCAAGCACTGGGGCTGGGGGTACGAGGACCAGGCGCCCTCGACGGTTGTGCTCGAGCAGGCCGCGGCCGGGATTAGGGAGCGGTTTGGCTTTGGCGGGGAGATCGAGGAGCCGGTGCCGCTCGAGGCGGTGGAGCTACGGGCGCCGCGGTTGAAGGCACCCGGCTCGTTGGGAGACCTCTTCAGCGACGATCACTACGAGCGCGTCGCGCATGCACTGGGCAAGGCCTACCGCGACGTGGTGCGGGGGTTCCGCGGCGAATTCGAGAACCCACCCGATCTCGTCGCCTTTCCCAAGGACGAGTCGGAGATCGAGACGGTGCTCTCCTGGTCTGAGGCCGAGGGGGCTGCCGTCATTCCGTTCGGCGGTGGAACCAGCGTGGTCGGCGGGATCGAGGCGCGGCTGGGCGAGCGGCCGGTGGTCTCGCTCGACCTACGGCGATTGGATCGGGTGCTGGAGGTCGATGCGGAGTCGCTGGCGGCGCGGATCCAGGCCGGGGCCACCGGGCCCGGGCTGGAGGACCAGCTGCGCGAGCACGGGCTGACCCTGCGGCACTTCCCGCAGAGCTTCGAGTACGCGACCCTGGGAGGCTGGGTCGCGACCCGGGCCGGCGGGCACTTCGCGACGCTCTACACCCACATCGACGACTTGGTCGAGTCGGTGCGGGCGATCACGCCGCGCGGGACCTGGGAGAGCCGGCGCTTGCCAGGATCGGGCGCCGGCCCCTCGCCGGACCGCGCCCTGGTCGGCTCCGAGGGCATCCTCGGCGTGATCGCCGACGCCTGGGTGAGGGTGCGCCCGCGGCCCGAGTTCAAGGCCTCCTGCGGAGTCGAGTTCGATGATTTCCTCACCGCCGCCGCGGCGGTGCGCGAGATCGCGCAGTCGGGCCTGAACCCGGCGAACTGCCGCCTGCTCGACGCGATGGAGGCGGGGACCACCGGCGCAGGCTCCGGCGAGAAGAGCCTGATGGTGCTCGGCTTCGAGTCCCCGCACCTCCCGGTCGACGAGCAGATGCGATTGGCCCTGGACATAGCCCAATCCCACGCCGGCACCCCCAACAGCCCGCCGACGGGCCTCAAACGTCCAAATAGTGGACGTTTGAGGCCCGTCGGCGATGGTTCTGGGGACGCGGTTGGGGCTTGGCGGGGGGCGTTTCTCTTGGCGCCTTATTTGCGCGACACGTTTGTTGCCTGCGGCGTGCTCAGCGAGACCTTCGAGACGGCGATCACCTGGGATCGCTTCGAGGACTTCCACGCCACCACGATGGCGGCGGTGCGGGCCAAGGTTGCCGAGGTCTGCGGCGCGCCCGCCGAGGGTGCGGGAGCGCCCCGGGTCAGCTGCCGCTTTACCCACGTCTACCCCGATGGCCCGGCGCCCTACTTCACCGTGATCGCACCGGCGGTCCGCGGTGGCGAGGTCGAGCAGTGGGACGAGATCAAGGCCGCCGCCGCGGAGGCCGTGATCGAAGGCGGCGGCACGATCACTCACCACCACGCCGTCGGCCGCGACCACCGCCCCTGGTATGACCGCCAGCGGCCGGCGCCGTTCGCGGCGGCATTGCGAGCGGCGAAGGCCGAGCTGGACCCGGCCGCGATGCTCAACCCCGGCGTCTTGATCGATCCATAGCCGATCCCAGCGCATCCGACGTTGACCACACTGGGCTGGGTCAATGTCGGATGCGGTGTGCTGACGGCGCGCAGCGGTACCCTGTCGCGACTGAATCTCCCTTGCCGCTTGGGTCGCGCCTCGCCCACCGGCATCGCCCCATGGAAACCATTACTTCGGAACAGCCGACGGTCCCGGCCGCTGCCGGGAAGGCCGACGCCACTATGGATGAACCCGTGGTGCCCAGCCGTTCACCGTTGCGGGCTGCGATCAAGACCGGGCGGCCGCAGGAGTGGATCAAGAACGTCTTCGTCTTCGCCGGCCTGCTCTTCTCCGGCAAGTTCAACCAGTCCCACGACGTGCTGGAGGCGTTCCTCACCTTCGTCGCCTTCTGCCTGATCTCCAGCGCCGGCTACTACGTCAACGACCTGATCGACGTCGAGCTCGACCGCAAGCACCCGAAGAAGCGCTACCGGCCGCTGGCGGCGCGCGAGCTCTCGGAGGGGACCGCGAAGGCGATCGCACCGGGGCTGGCGATCGTCGCGATCGCGATCGCCTTCGCCACGGTCAACTGGGAAGTCGGTTTGATGGTGGTCGGCTACGGCGTCGCCCAGATGGCCTACAGCCTCGGCCTCAAGCAGATCGTGATCGTCGATGTGATGACCCTGGCGGGGCTCTTCATCCTCCGCGTCGCCGCCGGTGCGGTCGCCGTCGACGCCCACGCCTCGGAATGGCTGCTGCTCTGCACCGGCATGTTCGCCCTCTTCCTCGGCGTCACCAAGCGCCGCCAGGAGGCGGTCTCCGAGCTGCACGAGGGGACCAGCAGCCGCCCTGTGCTCGAGCATTACTCGCTGCCCTTCCTCGATCAGATGGTCGCGATGGTCACCACCGGCACCGTGATCAGCTACTCGATCTACGCTGTCAACTCGCCCCTGATCGGCAACGAGATGATGTGGACGATCCCCTCGGTGCTCTACTGCGTCTTCCGCTACCTCTACTTGATCTACGATCGCGCCGACGACCGCTCCACCGCCGCGATCGTCGTCGACGACAAGCCCTTGATCGCCGGCGCAGCGAGCTTCGCCGCGATCGCCTTCCTGCTGCTCTACGTTTTCAACTAGAGCCCGCTACATGCTTGCCGCGGGCGGCTCCTGCGGCGCTTCGGTCAGGTAGAAGCGGGCGCGGCCGACCTCCTCGCCGTTGACCTGGACGACGGCGGCGTGGGGGCCGGAGCTGGTGAAGGTGGCGGTGGTGCCGATCGACATCACCAGGCGCTGGTCTTGACCGGCCGGCATGCCGGGGGGGCGACCGGTCTCGAAGTCGGCCGCCAGGCCCTCGCCGAGCTCGATGCCGTCGGGGTCGTGGATGGCGACCTGGAGGTTGTGCGGTTGATTGGTCTCGTCCCAGGCGACGTCGAGGCCGAGGGCGATGTGGAAGCTCCACTCGTGCGGCAGCTCGGGCAGGCGGAGGACGTTCCAGCCGCCACCGACCATGTAGAGCTTGCCGTTTACGGCCTCGCTGTGGTCAGCGAGCATGAGGAAGCCGATCTCCATCGGGCCAGGATACGTGGGGTCAGTCGGGCAGGACGGCCAGGTCGGAGATCAACTCGACCTTGCCGCTGCGCTGGAACTGGAGGTCGACTGTCTCGTCCTTGCGGTAGGTGCCGAAGAGGCCCAGGTACATCGCCAGCCAGCGCCCGGTGCCGACCTTCTCCTTGACGATTTGGCGGCTGAAGACGATCTCGCCCTTGCGCACCTCGTAGTCGGAGCCCTCGCGCTGGTCGACCCCGTTGATGAAGACGGCGTACGGCGCTTCCGCCCCGGCCGGCAGCTTCACTCGGCGCCCGGCCGCGTAGCTGCCCTTGGGTATCTCAGTCTCGGTCATTGGTGGGGGGGTGTGGCGAGTTACCCGTGTATATGACGGGGAAAGTCGCCACACCTCTACTCCAGAGTCTCCCGTACGAGATCGAACGGCGTCTCGTGGTGAGTCGGATCCAGCTCTTCGCGCCGCACACTGCCCCGAAACGGCATAAACGTCCCGTCCCCTCGCACGTCCACCCCCGCAACGGGCTTGCGCAGCCAACCCTTCCCGCTCAACTGCAAACGGGCATGAACCTGCTCCTCAGGCCCAAAGTCCCGCAGCGAGGAATCCCCTTCGCGGGCCCCTCGGCGCGGATCTCCAGCGCTCGAGCCCGCATCGCGGCCACGGCCTCCCCGAGATCCTCGAACCCCAGGTGATCCACATCCGATCCGTGCCGCACGGTCAGCTTCCAGCGCGACACGGGCGGATCGAGACGAGCTAGGCGCCGCGGCGGGGGCGCTTCGGGCGCCGCGCCGGCGGCCCGACGATCTTTTCCGGCCCCTCGCGATCCCCGATTGCCACGTAGTCGCGCTGGCGCTCACCGGTGTAGATCTGCCGCGGCCGCGAGATCTTCTGCTCGGGGTCGTCGTTCATCTCCATCCACTGCGCGACCCAGCCGGCCGTGCGGGGGAGGGCAAAGATCACCGTGAACATCTCGTTCGGGACGCCCAGCGCCTCGTAGATGATCCCGGAGTAGAAGTCGACGTTGGGGTAGAGCTTGCGCGAGGTGAAGTACTCGTCGTCGAGCGCCCGCTTCTCCAGCTCCTGGGCGATCTCGATCAGCGGGTTGTACTCGGTCGCCTCGAAGATCTCATCCATGTGCTGCTGGATGATCCGGGCGCGCGGGTCGTAGTTCTTGTAGACGCGGTGGCCGAAGCCCATCAGCTTCGCCTCGCGCGCCTTCACCTTCTCGAGGAAGCCGGGGATGTTGTCGACCGAGTCGATCTCCCGCAGCATCCGCAGCACCGCCTCGTTGGCGCCGCCGTGCAGGGGCCCGTAAAGCGCGGCCACGCCGGCCGCCACCGCCGAGTAGGGGTCGACGTCTGAGGAGCCGACGCCGCGCACGGCGCTGGTCGAGCAGTTCTGTTCGTGGTCGGCGTGGAGGATGAAGAGCACGTCGAGCGCCTTCGAGAGGCTTTCCTTCGGCACGTGCTTCGCTTCCGTCTTCTTGAACATCATCGAGAGGAAGTTCTCGGCGAAGTTGAGGTCGTTGTCGGGGTAGACGTAGGGCAGCCCCATGTTGTGGCGGTAGGAGAAGGCGGCCAGCGTCGGCACCTTGGCGATCAATCGCACCGCGGCCATGTAGCGCTCTTCGGGGTCGTCGATGTGCTTCGCGTCCGGATAGAAGGTGGAGAGCGCGCCGACGCCCGCCAGCAGCATCCCCATCGGGTGGGCGTCGTAGCGGAAGCCCTCGAAGAACTGCTTGAGGTCCTCGTGGACGAAGGTGTGGTGGGTGATGTCGAAGACCCAGCGGTCGAGCTGCGGGCCGGTCGGCAGCTCGCCGAAGATCAGCAGGTAGGCGACCTCGAGGAAGGTCGATTTCTCGCAGAGCTGCTCGATCGAGTAGCCACGGTGTTCGAGGACGCCCGCCTCGCCGTCGATGTAGGTGATCGCCGAGCGGCAGGCGGCGGTGTTGGTGAAGGCCGGGTCGTAGGCCATCATTCCGAATTCATCCTCGTCGACCTTGATCTGGCGCAGGTCCATCGCCCGCACGGTGCCGTCGCTGATCGGCAGCTCGTAGGTCTTGCCGGTGCGGTTGTCGGTGACTGAGAGGGTCTCGGAGGCCATGCCGGCGCTCATTCTGTCAGCTTGTGAGCGTCGGCTGTTAAGAGACGGGGAGGGGCTCGAAACGGGTCATCGCGTGCAGTGCCGCGAAGCGCTCGTCGATCTCCTCGCGGGTCAGCGCGGAGACGCGCTCGGTGCCGAACTGCTCGACGTTGAAGGAGGCGAGCACGGTGCCGTAGCCCATCGCCCGTCGCAGGCAGGCCTCGTCGAGATCGCCGTCGTGGCCGTCGAGGTAGCCGACGAAGCCGCCGGCGAAGCTGTCGCCGGCACCGGTCGGGTCGCGCACGTCCTCGAGCGGGAAGCCCGGCAGGGCGAAGAAGCTGTCCTCGGTAAAGAGCGCGGCGCCGTACTCGCCCTGCTTGGCGACGACCGCGCGCGGGCCGTGCGCCATCAGGGCGCGGGCGGCGCGGGCGAGGTTGCCCTCGCCGGTCAGCTGGCGGATCTCGGCGTCGTTGAGGATCACGCAGTCGACCTCGCCGATAGCAGCCAGCAGCGAGTCCTTGGCGGTCTCGATCCAAAGGTTCATCGAGTCGAGGGCGGAGAAGCGGGCCGAGCCGCACTGGGCGCGGACTTGGCGCTGCAAGTCGGGCTGGATGTTGGCGAGGAAAAGCATGTCAGCCTCCTGCGAGGCAGCGGAGAGCTTCGGCTCGAACTCGCCGAAGACGCCGAGCTGGGTGTCCTCGGTGTGGGCGACGTTGAGGTCGTACTCGTAGCGGCCGCGCCAGAAGAAGGACTCACCGCCGGCGACCCGCTCGATGTCGTCGGTGAGCACGCCGCGGCGCTCCAGCACCTCGAACTCGGCCTGGCCGAAGTCCTCGCCGACCGGGCCGACGGGGCGGACCTCGGTGAAGAAGCTGGCCGCTAGAGAGAAGTGCACGGCGGCGCCGCCGAGCATGCGGTCTCGCTCCCCAAAGGGGGTCTTGACCGAGTCAAAAGCGATTGATCCGACGACCGTTAGGGACATTGGCGGCAGGGTATCGGGGGCCGGGGGTGCCTTGACGGGTGCCTATGTTCGCTTCGCTCACGATGATGGAGCCGCTTCGCGGCTGAGAATCACCTTGCCGGGGGCCGCTTCGCGAGGCACCCGTCAAGGCACCCCCGGCCCCCAAGCCCGGGGCGACTATGGTTCGCCGCCGTGAAGGCGATTCAGATTGAAGAGTTCGGCGGCCCTGAGGTGCTTCGGCACGTTGAGGTTGATGATCCAGAAGCCGGCGAGGGCATGGTTGTCGTTGATGTCGCGCGTAGCGGGATCAACTTTGCCGACACTCACGCGACCCGCAACGACTACCTGGCCGAGCAGTCCCTGCCGCTGATTCCCGGGGCGGAGATCAGCGGGCGAACGGCCGACGGACGGCGCGTTGCCGCCCTGCTGGGCAGCGGTGGCTACGCGGAGAAGGTCGTCGTGCCCGAGTCGCTGTTGGTCCCTCTGCCCGACGAGGTCGATGACGACCAGGCGGCGGGGCTGCTGTTGCAGGGCCTGACCGCGATGGCCCTGGTCCAGCGCTGCGCGCGGATCGAGCCGGGGGAGACCCTGGTGGTCGAGGCCGCCGCCGGGGGCACGGGCTCGATGGCGGTGCAACTCGGTAAGCGGGCGGGCGCCAAGGTGATCGGACTTGCATCAAGTGAGGAGAAGCGGGCGTTGGTCGAGCGGCTTGGCGCCGACGCCACGGTCGACTCGCGCGCCGATGACCTCGGCGCGGCGATCCGCGAGGCCAACGGCGGCGAGCGCGTCGACGCCGTCCTCCATATGAGCGGCGGCAAGGCCTTCGACGAGGAGCTTGGGATCCTCGCCCCGCTGGGCCGGATGGTCGTCTTCGGAATCGCCTCGCGCGAACAGCGCGACATCTCCACCGCGGCCCTGCTGCGCGGCTCGAAGTCGGTGATCGGCTTCTGGCTCATCCACCTGCTCGCCCGCCAGGACCTGGCCGTGCCGATGATCGGCGAGCTGCTCGGCATCGTTGCCAAGGGTGAGCTCGAGGTCACGGTCGGCGACGTCTACCCGCTGAGCGAAGCGGCCCGCGCCCACGAAGACCTGATCGCTCGCCGCAGCAGCGGCAAGCTTCTTCTGGATCCGTCGAAGTGATCTCCTTCAAAGAGCTCGGCCTCTCGCCGCAGATTCAGCAGGCCCTTGACGAGCTCGGCTTCGACGAGCCGACGCCGATCCAGGATCAGGCGATCCCCGAGCTGCTCGGCGGCCACGACGTGATCGGCCAGGCGCAGACCGGCACCGGCAAGACGGCGGCCTTCGGCCTGCCCCTGCTGCAGTATCTCGATCCCGACAACGACGAGGTACAGGCGGTCGTCCTCACCCCGACCCGCGAGCTCTGCATCCAGGTGACGCAGGCGCTGCGCTCCTACGCCGAGCACCTCGACGTCGAGATCGTCGCCGTCTTCGGCGGCGCCCCGATCAAATCCCAGCAGGCCCAGCTGCGCGGCGGCGCCCACGTCGTCGTCGCCACCGTCGGCCGAATGATGGACTTGATGAGCCGCCGCTCGCTGGTCCTCACCGCGGCTCGCTACATCGTCTTGGACGAGGCCGATGAGATGCTCGACCTCGGCTTCATCGAGGACGTCGAGAAGATCCTGCGGATGTGTCCCAGTGGGCGCCAGACGGCGCTCTTCTCGGCGACGATGCCGCCGCCGGTCAAACGCCTCGCCGAGAGCTACATGTATGACCCGACGACTATCTCGATCACGCCGAAGACGCTGACCGTCGACGCGATCGCCCAGGCCTTCGTCGAGGTCGGCGCCAAAGAGAAGGCGGCGAAGCTGGTCGAGCTGCTGAAGATCGAGGAACCCGAGCAGGCGATCATCTTCTGCCGCACCAAGATCGGCGCCGACCGGCTCGAGAAGACGCTGAAGAACAAAGGCCTCGACGTCAAGGCCCTGCACGGCGACATGAGCCAGGGCTCGCGCGACGGCGTGATGATCGCCTTCAAGGACCACCGGGTGCGGCTGCTGGTGGCGACCGACATCGCCGCCCGCGGCCTCGACATCGAGCACGTCACCCACGTGATCAACTTCGACGTTCCCGCCTCCTCGGAGGTCTACGTGCACCGCATCGGCCGCACCGGCCGGGTCGGCCGCACCGGCCGCGCGATCACCTTCGTCACGCCGGCGCAGCGCGAGGAGATCGGCCGCATCGAGCGCGATGTCAAGACGACGATCGGCGAGTGGGAAACGCCTGAGGAGCGGCTCGAGCACGCGCCGCGACCGCGGCGCCGCGAGCGCAGCAAGCCCGTCTCCGAGCCGAGCGCGCCGCCCGAGCCCCCAAAGGGCGAAGACAACGGCGCCGAGCCCGATGAGGTCGAGGAGCCCGAGCGCGAGGCGCCGAAGGTCGATCGGTCAAACGGCCCGGTCAAGCTCTTCATCAACCGCGGCGAGCGCAGCGGCATCACCGAGGAGGACCTGCGCTGGGCCCTGCGCGAGGGCGCCGTCCTCCCCGAGGAGGCAATTCACGAGATCAACGTCCTGCACCGCTTCTCCTTCGTTCAGGTCGACCCCGACAAGGCCGAGCAGACCGTCGAGTACCTCGACGGCACGAAGGTCAAAGGCAAAGAGATCCGCCTCGAGATTGCGAAGAGCTAGTACCGCTCTCGATCCGCGGCTAATCAACACTCTCCGAGCGAACTAAGAAGTCAATAGGGTGCGCCCGGCAATTGTCCGTGTCTCACTCTCAGGGAGATCAAATGACTCAAGTCAAGAAGGTGCTCACCTTCTCCAATGTGGTTGCTTTTATCGCTCTCTTCGTTGCCCTCGGCGGTTCGGTCTACGCCGCCGGCAAGATCAGCGGCACCCAGATCAAATCGGGTTCGGTTCCGGGCAACCGGATCAAGCCGAAGAGCCTGACGGGTAATCAGATCAAGCCGGGTTCGCTCACTGGCACCCAGATAAAAGCCGGTTCGCTGGGAGCGACCCAGATCAACCAGAGCACTCTCACCGGTGTGAGCGCGAGCAACCTTGCGAGCGTTCAGTACGCGGCCGCCACGGTGACGATCTCGGATACATCTCCGGCCGGAACGCCAGGCGCGGCTAACTGCCCGGCTGGGACCTACGTAATCGGCGGCGGCGCCACTGTGAGCAACGAGCTCTTCGCTTACGTCAACGACAGCGGCCCAAGTGCGACGCGCACTGGCTGGACAGCTACTGGGGTGGCCGGCGAACCCGGCATCTCAATGACGGTCACAGCCATCTGCACCGCGGTGAAAGCCATCGGCTAGTCCCTTTCGCGCCGGGTTCCGGTCCCGCTACGTCGCGGGACCGGGCCCGGTCAATTCCGCAATACAGGCGAACAACCGGTCGAAGTCGATCGGCTTGGTGATGTAGCCGCTGACCTCGACGTCGGTGGCGGCGCCGGCGTCCATTTCGTCTTGGTGGGCGCTGACTATCAGGACCGGCGTCTGGACCCCGGCGGCGCGCAGCTCGCGCAGGGCGTCGATGCCGGACTTGCGCGGCATCATCGCGTCGAGCAGGAGGATGTCCGGCGCCGGCTCCCCGGGGCGCTGCATCAGCTCGATCACCTCGACGCCATCGGCGGCGGTCACCACCTCGTAGCCCTCCATCTCAAGTCGCGTCCGCATCAGCAGCAGGATCGTCTCGGAGTCATCGGCGATCAGCACTCGGCTCGGCATCGTGTCTATGCCCCTACCCGCTCGGGCTCACCCGGCGCCGCCGTCTGCCCGGCGGGGAGCAGGACGCGGAAGGTCGAGCCGTGCCCGGGGGCCGAGTTGGCCCCGATCGTGCCGCCGTGCAGCTCGACCAGCGACTTCGAGATCGCCAGACCGAGGCCGGTGCCGCCGACATGCTGCGTCAAGCCCGCGTCGCCGCGGGTAAAGCGCTCGAATATGTGCTCCAACTGGTCCTCTGCCATTCCTGGGCCGTCATCGCTGACCGCGATCTCAATTGCGGCGTTGTGGCGCACGGCCGTCACTTCGATCGTCGCGCCTTCCGGACTGTACTCGTGGGCATTGGTCAGGAGATTCACCAGTACTTGGCGGATCCGGTCGCGATCGACGTTGACCTCGGGCAGATCCCCCTCGATCTCGCTGTGCAGCGCCTGGCGGGCGGCTTCGGTCTGGCTTCGCATCGTCCGCACCGCATCCTCGACCAGCGGCGCCACGCCGGTGGGCGCCGGTTTGATCGTCAGCCGGCCGGCGTCGCTGCGGGCGAGGTCGAGCAGGTCATTGAGCAGGCGCACCAGGTGGCGGGTGTTGTCGAGGATGATCTCGACCGTGTCGGCCTGCTTGGGGCTGAGCTTGTCGCGCTCCAGCATCAGCAGCTCGGCGAACCCCTGCACCGAGGTCAGCGGGCTGCGCAGCTCGTGCGAAGCGGTGAGCACGAACTCGTCCTTCATCGTTTCCAGCTGGTCGCGCTCGCCGGCCCGGCGCTGCAGCTCGGCGGCCATCTCGTTGAAGGCGGCGCCAAGGGCCGCGGTCTCCGAGAGCCCGCCGATTTTGACCCGCGTCTCGAGGTCGCCGGCAGCGAGGCGCCCGGACGCCTCGACCAGCTCCTCGAGCGGGCGCCGCATCGAGGAGATCAGGCCGCTGAACAGCAGCGCGGCGCCGGTCAGGCCGGCAATCAGCCCGGCGCCGACCAGCAGCGCGGTGTCGCGGGTCTCGCCGTCGATGTCGTTGCGCAGCGACTGGCGCTGGTGCTGCTGGGCGACGATCGTTGTCCGCGCGGCGCCGGGGTGGGTGCCCGCGGCAAGCCGGTTGCGGGCGGCGATCTCCACCTGGTAGGAGCGGGCGGTCGCGTTCTCGTAGTCCTGGCGCTGTTGCAGGAAGCGCGCTACACCGACCACGGCAAGGCCGGTGAGCACGGCAAAGGCAATGGCGAAGCCAATCGTCAGCCTGTTGGCAAGCGACGGGCTGAGCCGGAGACGGCGTCGGGAATATGCTTGCGCGACTATGGGCGACGAGGCTACAGGCATGGCCGACGGCACTGCCGAGGCTCCCGACGGGATCGATCGCGGTGGGGTCGAAGCTTGGTTTACCGAGCACGTGGCCGGGGTCCAACTGCCGCTCTCTTTCGACCGGATCTCCGGCGGGCACTCGAACCTGACTTACGGCGTGCGCGACGCCGGCAGCGGCCGCTGGGCACTGCGCCGGCCGCCGCTCGGCAAGCGCCTCGGCTCGGCCCACGACATGGGGCGCGAGCATCGGGTCGTCTCGGCGCTGGCGCCGACTCCGGTGCCGGTCGCGCCGATTGCCGGCTTCTGCGAGGACGAGAGCGTCAACGACGCGCCCTTCTACGTGATGGAGTTCGTCGAGGGCCCGATCCTGCGTGGCCTCGCCGAGGCGAGCGCCTTTCCCGACGAGGCCGACCGCAAGGCGATCGGCGAGCGGGTCGTCGACACCCTGGTCGAGATCCACGCGGTTGATCCCGACGCCGCCGGCCTCGGCGAGCTCGGCCGCAAGGAGGACTACGTCGCCCGCCAGCTGCACCGCTGGCAGGGCCAGTGGGAGAAGTCGAAGACGCGCGAGCTGCCGGCGATCGACGCTGTCCACGAGCGGCTAGCCGCCCGCATCCCCGAGCAGGGCCCGGCGACGATCGTCCACGGCGACTACCGGCTCGACAACATGATCCTCACGCCCGGCGGCGAGGTGGCCGCGGTCGTCGATTGGGAGCTCTGCACCCTGGGCGATCCCCTCGCCGACGTCGGCCTGCTGATGGTCTACTGGCCCGAGGCGGGGGAGGAGCTGGTCGCCCTCGGTCAGCCGGCGACCCTGGCGCCCGGCTTCCCCAAGCGCGAGGCGTTGAAGGCCCGCTACGCCGAGCGCTCCGGCCGCGACCTCTCCCAACTCGACTTCTTCATCGCCCTCGGCTACTGGAAGCTGGCGATCATCCTCGAGGGCGTTTACGCCCGCTACGCGGCGGGCGGATACGGCAAGGTGGACCCCGGAATCGAAGCCTTCGCCCGCCTCGTCGAGCGCCTCGCCGAGGCAGCCGAGCAGGCCGAGCGGCGCTGACGTCGAATAGCGTCCATTCGGCTTGACAGCATGAAATCGGCCTGAAAAGGTCCTGCATTACTCAGAAATCTGGGTAGAGGCCGTCGCCCCCTGCGCCGCCTGCTGCTCGTCCCCAACTGCAAGGAGATCCCGTGAAGCACATCCGCAGGCGGCTCACGTATGCAAACGTGATGTCGTCGATCGCCGTCTTCCTCATTCTCGGCGGCGCAACCGCTTTTGCCGCCCAGAAGATCGGCGCCAACGAAATTAAGGCCAACTCGATTGGCACTGGCAAGGTCAAGAAGGAAGCGATCACCACTTCGAAGATCAAGAACGGAGCTGTGACCGGCGCAAAGGTCAACCTGGGTAGCCTTGGCAAGGTTCCGAGCGCCTCGAGCGCTGACACCGCGGCTCTCTCAGCGAATTCTAATGCTCTCGGAGGCCTCGCCCCCTCGGCCTTCGAGCCTCGCGTTCAATGGGCCACCGTGAAATCGGATGGGACTATCCTGGCGCAATCCGGCGGTATATCGGTCACCGAGGTTTCTACCAATGATTACTTGATCAACTTCGGATCAAGCGTGGTGAATCGAGGCGCGATGGTCTCAGGTCGCTATCTAGACCCCGACTTCGAAGTAATAGCGGTCGACGAGCCTTGTGCCGGCCCAGCGAATACGCTGGAATGCCCCCTGGCGGCCGCCAAAAACAATCCCAACTATCTGCTTGTGCAGACTCATACCCCTGGGAACGCCGTGGCAGAGGGATTCAACGTCCTCCTAACGCCTTAGATCGAACATGAATGGAACGGGCGACGCGGCTTGGGCCGGCCGCCCGTTCCATTTGGCAGGCGTGGGCGGTGCGCACCTCCAGGCAGGTGGACTACCCAAGCGCCCGAAGGCAGTCCATGTAGGTTGACAATCGGCTACCAAGCCTGAAAAGGTCCTGCATTCCTCAAAGCTGAGTTGAGGTGGCCGCCCCGTCGCGGCCAGCCTGCTGCTCATCCCCCACAGCAAGGAGAGTCTTGTGAAGCAGATCCGCAAGCGGCTCACGTACGCAAACGTGATGTCCTCGATCGCCGTTTTTCTGATCCTCGGAGGCGCCACCGCCTTTGCCGCGAAGAAGATCGGCGCCAACGAACTGAAGGGCAATTCGGTCAAGACCGGCAAGATCGTCAAGGAAGCAGTGACGACGAGCAAGATCAAGCAAAACGCCGTCAATACCTCCAGGATCGCCGACAATTCCATCACCACTGCCAAGATCGTGAACGACGCGGTGACGGGCGACAAGGTCAAGGAGTCGAGTCTTTCCGAGGTACCCAGTGCGAACAAAGCGAACACTGCGGCGTCGGCGACCCTGGCTGAATCCGCTCAGCCTCAGGTGTTCGCGAAGGTCAATACGAATGGCACGGTGGATGCAGCGAACTCGAAGGGACTGACCAGTGCCAACGTGACCACTCCCGCAGGCGAAGGCGTCTACTGCATTTCCGTACCGGCATTTGTGCCGCGTGGCGGCCAGGTGACAACGCAGTTCGGCGGCACCGGCGGAACCACTGCGCAGATCACAATCGGTGGCACGGGTAACTGCCCGGCCCCCCTGGTGCAGGTTCTGACCTGGACCGGCGGAGCGACGCCGACCGCGAGCAATCTCACGTTCTACGTGGAGCTCTATCACTAGCATTGAGCGAGATCTAGGTTCTCAGGGGGGCCGGGGTGGACATCCCGGCCCCCCGGTCTAACCTAGGAAGGGCGATGAAGCAGATCCGTAAGCGCCTTACCTACGCAAACGTGATGTCCTCGGTCGCCGTCTTCCTGATCCTCGGCGGCGGGGCTGCCTTTGCCGCGAAGAAGATCGGTCGCAATCAGCTCAGGGGTGGCTCGGTCACGACGACCAAGATCAAGCGGAACGCCGTGACCACGTCGAAGATCAAGTCGAGCGCGATCACGACTGCGAAGATCGCCAAGGGCGCGGTGACGAACGGAAAGATCGCTGCAGGCTCGGTCGACGCAACCAAGCTCGCCGCCGGTTTCGTGTCCCCTGCCGCGGAAAAGCTGACGCACTCGGCCAACGTCTCCTTTGAAGGCACGGTTCTCGCCGGCAGCCTGGGGATCGCCCAGGCGAACGTCGCCCACGCCTCGACCGGCTTCTACTGTTTCTCCGGCCTCAGCCCCGCCCCGGTTGGAGGGGTGGCGACGATCGACTACTCCGAGGCCGGCGAAGACGTCGAGATTCAGCTCGATACCGGCCAGGGCCCCGTTTGCCCAGCTGGAACGCAGGCATTCGTCAATACGCGAGTCGGAACCAGTAAAGCGGCCAAAGTCACGAATCCACCCCTTGACGCCGGGTTCTTCGTGCTTCTCTACTAGCTTCGACCGTCGTCCCGATTATCCAAGGAGGCTTCGTGAAGCAGATCCGTCAGCGCCTGACCTACGCCAATGTCGTTTCGACCCTTGCCCTCATTCTCGTCGTCGGCGGTGCCACGGCGATTGCTGCTCGGGTCCCCAAGCACAGCGTTGGGCCCCATCAGCTCAGGTCCAACGCGGTGACGACGACGAAGATCAAGGCGAACGCGATTACCACGCGGAAGATCAAGAAAAACGCGATCACAGGGGTCAAGATCAAAGACAAAGCGATCAAAAGCGAAAAGCTGGATGACAACGCGGTGACGACGGCGAAGATAGCCGGCAAAGCGGTGACCGGGGCCAAGATCGACGCGGCGACGACGCCCTTCGGCCGGATCGTGCAGGAAGCGCGCGCCAACTCGACCAGGGCGCTTCCGGTCGGGGTCGTGACCGTGTACCCGCTGCAGTCGAACATTTACACGCAGCCGGCCGGGCGCGACGACACCTACCTCGGACAGCTCGAAGTCGTGATCCCCGAATCCTGCACCGGCACGAGGAAAGTCATCGCCGGCCTGCTCGTCGATCCGGTCGATCCGAGCGCGCCCACGGAGGAAGAATTCGTCGCGACCCGCAACTTCCAGGACACCGGAACGGACCCGGTGACGGCGCGGATCAGCATCGGCCCGGCGGCCGGCTTCCAGCCCGCGAAAGCGACCACACACTCGCTCTACCTGGCGGCGCTGACCAGCTGCGGAGGCGGCGGGAGTGGCATTACGGCGACCTCCGGCGGCATCGACGTGATCGGCACCGAATAGGCCAGGGTCCCTTCAACCGATCAGCGTGGCGACCGCTCGTTCGTCCGTCGGGTCTATGCGCTCCAGGCCTCTGACTTCGTCGAAAGCACGATCGGTGGCGAGGATGACATCGATGCCACGGTTGAGCGCGACGGCCGCGAAGACGGCGTCGCGGGCGTCGAGGCGAGGGTTGGTCTCGAAAAGGTCGATGCCGCGGAGCACGTCGGTTGGCTCGAGCGGGTGCAAGCGGCATAGGACAGCGGCCGTCTTGGCGGCATCTGCGGCTTCGCCCCGATCGCCGGTACGCCGGAAACGTTGGTGTGCCAGCTCCTGGAGGAGGTCAGTGCTTGCCTCCCCCTTGAGATCTTCGCTTCCCCCTAGCCGCATGATCTCGCGACAGGGCTCGCGGTAGGAATGTTCGCGGCCCATCGCGTAGATGAAGATCGAGGTGTCGTAGAGAAAGCGCCTCAAGCGCCTTCCAATTTGCGCATTCGGGCGTCGAGCATGTCGCGCTTCTGTTCCTCCCAGTCAGGCTCCGGTCCCTCTCCGGGCGGCGGTGGCATTGCGAGTAGGCGGCGCGCGGCGGCGGCCCGGTCGGAACTTTCTCCCGGGAACTCGTGGTCAATCGCCCGCCTGACCAACTCGCCGACAGGCGTGCCCATTCGCTCTGATTCACGCGCCAGCAACTCGAAGCGCTCATCGTCAACCAGTACCTGTAGGCGCCGATTTAGCATGCACATACCTTAGCAGGCTGGTATGTGCATACCTGCTCAGATCGCCCGGCGCGGGTGCTTCGGGTCCAGCTCGCCGCTGGCCTCGGCTTCGGCGCGCTTGGCCCAGCGGTTGAGCTCGCGGCGGGCTAGGACCATCTTGTGGACCTCGTCGGGGCCGTCGGCCAGGCGCAGCATGCGGCTGAAACGCCAGAGGGCGGCCAGGGGGGTGTCGTCGGTCATGCCGAGCGAGCCGTGGACTTGAATTGAGCGGTCGAGGACGTTCATGACTATGTTGGCGGCGACGATCTTGATTGCCGAGATCGCCTGGCGGGCGGCGCGCTTGCCCTCGGTGTCCATCTTCCAGGCGGCGTAGAGGGTGAGCAGGCGGGCTTGGTCGATCTCCATCCGCGAGGCGGCGATCGCCTCCTGGACGAACTGCTTGTCGGCGAGCGGGCCGCCGAATGCCTGGCGCTCGTTGGCGCGGCGGCACATCATCTCCAAGGCTCGCTCGGCGGTGCCGATCGCGCGCATGCAGTGGTGGATGCGGCCGGGGCCGAGGCGGTCCTGGGCGACGACGAAGCCCCCTCCCTGGCTGCCGAGCAGGTTGGCGGCGGGGACGCGGCATTCTTCGTAGCGGATCTCGCAGTGGCCGGGACCTTTGTCGTGGCCCATCACCGGGATCGGCCGCACGAGGTTGAAGCCCGGCGCGTCGGTCGGCACGCAGATCATCGAGGCGCGGGCGTAGGGGTTGGCCTCGGGGTCGGTGACGACCATCGCGATTGCCAGGTCGGCGCCGACGGCGCCCGAGGTGAACCACTTGTGGCCGTCGATCACCCACTCATCGCCATCGAGCACGGCGCGCGCTTGCAGCAGGGTCGGGTCCGAGCCGGAGACCTCGGGCTCGGTCATCGAGAAGCAGGAGCGGATCTGCCCCTCGAGCAGTGGCTCCAGCCACCTTTCCTTCTGCTCGTCAGTGCCGTGCTCGGCGAGGATCTCCATATTGCCGGTGTCCGGCGCGGCGCAGTTGAAGGCCATCGGCGCGGCCACCGGGCTGCGCCCCATCTCCTCGCAGAGCAGGCCGTACTCCCAGTTGGTCAGCCCCGGCCCGAAGCGCTCCTCCGGCATGAAGAGGTTCCAGAGTCCCTCGCCCCTCGCCTTCTCGCGGATCTCGACCAGGATCTTGGGGAAGGGGACGCCGGGCGCGACCTCGGCGTCGAGCGCCTCCATGATCTCCCGCTCCTGGGGGTAGATCTCGGCGTCGATGAAGTCGAGGATGCGCTCGCGCAGGGTCTCGACCTGGGGGCTGGGCGTGAAGTCCATCTGGCTGCGTCCTCTCCTCGGGGCTGGTCGCCGAACGCTACCGCCAGCCCGGTGACTTCGCCTTTAGTGGGCCATATGGACGCATAAAGGCGAAGTCAGCGGGCGGTTGTGCGACGCCGGTAGCGGGCGAAGAGCTCGCTGTCTTGCTCCAGCAGCCAGGCCAGCTCCAGCTCGGCGATCTCGGGCAGCGGCCCCTCGACAATGCGCGGTGCCTCGCCGCCGACCAGCTTCGGCGCGATGGTCAGAAACAGCTCGTCAACCAGTCCCGCTGCCTGCAGGGCGCCGTGAAGCGTCGGGCCGCCCTCGCAGAGCAGTGCTCTGACGCCTTCCTCGCGAAGCGAGCGGAGCAGGGCCGCGAGGTCGACTCGGCCCTCCGGCCCGCTCTCCACCACGACCAGACGCTTCTCGAGCCCGGCGTAGCGCTCGGCCCGCATCGTGCCGGCGCCGATCATCACCGCGTCGAAGCGGGTGCGCAGTCCGACCAGCATCGACGTGTCGGCGTCCGAGCCGATCGGGCCCGAGACGCCGCCGATCGTCGCTCGGCCATCGACCGTGGCGGCGAAGTTGACCGCGACGAAGGGGCGGTCGTCGGGCGCGCTATCCCCCGGCCGGTAGTTCTCGAGCTGCACGTCGACCGCTGTCGGCCCGGGATTAGGCAGTAGCCGCTGCACCGCGAGCAGACACTACTCAGGAGTAGTCGTGCCAGCCGGCGAACTCGCGGCCGGCGAACTTCTGTAGCCCGGCGACGTCAGCGCTGTAGCGGCCGCGCACGGTCTCGAAGAGGTCGTCGGGGAGCTTTGGCTTCGGCGCCGGCGGCTTCTCGGGGTCGTGCACGAGCTTCTCGACCCGCCAGCGCAATGGCTCCGGCAGGCGGTCGAAGTTACGGTCGAAGGAGCGGAAGCCCGGCAGCTTGATCAGCTTCTCCATGAATTGGTATTTGTCACCCTCCTTGGCCCCTGACTTCTCCCACTCGCGGTCGAACTGCTCCGAGGTGAAGGTCTCATCGACGCCCGCGAAGGCGAAGGCCTTGCGCATCGTCTCCTCGCGTTCGCTCTGCAGCTCCTCCTGGGTGATGATCTCGATCTGCTCGCGCTCGAACAGCTCCAGGTAGGGCTGCAGCTGCATCCAGTACATCGAGCGCTGGATGTAGGAGGAGTCGGGCTGGGAGAGGGTCGCGACCATCTCGCGGGTCTCGTAGCCGGCGCCGGTCGCGTGCACCCAGTGGGAGAGGATGCGCTTGATCGGGTCGCGCACCATGTAGAGCAGGCGGGCGTCGGGACAGTGCTCGTGGATGCGCTCGGGGACGCCGGTGAAGCGCGGCAGGTTGGTGTAGTGCGGGGAGGACTCGCCGCGCACCTTGAAGCGGTCGTCGAAGCGGCTCGCGTACCAGTCGAGGCCAAGGTCCCAGTTGAGCTCCTCGGCGAAGAAGTTGAGCTCCTTCGGCTTCGACATCTGGATTTCGGGGTGGAGGCCGAGGTAATGGTGGATGCTGGTCGTGCCGCACTTGAGGCCGCCGATGATGATCAGGTTGGGCAGCTCGGCGTGGCGCTTGCGCCGGCGGCGGAAGCGACTTTTGCGATCGGCGCTGTAGCGCTCGCGGGCACGCGCGCACATCGCCTCGTCGGCGGGGTCGCGGGGGGCCTTCGCAGTGGCGATCTGGGTCTCGGCCTCTGACACGAGCGGGCTAGTCTAGCTGCGATGCCGACGGCCGATCTCAGCTCCAGCTTCAACTCGTTCTTCAACGCCACAACGGCCTTCTTCGCGCACCTCTCCGATATCCGCTGGACGCCGTTCGTCATTGCCCTCGGCTTCCTGCTGGCGATGCAGCTCTGCCGTGCCTGGGCCTGGCGCAACGTGCTCCACGCGGCCTACCCCGGCGAGCGCATCTCCTTCACCCACCTGAGCGCCGCCTACCTCGCCGGGGCGGGGATCAACGCGGTGATTCCGGCCCACGCGGGCGACGTCACCAAGGTCTTCCTGGTCAAGCGTCAGATCCCCAACTCGTCCTACCCGGCGGTCACCTCTTCCTTCCTCGTACAGACGGTTTTCGACAGCACCGTTGGCGCTCTGGTCCTCCTCTACGCGATCACTCAGGGACTGCTGCCGCCGCTGCCGCAGATCCCCGACCTGCCGGCCTTCGAGATCTCCTTCTGGGCCGACCACCCGCAGACGCTGCTGATCGTCACCGCGGTGCTGCTGCTGGCGATCGCGATCGGGGTCTACTACCTCGCCCACCACGTGCGGCGCTTCTGGGACCGGGTCAAACAGGGGCTGGTAATCCTCAGGCAGCCGCGCCGCTACCTGCGCGAGGTGGCGGCCTGGCAGGGGGCCGGCTGGCTCTGTCGCTTCGGCGCCTTCTGGTTCTTCCTCGAGGCCTTCGGCATCGGCGGCTCGGTCGGCAACGTGATGCTGGTGATGAGCGTGCAGGCGATCGCCAACATCATCCCCTTCACCCCGGGTGGCGCCGGCGCCCAGCAGGCGCTGCTGGTGGCGACGCTGAAGGGCCCGTCGCGCTCCGCCGTCCTCTCCTTCTCGGTCGGGACCCAGATCGCGATGGCGGCCTGGTCGGTTGTGCTCGGCTTCGCCGCGATGCTGCTCGTCTTCAGGACGACCGACTGGCGAGGGTTGATTCGCCAGGCTGAAGACGATGCCGCGCAGGAGAAAGCCGGGGCGGCCGCGAGCACGTCCGCAGCCGGCACTCGCTGAGCTTCCCCGAAGCCGCGAATCAGGCGAACTGCATCAAATTTCCGACCCAGCAGGCAGGGAATTTGATGCAGTTCGGAGGTTGAGCGGGTCGCGGCCTTCCCATTCGCCTTCGGAGCGGTAGGGGCGGAAGCGGATGAAGGCGGATTCGTGGTGAAAGGGGCACTCGCGGTCGGCCCGCACCGCGGCCATGTGCGTTCCGCCGTCGCGGTAGGAGTAGTCGCGCATCGCCGCGGCGCTGCTCCAGAGCGAGAAGGTGGAGACGAGGCGGGTCGGGCGGGCGAGGCCGATCGAGGCCAGCAGGCCCGGCGCCTCGACGACCTCCGCTTCGGCCGGGCCGGCGCTGCGCAGGAACGGTCGCAGTCGCGTCAGTCGCGGCCGGCCGAGGGTCAGCACCGCCACCGGCTCGTCGTCATCGACGGGGAGCTTCCGCTTGGGGAGGCCTGGGATCGCGGGCCAGGCCCCGGAGACCCGCAGCGGCTCGAGGCGGGTGTGCCAGCCGGCAGTGAGAAGGCGCGCCAACGGATCGGCGCTGCGGCTGAAGTCGTCGAGGGCGTCGTCGCCGTCCCAGGCGGCGATCAAGCCGAAACGGCCGGGGTAGAGCGGTATCCCGCCGCCGCCCTGTCGTGCGGTGACCGTCGTCTCCGCGTAGCGCAGGCCCGGCACAGAGCCTGGGTGCGGCCGCCGTCGCAACGCGGTGAGCATCCGTGGGAGGCCGACATCGACGATGTGCACGGAGACGATCATGTTGTCCCTTCCTTCCGCGGGGAGAGTTAACCTAGCGATGACTAGGAAGTTGCCGAGACCGTACTTAGGGATAACTAGGTTGTCAAGCGCAGAGAAGACGACTACAGCGAGGAAACGCCTCAGCGCCGCCGAGCGGCGCGAGACAATCGAAGCTGCGGCGACCGGGCTCTTTGCCGAGCGCGGCTATCAGGGCGCCTCGATCGACGAGATCGCCCGCCGCTCGGGCGTGACACCGCCGGTCGTCTACGACCACTTCGCCTCCAAGCAGGACCTCTACCGGCGCCTGCTGGAGCGCCACTTCGCCGAGCTGCGCCAGGTCTGGCGCCAGCACTTCGTCGGCGAGGATCCACCGGGGCAGCGGGTCGCCCGCTCCTTCGACGCCTGGTTTGCCTACATCGAGGCGCATCCATTCGCCGGCCGCATGCTCTTCCGCGACACCACCGGCGACCCGAAGATCGAGGCGATGCACCAGGAGGTGGCGGCGAGCAGCCGGGCCGCGATCATGGCCCTCTTCGCCAGCGATCCCGGCGCCGAGAAGGTGATCGGGCCGGAGGCCGAGGAGGGCCTCGAAATGGCCTGGATCGTGATGCGCGGCGTGCTCCAGGGCCTGGCAATGTGGTGGTACGAGCATCCGCAGGTCCCCCGCGAGCGCGTCGTCAGCACGGCGATGAACGCGCTCTGGGTCGGCTGGGAGCGAACCCAGGCGGGCCAAGCCTGGGGCTAGCCGGCCTCAGCGAGCCAGGGGGTTGACCCAGCGGACGCCCTCGAAACGCGAGAAGTCGTTGTCGCTGGAGCAGAGCTCGGCGCCGTGTTCGATCGCCAACGCGGCGAGATGGGCGTCGGTGGTCAGGTTGCCGGCTGTGCCAAGCGGCTGCAGCAACCGCCTCAAGGTTGCGGCATGTGCGCCGGCCGGCTCGACGATTGTGGCGACCGGCTGCGCGAGCCATTCGTCGATGTGCTCGAGGGCGTCACCAGGCTGGAGCGGTTGCTCGATCGCGGCCGGGTTTGTGGAGATGCGCAGAAAGCCGAGCAGGACGATCCAGGCAAACGCGATCGCCTCCGTGCCTGAGAGAACTGCCTCCAACCATTCGCGTGCTGGATCGTGGGACGGCGATTCCTCGTCGATGGCGTAAAGAAGCAGGTTGACGTCGGGCAGCTTCACTTGCGCAGGGCCATCTTTCGCAGGATCTCTTCGTCTTCGAGTTCACCTGCCAGCTGCAGGGCCTTGTCGAGATTCACACCAGGCCGTGCGCCCATCTTGGCCGTGCGTACCTTGAAGGGCTTGGCGCGCGTGTGCCCGTCGTTGTCCAGTCCCCTGCGAACACTCGAGTTGAGCGCCTCCTTGAATGAGATGTCCTTCCTGCGCATCTCCTCTTTCAGCTTGGCGGCGACGTCGGGATCTAGGGTGACAGTTGTTCGCATCAGTAGCATCATTGCATCATATTTCTTGCTGTCATGATGCTCTAGCTCGACCAGCCCGGATAGCGGCCCGCGATGCGCCACTGCCAGGGTGGGCGTTCGCCGGCCGGGAAGTCGTAGTGGTTGCGGCCGGGGAGGGTCTCCAGCGGGACCAGGGCGGGGTCGTCTTTGAGTAGGACGGGGATGTTGCCGGCGGCGTCGATCTGGGCTTGGCCGGCGCGGCGGACGATGCGTTCCCAGCCGAGCGTCGGGGCGGTAGAGCCAGTAGGTCAGCTCGACCCAGCCGTCGCTGCGGCGGTCGAGGAGCTGGGTGAAGGCGGTCGTGCGCCGGCGCGAGGCGGTCAGGTGGGGGCCGGCGGCGACGGCGCAGCTTTCGCGGCGGCAGCGGCGGAAGTCGACCGGGACCAGGGGCAGGCCGGAGGGGCCGGGCTTGGCCTCGGGCGCCGGTGCCAAGGCCCGGGCGAGGCGAGCCAGCGGCCAACCGTAGGCGGGGACAAGTGGATGGTGGCGGCAGGCGTCGGGGATTCGCGGCGCGCAGGCGATCCGCTTCGCGATCGCCCCCGCCAGGCTGCGGCCGGCGTCGACTTTGCCGCCCGCGGCGACGGCGGCGATCGCGGCGAGCAGCAGCAGCGCGATCAGCGCGACCAGGCCCGCCTGCTCGACGCTTGCCGATCCCCGCTCTGTCTCCCGCGTCTGGGCCATGGTGCCGAACCTAGGGAGAGGGAGCGCGCGCGTGGTGCGCTAAATGTCACGGCTTTGCCCCATCACCGTGTTCTGCTTTGATGTGGCCAATGGAGGACAGTCCCTTCAACCTCTTCGGCGACCCCGACGAGTTCCGCGCCCGGATGGAGGAGCTCTCGGAACAGATGCAGTCCTCCCAGCGCGTCGCCTGGGCCGACAACGCGATCAAGCTGGCGGTCGAGATGACCGTCGCCTCGATCGGCCGCCTCGACCTCTCCGGCAGCCCCGATGAGCAGGCGATGCAGGTCCGCGACGCGATTCGCGTCCTCTTCCCCGAGTCGGTGACCTTGGTCCGCGAGGCGCGTGAGGGGCTTTCCTAGACGGGCCCATCCCAGTAGGGGTTCCACTTAACTTTTTGGATGGAGAGTCGCCTGCTGACGCCTCAAGGTTGGCGCCCAAAAAGTACAAGACGTTCCACCCCTACTGGGATGGGCCCTAGCTCAATCGCTTAGAGCAGCTCGAAGTGCAGCACGGTGGCGCTGCCACGTCTCGTGGCTGCGGCCGTTAGCTCCAATGGGACGGCCGCGAGTAGGGCTGGGATTGCGACCACTACGCAGATCAGGCCGTCGAGGCGGCGTTGCCAGCGGCTTCTCGGCTGGGACGGCGCTCGTTCGGCCGAGTGCACCGAGGGCTACGTTGCGGCCGAAGGTGAAGCCGTTGAGGATCGTTTGCCACATCGTCGTGATGCCGGCGCCCGGCGACCAGCGGGCCTTGGTTACGACCTGGTCGCGGTTGGCGACCAGGCGGCGCACCGACTCGACCGTGAACAGGTAGCGGCTGCCCGGCTGCAGTCCGGCCCAGCCGGCGCCGCCGATCCAGGCGGCGAAGCCGCCCCGATTGGCGATCCGCGTCACCTCTCCGTCGCTGAAATGGTCCAGAGCGGCCAGCGCCTCCGCGACCCCGCCCGATTCGCCGACCACGCCGAGCCCGCAGCTCTCGCAGCGGCTGACCGGGCCGGCGAGGCCGGACCGCAGATCGATCCAGCCGAAGAGCGGCTCGCCGCAGGCGGGGCAGGGCGGGTTCTCGGGCCCGGCGCCGGCCTCGAGGGGGACGACGGAGGCGGGACGCAGGCCACTCGGGGTCGCTCGCTCGCTGCTCATCGCAGGTAGCGTACGGCGCAGTGAAGTTGAGCGAGATCATGACCGCCGGCGTCGTCACCGCCGCCCCCGAGGCGAGCGCGATCTCGGTCGCCCGCCAGATGCGTGATCACCGCGTCGGCTCGGTCGTGATCGTCGACCCAAGCGGTTCGCCGCTGGCGATGGTCACCGACCGCGATCTCGCCCTGCGCGTCTTCGCCGCGGGCGCCGACGCCGAGGCCGCCGTTGGCGAGCACGCTTCCCGGCCGCTGATCTGCGGCGAGCCGGCGATGGAGCTCGAGGAGGCCGCGGCGCTGATGGTGCAGCACCGGGTGCGGCGGCTCCCGGTCGTCGATGCGGATAGGCTCGCCGGCATCGTCACGCTCGACGACATCGCCGTGCGCACCGGGGACCTCGAGGTGGCGCAGAAGATGACCGCCGAGGTGATCGAGGGCGCCCTGCCCCAGTTCTACTTCCGCGAGCGTGGCTGAGCGATGAGCCCGCGCCGGGCCCAGATCGCCTGGGAGGAGCGGTGGTCGCGGCCGACGGCAGTGGCGACGCTCGCCTCGGTGGTCTTCGTGATCGCCGCGATCATCGTCGCCACCCAGGGGGTCGGCAGCGGCAGCGGCGATTCCGGACTGCTGCGCGACGTCGACCACCACCGCACGGCCCAGATGATCTCCAGCATCCTGCAGGCGATCGGGGTCGGGCTGCTCGCGGCGCCGCTCTACTACCTCTTCCGCGCCGCCAACTCGCGCAGCGACCGCATGCGCGGCCAGCTCGTCGGCGTCGTTGTCGCCGCACCGCTCTTCCTCGCCGCGCTGGCGATCCTCAGCGGCGTCTCGACCCTGCACGCCGCTTCGGACTTCGTCTCCAACGAAGTCCCGCACCTGATCGCGAAGGGCGTCCCGCTCGACAGCGACCGCGCCAACGAAATCGCCAACGAAACGATCACCGAAGCGCCGCTGCGCCCGCTCGCCGCCGGCTTCGGCCTCGGTGGCCAGCTCGGCTTCGTCGTCGCCATGGTCTACACCTGCCTCTACGCGATGCGCGTCGGCCTCCTGCCCCGCTTCTGGGGCTCCCTGGGCATGGCCCTCGGCGCCGTCTCCTTCATCTTCTTCCAGTTCGCCCTGCTCTGGTTCGTCTACCTGGCCTTCCTCCTAATAGGCCGAGTCCCCGGCGGAAAACCCCCAGCTTGGGAGTCAGGCGAAGCCATACCTTGGCCGACTCCCGGAGAGAAAGCCGCCGCCCAGATCTCACCCGAAGCTAACGGCGATCTGCCGATCCCCTGCCGAGGAACCCGAGGATCCGACGAGAAGGGCCAGTCTCAGTAGGTCGGAGCGTCTTGTACTTTTTTGGCGTCCACGCCCTCGGACGGCCCTAGCCGATTCGCAAAAAAGTTAAGCGGAGGCCTACTGAGACTGGCCCGTAGCCGACCGCTTGCGCTGAGTCCGAATCTCGCTCAGGATGCGCTCCAGGCGAGGCTCTTGCGAGTGTGTCGACGAAGCTCATCGCCGCCGCGACGCCAGGGTGGATCGCGGCGATCCGCTCGTGCATCGCCTGGGCCACAGCACGGTAGGTCGGATGGCCCTCGCGGCCGGAGCGCAGCTCGATCAGGTGCATTGCCTCGCGCGCGTTGAGGTCGAGCGTGTAGCGGATTCGGTAGGCGAGGCTGAGCGCGTAGGGGGCCTGCTCGTGCAGTCCCGCGGCGACGAGACGCTCGTACTCCGCGCGTGAGACCTCCAGCGCCCGCTCGAACTCCTCGCCGGCGCCCGCTTCGCGCACCTCGTCGGGAACGCCGGCGCCGAGGTCCGGGCCCAGCCGCTGCCACTGGCAGGTCAGCATGCGGTGGCGCTGCAGGTCGCGGAAGGCGCCGTAGTCGGAGACGATCTCGAAGCGGTAGCGCAGCGACTCGAAGCCGCGGCCGGGGCGGTGGCGGCGGTTGCCACGCTCGCCCACCATCGCCGCCAGCAGCTCGGCCCGTTCGGTCGCTGTCGAGCACGTCGAGGCGGGCGAGGATCTCGGTCTCCGGGGTCGAGGCCGACTCGAAGAGGCAGGAGGCGAGCAGGGCCTCTTCGCTGCCATCGACGTGGACCAGTTCGACCGAGGGTGTGCCCTCGCCGGCGCCGCGCCGGTCGAGGCCGAGCCGCGAGACCCATTGCTCGGTCTGCTCGCGGCGCTGCTCGAGGTAGGCGACCCACTCACCACCGCGGTCGGGCCGCTCGACCCGGGAGACGAAGCTCGGCATCACCTGCTTCAGCTCGCCCAGGATCATGCCGCCGTACTCGCGCGCCTCGGGCAACGGCGAGGCCATCAGCCGCAGCAGCAGCTGCTCGTAGGCCTGGCCGGAGGCGTAGATGCCGACGTGGCTCAGCGTCGCCGCCGGCAGCAGCCCGCGCAGCAGGTCGAGCGCCTTGGCCCGGATCGAGCGCTGCCAGGGCCCCTCGGGCTCGCCGTCGCCGCGCGGCCAGCGCTCCGCCGCCCAGCCCTCGACCTGGAGCAGCAGGCGCGAGTAGATCGAGAAGACCTCGTCCATCGCCGCGCCGAACTCGGGGCCGAGCTCCTCGTCGCGGTAGTAGCGGTAGCCGCCATCGCCGGGCAGCGGCTTGTCGTAGGGGATGTAGCGGGTCGACTGCTCGAGGTAGGCAGCGAGGCGGCCGCGCTGCAGCACCTTGGTGAGGATGTTGGAGACCCACTCGCAGGCGACGTGGGCGCCGCCGACCTGGGCGATCGAGTCGTCGCCGTAGCCGAGGAAGACGCGTTCGTAGAGCCCGGCGGCGCGCTCGCCCTCAGCGCCGTCAAAGGGCCGCGACCCGTCCTCGGCGTCGCTCGCAAACTCGTCGAGGTAGAGCCTGCGGACGGTCCCGGAATAGCGCGAATAGCGGGCAAAAAGTGCCCCCTTGACCGTCTCCGGCAAATTGACCAGGGCGAAGACGGGCCGGTCGAGGTTGGTGAAGTGGGGAGCGAGCAGAGCCTGCTCCTCGGCGGTGAAGGTCTCGGCCGGGTAGCGCACCGGCGCATCGTAGACATCGCTTCGGCGGGCCTGGCACGACCCGTTGAGACGGAAACTGCGTCAAACGTCCCTAATTCGTCAACGGTGTCAAGAGTCACGCGCAGTGCCTTGACCGCCGCCGAGCCCACCGCTTTGCTCGCCTCCACTGCCGGCGATCGGCGCCGGCCTAGTGGAGGGAGGAGCTATGCATAGGCTGACCATGGCGGTGCTCGCCGCGGCGGCGCTCGCGCTCGTGGTGGCGGGGGGTGCCGAGGGCAGTCCAGGCTCGACCGGGACAGCGATCGTCTCGCTGGGAGACAGTTTCATCTCGGGCGAGGGAGGGCGCTGGCTCGGCAACGGCTCCGAACCGTTCGGGACGCGATCGGGCACCGATCGTGCGGCGACCGACTGCGATCGCTGGGGCCTCTGCGCCTACGAGCCCGAGCGCGTCTACGGCGCCTCCGAGGCGAACGGCTGCCACCGCTCCGACGTGGCGCCAATCGCGAGTGCGCCGGTGCCGGTTGATGAGAAGGTCAACCTCGCCTGCTCCGGCGCCAAGATCGAGAACGTCTTGCCCTCGGCAATGGGTGGCCAACCCCATTTCGGCCAGGTGCCGCAAGTCGATGCGCTGCGCGAGGTCGCGCGACGCGACGAGGTGAAGATGGTCGTCCTCACCGTCGGCGCGAACGACGCCGGCTTTGGCGAGCTGGTGGCGGGTTGCGCGCTCGATTGGGCCCGTAGCTCCCGGCAGGACCCGGCTTTCTGTCGCGGCCGCGCTCAGGCCGAGGTCGACGCGGCCCTGCCCGCGATAGAGAGGGGAGTGGGGCGGACGCTCGCCGCAGTGCGAGCGGCGATGGAGAGTGTCGGCTACAGGCGCTCGGAGTACCGCCTGGTGGTGATGGGCTACGCATCGCCGTTTCCACCTGGGCGCTGGATCCGCTACCCGGAGGTTGGTTGGAGCCGGCTCAATCGCGGCGGCTGCCCGGTCTGGAACGCCGATGCGGACTGGGCGGCGAGGGAAGCCAGTCCCGCGATCGACGCGGCGATGAGGAGTGCGGCCGGGGCAGCGGGGGCGGAGTTCCTCGACGTCCAGCATGCGCTTGACGGGCATCAGCTCTGCGACAGGCGCTCCAGGCGCGTCGGGCCGGGGGGACCGTCGCCGGCGAGCTCCGAGTGGGTGCGTCGCCTCGCCTTCGTCCAGGGCTCATCGCGCGAATCGCTGCACCCAAATGCCTACGGCCAGCGTGCCCTCAGTGCCTGCATCGGCCTCCTCTACGCCAGTCCGCCAGGCGACTACGCCTGCCGTGCCGAGCCAGGGCACAGCTATATCGACGGGATCCGAATCGAGGGGTCGGAATAGTGTCATGGTCTATTCTCATGGCCATGAAGAGGCTTCGTATATCTGCAGGGGGGCAGGTCTCGGTTCCCGCCGCGGTGCGCCGGCGCTGGAAGACCCGGGTGGTGGTCGCCGACGACCGCGGCGATCACCTGATCCTTCGTCCCGCCCCGGAGGATCCGATCGAGGCCGCCCGTGGCGCCTTCGCCCATCTCCCCGGGCCCACCGTGGACGAGGCGCGCAGGCTGGACCGCGAAGAAGAAGCGGAAATCGAGGAGGAAAAGTTCCGAGCCGAAGGCGGAAGCTGACTATTCTCGATGCCAATGCCGTGCTCGCGCTCCTTCGTGCCCAGCCGGCCGAGGAGGAGGTCGCGGCGCTCCTGCATCGGGGAAATTGCGCAACTCCGGCGCCCTGTGTGGCCGAGGTCGTCGACAGGTTGGCCCGTCGGTGGGGCTCGTCGACGGACGAGATCGCGCGGCAACTGGGCCCGCTCATCGACGAGTCGGTCGCGGTCTTGCAGATCGATTCACCGGTGGCCTGGCGGGCGGGCGAGATCCGCGCTTCTCACTACCACCGCAAGACCGCGGCCCTTTCTCTTGCCGACTGCGTCCTGCTCGCGGTGGCCGGGCCGGACGATGAGATCGCGACCTCCGATCGCGCCGTCGCAACTACCGCTCATCGCCTGGGCATCGGCCTGATTCCCCTCCTCGACAGCAATGGGGAGCGGCCCCGCGTCGGGTGACCGGCAACAGGACGGCTAGGGCGAACGCGGCGGCGCGGCCATCAGCTCGATCCGGTGGCCGCCGGGAGCGATGACTAGAGCGCGCGGTGCGCCCCAGTGTTCGCGGCGGCGCTCGACCTCGAAGCCGCGCTCGGCCAGGGCGGCGAAGGTGACCTCGAAGTCGGCGACCGCGACCGCCGTATGGCCCCGCGGCGGCACCGTGGGCGACTCGGTTGGCATCAGATGGACCTGCGTCCCACCCCGTTCCAGCCAGGTGAACTCGCTCAGGGTCTCGGGTGGCTGGACCAGCTCGAAGCCGAGCAGCTGGAAGAGCTCGATCGTGCGCTCGATGTCCGCGGGCGAGACCTCGATCCCGACGTGGTGCAGCATCAGAACAAGAGTGACAGCAGGGCGGCGCCGACGACGATCGCGGTCGACCAGGTGACTGCCTCGGCGGTGATCTCCATGTCGAGGCCGTAGGCATGGGCGATGACCAGCGAGTTGAGCCCGGAGGGCATCGCTGAGAGCAGGCGGTAGGCGGCGGGGAGGTCGATCAGCGGTGCTGCCAGCAGCATCAGGAGGGCGGGGACGACGGCGAGGCGGGTGCCGATCGCCAGTGCGACGGGCTTGGTCATCGGCGGTGGCATCGGCAGCTCACCGTGCTCGGCGTTCTCGGCCAGGGTGGCGCCGACGGCGAAGAAGCCGATCGGCAGGATCGCGACGATCAGCGCCTGGGAGATGTCGACGAGGACGTCGGGCGCCAGCGCCTTGGGGGCGAGGAGGCCGGCGATTGCGGCGTACAGGGCGGGGTTGCGGGTGAAGAAGGCGCCTACCCGCTCGCGCGGTGTTTCGCCTGCCTTGGTGCCGAAGGCGGCGCCGACCGCGAAGGCGCCGAGCAGCAGGCAGGGCCCGGTCACCAGCACGTCGTAGAGGACCGCGGTGGAGAGCTGGTCGCGGCCGAGCAGCGCCACGGTCAGCGGGTAGCCGAGGTAGCCGGTGTTGACGCTGAGCACGGTGCAGACGACGGCGCCGACCTGGAAGCGGGGCAGCTTCAGCACCCGGCTCGCGACGAACCATGCGAGCAGCGCGCCGAGCGAGGAGGCGACGATCCCCAGGATCAGGCCGACGCCGTGACTGAGGTCGATGTTCGCCTTGGCGATGTTGAAGAAGATCACCGGCGGCAGGAAGACGTAGAGCAGCAGCGTCAGCGAGCGCCGGGCGGCGTGGGCCGCACCCGCCGGCCAGCGGTGCTCGGACCAGACGCCGATCGCGACCGAGATGACGATCGCCGCAGTTGTGAGCAGGACCCCGATGGCGGGACCCTATGGACAGAGGCTCAGGCGGCG
This sequence comes from uncultured Solirubrobacterales bacterium, assembly GCA_963840565.1. Lineage (GTDB taxonomy): Bacteria > Actinomycetota > Thermoleophilia > Solirubrobacterales > 70-9 > VRUE01. The sequence continues at coordinate 123,533 of CAWIZH010000006.1, forward strand.
TACAGCGCTTCTATGTCCGCTTCGTACTTGCGCTCGATCGGCCGGCGCTTCAGCTTCATCGTCGGGGTCAGCTCCTCGCCGCCCGGCAGCCACTCGCCCGCGAGCAACTTGTAGCGCTTGATCTGCTCTACCCGGGAGAGGCGGGCGTTGGCGGCCTCGACCGCCTCGGCGATCTCCTTGGCCACGGCGGAATCGTCGGCCCCCGCGCCCCGCGCGGCGAGGCCTTCGGGGTCGAGCGCGATCAGGGCGACGTTGTAGGGGCGGTTGTCGCCGATCGCGACCGCTTGCGCGATCAGGGTCGAGGCGGCCTTCAGCTTTGCCTCGATGTTGGCCGGCGACATGTTCTTGCCGGCCGCGTTGATGATCAGCTCCTTCTTGCGGTCGACGATGCGCAAGTAGCCCTGCTCGTCGAGTTCGCCGATGTCGCCGGTCAGCAGCCAGCCGTCGTCGGTCAGCGCTTCCGCGGTCTTCTCGGGCAGGTTGCGGTAGCCCAGCATCACTTGCGGGCCGCGCACCATCACCTCGCCGTCCTCGGCCAGCTTGACCTCGGTGTTGGGAATCGGCGGGCCGACCGTGCCGACCCGCACGCGGCCGGGCGGGTTCAGGGTCGTTATCGCGGTGGTCTCCGACATCCCCCAGGTCTCGCGGATCTCGATTCCCAGCGCGAGGAAGAACTCGAGCACCTCAGGCGGCGTCGGCGCCGCCCCGACCACGAACGATTCGACCTCGTCGAGGCCGAGCATCGCGCGAATCCTCGACAGCACCTGCTCGTCGGCGCGCTGCCACTCGGCCTCGAGCTCGGCGGGCGCCCCGCCGTCCATGAGGGCGCGAGCGCGGCGGCGACCGAGCTCGATCGCGGCCACGGTGGCTTCGCGTTTCGCCTCGTCGGCCTCGGCCGCGATGCCGATCTCGATCGCCGCCTTCAGCTTTTCCCAGATCCGCGGCACGCCGCCCCACACCGTCGGCTTGACCTCGATCGAGTAGGCGACCATCTGGCGCGGGTCGGGACAGCAGTACACGCAGCTGCCATAGAACATCTGGGCGTAGATCCCGGCCCAGCGGTCGGCGATGTGAGCGCTGGGCAGGAAGGAGATGAAGCGCCCGCCCGGTTTGGTCTCCTGCACCGCGTCGCAGGCCCGCCAGACGCTGACCATGTTGTGGTGGGTCAGCTGCACCCCCTTCGGCGGCCCGGTCGTGCCCGAGGTGTAGATCAGGCAGAGCACGTCGGAGGGCTCCACCGCGCGCCAGGCAGCCTCGAAGTCAAAGTCCGGATCGCCCATCGCCTCCAGCTCAGCGACGGAGATCGTCCCCTCAGGCGCCTCACCGTCAATCACAACGACGTGCTCAAGACCCTCGATCTGCTCCCGAGCCGCCAGCACCGTGTCGAGAAAGGCCTGCTCGGTGACGATCACCCGGTTGCCGGCGTCCCGAACCACGTACTCGACCTGCTCCGGAGAAGACGTGTTGTAGACCGAGAAGCAGGTCGCGCCAAGGTGCATCGCGGCGCAGTCGGTCAGATGCAAGGCCGGTCGGTTAACCAGCATGAACCCGACCGTGTCGCCCCGTTTCACCCCAAGCTTTGCCAACCCAGCCGCCCGGCGCCGCACAGCTTCCGCGTACTCGGCGAAGCTGGCCTCGTAGTCGCTGTCCTTCAGCCGCAGCGCCGGACTCTCGGCCCACTCCTCAGCAGTGACCTGAAACGCCTCGCACATCGTCCCCGCTTCAAAAGCTTTCGGCCGGTCACTCATCTGCTGACCATACAACGCCCCTCGCGGGGGGTGGCATCGAATGGGGGGACCACCCTGAGGACGCTTTAGCGACCGGAAGGGTGGTGGGCTCCATTCGGTGACAGGATCCGCCGCGCCAAGCGCGTTAGTCCCGAATCAGAAGAGAGAAGAACCGGCGTGTTCCGCGAACTTCACCAGCGGCTCCGGAATCACCCCGAAGAAGACGACGCCAGCGGCAGCCAGCAGCGCCGGCGCAACCAGATAGATGCGCCGGCCGGCCTCGGGGTCGATCGGATCGGCCTCCGGCGAAGCCCCGGCAATCGCCGGAATTGCACTGGCCGACTCGGTCCCCATCCACATCGCCGCCACCACCCGCAGGTAGTAGGCCAACGAGATCATCGTGCCGACCGCGATGAACACCGCCAGCCATGTGTAGTCGCCTTCGACCAGCGCCTCGATCAAGTAGAGCTTGCCGATGAAGCCGACGGTGGCAGGCAGCCCGGCGAGGCCGAGCATCGAGATCGTCAGCGGCCAGGCCAGCAGCGGCCGCTCGCGACCCAGCCCCTGCACGGCGCGGATGTCGTCGCCGTAGGGCGTTTCGCGCTCGCGGGCGATCAGCACCGAGAAGGCGGCGAGGTTCATCAAGGCGTAGCCGGCGAGGTAGAAGACGAGCGCGTTGACGCCGGCCTCGCTGGCAACGACGAGGCCGCCGAGGATGTAGCCGGCCTGGGCGATCCCGGAGTAGCCGAGCAGCCGCTTCAGCGAGTCCTGGCCGAGGGCGCCGACGTTGCCGATCACGATCGAGAGCGCGGCAAGGACGGCGAGCGCCGGCTGCCACTCGTTGGCCTGCTGCACCAGAGCGACGTCGAAGAAGCGGACGAAGACGGCGAAGGCAGCGGCCTTGGTCGCCACCGCCATGAAGCTGGTGATCGGAGTGGGGGCGCCCTCGTAGACGTCGGGCGTCCACTGGTGGAAGGGGGCGATCGAGGTCTTGAAGGCGAGGCCGACCGCGGTCATCCCGATCCCGACCAGGACCAGCGGGTCGTCGAGCAGGCCGTTGCGCGAGATCCCCGCGGCGATCCCGGCGAAGTCGGTCGAGCCCGAGCCGCCGTAGAGGAAGGACATCCCGTAGAGCAGCGTCGCCGAGCCGAGCGAGCCGACGATCAGGTACTTCAGCCCCGACTCGAGCGACTTCTCGCGGCGCATGTTGGTGGCGCAGAGGATGTAGAGCGGGATCGAGAGGGTCTCGATCGCGACGAAGAAGCTGACCAGGTTCTGAGCCTGCGCCAGCAGCACCATGCCCAGCACCGAGCCGATCAGCAGCGCGTGGTACTCGCCCGAGCCGACCTGCTCGACGGCGGGCTCGCGGATCGAGAGCGCGACGGCGAAGGCGGCGGTGAGGATCGCGATCAGCGAGATCGAGATCGCCAGGTCGTCGAGCCGCAGCGAGCCGGAGATCAGGTCGGTCGCGTCGCCCCACTGCCAGATCAGCAGGCCGGCCGTGGCGGCGAGCGTGATCAGGGTTAGCCCGGGGGCGGTGCGACGGAATGGCTTGAAGACACCGCTGAGCAGGACCACGCAGAGGCCGACGGTCAGCGCCAGGACCGGCGAGAGCGCGGCGTAGTCGACGTGGGGGGCGTGGAAGTTCACTGGGTCGCTTCCTGGCGTGGGTGGGCCGTCGAGGGGGGCTGCCAAAACGCACGCTCGCGACGGGCGGGAGTGGTTGTGGGCGGGCGGTTCGGGCGCGACCTGCTGAGTGTTTTGGCAGCCCCCCTCGACGGCCCTTCTACGGCGACAATCGCCTGGGCGACCGAGGAGTCGGTCCGCTTGAGGATCAGCTGTGGGTAGAGCGCGAGACCGAGGATGCAGAGCACTAGCGGGACGAGCACGACGCCGTCACGGAAGCCAATCTCACGCGATTCGAGTCCATCGGGCCGCCGGTTGTGCATTGTGCGCTGGTAGAGGCGCAGGGCGTAGTAGGCACTCATTGCGACTCCGCTGATCGCTACAAAGGCAAAGACGATCTTCGAGTCGAAGAGGCCGTTGAGGATGTAGAACTCGCCGACGAAGTTGGCCGAGCCGGGCATCGCCAGGGTCGCCAGGGTGACGATCAGGAAGAGCGCCGCCAGCACCGGCGCCTTCATCGCCATCCCGCCCATCTCACGCAGGTCTTCGCTGCCGGTGCGCTCGACCAGGAGGGCGATGATCACGAACAGCGGTGCGACGACGAGGCCGTGGTTGACCATCTGCAGGACCGCCCCATCGGCCCCGTCGGCGCTGAGGGCGAAGATCCCCGCGGTGATGAAGCCGAGCTGGGCGACCGAGGAGTAACCGGCGATCAGCCGTACGTTGGTCTGGGTGAAGGCCATTACCGAGCCGTAGAGGATCGAGGCCAGCGCGATGACCAGGATCACCTCCTGGAATTCGATTGTCGCGGCGGGGAAGAGCGGCAGGACGACGCGGAGGAAACCGTAGGCGCCGACCTTGGCCAGCACTCCCGAGAAGACCGCCAGGGCCGGCAGCGGCGCCGCCCGGTAGGCGTCGGGCATCCAGCCATGGAGGAGGAAGGCCGGCATCTTGACCAGGAAAGCCGCGGCGAAGAACCAGAAGATCCAGCGCTGGCTGCCTTCGCCGATCGGGTGCTTTGCGAGGTCGGCGATCGAGAAGGTGAGGTGACCGCCGTCCGCCGCGATGATCGCTGTGGCGATCGCCGCGACCAGCATCAGCAGTGAGCCGATCAGGGTGTAGACGATCATCTTCAGCGTCGCCGCAGCCGCCGTCGGCCCGCCCTCGCGATCGCTGCCCCAGGCGCCGAAGAGGAAGTAGAACGGGACCAGCATCAGGTCGAAGAAGAGGACGAAGAGCAGCAGGTCCTGAGCCAGGAACGAGCCCAGCGTCGCGGTCTCGCCGAGCAGCATCATCAGGAAGAAGAGGTGCGGGCGCTGCTGCTCGCGGAAAGCGGCGAAGGCCGTTCCCGCCGTCCACAGCACCGCGGTCAGCAGGATCAGGAAGACGTTGAGCCCGTCGATGCCGAGGCTGTAGTCGACGCCGAGCCCCGGGATCCAGTTGACGTCGACGGTGTCCTGCAGGCCGGAGGCGCCGGAGTCGAAGCCCGCGACGAGCGAGATCGCGATGCCCAGCGTCGCCACCGCGCCCAGCGTCGCCCACCAGCCGGTCAGGCGCTTCGGCAGGAAGAGGCCGACGAGGCCGAAGACGAGCGGTGTCCAGAGCAGCGAGTTGATCATGAGCTGCTCAGCAGGAAGTAGAGGGCGAGGCCGGCGAAGCCGACGATCAGCAGCAGCGCGTAGCTGCGGATGAAGCCGCTCTGCACGACGCGGACGATGCGGCCGCTGCCGCCGACGATGTCCTCGGTGCCGCTGACGAGGCCGTCGACGACGAGGCGCTCGAAGGTGCGGTTGGCGAAGCGGCCTATGGCGAGCGCCGGGCGGACGATCAGGAAGTCGATCGCCTCGTCGAAGTACCACTTGTTGACGAGGAAGGTGTGCAGCGGGCGCAGGCGCCGGATCAGCATCGCCGGGGTCTCGGGGCGGGCGATGTAGAGCCAGTAGGCGATGCCGATGCCGGCGATCGAGATCGTCGCGCCGATCGCCAGGCCGGCCCAGGAGGCGCCGACCGAGGGCACGATCGCCGCCAGCGGCGAGTCGGCGAAGACCGGGTCGAGGAACTTGGTGACGACGTCGTCCAGTCCCGGCACCTGGATCAGGCCGGCGAACAGCGCCAGGAAGGCGAGCACGCCCATCGCCACCCGCATCGGCCAGGACTGCTCGGCGATGTGGTGATCGGCGCCGGGGAAGCCGACCTCCGTGTCCTCCTCTTCACCGGTCGCTGGGTTGAAGGGATGGGCGTGGTGGACGTGCCCGGTGTCGATCAGCTCCTGCGCCTCGGGGCAGGGCCTGCCCGGCAGCACGCGGAAGATCAGGCGGAAGGTGTAGATCGCGGTCAGCAGGGCGCCGAAGTAGCCAAGCACGGTGAAGATCTCGTACATCCCGCCGCGCGCTGTGGCGTAGGCGAGGATCTCGTCCTTGGAGAAGAAGCCCGAGGTGCCGGGGAAGGCGGCCAGCGCGAGGCCGCCGCAGAGCATCGTGATCGAGGTGAAGCGCATCGCCTTGCCGAAGCCCTTCATGTCGTCGATGTTCTGGTTGTTCGCCATCGCGGCGATGATCGAGCCGGCCGCCATGAAGAGCAGCGCCTTGAAGAAGGCGTGGGTCATCAGGTGGAACATGCCGGCGCTGTAGGCGCCGATCGAGACGCCCATGATCATGTAGCCGATCTGGCTCATCGTCGAGTAGGCGATCGCCCGCTTGAGGTCGGTCATCACCAGGGCGATCGTGCCGGCGACCAGCAGCGTCGCCAAGCCGGTGAAGGCGGCGATATCGGCGGCGGTCGGGGCGAGGACGAAGAGGGCGTGGGTGCGGGCGATCAGGTAGACGCCGGCGGTGACCATCGTCGCCGCGTGGATCAGCGAGGAGACCGGGGTCGGGCCCTCCATTGCGTCGGGCAGCCAGGTGTGGAAGGGCAGCTGCGCCGACTTGGCGAAGGCGCCGACGAGGAGCAGCAGGCAGATCGCGGTCACCGTCCACTCGTTGGTGTGGAAGACCTGGGGTGCCTTGGCGAAGACCTCGCTGTATTCGAAGGTCCCCAATTCGCGGAAGATCAGGAAGGCGGCCAGGACCAGGCCGATGTCGCCGACGACGTTGATCACGAATGCCTTCATCCCGGCCTTGGTCGCGGTCGTGCGTCGGTACCAGAAGCTGATCAGCGCGTAGGAGGCGAAGCCGACGAAGGCCCAGCCGACGATCAGCAGGACGAAGTTGCCGGCGAGGACCAGCAGCAGCATCGAGAAGACGAAGAAGTTGAGGTAGCTGAAGAAGCGGTGGTAACCCTCGTCGGACTGCATGTAGCCGAACGAGTAGAGGTGGATCAGGGTCGAGACCCCGGTGACGATCAGGACCATGAAGACCGAGAGCGGGTCGACGAAGATGCCGAGCTTGATGTCGAGGCCGGCGACGCTGGCGTAGTCCCAGAGCGACGAAGCGTGATGGCGTGCGTCCGGCGATTCGCCGAGCAGGCAGAGCAGGGCGCCGATGCCGCAGGCGAAGGCGAGGCCGATCGCCAGCGTGCCGATCGCCCCGGCGACCTTCGCGGGCAGGGCCTTGAAGCCGATCGCGATCGCGATCGAGCCGACAAGCGGGAAGAGCAGGACCAGCCAGGCCCAGGAGGTGGCGCTCACCCGCGCAGCTCCCTCAGCTCATCGACGTCAAGCGGCAGCTTGCGCCGGAAGATCGCCACGATCAGACCCAGCCCAACCACGACCTCACAAGCCGCGACCACCATCACGATGATCGCGAAGATCTGTCCCTGCTGGTTGCCGACCATCTTGCTGAACGCGACGAGAGACAGGTTGCCAGCGTTGAGCATGATCTCGAGGCAAAGAAGGATCACCACTGGGCTACGCCGGATCAGGATCCCCATCGCCCCCACTGCGAACAGCAGTGACGAGAGCACGATGTACCACTCGATGTTCACGCCTCCGCCCTCTTGCGACCTGCAAGCACAACAGCGCCAACCGCTGCGAGGAGAAGCAATATCGACGAGGCCTCGAAGGCCAGCAGGAACCGTTCGAGCAGAAGCTTGCCGATCGCTTCCGGGTTACCAAAGCCCGGTCCCACCTTTGGGCCGTGGGTGGTGAGCGCCAGCAGCGAAGAACCGAGGACGGCGATAGAGAGCTCTACGAATATGGCGGCGCCCATTAGGGGGGCGAGGAAGCGCTGGCCGGGGATCGGCTCCCAGGCTGACTCCGTGTCGCCTCCTACATAGGCGGTGACGAAGACGTAGAGGACCATCACGGCGCCGGCGTAGACGACCACTTGGGCGGCGGCGACGAAGGCGGCGCTGAGCAGGAGGAAGAGAACCGCGAGGGAGAAGAGGTGGACGATCAGGGCTAGGACGCCGTAGAAGGGGTTGCGCAGGGCGACTACGCCGATCGCGCCGCCGAGGGCGCCGAGGGCTGCGAAGAAGAAGAGGACGGCTTCCATCTACTCGCCCTCTGCCCGCAGCGGGGCTCGCTCGATCGGCTCGGCGAGCAGCATCTCCTTGGTGAAGATCAGGTCCGAGCGGTCGTAGTCGGCCATCTCGTAGTCGTGGCCCATCGTGATCGCGTCGAAGGGACAGGCGATCTCGCAGTAGCCGCAGAAGATGCAGCGCGAGAGGTTGATCTCGTAGACCGCGGCGTAGCGCTCGCCGGCCGAGACGCGGTCGCCGGGGATGTTCTCGGCGGCGACGACGCGGATGCAGTCGGCCGGGCAGGCGGCGGCGCAGAGCGAGCAGCCGACGCACTTCTCCAGCCCGGTGTCCTCGAACTTGTGCAGCTTGTGGCGGCCGCGGAAGCGCGGGTAGACGGGAGTCTTCTCCTCGGGGTACTGGATCGTCATCGGCCCCTCGATCAGCCGCGCCATCGTTGTCTTCAGCCCGCGCAGCGTCTCGCCGAAGGCGCGGTAGGCGCCGCCGACGCCACCCGGCTCGGGCCCGCGCTGGACCTCGACCACGCTGTCGTCTTTGAGGTAGGGGAACTCGCCGCTCATGTGACCACCACCAGGACAGCGGTGACGAGGACGTTGAGCGTCGCCAGCGGCAGCAGCACCTTCCAGCCGAGGCTCATCAGCTGGTCGTAGCGCAGCCGCGGCAGCGTCGCCCGCACCCAGATGAAGAGCAGGACCAAGCCGAGCATCTTGGCCAGCATCCAGATCGGGTCGAGCCAGCCGGGGCCGGGGCCCATCCAGCCGCCGAGGAACATCGCCGCGGCGACGCCGGAGACGACGAGGATCTCCATGTATTCGACGAGCAGGAAGCTGCCGAAGCGCATGCCGCCGTACTCGGTCATGAAGCCCTGAACCAGTTCGGCGTCGGCCTCGGGCATGTCGAACGGGGTGCGGTTGGTCTCGGCGAAGCCGGCCAGCATGAAGATCAGGAAGCCGACGAACTGGGGGACGATGAACCAGATCGTGCCCTGGGCTTCGACGATGTCGACCAGGGAGAGCGAGCCGCCCATCATGATCACGCCGAGCAGCGAGAGTCCCATCGCCACCTCGTAGGAGATCAGCTGAGCGGCGCCGCGCATCGCCCCGAGCAGGCTGTACTTCGAGCCCGAGGACCAGCCGCCGAGCAGCAGGCCGTAGAAGGCGATCGAGCCGACGGCGAAGAAGTAGAGGATGCCGATCGGCACGTCGATCCCGTAGAGGCCGACGCCGTCCTGGACGTTGCCCCAGGGAATGATCGCCAGGGCGAGGACGCCGGAGAGGACCGGCAGCAGCGGGCCGAGGATGAAGAGCGAGCCGATCGCGTTGGCCGGGCGGAAGGCCTCCTTGGAGAGCAGCTTGCCGACGTCGGCAAGCGGTTGCAGGATGCCGAAGGGGCCAACCCGGTTGGGGCCGTAGCGGTGCTGGAAGCGGCCGATCAGCTTGCGCTCCAGGACCGTCATCAGCGGCAGGATCCCGAAGATCACACCGAAGATGACCAGGCTCTTGACGACCATGATCCAGGTGGCTTCGACGAACTGCGTATCCGCGAGGGTCAGCATCAGCCGGCAGTCTTCTCGATCGTGACGCTGACCGGCGAGCCGTTGAGCAGGGCGTTGGCGTTGGCCTCGGCGGTGCCCTCGAGCAGGAAGCAGGTGCCCTCGTTGACCCGTTCCCGGATCGCCACTCGGGCACGCACGCTGGTGCCGTTCTGGGCGACCTTTACCTCGTCACCGGACTTGAGGCCGAGGCGGTCGGCGTCGGGGACGGATAGCTCGACGCGCTGCTGGGGAGCCAGGAAACGAAGCGGGGGGTTGAGCTCGGTGATGGGACCCGCCCACAAATCCCGGTAGGTCCCAAGCGCTAGGGCGTCTGAGGCCCGGTCCCCAAAACGCTCGGCAGGAGCCTCGCTTGAGTGTTTTGGGGACCCGGCCCCGGACGCCTCATCGGGCTCGGGCGCGTTTGCGCGAGCGGGGGTGTCTTGCCAGCGGATGCCGCGGCCGCCTATGTCCGCGTCGGTGATCCCCGAGTAGAACGGGACGGCTTCGGCTAGGGCTGCGAAAGCTGAAGGCTGGGACGAAACGCCGGTGTCGTGGCCGAGGGCAAGGGAAAGCTCAGCCAGGACGCCCCAGTTGGGGCGGATGTTGCCGGGGCGGGGGGCGCTCGGGCGTACTCGCTGGAGGCGGCCATCGGGGTGGGAGACCGTGCCGTCTTTCTCGGCGTGGGTCTCCAGCGGGAAGACGACGTCGGCCATCGCGGTTGTCGCGGTCTCGAAGGTTGAGAAGGCGATCACCTGGTCGGCTTTCGCCAGCGCGTTTTTCCACGCCGTGGTGTCAGGGAAGTCACGCAGCGGATCGACGCCGAACAGCAAGAGCGTTTTCAGCTCTCCGGACTCCAGTGCGTCCCGGATCTCCTCGGTCGATCTGCCGGCGAAGGGAACGTTTTGCATGTCTGACATGCGCAACGTTCCCTTCGCCTCGGCTAGGCCGGGGCCGGCGTCGGGGAGGCAGCCCGCCTCGCGCAGGCCGCGGGCGTTGGTGAAGTCGGGGACTTCAAGCAGGCCGGAACCCTCCGAGCCATTCAGGTCGAGGGCGCTCGCCACCCCGAGCAGGGCGGTGACCGCCTCCTCGCCCTCGCGGCAAATGCGGTCGCCCCAAATGACGACGATCTGTTCAGCGCCGTGGAGTATGTCGGCCATCGCCGATACCCCCTCCGAACGTTTTGCGCGGGAGGAGCCGGACGCTTCGGGCGACAGCTCCTCGACGTCACTTCGACGAGTTGCGAGTGAGGAGGGGGTATCGGCGATGTCCCCCGCCAGCATGGCGAGGAACTGTCCAGCCTGCCCTGGTGCGTAACGCACAGTTGCCTCGGCACCGCCATCGAGCGTGGTCGGTGCCTCGGTCGCCACCGCCAGCTTGGCGCCGTTGCGGCGGATCGCCTTGCGGATGCGCAGGTCGAGGATCGGGCTGGAGTGGAGGGGGTCGGTGCCGACGACGAGGATCGCCTCGGCGTTGTCGATGTCGCGGACCCTGGCCGAAAGATCGGGGTCGTCGAGGCGGACCTGGGTCTCGCGCGAGGGGCCGCGGGATGGCCGCGAGTCGATGTTTGGGGAGCCGAGCGCCTCGCGCATGATCCGCTGGACCAGGTAGCCCTCCTCGTTGGAGGCGTCGCCGACGATCGCGGCGCTCTGGGCGCCGCTTGCCTTCAGCGCCGCGGCGGCCTTGGCGATCGCCTGCTCCCAGCTCGCCTCGACGCCGCCGCGCAGGCGCGGCCCGCGCACCCGCTCCTCGGCGCCGAACATCTCGAAGCCGTAGCGGCCGCGGTCGCAGAGCCAGCCGTCGTCGACCTCGGCGTTGTCGCGCGAGACGACTCGCTTCACCTGCTCGTCGCGGACGGTGAAGCTGACGTTGCACTGGCTCGGGCAGAGCGTGCAGACCGAGCCGGCCTGCTCGATGTCCCAGGGCCGGGCGCGGAAGCGGTAGGTGTAGCTGGTCAGCGCCCCGACCGGGCAGAGGTCGGTGATGTTGCCGTGGAAGGGCGCTACGTAGGGGCGGTCGTCGAAGGTGCCGACGAAGGTGCGGTCGCCACGCTCGAGCAGCTGCAGCTGCTCGTCCTCGGCCACCTCCTGACTGAAGCGAACGCAGCGGTAACAGAGGATGCAGCGCTCGCGGTCGATCGCGACCAGCGGCGAGAGCTCGATCGGCTTCTCGAAGTGGCGCTTCTGGTCGGTCATCCGGCTCTTGCCCGGGCCCCAGCCGATCGAGATGTCCTGCAGCGGACACTCGCCGCCCTTGTCGCAGACCGGGCAGTCGAGCGGGTGGTTGACGAGCAGGAACTCGACCACGGCGCTCTGCGCGTGTTTGACCTGATCGGTGCGGGTGTGGACGACCATGCCGTCGCGGACCGGGGTCGAGCAGGAGGTCTGCAGCTTCGGGATCCCCTCGATCTCGACCAGGCACATGCGGCAGGCGCCGACCGGCTCGCCCAGCTTCGGCTCGTAACAGAAGACCGGGATCTCGACGTCGCCCCGCTTGGCGGCGTCGTGGAGCATCTCGCCCTCGGTCGCGCTGACCTCGCGGCCGTCGATGATCAGGTTGATCGTCTTGCCGCTCACGTCGCCGCTCCCAGCGTCTCGGGGATGCCTTGGACGGCGGCGATGCGATCGTTCTCTAGGGGCGAGCCCGCTTCGGCGATGACCTGCTCGAACTCGTCGCGGAACTTGCGTACCATCGCCCCGACCGGCATCGCCATCGAGTCGCCGAGCACGCAGAGGCAGTGGCCGATGATGTTCTCCTGCACCGAGGCGACGATGTCGAGATCCATCGGCGTCGCCTCGCCGCGCACGACCCGTTCCAGCATCTTCACCGTCCAGTTCGTCCCCTCGCGGCAGGGGGTGCACTTGCCGCAGGACTCGTGGTGGTAGAAGCGGGCGGTCCGCAGCGCCATGTGCGGGATCGAGACGCGGTCGTCGGCGACGATGATCGAGCCCGAGCCGAGCATCGAGCCGGCCGCGGCCATCGCCTCGAAGGAGTAGGGGAGGTCGAGACCCTCTTCGGCGGTGAGCACCGGGGAGGAGGAGCCGCCCGGGTAGAAGGCCTTGACCTCATGGCCCTCGGCCGGGCCGCCGGCGAGGCCGTAGATCAGCTCGCGGGTCGGGATGCCGAGCTCGACCTCGTAGTTGCCTGGCCGCCGCACGCCACCGGAGATCGAGACCACCTTGGTCCCCGGCGACTGCTCGGTGCCGAAGCCCTTGAACCACTCGGCGCCGTGGTTGACGATGTGGGGGACGTTGGAAAGCGTCTCGACGTTGTTGATCAAGGTCGGCCCGCCGTAGAGGCCCTGCACGGCCGGGAAGGGTGGCTTCAGGCGCGGGTTGCCGCGCTTGCCCTCGAGCGCGTCGAGCAGCGCCGTCTCCTCGCCGCAGATGTAGGCGCCGGCGCCACGGTGGACGACCAGCTCCAGATCGCGGTGCGTGCCGAGGATGTCCTTGCCCAGGTAACCGGCCTCATACGCTTCGGCGACCGCGGCGTCGAGGATGTCGGCCTGCGAGTCGTACTCGCCGCGGATGAAGATGAAGGCGTGGCCGATGCCGGCGGCGAGCGAGGCGATCGCGATCCCCTCGATCAGCTGGTGCGGGTTGCGCTGCATCAGCTCGCGGTCCTTGAAGGCGCCCGGCTCGGACTCGTCGGCATTGCAGCAGAGGTACTTGTCGACGCCGCCGCCACGGGGCAGGAAGCTCGCCTTCTTGCCCATCGAGAAGCCGGCACCGCCGCGGCCGCGCAGCCCCGACTCTTCGAGCTCCTTCAGCACCTCGTCGGGCTCGAGCTCGCGGTAGGCCTTCTCCAGCGTCGCGTAGCCGCCGTAGCCCTTGTAGCCGGCCAGCGTGCGCAGCGCCGGGTCTTCGGCGTTCTTGAGCAGCATCCGCGTCTCAGGCATCGGGGCCTCCCGGCAGCGGCCGCTTCTCCAGCGCCTTCTCGGGCAGCACCTCGCCGCCGCCGCGCAGCTGCTCGATCGCGGTCTTCGCCTCGGCCGCCTCGAGCGGGCCGAAGTAGCGCTCGTCGATCGAGGCCATCGGCGCGATGTCGCAGGCGCCGAGGCACTCGAAGCCGGTGACGAAGAAGCTCTCGTCGTCGCCCGCCGCCTCGCGGAAGGCGTCGAGCAGCTCGTCCCCACCGCGCATCCAGCAGCTGATGTTGGTGCAGACGGCGACCTTGTGGGTGCCGACCGGATCCGTGTGCAGCAGGTCGTAGAAGCTCGCCACCGACTCCAGGTAGGCGGGCGTCACCCGCATCACCGCAGCGGCCTGGCGGATCCCCTCCGGCGTGCACCAGCCGTAGAGCCGCTGGACCGCCCAGAGCGCCGGGATCGAGGCCGATTTGCGGTCGGGGTAGCGGGCCATCAGCTGCTCGATCCGCTCGCGCAGCTCGGCCGGGCAGTCGACTTCGTGCAGCTCGGGGACCTGCTCGGAGGAGCGGTCCGGGACGCGGCCCTCGGTGACCGCGCGATCGACCGGCAGGTTGGGGTTGACGATGCCGGGGCCGTCGACGGGGCTCATCGGTCGACCCCGCCGAGGATCGGGTCGAGCATGCCGAGGCTGCAGATCATGTCGGAGATATAGGTGCCGGTCGCCATGTCCTTGAACGCCTGCAAGTTGACGAAGGAGGGGTCGCGGAAGTGGACGCGGGCGGGCTTCGAGGAGCCGTCGGCGAGGACGAAGCAGCCGAGCTCGCCGCGCGGCGACTCGATCGCGTAGTAGAGCTCGCCCGGCGCCACTCGGTAGCCCTCGGTGACGAGCTTGAAGTGGTGGATCAGCGACTCCATCGAGGTCGAGAGCTCCGAGCGCGGCGGCAGCACGTACTTGCGGTCGTCGGCGATGAAGGGGCCGTCGGGCAGCGCGTCGAGCGCCTGCTCGACGATCTTCGTCGACTCCAGCATCTCCGCCACCCGCACCCGGTAGCGGTCGTAGTTGTCGCCGACGGTGCCGACCGGGATCTTGAAGTCCATCTCCGGGTAGGCGAGGTAGTCAAAGGCCTTGCGCAGGTCCCAGGGCTCGCCGGCGGCGCGCAGCAGCGGCCCGGTCACGCCCAGCTCCAGCAGCCGCTCGCGGGAGACGATCCCGGTCCCCTTGGTGCGCGAGAGGAAGACCTCGTTGCGGTCGAGCAGCGCCTGGTACTGGCCGACCCGGACCGGCATCTCGGCGATGAACTCGCGCAGCTTCGTCTCGAAGCCGAGCGGGATGTCCTCGATCACGCCGCCGACCTGGAAGTAGCGGGTGTGCATCCGCTGCCCGGTCGCCATCTCGAAGAGGTCGAGGATGCGCTCACGCTCGCGGAAGCAGTACCAGAGCATCGAGATCGCGCCGAGGTCGAGCGCCGTCGTCCCCAGCCAGACCAGGTGCGAGTGGATCCGGTTGAGCTCGAGGAAGATCGTCCGCAGGTACTTGGCGCGCGGCGGGATCTCCAGCCCGACCAGCCGCTCGACCGCGCCGCAGTAGGCCTCCATCTGGAAGAAGAAGGAGACGTAGTCCATCCGCTCGACGAAGGGGATGACCTTCCAGTAGCTCTTGTCCTCGCAGGACTTTTCGATCCCGGTGTGGACGTAGCCGATCACCGGCCTGAGGTCCTTGACCACCTCGCCCTCGAGGTCGACGACGAGGCGCAGCACCCCGTGCGTGGCCGGATGGTGCGGGCCCATGTTGACCGTCATCACCTCGGTGCGCGGCTCGGTCAGGCCGGGCGCCGCCTCCTCTGCTCCCGCGCGGGCGCGCTCATCATGACCGGCGATCTCGCGCCCGCGCTCCCGCGTCCGGGGGCGGCTAGCCATAGTTGCGCTCGTTGTAGGTGAAGGTGACGGGCTCGCCGCCGACCGCGAAGTCGCGCCGCTGCGGCCAGCCGACGTAGTCGTCGGGGAGCAGGATCCGGGTCAGGTCGGGGTGCCCCTTGAAGACGATCCCGAAGAAGTCGTAGGCCTCGCGCTCCTGGAACTCGGCGGTGGGGAAGAGGTCTACGCAGGAGTCGATTTCTGGAAGGACCGGCCGCTCGGCCGCGGGTCCTGTCGCGGGTGATGGGGGGGCGCTGCGGGCGGGGTCGTCCTCGACCCCCCCATCACCCGCGCCACCCGCGGAAGAGGCGGGATCTTCCAGCAGTGCCTTGACGCGCAGGCGCTCAACTCGATCACGGTTGAGGAGCTCGTAATGGACCGCGAAGCGAGGTTGGGCTGGAAGGTAATCCGCGGCATGCAGGCTCGAGAGGAAGCGGTAGCCCTGGCCCGGCGCGTCGCGCAGCCAGGTGAGCACGGCGAGCAGCTGTGCCGGATCGATCGACATGCTTGCCGCGCCGTGGTCGAAGCCGGTGTCGAGGATCGCGCCGGGGTGGTCCTGCTCGATCTCCCCCCGGATCAGCTCCAGTCCGGGGGCGTCAGGCACGGAGCAGCTCCCTGGCGGCGAGGTAGGCCTCGGCCGACTCGGCGCTCGGTTCGCTGCGCGGACCGCCGCGCGCCCACTCCTCGGTTCCCTCGGCGTTGTAGCGGGCGCGCCAGCCCTGATCGGCGTTGCCCATGATCTTCTGCTGCAGCTTGGTGAAGCCGTAGAGGACCGCCTCCGGCCGCGGCGGGCAGCCGGGGATGTGCACGTCGATCGGCATGAACTTGTCGGCGCCCTGGACCACCGCGTAGTTGGAGAACATGCCGCCGCTGGAGGAGCAGGCGCCCATCGAGATCGCCCACTTCGGCTCAAGCATCTGGTCGTAGAGGCGGCGGACGACCGGCGCCATCTTGATCGAGACCCTGCCCGAGAGGACGATGAAGTCGGCTTGGCGCGGGGAGGCGCGCCCGGCCTCGGCACCGAAGCGAGCGATGTCGTAGCGCGCCGTAACGGCAGACATCGGTATCCCCTCGATCGCGCAGCAGGCGAGGCCGAAGGACAGCGGGAACAGCGAGTTGGCCCGCGACCAGTTGAGCATCTCCTCGAGGCGGGTCATCACGACCTTCTCCTCGACGTAGCGTTCCAGCTCCTCGCCCTCGAGGTCGCCGCGCAGCATGTCGCGGGCGCGCAGCTGGCGCGAGCGCATCGTCTCGCGTGTCTCGCGCTCTATTTCCAATCGAGTGCACCCTTTCGCCAGACGTAGGTGAAGGCGACCAGCAGCAGGACGATGAAGGTGACCAGCTCGCCAAGGACGAAGACGCTGTCTGCCCCCTTCAGGATCACCCCGATCGGGTAGAGGAAGACGACCTCGATGTCGAAGAGGATGAAGAGCATCGCGATCAGGTAGAAGCTGACGCCGAAGCGCAGGCCGTGCGAGGCCTCGACCGGGATGCCCGACTCATACGGCTCGGACTGGCGTAGGCTCGCCGCGGTCGGGCGCTTCGGGCGCTTCGGCCCGATCACGTGATTGAGCATCGCGAAAGCCCCCCCAACGGTGACGCCGAGGAAGGCGAAGACGAGAATCGGCAGGTAGCTCTTCAGCACTGGGAGGATCGATTTGCGCCGGCGGTTCGAGGGGCGCCGTTCGCCCCACCTCACGCCTGCAGTTGCCTTTATACACCCACCTTGTAACAGATTGCTACATAGTGCTTTTCCGCATCAGCAAGCCGAATCCCGACCCTAATAGGAGGAAATAGTCCGTGGCGGAGGTACACCTCGTCGTCGGCTGCGCCGTGATAGTGCTCAACCTCGTCGCCTTCGCGATCGGCGGCGTCGCCTGGTACCGCGATCGCTCCTCGGTGCGCTTCTGGTACCTGCTGCGAGCAGCCCAGGTTTCGGTCTTCCTCCAGGTGATGCTCGGCGGCCTGCTCGTCTTCACCAACCACAAGCCCGACGACAGCCTCCACTACCTCTACGGGATCCTCCCCCTCGTCGTCTCGCTGATCGCCGAGGGCGCCCGCACGGGCGCCGCCGAACGCGAGCTGCGCGACGTCGACTTCGAAACCCTCTCCGCCGATGCCCAGCAGAACGTCGCGATGGCGATCGTCCGCCGCGAGATGGGAATCATGGCGGTCAGCTGCGGCGTGATCCTCTTCCTGGCCTTGCGGGCTGCCGGTACCAGCGGGGCGTTTTGAACGCCGACATCCAGCGCAGTGAGAGGGCCGCACCCCCTCCCAAAACGCGCGGCAGGAGCCGCGCTTGAGTGTTTTGGGAGGGGTGCGGCCCTCTCTTTCCGGGGACGGGTTAGCGCCGGTCCAAGGCGAGCTGGATCGACGCGATGGCCAAGAAGAGAAGGCCTGTAGCTATGTGGAGGACGGCGTCGGCGCTGTTGTTGGGGAAGGTGAAGATGCCGGCGGGGCTGGTGCTGAAGATCGCCCAGATCCCGGTGGCGATCAGGGCGGCGGCGACGTAGATCGCGTAGAGGACCGCCCAGCGCGGCTTCAGCGCGAAGTAGAAGGCCGGCAGGAAGAGGAGGAAGCCGGAGAGGGCGTGGACGCCGTTGAAGTCGACTCCCAGCACGCGCTGCGTCGAGGCGCCGTCGCCGAAGTCGAAGGTCGGTTCGGCAATCAGGCCCGCCACGGCCCAGGCGATCTGCATCGTTGCCAGGACCACGATCCCCCACTGGGCGAAGGTCCACCCCGTCCGCGACGCCGTCGTCGCCTCCATCGCCCGGAGTTTAAGCGCCCATCCGACATTGACCACACCCCAGGTGGGTCAATGTCGGATGGGCATCAGTCCAGCGGCCGGTACTCGCCGCCGTTGAAGACGAGCGGGTTGCCCTCGCCGCTCGCCAGGTCGCGGACCTCGCCGGTGACGATCACGTGGTCGCCGGCAGCCACCACGTCGCGCAGCTCGCAGGCGATCCAAACGAGGGCGCCGTCGATCGCGGGGATCCCCGTTCGCTCGCTCCAGGCGACGCCGTCCCACTTCTCCGCGACCGGGGCCTTGGTGGCGAAGGTGCGGGCGGTCTGCTCCTGCCCCGCATGCAGGACGCTGATGCCGAAATGGTTGGCCGCCTGGACGGCAAGCAGGGTGCGGGAGCCGCGGTCGAGACAGGCCAGCATCAGCATCGGCTCGATCGACAACGAGCAGACCGCGTTGGCGGTTGCCCCGGCCGGGCCGTCGGGTCCAGCGGCGCTGACGACGGTGACTCCGGTCGGCAGCATTGCCATCGCGGCGCGGAAGCGAGCGGGGTCGAGCGGACTCATGGCTGGACGGGACAATATGATGCCGCCGCGTGCGCCTCGCACTGATCACAGCAACGGCACTTCTCGCTGCCCTCGGGCTCGCCGCCTGCGGCATGGGCGAAGAAGGGGTCTCGGTTTCCAAGAGCGACTCCAACTACAACGGAGCCGTCCTCTTCGCCACGCACTGCTCCGGCTGCCACACGCTCAGCGCCGCTGGTACCCAAGGCAGCGGCAATCGTGGCCTGCGCACGCAGGGGCCGAACCTCAACCAGCGAACCGAGACATATGACGACGCTCTCTTCGCGATTCAGAACGGCGGCTTCTCCGGCGCGATCATGCCCCAGAACATCATCGTCGGCGAAGAAGCCGAAGCGGTCGCTCGCTTCGTCGCCAAGTACGCGGGCGAAGAAGCCGAAGAATCTCCCCGCCCCGGCCAGACTTCGCCCTAAGCTCTCGGGGCAATGCTCGACCTGAAGCTGATCCGCTCCGACCCTGAGCGGGTCAAGGCGGCCCTCGCGCGCCGCGGCGCCGCTGAGCAGGTCGACGAGCTGCTCGCCCTCGACGCTCGCCGCCGCGAGCTGCTGCCGCAGATCGAGGGGGCCCAGGCCGAGCGCAAGACCCTCTCCAAGCAGATCGGCGAAGCGAAGCAGCGCGGTGAGAGCGGCGAGGAGCAGATGCGCGCCGTCGGTGCACTGAAGGAGACGATCGAGTCCGGCAAGGCCGAGCTGGAGCAGGTCGAAGCGGATCTGCAGGGAATCGCCACCGCCCTGCCCAACCTGCCCGACCCCGATGCTCCGGATGGGATGACCGAGGAGGACGCGGTCGTGCTGCGCGAGGAGGGCGAGCCGCCGAGCTTCGACTTCGAGCCCCGCGACCACCTCGAGATCGGCACCGAGCTGGGCCTGATCGACATGGAGGCCGGGGCGCGCGTCTCGGGCTCCCGCTTCGCCTACATCAAGGGCGATCTGGTCATGCTCGAGCTGGCCCTGGTCCGCTTCGCGCTCGACCTGGTCCGCGGCGAGGGCCACGAACCGGTCGTGCCGCCCGTCCTTGTTCGCGAAGAGGCCTTGGTGGGTACGGGGTTCCTGCCCGGTGACCGCGACCAGATCTACGAGATCCCGAAGGACGAGCTCTACCTCGTCGGCACCTCGGAGGTTCCGCTGGCGGCGCTGCACGCCGACGAGATCCTCGAGGCGGACCGCCTGCCGCTGCGCTACGCCGGCTTCTCGACCTGCTTTCGCCGCGAGGCCGGCGCGGCCGGCCGCGACACCCGCGGCATTTTCCGCGTTCATCAGTTCGACAAGGTCGAGATGTTCTCGTTCGTCGAGCCCTCAGAGTCGGCCGCCGAGCACGAACGGCTGCTGGCGATCGAGGAGCGGATCCTGGCCGAGCTCGAGATTCCCTACCGGGTCGTCAACGTCGCCGCCGGCGACCTCGGCGCGCCGGCGGCGAAGAAGTACGACTGCGAGGCCTGGATCCCGAGCCAGGGCCGCTACCGCGAGCTGACCTCTTGCTCGAATACGACCGACTATCAGGCGCGGCGCCTGGGATGCCGATACCGGCCGAGTGAAGACGAGGCCCCCCAGACTGTCCACACGCTCAACGGCACCGCGGTCGCGGTTGGGCGTACGATCATCGCCCTTATCGAGAACCGCCAGGAGCGGGATGGCGGATTCACGCTACCCACTATTTTGCATTCGTATGGTTCGCCTGAAAAGATCGGCCCACTATGAGTAGCGGTGTGCGCGATGCAAAGCGGGTCGTCCTCTGCGATGACCATGAGATCGTCCGCGAGGCGATCAAGGCCCGCATGGCGAATTCGAGCATCGTCGAGATCGTCGGCGAGGCCGGCAACGGGCGCGACGTGGTCGATGTCGTCAAGGAGCTCGAGCCCGACGTCCTGATCATCGACGTCGAGTTGCCCAAGCGCGACGGGATCGAGGCGACCAAGGAGGTGCTCAAGGTCCGGCCGCGGACCAAAGTCATCATCTTCACCGCCCACGCCCAGCCCGACCTGCTGGCGCTGGCCTTGCGGGCGGGTGCCTCGGGCTACGTGCTGAAGTCGGCGCCGGCCGAGGACATCGCCCGCGCGGTCAAAGCGGTCACCGGTGGCGGCACCTTCCTAGGCGGAGACTTCGCGGGCGGCAAGCCCTCGGAGGTCGAGAAGCTGCTCGAGCTCTCGCCGCGCGAGCGCCAGATCCTCGAGCTGCTGGCCGAGGGCCTGCGGGTCAAAGAGATTGCCGAGCGCCTCCAGCTCAGCCCGGCGACCGTGCACACCCACGTGCGCAACGCGATCGCCAAGCTCGAGGTGGACACGAGGACCGAGGCCGTGGCCCTCGCGGTGAAGTTCAGCTACCTCGGCGCCGGCGGCAAGGCCACCTAGCTCGCCGCGTCCGCGGCTGGCTTCAGCTCCAGCGCGCAGCCGTTGATGCAGTAGCGCTGGCCGCCCTCACCGGGGCCGTCGTCGAAGACGTGGCCGAGGTGGGCGTCGCAGTGCTTGCAGACGACCTCGGTGCGGCGCATGAAGAGGCTGTTGTCGGGCCGCAGCTCGACGTGCTCGAGGTTGGCCGGCTCGGTGAAGCTGGGCCAGCCGGTGCCGGAGTCGAACTTCGTGTCCGAGGAGAAGAGCTCGGTGCCGCAGCAGACGCAGGTGTACATGCCGGGGGTCTTCTCGTTGACGTAGGGACCCGTGAAAGCTCGCTCGGTACCGGCCTTGCGGGTTACCTCGTATTGCTCCGGGGTCAGCTCTTCGCGCCACTCGGCGTCGGTCTTCTCGATCTTCTTCTTGGTGTCTGTCATCTCGCTCCTTTCGTCTGTTCCAAGGGTACGCCCAGCTTCTTACGTGGAGGTGACGGGGAGCGCCTCGACACTCCCCAAATCCCGCCGGAGGCGGGATTAATAGGGAGCCGCTTCGCGGCTTAGAACCACCCTGCGGTGCTGGGGGAGGGAGTGTCGAGGCGCTCCCCGTCACCTCTGCATAGGATCGATCCGTAGATGGTTAACGCGTTCTATGAGCGGAGTGGCGGCGACGGCCGATACGTCGCTAGCGAGCTTACGAGGGGTCCCTGGGATCCCGGATCGCAGCATGCTGGACCGCCTTCGGCTCTGCTGGGGCGAGAGATTGAGCGGGTCGATGAAGCTGGGGAGTTCCAGGTCGGGCGCGTTGTGTTCGAGATCCTCAGGCCGGTGCCGATCGGAGAGGTGCGGGTCGAGTCGCGAGTTATTCGGCCTGGGAAAAAGGTGCAGCTTGTCGAGGCGTCGTTGAGCAACGACGGTGGGGAGCTGATGCGGGCCACCGCCTGGCTGCTGCGGACCTCGGAGCTTGCGTTGCCCGATGGCGCGGTGGGGGAGGATGCGCCGCCGCCCGGGCCAGAGGAAGGATGGACGCCTGAGTTCTTTCCCACGGGACAGGACGCCGGGTACCACACGGCAATGGAGTGGAAAGCCGTTGCCGGTGCCTTTCTGGAGCCCGGGCCGGCGACGGTTTGGATGCGGATGCGGCAGCCGTTGGTCGATGGGGAGGAGCCGACGCCGCTGCAGCGGGCGCTGGTTGCCGCCGACGTTGGCAACGGGATCAGCGCCGTGCTCGACTGGCGCGAGTACGTCTTCATCAACGTCGATCTCACCGTCCACTTCGAGCGTATGCCCGAGGGCGAGTGGGTCTGCGTAGACGCAGTCACCCGCCCCCAGCCGACCGGCATAGGCACCGCCGAGTCGGTCCTCTCCGACCAGCGGGGCCGCATAGGCCGCGCCGCCCAGTCCCTCCTGATAGCCCAGCGCTAACGGGCTCACCACCGGCGGTGCAACGCTTTTCGGCTCTACGGGAGCCGTAACACGTTGCACCCGATCTCTCGGAGGTCATTTGCATGAGGTGCAACGTTTTACGGTCCTGTGAGGGGAACAAAACGTTGCACCTGTCGGTTAGCGGGTGGCGAGGCTGGCCCGGGCCGCGGGAGCGACGGCCACGGCAATCGTGGCAGCCGAGGCCAACGCGATCGTTGCCGCGAGGAGGAAGGCGCCCTCGTAGCTGCTCAGCGCCGCCGCGGCGCCCGCCAGCGGGGCGCCGAAGCCGACGCCGGCGTCGAAGAAGGCGGTGAAGGTGCCCAGGGCGGCGCCGCGGCGGGTATCGGAGACGCGGCTGACGACGATCAGCGAGAGGGAGGGGTAGAGCAGCGAGAAGGCGGCCCCCATCGCCAGCGCGCCGGCGATCGCGACCGGGAGGCTCTGCGCGATCGCGATCGTCGCCAGGCCGAGCGCCTCGACCATGGCGGCGACGAACGCCACCCGCGCCGGGCCGACGCGATCGGGCAGGTCGCCGCCGATCAGGCGGGTGAGGACGACCATCGTCGCGAAGGCGCCGAAGACGGCGGCGCCGTGGCCGACCCCGCGCGATTCGAGGTGCAAGACGACGAAGGCGGCCATCGTCCCGTAGCCGATCGAGCCCAGAGCGAGGGCGGCGCCGGGCCGGACCGCCTCGCGCTCGATCAGCGCATGGTGCTCCTCCTCGGGATGGGGGACCGCGTGGAACGGGTCGGGCAGGCGGGTCGCGATCAGCGCTCCGAGCAGCGGTATCAGGCCGGCGAAGAGCCAGACCGCGGTGTAGCCGGAGGCGTGCAGGATCAGCTCGCCGATCAGCGGCCCGATGCTCAGTCCCGCCCAGACCGAGAGTCCGTAAAGGCCGATCACACGGCCGCGCCGCTCTACTGGCGCCAGGTCGACGACCCAGGCCGAGCTGGCCGTGAACACGGTTCCCTCGCCGGCGCCGAGCACCAGCCGCGCCGCGACCAGACCCGGCACGCCGAGGGGCAGCAGGTACATGAAGCCGCCGATCGCGACCAGGATCGAGCCGAGCAGGACCGTCGGCTTGCGCCCGCGGTGATCGGCGAGGCGGCCGGCGAAGGGGCGCAGCAGCAGGCCGGTGATCGCGTAGGAGCCGATCACGATGCCGACCGCGACGTTGCCCGCGTCGAGCGGGCCGTGGACGAAGCGAGGCAGCACCGGCAGCACCGCGCCGACCGCGACCAGGCCGCAGAAGGTGACGGCGAAGACGCCGGCAAAGGCAACCCCCGGCCGCGGCACGAGCGGCCGGTCGTCGGCGGCCGGGACGTTCACGAGAGCAGTCCGGCGAGGTCCTCGACGATGTGATCAGGCCGTGGATCGGCGGCTTTGGCCTCGGCCCGCGAGCTGGCTCCGCTCAAGACCAGCACTGTCTCCAGGCCCGCCCGATCGCCGCCCTCGATGTCGGAGGCGAGCCGGTCGCCGACCATCGCCACCTTGCCGGCAGCGGGAATCAGGGCGCAGGCTCGCTCAAAGAGATGGCGCTCTGGCTTGCCGCCGATCTCGGCCGTCAGCCCGGAGGCGGTTTCGACCGCGGCAAGGATCGCGCCGGTGCCCGGCCAGTCCCCACCGGGCATCGGCAGGGTCGGGTCGTGGCTGGTCGCGAAGAGGCTGGCGCCATTCTGCAGCGCCAGGGTTGCCGTCAGCAGCTCCTCGTAGTCGAAGCCCCGGTGGCCAGAGACGAGCACGGCGTCCGCTTCGCGTGCTGCCTCCCCCTCAAGCAGCTTCAACCCCGAGTCCGCCACCGTGTCCTTGAAGCCCGCTGCCCCAATCACGAAGGCACCGCTACCGGGGCCAACAGCGGCCGCGGCAAGCTCCGCCGTCACGACACCAGCGGTGACGACGCGACCATCCAACACGGGTACGCCCATCTCCCGCAAGCGCTCCACATACGTCGCCGGCGGCCGCCCCGGATTATTCGTGACGAAGACAATCTCCTTGCCCCCGTCGATCAGCGCCCGTAGCGCCTCTTCCGCCCCGGGTACCGGCTCGCGCCCGATCCACACAACCCCATCGAGGTCAACCAGAAACCCATCGAATCTGTCTGCGAGCGCCATCCACGCAGGCTATTAGGGCCTATTCCGGCAGGGGTGGAACGTCTTGTACTTTTTGGGCGCCAACCTTGCGGCGCCAGCAGATCTGGATCCATCCAAAAAGTTAAGTGGAACCCCTGCCGGAATAGGCCCTAACCAACCGGGTATATACGGTGCGCTCCATGAACGAATCAAACGGGCAGGTAGTAGTCGCCAACGATGTGTCCCGCCGCTATGGCCAGGGAGACGCCGCCGTAGACGCCCTCGTCGACGTCAGTACCAGCTTCCAACGCGGCCGCTTCACCGCGATCATGGGACCGTCGGGATCGGGCAAGTCGACCCTGATGCACATCCTCGCCGGCCTCGACAAGCCGACCTCAGGCACGGTCACGCTTGATGGCGACGAGATCACCAGCCTCGACGATGGCGAGCTGACCAAGCTGCGCCGCGACAAGCTCGGCTTCGTCTTCCAGTTCTTCAACCTGCTGCCGGTGCTGACCGCCGAGGAGAACCTGGTGCTGCCGCTCTCGATCGCCGGCCGCAAGCCCGACGGCGCCTGGCTCGACCAGCTGGTTCGCACGGTCGGCCTCGAGGACCGTCGCACCCATCGGCCCTCCGAGCTCTCGGGCGGCCAGCAGCAGCGCGTCGCCGTCGCCCGCGCCCTGGTCTCCAAACCGGCCGTCGTCTTCGCCGACGAGCCGACCGGCAACCTCGACTCGAAAGCGAGCGCCGACGTCCTGCGTCTGCTGCGCCAGGCCGTTGACGAGTTCGGCCAGACGGTGATCATGGTCACCCACGACCCGGCCGCCGCCGCCCACGCCGACCGCCTGATCACCCTGCGCGACGGCAAGATCGTCCACGACGATTCCCCCGGCTCGGCCGACGACGTGATCGAGCTGATGAAGCAGATCGACTAGTCGGTTTGACCGGCCTCGCCCTCAAGAGCCTCTGGGCGCGCAAGGCGCGGGCCATGGGGACCACTCTCGCGGTCGTGATCGGCGTCGCCTTCGTCGCCGGCTCCTACGTCCTAACCGACACGATCTTCGCCGCCTTCGACGAAATCTTCGGCGAGTCGCTGAAGGGCACCAGCGTCGTGGTCAGCGCCGAGAACCCGGTCAAACAGGAAAACGGCGAAACCCCGACGATCAGCGCCGCGTTGCTGCCGCGCGTGCAGAAAACGCCTGGGGTGAAGCTGGCCGCTGGCGCGATCTTCACGCCGGGCGGATTCTTTGACTCCGAAGGCAACAAGATCGGGACGAAATTCGCGCCCAAGTTCATCTCCTCGACCCTCCCGGGCCAGCTTGAGTCGCTCACCTACATCGATGGACACCGGCCGCGCGGCCCGACCGAAGCGTCACTCAGCGAAGCCGCCGCCGACGACGCGGGGATGTCGCTGGGCGACACGATCAAGATCATCGGTCAGGGCCGGGTCCGCCCCTTCCGCCTGGTCGGCCTCACCCGCCTCGGCGGCGCCTCCTTCGGCGGCGCCAGCATCGCCCAGGTGACGCTGCCCGAGGCGCAGCGGCTCGCCCACAAGCGCGGCCGCTTCGATCAGATCTCGGTCGCCGCCGATGAGGGGGTCTCGGCGACGACGCTGAAGCAGCGAATCGCTGGCGAGATGCCACCCGGGGTCCGGGTCGAGACCGCCACCGAAAACGCCGACCGCGGCTCGGAAGAAATCCGCGAAAGCCTCACCTTCCTGCGGATCTTCCTGCTCGTCTTCGCCTTTATCGCGATCCTGGTCGGTTCCTTCTTGATCTTCAATACCTTCTCGATCACGGTTGCCCAGAGGGTGAGTGAGTTCGGCATGCTGCGCACGCTCGGGGCCTCGCGCCGCCAGATCCTCACCGCGGTCGTCGTCGAGGCGCTGGCGATCGGCCTACTCGGGGCGATCGTTGGGATCGGCGGTGGATTCGTGATCGCAAAGCTGCTCAACCTCCTGCTCGAAGCATTCGAAGTCGACCTGCCGACCACGGGCCTGGTGATGCAGACGCGCACGATCGTCGTTTCGCTTCTGATCGGAGTCGTCGTCACGACCCTCTCTGCTCTAATGCCGGCGCTGCGCGCAACGAGGGTGCCGCCGATCGCTGCCCTGCACGCGTTCAGCCAGCCGCCCAGCCGCCGCCGGCGCCTGCTCGGCATCGGGCTCTCGGTGCTGCTGGCCATCGGCGGCCTGGGGGCGGTCCTGTTCGGTCTCTTTGGCAACGCTGCCTCAGGGACCGCGGCTGGCCTGATCGGCGGCGGCGCGGTTGCGATCGTCTTCGCGGTCTCCCTTTTCAGCCCACATCTGGTGCCGCCGCTGGCGGCGGCGGCCGGCTGGCCGCTGGAGCGCGCGCGGCGGCTGATCGGCAGGCTCTCGCGCGAGAACGCTCAGCGCAATCCCGCCCGCACGGCCGTGACCGCGGCGGCGCTGATGATCGGCCTCATGGTCGTCGCCTTCGTCACTGTCTTCGCCGCCGGCCTGAAGAGCTCGGTTGCCCAGGTGGTCGACGAAAACTTCGCCGGCGGCCTGGTGATCCAAAACAGCGACGGCTTCTCGCCGATTCCCAACGGGGCAGCGATCGCGGCACGCAAGGTACCCGGGGTGGGCGCCGTGGCCAGCATCCGCTCGGTCCAGGCGAAGCTGCTGCCCGAAGGCGCGGGGGCGAAGGTGTCGGCGCCGAGCCGGAACATCCAGCGGACCGTCGACGTCGAATGGAAGCAGGGCGGGCCGGCGACGCTGCGTCGCCTGCGCGACGGCCAGGCGATTCTCTCGGACTCCTTCGCCTCCGAACACGGCCTGGAAGTGGGCGACCGCTTCCGTCTGCTCACGCAGACGCGTCACCGGCCGAGCTTCGAAGTGGTGGGCGCCTTCGACTCCAAGCTCGACGTCTTCGGCAGCGTGCTGGTGACGCAGGCGGTCATGGCCGGGGACTTCAGCCAAACCCAGGACACGATCGACTTCATCGAAACCGCGCCGGATGCCAACGCCAGGCGAACGCAGACGCTGCTCAGCGCCGCGGTCGAAACGGGTTTCCCAATTGCCGAAGTGCTTAACCAGCAGGAACTGAAGGAAAGTCGCGAAGAACAGGTCCAGCAGCTCGTCAACCTCGTCTACGCGCTGCTGCTGCTGGCGATCGTGATCTCGATCTTTGGCATCGCCAACACGCTGGCGCTTTCGATCCACGAACGCAGGCGTGAGCTGGGGATGCTGCGGGCGATCGGCATGTCACGGCGCCAGGTGCGGACGATGATCCGCTACGAGGCGGTGATCACCGCCCTGATCGGGGCGATCCTCGGTATGGCCCTCGGCATCGTCTTCGCGGCGCTGATCGCGCAGCCGCTCAAGGACGAAGGCTTCACGCTCTCCTATCCGATCGGCTCGCTGATCTTCTTGCTCATTTTCGCCGCCGTGATCGGCGTGTTGGCGGCGATCCCGCCGGCGCGCCGAGCCTCGAGGCTGGACGTGCTCGAGTCCCTGCAGTACGAGTAGCTCAGCCGCGGCGCAGCAGCCGCCTGACCGCCGCCATCAGCTCGTCGGTCATCTCCTGCTGGTCCCCGTCGGTGGCTCCGGCGACGCAATGGGCGGCGTGGTCGGAGAGCAGCTCGAGGGCGACCTTGTCGAGCGCCGCCTGGATCGCCGTCACCTGGGTGACGACGTCGATGCAATAGCGGTTCTCCTCGACCATCCGCTCGACTCCACGTACCTGTCCCTCGATTCGCCGCAGGCGCTTCAGCACCGCCTCACGGTTCTCGGTGTAGCCGTGGACAGTCTTGGGCTCGCTTGCCACGCCGTCGATTATGGCATACCCCCTAGGGGTATTAGGCGGAAACGGAGACCGGCGCGGCCGCCGCCAGGCCGAGGCCCATCCGCAGCGCCCCGGCGACCTCTAGCATCGCGGTGCGGGCGCTGGGGCAGATCGCGGTCAGGTTGGCGAAGCCGTGGATTTGGCTGGGGTGGCGTTGCAGCACCACCTGCACACCTGCCTCGCGCATCCGCGCCGCGTAGATCTCACCCTCGTCGCGCAGCGGGTCGAAGCCGGAGGTGGCGACGTAGGCAGGGGGGAGGCCGGAGACGTCCTCGGCTCGCATCATCGAGGCGCGCGGCTCGTCGTCGTCGATGCCGTCGGGGATGTAGTGGTTCTCGAACCACTCCATGTCCTCGCGGGTGAGCAGGAAGCCTTCGGCGAAGGTGTCGCGCGATTGCTGGCCGCCGACCGCGTCGGTGACGGGGTAGAGCAGCAGCTGCATCGCCGGCTGCGGGTTGCCGGCATCGCGGTTCTGGATACAGAGGGCGGTCGAGAGGTTGCCGCCGGCGCTGTCGCCGCCGACCGCCATCCGCGCGGGATCGGCACCGAGCTCGGCGGCGTGCTCGTGGGCCCAGGCAAAGGCGGCGACCGCGTCTTCCACCGGGATCGGGAACGGGTGCTCCGGGGCCAGGCGGTAGTCGACCGAGAGCACGCGGCAGCCGCTGTGCTCGGCGAGGAAGCGACAGGCGCTGTCGTGGGTGTCGAGGTCGCCGATCACCCAGCCGCCGCCGTGGTAGTAGACGAGCAGTGGCTGCGGGGGCTGGGGTGCGCCGAGGGCGACGTAGAGGCGAGCCGGCATCGCGCCGCCGGGGCCGGGAATCGCCAGCTCGTCGACCCATGCCATCGGCCGCGGCGGGCCGCAGACGATCGGGACCTCGGCGCGGTTCTCCGCCCGCGCCTGCTCGACCGTGCGGCCCTCGACCAGCGACGTCTCGCCGTTCAGCTTCGCCAGCGCCAGCAGCATCTGGATGTCCGGGGCGAGCTCCTGGCCGTCGAGGCGAGGCGGCGGGCCGAGCAAGCGGCGGATCACTCGCGGCGAGAGTCCGCACGCCCGCCTGACGAGCCGGTGCTCCAGGCGGGAGGGAAGCCGAGGCGGTGCCACGCCCAGGAGGCTACGCGATTGCCGGGTGACGCATCTCACACGTGGGTTCCTGTCCGGTACTAGCCTGACGGAGACGCGCATGGAGGCAGCCACCACAACCGCTCCGCGGCCGGCACCCCGGGTCTCGGAGCGACGGCTGCCGCCCAGCCCGCCGCTGCCTTCGCCTATCCAGACCGCTATCTGGTCGCGCCAGGCGCGGCGCATGCTCTACGCCTGCCAGGACCGCTATGGCGACATGTTCACGATCCGCGTCGCCTACGAAGGCACCTGGGTGATGCTGGCCGATCCGGCGGCGATCAAGCAGGTCTTCACCGGCGACCCGCGGGTCTTCCACGCCGGCGAGGGCAACGAAATCCTCGCCCCGCTGCTCGGCCGCAACTCGGTCCTCGTCCTCGACGAGAAGCGGCACATGAGCCAGCGCAAGCTGCTGCTGCCGCCCTTCCACGGCGAGCGCATGCAGGGTTACGCGCAGACGATGGGCGAAATCGCCGAGCGCGAGATCGATAGCTGGCCGAGCGGCACCCCCTACAAGCTGCGGCCGCGGATGCAGGCGCTGACGCTGGACATCATCCTGCGCACGGTCTTCGGCGTCGGCAAGGACGAGGCGGACAAGCTCGCCGGCCTGCGCGGTGCCCTGCGCGAGTTCCTCGACATCACGACCAATCCCCGCTTTCTCCTTCCGCTGCTCTTGGTCGGCCCCAACCGGGTCCGCGGGATCGCGGCCTTCCGGCGGCGGATCGACCGCGTCGACGAGCTGATCTACCGCGAGATCGCCGAGCGCCGCCGCGCCGGCGACGTCGAGGAGCGCGATGACGTGCTCTCGATGATGATCGGCGCCCACCACGAGGACGGCAGCCCGATGAGCGACGAGGAGATGCGCGACGAGCTGCTCACCCTGCTCGTCGCCGGCCACGAGACCACCGCGACCTCGCTCTCCTGGGCGGTCGAGCGGCTGGTCCGCCACCCGGAGAAGCTCGAGCGCCTGCGCACAGAGGTCAGCGATGGCGGCGAGGAGTACCTGACCGCGACGATCCAGGAGACCCTGCGCCTGCGCCCGGTGATCTCGATCGTCCTGCGCAGGCTCACCGAGCCGGTCGAGATCGGCGGCTACGAGCTGCCCGCGGGAGTTTCGGTCGCGCCCAGCGTCTACCTCGTCCACCGCAACCCGGAGATCTACCCCGAGCCCGAGCGCTTCCTCCCCGAGCGCTTCCTCGAGAAACCACCGGGCACCTACACCTGGATCCCCTTCGGCGGCGGCGTCCGCCGCTGCCTCGGCGCCTCCTTCGCCCAGTTCGAGATGGCGGTGGTCCTCAAGGAGCTGGTCAAGCGCCACAACATCCGCCCGGCCGATCCCAAGCCCGAACGCATCTTCCGCCGCGCCATCACCGAGACCCCGCGCCACGACGCGCGGGTCGTGCTGAGCTAGACCCCTTCGGCGTCCGCCCAGCGCAGGCAAGGCGGGAGCAGCGCGCCGAGGAGATAGAGAACCGCGAGGGACGCGTAGACCTTGTCCCCGATGTGAGTACCGGTGATCGAGATGATCCCCAGTACCACTATCAACGCCAACACCGCCAGGGATCCGACAAGCACGGCGTTTACAAGGGGGCTGTCCTCATCGCGCCCGAAGGCGAGCAGCATCGGGGCTTGTCCGGCGACGATGGCGAGGAGCAGCAGTATCCCGACAGCGGTGTGCACCTCGAACCAGCCGTGGGAGAAGAGGCTGTCGAGGAGCACGAAGTAGGCCGCGACGGAGACCGCAAGCGCAGTCGCGGCGAAGGGAGTCAGTGCCGGCCGGCGCTGAATCAGCAGCAGGCCGGGCAGGGAGTTGAGGCTGAAGAACACGAAGAGGAGGGTGGTCCAGCCGACCTTCTGCTGCGTCGTCTCGGAGCCGCCCAGGATCAAGACGATGAGGACGGCGGCGCCGATGCTGAGCGTCCAGATCGCGATGCGGGCAAACGGGATCATCTTGGACCCCAGCTACTGCGGGCTCAGCCGCAGCCGGTGTTGTTGCCGCAGCTGCTGCACGTGTAGCAGCTGCCCGTGCGCTGCATCATGCCGCCGCACTGCTCGCAGGCCGGGCCGAGGTCGAGGCCGGACATCTTGGCCGGGACTACCGGGGGGGTTTCGGTGAAGGCCGCCGCGGCCGGCACGGGCTTGGAGTGGCCATTGCCGCCGTTTCCTCCGTTGGACGGGCCCGCGGTGCCGCCGCTGGTGTCGATTCCGAGGCCGAGCTGGGTGGTCTCGGCGTCGCGCTTGGCGCGGACCTCCTGGGTCATGATTCCGAGGTCCTCGAGCACGTCGATGTCGTCGATGAAGCGGCTGCCCAGCCAGCGCATGATGTAGTCGGGCATCGACTTGGCGAAGGGGATCTCCGGGTTGCCGGTGATGCCCTCCGGCTCGAAGCGCATGTAGCTGAACTTGCGCACGAAGTCTTCGAGCGGCACGCCGTACTGGAGGCCCAGCGAGATCGCCGTGGCGAAGGCATTGAGCAGCCCCCGCATCGTCGAGCCCTCCTTGCCGATGTCGGTGAGGAAGATCTCGCCGATGGTGCCGTCGTCGTACTTGCCGGCGGTGATGTAGCCCTCGTGGCCGGCGATCGAGAACTTGTGGGTGATCGACTCACGCTCGCGCGGCATCCGCTTGCGCTCCGGCGGCAGCACGACGACCTTCTCCGCCCCCTTTTCCTCCTGGGCGTCGGTGCGCAGCGCCTGCGCCGTCTTCGAGCCGTCGCGGTAGATCGCCAGCGCCTTGAGGCCGCCCTTCCAGCCGCGCGTGTAGGCGTCGGCGATGTCCTCGATCGTGGCGCTCTGCGGCAGGTTGACCGTCTTCGAGATCGCGCCCGAGATGAAGGGCTGGGTCGCGGCCATCATGTCGATGTGGCCGGTGTGGGAGATCGCCCGCTCGCCGACCGCGACGTCGAAGACCGGCAGGTGCTCGTCCTTCAGGTCGGGGGCGCCGACGATCGTGCTGTTCTCGGTGATGTAGGCGGTGATCTGCTCGACCTGCGGCTCGGCGTAGCCGAGCGTGCGCAGCGCCAGCGGCACCGAGCGGTTGGTGATCGTCATCTGGCCACCGCCGACCAGCTCCTTGAACTTGACCAGCGAGAAGTCGGGCTCGATCCCGGTCGTGTCGCAGTCCATCAGGAAGCTGATCGTGCCGGTCGGCGCCAGCACCGTTGCCTGTGCGTTGCGGTAGCCGTGCTCCTCACCGAACTCGACTGCCTCCTCCCAAGCGCGCTGGGAGGCCTCGAGCAGCTCGCCCTTGATCCCGGTTGGGTCGACGTCATAAGAGGCGTCGCGGTGCATCCGCATGACGCCGTTGTGGGCGTCGCGGTTCTTTTCGTACTCGTCGTAGGGCCCGGTCGCCCCGGCGGCGATCAGCGCCGACTGGCGGTAGGCGCGGCCGGTCATCAGCGACGTGATCGCGGCCGCGACGTTGCGACCGGCGTCGGAGTCGTAGGGGAGGCCGTCGGACATCAGCAGCGCGCCGAGGTTGGCGTAGCCGAGCCCGAGCTGGCGGAAGCGGTTGGCGTTCTCGGTGATCCCCTCGGTCGGGTAGCTGGAGAAGCCGACGACGATCTCCTGAGCGAGGAAGACGATGTCGACCGCGTGCTCGAAATCCTCGACGTCGAAGCTGCCGTCGGGGCGGCGGAACTTCATCAGGTTGAGCGAGGCCAGGTTGCAGGCCGAGTCGTCGACGTGCATGTACTCGCTGCAGGGGTTGGAGGCGTTGATCCGGCCCGACTCCGGGCAGGTGTGCCAGCGGTTGATGATCGTGTCGTACTGGACGCCCGGATCGGCGCAGCGCCAGGCCGCGTCGGAGATCTGGTTCATCAGTTCGCGCGCGTCGAGCGTTTTCACCGATTCACCCGTGGAGCGCGCGGTCAGGTGCCACTTCTCGCCGGCCTCGACCGCCTCCATGAAGTCGTCTGTGACCCGCACCGAGTTGTTGGCGTTCTGGTACTGGATCGAGGTGAAGCCATCGCCGTCGATCGACATGTCGAAGCCGGCGTCGCGCAGCGCTTCGGCCTTCTTCTCCTCGTCGGCCTTGCACCAGATGAAGTGCTCGATGTCCGGGTGGTCGACGTCGAGCACGACCATCTTCGCCGCCCGCCGCGTCTTGCCGCCGGACTTGATCGTGCCCGCCCAGGCATCGGCGCCGCGCATGAAGCTGACCGGGCCGCTCGCCGTGCCGCCCTTCTTCAGCGGCTCCATCGAGCCGCGGATGTTGGAGAGATTGATCCCCGAGCCCGAGCCGCCGCGGAAGATGTTGCCCTCCTTGGTGTTCCAGGCCAGGATCGACTCCATCGTGTCCTCGACGCTGAGGATGAAGCAGGCCGAACACTGCGGCGTCTCCTCGAAGCCGACGTTGAACCAGACCGGCGAGTTGAAGGCCGCCTTCTGGTTGAGCAGGATCGAGGTCAGCTCCGCCTCGAAGGTGTCGGCGTCCTCCTCGGAGGCGAAGTAGCCGCCCTCGCGACCCCAGTTGGAGATCGTTCCGGCGACCCGGCCGATCATCTGTTTGACCGAGGACTCGCGCTCCTCGCTGCCGAGCTGGCCGCGGAAGTACTTCTGAGCAACGATGTTGGTCGCGTTTTGCGACCAGCTCTTGGGGAACTCGACCCCGCGCTGCTCGAAGGCCGGGCTCTCGGGATTGCCGATCACCGCATCGCGCATCTCCCACTCGATCTCGTCGAAGGGATGGGTCCCTGGAGAGGAAAAGCGGCGTTCGACCGCGAGGCCCTTGAGACCGTTTTTCGGGGCACTGGTGGCGGTCTGGGACATCAAACTTCTCCTCTCGCAGCGACTTTCAGGGTGAACTGAGCAGGATCGTTATTGAGTCGGACGTAACTTGTTGCGCCCAAGCCCGCAATTGCCGCAGAATTCGCTTGCCACCTATGTATGGTGACAAGGGTGGGCGGTGGGCGAAAAGTTGCGCGCGATGCAGTTGGCGAGCGGGCCACCGCCGCCAGAGAGGCGGTGGGCGAGCGTGCCTCCGCCGCGCGCGATGCGATCGCCGCGGTCAAGCCCAAGCTGCGCGGTGTCTCGCACGAGTGGGCCTTCTTCGTCTCCCTCGTCCTCGGCGCCGGCCTGATCATTGCCGCCAAAACGCCGAAGGCGACCCTCGCGGTGGCGATCTACGCGGTCAGCCTCTCGGCCCTGCTCGGCACCAGCGCCCTCTACCACCGGGTCAACTGGACCCGGCCCAACGTGCGCCGCTGGATGCGCCGCCTCGATCACTCGATGATCTTCTTCCTCATCGCCGGCACCTACACGCCGTTCGCCCTGCTCGTCCTCAGCGGCCCGCTCGCCGATGCGATCCTGGTCGTGGTCTGGATCGGCGCGATCGCCGGCGCCGTGGTCGAGATGGTCTGGATCGAC
Organism: uncultured Solirubrobacterales bacterium; assembly: GCA_963840565.1. GTDB lineage: Bacteria > Actinomycetota > Thermoleophilia > Solirubrobacterales > 70-9 > VRUE01. Next base: position 158,044 of record CAWIZH010000006.1, read on the forward strand.
CACCCGAAGTGGGTCGCCGCGCTGATCTACCTATCGCTGGGCTGGGTTGCCGTCATCTCTTTCCCCGAGCTGTGGGATTCGATGGGGACCACCGGCACGCTCCTGGTCGCCGCCGGCGGCCTCCTCTACACCGCGGGCGCCGTCGTCTACGCCACCCAGCGCCCCAACCCGAACCCCAGGGTCTTCGGCTACCACGAGGTCTTCCACGCCCTGGTAATCGCCGCCGCCGCCGCTCACTTCGCGGCCGTGGCCTTCTTCGCCCTCCCGGCTTCATAGGCGCTATCCTTACTTTTAGACGAAAGTAAGGAATCAGATGGACGTAGCGGCGAAATTGACTTCCAAGGGCCAGATCACGGTTCCCAAGGCCGTGCGCGACAGCCTCGAGTTGGAGCCGGGCGATCAGGTGTTGTTCCGCCTGGAAGACGGGCGGGCGGTTCTCGCCCGCACCCAGAACTTTCTCGACCTCGCCGGGTCGGTTCCGGTCCCTCCAGGAAAGCGCGGCGCCTCATGGGAGGAGATTCGCCAAGAGGCGTGGCGGGCCCGCGGCAAGAGACTTAGAGAGCAAGCTTGAAGCTTGACCGTCCTGCTCGATACGAACGTCGTAATTCGACACTTGACCGGTGACCCGCCGGAGATGGCACGACGGGCAACACGGTTCTTGGCCACAAAAGCCGAGCTGGTTCTTGCCGATGTCGTCTTGGCAGAGTGCGTATACGTGCTTCAGTCGGTCTACGAAGTCGACCGCCCCGGTACCGCCGAGCTGATGAGAGCGGCGTTGGCGATGCCGACGATCTCAGCCGACACGGAGCTCCTCCTTCGTGCCCTCGAGATTTACGAGCTCGATCGCCTCGACTTTGCCGAGGCGTACCTGGTTGCCGCCGCAGAGTTCACCGACGTCGAGTCGATTGCCTCGTTCGACAAAGCAATCGATCGAGTTTCGTCGGTTGAGCGGCTAGTTCCTTAGGCCGCGACCATCAGTTCCGCCTCGGCCTCGGCTGCGGCGACCAGCTCGGCGAGGATCTCCTCCAGCTGCTCGGACTGCTGGGGGAGAGCTCGAGGTGGCCGTCGACCAGCAGCTCCTTGGCGTGACCGACCGGCAGTTCGGCCTCGACCACGCGGCCGCCGAGGGCGCCGAGGACCTTGCGCAGCTCGGCTTGGGCCCAGACGGCGCCGAACATGCCGGTCGAGGCGCCGATCGCCGCCGCCGGCCTGCCGTTGAGGGCGCTCTTGCCGGCTGGGCGGGAGACCCAGTCGAGCGCGTTCTTGAGCTGGCCTGGGATCGAGTGGTTGTACTCGGGGGTCGCGATCAGGACCGCGTCGGCGCTACGCACCGCCTCGCGCAGTGCCTCGACCACGGCGGGGGTCGCCTCCAGTTCGACGTCCTCGTCATACGGCGGCACCTCGCGCAGACGGTCGAACTCGATCAGCTCCGCCCCGGCGGGCAGCCGCTCGGCGGCCGCCCGCAGCAGGGCGCTGTTGAGCGAGTCCCGGCGCAGGCTTCCGGATATGCCCAGGACCCGCATCGTTACTCGGCCTCCTCGACCAGCTCCAGCTCGACCGCGATGCTGACCTCGTAGTCGAGGACCTCGCCGCCGCTGGGCAGCTCGGCGTTCCAGTCGAGGCCGAAGCTGCGCCGGTCGACCGCCGCCTCGAGCGAGATGCCGACCCGGGCGTTGCCAGCGAGGTCGGCGCCGAGTTGGCCGAACTTGCCGTTGGCCTCGACCTCGCGCACCTCGCCGTGGATCTCGAGCTCGCCGCGAAGTCGCAGCGAGCCGTCGTCCTCGACGCTCAGCTCGCTCGACTCGAAGCGCAGCTGCGGGTGGTGCTGGGTGTCGAAGAAGTCGGGGGAGAGCAGGTGGCCCTTCAGCTGCTCGTCCTCGATCTCGATGCTGGCGACGTCGACCGTGCCCTCGAGCCGCGGCGCCTCGCCACCGCTGAGTCGGGCCTCGTAGGAGCCGAAGCCGCTGCGGAAGGTGGCGACGCCGTTGTGGGTGATCGCAAAGGTGATCGACGAGTGGACCGGGTCCACCGCGTAGGTACCTGCCGGAATCTGCTGGTTGACGGTCTGAGTGCTCATCGCTGCTCCTTCTCAAGTAGTTGCCGAACAAATGATTGACGTAGAAACAATGATAACAGAAAAACTTGTATCTACAACTATTGCTTGGACAACATTCATCTGCGATGATGGTCAGGTGATGGAGCAGGCAACAGCGACCAAGCCCACGCGCAGCTCCCACGGCGAGGCCTGGGGCGCGCTTACCCGCACCCACGCCGCGATCACGGGGCGCCTGCAGGAGGCGCTGACCAGCGCCGAATTCCCGCCACTGCCCTGGTACGAGGTGCTCGCGGCCCTGTCCGAGGCGCCGGATGAACGGCTGAGGATGGGGGACCTCGCCGAGGCCCTGGTGATCACCCGCGGTGGCCTGACCAAGCTGGTCGATCGCCTGATCAAGGCCGGCCTCTTGGAGCGGACCTTCTGCGAGACCGATCGCCGCGTCAGCTACGCGACCTTGATGCCCGCCGGGCGCGACCTGCTCGAGGAAATGCGGCCGGTCGTCGTCGCCGAGCTAAATGTCGCCTTCGCCGCCAAGCTCACCGCTGCCGAGGCCAACGCCCTCCGCGAGGCCCTCGACCGTGTCCGCGACTCAGCCTGCAATACCTGAGGAACTATTCCGGTAGGGGTGGAGCGTCTTGTACTTTTTCGGCGCGATCTTGCGGCGTCAGCAGGCGCGTCTCCACCGAAAGAAGTTAAGCGGAACCCCTACCGGAATAGTTCCTCAGGCGAGCGCCGCGGTGGCGCGCTCTTTGGCCGCTTCGATCAGCGTCAGCAGCTCGGGCTCGAGCCCGTCGCGGATCAGCTCGACCGGGTCGGGGTCGCCGTTGACGATCCCCTCGAAGAACTCCTTGCGATCCTGGTAGGTCGGCAGCGTCCCCTTGGCCCAGCCGCGGGCGTCGTTGAGGATCACCGCGAGGCGGGCGTACTCCTCGCCGAAGAGGTCGGAGATCTCGCGCTTCATCCGCTTCGCCAGGGCGGGGGAGGCGCCGGCCGTGGAGATCGCGATCGCCAGCGGCCCGGTCCGCACGATCGCCGGCAGGATGAAGTTGCACAGCGGCGGCACGTCGACGATGTTGACCAGCATCGCCCGCTTCTCAGCATCGTCGTAGACCTTGATGTTGACCTCGGTGTCGTCGGTCGAGGCGATCACCATGAAGACGCCCTCGAGGTCGGCGGCGCCGGCGTAGTCTCGCTTCTCCCACTCGATCGAGCCCTCCGCCGCGAGACTCTCCAGCTCCGGGTGGGCGACCGGCGCGATCAGGGTCACGTCGGCGTCGCAGGCGAGCAGCCCCTCGACCTTCTCGAGGCCGATGTCGCCACCGCCGACGACCAGGCAGCGCCGCCCCTTCAGCTTCAGGCAGGCGATGTAGAAGGGCGTCTCCAGCATGTCGCGCACGCAGGACTGGTCGCAGATCCCCTTGCGCAACTGGCAGACGCACTCCTTGCCGGCGTAGGCCTGGGCGGGCATGACTCAAAGCCTAGTGATCCCCACCAACAGCCCGCCGATGGGCCTAAAACCCCACTCCGGCTCCGGTTTTAGTCCCGTCGGCCGCTATATCGAGTCGAGGGTGACGCGCAGGCCCTCTTTGAGGCCCATCCGCGGCGTCCAGCCCAGCTCGCTCCCGGCGCGAGCCGGGTCGATCGAGATTCGCTGCACCTCGCCGGTGCGGGGTGGAGCGAGCTCGGGCTCGAAGTCACCGTTGCCGCCGAGCTCGCCGAGCGCCTCGGCAAGTTCCAGCACGTCGGTCTCGATCCCGGTGCCGATGTTGACCGCCCCGGTCGTCTCCGAGTCCGCAGCGGCCAGCATCGCCGCCACCACGTCGCCGACATATATGTAGTCGCGGGTCTGCTTGCCGTCGCCGAAGACGGTCGGGCGCTCGTCGGCGCGCAGCTTGCCGCAGAAGATCGCGATCACGCCCGCCTCGCCGAGCGGGTCCTGGCGCGGGCCGTAGACGTTGCCGAGGCGCAGGGGGATGGTGGAGAGGCCGTAGAGCCGTTCGTAGAGCGCCAGGTAGCCCTCGCCGGCAAACTTGCTCTGGCCGTAGGGGGCCTCGGGCGCGAGCGGCGCGTCCTCGGACAGCGGCAGCTGCTGGCCGTCGCCCTCGCCGTAGATCGCGCCGCCGGTCGAGCTGAAGACGATCCGCCGCGAGCCCGCGACCCGCGCCGCCTCGAGCACGTTGGCGGTGCCGCCGACGTTGATTGAAGCGTCGAAAGCGGGGTCGGCGATCGACTTGCGCACGTCGATCTGGGCGGCGAGGTGGAAGATGACCTCGGGCTTCTCGGCGCCGGCCAGCTGCTCGAGCGCCGGACGGTCGCGGATGTCGGCCTCGATCAGCTTTGCCCCGGCGGCGAGCGCGCCGTCGAGGTTTTCCCGCTTGCCGGTCGAGAGGTCATCGACGACGACCACCTCGTCGCCGCGCGCCAGCAGTGCGTCGGCCAAGTTGGAGCCGATGAAGCCTGCGCCGCCTGTAACCAGAGCCTTCATTGAGATCGCGATCCTATGGACATTGCACCCCTGATCGGCAGCCGCCGCGCATATATGTAGGGGCGCAGACGAGTTTTCGGCTGAGAGGGGTCGCCGAGCGCCCCTGCTACCCTCGCCGCCCCATGCGCCTCATCGTCACCGAGAAGAACAACAGCGCCGAGAAGATCGCGACCTTCCTCAGCAAGGGCAGCGCGACCAGCGACAAAACCTTCAAAGTCCCCTTCTACACCTGGACCGACGCCGACGGCGGCGACCAGAGGACGATCGGACTGAAGGGACACGTGCTCGGCCCGGCCTTCCCCGAGGGCTATTCGAACTGGCAGAAGACCGACCTGCACGACCTGATCGACGCCGAGCTGATCAAGGAGCCGACCGACAAGAACGTCGTCAAAGCGATTCGCAAAGTCGCCAAGGAAGCCGACGAGCTGGTGATCGCGACCGACTTCGACCGCGAGGGCGAGCTGATCGGGCTGGAGGCGCTGGAGGAGATGCTCGACGCCAACCCGGCCCTCGGCAACCGCGAGGAAACCCGCGCCGGCACGCTGAAAATCCTCCGCGCCCGCTACTCGGCGCTGACCAAAGAAGAGATCGAGCGCGCCTTCGGCGAGCTCGACGAACTCTCCTACCCGCTCGCCAACGCCGGCGCCGCCCGCCAGGACATCGACCTGCTCTGGGGCGCCACCCTGACCCGCGCCGTCTCGCTCAGCACCCGCCGCTTCGGCTCCAACTTCCTCTCGGTCGGCCGCGTGCAGAGCCCGACCCTGGGCCTGGTCGTCGAGCGTGAGATGGAGCGCCGCGCCCACGTCGCCAAACCGTTCTGGGAACTGTTCGCCAAGTTCGAGCACCCCGACGGCAGCTTCGAGGCCCACCACGAGACCGACAAGTTCTGGGAGAAGGCCGAGGCCGACGCAGCGCTCGCCGGCACCGCCGCCCCCGGCACGGTCAAGGCCGTGACGGCGCGCAAGAACACGCGCAAGCCGCCGACGCCCTACAACACGACCGCCTTCACCACCGACGCCTCCAGCCGCCTCGGCATCACCCCCGCCAGCGCGATGCGGCTCGCCGAGGACCTCTACATGGACGGCTTCATCTCCTACCCGCGCACCGACAACACGGTCTACCCGGTCTCGCTGCCGCTGCGCGAGCTGGTCAGCTCGCTGGTCCGGGTCAAGGAGTTCTCCGCCGCTTCCGGCCTGCTCGACGGCGAGCTGAAGCCGACCCGGGGCAAAAAAGAGACGACCGACCACCCGCCGATCTACCCGACCCAGGCGATCCAGCCGGGCGCCCTCGGCGACGGGCCCAAGAAGCGCGTCTACGAACTCGTCGTGCGCCGCTTCCTCGCCACCTTCAGCCCGCCGATGATCACCGAGTCGACGCGCGCCGACATCGAGGCCGGCTCGCAGACCTACTTCGTCCGTGGCTCGGTCGTCGTCGACCCCGGCTTTGCCGGCATCTACACCTACGCCCGCTCCTCCGACGAGGAGATCCCGGCGCTGCAGGAGGGCCAGACCCTGGCGCTCGATGGCGATCCCTGGATCGTCGACAAGGAGACCCAGCCGCCCTCGCGGATCTCGCAGGCGAAGCTGGTCGAGATGATGGAGGAGCGCGGCCTCGGCACCAAGGCGACCCGCGCCGACATCATCAAGAAGCTCTTCGACCGCGGCTACGTCTACAGCAACCCGCCGATCCCGACCGAGACCGGGATCGCGATGTACGACGCCTTCAAAAAATACGTGCCGGCGATGGCGACGCCGGAGATGACCGCCCAGCTCGAGTCGGAGATGGACCAGATCGCCGCCGGCGCGATGACCAAGGACGGCGTCGTCGGCGACAGCCGCGCGCTGCTCCACAAGACCTGGAGCGAAATCGACGAGAGCCGCGAGGATCTCGCCAAAGTCGTCTGGAAGGGGATGGACGAGGACCGCATCCTCGGCCCCTGCAAGGTCTGCGAAGAAGCCGGCCGCAAGAAGGAGGACGGCTCGCCCCACATGCTGCGGGTGATTCGGGCGAAGAAGTCGGGCAAGCGCTTCGTCGGCTGCTCCGGCTGGACCCTCGACGATCCCGAGTCCTGCGATCAGACCTTCCCGCTGCCCCAGCGCGGCGACGTCTTCAAACTCGAAGAACGCTGCTCGGTCTGCGGCGAGACGCCGCGGCTGAAAGTCCAACCCTTCCGCGGCCGCCCCTGGAACCTCTGCCTCAACGACGACTGCGAGTCGATGCAGGAGATGAAGAAACGCCGCGCCGAGCGCGAAGCGGCCAAAGCGGCCAAAGAAGCGATGGCGGAGAAGCCGCTGCCCGTAGGCGACGAGGACAAGGTGCCGGCGAAGGCCAAAGCGAAAGCGAAGGCCAAAGTCAGCAAGGCCGACACCGCCACCCGCGGCGTCAAACGCGCCAAGGCCGCGGCCAAATAGAGGCTTCCGGTGCGCTTTATCCCCCTATACGGTGGATAAGGACCACCGGAACCGCGGCTCGACGTGTTTATTTCGCTTGAGGGGGTTGATGGGTCTGGGAAGTCGACGCAGGCGAAGCTGCTTGCCGAGGCACTCGGTCCCGAGACTCTGCTGATTCGGGAGCCGGGGGGGACCAGCGCGGCGGAGCGAATCCGCGAGTTGCTCGCCGACCCCGCGCTGGAGATAGATCCCTTCGCCGAGCTGCTGCTCTTCTCCGCCGCCCGCGCCGACCTGGTCAGCCGCGTGATCCGCCCGGCGCTCGAGGCGGGCACGCACGTCGTCGCCGACCGCTTCGCCGACTCCAGCGTCGCCTACCAGGGCGGCGCGCGCGAACTCGGCACCAGCCATGTGCTCTCGCTGACCGACACGGTGATCGACGGGCTCTGGCCCGACGTCACCGTGTTGCTGCGCCTCGACCCCGAGGTCGGCTTGGGGCGGGCAGACGGGGAGGACCGCTTCGAGTCCGAGGGCGTGGAGCTGCAGCGCGCCGTCGCCGAGGCCTACGAGGAGATAGCCCAGATCGCCTCCGACCGCGTCGTCGTAGTCGATGGCGCCGGCAGCGTCGACGAGGTCCACGAGCGTGTCATGAAGGCGATCCAAAGTCACGCCGGGTGACTTCGTCTTTTTGGGGCCAATAGGACGCATAAAGACGAAGTCACTGAGATGAACGACGCGATGGAGAGCACTACTCAGCATCAGCCGCGGGCGCGGGTGGCGCTTAGCGCGGCGCTGGCCACGACCCCTTCGCACGCCTACCTCTTCCGCGGCCCGCGTGGGGCAGGCAAGAGCGCGATCGCGCGAGCCTTTTCCGCCGAGATCCTGGCCGCGGGCGCCCCAGACCCCGACGACGCCCGGCGCCGCGCGCTGCTCGACCCCTCGCCGCATCCCGACCTGGTCTGGCTGAGGCCGCGCGGCGCCCAGCACATGGTCGAGGAGGTCCGCGAGAAGGTGATCCGCGCCGCCTCCTACCGACCCTTCGAAGCCGACAAGCGCGTCTTCGTGATCGAGGCCGCCGAGCAGATGCGCGACGAGAGCCAAAATGCCCTCTTGAAGACGCTGGAGGAGCCCCCCGCCTACGTACACCTGATCCTGCTCACTGCCGAACCGGCGATGCTCTTGGAGACGATCGCCTCCCGCTGCCAACCAATCGACTTCGCCCCGCTACCACTACAAGCCGTCGAAGCCGCCCTCGCCGACGCCGGCTCCCCAGACGACCTAGCCACCGCAGCCCGCCTCTCAGCAGGAGACCCGGTCCGCGCCCGCTTTCTTCTTTCGGACTCCGGCAAGACCCTTCGTGCGGCGGCGCTCGCGATGGACAAGGACTGGCAACGAGTTCTGAAGGCCGCAGAATCAGCGGGCGAAGAAGCGGAAGAGGCAACCCGCAAGATCCTCGACGAAGAAACCGAAGCCGGCATCAAGCGCAGCGCCAAGGACATCGCCGACGAAGCCAAACGCGCCGGTCGCCGCCGCCGCACGGAGACCCTTGACCTCGCCCTGGAGCTGAACGCGAGCTGGTTCCGCGACCTCGCCGCCACCGCCTCGGGCGCCAGCGACGTCGTCTTCAACCGCGACCGGCTCGCCGATCTCCAGTCCCGCGCTGCGACCCTCGACCCGTCGCGTCCCCGCCGCGCCGCCGAGCTGGTTCAGGACACCCGCCGCCGCCTCGACCTCAACGTCTCCGAGGAGCTAGCTCTTGAGGCGTTGGCCTTCCGCCTCGCGGCCGTTTTTGCCTGAGCTCGCCTGCTCGCGCGCCTTCTCCAGCGCCCGCTCCTGGGCGAGGCGGGTTATCTGGGCCGCCTGGCGCGACATGATCACGCTGAAGTTGAGCGCCAGGCCGAGCAGCAGCAGCAGCACGATCGAGAAGAGGGCGACGTTGGTGTCGCGCACACCCATCGCATCGGCGACCAGGGTCAGCAGCCCGGGGAAGGCGGCGCCGACCAGCATTCCCAGGCCGGCGATGAACCAGACGACGCTGAAGCGCTCCTGCAGGCGGTCGCGGCGGATCAGGTCGAGGACCAGCGCCATGAAGGCGAGGGCCAGGACCGCTGCGATGATCCGCGTCTGCGAGGTGAGGTGGACCTTTGGGTCCGTCGCCGCCAGGGCCAGGCCCGTCATCGCTCCGCCTCCACGTGCCGTGGCCGGAACTGGCCGACCACCAGCACGATCAAGCCCTTGAAGATGAAGAAGGCCGAGCGCAGCGGCGTCAGGAACGAGGTCCCGCCTGCCCGCTCCAGCATCCGCACCGGCACCTCCTCGACCCGCAGGCCCTCGCGCACGGCGAGCTGCAGCGACTCGATCTCGGCGAAGTCGGGCGAGTAGCGCTCGCTGAAGAGCGCCATCACCCGGCGGTTCGCCGCCCGCATGCCGCTGGTCGTGTCGGTGAAGCGCTGCCGCGTCGCCAGGGTGAGGAAGAAGCGGAAGACGCCGGTGCCGATCCGCCGCGAGAGCGTCGGCTTGTAGTCGTCGCTCTCGGCTTTGCCGGGATCGCGGTAGCGCGAGCCAATCACCAGGTCGGCGCGGTCGGCGTGGATCTCCGCCAGCAGTCGCGCCACCTCAGGCGGCGGGTGCTGGCCGTCGGCGTCGAGGTGGGCGCAGGCGTCGTAGCCCTCTCGCAGCGCGTGCAGGTAGCCGGTCTGCAGCGCCGCCCCGAGCCCCTGGTTGAAGGGCAGCGAGGCAACCAGGGCACCCGCCTCGCGCGCCCGCTCCGTCGTCGCGTCGGTCGAGCCGTCGTCGATCACCAGCAGATCGGCCTCGGGCAGCGCCTCGCGCACGCCCGCGATTACCTCCGCGATCGAGTCCTCCTCGTTCCAGGCTGGGATGAAGACCAGAGTCCGCACCGAACGATTCTCCCATGCGGCCCGGCACCCCGGCCCAGGGGGGTGTCTGAGCTTAGCCACCCTCATGGGGGGTTTAGCTCAGACACGCCCGTCGGTTTGACGTTTGTGTTAGTAACTGCTCATGAGACGTATAGGCATGCGGCTGTGGCTCGCCGGCGCATTCGCGGCCGTCTCCCTGATCACCGCTTTCTCGGTCTACCTCTTCGGCGACAACAAGCGGGCGCTGGTCGTCGCGGTGCTGATCGGCGTCCTCGCCGGCTTCCTGATCGCCGCCGCGATCTCCCACCGGGTCTCGCGCCTGGCGCAGGCCGCGGGGGAGATGGCCTCGGGCTCCTTTGACGCGCCGCTCGAGGTCTCGGGGCCGGATGAGATCGGCGATCTCGCCCGCGCCCTGGAGTCGATGCGGGCCTCGCTGAAGGAGAGCTTCGGCGTGCTCACGGCCGACCGCAACAAGCTCGAGGCGATCTTCGACGGCCTTGGCGACGCGGTGATGGTGGTCGATGACGAGGGCCCCGTGCGTTTCTCCAACAGCGTCGCGGTCGAGTTGCTCGACCGTGGCCGCCCGCCGGAGGCGATGCTGCCGCAGCTTGCCCGCGCCGCCGAAGTCGGCTTTGCCGCCCACCCGGCGCTGCGGATCGGCGATCGCGCCTACGCAATGCAGGCCCGGGCGCTGCCCGACGAGCGCGCCGTGCTGGCCGTCGTCCGCGACCGCACCGAAGAGATGCGCCGCGAGTTTGCCGAAGCCGATTTCGTCTCCAACGCCGCCCACGAGCTGCGCAACCCCCTCGCCGGGATCTCCAGCGCGATCGAGGTCCTGCAGAGCGGCGCCAAAGACGACCCACAGGCGCGCGACCATTTCCTCTCCCGGCTCGGCGAGGACGCCGAGCGGATGAACCGCCTCACCCAGGCGCTGCTCACCCTCGCCCGAGTCGAGTCGCTGGGCGCTGGTGAGACCGAGGTGGTCGACGTGCCGATCGCGATCCGCGACGTCGTCGCCGCGGTCGAGCCGCCCAAGCACGTCGAGCTGGTGGTCGAATCCGAGCCCGATCTGACCGCCAAAGGCGACCCGACCCTGCTGCGTCAGGTGATGATTGGCTTGCTGACCAACGCCTTCAAGAACACGCCACCCCCCGGCGCCGTTACCGTACGCGGCCGCCGCGACGGCGAGACGGACGTGATCTTGGAAGTCATCGATACAGGCACAGGCATACCCGCGGCGGAGATCGAGCGCGTTTTCGAGCGCTTCTACCGTCGTAGCGAGTCGCGCAAGCAGGAGGGCTTCGGCCTCGGCCTGGCGATCGCCCGCCGCATGGTCGACGTGATGGGCGGCGAGATCGGCGCCACCTCGGTCCAGGGCCAGGGCAGCACCTTCTGGGTCCGCCTTCCCGTCGCCCAGCCGAGCCCGACCCCGGTGGCCTGAAGATGAGCAGCGGACGGATCCTGGTCGCCGACGACGAGCCCTCGGTGCGCGAGTCGGTCGGCTATGCCCTGGCGCAGGATGGCTTCGACGTCGACGTCGCCACCGACGGCGACGAGGCGGCGGCGAAAGTCGGCGGCGAGGGCATCCCCTACGACCTGCTGATCCTCGACATCATGATGCCGGGACCGAGCGGCCTCGACATCTGCCGCGACGTGCGCTCGCGCAGCGCCGTGCCGATCATCCTGCTCACCGCCAAGGACGCCGAGGTCGACAAGGTCGTCGGGCTCGAGGTCGGCGCCGACGACTACGTCACCAAGCCCTTCTCGGTGCGCGAGCTGCTCGGCCGCGTGCGCGCCCAGCTGCGCCGCCGCGAGCTCGATCGCGGTCCGCTCAACCAGGCGGTCAAGATCGAAGCCGGCCCGGTCGCGATCGACCTCGTCCGCCACGTCGCCACCGTGCACAACGTGCCGGTCAACCTGACCCGCTCCGAGTTCCAGCTGCTGCGACTGCTGGTCGGCCGCCCCGGCGAGGTCTTCCCCCGCCGCCAGATCATGGAGGAGCTCTGGCAGACCGAGTTCGACGGCGACGAGCGCGCCTGCGACGTCCACATCTCCAACCTGCGCCAGAAGGTCGAGCGCGACCCTCAGCGCCCCGAACTAGTCGTCACCGTGCGCGGCGTCGGCTACAAGTTCGACGGCCAGCGCGGCTGAGCTAGCCGCCGGCAGCGATCACGAACTCCCTGGTCACCGGCTTTGAGGTGTTGGCGGATCGGTCGGTGGCGCGCAGCACCGCCTCGTAGCGACCGGGAGCGGCCTTGAAGTGCTTCCAGCGGGCGCCGAGCTTGAGCTGGTTGACTCCGGCCGATACTTTCCATTCTGCGTAGCCGCTGTAGGCGCGCTTGCCCCCGCCGCCGGTCTGGTAGTACTCGGCTTCCAGGGTTCCGCCCTCGCTGACCTTGGCGCTCATGCCGACCCCCTTCGCTCCGCTGAAGCGGGTCTGCTTCAGCGTCACCTTGCTCAGGCTGGGCTTCTTGACGTCGATCTTCAGCGGCGCCTGGGGGCCGGGATTGGAGTTGGGGTTCCCGGGCTTGCTTGAGACGATCACTTCGCCGCGGACGAAGGGATGCAGTTTGCACTGGAAGCTGTAGGCGCCCGGCTGTGTGAACTGGATCGTGTAGGAGTACCCCGGCCGGTGGTAGGGAGCGTCGGTCTTGGGGTCGGAGTCCCACTGGCGGGCGTTCGCCGAGGTGCCGGTCACCGAGTGCGCGAGGTCCGGCCCGAGCCAGTCCCAGGTCACCTTCTCATTGAGGTCGATGTGGACCTGCTCCGGCGCCCAGGCGTAGTTGCTGATCGAGACCCGGGTATTCGAGGCCAGGGCGCTCGAAGCGAGGGCGAGGGTGCAGGCGATCGGGAGGAAGAAGAGAATGCGCCGCCGGGTCAACCGCTTCCCGCTCCTTTCAGAACCGTCACCGTCAGCTTCATCTGCGTCGGGTGGATCGTGCAGATGAAGCGGTACGTGCCCGGCGTTTCGAAGGCCCGGGTGAAGCGGGCGTTGGTCACGGCGGTCGTCTTGGTCGAGTAGGAGCCCTTCTGCTTGAGCCCCTTTGGCCCCTGCTTCAGGTGCACGTCGTGGGGATAGGTGTTGGTCGACGCCCAGACCCACTTGACCGCGCCGCCGCGCTTGATCGTGACCTGGTCAGGGCCGAAGTAGAAGTCGGCGACGGTGATGAGCTTGGGCTTGGTCGTCGAGCCGGCTCCGGCTGTGACCGGGAGCAGGCCCAGGATGATCACGCCGAGGACGAGTGACCGGCGAGCTATTTGCACGTCAGTTCGCCCGCTTGAGCAGCGACCTCCACCGGGATAAAGCTTTCGAATGGCGGGTGCGTCGAAACCCGCCTCACCCACGAGCACTGCTGGTTTTGGGCTGGGCTCTGGCCGGCGTAGCCGAGGATGGTGGCGGGGTTGCTTTCGTCGCCGAGGATCACCTGCAGGCCGGCGCTGAGGCTGAGGCTCCTCACCTGGTCGGCGAGCACGGTCGGCTGCGGGCAGGCTGGGTAGATCGTGCTCAGCGGGATCGAGCCGTTGCCCGGCGCGAAGCTCGAGCCGGCGGTATTGCCGGACCAGCAGTTGCCGCCGCCGGTGGCGTCGTTCCAGAAGTCGAATTCGCCGTTGGGATCTGTCCCCCCGCGTCCCATCGTGTTTTCGGCGATCTGGTTGTTGATGTTCTTGGCGTCGTCGCCGACGTTGGCGACGAAGCTTTCGCCTGGCCCCGAGAACGAGGCGACGCCCCACTTGTAGTTGCCGAAGACGTTGTTGTCGCGGACGACGTTGTTGGCGCCGCCGTAGAGGACGATCCCGACCCCGGTGGGGTAGTTGACCGTCACCCCGGCCAGCTGGCCCAGGCCCCCGGAGACCGTTTTGAAAGCCGAGCCGGTGAGGAAGTAGTTGTAGTTGTTCCAGAACACGTTGTTCTTTTCGAACACGTTCCAGCCGTTGGGCTCGTAGCCCTCGCTGTCGAGTGTGTTGGGGACGATGCCGGCGCCGTTGTTGAAGAAGTCCGATTCGGCGATCAGCACGTACTTCGAGTTCGTGCCCGAGTAGCCGAGCACGTTTTCGTAGCTCGTGTCGTGTCTGAGCACCGACCATTTCGGCTTTGCCTGGCACGCCACCGGGGCGCTGCCGTGGTTGGTCCAGTCGGTGGTGTCGCAGGGGGTTTCACCGATGTAGAAGGCCGAGTCGCCCTGGCGGAAGCCGGTCGAGTTGATCATCTTGCCGCCCAGGCAGCCCTTGGCGAAGAGGCCGTAGGAGCGGTTGCCGGAGGCAACCAGGTTGTTCATCGTGTACCCGTCGCAGTGCTGATGGCTCTGGGTCGCCGCGTGCACGAAGAAGCCGTTCGATTCGTAGTTGCGGGCCCACATGTTCTTCATCACCACGCCGTCGACGTCGACGACCTCGATGCCGTTCTGGGCTGCGCCCAGTTCACCCTTCGCGTTCTTGCCTTCGAGGATCGTCTTGCGCGGGTTTTTCTTGGTCCCGATGATGGTCAGGTCTTCGAAGTTCTTCTTCCTGCGCGTGCCGTCGAGGACCACGCCCTCGACGTACTTGCCGGGCATTACTTCGACGATCGCCCTGGTCTTGGCGTTCTTCTTCTCGTGCTTGAAGGACCCGGCCGCGTTCACCGCCTTCTGGATCGTGCGGAACTGGCAGCCGTGCTTGCAGACCAGGAAGACCTTCACCTTCGGCACAACCTTTTTCTGACCCTTGCCTTTCTTGGCCGAGGCCGAGGCGCCGCCTGGCCCCGAGGCCGCCGAGAGCGCCGGTGTGAGTCCGGTCAGGAAAACGCAGAACGCAACTGCGAGGGCGAAGACCGCAAACCTGTGGTTCATCTCTCTCCTTGCTCCGTGGGCCATCCTTACGCCCTGCCTCCCACGGGCAATCCTGCGCAGGAAAACTGTAGCGCAGCCCAATTTACCCACCAAATTCAGCGCGGCTTGTCATCCGCGAACGACGGCATGCTGTGCGAGCTTTGAGGCGCTCTTCCTCTTATTTCGTCGTCGCGGGGGTCGACCTCCGCGAGGAGATGAGCCGGCTGCGGGAGCTGCCGGCTTTCGCCGCCGGGCCCCTGCCTGAGCGGGAGCCCGAGCTGAAGGTGCGGCGCGCGAGCAAGCGCCCCAATCGCCTCGGCTTTGCCGTGCCGAGCCAGTTCCGCCTCTCCGTCACCGCCTATCCGGGAGTCCGCGCCGGCGACGTTCTGGAGACCCTCCTCCACGAGCTGACGCACCTGCACGTCGGCCGCGCCGCCGAGGCGCACGGCTGGCACGGGACGACCTTCAAGCGCACGCTGGCCCAGGCGATGGCGGAGGCCTACGGGGTCGGCGGTCTGAGACCGCGCAGCACCATCCACGGTGTCTACGCCGAGGCGATCGAGTTGCAGTGCCTGCGCTGATCCGTCCCCGCGAGGTGGCCCGGGCGGTGACGCCGCTGGAGCTCTTCTTCGACCTCGTCTACGTCTTCACCGTCAGCCAGCTCTCGCTCAACCTGGTCGAGCAGGTCAGCCTGCGTGGCATGGCGCAGACCCTGGTGCTCGCCCTGGCGGTGATGTACGCGTGGTTCATGACCGTCTGGACCTCGAACTGGCTCGACGTCGAGCGGCGGCCGGTGCAGCTGATGCTGCTCGGCCTGATGTTCGCCAGCCTGCTGATGTCGACCTCGGTGGCCGATGTCTTCGGCAACTCGCCGTTTGTGGACTGGCTCGGCGACCGGGCCGGCCTCTTCGTGATCGGCTACCTGGCGATTCAGCTCGGCCGCACGACCTTCGCCACCGTCGCCTTCCGCGGCCACCGGCTGCACGCGCACTTCGTCAACGCGCTGGCCTGGGAGATAGGCACGGCGGCGATCTGGATCGCCGGGATCTTCGCCGAAGGCGATGCCCGCCTGGCGATTTGGGCGCTCGCCGTGCTCGTCACCTACGGCGGCGTGATCGCCGGCCACCCGCTGCCGGGCAAGCGCAGCCCGTTCAGCTCCGACAGCCAGATCTACGCCGAGCACCTGCTCGAGCGCTTCCGCCTCTTCTTCTTGATCGCCCTCGGCGAGACCGTGTTGACGATCGGCAACGCCTTCTCGGGCGGACCGGTCGAGGCGGAACGCCTGATTGCGCTCAGCGCTGCCTTCGTCGGCACGGTCTCGCTCTGGTGGTGCTATTTCCACCGCGCCGAGCGGGTCGGCCTCGACGCCGTCGACGGCGTCGGCGACGCCTCGCGCATCGTCGCGATCGGCAACTACACGCTGGTTGCGATGGTGATCGGCATCGTCGCGATCGCCGTCGGCGATGAGCTGGCGATCGGTGGTCCCGACTTCGATCTCACGGCCAGCGCCACCGCGCTGATCTTCGGTGGGCCCGCGATCTTCCTCCTCGCCCAGCTCGTCTTCATGCGCGAGGTATCGGGCCAAGCTCCAAGGGCCCGCATCGGCGGCTGCCTTGCCCTCGTTGCCCTCGCGGTGCTCACCGCTCCGTTCAGCCTGCTCGTCGCGGTGATTGCCTCGAGTGCGGTCCTGCTCGCGGTGGCGATCGACGACACCCGAGCCGAGCCGGACCCGACCGGCTAGGCGGGGTCGTTCGCCTATTCCTCGGGCTCGTCGTCCCAGCGCCTCCGCTCGCGCAGGAAGTGGACGACGAGGACGATGCAGACAATCAGCGCCGGGGCGAAGACCGGCAGCGCCGCCACCGTGTTGTGGTGGGCGAGCGGCAGGATCTGGGCGAGCAGCGAGATCATCCGCCGCCCCCCTGGTGCTGGAGGCCCTGCGTTGCCGCGGCACGCCCGATTCGGCGCCTCGGCCGGACTCCGGCCGAGAGCCGGTGCAGCGCCCAGGCCAGCAGGGCGAGCAGGCCCAGCGTTACGCCGGTGACGACCGAGTAGGCGATCGCGACCAGGACCGCGCTGCCGCCCTTCTGCTCGCGCTGCAGCAGCTTGTGCTCGTTGCGGAATTCGCGGCTGAAGACATCGGGCGCCGGGATTTCACCGACCGGGATCGCCGCGTCGCGCGGCAGGTAGACCGGCAGCGCTGCCAGCGAGTCGCCCTTGTGCAGGCGGACCATCGTCTTCCAACTGCCGGAGACCGGAATCGGCTCTGTGGTGCGGTAACGGCCCGGCCCGGTCTGCTTCAGGCGGTCGACCACCAGGCCACCGCCCTGCCATGCGGTCAGGTCGAACCACTCCGCTCCCTCGGCGGCGTCGCGCGGTTGCAGCGCGATCGTGGCCTGGACATGCCGGCCCGGTCCACCGTCGACGTCGCGCAGGGCGACGCGCGCGCTGACGCCACGGTCGGTCGAGGTGCGGAGGCCGAAGGCAACCAGGGCCACGAGAGCCAGCGCGCTGCAGACCGCGGCCGCGCGCAGGGCCGGCGGCCGTTTCGGTCGCTCGACCGCGAGGTGGGAGCCGATCCAGGCGCCGATCGTCGCCCCGGCGAGCGCCGCGGCCAGGCCGAGCAACGCCCCTTCCGGGAACATCGCCGCGGGCCAGGGCAGCGGCATCCAGGCCTGCGACCAGGCCCACTCGGCGGCGAGGCCGACGGTGCCGATTCCCAGTCCCGCCCAGAGCCCGAAGCGCAGCGGCCTGCTCGTCGGCACCCAGAAGGCGACCGCCTCGACCACCAGCGCCTCGGCGATGTAGAGCGGGAAGTGGGGCATCGTCTGCCCCAGCAGCGGCCCGACCAGCAGCGAGAGCACGCCGCGGGTAACGATGAAGAAGGCGACCGCGCCAAGGGCCGCGCCGCGGCCCGCGTAGACGCGGGCGAGCACGAGGCCGAGCCCGGCGGCCAGCATCAGCAGCATCGGCTGGAAGATCAGTTGGAACTGCGGCACGCCGAAATCGAACTCGGCCTGGAAGGTGGAGAGGCCGACCATCAGCCCTCCGGTGAGGGCGACGGCGCGCATCATCGTCGTCGAGCGGTGCTCCCGGCGCGGCCGCTCCAGCGCGGCGTTGGCCCGCAGGCCCTCGACCGTGAGCACGGCGATCCCGATCAGGGTCATCGCGGCGCCGCCGATCAACATCAGATGGGTCGGCCCCCAGAGGGTCACGTCCTGGCCGAAGATCCGGTGCCAGATGTCGTCGAGCGGGAAGCCGATCAGCGAGAAGGCGGCGCAGGCGCAGATCAACACGCCGCCAAGCGGCGCCCACCAGTCGCGGCCGAGGCGGATCGCGACCTCACTCGGCCGCTCCCGCGGCAGGACGATCGCGATGAAGCCGGCGGTGAAGATGCCGAAGAGGCCGGCGAGGATGAAGTAGTGGGCGGGGTTCGCCAACGGCCCCGGGTCGCGACCGTTGTCGATGTGCAGGGAGATGTCCCAGTACATGCCGAAGAGGGCCGTGACCAGCGAGGCTGTGGCGATCGCGGAGGGCAGCGCGGCCCAGCCCGGGATGCCGGAGGCCCGTTCGGCGAATGCCGCCAAGCGGTCCAGAAGCTTGACCCGGCCGGAGCGGTGGCCGAAGCCCAGGTAGAGCAGCGCGGCGGTGATCACGATCGCCGCGATCGAGGCGATCAGCACCTGGCCGAGTTCGGCGCCGCCGGCGGGTGGGGCGGGGGTCTGAGCGATTACCTCGTACATAGTTACCTCAAATGAGGTTACATGCTTCAGGGTAAGATCACGTGATGACAGACACACGAGCCAAGCCGACGGCGCCCGCGGGCGAGGAAGAGGCGACGCTGACGGTCGAGCAGCTCGCCTACGAGACCGGGATGTCTGTGCGCAACATCCGCAACCACCAGTCGCGCGGCCTGCTGCCGCCGCCCGAGGTGCGGGCGCGGATCGGCTACTACGGGTCCCAGCACGTCGCCCGCCTGCGCCTGATCCAGGAGATGCAGGGGGAGGGCTTCAAGCTCAGCGCGATCTCACGGCTGATCGGCGAGCACGGCGCCGACGCCGACCGCTTCGTCGGCCTGCGCCAGGCGGTGACCGCGCCCTTTGCGACCGAGGCGCCCGAGGTGCTCAGCCGCGAGGAGCTGGCCGAGCGCTTCCACGTCGACGACGAGCGCCTGCTCGCCAAGGCGCAGAAGCTCGGCCTCCTGATCGACCTCGGCGACGAGCGCTACGAAGCGCCCAGCCCGGCGCTGCTGCGCGCGGCCGAAGACGTGCTGAAGATGGGCATCGACCTCTCGGCCGCCCTCGCGGCGATCGAGAAGCTCAACCGCAACTCCCAATCCTCCGCCCGCACCTTCGTCAACCTCTTCGTCGAGGAACTCTGGAAGCCCTTCGACGAAGCCGGCCGCCCCGACGAGGGCTGGGCCGAGATCATCGAGTCGATAGAACGCCTCCGCCCCCTGGCGGTAGAGGCCCTCAACGCGACCTTCCGCCTCACCCTGACCACCGAAGTAGAGAAGGCCTTCGGCGAAGTCCTCGAACGGCGTAAGAAGAAGTGACCCGGAGTCAGAAAGCGCTGCTAAGCCGACGCCACTCCTTGCGGCCTCGACCGGGCGATTCAACGAAGCCGGCATCGCGGAGCTTTCGTAGCTCCGAACGTATGTGATCGGAGCTGATGTCAGGAAGGGCCTGATGGACGTCGTCGAAGGTGAAGACGTCGGAGGCGCGAGACCGCACGAACAACTTGATGCGCATGGCCTTTGATCCACGGCCACTCATCAGCTCGCCCCCCCTGGCCTCGAATTCCTCGTAGGCGGCATTGAGAATGCCGAGGAAATAGTTGAGCCACGGCCAGATGTCGTGCTTGCCTTCGTCCCAACCCGCGGTCGATTTCTCAAGGCTCTCGTAGTAGGTCTCCTTGCTTTCCTCCACCAGCTTCTCGAGGCTGATGAAGCGGCCGACCTCGTGGCCACATTGGTAGAGGAGGAGCAAAGTCAACAGGCGTGAGAGCCGGCCGTTCCCATCGTTGAACGGATGGATCATCAGGAAGTCGAAGATGTAGCTGCCCGCCAAGAGCAGGGGGGAGTGCCCTCCGTTCTTGAGCGCTTCTCGAAATCGCTCATGCAGCTCGTCCATGGCGCTCGGTGTCTCGAATGGACTGACACCCTCGAAAACGACCGTGAGCTTGTTTCCCTGCCCGTCGAAGCGCGCAACCTCGTTTTGAGAGCTCTTGAAACTGCCTCCGGGAATAGGCGTGAACGCATAGATGTCGCGGTGGAACTGTCGGACGACTGACGGCGTGAACGGAATGTCGGTGGCGCTCGAATGAATCGTCGAGAGCACTTTCCGATACCCGGTGACCTCCTCCTCCGAGCGGGTTTGGGGCGCCGTCTTGTCCTGCACCAGTTCGGTAACCCTCCCGGGGGCGACCGTGATGTTCTCGATCGCGTTCGACGAGGCGCTGCTCTGGATCAGCGCGACCTCCATCAGTCCCTTGAGCACCTGGGGATTTTGTTGGCGGAATGCAGCCTCGCGCCCTCTCCCGGCGCCGGCCTCGGCCAGCGCTGCGGCGGAGCGTGCCGGCACAAGCCCCAGGTGTCGTTCCAGATCGCGAAAAGTCTGCATGCTAAATAGGTATCTTACACACCCAAAATACCCATTTAGAGCTTCATAGCCCCTATCTTGACTTCGCCGAAAGCCCGACGCACATGCCGCAAGGCAATTAGAGTGATCTTGGCGAGCAGCCCAAGGCTGCCGGCTCAAATGAAACCGAGCCGCCCTGCCTTCAAAAAAAGGAGATTCCACATGGAGGCTGGTCAGAGTTCAAGGCCACCTGTCGGAGGACAGCGGTCCACCTGGATCGCATTCGCAGGAGTGATGATGGTGATCCTCGGTTCCCTCGATGCACTCTGGGGGCTGGCGGCGATCCTCAACAACGAAGTGGTCGTGGTCGGCGGTCACGGCGCACTGATCTTCGACCTCACGACTTGGGGCTGGGTCCAGCTGATCCTCGGTGCCCTCGTCGGGCTTACCGGCATCGGCCTGATCACCGGCAATGCAGTGGCGCGGGTCCTGGGAATTTCCCTCTTGGCGATAAACGCCATCCTGCAGATCGTCTGGTTCTCGGCAGCGCCGCTGTGGGCGTTCCTGATGATCATCCTCGACGTCGTGATCATCTACCAGCTGATGGTCAACTGGTCCGAGGAGGTGTGACGAGAGCTCGACCGGGCAAAAGTCGAAGTTGCTTGCCTGAGCGCGGCTTCTTCGATCCCTCTCAGATGATGCGGTAGGTCACTTAGGCAGATTGCTGCAATCGGCTTTTGCCCATCTGGCGTAGCAGCTTTGGCGCATTCCTTGGTTTGGTACTGACGAAGTGTCACCAAGGAACCCATCGCGAGGCGCACGAACGCGGGGCGCTCGCTATCCGCCGCTGAAGCCAGGACCGGGGCTTTCGGCAAAGGAGGTAGCGGCGCATCAGCGCGGGCGGCTGCATGAGGCGATGATCGAGCTCGTTGCCGAGCACGGGTACAACGCCATCTCCGTGGAGAAGCTGGCCAACCGCGCGCGGGTCTCGAAGCGAGATTTCTACAAGCTCTTCGCCGGCAAGGAGGAGTGCTTCCTCGCCGCCTACGACATCATCGTCAGCGACTCGGTGCGTGGGATCATCGCCGCCGCGGAGGGCGAGGAGGAGTGGCGCGAGCGGCTTCGGCTCGGGTTTCTCGCCTTCGCCGATCAGATCACCGGCAGCCCGGGGAAGGCGCGGTTGGCCCTGGTCGACGCCTTCACCGCCGGCACCGCGGCGGTTGAACGGATGCAGCGCACGAACCTGCTCTTCGAGGCGCTGATGGCGAAGAGCCTCGCTCTCGCCGACGACGCCCCTCGCCTGCCGCCGCTGGTGGTGAAAGGCATCATCGCCGGTGGCAGCCGGTTGGCTCGGGCGCGGCTGCTCTCCGGCCACCCGCGGCAGCTGGCGCTCGACGGGGACGAGCTGCTGCAGTGGGCGCTCTCTCTCTGTGACGACGACGCCGTCCGCCTGCGGGGCCTCGGGACCGCGGGGGTGCCGCCGTTACCCGAGGCCGCTCTCCTCATGCCGCTGGAGGACGAGCGCGCGCTGATCCTCGCGGCCACGGCGAAGCTGGCGAGCAAGGAGGGGTACGCGACGCTGACGGTGCCGCGGGTGCGCGCCGCCGCCGGTGTCTCCAGGCGCAGCTTCGACACCCACTTCGAGGGCGTGGCGGACTGCTTCCTGGCGACGCTCGAGACGCTCAGCGACCGCACCCTCGCCGCGGCAGCGCCCGTCTACCTCACCGCCGACGACTGGGCGAGCGGTGTCCACCGAATGATTGCCGGCCTCTGCCGGCGCCTCGCGTGCGACCCCACCTTCACCGGCCTCGCCTTCCTCGAGGTCTTCTCGCCGGGGCCCGAGGCGATCCAATGGCGCAGCGAGATGATCGCCACGCTGGCGAGGAGGCTTCGGCAGGGAGCGCCGCCGGACCGACGGCCGAGCGAGTTCGCGGCGGAAGCGTCGATCGGGGCGATGTGGGGCGTGATCCACCACTTCGTCGCCACCGGG
Organism: uncultured Solirubrobacterales bacterium; assembly: GCA_963840565.1. Classification (GTDB taxonomy): domain Bacteria; phylum Actinomycetota; class Thermoleophilia; order Solirubrobacterales; family 70-9; genus VRUE01. The sequence continues at coordinate 180,222 of CAWIZH010000006.1, forward strand.
CGCGGCATGCAGCTACCGGTCGCGGCGCCGGCGCTTTCCTACCTTGCGCTTGCCCCGGCGCTCGGAGGGGCGGCGGCGGCCGACGTAATCGTCGCCGAGGCCGGTGAGGGCAGCGGTGCCGCTGGCGCGCCGCGGCGGGCCCAGCGTGCGCTGGGCGCATAGATAGGAACCACTTTTCCTGAGTGCTTGTGTGGCTCTGCGTGGAGCTGCATGCTCGGTATGCCGGGGCGGGGGGGTCGAGCAAGGGAGAGCGGGGGCCGGAGTCTGAAGGGATGCGGGGTCCGGCCCCCGACAACACCTCAAACAAGGAGATTGGGAAATGGCGTACATGAAGATGCTCAGCCTGGCGGTCCTAGCCCGCGCCAAAGGAGTCTCTCCGACTGGTGAAAAGCACTCGGCGAACGCGATCCTCGAGACCAAATCGGGACGGGCCGCGACGGCAAGGGAGGCGAAATGCCCGAGTTGACGATTCCCAGCATCACTCTGCATGACGGCGTCGAGATTCCACAGCTGGGCCTTGGCGTCGTTCATGTGCCTCCGGAGGAGGCCCAGGGCGTCGTCGAGGACGCCCTCGATGTCGGCTACCGCCACATCGACACCGCCGCCTCCTACCGCAGCGAGGCCGCCGTCGGCGCCGCTCTGGCCGCCTCCGACCTGTCACGCGAGGAGGTGTTCGTCACCACCAGGCTGTGGAACGCCGAGCAGGCGTACGACTCCACGCTCAAGGCCTTCGAGGCGACGCTTGGCCGCCTGGGCTTCGAGCAGGTCGACCTTTGCCTGATCCATTGGCCGGTGCTGAGCGAGAGTCGTTCCCTCAACACCTGGCGGGCCTCCGAACGAATCCTCGAGGAAGGGCGCGCGCGCACGATCGGCGTCTCGAATTGCCGGGTCGAGGACCTGGAACGGCTGGAGGCGGAAACCGACACGCGGCCGACGGTCCACCAGGTCGAGCTGCATTCGCGCCTGCAGCAGGTTGAGCTGCGCAGGTTGCATGCCGAGTACCGCATCGTCACCGGGGCCTGGAGCCCGCTTGCCCAGCGCGATTTGCTCGCCGCCGAGCAGATCGGCGAGATCGCCGTGCGTCACGATAAGTCGCCCGCCCAGACGATCCTGCGCTGGCACGTGCAGCTCGGCAACATCGCCATTCCCAAGTCGGTGACCGCGGAGCGGATTCGCGAGAACATCGAGATCTTCGACTTCGAGCTGAGCAAGGAGGAGATGGCGACGATCAGCGAGACGGACGCATCCGATGGAGCTGGCGTGACGCGGGCCGGCGGCTAGCCGCTTCCAGCGTCGCCCTCCAATCGAATCGCGGCAACGGCCGCCTCGATCGAGGGGTAGAAGTGATCTTTGTCGAGGGTGTTCATCAGCCCGTAGCGCAGGGTCAGCTCCTTGAGGCGATCGCGCAGCTCGACGAAGGCGAGGTGTATCCCGGATGCGTTCAGCTCGCGGTCGAGCTGCTCGAGCATCTCCGCCGCGGTCACGTCAACGTCGGTGATCGCCTCGCACTGGAGGACGATCCAATCGGGCTCGCGCTCGCGCGCCAGCCGCCTGATCTCGTCGCGGAACCTGCCCGAGTTGGCGAAGAACAGCGGCGCCTCCCAGCGGTAGACGACAACACCCTGAATCTCGCCAGCGTCGGGGTAGGCGGTGACGTCGTGCCATCCCTCCAGGCTCTCGGGGCGCCCCAAAACCGCTCCGTGTGGCCACCAGTTGCGACGGAAGAAGAGGATGATCGCCAGCAGGACCGCGACCACGATTCCCTGCAGGACACCGAGCAGCACGACCCCGGCGGTGGCCACCAGGGACACGCCGAGCGCGCTTCTGCGCATCTCGTAGTAGCGGCGCAGCAGGGGCAGGTTCATCAGCGATATCGCGGCGGCGATCACCACCGCCGCGAGCGCCGCCTGCGGCAGGTCGGCGAGCAGCGAGTTGAGGAAGAGCAGGAGAGCCGCGACTAGCCCGGCCCCGACCAGCCCGGCCAGCTGGGTCTTCGCCCCCGACTGCTCGGCGACCGCGGTCCTCGAGCCGCTGGTCGAGACTGCGAACCCTTGAAAGAAGCCGGCCGCCACGTTGGCAGCGCCGACGCCGATCATCTCCTGGTCGGGCTTGACCTCATCGCCGCGTCGGGCCGCGAAGCTGGTCGCGGTCGCGATCGTGTCGGTCAGCGAGACCAGGGTGATGCCGAGCGCCGCCAGCAGCAGCGCCGGGACGTCGCCGGCGTTCGTCCAGGGAAGTCCGGGGGTGGGCACTCCCTGGGGCAGGGACCCGACCGTGGCGACTCCGTGGTCCGCCAGGCCGAAGGCCGCAGAGACGACGGTGGCCACCACGACTGCGACGAGGATCGCCGGCAAGCGTTTGGTGAGGAGCGGGAGCACGAGCAAGATGCCGAGGACCGCGAGCCCGAGCACGAGCGTGGCGGCGTGCGTCTGGCCGAGGCCTTCGACGAACGCCTTGACCTCGCTGAGAAACGAGTCGGCGTCGGTCGAGAAGCCGAACAGCTTCGGCAGCTGCCCGACGACGATCGTGATCCCGAGGCCATTCATGTAGCCGACCTGCACCTCTTTGGAGAGCAGGTCGGCGACGAACCCGAGCTTGCCGAGGCCGAGGCCGATCTCGATCAGGCCGACGAAGATCGCGAGCATCCCCGCCAGGACGATCGCCGACCCCGGGTCTCCCGTGACCAGCAGGGGCGTGATCGAAGCGAGGATCAGGGGCGAGATCGAGGAATCGGGGCCGAGCACCAGGACCCGCGAAGGCCCGAAGAGGGCGTAGCCGACCAGGCAGGCGATCGTCGTGTAGAGACCCGTCACCGCCGGCAGGCCGGCAAGCTCTGCGTAGGCCATTCCCTGCGGCACCAGGATCGCGGCCAGCACGACTCCCGCCACCAGATCGGGTCGAGCGGATTGGCCGGGGTACTGTTGGATGAGCTTGATCCCCGGCACCCAGCGGTGCAGCCGGCCGGAGCGGTGGAGCTGCCTGCCTGAATCCACTGATCTGCTCCTCTGCATGTTTATCCCAGCTCGATCGTGCCCCCGAACGAGGGAGCGATCATGCAGCATCTTCTACAAGAGCTGGAACGACCCCGATTATTCGCCTTGGCGGCGCTGTCGGCGGGCGCTGAGCCGTTCTCTGGCTGAGGGGGATTCGGTTTTCTGGGCGATGTACTGCTGGGCGACCGAGGCCAGCAGTGCGACGAACACGCCGATGCCGGTGAGGATGTAGAAGATCGTGAAGATCTGTGCACCAGGCGTGGTCGGGGTGAAGTCGCCGAACCCGACGGTGGTCAGGGTGACGACCGAGAAGTAGAGGGACTGGATGATGGTCCAGTCTTCGACCCGCCAGTAGAAGATCGTGCCGGAGACGATCAGGGCACCGGCGACGACAGGCAACGCTTTGGTCTCGGGATCGCGCCAGACGGCGAGCACCGCTCGCGAGAGCTTGTGAAATGCGAGGACTAGCGGGAGCACATCAGCCTCCTAGGTCTGCGTTTCTGGGTCGCTCAGGCAAGGAACTCCACTACTCCCCGTCCGATCAGCGCCAGGCCCATAGCGAGCGCAACGATGAACAGAATGCGCTGTCCGTTGCGGTTCAGCGCCTCCTTCAGCCGCTCCATCGCCTTTGGGGTCCAGTCGGGCGCGAAGGTGTACGCAAGGAGGGGGATCTCCAGGATCGCCAGCATCACGAGGTTGAAGCCGATGACGCAGAGGACGGTCGCGGGTGTGCTCAGGTCTTCCTTCGAGATGTCTGTCAGGCCGGCGAGATAGGAGGCCCCCGGGAGGGTCAGCAGGGCGCCGACGACGAAGGTGTCCCGAGCCCTGCCTTTGCTCATCACTTCCTGCCAGCGCGGCGTCTTCTGCTCCTTTTCTGCCTTCTTTTCTTTGCGCCGCTCCGAGCGCTTGCCGCTTGGGGCTCGGCAGGAGAAGCATCAGCATCGTCGCCGTCAACAGCGTCGGGTTGAGGGCTGCCGTGAGGGAGAAGAGGAGGACCTGACCCATCGCTAGCCCGCGTCGGCGTATTCCTTCTCAGCCTTCTCGAGTTCCCGCTTGAATTCGTCGCGGTCGACCTCGATTTCCTTCTCGGGGGTGCGTCTCACGCAGCCGCGCGGCGATCTGGATGCCGGCGTCATCCCCGTCCGGAGGCATGCGGATGTCGGTGAGGACGACGTCGGGCGGGTCCGCCTCGACCGCGGCCAGCAGCGAGGGCATGTCGGCGCAGCTCGCCAGCACCTCGATCTCCTCGTCGTTGCCGAGCAGTTGCTCGAGGCCCTCTCTGACGATGTAGCTGTCCTCCGCCAGGGCGACTCGCAGGCTCACCGCGCAAGCGTAACCGTGTCGGTTGCGGGCACATGCCTCCCCTTAGAGAGGCATGTGCGCAGGCTGGCAGTCGTCCGGAGGGATTGAGAGCGTTGGGGGTGCGTGGCCCAATCTCGCTCTCACCGGAAGCTGGTCATGGCGATCCTCGTCGTCGCGACGCTGCTCGGCCTCGTCTCGGTCCTCTCGATCTGGGTCAAGCGCCAGGCGCTGGAGACCGACACCTGGACGAATACGAGCACGAAGCTGCTCGAAAACCACGCGGTCAACGAAGCGCTCTCCGCCTACATGGTGGAAGCGCTCTACGAAAACGTCGACGTGCAGGGCGAACTGGCGGGGGCCCTGCCTCCCGCCGCCAAGCCGCTCGCGGGACCGGCAGCCGCCGGCCTTCGCACTCTTGCCGCCAAGCTCGCCTCCGAGGCCTTGAGCCGACCGCGGGTGCAAGCGCTCTGGGAAGAAGCGAACCGCAACGCGCACTCACTCTTCCTCGAAGTGATCGAAGGCGGCGGCGACAAGCTCTCGACCGAAGGGGGCGCGGTGACGCTCGAACTCGGCCCGATCGTCGAACGCCTCGGTGCCCAGCTCGGCATCGACGTTGCCTCCAAGCTGCCGCCCGAAGCGGCGGAAATCCAGCTGCTCGAATCGGACCAGCTCTCTACTGCGCAGGATGCGGTAAACGCATTGAAGGGGCTCTCGCTGATCCTGCCGCTGATCACGCTCGCCCTCTACGCGCTCGCCGTCTACCTGGCCCGCGGCTGGCGCCGCGAGGCGGTCCGCGCCTGGGGAATCAGCTGGATGTTGATTGGCCTGCTCGTCCTGATCATCCGTTCGGTTGCCGGCGAAGCCCTCGTCGGCAGCCTTTCCAGCTCGGAGTCGGTGGAACCGGCGGTCAGCGCGGTCTGGGACATCGCTACCTCCCTGCTGCGCAACGGCGGCATCGCGATGTTCTCCTACGGCCTCGTCATCTTCGCCGGCGCCGTGCTGGCGGGCCCGCTCGGATTCGCCAAGCGCGCCCGTCGCTCACTGGCGCCGCTCCTGCGCGATCGGCTCAGCGCCTACGCCGCCGCCGCCTTCCTCGTCCTCCTCCTGCTCTGGTGGGGACCGACCGAAGGCTTCCGCCGGCCGCTGCCGCTACTTGTCCTGCTCGCCCTCTTCATCGCCGGGATCGAGGCGCTGCGCGGCCAGACCCTGCGCGAGTTCCCCGCGGAGACCTGGGACACGCTGCGCGAACGCTGGGCAGAGCGACTTGCCCGGCGCCGCTCCCCGGGCACCGAGGTTGCCACCGTACCGGCCGGCGCTGCGAGCCCAGAGTCGACTCGTGTCAGCGAGCTCGAGCGACTCGTCGCCCTGCGCGATGCCGGTGCTCTCGACGCCGAGGAGTTCGCCCGGGAGAAGCAGCGCCTGCTGCGATGAGCCCGTCTGTTCGGGCACCGCTCTGGAGTGGGAAGCCGACGCCCGGATTCGAACCGGGGACCCCTTCATTACGAGTGAAGTGCTCTACCAACTGAGCTACGTCGGCGGGTTGGCTCCATTGTAGGAGCGGGGCGGGGAGCGGGGTTCCGCCGCCTCCGAGTTGAAGATTGGGGGCGTGCCGAGGGTCCGGGAAGCGAAGCATCGCGAGGAGAACGAGATCGAGTTCTCGCGGATCGTCGCCTTCAGCGACGGGGTCTTCGCGATCGCGATCACGCTGCTGGTGCTGAACCTCGGCGTGGGCGAAGACGTCAAGGGCGGCGAACTGGGCAAGGTGCTCTGGGAAAATCACCAGGATCTCATCGCCTACGCGCTCAGCTTTGCCGTGATCGGGCGCTTCTGGATCGTCCACCACCGCTTCTTCGGCGAGGTGACCGGCTTCGACAGCAGGCTGATCTGGCTCAACCTCTTCTATCTCGCCTGGATCGTGCTGATCCCCTTCAGCAGCCAGGTTCTCGGCGACTACGGTGGCACGACGGCGGCTGAGGTCCTCTACGCCGGCAACCTGGTCGGGGTGATGCTCTCCGGCACGCTGCTGTTCACCGACGCCCAGCGGGCGGGGTTGACCCGCACGGCGTCTGAGCAGGCTCGCGAGGGCCGCTACCACGCCCTCTGGATTGCCCTCGTCTTCGCCGCCTCGATCCCGATCGCCTTCGCCAACCCGGACCTTGCCCCCTACTGCTGGCTCGCCCTCTTCATCGTGCCAATGGCCGGCCGCATCGCTCGCAGAAGCCGCGCGTAGCGTCTTCCGTGACCCTTGTGGCTGTTCTGTTGCAGGAACCTAATGTCTGCGAAATGTATGCGCTTCGACGCCCGGTAAAATGGCATCATGGAGGCGGTGAGAGAAGCGTGGACCGACCGGCGGCTCGATCGGCTCGATCACAAGGTCGACCAGTTCGGGCTGCGCGTCGACGAACGGTTTGATCGAGTCGACGAACGCTTCGACCAGCTCGAAGGTCGCTTCGATCGCTTCGAAGCCCGGTTCGACGCGTACACCCGGTCGACGCTTCAGATGAGCGCGGTCGTGATCGCCGCGCTCATCGGTTTTATCGCCACTCAGGTCTGACGCTACCCCGGCGCCGCCCCCTGCAGCTCTTTGCCGGAGTGGGGCTGCATGCCGCCGCAGACCGGGCAGCTTGGCTCGGGAACGACCGGCTCGCGCTCGACCTCCATCGTGCGCAGGTCGAAGATGTGACCGACGCCGAGCGTCGAGGGCTGGGCCAGGCCGGTGAGCTGGTGCATCACGTCGAGGCCGATCTGGCCACCGATCATTCCGCAGGCCGGGCCCAGGGTCGCCGCCGGTGACATTTTGCCGCGCTGCTGCTCCATCGCCACGTCGAAGAGCGGGTAGGTGCGCCGGTAGCCGATCTCCTGGCAGGAGAAGCAACCCGTCACTTCCGGCACGTAGAGCGGCCCGACCCGGGCGACCGGCGGGAAGTGACTCATCGCGATGAAGGGGATGCGGGCGGCGAAGCAGGCGGAGTTGATCCACTGCTCGATGTCGCCCGCCGGCCAGTCGCAGGCGTCGATGACCAGGTCGTATCCGGCGATCGTCTCGGCGATCGCCGCCTCGCTGTCGAGCCGCCGCAGGCTCGTCTCGATCCGCATCGACGAGTTGAACGCCTTGAGGCGCTCTGCCGCCGCCACCGCCTTGTAGCGGCCGATGTCGGACTCGGAGAAGAGGACCTGGCGGTTGAGGTTGCTCAGCTCGACCCGGTCGAAGTCGAGCAGCAGCATCTCGCCGACGCCGACGCAGGCGAGGTTGAGCGCCGACCAGCCGCCGAGGCCGCCGACGCCAAGCACGGCGATCCGCGAGTTGGCGAGCATTTCCTGGCACTCCGACGCGGTCGGGCCGGTGGTGATGTCGCTGAAATAGCGCAGCTGGCGGTCGAAGCGCTCGACGACCTTGGCCGGGATCCGGTCGTCGTCGGCCGCATCCTCGACCACCCCGAGCTCCTCGAACTGGGCGAGGAGGTCATTGACCTCATCGGTGCCGAACTCGTCGATCAGCTGCTCGCGCGTGCGTGTCCCGTCGAGCGCCGCGAGCAGCAGCCGCCCCTCCTCGTCGGGATCCTCGATGTGGATGTCTGCGCCGGCGCTGGGCCGGAGCAGGTAGAGGTCGCCGTTGGGCGCTTCCATCTGCTGCGTGGTCCGCTTCAGTCGCGGTCTGTTCATGCGCTGCCCCTTCCTTCTCTGGGTACGCTTTAGACCAGCCGATTGCTCAGATTAGTTTCGGTTAATACCGCAATCTACTACTAGGGCCGCGACAGTTCGGCGGCGCGGGTAAAGACGTTGTCGAGCATTGGCTCGGTGAGCCGGCCGGTGAAGGTGTTCTGCTGGCTCGGGTGGTAGCAGCCAAGCAGCGTCCAACGACCCGCCTGGATCTCGGCACCATGCCCGAAGCGCGGCTTCGGGCGCGGGATCTCCCCGCCGAGGGCTCGGATTGCTCGCAGCGCGCCGTCCCAGGCGAAGCCACCGAGGGCGACGATCGTCTTGCTGCGCTCGAGCAGGGCCAGCTCCCGCTCCAGGTAGGGCAGGCAGTTGTCGCGCTCTCCTGGGGTGGGGCGATTCTCGGGCGGCGCGCAGCGGACCACGGCGGTTACGTAGGCATCGTCGAGCCGCAGGCCGTCGTCGCGGCGCTGAGACGTCGGCTGGTTCGCGTAGCCGGCGCGATGCAGGGCGGCGTAGAGCCAATCGCCCGAGCGGTCGCCAGTGAACATGCGGCCGGTCCGGTTGGCGCCATGAGCCGCCGGAGCGAGGCCGACGATCGCAAGCCGCGCCGCGGGATCGCCGAAGCCGTCCAGCGGTTTCGCCCAGTAGTCCTCGCCCTGGAAGCGGCGTGGCGGATCGTCAGCACGAGCCTCGCGCCACTCGACCAGGCGCGGGCAGCGTCGGCAGGCGTGGATATCCGTGGCTAGAGAGGTGAGGTCGGCAGACCCAAAACGCTCTTGACGGTCGGTCATCCTAGAACTGAATCACGCCAGCCCTACCTGGTTGCGTGCGGCAGACCGATCCCGACGAAACCAAGGATCGGTCTGCCACCCAGCATCGCTCAGCGTGTCTTGAAAGTTGACAGCAGTGGGACCACCTGCTCGGTTTTTACAATCTTCACCCTGCCTCACCCCCTTCGCAAATCGTCAGCTCTTTGCGGCTGGGGGTCGCGACCCATCCGGTACAGCGCTTTAGACCAACCAATTACTGGAAAAAGTTCCAGTAATCATCAAAACAGACGGAAAAGCCTGGGTTTTGTTTTGGCAATTTGGCTTTGCGTCTAATAGGATGGAGTGGTTCGAGGCAGTAGAAACGAATCAGAGGAGTCGCTTTGGCCGCAAAGACCAAGACCAAGAAGAAGGGCAAGTCAGGCATTGACCAGAAACTGGTTAAGGCCCTTGCGCACCCGCTGCGCGTCGAAATTTTGACCATCCTCAACGAGCGGATGGCGAGCCCCAACGAACTCTCAAAGGAGCTCGAGGAGGGTCTGAGCCAGGTCAGTTACCACGTCAAAGTTCTCAAGGACTTCGAATGCATTGAGATGGTCAAGACCGAGCCTCGCCGTGGCGCGGTCGAGCACTACTACAGGGCAACCTCTCGGGCCTATCTCACCGATCGCGATTGGCAGGCCCTCCCGGATTCGATCAAGCCCGGTATGAGCGCATCTGGTTTGAAAATGATCATCGATGACGTTGTCGGGGCAATCAACGGTGGGACCTTCACCGCGCGTGAAGATGTCCATGTGAGTTGGACGCCTGGCGTCGTCGATGAGCAAGGCTGGGACGAATCGGTTGACCTCGTCAACGAAACGCTTGAGCAGCTGATCAAGATCCACTCAGGCAGCGCAAAACGGCTCGCTAAGTCGGGCGAGGCGGGCGTTCCGGCTGCGACGGTTCTGATGAACTACGAAGGTCTTTCGCCCCAGAACAAGTCGGCGAAAGGCGCCAAAAAGGCCAAAGCCAAGAAAGCAGCCAAGAAGGCCTAGTCCTTCGCGGTCAAAAGCGGTAGAGACTCCACATATGCTTCGCGCCCGCCTATGGGCTCGGTTCGAAGCAAATGCCTCAGCAGACAGCGGCGCGGCTTCGGTCGCGCCGCTGTCTTTCTCGTAGTCGCCGCAGCGATCCTCGCCGGCGGCTGCGGGAAGCCTGGGCACGGGGCGGAGACAGACAGCGAAAAGGCTGCTGACGTCGAAGTCCTCAACGCGATCCTCGCTCAGGAACTGACCGCGGTCGCTGCCTACGAGCGGGCCCTGCCGCATCTGCACGGCCCGATGCTCGCGGTCGCGGCCCGCTTCCGGGAGCAAGACCAGGTCCACGTCGATGCCCTGACCAAGGGGGTTCGGGGCATGGGCGGCGAAACCGACGCCGAAGCGGACGAACTGGAACCACCCGGTCCCGACAACCAAGCGGAAGCGCTCGCGCTCGCCTACGAAGAGGAGAACGCGGCCCTCTCGGAGGCTCAGAGGGGGGTGTCCCACCTGGTGTTCACGGCGCCCCGCGCGCTCGCCTCGGCGCTCGCCGCGAGCCACGCCCAGCACCTGGCGATCCTGCGCCAGGGCCTCGGTGCCGGTCTCACCGGTGCGGTCCCGAACGCATTCGAGTCCGGCGAAGAGCCCCCCATAACCCCGGCCGATGGGCCTGAAACGTCCAAATGATGGACGTTTCAGGCCCATCGGCCGCCAGACCAGGGATGATGCTCGCGTGACCGCGCCTCTTTACGCCATCGGGCGCTTCTGCTCACGGCATCACTGGCTGACGATCGGCGTCTGGATCGTCCTCGCCGTCGGCCTCGTCCTCGCCGGGCAGACGGGCGAAAGCAAGACCAACGACAACCTCACGCTTCCCGGCACCGGCTCGACCGCCGCCACCGAACTGCTCGAAGACAACCTGCCCGAACAGGCCTACGGCAGCAACCCGCTGGTCTTCCAGGCCAAGGCCGGCGCCTCGCTGACCGAGCCCAAGTACGCCAGCGCGATCGACGAATCGGTCAAGCGGCTGGAAGCGATGCACGACGTCAACTCGGCGATCAACCCGCTCACTCCGGCCGGCGCCGCCTTCCTCAGCAAGGACCGCTCGGTCGCCTACGTGCCCGTTGTGCTCGGCATCGGCCCCGGCGAACTGAACGAAGCGCAGGCCAACGCGGTCCTCGACGCCGGCAATCCGGCTAAAGACGCCGGCCTCAAGGTCGCCGTCGGCGCCTACGTCGGCCAGGCGCTCTCCAAGCCCGACACCGGCGCCAGCGACGCGATCGGCATCGCCGCCGCGATCGTGATCCTGCTCTTCGCCTTCGGCACCGCGACCGCGATGGTGCTGCCGATCTTCTCGGCGATCCTCGGCCTCGCCTGCTCGCTCTCGATCATCCGCCTGCTCGAGCACGTGGTCCAGGTGCCGAGCGTCGCCGCGACCCTGGCGACGATGATCGGCCTCGGCGTCGGCATCGATTACGCCCTCTTCATCGTCACCCGCCACAAGCTGCAGCTCAAAGACGGGATGGACCTGCAGGAGTCGGTGGCCCGCGCCACCGCGACCGCGGGCGGCGCCGTCGTCTTCGCCGGCTTCACCGTCGTGATCGCGCTCTGCTCGCTCGCCTTCGCCGGCATCCCGCTGGTCAGCACGCTCGGCTTTACCGCGGCGATCGCGGTGGTGATCGCGGTCGGCGCGGCGACCACGCTGCTGCCGGCGATGCTGGGGGCGCTCGGCCCGCGGATCAACTCGCTGCGCGTGCAGTTCGGCAAGACCCACCCCGATGACGCCGAGCCGCACGGCTGGACCCGCTGGGCGCGCGGCGTCGCCGATCGCCCCTGGCGCAGCACGATCGCCGCCCTGGCGATCCTCGGCGTGCTCGCGATCCCGATCTTCCAGCTCGAGCTCGGCCAGAACGACCTCAGCGCCCTGCCCAAGTCGACGACCGCGCGCCAGGCCTACGACAGCCTCACCTTCGGCTTCGGGCCGGGAGTCAACGGGCCGCTGCTGATCGCCTCTGAATTCGACAGCGCCGAAGAAGCCAAAAAGGTGCTGCCGCTGCTGGAGAAATCGGTCGGCGGTGCGGCCGATGTCGCCGGCGTCTCCGAACCGACCCTCGACAAGGAAGGCACGGTCGCGGTCTTCACCGTGATCTCCAAATCGGCGCCGTGGGCGGATGAGACCGTCAGCCTGGTCGAAGGCCTGCGCGAAACGACGATCCCCGCCGCGCTGAAGGGGACCGCCACCCACTCCTACGTCGGCGGCCAGACCGCCGGCTACATCGACCTCGCCACTCAGATCAGCGACAAGCTGCCGCTGATGATCGCGATCGTCGTCGGTCTCAGCTTCATCGTCCTCCTGCTCGCTTTCCGCTCGCTGCTGGTGCCGGTCAAGGCGGCGGCGATGAACCTGATCTCGGTCGCGGCCGCTTACGGCATCGTCACGGCGGTCTTCCAGCTCGGCTGGGGCTCGTCGCTGATCGGCCTCGACCACGCGATCCCGATCGTCAGCTTCGTGCCGCTGCTGATGTTCGCGATCCTCTTCGGTCTCTCGATGGACTACGAGGTCTTCCTGCTGACCCAGATGCGCGAGCACTTCCGGGAAAACGAAGACGAGCGCGAGGCGGTGATCCAGGGCCTCGCCAACACCGGCCGCGTGATCACCTCGGCCGCGGCGATCATGGTCTGCGTCTTCACCAGCTTCGTCCTCAACGGCAACCCGATCGTCAAGGAGTTCGGCGTCGGCCTCGCGGTGGCGATCGCGATCGACGCGACCCTGGTCCGCTGCCTGCTGGTGCCGGCGATCATGGTCCTGCTGGGCAAACGCGCCTGGTGGCTGCCGAAATGGATGGAGCGCTGGGTGCCCCACATCAGTATCGAGGGCGAGGAGTTCTTCGCCAAGCGCGACGCCGCCCGAACAACCGCCGCCGACGGGCCGCAAACGTGACATATAGACACGTTTGCGGCCCATCGGCCCCCCTCAGGCAGGTAGCGTCTGAGCGGGATGTTCCCGCTTAACCTGCCCAATGCGCTGACGCTGTTGCGCATCCTTGCGGTGCCGGTTGTCGTCGTCGCCCTGCTTGGCGAGACGCCGAACGGTGACGCGCTCGCCGCCGCGGTCTTCGCTCTGGCGGCGCTCACCGACGGCCTCGACGGCTACTTCGCCCGCTCGCGCAACTCGATCACCACCTTCGGCAAGCTGATGGACCCGATCGCCGACAAGCTGCTGATCGTCGCCGCCCTGGTCTCGCTGGTCTCACTCGACCGGCTCGAAGCCTGGGTGGCGATGGTGATCATCGCCCGCGAGTTCGCCGTCACCGTGATGCGGGCGGTCGCCGCCGAGCGCGGCGTCGTGATCGCGGCAAGCTGGCTGGGCAAGCTGAAGACGGTCCTGCAGATCGCCGCCGTGATCGCCCTGATCGCCGTCGACCCGGCGCCGGCCTGGGTCGACGCCCTCGTCTACCTTGCCGTCGCCGCCACCCTGATCAGCGGCGCCGACTACTTCTTCGGCCTGCGCCGCCGGATCGAGGAAGAGCGCGAAGCGCGGACGGTGCCGAAGACGAAGCCGGGCTAGGCGCCCGGCGACTCGAGCCACTCGCGCATCGTCGTGTGACTCGCGCTGGGTTCGCCCGTGGTCAGCTCTTGGCGGAGGTCGCCGAGGGTGCCGTAGCGCTCGGCGACGACGTTGTGGCGGTGGATCGTCTCGAGGTTCTCCTGGCGGGCCATGACGAAGGCCTCGGCCGGCAGGTCGGGGTAGCCCTCGACCACGGCGCGGATCATCTCCCGCACGCAGTCCTCGACGAAGCGCGGCTGCGAGTGGGCCTTGGCGACGACGGCGAGCTCGTCGGGGCGCTTCATCAGCTCGTAGATCTCCGAGCTCATCGAGCCCTCGACGATGCGCAGCAGCTCCGGCGCGTCGATCCAGGCGTCGCCGCCCTCGGGGCAGCCGATGTAGAGGGTGCCGATGCCGCGCTGATTGTGGGTGGCGACCGGGACCGCCTCGATCGCCCGCTCGACCTGCTCGGGGTCGAAGCCCGCCTCGGCCAGCTTTTCGCGGCCGAGCTCGGCGACCATCTCCTGGGCGCAGGGGCAGGCGGTCATGCCCTGGGCCTGGACTCCGGTCAGCGTCCGGTTGCCACGCTCTGAGGCGACGGCGGTGCCGAACAGCCCGTAGATCTCCTGGGTCGAGTGGCCGGTTGCCGGCGTCTTCACTGTCTCCGGATAGCGGGCGGAGACGGAGACCTCGGCGCGGCGGCCATGCTGGCTCTCGCGCACGCGCTGGGCGATGTGGGCGGCGAGCGTCTCGGCGCGGAAGGCCTCGCCGAGCACGACCTCGTCGATCGCCTCGCCGACGTTCTCCTCGAAGCGGGACATGTGGACGCCGGCCTGGCGCGGCTCGAGGTCGACGAAGCACTCGAAGTTGGCGTGGTAGAGGTTCTCGGTGCCGTCGGCCTTGACCCTGATCACCTTCTCGACTCCGGTGACGCCGACGCGCGAGAGGCTGACCTGCGTCGCCGGTATCGACGCCTGCACGTCGGGCGCGGTGAGCGAGGGGGTCATGGTCGTACGGGTCGCCACGGCTTATGCAGAGTAAGCAACTCGGCGGCTCGGCCGGTTGCCGGGGGCGCTCAAAGAACCTTTTCTTCTGCCTATACTTCGGGCAGCCGGAGCGTTGGGGCCGGCGCCCCGGAATGGGAGAGGGTTGGACCGGAGGCAGTGATATCGAACCGTTGGAGACGGTCCCGCGGGGACTCGATCAGGATTCGGATGTCCAGCAGTTTGCGGAGCCGGAGGAGCTTCGTGGCCTGATCGCGCTGGGGCGCGAGCGTGGCTACCTCACCTTCGAGCAGATCGCGACCACGCTGGAGGAGGTCGAGGTCACCAAGGAGCAGATCTCCGGCCTGCACGCCCACCTGGTCGAGGTCGGCGTCGAAGTAATCGCCGAGGAGGGCGTCGACGCTTATAAGGAGGCGCGGGCGGAAGAGGCCAACGGCGCGGTCTCGAAGAAAGACGACGGCCTGGACCTGACGGTCGAACCGAGCCTCGACTCGCTGCGGCTCTACCTGCGCTCGATCGGCCAGGTCGAGCTGCTCACCGCCGCCGAGGAGGTCTATCTGGCGAAGCGGATCGAGCGCGGCGACATGCTGGCCAAGCGTCAGATGGTCGAGGCCAACCTGCGCCTCGTCGTCTCGATCGCCAAGGGCTACCTGGGGCGGGGACTGAGCTTCCTCGACCTGATCCAGGAGGGCTCATTGGGGCTGATCCGGGCGGTGGAGAAGTTCGACTACCGCCGCGGCTACAAGTTCTCCACCTACGCGACCTGGTGGATCCGCCAGGCGGTGACGCGGGCGATCGCCGACAAGGCGCGGACGATCCGCATCCCCGTCCACATGGTCGAGAAGCTGAACCGGGTCGCCCACGTCGAGCGCGCGATGGTGCAGTCGCTCGGCCGTGAGCCCGAGCCGCACGAGATCGCCGCCGAGCTGCGCTGGCCGCTGGAAGAAGTGCGCGACATCCTCCGCGTCGCTCAGCTGCCGGTCTCACTGGAGAAGCCGGTCGGCGACGAGGACGAATCGGAGCTGGGCGATTTCGTCGCCGACGAAGAAGTGGCCGAGCCGTTCGAGGAGGCGAGCGAGCACCTGCAGCGCGAGGGGGTGCGGCGGGCACTCGATGCCCTGCCCGAGCGCGAGCGCCAGGTGATCGAGCTGCGCTACGGCCTCTCCGGCCTGGAGCCGCTGACGCTCGAGGACGTGGGGAAGACTTTCGGCGTCACCCGCGAGCGGATCCGCCAGATCGAGACCAACACGCTGAAGAAGCTGCGCGCCCTGCCCGAGGCGCAGATGCTGCGCGAAGCCGGTTAACGCGGCTCGAGCACGATGACCGAGGCCTCTCGGTCGAGCTTGTCCTGGTAATCGTCGAAGCCGGCGTACTGCTCGTTGTGCTTGCGCCAGAGCTCGGCGCGCTCCTCGCCCTCGGCGATGCGGGCGCGGACCGGGTAGCGCTTGCGGCCAAGCTCGACTTCGCCCTCGGGGTTGGCCTTGAGGTTGAGCGACCAGGCCGGGACCTTGGCGTTGCCGGCGTTGGTGTTGATCACGACGACGTTCTCGCCATCGGCGAGGTAGACGACCGGCGCGGTGCGCTGCTGGCCGGACTTGCGGCCCGTCGTGGTGAGCAGCAGGACCGGGGCACGGCCGACCTTGCCGCCGATGCGCCCGCCGCTGAGCCGGTAGAGCGGCGTGTTGAGCTTGCCGGTCCAGCGCAGCCCGGTGGCACCAAGTGAGTTCGAGATCCGCGCGAGCGTGTGGTCGTCGGGCATGCCCCCGAGTATTCCAGAGGCTGACTTCGCCTTTAGTAGTCCAAGAGGACGCATAAAGGCGAAGTCACCGCGTAGAGTTGGGCGATGGCCGAGCCGCACCCGTTCCGTCTTGCCGCCGAAGCCAAGGACCTCGATCTCCTTACCGAGACCCTGCGCGAGGACGTCGTCCTGCACAGCCCGATCCTCTTCCGCGGCTTCGAGGGTCGCGAGATGGTCAGCGCCGTCCTCACCCACGTCGCCGCCACGCTCGAAGGCCTCACTTATATAGACGAGCTGCACGAAGGCCGCTCCGTCGCCCTCCGCTTCAAGGCCAACGTCGGCGACCGCGAGCTGGAGGGCATCGACTTCCTCGAGCTCGACGAGGACGGCCGCGTCGCCGAGCTCACCGTCTTCATGCGCCCGATGTCGGCTCTCACCGCCTTCAACGAGCAGATGAAGGAGCGGCTGGGCGTCGCGCCGGGTTAGCTACGTCTGGCCTGACGGCGTTTCCAGGCGCTCCAAGATGACGCGGCCCGGCCCATCGGCACGAGCATGAAGTCGATCACCGGGCGCGAGACCGGCGTTGCGGAATGGCACGCTCGGGATCGTTATTTGGTGTTGAGGAGAGACTTGCGTTCGCTGGAATCGCAGCGGTGCGTCGGTTAGTGCTGACCCATCTCGGATGCTGGTGGAGGGATTGCCAAGAACCTGCAACTTGATGGGGGAGGTGGGAATCGAACCCACTCAAGCAGTGCTACCGACTTTACAGGCCGGCCCGGCTCTCCAGCTCCGGCGCTCCCCCTAGTTTGGGACGGCGATTCTAGAGCTGTGGCCTCATTCGGGTAGATCAGACGCTCAATTGGTTGCCCTCGCTCGATCTCGAACTCCGAGTATTTCGACCCACCGAGAGCAACCTGGCGTTGGGCCTCGATAGAAGCCGCCGGAATGAACCAGCGACGGCCGTCGCCGACAAGGGCAAAGAGGAAGTCGACGTTTGCGGGATCGAATGTCTTTGTGGTTTTGCTCCAACTCTGGTTGCCACCGTTGGTTGCGATCATCACGCGCCAACGACGATGCCCCTTCGGCGTTTCTGCGCTTTGGGTTGAGGTCTTGACTTGCACCCGACATATGCGGCCGTCTATCTCAGCCGTCAAGTCAACATCGGGGCTGTGGCCGAGTGGAACCCAGATGAGAGCTCCTTTGCTTGCGAGCCACTCCATTGCTGAGAACTCGCCGAGGTCGCCCTGGGTCCGGCGATTGATCAGGCGCTCACGGTGTTGAGGCTTCGGGGTCGGGCCGGCTTTCATCACGAACACATGTTCGCAAAAGCTTCAGACAGAAAGTTTCGCCGCCCAACCTGCGCGATGATGCTCTGATGAATGGGAGCAACCTCGATGACCGAGTAATTGCGATCGCCGGGGTTGCCGGTGGGCTTGGGCCGGTGGTCGCGGGGCGGCTCGCGGACGCTGGAGCGACGATCGCCGGGACCGACATGTCTCAGGAGCGGATCGATGAGGTCGGCGCCCAGTTTGGCTTGCCCGCCGAGCGCTGGGACGGGCGCGCGGTCGATCTGCTCGACGAGGAGGCGACTCGGGCTTGGTGCGCGGCGCTGCTCGAGCGCTTCGGCCGGGTCGATGCGCTGCTGCACCTGGTCGGTGGCTGGCGTGGGGGGGAGCCCTTGCACGAGGCCTCGCTGGAGGACTGGGACGTGCTCCACGACTCGCTCGTTCGCACCGTCCAGCACACCACGCGCGCCTTCCACGACGCGCTGCTGGCCGGCGAGCACGGCCGCTTCGTCCTCGTCTCCTCCAAGCAGGCGCAAGCGCCGACGAACACCAATGCGGCCTACGCCTCGGCCAAGGCCGCGGCCGAGGCTTGGACTCTCGCCTACGCCGACGGCTTCGAAGGCACCGCGGCGACCGCCAACATCATCGTCGTCGACGCGATCCTCACCCCGCGCATGCGGGAGCAGAGCCCCGGCGAGGAATTTCCCACCTTCACCCCGGCCGAGGACCTCGCCGAGGCGATCGCATTTCTCTGCTCAGACCCGTCGAAAAAGATGAACGGGCAGCGTTTCCCGCTTACGATGAACGGGTGAGCAAACCCGCCAAGGGGGAGATGACGATCGGCGAGCTTGCCGAGCGAACCGGCATGACGGTGCGCAACATCCGCGCCCACCAGACCCGTGGGCTGCTGCCGCCGCCGGTCGTGCACGGGCGCACCGGCTATTACAACGAGGAGCACATGGCGCGGATCGAACTGACCCGCGAACTGCAGGCCGAGGGCCTCAACCTGGAGGCGATCCGGCGCATGGGGGAAAGCGTCGACGGCGCCGCCGAGGAGGTCCACAACCTCACTCGCACCCTCCGTGCCCCCTTCGAAGAGGAGGCGCCGGAGATCGTCGACCTGGTCGAGCTGGCGGAGTTGTGGAAGAAAGAGGTCGAAGAAGGGCGCGGCTTCGAGATGCTCGAACGCGGGGAAAAGCTCGGCACGATCCGCTCCCTGCCCGACGGCAAAGTCGAGGTGATCAGCCCGCGGATGATGAACGCGGCCGCCGCCCTGGCCGACGTCGGCATGAACCCCGACGCCGTCTTCGCCGTCGCCGAGAAGCTGCGCCGCAAGGCCGACGAGATCGCCCAGCTCTTCACCGACCTCTTCCTAGAGCAGGTCTGGAAGCCCTTCGACGAAGCCGGCCGCCCCGAGGGCGACTGGCCGAAAGTGCGCGAAACGCTCGAGCGCACCCGTCCCCTCGGCGCCGACGTCCTGATGGGCGTCTTCCAGATCGCGATCGCCGAGGCGACCGACAAAGCGCTGGGCCGAACCATCCGCTCGGTCGCGCGCAGCGAGACGGCGCGGGCCGGACGAAAGTAGGCTGGCCTGTGCGTAGAAGCTAAGATATACAATACTAAGTCGTGCTATAGTTTCTCAGCACAGTGCCCTTCTACAACCGCAGCGATGAGCTCGCCGCTCTCGGCGAGCGGCTGGACTCGAAACGAGCCGAGTACTTCGTCCTGTACGGACGCCGGCGGATCGGCAAGAGCCGGCTGCTGCGTCACTTTGGCGAGCGTTGCCGCCAGCTCTATTTCGAGGCGAGCTCGGGCAGCCGCCAGGATCAGCTTGACGACATCTCTGCCGAGCTGGCGCGCTTTACCGGCAGCCGCCTCTTTGCCGAGCAGCCGCTGAGCAGCTGGCGCGCCGCCTTCGCCGCCTTCTCGGAGCTGCTGAAGGACGGCCAGACCATGATCGTCCTCGACGAGTTCCAGTTCATCGCTCGCCAGGAGCCGGAGATCGGCTCCCTGCTCAATCGCTTCGCTGCCGAGCACGAGGACGACGGCAACCTCTTCCTCTGTCTCTCCGGCTCGGACGTCAGCTTCTTCGAGCGCTCTGTGGTCGGCTATGGAGCGACGACCTACGGCCGCCGAACGGGCTCGCTGCGCCTCCAGCCCTTTCCCTGGCAGGAGATCGGTGCCTTCACCAAGGGCTGGGGCGTCGAGGACAGGATTAGGGCCTGGGCCGTCTTCGGCGGGGTGCCGTACTACCTGAAGGAGATCGACCCCGAGCGCGATCTGGCCGAGGCGATCCGCCGCGCCGTCCTCTACCCCGACGGCCTGCTGCGCGAGGAGCCTCGTTTCCTGCTCGCGCAGGAGAGCCGCCTGCGCGACACCGACACCTATATGTCCTGCCTGCGCGCCATCGCCGGCGGCGTTACCCGCCTCAACGAGATCGCGCAGCGAACCGGCAGGGGCCGCTCGGAGGAGATCCGCCCCTTCCTCGAGACGCTCGAGGAGATGGGCCTGGTCGAGCGTCGCTACCCGGTGACCAAGGCCTCCGGCAAGAAGGTCCACTACGCCATCTCCGATCCCTTCCTGCGCTTCTGGTTTCGCTTCGTCGCCCCGCGCGAAAGCCGCCTGCAGACCCGTGAGGACGCCGATCGCTACCTGACCGAGTCGGTGCTCCCGCAGCTCGACAAGTTCGTTTCAGAGGACGCCTTCGAGCGGGTATGCCAGGGTTGGCTGCGCGACGAGCTCGATGTCGCGGCCGAGACGGGCCGCTGGTGGGGCTCGATCCGCCGCCGCGAGGACGGCAAGCTGCGCAGCCGCGCCTACGAGGCGGACGCGGTCGCGATCGACGCCGAGGGCGAGGTGCTCGCGCTCGGCTCCTGCAAGTGGCCGGACGCCGAGGCCAAAGGCCACGTCCACGAGGCAGGTGAGCTCGACAAGCTGGAGACGATTCGCAGCGAGCTGAGCGCTCCCGGGGCGCAGCTCTACTTCTTCGATCGCACTGGCTTTTCGCCCCGGCTCGAAGAGCTACAGGCCGAGCGCGACGACGTGCATCTGGTCCTGGCCGAGCAGCTCGGCTGAGCAACCGCTAGAGAAACCCTCCGCTTCGCCGTTGCCGCTCTCCGCGCTGGAGAGCCAAATCCCTATGGGAACGCGCGTGACCTTGACATTCGCAAACAAGTTTGTTCTCATACTGCGCAGCTTCATGTACGAAGTAGTTCAGTTCGCATAGGGATGTGGACCGAACGTCAAACAGGGATAACCGAGCCTCGAGGAAGCCGCTAAGGGAAGCGGCGGGCAGAGGGGCTCAAGGGACAAGGAGAGAGATCTAGATGTTCTCGACGCTACGCACGCGCTTTGGGATCCCCGGAGTCATCTCGGTGATTGCCTTGGTCTTCGCGATGTTCGGCGGCGCTTACGCCGCCTCCAATTCTTCAGGCGGTGGCAAGGCCACCGCCAGCGCCAAGCAGGGCAAGCAAGGGAAGCAGGGCAAGACCGGCAAGACCGGGCCAGCGGGCCCGGCTGGACCTGCGGGAGCCCAAGGTCCTGTCGGGCCCAAGGGAGACACCGGCGCGCCAGGTTCGGCCGGCGCCCCTGGTGCCAGCGTGACGGGGGTCGCCATACCCGTCGGCAACGTCGAATGTGCAGCCAAAGAAGGCGGCGTCAAATACACCTCTGCAAGCGGTACCAACGTCGTCTGCAACGGCAAAAAAGGTGAAACCGGCCCGACCGGCTTTACCGAAACGCTGCCAAGCGGTAAGACCGAGACCGGTGCTTGGGCTTTCGGTAGGACCGCCGGGGCTGGGTCCAGTTCCACTGCCGCTTCTTTCTCACTCCCCCTTCCAGCCGGACTTGAAAGCACCGACTGCGACACGTCGAGGACGAATTGCCAGGTTCACTTCATCCAGGCCAATGGCAAAGAACTCTGGTTCGACTTCATCGCAGAAGAACTGAAAGAACTGACTCAGACTGAGTGTGCGGGAAGCGCTGCCGCCCCCACGGCCACGGGCGACAACCTCTGCGTCTACGAAGGGAAGAGAACCCCGAGCTCGATCATGGCCTCCGACTTGATCTTCAAGCCCGAGCAGGCCGCGCAACTCGTAATCAACAACGGCAGTGCCAGCCAATACGGGGCGCGCATCTACTCGATCAACGCCGAAGCCTCGGAGGCCTGGGGCACCTGGGCGGTAAAGGCCCCCTAAGCGCATCGTTCGACCGGCAAGGCGCCGGCTCCGCGACCTGACTTCGCGTGAGCCGGCGGCGCCGGTCGGTAAGGCGTGACCGAGCACACCACCCACGAGAGGAAGGCCAGGTCGGATGATCGCAGTGACAGACAACCGGATCGCAGTGGGCGGCGCGCGTCAGTACGGCCGTATCGCGCTCACGGCGCTCGCGAGCGCCGTGGCGGCATGTGCGTTGTGGCTCGCCCCTGCCGCCAGCGCCGACCTCACGTTCTGCTCCTCCGGGGATGCGGAACACCCGGCCTTCGAAGCCGAAAGCTGCAATAAGCCGCGGGGGATCGCCACCGACTTTGAAACCGGCCGCGTCTACGTCGCCGATCAAGGGAACAAACGCATCAACGTCTTTCAGTCAGACGGCGCCTTTCTCTTCGCCTTCGGCTGGGGCGTAGACACTGGAGCGTCTGAACTTCAAACCTGCACTATGGCAAGCGGCTGCCAGGCCGGGATCGAAGGGACGGGAGCCGGGCAGTTGAAGCCCATTTCGATCGCCGTCGACAACGCGGTGGGGAGCGCTTCACGGCACGATATCTACGTCCTCGACGCGATTCAAAACTCCAATACCAATGCCGTGACTAACGCCCGGGTGGAGAAGTTCGAACCCGATGGCAGCTTTGTCTCCGCCTTCGGCTGGGGTGTCGACACGGGCGCGGCCAAACTGGAGAGTTGCACGGCGGCAAGCGGATGCCAGGCCGGAATCTCCGGGCCTGGCGAATGCCAGATCAGCGATACTAGGACCCTGATCGCCGTCGGTCCGGGCGGCAACGTCTTCGTCGCCGACAGTGCCGAAAGCAAATCCCAGAATTTCACCGACCGGGTGGAGAAGTTCACTGTGGCCGGCGCCTGCGGGGGGGAAACGCCCTTGCCGTCCGGCCAATTCGTCCGACTTTCCGCACTCGCCATCGACGGAGCCGAAGATGCCTGGGTGAGCGTAGAAGGACCCGGGGAAGGACTACGCAAGTATGACCTGGCGACGGGGGCCAAACTCTGCGCGCCCGAGTCGGGGAGCGAAACCGGCGCCATGGCGATAGACGATGCAGGTGCCCTCTTTGTGGCGCAAACGGAAAATCGCCAAAAACACAATACCGGCTCATTCAAGGTGCTGAGCAAGTACAACACGGCAACCTGCGCGATCGAAAGCCGGTTCGGCTACGGCAAGTTGTTGAAACCGGTGGTCTACGGGATCGCCGCCCTGCACACTGTGACCGGGGATATCGTCAGCAGCGAAGCGAGCATTGGGGTAAACGAAGGACTTGTCCACCACCTCACCGAGCCCCAGCCCGGCCCGATCGTCGCTCTACCCAGCGTCAGTGCCTCTCCGCGCAGCGTCTGGGCGGCGATCGAAGCCGAAATCAACCCCGAGGGCGCCGAAACCCACTACAGCGTCGACTACGTCGACCAGCACTCCTATGAAACCGAGGGCGGCTTCGCCAGCCCCAACACAAGGACGGGCCCGGTGGAAATGATCGAAGGCGAAGACTTCCACCTGCACGCAGTTGAAGCGATCGCCGGCTGTCACCCCTTCACCCAGAGCGCCTTCGAAGAAGGCAAGTGCCTGGAACCCGAAGCCGTGTACCGCTACCGGATCCGCGCGACCAACCCCGACAACCCGTCGGGCAGCGGCGAAGCGAGCGCCGAAGGCTCCTTCGCCGCGAAGGCGCCGATCGAGGTGAGCGCGATCTATGCGACCGGTGTCGGCGCCGACACGGCGACGCTCAACGCCGAGGTGAACCCGCTGGGCATCCCCGCCTCGGGCTACTTCGAGTACGTCGATGACGCCGCCTATGAGGCGGACCTGGAAGGCGGCGGAGACGGCTTCGCCGTGGCCATCCGCGCTCCCGACACCGCTGCCGGTGCCGCCCCGCTCGACTTCGGTGCCTCGGAAGACGACATCGTCGTGCACAGCGCCCCGCTCTACCCGCTCTCCGCGGGCACCACCTACCACTACCGCCTGGTCAGCACCAACACCTTCTTGAGCGAACCGGCGCCGAGCGCGTTGGGCATGCTGTGGACCTTCGCCGCGCCGGGGGCCCAGAGCTGCCCTGCAAACGAAGCCTTCCGCACCGGACCCTCGGCGTTGCTGCCCGATTGCCGGGCCTATGAGATGGTCAGCCCGCTCGACAAATCGAATGGCGACGTGATCGTGCTCAAGGAGTTGCAGTCGCACCTGCCTGCCGTTTTGAATCAGAGCGCGACCTCGGGCGGACGCCTCGCCTACGGTTCAATGCGGGCCTTTCCAGACTCTCAGTCCTCGCCGACCACCGTCCAGTACATCGCCAGTCGCGATGCAGACGGCTGGTCGAACCACTCGATCAGCTCTCCGATCGACAAAGCGATCGAGCCAAAGGTCAGCTTCGACACCGAATTCAGGGCATTTTCTAAAGACCTGTGTGAGTCATGGCTGACCCCTTTCGCTGATCCGACCCTCGCCCCCGGCGCCCTGCCTGGTTTCTACAACATCTACCGTCGAAGGGACCAGGATTGTGGTGGCCCGGCCTACGAGGCGCTGACGACGATGGCGCCCGAACACCTCCTTGGGGCCGCGTTCGAAACGGAAATCCAGGGGGTCTCTGCCGATGGGGAGACGCTGGTCTTCGTCGCCAACGACAGTTTCGTCGGCTCGGGCGCACCAGCGAACGCGGTCGGCAAATCCCAGCTCTACGCGCGCTCGGGTGGGGAACTGCGCTTCCTCTGCGTGCTGCCGGGTGGCGCCCCGACGAGCGAACCGTGTGTGGCGGGCGGCGACAAAAACGCGGGCGGGGGGAAGAACTACCGCAAAGTGACGGTTGCGGGGGCCCTTTCGGCCGACGGGCGGCGGGTGTTCTGGACGGCGCCGGGGGCGCCGGGGCGGATCTACGTGCGCGAGAACCCGTTCGGAGAAGGAGCCGAGTGCTCCGATCCCACCGCGCCCTGCACGGTGGCGGTCTCCAAAGCCGCCGAAAAAACGGCGGGGACGAGCGGCTCGCGCTGGTGGGCGGCGGCCGATGACGGCTCGGCGGCGATCTTCACCACCGGCGGGCGGCTCTATGAGTTCGACGTGGATAGCGCGACGACCAGCCTGATCGCTGAAGGGGTGGCGGGCGTGGTGGGGGCGAGCCAGGACGCCTCGCGGGTCTACTTCGTCTCGACGAAAGCGCTGAGTGGGGAAGAAGAGAACGGGGTGGGAGACAAAGCCGAGGAAGGGAAACCGAACCTCTACCTCCACGAAGACGGGGAAGGCTCGGGGACGCTTCGCTACATCGGGACTCTGGCCGGGGGTGACGTTAGCCTCGAACCGGGTATCGCCAAGGACTCGCTGATCAGCATCGAACCCGGAACCCACAACGCGCGGGTGAGCCCCGACGGCCGGCACCTGGCGTTCATGTCAGAAGCGCCGCTTACGGGGGCCGACAACACCGACGCGAGCAGCGCGGCTCGGTGCGGAGCGCCGGGGGGGATCTGTGACAGCGAGGTCTATCTCTACGATGCGGCCGCCGGCCGGCTCGTCTGCGCCTCGTGCAACCCAAGCGGGGCGCGGCCAGTGGGGGTGAACCTAAGAGCCAAAGAAGCTGCGCTGTTCTGGGTGGCCGGGCAGATTCCCGGTTGGGAGAACACCCTCTACGCGGCGCGGGTGCTCAGCGATGACGGCAGTCGCCTCTACTTCGAGAGCACCGACGCGCTCTCCCCGCGCGACAGCAACGGGCGCAAAGACGTCTATCAGTGGGAGGCGGCTGGCAGCGGCGGCTGCAGCGCCGCAGAACCGACCTACTCGGAGCTAAACGGCGGCTGCGTGGACCTGGTCTCCTCGGGGCAGAGCCGGCGCGACTCGGAATTCATCGACGCAAGCCCCTCGGGCGACGACGTCTTCTTCACCACCCTCGCGGGCTTGGTCCCCGAGGACTACGGGCTGGTCGACGTCTATGACGCCCGCGCCGGCGGCGGTCTGCCCAGCCCCGAGAAGGCGCCCGCGAGCTGCGAAGGCGAAGCCTGCCAGGGGCCCTACTCGCCGCCGACCGATCCGACCCCGGCCTCCTCGAGCTTCGAAGGGGCGGGCAACGTGCGCGAAGGAGCCTCGGCAGGACGCAGGTCCTGCGCCATGGACAAGCTGAAAAAGGGGGGCAAGTGCGTGGCCAAGAAGCATGCCAAGCGCCACAAGCAAGCCAAGCACAAGCGGAGGGCCGGCCGGTGAGGCGCGCCCTGCTTGGCTTTGCCGCGACCGCGCTGGCGCTGGGGGCACTCGCCTCCCCCGCCATTGCGCAGATCGGCTTCAGCGAATTCGACGTCGCCTTCACCGGCCCCAAAGGGGAAACCGTCACCCAGGCGGGCTCCCATCCCTTCGCGATGAGCACGACGCTTCATTTCCAAGCCGGCGAAGGCGGAAGTCTGGAAGAGGCAGCCAAGGACATCCTCGTCTCCCAGGTGGCGGGCTTCGCCGGCAACCCGACCGCGGTGCCGCGCTGCCCGACCGCGGACTTTCTCACCGGATTCCCGCTCGATTCGGGTCTGAGCGGCAAGATCAACGTCCCCTCCTGTGCCGACGCCTCGGCGGTCGGGGTCGTCACCGTCACGATCACGACTGGCACGGTAGAGGTCCCCGTCTACGGCGCGATCTACAACCTCGAACCGCCGCCGGGGGTGGCCGCCAAACTCGGTTTCTATGCCTCCGGGGTGCCGGTCACCCTCGAGCTCGGCGTCTCTGAAACCCCCCCCTACAACGTCATCGGCGGGCCAACCAACCTGACCCAGGCCCTCGAACTCCTGGGCTCGGCCTTCACGCTCTGGGGCACCCCCGCCGACCCCGCCCACGACACGCTGCGCGGTCACTGCATCGCCCCGGCCTCGGGCGCCTCGCTCGGCAGCTGCCATGCGGCGATCGCCGAAGTCCCCTTCCTGACCCTGCCGCGGGCCTGCGAAGGCCCGCTGGCGACGAGCTATGCGATCGACTCCTGGCAGCACCCTGGCGCCAAGCTCTCCAACGACCACCCCGATCTGAGCGACCCCAACTGGGTCAGGGGTGCGGTCCAAACCCACGAAACCGCCGGCAACCCCGTCGGCATGACAGGCTGCGCCCAACTCGGCTTCGCCCCTGAAATCAGCGCCCAGCCAACCTCTAAAGCGGCGACCTCCCCCAGTGGTCTGGACTTCTCGCTCGACACCGAAAACGAAGGCCTCGCCAACCCCGACGGGCTGTCGAACGCCGATGTCGACAAAGCTGTCGTGACGTTGCCTCGGGGCTTCTCCACCAACCCCGCCCTGGCCGAAGGCCTGAACGTCTGCTCCGAAGCCCAGTTCGCAGCCGAGACCCCGTACTCCGCCCCAGGCGAAGGCCCCAACTTCGCTCCGCCGGGCGTCGCCTGCCCCGAAGCCGCCAAGATCGGCTCGGTCGAAGTCGAAACCCCGATCCTCGAAGGCAAGCTGCTCAAGGGCTCCCTGTTCATCGCCACCCCTTATGAGAACCCCTTCAACTCGCTGATCGCCATCTACATGGTGATCAAGGATCCCGAACTGGGGATCGTCGTCAAGGTGCCGCTGCGGGTAAGCGCCGATCCGGTCACCGGGCAGCTAACTACCTTCGCCGAAGACCTGCCGCCCTTCCCCGTTTCGCACTTCAGGCTGCACTTCCGCGAGGGGACGCGCTCACCGCTGGCCACCCCTTCGGCCTGCGGCACCTACGACGGCCTAAACGGCGACCCCGAACCGGTGAGGGCGACCCTCTACCCCTCTTCGGGCGGAGCGCCGGTGCGGACCTCCTCGGCCTTCTCGATCATCAGCGGCCCCGAAGGCAATGCCTGCCCCAATGGCGGCCTGCCCCCCTTCCACCCAGGCCTGATCGCGGGAACCCTCAACAACGCCGCCGGTCACTTCAGCCCCTTCAACCTGCGCTTGAGCAGAACTGACTCCGAACAAGAGATCACCCACTTCTCGATCAAGCTGCCCCCAGGGATCACCGGCAAGCTCGCCGGCATCCCCTACTGCCCAGATGCCGCTATCGCCCAGGCGATCGCAAGAACAGGCCCCCACGGAGGCCAGGAAGAGCTGAACAGCCCAAGCTGCCCCGCCTCAAGCGAAGTAGGCCACACCCTGGCCGGAGCAGGAGTGGGCTCATCCCTCGCCTACGCCCCAGGCAAGGTCTACCTCGCAGGTCCCTACCACGGCTCCAACCTCTCGATCGTCGCGATCACCGCAGGAGTAGTAGGACCCTTTGACCTCGGCACCGTAGTAGTGCGCCAAGCCCTGAAGATCGACCCTGAGACAGCCGAAGTCTTCATCGACTCCACAGGCTCAGACCCGATCCCCCACATCATCAAGGGCATTCCGGTGCATCTCAGAGACATCAGGGCCTACGTAGACAGGCCCAACTTTGTCTTGAACCCAACCGATTGCACCAGGACATCGACAGCTTCAACCCTGCTGGGTTCAGGCCTTGACTTCGGCTCTGAAGCCGACGACCGCCCGGTAACCGTCTCCACCCCCTTCCAGGCAGCAGACTGCGCAGCCCTCCCCTTCAAGCCGAAGCTGGCCCTCTCCCTCAAGGGAGGGACCAGGCGAGGCGACTACCCAGCCTTCAAAGCAACCCTCGCGATGAACGGCATCGGCGAAGCAGGGATTGCCAGAGCACAGGTGACCCTGCCCAAGTCGGAGTTCATCGCCAACGCCCACTTCAACACGATCTGCACCAGGGTCCAGTTCAAGGCGGGTCAAGGCAACGGCACAAGCTGCCCCGCAGGATCGGTCTACGGCAGGGCAAGAGCAACCACCCCGATCCTCGGAGAACCGCTCACAGGCCCCGTCTTCCTGCGCTCTTCTGAACACCAGCTCCCAGACCTAGTAGTCGCCCTGCACAACTCCCAGGTCGACTTCGACCTGGTCGGCCACGTCGACTCGGTCAAAGGCAAGCTGCGCAATACCTTTGAAGCTGCACCTGACGCGCCCGTCTCCTCCTTCGTGCTTGAAATGCAGGGGGGGAAGAAGGGGCTGTTCGAAAACAGCACCAACCTCTGCGCCGGGACCCGCCGTGCCCTTTCTGCCTTTACTGGGCAGAACGGAAAGGTCTGGGATACGAAGCCTGTGATGCGGGTGAAGTGCCCGAAGGGGCGAACGGCGAAGCACAAGCGGGCCGCGCACAGGCGCCGCTAGCTCCGAGGGGGAAATGCGCGTCGAAGAGATCCGTGCCGGTCTCGCCAGGCGCCTGCGCGCCCGGCGCGCAGAGATCGAACAGGAGGCGCTGGCGCGGATCAACTCGGTTTCCGATC
Organism: uncultured Solirubrobacterales bacterium; assembly: GCA_963840565.1. Classification (GTDB taxonomy): domain Bacteria; phylum Actinomycetota; class Thermoleophilia; order Solirubrobacterales; family 70-9; genus VRUE01. Next base: position 209,002 of record CAWIZH010000006.1, read on the forward strand.
TCGGCGAGAGCACCGACCCGGCCTATCGCGATGGGCTCAGAGCGGCGGTCTCCGCCGCTCTGGAGTATGGCATCGAGGCGGTCGAGTGCAGTCCCGAGCACCCGCCGCCGATGCCCACGGTTCTTCTGGCCCAGGCTCGCCTTGCGGCAAGGCATGGGGTCAAACTGGAAACCGTCCTGCGTCGCTACCTCGCCGGCTACACCTTGCTCGGCGACTTCCTGATCGAGGAGTCCGGGCGAGGCGGCGGCCGCCTCGACGGCACCTCACTTAAGCGCCTGTTGCGTACCCAGGCTTCCCTGCTCGATCGCCTGATCGCCGCAGTCAGCGGCGAGTATGCCCGCGAGGCGGCGGTGCGGACGGGGTCCTTGGAGGAGCGCCGGGTAAAGCTCGTGCGACGCCTGCTCGACGGCGAGCTGCTCGACACCTCCGAACTCGAATATGACTTCGACGGTTGGCACCTCGGCCTGATCGCCACCGGCCTCGACCCCGAGCGGGAGATCAACGAGCTCTCGCGCCGGATCGACTGCTGCTCTTTGATCGTGCACAGTGACCGCGAGACGGCTTGGGCCTGGCTGGGGGCTCGCCAGCGCCTTGAGTCTGGCGACCTTGCAGATAGCTTTCGCCGTGACGCCGACACCAAGGTGCGGATCGCAATTGGGGAGCCGGGGGAGGGCCTCTCGGGATGGCGGCTGACGCATCGCCAAGCAAGATCCGCCCTTCCGATCGCCTTACGCGCCGGTGAGACGATCATTTGTTATGCAAACGTCACCCTACTCGCCGCCGCCCTCAACGACGACATCCTCGCGAACTCGCTTCGAAAGATATATCTCGTTCCTCTCGAAGAGGAGCGAGACGGTGGTGAGACGTTGCGCGAGACGCTTCGCACCTATTTTGCCGCCGAGCGGACTATTTCTTCAACTGCCGCGATGCTCAACGTGAGGAGACACACCGTCGCCAGTCGCCTGCGAGTAGCCGAGGAGCGAATGGCACGCCGACTCGAGACCTGTGCCGCCGAGTTAGACCTAGCCCTACGGCTGGAGCAGCTAGATAGCGCAGATACCCACCTGGTCGGTAGCAGCTGAATCCCCCGTCCGAATTGGTCGGGCAGACGGGGGAGGTGGCTGCCAGCCTCGACGGTAGCCATTTGGCTACTTCACTATTAGAAAGAACCGACACTCTCGGGAGCTGTCGGACTAGGAGGCGAGATGAAAAGCATCACGCGAGGGTTCGCCCTAGCGCTACTTCTTGGCGTTGTTGCCGCCGCTCCAACGGCCGCTTCAGCGTCAGGCGGATTTACAGCTGACAAATATCCGGCAACCATTCAGGGGAATCAAAGTGCCGGCAGCTTCGGCTTTCAGGTTGGACCCGGTGGTGGGTCGGTTTCCTGCGAAAAAGCCAGTTTTGGGGGAACGCTTAGCCAGCCATCCCCCGGCCTAACGAGCACCTCGTTCAAAAATCCGACCTGCGGAGCCACCGGCGGCGTGGAAATGAAAAGCTGTCAGTTTGAATTGCACCCCGGAGCGGGAACACTTGACATCGGTCCCTCTGGCTGTGGCCCAGTGAATTTGTTCGTGGCAGAATGTGCCGGCAGCAGCTTTTCGATTCCTGCTCAAACCGGGATTTCGGCCAAATACGAAAATCTGGGCAGCGGCAGCGAAGCTAACGTTCAGGTGACCATCGAAGACAAAGATCTCGAATACACGACGGGTGGCAATCTGTGCAAGTCAAAAGGAACGTATAAAGACCTGAGTATGTACGGCACATTTAAAGTCAACGCAACCGACTCGGGCGGAAAAGCGACTGGATTTAAGGTAATCACGGGCGACGTCCCGCTGGGCCTTTTCCTTGCGGGTGGCGGAGGGTTGGGTGAACCTAGGCTCGCTGCACCCTCCTACTCAGTACATGTCACAGGTGAACGTGTCCAACTGGGAAGCGGTGGCCAGATTACCCTTCTCGAACGTGCATCTGATGGTGCGAAAATATCTTGCAAAGTCGCTCAGATGGACGGAGGAACTCTAGCGGGACCAGCGTATAATTCATTCTCACTAACGGCCGCGTATTCGCAATGTACGACTGCTGGTCTTGGGGAATCGGTCGTCAAAATGAATGGCTGCTCCTATGTCTACTCGAATCTGGAACCGGGCGAAGCGAGTGCCTATGTAGGAAAATCGGAAATTAGTTGCAAAGCCGGTAGCTCGATCAAGATCGAAGCTCCGGGATGCAAAATCGAACTTCCGGCTCAGGTACTGACTACGAAATCGGCCGCATTGGAAAATCTGTATTCAGGCTACGAAGCCGCGGTCGGCGTGGTCATGACGGGAAGTGGCGTTAAATACACGACATCTGGCGCCTTTTGCTTCCTGGCGTTCAGCAAACCGTCAGGTGAAGACGGTACCTCGCGATCTGAAATGCTCCTGCACGGGGTCTATCCAGGTTGATCGGGACGCATAGCTAGAGGTATGGCTCTGACACTGGGCCGCGCTGGCGCGGCCCAGTGTCAGAGCTGTCTTCGAAAAAGGTTGGCCCGCCGTCGCACGCGGCGGCGCACCTATCGGATCGCCGACAACTTCCTCGCTTTCTGGCTTGGCCTTCTCGATCGCTACCGGCCCGAGATCGAGCGCGGCCTGGGGGAGAGCATCCTGCCGGTCTTGATCGATTCGATGGACGACCATGGGCGGGGCCCTTGGCAGGCTACCTTCCGCTATCACCTGCGCAAGCGCGCAGCGGCTAGCGAGCTGGAACGCAAGGCACAGGCACTCCCACACCTCGCCGAGGACTCCGCTATGCGATCTGCGCGCGCGAGCGGATCGACAACGCAGGCGACGCCCTGCAGGTCACGGCGAGGGACGTCTTCGCCACCTAGCTCGCGGCGTTCGCGTTTGGGTCTGTCAGCGAAGCGACGCCGGGCGAGATCTCGTCCGCCTCAAGCTTGTCGATCGCCGACTGGCGGGTGCCGGTGCGCCTGGCAAGGCACGTTTTGCTCCGATTCCGGTGTAAGAGACGCTCCAATTCCGGGGTTCGTGTCATCACGGGGCGAGAACCGCCGGCAAGTCCACCGTCGTCCGTGCTTTGGCGAGAGCGGCCGGGCGGACGGTCGTCGACCTCGATGACCCCGCGACGCTCAATGCGGCGGCCGCCAGCCCGGCGGCGTTCGCCGGCGCCGAGTCGCCGGTCTTCATTGATGAGTACCAGCACGCTCCGGAGATCCTCGACGCGATCAAGGGTTCGACGACTACCTCAAACTCGTCATCGAACGCGGTGTCGCCGAACTGTCGAGCATCAGGCAGCAAGAGAAGATGCCACGTTTTGGTCGCCCGCCTGGCGGCCCAGACTGCCCGGGTCCTCAACGTCGCACGCGTCGCGTCGGACGTCGAGATCGAGAGCTCGACGGCAGAGCACTACGTGCGCCTACTGGAGGCCCGCATTCGTGACCTACCGCCTTCCTGCCTGGGGCACGACGCTGCGAGTCCGCTCAGCGGCGAAGCCGAAGCTCCACTTCGTCGACTCCGGCCTTGCCGGGCGGATGCTGCGAATCACCGAGGCGCGGCTCTCAGCGGCTCAGCCGCAGGCGATGACGGAACTCGGCCACCTGCTGGAGACCTTCTGCGTCGGGGAGATTTTGAGGCAGGCGAGCTGGATGGACCCCGCGCCGCATGCGGGCCACTGGCGCACCCACGATGGCGATGAGGTCGACCTCGTGCTCGAACGCGACGACGGCGCCGTCGCGGGGATCGAGGTCAAGGCAGGGGAACGAGTCGCCTCCGCGGATTTCCGCGGGCTGCGAAAGCTTCGGGACGACCTTGGAAGCAGGTTCCTGGGCGGGGTCGTGATCCACCTCGGCAGCCGGCCCTACACCCAGGAGGACCGACTCCACGTGCTTCCCGTGGACAGGCTTTGGTCGGGGGAGTGAGCGACGCACGACGGGCTTGCAGAGGGCGCCCGCTACGCGTCCGGGTCTGTCAGCGAGGCGACGTCGGCGAGGTCCACGGGGCGGCCGCGGGCCAGCTTCATCTGGATCAGGTCGTCCAGGCCCACCACGGGCACGTCGATGTCGCCGAGGCGCACGACCAGCGCGCCCTTGCTGAGCTCGCTGTACGAGCGGCCGCCGGGGACGTCGTGCATCACGTCGATGCCGCCGTCGCGGGTGACGAACTGCCAGATCGTTGCCCTCGGCAGCATCTTGGCGTCAATCTCAACGTCCTCCTCGCCGGGGTTCAGCACCCGCGCATCGAGCGAGCGCAGTGCGGTCGCGAGCCGGCCGAGGTTGGCGGGATCGGGGGCCGGGATCAGATCGGCGTCGTTGGTCGTTCGAACGTGGCCGTGGGTTTGCACGGCGAGGCCGCCGATCAGCACGTAGTCGACCTCGTGCTCGGCGAGGGCGCGGAGGATGCGCTCGGCGTCGAGCGGAGTATCAGTGTCGGGCACGCGCTTCTTGTCCCGCTGCGGCGAGGCGGCCGGCCATTCGGTTCCAGGAGATTCCAAGCGCGAGGCGCTCGGCAGGAGAGCGTTCCGCCGTGGCTCGCCGGTGCGCCGGGTCGTAGTCGCGCTCGGAAGCGCTTCCGGTGAGCTCGAGGTGCTCGCCCATCGCCCGCATCAAGAGGTCGAGCGTCTCCACGCCGGGTGAGATCTCGTCCGCCTCGAGCCTGCTGATTGCCGACTGGCGAGTGCCGGCGCGCCTGGCGAGGCGCTGCTGGCTGAGGCCCCGCCGGATGCGCGTGGTGCGAATCAATTCGCCAGGAGTCATCTCGGACCACTATAACGAATATGTAATGATCATTCAGGCCGTCTCCCGCTTCCCCCAGGTGGCACCCAGCCCGGCGCCAAGCAACCCTTTCCCGTTCGGGAAAATCGCAGCGAGTGCATGTTCAGTGGCGCAGGAATTTTCCCGGACGGGATAAATTGATCAGGACGACGACGTTGTCCGCTACTTTTCCCCGAACGGGAAAATGGAATTGATCACGGTTGACAGCGCGAGGACCCTTGGCCCCCTGATTAGAGCGCGGCGGAAGGAGCTTGGCCTCAACCAGACCGAGCTCGCGGATGTGGCTGGGACGACGCTTCGCTTCGTCAGCGAACTCGAGCGCGGCAAGGCGACCGCACAGCTCGAGGGCGTCTTTCGCGTACTCGCCGCGCTCGGGATCAGGATCGAAGCGAGGTTGCCGTGAGCGATGCGCTCGACGTCTACCTTCACGGCGATCGCGCTGGCACCTTGGAGCGGAAGTCGCAGGCGAGACTGAGATTCGCCTACGCCCCCGACTGGGTCGAGGGCGAACGAGCGCCGATCTCCCTCAGCCTCCCGGTGCGCGAGCGGGCCTACGACCACGATAAATGCGCTCCATTCTTCGAGGGACTGCTGCCGGAGGGCGACTTCCTCAAAGCCATCTCCCGAACGCTGCAGATCTCGGCGCGCAACCCCTTCCAGCTGCTTGCCGAGATAGGCGGCGAGTGCGCCGGAGCGATCTCGGTCGGACCGGTTGGCGGACCGATTCCCGGCCGCGTCGAGCATCCTCCACGCTGGCTCGGCGACGCTGAGCTGGGCGAACTGCTCGCGGGCCTGCCGGATCGCCCCCTGCTTGGAGACATTGGCGAGGCGGAGGGGTTCCGGATTTCCCTCGCCGGCGCCCAGGACAAGGTCGGAGTCCTCTTCGATGGGAAGCGGATCGGCCTCAGCCGGGGCAACCCTCCGAGCACCGACATCGTCAAGGCGCCGATCCCGGGGGTTGCCGACGCGGTCGCCAACGAGGCCTTCTGCATGATCCTGGCCGGCTGCGCAAGCCTCGATGTCGCCCAGGCCGAACCCCGTTCCGCGAGCGGTCAGGAGTACCTGCTCGTCCATCGTTACGACCGGGACGGGTCGGGGGGAACTGACGGTCGACTGCACCAGGAGGACTTCTGCCAGGCGCTCGGCCTGGTGCCTGCGGTGAAGTACGAAAACGAGGGCGGGCCGAACGTTGCCGATTGCGCGAGGCTGATCCATCGTCACTCCGCGGCCCCGGCACGCGACATCATCGCCTTCCTCGACGCATTGCTCTTCAACTTCCTGATCGGCAACAACGATGCCCACTCGAAGAACTACTCGCTGCTGCTCGACGGCCCCGGCGCGATCCGCCTCGCGCCGCTCTACGACTTGCTCTCGACCGTCGCGATTGACGGAACGAGCCGAAGCCTGGCGATGAAGTACGGCGGCGAGAAGCGCCCCCCGTACCTGCGCCGCCGCCACATCCGCCAACTCGGCGACGAGCTCGAGGTCAGGCCGGCCCTGGTCGAGCGGCGGGCTCGGACGATGATCGAACGCATTGGCCCCGCCGCTGAGGAAGCCCGACGTTCCCTGCCGGAGAACTTCCAGGACCGCCCGATCCTCGATCGGATTGCCGAGGTCATCGACGAGCGTTCGGGGCGCCTGTGGAAGGCAGTCTCCGAACCGATCGAGAGTTGATCCGGTCCTTATGTCTCGCCGGGGGCCTCCTCGCCAATCGTTTCCCCCCGCGCCACCGCGCAGGCGCAATCGGCGCCGGTGAAGGGGGAGAGGATCATGTAGGTGGCGAGGGGGGCTATCTCGGTCAGGCTGGCGGGGCCGTTGGTCTGGATCTGCCGGGAGAACATCGCGTAGATGGAGTTGACGATCGCCTCCGGCGCGATCGGGCTCATCTTGGGGTCGTGGTTGTCCAGACCGTCGTCGACCAAGGTCTGCAGGGACTCGATCGCCCTGTCTCGCCCCTCCAGGGCCGCGGATCCGGCCGCCCAGATGTGCACCGCGGCGACCGCGGCGAAGTCAGGCTCGGTGGCCAGGAAGGAGCAGGCCGCGGCGACCGCGGCGCGGATCGCCTCCGGCCAGTTGTGCGCCCGCCGGTAAGCGGGAAGGGTGGCCGCCTGCATGGCGGCCGGTATTCGAAGAGGGCGGACTCCAGGGCCTTCTCCTTGCCGGCGAAGCACTCGTAGAAGGTGCTGCGCGATACGCCGGCCCTGGTCGTGATGTCGGCGATAGAGGTCCCTGGGAAGCCCTTCGCCGCCACGGCGGCGAGCGTCGCCCGGGCGATCCTTTTGCCGGGGTCCGGGCTCGGGCCCGGCTCGGGTGGGGCGGGCTCCGCGGCACGCCGCCCCCTGCGCTCGCGCAGGGGCATCGGGGGTGCGACGTAGGAGAAGTTGAGCTCCACCAGGTCCTTCGCGATGGCGGGCAGCTCTCGCTCGGTGCCGCGGCGCAGGTGCGTGTGGATCATCTTGCGCAGCCCGCCGCTCATCGCCTCGATCATCTCCGGCGGCATCCCTCCGCTGCCCGGCCCGCGCCTGAAGGTTTCCTCGAGCAGGACCTGGAAGCGCTCCAGCGCCTTGTCGGGTTGCATGACGGCAAGCCCGTATTGATCGACCTAATCGGAGTTGGAGCCACAATTGAGACGCGCCTGCGGGCTGCCGCCGACCGTCATGGCCTTGACGCCGAGGCGCTGATTGCGGCAGCCAATGCTGCCCTGTCGGCGCCGAGCCGCACCGTTACCTTGGATGTAGCGACAGTCCCCTCGCTTTGAGGCTCAGCGAACCGGAACCGCCAGCTCCTCGCTGGCCGCCGCCTGCCCCTCGTAGGGCAGCACCGCGAAGTACATCAACGAGGGCAGTAGGGACTCGATGCCGTCGGTCTCGCCGCGGTTGAGGCGGGAGTAGAGCAGGGCCTCAATGCCACCGACGATGCCGGCAGCCGCGATCGCCGAGGGCATCGCGCCCGCGGGCGCTTCCGCTCGCACCTGGGTATCGAGGCAGGAGGCGAAGTGGTCGAGCAGCTCGTCGCGGCGCAGCAGGGCGGGGGGGCAGGCGGCGCGGGCGTCGACGATCAGGGTCATCGCCGCGTCGGGCTCGTCGGTGACGAAGCGCAGCAGCTCCTCCAGCGTTGGGCGCAGGCGCTCGCGCCAGGTCTCGCCTTCCTCGCCGGCGGCCTCGAGGCGCTCGCGCAGGCGCGTTGCGGCGGTGTCGAAGGCGGCGAGGAAGCAGTCCTCCTTGTTCTCGAAGTGCTCGTAGAAGGTGGGGCGGGAGACGCCGGCGCGGTCGAGGACGTCCTGGACGCTTAGCTCGCGGTAGCCGATCTCCGCCGTCGCCCGCAGCATCGCCGCCAGCAGGCGCTCGCGCTGGATCGCGCTGACCAGGTCGGAGGGCAGCGAGCGGATGCCTGAGGGAAACTGGCCTTCACCACCGGAGAGCAGTTCGGCGGCGGCGCTGACGTCGGCCGGGGGCCAGCTGTCGCCGAGCGCTGCGAGCAACATGTCCTGACTCAATTCCACCCTGTCCGGCGTCATAGAGAAACCCCATCGTTTCTGTCATAAACCCTACAAGTCGTTCCACGGTACCATCTGAGTTGCTATCGTGCAAGGTAATTAGCCGTTCCGCGGGTATCCTTGGCCAATGCCGCGGCGCGCACAGGCGAGGACAGGGGCTGACCCTGACTCGTTACCGGTCCGTCCCGAACTGTCGCGTGAGTTCGTCGCAGTTCACAAGCGCCGCCGGATCATGGCCGCGATCGCCGAGCTGACCGCGGAGCAGGGCTACGACTCGACCAAGATCGGCGACATCGTGCGCCGCGCCGGCGTCGCCCGCAAAACGCTTTACGACAACTTCGAGGGCAAGGAGGAAGTCTTCCTCGCCGCCTTCGACGCCGCCGTCGAGGAGGCGATCCGGCGGGTCGAAGAGGACTGCGCCGAGGCCGAGGGCGGCTGGGAAGAGCAGGTGCAGGCCGGCCTCGCCGCCTTCCTGCGTTACGTCGCCGAGGAGCCGGCGCTGGCCCGCATGTGCATGATCGAGGCCCTCTCGGCGACCCCGGCCGCGACCGAGCGCTACGAGAAGGCGGTGCAGCGCTTCGTCGAGCTGACCAAGCGCACGGTCCCCAGCAATGACCAGCTCCCGGAGACGATCGAAGAGACGCTGGTCGGCGGCGTTGCCTGGATCGTCTACCAGCAGATCCGCCGCGGCGAGACGGAGAAGGCGGAGGACCTCTTGCCCGAGCTCTCCGAGTTCATGCTTGCGCCCTTCCTCAACGCCACCGAGCCAGAGACCGCCTGACGCTCCGGCTTTGCCGGCCCGGCCGCCCGCAGCTTTGGGGCGAAGTGTGCTGAGCGGCGCATCATCTCGGGAGCGGTGAAAGACTCCACCACTCAGTGGAACGTCTGCCCCGCGGCCGTCACGGCCTTCCCCGCGAGTTTGTCGTGCAAAACCAGCGCGGACGGCTGCTTGCCTCGCTTGCCGAGTGCTTGGAGGAGAGCGGCTATGACGGGACCACGGTCTCGACGATCGGCAAACGAGCTGGCGTTTCCAAGAGCGACTTCTACAAGCAGTTCGAGAGCAAGGACGCCTGCTTCATCGCCGCCTACGACGATGCGGTCGAGCGGATCCGCGCGCGGGTGCTGGCGGCCTGCGAGGAGGCCGATGACTGGGCGAGGGGGGTGCTCGCCGCGCTCGCCGCGCTGCTCGACCTGCTCGTCGCCGAGCCGGCCCAGGCCGGGCTGGTGCTGGTCGAGGGATTGCGCGCCGGCCGCGGCGTCTACGACCGCTATCAGGTCGCTTTGCAGAGCTTCGTCCCGTACCTGCGCGAGGGAGCGCCGGCGCCCGGCGGCGGCGAGCCGCCGCCTGAGGCGACCGATGAGGCGATCGTCGGCGGCATCGCCTCGCTGTTGGCGCGGCGCGTCCTCGCCGGCGAGACCGCGAAGCTCGGCGGGTTACTGCCGGAGATTGCGGAGTTTGCGCTCACTCCATACGTCGGCGCAGCCGAGGCGGGCCGCATAATCTCGGAGCGATGAGCGAGGCAACGGCAGCGACGGCAGGAACCCCCAGCGGCGAGGCGACCGCAGCAGCCCCCGGCGTGCTGCCCTCGCAAGCACTGAGTGAGGCGATCGCCGCCGAGTGGGTCAGCTCTGGCGATTATCGCATCCGCCCCGAGGCGATCCAGCCGGCCAGCATCGACCTGCGGCTCGGCGACCACGCCTGGGCCCTGCGCTGCTCCTTCCTGCCCGACGTCGACTCGACCGTCGAGGAGAAGATCGAGGGGCTCGCCTTCCAGAAGGTCGACCTGCGCGACGGTGCCGTGCTCGAGCGCGACCGTCCATATCTGGTGCCGCTGATCGAGGAGCTGGCGCTGCCCGAGGACGTGCGGGCGAAGGCCAACCCGAAGAGCTCGACCGGCCGCCTCGACGTCTTCACCCGGGTGCTGACCGATCGCCACCACCGCTTCGACGAGATCCGCGCCGGGTACAAGGGCAAGCTCTACCTCGAGGTCGTACCGCGCTCCTTCGCGATCCAGGTCAAGACGGGCCTCTCGCTCAACCAGCTGCGCCTGGCGCGCGGCGACGTTCGTCTCGGTGACGAGGAGATCCGCGCCCTGCAGGACGAGTTCCCGCTGCTCTACCTCGACTCGCACGCGCTGCGCGAGTCCGAGCTGGCGCTGGCCGACGGGCTCTTCCTCAGCGTCGACCTCTCCGGCCCGAGCGACCGGATCGTCGGCTACCGGGCGAAGAAGAACAGCCTGCCGATCGACCTCTCGCGCATCCGCGCCTATCGCTGGACTGACTTCTGGGACCCGGTCTTCCCCGAGGCGGGCGGAAAGATCGTGCTCGAGCCGGAGATCTTCTACCTGCTGCTCTCCGCCGAGGGGGTCTGCATCCCGCCGCAGATCGCCGCCGAGATGATGGCCTACGACCCGACCGCGGGAGAGCTGCGCACCCACTACGCCGGCTTCTTTGACCCCGGCTTCGGCTACGACCCGGCCGGCGACCGCCACGGCAGCCGCGCCGCGCTCGAGGTGCGCGCCCGCGACGTCTCCTTCATGGTCGAGCACCGCCAGCCGGTCTGCAAGCTGGCGCTGGAGCGGACCAGCGCGCCGGCCGAGCGGCTCTACGGGGCGGGACTGGGGTCCAACTACCAGGGTCAGGTCACGATGCTGTCCAAGCACTTTGAGGAGCAGGGGGCGGGGGAGGGCCGGTGACCCCTCCCCAAACGAGCGGCAGGAGCCGCTCTTGAGTGTTTGGGGAGGGGTCACCGGCCCTCCCGTCCAGCGTGCTGGTGAGCTTGGCTCAGGTCTTGGTGGCGGGAGCGTCGTTCAGCTCGCGTAGGCGGGCTTGGACGCGCTTGCGCTTAGCGAGAAGCTCTGTTTCGAGGGTGGCGATCTCGTCTCGACGACGTCGCACTAGGTCGAGCTGGTTGCCGATGTGGCCGAGGGACTCGTCGAGGATCTGGCGGCGGCGCACTGGGTCTTCGACGCCGGTCTCCCACTCGCGGCGCAGGGCGGCGCGGGCGTCCTCTGCCTCTACCAGGGCCTTGAGCTCCTCGAGCGAGAGGCCGAGCAGGTCCTTTAGGCGCAGCAGGTCGGTGAGGCGTTCGACGTCGGCCTCGGCGTAGGTGCGGTGGGCGCCCGGCTCGCGGTTGCCCGCCGCGGGCAGCAGGCCGATCTCCTCGTAATAGCGGATCGTCCGCGGGGTGGTGCTGGCCAGCTTGGCGACCTCGCCGATCCTCAGCTCCCCCTTGGACGTCCCGGCGTCGCTCACGGCGTTGCCTCGATCTCCTCGCGGATCGCCTCCACCACCGGGGAAACGGTTTGTGGTCCCGCGGGGGCCGTAACGCGTTGCACCTCAGTGGGGGCGCTCTCGTCGCGCGGTCGCAGCAGCGAGACGCCGGCGCCGAGGACCGAGGTTGCCGCCAGTGCCCAGAGCGCCGTGTGCATGTTGTTGATGAAGGGGTCGAGTTGGGCGCTGGAGAGGCCCGAGGCGACGCCGGAGAAGATCGCGAAGAGGACCGGTTTCGGCACCGCGGCGGTGACGATCGCCAGCACGAAGGCGATCGAGATCACGGCGCCGGTGTTCTGCAGCATCGTGCGGGCGCCGGCGGCGATCCCGCGCCGCTCGGTCGGCACCGTGCCCATCATCGCCGCGGTGTTGGGCGAGTTGAACATGCCCGAGCCGATCCCGACCAGGGCCAGCCAAATCATTCCCTGCCAGTAGGGCGAGCCGGCCTGCAGCGTCGTCATCAGGGCGAGGCCGGCGGCGGTGACCAACATCCCGAGGGCGGCCAGGGTGCGCGAGCCGTGGCGGTCGGCCCAGATCCCGGCGAGGGGGGAGGAGATGAGCATCCCGATCGCCATTGGCGCCAGCTTGATCCCCGCCGTGATCGGGTCGTCTCCCTGGGCCCCCTGGTAATAGAAGACGAAGATGAACATCAGCGCGAAGCGCGAGAGCCCGTTGATGAAGGCGGCGCCGCTGGCGGCGGCGAAGAGCCGGTTGCGGAAGATCTCGAGGTCGAGCATCGGCGCCTTGCCGCGGTGCTCGATCAGCACGAAGAGCGGCAACAGGACCGCCGCGACGGCGAGGCTGGCGATCACCAGCGTGTCGTCCCAGCCGGAGATGCCGCCGCGCGAGATTCCGTAGACGAGCCCGGTCAGGCCGACGACGAAGGTGAGGGTGCCGCCGAGGTCGAGGCCGCGGACGGCGTCGCGCTGGGAGAGCTCGCGCAGGATCAGCGCCGCCCAGAGCGCGCCGGCGAGGGCCAGCGGCACGTTGAACCAGAAGACCCAGTGCCAGGAGATCGCGACCAGGGCGCCGCCGAGCACCGGCCCGAGCACGAGGCCGGTCGCGGCGACCATCGTGTTGGTGCCCATCGCCAGCCCGAGCTGCTCGCGCGGAAAGGCGTCGGTGACCAGGGCGGGGCCGTTGGCGAAGATGAAGGCGCCGCCGACCCCCTGCAGGATCCGCCAGAGGATCAGCTGGGTGCCGTCGGCGGCGAAGCCGGCGCCGAGCGAGGCCGCGGCGAAGACGAGGAAGGCGCCGACGAAGGCGTTCTTGCGGCCGAAGAGATCGGAGAGCCGGCCGGCGGTGAGGACCAGCACGGTCGAGGAGATCATGTAGGCGAGGATCACCCAGACCAGTTCCAGCAGGCTGGTCCCAAGCGCCCGCTCCAGGTCCGGCAGGGCGATGATCAGCGTCCCCGAGTTGGTCGCCACCAGCAGCATCCCAAGACTGGTGCAGGAGAGAGCCCACCACTTGTAGTGCTCGTGGTCAGCGTCGACGCCGGCGCGAGCAAATCGATTCCTTACGTTCACGTCAAATACGATACCAACGCCCAGTCCTCGGCTGACTTTGTCTTTTTCCGGCCTATATGACGCATAAAGGCGAAGTCAGCGTCGAGGCGGCGGGTCTCTCTTTAGGATTGGCGCGTGGCCGAGCGCACCTGGGACGTCTATCTCTCTGGGGAGATTCACTCCGATTGGCGGGAGCGGATCGAGGCTGGGGCCCGGGAGGCCGGGCTGCCGGTTTCCTTCTCGGCGCCGGTCACCGACCATGCGGCATCCGACGATGCGGGCACGGGAACCCTCGGCGACGAGAGCGCGCCGTTCTGGCGCGATCACATGGGCGCCGGCGTCAACGCGATCCGCACCCAGACGCTGATCCGCGCCGCCGACGTCATCGTCGTCCGCTTCGGCGACAAATACCGCCAGTGGAATGCCGCCTTCGATGCCGGCTTTGCCGCGGCCCTCGACAAGCCGATCGTCACCCTGCACGACGGCGAGCTCGATCACGCGCTGAAGGAGGTCGACCGCGCCGCCCAGGCAACCGCCCGCACGGCCGAGCAGGTGGTCGACGTCCTGCGCTATGTGATCACCGGCGAGCTGCCCAGATAGGGTGGGCGCATGGGTGGGGACGCGAACCGCGAGCTGATCGAGCGCTTCTACGAGGCGTTCGGCCGCTGCGACGGCGTCGCGATGAGCGCCTGCTACTCCCCGGACGCCCACTTCCGCGACCCGGCCTTCGGCGACCTCGAGGGCGACGAGATCGGCGCGATGTGGCGGATGCTGACCGCTCGCGCCACCGACCTGAAGATCGAGCTGCACGAGCACGAGGCCGCCGAGGACTCGGGCTCCGCCCACTGGATCGCCCGCTACACCTTCAACACCGGCCGCCCGGTGGTCAACGACATCGAGGCCAAGTTCCGCTTCGCCGACGGCCTGATCGCCGACCACGTCGACGACTTCGACTTCCGCAACTGGGCCAAGCAGGCCCTCGGCCCGATGGGCCACCTGGTCGCCATATTGCCGCCCCTGCGCAACAAGGCCCGCGGCCAAGCCCGCGGCCAGCTCGACGAGTTCATCGCCGCCGAGAAGGCCTAGTGCCGTGGTGCACATTGCATGTACAATGCCTCGGACGGCATGTCTGTAACAAAGACCGGGGAGACCCGAGACCTTCGCTGGAACGTTCGCGTCGAGGATTCTGAGGATGCCCTTGTCCGTGCCGCAAGCGATTTGGCCGAGACAAAGTTCAGCAGCTTCGTCCGCGGTGCCGCCGTCTCGGAGGCGCGGCGCATCCTTGCCGACAAGACCCAGTTTCCGCTCGACAAATCTGAGTGGGAGCGGTTTACGGAGCTGCTGGATAGACCGCCTCATGTTCCCAGTGGGCTGCGCGACCTCTTCGCGAAGCCAAGCGTCTTCAAGTAGCCGTGGCGTATACGCAGCCTGAGCCGCTGCGGGGGAAGCACGCCTTCGACGGCTTTTGTTGCGAGGAAGACGCGCTGGACAATTGGCTCCATCGTCATTCCCGGCACGCTGAGGCCGGTGGGTCGGCGCGCACCTTTGTGACCACTGATGGGGAGCGTGTGGTCGGCTACTACGCGCTCGCAATCGGCCAGGTTGAGCCGGATGACGCGACGGAGAGGCTCCTGAAAGGCCAGCCGGCGAAGCGGCCGGTTCCCGTTCTGGTTCTCGCCAGGCTCGCGGTGGATCGCGAGCACAAGAGCCGTGGAGTTGGCAGATCCTTGCTTCAGGATGCCTTGCTGCGCTGCGCTGCCGTCGCAGAGTCAGTTGGAGTGCGAGCCGTGGTCGCTCACGCCAACGAGGGGGCAAGCGGTTTCTACGACCGGTTCGGCTTCGAATCTTCGCCCACTGATCCGCTCCACCGAATCCTGCTGATGAAGGATCTCCGGGTGCTGTTGGACGAGTTCGGCGGTTGACAACGACTCTCTCGCATACGAACATATGTTCGTATGCGATGGGATGAGCAGCGAGTCGAGAAGGACCTGCGGCTGCCTGGCGTGGGCGACGGCACGGTCGTCCGCACCTTCGACGCCCCCGAGGCGATGGGGATCAACTTCCACGAGGTCCACGCCCGCTCGGCGCTGAACCACGTGCAGGGCGGCCGGTTCGGCTTCGACTGGACGATCAACCCGTACCGAGGATGCACGCATGCCTGCGTTTACTGCCTGGGCGGAGAAACGCCGATCCAGATGGCTGACGGTCGCACCAAGTCATTGGCGGAGGTCCGAGTCGGCGATGCCGTCTACGGCACGGTCCGTCGAGGCGCCTACCGCCGCTATGAGGTCACGACTGTTTTGGCGCATTGGTCGACGTGCAAGCCGGGCTATCGCGTGACGCTTGAAGATGGCACCGAATTGATCGCGAGCGGCGATCACCGCTTTCTGACAGCGCAGCGAGGCTGGAAGTACGTCACCGGGGCTGAACAGGGCGCGAGCCGCAGACCTCATTTGACGCCGAAAAACAAACTGATGGGATTCGGTGCCCTGGGGTCTTCAGTCGGTGAATCGGCTGAGTACCGCCGCGGCTACCTATGCGGCTTGATTCGCGGCGACGGCCACGTCGGCTCGTACGCCTATGAGCGTGCTGGGCGAACGAACTACGAAGTTCATCGGTTCCGACTCGCTTTGACGGACGACGAGGCACTCGCTCGGGCAAAGGGCTACCTCGCCGATGTCGGTATTCCGACCGAGGAATTTCAGTTTCTCGAGGGCAATGAGCGCCACCGATCAATGCGCGCCATTCGGACCTCCGCCCGCGACAATGTCGATCGAGTTCGGGATCTCATCCGATGGCGCGATTCCTCGAGCGAGGACTGGACACGGGGATTTCTCGCCGGGATCTTTGATGCCGAGGGATGTCGCTATGAGTCGTTGCGAATTTCCAACAAGGATCCGGAGATCATCGAGCGGACGGCAGGCGGCCTTCGCGAGCTCGGATTTTCTTGCACGGTGGAGCGCCCAAATGCAATCGGCGTCCGCAATGTTCGCCTTCTTGGGGGCCTGCCAGAACAACTTCGGTTGTTCCAGGGGGTCGACCCTGCGATCACTCGCAAGCGCTCGATCGACGGCATCGCCCTTAAGTCGACCGCCAAGCTGGGGGTCGTATCCATTGAGCCGCTATGCCGTCGAATTCAAATGTTCGACATAACGACCGGCACCGGGGACTTCATAGCCGACGGTGTTGTCAGCCACAACTGCTTCGCGCGACGTACGCATGCCTACTTGGACCTTGATGCCGGCCGCGACTTCGAGCGCGAGATCGTGGTCAAGGTCAACGTGCCGGAGCTCGTCCGGGGCGAGCTGAGGCGCAAGAGCTGGAAACGAGAGCTGGTCGCGCTGGGAACCAACACCGACCCATACCAGTGGGTCGAGAGCCGCTACCGGATGATGCCGGAGATCCTTGCCGCTCTGGAGGAGGCCGAGACCCCCGTCTCGGTCCTGACCAAGTCACCCCTGGTGATGCGCGACATCGAGATCTTCGAGCGAATGGCAAAGCACCTGCCCGTCTCGGTCAACCTCTCCGTCCCCACCCTCGACGAGGACGCCTGGCGCGCCACCGAGCCGCACACCCCAAGCCCCTCAGCCCGTCTCGACGCGGTTGCGGAGCTTCGCCGGCGCGGCATCGACTCGGGCGTCCTAATCGCCCCCTTGATGCCCGGCATCAACGATTCCCCCGAGCAGGTCAAGCCAATAATCGACCGAGCCCGCGAAGCCAACGCATCCTTCCTGGGCGGCGTGGCCCTCCACCTACGCGCCGAGGTCAGAGACGTCTTCTTCGCTTGGTTGGAGACGAAACGACCGGACCTACTCCCGCGCTACGAGAACCTCTACCGCGGCCGCTCCTACCTGCGCCCCGAGCAACGCAAGCAAGCAACCCGCGCCCTGCGCGGCTGGGGAAGAAGCAGCCGACGTGCGACAGAGGGACGGAAGGCCCCTCCCCGGACACTCAAGAGCCCGAAGGGCTCGTCCGGGGAGGGGCCTTCCGTCCCTCCTCCCCAAGACAGCCTCTTCTGAGGCCTACCCCTGATCGAGCAAATCGAAGGTGCACTCGCGCGGATCTTTGTCGTCCCGAAACCGCCTGAACCGCGCCCCGTGCCGAATCCGCCCCGCCGCCGCATGGTCGTAGCCCACTTCGATCACCAGCTCCGGTCGCAACGCCACCCACTCGAGATCGCGGCCACCGGTCCAGCGGCTCGGCTCCGCGGTGCCGCTGTCGCCGGTCTCCAGCGGTTCGAGCAACGTGCGGAGGCTCCGTTTCGTCGCGGCACTGAAACCCGAGATGTGGCCTACCGAGCGCAGATCGTCACCGTCATAGAGGCCGAGGATCAACGATCCCACGGTGCCTTCCTCCTTGCCGGGGCGCCAGCCCATCACCACGCAGTCGATCTCTCGCTCACGCTTCACCTTCGCCATCCCTTTGCGCTTGCCGGGGATGTACGTGGCGTCGAGCTGCTTGGCCATCGTGCCCTCGGTCCGGCGCAGCCACTGCTCGGCCTGCTCGGGATCTTCACTGAGCACGCTGACTTCGGTCGAGGTGCCGTCGAGCAGGCTTATCAGCCGCTTGCGGCGCTCGGCGAATGGTGTCTCCAGCAACGACTCGTCGCCCTCGGCCAGCAAATCGAAGGCGATGTACTCAGCCGGGATCTCTTTCGAGAGCAGCGTGATCCGCGACTCGGCCGGGTGGATGCGGCTCTGCAGGGCGTCGAATTCGAGGTTGCCCTCGGCGTCGCGGATGACCAGCTCGCCGTCGAGCACGTAGCGGCCGGGCGGGAAGCTCAGCTCCGGGAAGTAGCGCGCCAGCGCTTTGCCGCCGCGCGACTGGATGTAGGCGTCGGCGCCGTCGACGAAGACGATCGCGCGGAAGCCGTCGAGCTTCTGCTCATACGCCCACTCCTCGCCCAGGGGCAGCTCTTTGCGGGTCAGCGCAAGCTGGGGTTTGATCGGTGGCTCGAGTGGAAGGGTCAACCTGACCCAACAGTTTGCCGACGTGCCCGCGCCTCGCGCGGATCGGGGATCGGCACCGCCGCGAGCAGGGTCCTGGTGTAGGCGTCCTGGGGTTGCTCGCAGACCTGGTCGGCCGGCCCCTGCTCGACGATCTTGCCCTCGTGCATGACCGCGATCCGGTCGGAGACGTGGCGGACGACGCCGATGTCGTGGGCGACGAAGATGTAGGTGAGGCCGAACTCGGCCTGCAGCTCGGAGAGCAGGTCGAGGATCTGGGCGCGGATCGAGACGTCGAGGGCGGAGACCGGCTCGTCGGCAACGATCAGCTTCGGCCGCAGGGCGAGGGCCCGGGCGATGCCGATCCGCTGCCGCTGGCCGCCGGAGAACTCGTGTGGGAAGCGGTCGTAGTGCTCGGCCGAGAGCCCCACCCTGTCGAGCAGCTCCTGCACTTCCCGGCGCAGCTCAGCGCCGCTCGCCTCACCCTGCAGCCGCAGCGGCTCGCCGACGATCTGGCCGACCCGCCTGCGCGGGTTGAGCGAGGCGTAGGGGTCCTGGAAGACCATCTGCATCTGGCGCCGCAGCGGCCGCATCTGGCGCCGCGAGAGCCCGGCGATCTCGCGCCCCTCGAAGCGGATTGAGCCCGAGGTCGGCGCGAGCAGCTGCAGGATCGTGCGCGAGAGGGTCGACTTGCCGCTGCCCGACTCTCCCACCAGGCCGAGCGTTTCGCCCTGCCGCACGCTGAGGCTGACGCCGTCGACCGCCCGCACCTGGTCGACCTCGCGATCGATCAGCAGCCCGCGCTTGACCGGAAAGTGCTTGACCACGTCGGTGACCTCGAGCAGCGGCTCGCCCTCCCGCTGCGAGCGCAGCGGCGGCGCCTCGTCGAGCCGCACGACCGCGTCGAGCAGCTTGCGCGTGTAGGGATCGGCGGGCGAGTAGAAGATCTGGTCGAGGTCGCCGCGCTCGACGATCGCTCCCTCGTGCATGACCAACACCCGGTCGGCGATCTCGGCGACGACGCCGAGATCGTGGGTAATCAGGATCGTCGCCAGGTTGCGCTCGCGGTTGAGCTGCTCGAGCAGGGCGAGGATCTGTGCCTGCACGGTGACGTCGAGCGCCGTCGTCGGCTCGTCGGCGATGAGGATTTCCGGCTCCAGCGCGAGCGCCATCGCGATCATCGCCCGCTGGCGCATCCCGCCCGAGAACTGGTGCGGGTAGTCGTCGACGCGCTGCGCCGCTTTCGGGATGCCGACCGAGTCGAGCAGCTCGACCGCGCGCTTGTGCGCTGCGGACTTGCTCGTGCCGCTGTCGTGGGCGCGGATCGCCTCGGTGATCTGCCAGCCGATCTTGTAGACCGGGTTGAAGGACGTCATCGGGTCCTGGAAGACCATGCCGATGCGCGCCCCCCGCACCGCCTGCAGCTCGCGCTCGCTCGCGCTCAGCAGCTCCCGCTCGCCAAGCCGCGCCGAGCCGGAGATCTCCGCGTTGGGGGAACGGGTGAGGCCGAGGATCGTCTGCGCGGTGACGCTCTTGCCCGAGCCCGACTCGCCGACGATCGCCAGCACCTCGCCGGGCACGAGCTCGAAGGAAATGCCTTCGACCGCCTGCACGCGCCCGCCCTGCGTGTTGAAGGAGACCCGCAGATCCTCGACCGTGAGCAGCGCCTCGCTCACGAAACCCCCTTCCGGTGCGCTTTATCCACGCATATCGGGGAAAAGGCGCACCGGAAGCTCATCTTGCCTCCGTGCCCAGCCTGATCCGCGGGTCTAGCCAGGCGTAGGCGATGTCGACGAGGGCGTTGAAGAGGACGACGAAGAAGGCGCCGAAGAGGACGATCCCCATGATCGGCGGCAGGTCCGTGTTGATCAGCGATTCGTAGGCGTACTGGCCGACGCCGTTGAGGCCGAAGATCGCTTCGATCAGGATCGCGCCGCCGAGCAGCGCCCCGACGTCGAGGCCGAAGAGGGTGATCAGCGGGATCAGCGAGTTGCGCATCACGTGGCGGCTCATCACCCGGCGCTCGCTGAGGCCCTTGGCGCGGGCGGTCCTTACGTAGTCCTCGTTCATCACGTCCAGCATGTTGGAGCGCAGCACGCGGCTGTAGAAGCCGGCGTAGAGGATCGCCAGGGTGATCCAGGGCAGGATCAGGTGGTTGGCCCATTCGAGCGGATCGACGGTGAATTCGACGTATTCCCCGGAGGGGAAGATTTCGGTCTTGTAGGTCAGGTAGTTGAGAAAGATCGCCGCCAGCCAGAAGACCGGCATCGAGATCCCCGCCACGGCGACGACGGTCAACGCCTTGTCGAGCCAGCCACCCGCCTTGACCGCCGAGAGGTAGCCGAAGAGGATTCCGAAGAACATCCAGATCAGCGCGGCCCCGAAGCAGAGTGAGAAGGTCGCCGGGATCCCTTCGACGATCCGTTCGTCGACGTTTTCCCGCCCGAAGTAGGAGATCAGGTCGCCGCTGAAGACCTTCTTCATCATCGTCACGTACTGCACCGGCAGCGAGTCGTCGAAGCCCCATTCCTCGGTGATGTTGGCGACGAGCGTGGGGGTCGCGGCCTTGCCCGCCATGCGCTGCGCCGGGTCGGAGTTGGGGATCACGCTGAAGATCAAGAAGGTCAGCACCGAGACCGCGAACAGCACCGCGACCATGCCGCCCAGGCGCCTGAGTGCGAAGCGGGCCACTAGACCGCGGTTCCCTCTGGCTCGGCCAGGCCCGCGTGCGCCTCGAGCCGCAGCTTCGAGTTCGGGTCGAGCGCGTCGCGCAGGCCGTCGCCGAAGACGTTGACCGAGAGCACCGTGAGCAGGATCATCGTGCTGGGGGCGATCATCAGCAGCGGCGCACTGGTGATCAGGTTGAAGCCGCCGGCGATCATCGTTCCCCACGAGGTGTTGGGCGGTTGCACGCCGACCCCGAGGAAGGAGAGCGCCGCCTCGAGCAGCATGTTGTTGGCGATCGTCAGGGTGAAGAAGACGATGATCGTCGACCAGAGGTTGGGCAGCAGCTCACCGAACATCACCCGCAGCGGTCCGGCTCCCTGGGCGACGGCGGCCTCGACGAACTCCTTCTCGCGCAGGGAGAGCACCTGGCCCCGAAGCGGTCGCGCGATGTAGGGCACCGAGACGCAGCCGATGATCAGGATCGGGATCCAGATCGAGTCGCCGGAGAGGTGGAGCGGGCCGATCTGCAGGCCACCGACCGCGAGCGAGAGGCCGAGGGCGATCGCGAGCAGCATCACCGGGAAAGCCCAGATCACGTCCAGCGTCCGCGAGATCACCGTGTCGGTCCAGCCGCGGTAGTAGCCGGCGAGCAGGCCGAGGATCGTCGCCAGCAAGGTTGTGATCAGGGCCGAGAGGATGCCGATGAACAGCGAGGTGCGCCCGCCGTACATCAGCCGCACCATCTCGTCGCGGCCGAGGCGACCGTCGGCACCGAGGAAGAACTTGCCGCCGGCGCCGAGCCAGACCGGGCCGATCGGCTTGCCTTCGCGGTTGACCACTTCGCGCTGTTCGCCGTCGACTTCGATCTTCTCCAGCGTGTGCGTTTTGTTCGGCCCGGTGTGGGCGACGTCACTGGCCCAGAGCGGCGCGGCGAGGACGAAGACGACGATCAAGACGAAGAGCCCGAGGAACCCCAGGGCGACGCGATTGCGCCGCAAGCGCCGCCAGGCGAGGCGCCACGGCCCGGCCGCGACCGCGGTGACCTCGACGTTGGACTCGGAAGCCACCGGCGTAGTGTGAAGCAGCGCCTGGCGGCTACTTGGGTTCGAAGCTGGTCAGGTCTTGCCCGAAGGTCGGGTTGAAGATCACGCTGTCGAGGTTGATGTTGGCGCTGACGAAGGTCGAGACCGTGTTGGTCCCGTAGGGCACCATCGGCGCCTGTTCCATGAAGGCCTTGTCCAGCGCCGCGTATTCGGCTTCCTGTTTGGGCCCGAGCGGTTCTTCGGAGAGCTTGGCGATCTTCGCGTTCAGCTTCGGATCGTCCATGCGCGAGACGTTCGTGTTGCCGGTCGGGGCGATGCTTTCGCCGGACAGCAGCGGCTGGAAGAAGTCGTTCGGGTTCGGGTAGTCCTCGTAGAAGGAAAGCCAGCCGGTGTCGAGATCGGGGGTCGTTTCGTTGCCGATGATCGTGTAGTAGTTGTCGGCGTTGATCGTCTTCAGCTTTGCGTTGAAGCCGAGTTCGCTGAGCACGCCCTGGTAGTAGGCGCCGGCTTCGTTGTTGGGGCTTTCGTTGTCGGTCCAGACCGTGATGTCGCGATCCGAGGGATTGGCTTCGGCGATCAGCTGCTTGGCCTTGGCCATGTTGTGCGGGTAGAGGTCGAACGGCTTGTGGCCGGGCATCCCTTCCGGCAGGATCTGGTGCGTCGCGGCGAGCGAGCCGGCGTAGATCCTTTCCAGCGCTTCGGTGTTGACCGCGTAGTTGACCGCCTGGCGGACCTTGACGTCGTTGAAGGGAGTCACGGCCGTGTTGATCCAGAAGAGGTAGAGGTTGATCGGGTGCTCGATCCGGAACTGGGTGCCTTCGTATTTGTCCTTGACTTTGTTGTAGAGATCAGACGGGATCGGCGTCTGCATCCAGTCGGTCTTGTTGCGTTCGATTTCGTTGACCTGGGTCGAGTCGTTGCTGGCCACCTTGATCTCGATCTTGTCGAAGTGGCCGTCGGGAACCTCGGGGATCCGCGGGCCGTTGGCCTTGGCCCAGTACGGATTGCGCGCGTAGGACCAGGCGCGACCGGGTTCGGACTTGGTGATCATGTAGGGGCCGGTCGCCGGCGGCGGGTCGGCGGTGAGGTTCTTCGCCGGGGTCCCGGCCGGCAGCAGCGCCGCGAACAGCATGCCGAGCTCGTTGGTGAAGGTCCCGCGGGGGCTGGTCAGGTCGATGACGATCTTGCCGGTCTTGTCGTCGGTCTTGATGCCGGAAATGCCGCCGGTTTTCGTCTTGGCGAACTCTTCGGCGCCGACGATGCTTTCGTAGAAGCCCGAGCCAGGCGAGGAGATCTTGAAGAGGCGTTCGATCGTGCTTTTGAAGTCAGACGCCTTGACCGGGGTGCCGTCGGAGTACTTGAGGCCATCGCGCAGGGTCAGCGTGTAGGTCTTGCCGCCGTTGGTGATCTTGGGCAGGCTCTCGGCGAGGGCGGGGACCACCTTGCTGCCGGCCGCACCATCGGCGTGGGCGTAGGTGAGCAGCGGCAGGTAGGTGTCGTACATCGCCGTCCAGCCTTCTACTTCGTAGGACAGCCCCGGGTCGAGATAGCTGGGGAACGAGGCGTAGCTGCCGGTCAGCGTGCCGCCGTCTTTGCTGCCTCCGGAGCCACTGCCGCAGGCGGAAAGCCCTAGGGCCAAGGCGGCAGCGGGAACCAGCACCAGCAGGACGAGACCAAGCTTTCTCAACTCCAACCTCCGAGTTAGATCGGGCGCGCGGCGGACGACGCTCTTACTGGAATCAACTCCACCATAATCTCGTCTTCGGCGTCAAGCGCCTCTGGACCTGTTTTTTCCTCCGGCAAGGGCCATTTCGTGCCCATGATCGGCGCCGCGATGAGGACTATCGCGATCACCCCGATTCCGGCGAAGAGGAACGTCGCTCGCGGGCTTGCGCCGGTGGCGATCAGGCCGCCGACCAGGTATCCGACCCCGGGCATGGCGGCGCCGATCGACTCGAGCACGCTCACCACCCGCGCCTGCATGCCCTGTGCGGTCAGCTCCTGCACGGCGCTGATCACGCTCACCCACTGCACGCCGTTGCCGGCGCCGCCGAGGATCGAGGCGGCGCAGGCGAGCGCCAAGGTGGGGGCGGCGGCGAGGCCGAGGTAGCCGGCGCCGACCGCAAGGGTGCTGAAGAGGAGCAGGACGGGAAGCCGCGCCCGGCGCACGGCGGCGAAGACGACGCTGCCGAGGACCATGCCAACCCCCCAGCTCGCCAGCAGCAGGCCGTAGCCGGAATCGCCGGCGCCGAGGGTCTGCTTCGAGTAGATCACCTCGATCGGGATCACCGCGGCAAAGAAGACAAAGGCAGCTCCCTGGGCGATCAGCAGTCGCCGCAGCGTCGGCTTTTCGCGGATGTAGGCGATGCCGGCGCGCACCCGCTCGCGAACCCGCCCCGGATCGGGCTCCGCCTGGGGCAGCGGCCCGGCGGTGAGCAGGATCCAGGCGATCGCATAGAAGGAGGCGGCGTCGAGCAGCAGGGCTGACTGGACTCCGAAGCCGGCGACGATGAGCCCGGCGATTCCGGGGCCGAGGGCGGCGCTGCCGGTGAAGGCGACGTTGAGCACGGCGTTGCCGGAGCGCAGCTCCCCGGCCGGCTCCAGCAAGGCGGCGACGACGGCGCGGGTGAGGGCCCGCCCGGTCAGCGCCAGGGCACCGTCGATGGTGGCGAGCACGATCACGCCGGGGAGGAAGAAGCCGTTGCCGGCGAGCAGTGCCAGGGCGCCGAAGGCCGCCGCCTCGCCGCAGTAGATGACCGGCAGGGCGAAGCGCGGCGGCGGCTGCTCGACCTTGGCGACCAGGATCGGGGCGATCAGGGCGGGGAGAAAGCGGGTGCCGAGGAAGAGGCCGGCCGTCGCCATGGCGCTGCCGGTGCGGTCGAAGACCAGCACCGAGAGGGCGACGATCCCCATCCAATCGCCCAGCTCGTTGACCCCGTAGGTCAGCGCCAGTCGCCTGAAGAGCGGCCGTCTAAGGGGGTCTGTCAGGCGTGGCCTAGGCATGGATCGCTGCACGAACTACTGCATTTATGCACAAGTTTTGCTGCAGATGCACAAGTTTCCGCCAGGTTGTGCTACAAAGTTGCCAGGCAATTAACGAGTTTCAGATCGCAGTGCGCAATCTGAGGGTTTCAACGATCGAAGGGACAAGGCTCATGGGCTTTCATCACTAGATCTTTTACCGAGCGGGAAGGGCTTCGCTCGAATCCAGTTTTGTAGAGGGCGTCCTGCGGGGCGCCCTCTGCTGTTTTCGGGGTCGGGGCACCCGACCCCTGCCAGGGAGGCAAACGCCGCTTTGGGCGACGCCTGGCAATGCGGCCAAGATCCTTGCGGGGCCGGAGGTTCCTCAGTACCTTGGACGGCCAAGTTGCGTTAGGCGCAAACCCAGTCGCCCGCAACGCAGGGAATGGGCTATGGCCCATGAATTATGTAGGCCACGGTCCGTCCCGCCCGTAGGGCCTTCCCAACACTGCCATGGCTGACAAGCGTCCAACCCGTTTCGCAATCGGCGTCATGGTCGCCGGATTGGTCGCTGCTGTCGCCGTTGGCATCTGGGACGCGTCCGAGTCCAACTGGGATCCCGCCCTGTTCGGGGTCCTGCTGGCCTTCTCGGTCTTCAGTTACTTCACCGCCGTCTCCACCGAGTCCAAGGTCAAGGTCTCGGGAACCTTCCTCGCCCTGGTTCTGGCGATGGTCTTCCTCGGCGGCACGCCGGCGGCTCTGATCGGCGTCACCGCGATGCTGGCCGGCTGGCTCGGCCGCTGGCGCGACGAGCCGCACTACCTGCTCAGCAACGTCCTCACCTACGCGACCTTCCCCCTGCTCGGCGGGATCGCCTTCCACGAGGGGATCAAGGCGCTGGGGATCACGCCGGCGGACCCCTCCTTCTACCTGCTCGTCTTCGCCCTCTTCCAGTTCGCGCTGCTGATCAACTTCGTGATGATCGCCGGCTACGGCTGCTACGTCGAGCGCGTCTCCTTCCGCAGCAAGCTGCACGTGCTGCCGCCGGTGCTGCCGTCCGAGTTCGCCAGCGCCATGCTCGCCGTCGCGGTCGCCTTCATCTACCACATCATCGGGATCGCGGCGATCGCCCTCTTCGGCGTCGTCCTGATCACCTTCCAGTACCTGCTCGGGCAGCTCTTGCTCTCCCAGCAGCGCGGTGACGAGCTCGAGCGGCGCAGCAAGCAGCTGGCCAGCTTCCAGGTCGGGATGTTGAGCGCGATGCTGCGCACGCTCGACCTGCGCGACCAGATGACCGCGCGGCACAGCGCCGCGGTGGCGCGCTACTCGCGGGCGATCGCCCAGCGGGCCGGCTACCCGCGCCAGGAAGAGGAGCTGGTCCACATCGCCGCGCTGCTGCACGACATCGGCAAGTTCATCCTTCCCGATCGCATCCTCAAGGCCAACGTGCCGCTCACCGACGAGGACTGGATGCTGATCAAGCGCCATCCCCAGCAGGGCGCCCGCGTGGTCTCCTCGCTCGACGGCTACGGGCCGGTGGCGGAGATCATCCTCGCCCACCACGAGCGGATCGACGGCAACGGCTACCCGCGCGGCCTCGCCGGCGACGACATCCCCGAGCTGGCGCGGATCATCTCCGTCGCCGACACCTACGACGTGATGACGGCGCGCGACTCCTACCGCACGCCGATGTCGAGCTACGACGCGATCGTCGAGCTGCGGCGGGTCGCCGGCAAACAGCTCGACTCGCGCTTCGTCGAGGTCTTCATCGAGCTGCTCGAGGGCAAGGACGTCTCCTTCGCCCACGGCGAGGCCGCCGACTTCGAGAAGGAGCTGGCCCTGGAGTCCCGCATCGAAGAGACGGCCGACCCAACGGGCAACGCCAACCGCTTCGGCGTCCCCGGCGTAACCGTCGGCTAGAACCGCCCGCCGACGGGCCTCAAACGTCCGCCATATGGACGCTCCAGGCCCATCGGCCTCGGATCGATACGGTTCGGCCGATGCGTGCGGTCACATTTCAGGCGCCCGGCGAGGTTCGGGTGGAGGAGAAGCCAGCGCCAGGGCTTGGGGCGGCGGACGACGCGCTCGTCCGGGTCGAGGCGAGTGGGATCTGCGGCTCCGACCTCCACATCTTCCACGGCCGGGTGCCGGTCGAGCCCGGCTTCACGATCGGGCATGAGTTCGTCGGCACGGTCCTTGCCGCCGGCCCCGAGGTCGAGCGGGTCGCCGTCGGCGATCGCGTGCTCGGCTGCTTCCACACCGCCTGCGCGACCTGCACGCCCTGCCTGCGCGGCGACTACCATCGCTGCGACAACGGCCAGACCTTTGGCCACGGCGCTCACCTCGGCGACCTGCAGGGCGCCCAGGCCGAGCAGCTGCTGGTGCCGCGCGCGAACCTGACCCTGCGGCGGGTGCCGGAGGGGATGTCGGACGAGGTGGCGCTGTTCGCCGGCGACGTGATGGGGACCGGCTACCACGCGGTTGCCCACGCCGGGATGCGCTCCGGCGACACGGTCGCGGTGCTCGGGCTCGGTCCGGTCGGCCTCTGCGCGGTGCAGGCGGCGCTGGCCGGCGGCGCGACCAAGGTTTTCGCGATCGACTCGGTCGAGCAGCGGCTGGCGATGGCGGGCGAGTTCGGCGCCACGCCGGTCCACCTGACCGAGGAGGAGCCGAAGCGCGTCGTGCGCGCGGCGACCGAGAAGCGCGGGGTGGACGTCGTCGTCGACGCGGTCGGCGACCCGGGCCCGCTGGCGATGGCGGTCAGCCTCGCCCGCGACGCCGGCACCGTCTCCGGGATCGGCGCCTACGCCGGCAAGGGCGAGGTGCCGCTCGGCCTGGCTTGGCTCAAGGGCCTGACCCTGCGGCTCGGCCTCGCCAACGTGATCGCCCACGTCGACCGCGTGCTGGCGTTGATCGAGGCGGGCAAGCTGGATCCTTCGCCTTTGGTCACACACCACATGAAGTTGGACGAGGCCGCCGAGGCCTATGCGCTTTATGACCAGCGCGAAGCGCTGAAGATCGTGCTTACTCCTTGAGGGTCTGGCCCGGTAGGGGTTCCACTTAACTTTTTGGATCGAGACGTTCGTGCTGACGCCTCAGGGTGGACGCCCAAAAAGTACAAGACGTTCCACCCCTACCGGGCCAGACCCTCAGGTAGATTGAACTCGTGCGGGGGAGGTGCGCTATCGGGACGGGATTCGTCGTCGTGGCGATGCTGGTGCTTGCGAGCGGCGCTATTGCTTGCTCGTGTGCGCCGCAGGCTCCGGCGGAAGCTTTGCGGGAGTCCGATGCCGCGGTTGTCGCTCGGCTGGTCAAGGTTTTGCCGCACGGGAAGCTTCATGCCGACTACCGCTATGAGGTGCGGCAGGTCTACCGCGGTAAGGGGATCGAGAAGGGCCAGATGCTGACCGTGCGCAGTGGTCGGCGCGCCGCCACCTGTGCGTTGCCGCGGCGCCTTGATCACGTATACGGCCTGTTTTTGGCTCGCCGCCAAAACCAGTGGTTCGGTGGGATCTGCGGTGTGGTCGAACCGCGGCGGCTCCGTCACGCGGCGCAGAGCCAGGCAGCGGGTTCAGCGCGAGCGTCGGTGTTGCCGGTCCTTTGCGGCTAGCAGTCGTTCGTCCGCCATTGCGTGCAGGCGAGTCGGATCGTCCGCTCCTTCGGCGACGCCGAAGGAGGCGCCGAGGGAGCCGTCCGACATGCCGATTTCCTTGATCGCCTCGCAGAGCCGCGCCGCCGCGAGTTCGGCATCCTCGCGTTCGGTTTCCGGCATCAGGATCGCGAACTCGTCGCCGCCGATGCGGAAGCCGTCGTCGGCGAGCCTCGACTCGTCGATCAGCGCGGCGACCTGCTGCAGGGCCCGGTCCCCCGAGGGGTGGCCGAGCGTGTCGTTGAGCTTCTTGAAGCCGTCAAGGTCGAGCAGGCAGAGCGAGAGCGGCCAGCCGAAGCGGTTGGCCCGGGCGATCTCCACCGGCAGCCGCTCCTCGTAGGCGCGGCGGTTGAGCAGGCCGGTGAGAGCGTCGTGGCGGCCGCCGTGTACCTCCGCCATCGAGGATTTGGCGCGAGACACGTGGGCGGCGACCAGCTTGCTCAACAGCTCGAGCGTCCCGACGTCGCCGTCAATGAAGTCGCCGGTCTCGGGGGAGTAGACCTCGAGCGTCCCGACCGTCTCTCCCTGGTGGGACAGTGGCATGCCGAGCATCGAGCGAGCGTCGACTTGTTCGCCGACGTTCACCCGGCAGACCGTCTTGCCGCCATCGGCGATCTCGATCACCGCGGCGCTCGCCCGGGTCAGCTCCCGTGCGCGCTCAGCGATCAGCTGCATCACCGCGTCAAGGTCGAGGTCGCCGGCGACGATCTCGGTTTGTGTCTGAATGATTGCCAGTAGATGCCGGTTGCTTGGCTCGCTCACCTACCCACTATCGGGTGTTGGGGCGGAAGGTTTAGCCCTGGGGGACGGCCGTCGTAGCGTGTGCTCCGCTCGGCCTGCGGTGACGGCGGAACATCTCTTCGACCCACTGGTAGCCGGCCCGCTGCTTGAGCGGTGCGCGAAAGCTCTCCATCCCGGCGGGCGGCGGTTCCTCTTCCGGCAGTGGCCCCTCGTCTGGGATGACCAGCGGGTAGAAGAGCGCGGCGGCGGTGAGGTCGGCGACGCTGAAGGAATCGCCGACCAGGTACTCGTTGGAGCCGAGCTCGGCTTCGAGGCGGTCGAGGGCGGCGATGACCTTGCCACGGGCGACCGCGGCGGCCTGCTCGCTTTTTACCCCGAAGCGCAGGCCGGTGTAGGTGCGGGCGTAGGTGACGGCGCCACTGCCGAGGCCGGCGACCGCGCCCGGCGTGCTCCGCGCGATCACCGTTGCGAAGCGCTCCGGGTCCTTGCCCAGCTCGTGGAAGGCGAGCAGGCGCAGGTGCGATCCCAGCTCCTCGTCGAAGAAGTCCTCGAGCTCGAGCGCGCGGCGGCGCTGCTGCGGGTCGGCCGGGTAGAGCGGCGGCTCGGGGAAGCGGCCCTCGAGCACGGCGATGATCTCGGTCGAGTCGCCGATTCCCCGGCCGTCGATCTCCAGCACCGGGAAGGTCTGGCTGGCGCCGCGGGTGAGCCAGAGCGAGGCCGGGATGTGCAGGCCCGGCACCGAGACGGCGCGGCGCTTGTGCGGGACTTCCTTGTAGTCGAGTGCCCAGCGTGCCTTCTCGTTGTAATGCGAGACGGCGATGTGCCAGAGGGTGGGGCGGGGGTTGCTCGTTGCGTCCACGATGGCTCCGTGTCAGCATAGCCCCGGATGGCGCTTCTGGAGGATTCCGAGATCGAGGCGAAGCTCTCCGGCCTGCCGGGCTGGGAGCGCAGCGGCGAGGCGATCGCGAAGAGCTTCGGCTGCGGCGACTTCGTCGGCTCGGTGCGCTTCGTCGAGAGCCTGGTCGAGCCGGCCGAGGCGATGGGCCACCACCCGGACCTGGAGATTTCCTGGGACACGGTCACGGTGACGATCTCCACCCACTCCGAGGGCGGCCTTACCGCCAATGACTTCGAGTTGGCCGAGAAGGTCGACGCATTGGGTAGCAAGGGGGAATGAGCCCCGATTCGCGGCCGGCGCCTTCGCGCAGGCTCCTCGCAGTCCCGATCGCCATCCTCTGCGGCTGCGCGCTGGTCGCGATCGTCCTCATCCTCGGCGGCAGCGGGATAGGCGAGACAAGCGCCCGAGCCCTCGGCACTGCTGTCGCGCTCGCGGTCGCTTCGCTGATGATGTCGGCCTGCCTCCTGTTGGTGCGCCGCCGTCCCGCGCTGGCGCTGCTGGGTTTCGCCGGCATCCTGCTGGCGACCGTCGCGCTCCTCTTCTGCATCGGCGCGATCTGGGACCTGGGGGACGACTCGACCGGCCTGGCGCGGGCATTCGGCGTCTCGGCGGTGCTCGCGATCGGCTGCGCGCACGCCTCGCTGCTGCTTGCGAATGCCCGGTCGGGAGAGGCCGATGCGGTCGGGCTGGTTCGCGCCGGTGCGCTGGGGGCGATGGCGGTGCTGGCGGTCCTGCTCTGCGCCGAAATCGTCACGCGGGGACACGAGGTGAGCTGGAAGGCGATCGGCGTGTTCGCTGTTCTCTACGTGCTCGGCACGCTGTTGCTCCCCCTGGTCCGGATAGCGACTCGCTCGAGCGAGGCCCCGCCGCCGGTCCCCGCCGCGGCGGGGGCGCCGTCCGCGGTGCGGCTCGACGCCGCGATCAAGGATCTCTGCGGCCAGGGCTTCGAGATCGTCGTACCGCCGGCGCCGAGGCAAGGCGCGCACGGACCGGCTCTCGCCGCCTCCCTGCGCGATCCGGACGGCAGGCTGCTCGAACTGATCGCCTACTGAGAAGCGCGATGCCGGTTCGCCTGGCTACCGTGAAGGCACCATGGCGGAGTCGCTGAGAATTGACGAGCGGTTGTCGATCCCGCTTGCCGAGATCGAGTTGCGGACGAGCCGTTCCTCCGGGCCGGGTGGGCAGCATGCCAACGTGACCGCCTCGCGGGTGGAAGCGGTCTTTGACGTCGAGGCGTCGCGGACGCTCGACGAGAGGCAACGGGATCGATTGCTCGGGCGGGCGGGCCCGCTGGTCACCGCGGTCGCCCAGGACGCCCGCGGCCAGGCGCGCAACCGCGAACTGGCGCTGCGACGGCTGGGGGAGAAGATCGCCGCCGGCCTGGCGACGCCGACGCGTCGCCGCGCGACCAGGCCGACCCGCGCCTCGCGCGAGCGCCGCCTCGAAGAGAAGCGCCGTGCGGGCGAACGCAAGCGCACGCGCCGCCGCCCCGGCGGGGACTACTGAGCACGAGACCTCGTTTTTCCGCGTCATGGACCAAAAAACAAGGTCTCGCGCGCGGGCAGCCCCTGTCCCTGGCAGACTCGGAGCTCTGGCCAAGCGCAAGAAGAAGCGGGCGCCGAAGCAGAAGGCGACGACGGTCGACTACGTCGACGGCGAGGGCAACGTGCTCAGCCTGCGCGAGTCGCTCAGCGCCGGCACGATCGCCAAGCTCGGCGAGGGCCCGGCGAAGGCGGCGACCTCGCAGGAGGACGCCTGGCACCGCCGCTCGGAGCTGCTCTTCGAGCGGCTCGCGGTGCGCTGGGAGATCGCCGGCCTGCCGCTCGATGACCAGAAAATGCTGCTCGGCCGCTACCGCATGGCCGACCCGATCACCCAGCAGTGGGTGCGCGAGACGATCGCGAAACATCTCGAAAGACATATTCCGGAGCTGGCCGGGTAGCGGTCGGTAAGCAGCGAGACGAAAGGAACCCGACATGTTCGCGAAAGCAAAAGCGACCAACGGCTTCGCGGTGGATGACATCGACGCGGCAAAGCAGTTCTACGGTGAGACGCTGGGGCTTGGGGTCAAAGTGCTGAGCGAGGAGTACGGCGTCACCTCGATCGAGCTGGCCGGCGGCCGCGACACCCTCGTCTACGCCAAGCCGGACTTCGTCCCGGCGACGTACACGATCCTCAACTTCGAGGTCGACGATGTTGACGCGGCCGTTGACGAGCTCGCCTCCAAGGGGGTGGAGCTCGAGCGCTACGAGGGCTTCGAGCAGGACGAGAAGGGCATCGCCCGCGGGCCAGGCCCACACATCGCCTGGTTCAAGGACCCGGCGGGCAACATCCTCTCGGTCCTGCAGCAGCCCTAGCGGCCGGCGGCTCAGGCGGCGAGCAGCTTCGCCTTCTGGGCCGCGAACTCCTCCTCGGTGAGGATCCCCTGCTCTTTCAGCGCGCCGAGCTCCTTGAGCTGTTCGAGCATCGACTCGCCCGCAGGCGGGGCGGTGGCTGCCGGAGCGGCGGGCGGCGGCGCCTGCTGCGCTTCTTCCTGCTGCGCCCAGCGCTGGCCCTGACGGCGCGAGACGCGGTTGCTCACCGTGGTGGCGGTTCCGGCGATGACGGCAGTTCGTGCGACTCCTCTAAGTAGTCCCGGCATTGGTGGTCTCCTTTTCTTCCTAGGAACCCGACTCGGCCGCGTCGAGGGCGGCGAGCACGGCTTGGACGGGGATTCGACCGCTGGCGACCAACTGGCCGCCTGATTTGCGCACGGCGGCGGCAAACGGTCCTGCCCAGCGGTTCTCGTAGACGAGCAGGGCGGCGGCGGTGCCGGGCTCGAGCGCAGCGCCGGCCTGCTCGACGTCGTCGTCGCCGAGCAGCCCCGAGGAGGCGCCCTCGAAGGCGGCGATCTCGTCGCCGAGGTCGGCGATCTCCAGCGCGGCGACCGAGCCGTCCTCGGCCTTGGCGATGAAGGCGAGGTCGAGGATGCGGATCAGGCCGCGGTCGACGAGGTCGATCAGGTATGGCAGCGCCTCGCCCGTCGGTTGCCTTCCGGGCCACTCGACGATCAGGTAATCGATCGGCCCCATCTCGTTGATCTCGTCGCTCAAAATCCGACCCCTTTCGCTGTTGGTTGCGCGCGGGTCAGACCCGGCATGGGGACCATAGCGGCGCAGCGCCCGTTTGGTTCAGGATCTTTATGCGGACTAGGGCGCGGCGGGGACCACGGCGATCGGGCCGCCGGCGGTGCCCAGGTCGGTGCTGTCGAAGCGGGGCGCCTCGAGGCGCTCGACCCGCTCGATCAGGCCGGCGAACTCCTCCTCGTTCTCGAGGAAGTCTGTGCGGTGGGTGCGGTAGTGCATCGGCACGACCCAGCGGGGGGCGAGGCGTTCGACGATCGCGGCCGCAGCGGCCGCGCCGATCGTCGGGCCGCCGCCGACCGGGAGGAAGAGCAAATCGACCCCGTCGATCGCGGCGGCCTGCTCCTCGCGCAGCTCGCTCTGGCCGAAATCGCCGAAGTGGGCGATGCGCAGCCCGTCGAGCTCGAAGACGAAGATCGTGTTGGGGCCGCGCTCGGTGCCCGCTGCGGCGTCGTGCTCGGAGGCGACCGCGAGCACCTCGCCGACCGGCGACTCGAGCCGCCCCGCGGTCGAGCGCAGGATCTGCGGCTCGCCGCCGATCGCCTCGACGCCGTTGTGGTCGCGGTGCTCGTGGGTGACGAGCAGGAGGTCGACCTCGCCGGCCTCGATCGGCTGGTAGTCGAAGCGCAGGCCGCGCTGCTTGGCCGGCTCCATGTCGCCGAAGGGGTCGATGAAGACCTTTGCCTCCGGCGCGGTCAGGGTGAAGGCGGACTGTCCGTGCCACTCAACGTGCATGCTGCTCCTCCAGTTGTGGGACTTGGGGCGGGCCGGCCGCGGCGTGGACCGGCTCCTCGGCGTGGTGGTACTGGCCGCCGCGCAGCATCGAGGCGGCGGCGGCAACGAGGCAGGCGACGATGGCGAAGGTGAAGGCGGTGTCGAGCCCGTCGCTGAAAGGGCCCGAGATCAGGTGCGGGAAGAAGGCCTGCCCGGTCAGTGCGGCGTGGGCGTGGCCGGCAGCCCGGCGAGGGCGTGCGCCCCGACCAGGTGCTGGACCGGGTTGTAGCCGAGGAAGGCGGCGAAGAGGACCGAGATCGGCGGCGCCCCGGCGGCGTGGTGGGCGACCCCGTGCGCGACCCCGTGCGCTTCGAGGCCGCTGCTCAGCGTCGCCCGGCAGGCTTGAGGCGAGGCCGACGATCAGCAGGGTGAAGAAGATCCCGACCGAGAGCACCTGGGCGGAGTTCTGGAAGGTCTGGTTCATGCCGCCGCCGGCGCCGCGGTCGGCGGCGGGCAGGCTGTTCATCACCGCGGCGCGGTTGGGCGAGGCGAACATCCCCATCGAGGCGCCGATCAAGAGCAGGATCGCGGCGAAGACGGGGTAGGCGAAGTCGATCGGCAGCATCATCAGCAGGGCGAAGCCGAGCGCCGAGGCGAGCATGCCGCCGGTGGCGAAGGGACGGGCGCCGAAGCGGTCGGAGAGGTAGCCCGAGATCGGCCCGGCGATCAGCAGCCCGATCGTCAGCGGCAGCATGTAGATGCCGGCCCAGAGGGGCGTCTCGGTGAAGCCGTAGCCGTGCAGCGGCAGCCAGATGCCCTGCAGCCAGATGATCAGCATGAACATCAGGCCGCCGCGGGAGAGAGCGGCGAGGAAAGTCGAGAGGGTGCCGAAGGTGAAGGCGCGGATGCGGAAGAGGGTGAGCCGGAACATCGGCTCGGCGACGCGACTCTCGATCACCGCGAAGGCGATCAGCGAGGTGATCGAACCGGCGATCAGGGCGATCACCCGGGGGCTGCCCCAGCCGGTCGGGCTGCCGCCGTAGGGGCGGATGCCGTAGGTGACCGCGACCATCACCAGGATCAGGCCGAGGGCGAAGGTGACGTTGCCCCACCAGTCGATCGCGGCAGGCCGCGGTTTGCTGCGCTCCTCCAGCTTGAGGTAGGCCCAGACCGTGCCGAAGAGGCCGACCGGGACCGAGATCAGGAAGACCAGGCGCCAGTCGATCGGCGCCAGCAGGCCGCCGAGGATGAGGCCGACGAACATGCCGCTGACGGCGACGATGTTGTTGATGCCGAGCGCCATGCCGCGCTGGTTGGTGGGGAAGGCGTCGGTGATGATCGCCGCGGCGTTGGCGAGCAGGCAGGCGCCGCCGACGCCCTGGACGATGCGGAAGATGACGAGGTAGAGGGCGCCGTCCTGTCCGGTCATCCAGTCGATCGCGAGCAGCAGCGAGGCGACCGTATAGATGACGAAGCCGAGGTTGTAGATGCGGACGCGGCCGTAGATGTCGCCGAGCCGGCCGAGGCTGACGATCAGCACGCTGGAGACGACCAGGTAGCCGAGGATCATCCAGAGCAGGTAGGAGCTGTTGGCGGGCACCAGCGGGTCGAGGTGGATGCCGCGGAAGATGTCGGGCATCGCGATCAGCGTGATCGAGGCGTCGAGCGTCGCCAGCAGCACGGCGAGGGTCGTATTGGAGAGCGCGATCCACTTG
This sequence comes from uncultured Solirubrobacterales bacterium, assembly GCA_963840565.1. Taxonomy (GTDB): domain Bacteria; phylum Actinomycetota; class Thermoleophilia; order Solirubrobacterales; family 70-9; genus VRUE01. The sequence continues at coordinate 244,497 of CAWIZH010000006.1, forward strand.
TAGCGGTCGGTGTCGTTGGTTCCGGCGACCTGAGTTGAGGTCCTCGCGCTCATCGACACGCTCCATAGTACACAGGCAAACTGTGCAGTTTGCCTGTGTACATTCGGGTATGATCCGCGCGTGCCGACCCGCGTCGACAGTGGACCGCTCGCCAGCGAGCTGCGCGTCGTGCTGGGTCACCTGATCCGGCGCCTGCGAACTCAGCACCGCTTCTCGCTCTCGCAGGGCTCGGTCCTGGGACGGCTGGATCGCGAAGGGCCGCAGAGCACGAGCAAGCTCGCTGCGGCAGAACGCGTGCGGCCGCAGTCGATGGGCCAGACGGTCGCCGAGCTCGAGGCGCAGGGCCTGGTCGAGCGCCACGCCGACCCGAGCGACGGCCGCAGCAGCCTGATCGAGCTGACCGAGGCGGGTCGGGTCGAACTGCGCGAGGACCGCGGCCGGCGCGAGGGGTGGCTGGCCGAGGCGATCGAGGAGAGCTTCAGCGACGAGGAGCGCAAGGTGCTCGACCGGGCGGTGCGGGCTGCTGGCGCGGCTGGGGGAGCTTTGACCGCGCCGCAGGGCGGCGGCCGGCGCCGCTGGATCGCCCTGGTCGTACTCTGCCTGGGCCAGCTGATGATCGTGCTCGACGCGACGATCGTCAACGTCGCCCTGCCCTCGATCCAGGGTGACCTCGACTTCACCCAGGCGAGCCTGACCTGGGTGGTCAACGCCTACCTGATCGCCTTCGGCAGCTTCATGCTGCTGGCCGGGCGCCTCGGCGACCTGATCGGTCGCAAGAAGGTCTTCATCGGCGGCCTGGTGCTGTTCACGACGGCCTCGGTGCTCTGCGGCCTCGCCGACAGCCAGGGCCTGCTGATCGGCGCCCGTTTCGTCCAGGGCGCCGGCGGCGCGATCGCCTCCTCGGTGATCATCGCGATCATCGTCACCGAGTTCCCGCGGCCCTGGGAGCAGGCGAAAGCGATGGGCGTCTTCGCCTTCGTCGCCTCGGCCGGCGGTTCGATCGGCCTGCTGGCCGGCGGCGTGCTCACCCACGCGCTCAACTGGCACTGGATCTTCTTCATCAATCTGCCGATCGGGCTGCTTGCGATCGGGCTGGGACTGGTGCTGGTCGAGGAGAACGAGGGAGCGGGCCTGCGCCAGGGCGTCGACGTCCTCGGCTCGGTGCTGATCACGGCGGCGATGATGCTCGGCGTCTACACGATCGTGAAGACGGGCGACTACGGCTGGGGCTCGGCGCGGACGCTCGGTGGCGCCGCCCTGGCCCTGGCGATGATCGCCGGCTTCGGCGTCTACGAGTCGAGGATCGAGAACCCGATCGTGCCGCTGCGGGTGCTGCGCTCGCGCAGCCTCACCGGGGCCAACATCGTCCGTGGCCTGCTCGTGGTCGGCATGTTCTCGTCGTTCTTCCTCGGCGCCCTTTACCTGGAGCACGTGCTCGATTACAGCGCCGTGCAGACCGGGCTGGCCTTCCTGCCGATGACCCTCAGCATCGGCTTCCTCTCGGTGGCGGTGACGCCGCGCCTGCTGCGCCGCTTCGGCGCCAAGCAGACCCTGATCCCGGGCCTGGTGATGACCCTGGCCGGCCTGATCCTCTTTGCCCGCGTCCCGGTCGATGCGACCTACTGGCCCGACCTCTTCCCGGCCTTCCTCCTGCTCGGCCTCGGCGCCGGCACCTCGTTCATGCCGCTGATCACCCTGGCGATGTCCGAGGTCCCCAAGGCCGACGCCGGCCTCGGCTCGGGCCTGATCAACGTCTCCCAGCAGATGTCAGCAGCGATCGGCGTCGCCGTCCTCGGCACCCTGGCCGCAAGCCGAACCAGCGACCTAATAGCCGAAGGCCACGCCCAGGCGAACGCCCTGACCAGCGGCTTCCACTTCTCCTTCACGATCGCCTCGTGCTGCGTGGCGCTCGGCATAGTCCTGGCCGCCGCCATCCTCCGCCCGGTCCAAGCACCGGGGCACAGCGAGCCGACGACCGAGGAACTGCGCATCCGCGAGGGATTGCTGGCCGACGAGATGGTCTGAATAGCATTGGTAGACGATCTTGCGTCTAACCGATTAGACGTTTAATCGTCTGATCGTCTATATTTGAGATGTGCTCTCAGCTACGCCTACTCCCACCCTCAAGCTGCAGGCGCAGCTCGAGGAGCTCGACAAGCTCCGCGACGACCTCGGCCACGAGGTCGGTCGCGTCGTGCCATGGATCGGTGCCTTGCGCCGACAAGTACGTGCGTCTTCAGTTGAAGGCTCCACTTCGATCGAGGGGTTCAGTGTCGCGCCGGGGGAGGCAGCAGCCCTGGTCAGTGGCGATCGAACAGTGGATCTCGACGACAAGAACAGACAGGCGGTCGCGTGTTACGCCCGCGCGATGGACCACGTCGGCGTGATGGCCAAGGACCCCTCGTTTGCCTGGCACAACCGCGTGATCCTCGACCTGCACTTCGACGCGTGCTCCTTCCAGCGCAGCGAGAGCCCAGGAAGGTGGCGCACCGGACCGGTTGGGGTGACCGGAAGCGACGGCCGAATCCGCTACCAAGCGCCCGACGCCGACGAGGTCCCCGGCCTGATGGCCGAAGTAATCGAGTGGCTTCACAATGGAGACCGCAACGCCCACACGGTCGTCCGCGCCGCAATGGCTCACCTCCACGTCGTCTCCGTCCACCCATTCCGCGACGGCAACGGCCGCATCTCCCGCATCATCCAATCCCTGGTCCTTGCCCAAGAGGGCCTGATGTCCCCCGAGTTCGGCTCGATCGAGGAGTACCTCGGCCAGCACACGGCCGACTACTACGCAGCCCTGAACGAGGCCCACGGCCCCACCTACCAACCAGAGCGAGACGCCTCCAACTGGGTTGCATTCTGCGTAAATGCACACCTGTCGCAGGCTCGTCAGCGACTAATCCAGATCAAAGACGCAGCCGCTCGCTGGACCCACCTCGAAGAGTTGGTCAGCTCCCGCAACTGGCCCGACCGCTTGGTGATCGCCCTCGAGCAGAGCCTCATGGGCGGCTCCGATCGGGCGAGCTACGCGGCGGAGGCGGACATCTCATTTGCCACGGCGAGCGCCGATTTTCGACGTCTTCTCGATAGTGGTCTGGTCGAGCAACGGGGTCGCGGGAGGGGAATTCGCTATCGAGCGAGCGAAGGCCTGGGCGCCGAGGTCCCGCCCGGAGGTAAGTGACGATTGAGTAAACGTCTGATCGTCACGCCTCCACGAGGCCCGGTGCTGCAGCGTGCCCTGCTCTTACCCTTTCTGCCTCGTCCTCCGAGAGCCCGTAAAGCGCGAACACGGTGTCGTCGACCTCGGCGCGGATCTCCTCTACACGTTCGCTGCCGGCAACCAAGCTTGGTCGCGCCGCCTGTACGAGATTCAAGATCTCCGCTTTGCGCCCAGGTGTCAGCTCCACTCCGAGCTGGCGGGCCGTCCGCGTCATCGGAGTCCAGAAAGCGGTGAGATCGTCTGCATCCGGTGATCGGACTGCGTCGAGGATTGACCGCCATCTTGGCAGCACAAACGATGGTTCATCGTCACGACGCCGCTCGAGTCCAAGGGCCTTGATCAGACCGTCGGCAAGGTCGCTTCTCAGCGCGGCCAGCTCGGTCGCCTCATCGTGCCATCGTCGCCCTTGGTCGCATAGCGACTGATAAAGGGGCTCGGGCTCTGCCGGCTCATCTGCGTCGACCGGAAGGCGGGGGATGGGGAGCACTCGGAGCTGTGGTGCCTGAACCTGCAGATATCCCCCGCCCATGCGAAGGGCGCCGAAATATCCCTCGTAGATCCAGGAAAGCAGCGAGCTATGCATCAGGGCTGCCAGGGCGTGGAGGTCGACCTCTCCCTGCAGGATGAAGTTCGTATTGATTGAGGCGTAGGAGCCATCTGCATCGAGATGCGCCTCCAGTTGCATGCATAGCTTCTTGAAGATCAGCTTTGGAGACCAGTACTGCGAGCGGCGGTTCTCGGACACCTTGTCCGAGCGAAAGGGCAGTACGGGTCGCAGAAAGTGATTCCCTTGATGCGTAAAGCGCGTCTCGCCCCATTCACCGCAGAACGCCGAGATTGTCCCGGTGCTGACAACCTTCCAGCCAGGCGTGGTGGAGAGATGCTCCTCTCTGATCTCATGACCAAGCTGCTCTGCCTCGGCGGCGGACGTAGAGGCCACCGCGCGCATCCCATGGTGGCCTTCCAGCTCGTGGTGTTTTTCCGCCAACGAGACGATGAGCTCCGCGTCATCAAGGAGAAGAAATGCCCAGATGCATTCGGGCAGTCGGGTGAGGGCGTCCGAGCGATGCGCGGCTACCTGCTCCAGCTCCCCATCTTCAAGCAGGCGCATAACCTCAACGAAGATTGGGACGCTGTTGCCGGCCCTGAATAGAGAGATAATCGGGTAGACGCTTGGATCGTCAAAGACGGTGATCCTGCTCGCATCGACGAGGCGGATCAGCGCATGCCGGTCGACGGCATGCTCCCTGAAGGCACTTGCGTACGGAGCTGCCAGGAACTTATTGGGGGTGATCAGGCTGATCCAGCCATCCTCACGTGCCAGCCCCAGGGACAACTCCATAAACAGGAGGTACATATCGAACGGTCCTTTTGCCGACGAAAATCGTTTCCTCCAGAAGCGATCCTCATCAGGGGTGTGGGCACCGCGCCTCTCTATTGCATTTACATACGGAGGATTAGTGACAACTGCATCAAACCCGCGTGGCCGCGTTTTATTCAGAAACACCTCCGGGAAAGCCAGCTCCCAGTGATGCAGACGAAAACGGGAACTCAGATCTGCAACCGTCGAGCTGAGGGTCGAGTTACCTTCGGCGTCATGAGTTCCGGACGACAAGGTTGTGACCGCCTGGAGGTAGTCGTCTTCCGTAACCTGGAGACCGAGGCGATTGGCAGTCCACAGGTCAGCCGTTCTCATAAACGCACTGCGCAGGCGGTTGAGATCCTCAAACAGCCGTTCCTTCTCTTTGACGTCAGCGATTGTGTCGGAATGCTGGCCCTCGATTTGGCCCACCAGCTCCAAGAGCTCGGGAAGTACCCGTCCCAGGGCGTCTTCTACGAAGTTCATCTGTCCGTCGCTCTCGCCCTCGAGCGTTGCCATCGCCTGGATATCCGCGCCGATCAAGCTGTTCCCGCAGACCAGATGCGCGTCTATGAATGAAAGCGGGCGATCACGCGCAACCGTGGTCAGCCAAAGGGAGAGCTTCGAAAGCTCGACTGCCAGGGGATTGAGATCAACGCCGAAAACACAGCGCTCGACGACATCTCTCTTGGCGGCTTGAAACTGGGTCGCGGCAGGATTACTGCCTTCTCCACCCGCTCGGACTATCGCGCGGCCCAGGTGATCGACGACCTCCACCAGAAAGTGGCCGGAGCCCATTGCGGGATCGCAGACCCTCAAGGCCATAAGAGCGGCGACAAGGTCGTCGCCGCCGAGCTCCTGCTCCAGTTCGGCCACCAGACGGCCCACCGAGTCGTCGACCATCTCCTCAACGATGGCCTGCGGTGTGTAGTAGGAGCCTGTTGCCCGCCTCTCTCCATTCCCCGTGGTCAGATAACAGGCGCCGGCGGCAACGCGTTCGACCACGGCTGCATCTGCCTCCACCTCCGCGGCTTCCTTCCAAACCTCGACGCCTCCTGCTCTTACCGCGACCATTTCTTGCCTGGCGAAACGCGCCTCGTATTCGAGCAGGCCCTCGTAGATATCGCCCAAGTGTCGAACTTGAAGCGTCTTGTAATCGACGAATACCGCGGGCCCGTCTCTCGATGGAACTCGGGCGAGCAGGTCCAGGCCTCGGGCTAGGTGCCGATCGCCCATTCGGAACTGGGCCAGGAACGGGTTCCGCTCGCTGGCAAACAGGCCACCGTTGTACGGCGGAATGTCGAACTGGTCGGCGCCATTTGAGATGACCGAGAAGAGGTTGCTGAGATCCGCAAAATAGTTATCCGTTGAATCAAGCAAAGGTGTCTGTTGATCGAGTCGCGTCGCCAGCTCGGTCTTGATTCGTTTGATGCTGTAGGTATCGCGATATCCCGGATTGTCCAACGGCAGGAGCTCGTGAGCCTCCGCATAAAGGGTGAAAAGTATGCGGTAGAGAAGGATGAGGCTAGCCGCATAGGCTTCCTCCAGATGTGTGTCTGGATCGAGGCGGTTGGCCGTATAGGCAAAGAATCCATTGACGAACTCCGAGAGGGCACCGTAGACGCGGTCCTTGACACTGGAACTGAGGCTCTCAGCGTATTCGCTGCTCTCCGCGCGCACACGGTCGATGAAAGAACTGGGCTGCCCCTGAAACGCGGCTGCTCGAAAGAAGAGCCAGAAATACTTGAAGTTATCGTCGCTGTCATCCAGCAACTCAATTAGATCTACCTCAAAAAATGAGTCAAGGCGATAGCTGGTATCGCGAGAGTAGAGACGCCATTTGCGTCCGTTGGTAAGAATCCCCCATCGGGTATCGGTATCGCGGAGATAGCTATCAATCTGATGGTTTGGGTTGCGACGCTCGAGAGTCGAGCCCCCCGAGGTTCCATGATCCAGGCTGGCGTCCCAAACCTTGGCGTCGGCGATGGCCATGGCGTTTCGGAAGTAGGCCTGTGAGCCTGCATCATCCTCGGCAACCGTTCGAGCGGTGTCGGTATCGAATAGAGCGTAGTCGGGCCATCTGAATACGCCATCGGCGTTTGCAATTGCAGTCTGGACCTGAAAGGCGAAGCCAAGCTCGCGCAAGACCGGGCGGATCCAGTGCTCCTCTGTCTGGCCCTCGTGTCGAGAGACGAGGGACCGTGCAGTTGCCCACTGCTCACGAAGGGCTTGGCGGATTGCCGGTATTTCATCCGACACACGGGCCCACTCGGGCGAAGTTGGTACGACCGAAAGCAGGTAGTGGTCCGAGAACAAGCCCTGGTTATTGAATGGCGCTGCCAAGTGATGGGCGCGGCTGGGTTCGAACCAGCGACCTCTCGCGTGTGAGGCGAGCGCTCTCCCGCTGAGCTACGCGCCCGGGAGGGGGGTCAATCATAGGCGGGCCGTGGGCTGGGATCAGGCTGGGGCGGGAGTCTCGACGGGGTCGGCCGAGGGGGGCTCTTCGCCTTGCTCGGCCATTGCCCGCTTCTGCAGGGCCATGCCGACGAAGGGGAAGATCAGGGTTGAGAGCATGGCGGCGCCGACGAGGCCGGCCGCGGTCGAGGGGCGCATTTCGCCGGCGTCGATGGCGATCGTCGTGATCGCGACCACTAGGGGGAGCTCGGTTGCCGAGAAGAAGGCGAGCGCCTTGCGCTCGGTCGCGCTCAATGCCTTGCGGTAGAGGAGTAGGGCGGGCGTGCCGCGGACGACGAGGAAGAGGGCGAGGAAGAGCACCATCTTGGCGATCGCTTCCGCCGAGCCGAGGGCGGCGAGGTCGAACTCGAGGCCGCTGGTGATGAAGAAGAAGGGGACGAAGAAGCCGAAGCCGACTGCCGTCAGCTTCGACTCGAATACCTGCAGCTCGTGGCCCCTGAGCGCCGCCCTGGTGATCATGCCGGCGACGAAGCCGCCAAGCAGGACGTCGAGGCCGAGCTTGCTGGCAAGCAGCACCAGGCCGAAGACGAGGACGACGGTGATCCGCACCGCGAGCTGGCTGCTCGCCTCGAAGGTTTTTTCGAAGGCCGACCAACCGCGCCAGGCGAGCCGCACCGAGGCGAGCGCGACGCCGAGGGCGAGGAAGACGAAGGCGACCAGGATCGCCGCCTCGTGGAGGGGGCTGGCGGTTGTCAGCACCAGGGTGACGAGCAGGATCGGGCCGAACTCGCCGGCCCCGCCGGCCGCCAGCAGGTAGGTGCCGAAGCGGGTTTTCAGGCCGCCGCTGTCTTTGAGGATCGGGATCAGCGTGCCGATCGCGGTCGTCGCCAGCGCCGAGCCGGTGTAGAGGAAGGAGACGACGACTCCGGCCAGGGCGAGCAGTGCCGCCGATTCCGTAGGCCAGCGCGACCGACAGCGCCCAGCCGAGGGCGCCGAGCTTCATCGGCGTGCCCTTGATCCGTTCGAAGTCGATCTCGTAGCCGGCGAAGTAGAAGAGCATCCCCAGGCCGAGGTTGGAGAAGAATTCGATGAAGTCGGAGGAGTGGGCGAGGTCGAGTACTTCGGGGCCGATCAGGATCCCCAGCATGAGCTCCAGCACCACCACCGGCGGCGCCATTCCCCTGGGCACGATCGCGACCGTCGTCGCGGCGATCGCCGCGACGAGGACGATCGCGAAGAAGGAGCCTGTGTCGACATCGATCACGTAGCGTCGATCCTATGTTCGTCCAAGGCGGCGGTGCGGTGGATTCAGTTGGGTACTCAAAACTCGGTAGTCGCCTGTTCGGGCGAGCAACGAGCAAAGAGGAGGACCCGATGTGCATTCCAACGCTTCGCCGCGCCGGTGCTGTCGCCGCGGCATGCCTCGCGGCCATTCTGCTGGCAATTCCGACCGCTGCTGGCGCCGCGGCCAGCAAGTACCCGTCCGCCAACGCCGCACGCGGCTTCGACGGCGGTGCGGCAGGCTGGGACTCCTCCTCGAGTACGGAAGGCATCTGCCTGCCGCCGCTGCTCTGCGCGAGCGTCGAAAACTCCTTCCAGGGCTCCGGCGGAGCCGACGGAGGCGGCTTCATCCGCTCCGCCTACACCGGCGTTGTCGGAGCAGCCGCGGTGGGTGGAACCACCACGGCGGTCTGGCAGAGCCCACCCTTCACCTACGCCGGAGCCGCTGGAGCCGATCCGGGGTCGATCGGCTTCGCGATGGATCGCCGCGCCAACGTCGATCAGCTGCTTGCCGTGGCCGGCAACTCGGCCGAGTACTCGGTGCGGCTCAACGATCTCTCGGCCGGGGGTGAAGGCGTGACCCTGATCGCGCCGACGACCCTGGCCGGCGCCGGCTCCTGGACCGGCGTGTCCCGAGGCTCGATCGAGCCCGGCAGCCTCACGATCGGCGACGAATACCGAATCCAGATCTCCAGCCGTTTCACCAGCGGGACCAGCGTGCTCGTGACCGGCAGCGCCGACTACGACAACGTCGTGCTCAGTGCCGCAACGGGCAGCGGCGGCGGCAACAATGGCAACGGTGGCAAAGGCAAAGGCGGTGGGGGCAGCGGCAAAGGTGCCCCCGGGGCCTTCAACTCACAGCGGTTGGAAGAACTGCTGCGGGGCGCGACGCCGGACACCGCAAAGCTCGACGGCGGCAAGCGCCTCCTGGTTCGGGTCAATTGCCCGCGCAAGGTCGGCCGCCAGTGCCGGACGACTGTGCAGGGCCTGCTGAAGAAGGGTCGCCCGGCGACGAACCGGCGCGGTGTGCGGCTGCGCAGCGGCAAGAGCAAGCTGGTCGCGCTCAAAGTCAAGCCAAAGGCGCGCAAACAGGTCGCGACCCGCAAGCGCATCCTGGTCCGCCAGAAGGTCCGCGCCGGCAAGGCGACGGCGACCGTCTTCAAGACCCGTCTGCTGATCCGGCGCTGACGGAGGCGACCGGCCAGGATCTGCATTCGTCCCCGCCCCGATGGCAGGGGGCGAATGCAGATACGATGGCCGCGGACCGTGCTAGGCGGGGAATCAGCGGTGCCCTGTAACCCGCAATCCGCTCTAGCGGGGCCGAATCCCGTTCCGAGGGGCTGGCCGTCGGGGTCAGTGCGTTGTGGGCGGCGTTGACGGTCGGGTCCTGCGCGACGTGGGCACGCGAATCAGGTCAGGTCCGGAAGGAAGCAGCCTTAAGCGGATGCCGCGGGTGCCGCAGGAGAGCCCGGCTCGAGCCAATCACGACGGACACGCCCGGTGACTTCGTTTCGGAGGACGGGGCGCACGGTCCATTTTCTTCTGCTGACTTCGTCTTTCTTCGCCTATAGGGCGAGAAAAGGCGAAGTCAGCGTTCAGTCGATCAGGCGGTTGTGCATGCGGCTGACGGCGATGCGCCAGGTCAGCAGGGCGAAGCCAACCAGGAAGGCGAAGCGGAGGATGTCGACTGCCTCGTAGCCGAAGGCGCCGCCGCGGACCAGTTCGACCAGCTGGTGCAGCGGGTTGAGCTGGGCCACGACTTGCACGCCCTTGGGCAGGCCTTCGATCGGGAAGAAGGTGCCGGCGACGAGGAAGAGCGGCGTGATGCAGAGCGCGGTGACGTAATTGAACTGGTCGATCTTGGCCACGGTCGCCGCCATCGCGACGCCGAAGCCGGCGAAGCCGAGCGCGGTGACGAAGCAGAAGAGCGGCACCAGCAGCATGCCCCAGGCCGGGTCGAGGCCGAAGCCGATCGTGACCAGCAGCGGCACGCAGCCGTAGAGTGCCGGAGCGGATGCCGATCCAGAGCATCTCGGCGCTGACCAGCTCCTCGACGTCGACCGGGGCAGCGAGGATCGCGTCGTAGGTGTTCTGGAAGCGGTGCTTGACGAAGGTGCCGAACATCGCCGGCAGGGCGCTGGAGAAGATCACCGCCGTCGCCACCATGCCGGTGCCGACGAACTGGACGTAGGGGACGCCGTTGACTTCGTCGACCAGGGTCGCGCTCAGCCCGAGGCCGAAGGCGAGCAGGTAGACGATCGGTTCGAGCACGCTGGAGAAGGTCGTGCCCTTCCAGTAGGTGCGGAAGTTGGCCAGCTCGCGGCTCATCACGCCCGCGATCGCCGCCGGTTCGAGCCGCCTCACTCCGCCTCCTCCCCGGTGAGCAGGACGAAGACGTCCTCGAGCGAGGCGGCGCGGACGACGGCGTCGTCGGGGATCGCCCCGTTGGCGGCGTTCTCGGAGCCGACGATCGCGATCGCGGGCCCGGCCGGGCGGACGGAGAGCCCGTGCGACTCGGCCGTCTTGCGCGCCTCGACCAGCCGTTCGGGCGGCCCGTAGACCTCGGCGGTCTGGGTGCCGGCGTGCTCGCTGATCAGCTCGACCGGGTGTCCGCGGCTGATGATCTTGCCCTTGTGCATCACCGCCACCTCGTCGGCGAGGCGCTCGGCCTCCTCGATGTAGTGGGTCGACATCAGGATCGTCGTGCCGCCCGAGCGCAGCTCGCCGATCAGCGTCCAGAGCTCGGTGCGGATCTGCGGGTCGAGGCCGACCGTGGGCTCGTCGAGCAGGATCAGCTTCGGTTCGTGGACGAGGCCGCGGGCCAGCAGCAGGCGGCGGCGCATGCCGCCGGAGAGCTCGTCGACGGCGTCGCGGCGGCGCTCGCGCAGGCGGGCGAGGTCGAGCGCCCGGTCGACCGCGGCGCGGACGTCCGCCACCCGGTAGAGGCGGGCGAAGATCGCCAGGTTCTCCTCGACCGTGACGTCGACGTCGAGGTTGTCGAGCTGGGGAACGACGCCCATTTCGGCGCGGGCCGCCTTCGCGTCGGCGGGTAGCTCATGCCCGAGCACGCGCAGCTCGCCCGCGTCGGGCAGCGCCTGGCCGGTGAGCAGCCGCATCGTCGTCGACTTGCCGGCGCCGTTCGGGCCGAGCAGGCCGAGGCAGATGCCCTCCGGCACCTCGAGGTCGAGCCCGTCGACTGCCGTGATCTGGCCGAAGCGCTTGACCACGCCGCTGAGCTTGATTGCCGCCATGCGGCGATTCTCAACGATCGCCGCCGCCGGCGGCGAGCTGTCGCTCCAGCTCTACTCCCAGCTGCGGATCGAAGAGGCTCAGGGCGACCGCGGTGGCGACCGTGCTGAGGCCGGAAATCGCCAGCAGGCGGGGGTCGGCGGGCAGGCGCCGGGCCGTGTCCGGGAGCAGCAGCTCGGCGAGGACCGGCGTCTCGGCGCCGACCGTTCGCAGTACGTGGAGAACGGCGAGCGTGGCGCTGGCGTCGGAGGCGCGCGGGTCCCAGCCGGACGGGCTCGGCGTGGTGAGGACGAGGTCGGGAGCCGATCGGCCAGGCGATCCCGCGCTTCGGCCGGGTCGGTGGGGCGGGCGTCGACGAAGTGGATCGAGACCCCGGAGGGCTCTTCGGAGCCGAGGTAGGCGTCGAACGCCTCCTTCGGCGCAATCATCGTCAGCTCGAAGCGCTCGCTGCCCAGCTCGGCGAGATCCTCCATCAGCGCCGGCGCGTTGATCCCACAGCCGACGATCGTCAGCCGCAGCCGCCTGTTCTCGGCGGCGGCTGTGGCCCAGGCAGCGTCGACGATCTGGATGAAGCCGGCGTTCAGATCGTGCTTGCCGGTCCAGCCCGGCAGCTTCTCCAGCGTTCGGGGCTCGCTCAGCGCCAGCCGCAGCACGGCGGAGACGGTGCGGTCGCCGACGATCGCATCCCACTCGCGCGGAAACAGCTCCCAGGAGGCATCGACGTTGCGCCCGCGCCGGAAGAGCAGGCGGACCAGCGGAGCCGCCTCGTGCTCTTTCAGGTAGTCGAGCAGGGCGAGCCCGCCCTGGGTGACCTCGACGTCGGCCGCTTCGGCGACGACCGGGCCGCTGGTCGAGGGCATCAGCAGGATCGCGCGAGCCTCCTCCGCGGCGACCAGCTCGAACCCCGAGTCGCCGGCGGTGTCGCCGAAGACGAGATCGACGCGGAGGCCGCCCGCCGCCTCCTTCAGTTCCGCCCGCAGCTGGCCGCGCGATTCGCGGGCTGACTCGGGCGCCAGCACCACGATGCGCTCGATCTCCGAGCCGATGCCGGCGCGGCTGGCCTTGGCGGCCGCTCTCACCGCAACCGGGACCAGGTCGAGCCCACCGATGACCAGCAGGTGGTCGCGAGCGCGGACCGGCCGGTCGGACTGGCCGAGCCGCTCCAGCGAGCTGGCGAAGGACTCGGCGACGAAGGTGAAGAGCAGTCCGACCAGCAGGACGAGGCCGGCGATGACCTGGAAGAGCCCGATCGCGCGTTGCGCGGCTCCCTCGTCGTCTTGAAGGCTGGAGGGATCGAGGACGTGGAGGACCGCCGACCAGAGCGCGCCGCCGAAGCTGCCGTACTCGTCAAAGGCGAAGTAGGCGAGCGCGGCGCTGCCGAGCAGGACGAGCGCGACCGCCGAGAGGAGGAGCAAGACGCGTCCCAACGTGGTCTCGGTCGCGCGTCTCAGCAAGGCGTGTCTGACTTTAACCCCCATATTCGGTGGCTAAGGTCAGACACGCCTGGGAGACTGGCGGCTGTGCTGGACGAGCGCTGGATCAGATCGCTGCACGTGGAGACGCTGCGCGAGGAGGAACTGCACGCCGAGCGCGAACTCGCACGTACTCTTTCAGGCCTCGACGATCGGGGCGCTGCTCGAGGGCGCCTACGAGGGTGACCTCAGCTTCGCCGAGCTGGCAGAGCACGGCGACCTTGGCCTGGGGACGCTGAACGGGCTCGACGGCGAGATGATCGCCCTCGACGGGCGCTTCTATCGCGCCGACGTCGATGGGGCGGTGGGCGAGGTCGGCGGTACGGAGCGGACGCCGTTCGCGGTGGTGACGCGCTTCGATCCCACGGTCGACACAGAGGTCGATGGCCCGCTCGAGCACGCGGGGCTGCTGACTCGGCTCGACGAGCTGATTCCGGCCGAAGCGGCCACCTGCGCGATCCGGCTCGACGGGAGCTTCGAGCTGGTCCGGGCCCGCTCTGTGCCGCGGCAGAACCCGCCTTACCGACCGCTGACCGAGGTCGTCCTCGAGCAGCACGTCTTCGAGTTGGAGAACGTGGAGGGGACGATGCTCGGCTTCCGCTTCCCCGACTACGCCGAGGGGATCGAGGTCAGCGGCTACCACCTTCACTTCGTCAGCGAGAACCGCAGGCGGGGCGGCCACGTGCTTGCCTCGCGTTGCGCCGGAGCCCTGCGCGTCCGGCTCGACTTCTCCAACGACCTCCACGTCGAGCTGCCGCCGGGGGTCGAGCTCGCCGACCCCGAGGTCGCCGCCGAGACCCACGCCGCGGTCGAGCTGGTCGAGCGCAGCAGCTGAGCCCGGCGCTCAGGCCGCTTCGGCGAGGCGCTCGGCGAGCCAGAGGTCACAGAGCCAGTCGGCTTGCCCACCGCCCTTGCGGGCGACGACGATTCCCTCGCTCCCGCTTTCGACCTTCACGCGCTTCGACTTTGCGCTGAACTCACGGCAGGGCTCGCGCACCGCCACTTCGCTTGAGCCGTCGCCGATGCGCACCGAGACCGACCGGCCGTGGCGCTCGCCGCTCAGCACCAGGGCGCCGTGGATCTTCGGGCCGACGCGGCCCGTCGTCGCTTCGCGCACCTCGATCTTGACCTTCGGCCGCTCGGTCACCTCGAAGCCGAGCGGCGCCATCGCCAGCCCGACCTTCTCGTAGCCCTGGTCCATCTCGCCGCCCGGCGCCAGCGCGCGGAAGCTTCCGTAGAGCGCCGCGATCACGATCAGCGGCCCGCCGATCAGCAGCGGCACGAAGCTTTCGAGAGGTAGATCGACGGCACGGTGAGGAAGATCAGCGCCATCACCGCCCAGCCGAGCTTCTGGCTGCGCCGGCTCGAGCCCCACATCGCACCGCGCGCCTTGATCGCCTCGTCGTCGATCGGCTTGATCGCCAGCGCGGCCCAGAGCTGTTGCTCCTCCATCGTCGTCGGGTTCTCGATCCTGCTGCTGCCTTCGGCCACGGCGCGCTGCACGGCCTCGGCATCGCCGCCGGCGACCTTCTCCAGGCCGGAGCGCTGGAGGACGAAGAGGATTACGACGAAGACCGCGATCACGGCGAAGATCAGCGCCATCGTCCCCTTCGGGTTGGGGTCGCTGCTATCGGCGTTGAGCGCGATCAGGGCGACCACGATCATCACCACGACGGCGCCGATCAGCCCGAACAGGCCCGAGCGTTTGAAGCCCCCAGCCATCAGCAGCGACGGAAGAGGCGCCAGGAGTCGTTGCGGGCGACGAGATGGAAGCCGTGGGGGACGGTCGTCTCGAGGCGGGTTTGGTCGTTGGGGTCGAGGATGAAGTTGTGGATGACGAAGGGGCTGGCCGGGTCGAGGAAGTAGCCGCGGCGGGGGATGCCTTCCTCGCTGGCGCTGATGATCGCGGTCGGCTTCACTTCGAGGCCGAAGGCAAGGCGGGGGATGGCGCGGTGATTGGGCACGGCGATCGGGCCGCAGAGCGGCTTGGCGAAGGCGCCGGCGTCGACCAGATCGCTGAGGTCGCGCTCGATCGTGCCCTGGTCGGTGAGGTCGCTCTTCACGGTCGAGTCGAGGTCCCATTGATTGGGGAGCCAGATGCACGAACATCGCCGCGATCAGGCCGGCGAAGACCTGCCAGCGGCGCCGCCAGGGATGATCGGGCTCGAGCAGGCGCCAGCCGAGCAGGGCGAGGGCGACGAAGATCGCCAGGATCGCGCCGCCGAGCATCGTGTAGCGGGCGATGATCGCGAGGCCGGCGCTGCCGAGCAGGGCGAAGGCGCCGAGGGCGAGGGCGGCCGCGACCAGGCCCAGGGTTGAGCGGCGGCGGAGGAATGCAAAGCCGAGGATGACGCCGCCGAGGGCGCCGACCATTCCCGGCCACTGCATGACTTCGCCGAGTCGGCGGGGGCCGTAGAGGACTAGATCGATCGGGCCGGTCTGGCGCTTCAGGGTTTCGACGGTTTCCTGGGTGCCGGTGAACGAGTAGGTGGGACTGCCGGTCGTAATCCAGTCGAAGAGGGCCCAGATGATCGGGGCCGCAAGGGTGAGCCCGATTAGTACGGCGCCGTGGCGGGAGACGAGGAAGCCCCTCGCCCGTCCAATCGCCGGCCTAATGAGGCCGGCGATTTGAGTATCCGCCCGGTCGAGGGGCTTCCTCGTCTCCGACTCGGGGCCGTCCGGTGGACGCTCGGGATAGAGCGCCAGGTAGGCGAGATAGGCGACGGAGAAAAGCCAGGCCTCGGGGCGGAGCAGGCCCGCGAGGGCGAGCAGGGCTAGGACGGGCCAGCCGGCGCGTGGTCTTTTGCTCTCTATAACGAGGGCGCCGAGGCAGAGGGCTATGTACGGGAGGTCTACGTAGGCGCGCAGGCCGTTGGAGAGGTAAGGAGCTCGGGTGAGGACGATGATGGCCGCGACCGCGCCGATCGGGCGGTCGAACCAGAGGGTTCCAAGGCGGTAGACGAGGTAGCCGACCAGGCCCAACGAGAGGTAGGCGATCACCATCGTCACGTCGATCGCGCCGTCGCCCAGCGGGGTGGTGATCAAGCCGAGCAGGTCGGCCAGCGGGTGTGGGGTGGGGGGGAGCGCGGCGCCGTAGTCGGGGCTGACGCCGTGCGCCAGTTCGCGGCCCCAGACCAGGGCGTAGATCGTGTCGTAGTTGGGGAAGCCGACCGGGAAGACGATCAGCAGAACGGCGCTGACGGCGGCCACCCAGGCGATGGGGGTGAGCCAGTTGCGGGCCCGGGTCGGCACCGGCGCAACCTATCGTTGGCTGCCTACCGGGGGTGTGGCGACTTACCCGTCTATTTCACGGGGAAAGTCGCCACACCGGCGCAGATACACTGGCTGCGGTGCCGTCCTCCAGCGACTCGATCTCTCTCTACCGCCGCCACCGGCCCGGCTCCTTCGATGAGGTGGTGGGCCAGCAGCACGTCGTCCGCACCCTGCGCAACGCGGTCGAGCAGGGCAAGGTCCACCACGCCTACCTCTTCGTCGGCTCGCGCGGCACCGGCAAGACCTCGATGGCGAAGATCCTCGCCCGCTCGCTCAATTGCGAGCGCGGCGGGCCGACCGTCAACCCCTGCGGCGAGTGCGAATCGTGCCTGACGATCGCCGCCGGCAGCTCGATCGACGTGATCGAGATGGACGCCGCCTCCAACCGCTCGGTCGACGACGTCCGCGACCTGCGCGAGCGGGTTGCCTACGCGCCCACCGGCGGCCGCTGGAAGGTCTACATCCTCGACGAGGCCCACATGCTGACCAAGGAGGCCTGGAACGCCTTCCTGAAGACGCTCGAGGAGCCGCCGCCTAACACCGTCTTCGTCCTCGCCACGACCGAGTCGCACAAGGTGATGGCGACGATCGCCGACCGCTGCCAGCGCTTCGATTTCCAGCGCCCCTCGCTGGAGCAGATCTCCGAGGTGCTGACGCGGGTCGCCGCCGCAGAGGGGATCGAGGCCGAGGACGCGGCGGTGGCGATGATCGCTCGCTCGGCTTCGGGCAGCTTCCGCGACGCGCTCGGCACGCTCGACCAGCTGGTCGCCTTCGGCGGCAACCAGGTCACCCTCGAAGCGGTGCTGGAACTGCTCGGCGCCGCCGACGCCGAGCTGCTCTTCGACGCCGTCGACGCGGTCATCGCCGAGGACCCGAAGGGCGTCCTGCTCGGAGTCGAGAAGATGGCCCGCTCCGGCCGCGACCCCGCCCAGTTCGCCCGCGACCTGCTCGCCCACCTGCGCCACCTGCTGGTGACGCAGACCGTCGGCGAGGTACCCAACACCTTTGTAGTGACGGCCACCGATTCCGAGCGGCTGATGGCGCAGGCAAGCGCAATAGAAGCGGCGACCCTGGTCCGCACCATCGACGAGCTGGCAGCAGCCCTCACAGCTGTGCGCGAGGGCGACGACGCGCGCATGGCAGTCGAGATCGCCCTGCTCAAGGCAGCGCGACCCGATCTCGACCCCTCGACCGAGGGGCTGCGCAGACGTATCGAGAAGCTGGAGCAAGGGACGGGGGGTGCTGCGCCGCGGGTCCTGTCGCAGGGGGAGGGGGGCACTGCGGGCAGTCCACGGGCTGTCCTCGACCCCCCTCCCCCTGCGCCACCCGCGGCAGAGCCCGCACCGTCTGACGAGCAAGAGTCCGAACCGCCTGCCGAACCTGAGCTGTCCGCCGAGGACGATCCTCCCGCGGGTGGCGCGGTAGGGGGGACCGCCCCTGAGGACGCTTTAGCGACCGGAGGGGGCGGTGGGTCCCCTGCCGCGACAGGACCCGCGGGCCGGGATCCTCTCGACCTGGAGTACGTCAACCGCTTCTGGCCGTCGGTGATCGACAAGCTTGGCGAGACGAGCCCAGCGCTGGCAGCGACCTTTGAGGGAGCTCGCCCGATTGAGGTCGACGCTGCCGAGAAGATCGTGACCATTGGCTTCCCGGCCGAGAACACGTTCAACAAACGCAAGGCCGAGGCGCCCGAGAAGCGGGAGCAGATGGAAGCTGCTCTGGAGTCCGTGGTGAGTGAGAGGCTTCGGCCCGTTTACGTGGTGCTCGAGGGCGAGGTTCCCGCTCCTGAGGAGGCTCCGAGCTCCGAGGAGATCGATCACGATGCGCTGGTGGAGAAGCTGAAGAGCGAGTTCGACGCTGAGGAGGTGGGGTAGGTGGCCAAAGGTGGGATGCCGGGCGGTTTTGACGTGAACGCTCTGATGAAGCAGGCGCAGAAGATGCAGACCGAGATGCTGGCGGCGCAGGAGACGCTCAAAGACGAGGTGGTCGAGGCCAGCGCCGGCGGTGGCATGGTCAAGGTCAAGGTCGGCGGCGACCTGACCCTGCGCGAGATCGTGATCGACCCCGAGGCGATCGACCCCGAGGAGGCCGAGCTGCTCGCCGAGATGGTGCAGGCGGCCGTCAACGAGGGATTCCGCGCCGCCCAGCAGCTGGCGGAGTCGAAGATGGGCGGGATTACGGGAGGCCTTGGCGGTCTCCCCGGAATGTGAGCGCCGAGGGACCGGCGCCGCTGGCCCGGCTCGTCGCGGAGCTCTCGCGACTGCCGGGGATCGGCCAGCGCACCGCGCAGCGCCTCGCCTTCCACATCCTCCGCGCCCCCGACGAAGAGGCGGCGGCGCTCTCGGCCGCGATCACCGAGGTGAAGGAGAAGGTCGGCCTCTGCGAGGAGTGCTTCAACCTCTCCGAGGGCCCGCGCTGCCGCATCTGCGCCGACCCGAATCGGGACCGCGCGACGATCTGCGTGGTCGAGGAGCCCGCCGACGTGATCCCGATCGAGCGCACCCACGAGTACCGCGGCCTCTACCACGTGCTCGGCGGCGCGCTATCGCCGATCGACGGCGTCGACGCCGAGGACCTGAAGATCGCCGAGCTGCTGCGCCGGGTCGGCGGACGGTGACGTCAGCGAGGTCGTCCTCGCCACCAACCCGACCACGACCGGCGAGGCGACGGCGCTGCACATCGCCGAGCGGCTGCGCGGCCAGGTTTCCGTAACCCGCTTGGCCAGCGGCCTGCCGGTCGGCGCCGACCTCGAGCACGCCGACGAGGTCACCCTGGGCAAGGCCTTCGCCGGCCGCCGCAGCCTCGACTAACGGCGCAACGTTCGTCTATTGCGGACAAAACTTGCGCTCGCGGACGAACTGCTAGACGTTTGTCCCCTCGCAAATAGCGAGATTTGGCGGTCCTGGCGTCCGTTGCTTTCGAGATGGTCCTTCAAGTGGTGAGCAAGAGCCCGACGAGCAACGGTGGGGGAGGCGGATCCTCCGCGGGCCAAGTCGCCCGCGAGGTCTCCTCGTTGCAGGCCGCCCTGCTGTCGACGCTGCGCGAGCAGATGCGCGGGGGAGATCCCGAGCCGTTCGCCGATGCGGCGCAGAAACTGGCCGAGGAGTTCGGCTCGGTGACGGCGACCGCGGTGGCGGCGGTCTGCGATCGACCCGCTCCGACTGCCGTGCCCCAGGTCGAGGCGCACACGAGTCTCTTCCAGCCCGGCCACATGCGCCGCCGTCTCGATCAGCTGATCGAGACCAACAAGCGCTACGGGCATCCCTTCGGCCTCGTCGTCTTCGACGTCGACGGGCCCGGCACCCGCGAGGGCGAGGGCGCCGATAACAAGGAGACGATGCTGGCGGTGGTCGGAGCGGCGCTGCGCGAGAGCGTCCGCATCGTCGACGAGACCTTCCGGCTCGAGGAGGACGCGCTCTGCGTCCTCGCCCCGAACCTGACCACGGTCGAGGGGGTGCAGATGGCCGAGCGGCTGTTGCGACTGCTCGACGAGCTGGAGGCGGCCGGGGGGCTGAGGATCGCCATCTCAGCCGGCGTTGTCGCCTGTCCCGAGCACGGCAGCGACGCCGAGGGCCTGCTGAAGAAGGCCGACGAGGCGATGTGGCGAGCCCGTGCGGTGGGGCAGCCGGTAGGCGTCGGCGCTTTGCAAGATCGCTGACAGATTTCGCGAAATCTGTCCATAACTTGCGTAAACCTGGATTTTCCTGGGAAGATGCCGATGTCCAGCGAATAGTGCTGGGCAACCAAAGGACCATCTGAGATGCCAGGAATAAGAACCAACGCCGCCGCCGAAGTGCTTGGGGTCAGCCCCAACACCCTGCGCAGCTGGGAGCGCCGCTACGGCTTCCCGACGCCGAAGCGCACCGAGGGCAACCATCGCAACTACGAGCTGGTCGAGCTGCAGACCCTGCGCGATGCCCTCGCCCAGACCGGCAACATCTCCTCGGCGATCGAACTTGCCCGCCAGCGCCAGTCGGCGCCGGCCAGCGGCGGCAACCTGGTGGTGGCACTGGAAAGCTTTGACGAGGAGGCCGCCAATCGCGCGGTCGAGGAGAGCCTGGCGCTGCGCCCGCTGGAGCGCACGGTCGAGGAGATGCTGCTGCCCGCCGTCGATCAGCTCGCCGCCGACCCCGACCGCGAGGCCGAGCTCGAGTTCGCCTCGCGCTGGGCGACCGGCTGGCTGCACGGCGCCCGCCGCCTCGCCTCCGCCGCCTCCCGCCCCGCCGGCATCCTGCTGCTTGACTCCAGCCACGGCTCCGACGCCGAGGCGGTCCACGCCCAGGCACTCGACCTGACCCTGCGCCGCGCCGGCTTCCGCGTGCTGATGCTCTCCAACGAGCTCGGCGACGAGCGGCTCGAGCGCGCCCTGCGCGCCCTCGACCCGACCGCGATCGTCCTCTGCGGTCCCGGCGCCGACACACCCAGCGCGGTCAACCTGGTCCGCAAGATCCGCGAGGTCGGCTTCGACGCGCCTCTCTTCGGCTTCCGCGCCAGCGGCTTGATCGGCGATGCGGTGCCCGCTGCCGGTGCCACCCCCAGCGAGGTGACCGGGATGCTCAACGCAGACCTACGCCGCCGCGCCAGCCAGGCTTTCGCCTAAACAAAAACCGGCACAGAGCCCTGGGGCCCTGTGCCGGTCGGTTGCTGCCGCGGCGCCTCCGCCGCTGCAAGTTGGCTCTTAGAGTCCTGCGAGTGTGGTTTTCGCGGCCGAGAGCACGACTTTCGGCAGCGGCGCGAAGTCGAGCGCCGGACCGTATTTCTGCCCTTTCGTCATCGCGTAGAGGATGAAGTTGGAGAGCAGTTCCTTTTGCGGTGCTGCGTGAGGGACGATCGCGTACGTGAACGTCGACAGCGGGTACGCGATGCTGAATTTTTTCGGGGGGTTGACGATGTGGAGTTCGTTGCTACTCGGTACCGACTTGATCATTTCAGCAGCGTTTTCGATGTTTTTCAGGTTCGGGTACTCGTAGTTGCCGGCTTCATTTTTGAGGGCGGCAACATTCAGGCCTGCGGCGATCAGGTAAGAGGCCGAGACGTAGCCGATCGAGCCCGGCGTGGTGGCCACGACCGAGGCGATGCCGGAGTTGCCTTTGGCCCCGACGCCATGGGTGAAGCCGACCGACGTCGCGTAGCCGACTTCGTTCTTCCATGCCTTGCTGACCTTGGAGAGGTAGTTGGTGAAGGCGTAGGTGTCACCGGAGCCGTCGCTGCGGAACACCGGGGTGATCGCGAGGTTGGGCAGGTGCGCTTTGGGGTTCAGTTTCTTGATCTTGGCATCGCTCCAGTTGGTGATCTTGCCGAAGTAAATCCCGGCCAGGATCGGTCCCGTCAGGTTCAGTTTCTTGACCCCGGGGATGCTGAAGCCGATGCCGGTTGCGGTCAGCGCCCATGGGATCTGCACGCATCCGTTGCAGGCCGCGGCCTGTTCCGGCGTAAGTGGCGCGTCGGAAGCGCCGAAGTCCACGGTCCGCGCGGTGATCTGGGCGATTCCGGCACCAGAGCCGACCGAGCCGTAGGTGACTTTGACGCCGCCTAGTGCCGCGGCTTCGAAGCCGTTGATCCAGTTGCCCATGAGCGGAGCGACGAGTGAGGAGCCGGCGCCGGTGAGGTTGGCGGAGGCGATCGCCGTCGAGACACCGGCCATGCAGCCCGTTGTTCCGACCGTCGCGATGATGAGACCAAGCAGCCTGTTGCGAATCAAAAGAAATTCCTTTCGGCTTGTTATCGATTGGTTCGCCACGGGCTCTTCGAAAAGGGTCACCCCTGGCGCACCGTAGGATCGCGATAAGGCTTTGGACACATGTTTCAATCTCGTGAAAGGTGAGTCTGACAAAGATGTAAATAAAATGTGACTTGTTGTGATCTTGTGAACACCAGTTGTGTCAATCCTGTGAAAATTTCAGAAGATCGGGTGGAAACGGGGTTTTATCTCCTTTACGCTGCGCGCCATGAGCGCCACGATCAGCTCGGCGGAGCCTCGAAAGACGGCCGCCGCCGGCACCCGTTCCAGGGACTGGCGCCGGTCGGCTGATCGCTTCGGAGACGGCCTGCTCTACGGCGTTTGCGCCTTCGCGGCGCTGCTCGGCGTCGTCCTGATCCTCGCCATCGGCTACCAGGTTGTGCACGGCGCCGCTCCGGCTATATCCAAGTTCGGCCTCGGCTTCCTCTTCGACACGACCTGGCAGCCGAACTTCGGTGTCTTCGGCGCCGGCTCGCTGCTCTTCGGCACCATCGTCAGCTCTTTCATGGCCCTGCTGATGGGAGCGCCGATCGCGATCGCGATCGGCCTCTATCTGAGCCTCCTCGCCCCCGCCGGCGTGCGCGGAATCGTCTCTCCCCTGGTCGAGATGCTGGCGGCGATCCCCAGTGTGATCCTCGGCTTCTGGGGAATCTTGATCCTCGCCCCGTTCGTGCACGAACACCTTGGAGCCCTGGCTGCACGACACGCTGGGCTTCATCCCGATCTTCGGCAGCCCGGAAACGACCGGCGCCAGCATCTTCACCGCGAGCCTGGTCTTGACGATCATGGTCGTGCCGATCATCGCCTCGGTCTCGCGCGATCTCTTCCTCTCCGTTCCCGCGCGACGTCCAGGACGGGGCGAGCGCGCTCGGGGCGACCCGCTGGGAGGTGGTGCGCGGGGTGGTGCTGCCGTCGACCGCCTCGGGCGTCACCGCCGCCTCGCTGCTCGGCCTCGGCCGGGCGCTGGGGGAGGCGATCGCGGTAACGCAGGTAATCGGGGCGGGGGCGGCGATCAACGCCTCGCTGTTCAAGACCGGCGATACGCTTGCCTCGCGAATCGCGAGCCAGTTCCCGGGAGCGATTACCGAGATGCACAAGGCCTCGCTCTTCTACCTCGGGGTGATCCTGCTCGTGATCGGCCTGCTTTCGAACCTGACCGCGCAGTGGATCGGCAGGCGCTTCGACTACGCGCGGATGGCGGCGAAATGACCGGGGCCGTCGTCGACCCTGCCGCTCCGCTGACTCCGACCGGCAACCTGCGCCGGCGCAGGGTATTCAGCCGGCTGACCGAGCTTGGCGCGACCGGTGCCGCTCTATTCGCCGTCGCCGTGCTGGGAATAGTCGTCTACACCGTGGTGGTTCGCGGCGCCAGCGCGCTCAGCTTCGAATTCCTCGTCACCGGGGCGCCGACGGGGATCGCCCCAGCCCTCGTCGGCACCGCCCTGATCGTCGCGGTTGCGACGGCGATTGCGATGCCGTTGGGCGTTCTCGCGGCGCTCTTCGTCACTGAGTTCGCCGGGGACCGCATCGGCCGCGCGAGCAAGCTGACGCTGGACCTGATCAACGGCCTGCCCTCGATCATCATCGGCCTCTTCGTTTTCGCCCTCCTCGTCGACCACCAAAAGCAGTCGGGCTTCGCCGGCTGCGGTGGCTCTGGCGATCATCATGTTGCCGCTGGTCGCCCGCGGCGCCCAGGAGGTTCTACTGCTCGTGCCCGAACAACCTGCGCGAAGCTGCCGATGCGCTCGGGGTCAGTCGCTGGCGCACGGTGCTCGGCGTGATCCTGCCCAGCGCGCTCGGCGGCATCCTCACCTCGACCGTGCTTGCCGTCGCCCGCGCCGCCGGTGAGACGGCTCCGCTGATCCTGGTCTCTTCGGTGTTCGACGGCAAGGAGGTGCTCTTCAATATGAGCGAAGCGATGCCGAACGTGCCGGTGCGGATCTTCCAGCTCTCCGAGGAAGCCAATCCCGAAGGGTTCGCCCAGGCCTGGGGCATGTCGCTGGTGCTTGTTGCCATTCATCCTCTTTGCCAGCCTCGGAGCCAGGGCGATGCACGCCCGCAGCCGCAGAAAGATGAGCTCATGAACTACCCCGACGCGCCCTCTCGAGTCCGCATCCAGAACGGTTCGCTGCCCGCTTTGGCCACTGCCTCACCGAACGGCGCCGCGCGCCGCGAGCTGGGGCTGGAGTCGGTCTTCGACGTCAGTGACGTCTCGGTTTTCTACGGCGCCAAGAAGGCGCTCAGCGGCGTCTCGCTGCGCATCCCGCGCAGCCGGATCACGGCCTTGATCGGTCCCTCCGGTTGCGGCAAGTCGACCTTCATCCGCAGCCTCAACCGGATGAACGACTCGGTGCCCGCGTTCCGGCTCGAGGGGCAGGTCCTTTACCACGGCCACGACCTCTACGCGAGCGACGTCGACGAGGTCGAGGTGCGGCGCCGGATCGGGATGGTCTTCCAGAAGCCCAACCCGTTCCCGAAGTCGATCTACGACAACGTCGCCTGGGCGCCGCGCAACCTCGGCCTCAAGCACGAGCTCGACGAGCGGGTCGAGCGGGCGCTGCGAGGCGCGGCTCTGTGGGACGAGGTCAAGGACCGGCTGAAGGACAGCGCCCTCGGCCTCTCGGGCGGGCAGCAGCAGCGGCTCTGCATCGCCCGCGCGATCGCGATCGAGCCCGACGTGCTGCTGCTCGACGAGCCGGCCTCGGCCCTCGACCCGATCGCGACGGCCTCGATCGAGGAGCTGATGCACAGCCTCAAAGGCCGCTTCACGATCGTGATCGTCACCCACAACATGCAGCAGGCGGCGCGCGTCGCCGACAAGACGGCCTTCTTCGGCCTCGACGCCAGCACCGGCGAGCCGGCCGGCACGCTGATCGAGTACGCCGATACCGAGAAGATCTTCAACCAGCCGGCCGACCCGCGCACCCACGACTACGTCACCGGGCGCTTCGGCTGAGCAGTGGGTGTGGGGATGGCGGGTGCGCCTCCGCGGGAATTGATGTCGCACGCGCCTTCGGCGCTTAGCGACGAATAATGAGCGCGGCTTTGCCGCGCAGAAATCGGAATGCTTTTCCGCCGCTTCGCGACATTCCCGCGGAGGCGCACCCGCCATCCCCTCTCGATGCGCCGCAAACTTCAAGGTAGTTCCGTCGAGGCGCTTTTTGCTCGAAGCTTTTCCAAGGGCCGGCTTCGCAGCGCTGCTTTGAAAGCTTCTATTTCCCGCTACCGCTTGAAGCTTCCGTCATTCGAGCCGTTGGGAGAGGAGCCCGGTTGCCCTCCAGACGAATGTCGCGAAGCGGCGGAAATGCAATCCGGTCAATGCGCGGCCGCAGGCCGCGCTCTTGATTCACCCCAAGAGCTCCGCTCTTGGGGTGTCAATTCGTCTGGAGGGCAACCGGGCTCCTCCACCTACCCCTTGGAGTCGTGGAATCAGGCAGCTAACGGCGCAGGATCGCGTCGCTGGGGACCTGCTTCAGCAGCGAGCCGCCGCACTGCCAGCAGAAGGTGGCGCCGGTGCTGTGCGGGGCGCCGCAGGTGGCGCATGAGCCCGCGGTGCCGGTCTGCTCCATGCGCACGATTCGTTCGACCTCGCTGAGCTCGGCGTCGGCGTCCTGGAGGACCACCGCGCGTTTGACCAGCACCTCGACCTCGATCCGGTTGCGAACCGCCATCTCGTAGACGAGTCCGCCCAGGTCCCACTGTAGCTCCGCCACGCGCGCGACCAACTGGTCGCGGCGGCGTTCTAGGTCGACAGTCAGCTCCGGCTCGAGGCCGGTGCTGGCCGGGGGGGCTTTTTTCGCCGTGGCCGCCGAGGCGCCGTTTGCGCTCGCGCGCCCGGGTATCTTCTTGAGGAGTTTCATTCGCCGCCGAAGTAGTTACCGTTGAATTCGCCGTCTTCGCACCCCGCGGTGCCGTTGGTGCATGTACTTCCTGGCTGAATCGATGCTGGCGGCAATTTGACCCCCGCGGCCGGCTTGAGCACTTCTTCCGCGCCTTTCTGCGACTCGGCTTCCTCCTTCTTCGCCTTGCTTGGCTTTTTGGAGTTGGCCTTGGCCGCGCCGCCGCCACTGCCACCGCCCGCTTTGCCGGTCGCTGCCGTCGTGGCTTCCGTTTCGCCCCCGGCCGGCACCTTGATGATCTGTGCGGCGGCCGGGGTGGCGTTGGTGGACTGGTCGCCCGAGCGCCCGATCAGCACACCGACCCCCATCGCCAAGATCAGGGTGCCGACGCCGGCAATCAGGGCGGCGTTGGGAGAGATCCCACGTCGCTTGGGCTTGGCTGGCGGGGCAGCCGCGGCCGTCTTCGGCCGCTTCATCGCATCCATGAAGGTGACGGCGTTCATGAAGGGCAGGCGCGGCTCGCCACAGCGTTGGCCACAGCTCAAGCAGTAGCGCTGATCGGCCGCGACCGTGGTGCCGCAAGAAGGACACTGCTCCCCAGTCGCTACCAGTGGGTGGTGCACAGCGGTAGCCGAACTCGTCCCGGTTGGGACCTCGGGTGCGTTGAGGGCGTTGGTGGAGTCCATGTGTGTACGCCGAGCGGCAGGCAAACTGGCGGTCCGGATCCGGCGGCGTGGTTGGGCACATGGTCATTGCCACGATGGCCCCAGATGTTTCCGTGTTGTAAAGAAATCGAGGTGTGAGTGGCCGGTCTTTACACCTGTGTCACATTTGGCCGGTCGGGTGGCGCGACACTCCATCGCGGTGGAGATCTCCAATGACGGTGAGCGCCGTGGTGCGGGCCTGGCTTCGAGTTGCTCGAGTTGTGGCACCGGCCTGGCGGCCAGCCAGCGCTACTGCCTGGAGTGCGGAGAGCGGCGGGGCCCGTTGCCGACGGGAGTCGCGAAATGGCTCTCGATCGTGCCGGCCGATGGCGCCGGTGCGGCGGGGGCAGGAGGAGGCTCCCACCCTGAAGGCGCCGCTCTAGACGATCCCGACCCGGCCAGCCGCTACATGCCCGAGCCGCGCACAGCTGCCGTCGCGGTGATGTGCCTGCTTGCCTTCGGCGTTCTGCTCGGCGGACTGACGGGACCGGCCGCCCAGAGCGCCGGCATCGCGCCGATCGTCCTCTACACCAGCGCGGAACAGGCAGCTCCGCCCAGCCCGTCGCCCGTGGAAACGTCAGCCGCGCCGGTACAGACACCGACCGCGGTGACCTCGGTTGCTCCAGAAGCAGCCCTGCCGGCGGCTCCAGCGCCGGCCGAAGCCGCCCCGGCGCCGACCTCGAAACCAAAAGCGCCGCTGGAGCTCCCCGAAGAACCGACCCTGCCGCCGATCCAGCACGTCTTCCTGATCGTGCTCGGCGACAACGGCTTCGAAAGCGCCTTCGGCGAAGCCTCGCCGGCGCCGTACCTGGCGAAAACCCTGCGCGCCAAAGGCGAGCTGCTCTCCAACTACTACGCGGTGACGCAGGGCGACCTGGCCAACGAGATCGCCCTGATCAGCGGCCAGGGCCCGACCGCTGAAACCGCGGCCAACTGCCCCAACTACACCGACGTCTCCCCGGGCACGGTTGCCAGCGCCGAACAGGTGACGGGGGCCGGCTGCGTCTACCCGGCCGCGACCCAGACCCTGCCGGGTCAGCTCGCCGCCGGCGGCAAAAAATGGAAGGCCTACCTCGAGGGCGTCGGCAGCGCCACGGCGCAGCCGGCCAGCTGCCCACATCCCGCGCTCGGCAGCGCTGACGCCAACCAGACCCCGCTTCCAGGCAACCCCTACGAGACCTGGCGCAATCCGTTCGTCTACTTCCACTCGCTGATCGACGGCACCGAATGCGGCGAAAACGACATCGGGCTCGAACAGCTTGCAACTGACCTGAAAGCTAAAGGCGGAACGCCGGCGCTCTCCTACATCGTCCCCAACGCCTGCCACGACGGCAGTGAAGTCGCCTGCGAACCGGGCCAGCCCGCCGGCCTGGCCGCGGCCGAACCGTTCCTGCAGACGGTGGTGCCCGAGATCGAAGCCTCCACCGCCTACAAAAAAGAAGGCGGGCTGATCGCGATCACCTTCGCTCAGGCGCCGCACACCGAAACGAGCACCGATTCGAGCGCCTGCTGCGGCACCCCCGAATACCCGAACCTGCCGGTCGCCGCCGATCCCACTGCGGCCACGCCCGCCACCGGCCCGGTCAAACCGAGCGGCGGTGGCGGCCGGGTTGGGATGCTGCTGATCTCGCCCTACGTCGAACCCGCCAGCGTCAACGAAACGGGCTACTACAACCACTTCTCGCTGCTGCTCAGCATCGAGGAACTCTTCGGCCTGTCGCCGCTGGGCTACGCGGCGGAACCGGCTCTCTCGCCCTTCGACAGCACCGTGTTCAACGCTGAACCGGCTCCGGCAGCACCGACTCGCTGATCCCGAACCGTTCGTGCAAGCGGCGCAGCGGTTTCGGCGCCCACCAGTTCCATTTGCCGAGCAGCTCCATCAGTGAAGGGACCAGCAGCGCTCGCACGATGCTGGCGTCGATCAGCACCGCCAGCGCCGTGCCGACGCCGTTCTCCTTGATGAAGATGATCTGGGAGGTGGCGAAGGCGAACATCGCGACGGCGAAGAGCAGGGCGGCGGCGGTGACGATGCGGCCGGTGCGCTCGAGCCCGATCGCCACGCACTCGGAGTCCGAGGCGCCGTTGTCGCGCGCCTCCTTGATCCGCGAGAGCAGGAAGACGGCGTAGTCGGTGGAGAGGCCGAAGGCGACGGCGAAGAGCAGGATCGGCATCGTCTGCTCGATCGCGCCCGGGCTCGAGTAGTTGAGGAAGCCCTCGAAGCGGCCGTCCTGGAAGATCAGCACCAGCAGGCCGAAGACGGCGCTGAGGTTGAGGAAGTTCATCAGCAGCGACTTGATCGGCAGGATCACCGAGCCGGTCATCAGGAAGAGGATCGTCAGCGTGGCGATGATGATGATCCCGAGCACGATCGGCAGGTGGCTGACGAGGCTGCTCTGCAGGTCGACGAAGTCGGCCGTGGCGCCGCCGACCAGCGCCGTCGTCCCGGGCGGCGGTTGCAGGTCGCGAATCTGCTTCACGGTCGTCTGGCTGGCCTCGGAGACGAAGGGGTGGGACGAGACGACCTGGAGCGCCGTCACGTCGCCCTTGAGTCGCAGCGGCGGGTTGACTTCGGCGACGCCGGGCACCCTGCGCACCTGGGCCGCGAAGCGCGCGGCCGCCGCCGGCCCGCCGCCTTCGACGTCGACCCAGATCGGCGTTTCGCGGTAGGGCGGGAACTCGTGGCTGACCGTCTCGTAGGCCTGGCGGGCGCTGGCCGAGGTCGGCAGCACGGTCGGGTCGACGGTGTCGAACTTGATGTTGAAGAAGGGGATGCCCATCACGATCAGCAGCGCGGCGCTGATCGTCGCCACCGGCACCGGCCGGCGCATGACGAAGCGGGAGAGCCGGTACCAGAAGCCGCTCTCGTCGGGCCGCGTGTCGGCCTCGGCGCGGCGCTGCAGGAAGCGCGGCGCCAGCGAGTTGACCCGGGTGCCGAGCAGGGTCAGCACCGCGGGCAGCACGGTGAGCGAGATCAGCGCCGCGAAGAGCGCCACCAGGGCGCCGCCGAGGCCCATCGAGTAGAGGAAGCGCTGGGGGAAGACGAGCAGCGAGGCGAGCGCCGCGCTGACCGTCAGCGAGGAGAAGAAGACCGTGCGCCCCGCGGTCGCGAGCACGCGCCGCATCGCCGCCAGCCCCGGCCCGTCCTTGGCGATCTCCTCGCGGTAGCGGGAGACGATGAAGAGGCTGTAGTCGATCGCCAGGCCCAGCCCCAGCGCCGTGGTCAGGTTGAGGGCGAAGATCGAGATCGAGCCGACCTCGCTGGCGATGCGCAGGATGAGGAAGGTGCCGACGATCGCCAGGCCGCCGATCATCAGCGGCAGCACCGAGGCGACGAGGCTGCGGAAGAAGAGGAAGGAGAGCAGGAAGAGCAGGGGGAAGGCGAGCATCTCCGCCATCCGCAGGTCCTTCTCGACCTGCTCGTTGACCTGCTCCTGGGCGACCGCGGCGCCGCCGACGATGACCCCCGGCTCGCTCGGACAGCTCGTCGGCGATGTCGGCGCCGGTTTCCTGCCACTACCTTGTCGTCGAACGTCTTCAGCGCGACGGCGAAGTAGGTCGAGCGCCCGTCTTTGGAGACGAAGACGGGGGAGTGGGTGTCGTAGTAGCCGGTGACCGACTTGACGTCGGGGCGCCTGCGCACGCTGCGCTCGAGCGCCTCGACCCGCGCCCGCGTCGCCGGCGCGGCGACCGGGGCGTTCTTGACGATCGCCAGCACGGCCGGGATCCGCAGGCCGGCGTCGTGCAGGCGTTCCCTCGATTCGACCGTCTCGGTCGCCGGGTCGTCGGCGCCGTAGGGGTCGAGGCGGCTGGCGACCCCGCCGCCGAGGGCGCCGGCGAGGAGGAAGAAGAGGATCGCGAAGAGGCCGACTCGGCGGGCGTTGCCGTCGGCGAGGCGGGCGAGGGCGTCGAACATCAGTTGCTCCTTTCGCGGGGAGCGGGGTCGAGGAGGCGGTGCCTCCATCCGCTCGCACCAGTCGGCGAACCACTCGTTGAACTCGATCCCCCCCTGCAGCACCATCAGCGGGTAGGGGTCGTCCTGCTCCAGCTTTTCCTCCGCCTCCGGCTCCATCGCGCGCAGCCGCGCGGCGATGCCGCGGCGGTACTCGCGCATCGAGCGCAGCGTCTCGGCGGCCTGCTCGGGCGGCAGCACGCCGGCGAAGAACAGTTTCAGCAGCCCTTCTTCGCGCATCTCCACCGTCTGCGGCGGCTGGCGCAGCCAGTCCTTCAGCTCGCGCTCGCCGTCGTCGGTGATCGCGTAGACGGTCCGCTTGCGCTCGCCGCGGGGGGCGTCGCTGCCCTCGACCAGGCCCGGCCTCGGAGAGCCGTTTCAGCTCGGGATAGATCTGCCCGTAGCTGGCCGCCCAGAAGAAGCGCGTGGTGTTGTCGACCAGGGCCTTGATCTCATAGCCGGAGCGCGGCTCGCGGCTGACCATGCCGAGGATCACGTAGGCGGTCGGGCTCAGCTCCATCGGCGATAAATATATCGGCCCGATATATCTGGAAGTGTGATGTCGCGCACATGTAGTCTGCAGGGCGATGCCGATCGACCAGAGCAAGATGGGCCAGGTGGTCACCGCGCAGATGGAGGCGCTGGAAGCCGACTACGGCGAGGACTGCCAGATCGGCGACGTCTGCACGATCGTCGAGGTCGTCGGCCCGCACGGCTCCCACGTCCGCGTGCGGACCAGCGACATGCGCCCCCACATGGCCCTCGGCCTGATCCGCATGGCCGAGCACGCGATGCTCGGCAACCTCGGTGGCTCCGAGTAGCGCTGCGCATTCCCTGCGCCCATTTTGATAGCGAAACCTTGACACCCTGCGCGCCACGGGTGCGTCGAGCCGGTCCAGGATCGGCATGTGAGTGCCCAGCTACAAGGAACTTCTCGATCTTGGCCTTGGCGCCACGCTTTCGGTCGAGCTTCACGACCGTTCGCGGCAAGGTCGGTCGGCTACGCAATTGTCTTGCTTGTCGCCGCGCCAGGCGGCGCGGAGACAGTCCGCGGTCTACGACGCCAGCCCATGGTCACAACGAGATGCATCGATACGACGCATGCCGGTGGCAAACAGGATGGAACGAAGTTTCACAGCGGTACCCTCGGCGAAGGAATGAACGATGCAATCGATGCGATCAAGCGGCAGGCATGTCGAGATGATCGACGGATGGAGGGGTCAGTGAGCGAGTACCGAGAATCGTGCGGCCAGCAAGGTGATGAGCGAGGCCATCGACCTCTGCGATAGCCGAAGAATCGCCCTATCCCGAGCAAGCGCTGTTTCTCAATACCGACATTCCATGCGCCGATCGCGACCGCGAGATGGAGCGGGCTGCCCGAGACGGCTATTCCGTGGTTCTCGTCTCGCCAGAGGGGGACGTTCAGATCATCGCGCCGGAGGAGATAGTCGGACCAGCGGCTGCTGAGGCGCCGGTCAGCCCAGCTCGGCGACCAGGGCGCTGACCACTTCTGGGTCGAACTGCGTGCCGGCGCTGGCATGGAGCTCGCGGATCGCGGCCTCCTTGGGCATCGCCTGGCGGTAGGAGCGATCTGAGGTCATCGCGTGGTAGGCGTCGCAGGTGGCGATGATCATCGCCCCGCGGGGGATTTCCTCGCCGCGCAGGCCGTCCGGGTAGCCGCCGCCGTCGACCCGCTCGTGAGCCGAGCGGACCAGCGGCGCGACCGGGGCGAGGAAGGGGATGCGCTCCAGCATGCGGGCGCCGATCGCGGTGTGGGTGTCCATCTTCTCGCGCTCCTCCGAGGTGAGCGGTCCGGCCTTGCGCAGCAGCTCGCCCGGCACGCCGATCTTGCCGACGTCGTGCAGCAGGGCGCCGTAGCGGAGGCGGTCCAGCTCGGGCCCGCCGATTCCCATCCGCTTGCCGACGCTGACCGCCAGGTCGGCGACCTCGTTGGCGTGGTCGGCGGTGTAGGCGTCCTGCAGCTCGACCGCATCGGCGAGCACGCCGAGCGTGGTCAGGAAGGCGCCCTCGAGCTCGTCGACCAGCTGGCAGCGATAGATCGCCGAGCCGACCTGGCCGGCGACGATGTGGGCGAGCAGCAGGTCCTCGTCGGCAAAGGCGTCGCGCTCGTCCTGCTCGAGGTTCATCACGCCCCAGATCGTGCCGGCGACGCGGATCGGCAGCGAAAGCTCCGAGCCGGGGTCGGTGCGCGGGTTGCGGGCCAGGTAGTCGGAGTCGAGCCGGGTGTCATTGACCATCGCCGCCTCGCCGGTCCGCGCGACGCGTCCGTTGACGCCGATCTCGACCGGTTGCTCGACGGCGAGGAAGTCGTCGGCCTCCTCGGCCAGCGGTCCGGCTGCGGCGACGACGCGCAGCGAGCCGTCGGGATCGAGCCGCTGCACCACCGCCAGGTAATAGTCGAAGGAGTCGTGCAGCTGGCGCACGGCGATCGCCGCGACGTCCCCGACGCTGTGGGCGTGCGCGAGGCTGCGTCGCAGAGGCGACTGCCGACGAGGAGCCGCTCGTCCTGCCCGCTGCCCCCTGCCGCCGCGATCACCATCGGTATGTCAGCCGTGCCCGGCTCCATGTTGAGCGCACATCGGCACGGCTGCGGCGTGCCTTTAGGGCCGACTATCCTCAACCTTCTATGACTGAAGGCAGCTCGAAGACCGTGGTGATGAAGTTCGGCGGCACCTCGGTGGCCGGCGCCGAGCAGATCAAGCGCGCGGCGCGGCGGATCGTCGCCGCCCGCGAGGCCGGCAACCGCGCCGTCGCGGTGCTCTCGGCGCGGGGCAAGACCACCGACGAGCTGGTCGCCCAGGCGCTGGAGATCTCCGATCGCCCCGACTCGCGCGAGATGGACATGCTGCTCTCCACCGGCGAGCGGATCTCCTGCGCGCTCTGCGCGATGGCGATCCACGACATGGGCCACAAGGCGATCTCGCTGACCGGCTCGCAGGCGGGGATCGTCACCGACTCCTCCCACACCAAGGCGCGGATCATCGACGTCCGCGCCGACCGCATCCGCGAGGCGCTCGACGAGGACCGGATCGTGCTCGTCGCCGGCTTCCAGGGCGTCTCGACCGAGAGCCAGGACGTGACCACGCTCGGGCGCGGCGGCTCCGACACCACCGCGGTCGCGCTCGCCGCGGCGCTCGGCGCCGACGTCTGCGAGATCTACACCGACGTCGCCGGCGTCTTCAGCGCCGACCCGCGGATCGTCCCCGACGCCCGCAAGCTCCCGTCGCCTCCTATCGAGGAGACGCTGGAGATGGCGGCCTCGGGCGCCCGCGTGCTGCAGCTGCGCTCGGTCGAGTACGCGCGCAACCACGGCGTTCGCATCCACTGCCGCAGCAGCTTCGAGGACGGCCCCGGTACCCTCGTCGTCACCGAAGACGAGGCCGAGCAGGAGACCATGGAGCAACCTTTCGTAACAGCAGTGACCCACTCCGACGACGAGGCGCGCGTGACGCTGGTCGGCATCCGCGACGAGCCCGGCGTCGCCGGTGAAATCTTCACCGCCCTGGCCGAGGCCGGGATCAACGTCGACGTGATCATCCAGAACGAGCCGGTCAGCGACGACGAGCTGGCCGACCTCTCCTTCACGATCGACCGCTCCGAGCTGACCACGGCCACCGACGCGCTCGCCGCGCTCGGCGAGCGTCAGCCAGGGCGTCCGCACCGACGACCGGATCGGCAAGGTCTCGATCATCGGCGCCGGCATGCGCTCACACCCCGGCGTCGCCGCCAAGGTCTTCGAGGTGCTCGGCGCGCGAGGAGATCAACATCGAGATGATCTCCACCTCGCCGATCAAGATCTCGTGCGTGATCTCCGCCGACCGCGTGCCGCACGCGGTGCGGGCCCTGCACGAGGCCTTCGAGCTGGGCGCCGACGCGGTGCGGCCCGAAGACCCGGCCGGCGCCGAGCACCGTCCCGACGATCTGCCTCGATGAGCGGCTACCGGGTACGAGTCGGTGTCTGGGCGCCACCGGCGCCGTCGGCTCGACCATCCTCGAGGTGCTCGCCGAACGCGACTTTCCCGCCGCCGAGGTCGTTCCCTTCGCCTCCGAGCGCTCGGCCGGGCGCAAGCTCGACTGGAACGGCGCGGCGATCGAGTGCCGGCCGCTGAGCCCGGAGACGATCCAGGGCCTCGACGTCGTGCTCTCCTCCGCCGGCGGCGCGGTCAGCGCCGAGTGGGCGCCGCAGCTGGTCGAGGCCGGCGCGGTCGTCGTCGACAACACCAGCTACTGGCGCATGCACGAGGACGTGCCGCTGGTCGTCGCCGGGGTCAACCCGGAGGCGGCCGACTCCCACAAGGGCATCGTCGCCAACCCCAACTGCACGACGATGGTGGCGATGATGGCGCTGGCGCCGATCCACCGCGCGGTCGGGCTCGAGCGCCTCGTCGTCTCCACCTACCAGGCGGTCTCCGGCACCGGCCAGCGGGCGATCGAGGAGCTGCAGCCGCAGTCGCGGGCGGTGCTGGCCGGCGAAGAGGTCCCGCCGCCGCAGATCTACCCGCACCGGATCGCCTTCAACGTGCTGCCCCAGGTCGAGGTCTTCAAGGACGGCGACGACTACACGACCGAGGAGCGCAAGGTGATGGCGGAGACGCGCAAGATCCTCGGCCATCGGCGACGAGGTGGCGATCTCCGCCACCTGCGCCCGCGTGCCGGTGGTCAGCGGCCACTCGGAGTCGGTCAACGTGCGCACCCGCGAGGACCTCTCGCCCGACGACTGCCGCGCCCTGCTCGCCGAGGCACCCGGCGTGATCGTCGTCGACGACCCGGCCAGCGGGCGCCTACCCGATGGCGATCGACGCCGCCGGCCAGCGACGACGTCCTCGTCGGCCGCATCCGCCGCGACCCCGACCAGGAGCGCACGCCTCAACCTCTGGGTCGCCGGCGACAACCTGCGCAAGGGCGCCGCCACCAACGCGGTCCAGGTGGCCGAGCTGCTGATCGAGCGAGACCTGCTCGGCTAGGCCGTTCCGGTGCGCCTTTTCCCGTTATAGCGGATAAAGCGCACTGGAAGGGCGGACCGCTCATGGACATCGGCTTCGGCGACGCGGTTCTGATCTTCGGCGGGCTGCTGACCGTGGTCGCGGCGCTCTCGGGGGTGATGAAGGGGACCGTGCTCTCGGCCTCGGTGCTCTCGGTGGCGCTGGGGATCCTGCTTGCCGCGGTCGGCGTCGTCGACGTCGACCCGAAGATCGGAGTCGATCGTCGAGCTGGTCGAGCTGGCGCTGATCCTCACCCTGTTCTCCGACGGGATGTTCGTCGAGCGCGAGCTGCTGCAACGGCACTGGAGCCCGGTGGCGCGGGCGCTGGCGATCGCGATGCCGATCACGATGGTCGCTGCTGGGGCTCGCCGCCAAGGCGCTCTTCCCCGACCTGAGCTGGGCCGAGGCGCTGCTGCTGGCGGCGGTGCTCTCGCCGACCGATCCGGTCGTCACCTCGGCGGTCGTCACCTCGCGAATCGTGCCGGCCTCGGTCCGCCACACGCTCAACCTCGAGTCCGGCCTCAACGACGGCCTCGCCCTGCCCTTCGTCCTCTTCTTCCTCGTCCTCGCCGGCCCCGGCGGCGATCCCGGCGGCGAAGCGGCGAAGCTGGTCGGCGAGGCGCTCTTCGGCGCCGCGGTCGGCGTCGGTCTCGGCACGCTCGGCGGCCGCCTCCATCACCACCTGCCCGGCGGCGGTCTCACCGCCCGCTACGAGGGGATCTACGCCGTCGGCATCGCCCTCTTCGCCTTCGGCCTCGCCGAAGTGACGATCGGCAACGGCCTGATCGCCGCCTTCGTCTGCGGCATCGCGATGGCGGCGACCGAGCGCGACGTGCCCGAGGGCTTCGTCGAGTTCGCCGAGAACGCCAGCGCGATCCTGCAGGTGCTCACCTTCTTCGTCTTCGGCGCCCTGATCGTCGCCACCGGCTTCCACCACAGCATCCCGCCGCTGATCCTCTTCGTCGTCTTCGCCCTGATCGTCGCCCGGCCGCTGGCGGTGATGCTCTCCTTCGTCAAAACCGGCATCCCGCGCCCGCAGAAGCTCTTCATGGCCTGGTTCGGCCCCAAGGGCGTCGCCTCGATGCTCTTCGCCCTCTTCGTGCTCAAGTCCGACGTCGGCAACGCCTCCCTGATCTTCGACATCGCCTCAATAGCGATCATCGCCTCAATCGTCGCCCACGGCCTAACCGACACCGTCGGCGCCCAATGGCTAGCCCGCCGCGTCGGCCTCTCAGGGGACTCTCAGCCCTGAGAAGCCGACCATTCGTCCTTCACGCTTTCGCGCACCACACGTAACATTTTGTCCGCTAGCCTAGGTTGACGATGAAGCAGGGAAGAACCAAGTGGAACGACGACCGCCTAGACCATCGTCTCGGGCCAAGTCGACTCGCTGCGTCATCACATGGACGAGCGCTTCGAACGTCAGGAAGCTCGCATGATGCGAAATTCGCTGCGCTAGACGCCAAGTTCGACGGTCTGCAGCGAGCAATGATCCTCACTCTCGGAGGCATTGTCGCCAGCATCCTCTCCACCTTCGGCGGCTCTTTCTAGCAGCCCAGTTCTGAGCCGCAGTTCCTGAGCTCCAACGGCGAGGTCCTGTCTGATCCGCCTCCGAATCGGGAAAGGGCGAGTCCGTGAGGGTCTGCGGACACTCAAGCGCGAAGCGCTGTCCGCAGACCCTCACGGACTCGCCCCACCACGCTTGGGTTAGCGAATCAGGCAGGAACCGCAGAAAGACGCTCTTCGACCCACTTGGTCGAGGCGATGTGCTTGCTCATCCCAAGCTGCTTCGGCTCGGCGCCGAGCGCCAAGCCGACCAGCTGGGGGAGATGCAGGACCGCGAGGCCGAGGTCGCGGTTGACGACCTTGGCCGCCTCGGGCTGCTGCATGTCGAGGTTGAGGTGGCAGAGCGGGCAGGGCGTGACCAGGCAGTCGGCGCCGGCGTCGATCGCGTCGCCGACGTGGGTGCCGGCCTGGCGCAGCGAGGTGTCGCGGTTCATCGTGATCACCGGGAAGCCGCAGCACTTGCGGGCGCCGTCGTACTCGACGACCTCGCCGCCGAGCGCCTCGATCACCTTCTCCAGGTAGATATCGCGGTCGGGGAACTCGTCGTAGCCGAGCCGCTCCTTGGGCCGAACCACGTAGCAGCCGTAGAAGGGGCCGACGCGCAGGCCGCTGAGCGGCCGCTTGACCTGCTCGGCGAGGCGGTCGAGACCGTAGTCCTCGACCAGCAGCCAGAGGAAGTTCTTGTTGGTGAAGCCGTCCTTGCCCTTCTCGTAGGCGAGGCCCTGGCCGCTCAGCACCTCGTTGATGTGGGCGCGGTAGGAGGAGTCGGCGTCGAGCCGCTGCTGGCACTCAGACTGGGCGCCCTGGCAGGTCGAGCAGATGTTCATCATCGCCAGCCCGGTCTGCTGGGCGAGGGCGAAGGTGCGGGCGTTGAGCGTGTCGGCGAGCTCCTGGTTGTGCTCGGCGATCACGCCGGCGCCGCAGCAGTTGGCGCGGTCGAGTTCGACCAGCTCGATGCCGAGCTTCTCGGCGACGAAAGCCATCGAGCCGTGCAGCTCGGTGGTGAAGCCGCGCGAGACGCAGCCGGGCCAGTAGGCGACCTTGATCTGCCTCGCTCATCACGACTCCTCCTTCGTATCGGCCGCGGCCGCGGCCTCCGCCGTCAAGGTCTCGTCAGTCATCTCGTCGGGCTCCGGTTCGACGAAGTCCTCGTCTTCGCCCTTGATGTAGAGGTTGAATTCCTCGCGGTGCTCCTCGGCGTGCTTGTAGATCGCCTTGACCTCGTCCTGGGCGCCGCCGGGCAGCTTCGGGTGGATGCCGGGGATCAGCCTTGGCGCGAGCGTGACCTTGCCGGTCTTGATCGCGCGCAGGACGGTCGGCAGCGACTCGATCAGTTCCTTGATCGCGCCTTGCTCGGTTTCAGCTTGCCTTTGACGCCGGGCGCGTAGGACTCCTGCACCAGCAGTCGCCTCGTCGAGGGTCCCCTTCTTCTCGATGATCTTGACGAAGGCCACCTCGTGGTTATGGCCGTGCGTTGGGGTCCTCGATCCCCTCCTCGCCGGCTTTGCGGCGCAGGCGCATGATCTGGTCCATCGGCGCCACGCCCTTGGGGCAGGCGTCGATGCAGCTGAAGCAGTGGGTGCAGTCGTAGATCCCGTGCGGGTCGTGCGCCAGGTCGTGCAGGCGCTCCTTGGTCTCGGCGTCGCGCGGGTCGCCGACGAAGCGGTAGGCCTTGGCCAGCGCCGCCGGGCCGATGAAGTCGGGGTCGGCTTCCATCGAGAGGCAGGAGGAGACGCAGGCGCCGCACTGGATGCAGGCCATCGACTGGGTGATGTCGATCATCGACTCGGGCTCGACCACGTACTCGCGCTCGGGCGCCTCGCCGTGCGGCAGCAGCCAGGGGGTGACGCGGCGGATCTTGGTCCAGTGGGTCGACTCCATGTCGGTGACCAGGTCCTTGATCACCGGCATGTTGCCCATCGGCTCGACCACGATCGGGGCGTCGCCGCTGCCGTTCCCGGCGATGCTCGCTTTCTTGTTCGCGAGCTCCTGGGCCTCGCCGATCTGGGTCTTGCAACCGAGGCCGGACTGGCCGTTGATCTTCATCCCGCAGGAGCCGCAGATCGCCGCCTTGCAGGAGCAGCGCACGGTCAGCGAGCCATCGTCGCGGTCTTTGGCCTGGAGGATGCCGTCGAGGACCGCGAGCGAGGGGTCGAGCTCGACTTTGAACTCCTCCCAGTAGGGGCCCTCGCCACTCTCGGGCTGGAATCGGCGGACCTTCAGCGTGTACTCGGCCATCAGTAAGTCCTCTCTTGCGGTTCCCACTTGGTGATGGTCACCTCTGAGTAGGAGATCTCCGGCCCGTCGTCTCCCAGCTGGAGGTCGATGTGCTTGAGCCACTCCTCGTCGTTGCGCTCGGGGAAGTCGGTCCTGTACTGGGCGCCGCGGCTCTCCTTGCGCTCGAGCGCGGCGAGGCAGGTGCACTCGGCGTTGTCGATCATGTAGCCGAGCTCGATCGCGCCGAGGATGTCCTGGTTGAAGATCGAGCCGCGGTCGTCGATGTAGGCGGTCTCGGCCTCCTCCTTGAGCCGCCGCACGGTCTCCAGCGCCTCGCTGGATGCCGGCCTCGTCGCGGAAGACCGAGACGTCCTTGTCCATCGCCGTGCCGAGGTCGAACTTGATCTCGGAGATGCGGCGGCCGGAGCCCTTCTCGCGGGCGGAGATCGCCGCGATCGTCGCCTCCTCGGCCTCCAGCACCGCTTTCGAGGGCCGCGAGCCCTCGATCCGCTTGGCGCGGGCGGCGGCGTCGGCGCCGGAGCGGCGGCCGAAGATCAGCGTGTCGAGCAGCGAGTTGGCGCCGAGCCGGTTGCCGCCATGGACGGAGACGCAGGCGGTCTCGCCGGCCGAGTAGAGGCCGGGGATGTCGGTGCGGCCGTCGACGTCGGTCTTGACCCCGCCCATCGTGTAGTGGTTGCCGGGCTTGATGTGGATCGGTTCGCGGGTG
Organism: uncultured Solirubrobacterales bacterium; assembly: GCA_963840565.1. Taxonomy (GTDB): domain Bacteria; phylum Actinomycetota; class Thermoleophilia; order Solirubrobacterales; family 70-9; genus VRUE01. Next base: position 284,512 of record CAWIZH010000006.1, read on the forward strand.
ATGTCGACGCCGGCGAAGTCCTGGCCGACGAGGACGATCTCGCGCAGCGCCTCGTGCACGCGCTTTTTCGGCACCACGGTGATGTCGAGGGCGACGGTGCCGTCGGGGAAGCCGCGGCCCTCGTTGATCTCGGTCTGCTCGGCGCGGGAGACGACGTCGCGCGAGGCCAGCTCCATCTTGTTCGGCGCGTACTTCTCCATGAACCGTTCGCCGTTCTTGTTGAGCAGGTGGGCGCCCTCGCCGCGGGCGCCCTCGGTGATCAGGAAGCCCTTGCCCGCCAGCGTCGTCGGGTGGTACTGGATCATCTCCATGTCCATCAGCTTGGCGCCGACCCGGTAGGCCATCGCGATCCCGTCGCCGGTGCAGATCAGGGCGTTGGTGGTCGGCTTCCAGACCTGGCCGTTGCCGCCGCAGGCGAGGATCACCGACTTGGCGCGGAAGAGCTGCATCGAGCCGTCGGCGATGTTGCGGGTGACGACGCCGCAGCACTCGCCCTGCTCGTCCATCGCCAGCGCCGTGCAGAACCACTCCTCGTAGCGGGCGACCGAGTCGGAGTGCTTCATCAGCTGCTCGTAGAGCACGTGCATGATCGCCTGGCCGGTGATGTCGGCGACGTAGTAGGTGCGGGCGGCGGAGGCGCCGCCGAAGGCGCGGGTGCCGAGCTTGCCCTCCTCGTTGCGGTGGAAGGTGACGCCGAGGTGCTCGAGGTGGAGGATCTCCTCCGGCGCCTCGCGGCACATGATCTCGACCGCGTCCTGGTCGCTCAGGTAGTCGGAGCCCTTGATCGTGTCGAAGGCGTGCGACTCCCAGGAGTCGCCGGGGTTGAGCGCCGCGTTGATCCCGCCCTGGGCCGCGTTGGAGTGCGAGCGCACGGGGTGGACCTTGCTGACGATCCCGACCGAGACGCCCTCCTCCGCCGCTGCCAATGCTGCTCGTTGTCCGGCGAGGCCGGCGCCGATCACCAGTACGTCATGAGTAGGCACGAGCGCGGACTCTATAGAGGCGAAATCCGACGCCGCAGTCGGATATTGGTCGCCGCTTAACATGGGGGAATGCTCGGCGGCCGACCGATCACCCTCTTCCACGTCCGCGGGATCCGCATCGCGGTCGACTGGTCCTGGTTCATCGTCCTCTTCCTGATGATCTTCTGGCTCTCGGACTTCTACGGCGGGTGCTGGGGGAAAGCAGCTCGTCTTCGACGCCCTTCGCCCTCGCCGTGGTCAGCGCCCTCGCCTTCTTCGCCTCGGTGCTGCTGCACGAGCTCGGCCACGCCTTCGCCGCGCTGCGCAACGGAATCGGCATCTCCAGCATCCAGCTCTGGATCTTCGGCGGGATGGCGCGGATGGACCGCGAGTCCGACAGCCCCTCGACCGAGTTCAAGGTGGCGATCGCCGGACCGCTGGTGACCCTGGCGATCGTCGTCGTGCTGACGGGGTCGGCCTGGCCGCGGTGGGCTGGGAGGAGTTCCGCCGCTCCGCCCTGGTCGAAAGTGGCACCGGCGTCTCCGGCTTCTGGGCGATGATCGGCTGGCTGGCCTCGATCAACCTGCTGGTCCTGGTCTTCAACCTGCTGCCCGCCTTCCCGATGGACGGCGGCCGGGTCGTGCGGGCGATCGCCTGGTGGCGGACCGGGGATCGCAACTCGGCGACCCGCTTTGCCGCCAACCTCGGCCGCGTCTTCGGCTACATCTTCATCGGCGGCGGCCTGCTGCTGGTCGCCAGTGGCGACGCTTTCGGCGGCATCTGGCTGGCCTTGATCGGGATGGTGATCAACGGCTCCGCCCGCGCGGCCTCGATGCAGACCGCGGTCACCGGCAAAATCAGCAACCTCTCGGTGGCCGACGTGATGGACCGCGAACCGGTGGCGATCCCGGGCGAGATCAGCGTCGAGCAGGCGCTGGACGAGTACTTCTTGCGCTACCGCTGGCCCTGGTTCCCGGTGGTCGACGCGGCCTACAAGTTCCTCGGCCTGGTTGTCCGCGACAAAGCCGACGAGGTCCCCGAGACCTCCCGCGCCACCTCGCACGTCGCCGACCTGCTCGAGCACGACGACGGCACCTTCCAGGTTCGCGACGACGCCCCGCTCGACTCGCTACTGGCAAACGCCGCCCTGCGCCGCTTCGGCGCCGTGATGGCGGTTGACGTCGACGGCCGCCTCTCGGGCGTGATCACGGTCGAGCAGGTCGGGCGAGCGTTGCGAGACTCGGCTAAGAAGGACGGTGCCGCTCGATGATGCGGCCGAAGTCGGTGCCCGCCGGCAGCGTTCCGAAGGCGTGGCCCCAGTCGCCCGAGAGGCGCGAGGCGCAGAAGGCGTCGGCGACCGCTGGGTCTCCGTAGCGAACGAGGAGCGAGGCCTGCAGGGCGACAGCCATCTTCTCGACGATGCGACGGGCGCGATGCTGGATCGTCTCTATGTCGCCAGGTATCTCGTCCTTGAGCGATGAGACGTAGGCGTCGAGCTTGGGTTCGGCGCCGGCGCCCTCCAGGACCTCGGCGAAGAAGGCGTCGACGGAGGCCGGGTTCTTGACCATCGCCCGCAGCACGTCGAGGCACTGGACGTTGCCCGAGCCCTCCCAGATCGAGGCCAGCGGGGCCTCGCGATAGAGGCGGGGCATGCCCGACTCCTCGACGTAGCCGTTGCCGCCGAGGCACTCGAGGCACTCGACCGCGTGCGAGGGGGCGCGCTTGCAGAGCCAGTACTTGAGGACCGGGTTGGCGAGGCGGCGGAACTCGGTTGCCTCGTCGTCGCCGGCTGCCACCTCGTCGTAGGAGCGGGCCAGGCGCATCGCCGCCACCGTGGCGGCCTCCGACTCGACAGCGAGGTCGGCGAGCACGTTTTGCATCAGCGGCTGCTCGATCAGCTCGGCGCCGAAGGCGGAGCGGTGGGCGGCGTGGTTGAGCGCCTGCACGACGCCGGCGCGGTAGCCGGTGGCGGCGCCGATCACGCAGTCGAGCCGGGTGTGGTTGACCATCTCGATGATCGTCGGCACGCCGCGGCCCTCCTCGCCGATCATGCGCGCCCAGGCACCGCGGAACTCGACCTCGCTGGAGGCGTTGGAGCGGTTGCCGAGCTTGTCCTTGAGCCGCTGGATGTGGAAGGCGTTGCGCTCGCCGTCGGGGGTCCAGCGCGGCATCAGGAAGCAGGAGATCCCCGACTCGGTCTGGGCGAGGACGAGGAAGGCGTCGCACATCGGCGCCGAGCAGAACCACTTGTGGCCGACGATCTCGTACTCGGCTCCCGGACCGCCGCCGTTCAGCGGCGTCGCGGTGGTGGTGTTGGCGCGCACGTCGGAGCCGCCCTGCTTCTCGGTCATCGCCATCCCGCAGAGGGCGCCGCTCTTGCGCTCGGCCGGCAGCGAGCGCTCGTCGTAGTCGAGCGAGAGGAAGCGCTCCTCCCACTCGGCGGCGAGCTCGGGCTGCTTGCGCAGCGCCGGGATCGCCGAGTAGGTCATCGAGATCGGGCAGCCGACGCCGCTCTCGGCCTGCATCAGCAGCATGAAGGTCGCGGCGCGGGCGACGTGGGCGCCGGGGCCGGGTTCGCGCCAGGGCATCGCGTGCAGGCCGTTGCCGACGCCGATCCGCATCAGCTCGTGCCAGGAGCTGTCGAACTCGACCTCGTCGATGCGGTTGCCGTAGCGGTCGTGGGTGCGCAGCTGCGGCTTGCGCTCGTTGGCCTCGAAGCCCCAGCGGATCGTCTGGTGGGAGCCGCAGATCGCGCCCAGCTCGCGGGCGCGGTCCTCGGCCCACTCGGCGCCCTCGCGGCGCAGCGCCTCGCTCAGCGGCCGGTCGGCGTCGAAGGGGTTGTAGTCCTCCAGCGGCGGCGGCTGGTTGAAGACCTCGTGGGTAGCGGCGTTGCGCCGCTCGACGGTGGCCATGGACCTGATTGTGCCAGCCCATCGGTAGCATCGCCGCGCGCATGCAGAAAATCTCAGTCAAGAACCCGATCGTCGAGCTCGACGGCGACGAGATGACCCGGATCATCTGGGCCTTCATCAAGGACCAGCTGATCCTGCCCTACCTCGATATCGAGCTCGTCTATTTCGACCTCGGGATCGAGAGTCGCGACGCCAGCCGCGACCAGATCACGGTCGACGCCGCGAACGCGATCAAGCAGCACGGCGTCGGCGTCAAGTGCGCGACGATCACCCCCGACGAGGCGCGCGTCGAGGAGTTCGGCCTGGCCGATATGTACCGCTCGCCGAACGGGACGATCCGCAACATCCTCGGCGGCGTCATCTTCCGCGAGCCGATCGTGATCTCCAACGTGCCCACGGCTCGTGCCCGGCTGGACCAAGCCGATCGTGATCGGCCGCCACGCTTTCGGCGACCAGTACCGCGCAACCGACATGGTCGTGCCGGGCGAGGGCACGCTGACCCTCACTTACACACCCAAGGACGGCTCGCGAGCCGGTCGAGCTCGACGTCTATGACTTCCCCGGCGGCGGGTATCGCGATGGCGATGTACAACCTCGACGACTCGATTCGCGACTTTGCACGAGCGTCGATGCGTTACGGGCTGAACCGCGGCTACCCGGTCTACCTCTCGACCAAGAACACGATCCTGAAGCGCTACGACGGCCGCTTCAAGGACCTCTTCGCCGAGGTCTACGAGGATGAGTTCAAGGCTGACTTCGAGGCCGCGGGAATCACCTATGAACACCGCCTGATCGACGACATGGTGGCGGCGGCGATGAAGTGGGAGGGCGGCTACGTCTGGGCCTGCAAGAACTACGACGGCGACGTGCAGTCGGACACCGTCGCCCAGGGGTTCGGATCGCTGGGCCTGATGACCAGCGTGCTGATGAGCCCCGACGGCAAGACGGTCGAGGCCGAGGCAGCACACGGCACGGTCACCCGTCACTACCGCCAGCACCAGCAGGGCAAGCCGACCTCGACCAACCCAATCGCCTCGATCTTCGCCTGGACGCGCGGGCTCGCCGCTCGCGGGCGCCTTGACGACACCCCTGAGGTTTCCCACTTCGCCGAGACGCTGGAGCGCGTCTGTGTGGAGACGGTGGAAAGCGGTCAGCATGACCAAGGACCTCGCCCTGCTGGTCGGTCCTGACCAGGAGTTCCAGACCACGCAGGAGTTCCTCGCCTCGATCGACGAGGGCCTGCAGCAGGCGATGGCATAGCTCTTCGAAAACCACGAATCCAGGAGATGGAGATTCCGTGAGCACCCCCGTGAAAGTCACCGTTACCGGCGCCGCTGGGCAAATCGGCTACGCGCTGCTGTTCCGCATCGCCAGCGGTCAGATGCTCGGCCCCGACACGCCGGTCGAGTTGAGCCTGCTCGAGATCCCCGACGCGGTCAAGGCCGCCGAGGGCACCGCGATGGAGCTCGACGACTGCGCCTTCCCGCTGCTGCGCAAGATCGACATCTTCGACGACCCCAAGCAGGCGTTCGACGGCTGCAACGTCGGCCTGCTGGTTGGAGCGCGGCCGCGCGGTCCCGGCATGGAGCGCTCGGACCTGCTCGAGGCCAACGGTGGAATCTTCAAGCCGCAGGGTGAAGCGATCGCCGCCGGTGCCGCCGATGACGTGCGGGTGCTCGTGGTCGGCAACCCGGCCAACACCAACTGCCTGATCGCGATGTCCAACGCCGACGGCGTACCCCGCGAGCGCTTCACCGCGATGATGCGCCTCGATCACAACCGGGCGATCGCCCAGTTGGCCAACAAGCTGGGCAAGCAGGTCACCGACGTCACCAAGATGACGGTCTGGGGCAATCACTCGACCACCCAGTACCCCGACCTGGTCAACGCCCGGGTGAACGGCGAGAGTGCCTGGGACGCGGTCGACGATCAGGCGTGGATTGCCGATGAGTTCATTCCGCGGGTCGCTAAACGCGGCGCCGCGATCATCGAGGCGCGTGGTGCTTCCAGCGCCGCCTCGGCGGCAAACGCGGCGATCGACCACGTACACGACTGGGTGCTGGGTACGCCTGAGGGTGACTGGGTCTCGATGGGCGTTCCCGCCGACGGCTCCTACGGCGTCGAAGAGGGGATCGTCGCCGGCTTCCCCTGTGCGTGCAGTGATGGCGAGTGGTCAATCGTCGAGGGCGCTCGAGGTGCCGGAGTTCTCCCGCGCGCGCATCGACGCCAGCGCCGCCGAGCTGCGCGAGGAGCGCGACGCGGTCGCCAAGCTCGGCCTCGTCTGAGCACGAATTAGGCAATGAAAAGGCCGGCCCATCTGGGCCGGCCTTTTCAAAGCACAGGGTTGACGCTAGGCGGGGTGGTACTCGCGCCCCTTCTTCGTCACCCGACCCTCTTTCTCCATTTCACCGAGGACTCGGTAGAGATAGTTGGGTTTGATTTTCATCTGCTTGGCGATCTCCGACGCGGAGATACCCGGATTCTGCTCGACCAAGGCAACTGCCTGATCGGCGCGGGTGCCGCCGCGGCGGCGACGCCGGCGGCGTGGAGCAGCGGTTGACGTTGAGCCAGACGCAGGTGCGGATGCAGCTGCGGGTGCAGTTTTGCGAGGGCGACCGGGCCCACGTTTTCCGGAGCCCGGGGGTCGACCTGGGCGGCGAGTAACGGTGCCACCAAGCTCTGCGAGGGCGCGCTCAAGACGCTGACGCTCCTCGTCAAGCTCGGCAAGCCGCTTCTTGACCAGGTTCAGAGCCTCGTCGAGTACGTTGCTGGTGCTAGGCATTTCCTTCCTTTCATCCCGTGAGACTTTTGCCTCCCGGGTCGTCAGCTACCCGGAGTGTCGCACAGTCACAGTGACAGTGACTATTCATATAGTCAAATGCACGCCAGTCACTCTGGCCATTTGGATGAAGGTAAGCAGAGCAAAGCGCCAGTCAGGCGGTGCGCTGAGCCTGGCGCTCGGGTGAGATGCGCACCACATTCCAGGCAAGTCCGACCTTCTCCATTGCACCAATTATCAAAGCGGATGGGTCTATCTCCCAACGGCGCAGCCCGTGCACTGCAGAGCGCGGGAACGCGTGGTGGTTGTGATGCCAGGACTCACCCAGGGATGGCAGCGCCAGCCAGAAGACATTGGTCGAACGGTCATCAGTGTCAAACCGGCGCGTACCGAAATAGTGGCATACCGAGTTGACGCTCCAGGTCACGTGGTGAACGAAGAAAATTCGCACCAGTCCGCCCCAGAGCAGTCCGGTTGCTGCCCCGGCGAGCGTGCCACTGACGGCGTAGCCGGCGAGGGCCGGTATCGCCAGGCTGGCGAGTACAAGGGGGACGAACTGGCGCGAGATCGTGCGCATGCCGCGGTCCTCGTATAGATCCGCCGCGTATCGCTTCCAGTCAGCCCGACCCTGAGTGGACATAAGCCAACCTGAGTGGGCGTGCCACAAGCCGGCCAGGACTCCGCGCAAGCCCCCGTCGTGACCGACGTGTGGGCTGTGTGGGTCGCCCTCTTCGTCGGTGTGGGCGTGATGCTTGCGGTGGTCGGCGACCCAGGAGATCGCCGGCCCCTGCACCGCCATCGAGCCGAGCACGGCGAATGTGTACTCGGCCCGCTTCGAGGTTTGGAAGGAACGATGGGTGAGCAGGCGGTGAAAGCCGACCGTGATCCCGATCGCGGTCAGCAGGTACATGACCGCGGCTATCTCCAGGTCCCGGGCGCTGACGAGCCGGTTCCAGAGCAGCACGATCGCAGCCAGGGTGGCGACGAAGGGAAGGACCACGGCGCCGAGGTTGGCGAACTTCTCGATTTTGGTCATTTCGCCCATCGCCGGGCAAGTTACGTGCTGTTGGGCCATAAGAGTTAGGCGACATGACAATATTTAATGCTAATTTCTGTCATCTAGATGATAAGTTCTGTCGATTCTGAGCCCTGGCGCCAGCTTTCACCCGCAGTCGCCGACCTGATCGAGCCCGAGCTCGATGCCGTCACCGAGGAGATCCTCGAGACGATCGCCCGCGAGGTGCCCGAGTACGAACGACCGCTGGAGGGGAAATTCGGCCGCGGCATTCGCACCGGTGTCGCCGAGGCGCTGAGCCAGTTCGTCTCGCTGATCCGCGATCCGGACACTGGTCGTGAGCTGGGCCGCGAGGTCTACGTCGCCCTCGGTCGCGGCGAGCTGCGCCAAGGGCGGACGCTCGATTCCCTGCAGGCGGCCTATCGCCTTGGCGCCCGCGTCGCCTGGCGTCGAATCGCCCTTGCCGGGCGCCGGGCAAAGCTCGACCCCGAGGTTCTCGCCCTGCTTGCCGAGTCGATCTTCGCCTATATCGACGAGCTCTCGGCCGACTCAGTCGACGGCTACGCGGCGGCGCAGTCCGAGAGCGAGGACCTGCGGGGGCGCCGCCGACGGGAGCTTGCTTCGCTGTTGGTCCACGAGCCGCCTGTCGAAGCCGCCGACATACGCGCTGCAGCGCGGGCCGCAGGATGGAGGATCCCCCGCAAGGTCGCTCCCCTTGCCTGCACCGAGTCGGAGCTGGGACGGCTTGCGCATCGTCTGCCCGCCGACTGCCTTGTGACGCAGATCGACGAGGTCGGCTGCGTGTTTCTGCCCGATCCCGACGGGCCGGGACGCGGCACAGGCGTCGAGCGCGCCGCGGCCGGCAGGGCGGTAGTGCTCGGCCCGCCGTGCGAGCCGGCGCTGCTGCGCGATTCCTGGGAGCTGGCGAAGATGGCGCTGGGGGCCCTGGAGGCCGGCGCGATTTCATCCGATGGCCTGGTTCGCGCCGAGGAGCACCTCGCCGGCCTGCTGCTGTTCGAGGGCAGCGCCCTGGTCGGCAGGATCGCCGCCCGCCGGCTGGCGCCGCTCGACTCGCTCACGGTGAAGGCCCGCGAGCGGATGCGGGAGACGGCGCTTGCCTACGTCCGTCACGGTGGCAACTCGGTGGCGATGGCCGCGGCGCTGCACGTCCACCCGCAGACTGCGCGCTATCGCGTCGCCCGCCTGCGGGAGCTGTTCGGCGACCAGTTGGACGACCCGGACGCCCGCTTCGAGCTCGAGATCGCCCTGCGGGTGGCTTAGATGCCGACTCTGATCTAGTCCGTAGGTGGGAGGACCAAGCTCCTCTCTCCACACGCTCTATAGAGACGAAGCTTCGAAGGCGAAGCGCGAACCAGAAGCTACGAAGACAGCGTTGCGAAACCAAAGCTTGGGAAAGCTTCGGGCGGGGTTGGCGCTTCGAGCGGGCTCCTTAGAAGCTTCGGGGGCTTCGAGAGGGGGTGGCGGGTGCGCCTCTGCGGGAATGTCGCGAAGCGGCGGAAATGCAATCCGATATCTGCGCGGGCGGAGCCCGCGCACCTCATTCGCCCCAAGAGCGGAGCTCTTGGGGCGTCAATTCCCGCAGAGGCGCACCCGCCACCCCTACCACTGCCCGTCTAGCTGCGACGCCTGCGCGGCAGGGTGCGGAAGACGACGTCCCAGATCGGCGAGGAGACGCCGTAGCCGAAGCGGTGGTCCTGGAAGTGATGGCGCATGTGCTGCTCGCGCAGGCGCTTGCCGAACTCGGATTTGGGCACGAAGTGGTGCACGTAGTAGTGCGTGTAGTCGTAGAAGAGGTAGCCGGCGATGAAGCCACCGAAGAGCGGGTAGGCCGCCGGGGTGCCGAAGAGCAGGGTGAAGGCGAAGAGGAAGAGGGCGGCGAGGGGGATCGCCACGGCGGGCGGCATCACCAGGCGCAGCTTGTCATTCGGGTGGTCGTGGTGGATGCCGTGGATGATGAAATGCATGCGGCGCCCGAAGGAGTTGTCGGGCTCCCAGTGGAAGATGAGCCGGTGCAGCCAGTACTCGGTCAGGGTCCAGATGCCGACCCCGCCGAGGCTGAGCCCGAGCAGCTGCCAGGCGGCGTAGCCGCCGCTGGCGCCGAGCCACTCGACCGCGACCACGACCGGCACGAAGACGATCGCCGGCACCGCGGGGTGCACCCGCGAGAAGAAGTTGAGGAAGTCGCTCTCGAACAGCGGGGGGAGGCGGAGAGCTTGTCGGTCCGGCTGGAGGAGTCCATCCAGCGGCAATGGTAGCGGCGGCAACTCCCGGCATCCGCAAGACGCGGGGAAGATGTGACGAGACTGTGTCAAAGACGTTGCGCTTTGCGGGAATGCCAGTCACGAGACACGCACGACGGTGGCAGTATGCGCGTCGTGCCCCGCAAGCCAAAGCCGCCGACCTGCGACGACTGTTACTTCCGCAAGAACCTGCTTTGCTCGCTGGAGCTGGAGGAGCCCTGCACGACGTTCCGGCCGAACCGCCCCGAGGGGCTGGTGCCTCCGAGGCAGCCCGTGCTCTTGATGCGACCGCCTCGGTGGGCCTCTCAAGCAGCCTGAAGCTGTAGGCGCGGCGGGTCCTGTCACGGATTTGGAACCACCATCCCTGCGGTGCAGTAGCTCCTCAGGATGGTCCCCCAAATCCGTGCCACCCCCCGCGAGTAGCCGCGTCTGGCTATGTTTTGACCCATGCCGGAGCGGGATCTTTATGCGTGGGCACGGACCACGTACGTCAGCAAGCGGAGCAGGGGTTTTACCCCGAATGTGGACGTCTATTACTGCGGGGACCCGCAGCAGGCCGTAGTCAAGGTCGATCTGGCGGGGGTAGAGCTTTCGGACGTTGGGATAGAGGTGTCCGGCAGGCAGCTGGCGATCATGGGCGAGCGGCCGGTGCAGGAGACCGAGGGGCGGGTCTACCAGCAGGTCGAGATTCCCTCTGGGCCGTTCCGGCGTGTTGTCGAGCTGCAGGTCGACGTTGACGCGGAGCGCGCCAAGGCCACTTACGAGGATGGGGTGCTGCGGATCGAGTTGCCGCTTCGCGATCCGGCCGAGTCCACGCGCCGGGTTCCGATCGGGAGGGAGTAGTGCCGATCCCTGAGAGGCGGCACTGATGGAGGGCAGCCCGGTGCTCGAGGTGGTCGATTCGCTCGACGCCGAGAACGCCATCCGCGCCAACGAGCCGCTGCCCGACGCGCTGCCGGTTCTGCCATTGCGCGAGACGGTCACCTTTCCCGAAACGCTGACCCCGTTGGCGGTCGGACAGGAGCGCTCGATCAAGCTGGTCGACGATGTGCTCGGTGCCAACCGGATGCTGGCGATGGTCGCCGCCCGCGACCCCGAGAACGAGGAGCCCGGGCCCGACGATCTCTACGACGTCGGCGTCGTCGGCGTGGTTGCCCGCATGCTCAAGGTGCCCGATGGCACCCTGCGCGTCCTCGTCCAGGGCACCCAGCGGGTGCGCCTCGGCCCCTACGTCGCCGAGCAGCCCTACCTCGTCGCGCGGATCGCCGAGTTGCCCGACGCGATCGAGGAGGGGCCGGAGCTCGAGGCGCTGACCCGCAACGTGCAGCGCACCTTCTCGCAGATCATCGAGCAGATCCCCTACTTGCCCGAGGAGCTGCAGATGGCGGTCGCCAACCTCGACGACCCGGCGGCGCTTGCCCACCTGATCGCCGGCGCCCTGCGTATCTCGACCGAGGAGAAGCAGGAGCTGCTCGAGGAGCTGGACGTCGTGGCCCGCCTTCGTCACCTTTCCCAGGTCCTTGTCCGCGAGCTCGAGGTCGTACAGCTCGGCAGCCAGATCCAGTCGCAGGTCGAGTCCGAGATCGACAAGGGGCAGCGCGAGTTTTTCCTCCGCCAACAGATGAAAGCGATTCAGGACGAGCTCGGCGAGGGCGACGAGCAGCAGGCGGAAGTCAACGAACTGCGCGAGAAAATCGAGGCGGCAAAACTTCCCGAGCACGCCCAGAAGGCGGCCGACCGCGAGCTCTCGCGGCTGGAGAAGCTGCCGCCGGCGGCAGCCGAGCACGGCGTCATCCGCACCTACCTCGAGTGGCTGGTGGAGCTGCCCTGGGCGGCCGAGACCGAGGACAACCTCGACATCGCCCACGCCCGCGAGGTGCTCGACGCCGATCACTACGACCTCGAGAAAGTCAAGGACCGGATCCTCGAGTACCTGGCGGTGCGCAAGCTGAAACCGGACTCGCCCGGGCCGATCCTCTGCTTCGTCGGGCCCCCCGGCGTCGGCAAGACCAGCCTCGGCCGCTCGATCGCCAAAGCGCTCGGCCGCGAGTTCGAGCGGATCTCGGTCGGCGGCGTCCGCGACGAGGCGGAGATCCGCGGCCACCGCCGCACCTACATCGGCGCCCTGCCCGGCGCGATCGTCCGCGCCCTGCGCGACGCCGGCTCGCGCAACCCCGTCTTCATGATCGACGAGATCGACAAGATGGGCGCCGATTTCCGCGGCGACCCCGCCTCGGCGATGCTCGAGGTGCTCGACCCGGCCCAGAACGACTCCTTCCGCGACCACTACCTCGACCTCGAGTTCGACCTCTCCGAAGTGCTCTTCATCGCCACCGCCAACGTCCTCGACACGATCCCCGGCCCGCTGCAGGACCGGATGGAGACGATCGAACTGGCCGGCTACACGCAGGAAGAGAAGAAGCACATCGCCCGCCGCTACCTCGTTCCGCGCCAGATCAAAGCCAACGGCCTGAAGGCATCGCAGATCGAGTTCGCCGATCCGGCGCTGGCGGCGATCATCGACGAGTACACGCGCGAGGCCGGCGTGCGCAACCTGGAGCGGCAGATCGGCACGATCTGCCGCAAAGTCGCGCGCAAAGTCGCCGAGGGCAAGGCAAAGGGCAAGGAGCGGATCTCGGCCAAACGCGCGCGCGAGCTGCTCGGCCGCCGCCGCGTCTTCGCCGAGCAGCGCCGCCGCACCAAGGTCCCGGGCGTGGCCACCGGCCTCGCCTGGACCCCGACCGGCGGCGACGTGCTCTTCATCGAGGCGACCTCGATGCCCGGCTCCGGCTCGCTGACGATCACCGGCCAGCTCGGCGACGTGATGAAGGAGTCGGCGCAGGCGGCGCTCTCCTACATCCGCGGCCACTGGCGCGAGGTGGCCCCCGACCTCGGCGAGGAATGGTTCGCCAAGCACGACATCCACATCCACGTGCCGGCCGGCGCCGTGCCCAAGGACGGCCCCTCGGCGGGCGTGGCGATGACGGTGGCGCTCTCTTCGCTGGTTAGCGGCCGACCGGTTCGCAACGATGTGGCGATGACCGGCGAGGTGACGCTGACCGGCCAGGTGCTGCCGATCGGCGGCTTGAAGGAGAAGTCGCTGGCGGCGCAGCGGGCCGGGATCAAGCGGGTGCTGGTGCCGGAGCGAAACGAGGGCGACGTGGCCGAGATCCCCGAGCACGAGCGCAGCGAGTTGGAGTTCGTCTACGTGGGCGAGGTCTCCAAGGCGATCGAAGCGGCGCTCGCCTAACCACGATGGAGGCCGCTGGGGCGCTGGGCAGGGGCAGCCTGTCGACGTATCTGGAGGCGGTCGGCGAGGCGGTGCGCTCGCGCTCGCGCACCTTCTGGATCGTCGCCGGCCTGACCGTCGTCGCCGCGGCGCTGCGCTTCGCGACCCTGGGTGTGCAGAGCTACCACCACGACGAGATCGTCACCGCCAGTCGCATCCTCCGCGACGGCTTCTGGCACGCGATGGACGCGGTCGGCTTCAGCGAGTCGGCGCCGCCGCTCTACTACGCCCTGGCCTGGCTCTGGACCCAGGTGACCGGCACCGGCGAGGCCGGCCTGCGCTCGGTCTCGGCCCTGGCCGGGGTCGCCACCGTGCCCGTCGCCTACCCGCTCGGCGCGCAGCTGAGCAGGCGCCGCGCCGGGATCGTCGCCGCGGCGCTGGTCGCGGTCAACCCGATGCTGGTCTGGTACTCGCAGGAGGCGCGCGCCTACGCGCTCTTCGCCCTGCTCACCGCGCTCTCGCTGCTCTACTTCGTGCGGGCGCTGGACCGGGGCCGCCGCCGCGACTTCGATCGCCTGGGGAATCGCCTCGGCGCTGGCCCTCGCCACCCACTACTTCGCCGCCTTCCCGATCGCCGCCGAGGCGCTCTGGCTGCTGCGCCGGCGGGGCCGGGAGACGGCGCCCGGGCCTCGGGATCCTCGCCGCGGCCGGCCTGCTGCTGGCGCCGCTGGCGGTCCACCAGATGTCGATCGGCCACGCCGAGTGGATCGGCAACTTCAGCCTCGGCCACCGGATCTGGGAGACCGGCCTCACCTTCATGCTGGGCGAGACCGGCGACATCATCGCCCGGCCCGAGCATCCGCTGCTGGCCGTCGTCCCCTGTCTGCTCGTCGTCGCGGCGCTGGTCTTGGTGCTGATGCGCGGCGAGCGGCGCGAGCGCCGTGCGGCGGGCATCCCGCTCGTCCTCGCCGCGGTGACGGTGGTCGTGCCGGTCGCCCTCGGCCTGCTCGACCCGGGCAAGGACTACGTCCTCGCCCGCAACCTGCTGCCGGCCCTGGTGCCGCTGCTGGTTGCCGCGGCGGTCGGCTTCACCCTGCGCCGCGCCCGCCGCAGCGGCACGATCCTCGCCGCGGCGCTGGTCGCCTACTCGCTCGGCTTCTCGGTCTGGGCCAGCATTTCTCCGGCACTGCAGCGGCCCGACTGGGGCGCCGTCGCCGCCGCGATCGGCGAACCGACAGAGCCGCGGGCGATGGTCACCTGGACCCTGGGTGAGGCCTCGCTGCGCTACTACCTCTCGACCGGCTCGATCCAGGTCCAGCCCTCCGACGGCTTCCGCTGGTGGGTCGGTGAAGTCGACTTCATCTCCGACGGCCCGGCGCCGCCGCCTCCGGCCAAGCTGCTCGGGCCGGGCTTTCGCCAGGCCGGCTACGAGCAGGTCGGCCGCCTCTACGTGCGCCGCTACGCCCACGCTCGGACCGGGCCTGGAGCCGCTGCGGCTGCGGACGATCCGCGACGCCGAGCTTGGCTTCCGCAGCAACGGGGTACTGCTCGACGGCATAGGACCGGGCTGACCTCGCCCAACGATGCGAGTTATCCTGACCGTCCCCGGAGATACCAGCGAGGAGAAGGCATGAGCAAGACCAAGGCGACCCAGGCCGCCGACCTTTATTCGACCGCACGCGAGAACCCCTACGTGCAGCGTCTCGTCGAGGACGAAGAGCTGCGCGACAGCCTCAAGAACGCTTTCGAAGCGGCGAAGGGCGCCTACGGCCGGGCGACCAGCAACGGCAGCGCGGTCAAGGCGGTCACCAGCGACAAGAAGGTGCAGCGTGACCTGCACACCGCCGCCGAGAACCTGCGCGACGTCTCCGAGCGGCTGCGGGCGCCGAAGAAGCGCAAGAAGAGCCGCCTCGGCCGCCTCGTCCTGCTCGCCATCGTCGGCGCCGTCGTTGCCCTGATCGTCAGCGAGGACGCCCGCAAGACCGTGCTCGACGCTCTCTTCGGCGCCGAGGAGGAGTTCGAGTACACCAGCACGACCTCCATCAACGGCTCCTGAGGGTCCCAAGCGCCGGCAGGCGGCGTCCTCAGTCGCTCGCGTGCGAAGCACGCCACGCTCCCTGCGTCCTTGCCTGCCGACGTTTGGGCCTCCTCAGTCAGTAATAGACTGATCCGATGGAGGCGGCAACCAAGCAGCGTGAGCTGAGCGGTGAGAAGGCGCAGCGCATCGTCGATGCGATGCGCCTCAGCGTCGCCAAGCGCGGCGCGGCGGGCTCCACCTTCGAGCACGTCGCCCGCGAGGCCGGGGTCAGCCGCGGCCTTCTCCACTACTACTTCGGGACCAAGGAGCGGCTGCTGGTCGAGGTGGTGCGCCGCGACGCCGAGATCCGCGTGGCGCGGCTCGACGAGCCGCTGGCCAAGGCGCAGACGGTCGATGACGTGGTCGACGTCCTGCTCGCCAGCCTCACCGACCTGATCGAGAACGAGCCGGCCTTCTTCCTGCTCCTCTACGAGCTCTTCAGCGCCGGCCGCCGCAACCCCGAAATTCAGCACGAGGTCGGCCAGCTCTTCGAGCGCACCCGCTCCCACGTCGCCGAGGTGCTGCGGGCGAAGGAGCGCGAGGGAGTGCTGAAGCTGCGCCACGACGCCGAGGAGATCGTCTCCTACCTCTTCGCGATCGCCGACGGCTTCGCCCTGCAGGCGCTCTCCGACACCGAGCGGGACATCAGCGGCGGCCTCGCCGTCGCCGCCGCTTCGGGGCGCTACCTCCTGATCGACGAGTAGCGGGCCGCTCCAGCGGTCCAGAGTGACGGCCTTCACAGACGGCTGGCCGTTTGTCCGAAAGGCTGGCCAACCAGCCAATGCGTGAGTTCATGGTCAAACTTGCAGGGTTCCTCGGCCGTCGCCGCCGCTGGGTCGTGGCCGCCTGGGTTGTGGTCCTGGTCCTCGCCCTGCCGATCGCCTCGCACCAGACCGATCACCTCACCGGTGGCGGCTTCGACGTACCCGGCAGCGAGTCGAAGGCGGTAAGCGACTCGCTCGAAGGACGACTTCGGCGCCAAGGCGGGCAGCATCGCGGTGCTGCTGCAGGCCGAAGACGGCGCCGGCCGTGCCGCTCGCGCCGCCGCGGTCGATCGCGTGCGCCGCTCGGTTGCGGAGCTCGACGAAGTGACCCTGCCGCCGGCCACGGCGCGCCGCGCCGAGGTCTCCCTGCAGCAGAAGGGGACGGCGATGCTGCCGCTGCACAGCGAACAGTCCTCCGATCGCCAGATCGACTCCGCCGCGACCCTGCGCGAAGACCTCGATCCCGGCACCGCGACCGCGGGGGTCACCACCTACCTGGCGGGGCAGCCGACGATCTGGGCGGGGATGCAGGAGCTCTCGAAGAAGCGACCTCTCCAAAGCCGAGGCCGGCGGCTTCCCGATCGTCGCGATCATCCTGCTCGTCGTCTTCGGCTCGCTGGCCGCCGCCGCGCTGCCGCTTGGTGCTCGGCTTCGTCAGCGTGATCGTCACCGGGGCGCTGATCTACTTCCTCTCGCTGCAGATGGAGACCTCGGTCTTCGTCACCAACATGGCCTCGATGATCGGGATCGGCGTGGCGATCGACTACTCGCTGTTCATCCTCGCCCGCTACCGCGAGGAGCGGGCGGCAGGCCGCGAGCCCGAGGCGGCGCGGGCGCAGGCACTCTCCACTTCCGGGCTGGCGGTGGCCTTCTCCGGCCTCGCCGTGATCGTCTCCCTGGCCGGCCTCTGGATGGTCGACAACCAGGCGCTGCGCTCGATGGCGCTGGGGGCGATGACCGTGGTCGCCGTCTCGATCCTCACCGCTGTCACATTGCTGCCGGCGCTGATCGCGATGCTCGGCGACCGCGTCCTGCCGGGCGGCATCGTCGCCAAGGTGCTCGGCGTCTTCCGCCGCCGCGGCGAGCGGCCCGACCGCGAGGCCTTCTGGGTGCGCTGGACGACGCGGGTGATGGCGCATCCATGGCGCGCCGTGATCGGCGTCTCCGCCGTGCTGCTCACCCTGGCGATCCCGCTGCTCTCGATCGAAACCGGCACCCAGGCGCTCAAGCAGTTCCCCACCGACAGCGACGTGCGGGTCGGCAACGAACTCGCCTCCCAGCAGCTCGGCGGTGGCACCGACCCGGTGCAGATGGTCGCCACGTTTGGCGGCTCGCAGCCGAGTCGCGCGGATCGCGCTGCCGTGGCCAGCTTTACTCGCACGATCGAGGCCGACGCCGGGCGTCAGCGCCGTCGCGCCACCCGCCTTCGCTGGCAGCGATGTCCTGATCCAGGCCACGCCGAGCGCCCGAGCGAGTCCGACGCGACGATCGCGCTGGTCTCGCGGCTGCAGCGACAACGTCGTGCCGAGCACCGAGCTGAGTCCGGATCGCGACCGTCGACGTCGGCGGCGAAACCGCCCGCAGCCAGGACGCCCGCACCCAGATCAGCGGCTCAATGTGGAAGATCATCCTCTTCGTGCTGGCGCTCAGCTACCTGGTGCTGATGGTGATGCTGCGCTCGCTGCTGCTGCCGCTGAAGGCGGTACTGATGAACCTGCTCTCGATCGGGGCGGCGTTCGGCGTCCTCGTCGCGATCTTCCAGTGGGGCTGGTTCTCCAGCCTGCTCGGCTTCGAGAGCCAGGGCGCCCTGGACACGATCAACGTGCCGCTGATCTTCGCCATCGTCTTCGGCCTCTCGATGGACTACGAGGTCTTCCTGATGTCGCGCATCCGCGAGCACTACCTCGAGCACGGCGACAACGAGCGGGCCGTCGCCGAAGGGCTCTCGACCAGCGCCCGCACGATCTCCTCGGCGGCGCTGATCATGACCGCGGTCTTCTCCGTCTTCGTGCTCACCGGCGTGCCCTCGATCAAGGAGCTCGGCCTCGGCTGCGCGGTGGCGATCGCGCTCGACGCGACCCTGGTCCGCCTGATCCTCGTGCCGGCGGCGATGAAGCTGCTGGGCAGCTGGAACTGGTGGATGCCCTCCTGGCTAGACCGAGCCCTGCCCGATCTCAGCTTCGAGCACGGCGCGCCAGAGCCCGAGCCGGCCGAGGCCTGAGCTTCCGGTGCGCTTTATCCCCCTATATCGGGGATAAAGCGCACCGGAAGGTGCTCGCGGGTAGGCTGGCGGCATGAGCGACGACCTTGCATTTGCGGGAGCGGCGCAAGCAGGCGGAGATGGTGCGGGCGGGGGAGGTCTCGCCGCGCGAGCTGGTCCAGCTCTGCCTCGACCGGATCGCCCGCATCGATCCGCAGCTGAACGCCTTCCGCAAGGTGATGGGTGAGAAGGCGCTGCTCGAAGCAGAGCAGGCGGAAGCGCGGCTCAAGGCGGGCGACGAGCGGCCGTTGCTCGGCGTGCCGATCGCGATCAAGGACGAAAGTCGACGTCGCCGGCGAGGTCAACCTGCACGGCACCGACGCCTTCACCGAGCCGGCCAGCGCCGACTGCGAGATGGTGCGGCGCCTGCGCGAGGCGGGCGCGATCATCGTCGGCCTCACCCTGCTGCCCGAGCTGGCGATCTGCGGCTTCACCGAGTCGGCCACCTACGGCGTCACTCGCAACCCCTGGAACCTGCAGCGCAGCCCCGCCGGCTCGAGCGGGGGATCGGCGGCGGCGGTCGCCGCCGGCCTGGTCCCGATCGCCTCGGCCGGCGACGGCGGCGGCTCGATCCGGCTCCCCGCCGCCTCCTGCGGGCTCTTCGGCCTCAAGCCGTCGCGCGGACGGGTCTCGTTTGCGCCCGCGATCGAGATGACTGGAACGGCCTCGCGGTCCTCGGCTGCGTCAGCAGGCAACGTGCTCGACACGGCGCTCTGGCTCGACATCGTCGCGGGCGGCTCGCTGGAGCCCGGTGCGCCACCGCCGCCCGATCGCCCCTTCGTCGAGTCGGCGAAAACCGCCCCCGGCAAGCTGCGGGTTGCCTACTCGACCCTGGCGCCCCGCGCCGCGGCGCCGCCGACCGTCGTCGGATGACGTCAAGCAGGCGGTCGCCGACGCCGCTGAGCTGATGCGCTCGCTCGGCCACGAGGTCTCCCAGCGCGACCCCGAATGGGGCGGAGATCGGCAACAACATCACGCCGCGCTTCCTGCGCGGCGTCGCCGAGACCGTCGCGGAAGTGCCGCATCCCGAGCGACTCGAACGGCGCACACGCGGTTTCGGCCGCCTTGGGAGCACGCTCCCCGACGCGCTCTTCGAGCGGGCACTGCGCGGCCGCGACGCCGACGCCGCCCGGATCAACGCCCTCTTCGACTCCTTCGACGTTCTGATCACCCCGGTGATGGGCGGCACCGCGCTGCCGATTCGCCGCTGGGAGGGCCAGGGCGCGCTGCGCACCGTTCTCGGCATGAGCCGCTTCTATCCCTACTGCGTGCCCTGGAACCACCTCGGCAACCCGGCGATGTCGGTTCCAACCGGCTTCGCCGACGACGGCATGCCGCTCGCCGTCCAGATCATCGGTCGCCCCGGCGAGGAGGCGACCCTGCTCTCGCTGGCCGCTCAGCTCGAGGCCGAGCGGCCCTGGGCGGATGCCCGCCCACCGATCTCCTAGCCGAAGACCTTCCTCATCCGCGCGATCTCGCGGATCGAGCCGCGCGGGCGGAGGCGGCGGGTGAGCGACCATCTTCAGCGGGTTGGCGTCCGGCTTGCCGATGGCGACGAAGTCTTTCCAGCTCGTCTCCAGCGTCACGGTCGGGTTCGGCGCTTCGCCCGGTTCCGCCCGGGTCGAGCCGTTGTCGATCACCAGGTGCCAGGGGTCGGCGTCGGTGAAGCGCCACTGGTAGACCAGCGGCGAGCCATTGGCGGCCTTGGAGTTGGCGGCGCGCTTGACCACGTCGAAGTAGAGCCGCTGCAGTTCGGGTGTGGACTCCGGAACGGAGTCGGGCGGGCCGAGGATGCCGGCCATCCATCAGCTTGACCTGGTTCTCGGCGACTTCCTCGGCCGATGCCTCGGGGTCGAAGGGGAAGACGCCGGGCGGCATCTCCTCGGTCGGGTAGCCGATCGTGCGCCAACGCTGGCGGATCAGTTTGAGGCCGAAGGCGAAGATGTCCTCGAGCGAGAAGCCGTAGCACTCGGTGTACTCGCGGTCCATGTTGGGCGGGTAGAAGACGGCCGGGCCGTAGGGCAGGACTTCGCGCAGCAGCTCGATCACCGCCGCCCTGTTCTCCTCCCAGCCGGGCTGCCCTCGCCAAGCAGTTCGGAGAGCACCTTGACGCCGAAGCCGATGTGGCGCTGCTCGTCGCGGGAGACGTTGGCCATGCCGGAGCTGAAGCCGGGCATCGTGTCCTCGGAGGCGAAGAAGTCCTCGATGAAGTGCTGGCCGGGCTGGGCGAGCGAGCCCTCGACGATCAGGTGGTAGAGCGTGATCGCCTGCGCGTACTTGGGCAGCGAGCGGTCCTTGCGCAGTTCCTCGGCCATCACGTCGAGGCGGTCGAAGATGCCGCGGTAGCCCCAGTTGAGCTGGGGCAGGGTGGAGGAGAGGGTCTGCTGGATCGAGTCGCCGCCGACGCCGATCACCTCCTTGAAGAAGCGGTGGAAGAAGACCGAGTGGCGGACCTCGTCGACCTGCTGGGTGGCGAGGAAGTAGGCCTGCTCCTCGGTCGGGGCGGCGGTGATGTAGGGGGCGAGGGTGTCGGCGACGCGGTCCTCGCCGTAGAAGAACATCGAGTAGATCCACATCGCCGAGCGACGCTGGATGTCGCTGAGGCCGTCCCAGCCGGCTTTGTCGGCGGAGAGGTCGATGTCGTAGGCGCTCCAGTTGCCCCCCTCCCAGCGCTTGTAGAGGTCCTCGTAGGTGACGTTGTCCATCAGGCTCTGCGAAGCGACGCTCATCTCTCTCCTTTGCTGGGTGCGGCGGTCAGCTGCTCGGCAGGTTACCGCCAAACTGGCCAGTCAGCCAGTTTGGCGCCGGTGATCTCGATCACACAGTGACAACTAGCTTGAAAATCGGCGGAGGAAATCATCGAACATTGGGACCGTGAAGGCTGTGTCGCCGTGGGACGGGCTGTAGATCATCCCCTTCTTGATCAGGCCTGATCGTCTCGGGGCCACGCTCTCCACCTTGACGCCAAGTCTTCCTGCGATGTCGCCTGAGCGGTGGGGCCCTGCCCCCAGTTCGGCCATGGCTCCGAGATAAGACTTCTCCGCGGGCGTAAGGCGGTCCATTCGCACTCGGAAAAAATTCTCATCTAGCTGTGTCTGGACATGGTTGGCTGCCGAATTCACGTTGTCGACGGTGATCGGCGACTCGGGTGCAGCGTTCCAAACGTGATACCCCCACTCCTGCAGGAAATAGGGGTATCCCTGGGTGAAGTCGAGTAGCCGGTCCAGCGCATCGTCTGCAAACTCGACCCCCTCCCCGCGCGCCGGTGCGACCAGAACCTCCCTCGCGTCTGTCGCGTCGAGGGAGCCTATCTCGGGGAAGTTGAAAAGCCTCTCGGCATAGGACTTCGCGTTGCCGGCGAGCCCGGGCAGCTGTGGCAGTCCCGCTCCAACCAAGATCACCGGCAACTGAAGTTGGACGGTTCGATGAACCGCGGTGATGAGCGCAGCGAGCTCTTCCTCAGTCAGGTATTGCACCTCGTCGATGGCAAGCAGCAGTCCACGGCGGCGGTCTTGAGCGGCCCGTCCGGCCTCTACGAGGAGGTCCGTCACGTCCTCGGCCAGCACGCCGGAATCCGCAGTACCGAGGAGGGCGTCGACGTTGAGGGAGATCGACGAGCCATCAGGCAGGTTGTATGCGAATGACCTCAGCGCCCCCAGGGCACGTTTCACGGCATGGGAAACGGAGCCTTGGTCCAGTGTGATCAGGATTGAGCGCAGCTTGGCGGCAAGCAGGCGCTTGAAGCCGCCAGTCTCAGGGGCCTCGATGAAGGCCGAAACAAGCTCCTGGTCTTCGGACATCTCAACGAAGCGATTCAACAAGACGGTCTTTCCAACGCCGCGGAGGCCAATGGGCATCAGGCTCTTGCCAGGGCGCCCTCTGACGGTGCGTTCGAGTGCGATTTGGTACGACGTTACGAGCTCGTCGCGCCCGACAAACGCCGGAGGTGGGGTTCCGGCGCCAGGTGAGAACGGGTTAGCTATGGGGTCCATCTAGATAGAACTTACCAAGACTTATCGATCTTACCGTGAAAACCGATAAGTTCTGTCAATCTAGCCCTCGGCGGTCGGCCTTCGTGCCAGCGGCTCGATCTCGCGCTTGAGGATCTTGCCGGTGGGGCCCTTGGGCAGGTCGTCGAGGAACCAGACGACCCGCGGGTACTTGTAGGCGGCGATCCGCTCCTTGACGTAGGCGCTGATCTCCTCTGGCGACAGCTCCTCGTCCTCATGGAGGACGACGGCAGCGCCGATCTCCTCGCCCCACTCGTCGTGGGGGACGCCGACGACCGCCGCTTCGCGGATCTTCGGGTGCTCGTAGAGCACCTCCTCGACCTCGCGCGGGTAGACGTTGTAGCCGCCGCGGATGATCAGGTCCTTCTTGCGGTCGACGATGTAGAAGTAGCCGTCCTCGTCGGTGCGGGCCATGTCGCCGCTGTGGAACCAGCCGCCGCGCATCGCCTCCGCGGTCGCGTCGGGGCGTTGCCAGTAGCCCTTCATGATGTTGTGGCCGCGGATCACGACCTCGCCGACCTCGCCCTCGGCGACGGGGTTGTCGTCCTCGTCGACCAGCTGCATCTCGACCCCTTCGATCGGGGTGCCGATCGAGCCCGCCTTGCGCTCCTTGTCGGGGTGATTGGAGCAGGCGACCGGGGAGGTCTCCGAGAGGCCGTAGCCCTCGAGCACCTTCGCCCCGAACGCCTGCTCGAAGCCGTGCAGGACCTCGACCGGCATCGAGGCGCCGCCGGTGATGCAGTTGCGCAGCGAGGAGGTGTCGAAGCTCTCGCGCTCGGGGTGGTGCAACAGCGCCCCGTACATCGTCGGCACGCCGTAGAAGTGGGTGACCTTGTCGCGCTGCATGGTTTCCAGCGCCTCGGCGGGATCGAAGCGCGCCACCAGGGTGAGGCAGGCGCCGACCTTGAGCGAGGCGTTCATGCCTACGGTCTGGCCGAAGGAGTGAAAGAGCGGCAGGGCGCCGAGGACGATGTCGCCCTGGCCGATCTCGCAGGTGGTGCGGCTGGAGACGTCGGCGTTGCGGAAGAGGTTGTGGTGGGTGAGCTCGGCGCCCTTGGGCTTGCCGGTCGTGCCCGAGGTGTAGAGGATGACGGCGGTGTCGTCCTCCTCGGTCTCGTGTAGTCCCTCTGCCGGCTCCTGCTCGGCCAGCGTCGCGGCGAAGCTCGCCGGCTCGACTTCGATCAGCTCCGCCCCGGCGTCGGCCGCGCCCTCGCGAGCCTCAGCGCAGAAGCCGTGCCAGGCAAGCAGCAGCTTGGCGCCGGAGTCCTCGAGGTAGAAGGCGATCTCGCGCCGCTTCAGCAGCACGTTCATCGGCACGACGATGGCGCCCGCCCGCAGTACCCCGTAGTAGGCGACCGGGAAGTCGGGGACGTTGGGCAGCATCACGCCGACGCGGTCGCCGGGCCCGATGCCCTTCTCGCTCAACAGAGTCGCCAGGCGGGCGCTGCGCTCGTCGAGCTCGCCATAGCTCAGCTCGGCGTCACCAAGGCGGATCGCCGGCAGCTCCGGCGCCTTCGCGGCGCTCTCGGTCAGCAGCGATGCGAGGTTGAGGCCCATCGTCGTGCGTGCCGTGCCTACGGCTTGGTCAGGTGATGGACCGGGAACTCTTTGATGTCCGGCGGGGTTTGCGGGGCCCGGTCTCCAAGCTCTCCGATCGCTGGGCCGAGTCGCCCTGCCTGGAAGCGGTCGAAGTGATCGCGTGACTCCCAGAAGTCGATGATGCCCCAGCCGCCCTCGATCGGCCCGGCCGCGTGAAAGATCAGCCCCTCGGGCGGATTGGCGTCGATGCCCATGTGGGAGTGCATCGCGTCGTACTGGTCTTGCGTACCGCCCTCAAACTTAAGTCGTAGTCCAATCGCCATCGCTTTCTCCTCTGTAGAACCCGAGTACCGCAGCGAGCATAGTCCGCTGGGGAACTGACTGGCCGCCATCGGGCCTGGATATGCTCCGCTCGATGGAGAACCTGGGAGAGCCAAGCTCCTATCTCGCGGTGGCAAAAGGGGTGCCGGTCTACTCGAGCGACGGCGAGAAGCTGGGCCGGGTCGTTCAGGTCCTCTCGGCGCCCAAGCTCGACATGTTCGACGGGGTCATTTTCGACACGACCGCCGGGCCGGGCGGGCACCGCTTCGTCGACGCGCCCGAGGTGGGGGAGATCTACGAGCGTGGAGTCGTGCTCAAGATCGACGCCTCGGAAGCTGCGAGCCTGCCGGCCCCCGGAGCCAACCCCGGTGCGGTCTCGGTCAACCCGGCCGATCTCGTCGGCGGCAAGCCCGGCTTCTTCCGCCGCGCCTGGGACTCGATCTCCGGCAAGCGCTGAGGCGGTCGGCCTCTATCGCCCGGCTTGCGTAGGATCTCCGCTCTATGAAGTTGCCTGCATTGATGCTCGCGCTCTGCCTCGCCTTGGCGATTGCCGTCGCCGGTTGTGGCGGCAGCAGCGATTCCTCGAGCGAATCCAGCGGGTCAAGCGACTCGACATCGTCGAGCGAATCAGCCGAATCGGCTAACACCGACTTGAGTAAGAAGCCGGTCGTCACCGTGCCCAAAGGCGTCTCGCCGACGAAGTTCGCCTACAAGGAAATCGTCGAAGGCAGCGGCCCGGTCGCCAAATCCGGCGACAAAGTCACGGTCCAGTACGTCGGGGTCGGATTCGACAGCGAAAAAGAATTCGATTCATCGTGGAGCCGCAACGAACCTTTCCCCTTCACCCTCGGCGCCGGCGAAGTGATCAAAGGCTGGGACAAAGGCGTCGAAGGGATGAAGGTCGGCGGCCGCCGCGAGTTGCTGCTCCCCGCCAGCCTCGCCTACGGTCCGGCCGGCTCGCCACCGAGCATCGGCCCGAACGAAACGCTGATTTTCGTCATCGACCTGCTCAAAGTCGAATAGCGCCAAGCGGCTCGGCCCGCGATCATCCCGGCGTGACCACATCCGCGATCTTCGCCGAGAGGTTCACCGCCCAGGGACTGTCCGGCCCGTCCTTGCCTGACGCGGCTTCTGTTGCCGAGCGGCTGCTCGCGGTGCAGGGTCAGGACCCCCGCGGGGCGCGGCTCGCGGTGCGGGCTCGAACCGACGGACTTACCGCCGCCGACGTCGACCGGGCGCTGAGCGAGGAGCGCTCGCTGCTGATCACCTGGCTCAACCGGGGCACGTTGCACCTCGTCCGCAGCGAGGATTACCCGTGGCTGCACGCGCTGACGACGCCACCGCTGCTCACCTCCGCCAAGCGGCGTCTCAGCCAGGAGGGGGTGGAGCCCAAGGCCGCCGAGCGCGGCATGAAGACGATCGAGCGCTCTCTCGCCAAGGAGGGCCCGCTGACCCGCCACCAGTTGCGCGAGCGGCTTGACAAAGCGGGTGTGCCGAACGAGGGACAGGCCCTGATTCACCTGCTCTTCCTGGCAACGTTGCGTGGCATCGCCGTGCGTGGGCCGATGGCGGGCAACGACCACGCCTACATCCTCGTCAGCGACTGGCTCGGTTCGGCCGAGCCGGTCAACCGCGACAAAGCTCTCGCCGAGCTGGCCCGTCGCTACCTGATCGGCCACGCGCCGGCGGACGACCGCGACCTGGCCAGGTGGGCGGGACTGCCCCTCCGCGACGCTCGCGCCGGCCTGGCGGCGATCGCCTCGGAGCTGGTTGAGCGCGAGGACGGCTTGGTCCACCTCGCCGCCAACCCGCCCGTCGCCGAGATCCCCGCCCCGCGCCTGCTCGGCGCCTTCGATCCCGTTCTGCTCGGCTGGAACTCCCGTGACCCGATCCTTGCGCCCCACACTCAGTTCGTCACCATCAACGGCATCTTCCGCCCCTTCGCGATGGTCGATGGCCGCGCGGTGGCGAGCTGGAAGCTGAATCGCGGCAAGGTCACGATCGAGCCGCTCGGCCGGATCACGAAGAAGGCGACCGCTGCGCTCGATGCGGACGCGGCGGACGTCGAACGCTTCATGGCGACTTGACCGCCTCTTCCACGCGCTGCTCGGCACATTCTGCGCACCACGAGCGAATTCTTGGTCCATACCGTGGTCGCATGGAGCAGCTCATTGCGCCAATACCAACTCGGTATGCTGATTGGATGACACAGCAAATTGCGATTCGCATACCGGACGATCAGTTGCGAGCACTGGACGATGCGGTTGAGGAGGGGAGCTTCGAGAGCCGCGCTGATGGTGTGCGTCAAGCATTGACCCGCCTGCTGGGCGAGCTACGCGAGGAGAAGATCGCCCGGGAATATCGCGAGGCCTACGCCCGATACCCCGACGATCCCGCTGTGGGAGAGGCCGGTGCAAAGTTGTTGGCCGAGGCATTCAGGCGAGAGGAGGGAGGGTCGAATTGAGCCTCATCGACCGTGGGGACATCTTCGACGCTGACATTCCGGATCTGGGGGTTCGGCCCGTCTTGGTCGTTACCCGTCAGGTAGCGATTCCGGTTCTCTCTACGGTGACAGTGGCGATGATCACATCGACGGTGCGCGGTATTGCCAGTGAGGTTCCGCTCAACTCGGAGCACGGCTTGGAGCACGCGAGTGCAGCCAACTGCGACAACCTCCTCACGCTTACAAAGCCTCGGCTTGGTAAGCGGCGAGGAACGCTCTCATTTGAGGACGTTGCACGCCTTGATGGTGCGCTGCGGTTCGCACTTCAGCTCGACTGATCGGGGATCGAGATTTCACAACTCGTTTCCGGGTATGCGAGAAGATCGACGCCCCCAACCAGCGCAAGGAGACGAGATGGGTCAGCCAGTAGTGCATTTCGAGGTGGTCGGCAAGGACGGCGAGAAGCTGCAGAGCTACTACGCCGAGCTCTTCGACTGGAAGGTCGACGCGAGCAACGAGATGAAATACGGCCTGGTCGACCGCGAGGCCAACAGCAACGCCGAAGGCATCGGCCTCGGCGGCGGCATCGGCCAGGGCCCGGAGGGCTACGGCGGCCACGTCACCTTCTACGTCGAAGTCCCCAGCGTCGAGGAGGCCCTGGGCAAGGCCGAGTCCCTCGGCGGCACCCGCGTGATGGGCCCCGAGACGATCATGGGCCGCATGGTCCTCGGCCAGTTCACCGACCCCGAGGGCAACGTGATCGGCCTGATCGAGGGCAGCTGAGTCAGCAAGATTTCGAGGGGAAGGGGGAGAACCTCGTTGGATCCAGCCCTTAGCGGTGGGTGGGCAAGAGAAAAGGCCGTCAGCGGCACACCGAGTTCAAGGACGAAACTCCTCATGAAATCGCAAGAATCGCACGCGACCCGACTATCTCCAAGGCTCAGCGCCGAAAGGCGCAGGCAGAGGAGAAGGCCCGAAAAAACCGCAACCGCCGGAAACGAAAAAACCACTGAGTCCTACACTCGAGGAATGGCTCGCTGGCCCCAATATCGATTTCGCACTTGGGCTCGGGAGCACCTACCCTGTCCTCTCGCTTATCTGTTCCCACCCGGCGACAAGGACTGTGGCCGCCACGAGTGGTTTCGCAACGACGAGAACACTGACATTTGCTGGCACTGCACGGTTGGCGAGCGCGAGCACGTCCCTGCCAAGATCGACCCCACTAGCGAACTCTGGCAGGAGTTGAATCGCGCGGCCCGCGCAGGGAGTCAGTCGGCCCAGGAGATCGTCGAGCGGAGGATCGCCGAGGACAGGGAAGCTCAGCGCATCGCACCCCGGGTGATGGACCGAGCCTCCTAGGAGCCTCCTAGGTATTCGCTCACCGACGGAAGCCCGAAGCTAGCCCAGCTTCGGGCTGCGCCAGGGCTGGGCTAGGCGGGCGGCCAGATCGTCAGCAAGACCGGCGATCGGGACCCTCGTTTGCTCCAGCGAGTCGCGGTCGCGCAGGGTGACGGTGTCGTCTTCCATCGTCTGGTGGTCGACGGTTATGCCCCAGGGGGTGCCGATCTCGTCCTGGCGGCGGTAGCGCTTGCCGATCGAGCCGCCCTCGTCGAACTCGGCCGGCATGCGGGCGCGCAGCTCTTTGAAGATCTCGCGGGCCTTCTCCGGCATGCCCTCCTTGGAGACGAGGGGGAGGACGGCGACCTTGTTCGGGGCGAGGCGGGGGTGGAGGCGCAGCACGGTGCGCTGGCGGCCCTCGACCTCCTCGACCTCGTAGGCGTCGACGAGGAAGGCGAGGGTGGCGCGGTCGGCGCCGGCGGCCGGCTCGATCACGTGGGGGACGTAGCGCTCTTTGCTCTGCTGGTCGAAGTACTCGAGCTTCTCGCCGCTGAACTTGGCGTGCTGGGTGAGGTCGAAGTCGCCGCGGTTGGCGATCCCCTCCAGCTCCGACCAGCCGATCGGGAAGAGGTACTCGACGTCGCTGGTGCCCGATGAGTAGTGGGAGAGCTCGTCGGCGTCGTGGGGGCGGACGCGGAGGAAGTCGGGGCGGATGCCGAGCTCGGTGTACCAGCGCTCGCGCAGCTCGATCCACTCGCGGTACCAGCGCTCGGCTTCGGCGGGCGGGACGAAGAACTCCATCTCCATCTGCTCGAACTCGCGGGTGCGGAAGATGAAGTTGCCCGGCGTGATCTCGTTGCGGAAGGACTTGCCGATCTGGGCGATGCCGAAGGGCGGCTTCTTGCGGGCGAAGCTGAGCACGTTCTTGAAGTTGATGAAGATGCCCTGGGCGGTCTCGGGCCGCAGGTAGACCTCGGAGCCCTCGCCGGCGACCGGGCCGACGTGGGTCTCGAACATCAGGTTGAACTGGCGCGGCTCGGAGAGCTCGCCGCCACACTCGCGGGCAGCGCAGCTCGGCGCTCGGGTCGCCGCCCTCGGCTTCGACCGCCTCGCGCAGGTGGTCCTCGCGCCAGCGCTTCTTGCACTTGCCCAGGCACTGGACGAGCGGGTCGGTGAAGCCCTCGAGGTGGCCCGAGGCCTCCCAGACCCGCGGGTGCTGGAGGATCGCCGAGTCAAGGGCGACGATGTCATCGCGCTCCTGCAGCATCGCCCGCCACCACTCGGCCTTGACGTTGTTCTTCAGCAGCACGCCGTAGTGGCCGTAGTCGTAGGTCGAGCCGAGGCCGCCGTAGATCTCCGAGGAGGGGAAGACGAAGCCGCGCCGCTTGCAGAGGGCGACGATCTCCTCCATCGAGACCTCGGTCGGGCGCTTCTCCTCGGCTGCTGCCATCGGAGAACCGTATAGAGGCGCCGCGCTCAGGGCGTGCCTGGCGGCGACTTCACCGCGCCCGGCTGCGATAATCGCCCGCCCGATGCCGATCTACGAGTACAAATGCGAGAACGGGCACGTCTTCGACGTGATCCAGCAGATGAGCGACGAGGCCCTGACCGAGTGCCAGGAGTGCGGCGCTCCTGCCGTGCGCGTCCTGCACCCCGTCGCCGTCCACTTCAAGGGCTCGGGCTTCTACAACACCGACTACGGCAAGAAGAAGAAGGGCGCCGCCGCCAACGGCGGTTCCTCCGAGGGGTCGGGCGAGTCGAAGCCCTCCGGCGAGGGCTCAAGCGATTCGAAGAGCTCCGAGTCGAAGTCGAGCGACTCGAAGTCCTCCGGCGAGAGCAAGCCCAAGGCCTCGACCACCAGCGACTGAAGAGTTGACCCCACTCTGGGTGGGTCAACTCTCGCTTCGGCGCTGAACTAGCCGTTGAGCAGGCGGTCGACGGCGCGGCGCCGGGTTGCCTCCGGCACGACGACGCTGCCTTCCGGGCCTTCGGGGTCGCAGCCCGAGTGGGCGCCGGCGCAGAGCACGTCGGTGGGGGCGCTGCCGCCGATCGCGGCGGAGAGGATCAGCTGCGGCATGGTCAGGAAGCCCATGTCGCTGACGAAGGCCTTCGGCGCGTCCCAGCCGATGATCGGGCCGTGGATGAAGTTGTAGGGGAGGCGGAGCGGGTCGGTGAGGCGGTCCTTGATCCCGTTGATCACGCGCTGCTGGGCCTGCGCGCGGTCGAAGTCGTTGTAGCCGAACGAGTAGGCGCTCTTGCCGGGGCCGGGGCATTCGCTCGGCTCGCGCACCCGCGAGTAGGCGAGCGCCTTTTCGCCGTCGAGGGTGTTCTCGCCCTTGGCCAGTCGCAGCGACACGCCGCCCTGGCCGCCGCCGGCGCCGCCGGAGATGTCGGCGCAGAGCTTGTGCGGGACGTTGACCTTCGACCCCGCCGACCGCGTCGATCAGGTCTTCGAAGCCGGTGAAGTCGACGATCGCGACGTGGTCGACCTGGATGTTGAGGAAGCCTTCGACCGCTTCGATCTGCGGCCTTGGCGCCGCCGAAGGCGTAGGCGGCGTTGATTTTCTGCGGGCTCTGGCCGGGGATTTCGGCGTAGCTGTCGCGCGGGATCGAGAGTTTGCGGAAGGCGCCGCCGCCGGCGCGGATCAGCATCAGCGTGTCGGCGCGGAACTGCCCGTCTTCGCAGCCGTCGTGGGGGGCGTCGCCGTGGGCCTGCTGTTCGAAGCACTTCTGCGAGGGCGCCGCACCGGGTTCCCTTGGTGTCGGGCGGCCGCGCGTCGGTGCCGAGCACGAGGATCGTCTGGGCGCTGGGCAGCAGGAAGGGGTTGCCGTGCAGGGCGTCCTTCGCTTCGCCGGAGAGCTTGAACGACTGCAGCTGGGCGGAGACGGCGAAGGCGAGGAAGCTGAGCAGGATCCAGCCGAGCGCCGCGATCCCGACCCACTTGAGCACCCGCTTGGCGGTCCAGCGCCGCGGCGGCCCGGTGCGCTCGGGCTTCTCGCCCTTGTCGCGCCGCCACCACTTCGGCGCGCGCGGCGTCCGCTCTCTGAGTCCTGAGAGATCTGGGGACCGCAACCCTGACAAGCGGCCCTTCCGGGACCGGTAGACCTTGTACTCGGGCGGCCCGGAGGGCTGCTGCTCGCCATTGTCGGCCATGAAAGACTGCGGGAATCATGCCGATGCCCGCGGTCGACCGCCTCTACCCCTGCCTGAAGTCCTCGCGTGAGTGCAGGGGAAATCATCGGGGTGGACCTGGGCGGCACGAAGATGCTGCTCGGCGTCCTCGACCCCGACTCGAAGGTGCTCTGGGAGAGCCGCGAGGCCTCGACCGGGCAGACCGAGGACGAGCTGGTCGAGCTTTTGGTCCGCGAGATCGGCGAGGCGCATGCCGCCCGCGAGGGCGTGGCCGCGGTCGGGCTCGGCGATCCCGGCGACGATCAACCACGACAAGGGCATCGCGGTCTCCGCGGTCAACCTGCCGCTGGAGAACCTGCCGATCCGCGATCTGGTCCGCGAGCGCACCGGCCTGCCCGCCTTCGTCGACAACGACGCCACCGTCGCCGCCCTGGCCGAGCATCTCTACGGCGCCGCCCGCGGCGCCGAAAACGCGGTGATGCTGACGATCGGCACCGGCATCGGCGGCGGCCTGATCCTCGGCGGCGAGATCTACCGCGGCTCGACCGGCGCCGGGGCCGAGCTGGGCCACACGGTGATCGAGGCCGACGGGCCGCCCTGCCAGGGCAACTGCCCGGGGCGCGGCTGCGTCGAGACGCTTGCCTCCGGGACGGCGCTTGGGCGCGAGGGGCGAGCGGCCGCCGAGCGCGAGCCGGACTCGGCGCTGGGGGCGATGCTCGCCGACGGCGAGACGATCGACGGCAAGGTCGTCACCGAGGCGGCGCTGGGCGGCGACGCCACGGCGCGCGGTGTCTTCGACCTGGTCGGCTCGCGGCTCGGGGTCGCCCTGACCAGCTTCGCCAACATCTTCGAGCCCGAGGTCTTCGTGATCGGCGGCGGCGTGATCGCGGCCGGCGACCTATTGCTCGATCCGGCGCGCCGCGTGCTCGCAGCAACGGGCGCTGCCACCGATGAAGCGGATCCCGGTCGTCGCTGCCGAGCTCGGTGCCGACGCCGGCATGATCGGCGCCGCGGCGATGGCGCGGATCGAGCTGCAGCAGGGGAAGGGCTGATGCCGGGCGAGCTGATCGTCTGCCCGACCCCGATCGGCAACCTCGACGACGTCACTCCGCGCGTCCGCGACGCCCTCGTCAGCGCCGACTGGATCGCCTGCGAGGACACCCGCCGCACGGGAGGCCTGCTCGACAAGCTCGGCATCCGCCCGGCGCCGCCGCTGGTCTCCAACCACGAGGGCAACGAAGCGGCGCGCGCGACCGAGCTGGCACAGCGGATCGAGCGCGGCGACACCGTCGCCCTCGTCTCCGACGCCGGCATGCCGGCGATCTCCGACCCCGGCTTCAAGCTGATCCACCGCTGCATCGAACGCGCCCTCGACGTGACCGTGCTGCCGGGTCCCTCGGTGGTGCCGGTGGCCCTGGTCGCCTCCGGGCTGCCGACCGACCGCTGGCGCTACGAGGGCTTCCTGCCCAAGCGCTCCGGCGAGATGGAGCGGGTGCTGCGCTCGGCCGAGACCGTCGTCGCCTTCGAGTCGCCGCGGCGGGTGGGGGAGTCGCTGGCGGCTCTGGCAGCGATCGCGCCCGAACGCCCGGCCGCCGTCTGCCGCGAGCTGACCAAGATGCACGAGGAGGTCGCCCGCGGCTCACTCTCCGAACTCGCGCGGCGCTTCCGCGGCGACGTCAAGGGCGAGATCGTCCTAGTGATCGGCCCGGCCGCCTCTGGGGATCACGACCACGACATCGGCTTCGCCGTCGACGCTCTGCGCCACCTGGTCCAGTCGGGAGCCCGCCCTCGCGCCGCCGCCAGCGTCGTTGCCGCGCTGACCGGAACCCGCGCGAATGACCTCTACCGGGCGTTGACCGGGCGCGAGCCCCGCCGCTAAGCGTCGACTAGCCTGGCCCGCAGTGTCGTACTACGTCACAACCCCGATCTATTACGTCAACGCCGAGCCGCACCTCGGCCACGCGTACTCGACGATGGCGGCTGACGTGCTGGCTCGGCATATGCGCCAGCGGGGCGAGGACGTCTTCTTCCTGACCGGCACCGACGAGCACGGGGAGCCGATCGAGACCGCGGCCGAGCGCGAGGGGATCTCGCCGCAGGAGCTGGCCGATCGCAATGCGGCGAAGTTCGAAGCGCTGATGCCGATCATCGACGCGACCAACGACTTCTTCATCCGCACCTCCGATCCGCGCCACAAGGACAAAGTCGCCGAGATCATCCAGCGCGTCTACGACAACGACTGGGTCAGCAAGGGGGTCTACGAGGGCTGGTACTGCCCGCGCTGCGCCGACTTCAAGACCGAGCGCGAGCTCGGCCCCGGCAACACCTGCTCGATCCACGAGATCCCGCTGGAGAAGGTGCGCGAGGAGAACTGGTTCTTCCGCCTCTCCGCCTTCCAGGAGCGCCTCGAAGCGCTCTACGAGGAGCGGCCCGACTTCGTCGTGCCCGACTTCCGCCGCAACGAGGCCGTCTCGTTCATCAAGGGCGGGCTCGAGGACGTCTCGCTCTCGCGGCCGACGCTGAAATGGGGGCTGCCGCTGCCCTGGGACCCCGAGCAGCGGATGTACGTCTGGTTCGACGCGCTGCTCAACTACGTCACTGCGCTCGGCTTCGCCCGCGAGGGGGAGGACCTGACCGAGCGCTACTGGCCGGCCAGCCTGCACGTGCTGGCCAAGGACATCCTCAAGTTCCACGCGGTGATCTGGCCGGCGCTCTGCATGGCCGCCGAGACTCGAGCCGCCGCAGCGGATGACGATCCACGGCTACCTGCTGATGGGCGAGAAGAAGATGTCGAAGTCGCTCGGCAACGTGCTCGATCCGTTCGAGGTGATCGAGCGCTTCGGCGCCGACGCGCTGCGCTTCTACCTCTTCCGCGAGGTCAGCTTCGGCCAGGACGGCTCGATCTCCACCGCCGGCTTCGAGGCGCGCTACGAGACCGAGCTGGCCAACGACTTCGGCAACCTCGCCAGCCGCGTCCTGGCGATGGTCGAGCGCTACCGCGCCGGCGTCGTGCCGGAGGCCGCCGTCGACGCCGTGCTCGCCGAGGACTTCGAAGGGGTCGTGCCGCGCTTCTGCGAGCTGCTCGACCGGGCCGAGCTGAGCCAGGCGCTGGAGGTGGTCTGGGCCCTGGTGCGGCGGCTCAACCGCTTCGTCGAGGAGACGCAGCCGTGGGTGCTGGCCAAGGACGAGGCCGACCCCGAGCGCCTCGACGAGGTCCTCTACAACCTGGTCGAGGGCCTGCGGGTGACGACGCTGCTGGTCGCGCCCTACCTGCCGCGCAGCTAGCGAGACGCTGCTCGCCGCGCTCGCCGAAGAGGGCCGCGAGCTGGCCGAGCTCGGCTCACGGCCGGGCGGCCAGAGCGTCGAGCGGATCCCGGCGCTCTTCCCGAAGATCGAGCCGCCGACCTGATGGACGCTCCGGTGCTCGCCATCGCCGGCCTGCGCAAGAGCTACCGGGGGCAGGAGGCGCTGGCGGGGGTCGACCTCGAGGTCGGGGCGGGGGAGCTGGTCGGGCTGCTGGGCCCGAACGGCGCCGGCAAGTCGACGCTGACCAAGATCGCCTGCGGCCTGGTCCGGCCGAGCCAGGGGAGAGCCGAGGTGCTCGGCAAGCCGGCGGGTTCGCCCCCGGCGCGGGCCGCGCTCGGCTACCTGGCGGAGCTCTTTCGCTTTCCCGGCTGGTGCTCGGCCGAGGAGCTGCTGCGCCTGCACCAGCGGCTCGTCGGCTCGTCCGGCGAGGTGCCGAGCGAGCGGGCAGAGCTGCTCGAGCTGGTCGGCCTCGGCGACGCCGCCGGCAAGCGGGTCGAAGCGATGTCGAAGGGGATGCAGCAGCGCCTGGGGATCGCCCAGGCGCTGGTCGGCTCGCCGCGGCTGCTGCTGCTCGACGAGCCGACCAGCGCCCTCGACCCGGTCGGGCGGCGGATCGTCCGCGAGCTGCTCGAGGAGGTGCGCGGCCGCGGCGTCGCCGTGCTGCTCAACTCGCACCTGCTCAGCGAGGTCGAGCTGGTCTGCGACCGGGTCGCGATCATCGCCCGCGGCAAGCTGATCAGGGCCGGCAGCCCGGAGGAGCTTGCCGGGCCCGGCGGGGTCGAGGTCGAGACCGCGTCCGGCGTCCGCGTCTTCGAGGGCGCCGGGCGCGACGAGGCGCCGCGCATCGTCAGCGAGCTGGTCGCCGCCGGCGAGCGCGTCTACCGGGTCGAGGTCCGCCACAGCTCGCTCGAGGAGGTCTACCTCGAGGCGGTCGGGGGGCAGACCGGATGACGCCCTCGCCGCTGCGCTCGGCCGCGACCGTGATCGGGCTCTCGGTCCAGGAGGGCGTGCGCAGGCGCGTCTTCCTCGCCGTCCTCGTGCTGACCCTGGGCTTCCTCGCGCTCTACGCGCTCGGCGCCCACTTCGCCTTCCGCGACGCCAGCGGATTCGCCGGAAGGCGAAGCGAAGATCCTCGACCCGAAGGCGTTCACCGGGGCGACGATCTTCGGCATGGCGATGTTCGCGACCCTCTTCCTCGGCGCCGTGCTCGCCGTCTTCCTCACCCTCGGCGTGGTCCGCGGCGATGCCGAGACGCGGGCTGCTGCAGCCGCTCGTCGTCCGCCCGATCGGCCGCACGACGATGCTGCTGGCCCGCTTCGCCGGCGGCGGCGATGCTCTCGGCGGCCTACGTGCGTCTTCGTCTACTTCGCCGCCTGGGGGATCACGCGGGCGACCGGACACTGGTCGCCGGACCACCTGCTCGGGCCGGCCTTGGCGCTCGCCCTCGGCGTCGCGATCATCGCCGCGCTCTCGCTGCTGGCCTCGACCCTGCTCACCGGTCACCGCGCAGGGGATCGTCGTCTTCATGGTCTTCGGCGCCGGCCTCACCGCCGGGCTGCTGGCCCA
The DNA here is from genome assembly GCA_963840565.1 of uncultured Solirubrobacterales bacterium. Classification (GTDB taxonomy): domain Bacteria; phylum Actinomycetota; class Thermoleophilia; order Solirubrobacterales; family 70-9; genus VRUE01. The sequence continues at coordinate 320,427 of CAWIZH010000006.1, forward strand.
GATCGGCCACGCGATCAACTCCGACTCGCTGCACGCGATCGGCCGCGTGGCGAGCTGGGCGCTGCCCTTCGAGGGGCTCTACGCCGCGGGCCTGCACGCGCCTGATCTCGAACACCTCGGGACTGACCGGCGTCGTGCTGCAGCTGGGGCCGTTCGGCGGCTCCGAGGCTGCAGGCTTCGAGCTGATCGCCTGGGCCTTCGTCTACATGCTCGGCGTGCTCGCCCTGGCCGCGGCGATTTTCGCCCGGCGCGACCTCTAGATCGTCGGCGCAGCGCCTCGGGGCACGAGCTGGTCCGGGCTGGTGTAGCCGCAGAGGGCCATCGTCAGGTCGAACTCGGCAAGGATCATCTTCAGCACCGTTTCGACCCCCGCCTGGCCCTCCAGCGCGAGGCCCCAGATGTAGGGGCGGCCGAGGCAGACCGCGTCGGCGCCGAGCGCCAGCGCCTTGATCACGTCGCTGCCGCTGCGGACGCCGCTGTCGAAGAGGATCGTCAGGTCGTCCCCCGCCGCCTCGACGATCGCCGGCAGCGCATCGAGCGAGCCGATCGCGCCGTCGACCTGGCGGCCGCCGTGGTTGGAGACGACGATGCCGTCGAGGCCGCGCCGCGCCGCCTCGCGGGCGTCGTCGGGGTGCTGGATCCCCTTGACCACGATCGGCAGCAGGGTCTGCTCGCGCAGCCAATCGAGGTCGTCCCAGCTGAGCGCGGGGTTGGCCTGGACGCCGAGGAAATGGCCGGTGGCGGCGCCGACGTCGTCCTCCGGCGTCTGCTCCAAGCCGGCGCGGAAGACGGGGTCCTGGAAGTAGTTGGCGACCCCCATCCCGTTGAGGAAGGGAAGCCAGGCCTGCTGCAGGTCGCGCGGCTTCCAGCCGGGGACGAAGGTGTCGACGGTGAGCACGATCGCGCTGTATCCAGCGGCCTCGGCGCGCCCGACGAGGCTTGCGGCAAGGTCGCGGTCGTTGGGCCAGTAGAGCTGGAACCAGCGCGGGGCATCGCCGCCGGCCGCGGCGATTTCCTCGAGGGTGAAGTGCGAGTTGGTGCTGGCGATCAGCGGCAGGCCGAGGCTCGCCGCCGCGCGCGCCGTCCCCAGCTCGCCTTCCTCGTGGACGACCTTCTGCACGCCGATCGGTGCCAGCAGCAGCGGCGCCGGCATCGGCGTTCCCAGGATCGTGGCCGAGAGGTCGCGCTCGGCGACGTCGCGCAGCATCCGCGGCACGATGCGGCGGCGCTGGAAGGCATCGCGGTTGGCGTCCATCGTGCTCTCACTGCCGGCACCGGCGAAGACGTAGTTGGCGGCCCGCTCGTCCATCGCCTCCGCCGCGAGGCGCTCCAGCTCGGCGACCGGCACCGGGATCGAGGGGCGTCTCGCCGCCGAGGCCGCGGGCGTAGATCTCACGGTAGTAGTCGGCGAAATCGGCCATCGGCGGAAGGCTATCCGGCCAGAAGCCAGAACCTACTTGCAAGATTTATTGAGTAATTGAGCTTTTCGGTACCGGTTACCGAATTTTCACCAAAAACAGTCGATCAATCGCTGGGTTGCCTTGCCAGGATGTCTGGGCGAAGGGAGGTTCTCCCGATGAATAAAAACGCTGCATTCCGTGACTCATTCGGCCCTCGACCAGGTCTGTCCCTGGCCGCCATGCTGGTTGCCGGCGCGCTGCTTCTCGGGGCTTTTGCCGGGACCGCAACAGCGCGGCCGCTGGCCAAAGACGGCCAGATACACGCCTGCTATCGGGTCAAGGGCAAGCCGAAGGGCGAGCTGCGGGTCGTTCCCGGCGCACACGCGCACTGCCGCCGTGGCGAGCGCAAGGTCGCTTGGAGCGCCGCGGGCTCCTCGGGATTTCCGGGCGCGAGCAGCCAGGACGGCCAAAGTGAACAGGGCCAGGGCGCCCAGGGTCAGCCCGGCACGAACGGTTCTGCCGCGCCCGACGACGCGGCGCTGAAAGCACAGGTAAGTGCGCTCTCGCTAAAGGTCGAAGGCCTCGAAGGCCTGCTGACCGGGGTCGCCGCCGGCGACCTCAGCGGTCTGCTGCCTCGGGTCAGCGGCCTTGAAGGCGTCCTTTCCGGCGTCGACAACGAAGGCTTGAAAGACGCCGTCGACGCTGTGCCGCTGCTCGGCGAAGTGTGCACGCAGACCAAAGAACTCACCGACCGATCCAACCTAATGCTCGGCCTGCTCAACACGCTCGATGCACTCAACGTCCTCTCCCTGCCGATGGCGCTCCCCGAACTCAACAAAGTCTGCCCGGCCCCCTAACGCTGCGTTCCCATCCGTTGCGAGCCGCGCGCCAGACGGCGCGCGGCTCGCCTTTGCGCTGCTCTCGCGTGGATAGGCTCTGGCGGACGTGATCGACTCCCACACCCACCTCTTCCTCTGCGAGCGGCCCGAGGCCGAGGTGGTCGCGGCGGCGCGCGAGGCCGGGGTGGAGCGGATGCTCAACGTCGGCCTCGACGAGGACTCCAACAAGCTGGCGCTTGCCGCTGCCGAGCGCTACGAGAGCGTCTTCGCGACCGTCGGCTGCCACCCGACCGAGGCCGCCGGCTTCGACGAAGCGCGGGCCGAGGAGATCGCCACGGCTCGCCGCCGAGAACGAGAAGGTGCGGGCGATCGGCGAGACCGGGATCGACTACTACCGCGAGAGCGCCAGCAAGGCCGACCAGCGCCGTGCCTTCGAGGCGCAGATCGACATCGCCCGCGATCGCGGAGCTGCCGATCGTGATCCACGCCCGCGACCCCGAGGACGAGACCGGCGCCGTCGACGACGTCTTCGAGATCCTCGACGCGCGCGGCGACGGGGTGAAGGTGATCCTGCACTGCTTCCTCGCTCCCTGGCGGGTCGAGGACGCGATCGAGCGCGGCTGGTTCTGCTCCTTCTCGGGCATCGTCACCTTCCCCAGCGCCGGCGAGCTGCGCGAGGCCGCGGCGAAGCTGCCCGACGAGCTCGTCCTGGTCGAGACCGACGCTCCCTACCTCGCCCCGCAGCCGATGCGCGGCAAGCCCAACGAGCCCGCCTACGTCGTCTCCACCGCCGAGGTCGTCGCCGAGGTCCGCGGCGTCTCCTACGCCGAGCTGGAGCGCACGGTCGAGGCCAACGCCCGCAGCCCTGTTCGGCTGGTAGCGGCTGGTCAGGCTCGGGCAGAACTTCCTGTCCGACCCGAACCTGCTCGACGCGATCGTCCGCGACGCCGAGCTGGGCGAGGATGACGTCGTGCTCGAGGTCGGGGCCGGGGAAGGGGTACTGAGCGAGCGCCTGGCCGAGGTCGCGTCCCACCTGCACTCGATCGAGCTCGACCGGCGGCTCGAGCCGGCCCTGGCGCCGCTCGCGGCTCGGGAGAACGTCAGCCTGCACTGGGGCGACGCGATGAAGCTGGACTTCGCCGCCTTCGAGCCCGCCCCGACCGCGGTCGTCTCCAACCTGCCCTACTCGGTGGCGACGCCGGTGATCCTGCGCACGATCGAGCAGCTGCCGGCGGTCGGGCGCTGGACGGTGATGGTGCAGCGCGAGATCGCCGACCGCCTGCGCGCCGCGCCGGGCAGCCGCACCTACGGCTCGCCGAGCGTGATCGCGCAGCTCGCCTGCGAGGTCAAGCTGGTCCGCAAGGTCGACCCCGCCGTCTTCCGGCCGCGGCCGCGGGTCGACTCGGCGATCCTCGGCCTGCGCCGCACCGGCCCGGGCGCCGACCCGGCGACGCGCGAGCTGGTCCGCGCCGCCTTCGCCCACCGCCGCAAGTCGCTGGCGCGCTCGCTGGAGCACGTCCGGCCGGGCTCGCTCGCCCCGGCCCGGGCGGCGCTGGAGGAGCTGGGTCTGGCGGCCGACGCCCGCGCCGAGGCGCTCTCGCCCGACGATTTCGCCGCGCTATCGGCGAAGCTGCGCGCCAGCGACTGAGGCGCAACCTACGATGCAGATCCACGCCCCCGCAAAGCTCAACCTCTGCCTCTATCTCGGCCCACGGCGCGACGACGGCCTGCACGAGCTCTGCTCGCTGTTCGAGCCGCTGGCGCTGGGCGACCTGATCACGCTTCCGACATTGACCACACCAGGGGGGGTCAAAGTCGGATGGGCGCCGAGCTCGACGAAGTCGTCTGCCCGGAAGTCGAGGGAGAGAATCTGGTCGCGCGGGCGCTCGCCGCCCTGCGCGAGCGCGGCTGGGACGCGCCGCCGCTGCGGGTCGAGATCGAGAAGCGGATCCCCGTCGCCGCCGGCCTCGGGGGCGGCAGCGCCGACGCGGCGGCGGTACTGCGGCTGGCGCAGGGCGAGGTCGCGGAGCTGGAGGAGATCGCGGTCGGGCTGGGCGCCGACGTGCCCTCGCAGCTGACGCCGGCGCTGGCCCTGGTCCAAGGCGTGGGGGAGAAGGTCGAGCGGCTGCCCGGAGCCGGCGCCGCACGCGGTCGTGCTGCTGCCCGACGGTGGCGGGCTCAGCACCGCCGGCTGTGTTCGCCGAGGCCGACCGGCTCGGCCTCGGCCGCGAGGCGGCCGAGCTTGGCGAGCTGGCGCAGCGGCTGCGCAGCGCCGCGGGCGCCGGCGCGTCGCCGCTGGCCTACCCCGAGCTGCTCGTCAACGACCTCGAGCCTGCGGCGCGCTCGCTGCGGCCGCGGATCGGCGAGGCGCTCGACGCGCTGCGCGCTGCCGGCGCACCCCAGGCGCTGCTGACCGGCTCCGGCCCGACCGCCTTCGGCCTCTTCGAGAGCCTCGCCGCGGCCCGCGCCGCCGCGGAGGAGCTCGATCGCGACGACGCGATCGTCTGCGAGGCCGGGGGGGCGCCGTGAAGCTGCCCGCGGAGAGGGCGGCGGCGGCAACCGCAAACGCCTGCTGATCGCGATCGTCGTAGCGGCGGTGGGGGTCGGCTACTACTTCCTCAGCCAGGAGCTCGGCAGCCTCGACCTGCAGAACCTGCTCGAAGACATCTCGAACACGCTGGGCGCCTGGACCTACCTCCTCGTCGGCGTCTTCGCCTTCGCCGAGACCGGCGCCTTCGTCGGCCTCGTCGTCCCCGGCGAGACCGTGATGCTGCTCGGCGGCGCCGTCGCCGGCCAGGGCGCGATCGACATCTACCTCTTGATCGCGATCGCCTGGTTCTCGGCCTGGGCCGGCGACACGACCAGCTTCTTCATCGGCCGCCGGCTCGGGCGCGAGTTCGTGCTCAAGCACGGGCCGCGGGTCGGGATCGGCCACGAGCGCTTCGAAAAGGTCGAGGACTACTTCTCCCGCCACGGCGGCAAGACGATCTTCATCGGCCGCTTCATCAGCCTCGTCCGCGCCTTCGCGCCCTTCATCGCCGGCAGCTCGGGCATGCGCTACCGCGCCTTCGTCCCCTACAGCATCCTCGGCACCGGGCTCTGGGCCAGCGCCCACATCCTCGTCGGCTACTTCTTCTCGCGCAGCATCGAGAGCGCCGCCAAGTACGCGGGAACGGGGGCCTTCGTGCTGGCGACGACGATCGTCGTCGTCGTCGTCGTCGTGACGCTGGTCCGCCACTTCCGGGTCGAGGAGAACCGGCGCGCCGCGGTCGCCTGGATGGAGCAGCACGCGGCGACGCGCTGGATCGTCGCTCTCACCCGTCGCTTCCGCCCCCAGCTTCAGTTCCTCTGGGAGCGGGTGACTCCGGGCGGCACCTTCGGCCTCGAGTTCACCTCGCTGATGGCGATCCTCGCCGTCTCCGACCTTCGTCCTCGTCGCCTACACCGTGATCGTCAACGGCGAACCGGGGCCGACGCCGGGTGACACGACGGCGATCGAACTGGCCGAACGGCTGCAGGCGAGCTGGCTGACCGGCTTCTCCAAGGTCTTCACCCACCTCGGCTCCTCCGCCGTCACCGGCCTGCTCGCGATCGTCGCCGCGGCGCTGCTGGCCGCCCGCCGCCGCTGGGCCGAGTTCGGCGTCCTCCTCGCCGGCGCCGCGCTGATCTTCATCGGCGTGCACGAGCTCAAGGACATCGGTCGACCGGCCGCGGCCCGGCGGCGGCCTGATCGACGTCTCCGGCTCCTCCTTCCCCAGCGCCCACGCCGCTTACTCGACCTTCTACGTCTGGCTGGCGGTGACGATCGTGATGCGGCTGCGGGTCGGGATGGCGCGCGGCGCCGCGCGTGATCGCGGCGGGGATCGTGCTGACCGCGCTGGTCGGCCTCTCGCGCGTCTACCTCAGCGTTCACTACCTCAGCGACGTCAGCGCCGGCTGGGCGCTGGGCGCCGCCTCCTTCTCGCTTTGCGCGGCCGTCGCGCTGGTCATCACCACGATTCGCCAGAATGATCACCGTGTTGCCGCTGGCGCTGCAGAAGATCGAGAATGAGTACCTGCTGTTCGGCGCGGCCGGGCTGGTCAGCCTGGGCGCCTTCGTCGGCCTGATCCTGGTTCCGGCGGTCAGCTCCTACGGGCGCATCTGGGAGAAGGCGGCCGCCGGTTTCGTCTCACTCTTCGTCCTCGCCGCCCTGGTCCTGACCGGCGTCGTGATCGGCCTCGCGGTCGTCTACTACTACAACGACATCCTCAATCTCCTCCACGGCAAGTAGCGCTGAGGCACCGCCGGGGATAATGGGGGCATGCCAGCTGCCTCCAAAGGCCGGAAAAGCCCTGCAAAAATGCGAGATGCCGGGACCCTCGACGCGCTCTCTGAGGCGGTCGAGTCGGGCGCCGGGCTGCCCGCCGTGGCCCGCGCCGCGGCCAAAGTGCTCGACGCCAGCGTCGCCCTGATCGACCGCTCCAGCGCCGTGCTGGCGGTGGCCGGGGCCTCGCCGGACCAGGAGAAGAAGCTGCTCGCCGGCGGTGAGGAGGTGACCCGGGTCGAGCTGCGGGTGGCCGACAGCGCCGTCGGCGAGCTGCGCTACCGCAGCGCGACGCCCGCCGGAGCCGATGATCGCCCGCATGGTGACGACGCTGCTGGCGCTGGAGCTGGAGCGCTCGCGCTCGCCGGAGTGGGAGAGCGAGGAGGTGGCGGGCGCCTTCGTCGCCGCCGTCCTCGCCCGCGAGGTGACCGACCGCGGCGACATCCTCGCCCGCGGCGCCGAGCTCGGCGCCGCGCTCGAGCAGGGCGCCGGGGTGCTGATCCTGCACGCGGCGCCGCGGGCGGCGCAGAGCGGCGAGTGGCGGGCGCGGGTGATGACCCTGACCCAGCGGGCGCTGCGCTCGCTGGCGCCGGGCTCGCTGGCGAGCGCGGGCGGGGAGGAGGCGGCCGAGATCGCCGTGATCGTTCCCGGCCGAGGACGACGCCCGGCTCGAGCGCGCCGCGGCCGGCCTGGCGCGCGAGCTCGAAGACAGCCTCGCCGGCTTCCACCTGACGATCGGCCGCAGCCGCCACGCCGCCGACCCGGTCGACCTCTACCGGGCCGGCAACGAGGCGCGGCTGGCGGTCAACGTCGGCGAGGCCGAGGGCCGCCCGCTGCTCGCCTTCGAGGACACCGGCTCCTACCGCCTGCTGCTGCCGGCGATGAGCGAGGACCCGCGCGAGCTCGAACGCTTCTACGCGGAGACGATCGCGCCGCTCTCCGCCTACGACGAGCAGTACGAGACCGAGCTGGTGATGACGGTCGAGGCCTACCTCGACAACGACGGCAACGTCGCCGCCACCGCCAAACAGCTCTTCACCCACCGCCACACGATCCGCTACCGGCTCGAGCGCGTCAAAGAGCTCTGCGGCCACGACGTCTCCGCCACCGAGGGCCGCGAGAAGCTCGGCCTCGGGCTCAAAACCATGCGCGTGCTCGGCATCGCCTCGCCGCAGGGCCCGGCGATGGAGCCCGGCTCCGAAGCGGGCCAGGTGCCGCGGTCCTCGGAGGAGTAGAGGCTCGAAGGTTCCGGGGGAAGGACTCGAACCCTCTCTTCTTGGACCAAAACCAAGCGTGCTGGCCGATTACACCACCCCGGACCGGGCTCCGAGACTAGCGCCACGGTCGATGAGTTGATTGCGTCCGTGGGGGCGCCTAGGGTCTCGGCATGGAGATGAATGCGGTGCAGATGGATCCGGAGGTTCGCGAGGGGCTGCGGCGCAGCTGGAAGGCGCTGATGACGGTGGGGGTCCTGGCGATCTTGATCGGCTGCGTGGCGATCGTCGTGCCCGCAGCCGCCGCGGTCGGGACGGCGATCTTCATCGGCTGGATCCTGGTCGTTGCCGGAGCGTTCCTGGTCGCCGGGGCGTTCATGGCGCACTCGATCGGCAGCGTGATCCTGCGCTTGATCTGGGCGCTGCTGACCGTGATCGTCGGGCTCTGGCTGATCGTCGAGCCGCACAACGGCACGCTCACCCTGACCCTCGTGCTCGGCATCTACTTCCTCTTCATGGGCCTGACCCGGATCGCCGTCGCCTTCGCCGGCCGCGGCCAGCAGGGCGCGGGCCTGGTCGGCCTCAGCGGCGTCTGCGGCCTGCTGATCGGCATCCTCGTCCTCGCCAAGTTCCCCAGCAGTGCGGACTGGGCGATCGGCCTGCTGGTCGGGATCGACCTGATCTTTGCCGGCTGGACGCTGACGTCGGTCGCTCTCGTGGGCAGGGACTTCGCCCGCGGAACCTGAGCGCAAGGGGCCAGTGTGCCCCTCCCCCAGAGGCCGTTGCGCAGCAGGTCGTAGGCGACGATTTGGTTGGTGGTCGCCAAGCCTCTGTGGGAGGGGCACACTGGCCCCTTGCGCCACTACGATTCCCGGTGAGTTCGCCACTGGTGCTCGTCATGGCGGCGGGCGAGGGAACGCGCATGCGTTCCTAGACGCCGAAGATGCTGCATCCCGTCTGCGGGACGGGCGATGGTCGCTTGGCCGATCGATGGCTGCGCGTGAGGCCTGGGGCGGGAGCGGAAGTCGTCGCGATCGTCTCGCCGAAGGAGAACAGCGTTCCCGGGCTGCCCGACAAGGTCCAGATCGTCACCCAGCCCGAGCCGGATGGCACCGGCGGCGCTGTGCGCGCTGCTCTGCCGCTGATCGAAGAAGCCGAGACCGTGCTGGTTCTCTCCGGTGACATGCCGCTGATCTACGGCCGAGAACGATCGCCGGTCTGCTCGAGGCTCACTCTGCCTCCGGCGCTGCGGCGACGATGCTGACGATCGAGCTCGACGAGCCCGGCTCCTACGGCCGGGTCGTCCGCAACGAGGCCGGAGAGGTCGAGCGCGTGGTCGAGGCCAAGGCCGCCGGCGACGCGACCGCCGAGCAACTGGCGATTCGCGAGATCAACGCCGGCACCTATGTCTTCCAGGCAGCGCCCCTGGCCGCGGCGCTTGCCGGGCTCTCCAACGACAACGCCCAGGGCGAGTACTACCTGCCCGATGTCGTCCCCGGCTCTGCGCGAGGCCGGCCACACGGTCGGCGCCCACCTCTCCGATGACCTCGGCGTGACGATGGGGGTCAACAACCGCGCCGACCTGGCCGCGGTCGAGGCCAGGCCCGCCGCCGCATCCTCGACGCTCACATGCTCGCCGGCGTCACCGTCGTCGACCCCGGCTCGACCTGGGTCGACGTCGACGTCGAGATCGCCGCCGACGCGCGGATCGAGCCTGGAACCAGCCTGCGCGGCGCCACCAAGGTCGGCGCCGGCACTACGGTCGGCCCGCTGACCACGCTGATCGACAGCCAGCCTCGGCGAGGGCGTCACCGTGCCGCACTCCTACCTGGTCGAATGCGGCGTCGGCGACGGCGCCTTGGTCGGTCCCTTCGCCTACCTGCGCCCCGGTGCGCTGCTCGAGCCGGGCGCCAAGGCGGGCACCTTCGTCGAGATCAAGAACTCGCGGATCGGCGAGGGGGCGAAGGTCCCGCACCTCGCCTACATCGGCGACGCCGAGGTCGGCGCCGGCAGCAATCTCGGCGCCGGCACGATCACCGCCAACTACGACGGTTTCCGCAAGAACCGGACTACGATCGGCGAGAAGGTGCGGATCGGCGTTGACACGATGCTGATCGCCCCTGTAGAAGTCGGCGACGGCGCCTACACTGGCGCCGGTGCAGTGATCAAGAGCGACGTGCCCGAGGGTGCGCTCGCGGTGAGTCGAGAACGAGCAACGGAACATCGAGGGCTACGCCGCCCGCAAGGCGGCGAAGATGCAAGAGGAGACCCCGTGAGCACGATCGAGGAGCGCCCAGAGACGGTGGCTGCAACCGCCATCACCCACGACTACTCGAAGCGGATGATGGTCTTCGGCGGCCGCAGCTCGATGGAGCTCGCCGCCAAGGTCGCCGGCAAGCTCGACGTCGACCTCGGCCAGGTGACGCTGAAGACCTTCGCCAACGGCGAGGTCTACTGCCGCTACGAGGAGTCGATCCGCGGCGCCGACGTCTTCATCGTCCAGTCGACCTGCGCCAACGAACACTCGGAAATGACCCCGAACGACTCGCTGATCGAGCTGCTGACGATGATCGACGCGGCCCAGGGCGCCTCCGCCCACCGGATCATCGCCGTGATGCCCTGGTACGGCTACGCCCGCCAGGACAAGAAGTCGGCCCCGCGCGAGCCGATCTCGGCCCGCATCGTCGCCAAGTGCCTGGAGGGCGTCGGCGTCGACCGCGTCCTCACCATGGACCTGCACGCCGGCCAGGTGCAGGGCTTCTTCCACGTCCCGGTCGACCACATGACGGCGATGCCGATGCTGACCCAGTGGTTCGCCGACCAGCACCGCGCCGAGGACCTGGTGATCGTCTCCCCCGACGCCGGCCGGGTCAAGACCGCGCGCAACTTCGCCCGCCGCATCGGCACCCACTGGGCGGTGATGGAGAAGGAGCGCCCGGCCCAGCAGGTGGCTGAGATCGGCTACGTCGTCGGCGACGTCAAGGGCAAGACCGCGGTCCTGGTCGACGACATGATCGACACCGCCGGGACCCTCTGCGCCGCCGCCCAGACCGTGCTCGACGAGGGCGCCGCGCGGGTGATCTCCTGCGCCACCCACGGCGTCTTCTCCGGCCCCGCCTACGAACGCCTCGCCTACGAGAACTCCGGGATCGAGCAGATCGTCGTCAGCGACACGATCCCGCTGCGCCCCGGCGCCCCTGACAACATCACCGTGCTCTCGACCGCCGGCACCTTCGCCGACTCGATCCGCCGCATCTTCACCGACGACTCGGTCTCCGAGATCTTCGCCGGCGAGAACCAGCTCTTCTAGTGCCGCCCGAGGGCCTGCGCCTGGTCGGCCACAAGGGCGCCGACCTGATCGCGCTCGGCAACACGGTCGAGAGCTTCCTCGCCGCGGCCGAGGCCGGCGTCGACACGATCGAGCTCGACGTGCTCTGGCTGCGCGATTCTCACCTGCCGCTGGAGCAGCGGGCCGAGCTGGTCGTCGCGCATGACTGGCACGACGCCGAACGGCGCACGCCGCTGACCCTGGGCCAGGCGCTCGACGCCTTCCTCGAGCCGCCCCTCGACCAGGTCGAGATCGACATCGACATCAAGCTGCCCGGCCGCGAGGAGGAGATCGTCGCCGCGCTGCGCGAGCGCGAGCTGGTCGAGCGGGCGATGGTCTCGACCATGGAGCTCTACTCGCTCGGTCGCATCCTCGAGCTAGAACCGAATCTGCGCCGCGGCTGGACCTATCCCAAGGTGACCAAGGACTGGACCTCGAAGCGCTGGGCCAAGGGGCCGATGCTGGCGGCGCTGGTGGCGATGCGCCATCGCCTCCCCGGCCTCGCCGCCGAGAAGCTGCCCAAGTTCGGAGTCGAGTCGATGTGGGTCTACCACCCGCTGGTCAGCCCCCGCCTCGCCCGCATCACCAAGCTCGCCGGCGTAGAGCTGATCGCCTGGACCGTCGACGACCTCGCCCGCATGGAAAAGCTCGTAGCCGTAGGCGTAAACGGCCTAGTCTCCAACGACCCCCGCCTCTTCGCCCAGCTGGGCAAATAGCCCCACCACCGCAGGCGCCACAAGCCCGCGTTCCGGTGCGCCTTTTCCCCGATATAGGGGGATAAGGCGCACCGGAAGAGCGTCATGCGACGTTGAGCATGCGGGCGATGCGGTGGACCACTGCGGCTGGTTCGTCTTGGACCTGTCGCCAGGTGATTCGGGCCGTGCGGTAGCCGGCCGCAGTGAGGATCTGATCGCGCTTGCGATCACGCTGGAAGGCCGCGGGGGTGCCGTGCGTCTCTTCGCCGTCTGTCTCGATCGCAAGTCGTTGCTCCTCCCAGAGCATGTCGACCTCGAAACGGTGTCCTTCGACGCGAAGCTTCACATTGGTGCGGGGAGCGGGCATCCCTTCCTCGATCAGACGAGGCAGGAGGCGCGCCTCGAGGCGGCTCCTTATGAGCGGTCGCTGGGCTCGTGTCCCTCGCCATGGGGCAAGGATCGTCCGCAGTCGAGGTGCGCCCCGTCGCCGTCCCCGGGAGAGATTCCGATCAATCTCATCGACGTCGAGCAGTCGCAGGATCGCTGCCTGCTCTACCAAGCGGCGGAGCTGCCCCCAGCCTGATTGCCCCGCCATGTCCACGATGGTGCGGGAAACCGTGGTGCACGTAACTCCGTCGCGGACGGTGAGCTCGTCGGTAAGCGGCAGGCGTACTCGATGCCAGCGAATGTCCGGGATCTTGCGCCCCGACCAGTCCGGAGGAATCACGTGGACGACGGCAAGTCGCTTGTCCGACAGGCCGAGCAACTCCGCAGCGCTCCCGTGTGAGAGGACGGTGCTGCCCTCACAGGCGAGCACGGCGGCGAACATCCAGCCTGCCCGGCTTACTGCCCGATGGCCAACCGCAAACGTTCCGTGGAAGAGGGGCTGCAGATATCCCGACGCGATCCGGTCATCGATGGCCCGGTCACGAAGCCCAAGTTCCCTCAGCTGCTTCCGCGCGACAACCCCGTGCTGCTGTCCCGCCAGCGTCGCAATCGCATGCCCCGAGTTTCCGGTGCGCTTTTCCCCCGACATAGGGGGATAAGGCGCACCGGAGCCGGGTTCTCCCCCCGGTAGGGCCTAAATGGTGCCGGGGGTGGCTGTGGGTGGGGCGTTGCGGCCGCCTTTGGTGCGCACGGCTGAGTTGAGCTCGTCGGCGGTGAAGCCGCCGAGCGCCTCGCCGTCGAGGGCGTAGCGGTAGAGGGCGACGCCGAAGATGTTGCTGAGCGCGCTGGAGACGAGCACCGAGATCGCCAAGCCGATCACGCCGAGCACCAGCAGTAGGGCGCCGGCGAAGCTGGCCGAAGCCCAGATCAGGAAGCCGGCGAAGATCAGCAGCGCCGAGGGCAGCATGCCGAAGAGGAATACTGCGCCGCCGATCGCGATGTTGCCGGTCACCTGCGCGCCCCAGCGCGACTTGAAGAGGCTGGAAGAGCGCTTCAGCGTCTCCAGCGGGCCGGTTCCCTCGAGCGCGATCACCGGCACGGCGAGGAAGGTGATCAGCGACCAGCCGATGGCGAGCAGGCGGCCGACGATCTCGCCGATGAAGCCCTGGTTCTCCAGTGCGCTGAGGGCAAGGCCGATCGTGGTCGAGACCGCGGCCCAGCCCGCGATCTGGGAGAAGCGCGTGCGCGCCACCGCCAGCCCGTCGCCGACGCCCGCCTGCTGTCCGTGGAAGATCATGTCGGCCGCGGCGGCGAGGCCGACGCTGAAGTAGGTGCCGATCACGGCGAGCAGGTAGAAGCCGATCACCGCCATGGCGCCGCCGAACACGGTCTGGTCGTCCGCGATCAGGTAGACGCCGGGGCCGACGACGACGATTGCGCAGACGATCGTCGCGGCGCCGCCGTAGAGCGGGAAGCGCAACAGCTCGGGGTTTTCGCGCAATAGCCCCCAGCTCTTCTTGGTCAATTGCCAACCGCGTTTGATCCGGCTCATCGCTGCTCTCCTTCCAGTGACTTCTCGACGATCGGGGTCTGCAGCATGCCCCTTCCCTCGAAGTACTCCCACTCCTCCTCGCCCAACTCGGTCGAGGGTGGGTCGGCGTAGATCCACTCGCGCATGATCCGGTGCCAGTTGCGCTTTGCCCGCAGCTGGCCGAGCACGGCGACGACGCCGATTTCCATCCGCCGGCCCATCAGCTCGTCGGCCGGCATCGACTCGCGCCGCATCAGGTCGTAGTACTCCGAGCGGGGATCGTTGGTCGACTCGATGATCTTCATCACTCGTTTGGCGCTGATCTCGATCTCGCGGTCTTCGACGAACCAACCGCTGACCGCGAGCATGTGCTCCATCAGCCGTTCGGCGTCGAGCTTCGAGGGGTTCTTGATGAAGCCGATCTCGTGCAGGGCGTCGCGGAAGCCCTCGGGGTCGTTGTGGAAGGCGGCATCGATGGTGCGCTGCTCGAGCACGATCTGGTCGTGGCTGAGCTTCTTGGTCATGCCGAAGTCGAGGAAGGCGACGCGGCCGTCGGCCATCAGGATGTAGTTGCCCGGATGGGGATCGGCGTTGAAGTGGCGCAGGTGGTAGATCGAGCCGAAGCTGCCGCGGAAGACGATCTCGCCGAAGCGGCTGCGCTGCTCGTGCGGCAGCGCCTTGACCTGCTCGAAGTCGAGCCCTTCAACCAGCTCGGTGACCAGCACGCGGCGGCGCGAGAGCCGCGTGATCACGTCGGGCACGTAGATGAAGGGGTGGTCGCGGTAGGCGCGCGAGAAGCTGCGCTGGTTCTGCGCCTCGTACTCGTAGTCGAGCTCCTCCATCACCCGCTCGCGCAGCTCCGCCGCGATCGCCTTGGCGTCGAGGCCGGGGGCGAGGGCGCGGGCGAGGCGGACGATCGTGCCGGCGTTGCGCAGGTCGGCGTCGAGCGCCTCGGCGATCCCCGGATACTGGATCTTGACCGCGACCTTGCGGCCGTCGAGCAGCTCGGCCCGGTGCACCTGGCCGATCGAGGCGGCGGCGAACGCCTCCTGCTCGAACTCGGCGAAGAGCTCCGAGAGCGGCTCGCCCTCGTACTCCTCCTCTAGCACTTTCTCGACTTTCTCCCAGGGCATCGCGGGAGCGTCGGTGCGCAGCTTCGCCAGCTGCTCCTGGTAGATCTCGCGGTACTCGTCGGGGATGAACTCGGTGTCGATGAAGGAGGCGAACTGCCCCAGCTTCATCGCCGCGCCCTTCATCTGGCCCAGGGCGCCGACCATCTTCATCGCCGTCTCGAGGTGGCGCTGCTCGAGACGCTCCTTGCTCTCCTCCTCGGAGCGGGCGACGTTTGTCGCCTTCGTGCCCGCGTAACGGGCGCCCTGCATGCCGACGATCGAGCCGAGCTTTGCCGAGCGCCTCATGCGGCCCTTGGGGATCTTCGAGCCGTCGGCCATGGCCGAAGGGTGCCACACGCGCGCTTTCTCTATCCTCTCCCGTCCGAATGGCCCGTGGACGCGAAACCCTGAAGGCAGCACCCCGCACCGAGTTCGGCTCGCGGACCTCCCGTCGCCTGCGGCGCGAGGGCCTCGTACCGGGCGTCGTCTACAGCGGTGGCTCGGAGGCGCACGCCTTCCAGGTGGCCGAACGCGACGTCCGCAACGTGCTCGGCGAAGGCGCCGCCCTCTTCGACCTCGAGATCGACGGGACCAAGACGGTGCCGGTCGTGGTCAAGGAGCAGCAGCTCCATCCCGTGCGCGGCAGCCTCCAGCACATCGACCTGCAGGAGGTGCGGCTCGACGAGGCGATCCAGGCCGAGGTTACGGTCGAGCTCGAAGGCACCGAGGTATCGCCCGGCGTCAAGGGCGGCGGCGTGCTCGAGCACGTCACCCGCGAAGTCACGGTCGAAGCGCTTCCCACCGAGATTCCCGACCGCCTCGTCGCCGACGTCTCGGCGATGGAGATCAACGACACCCTGCAGCTCTCGGCGCTCCCCGTGCCCGAGGGCGTGACGCTCGTCGCCGACGATCTCGACGAGGTCACGATCGCCACCCTTTCGCCGCCCCGGGTCGAGGAAGTCGTCGAGCCCGAGGTCGAGGAGGAGACCGAGCTGGTCGGCGAGGACGGCGAGGCAGCCGCCGACGACGGTGGCGACGGCGATTCGGGCGACTCCGGCGGGGAGTAGCCGCTGTCCCTCTTTCGCCGCCGAGCCGACCGCGGCGAGGGCGAGCAGCAGGGGGATCGGATCCTCATCGTCGGCCTTGGCAATCCCGGCGAGAGCTACGCCGCGACCCGCCACAACGTCGGCTTCGAGGTTGCCGCCGAGCTCTCGCGGCGCTGGGGCCTGCCGCGGGCGAAGCAGAAGTTCGGCGGCCTGATCAGCGAAGGTCGCGCCGGCCCCGGCGGGCCGCGGGTGGCGATCCTGCTGCCGCAGACCCAGATGAACGCCTCCGGCGACTCGGCCGGCCCGGCGCGCGGCTCGCTCAAGGTGCCGCTGGACCGCGTCGTCGTCCTCCACGACGAGATCGACCTGCCCTTCGGCGAGATCCAGGTCCGCCTCGGCGGCGGCCTGGCCGGCCACAACGGCCTCAAGAGCCTCAAGCGCGGCTTCGGCGAGAGCGAGTTCTGGCGGGTGCGGGTCGGCGTCGGCCGTCCTGACTCGACCGATCCCGAGGTCGTCGCCTCCTACGTGCTCGGGCGCTTCCGCGAGCCGCGCGAGGAGGTCGCGGCGCTGGTCGAGCGCGCCGCCGACCGAGGCCGAGCGGTTGGTCGAGAAGCTGGATGAATAGATTGCGCCCGGTGAGCGACGAGAGCGCGGTGACGAGCTACGAGGTCGACGAGCAGGGCGTCGCGGTGCTGCGTCTGCAGCGGCCGAAGTCGCGCAACGCGATCAACACCCAGATGCTGGTCGAGATCCTCGAGCACCTCGCGGTCGCTCGCGCCGACGAGGCGGTGCGGGTGCTGGTGATCAGCTCCGCCGACCACATGGGCCTCTCGGCCGGCGCCGACGTCAAGGAGGAGCTCGACGGCGAGGGCCACGTTCGCCGCATGCAGCTCTTCGCCGACGTCTACGACCAGATCGTCGCCTTCCCCAAGCCGACGATCGCCGCCTGTCACGGCGACGTGGTCGGCGGCGGGGCCGAGGTCGCCGTCGCCTGCGACATGCGAGTCGGCGGCTCCAACCTGCGCATGCGCTTTCCAGGCGCCGCGCTCGGCGTCCCGGTCGGCCCGGCCCGCCTGGTCACTCTCTGCGGCCTCGCCGCCGCCAAGTACCTGCTGTTCTCCTCGCGCACGGTCGGCGCCGACGAGGCTCTGCGCCTTGGCCTGGTCAATCGCGTCGCCCCGGCGGCGGCGACCGAGGACTCGGCGCTGGAGCTGGCCACCCAGGTCGGCGGTCACCCTCCTGAGGCGGTCGCCCAGCTGAAGCGAATGCTGCACGAGTGGGACGACATCGAGGGCCGCTCGGCCGCCGAGGGCGTCGGCCAGGTGGAGTGGCAGCGCAGCGGCCCGGGCTTGTCTTACCGCGCCTGAGTCGCGGCCTCGCCGACCCCGGCCGCGATCGCCATGATCGAGACCTGGGGGTTGACTCCCGGGCAGCTGGGCAGGATCGAGCCGTCCGCGACCCAGACCCCCTCGACGCCACGCAGCCGCCCTTCGGGATCGACCGGATGGCGTGCCGGATCGGAGCCCGCGGCGGCGGTCCCGCTGGGGTGAAAGCCGGCGAGGCGGAGGCGGCGCACGTCGAGCCGCTGCATCGCCGCCTCGAGCTCGGCTTCCGAGCGCACCGCCGGGGCGCCGCCGCCCAGTTCGACGTCGCTTGCACCGGCGGCCAGCATCACCCGGGCCATCGCCCTGATCGCTGTGCCGAGCCGCTTTTCGTCGGCCTTGGCAAGGCGGTAGGAGACGAGCGGAGCGCGCGAGCCGAAGACCCGGCCCGAGGGCTCGTCGGCGATCATCGCGCCGATCATCGCCCTGTTGGCGGCGCGGTCGAGCCGGCCCAGCAGGTGGGTGCCGTAGCCGGGGGCGGAGATCGCACCCATGCCCGGCGGGCTGCCGGTGGCCTCGATCAGGACGCCGTCGGACTCGTGCAGCTCCTCGATCCCGACGCTCTGCATGACGCCGCTCCAGGGCACGACCTTCTCCTCGAAGCCGGCGGTGATCCCGGTGGCGGGATGGATCGAGAGGTTGCGGCCAAGCCGGGGATGGCGACCGAGGCCGCTGCGGCGCAGCAGCGGCGGGGTCGGGATCGCGCCGGCGGCGACGACCACCAGTGGGGCGGAGATCCGCACCTCGCTGCCGTCGGGGCGCCGCGCGGCAACGCCGACGGCGCGGCCGGCCTCGCTCAGCACCTCGCTTCACGTGCAGCCCGGAGACGATCCGCGCCCCGGCCTCGCAGGCCTGCGGCAGGGCGTTGAGGTGGACGCCGCCCTTGGCGTTGTTGGGGCAGCCGATCGCGCACTGGCAGGCGCCACGGCAGCCCGGTGCGTTGCGGCGCAGCGGCGCGCTCTGCCAGTCCAGCGCCGCCGCTCCCTCGAGCGCGAGTTCCCCGTTGCGGCCGAGAACCTCCATCGGAGCGGGGGCGACGCCGATCGTCGCTTCGACGTCGGCGATCCGCGGGCCGAGCAGCTCGAGGTCGGCGAGGGCGAAGCCGTGCTCCTTGTGCCAGGAGGTGGCGACCGGAGCCGGGGGCCTGAAGCAGGTGCCCGAGTTGATCACGGTGGTGCCGCCCACGGCGCGCCCCAGTGGCAGCGCGATCGGCGGGTTACCCAGCGCCATCGTCGTGCCGCCGTCGCGGTAGATGCCGGCGAAGCGGTCGAGCGGGTGCGAGGTGCGGATCCGCTCCGCCGTCCAGCGCTCGCCCTCCTCGACGATCACGGTGTCGAGCCCGGCCCGCGCCAGCGCCCGCGCGGCGAAGGCGCCGCCGGCACCGGAGCCGATCACGATCGCGTCGCAACTCGAGGTGTCTGGCCACTCCGCCGCCGGCACGACCGTCATCTGCGGGTCGGGCCGCGAGGGCTCGTGGCGCGAGCCGACCGCCGCGATCTCGCCGGCGAAAGTATCGGCGCCGTGGGCGAGCATGACGACCGACTTGACCGCGTCGAGCGCGGGGGAGCCGCCGAGCCGGGAGACCTGGGCAAGCAGCGCTTCGCGTTGCTGGGGAGACGCGGCTCCAATGGTGCGGCGATTGCGGGCGAGGGAGAGCGCCTCCAGGCCGATCAGCGCGGCGCCCAGTCCCACCTGCGAGCTGGCCGGCATGCGCGAGATCATCCGCCGAGCGACGCTGGCGACCCGCTCAGGGTCAGGCCCACCTGCCTCGGGCGGCAGAATCGCCGCCGCCACGTCTCCCAGCGCGGACATGCTGGAGATACTAGGTCCAGCTGCTCGAATCGAGCACCGCGCCGTTCCCAAAGCGCTCCGAATGGGCGCCCACGTATTCGGCGACCTCGGCGCAGCGCGCGACCCAGACCTCGTCCCCGGCTGCTGCCGTCGCGACCCGGTCGAGCAGTCCCACGAGGTTCTCATCGCCGAGCCAGTCGAGCATGAACGGGTGCAGGACGATCGCCATGTAGCCACCGGCCTCGGCCAGCCTGCCGATCTCCGCTTCGAGCCAGGCGACGAAGGCCGCGGGCTCGACCGGGTCACCCGAGCCGTTGATCTGCTCGCGCGCCGCGGCGAGCGGCGGCAGCACGCAGCTGGCGTCGAGGTGGCGCCACTCGAAGGGCAGCAGGGCGACGCCGTCCGTCGACTCCGGCTCCCGCGCCCGCCGGAGAGCAGTAGCGCAGGCCCGCCTCGCGCAGGACGCGGGTGCCGCCCTCGCCGAGCTGGCCGCCGGGCGGGCGCAGGCCGGCGATCTTCAAGGCCGAGCCGCTCGAACGCGGCGATGCCCTGCTCGAGGTTCGCGGCCTGCTCGGCCGCGCTCAGGTCCGCCCACTGCTCGTGGCGCCAGGCGTGGTAGGCGACCTCGTGGCCGCGGCCGTCGATCTCGCGCAGCAGGTCCGGGTAGAGCTCGGCGTTCAGCCCCTCGACGAAGAAGGTCGCGGCAATTCCCCGCTCATCGAGTTGCCCGAGAAGGCGCGGCACCACCTCGAGCGCGGTCGCGTGGCGCCCCAGCGGTGCGTCCGCGGCGAGCGCCCCCATCTCCAGCTCCGCCGCCTCACCCAAGTTGTCGAAGGTAAGCGACAAAAAGCCGCCGACGGGCCTCAAGCGTCCGCCATATGGACGTTTCCGGCCCATCGGCGGCTATTCGCGCAGCGCCGGGCTCCAGCGCTCCGGGTCGAGCTCCGCCTGCTCGCGGGCCCAGCGGAAGTGGTGCTGCGCCGAGGCGAGCAGGATCGGGAAGTTGAGTAGGCCGGCGATTGCGAAGCGGCGTGCTCCTGGTCGGTTCGCAGCGGGCAGGCTTAGGGCGCTGCAGACGAGCCAGAACCAAAGCACGGCGTTGTAGGCGGGCAGCTGATCCTCGCTCAGGCCCTCGGCTTCGTCGAGCATCGGCAGGCCCTTGTGCAGCGACCAGGGCCAGGCCTTGAAGTGGACGGCGACGCCGGCGACGCCGATCCCGGCGCTGAAGGCCGTGAGGCGGCGGGCGTTCTCGCCGTCGCGGGCGGCGGCGGCGAGCATCAGCGGGAAGTAGGCGCTCCAGAGCGCGTAGGCGCCGCGGCGGCCGATGAACGGCTCGAAGACCAGCCCGACCCCGGCGCGGGTCTCGAAGGCGTTGTGGGCGAACAGGCCGAGGGCCGATCCGGCGGCAAGCAGGCGTCTCATCGTCGCGCTCCGATCTCGTTGGACAAGGTCCCGATCCCGTCGATCTCCAGCTCGACCGTCTGCCCGGGCGCGATCCAGCGGTCGAGCTCGAGCCCGCAGCAGCCGGGCATCGTCCCGGTCGAGACGATGTCGCCGACGTCGAGGCGCTCGCCGGCCGAGGCGTGGGCGAGCATCGCGCCGACGTCATGGGCGGCGCCCGCCGTCCCGCCCTCGCACCAGACCTCGCCGTCGACCCGCACCCGCCCGGTCACCGCCTGCCAGTCGGGAAGCTCGTCGGCGCTGAGCACGTCGCAGCCGATCGAGTTGGCGAAGGTCTTCGACTTCACCGCCGGCCCGAAGACGCCGTGGCGGACCTCCTCCGCCTGCACGTCGCGGGCGCTCCAGTCGTTGAGCACGAACCAGCCGCCGATCGCCTCGCGGGCCTCTGCGGAAGTGGCATCGGCGAGCGGGCCGGCGAGCACGAAGGCGAGCTCCAGCTCGAAGTCGAGGTACGAGGTGTGCGAGGGCCAGGGCATCTCCTCGCCCTCGGCCAACATCGCCGCATGGTTGCCGAGGTAGAAGGCCGGGGTCTCGTAGAAGCTGGCCTTGGGCTTGAAGGGCGGGAAGGTCCTACCGGTGACCCGCTCGAAGCCGGCGGCGAGGCGCTGGACCGGTGGCGGGAAGAAGCGCTTGACCAGCATCCGCGCCGAGCCCTCGTAGTGCGAGGGCCAGAGGCTGAAGGCGCGCATCGAGCGCGGCGCAAATGGGAGCCCGGCGCTTGCCGGGTCGACGGCGACCCCCTGCTCGAGCTGACCGGCGACCTCGGCGCGTCCCTCGGCGCCCCTGGCAAGCAGCGACAGCATGTCGCCGGCCTGCGGCAGTGAGACCCAGCGCTCGCGCTCCGGGTCCTCGGCGATGACTCCCTCAGGTGTATTTCTCAGCTTCAGACAGAACGATTATTGCCCCTGGCGGCCTCAGGCGGTCCAGGGGCTTGGCAGGCAAGGACGCAGGGAGCGAAGCGTGCTCTGCACGTGAGCGACCGAGGACGCAGCATGACAAGCTCCTGGACCGCCTGATGAGCCTTCGTCCGCTTATAGAGATAGCCGCTGAGAGCGAGCGCCTTCACGCGCTCACCGGCCGCGTGCGCGACGCCGCCGCCGGCGGCGAGAAGGTCGACGCTCCGGCTTCGGCGATGCTGCGCCCGCTGCTGCTGGCGGCGATGCTGGAGGACGACCGCGGACTTGCCGGGCGCCCGGCACTGCTGGTCAGCGCCGACGACCGCTCCGCCCGCGACCTCGCCAGCGACCTGCGCGCCTACCTGGCGCCGCGCCGGGTCCGCCTCTACCCCTCGCGCGGCACCGGCTTTGCCTCTCACGTGACCCCGCCGCCGCACCTGATCGGGCTGCGGATCGACGCCCTCGACGCGCTGCGGCGCGAGGACGACGCGGTCGTCGTCGCCTCCTCGACCGCGCTCGCCGAGGCGGTGCCCGACGCCGCCCTGCGCCCCGCCGGCTTCGCGATCGCAATAGGGGAGGAAATCGACCTGGACGGGGTCCTGCGCAGCCTCGACGCGGCCGGCTACCACCGGGTCGAGCAGGTCGAGGAGCGCGGCCAGTTCGCCGTCCGCGGCGGCATCCTCGACGTCTTCGGCGCGACCGAGGAGCGCGCCGTGCGGATCGAGCTCTTCGGCGACGAGGTCGAGTCGATGCGCTGGTTCTCGACCTTCACCCAGCGCTCGCTGGGCGATGCCGAGCGGGTCGAGCTCGCCCCGGCGGCCGAACTCGACGCCGAGCACCGCGAACTGGCCGAGCTGGCGGCGATGGAGGCCGCCGAGGAGGGTAAGGAGCCGCCGAGCCTGGCCGAGGTCCTGCCGCTCGAGCGCTTCGGTGCGCCCCTGGACCTGGTCCCCGAGTCGGCCGCGGTGATCCTCTCCGCCGCCGAGGAGATCGAGCCGGCGCTGCGCGACCACTGGGAGGACGCGACGACGGCGATGCACGACGACGACGCGCGGCGGCTTTACGTCGACGTTGCCGAGCCGCTGAACGCCCGCGCCGCCTTGTCGTTTCGCGCCGCCGGCGATGAGGACGAGGATGCCTTCCGCGCCGCCCGCGCCGAGTCCCCCGCCCGCAGCATCAAAGAGGCCGAGGCGGAGCTGGAGAAGCAGGTTCGCTCGGGCTACCGCACCGTCGTTGCCTTCGACGACCGTGGCGAGGCGGAGCGGACGCGCTACGGCCTCGACCGGCTCGACGCGGCGCTGCTCGAAGGCGGCCGGCTCTCGCCCAAGCCCAGCCTCACCTTTGCCGAGGCGCGCCTGCGCGAGGGCTTCGTCAGCCCCGAGCTGCGCCTCGCCGTCTATCCCTTCCGCCGCCTCGTCCACCGCCGTCGCCGTGCCGAAGCCCGCGCCCCCGGCGCCGCCCGCGGCCGCCTCGCCTTCAGCGAACTGAAAGTCGGCGACTACGTCGTCCACGAGGACCACGGCGTCGCCCGCTTCGCCGGCTTCGAGACGCGCGAGGTCGGCGGCGTCACCCGCGACTACCTCTACCTCGAATACAAGGGCGAGGACCGCGTCTTCGTCCCCGTCGACCAGCTGGCGAAGCTGAGCCGCTACGTCGGCGCCGGCGGCGAACCGACCCTCTCCGCGCTGGGCGGCAAACGCTGGCAGAACATGAAGGCGCGGGCGCGCAAAGCGGCCGGCGCGATCGCCGGCGAGCTGCTCAACCTCTACGCCGAGCGCCGCACTCGCAAGGGCCACGCCTTCGGCGCCGACGGCGAGTGGCAGATGACGATGGAGGCGGCCTTCCCCTACCGCGAGACGGCAGACCAGATCGAAGCGATCGAGTCGGTCAAGGGCGACATGGAGGCAGACCAGCCGATGGACCGCCTGGTCTGCGGCGACGTCGGCTTCGGCAAGACCGAGGTGGCGCTGCGCGCCGCGGTCAAGGCCGCCGCCGACGGCAAGCAGGTGCTGATGCTGGTGCCGACGACGATCCTCGCCCAGCAGCACTTCGGCACCTTCCGCGAGCGCCTCGCCGACCTGCCCTTCGTGGTCGAGGGGATCTCGCGCCTGCGCAAGCCGGCCGAGGTGAAAGCGGTGCTGGCCGACTACGAGGCGGGCAAGGTCGACATCCTGATCGGCACCCACCGGCTGCTCTCGCGCGACGTCCGCGCCAAGGACCTCGGCCTCGTCATCGTCGACGAGGAGCAGCGCTTCGGGGTCAAGCAGAAGGAGCTGCTGCGCCAGCTGAAGCTGAAGGTCGACGTGCTGGCGCTCTCGGCGACGCCGATCCCGCGCACCCTGCAGATGAGCCTGGCCGGGCTGCGCGACATCTCGACGATCGAGACCCCGCCCGAGGGCCGCCGCCCGGTCCGCACCTACGTCGGCCCCTACGACGAGGACCTGGTCCGGCACTCGATCGAGCGCGAGCTCGAGCGTGGCGGCCAGGCCTTCTTCCTGCACAACCGGATCGACTCGCTGCCGGAGACGGTCGAGCGGCTGCGCGGCCTGCTGCCGAAAGCGCGCTTCGCCGAAGCGCACGGTCAGATGGACGAGACCCAGCTCGAGGAGACGATGCTGGGCTTCCTGCGCGGCGACGCCGACTGCCTGGTGACGACGACGATCATCGAGTCGGGGCTCGACATCCCCAGCGCCAACACGCTGATCGTCGAGCGCGCCGACCAGCTCGGCCTGGCCCAGGCCTACCAGATCCGCGGCCGGGTCGGTCGCTCTCGCGAGCGCGCCTTCGCCTACTTGCTCTACCCCTCGGCGGAGGCATTGACCGAGGACGCGGCGGCGCGGCTATCGACCCTTGCCGACCACACCGAGCTCGGCTCCGGCTTCAAGATCGCAATGCGCGACCTCGACATCCGCGGCGCCGGCGACCTGCTCGGCGAGGAGCAGTCGGGCCACGTCGCCGCGGTCGGCTTCGAGCTCTACTGCCAGATGATCGACGAGGCGGTGGGCGAGGCGCGCGAGGCCGGCGAGGGTGGGGAGGAGGCGCCGGAACCGGTCCGCCTCGACGTCCCGGTCGACGCTTACCTGCCGGCGGCCTTCATCCCCTTCGAGGCGGCCAAGATCGACGTCCACCGCCGCATCGCCGCCGCCCGCGAGCCGGGCGAGCTGCGGGCGATCCGCGACGAGATCAGCGACCGCTTCGGCCCACCGCCGCCGGAGGCTGAGAACCTGCTGGCGCTGCAGCGGGCGCGGATCGAGCTCGGCCTCGCCGGCGCGCGCAGCGTCGAGTTCCGCGGCGGCAAGCTCAGCGTCACCGGGGTCGAGCTCGACTCCGAGGCCGCCGGCATCCTCGGCGAGAAGCTCGAGGGGGCGCTCTACGAGTGGCGCGAGAAGACCGTCGGCATCCGCGTTGGTGGCGAGCCCGAGGCAAGATTGAACGCGGTTCTGTCCGTCGCAGAGGCGATCAGAGATGCGAAGCAAGCCGCCGCGGCAGCGCCCTCTCCGAGCATTTGATTTATGCTGCCCGATCGGTGGCATCGACTAAGGGGCAAGGGAAGAAGTCAGCCGGGCTGCAGCGGCTAGCGCTGCTCGCCTTCGGCGCCCTCTTCATCCTCCTCTTCGTGATCTTCGCGATCGCCCAGGGGATCGGCAATCCCAGCGTGCCCTCCGGCAGCGTCGCGGTGGTCGAAGACGCTCCCAGCGGCCTCAGCCCGGTCACCGAAGCCAAATTCCGCCATGCCCTGCTGCAGACCGCGTCTCAGGAAGGGGCCAAAGGCGTCCCCAAAGCGGGCACGAAAAAATACGAAGAACTGAAGAAAAAAACCCTCGAAGAAGTCCTCAACTCGATTTGGGTTCAGGGTCAGGCCGCGGAAATGGGCATCTCCGTGAGCAAAAAAGAAGTCGCGGACGAACTGGCGAAACTGAAGAAACAGTCCTTCAAAACCGAACAGGAATACACGGAATTCCTCAAAAAAGCGCACTTCACGCCGGCCGACGTCAATGAACGCGTGCTGATCCAGATTCTGGCAAAGAGATCCCGGAACAGGTCACTGAAGGCGTGTCGCAGCCGAGCAAGGCGGAAATCGAAAACTATTACGAGGCGGCGAAGGCGAGCCAATACACGACCGGCGAATCGCGCGAAATCCGCGTGATCAAGAACAAAGACAAGGCCAAGGTCGAAGAAGCAAAAGCGGCACTCGAAAAAGACGACTCGCCGAAAAGCTGGGGCGAAGTCGCCAAGAAGTACTCGACCGACACGACCAAAAGCAGCGGCGGCCTACAGGCGGGCGTGACCGAAGGACAGCTGGCCGAACCGCTCGGCGCCGCCGTCTTCGCCGCTCCCCAGGGCGAGGTCGAAGGCCCGCTGAAGGAACCGAAGACCTACACCGTCTTCGAGGTGATGAAGGTCACCCCGGAAAAAGTCCAGTCGCTCGACGAAGCCAAATCGCAGATCAGCGCCCAGCTTGCCGAACAGCCAAACAGGAAGCGATCAGCCACTTCGTGCGCAACTTCAACGGCCGCTGGAAATCGCGAACTTTCTGCGCTTCGGGCTACCGGGAAAACGAACGCTGCAACAACTTCGAGGGCACCGGCCGGCCGGCGGAAGCAGACGAAGCCTGCTTCGAAGCGAACCCCAAAACTCCGGCCGAAGCCTGCCCAGCGCCGATCACCCAGGTCAAACCGGCGCAGCCAGGAACGATCAGCCCGCTCAATCGCGAAGGGCAGAAACTGGCCCAGCGGCCGATTCCGGCGAACCTCAAAGCGGCGGCCCCTGAAGGCGCCACCGAACTTCCGCCAGGAGTCGTCCCCGAAGGGCGAATAACTCCGGCCGGGTGAATAGGATGCGCGCGTCTGTGAGCGCGATCCAATCCATTCACGCCCGCCAGATCCTCGACTCGCGCGGCAACCCGACGGTCGAGGTCGAAGTCGCGCTCGAGTCCGGGGCACGGGGCCTCGCGGCGGTTCCCTCAGGTGCCTCGACCGGCGAGTTCGAGGCGGTCGAGCTGCGCGACGGTGGCGACGCCTGGGCGGGCAAGGGCGTCTCCGGCGCCGTCAACAACGTCAACGGCGAGATCGCCGCTGCTTTGAAGGGCGCCGATGCCGAGGACCAGGCTGGGCTCGACGCGAAGATGATCGAGCTCGACGGCACGCCGAACAAGGGCAGGCTCGGCGCCAACGCGATCCTCGGCGTCTCGCTGGCGTCGGCCAAGGCATCCTCGATGCTGGCCGGCGAACCGCTCTTCCGCTACCTGGCAAAGCTCTACGGCGGCGCCGAGCCAAGCGTGCTGCCGGTGCCGATGATGAACGTGCTCAACGGCGGC
Source organism: uncultured Solirubrobacterales bacterium (assembly GCA_963840565.1). Taxonomy (GTDB): domain Bacteria; phylum Actinomycetota; class Thermoleophilia; order Solirubrobacterales; family 70-9; genus VRUE01. The sequence continues at coordinate 347,130 of CAWIZH010000006.1, forward strand.
GCCCACGCCGACAACTCGGTCGACTTCCAGGAGTTCATGGTCGTGCCGGCCGGCGCGGCCAGCTTCTCCGAGTGCCTGCGGGTTGGGACCGAGGTCTTCCACGCACTGAAGAAGAGCCTCGCCGCCGCCGGCCACTCGACGGCGGGTCGGCGACGAGGGCGGCTTCGCTCCCAACCTCGAGTCCAACGAGGCGGCTCTGCAGGCGGTGCTCGCCGGGGTCGAAGCGGCTGGCTACGAGCCTGGCAACGACGTCTTCATCGCTCTCGACCCGGCGACCAGCGAGGTCTTCGAGGACGGCGCCTACGTGCTCGAGCACGAGGGCCGCTCGCTCTCGCCCGAGCAGATGGCCGCCTACTGGGAGGACGCCTGCTCGCGCTACCCGATCCTCTCGATCGAGGACGGCATGGACGAGGAGGACTGGGACGGCTGGAAGCTGCTGACCGAGAAGCTCGGCGAGCGCGTCCAACTGGTCGGCGACGATCTCTTCGTCACCAACCCCGAGCGCCTGCGCCGCGGCATCGAGCTCGGCGTCGGCAACTCGATCCTGGTCAAGGTCAACCAGATCGGCACCCTGAGCGAGACCCTGGAGGCGATCCGGATCGCCTCCGACGCCGGCTACACGGCGGTGATCTCGCACCGCTCGGGTGAGACCGAGGACACGACGATCGCCGATCTGGCCGTTGCCACCGGCGCCGGCCAGATCAAGACCGGCGCGCCGTCGCGCTCGGATCGCGTCGCCAAGTACAACCGCTTGCTGCGGATCGAGGAGGAATTGGGCTCCGCAGCCGAATTCCCCGGCTTGCAGGCGTTCCACCAACGGTCCGTTTAGTGAAGGAATGCGGGGCTCGGCCTCGTAGGTCCGGACATGGCAGCACGCGCCCACGCGGGGAAACGCACCGCCGGCGGGGCAAAACGCCGTCCCGCGCCGCGCAAATCCACCGCCAGGCGCAAACCGGCGGCGCGGCGCAAACCGGCCGCCCGCAGCGGCGCCAGCCGCATCCACTGGGATCGCGTCGGCCGCGTCGCCCTGACCCTGGTCCTCTTCTTCGTCGCCTACTCGTACCTCAACCCGGTGATCGACTTCGTCAAGACCTACACGGCGACGACGGCCGCCAGGGTCAAGCTGCACGAAGCCCAGCACGAAAACACCCGCCTGCACTGGCGGGTCCAGCACGCCGACGACCCGATCGTCCTCGATGCCAAGGCCCGGGCCCAGGGCATGGTCGCCCCGGAAGAGACGCCGATCGTCGTTCGCGGCCTGTAGTTCCCCTTGCCGGGGTGCCCGGTGGTTAGCGCCGGCTCTTACATCCTCAGTGCACTGGCCCTAGTCGGCCGTAGGGCTCTCCCTGGGCTTCACGGCGTTCCGGCTGCGTCAGAGGCTGATTCCGGCCTGGGAGGGCGCCCCTGCGCGTCTGGTGGAGGCTGTGGCGGGTATCGCCCTGCTGATCTGGCTTGGGGAGATGCTCGGGACCGTTCGGGCTCTTCTACGCTGGGACTCTCGTTGCCGCCTCGCTGCTGACTCGCGGTAGCCGTGCAGCCGCCTGGCCGCGGGTCCTGTCGCAGGGAGAGGGGGGCACTGCGGGCAGTCCACGGGCTGTCCTCGACCCCCCTCCCCCTGACGCCACCCGCCGGAGAGGTGTCTGGGCTGGCGTGGGTCGTGACCGTTGGGGTCATCGCCCTCGTCTTCGCGCATTGGGGCCTGACGACCAAGGATGCGCTCGACCGAGGGATCTTCAACTTCGACTCGCTCTGGTACCACATGCCCTTCGCGGCGGACATGGTGCAGAGCCACTCCGTTACCGGGCTGCACTACACCGAGACGGTCTTCACGAACTGGTTCTATCCGCAGAACTCGGAGCTGCTCCATGCGACCGGGATCCTGCTCACGCATCGCGACACGCTGTCGTTGTTCCTGAACTTCGGTTTTCTCGCCCTTAGCTTCCTGGCTGCGTGGTGCATCGGCCGGCCCTATGGGCGGGGCCATCTGACGGTCGTGGCTGCCGCGATCGTGCTCGAGTGCCACACGCTTGTGGTGCGGGAGCCGGGAGCGGCCAAGAACGACCTTGTAGCTGCCGCTCTACTCCTCGCCGCTGTGGCCATCCTCGTCAATGCCTGGCGAGTCTCGCGCAGGGTGGCGCTCCGCCGGGGAGGGGGGTCGAGGACAGCCCGTGGAGCTGCGCCGCAGGCCGGCCCTCCCCCGGGACAGGACCCGCCGGCCCGACCTTCCCTGTCTGGCCCCTTGCCGCCGCGGGACTGGCCACCGGTCTCGCGGTAGGCACCAAGTCGACCGCCGTCGCGATGGCAGCCGGGCTGACGCTGGCCGTGCTCGTGCTTGCACCGGCCGGGAGGAGGTGGGCGGCTGCCGGCTGGTGGTTCATCCCTGCCCTGCTCGGCGGCGGCTACTGGTACCTGCGCAACCTGATCGTCGCCGGCAACCCGCTGCCGCAGGCGACGAGCCTGGGGCCGATCTCGCTGCCTCATCCGGAGCGGCTGCAGGAAGGGCGGCCCGACTTCAGCATCGTCCACTACGCGACCGACACCGGCGTCTGGCGCCACTACTTCGAGCCGGGCCTGCACCAGGCCTTCGGCGCGCTCTGGCCGTTGGTGATCGCCGCTGCGGTCGCTGGGCGGCCTCCTGGCCCTCTTCCGAGCCAGGGACAGCGTCCTGCGCTGGATGGGCGCCGTGGCGCTCCTCGGCCTCATCGCCTACCTCTTCACGCCGCTCAGCGCCGCGGGCGCCGAGGGCGCCCCGGTCGGCTTCGGCATCAACATCCGCTACGCGATCCCGCCGCTGCTGCTCGGCCTGATGCTGCTGCCGCTCAGTCCTCGGTTCGGCGGGACCGAAGGGGAGCTATCGTCGTCTGGCCGCGCTGGCGCTGGGAGATGGATCCTGCTCGCGGCTCCTGCTTCGCCGTCCTCGTGATCACCGACCGCTCCGACGCTGCCCTGCGTGACCCGGCCCGGACCTTCGGCATCCCGCTGGCCATCGTCGCCGTCCTCATCCCAGCCGCGCCTGCTCTTCGCCCGTGCTCGCGCGGCGCTGCGCACGCGGCGTGGTCATCGGCGGCTTCGCCGCCTTGGCCCTGTATGTGTCCTCGCGATCGGCTACCCGCTCCAGCGCCACTACCTAAACGATCGCTTCGCCTCCGGCTCCGAAGTCCCCGGACTGAACCTCGATTCCGCCTACGTCTGGGCCCGCGACAAGAGCGACACGAGCATCGGCCTCGCCGGCACCACCGCCGGCTTCCTCCAGTACGGCTTCTACGGCACCGACCTCTCCAACCGCGTCATCTACCTAGGCGAAAAGGGCCCCCACGGCGCCTACAACGCGATCCCAACCTGCCAGCCTTCCGCACCGCAGTCAACGCCGCAGACCTCGACTACCTGGTCACAACGCCCTTCCTCAACTTCATCCACACCGGCAGACCCGATCCCCTCCCCCGAGGCCAGCTGGCTGCGAGGCGACAAAGCTGCCACCCCAATCAAGCGCGACGGTCCCACCACCATCTGGCGAATCAACGGCAAGCTGGATCCCTCAGCGTGCGGCCCGGCGAACGCCCCCCTGCGCCGAATCCCCGACACGCCCTAGCGCGGATCTCAGTAGGTCGGAACGTCTTGTACTTTTTGGGCGTCCACCTCGCGGCGCCAGCAGGTGCGTCAGCACCCAAAGAAGTTAAGTGGAGACCTACTGAGATCCGCGCTCAGTCGCCAGAGTCGTCGGACTCGCGCCTCAGGCTCAGGAGCCCCAGGCCGCCGAATCACGATCTGGTCGGCGTCGATCCGAACCGTGACCTCGCGCTTGCCAGCCCAATGCTCGGCATAGACGGGGTTGTCCTTAACCGCCGGGATCGAGCCAGAGCCCGTAGCCGTCGGTCTCGCCGTGATCGAAGGTCGCCTCAAGATCTTTGCGACGGCCGCGTCCACCGCGGCGGCCGCGACGGCGACGCCGTTTCGGCCGGTCGCCACCCCCTCGCCCGGAGCGCTCCTTCTTCTCGCCGTCCTCGTCCTCGTCGGAGTCGGACTCCTCGTCCTCCTCCTCTTCGGGTTCCTCGGCGGCAGCGGCCTCGATCTCGGCCTCGATCTCGTCGCGGAGATCGAGTTCGCCGCCGCGCGGAGTCCTCCTCGTCGGGGGTGAAGCCGTGCTGTTTGCGGAACTCGCGCAGCTCGGAGGTGCTGACTTCAAGCTGGTGGGCGATCCAGGCGTCCGTGCGGCCCTGGCGGACCCAGGCGCGGATCTGATTGAGCTGCGGCTTCAGCGAGCGTCGTGCCATCGGCGCGCGAGTCTATTCAACCGGGGCGGTGGCACGCAGGGCCACTACGCCATCAGGAACGCGAGCGCCTCGAACATCGATACGACGACGACGACGACGGTGACGGTCAGGCAGACGGCGAGGACGCTGAAGCGCACCTTGCTCTCCTGCTCGACCCGGGTGATCCGGCGCGCCCGCGAGCGGTTTGCCGCACGGCGGCGCAGCTGCTCGCGGCGGCGGCGCTCCAAACTGGTCTCCTGCTCGAAGGCCGTCTCGAACTGGGAGATGCTTTGTCGCATTCGCATAGATCAGGGTGGCCCGGGGGCCGCGGGGGACCGTAGCAAAGGCGAACGAGCGCTTGCAGGGGAAGGAAATGTGCGATCGGTCACGACAGCCGTGCAGGGTAGGGCGGGCAGGCCCCCCAGAGCCCCCGGCCGGCCCGTCGCTGCGCGCAGCTCCAGCCCCCGAAACAGCGGCGCGAAGCGGTCGTTGGGCGGGATCGTCAGCGAGCGGGCGAGGCCGCGGCGGACCAGCATCGCGTTGACGAAACGGCCGGCCCAGGTAGACGTAGGCGAGCAGCCTGCCGTAGACATCGCGCCGCTCGACGCCGAAGACGAGGCGCACCCGCCGCCGCTCGACCAGGCCGTGGTTGAAGGCCGAGGCGCGCGGCCCGAAGCACTGCACCGGCGTGTCGGGCTTGACCGTCTCCGGCGTGTCGACGCCGATGTAGCGCACGTCCTCGAGCCGGCCGCCGATCCGCGCTTCGATCGTGTCGCCGTCGACGACGCGGGCGACGAAGGCCCCGGCGCCTCGCCGGCCCCTCGTCTCGCTCTCGCCGCCTTCCCAGGGCCGCAGGATCAGCAGCGCGGCGATCAGCAGCAGCACCAGGCTGCCGAGCTGACCGCGACTGCACAGATCTCGTCCCACCCCCGCTTAAGTCGCGGGCCGTGCGTTCTCTCCCCCTGCGCTAGGGGATGCGGCGCACGTTGGAGAGCAGCGTCTCCTTGATCTGGGCGATGATCTCCAGCGCCTCGTTCCACTCGCGCTGCCAGACGTTGCGGCCGAAGATCACGCCCGAGCCGCCCGCCTGCATGATCTCGCGGGTGTGGCCGAGCACCGTCTCGTCATCGACCTTGGAGCCGCCCGAGAGCACGACCAGCGAGCGGCCGGCGGACTCGACGCACTGGCGGATCGCCTCGGCCTCGTCGACCTGCATCTCGTTGTAGGGGGCCGGGGCGTCCTTGTCCTTGTCCGGGTTGATCTTCGGCATGTTGAGCTTGACCACGTCGGCGCCCATCTCCATCGCCATCCGCGCCGCGTAGTCGATCGCGTAGAAGGAGTTGGCGCTGCCCTTGGCGTCGACCGCTTCGCCGCGCGGGTAGGACCAGACGATCAGCGGCATGCCGAAGCGGTCGCAGTCCTGGCGCACCTGGCGCAGCTGGGCGAGGTCCTCGTCCTGGCGCGGCGAGCCGACGTAGAGCGTGTAGCCGACCGCGTCGGCGCCGAGCCGCACCGCGTCCTCGACGCTGGCGTTGCAGGACGAGAAGGCCGTGGCGGAGGAGGGGATGTCGGTCTTGCCGTTGACCTTGAGGATCAGCGGCACCTGGCCGGCGTAGTCGGGGTAGTACTTGGTCGCCATGCCGATCTGGCAGGCGAGGGCCGAGTAACCGGCCTCGGCGGCGAGCCGGAACTGGTAGTCGGGGTCCTTCGACGCCGGGTTGGGGAAGAAGTCACGCGGGCCGTGCTCGATGCCCTGGTCGATCGGCAGCAGCATCAGGGTGCCGTTGCCGGGGCCGAACTCGAAGAGCAGGCGGCGCAGGCGGGCTCGTTTGCCGGGGGCAAGGGTCGCCAGCAGCGATTTCTGCTCGGTCAGGCTCTTCAACTCCACGCTGTTTCCTCCTCGAAGATGGGTGTTACCGGAGTATGCCATCGGCAGCGGGCTGCGAGAGCTTGACGGCGGGGGGTTATCCTCGGTTGACCATGAGCGAGACTGAGCTCAGCGTCATCTGCAAGAACTGCGGCTCGGAGGTCAGTCCCTACGTAACCGAGTGCCCGTACTGCGGCGCCCGCCTGCGCAAGCGCGCGCCGAAGCTGGAACGCCGCGGCGACGGGCTCGAGGCGAAGCCGCGCCGCCGCGCCCGGCCGAAATTCCTCCGCGCCGCGCCAGCGCGAATCGGCCCGCCCCTTCCGTCCCTACGCGACGATCGCGGTGATCCTCGGCTCGGCGGTGCTGCTGCTCGTGCAGAAGGCGACCGGCGATGCGCTCAGCACCTTCGGCGGCCTCGTCGTGCCGCTCGAAGACCAGTGGTGGCGCTTCCTCACCGCCCCCTTTGCCTACGTCGACGTCGGCTACCTCTTCGTCGTCGCGGTCGGGCTGGCGATCTTCGGGGTCGCGCTCGAGCGCCGTCTCGGCAACATCGCGACCGCGGTGCTGCTGCTCGCCTGCGGCTCGCTGGGGATGCTCGTCGCCAGCGGCATCGCCCACGCCGGGGGCGACATCGTCGTGATCGCCGGCGGCAACGGGATGGCGCTCGGCGCGGTCGCCGCCTGGTTCGCGATCCGCCGCGCCGAGGCCCACGGCGCGATCGACGACGACTACGACGTGATCGGCGTCATCGTCGCCGCGGCCGTGCTGCTTGCCCTGCCGCTCTTCGAATCGACGGCCGATCCCTTCGCCGGCCTGATCGGCGGCGCCGTCGGCGGCCTGGCCGGCCTCGCCGCTTCGGCCTTGCGCGACTCTCACTAGTCTCAGCTTTCGGTGGCTAGGCCGACGTACCGCGACGAGCAGCTCGAGGCCGCGATCGAGCGGCTGATCGATGCCGAGCGCTTCGCCGAGGCGGAGCGGATCGTCGCCCGCGCCGCGCCGCAGCTGCAGAAGGTGCTTGCCGCGGCGCTCGCCGAGGGTGGCTGGTTCGGCGAGTCGCACGAGGCCGAGGCGCTGAAGGCGGCGACCGCGCCCGATCCCGACGAGCGGGTCGCCGCGGTGCGTTCGCTGCTCGCCGAGGAGGCGAGGATGGGAATGATGGTTGGAGTTGCCGTCGGCTGGGCACTTCATGGGGAGTTGACCGAGACCAACGATGCGGAAGGAGAGGGCTGAGCGATGGAGATCCAATTTCACGGGCACTCGTGTTTTGAACTGATCGAGGGCGAGACCAGGGTCCTGGTCGATCCGTTCCTCAAGCCCAACAACCCGGCTGCGGTTATCAGCGGCGAGGAAGTCGACCCGACCCACATCGCGATCAGCCACGGCCACGTCGACCACATGGCCGATGCGGTCGGCGTCGCGACCCGCACCGGTGCCGAGTGCGTGGCGATCGTCGAGATCGCCAACTGGCTCGAAGAGCAGGGCGTCGAGAAGGTCTACGACCCCAACCTCGGTGGGACCGTGCGCTTCGACTGGGGCTGGATCAAGCTCGTGCCCGCCTGGCACACGAGCACGATCGCCGGCTCCGCCGAGGCGCCCTTCAGCCCGACCTCGGGCACCGTCACCGGCACCCCAGCGGGCCTGCTGATCAACCTCGGCGGGGTGACCGTCTACCACGCCGGCGACACCTGCCTCTTCGGCGACATGAAGCTGATCGCCGAACGCAACCCGGTCGACGTCGCCCTGCTGCCGATCGGTGGTCACTACACGATGGATCGTCACGACGGCGTGGTTGCGGCGCGAGTTCGTCGGCGCCGGCACCGTGATCCCGATGCATTTCGACACCTTCCCGCCAGTTGAGACCGACTCCGCCGCGTTCAAGTCCGAGGTGGAGGAGAAGACCTCCTCGAGCGTGGTCGTGCTCGCGCCCGGCGAGTCGCATTCGACTGGCTGAGCAGCCAGCCCGCTGCTAGTCTCGCTCGAACCGCGCAGCCGAGCCGAGGAGAGCAGCGAATGGGAACCAGAGAGGCATCCGGGACCGAGACACGGACCGAGCGGGCCGACTTCCAGGCCACTGCCGATCCGGCGCTGAACGAGGCGGCCGACCGCACCGCCGACATCAAGCTGCTCACCTACGAGGAGCTCTATCTGCTCTGGGAGCGCCAGCAGTGGCAGACCCAGGAGCTCGACTTCAGCCGCGACCGCGAAGACTGGAACGAGCGCTTCAGCGAGGAGGAGCGCTTCCAGCGGATGTACGGGCTCTCCTCGTTCTTCATCGGCGAGCAGAAGGTGGCGGAGGAGCTGGGCCCGATCATGCGCGCGGCGCCGACCGAGGACCAGCGGATCTTCCTCTGCACCCAGATCGCCGACGAGGCGCGCCACGTGCGCTTCTTCGAGCGCTTCTATCGCGAGGTCGGGGTGCTGGAGTCCGACGAGCTCTCGCAGATGCTGGTCCAGACCTCCGAGCACCTCAACGAGAACTTCGGCGCGCCTCTTCGACGAGATGCTGAAACAGCGGACCGACCGGCTCTCGGCCGAGCCGGAGGACACCGAGGCGCTGGTCGAGGCGGTGACGATCTACCACATGGTGATCGAGGGAATGCTTGCCCTCACCGGGCAGCACTTCATCATGGACTACAACGAACGCGAAGGGACCCTGCCGGCCTTCGTCGAGGGCTTCCAGAACGTCGCTCGCGACGAGCACCGCCACGTCGCTTTCGGCTCGGTCTTCCTGCGCGAGAAGGCGCGTGAGGACGATCGCTACAAGCGGGCGATCCAGCGCACGCTCGAGGAGTCACTGCCGGTGGCCGACGGAGTGCTCTCACCGCCCTGGGCGCCGCAAGGCGACGACTGGGAACTGTTCGGCTACTCGCTTGCCGACACGCGCAAATTCGCCGGTACCTGCCTGATGCGCCGCCTCAAGGTAATCGGCCTCCAGTAGGAGGCCGAGCGAAGCGCTGCGAGATTCGGGGCGGGGAGCCTAGCCTTCGGCTGCCGCTGAGCCTTCGGGAGCGCCCGAGACCGGCGGGGCTTCTTCGGGCGCGGCGAGCGCTTTCAGCTGGTGGAGCCGAGGGCGGCGGAGCGCTTTCAGCCGGCGGCGCGGGGGGCGCCGCTGGGGCAGCTTCGCCGCCGACCGTCGACGACTACCGTGCCGCCTGCCGCCGGCGCGCCGGCGGATGCCGGTGGAGGGGGCAGCGCCTTCAAGGCCTGGCGGACTGCGGCGTCGCTTCAGCGTCTTCTGTGCTGCCGGCCGCTTCGGTGCCACCGGTCGTCGGATCCGTTGCCGCGCTTTCAAGCGGCTCGGCAGGAGGCGTCGCTTCGGCGTCGACCGGAGCGGGTTCGGCGGTGACTTCGATCGGTGTGGCCGGCGAGTGGGTGCGAGTCGGAGCAACCTTCACGTTTTGGGCGGGTGCCAGGGCCACCGGGGGGGCGCTGTGAACGCGGGAAATCGTGGCAGCACCGCTATTGACCGGCGGCGCTTCGGTTTGCTGCTTGACCTCGACCGCCCCGGCCGTGAGCACGGCCGCGGTGACGACTCCGGCCACGGCCTTGGTGCCGATCGCACCGCCGACCGCGCCAAGCCCGCCCGCCGCGCCACTGGAGCTGAGCGCAGCTCCGACGCCGCCGACAGCGCCGGCTCCGGTGGCGCCAGCGCCCGTTGCGGTCGCGGCGCCACCGGTACCTGCACCTCCCAGGCCAAGCTTGGACAAGATGAAGCCCTTGAGAGCCAGCAATGCCCCGCCGGGAACCAGCGCCGCGAGCACCTTGTCGTTGGAGCGCAGTTGGGAGCGGAAGTCGGCGCACTCCTCGCAGTCGCGGACGTGGCGGCGGACCGGGCCGGAGAGCTTGCGCAGCCCCTCGGCTGCCTCGGCGAGGTCGATCCGCACCTCACCGCAGGTCAGCTGGCGCGCCTGGCTCGCCTCGGCGAGCGAGATCCGCGCCCGCACCAGCAGCGACTTGACCGAGGGCACGCTGGTCTCCATCGCCTGGGCGATCTCCTCGTAGGACATCGCGTCCATCTCGCGCAGCAGCAGCGCCGAGCGCTGGGTCTCGGGCAGCTTGCTGACGTCGGTGAGCAGCTGGCGGAACTCCTCGCGGTTGTGGACCTTCTCCGCCGTCGAGGCCGCCTCGACCGTCGGCACCATGTCCATCGATTCCTGGGCGTCGGCGGTCGGTTTGCGCAGGTGGTTGAGGCAGCGGTTGCGGGCGATCCGGTAGAGCCACGGGCGCAGGTTGATCTCGCGCTCGTCGGCCAGCATCGCCCGGTAGGCGTTGACGAAGACCTCCTGCAGGACGTCCTCGGCGTCCTCGGTGGAGCCGAGCATCTGGCGGCAGAAGCCGAGCAGGCGGCCCTGGTAGCGGTCGACGATCGCCTCGAAGGCGCCGGGGTTGCCGGCGCGGGCCATCGCGATCAGGTGTTCGTCACCCTGAAGCTTGAGCAGCGGCGAGCGCCGGGCTAGAAGTCCGCGGCGACTGGCGTGAGTGAGAGCTGAAGCCTCCAAGCGAATCCTCCGATGACCAGGGAAGGCGTTTGTCTTCTAGCTCAAGAGACACCGTAGCACCGGGGTAGTTGCGGTACCTCGGCATTTTTTAGTGCGATTTTATGAATGCAAAGTAGTGCCCGGGGCGGGATTCGAACCCGCAAGCCCCCCAGTGGGGCAACGCCTTTTAAGGGCGCCGCTTTTGCCAGTTTCGCCACCCGGGCACGGCGATGGTAGCCAGGAACTCCTTATAGGCTCGGATTATGGAGGCTCATGGAGGGCGGATCGTCGCCAGGGCGTTGAAGTCGAGGGGAGTTAGCCACCTCTTCACGCTGTCAGGGGGACACCTGTTCTCTATATACGACGGCTGCAGGGCCGAGGGAATCGAGATCGTCGACGTGCGCCACGAGCAGTCGGCGGTGTTCGCGGCCGAGGGATTTGCCAAGGCGACCCGCGGGATAGGCGTCGCCGCGCTGACCGCTGGGCCTGGGGTGACCAACGGGATCAGCGCGATCGCCGGGGCACAGGCCAACGGCTCGCCGGTCTGCGTGCTCGGCGGGCGGGCGCCGGAGATGCGCTGGGGCTCCGGCTCGCTGCAGGAGATCGACCACCTTCCCTTCGTCTCGCCGCTGGTCAAGTCGGCGGAGACGGTGAAGGGGCCGGAGAAGATTGCGGCCCGCACGGCGGCGGCGCTCGACACTGCGTTCGCCTCGCCCTACGGGCCGACCTTCATCGACTACCCGCTCGACGTGGTCTTCACCGAGGCCGAGCTGGAGGTCCCGGCGGCGCAGGGCAGCGAGGCCCGTCCGGCCGAGGGGATCGAGGAGGCGGCGGCGTTGCTCGCCGGCGCCGAGCGCCCGGCGATCATGGCCGGCTCGCGGGCTCTACTGGGGACGGGGTGAGGAGCAGCTGCGGGCGCTGGCGGAGGCGCTCGGGATTCCCGGTCTTCCTCAATGGACTCGGCCGCGGTTGCCTGCCCGCCGACCATGAGCTCGCCTTCAGCCGCGCCCGCGGCGCCGGGCTGGGCGGCGCCGACGTGGCGCTGGTGATCGGCGTGCCGCTCGACTTCCGCCTCGGCTTCGGCGCCAGCATCGCCGAGGGGGCGAAGCTGATCCGCCTTGACGCGGCGCCAAACGAGCTGAGCGCGAACCGCGCGCCCGATCTCGACATGGTCGGCGACGTCGCCGCCAGCCTGGCCGCGATCGTCGAGGCCGCGGGGGAGGGGAGCCGGCGCACCGAGCCCTGGCTGGCCGAGCTGCGCAAGGTCGAGGCGGAGAAGCGCGCCGCCGAGCAGGAGGAGCTGAACGACTCGCGCTCGCCGCTGCATCCCGTCCGCATCTACAAAGAGCTGGGCGAAGTGCTGGAGCGCGACGCGATCGTCGTCGGCGACGGCGGCGACTTCGTCTCCTACGCCGGCCGCTTCGTCGAGACCTTCCAGCCGGGCTGCTGGATGGACCCGGGGCCGTTCGGCTGCCTTGGCGCCGGCCCGGGCCAGGCGATCGGGGCCAAGCTCGCCCATCCCGAGCGGCAGGTCTGCCTGCTGCTCGGCGACGGCGCCTTCGGCTTCGCCGGCATGGAGTTCGACACGATGGCGCGCCACGGCCTGCCGGTCGTCGGAGTGATGGGCAACAACGGCATCTGGGCGCTCGAGCACCACCCGATGAAGTTCCTCTACGGCTACTCGGTGGCGGCCGAGCTGCGGCCCGGAAACCCGCTACGAGCAGATGGTCGAGGCGCTCGGCTGCGACGGCGTGCTCGTGCGCGAGCCGGGCGAGCTGCGGCCGGCGCTGGAGCGAGCCTTCGAGTCGGGCCGGCCGACCCTGGTCAACGTCCTCACCGATCCCGAGGTCGTCTACCCGCGCAAGTCGAACCTGGCCTGACGGGCCATCCGTCGGCTCGCCCCGCACAAAGAATCGGCCGCCATCGCTGGCGGCCGATTCAAGTTGGTCCCTCAGGACGGGCAGGGGTACGTCTTCAGGGACCAGTTCTTATTTGGTGGACTCAGACGGCGGGAGGCGCCATGATGCGGCAATCGTCCGAGCCCTGTACCGGGTCAGTTGGTAGGTATTGCCCCACCTCTTTCCCGATGTGCGGATTATCTGCCTAGCTATCCGTTACGTCTAGTTGCGCAATTGGCAGCTACTAGTAATTCGCTGTATGAGCCTACCAAGTTTTATGGGTTCGAGCGGCATCCTTGACCCATTTGTAGCGGCTTTGCGAAACCCGACTGTCCACCTGGGACCACGTATTTGCCCCGGATTGAGAATACGGGGTTACCCGCAATCTAGAGCCGATACAGCGGTTATTGCGGTGCCGTAGAGGATGTCGTGCTCGGAGACTTCGATCTGCTCTAGTCCAAATGCGCGCATCGTCTCGACCAAAATGACCACTCCAGCCACGATGTTAGGCGCGCGGTCGGGGTGCAGGCCGGCGAATCTCGACCCGTTTGGACAGAGGGGCAGAGGCCAGTTGCGAGAGCAGTCGCTGGATCGTGGTCAGCGTCAGCGTATGCCCGTGTACTTGCTTGGGGTCATAGGGCTCGAGGCCGATCTCGATCGAGGCGAGCGAGGTTGGCGTGCCGGCGACGGCGATCCCGGCGGTCGCGGCTTGGGGCTGCCGGCCGTCGCGCTCTCTATAAGGGAGCGGAAGTCGGCGGCGAGGGCCTCCAGCTCGAGCGTGGCCGGCGGGTCGGAGGAGATGTGGCGCTCGCTGTGGCGGACGACGCCGGCCTGCAGCGAGGTGTGGAAGGCGACCTCCTCGCCGGTGCCGACGATCAGCTCGGTCGAGCCGCCGCCGATGTCGACGACCAGGGTCGGCTCGCTGGGCGAGTGCTCGCAGGTGGCGCCGAGGTAGGTGAGGCGCGCCTCCTCCTCGCCGTCGAGCACGCGGGCGGAGAGCGCAAAGCGCTCGCGCAGCTCGGCGACGAAGGCGCTGCCGTTGGAGGCGTCGCGGACGGCGCTGGTCGCGATCGCTTCGACTGTCTCGACCCCGCCCTCCCGGCAGATCGCGACGTAGTCGGCGATCGCATCGCAGGCCGCCTCGATCGCCTCGGCGGAGAGCTGCCCGGAGAGGTCGACGCCGCGGCCCAGCCTGGTCACCCGGCTCTGCCGCTCGACCTCGGACACCCGCCCCGCCGTCGACGTCGGCAATCAGCAGCCGGGTCGAGTTGGAGCCGATGTCGATCACCGCCACCCTGTGGGAATCCCTTGCCATGCCGGCGGCACTCTAGACAGCGCGCCGAGCAACCGCGCCTGCACAACGAAGAGCCCCTCCGCAAGCAGCCCTCACGTTGCTAGCATGGCCAAACGCCGCGGGGTGGAGCAGCCAGGTAGCTCGTCGGGCTCATAACCCGAAGGTCGCAGGTTCGAATCCTGCCCCCGCTATAGGTCGGAAACCCGCTTATCAAGCGGGTTTTCGCGTTTTTGGGAGATCTCAAAATCGGCCAAAAAACGGTGCACACGGAGCCGATGTCTGCGGGGCAAGCCGCCCTCCTGTTAGGGCAGGCGCCAGCCGCCGAAGCCGCCCTCGGGGTCGAGAGGCGCGGGTTCGGCGCCGGTGGCAGCAGCGAAGACCGCGGGCTCGACGAGCCGGATCGTGGCCGCGGCCGGGACTGGGCCGATGGTGACGACGGTCAGTTCTCCCCGGCTGAAGGTGCCGGGCACGGCGTGGTCGGGCGGGACGACGGCCTCGAGCGGCGGCCAATCCCCGGCCCGGACTGTGAGCCTCACCGGGCGCCCGCGGCCAACAGCCTCGAAGCCGAGCCAGACGGACTCGCCGGGGAAGAGCGCCGCTAGCGCTTCGCCCTCGCCGGTGAGGGCGGTCGGCGCGAGCCCGTAGGAACGGACCCGGGCCTCGTCGCTGTCGGCGGGCTCGCCGGCGGCCAACGTCCGCTCCAGGTAGATGAAAACCGTGCCCGCCAGCAGGATGCGGCCATGGTCGAGCTCGAGCCCGGGAGTTGCCACCTACGCGGGCTCGGGCCGCGGCGACCCGCCGGCCGGATCCTCGGGGCCGAAGAGGTCGTCGATCACGGACCGGGGCACCATCAATTCGCGGCCGAGCCGCACCCGGGGATCCTCCGGCCCATCGTTCAACAGCGAGAAGACCGCTCCCGCGGGCAACTGGAGAGGCTCGGGGGGCGGTCCCGCGGCAGCCAGCGATTTCGCGATCTGCTCTTCCCACTGGCCGACGATTCCCGCCTGATCCTCGGCCGGCGCCCAGATGAAGAACGGGCGCGCCGGCAGTGCGCCGAGGGTTCGCCGCCAGACCTCGGGCGGAACCAGCTCCGTGTCCGTGTTGCTTGCCTTGAGCAGGAGCTGCCAGCTCCTCCACAGCAGCGGCGGGGCGGTCAGCCGGACCGGCGGCCACTGGTGGCTGGACCTGGTCGCGAGCGCTACCACGTCGGGGTGATGGCCCCCCAGCTGCTGGCGCAGCCTGGCGATCACCCGATCGAACTGCACCTGGTCGAACTGGACCGGCACCCCCGGCTTCGCCGTCGAGCCCGGCCGGAGCCCCTCGTCATCCTGGCTGCGCAGCGCCTCGTCGGCGATCAGCATCAGGTGGGCGCCGAGCAGTTCCAGCATCGGGTTCTCGAAATCGTCGAACAACGATTTGGCGAACAGCTCCGTCGCGACTTTGCGCTCTTCGGCGAGCGCAACGCGGGCTTCTTCGACGACGGCCAGCCGCGGGTCGGCCGGGTCGAAGCGGTCGCGCGAGAGCAGCACGCTGACGTTGTGGCGGCGGCCCCCGGCGGCGCCGAGCTCCTCCTCGACGAGGAAGACCTGAGTCTGCCAGTCCGCGACCGCGTGGATGGCCTGCTCGGCGGCGATCCCGGAGCTGTCGGACCAGCGCAGGAAGTACGGGCCGGGATCGACCGCGAGCAGCGCGCCGGCGGCCGGGTCGCGGTCCGCGGTCGGCGCTTTCAGCTCGAGCAGGTCAGCAACCACCCTGCCGTCCGGGTAGTGCAGGGAGAGGCCGGTCAGCTCGGCCGTGGTGCCGTCGCCGGCGTCGGCGGCGCTCCAGCGTCTCGTCATCAGGAAGATTTCCGCGCCCTTGCCGGCGGCGACGTCGACGCTCAGGCTTTCGTCGGCCGCCAGCTCCCCCTGGAAGTCGTGGGAGAACGCGGTGCCGAGGATCGGGGCCGGGCTCGCCAGCTCGACGCGAGCGGAGAGGTCGACCGCCTCGGCGCCGGTCATCTCCCGGTTGACGAGCACCAGCTCCTCGACCGTGGTTGCGCCGAGGTGGGCCTTGACTTTGTAGACGCCGGGAGCCACCTCCGCCTGCAGCGAGCCGACGCCGCGCCCGACGAGCCGGAAGCTGTGGTCGACGAGGAAGACCTCCGCCAGCGCCCGTTGGGTGACGATCTCGATCGCCACCGGCGTCTCGTCGGGGAAGGGGGTCGGCTCGCTCACCGCTCGTCCCCTTCCGGCACGCCGCTGACCGTGAAGAGTTGGGTGTGGCCGGTGTCGCCGACGTGGGCGACGTAGGACCCGGCCTCCAGTGAGACCGTCCACTCGTTTCCGGTCAGCACAGTCGCCACGACCGCGCCGGAGCAGTCGAAGCTGACGGTGGCCAGCTTGCCGATGCACTCGTCGGGGAACTCCAGGGTAATGTCGAAGGTCGCGCGCGCCCGCGGGGGGCCGAACTCGATTGGGTCGGTGGTGCCGAAGGCGGGCTCCTTGGCGACGTCGCGGACGGCGAGCTGGTCCGGGCGCAGGAACGTCTTCATATTGTTGTGCAGGTAGTCCCGCAGGGCGCCGCCGCTTTGGTCGGTGGCGGCCCCTTCGAGGCCCTGCAACAGCGCGTAGGTGAAGGTGCCGTGCCATTTCTTGTCCGGCATTTCGCTCTCCACCGCCCGCTCGTCGAAGGCGGCCCCGAAGGCGTAGAAGCGGGTCGGGTTGGGCAGCCCGCCCCGGCCCTGGAAGGGCAGGCTGCAGGGCTTGACCACCGCGTTTCTGGCGACGGTCGCACAGCAGTCGACCCAGAGCACGTGTTCCTTGAAGCGGGCGGCGGTGAACAGCCACTCGACCCAGCTCGTGACCAGGACGTGGAGCGGGTCGCCCTCGGTCGCCTCGGCGGTGATCAGCGCCGTCTCGTCGACCCTGGTCGCGAACCCGTGGCCGCTGACGTAGACGTAGAGCCGTCGTCCGGCGTAGCGTTCTTCGAGCGCGTTAGGAAGTTCCGTCAGCTCCCGCAGCTTCTGCTCGACGCCAGGTTCGTTCGGCTCCGGGCTCCCATCTGCGAACGGGTCCGGGAATTCGGCCGAGCGGATTTCCCTGACGTTGGCGGCGGGAAGGCCACCACCGTCCGGCTCCTTCAGCCAGGCGGCGACGGCCTCGACGTCGTTGTCGGGCCCGTGGAGATCGGTGATCCACCTGGATGCGACCCCCGCCTCCCCATAGCGGCCGATGCCGATCACCACCGCGTGGTCGTCCGGGTTCATTCCTTTGGGTACGTTTCCTTGATGAAGGCGATGTCGTGTTCGGACAGCTCGCCGTTGAGCCCGGCCGAGAACCCGTCCAAGGTCCAGGCTTTCGGGATCGGGTACATCATGATCGAGAGCGGGTCGACCGCCGTCGCCGTGACCTCGTTTTGGGGGTAATGGTCGAGGATGTTGTGGCGGGTCGCTTCTTCGTCCCATTCGTTCGGCGGCTTGGCGCACTCGGCGAGCACCGCCGGCTCGTTCCATTTGATCCCGCCGCTGGGGTTCTGATGCTCGTGGATCAGGCCGAGCGCGTGGCCGAACTCGTGGAGGACGACGCGGCGCACCTCTGCCTCCTCGGACTCCGTGGTCAGCCAGCCATAGTTCATCGTCGATTTCTCTTCCGGAATCTTCCGGCAGATCGTGCCTAGGTAGGACCAGGATCCGTCGCCCTGGACGAAGGCGATGCGGATGTCGGCGGGGCCGGACTCGACGAAGTTGATCTGGAGGTTGGCCATCCCCGGAGCGACCCACTCGAGTGCGACTTTCCTCACCCGATCCTGCAGCGAGGGGTCGCCTTCGAGGAAGGTCGCCGTTATCACTTCGCCGCTCGGCCATTTCGCTTCGTTGAGCAGTGCCGCGCGGTCGTTGGAGTCCTGCAGCGCCTCGCTGATGCAGATGCAGTAATGGCTCTCGTTCTCTGACACTTTTCTTCCTCCGGTTTGCAATTCCTGACCGGGCGAAGCTAACACAGATCACTCACTCTGAGAGAGGGTGTCAAAGGAACCTGTTTGTACTGTCGCATCCCTCCGCGGCGGCGGCGGACAGGGACTGAGGACATCGGCGCGATACGGCTCATAGGCGCGGGCATTCGCCCCACCGTCATGTCATCGGTCTGCTGTTTGAGTCACCGCCGTAGAAAATATGTACCGGTGATGCTTCCAGTGAGTCGACGCACATCTGACGTTCACCTCCTTCGCCCAGTTGCTGCTAACTTACAACCAGATGGTTGTAAATAAGCCACCCAGTCGCGATGACCAGAAGGCCGCCGACCTGCTGTTCGGGGCGCTGGCCGATCCGACTCGCCGCGACATCTTCCGCCGTGCCCACGAGGGCCGGTTCTCGGTCTCGGCCCTGGCCCGCGAGTACCCGATCAGCGTGGCGGCGGTGCAGAAGCACGTCGCCGTGCTGGAGCGGGCCGAACTGGTGAGCAAGCACCGGGTCGGTCGCGAGTCGATCGTCCGCGCCGAGACCGAAGCCCTCGCACGCGCCCACGCTGCGCTCGACCGCCTGGAGGCGGTCTGGCGCGACCGGGTCGAGCGGATGGACCAGATCCTCGAAACCGACAAAGGAGACAGCCGATGCCCGTCACCGCAGTGAACAAAGACTTCGACGCCCTGACCATGACGATCACCGCCGAGCTCGCCGCCGGCGCCGACCGGGTCTGGGAGCTGTGGTCGGACCCGCGGCAGCTGGAGCGCTGGTGGGGGCCGCCGTCCCATCCGGCGACCTTCGTCGACCACGACCTCTCGCCCGGCGGGCGCACCACCTACTTCATGACCGGGCCAGAGGGCGAGAAGTTCCACGGCCGCTGGCGGATAGAGGAGATCGAGCCACCCAAGCTGCTGCGCTTCGCGGACGACGACACCGACGACGAGGGAACGCCGAACGACGGGGGTCCGGCGGAGATGACCGTGACGATCGCCGAGGTCGACGGCACTACGACGATGTCGATCGAGTCTCGCTTCCCCGATCGCGAGGCGTTGGAGCGGGCGATCGAGATGCGGATGGAGGAGGGCATGACCGAAGCGCTCGGCCAGATCGACGGGCTCCTCGCGGGCGCCGGAGGGTAAGCGCCCGAGCACGATGGCCTGCTTCTATTCCATGAGCCTGTCGGCCGACGGCTACATCGCCGGACCCGACGGAAGCTTCGACTGGGCGGTGCCCAGCCAGGAGCTGCACCGGTTCCACAACGAACGGGTCGCCGCGATCGACGCCCAACTGCTCGGCCGGCGCCTCTACGAGACGATGCTCGTGTGGGACACCGAGGAGTTCTCCGACCCCGTGATGGCGGAATTCGCCGAGATCTGGCGCCCGCTCGAGAAGATCGTGTTCTCGACCACGCTGACGAGCGTCGAGGGCAGCAACCGCCTGGCCACGGGAACGCTCGAGGAGGAGATCGCCGCGCTTGGGGACCGGAGGATCGCGGTCGGCGGCGCCGGCCTTGCGGCGGAATGCATGCGGCGCGGGCTGATCGACGAGTTCGAGCTGTTCGTCATCCCGGTCGTGGTCGGCGGCGGCACGCCGTACTTCCCGCCGGACGTGCACATCGACCTCGAGCTGGTCGAGGCCCGCACGTTCGGTGCGACCGTGTACTTGCACTACCGCCGGCGCGGCTAGAGGTCATCACCGCGGCGGGGCGCTGACGGGAGACGCCGTGGCTGCGGGCTGTTCGTATCGCTACAGTCGAGCGCATGGCGATCCAACGCATGGACCACGTGGGCATCGTGGTCGAAGACCTTGCGGAGGCGACTGCGTTCTTCGTCGAGCTCGGACTCGAGCCGCAGGGCGAGGCGCCGGTCGAGGGCGGTTGGGTGGACCGCGTGGTGGGGCTCGAGGGCGTCCGGGCGGAGATCGTGATGATGGAGACCCCGGACGGCCACGGACGGATCGAGCTGGCGAAGTTTCACGCCCCATCTGGCCCGGACGGCGACCGGCACGCGCCGGCGAACGCCCCAGGTATCCGCCATGTCACGTTCGCGGTCGACGACATCGACGCCACGGTCGCCGGCCTGCGGGCCCGCGGCGCGGAGCTCGTCGGCGAGGTGGAGCGCTACAAGGACATCTATCGGCTCTGTTACATCCGCGGCCCGGAGGGGATCATCGTCGAGCTGGCGGAGAAGATCGGCTGAGGCTTCAGCGGAGCCGTCACTTCAGGCGTTTGTGGGTGGAGTCGACGATTCCCGACTGCAGGTAGGCAGTTTCGCGGAAGGGAGTGCCGGCCGGGACTCCATATTCGCTGGTGGCCTTCGGGCCGAAGATCATTTCGGCCTCGGCAAGGATCTTGCCGGTGCGGGGATCGAAGATGAACCTGCGGCCGAACCCGCTTTCCCTGACCCAGCTGATCGCGTCGCCACGGCGACCGGCGGCATCGGCCACATCGCGCTCGAAGCCGATGCCCGGAATTTCGGCAAGGGCGTTGAAGGCGGCCGCCCGCAGCGCCGGACTCGTGATCGGTTCGCTGAGGATTTCCAGGAGCCGTTCGACCGTCGCACCGCCCCGCGGCGAGTTGGCCGGAGACGGGTCGAGCGGCGAGCTGCTGCCACGGCGGTGTTCGACGGCCAGGCGCAGGGCTTCAGGCTCGGTCGGTAGACCGGGAGAGCCTCGACAGGTAGGTGAATTCATGGCGGCCCCGGAAGGACTTGGACCGCGAAATCCTTCACCGGGAGCCCGGAGCCGTCGCGGCCCACTTCGTGTTCGCTGGGGTCGAAGGCCCAAGGTGGCGGTGAGCCCGCGTTTTCCCAAAGACTTTGGTTGGCGCTGGAGAGGAAGTCGATTCGGCCGAGGGTTTCGCGAACGCGCGTCTTCCCGTCCGGGGCCGTCCAGACCTCTTTCACCGCTGGCACCAGGGCGTAGCGGGCGCTCGGGTCGTTGATCGGCACGAAATACCTGGGGTGCGACTTCGAACCCTTTCCATGGCCCTTGGGCAGCCAGCCGTCCAGTTGGGTCACCTCGGTCCTCGTGTAGAGGAACTGCCCGGGGGCGGGGGGCGCTTCGACGGAAGCGTCGGATGCTTCGGCGGAGTCGGCAGCCTGGCGCAGATCGGCGGCGACAGCGGCTTGGGTCAGAGCTTTGTCGCCGCGCGGGACGTAGCCGGGCCCGCCTCCCTCGCTGAACCCGAAGGCGCTGAAACCGCTGGGCAGCGCCGGGACCAGCTTGCAGGGCTCGACCGGGCCTTCGGCGACGCCCATCTTGGTGATGCTCCCCCCTTCAGGGTCGCCGCCATAGGGGACTGGCGTGCCGGAGATGACCACACTCTGATCGGGGCGAAACGCTGCGGGGTCCAGATTGACGTTGGCCAGTTCATCAGTCGGAGATTTCGCCGCGCATGTGCTTGCCGAAGCTTTCGCGCGATGCCTTGGTGCTGCTGATCCCGATGGTGATCCCGCCACGGCCGCTCATGCTCATCCCGCTGAAGCTGCCACCACCCGGAAGGTGGACGATCGCAGGCTTGTAGTGCGGTTCCCGGCAGACCTTCCCGGCCGGCAGCCACGTCACCTGGGATCGGATCCCGGCTTCCTCCAGCGCCTGTTCGAGGCCGGAGGCGTCTTCGAGGCTGTAGATCTTGATCTTCACCCCGCCGCCCTTCTGCGGTTCGACGGCAAAGGCCTTGGAGGGGTTGTCGCCACCGGCGCTGACGATCAGCACGACCGCGATCGCGGCGAGGGCGATGCCGGCGCCGAGCGCCAGGCGCGGGCGCGCGCCGGCGCCAGGAGGGCGTTGCGGCCTGCGTCTCTGCGGCCTCCGCGGCCGCGGCGGCCGCGCCGCGCTCGGCGACGACCGCCTTCAGCCGGTCGAGCAGCCGCTGCTCGAAATCGGGCCTTGGTTTCTGCTCCGGGCTCACGATCGGTCCTCCTTTCCTGGGTTCGGTTGGTGAGCCGCGGTCTCGAGCTCGGCGCGCAGCTTGCGCCGCGCCCGGTGCAGGCGCACCCGGGCGGTGCCCGATCGCACGCCGACCGCGGCTGCCGCCTCGGCGACCGTCAGCTCGTCGATCGCGACCAGCTCCAGCACCGCCCGCTCGGCATCGGGGAGGCAATCCATCGCCTCGTAGAGGCGACGCGACTGGGCGGCGGCATCGATCCGCGCGTCGATCCGGGCCGCGTCCTCGGGGTCGAGCAGGGCGCTGCCGCGCAGCCGCTCCTCGCCGGCTCGCTCGCGACCGCTGCGGCGGCGGTCGTTGGCGACGAGCACGCGGGCGATCCCGTAAAGCCACGTCTTGGGCGCGGCGCGGCCCGGCCGGTAGCGGTGAGCCGAGTCGATCGCGGCGAGAAAGATCTCCGCGGTCAGGTCGGCGGCGCGCTCGCGGTCGCCGACCCGGCGGGCGACGAACCGCTGCAGATCCTCGACGTGTTCGCGGTAGAAGGCCTCGAAGATGTCGGCGTCGGTGCCGATCCATCGCAGCTGCTCGGGCCCGACGCCGCGCTCGCGAGCGGCGACCACGCTGAGGCGGCGGCTGAGCTCACTCGCCGGCCTCGGCAGGGTTCTCTCTGTCTCCATGTCCCTTATTGGTCGCGAGCGCGAAAAGCGTTACCGCGCACCTACCTCGGTCAGGACGCCGGGAGATAGGTGAGGAGGACCACTCCGGAGTCGAATCGCTTGATGTCCTCGAGCTGCATCCGGACGGTTCCCCTGTCGCCGAGCACGTGGACGTTCCCCTCGCCCCAGACGAGCGGGTTCAGGTAGACCTCGTACTCGTCGATCAGGCCCTTCTCGGCGAGGGCGTAGGCGAACTCGCCGCTGCCGTGCATGAAGAGGTCACCGTCGACCTCGTCCTTCAGCTTCGGGATCGAGTCCTCGAGAGTCCCCCCGAGCAGGGTCGCGTTCCACTCGAGATCGCCGGACAGGGTGTTGGACCCGACGTACTTCGGCATCGAGTTGACCATGTCGGCCCACTTGCCCGATTTGCTCGGCCAATATCCCGCCAGCCCCTCGTAGGTCTTGCGGCCCAGCACCAGCCCGCTGGATCTCGCCTGGCGCTCGAACGAGTAGTCGCCGTGGTCTCCGTCCGGCTGCACCCACTCGCCGACCGGGTCGATGACGCCGTCGATGGTGGCCTGCGTTGTCGCGATCAGCTTTCCCATCTCGATTCTCCTTTGGTCGCGGGCGCTTCCTCCGACCCTCCTTTACCCATGAGACGAATGGGGACACGTGGATCCGACCGGGGCTACTGGTTGAGCCACTCCTCGTAGGTGGGGCCGGCGAGCTTGGCCACCGGGCCCGGGAGGACGGCCCCGGCCGGATAGAGGCCTTCCGGGTCCTCGAAGAACTCCCCAGCCTCGATGCGCAGGCCGTTGCCGCGCTGGGCGGCGAGGAGCTTCGCCGCCTCGAGAAGGTTCTCCTCGCGGGGCCCGGCCACTTCGGCGATCGGGTTGCCGATCGGTGCGGAATCCGCCTCGTCGACGAGGTCGGCGAGCGCCTCGGCAACGCTGCGGGCGGCGACGAGTTGGGTGCGCATCGGGGGCAGGTAGGCGGTGTCGCCTTGGGTGCTCCACTCGATCAGTTCCGCGACGAACTCGTGGAACTGGGCGGCGCGCAGGATGCGGGCGGGAACGGGCCCGTTGAGGTGGGCTTGCTCCTGGGCCACCTTGGCGGCGTTGTAGCCGGTGTTGAAGTGGTCGGTGCCGATGATCGAGACGACGAGGATGTCGTCGACGCCGCGCTCGGCGCCGGCCTGCTGCAGGTTGCGCGCCGCGGTCGTGAAGAACTCGGTTGCCTGCGCCTGGTCGGGCGAGGGGCCGGTGGCGGCGTCGATGATCAGGTCGACTCCCTCCAGCGCGGCCGCGAGGCCCTCGCCGGTGATCACGTCGACGCCCTCGCCGCGCGAGATCGGCACCACCTCGTGCCCGCGCTCGCGCAGGATCTCGACGGTGGGGCGGCCGAGGCGGCCGGTCGCACCGGCGACGGCGATCTTCTTCTCACTTGCCATGGTTGCTTTCCTTTCGGTCCGAGGCCGGCTCTTGGCCGGCCGTTTTCTTCGTCTCATAGATGTGACGGAGCTGGGGGCAGAGATGTGACGAGTTGGGACAGCAGGATCGGCCGCGCGACGGCTGCCGTCCGGCTCGGGCAGGATCGCGGGCATGCGGTTCACGCGTGCGGAGCTGGAGGGGTTCCGGGGCCACGAGGTCGACGATCTCGTCGGGTCGGGGCTCAGGCTGCTGTTCGTCGGCATCAACCCGGGCCTGTGGACGGCTGCGGTCGGGACCCACTTCGCGCATCCCGACCAACCGCTTCTACCCGGCGCTGGCCGCGGCCGGCATCACCGGTTACGAGGTCGATCGGGTCGCTGGGATGACCGATGCCGATCGGGCGCATCTCGTCGCGCGGGGCGTCGGGATCACCAACCTCGTGCGGCGCGCCACCGCCCGCGCCTCCGAGCTCTCGCGCGAGGAGCTGTGCGAGGGCGGCGCGCGGCTGCAGCGGTTCGTCGCCGAGCACCGGCCCGCGGTCGTCGCGATCGCCGGCGTCACCGCCTACCGCGACGCGTTCGGCGAGCGCGGTGCCGCCTTGGGCCGGCAGCCGGACACGCTCGACAGCACGGCCCGCTGGTCTGGCGCGGCGCTCTGGGTGGTCCCCAACCCAAGTGGGCTCAACGCCCACGAGACGGTCGCGACGCTCGCCGCTGCCTATGCGGCGCCGGCCGTCGAAGCCGGCGTCATTACTAGGCCGTGAGCCGGACCGGCAGCGTCTTGAGCTGGTTCAGGAAGGCCGACTCGACGAAGGTCGGCTTGCCGTCGAGGGTCATCTCCGGGTAGCGGGCGAGGGTCTCCTCGAGCAGGATCTTCAGCTCGAGGCGGGCCAGCGCCGTGCCGAGGCAGAAGTGGCGGCCGCCGGCGCCGAAGGCCTGGTGCTCGGGATTGCGGTGGACGTCGAAGCGGTCGGGGTCCTCGTAGCGGCTGGCGTCGCGATTCGAGGACGCGTACCACATCACTACCTTCTCGCCCTGCTTGATCTCCTGGCCGTTCAGCACGGTGTCCTCGGTCGCGGTGCGGCGGAAATGGGCGAAGGCGGGGAACATCCGCAGTGACTCCTCGACCACGCCGGGAATCAGCGCCGGGTCGTCGAGGACGAGCTGGCGCTGGTCGGGGTCTTCCAGCAGCGCCCGCATCCCGCTGCAGTAGGTCGCCTTGGTGCTGTCGTTGCCGGCGGCGACGAGGAGGAAGAAGCCCATCACGATCTCGTGCTCCTCGAGCGTCTCGCCTTCGACCTCGGCGTTGACGAGGACCGTCGTCAGGTCGTCGGTCGGGTTCTCGCGTCGCTCGGCGATCATCGTGCTGCAGCGGGCGAAGATTTCGGCGACCGCTTTCTGGATCACGGCTTCGATGCTGTCGGCGCCGTCCGGGCTGTAGTCCGGGTCGCTGGCCGCCAGCGCCGTGTTCATCAACTCCGCCCAGGCCGCGTCGTCCTCCTCGGGGATCCCCATGAAGCTGCCGATCACCCGCGAGACCGCGGGCTGGGCGACGTCGGTGACGAGGTCGCAGCGTCTCGCGTCCCTCGAGGCGGTCGAGCACGTCGACGACGATCTTGCGGATCGACTCCTCGTGGGCGGCGATCCGCTTCGGCGTGAAGCCGGCCTGGAAGAGGGCCTTGAGGCGGTCGTGCTTGGGCGGGTCCATGCCGATGAACATCGCCCGCGCCAGCTCGATCGGGAAGACCTCGTCGATCGCGACGACGCCGCCGAGTTCGGAGGAATAGGTCTCCCAATCGCGGCTGACCGCGTGGACGTCGTCGGCCGTCGTCACCGACCAGAAGCCGGCGGCCTGCGGCAGCTCGGTGACTTCAGAGGTCCAGTGAACCGGGCAGCGCTCGCGCATCTGCTCGAACAGGGCGTGGGGTGGGCCGTCGACCCAGTGCTCTGCGCTCGAGCACGAGCTCGTCCTCGAGGCCGCGTCCCGCCTTCGCGCTCTTCGCCTGGTCGGTCACCGCCCCGGATACTACTGGCTGGCTGGCCAGTTTTGAAAACGAACTCGTCCGGCAATATGAGGTCATCGACCATGCCGCCGACAGCCACGACCTGATCCGCGTGCAGGGCGCGCGCGTGAACAACCTCAAGGACGTCAGCGTCGAGATCCCGAAGCGGCGGCTGACTGCCTTCACCGGCGTCTCCGGCTCGGGCAAGAGCTCGCTGGTCTTCGGCACGATCGCCGCCGAGTCGCAGCGGTTGATCAACGAGACCTACAGCGCCTTCGTGCAGGGCTTCATGCCGACGCTGGCGCGGCCCGAGGTCGACGTGCTCGACGGGCTGACGACGGCGATCATCGTCGACCAGGAGCGGATGGGTGTCGACGCCCGCTCCACGGTCGGCACCGCCACCGATGCCAACGCGATGCTGCGCATCCTCTTCAGTCGGCTCGGCAAGCCGCAGATCGGCTCGCCCAACGCCTTCTCCTTCAACGTCCCCTCGGTCAAAGCCAGCGGCGCGATCACGATCGAACGCGGCGCCAAGAGGACGGTGAAGGCGACCTTCAACCGCACCGGCGGCATGTGCCCGCGCTGCGAGGGCCGCGGCTCGGTCACCGACTTCGACCTGTCTCAGCTCTACGACGAGAGCAAGTCGCTCAACCAGGGTGCGCTGACGATCCCCGGCTACAGCATGGACGGCTGGTACGGCCGCATCTTCCGCGGCTGCGGCTTCTTCGACCCGGACAAGCCGATCGGCAAGTTCAAAAAGAAGGAACTCGACGCGCTGCTGCACAAGGAGCCGACCAAGATCAAGGTCGAGGGCATCAACCTGACCTACGAAGGGCTGATCCCGAAGATCCGGAAGTCGTTCCTGGCCAAGGACGTCGATGCGCTGCAGCCGCACGTCCGCGCCTTCGTCGAGCGGGCCGTGACCTTCGCCACCTGCCCCGAGTGCGACGGTACCCGGCTCAGCAAGGAGGCTCGCTCGTCGAAGATCAAGGGGATCAACATCGCCGATGCCTGCGCGATGCAGATCAGCGATCTGGCCAAGTGGGTCGGCGGCGTCAGGCAGCGCTCGGTGGCGCCGCTGCTCGAGGCGCTGCAGCACAACCTCGACTCGTTTGCGGAGATCGGGCTGGGCTACCTGTCGCTCGACCGCCCGTCGGGCACGCTCTCGGGCGGCGAGGCGCAGCGGGTCAAGATGATCCGCCAGCTCGGCTCGTCGCTGACCGACGTCACCTACGTCTTCGACGAGCCGACGATCGGGCTGCACCCGCACGACATCGAGCGGATGAACGAGCTGCTGCTGCAGCTGCGCGACAAGGGCAACACGGTGCTGGTCGTCGAGCACAAGCCGGAGGCGATCGCGATTGCCGACCACGTCGTCGACCTCGGCCCGCGCGCCGGCAGCGAGGGCGGGGAGGTGGTGTTCGAGGGCAGCGTCGAAGGACTGCGGGACAGCGACACCATCACCGGGCAGCACCTGGACGACCGCGCCTCGCTGAAGCCGTCGGTGCGGGAGCCGTCGGGGGCGCTGGAGGTGCGTGGCGCCGGCACCCACAACCTGCGCGACGTCGACGTCGACATCCCGCTCGGCGCGCTGGTGGTGGTGACCGGCGTGGCCGGGTCGGGCAAGAGCTCGCTGATCGACGGTTCGGTGACGGGACGGGACGGCGTCGTCTCGGTCGACCAGACCGCGATTCGCGGCTCGCGACGAAGCAACCCGGCGACCTACACCAAGCTGCTCGACCCGATCCGCAAGGCGTTCGCGAAAGCAAACGGGGTCAAGCCCGGGCTGTTCAGCGCCAACTCCGAGGGCGCTTGTCCCAACTGCAACGGCGCCGGCGTCATCTACACCGACCTGGCGATGATGGCGGGCGTCGCCAGCACCTGCGAGGAGTGCGATGGCAAGCGGTTCCAAGCTGCGGTGCTCGAGTACAAGTTCGGCGGTCGCGACATCAGCGAGGTGCTGGCGATGTCGGTGGGCGAGGCCGAGGAGTTCTTCGGAGGCGGCAAAGCGGCGATCCCGGCGGCTGACAAAATCCTGCAGCGGCTCGCCGACGTCGGGCTCGGTTACCTCAACATCGGCCAGCCACTGACGACGCTGTCGGGCGGCGAGCGGCAGCGGCTCAAGCTGGCCACCCGCATGGCCGACAAGGGCGACGTCTACGTCCTCGACGAGCCGACCACCGGCCTGCACCTCGCCGACGTCGAGCAGCTGCTCAGCCTGCTCGACCGGCTGGTCGACTCCGGCAAGTCGGTAATCGTGATCGAGCACCATCAGGCGGTGATGGCACATGCCGACTGGATCATCGACCTCGGCCCCGGCGCCGGCCACGACGGTGGCCGGATCGTCTTCGAGGGCACGCCGACCGACCTCGTCGCCGCCCGCTCCACCCTCACCGGCGAGCACCTGGCGGACTACGTCAGTTCCGCTGGCTGATCCGCGGGGGGGAGAATTTACGGCCGCCTGGCCTATTGGGGGGTCTAAGCCCCCTTTCTCTTCTGCTACTTTCATGTACATGAGTGCGTCGGTCGGTATTGCGGAGTTGCGGCAGAACCTGAGTGTCTACCTGCGGCGGGTTAGCGAGGGAGAGCGTCTGGTGGTGACCGATCGAAACCGGCCGGTGGCCGAGCTTGGGCCGGCGCCGAGCACCGGTGCTGACCTCGACCGGCTCATCGTTGAGGGGCAGGTGTCACGCCCTCTCAGGCCAGGCCTGCCTGAGCCGCTGGAGCTGTCGGGCGATCCGCGTGCTTTGAGCCGCGCACTCGACGACATCCGCGGCGATCACTGAATCGTGGCGGTCTTCTACGCGGACGCATCGGCGCTGGTCAAGCTCATCCGCGAGGAGGCCGAGTCCGCAGCTCTGCGCGCATATTTGGATGGTGCCGATCTGGTCAGCAGTGAGCTGATTCTGACCGAGATCCCCCGCGCGGTGCGCCGGGCAGTCTCACTGGACCCGGCCCTGCCGCTTGACTTGCTGCTGGAGCGCGCGGGCGAGCTGGTCGATGCGCTCGCGCTACGGTCACTCGACCGTGCTCTACTCGCCGGCGCGGGGGCCCTCGTCGAGCCGGCGCTGCGAGCTCTCGACGCCATTCACGTCGTCTCCGCGGTTGGCCTGACACCGGTCGAGGCGTTCGTGACTTACGACGAGCGCCAGGCCGCTGCCGCACGCCTCGCAGGGCTGCGAACGATTGCTCCCGGAACGAACGCCCGCTAGCCAATTGAGCGCCCACCTGCATCAACGCTTCCCGGCTCTTGCCGAGACCCTTCCTCACCTCGCCCTGTCCGAGCGCCCGACGCCCGTCCGTGAGCTGGCCGGTCTCGGTATCTGGGTGAAGGAAGACGGCAGTTTCGGCTCGGGCGGTTGGGGCGGCAACAAGGTGCGCAAGCTCGAGTGGCTGATCCCCGATGCCCGCCGCCGCGGCCGCCGCTCGATCCTCACCTTCGGCGGCCTCGGCACGAACTGGGGGCTTGCGACCGCGCTCTACGCCCGCGAACACGGCCTCGAGACCGCGCTGGCGCTTGTCGACCAGCCGGTCGACGACCACGTCCGCGCCCAGCTCGCCCGGCTCGATGCCTCGGGTGCGCGCATCTACCGCACCCACACGAAGGCGCGCACCGTGGCGATGCTTCCATGGCTGCTCGCCCGCAACGCCCGCGGCGGCCGGCCGCCGTACCTGTTGCCTGCCGGCGGCTCCTCTCGGGTCGGGGCGCTCGGCTATGTCGAGGCGGCGCTGGAGATCGCCGCCCAGGTCGAGGCCGGCTTGCTGCCCGAGCCGGCGCACGCAGTCGTCGCGGTCGGCACCGGCGGCACCGCGGCCGGCCTAGCGCTCGGTCTCCAGCTCGCCGGCTTGCGTACCCGCGTCGTCGGGGTCGTGGTCAATGATCAGCTACGCCTCGACGGACCGGTGGTCACCCGCCTCGCGCGGCGCACCGCCGCCTTGCTGGAGCGCCGTGGAGCGCGCCTTGGCCGGCTCAAGCTCGAGCCGGGCATGCTCGACCTGACCCGTGACCAAATCGGAGCGGGCTACGGCCACCCGACCGAGGCCGCCGGGCGCGCCGCCGCCCTTGCCGCTGAGGAGCAGCTCTCGCTCGATCCCGTCTACACCGCCAAGGCGATGGCCGGATTGCTGGCGCTACGGGAGGAGGGCCGCCTTGATGGCCCGGTGCTGTTCGTGCACACCGACGGGCCGCGCTAGCCCGGGGTGCCTGGGAGGACCACCTGTCCTACCTGTCTTCAAGGGCTTGCCGCGTCGCTAAGGTGAGCCTGTGACCAAGCGTGCCTTGCACCCACTTGGCAACGGCTCGCGCTTCGCCGTCGCCGGCCGGCCGCGCCGGGCATCGGCATCCCCGCGCTCTTTCAACGAGGACTGTGCCGCGCTTGCGTCCCGCCTACGCGGGCGGCTTCCCGAGCTGGAAGCGACCGTCGCCACCCGCGTCTACGCGATCTCGGATCCCCATGAGGTCGCCGACCCCACCTACCTGCACAGCCTCAGTGGTGCCCTCACCGTGGCCCTCGACTATGCCCTCGCCGTCGTCGAGCTCGGCGAGCGTCGCACTCCCGGAGTTCCGCCGGCCTTGCTCGCGGAGGCTCGCCTGGCCGCTCGCGCCAGCGTCCCGCTCGACACCGTCCTGCGTCGCTATTTCGCCGGCAATGCCCTCTTCGGCGAGATTCTCGCCGAAGAGGCGGAGCGCGCCGAAGTCTCAGGCTCCGCCATGCGCCGCCTGTTGCGCAGGCAGGCGATGCTCTTCGATCGCTTGGTCGAGGCGGTGAGCGATGAGCACGTCCGCCAGGCGAAGAGCTGGCCGAGCAGCACCGCGGAGCGCCGCCGCGAGTGCGTCAAGGGCCTGCTCGCGGGTGAGCAGGTCGATCACTCCGAGCTCGGATATGACCTCGACGCCCATCACCTCGCCCTGATGGCCAAGGGGGAGGGGGCGCCGGAGGCGATGCGCGTGCTGGCGGCGAGGCTCGACCGTCGCCTGCTCGCCGTCTGCCGTGAGGAGGAGCCGGTCTGGGCGTGCTGGCTCGGCGGCGGGCACCCGCTCGAGGCCGGGCAGGCGCTGAAGGCGCTTGGCGAAATCTCCCTGGATCGGGTGTTCGTGACCGTTGGCGAGCCCGGCGAGGGGCTCGCCGGTTGGCGGTTCAGTCACCGTCAGGCCAAGGCGGCGCTGCCGATCGCCGAGCGCCAGGGGCAGGCCATCCTCCGCTACGCCGACGTCGCCCTGCTGGCATCGATCCTCCGCGACGATCTCGTCGCCACCTCTCTGCACCAGCTCTACCTGGAGCCGCTGGAAAGAGCGCGGGACGGCGGCAAGGTGGGACGAGAAACCCTGCGCGCTTACTTCGCTGCCGAGCGGAACATCTCCTCGACCGCCGCCGCGCTGGGCGTCGATCGTCGCACGGTGACGAATCGCATCCGCGCCATCGAAGACCTCTTCGGCCGCCCGCTCAAGGACTTCGCGACGGAGCTGGAGACCGCGCTGCGCCTGGACCAGTGATCGCCTTCCCAGTTTGCTGAATCTCGGCTGAGCAAGACCCCATATTGGGGAGGCAGCGGGGCGCCCAGCCGGAGAAAATCACCCCGATGCCGTCTCACCGACGCAGGGGGTAGGAGCATGAGGAAGCACCTGATTCAAGTCGCGACCGTTGCGATCGGCTTGGCGCTGCTCGTCGCGGGGACCGCCCTCGCTCAGCCGAAGGTGGTCAAGGCGGGAAACCTCTTCTTCAAGGACGACGGGGGAATCTCGCCCACCAGGCTGCCCAGGCACAGCCAGGCACCGGTCTCGGCAATCATCAAAGACGAAATTGGAACCCTGGACGGCAGTCATCCTCCCGCGATCGAGGGCGTAATCGCTGATTTCGACAAGACCATTCAGGTGAACGCCAAGGGCCTGCCCGTCTGTACGAAGGGCCGGCTCACGGCGCGCTCCACCGCGGCCGCGAAGAAGGCCTGCCCCGATGCGATCGTGGGCTCTGGAGAAGGCGAAGTCGAGGTCGCCTTTCCCGAACAGAAGCCGTTCGCTGCGAAGGGCCCAATCGTCCTCTTCAACGGTGGCGTCCACGGCGGCACCACGCTTCTCCTCATCCACACATACGTCGCCGTCCCGGCGCCGACCGCCGTCATTGCCACGGTTGAGATCACCCGCGTCCACCATGGGCCCTTCGGCCTGCACATCGTCGCGCAGATTCCGAAAATTGCCGGCGGCTTCGGCTCTCCGGTCGGGTACAGGATTACCGTGGGTCGCACCTTCACCTTCAAGGGGAAGAAGCAGAGCTACCTCACCGCAAGCTGCCCGACCGGCCGCTACCTGGCCGAAGGGGAAGTTCAGTTTTCCGACGGCACCGTGCTGAAGCTTTCCCACGCTCTGCCCTGTACCCCGACCGGATAGAGCGTGGGTGCGGAGTAGATCGGCACTTCGCGGGCGCCGAGCGTTGCGGCAAGGCGGACGTCATGGAGTCGTCATAGGCTGACGCAGCATGAGCGCGGTGAAGCGTCCTTCGCGGGCGCAGGTGAGGCGGCGGCGGGGCGTGGCCGGCGGGGTTGTTGGCCTCGTACTGGTGGCGGTCGGATTGCTCGCGTTCCACGGGACGATCTTTGGCCCGAGCAATGCCGAAATCGCCCGGGACAACGGCGATCAGCTCGTACACCTGGATATCCACAGCCGCGCCGTCGGCAGAGATCTCGGCGTCAACGTGATCGTGCCGCCGCTTGCCGGCCCACGCGGCAAGCGCGGGTTGCTGGTCTACCTGCACGGTCGCGGCGGCTACGAGGGGACCTTCAACGACGCGGTGTTGCGGGGGCTGCCGCTGCTGCACGGCCACGGGCCGGTGATCGCCTTTCCCGCCGGCGGCGTGCACGGTTACTGGCACGACCGGGCCGATGGCGACTGGGATGCTTGGGTCAGCGAAGAAGTGATCCCTCGGGTCGTCGAGCGCTTCGGGGTCGACCGGCATCGGATCGCGATCGGCGGGATCTCGATGGGCGGCTTCGGCGCCTTCGACATCGCGCTCCACCATCCCGGCATGTTCTGCGCCGTCGGTGGCCACTCGCCGGCGCTCTGGTTCGAAGGGGGCGAAACCGCGCCGGGCGCCTTCGACGACGCCGCCGATTTCGAACGCAACGACGTGGTCGGCACGGTCCAGGCCGAACCCGATGCCTTCGGCGACGCCAAGGTCTGGATCGACTACGGGACCGAAGACCCGTTCCGCGTCTATGACGAAGGCTTCGTCGAAGCGATGGGGGCGGGGAGTGCCGACATCACCGCGCACTCGTGGCCGGGGGCTCACGAGGGTGGTTACTGGAACGATCACTGGCCCGACTACCAGCGCTTCTACGTAAGCGCACTGGCGCACTGTTAGACCCTCCTAGGGGTATGGTCGAAGCCCGGCGCCTTTCCCTTCGGATCGACATTGGAGGAACCGTGATCACCAAGACCGACTTCATTGGAATCCCTTCGCAGGATGCCGAGCGCTCGCGGCGCTTCTACGTCGAGACGCTCGGGCTGCGGCCCGACGAGCGGGGCAAGTTCGAGTTCTGGGCGGGGGAGACCTGCTTCGGGATCTGGGAGCCCGCGCAGATGGGCATGGAGTTCGCGCCGCAGAAAAACGCCCATCCGGCACTGCACGTAGACGACGTCGCGGCAGCGCGGGCGGAGCTGGAAGCAAAAGGGGTCGAGTTCAACGGCGACACCTTCGACACCGGCGTCTGCCACATGGCCCTCTTCACCGACCCCGACGGCAACGACCTGATGCTCCACAACCGCTACGCGCCCTACGGCGAGCCGGCGAGCTGATGACCGACTTCTTGGTCAAGCGCGACGAACTCCGTCAGAGCCGGATCGCCGCGGGCGACCCACCCGAGCTCGAGGCCGGCCAGGCGCTGCTTCGAATCGAGACCTTCGGCCTGACCGCGAACAACATCACCTACGCGGTGATGGGCGAGGCGATGTCGTACTGGGACTTCTTCCCGGCCGAGGAGGGCTGGGGCCGGGTGCCGATGTGGGGCTTTGCCGAGGTCGAGCGCAGCGAGGCGGAGGGGGTCGAGCCGGGCACGCGGGTGTACGGGTACCTGCCTCCTTCCTCGCATCTCCTCGTCACCCCGGTCGATGCCGACGGCAGCGGGTTCGTCGACGGCTCACCGCACCGGGTGGCGCTGCCCTCGGCCTACCACCGCTATCTGGCGACCGGGTCCGACGCGTTCTACCGCGCCGACACCGAGGCGATCCAGATGCTGCTGCGGCCGCTCTTCTTCACCTCGTTCCTGATCGACGATCAGCTCGACGACGAGGGGCTGGCAACGCGGGGGCCGGTGGTGATCTCCAGCGCCTCGAGCAAGACCGCGATCGCCGCCGCCTTCCTGCTGGGGCAGCGCGAGGGGGTCGAGCTCGTCGGCCTCACCTCGGCCCGTAGCGCCGAGTTCGTCGAGGGCCTGGGGATCTACGGCAGCACCGTCACCTACGACGCGATCGACTCGCTCGAGCGGCGGCCATCCACCTACGTCGACATCGCCGGCGACGGCGCGGTGCGCCACGCGGTCCACTCCCACTACGGCGACGATCTGCTCTGCAGCTTGACCGTCGGCGTCACCCACTGGGAGGAGCTCGGATCCGGTGGGGGAGACCTACCCGGGCCGGCCCCGACCTTCTTCTTCGCCCCCGACCGGGTGGTCAAGCGCTCTGAAGACTGGGGCCGCGCCGGGCCTCGAGCAGCGCGTCGCCGACGCCTGGCATCCGTTCTGCGAGTGGATCGGCGGCTGGCTGCGGACGATCGAGGGTCAGGGTTTCGAGGCGGTGCAGAGCGCCTATCTCGACGTGCTCGAGGGCCGGGTCGAGCCCACGAACGCTCACGTGCTGACCCTTACCTAGCGCGCCACCGTTCTCAGCGGCCGGACTCGTGTGAGATCTGCACGTAAGGACTGGCTGACCAGCCAGCGTGTCAGAATGCCTGGGCCTTGACTGCGAACGGGGAGTCCATCGAGCACCTCGACGTGCTGATCGTCGGTGCCGGTATCTCCGGCATCGGCGCCGCCTACCACCTGGGCGAGCGCTGTCCCGGCAAGAGCTACGCGATCCTCGAGGCGCGCGACGACCTCGGCGGGACCTGGGACCTCTTCCGCTATCCCGGCATTCGCTCCGACTCCGACATGCACACGCTTGGCTACCGGTTCAAGCCCTGGACCGACGACGAAGTCGATCGCCGACGGCGACTCGATCCTCGACTACGTGCGGGAGACGGCGCGCGAGAACGGGATCGAGCGGAAGATCCGCTTCGGCCACCGCGTCGTGCGGGCCGAGTGGTCGACGGCGGAGTCGCTCTGGACGGTCGAGGTCGAACGCACCGACAGCGGCGAGACCGTGCAGCTGACCTGCGGCTACTTCTGGACCTGCACCGGCTACTACAGCTACGACGAGGGCTACACGCCGGAGTTCCCGGGCAGGGAGCGCTTCGCCGGCACGGTCGTCCACCCGCAGCACTGGCCGGAGGATCTCGACTACGCCGGCAAGCGGGTCGTCGTGATCGGCAGCGGCGCGACCGCGGTGACGCTGGTCCCGGCGATGGCGAAAGAGGCCGAGCACGTGACGATGCTGCAGCGCTCGCCCACCTACGTCGTCTCGATGCCGGGCGAGGACCCGATCGCCGAGGGCGTGCGCCGGGTGCTGCCGCTGAAGGCCGCCTACGCGGTGGTCCGCTGGAAGAACGTGCTGCTGCAGATGGGCGACCTACAAGCTCAGCAGGAGCCGTCCCACCTTCGTCAAAAGGATGATCCGCAAGGGCAACGAACGCTCTGCTGCCGGCCGGCTACGACATCGACACCCACTTCAAGCCCCGCTACAACCCCTGGGACCAGCGGATGTGCCTGGTGCCCAACGGCGACCTCTTCAAGTCGATCCGCTCGGGCGACGCCGAGATCGTCACCGACCGGATCGAGACCTTCACCGAGGGCGGGATCAAGCTCGAGTCCGGCGACGAGCTGGAGGCCGACGTGATCATCACCGCGACCGGGCTCAACGTGCTCTTCCTCGGCGGCATGGAGATCGCCGTCGACGGCGAGGCGGTCGACTTCTCCAAGCAGATGGCCTACAAGGGGATGATGCTCAACGGCATCCCCAACTTCGTCTTCACCCTCGGCTACACCAACGCCTCCTGGACGCTCAAGGCCGACCTCACCTCCGAGTACGTCTGCCGGCTGCTCAACCACATGGACGCGCACGGCTACAAGCGCTGCGTGCCGGAGATCACCGATCCCTCGGTCGTCGAGGAGCCGATCCTCGACTTCAACTCCGGCTACGTCCTGCGCGCGCTCGACAAACTGCCCAAACAGGGCTCGAAGGAGCCCTGGAAGCTGCGGCAGAACTACGTGGTCGACACGCAGGGCGATCAGCCGCGGCCCGATCGACGACGGCGCGATGCAGTTCTCCAGCGCCGCACGCCAAAGAGCAGCTCGAGCCCGTCGGCCTGAGCGGCCAGGCCGCCCGTAGACTGCTCCCCGCAAACCGCGGCGGACGAGGAGACGACGTGACCGAGCTGACCGAGATGCAGGCCGAGCTGTGCGAGAGCAGCGAGACGGACTACTCGGACCTGAGGGCGTTCTTCATCAACTGCACGCTGAAGCGCAGCCCCGAGGTCTCCAACACGCAGGGGCTGATGGACATCTCGATGGAGATCATGCGCCGCAACGGGGTGGCGGTCGAGTCCATCCGCGCGATCGACCACGAGATCGCCACCGGCGTCTGGCCCGACATGACCGAGCACGGCTGGGAGGCGGACGAGTGGCCGGCGATCTTCGAGCAGGTGATGGCGGCCGACATCCTCGTGCTCGGCATGCCGATCTGGCTGGGGGAGAAGTCCTCGGTCGCGACCCAGATCATCGAGCGGCTCTACGGCAACTCGCACCTGCTCAACGACGAGGGCCAGTACGCCTATTACGGGCGCGTCGGCGGCTGCCTGGTCACCGGCAACGAGGACGGGGTCAAGCACTGCGCGATGAACACGCTCTACTCGCTGCAGCACCTCGGCTACACGATCCCGCCGCAGGCCGACTCGGGCTGGATCGGCGAGGCCGGCCCCGGACCGTCCTACCTCGACGAGGGCTCGGGCGGCCCCGAGAACGACTTCACCAACCGCAACACCACCTTCGCCGCCTGGAACATGCTCCACCTGGCGCGCATGCTCAAGGACGCCGGCGGCATCCCCGCCCACGGCAACCAGCGCCCCGACTGGGACGCCGGCTGCCGCTTCGACTTCCCCAACCCGGATTACCGCGTCTGAGCGCAGCCGACATTCACCCACCTCGGGGTGGGTAAAAATCGGATGGGCTCTGGGGCAGGACGGCGATCGCGCGGCCGGGGGCGCCGCTGGCGGCGGCGATCTTGACCGGCAGGAAGACGAAGGAGGCGCCGCGGGGCGGCAGGCGGTCGAGGTTGGTCAGGCCCTCGACGAAGGCCATTTCGCGGCTGAGGCCGGCGCGGTGGACTTCGTTGCCCTCCTCGGCCGAGCCCATGCTGGGTGCGTCGATGCCGATCGTGGTGACGCCGCGCTCGTGCAGGAAGATCGCGACGGCGGCCTCCGGGGCGGGCCAGGCGGGGCGCGACTGCAGCACCACCGGCTCGTGCAGGAAGGCCCGGCCCGCTTCGCCCTTTACGTAGTGCTTCGACCAGCCGGTCAGCAGGAGCGCGATCTCGCCCGCCTCGAAGCGCCCGTGCTCCGCCTCCCAGGCTTCGAGGTGGGCGACCGTGATCGCCGGGCTGGCGCCGGGCTCGGCCTCGCCGTCGAGATGGCGGACGTCGACGACCGCGGCGGGGCCGATCAGCTTCGAGAGGTCGAGCTTCTCGGCGCTGGCCTCGCCCAGCGGGCCCTCGTCGGGCAGGCCTGAGCCCGGCGGCGGGAAGTAGTGGGAGGGGGCGTCGACGTGGGTGCCGGCGTGCTCGTCGAGGATGATGAAGTGGGTCACGTAGGGGCCGAGCGAGCAGCTGCTGGCGCCGGTCGGCAGCTCGGCCTCCTCGTGCCAGCTCCAGTTCTTGTGGGCGAACGGCATGTGCTCCGGCCAGGTCGCCGGCAGGTGCTCGGAGAGCGTGACCGAGAGGTCGACGATCTTGTCTGGGTCAGCTTCGATCAAGATGATCGAAGTAGTACCACGGAGTGGCGCTCAGGCCTCGGCGAGGAGGCGCTCGGCGAGCCGGTTCATGCCGCGCTCGTGGGCCGCCTTGGCGGCCGCCGGCCCAGTCGGTCTCGCGATCGGCGGGCGGCTCGACGCCCGGCGTCGCGCAGCGTGGCGATGTCCTTGAAGGCGCGCAGGTCGTCGGCGGCCTCGATCAGGGCGGCGCGCAGGGCGGGGCGGTGCTCGCGGATCGCGTTGTCGAGCACGCCCTCCAGCGAGCCGTGGCGGCGCAGCAGCTCGGCCGCGGTCTTCGGGCCGACGCCCTTGGCGCCGGGCAGGCCGTCGGAGGGGTCGCCGCGCAGGGCGATGAAGTCGGGGACGAGCTCGGGCGGGATCCCGTAGCGCTCTTCGACCTCCTCCGGGGTCGACCTCTTCGGCCCCTTTGCCTTTGCCCCGGTCTTCACGTAGAGGACGGTGACCCGCTCGGCGGCGCACTGGTACATGTCGCGGTCGCCGGTCATCAGCAGCGCCCGGCCGCCGGCCTCCGCCTCGCTGCGGGCGTAGGTGCCGAGCAGGTCGTCGGCCTCGAGCTCGTCGCTGGTCGCCACGGTCCAGCCGAAGGCCGCGAAGAAGTCGCGGGCAGGCGGCGAACTGGGGCGAGAGGTCGTCGGGCATCGCCGCCTCGCGCTCGGCGTGGTAGGCGGGGTAGAGCTCGGTGCGGTAGGAGGCGGCGTCGGGGCCGAAGCAGAGGACGACGGCGCGCGGCTGGTGGATTTCGATCTCGCGCAGGATCAGGTTGGCGGTGCCGAGCAGGGCGTTGACCGGCTTGCCGTCCGGCCCGACGATCGAGTCGGGCAGCGCGTAGAAGGCGCGGAAGAGCATCGAGGGCGTGTCGACGGCGAGCAGCGGCTGGGCCACGCCCGCAGCCTACGTGTCGCCCGCTGGCCGAGTCCGCGTCAGCCCTTGTCTACAGGGTATTCGCGGACTCGCGGAAGCTCGTGTGGGCTAC
The DNA here is from genome assembly GCA_963840565.1 of uncultured Solirubrobacterales bacterium. Lineage (GTDB taxonomy): Bacteria > Actinomycetota > Thermoleophilia > Solirubrobacterales > 70-9 > VRUE01. The sequence goes on from CAWIZH010000006.1 coordinate 385,933, forward strand.
GGTCCGGCGATGGAAGACGGCAGGGGACCCCGCATCGCACCCGGTGACCGGCGCCAGCTCGGCTGGGTCAACTTCGCGCTTCGCCAAGCTGGCCGGGATCGCGACCCGCGGCGAGCCGCCGCACATCTTCACCACGCTGGGCCGCCACCGCGGCCTCTTTCGCCGCTGGCTCTGGTTCGCCGGGGCGCTGATGCCGGGCGGCAAGCTGCCGCGCGAGGAGACCGAGCTGGTGATCCTGCGCGTCGCCCACAACACCGGCAGCGAATACGAGTGGGGCCAGCACGAGCGCATGGGCGGCGGGCCGGGCTCGAGCGAAGAGGAGATCCGCGGGTGCGGCCAGGGCGCCGATGCGGCCGGCTGGTCGGAGCGCCGGGCGCTGCTGCTTGCGCGCCGCCGACGAGCTGCACGCGCGGCGACCGGATCGGCGACGAGCTCTGGGCCGAGCTGAGCCGGCACCTCGACGAGGTGCTGCTGATCGAGCTCTGCATGCTGATCGGCCACTACGAGATGCTGGCGATGACCCTCAACACGCTCGAAGTCGAGCCCGAGCTGCCGGCGCGGCTGTGAAGGTCGGGCATCCGATTGACCTGCGCGGCAAGCGCTGCCTGATCACCGGCGCGGCGAGCGGGATCGGCCGGGCGACGGCGATCGCCGCCGCCGGCCACGGCGCCGAGCTCTTCCTCACCGATCGCAACGGCGAGGGGCTGGAGCGGGTCGCCGCCGAGATCCGCGCCGCCGGGGGGACCGTCACTCACTTCGCCGCGGCGACGTCGTCGACCACGAGGCGGTGGTCGCCTTCGCCGCGGAGGTGCACGCGCTCGCCCCCAGCATGGACGTGGTGATGAACATCGCCGGGATCTCGACCTGGGGCAGGATCGAGCAGCTCGAACACGAGCACTGGCGGCGCACGATCGAGATCAACCTGATGGGGCCGATCAGCGTGCTCGAGTGCTTCGTGCCGCCGATGATCGAGGCCCGCCGCGGCGGCCACATCGTCAACGTCTCCTCGGTCGCGGGCCTCTTCGGCCTGCCCTGGCACGCGCCCTACAGCGCCAGCCAAGTTCGGCCTGCGCGGCGTCTCCGAGGTGCTGCGCTTCGACCTGCGCAAACACCGGATCGGCGTCAGCCTGGTCTGCCCCGGCGCGGTGAAGACGCCGCTGGTCGGCACCGTCGACATCGTCGGGGTCGATCGCGAGAGCCCGAAGATGCGCAAGCTCGATCGCGCTCTTCGAGCGCCGCGCGGTCACCGCGGAGAGCGTCGCCGAGAAGATCGTCGAGGCGATCGAGAAGAACCGCTACATGGTCTTCACCTCCCCCGACGGGCGCTTCCTGCACTGGCTCCAGCGCAAGTTCTCGCCCCCCTACCAGCTGATGATGAGGGTGATGAACCGCGAACTCGACCGGGCGGCCCGTTAGCCAAGCCCGCCCGTCCTCTAGGTTTGACGCCGTGCCTGAGGACGCCCTGCAAATCGAGGATCTGGTCAAGCGCTACCCGACCGGGGTGGAGGCGCTGCGCGGTGTCTCGCTGCAGATCAAGGAGGGCGAACTGTTCGCGCCTGCTGGGCCCCAACGGCGCCGGCAAGTCGACGCTGATCCACTGCACGACCGGGCTGGCGCAGCCGACCGCGGGGCTCGATCCACGTCTTCGGCCACGACGCGATCAGCGACTACGGCAAGGCGCGGCAGGCGGTCGGGCTCGCGCCGCAGGAGCTCAACCTCGACTGGTTCCTCACCGTCGAGGAGACGCTCGACTACCACGCCGGCTACTTCGGCATGCCCAAGCGCGAGCGGCGCGAGCGGACCAAGGAGCTGCTCGAGACCTTCTCGCTGACCGAGAAGCGCGACGAACGCACCCGCACGCTCTCCGGCGGGATGAAGCGGCGGCTGATCCTGGCGCGGGCGATGATGCACCGGCCGCGGCTGCTGATCCTCGACGAGCCGACCGCCGGCGTCGACGTCGAGCTGCGGCTGGAGCTCTGGCACTACGTGCAGCGGATCAACCAGGAGGGGACGACGATCCTGCTCACCACGCACTACCTGGAGGAGGCCGAGCAGCTCTGCGACCGGATCGCCTTCATCAACGACGGCCAGATCGTCGGCGAGGGGACCAGCACCGAGCTCGCCGCGCGCTACGGCGTCGCCAACCTCGAGGACGCCTACCTCGCCCTGGTCGGCCGCAAAGAGCTCTCGCGCTCGAAGATCGAGGTCGTTTCGTGAGACGTCCTGTGTCAACCCCCGGTGGGTCTGGAGCCTGTCGAAAGTTGCCGTGTCGGGCGGGGTCATAGGGAACTTCGTCCCGCCAGCAGCGCCAGAGCACTCGGATCCAGGCGCGCCCCAGAGTGCGGATCGCATGTGGGTGGTCCTGGCCCCTGGCTCGGGCTCGAAGGTAGACGTCGCGCGCCCACGGGATGCCAGTGGCGGGTGGAGTCGGCGAGGGTCGCCACGGCGACGCGCAAGGCGCTTGTCGCAGGCCCGCCTGAAGGTGGCGACACGCAGCTTGCCCGACTCCAGGGCGACCGGGCTCATGCCGGCGTCGGCGGCCATCGCGGCCTCGGTCGGGTAGCGCCCGCGGGCATCGCCGATCTCGGCGATCAGGGTCGCCGGGCAGATCGTCGTCTTGGGGTCACGAAACAGCGGGGCGGAAGATCGCCGCGTCGGGGTGGGCTGGCGAGACGCCTCGCGAATCTGATGCGTCGAGCGCGGCGATCTCCGCGACGACCGGCCGAAGGCGCGGCGACCAGGCCCGAGCACGACAGCGCGGCGGGCCTCGCTGCTCCTCCGGCCCCGCGGTGCCCTGCGGGCGCCGCCTTGCATCCGCGCCAGGAGCTCGGCGGGATCGGTGCGGCCGCTGTAGCTGTCGCGGGCGAGGAAGGCGGCCATCCGCCCGGCGCCCAGGCCCTTGGCGTCGGCCGGGGCTCGGGTAGCGCTCGAGGAAGGCGAGCGAGATCGGGCTGTCGACGGCGGCGAAGATCAGCGCGCGCCGGGCCAGAAGGCCTCGAGCTGCGCGCGCAGCTGGTTGGCCAGCTCCACGCGCACCCCGACCAGGTCCTCGCGGGCGCGGGTCAGCGCCTCGCAGCGCCTTGGTCTCATCGCTGTCGGGCACGAGCGCTCGGAAGCGGTGGGCGTCGGTGCGGGCCAGCTCGGCCAGGACGTAGGCGTCGAAGCGATCGGACTTGCCGTGGGCGACCGCGAAGCGGGCGCGCGCCGCCTTCACCTGGTTGGGATGGATCGCCAGCACCTCCAGGCCGGCAGGCGAGCAGGCGCTCGACCAGGATCCCGTCGGGCCGCTCGATCGCCACCCGGCAGACACCGAGCCTGACGAGCTCGCTCGGCAAGCGCGGCGATCCCGCGCTCGTCGTGGGTCGCGGAGAAGCGCTCCGTTCACGTCGCCCCTCTTCGCTGATGCAGACCTCGTGGGCCTCGCTCGCCCAGTCGATTCCCGCAGTTGGTGCCATGCTTCCTCCTCGGTCGATTGCGATCTCGGCTGACAGCCGGCCGCGAGGAGCCGTTGCGCATGCTCATAGGGCGGCGCTCTCCGGGCGCCACGTCCTGTTGGCGCTTCTGGCGCCTCGCACCGCCGGGAGGCGCTGGTCTCACGCGGGCCGTCTATGCGGCAAGCAGCCAGAGGCGCTCTCCCGGCGGGGGTCGGCTCTATGCGTTCCTCGGAGATCCTCGACGGCCTCCCTTCGGTCGGCCTCTCAATCTCAGAAGAACAAGTGGGAGGTTGTCCTATGAGCGCCGCGCAGATCCGCTTCGCCACCCTCTGGCGGCGCGAGGTCAACCGCTTCATGAAGATCAAGAAGCAGACGCTGGGCGCGCCGCTGCTGGAAACCTTCCTCTACATCTCCGTCTTCGGCGCCGCGCTCGGCTCGCGGATCAAAGAGCTGCACGGGATCGAATACGTCGTCTTCGTCATCCCCGGCCTGATCATGATGTCCTTCGCGATCAACTCCTTCGCCAACAACTCCTCCTCGATCCTGCAGCAGAAGTTCCAGGGCGCGATCCAGGACCAGCTCTCCTCGCCCGCCTCGCCGCTGGAGCTGCTGCTCGCCTTCACCTTCGGCGGCTTCATGCGCGGCCTGATCGTCGCCGGGCTGACCTTCATCGCCGCCTCGCTGCTGGTCGACCTGCCGGTCGACCACATCCTCGTGCTGATCCCCTCGCTCTTCCTGGTCGGCTTCTTCTTCTCCCAGCTCGGCGTGCTGACCGGGGTGCGGGCGGAGCAGTTCGACGACGTCGCCTTCGTCCAGACCTTCGTGCTGACGCCGCTGATCTTCCTCGGCGGCGTCTTCTACTCGGCGACGCTGCTGCCGCAGCCGTTCGAGACCCTGACCCACTTCAACCCGATCTACTACATGATCAACCTGGTCCGCTACGGCTTCGTCGGCTTCACCGAAGTCAGCATCCCGCTCTCGCTGCTCGCCCTCACCGCGGCGACCGCGGCGCTCTTCGCGATCAACCTGCGCCTCTTCTCGCGCGGCTACAAGCTGCGCGCGTAAGCGCTAGGCGTCGGCGAGCGGCAGGCGCTCGGAGAGGCCGGTCAGCTCGAGCACCCGGGTGACCGCGGGCGCGGAGCTGGGGATGAAGCGGACCTGCTCCTCGCCGCCGTTGTTGTTGCCGAGGGCGGCGACGAGCAGGGCGATCCCGGTCGAGTCGATGAACTCGAGCTCGCGCATGTCGATCACGACCCGGGAGGCGTTCTCCGCGAGCGATGCCTCCAGCGCGGTTTCGGCGGTGCCGGCGTTGGCAAGGTCGAGCTCTCCGCAGAGGGAGATCACGTGGGTGTCACCTTCTTTGGCCGTGCGCACGACGAGAGTGCCGTCGGCGATATCGCGTTGCTCGCTTGACATTTCAAAGCCCTCCCTGGCGGAGATCTGACTCCCTGAGCCTACGGCAGTCGCGATTGAAGCGCAGCGGTGCAACGCGCTGTCCACCCACTTGGGGACAAGGCGTTGTACCCGGGTTGTGGCGGCTTACCAGGCGTCGACGGTGCGGCCGCTGCCGCCGGCCGGGTAGCCGGGCGCGGCGGCGGCGAGGGTCGAGGCGATCAGGGAGCGCGTCTCGGCCGGGTCGATCACGTCGTCGATCTCGAAGAGGGCGGCGGCGTTGAGGGCCTTGGCGTTCTCCTCGGCGGCGGCGGTGAGGTCGCGGACGCGCTGCTCGCGCTCGCCCTCGTCGGCGATCGCCTCGAGCTCCTTGCGCAGGGCGAGCCGGACCGCGCCCTCGAGGCCCATCGGCCCCAGGTGCGCCGAGGGCCAGGCGACGGTGAGCAGCGGCTCGTGCAGGCTGCCGCCGGCCATCGCCTGGGCGCCGAGGCCGTAGCCGCGGCGCAGGATCACCGCGACCAGCGGCACGCTGCAGCGCCGCGCCGGCGATCAGCAGGCGCGAGGCGTGGCGGACCAGGCCGGTCGCCTCGGCCTCGGGGCCGACCATCATCCCCGGCGTGTCGATCAGCGAGACGACCGGCAGGCCGAAGCTGTCGCAGAGCTGCAGGAAGCGGGCCGCCTTGTCGGCCGCGTCGCTGGTGATCGCGCCCGGCGACGTGGCGGGTGTCGTTGGCGATCAAGCCGAGCGGCCGGCCCTCGATGCGGGCGAGGGCGGTGACCATCTCCGGGCGCGAAGCGCTCGCGCAGGAAGGTCACCGAGCCCTCGTCGGCGAGCGTCTCGATGATCGGCTGCACCGCGTAGGCGCGGCGCTGGCGTTCCGGCACGGCATCGCGAAGCGCGGTCTTGGTCCGGCGCGGCGCCCGGCGGGGTGGGGCCCTGGAAGTAGCCGAGCAGGCGCTTGGTCGCCTCGACCGCGGCCGGCCTCGTCGGCGACGACCAGGTCGACCACGCCGTTGGCGGCCTGCATCGCGATCGGGCCGACCTCGTCGGGGTCGACCTTGCCGAGGCCGCCTCCCTCGATCATCGCCGGGCCGCCCATGCCCAGCGAGATGTTCTCGGTGGCGACGATCAGGTCGGAGCAGCCGGCGATCACGGCGTTGCCGGCGAAGCAGCGCCCGGCGACGACGGCGATCCGCGGCACCAGGCCGGAGAGGCGCGCCCAGAGGGCGAAGGCGCGGGTGTCGAGGGCGGAGACGACCGGGTAGTCGGTGTCGCCGGGGCGGCCGCCGCCGCCCTCGGCGAAGAAGACGGTGGGCAGGCGCATGCGCTCGATCAGCTCGAAGAGGCGGTCCTTCTTGCGGTGGCCGAGGGCGCCCTGGGTGCCGGCGAGCACGGTGTAGTCGTAGGAGAGCACGGCGCAGGCGCTGCGCTCGCCGAAGAGCTCACCGTTGATCCGAGCCGTGCCCGCGACCAGCCCGTCTGCGGGCGTCTTCGCGATCAGGTCCTCGAGCTCGCGCCGTCCCCGTTGGGCGGCGATCGCGAAGCGCCCGTACTCGACCAGCGAGCCGGGGTCGACCAGGTCGGCGATGTTCTCGCGGGCGGTGCGGCCGCCGGCGGCGTGGCGTCGCTCGACCGCTTCGTCGCGCGCCTCGTCGCGGGTCAGCGCCTGACGCTCGCGCAGCTCGCCGAGGTCCGGGCGCTCCTGATCTCCGCTGCTCGGCTTCCGATCGGGCACGCGCGGCATGTTCCCAGAAGGCCGGCTGCGCGGGCCAGTCTCAACTGAGGCTTGAACGCTCACGAATTCCTATGTAGCTTCTTGGTCTATTCGTCCAGGCGCGCTGCGGGAATGGCAGCGCCAAAAAGGAGGCACGTTGAAGCAACGACTTTCCCGTCTCGGTTCTGTCCAGGGGCACGATCGCAATCGCCGTCGGGCTGATCGCCTGCATGGCCCTCGCGCCGGCCCTGGCCAGCGGCGCCACCGATCTTGGCCCCGCCAACACCGTCTACATCAAGGCCGGCGGCGGCGGCCCCGAGGGCGGCCTGCGGTTCGAAGCCCCGAAGACGATCGTCGCCGGCGAAGAGCTCGAGGTGCTGAACCAGACCAACCCGCACCAGGTCGGCCCGCACACCTTCTCGCTCGTCACCAAAGGCTCGATCCCGAAGACGGGGAAGGCGGTGAAGAGCTGCTTCACGCCGAAACACATCTGCATGGCGATCGCCAAATGGCACGGGACCAACGGCAACGGCCCGGTCACCAAGAACCCGGTCAAAGCCGGGCCTCGACGGCTGGGACACGCTCGGCAGCGTGACCAAGACGGGCGACTCCTGGTTCACCGGCGAAAAGAAGCCGGGCACCTCGATCGAGCAGCCGGTTTCGGCAGCGGCCGGGACGACGATCTACTTCATGTGCGCGATCCACCCGTTCATGCACGGGTCGATCGAAGTGGTGGCTCCGAGCCGCTCCGGTAGCGACGAGCTAGCGCACGGCTGGGTCTGTCCTCAGATTCGCCGCGCCTGGGGCGCCGAGCATTCCTCGGCGCCCTGGGTAGCGGCGCTCTCGCCACGGCTCTGCCGCTGGGGGTGCGCCCCGGCGCTCTGCTGGGCGGGGGCGGGCGGTCGTCGCGGGCACGCGCAGCCGAGCCCTTCCGGGCGCCGCCTGCCGATCCCGCGAGGAGCTGAGCGGCGCCCGCTTGACGATTCCGATCTGCGAGGCCGAGGTGCCGATCATGCCCGGCCGCGCCGACGCGGATGTGGACCTACGGCGGCAGCTTCCCCGGGCCGACGATCCGCCGCCCCGCCGGCCAGCGCACCGAGGTCACCTTTCACCACGAACTGCCGCGCTCGGTCGGCGAGCTGACCGTCCATCTGCACGGCGGCCACAACCGCACCCAGTTCGACGGCCAGCCCGGTGGGCTGACGCCGTCCCACGCGCGCTCCTTCTACTGCGACATCCCGCGCGGCCTCTCGCCGCGGCAGTCGGGCAACGACCTACTGCTCGAGCCAGGGGGGAAGCGCACCTACGTCTACGACCTGATCGAGGACGGCCGGCCCGAACGGGCCGCCTTCCAGTGGTACCACGACCATCGCCTCGACCACACCGCCCGCAACGTCTGGCACGGGCTGGCGGGGATGTGGATCGTCGACGACGAGTTCGAGGGGAGCCTGCCGCTGCCGCGCGGCGAGCGCGACCTGCCGCTGATGATCGCCGACCGCTCCTTCGACCGCCACAACCAGCTCACCGATCCCTTCACCAACCGGCGCCCGCCCGACGACGGGATCAACGCCCGCAGCGTTCTCGTCAACGGCGCCTACATGCCGCACCACCGGGTGACGGCGCAGCGCTACCGCCTGCGCATCCTCAACGTCTCGCAGTTTCGCCCCTACAACCTCTACCTCTCCAACGGCGCGCCGATGATCCAGATCGGCACCGACAGCGGCCTGATGCCGAAGCCGGTGCGGCGCAGCGAGATCATGCTGGGGCCGGGCGAGCGGGTCGAAGTCGTGGTCGATTTCGCCGCTGCGGCGGGGGAGAGGGTGGAGCTGCGCAGCGGGCCGCGCCACGGCGCCCGCAACCCGCTCGGCACCCACCCCTACATCGGCGCCCTGATGCAGTTCCGGGTCGACTCCCAGCGCCTGCCCGACCGCACCCGGGTGCCGCGCAAGCTGCGGCCGCTGCCCGCCTGGACCAAACACGCTCTCGCACAAGCCGAAACACACCTGGGAGATCTCGATCGGCGGCGCCTTCAAGACGACCTGGCTGATCAACGGGCGGACCTTCAACCCGGCCCGCGCCGACGCCCACCCTAAGCTGGGCGCGATCGAGACCTGGGAGATCGTCAACCGCACCAACGTCGCCCACATGATGCATATCCACGCCACCGACTGGTACCTGCTCGCCCGCAACGGCAAGCCGCCGCCGCCGTGGGAAGACTGCCTCAAGGAGACCTTCTTCGTCTACCCCCGCGAACGCCTCCTCCTCGCCGGTCGCTTCTCCGACTACACCGGCAAGTTCATCATCCACTGCCACATGCTCGACCACGAGGACCACGGCCTGATGACCCAGTTCGAGGTGGTCAAGCCCTAAAGGCTGTGCTTGGTGACCAGCCTAAGCCGGTCCTCGGCAACCTCGATCAGGTCCAGCATCACGCCGCGATCATCGGAGATCTCGATCAGCTTGGAGTCGCCATGGTCGCTGACCACGGTGCCGGTGGTGCCGATAGCCCACTCGCCGATGCCATCGAGAAGCTCAATGACGTCATGTTCACCGATTGCATGCTTGATGCTCGCCATCGTTCCTCCAGTCTCCAGAGCGATCCCTGCGCACCAGCCTAGAAGGATGACGTACTTCATCGTCGGTTAGATCGGTCAGGCGCCTCATTCCTGAAACGCGGACGGTCCTGATCAGCCGGGTAGTGCATACAGTTTGCGCAGTGGGAACGCAGGGAGCAACGTCTGGGTATCGCCGAAAAGAGCGAATTGCTCCGGCGGGAACGTGGAACGCCGAGCGGGTGGTTGAGGCGCTGCGCGATTGGGCCGAGGAGTTTGGCGAGCCGCCGCGGATCTATGAGTGGTCGGTCTCGGCCGCTCGCACCGTTGGAGCCGAGGACGGGCGAGTAAAGCGATGGGCCGCCGAGCACCCACGCTGGCCCGGCTCGACGCCGGTCGTTAAGTACTTCGGCTCCTGGTCTGCGGCCCTCGCCGCCGCCGGCCTGCGCGAGGAGCCGCTGGCCCCTTGGGAGTTGAGCCTGGGTGAGCGGGTCGAGATCTCCAGGCGCCTGGATCGGGCTGGTCTGCGGACGGCGGAGATCGCCGAGCTCCTCGATGTGAAGCCGGAAACGGTTCGCGCCTATCTGCGAGCCGGTGCCTGCCCGGACTGCGGTGGCCCGGTGATCAGCCGCGGTGCCCGGCGTTGCCAGGGGTGTGCCGCGAGGCTCGCCCACCGGGCGGGCTGGGGGGCGGAGGAGATCGTCGCGGCACTCCGCGCCTGGGCCGAGGAGCACGGGTCCCCGCCGTCGGGGCTTGACTGGACTCCCACTGATGACACCACGCTTCAGTGGGCGCGCGAGTACCCGCGCTGGCCCGGTACCGGGCAAGTCCTCCATACCTTCGGCGGTTGGAACCAGGCACTCGAAGCTGCCGGCCTCGACACGCGCAAGCGCCGTTGGGAGCGCGAGAGCGTCATCGCCGCCGTTCGCGCATTTGCCGAGCGCCACGGCCGCTCCCCGACGACAGCGGAGCTTAAAGGCGCGGAGGAGCTTCCCTCGCGGGAGGTGATCATCCGCTATTGCGGGTCGCTCGACGCCTGTCGAGACGCCCTGGAGGCGCAGAAGGGGGCGAAGCCGGCGAACGGCTGGCTTCCGCCGGTTCATCAGCGCTGGGACCGCGAGCGCATCGTCGAGGCGATCAAGGCTTTTGCCGCCGAGCGCGGTCGCCCGCCCATGAGCACCGATTGGAAACGAGCCAGCGCCGATCACCCCGGGGTGGGATCTGTGGTTGGCCACTTCGGCTCCTTCGCCGCGGGACTGGCGGCGGCCGGGTACGTATCGCGACGTACCTCTTGGGACCGCGATCAGATCGTCGCCGCGATCAACTCCCACCTGAGCGAGCACGGCGAGCTGCCGACTCCGAAAGATTGGCGCGAGCGGGACCCGGCCGGAGCACGCCCGGCTCTTCACAATGTCCACCAGCACTTCGGGAACTGGGGCAATGCGCTCGAGGCCGGCGGCCATACCGTCGACGTCGAGCGCTGGGACCGCCGGGCGATGCTCGATGCCCTGCGCGATCTCGGCCGCGAGCTCAAACGCCGACCGACGCAACGCGACCTGCGGCCCAAGCGACCCGGCCGACCGGGGCTCGACACCGTCACCGCAGAGTTCGGGTCGTTCACCGCAGCACTCGTAGTGGCCGGGTTTCCGATTAAGAGGCGCTGGGGTCGCAAGGCGACGATCCAGGCGCTAAGGAATTGGTCAGCGGAACATGGGCGCAGCCCGACCTATGACGACTGGCGACGCGGCTCCGAACGGCACCCCGGCGTGTCTACGGTGGAGAACCTGTTCGGCTCCTGGACGGAGGGCCTGCGCGCCTCGGGCCTGCCGATCTCAAAGCGCAATTGGGACCGCGTAGCCATCGTCGGAGCGTTGCGGGCCTGGGCCGCCGAGCATGGACGTCCTCCGTCGAGCGCTGACTGGCGTGGGGCGGACCCAACTGGCCAGCGACCGGCGACCTATCGGGTGCAGCGCGAGTTCGGGACGTGGGGTGCCGCACTGGACGCGGCAGGCGTGGCTTCCGCCGGTCACACGAGCACAAATGGGCGCTCCGCGGCCACGGCGTAGGCCGGGAGACTGGCCTACTTCACGGCAACCATCAATGCCAGCTCAAGCCACTTGAAGTGGCAGTCAACCTCGGCGAAGCAGCTGCGCAGCCAGCGAATCTGCTCCGACAGGTCCGCGAGTTGATCCGTGGGGTCGTCTTGTGTTCGGCCGATCTCGCGGCGGAAGCGCTCGTGCAGATCCTCAGAGGCAGAGCTCACGAGATCGAGATTTGCGAAGACGCCCCCCGGCACGAGGAGATCATGAATTTCGCCGATCAGCTCTAGCCTTACCCAGGGTACTGTCGCAGACAAAAGATTGCGATATGTTGCGCCGATGCCGAGAGGCAAATTGCCGACTGCAGCAGATCTTTGCAAGCGCCCAAAGCGGAGAACACCTGTCCGCCCGACAGTCCACCCGTTGACAAGCATCCGGGTGGAGCGATATGAACCCGCGCAATAGTCTCTTGAGTATTCCCGAATAGCCTGTCTATACCGGATCATCCAAGTTGGGGAGGAGCCAGGTGCAGCACGAGTCCAAGCAAGTGCATCGCAAGTGCCGCAACTCTAGGGGTTTCATGCCATCCACCCGCGGAGCGGAGTTCATGCGCGCTCTTGCAATGCTCGCTACCGCGCTCTTTGTTGGCTTGCTAGGGCCGGCATCTGCACTCTCCTCGCCTCCGAGCAATGCTTTTCGATTTGTCCATGATGTCGACGGGCACCTCAGAGCGGCCATAAATCCTGAAGGCGATACCGCTGTCTACGGCTGGGACGCTGCTGGCAACCTGCTCTCGATCTCTCGCCACGTTTCCTCTGCCCTCTCGGTTATCCAACTCAATCCGGCGAGGGGCGAAGTAGGGGCGACCGTGACGATCGAAGGCACGGGGTTCTCGACGACCCCTGCCTCGAACACCGTCAAATTCAATGGCACGGCAGCAAGCGTTAGCGCGGCGGGCGCGACCTCGCTGACCGTCAAAGTTCCCGCTGGTGCGACGACGGGATCGGTGACTGTCTCGACTACGGGCGAAGGCCCAGCGTTGAGCGCGGAAGCCTTCACGGTCGCTGAATCCTTTGCGCCGCACACCTCCTCGATTTCACCGGCCCTCGCCGCTGCCGGGGAAGAAATCACCATCTCTGGCTCAAACTTCGGATCGTCGGCCTCGGCGAATTCCGTGACGCTCAATCAGGCTCGACCAGAATTGACGTCTGCCTCGACCAGTTCGATCAAATTCAAGATTCCGTTGGCGACACTGGGCGGCCATGTCTCTGTGGCGACTGCCGAAGGTTCGAGCACGGGCCCTGATCTCTTCATTCCGCCGAGCGGCACCGCTACTTCAAAAGTAGGTTCGACGGGAAGGATCTCGCTGGGCGAATCGAAGACTGCCGAATTCGCGGGCTCCGAAAAAGTCGCTTTGCTGCTGTTCGATGGCGCTTCTGGGCAACGCGCTTCTTTCGTGTTCTCCGAAGGCACGGTCACGAGCGGCACCGTCTCTATCTGGAGCCCATCTGGGACCAAACTCGCCTCCGCTAGCTTCTCGAAAAGCGGATTCATCGAGGCCTCTTTGCCCGCCACCGGCACCTACACGATCTTGCTGTCGCCTTCAGGTACGAGCGCCGGATCGATCAAAGCGACGTCCTATGCGCCCAAAGACCTAACCGGCTCGATCACCCCCGCTGCCACCGCCGAAGGCACGACGCAGCACGTCGCCATCTCCAACCCCGGCCAGAACGCCTCCTACGCGCTGACGATGAGCGCCGGCGAGAAGGTCTCCCTTCGCACCAACAACTCCAACTTCACGGGTGGCTACAGGCTCAAGTGGCTGAAGCCAAGCGGCGAAGAATTCTCCAGCATCGGCTTCGGCGCCAAAGAAAACTGGTTCTGGGACACGCAGACCTTTACGAGCGCCGGCACCTACACGCTGGTCGTCGACCCCGAAAGCGCTTCCACCGGCTCGGTCGACCTGCAGCTCTGGGAAGACCCCGACCTGACCGGCCAGACCATCACCCCCTCCGAAGCAGGCGGCTCGGTCACCTCGACGATCAACGTGCCCGGCCAGCGCGAGTTGATCACCTTCTCGGGGAGCAAAGAACAGCGGCTCGCCTGGACGACCTCCGCCAACACCTTCAAAGGAAGCGTCAATGTCACCCTGTTTAGGCCGAACGGCTCTCAGCTCGCCACCGGCACTACCTGGCACGACACGACCGCGCTTCCCGAAACCGGTACCTACACCTACTTCATCGACCCGCCCTCCACCACGACTGAACCCGCCGCCAACGGCACCGGCAGCATCAAACTGACCGCCTATTTGGTGCCGGAAAACATCAGCGGCGGCTCGATCACCCCCGCTGCCACCGCCGAAGGCACGACGCAGCACGTCGCCATCTCCAACCCCGGCCAGAACGCCTCCTACGCGCTGACGATGAGCGCCGGCGAGAAGGTCTCCCTTCGCACCAACAACTCCAACTTCACGGGTGGCTACAGGCTCAAGTGGCTGAAGCCAAGCGGCGAAGAATTCTCCAGCATCGGCTTCGGCGCCAAAGAAAACTGGTTCTGGGACACGCAGACCTTTACGAGCGCCGGCACCTACACGCTGGTCGTCGACCCCGAAAGCGCTTCCACCGGCTCGGTCGACCTGCAGCTCTGGGAAGACCCCGACCTGACCGGCCAGACCATCACCCCCTCCGAAGCAGGCGGCTCGGTCACCTCGACGATCAACGTGCCCGGCCAGCGCGAGTTGATCACCTTCTCGGGGAGCAAAGAACAGCGGCTCGCCTGGACGACCTCCGCCAACACCTTCAAAGGAAGCGTCAATGTCACCCTGTTTAGGCCGAACGGCTCTCAGCTCGCCACCGGCGCTACCTGGCACGACACGACCGCGCTTCCCGAAACCGGTACCTACACCTACTTCATCGACCCGCCCTCCACCACGACTGAACCCGCCGCCAACGGCACCGGCAGCATCAAACTGACCGCCTATTTGGTGCCGGAAAACATCAGCGGCGGCTCGATCACCCCCGCTGCCACCGCCGAAGGCACGACGCAGCACGTCGCCATCTCCAACCCCGGCCAGAACGCCTCCTACGCGCTGACGATGAGCGCCGGCGAGAAGGTCTCCCTTCGCACCAACAACTCCAACTTCACGGGTGGCTACAGGCTCAAGTGGCTGAAGCCAAGCGGCGAAGAATTCTCCAGCATCGGCTTCGGCGCCAAAGAAAACTGGTTCTGGGACACGCAGACCTTTACGAGCGCCGGCACCTACACGCTGGTCGTCGACCCCGAAAGCGCTTCCACCGGCTCGGTCGACCTGCAGCTCTGGGAAGACCCCGACCTGACCGGCCAGACCATCACCCCCTCCGAAGCAGGCGGCTCGGTCACCTCGACGATCAACGTGCCCGGCCAGCGCGAGTTGATCACCTTCTCGGGGAGCAAAGAACAGCGGCTCGCCTGGACGACCTCCGCCAACACCTTCAAAGGAAGCGTCAATGTCACCCTGTTTAGGCCGAACGGCTCTCAGCTCGCCACCGGCGCTACCTGGCACGACACGACCGCGCTTCCCGAAACCGGTACCTACACCTACTTCATCGACCCGCCCTCCACCACGACTGAACCCGCCGCCAACGGCACCGGCAGCATCAAACTGACCGCCTATTTGGTGCCGGAAAACATCAGCGGCGGCTCGATCACCCCCGCTGCCACCGCCGAAGGCACGACGCAGCACGTCGCCATCTCCAACCCCGGCCAGAACGCCTCCTACGCGCTGACGATGAGCGCCGGCGAGAAGGTCTCCCTTCGCACCAACAACTCCAACTTCACGGGTGGCTACAGGCTCAAGTGGCTGAAGCCAAGCGGCGAAGAATTCTCCAGCATCGGCTTCGGCGCCAAAGAAAACTGGTTCTGGGACACGCAGACCTTTACGAGCGCCGGCACCTACACGCTGGTCGTCGACCCCGAAAGCGCTTCCACCGGCTCGGTCGACCTGCAGCTCTGGGAAGACCCCGACCTGACCGGCCAGACCATCACCCCCTCCGAAGCAGGCGGCTCGGTCACCTCGACGATCAACGTGCCCGGCCAGCGCGAGTTGATCACCTTCTCGGGGAAAGCATCACAGCTCGTCACGGTAAAAGCCTGGGAATCGACTATCGCCAATGGGACTATGTGGGTGCTCAAGCCCGACGGCACGAAACTATCTGGCAGCGAAAAGAGCTTTTCGTCTGGCTCAAGCGGCAGGGCGGAACTGACCCCGTCCTCAACCGGCACCTACACCATCGTTGTTGATCCTCCCGCCACCGGGACGGGAACGGTGACCAACGGTACCGGGGGCGTGAAATTGACCGTTTACCTTGGGTCGCATGTGGCCTGGTTTGCTCGGCCCCGGCCGATGATCGAGCTTGCAAGTTTTGTGACGTCGAGTCTGTCCCGGCCGCCAGGATATTCAGACCTTTCAGGTCGACGCCAGGTAGCGGATACCCGTGAGGCACGCCACCTGGCAAGCCCAAGGCCGCGACATCCGCACGTTGAAGCAGGAACCCTCAATGCCGCGGTGCAGGTGTTCCACCCCGACGCGGACAGCGCGTGGCATCCGCCGAGGACAAAGCAGGGCGTCCGAGGATGGGAAGCCGGCGAATCGACGAGCCCTTGGACCGAGGTAGCCAAGCTCAAGGCTCCTCCGGGGATGACCGCCTTGGCGGGCCAGGCGCTTGCGATCGACGGCTCGCCGATTGCGCGGGTGCGGGTCTCGCTCGAGGGCTCCCCGGTCAGCGACGAGACCGACGACGCGGGTCGCTTCTTGCTTGAAGGAGTGCCTGCCGGACACCAGGACCTAGTTATCGACGGAGAAACAGTAGCTGGAAAGAAGCGCTATGGCAGTTATGAGACCGGCGTCGATCTTGCCAACCACAAGACGACCACGCTTGATTACACAATCTGGCTGACCCCATTGGACAATTCCGGCGACCAACGGATCGATTCGCCGAACAGCAAGGAAACCAGACTCACCACCTCGCGCATTCCCGGCCTCGAAGTTCGCATTCCGGCCGGGACGGTGATCAGGGACGCGGCGGGACACGCGGTCAAGAACTTGAATATTTCCCCAATCCCAGTGGATCGCCCACCGTTCCCGCTTCCACCCTTTGTCTCTGTGCCGCTCTACTTCACGATTCAGCCGGGGCGTGCATATCTGAGCAAGGGTGCCCAGATCGTCTATCCCAATTGGGGGCATTTGCCGCCGGGCCAGCGGGTCGACTTCTGGAACTATGACCCTAACGACCGTGGCTGGTACGTCTATGGGCAAGGCTCGGTTACGTCGGACGGCAAGCAGGTCATGCCCGACCCAGGCGTCAAGGTCTGGGAGTTCACCGGCGCAATGATCACGAGCAGTCCCAAACCGCCGGTCGACGGTCCCTTCCCGAGCGAGAGCACGACTTTGGGCGATCCAGTCGACCTGTACTCGGGCCTCTTCATCTATCGCAAGACTGACCTAACCCTGCCGGACTCGATCCCGATCTCGATTCAGCGCACCTATCGCCCCCGAGACACGAATTCCTACAGCTTTGGAACCGGTACGACCAGCCTTTATGACATACGCCTTTGGACCGAACACAACTACACAGAAGCAGATCTCGTCCTTCCCGACGGGGGCCGGGTGCACTATGTCCGCACCTCAACCGGCACCGGTTATAAAGACGCCGTCTATGAAGCGACGAATACATCCGGTGCCTTCTTCGCTTCCACTATCAAGTGGGACGAAGCGGTGCCGGGATGGGATCTGAAGCTAACCAACGGCATCACCTTCGTCTTCGGCGAGCTGGCGCCGCTGCAAGCGATCCGCGACAAATACGGCAATACGCTCACGATTACCCGCGAATCCGGTCAGATCGGAAACATCACCCGGATCACCTCTCCGCATGGTCGCTGGGCCAAGTTCAGCTACGACGGCTTGAACCGGATCACCGAAGTCACCGACAATGGCGGACGCCACGTCAAATACACCTATACCTCCGGAAATCTGACGAAAGTCGAAGGACTGGCCGGCCGCACGACCGAATACGAATACGACGAAGCCGGGCGGATGAAGGCCATCGTCAATCCTCGCGGCAACAAATACCTCCAGGTGGCCTATGACGCTAACGGCCGCGTCGAAAAACAGACTACGGCTGACGGTGCGACATTCAAATTCGCCTACGAACTCGGCGAAGGCGGCAAAGTCAAAGCGACCAGCGTCACCGATCCGCTGGGGAGCCAGCACAAAGCAACGTTCAGCGCCGAAGGCTTCCCGATCAGCGAAACCGAAGCCCCTGGAACCGAACTCGCCCAGACCACTAGCTTCGAACGCCAGCCGAAAACCGGCTTGATTCTCTCCGAGTCAGATCCGTTTGGGAGGGTGACCGACTTCGAATACGACAGCAGTGGCAATGTCAAAGAACTGACCAGGCTCGCCGGCACCGAAGAAGCGCGAACATCGAAATTCGCTTATGAACCGGGTACTAATCGCCTGACCGAAGAGTCCGATCCACTCGGCCACACGACCAAATACAAATACGGGGCCCAGGGCCAGCTCCTCAAGCGGATCGATGCATTGGGCCACGAAACGACCTATGAAGACAATCCCGACGGGCAGCCGACGGCGGTCACGAACGGGGCGGGGGAGATGACGAAATTCGCCTATGACCACGGCGACCTCTCCGCGGTCACCGATCCGCTCGGGCGTGAAACCCGGCGGTTCGTCGACACGCTTGGGCGGCTAGCGGCGATTACCTCGCCCGGCGGTCAGCGGACTCACTACGGCTACAACGATGCCAACCAGCTGATCAGCGTGAAGACGCCATCGGGCGCCGAAACGGCAATCGAATACGACAAAGACGGAAACCCCACGGCGTTGATCGACCCGCGCAGCAACAAAACGAGCCGAACCTATGACGCGATGGATCGCCTCGAAAGCGAAACGGACGCGCTGGGGCGCAAAGCCGAATGGAGCTACGACAAAGCGGGAGACCTTGAAAAAGCGACCGACCGCAACGGGATTGTCTCGACGTTCTCCTTCGATCCGCTGCGGCGCTTGACCAAAGCGAGCTATGGGGTCTCCGGGGAAAGCGCGGAAAGCACGATCGACTACGAATACGACGACGCCAACCGCTTGACTCATGTCGATGACAGCGCCAGCGGCGAATACAGCATCGGCTATGACGGAATCGGCTATGTCGAAGATGTTGAAGGCCCCGATGGGACGGTGGTCTACGCCTACGACGACGCCGGCCGTCGTGAAGCGATGCTCGTCCCAGAACAGGAACCGGTCGAATACTCCTTCGACAACGCCGATCGCCTGACCGGCATTTCCCGCGGCGGCGAATCGGTGAGCCTGCAATACGACAAAGCCGACCGGCCGGAAACGATCACCCTCCCCGACGGGATTCAAGAGCAATACGGCTACGACCTGGTGGGCGAGACCACCTCGATCACCTACAAAGGCAGCAAAGGGACGCTCGGCGCGATCGACTACGCCTACGACCCCAACGGACAGGTCGAAGCCATGTGGGGCAGCTACGCGCGGATGGGTCTCCCGGAAGCGCTCGCCTCGACGAAATACAACGCCAACAACGAGCTGAGCGAACGCGAAGGCAAAGAACTGAAATACGACAAAGACGGCAACCTGATCTCAGACGGGACGAACGAATACACCTGGGACGCTCGTGGTCATCTCACTGGTATCGGAGGGGGAAGCAGCGCCAGCTTCAGCTATGACCCATTCGGCAGACGAATCGCGAAGACGCTTGGCGGGACAACGACCGATCTGCTTTACGACGGCTTCAATCCCGTCCAGGAATCCGTTGAAGGCTCCGTGACGGCCAACCTGCTCACCGGCTTGGAACCCGATCAGCTCTTCTCCCGCACGACCAAAGGAGGGAGCGATAGCTACCTGACCGACCAGCTGGGCAGCATCGTCGCCCTAGCCAACGGCTCCGAAGAACCCAAGACCACTTATACCTACGAGCCGTTTGGGACCACGACCGAAAGCGGCGAAGAAAGCGATAATCCCTTCCAGTTCACCGGTCGGGAAAGTGACGGCACGGGCACGCAGTACAACCGTGCCCGCTACTACAGCCCTGCCAACGCGCGCTTCATCAGCCAGGACCCCGCCGGCTTCGCCGGCAGCGGCCCAAATCTCTACTGGTATGCCGATGGCGACCCGGTCGATTTCACCGATCCAAGCGGCGAAAGCATCGGAGACTGGCCTGGCGGGGGACCAAGCACAACCTCGGGACCGAGCTTTCCATTCCCGTTCAGTCCGAGCCCTGTATTTGCTGAACCGCCGGAACCACTGGATTGGCCCGATTTCGGTGATCCGACACGACCGCCGGGAGACGATTGGGAATGGAGACCAGAAGGTGACCCTGCGGGAACCGGCCGTGGGTCATGGTGGAATCCTGAGACAGAAGAACAGCGCCGTCCACACCTTGAAGGCGGAGGGCATGGCCCACACTACGATGGTAAGCGCCGTGGAGAAGAAAAGGGATTCAGGGAATACCCCGACGGCAAAATTGAACCCAAGCCATGAATGAAATAATCAAAGAGCTGGAAGTAAGCCCGACTCAAGGCCGCGCGTGGTTCGAGGAGTCCCTCGGCAGAGGCTTCGATCTATCCACCGCAGTGCTCTCCACGGAGCCTCTAACTCGCGGTCGATTTCTCACGTTTGTTTCAAAGGAGTTGGCCGTGGGTGATATTGAGTTCCCTCATGCTCCAGATGCGCCAACGGTTGCAACGCAGTCCCATCTTGCGAAATATCTAGATGATTGGACAAAAGACGGTGCTTCTTGCTTTCTTTTCGAGGACGACGTGGTGGAACGGGGAGACCCTGCTATTGAGCGATGGAGCATTCCTTCGGCATTTGTGGGCACGCGCGTCGTCCACTGGTCTGATTTGGGAGTTCGAGGCGGGGCCGCCGCGGTTGAAAGCATTAACTCAGGAGCTTTTGGGTATCCGCTAAATGCCTTCGTCTTGTCATGCTCTGCTGAAGAGCTTGGACTGGCTCATCGTGAGCCGGTTTCGAAGGACTCTCTGATTAAGGTGACACAGTCTCTGTTAGGCATAGTGGTTTCGGCTTTCGACGCTACGTCCTTCGCCATTTGGGACAAACGATGAGGCGACTGAATGAAGGCGGACATCGAAAAGCGACGGACGGGTGAGCCGAAGCAATGAGTGAAATTTTTTAGACAGTAGTGGTTGCTAAAGACTCAGCTCGCGGCTGGTTTGAAGAGTCACTTCGAGGAGGCCTCGGGGTATCCGCTGCAGTGCTTGCAGCCTGCCAACTTGACCGCGGTTCTTTCTATACATTTCTCCCGAGCGTCGTACCAGCGATAGACTTTGAATTCCCAGAGTACGGAAAGGTCGGGGCGAAACCGTGGGTGATGCCGGTCTCGCTAAATATCTCGATGAATTGACAAAGCGTGGTGCGTCGAGTCTCGTTTTTGAGGACGATGTCGCCGATCCGACGGCATTGATAGCTGGTCTGCTTCATCTGCATTCATGGGCGATCGGCTCATCCATTGAGTTGATCTGAAGCCCGAATCGGATGTCGCCGCAGTGAAGGCGACTAGGGGCCGCCACCTCTGGCTATCCGCTCAATGCTTTTGTCTGTTCGAAACCGTCTAGCGAGCTCGGCTCGGCCCACGAGCAAGCGGTAGTCAAGGATCTTCACGTATTATGAGTCGAGCCTCGACGCAATCCGAGAGTTGCTGGATGCAGAGTACCTGTAATGCAGGCGACGCCATCACTGATGCAACGGGAAGCTATACGGTACGTTCGTGGGGCTTGATCCGCCAGATGCCTTGTCGCGCATTGAAAAAGTGGCTCGGGCTTGGGCGTCAACCTGACCTTGGGGATGTTGTGTGGTTTGAGCTCACAGACCAAAGAAAGGCTCAGGCCCGTAAGGCAACGGGGGTAAGCGTCACATGTTCTGCCTCGAACGATTCGGCGTCGGCCTCCACTAAACGTCAGAGTAATGACTGAGCAGCCGAACTCCGGATTGACCCGGCGGAAGGTAGTGGCGGCTGCCGCCTTGTTCGGAATAGGAGTTGGCGTTGATCATCTTGTAACTGCTTCGGGGGGCGTAGCGCCGGGTGTAGAGATCACCCCCAAGCGCGCGGTCGTGCCGTTTTACGGCAGATGGCAGGCGGGTATAGCGACCCCCGCGCAGGAATTCCTCCACTTCGCGGCCTTCGATATGACGAGCGACTCAGCCGACGATCTAGTCGGGATTCTGAGGGAGTGGACAGCGGTGGGAGCTGTTCTGACGGCGGGTCGATCGTATGAGCCCGTTCAAGAAGCGCTTAGCGAGGCTCCAATAGATACGGGCGAGGCGTTGGGGCTCGGCGCAGCGAACCTGACGATCACAGTTGGCTTCGGACCTAGCCTGTTCGGTTCATCCGCGAATGACCGGTTCGGTCTTTCTAGGCAGCGGCCCGCCACGCTGGCGCCGCTTCCGGTCTTCAAGGGCGAGAGTCTTGACCCGGACCGCTCTGATGGGGACCTCTGCGTTCAGGCCTGTGCCGATGACCCCCAGGTTGCCTTTCACGCAATCCACGTCTTTACGCGGCTTGCCAGCGGCTCCGCCACGTTGCGCTGGGCTCAGCAGGGCTTTGGTCGCACCTCGAGCACGAGTCGCTCGCAGGCAACTCCTCGTAATCTGATGGGTTTCAAGGACGGCACTGAAAATATCCGTGCCGAGGACGGCGAGGCGATGGACAGATTCGTTTGGGCGCGGGCCTCCGACGGCCCAGGCTGGATGGTTGGAGGTAGCTATCTGGTCGCTCGTCGCATCCAGATCCTCTTCGATGTCTGGGATGCCACGAGCCTCGAAGGCCAGGAACGGGTGATTGGTCGCGAGAAGACGAGTGGTGCTCCGCTGAGCGGTAAGGACGAGTACGACTCCATCGACCTCGCCGCCAAGACGAACGGTTCGTTGACGATCCCCGCCGACGCCCACATCCGCCTTGCCAGCCCCGACTACAACGACGGCCAGCGCATCCTCCGCCGCGGCTATTCCTGCTCAGAACCACCCGAACCAGGGTCAGGCCAGATCGACGCCGGTCTTTTCTTCATCTGCTTCCAGCGCGATCCGCGTCGCCAGTTCATCCCGATTCAGCACCGCCTCGCTGCTTCCGATGCGCTCAATCGCCACACGCTGCACAACGCAAGCGCGATCTTTGCTTGCCCGCCGGGAGCAAGGCCCGGCGGCTTCGTTGGCGAAGGGCTGTTCGCCTGAGCGTTGGTGGGCTCTCATGATCAGGGCATCTGAACGTGCCCGAGCGGCGATAGGCAGCCAGCAGCTATCCTACCGAGAGCTACGCCCCGATTAGCTCGATCCGATACCCGTCGGGGTTGCCACTGGGATCCGACGCGGGCTGTGCCAATACGATTGCTCGCATGTCACGCGATCCGGATCACTGGGGTCAGAGTGGGCAGGAGGACATCTTCCCGCCCGGCACTACGCTCGAGCTCAGGCCGTATCAGACCCATAGGCCTAGCTGGGATCATGATCACTGCATCTTCTGTTGGGCGAAGCTAATGGATCCCGAGTTGTCGGAGGCGAGTCGCCGCGCGGTTGAGAATGATCCAAAGATATTGACTTCGGGCTACACGGCCGGGCCTGTCGGCGGCGAATGGGTGTGCCCTAGCTGTTTCGAGGAGTTCGCTGAGCGGTTTGACTGGAAAGTCGAAGTCGACTAGCTTCAAAACTACGCGCCGATTAGCTCGATGCGGTATCCGTCGGGGTCGCGCAGGAAGCAGATGAAGTGGCCCTCGGTGCGGCCGCCGGGGCGGTAGGGGGGCTTTTCGGGCTCGATGCCGTCGGCGGCCAGCTGCTCGAGGGTGGCGTCGAGGTCTGTCGACCATGAGGGCGATGTGGTTGTAGCCGGTGCCGTGCTCGTAGCCGGTCACGCCGTGGTTGTAGGTCAGCTCCAGGATCGGGTTCTCGCCCGGCAGGTTCATGAAGACGTTGATCGCCTCGTCGCCGATCGGCATCCTGCCCGACTCTTCGAAGCCGATCTTCTCGTAGAAGGCGACCGAGCGGTCGATGTCGCCGATCCGGTAGCAGGTGTGCAGGAAGGTCGTCATTCGCGACCAAGGCTACCGGCCTCCCTACAATTTGCAGCTGAATGGCACGCCGCACGCGCCAGCGGAGACGCAGGTCGCATACCTCGAAGTGGAAGAAGGTCACGGTCCCCCTGGGGGTCCTGCTTGGCCGTGGGCTTGATCGCGGGCCGCGGTGGCCGGCAGCTGGGCGGTCAACGTCTACGAGTCGGCGCCGCCGCTCTCCAGCCTCAAACCGGTGGAGAAGGGCCGTTCCTCGGCGATCTACGCCGCCGACGGCAGCCTGATCGGCTTCATCCACGCCGAAAACATCCGCCAGCCGGTCTCCTCGGCAGGCGCTGCCGCAGAGCCTCAGGGACGCCACGGTCGCGATCGAGGACAAGAACTACTTCAACCACGGCGCGCTCGACCCGACCGGGATCGCCCGCGCCGCCTGGAAGGACCTGCTCGCCGGCGGCAAGCCGGTCCAGGGCGCCTCGACGATCACCCAGCAGCTGGTCCGCAACCTCTACATCCAGAACCCCGAAGAGACGCTGGAACGAAAGCTGATCGAAGCGCACCTCGCCTACGAGGAGGAGGAAGCCCACTCGAAGGAATGGATCCTCACCGCCTACCTCAACACGGCGCCCTACGGCACGGTCGAAGGCGAGACCGCGGTCGGCGCCGAGGCGGCGGCGCAGACCTACTTCGGCAAGCCGGCCAAAGAGCTCGGCCTGACCGAATCGGCGCTGATCGCCGGCCTGCCCCAGGCGCCCTCCGAATACAACCCCTTCCTCGACCCGCACGCGGCGCTGCAGCGCCGCAACGAGGTGCTGGCGGCGATGCACGAGCAGGGCTACATCACCGGCGCCGAATACCGCGAAGCGATGCACAGCGGCCTCGGCCTCGAGCCCCGGCCACAAGTACCGGGTCATCCGCGACCCCTTCCTCTTCGACCTGGTCCAGCAGGAGCTGATCGACAAGTACGGGATCAACACCGTGCGCAACGGCGGGCTCAAGGCCTACACGACGATCGATCCCGAACTGCAGGAACGGGCGCAGGAAGCGGTCGACTCCTGCAGCGTCTGCTACCCCGAAGGCGGCCCCGCCGCCGGCCTCGCCTCGGTCGATCCCTCCAACGGGGAGATCGTCGCCCTCGCCTCGACCGAAGGCTACGAAAGCGAAAACGAATTCAACTACGCCTGGCAGGCCCACCGCCAGCCCGGCTCCTCGTTCAAGACCTACGTGCTGACGACGGCGATCAAGCAGGGCATCGATCCCGCCACCACCTACTACAGCGGCACCTCGCCGATGACGCTCGACCTGCCCGGCGGCGGCACCTGGACCGTCAACAACGCCGAGCCCGGCGGCGGCACGATGTCGCTCGAATCCGCGACCTGGGAGTCGGTCAACGTCATCTTCGCCCAGCTCGACCTCGACGTCGGGCCCGAAAGCGTGACCCAGACCGCGCACGAAATGGGCATCGAAGCCGCCGCTCGAATCGGTGCCGGCCGAGGCGATCGGCGGTCTGCGCGATCGGCGTCACGCCGCTCGAACAGGCCGACGGCTACGCGACCCTCGCCAGCGGCGGCATCCACCACGACCCGACCGCGATCAGCCGGGTCGAGTTCCCCGGCGGCAAGGTCGACGAAACCGACCCCGACTCAGGCGACCGGGTGCTGACCGAGGGCCAGGCCTACGACGTGACCAAGATCCTCGAGGGCGTGATCACCCAGGGCACCGGCGCCGGCTACACCTACATGGGCTGCGGCGCCGAGGCCGGCAAGACCGGCACCTCGGAGGACCTCTCCGACGCCTGGTTCGTCGGCTACACGCCGCTCTACTCGACCGCCGTCTGGGTCGGCCACCCGCAGTCGCGCGAAGCGACCGGCTTCGGCGGGCCCACCGCCGGGCCGATCTGGCGCTCCTTCATGGAATCGGCCGTCGCCGGCAACTGCCCCGAATTCCCCGAACCGTCAAGCCTGCCCGAACTTTCCGGCCTCGACAGCGGACACACCTCGGGGTCCTCCGGCTCCGTCGAGCGAATACGAATACAACGAATACGAAGAAGAAGAAACGAGCGAAGAACCGTCGAAGGGGAAGGGCGGAAAGAACGAAGGGGCGCAGGGAAGCCGAAGCTGCCCCGGAAGCGGCGCCTGAAGCGGCGCCGGCCCCCGAAGCCCCCGCCTCGCCGCCGTCTGTCGGCGGCGGCATCAGCCCAGGCTGAGCGCCTTACCCTGAGGGCATGCCTCGACGCCAATTTCCGCTGGGGCTGAGCGGGGAGCCGCCGCCGGCTTGGCTCGGACTGCTGGCGACGCTTGTCGCGGTGGCGGCGAGCACGGCTGATCGTCTACCCGCTGAAGTCGGTCGCGCCGGTGGTCTCGCTCGGGCGTCGTCTACCTGCCGGCGATCCTGCTGATCTCGATCGTCTGGGGGCTGCGGCTGGGCCTGCTCGCCTCGCTGGCGAGCGCGCTCGCCTTCAACTTCTTCCAGATCCCGCCGCTGCACCGCTTCGCGATCGCCGAGCGAAGAGAACTGGGTCGCGCTGGCGACCTTCGTGATCGTCGCGGTGGTCAGCAGCAGCGTCGCCGGGCTGGCGCGGGCGCAGGCGGTCGAGGCCGAGCGGCGGCGCGAGCAGGCGGACCGGGCGCTGGCGGAGCTGGCGGCTCTGTCGGCGGAGCGCGACCGGATGCAGGCGGAGATGGTCGAGGCGGAGGCGCTGCGCCGCAGCGACGAGCTGAAGACCGCGCTGCTGCGCTCGATCTCGCACGACCTGCGCACGCCGCTCACCTCGATCATCGCCGGCGGTGCGGCGCTGGGCTCGGCCTCGCCCACCGCCGAGGAGCGGGCCGAGCTGAGCGAGGCGGTGGTCGCCGAGGGCGAGCGGCTCTCGCGCCTGGTCGAGAACCTGATCGACATGTCGCGGCTGGAAGCGGGCAAGGCGGAGCCGCACCGCGAGCCGATCGACCTCGCCGAGGTGCTCGATGCGGCCCGCGAGGCGATCGACGCAACCGGCGCTGGTGCGGCTGGCGCTCGACCGCGAGCTGCCGATCGTCGAGGCCGACGCCGCCCAGCTCGAGCGCGCCTTCGCCAACCTGCTCGAGAACGCGATCCGCCACGGCGGCGGCCGGCCGGTGCTGGTCAAGTCGAGGCTGATCGGTGGCAAGATCACGCTGCGCGTGGTCGACCAGGGTCCCGGCATCCCCGAAAGCGAGTGGCAGCGGATCTTCGAGCCGTTCCACCGCGGCGCGGCCAACGGGGCGTCGGCCGGCACCGGCCTCGGGCTGGCGATCGCCAAGGGCTTCGTCGAGGCCAACGGCGGCGAGATCGCGGTCGAATCGCTGCTCGGGCAGGGCAGCAGCTTCGTCGTCTCGATGCCCCACCGGGAGCAAGGGTGAACGGGGCGGCCGCGGGTGCTCGTCTGCGATGACGAGCCGCAGATCCTGCGGGCGCTGAAGGTGATCCTCCGCGACGCCGGCTACGAGGCGGTTCCGGCCGCCAGCGGCGAGGAGGCGCTCGACCTCGCTGCGGTGAAGCCGCCCGCGGCCGCGATCGTCGACCTGATGCTGCCCGACATCGACGGCGTCGAGGTGACCGAACGGCTGCGCGAGTGGAGCGAGATGCCGATCATCGTGCTCTCCGCGGTGGGGGAGGAGGAGGCCAAGGTGCGAGCGCTGGCGGCCGGCGCCGATGACTACGTGACCAAGCCCTTCGGCCCGCCGGAGCTGGTGGCGCGGCTGGAGGCGGTGCTGCGGCGGGCGAAGCCGGAGGCCTCGGAGCCGACGATCGTCGCCGAGGGCCTCGAGATCGACCTCGCGGCGCGGGCGGTGCGCGCGCGACGGCGAGCTGGTCCACCTGACCCCGACCGAGTTCGAGCTGCTGCGGGCGCTGGCCGCAGAACCGCGGCCGGCTGATGACCCACCGCACCCTGCTGGCCGAGGTCTGGGGGATCGAGTACGCCGACGACATGCAGGTCCTGCGCGCCCACGTCGCCAACCTGCGCCGCAAGATCGAGCCCCCCGACGGTCCGCGCTACATACGGACGGACCCCGGCGTCGGCTACCGCTTCGCCGCGTAATCGCTGACTTCGCCTTTTTCCGTCCATATGGCCTACAAAAGGCGAAGTCAGCCGATCTTTATGGAATCTGTATGCGGGAGGGCCCTTTGTTCACGCGGGCTTGATGGGGGCTGGCGCACTATCGGTGGGTCTTGTCCTTTCTCGCCGACATCTTTCCCGGGGGCGGTAGTCCGCTCGCCGACCTCTTCGCGATAGCGATCGCCGTCGGCCTCTTCGCCCTCCTCTACTGGGCGATCGACCTGATCGACCGGATATGAGCTCTGCTGCCGCTGGCAACGCTCTCCGCTGCCGACCTCTTCGGCCTGATCGTCTCGGCGCTGGTCTGCGTCTACCTGGTCTACGCGCTGCTGCGGGGGGAGAACCTCTGATGGCGCAGGGCTGGCTGCAGATCGCGGTCTTCGTCGCCGTCCTGGTCGCGCTGGTCAAGCCGGTCGGGCATCTACATGGCGCGGGTCTTCACCGACCAGCGGGTCTTCCTGTCCCCCGTCGTCGGGCCAATCGAGCGCATCGCCTACAGGGCGTTGCGCGTGCGGCCCGACGAGGGGCAGGACTGGAAGGGCTATGCCCGCAGCCTGATCGTCTTCTCGCTGCTGTTCTGGATCGCGCTCTACCTGATCCTGCGCACCCAGGGCATCCACCCGTTCAATCCCGAAGGCTTCCACTCGGCGCCGTGGGACCTCAACTTCAACACGACCTCCTCCTTCATCACCAACACCAACTGGCAGTACTACGGCGGCGAAACGACGCTCTCCTACTTCTCCCAGATGGCCGGGCTGGCGGTGCAGAACTTCGTCTCGGCCGCGGTCGGGATCGCCGTCGTCGTCGCCCTGATCCGCGGCATCGTCGCCCGCAGCGGACAGCGCGATCGGCAACTTCTGGCAGGACCTGGTCCGCATCCTGCTCTACATCCTGGTGCCGGTCTCGATCGTCGGCGCCCTCTTCCTCGTCTCCCAGGGGGTGATCCAGAACCTCAGCCACGCCACCGTGATCCACACCCTCACCGGCGGCAGCCAGATCCTCGGCCAGGGCCCGGTCGCCTCGCAGGAGGTGATCAAGGAGCTCGGCACCAACGGCGGCGGCTTCTTCAACGTCAACTCGGCCTTCCCGTTCGAGAACCCGACCGGGTTGACCAACTTCTTCGAGATGCTGCTGATCCTCGTCATCCCGGCCAGCCTCACCTACACCTACGGCCGCATGGTCGGCAGCCAGCGCCAGGGCTGGGCGATCTTCTCGGCAATGGCGGTCCTCTTCATCGCCGGCGTCGCCGTCGTCTACATGGCCGAGCAGCACGGCACCGTCGCCCAGCACGCTGCCGGCCTCCACACCCACGCCTTCGACGGCTCCACCGGCGGCAACATGGAGGGCAAGGAGCAGCGCTTCGGGATCGCCAATACCTCGCTCTGGACGGCGGTCACCACGGTGACCTCGTGCGGGGCGGTGAACGGCGCCTTCGAGTCGCTGACCGGGCTCGGCCAGGCGGTGCCCTTCGCCAACCTCGGCTTCAGCGAGGTGATCTTCGGCGGCGTCGGCGCGGGCCTGTACTCGATGCTGCTCTACGTCATCCTCGCCGTCTTCATCGGCGGCCTGATGGTCGGCCGCACCCCGGAGTACCTGGGCAAGAAGATCGGCGCGCGGGAGATCAAGCTGGTCTCGCTCGGGGTGTTGGTGACGCCGCTGGTGGTGCTGCTCTCCTCCGGGCATCGCCTCGGCGACCAGGCTGGGGACGCGCTCGATCTACGCCGGCATCAACCCGCAGGGCTTCTCCGAGACCCTCTACGCCTACCTCTCCCAGGCCAACAACAACGGCTCCGCCCTCGCCGGCTACACCGGCTTCATCCAGCCCAACGCCCCCGGCAACGCCGGCGCCTACGGGATCAGCTTCGCCGACCTGCTCGGCGGCGCGGTGATGGTCGGCGCCCGCTTTCTGCCGATCCTCTTCGTCCTCGCCGTCGCCGGCTCCCTCGCCGGCAAGAAGGTCTCCCCGGCGGGCCTGGGGACGATGCGCACCGACAACCCGACCTTCGTCTTCCTCCTCGTCGGCGTCGTGATCCTGGTCGGCGCCCTCACCTTCTTCCCCGCCATCCTGCTCGGGCCGGTCGTCCAGAGCCTGACCACGAGGTTGTTCTAGATGCGCAAGGACCTGACCACCTCGCTGCTTGCGGTCATCGTCATGACCGTCTTCCTCGGCCTCGTCTACCCGCTGGCGATCACCGGCATCTCCCAGGTGCTCTTCCCGGGCAAGGCCAACGGCTCCAAGGTGAGCGTCGACGGCAAGGTCGTCGGCTCGAGCCTGATCGGGCAGGACTTCTCGCACCCGCTGCTCGACAAGGACGGCAAGCCCAAGCTCGACGACGAAGAAGAAGAAATCCTCGCACCCGACAAGGGCTACTTCCAGCCGCGGCCCTCGGCGACCGGCTACTCGGGCAACGTCACCTACTTCGGCAACGCCGGCCCCAACAGCGTCGAAGCGCGCGAAGAAGTCCGCGAATACACGAAGTCCTACCTGCAGCTCGAGAAGCCCTTCGACAAATCCCTGACCAGCGAAGGCATCCCGGTCGACGCGGTCACCCAGTCGGCCTCCGGGGTCGATCCCCACATCTCCGAGGCCAACGCCCGGATTCAGGCGCACCGGATCGCCGCTGTTCGCCGCATCCCGCTTACCCAGGTCGAAGACCTGATCTCCGCCAACACCGACGGGCGCTTCCTCGGCCTGCTCGGTGAGCCCGGCGTCAACGTGCTCGAGCTCAACATCGCCCTCGACAAGGAAGCAGCGCTGAGATGACCACCGAAACCCAGGCCCGCTCGCTGTTCGACCCCGAGATTCTGCGCCCGGCCCTGCTCGAGTCGGTGCGCAAGCTCGACCCGCGGGTGCAGGTCCGCAACCCGGTCATGTTCGTGGTCGAGATCGGCGCCCTGATCACCACCGTCGCCTGGCTGATCCAGGTCTTCGGCGGCAGCCCACTCGGCGGCGGTCACGAGCCCTCCTGGTTCACCTTCAGCGTCACCGTCTGGCTCTGGCTGACGGTCGTCTTCGCCAACCTCGCCGAGGCACTGGCCGAGGGACGGGGCCGCGCCCAGGCGGCGAGCCTGCGGGCGATGCGGACCGAGGCGACCGCGAAAATGCGCGACGGCAGCGAGAAGTCGGCCGCCGAGCTCGTCCGCGGCGACATCGTCGTCGTCGAGGCGGGGGAGGGGATCCCCGGCGACGGCACCGTGATCGAGGGCATCGCCTCGGTCGACGAGTCGGCGATCACCGGCGAGTCGGCGCCGGTGATCCGCGAGGCCGGCGGCGATCGCTCCGCCGTCACCGGCGGCACCAAGGTGCTCTCCGACCGGATCGTGGTCGAGATCACCCAGGAACCGGGCAAATCGTTCCTCGACCGGATGATCGCCCTGGTCGAGGGCGCAGAGCGGCGCAAGACGCCGAACGAGATCGCGCTCGGGATCCTGCTCGCCGCCCTCACCCTGATCTTCGTCATCGTCGTCGTCTCGCTGCGCCCCTTCGCCCTCTTCGCCGGCACCGAACTCTCCGAGACGACCCTGATCGCCCTCCTCGTCGCCCTGATCCCGACCACGATCGGGGCCCTGCTCTCGGCGATCGGGATCGCCGGCATGGACCGGCTCGTGCGCCGCAACGTGCTCGCGCTCTCCGGGCGCGCGGTCGAGGCCTCTGGCGACTGCGACGTGCTGCTGCTCGACAAGACCGGAACGATCACGCTCGGCAACCGCGAGGCGACCGAATTCGTCCCGATGCCGGGGGTGGAGGAGAGCGAGCTGGCCGAGGCGGCGCAGATGTCATCGCTCGCCGACGAGACGCCCGAGGGCCGCTCGATCGTCGTCCTCGCCAAGGGCTTCGGCATCCGCGAGCACGACTTCGCCGGTCACGAGCCCAACTTCGTTCCCTTCACCGCCCAGACCCGGATGAGCGGCGTCGACTACAACGGCACCCGCCTGCGCAAGGGTGCCGGCGACGCGATCGAAGCCTGGGTCGCCGAGGAGGGCGGTCGGGCGCCGGCCGAGCTGGCGGCGCAGCTCGACCGGATCGGCCGCGAGGGGGGCACTCCGCTGGCCGTCGCCCGCAACGAGCGGGTGCTCGGCGTGATCTACCTCAAGGACGTGGTCAAGGAGGGGATGCGGGCCCGCTTCGACCAGTTGCGGGCGATGGGCATCCGCACGATCATGGTCACCGGCGACAACAAGCTGACCGCGGCGAAGATCGCCGAGGAGGCCGGCGTCGACGACTTCCTCGCCGAAGCGACCCCGGAGCGAAAGCTGGAATTGATCAAGGAGCAGCAGTCCGACGGCCGTCTGATCGCGATGACCGGCGACGGCACCAACGACGCCCCGGCGCTGGCCCAGGCCGACGTCGGCGTGGCGATGAACACCGGCACCCAGGCGGCGCGCGAGGCGGGCAACATGGTCGACCTCGACTCCAATCCGACGAAGCTGATCGAGATCGTCGAGGTCGGCAAGCAACTGCTGATCACCCGCGGCGCGCTGACCACGTTCTCGATCGCCAACGACGTCGCCAAGTACTTCGCGATCCTGCCGGCGATGTTCGCGACCACCTACGCCCTCGCCGGCCACAGCGGCCCGCTCGACGCCCTCAACGTGATGTCGCTGGGGACCCCGCAATCGGCGATCCTCTCGGCGGTGATCTTCAACGCGCTGATCATCCCGCTGCTGATCCCGCTCTCGCTGCGCGGCGTCCGCTACCGACCGATTGGCGCCACCGGCCTGCTGCGCCGCAACATGCTGATCTACGGGTTCGGCGGCCTGATCGTCCCCTTCATCGGGATCAAGCGATCGACCTGGTCGTCCACAACCTGCTGGGGGCCTGAGCGCCAGGCGCGGCAATGACCCGCGGCCACTACAAGATCTTTCTTGGCATGGCGGCCGGAGTGGGGAAGACCTACCGGATGCTGCAGGAGGGCCATGCCGAGGCCGACGGCGGCCGTGACGTGGCGATCGGCTACCTGGAGCCTCACAAGCGCCAGGAGACGAGCGAGCAGGCCCGCGGGCTCGAGCTGGTGCCGCGTCGCAGTATTCCCTACCGCGACGTCACGGTCGAGGAGATGGACCTGCCGGCTCTGCTCGCGCGCCGCCCCGAGCTGGCGCTGATCGACGAGCTCGCTCACACCAACCCTCCCGGGCTCGAGCACGAGAAGCGCTACGAGGACATCGCCGACGTGCTGGCGGCGGGGATCGACGTCTTCTCCACGGTCAACGTCCAGCACCTGGAGTCGCTAAACGACCGCGTCGCCGAGCTGACCGGCGTCACCGTGCGCGAGACCGTGCCCGACTCGGTGCTTGGAAAGGCCGACGAGGTGGTCCTGATCGACCTCACCCCCGAGGCGCTGATCGCGCGCCTGCGCGCCGGCAAGATCTACCCGGGCGAGAACATCGACGCCGCCCTCAACAACTTCTTCCGGATCGAGAACTTGGCGGCGCTGCGCGAGGTCAGCCTGCGCCAGGTGGCCGAGGAGGTCGAGTCCAAGCGGCTGACCCTGCACCAGGTGGAGCAGGTCGGCACCCGCGAGGAGCGGGTTGCCGAAGAGGTCCCAAAGGCGGTCAGCGAGCGGTTGCTTGCGCTGATCCGCCCTCAGCCCAGCTCGCAGCGGCTGGTCCGCCGCGCCTGGCGCTCCGCCCAGCGGCTCGGCACCGACCTCGACCTGCTCTGGGTCAAGCCCCCCGGCAAGCCGATCGAGGGCGAGGTCGAGCGCCAGGTGACGGCGCTGCGCCAGCTCGCCTCGGTGCTCGGCGCGACCCTGCTGGTCGAGGAGCACGACGACGTAGTCGCCGCAGTGGCGCGAGTCGTTCGCGAGCGCGGCTCCACCTACATCATGGTCGGCGAGTCGCTGCCCGCTAAGGGTCTCTCACGACTGCGGACGCCCCTGCCGCAGAGGCTGATGCGGGCGACGCCGCCCGGCGTCGACGTGCGAATCGTCGCCCACCGCGGTCACAAGGACGGCGAGTCGTGATCGAGCACTTCCTCGTCGGCTTCGCCCTCCTGCTCGGCCTCTTCGGCGGCTACCTGATCGCCAGCTCGCGCTGGCGCGGCAAGCGCTCCGAGCGCCCCCAAGCAGTGCATCAGATCCTCCTGCCCTTCACCGGCACCGAGATCTCGCGCCGCGCCGTCGACGCCGCTCTGCGCCTCGCCCGGGCCGAGGACGCGACCCTGATGCCGGCCTACCTCGCCGCCGTCCCCAAGCAGCTGCCGCTCGATTGCGCGATCCCCAACGAGGCGGCGAAGGCGATGCCGATGCTGGAGGCGATCGAACAGCGGGCGACCGGCCAGGGCGTGGCGGTCGACGCTCGGATCGAGCGCGGCCGCAGCTACCGCCACGCGCTGCGGCGCCTGCTCGAGGAGGAGCAGTTCGACCGCGTCGTCGTCTCCGCCAGCTCGACCGGCAGCACCGGCCTCAGCGGCGAGGACATGGTCTGGCTGCTGCAGCGCGCCCCGGCCGAGGTCCTGATCCTGAGGCCGGGACCGAGTGACGAGGGCCGGGTCATGGCCTCTCTCGCCTAGGCACGACGCCGGGCGAGCCACACGCCGCCGCTACCCTGCCGCGATGCTGGCTGACGCGGCCCTCGGGGCGGCGATCGCGTTTTGCATCGCCGTCTTCACCACACCCGTCGGTGTCTCCGGCGCGGTTTTCCTCGTCCCGGTCCAGATCAGCGTCCTGCACACGCCGAGTCCGGCGGTGACGCCGACCAACCTCCTCTACAACCTGATCGCGATTCCGGGTGCGCTGCTTCGCTTCCATCGTGAGCGGCGGCTGGTCGGGCCGCTTACCCGCCTGCTGATCCTCGGCACCCTTCCCGGCGTCGTCGCCGGGGCGGTGATCCGGGTAGAGCTCTTGGATCAGGGCAACGCCTTCCTGCTTGTCGTCGCCGCGGTTCTGATCCCGCTCGGGGCCTGGCTCGCGCTCGCCAGTCCGCCCGCAGCCGCAAGCTCGCCGGATCGCAATCGGCGCCGCCAGATAGTGCTCCTGGCGCTGGCGGTGGGCACGGTCGGCGGCATCTACGGGATCGGCGGTGGCTCGATCCTGGGGCCGATCCTCGTCGGGCTCGGCTTCACGGTATTCGAGGTCGCCCCGGCCGCCCTGGCCGCGACCTTCCTGACCTCGATCGCGGGAGTCTGCGCCTACGCGCTGCTCAGCCTCGGCGGCAGCGGCGACATTGCCCCCGACTGGGCGCTCGGCGTGGGCATGGGGCTCGGCGGCTTGGCCGGCGCTTACCTCGGCGTCCGACTTCAGACGCGGTTGCCCGAGGCGCTGCTGAGACGTGGCCTTGGCGTGTTGGCCCTGGTCCTCGGGCTTCGTTACGCGCTGCTGGCAATCACCTAGGGCCCTGGCGCGCCCAAGGTTCGGCCGGGACGACGTCGTCGGCGCGATAGCTTCCGGCCGTGTCCGACGCAGTGGATCTGATCGAGCGGTTGGGCGATCTCGCGCCGATCGAGGAGGCGCTTGAGGGAGCCGCGGCCGGGGAGGGGAGCCTCGCTCTGATCTCGGGGCCGGCCGGCATCGGCAAGACGGCGCTGCTCGGTGCCGCGGGCGAGCTGGCACGGTCACGCGGCTTCGCGTTGCTCAGCGCAACCGCAACCGAGCTCGAGCGCGGGTTCCCCTTTGGGGTTGCGCGGCAGCTCTACCAGCGGGCCCATGCCGAGGCCGGCGAGCAGAAATCGTCGGGCGCGGTCGACTCGCTCTTCGCTCCCGTGGGCAGCGGAGGCGATGGCCTCGACGTCTCCTTCCAGGTTCTCGACGGCCTCTACTGGTTGGTCGCCGATTTGGCCCAGGAGGCGCCGCTGCTGATCCTCGTCGACGACGTGCAGTGGTGCGACGAGCCCTCGCTGCGCCACTTCCTCTATCTCGCCCGCCGCCTCGAGGATCTCGGCGTCTTCCTGCTGCAGGCCGAGCGCAGCGGCGAGCCGCCGCACGCGGCGCTCGAAGACCTGCGGGACGTTGCCGCATTGCGCCTCGAACCCGCTCCGCTCAGCCTCGACGGGGTCGGGGAGCTGGTCCGGCGGGCGCTCGGCCAAGCCCCGTCCTCCGTCTTTGCCTCGACCTGCCTGGAGCAGACCGGGGGGTACCCGCTCTACCTAGGGGAGCTCCTGCACGTTGCGCAGGAGCGCGGTATCGACCCCGACGACGACGCTGCCGGTGAGATCGAGAACGTCGATGCCGAGAACCTGGCTCGCCACGTCTGGAGGCGGATCGAGGCTGTCGGCGGTGATGCGCCCACGGTCGTCGGGTTGGTCTCGATCCTGGGGGAGAGGGCGGATCCAGGCAGGATCGGCCTCCTTTCAGAGCTGCCGGCGGCAACCGCCGCCGAGATCCTCGAAAGGTTGGCCGAGCAGGGAGTCCTGGAGGGCCAGGATCCACCGCGATTCACCCACCCCGTCGTCCGCGCCTCGGTGGAGTCGCGCCTCTCATCCGGGCTGCTCGACACCTGGCACCGGGGGGCGGCTCGCCTGCTCGACCGCGAGAGCGCCGACATCCGCGAGATCGCCGGGCACCTGATGAAGTGCCATCCCGAGGGAGACGAGTGGGTGGTCGGGCGCCTGCGGGAGTTCGCCGGCGCGGTTCTCGGCCCCGGCGCGCCCGAGTCGGCTGCGCTGGCCCTGCGCCGGGCGCTTGCCGAGCCGCCAGCGGAGGGGGTGCGAATCCCCCTGCTGCGCGAATTGGCCCGCGCCGAGGACGTCTCGGGCGATTCAGCCGCGGCGCTCGCCCATCTCGGCCAGGCGCTGAAGCTGACTGAGGACGGTCGTGAACGGGCCGAGCTGGCGATCGACCAGGCTCAGGTCCTTGCCCAGGCCAGCAGCTTCGTCGATGCGGTCCAAGCCCTGGAGGCAGCCCTTGTCGCCCTGGATGGCAGCGACCGAGACCTCGAGGAGCGCATCGACGCCGAGCTGATCACCTACGCGATGTTCTCCGCCGACGTCCGCGAGCGCGGCCTGCGACGCCTCGCCCGCTACGAGGGCCGGGTTCCGGATGGTCCGGCCGCACAGCCGGTGCTGACCGCGATGGCCCTCGCTTCGATGCTCACCAAGCAGCCCGCGACCGACGGGGCGGCCTTGGCCGAGCGCGCCATGCTGGCCGGTGGCGTCCGCAGCGCCGGTTTTGGGATCGAGACCTGGACGGCCGCCGCCTGGGTGATGATCTTCGCCGACCGTCCCGACCTGGCCCAGCTGCATTGCGAGCGCGAGCTCCCGGCCGTTCGTCGCCAGGGGCACCCGCGGGAGATCTTCGCGATCGAATCGACCCTCGCCTGCGCGGCGCTGCGACGCGGTGACATCGCCAGCGCCGCCTCGCGCGCGCAGACCTCGCTCGCGATCGGTGATCGTGGTCCGCACGAGGCCTGGGGGCACGGTGTCAACGCCCTGGCTCTGCTGGACGCCGGCGACCTCGATGGCGCCGAGCAGGCGCTCGGAGCTGCTTCGCCTGAGCATTGGGACGAGCAGACGGATGGCAGCTTCAGCCTCCTCTACGCGCGGGCTCAACTGCGGACCATCCAGGGCCGCTTCGACGAGGCGGGCGCCGACCTCGATGAGCTGCGACGGCGTGCGGAGGCCCTCGGCCCGGGCTTTCGCACTTTTGACGACATCTGGCGCGTTCCCGGAGCGACGCTCGCTCACCGTCGCGGTGAGGTCGAGCGCGCCCGCGCCCTGGCGGCGGAAGAGCTGGAGTACGCGCGCTACTTCGGCGGGGCTGGATACCTCGGCCAGGTCCTGCGCACGGCGGCGGCCGTGGGCGAGCCGGAGCCCGCGCTGGAGCTGCTTCGCGAGTCGGTCGAGTTGCTGGCGCCCTCCCAGTTCCGGCTCGAGTACGCGCGTTCGCTGGTCGAGCTGGGAGCGGCGCTGCGCCGGCGCGGCGAGCGGGCGGCGGCCCGGGAGCCCCTCGCCGAGGGCCTCGACCTCGCCTATCGCTGTGGCGCCGGCGCCGTGGTGACGCAGGCGCTGGCCGAGCTTCGGGCCTGCGGCGCGCGGCCGCGGCGGCCGGTTCGCGACGGAGTCGAGGCGCTGACCCCGAGCGAGACGCGGGTCGCTCTGCTCGCGGTGGAGGGACGGACGAACCGCGAGATCGCCCAGGAGCTCTACGTGACCCTGAAGACGGCGGAGGGGACGCTGGGCCGGGCCTACGCGAAGCTCGGCATCTCCGGGCGCGGCGCGCGGCAGGCGCTTCCCGAGGCTCTGGGGCCATTGCTGGCGGGGTCGTCCGCCCCAAACTCAGGGGTCTGACCCCGTAGCGAAAGGGCGATGCGGTGACCGAATATTGCCGCCATGCCAAGGCAGAGCCCTCGCTATCCGCCCGGTCCGACCACTCCCCGTCTCCACCAGCTCTGGCGGCTCAACTCCGACTTCCTCGGCTTCATGGAGTCATGTGCCGAGCGGTATGGCGACGTCTTCACGATCAGCGCGCCTCCCTACGACGCCTTCGTCGTCGCCACGGCGCCGCAGGACATACAGGCGATCCTCTGCGACCGCGATCGCTTCGCCGGGGGCGAGGCCGCCGACTTCATCGCGCCGCTGGTCGGCGAGCGCTCGGTGATCGTCGCCTCGGGCGGCGATCACATGCGCCAGCGCAAGCTGCTGCTGCCGCCCTTCCACGGCGAGCGGGTGCGGGGCTGGGGCGAGCGGATCGAGGCGATCGCGGCCGCGGAGCTCGATCGCCTGCCGATCGGCGAGACGATCGCCCTGCGGCCGGCGATGCAGCGGATCACCTTCGACGTGATCTGCCGCCTCGTCTTCGGCATGGAAGACGCGTCGAAGATCGCCGAGTTCAACGCGGCGATGAAGCGGCTGACCGATCCGCGGCTCGCGCCGATGCTCTTCTTCCCCTTCATGTTCAGGCGGGGTGGCCGCTTCAGCCCGAGTCGCCTCTACTTCTCGCGGCGCGATCCGGTCGACCGGCTGATCTTCGCGGAGATCAGCCGGCACCGCGAAGACCCCGGGGCCGGCGATCGCGACGACGTCCTCTCGATGCTGATCGCCGCCCGTGACGATCGCGATCGCCCGCTGAGCGACGAGGAGCTGCGAGACGAGCTGCTCGGCCTGCTGGTCGCCGGGCACGAGACGACAGCCACCGCGCTCGCCTGGGCGAGCGAGCGCCTCTCCCGTCACCCCGCGGTCCAGCGGCGGCTCGCCGCGGAGCTCGACGAGGGCGGTGATGCCTACCTCGACGCGGTGATCCAGGAGACGACGCGAAATCGCCCTCCGCTCACCGATGGAGTCCGCATCGCGATCGAGGACACCGAACTGGGCGGCCACCCGATTCCGGCTGGGACGCGCGTCGCCGCCAGGTTCTGCGTCACCCACCGCCGGGCGGACATCTGGGGGGATTCGCTCGTCTTCCGCCCTGAGCGCTTTCTGGAAGGGAAGCCCGAGCCTTACTCCTTCACTCCCTTCGGCGGCGGCATTCGCCGCTGCGTCGGCGCTCCCCTGGCCAACAGCGAGATCCGCATCGTGCTCAGGGCGATGCTGAAGCGCTTCAGTCTCGAGCCGGATGAAGCGCCTGAGGAGAAGATGAAGCTGGTGGGCGCCACCCTCGCGCCGTCGAAGGGCGGGCGCGTCGTGCTGCGCCGACGTCCCGCCTCACCGTCGGAGGGGCTGCACCCCGAGCTCTGGTCGGGCCTGGCCTTCTCCCGCTGACCACCTCGCCGCCCTCCCGAACTGCATCAACTTCTAGGTCTGCTGGGCGGAGAAGTTGATGCAGTTCGGCCTTTCCGACTTTGCCGATCGACAATGTGCTACCTTGCCGGGCTCACTTTTAGAAGTAAGTCAGTCAAAAAAGCAAGTTAGTCGACATAGGAAGGAATCCGTTTATGCGGAACGCTCGCAAGGTAACCCGGCGGCGAGGCGTTAAAGCGGCCCCCGTGGCCGTATTTTTCGCGCTGCTCATCGCAGTTCTCGTCGCTGGTTGTGGCAGTAGCTCAGACGACTCCAGCTCGAGCTCATCGGGCGGAGGCAAGCTCGACGTGGTCGGCTACTCCACGCCCGAATCCGTCTACCAGGAAAGCCTGGAGCCGGCGTTCGAAAAGACCTCAGCGGGCGAAGGGGTCAGCTTCAGCAACTCCTTCGGCGCCTCTGGCGACCAGAGCCGCGCCGTGGTTGCCGGTCAGCCGGCCTCGGTCGTCCACTTCGCCCAGGCCGGCGACATGGAACGGCTGGTCGAAGAAGGTGGGCTCGTCGCCAAAGACTGGGACAAGCAGAAATACGGCGGCATCGCCCAGGACTCGGTCGTCGTGATCAGCGTCCGCAAGGGCAACCCGGACGGAATCCACACCCTCGACGACGTGCTGAGCAAGGACGTCGACGTGGTCACGCCCAACCCGTTCAGCTCCGGCGCGGCGCGCTGGAACATCATGGCCGTCTACGGCACGCTGATCAACGAGGGCAAGTCTCCTGACCAGGCTCTCGCCGGGGTCAAGACGCTGCTCGAAAAGACCACCGCGCAGCCGGGCAGCGCCCGCGACGCGCTGGCGGCCTTCACCCAGGGCGAGGGCGACGTACTGCTCGGCTACGAGAACGAGGCGATCAAGGCCGAAGACGAAGGCGAAGACATCGAACACGTGATCCCGCCCTCGACGATCCTGATCGAAACCCCGATCGCGGTCACCAAAGACGCGCCGGAGCCCGCGGCCGAAGATTTCCTCAAGTTCATCTGGTCCGACGAAGGCCAGGAAATCTGGGCCGAAAACGGTTACCGCCCGGTCAACCCGAAGCTCGTCGACGCGAAGCAGTTCCCGACGCCGAAGGATCTCTTCAAGATCAGCCAGTTCGGCGGCTGGAGCAAGGTCAACGACGAATTCTTCGATGACGAAACCGGTTCGGTCGCCAAGATCGAGTCTGAACTCGGGGTCTCCACCTCAGGCTGATGTCCGCGCACCCGGCAAGCGCACCACCAGTATCGGTACCACCCAGGGCGGGCATCCGCCTGCCCTGGGTAGGCGCCGGCCTCGGCCGCGGCACGGTCGTGCTCTACCTGAGCCTGATCGTCCTGCTGCCGTTGGCGGCCCTGACCAGCCAGGCTTTCGAAGATGGGTTCAGCACCTTCTGGACCCAGGTCACCTCCCCGCAGGCGGTCCGCTCGCTCGAGCTGACCATCATCTGCTCGCTGATCGTGGTCGCGATCAACGCGGTCTTCGGCACGATCATCGCCTGGCTCCTCGTCCGCGACGAGTTCCCGGGCAAGTCCGCCGTCAACGCGGTGATCGACCTTCCCTTCGCGCTGCCGACGATCGTCGCCAGCCTCACGCTGCTGGCCCTCTACGGCAACGACAGCCCGGTCGGCATCGACATCAGCAGCACCCGGATTGCGGTCGTGGTCGCGCTCCTTTTCGTCACCCTGCCCTTCGTCGTCCGCGCGGTACAGCCGCTCCTGATCGAGATGGACCGTGAGATGGAGGAGGCGGCGGCCTCGCTGGGGGCGAGCGGCTTCACGGTCTTCCGTCGCATCATCTTCCCCAACCTTCTGCCCGGCCTGGCGGCCGGCGTCGCGCTCGCCTTCGCCCGCGCGCTCGGCGAGTTCGGCTCCGTGCTGCTCTTCGCCGGCGGGCTGCCGCAGACGATGGTCTCCTCGGTCTTCATCCGCCAGCAGATCGAGTCGGGCAACGACATCGGCGCCTCCGCGGTCTCGGTGGTCCTGCTGATCGCAGCGCTGCTGATGCTGGCCGTGATCACCTGGGTCCAGCGCTGGGGCAGTCGCCACGAGCGCAGCAGCAGTAGCAGCAGCGGCCTGACCGTGATGCCGATGAGCGGCGAGGACTTCACCAAGGAGGGAGACGGCGATGAGGACCGCTAGCTCGGCGCGAAGCCGCTGGGGGCTGCGCACCCTCGGGCTCGGCTACCTGACCCTGCTCCTGCTCGCGCCCCTGGTGATGATCTTCTACAAGACCTTCGAACACGGCCTGGCGCCGCCGATCGACGCGATCACCTCGCCCGACGGCCTGCACGCGCTGAAGCTGAGCCTGCTGATGGTCGCGATCGCGGTGCCGCTCAACACGATCTTCGGCGTCGGCTGCGCGCTCTTGCTGGTCCGCCACAAGTGGAAGGGCAACGGCGCGATCGACGCGATCATCAACCTGCC
Organism: uncultured Solirubrobacterales bacterium; assembly: GCA_963840565.1. Taxonomy (GTDB): domain Bacteria; phylum Actinomycetota; class Thermoleophilia; order Solirubrobacterales; family 70-9; genus VRUE01. Next base: position 427,296 of record CAWIZH010000006.1, read on the forward strand.
CTTCGCGATCTCGCCGGTCGTGATCGGGCTCTCGCTCTTCCTCCTCTACGGCACCAAAGGCTGGTTGGGACCGACGCTCTCCGAAGCCGGGATCGAAATCCTCTTCTCGGTCCCTGGCATGGTCCTCGCCAGCATCTTCGTCTCGCTGCCATTTGTGGTCCGCGAGACGGTGCCGGTCCTGCAGGAGATCGGCACCGAGCAGGAGCAGGCCGCCTCGACCCTCGGCGCCAACGCCTGGCAGACCTTCTGGCGCGTCACCCTGCCGGCGATCCGCTGGGGCGTCGCCTACGGCGTCGTGCTCACCACCGCTCGCGTGCTCGGCGAGTTCGGCGCGGTCTCGATCGTCTCCGGCCAGATCTCCGGCGAGACGGAAACGCTGCCCCTCTTCGTCGAAAAGCAGTTCGCCAACTTCAACACGGCGGGGGCTTTCGGGGCGTCCGTCCTGCTCGCCGTGCTCGCACTGACAACCCTGCTCGCAATGAACGTCCTAAAGAGAAAGGAGGACGCCTGATGGGAATCACAGTCGAGGGAGCAAGCAAGCGCTTCGGTGACTTTCAGGCCCTCAACGACGTATCGATAGAGGTTCCGAACGGCTCGCTGACCGCCCTGCTGGGGCCGAGCGGCAGCGGCAAGTCAACCCTGCTGCGGGCGATTGCCGGGCTGGAGACGCTCGACGGCGGCCGCGTTCTGATCGACGACGAGGACGTTTCGACGAAGCCGACGCAGAAGCGCGAAGTCGGCTTCGTCTTCCAGCACTACGCCGCCTTCAAGCACATGACGGTCTTCGAGAACGTCGGCTTCGGGCTGAAGATTCGCAAGTGGGACAAGGCGAAGATCTCCGACCGCGTGCATGAGCTGCTGCGCCTGGTCCAGCTCGACGGGCTGGCGGAGCGCTACCCGTCACAGCTCTCCGGCGGCCAGCGCCAGCGCATGGCCCTGGCCCGAGCGCTGGCGGTCGAGCCCCAGGTGCTGCTGCTCGACGAGCCCTTCGGCGCCCTCGACGCCAAGGTGCGCAAGGACCTGCGCGCCTGGCTGCGCAACCTCCACGAGGAGATGCACGTAACGACGATCTTCGTCACCCACGACCAGGAGGAGGCGATGGACGTCGCCGGCCAGCTCGTCGTGATGAACGAGGGACGGGTCGAACAGTCGGGCACGGCCAACGAGCTCTATGAGCAGCCGGCGACCGAGTTCGTGATGAGCTTCGTCGGCGAGGTCAACCGGCTCGGCGAGAGCTACGTGCGCCCGCACGACATGTCGGTCGCGCTCGACCGCGACGAGGGTGCCGAGGAGGCGATGGTGCAGCGGATCGTCGCCCTCGGCTTCGAGATCCGGGTCGAGTTCGTGCTCGGCGACGGCACCGAGGTCTGGGCGCAGCTGACCCGCGCCGAACTGCAGAAGCTGGAGCTGCGCGAGGGGCAGATCGTCTACCTCCGGCCCGGCCAGATCAAGAGCTTCAACGGTGATGTCCCATCGTCCGATGGCCACGGGGCCTCGACTCCCCGTGGCCCTGAGGACGGCGGTGACGCAGAGGTATCTGCAGCCGTCTGAAGAGGCGAGGGGCGGGGTGCGCTTTGCCGGGTGGCGCCCCGCCCCAAACCGCCTTCAAGCCAGACGACGCTCGAACGTCTTCTCGAGCTTTCGCTCATCTTCCCCTCCGGCGACCGTCTTGTCGAGTCGGGCCGTCGCGGTGCGACCGTCGAGGCGCAGCGTTCCGACCTGATTGTCGAAGTACGGGCCCTCGAGCGCTCGCCAGCGGATGCCGGGGTCCGGCGCGCCCGCGAGGTGGGCGAGTCCGCGAGTCACTTTGGCGAAGGCGGGGGAGAAGCCGGCCTGCACGACCTTGCGCTCCCGCGCTTCGAGCGGGTTGCGGTAGGGCGAGCAGACCGCCTGGTAGACGGCGCTCTGCACCCCCGCACCGGACTTGAAGGCGATATCGGCGAGGTAGGCGTGGTGGACGTCGCCGGAGAGCAGGACGATCGAGGCCGGCGGCTTGCCGCGGCGGCCGGAGCCGACCTCTTCGAGCAGCTCGCGCAGCCGCTGGAATGAGGACTGGAAGGAGGCCCAGTGGTCGAAGTCGACGGCGCGGCGCAGCTGCTCGCTGCCGCGCCCGACCAGGCCGCCCCAGGCACCGTCGCAGAGCCGCTCGTTCCAGGCCTCGAGGTAATGGAAGCCGGGGGAGAGGAGATAGGGGACGGTGGTGCAGAGGATGAGGTGGTCGAAGTCACCGCTTGCGTGCTCGACAATCCAGTCCCAGGTGCGGTCGTCGAACATCGAGCGTTTCTCCTCGGTCAATACCCGAGCGGCGCGCGAGTCGATGAAGATCGCCCGCACGCCGTCGATATCGCGGCAAAAGCTCCAGCGCGTGCCCGCCGCTGTGGTGTCGATTTCCTTTGCCCAGCTGCGCAGGAGGGCGGTCGCATCGGCGTTCCCCCTCACCTTGCCGTAGAGCTCGTTCTCGTCGAGCTCGCGCGGTGAGAGGTTGCCGAGGTGCTGGTAGATCCAGTAGCTGGCGATGCCGTCGACGGCGCGCTCGTGCCACCAGGCCTTGCGGTCCATCTCCTCGTGCCAGGAGCGCGAGATGTTCCAGTCGTCGCTCATGTCGTGGTCGTCCCAGGCCATCGAGGTCGAGACGGTCGAGAGGAGCCAGCGGATCATCGGGTCGCTCCAGCTCTCCTCGTAGAGCCAGCTGTACTCCTCGAAGTCGACCACCTCCTCGCCCGGCGGCTGACTGGTGTCGCGGCGCGCCCGGATCTTCTCCCGGGTGCGCGGCGAGCCCTCGTCGACGTAGATCTGGTCGCCGATCAGGAAGAGCAGCTCCGGCCACTCGCTGCGATCGCCGCGCGCCATCTGGATTGCCAGAACACGGAGGGCGTCGAACTCGAAGCCCTTTGGATCCTGATCCTTGGTTTCGGTGTAGGGCGGCTCGTGCGGGACAGCCACCCGGCAGGAGCCGAAGCAGATGTCGAGCGCCTTGCCGGGGGAGAGGGTGCGGATTGCGCTCGGCGGGAGGTCGTGGTCGGGCGCCGGCCAGCGGCGCTCGCCGTCGAGGGCGACCTCGTACTCGTAGAAGCCGCCGGGCTCGAGTCCCTCGATCCGGACCAGCGCGTAGTGGTGCCCCGCCACCGAGAAGGTCGGCTCGAGCCGACCGAGGATGCCGACCTCACAGGGCTCGCTGGTCTCGACCCAAACCGTCGCCTCGGTTTCGGAGACGTAGCGCAGCAGGGGGCCAAGGACGAGCTTTGCCATCCATTCGTCCTACCCAGATCGCCATCCTGCACACGAAATGCTAATCTTGACTTAGATGGTCAATAAACCCAGGAAAGGAGATCCGGTGAGCGGCCCACCCCCCCACACAACGTTCGTCTCGCGCGGCAGGCTGAATGGCGTTCTTCGCCAAGGACCCTCAGGAGGAGGGCCGGTCGAAGCCAGCGCCACCCAGCCCGGGCGTGAGCACAGCGTCGACGAGCTCGATACCCAGACGTTCGAAGCTCTCCATTACCGGGCCCGCCTGATCCTCGGCGAGCCCCTGCAGCGCCCCGGTCGTTTCCAGCTCCGCGGGCACTAGCCTCGAGTCCCGACCGCGCCGAGGGCGCGGTCGGGACTGCCGACGGGCCTAAAACGTGTCTATATGACCCGTTTTAGGCCCGTCGGCCCCGATGTGGGGGGCTATTTGCCCGCTTTCGCGGTGCCGGTGGTTTCGGTCGGGACCGCTTCCGGGCGCTGCGGGTAGGCCTGCACGGCCAGGTTCCAGTTCTTCAGCGTGAAGACGACGTTTTTCGCGCCCGCGTACTGGATCGCGACGGTGTGGCCGCCCTTCTGCAGGACCGTGCTCTGCATCACGGTGTAGACCATCGGGGCAGGCGTCGGCGTCGCCGCGGTCGCCGGGGCGAAGTTGACTTTGCCGGTGGTCTGGCCGTCGACCAGGATCTGGATCGGGCAGGCGAGTTCGGCGGTCGGTTTCGCCGCGGTGCAGGTCGCGTTGCCTGAGAACGTGATCACTGCCGAGCCGGTGCCGGGAATGCCGAACGAGGTGAAGGCGGTCGGGATGTACCCGGCCGTCGTTGCCCCGGTGGGGCCGTAGGGAGCGGTCCCGGCCGCGATCCCGGCCACCGGCGCCAGGGGCGCGCTGGCCTTCTGCACGAACGTGTTGCTGGCCGCTTTTTTCTTCAGGTAGAGCGTCGAGGCTTTCTTGTTGGTGACGTAGATCTGACCCGCCGCCTTCTTCGTGATGAAGGAGCCGGTGAGTGACGATCCCGCGAACGACGGCGTCACAGCGACCGCCGCGGCCAGCACCGCTGCCAGCGCTACCGCGGTGATGGCGCGGGGCGTGGGGAGTCTTCTTCTGAGCAATTGAACCTCCGTATCCAGGGCCGCCGGAAGTGGCCTCCAGGGCCGCCGGGTGAGCCTTTCTTAGTAAAGAGGTCAATAAAGTACAGAAGCTGGTAGGGTCATGTCGAGTAAGGCAATCAAGAAACTTCGTAACTCGGCAGGAAAGGAAGCACAATCGAGATGAGAATCAAGTCCCTTGCCATATCGGTGATCGCCCTGGTGGCGCTTGCCGTTCCGGCTTCTGCCGGCGCCGTGACAGCTGATCGGGTCCGGCTCGGTCGCCGCACAGCCAGTTCTGGAAGCCCTCTTCAAGACCTACACGAAGACGGTCAACAAAAATGTCCACTTCGTCTACACCGCCAACGGAGGAAACGCCGGCGTCAAGGACGTTCAGAACGGCACCAGCCAGTTCGCCGGACAGGCCCGCACGCCGCTGCCCAGCGACGCCGGGACGACCTACATCAAGATGTTCCTCGACGGGCTCTGCATCGATGTCAACCCGAAGAACAAGCTCACCGACATCAGCATCCAGCAGACCCATGACATCTACCGGGGACTGCTGACCAGCTGGGCCCAGCTTCCGGGCTCGGGACTTGAAACGACGATTGACCCGGTCGGTCGCGATACCAATGGAGGGACCTACAACTTCTTCCTCCAGGCGGTTCTCAACAACGAACTGCCCTCATCCAACGTCAACGCGCTGACCGCGGACGGCCTCGTCGTCAACGCGGTCAAGCAGGACCCCAGCGCGATCGGCTACGACGGCCTCGCCTGGCAGGGCAAGGGCCAGAAGGCGCTGAAGGTCAACGGCGTCCCCTGCGAAGCCAAGAAGATCAGCGTCGAGCCGCTCAAGTACCCGCTCTCGCGCTACCTCTTCCTGGTCCTTCCGACGGGAGTCAACAACCCGGCGCTGACCAAGTTCATCGACTGGGCGCGTCGCGACGCGGTTGCCGGTGAAGTGATTGCGAAGGCCGGCGGCGTCCCCGCCTTCAATAAGAAAGCCAAGAAGAAGTAGATGGAGGAGGAGTACCTCCCGGAGTACGGCCCCAAGTGGTCGGACCAACGCGCCGAGCGATTGCTCGGCGCGTTGGTCTGTGCGGTGGTTGGCCTGCTGCTGGCGATGATCATCACCGTCTTCGCCCGGGCCTGGCCGTCGTTCGCCCACAACGGGCTGGCCTGGTTCGGGGCGGGGGGGAGCGTCGAAGAACAGCTCAACCAGATCTACCTCTCCGGTATCAGCGGCGCCGAATACGTCTACACCTTCCACGCCTGGCAGCTGATCTGGAGCACCTTTCTGATCACCGGTGGCGCCGTGACGATCGCGCTCTTCTGCTCGCTCTTCGTCTCGGTCTTCATCGTTGAGTTCGCACCCGAGTGGATGCGCAACATCCTGCAGCCGGTGGTGCGCTTTCTCGCCAGCGTGCCTTCGGTGATCTACGGCCTGCTCGGGGTGCTGGTCATCGTCCCCACCATCGGCAATGACTTGATCACCGAGCCGCAGAAGGCCTCGGTCGCCGGCGTGATCTCGCTCAGCGGCTACAGCCTGCTGGCGGCGGTGCTGATCCTGACCGTGATGATCGCGCCGCTGATGGTCTCGATCTTCTCCGACGGCCTGCGCTCGGTGCGCCCGGGCTGGCTCGAGGGCTCGCTGGCACTCGGCGTCAACCGCTGGCGCACGACCTGGAAGATCGCTGTGCGCACGGCTCGCCCGGCGATCGTCGCCGGCACCGTGCTGGCGGTGGCGCGGGCGATCGGCGAGGCGGTGATGTTGGCGATGGTCTCCGGCTCGGTCGCCTTCGCGCCCAACCCGGCCGACGGCCTGATCTTCATCTACGAGCCCTCGCGGCCGCTGGCGCCGACGATCGTCAAGAACATCGACTCGCTCGGCTCGCCGCCGGCCAACGCGACGCTGTTCGCGATCGCCGCGGTGCTGCTCTTCTCGGCGGCGTTCTTCTCGCTGGCCGGTTGGGTGGCGCGGCGCTCGATGCGCAAATACGGGGCGACGGCGTAGTGGAGGCCTCGGTCGCAACGCCGCCGCCCGCGGGTGGGCACCCGCCGCGCATGGGCCCGCCGAAATCGGGCAAGGATGCGGTCGAGGGCAGCGCTGCCTGGCGCCTCTCGGACCGGATCGGCCTGGCGATCTGCTGGGCGCTGGGACTGCTCTTCTGTGCGATCGCCGTGGCGATCGTTGTCTACCTGATGATCCAAGGGCTGCAGTACCTGAAGCTCTCGATGCTGGTCACGCCTGCCACGGCGGGGTTCAGCCAGAGTCAGAGCGGCGGCTTTTCCGACGCCCTGCTCGGCACCCTGATCGTCGCCGTGATGGGGATCTCGATCGCCCTGCCGGCCGGGGTCGGCATCGCGGTCTGGCTGGTCGAGTACGGCCGCCCCGCCGGGCTCGCCCGGATCACCGAGTCGACGATCGAGGCGATCGCCGGCATCCCCTCGATCGTGCTCGCCCTCTTCGGCACGGTGATCTTCTCCAGCACCGCGCTCGGCTTCCTCAGCCGCACCTCGGAAGGCGTCGTCTTCGGCCGCTCCTTCTTCGCCGCCGGGGCGATGCTCTCCCTCGTCGCCCTGCCACTGATCGTCGCCAGCACCCGCGAGGGGCTGAACGCGATCCCCCGGCACGTGCGCGAGGCCTCCTACGCGGTCGGCAAGACGAAGATCGCGACGACGCGGCGGATCCTGCTGCCGGCGGCGCGCCCACAGGTCGCCACCGGGGCGATGCTCGGCCTCGGCCGGATCATCGGCGACACGGCGATCATCGTCGTCCTGCTCGGCGCCACCCAGAACTTCGCCCCGGTCGAAGGCGCCGCTTTCCCCTTCAACTACCTGCGCGGGGCGGGGACGACGCTGACCAACTTCGTCTACGAGGCCTCGCCGACCGGCAACCTCAACCAGCCCCAGAAGGCCTACGCGGCGGCCTTCGTCCTGCTGATCCTGGTCCTGATGCTGAACGCCGCCGTCGACGTCATCCATCGCCGCGCGAGAAAGGTAGGAACGTGGAGTTCGTAGCCCCTGACGTGCCTGAGCTTGACCGCCAAATAGGGGGGGTCAGCTCAGACGCCCCCTATCCGCCGCCGATCCGTCGGCTTCCGCTCGAGGACTCCGCGCCGGCGACCCAGGTGCTGCCACCGGCGGTGACCGATGGCGGCGGCGCCGTTTCGGCGCCCAGCGGCTTCACCGCGGCGCGGCGCTCGATCGGCGCCCCGCAGTTCTCGATCCGGCGGATGGAGATCGACAACGTCTCGGTCTCCTACTCCGATCGCGAAGCGGTCAAAGGCGTCTCGCTGCCGGTTCGCCAGGGTGAGGTGCTGGCGATGATCGGCCCCTCCGGCTGCGGCAAGACGACCCTGCTGCGCTCGCTCAACCGGCTCACCGAGCTGACCCGCACGGCGACTCTGAAAGGGCGCATCCTGCTCGACGACGTCGACATCACCCTGATCGAGCCGACCTCGCTGCGGCGCCGGGTGACGATGGTCTTCCAGCAGCCCAACCCCTTCCCGATGAGCGTCTTCGACAACATCGCCTACGTGCTGCGCGAGCAGGGCTCGCGGCGCCAGCGCAAGAAGGTGCTGGAGCCGAAGGTCCACAGCGCGCTCGAGCGCGCCGGCCTCTTCGAGGAGGTCAAGGACAACCTCGACCACCCGGCGCTGAAGCTCTCCGGCGGTCAGCAGCAGCGGCTCTGCATTGCCCGGGCGCTGGCGGCAGAGCCCGAGGTGCTGCTGCTCGACGAGCCCTGCTCGGCGCTTGACCCGCAATCGACCCAGGTGATCGAGGACCTGATCGTGAAGCTGCGCGACGACGTCGCCGTGGTGATCGTCACCCACAACCTGCAGCAGGCCTACCGGGTCGCCGACCACGTCGCCTTCATGTATCTGGGCGAGCTGGTCGAGTACAGCAGCGCGACGGCCCTCTTCAACTCGCCCCGCGAGCAGCGGACCAAGGAGTACGTGAGCGGTGCGTTTGGCTAGCCGCCACATATTCCGCGCCGGGCTGCTGGCCGTTTGCGGCCTGCTCCTCGTGGCCGCGATCTCCGGCTGCGCGACGACGCAGGAAACCGCCGAGCTCAAGCAGGCGGAATCCAAACGCATCCTCGAGCGCCGCGAGCACAAGCAGGCGAAGAAGCAGCAATCCAAGTCGCACGACCACGGGAGCAGCAAGCAATGAAAGCCTCAACCGAGCACTCATCGGCACTGAACGGCCGCGCTCAGTACGAACCCTGCGAGGAGTGCGGCGCGCCGCTCGACCCGCAGCAGCGCTACTGCGTCAACTGTGCGGCGCGGCGCGGCAACGGCGCCAATCCCTCCTCGCGCTACTTCGCGGCGATGAGCCAGCGCGCCCGCCGGCCCTCCGTGCGCCCCTCGGCAGTGAAGACGAGCTCCGGCAGCCGGGCTGCGGCGGTCGCTTTCTTCGCGCTCTTGCCGATCGCGGTTGCGATCGGCGTCGTCGTCGGCCGCAGCGGCGACGACAGCGGCGAAAACGAGGCGCTGCTGGAAGCGCTGCACCGCCAGGAAGTGGCGCAGGCCAGCACGCCCGCCGCCGGCGTCGCGACGACGGCGTCCAACGCCGGCAAAAAAGCCAAAGCCAAGAAAGCCAAGGCGGCAAGCAAGGGAGGCGGCAAAGTCGTGGCGCAGACCAGTAACGGGACCGTCCACGAGGTGACGGGCTTCAAACCGACCAAGCAGAAGACCGAAGAAGACACGGCAATAGTCGCCGAAAACCCCGAACAGTCGGGCGAAAATTACATCAAGGCGCAGCAGAACCTGCCCGATGTGACGGTGGTCGGTGGCGACCCCAGCGAAGCGCCCGCGGCGCCGACCGGGAGCGGGCAGCCATGAGCCAGCTCAGCGAGAGACTGCGGCGGCCCGTCGATGCGGTCAAGGGCGCGCGCGCCAAGCCGGCAGCCGCCAAACCAAAGCCTGAGGCGGCAAAACCGCCGGAGGAGAAGGTCGAGAACGCCGAGCTGATCGCCCAGCGCGACCGCCTGTTGGAGAAGTTCACGATCATGCAGGCCGACCTCGGCGGCGCCTTCTATGAGATGGCGATCCGCGACCACGTGCGGATGGACGTGCTGACCCGCAAGGCGGCTGAGCTGCAGCGGGTCGACGCCGAGCTGCTCTCGGTCGAGCGGGTGCTCGAGCTGGAACGCTCCGATGCAGCGGGGATGTGCCCGAGCTGCGGCTCGCCCTACGGCCACGGGGTGCGCTTCTGCGCCCAGTGCGGCCAGTCGCTGGTGCAGGCGGAGGTGCCGGCGTGAAGTCGGCAATTGCAGGACCGCTGCGCCGGGCGATGGCGGCTGCTGCGACGCTCACCGGCAAGCGCTTCGGGCTCCTGGTCGCCTCCTCGGTGGTCGCGACCTCGGCGATCGTCGCCAGTGCGATGACCGGCACCGGCAGCAGCGGCGCCCTGGCGGCGCTGGTCGGCCGCAGCCTTGCCTCCAACAACACTCCGGTCGCGACCGCGCCGGCGCCGGCTGAATCCTCCAGCGGCGCCGAAGCTCCGGCTCCGGCCCCGAGCGGCTCGGCGTCCTCGGCCGGCGAACCGCTCGCTTCGCCGGAACCCGCCCCCGCACCGGCGCCCGCGCCGAGCGCACCGGCGCCGCAGGAACCCGCAACCACTCCATCGACTCCCGAAGCCGAAGTGGGCCCGGTCAAGCACGTCTTCGTCATCTCACTCACCAGCCCGGGCTACGAACAGTCGCTCGGGGCGCAGTCGCAGATGCCCTACCTCTCGGCGACCCTGCGCCCGCAGGGCGAGTTGTTGAGCAACTACGCCCTGCTCGGCGAAGCCGGCCTGCCCAATCAGATCGCCGCGATCAGCGGCCAGCCGCCAAACGCGTCGACCACCGCGGGTTGCTCCACCTTTGCCGAGTTTCCGCCGACCGCGAAAGCTAGCTCGAACGGAGCCCTCAGCGGCGCCGGCTGTGTCTATCCGGTCGAAACGCTGACCCTTGCCGATCAGCTGGGCAGCAGCCGCCTGACCTGGCGTGCTTACGCCGACGGCATGGTCGACCCCACGACCGGCAGCCCGGCGAACTGTGTCCACCCCGGGCCCGAAGAAGTCGAAACGGTGGTGCCCGGCGGCTACACGGCGAGGCAGAATCCCTTCGTCTACTTCCACTCGCTGCTCGACCTCGGCGACTGCTCCAGCAACGACCTGCCGCTCGACCAGCTGACGGCGGACCTGCGCAAGGCCGATAAGACGCCGAGCTTCTCCTTCATCGCGCCGACGCTCTGCAACTCGGGCGCGAACGGCCAGTGCCCGGCGGGGGGGACCGAAGGACCGGCGAGTGCCGACGCCTTCCTCGCGGCCTGGGTCCCCAAGATCCTCGCCTCACCCGCCTACAAGGCCGACGGCCTGCTGATCGTCAACTTCGCCGCGGCGAACCCGCCGGTCACGGTGCCGGGAGCGACACCCATGCCGGCCACCGACCCTCTGCACGTCGGCGCGCTCTTGCTCTCACCCTTCCTCACCCCGGGTTCCACCGACGCCGCCCCATACAACCCGTACTCGATCGTCCGCTCAAACGAGGACCTCTTCGGCCTGGATCCGCTCGGTCTCGCCGGTGCGGCCAAGACAAAGTCCTTCGCCCCGAGCCTGCTAAAAGAAAACGGCGGCGATTAGCGCCGGGGCATCCGGGAAAAACCGAACGCAGCGGTGGGGTATTTCCCCGATGACCCCCGGCGCTGTTGTCGGAAGAATCGACGTTGACGATGTTCCCGGCCGCGGGGGAGACCCCGCACGCGCGCTTTGCCGATCGCCGCGACGCGGGCCGGCAGCTTGCCGCGTGCTTGCTGCCATTAGCGGGCGAGCGCCCGGTCGTGGTCGGCTTGCCGCGCGGCGGCGTCCCTGTGGCCAGTGAGATAGCGACTGCACTCCAGGCGCCGCTCGAGATCCTCGCCGTGCGCAAGCTCGGCGCTCCTCACAACCCCGAGTACGGGATTGGTGCGATCGCCGAGGACGGCACCCGTATCTTCGACCCCGAGGCACTGGTGGCGCTGGCCATCGATGGCGGCGCGCTGGAGTCGATCGTCGCCCGCGCGAGCGAGGAGCTGTGCCGCCGTGTCGTCGCCTACCGCGGCGGTCGCCCGCCGATGCCACTACGCAACCGCACCGTGGTCGTCGTCGACGACGGGGTTGCGACCGGTGTCACCGACACCGCCGCCATGCGGGCCATTCGGCGCCAGCGACCGCGCCGGCTGATCCTCGCGGTGCCGGTCTGCGCGCCTGACACGCTCGCGCGCCTGCGCAAAGAGGCCGACGAGATGATTTGCCTGATTGCGCCGCCCCGGCTGAGGGGAGTGGGCGAGTGGTACCGGGATTTCTCCCAGATCCAGGACCAAGAGGTGATCGCCGCGCTGGGTGCGGCGAGACGCTCTCTGGCCTGACGAGCGCAAGGCCGCGGTGGGATTAGACTCGGTTCGATTACGCCTCGGCGGCCTTTTCGCCGAGTTGAATTCTCAGTTCCGGCACAAATGCGTCTTGTTCCGTCGGCCCGTCCGGTCGACGCTTCGGCCATGTCGAAACACCGAGCTGGCTGGCACTCCAACGGTGCTACTATCGTCAGACAAAATAACTTGTCGGCCAAGGGTCTCAGGTGGGCTCGCTCGGCGACTAGGCACCGAATATCCCGTGCACGTTCTCGCTACGTCATCGAACATTGCAGCCTGCCTTTCAGGGAGGAGGCGCCACTTGGCGCCCCCGGAAGGTCCGATCCCCGTTTCGTCTTCCTTGGCGACGATTCGGATGGAGTTGCCCTGGAGGTGCTGGCGGTCGAACTCAAAGGCGAGAGCTTGCTTGTGATTCACGCGATGCAGTTGCGCAGCCGCTATCGAGGTATGTACGAGGAGGCGAAGAAATGGCGAAAGTGAAAAAGACCCGGAAGTACCCCCGGACGAAGTCCGGCCTTGAGGTCACTCCGGAGGTCGCTGATGCGCTCGCCGACGAGGCAGAGCGCGGCTATGACCTATCAAAGGCGAAACGCCGGTTTGTAGGTCGCCCGTCCCTTTCAGGCAATGGAACATCCCCCCGAATGAGCTTTCGCATCACGCCCGAGCTCTACCTGGCGCTGGAGGAGCGTGCCGAGAAGGAAGGCCGCTCGGTCAGCGATTTGGCCCGCGAGGCGCTTGCGCGCTACATCCAGTCCTAGGCCCGGGCGACACGGTATCGGCGCGGGTAGCGGGAAATCCGCAGCCGGGTCGGCGGCTTCCTGCGACTCGCTCTCGCCGGCGAAGCTGTGCCGGTCGCGAGCGTCGGCTCGCCTTCTGCCTGCTGATTCGGGTTTGATTGGGTGGTGAGCGACGCCCTCGTGCAGCGTTACCGAGCCGCCCGCCGCGATCGCGGGCTGGCGGTGCTGGAGGGCTTCCACGCGCTCAAGCACGCGCTGCGCTTTGGCGCCGAGCTGATTGAGGCCGTGGCCAGCGACCGCGAGGAGCTGGAGCGGCTAGCGGCCGGGCTTGCCCCCGACCTGGCCGGTTCGTTGGCGCAGCGGGTGACGCCGGTCGAGGCCGAGGTCCTTGCCCAGATGGCCCCACACGCGCCCCGCACAGGGGTGATCTCGATCGCCCGCCGCCCGGTAGTTGACCCGTCCGTGGCACTGGCTGACGGGCGGGGGGCGCCGGTGGTTTTGCTCGAGGACCCGCGCTCGATGGGGAACATGGGGGCCTGCGTGCGGGTCGCGGCCGCCGCCGATGCGGCCGCCGTGCTCACCACCGGCAGCAACGATCCCTGGCATCCGGAGGCGTTGCGCGGTGCCGCCGGCCTGCATTTCGCCCTGCCGGTCGCGGCGGTCGAGGAGCTGCCGGCAAGCGATCGCCCCTTGGTCGCGATCGATCCCGATGGCGAGAGCGCCGACCTGCGGGAGCTTTCGTCCCGCGCGATTCTCGCCTTCGGCACCGAGCGCTACGGGCTCAGCGAGGCGCTGCTCGAGCGCGCCGACGAGCGCCTCTCGATCCCGATGCGCCAGGGTGTATCCAGCCTCAACCTCGCAACGGCGGTCGCTGCGGTGCTCTTCTCTCAGCGCCTCTGAACCTCCCCGGGCGCTGCCCCGTAAACCAAGCCGATGAAGCGAATCGTTGCTTGCCTCGCATTCGCAGCAGCGCTGCTCGCCAGCCAGGTCGCTCCCGCGGCTGCACCTGGGTCAGCCCAGGCCAGCGGAGCAAGGACAGTCAACATCAACCACTTCAAGTTCCACCCGCCGACGCTCGAAGTCGCCAAGGGGACCAAGGTCGTCTTCTCCAACTCCGCCGACATCGCCCACACGGCGACCGACAGGGGCGTCTTCAACAGCGGCCACATCAAGCCCGGCGAATCATTTTCGGTGCGCTTCGAACAGAAGGGGACCTTCCGCTACCACTGCGAAATCCACCCCTTCATGCACGGCAAGATCGTCGTTAACTGAGCTCGTCATCCCCGCGGCGGGGATTGCGAAAAATTACGGATGCATCGAGCAGGGACAAGGCATAGCCTGGGGAACATGTAGGCGCGGCGTTTTGGCCGCCCCACTGGTCAATCAACCGAAAGGACGCCGCCTTGCCGTTTGCAGACATCAACATTGGGGAAGCCCTCCTCATTGCATTCGAGGTCTTCTTCTTCGTGATCTGGATCTGGATCCTGATCACGATCCTCACCGACCTCTTCCGCGACCACGAAACCTCCGGCTGGGTCAAGGCCGCCTGGGTCCTGTTCCTGGTCTTCATCCCGTTCCTTACAGCGCTGATCTACCTGATCGCCCGCGGCAGCGGCATGCGCGACCGCACGATCAAGGCGCAGGCCGAGGCCAAGCAGCACTTCGACTCGTACGTCCGCGAACAGGCTCACACCTCGCCCGCTGACGAACTGCACAAGCTGAATGACCTCAAGGAGAAGGGCGCCCTCTCCAGCGAGGAGTTCGACGCCGCAAAGGCAAAGCTCCTGGCCTAAGCGACCCTTCGCTGACTTCGCGTTTTGTCTCGCTATGCGGGACTAAACGCGAAGTCAGCGGTCGCTGCGGGCGTGGTTTCTCCTGCAAGTAGCCGATTTCTGCAACCAAAGTTGCAAGTTATTAGCGATTCCTAACATTTAGGCGGCGTCTTCGCTACCTTGCGCCGTCGATGCGCGCTCCCCTTCGCGGTAACTCTTGGCGGCTGCTGCTGCCCGCGGCGCTGCTCCTCGCCGTCCTCTGCGTGGCCGCTTCGGCCCCGGCAAAGGACCTCGAAGAAAAGCTCAGCGCCACGCAGGGCAAGCTCAGCCACGTGCGCGAAAGCCAGAGTTCTCTGGCGGCGACGATCGCCGAACAGAACAAGGCGATCGACTCGATGATCGGCGAAGTCTCCGCCCTGCGCCGGCAGCAGGCAGCGGTCGAGTCGGAACTGAGCGCGAAGCAGGACGAACTCGACAGCGCGACCGCGAAGCTGGCCGCCGACAGGCACCAACTGGCCCTGGTCCGGGAACGCCTGCAGCGTGCGCTCAGCGTTTTGCGCGAGCGCCTGGTCGCGATCTACGAGGCCGGCAGCCCCGACATGCTCAACGTCGTCCTCGACTCGGCCAGCTGGTCGGAAGTCTCCACCCGGGCCGAGTACCTGAGCCAGGTCCAGGAATACGACGACTCCGTAGCTGGACGGGTGAAGGGGCTGCGCGACGAAGCGCGCGCGACGGTCAAGCGGATGACCGCCGTCCGCCTCCAGATCAAAGAGTCTCGCGATGCGATCGCGGTCAAGGAGCGCGAAGTCGCCGCGGCCAGTGCGGAAGCCGAGTCCCGCTTCGCCGAACTGAAGTCGGCCCAGGCCGAACGCCGCGCAGCGATGGAATCGCTTGAGTCGCGCGAAGAAGCGCTCGGCGACAACCTCGCGGCGATCTCCGAACAGATCGCCAGCACGACCGGCGAACCCGGTCCGGTCACCGGCACCCCGGCGCCGCTGACGCCGGGCCAGAGCGCCAACTACATCTCAGAAAGCCAGGCCAGCGTGCCCAGCGAGGCTCCGGCTGCAGTCGCGGCCGCGATCGAAGCGGCCAACTCGATCGCCACCACCCCCTACATCTGGGGCGGCGGTCACGGCTCCTTCGAATCCTCCGGCTACGACTGCTCGGGCGCGGTCAGCTTCGCCCTGCACGGCGGCGGCCTGCTCGAAAGCCCGCTCGACTCAACCGGCCTCGAGACCTGGGGCGAACCCGGCCCAGGCCAGTGGATCACCGTCTACGCCAACGCCGAACACGCCTGGATGATCATCGCCGGCCTGGCCTTCGACACAGTAGGCGGCCCCGGCCCCCGCTGGCATTCCTCACCGGTCGACTCGCCAGAAGGCTTCATAGCCCGCCACCCCTCGGGCTACTAGCCGCCGACGGGCCTCAGGCGTCCATATAGCGGACGTTTCAGGCCCATCGGGCCGCAGTTAGGCCTGCCAGTGCGCGGCGTTGCCGCGGCTGACGTGGATCACGCCCTCGAAGCCTTCGCGCTGGAGGATCGAGGCGGCCAAGCCGCTGCGCTTGCCGGCCTTGCAGATGGTCGCGACCTGGCGCTCGCGCGGCACCTCGTCGATGCGGTTGCGGAGCTGGCCGAAAGGGATATGAAGCGAGCCGGGGATGTGGGCGGACTCGTACTCGGCGGCATTGCGCACGTCGAGGACCAGGGGCCCGTCGGAGCCGTCTAGCCGCCGCGCCAGCTCGGCCAGGTCGATCGCCTCGATCCGCTCGACCGGCCGGTCCTCGGCCCGCCAGGCGGTCATGCCGCCGCCGAGGAAGCCGCGCACGCGCAGGCCGACCGCGGCGAGCAGTTCGGCCGCCTCGAGCTCGTTGCCGTCGGAGGCGGCGACGACGAGCAGCTCGGCGTCGACCGGGACTACCTGGGCCACCTTGGTGGCGAAGCCGGTGTCGTAGCCGGAAGCGCTGATTGCGCCGGGGATGTGGGCCTCGTCGAACTGTTCGTTGGTGCGCGAGTCGACCGCCAGGGCGCCGCCGGCGATCGCCGCCTCGAAGCCGTGCGGGGTGAGCTGGGTGGGGGAGGAGATCGATTCGACCAGGGGGCCGCGGTTGAGCGAGACGATGTGCTCGACGTTGGGCGGCTTGCTGCCAATCGAGGCGACCGCGTCGGCGACGAACTCGGCCTCACTCTCGAACTCGAGGGCGCGGTTGTGGCGCCGCTCGAAGCCAATCGTCGAGCAGGTCTTGAGGTCGATCCCGGAGCTGCCGCAGAGCGAGCCGCCGAGGTGGCCCGGCCAGACCTCGGTCTCCTCGGGCAAGGTCAAGAGGCGCTCGTGCAGCGAGCGAAAGATGTCGGCAGCGCCCTCGCGTGGCTCGACCGCGAGGTCGGGACGGGCGACGTCGCCGACGAAGAGGCAGTCTCCGGTCAGCGCCGCCCAGGGGTCGCCGCCGCGGGCGGCGTCGCGCAGCAGGAAGGAGGTGTGCTCGGGGCGGTGGCCGGGAGTGTGGATCGCCTCGATCGTCGCGCCCTCGCCCAGCCCCAGGGCCCAGCCGTCGCCGAACGCCTCGTGCGGGTACTCCGCTTCGGCCAGCTCGTGGACGTGGATCGTCGCCCCGGTCGCGCGGGCGAGGCGGCCATGGCCGGAGACGTGGTCGGCGTGGTTGTGGGTCTCCAGTACGTGCTCGATCCGCACTCCGTGCAGGCGGGCGAGGTGCAGGTAGGGGTCGATGTCCCACTGCGGATCGACCACCGCGGCGACGCCGGAGGCGGTGTCGCCGACCAGGTAGGAGGCACAGCCGAGGTCCTCGTGGATTATCTGGCGGAAGAGCACTTGAGCGGTCCCAATCGAATCGGTGGGCAAACGGTTACGGTTGGGATCAGGGTAGCGGCGAGGAAGGGAGCGGAATGGCAAGCGATGTGAACACGGATCTGGAGCAGGAGCTCGGCGCCCTCTTGGAGGTCGATCGCTTCGAGCCCCCCGCTGAGTTCCGCGAGGGCGCGCTCTGGAGCGATCCCGCGATCTACGAGGAGGCGGCGGCCGATCCGGAGGCCTGGTGGAAGCGCCAGGCGAGCGAGCTGCTCGACTGGGACGAGGCGCCAAGCGAGGGGCTCGACGCCTCCAACCCGCCCTTCTACAAATGGTTCGCCGACGGCAGGATCAACGCCTCCTACAACTGCCTCGACCGCCACGTCGAGGCCGGCCGCGGCGAGCGCGTCGCCTACCACTGGCGCGGCGAGGAGGGCGAGGAGCGCGACGTCACCTACGCCGAGCTGCTCGCCGACACACAGCGCTTTGCCAACGCGCTGAAGGATCTCGGCGTCGGCAAGGGCGACGTGGTCGGGATCTACCTGCCGATGATCCCCGAGGTCGTCGTCGCGATGCTGGCCTGCGCCCGGATCGGCGCGATGCACAACGTCGTCTTCGGCGGCTTCTCGGCCGAAGCGGTGCGCGAGCGGATGGAGTTCTCCGAGGCGAAGGCGCTGGTCACCGTCGACGGCGCCCGCCGCAAGGGCAAGGTGGCGCCGATCAAGCCCCAGGTCGACGAGCAGCTGGGCGACCTGGAGACACTGGAGGCGATCGTCGTCGTCCGCCACACGGGCATCGACTGCCCGATGCAGGAGGAGCGCGACCGCTTCTACGACGAGCTGCTCGAGGCCGCCGACGCCGAGTGCCCGGCCGAGCCGCTCGACGCCGAGCATCCGCTCTTCATCCTCTACACCTCCGGTTCGACCGCGAAGCCGAAGGGGATCCTGCACACCACCGGGGGCTACCTGACCGGCGTCGCCGCCACCCACCGCTACGTCTTCGACTTGAAGCCAGAGGAGGATGTCTACTGGTGCGCGGCGGACGTCGGCTGGGTCACCGGCCACTCCTACATCGTCTACGGGCCGCTGCTCAACGGCGCCACCAGCGTGATCTGGGAGGGGGCACCCGACTACCCGAGCCAGGGCATCTGGTGGGAGCTGGTCGAGCGCTACGGGGTGACGATTCTCTACACGGCGCCGACCGCGATCCGCACCTTCATCAAGTGGGGAGCGGACATTCCCGGCAAGTCGGACCTCTCCTCGCTGCGCCTGCTCGGCTCGGTCGGCGAGCCGATCAATCCCAAGGCCTGGCTCTGGTACCACAAGGTGATCGGCGCGGAAAAGTGCCCGATCGTCGACACCTGGTGGCAGACCGAGACCGGCGCGATCATGATCACGCCGCTGCCCGGGATCGTCGCGACCAAGCCCGGCTCGGCGACGCGCCCCTTCCCGGGTGTCGCCGCCGAGGTGGTCGGCGAGAGCGATGGCGAGCCGGTCGAGCAGGGTCAGGGGCTGCTGACCCTGACCAAGCCCTGGCCCTCGATGCTGCGCACCCTCTACAAGGAGGAGGACCGCTTCATCGAGACCTACTTCTCGCGCTTCGGCAAGGAGACCTACCTGGTCGGCGACGCGGCGCGCGTCGACGAGGACGGCTACTTCTGGGTGATCGGGCGGATCGACGACGTCGTCAACGTCTCCGGCCACCGCCTCTCCACCGCAGAAGTCGAGTCGGCGATCGTCGCCCATCCCAAGGTCGCCGAGGCGGCGGTGATCGGCCAGTCCGACGAGCACACCGGCCAGGCGATCTGCGCCTTCGTCACCCTGCGCGGCGACACCGAGCCGAGCGACGACCTGGTCGAGGGGATTCGCGAGGTCGTCGCCGAGCGGATCGGCAAGTTCGCCCGCCCGAAGCGGATCGTCTGGGCCGACGAACTGCCCAAGACCCGCTCCGGCAAGATCATGCGCCGGTTGCTGCGCGACATCGCCGAGGGCCGCGCCCTGGGCGACGTGACGACGCTGCGCGACCCCGGCGTGATGGAAGAGCTCGAGTCGAAGATGGGCGACTACGACGACGAGGACTGAGCGCTATCCGCTGCGCTCCTCGACCAGGCGCTGGACCGCGACCTCGAGCGACTGCAGCTGTTCCTGCACGCTCTTCAGCTCGCGCAGGGCGAGCGCCTCGGCGCTGACCTGCTCGGCGGCCAGCTCTTCCTCGACCTCGACGATTTCGGGGCTGAGGAAGCGCTGGGCGAAGGCGCCGGTGAGCAGGGCGACGAAGCCGATGCCGATGATCAGGATCGCGACCGAGACGATTTCGCCGCCGGTCGTAGTCGGGTAGATGTTGGAGCCGAGTGTGGTCATCGTCGTCACCGCCCAGTAGACCCCCTGCCAGTCGTTGAGGTGCTGGGAGCCTTTCTCGAAGGCGACGAAGAGGGCGCCGCCGCCGATCACGGTGAGGAAGGCGAGGAACATCGCGTAGTGCAGCCCCTGCAGCGAGAAGACCTCGCGCGAGAGCTGGGCCAGGCGCAGCAACCTGGTCAAGCGCAGCAGCCGCAGCACGCGCAGGCTCTGCAGGCCGGCGGGGAGGATGGGAGGCGTGAAGATGACGATGAAGGGGTCGAGCGGATGGTGGCGTAGCCACTTGCGGCGACTGGGGACGACGGCCAGCATCACCACCAGCTCGATCAGGAAGGCGGTCCAGGTGACCCAGTTGAGGATCCGGGCGACGTCCTCCAGCACGCCGCCCGGGTGCGACTCGCTGATCGCCACCATCGGCAGCGTCAGCGCCGCCGCGATCAGCATCGGCGTGTTCAGCCGTTCGGCCACCCGCGTGCTGCGCGCGTCCATCCCAGGTGGGTAGACCTTGAGCTCCTGCTGCGTTTCAGACGCCATCCGGGTCTGATTCGACGTCGGCGGTCCGGTGCCTACCCTCGCGCTTCATTTGCACGCGCTGCAACCAGCTGCCGGGATGATGTGGCGGCAAAACGACCGTACAGGAGGCGTCATGACCGAGATCAGCGTCGCGACCCGATTCGTCGATGACTACAACATCGGGCAGTTCAAGATGAATCTTGCTCAGACTGTTCAGGACATCACCAAATTGGGTCTGGAGCCCAGAGTGTCCCTCAGCCATGTCACCAATGGCCCCGGCGAATTTCATTACATGGGCGTCGTCACAGGGGTGAGGCTTCAGAAGTTGGGCTGACTCGCCACACGGCCGAGCGCCTCGCGGCGCTTTTCCCGGCGGCTTCGTACCATGGTCGGGCAAGCAATCGATCAGGAGACGCGCACTCGATGACTACCAGCACCGCCACTCAGGACTACAAGGTCGCCGACATCGGCCTCGCCGATTTCGGGCGCAAGGAGATCGCGCTCGCCGAGGTCGAGATGCCCGGCCTGATGCAGACGCGCGAGGAGTTCGGCGCTTCGCAGCCGCTGAAGGGCGCTCGGATCACCGGTTCGCTGCACATGACGGTGCAGACCGCGGTGCTGATCGAGACGCTGACGGCGCTCGGCGCCGAGGTGCGCTGGGCCAGTTGCAACATCTTCTCGACCCAGGATCACGCCGCCGCGGCGATCGCCGCGGCCGGCATCCCTGTCTACGCCTGGAAG
This sequence comes from uncultured Solirubrobacterales bacterium, assembly GCA_963840565.1. Lineage (GTDB taxonomy): Bacteria > Actinomycetota > Thermoleophilia > Solirubrobacterales > 70-9 > VRUE01. The sequence goes on from CAWIZH010000006.1 coordinate 447,949, forward strand.
GGCGAGACGCTGGAGGAGTACTGGTGGTGCACCGAGCAGGCGCTGCTCTGGCCCGAGGGCGATGGCCCGAACATGATCCTCGACGACGGCGGCGACGCGACGCTGCTCGTCCACAAGGGCGTTGAGTTCGAGAAGGCCGGTGCCGTGCCGGACCCCGAGACGGCCGAGTCGGGCGAGTTCAAGATCATCCTCGAGACCCTGCAGCGTTCCCTCGGCGAGGACCCGCAGCGCTGGACCAACGTCGCCGCGGCGATCCAGGGAGTCACCGAGGAGACGACGACCGGCGTCCACCGGCTCTACCAGCTGGCCGAGACCGACGATCTGCTTTTCCCGGCGATCAACGTCAACGACTCGGTGACCAAGTCGAAGTTCGACAACCTCTACGGCTGCCGCCACTCGCTGGTCGACGGGATCAACCGCGGCACCGACGTGATGATCGGCGGCAAGGTTGCGGTGATCTGCGGCTACGGCGACGTCGGCAAGGGGTGCGCCTCATCGCTGCGCGGCCAGGGCGCCCGCGTGATCGTCACCGAGATCGACCCGATCTGCGCCCTGCAGGCGGCGATGGAGGGCTACGAGGTGCGCAAGCTCGAGGATGTCGTCGCAACGGCTGACATCTTTGTCACCGCCACCGGCAACAAGGACATCATCACCGCCGACGACATGGCGCGGATGAAGCACAACGCGATCGTCGGCAACATCGGCCACTTCGACAATGAGATCGACGTCGCCGGCCTCGAAGCCCACCCGGGGATCGAGCGGATCAACATCAAGCCGCAGGTCGACGAGTGGCGCTTCGCCGACGGCCACTCGATCGTGCTGCTCTCCGAGGGCCGCCTGCTCAACCTCGGTAACGCCACCGGCCACCCGAGCTTCGTGATGTCGAACTCCTTCACCAACCAGGTGATCGCCCAGATCGAGCTCTTCAGCAAGGCCGACCGCTACGAGGCCAAGCAGGTCTACGTGCTGCCCAAGCACCTCGACGAGAAGGTCGCCCGCCTGCACCTCGCCGCCCTCGGCGTCGACCTGACCGAGCTCAGCGCCGACCAGTCCGCTTACCTGGGGATCCCGGTCGAGGGCCCGTACAAGCCCGACCACTACCGCTACTAGGCCCGCCTCGGGCGCTGTCAAGGCGCACTCTTGACACCAGCACCTCCAAGCGCTAAAGATTATCCAATCGATCCCTGACCAAGCGGAGGCCTCTCCGCTTGGTGGTGGCGCTACGGGAGAGTGATGGATATGAGAAGCACACGGCTTGGCCTTGCAATCGGAGTAAGCGTGGTAGTCCTTATCTTGACGGCGAGCCACGCCCCCGCGTTCGTCAACAACGGAGAATTCGAATCGACGAGCGGCACCTATCCGGTATCGATCACCGGCTTTGGCGCCGCCGCACAGCCATTGGCGGTAATTGGCTGGGGCGCCCCTCAGTACTGGTTTCGCTGCAAAAGCATTTCCGAGACCGGCAAACTGACAGAACGCACGCCAACGCTTGAGCTGACACCCAGCTACCAGGGGTGCGAAGCGGTGCACGGAGGAGGAGCCACTGGCGCCACCGTCACCAATAAAGGATGCAGCTTGCGATACACGATAAAAAACGAGTCCGCCACGAATCGGGAAGTCTTCGAAGCCGCAAATGAACTGGTTGGGGCCGGCTGCGTGCTTACCTTTACGGGAGGTGGATGCACCCTGGAAATCGCCGCGCAGACGCCGATAACGCAGGCGGCAAGCATGACCGACTATCAGGAAAGTCTGGGAAAACTTGGGACATTCGAATATCTGTCGGTGTTCTCTAGCGACCGTATGAAATACACGAGCAAAGGGTGCGGAGAAAGCGCTGCTGAAAAATCCGAAGGCGCGTATCTCAAAAATGAAGCGACGTTGGAAAAAGTCCTCGCGGAGGCTCCCTGGGTCGTCAGCGTGGGTGAGTCCTACATGTCAGGTGAGGGCGGTCGCTGGGCTGGGAACGTTGGCTTCTTCAGCAGTACGACCCCCATCGATGCACTGGGGCCCAGTGCCTACTACGACAACGGAGCCAACACCGGTGAACTGGTTGCAGGCTGCCACCGTTCGCATTCCGCACAAACATATATAGGTGCTTTGGCCAACATAGGAGTTAACGGCAAGAATTTTGCATGCTCTGGAGCGCGCACGTCTAGCTACGCGAAGGAAGGAGTCTTCAAGCCGGGTCTCGACAATGGCCTTGGACTGGGAGAAGGCCAGGCCACCATGCTGGAAAAATTTGCCAAAACCCATCAGGTCAAAATGATCTTGCTGCAAATCGGCGGTACTAACTTCAATTTTGCTGACATCGCGAGGGCATGTGTGGTGAGCTATATCGCAGGCGTATTCAGCTACTGCAGCTCCCAAACCAGCGTTCTCGAAAATTTTACCGTCACAAAAGTGGCAGAACAGAAGGACCTGATCAAGGCTGCGATATTGAGGGTGTCGGCCGCAATGACGGCGGCAGGCTACAGCAGTAAAGCTCCCACTTACAAGATTCTCATCGAGAACTACCCGCTGGTGCTGCCCAGGGGACCAAGCAATCGATATGACGAAGCACTGAACGGTGGTCAGCGGGTTGAATACGGATGCCCGTTCTATGATCAAGATGCAAATTGGTTTGAATCTGCCACCGCTGTCGTCAATGGCACTCTGTTTGAAGCAGCTGCCGCGACCGGTCTTACGAACCTAATGTATTTGGATGCAACCAAAGCTTTCAGCGGTCACCGAGTGTGTGAAATTGGCGTGGACGTAGTGCAGGGGGGCGAGACCTGGCTTAGTTCGGGGGTCGTGAACAAAAGTGAGTGGGTTACGCAGATTTTTGGTGCGCCTTCAGCGGTATTCCAAAAACAGGAAAGCCTGCATCCGGACTATTGGGGTCAGATGGCGCTGCGTAACTGCGTAAGGCAGGCCTACAACCAGGGCAAACCCAAAGGCGGCATCTGTGAAATCTCAGGTGCGGGCCTCAATGCCCAGGAAGAGCCCGTGATGAATCTCCGGGCGTGGCCTTAGCCGGGCGCCACCACCAGGGTCGCGTTCATGCCTTTGGCGTCGTGTTTGTAGAGGCTGCAGTAGAGGTGGTAAGTGCCAGGGGCAAGGCTGAGGTGGGCGTTCGTCTGTTCTAAGGTCGCCGCCGTTGGGACTTCCAGCGGCGGTTCTTCGCTGCCTTCGAGCTGGAGTTTGAGGTTGTGGGGGTCTTCGCCCTGGTTGTTTAGCTCGACGATCGTTTCGCCGGCGCTGACTTCGGGTCGGGAGAGGGTGTAGCTGTACTCGATCGCTTTGACGCCGAGGTGGTTGATCTGGGACTGGGGCTCTTCGGCAGGCGGCACTGCTGGTGGCGGCAGGGCAGCCGGGGGAGCGAAGGCCGAAGGCTGGTCGTCGCAGCTCCACCAGTGCCTGAGGCGCTTGACCCGCCGTAGCTGCCCGTGTCGCTTGATCTTTTTGACGACTGGCTTCGAGTGTCGCTGCCAAGTACAGCCTTCGGCCGAGGCCGCCGGCGCGGCGAGAGCGAGCGAGCCCGCCGTCATCGCCAAGGCCACGGCGCCGGCCAGCCCGAGGCGGATCGGGCCCGCTGCCTCCGTGCTCACGCCCTCACCAGCACCGGTCGCTGGAACGACGATGCCCCCGGGATGACCGAGGCGGCGTCGTGCCCCAGCCATTGCTCGAGCAAGGAGCAGTACATGGCGCGGAAATCGCTGGTCACGCGGACGTTGTCGTTGCCGTCGAGCTGCGCCAGGCCGGGGAACTCGCCGACCATTTCGCCCTTGGCCTTGGAGCCGACGACGAAGGCGCAGCCGGCGGCGCCGTGGTCGGTGCCGAGCGAGCCGTTCTCCTCCGGGCGGCGCCCGAACTCGCTCCACATCTCGATCAGGACCCGGTCGGCGAGGCCCCGTTTCTCGAGGTCGCGCTGGAAGGCGAGGATCCCCTCGCAGGTCTCTTTCAGCCCGCGCGAGAGGTCTTCGGCCTCGTCGGCGTGGGTGTCGTAGCCGCCCGAGGCGCGCACCGTCACCACCCGCATCGGCAGGCCGGCGTCGATGAAGGCGGCGAGACCGGCGAGCTTGTGGGAGAAGTTCGTCGCCGGGTAGGAAACCGGGCTGGTGAAGCCGCCGAGCCCGCCGAGGTCGGTGCGCAGCTTGTCGGTCTGGGCCGTGGCGCGGCGCACCTGGGCCAGGCCGACGGAGTCCGAAGGCAGCGAGCCGAAGCGGGCGAAGCTCTTGTACATCTCGTCGGAGATCGGCTGGTCGACGTGCGACCAGAGGTCGTAGCCATCGACGCTGTCGATCGCCGCCACCGGGCGCTGCGCGGTGGCGATCATCGGCGAGAGCGAGCCGTCCATCGAGAGTCCCTGCAGCGGATTGTCGTCCTCGCCGACCTGGTCGAGGTAGCGGCCCAGCCAGCCGGTGTGGAAGCCGACGTCGAGCTCGCCGATCTCGTAGTAGTGGCGCGAGGTGAAGTGCGACTGGTCGGGGTGGTCGTAGCCGATCGCCGGGAAGACGCTTACCTTTTCCTCACCGTGCAGGGTCGCCAGGCCGGCCGCCGAGGGATGCCAGCGCAGGGTCGGGTCCTCGGCGAATTCCGTTCCCGCGTCGGGAGCGAGGGCAAGGTTCGGGCGCAGCTGCGTGTAGCGCGGGTCACCGGTCGGGGCGAGCACGCTGAGCGCGTCGATGCCACCGTCGAAGAAGATCGAGACGAGGATCTTGTCGGTCGCCGCCGCTTGCGCGATCCCCTCCTCGAAGGCGGCGAGCGGGATCTTCGAGGCGCCGTAGACGGCCAGTGCCAGGCCGGCGCTCCAGGAGAGGAAGCTGCGCCGCGAGAGCCCGGTCCCGGCCGGCTCGGGCATGCCGACCTCGATCGCCGGCAGGCCCCGGCCCGCTTCGGCCGCGGCGGAGCGCAGCAGCTGCGAGCGGGTGTAGTCGTTGCAGCAGTTGTGCCTCGCCATCAGCTCTCCCTCATTGCAGGATCAGGTCCGGGCTGACGCCGATCAGCTGCAGCAGGGCGTTCTGGCGCAGCGCGCGGTAGGGGCCCTGCTGCCATTTGGCGGTGATGAGTTTCTCGCTGCGGCGGGCGAAGTCGAGCAGCTCGGCCCGGTGCTCGTCGCGCAGCGCCGGCGAGCCCCACGAGGACAGCGCCCGGGCGAGCGCTTCCTCGGCGGTCTCGGTGGTGCTGTAGGTATCGCTCCAGGCGTTGACCGAGATCTCATCGACGACGTAGTCGACGGTGTTCCAGCGGGCCCGCAGCCGCGAGGTGTCGAGCCAGCGGCTGTCGTCCCAGCCGGAGACGTTCGGTGGCCAGAAGAGCTGCTGCCCGGCCTCCTCGCAGAGCCAGATCCAGGCCTCGGTGTCGATGCCGCGCCCGACCGAGCGCAGCATGCCGGCGAGCTGCACGACCGGCGGCTTGACCATCGGCGGACCTTCGTAGAGGTCGGGGCTGAGCAGGGTCGCCTCGAGCACCGGCCGGATCGCCCAGCCCGAGCCGCGGTAGGTGTTGATCAAGCCGTCTCTGACGCTGGCCGCGGGCGGCTGCGGGACGAAGTAGCTCCACAGCTTTTCGACGAAGAAGGAGGGGTGGAGAGGGTTCTCGACGCAGAGCCGGGGGGAGTCTTCCCAACTCCAGTTGCCGGCCCGGCCGAAGACCGTCTTGGTGCCGGTGTCGTGGCGTTTGGGGTCGAAGTGGAAGTTGTGGGCGCCAAGCTCATTCGACCATTCGTAGGTCCAGCCGGTCAGCGCCCGCGCCTGTTCGCGGATGTCGTCCTCGCTGTAGGCGCCGCGATCGGCGCCGAGCGAGAACAGCTCCATCATCTCGCGGCCGTAGTTCTCGTTGGGCGCCTGCTTGGTGTTTTCGGCGCCGTTCAGCCACTGCAGCATCGCCGGGTCGACGGTGACCGCCCTGAAGAGGTCGAGGAAGGAGCCAAAGCAGGCCGAACGGAAGAGGTTCGACTGGTCGATCAGCTGCTGCTGGTGGGAGACGTTGGCGTTGGAGGTGGCGAACCAGTCGTGGAAGACGAGCGCCATGCGCTCGACCAGGGGCTGGTCGCTGCGCACCATGCGGTCGAGGAACCAGAGATGGTCGTGGCCGTAGGAGTCGGCGGGGGCGATCGGGTTGTTGTCGTCGTCGACCGGGGCCGGCCCGTGCAAGGTCGCGGCGCCGCTGGGACGGGTCAGAGACTGGACCGCGCCGACCAGGCCGAGCGTGGCCAGCTGCTCGGCCTGCCCCGGGACCGCGCCGAAGCCGGCCCGGTCCAGCAGCCGTTTCGCCTGCGCGGCTCCGAACGGCCCCTGGTAGGCGCCCGCGGGGCGGGGATCGCGATTGACGGCGGCCGCGGGGGCGCAGCGGTCCGCCGGCCTCGGTCCGGGTCCGCGATGGTGGCCGCGGCGGGGCTTGTGCTTGTGGTGGACGACGTAGGCCTGGACGCGCCAGCCGCACTCGCCCTCGGGCACCCAGCGGTAGTGCTTGTCCTTCCAGACGTGCCTGTGCCTGTGGCGGCGGTGCCGCTTCGGCTGTGAAGCGCTCGCTGTCGACCGGGGAATCGCCATGCCAGTAATGGGCCGCCCTCGGCCTCAACTGAACTCCTCGGTGCTCGCGAGAGAGGCTTGAGTGAAGCGGCCTGTTCTGGACGGAAGGCCTAGCTCTAAAACGACAAGACCCGCCGGAGCGGGTCGAGTCTGGCGACGCGGGGAACCACCCCGCTGGCGACTGACACTCTGCCGGAGGGTACCACGGCAAATCGCCCCATTCTCGACCCGCTCCGGCGGGTCCTATGCGGAGGGCGCTGGGCTCGAACCAGATCCAACGGTTAGTCGGACTAAGTGGTGCCTGCCTGCGGTTCCCAGCGGAAGCGGCGGGTGGCGATCGAGGTGCCGGCCAGGGCCCAGAGGACGAGGACGGCGACGTTGCCGCCTTCCAGCCCGGTGCCGCTTGCTTCCGGCGAGAGGGTGCTTTGCAGCCCCACGGCGAGGTGGAAGAGGGGGAAGATGCGGCCGACCTCTTCGAGCCAGTGGGGCAGCTGGTCGATCGGGATCCAGACGCCGGAGACGAAGGCGAGGATGACGACGCTGAAGGGCGCGATCGTCGAGGCGGCGTCGACGGTGGGGGTGAACGGGGTGAGGGCGATGCCGAGGATGCAGAGCGTCGCCGTGCCGAGAGCGACGTAGACGAGGAAGCCGAAGAAGCTCGCGCCGGGGAACTCGACCCCGTAGGCGAGCACCCCGATCGCGACCAAGAGCACAGTCATCGCCAGTGCCTGAGCGGTCGCCCGCAGCACCTGGCCGGCGATGAAGGTCCAGGCCGGCATCGGCGTGCCGCGCAGGCGCTTGAGCTGACCGCGCTCGCGCTGGGTGGTGATCGAGACGGCGAGGGTGGTGAAGGTCGAGAGCGAGATCGAGTAGGCGGTGATCCCGGCCATGAAATAGGCCTGGGCACTCAGCTTCAGCCCGGTCGGCAGGGTCACGGTCTGGTCGGTGCCCTGGATGAAGATCGAGTTGAAGAGGATGAGGAAGATCAGCGGGAAGAGGAAGGTGAAGACGAGCGCGCGCGGGGTGCGCAGCGCGACGACGATCGCGGCGCGGGCCTGGGCAAGGACGATGCGGCGCTCGCTCACGGCTCCGGGCTCTCCTTAGTCAGGTCGAGGAAGATGTCCTCGAGGCTCGGCTTGCGCACCTCGAGGCTCTCCAGGGTGGCGCCGCGCTCCTCGGCCAGGGCGAGCAGCCGGTAGAGGTCCTGCTGCGGCCGCTCGGTCTCGATGCTGACTTCGCCACCTGCCGCCTCGACCGGGGCGGAGACCCGGGAGCCGACGTCCTCGACGCCGAGGCCGCCGTTGAGGCGGAAGCCGATCACGGTCTTTCGGCCAAGGTCGGCGCTGAGCTGCTCCATCGCGCCCTGGGCGACGATCCGCCCTTCGCGCAGGATCGCCACCCGGTCGGCGAGGTGCTGGGCCTCGTCCATGTAGTGGGTGGTGAGGAAGACGGTCTTGCCGAGCTCCTTCAGGCCCTCGATCGTGCTCCAGGCCTCGCGCCGCGCGGTCGGGTCAAAGCCCGTGGTCGGCTCGTCGAGGAAGATCAGGTCGGGGTCGCCGACGATCCCGATCGCTACGTCGACCCTCCGTTTCTGCCCGCCCGAGAGCGAGCCGATCCGTGCCTCGCGCTTCTCGGCCAGGCCGGTCAGCTCGATCGTCTCCTCGACCGGGCGGGGCGCCAGGTAGAAGGTGGCGAAGAGCGAGACCGCCTCGCGCACGGTCAGCAGCGGGTCGAGCTCGCACTCCTGCAGCACCAGCCCGACCCGGCTGCGCCACTCGCGCGTCGGCTCACCTGGATCGACGCCAAGCACGCTGACCTCACCGGCGCTGCGCTCGCGGTAGCCCTCGAGGATCTCGATCGTGGTCGTCTTGCCGGCGCCATTGGGCCCGAGAAAGCCGAAGACTTCGCCCGCGGCGACCTCGAACTCGATCCCGGCGACGGCCTCGTGCTCGCCGTAGGACTTGCGCAGCCCCCTGACGCTGATCGCTGCCTCTCTCATCCCCCAAAAGCTACTCAATAGTGACGACCGGCCGTTCCGGTGCGCCTTATCCCCCAAATACGGGGATAAGGCGCACCGGAAGGTAGTTTGCTAAACTAATTATCAAAGCTAATCAATGACTCCACAGCCCATCGACATACCGCTCACCGACTCGGCCGCGAGGCTGCGAATGGCGATCGTGCGCACGGCGCGCCGGCTGCGCCAGGAGGCGGCTGCCGAGGCGACGGGGTTGACGCCAACTTCAACTGCGGCACTGGCGACTATCGAGCGTCACGGACCGCTGACGCCGAGCGAGCTGGCCGAGATCGAGCGGGTCAAGCGGCCGACCGTTACCCGCACCCTCGGCTGCCTCGAAAGGGAGGGGCTGGTCGAGCGCACGCCCGACCCCGCCGATGGACGCAGCGCCCTTGTCGCCGTCAACGCCGCCGGCCGCGAGCGGCTGCGGCGCCTGCGCGGTCGCAAGAACGCCTACCTGGCAAAGCGCATGCGCGACCTGCCCGTCGCCGACGTCGAAGCACTGGAGCGGGCGGCCGAGATCCTCGAGCAGATGCGGGAGGACGAGCGCAGGTGAGTGCTGCCCTGCGACGCTCCTTCAACTCCCTCGAGGTCCCCAACTACCGGCGCTACTTCGCCGGCCAGCTGATCTCCCTCTCCGGCACCTGGATGCAGACGGTGGCGGCGATCTGGCTGATCCTCAGCCTCACCGACAGCGGCATCGCGGTCGGCCTGACCACGGCGCTGCAGTTCCTGCCGATGCTGCTGATCGGCGCCTGGGGCGGGCTGCTGGCGGACCGGATTCCGAAGCGGCGGTTGCTGATCACGACCCAGGCGCTGATGGCGATCCCCGCGATCGGCCTCTTCGCCGTCACGGCGACCGGCATCGCCGCTCCCTGGATGGTCTACCTGGCCGTCTTCGCGATGGGCTCGGTCAACGCCGTCGACAACCCGACCCGGCAGAGCTTCGTGATCGAGATGGTCGGCCCCGACCGCGTCGTCAACGCGGTCAGTCTCAACAGCGTCATCGTCCAGTCGGCGCGGATCGTCGGCCCGGCCCTCGCCGGCCTGCTGATCGCCGGCTTCGGCGTCGTTCCCTGCTTCGCCCTCAACGCGCTCACCTTCATCGCGATGATCGTCGCCCTCTGGGGGATGGACCCGCGCGGCCTGCACGCGGCGCCGGTGGCGGCCCGCGAACCGGGCGCGATCCGCGCCGGCCTGCGCTACGTCGGCCGCACCCCAGAGCTGGCGGTGCCGCTGGCGCTGATGGCGCTGGTCGGGACGCTCGGCTTCAACTTCCAGGTGGTGCTGCCGATGCTGGCCAAGTTCAGCTTCGACGGCGGCGCCGGCGCCTACGCGGTGCTGGTCTCGGCGATGGGGGTCGGCTCGATCGCCGGCGCCCTCGTCACCGGACACCACGGCCGCACCGGCCCGCGCCTGATCGCCGGCGGCGCACTCGCCTTCGGCCTCAGCGCCCTGCTCTCGGCGGCGATGCCCTCACTGGCGCTGGAGATCCCAATGCTGGCCCTGCTCGGCGCCGCCGCGGTGACCTTCGCCGCAACGATCAACTCGACCCTCCAGCTCGCGGTCGCCCCCGAGATGCGAGGCCGAGTAATGGCCCTCTACTCAGTCGTCTTCCTAGGCTCGACCCCGATCGGCGGCCCCCTAACCGGCTGGCTCTCAGAGGCCTACGACCCCCGCGTAGCCCTACTGCTCGCAGGCATAACCGGCCTCTCAGCCGCCTGGGCGGCCCACGTCTGCTTCGCCCGCATCCGCACCCAAAGCGAGCAACAAAAAAAGCAAGCTCCCGCGGCGGCCTGAACCACGGCGGGAGCCGCCGCTTCGTGTGAAGCCGCGGGGAAGAGGGGTTCGGCGGACACTCCCCGCTTTTGTCCGACGAACCCCTCTCCCCCGCGGCCTAATCCCTCAGCCGGTGTACCCCGCCGACTTCAGGTACGCCGCCGCCGCTTGCTTCGGCGTCTGCTTTTCGAGTTCGACCCTCGCGTCGAGCTCCTGCATCACCGGCAGCGTCAGGCCCTTCTGGACCTGAACGATGGTCTTTTCGTAGTCGGGTCCAGCCTTTTTCACGACCGTCGGAGTGGTCACGAAGATGACGTTGCCGGCCGGGAAAACTTCCTTGTCGTCTTCGAGGATGACGAACTTGTCCTTTTCCGCCGAGAGCTGCGGGTCGGTGGTGAAGAGGATCGAGAGATCCGCCTGCCCCTTTTCGAGCACGGTGTAGCGGAGGCTGATGTCGACCGGGTGGAATGACTTGAATTTGAGCCCGTACAGTTCTTCGAGCCCAGCCAGGCAGTCGATCCGCTGACGGCACTCGGGCGAGCCGTACAGGGACAGTTTTTTCGAGACGCCTTCGAGATCGGAGATGTCTTCGAGCCCGTACTTTTCTGCCGTCTTCTTCAGCGTGCCGACCGCGTTGGCGCTGGCGAACGGGGTCGGTGGGAAGGCGACGAGACCTTCTTTTTCGAATTCTTCGTCGGCCTTTTCCCACGCTTCGGTCGCGTCGGAGGGGACTTCTTCGGGTTCGAGGCCGAAGAACGAGGTCAGCGCGGTGCTGGCGTACTCCGGGTATCCCGAGACCGCGCCGGACTTGACCGCCTTGTGGGCGACCGTTTCGGAGCCGAGGCTGAGGTCGCTCTTCGCCTTGTATCCGGCGGCAGCCAGGGCCTGGGTATAAATTTCCCCGAGGATTTCCTGTTCGGGGAAGTTCTTCGAGCCGATCGTCAGGCTGACCTTGGCGTTGTCGGGGTTGGAGACGATCGCACCGGCGCCGTTGCTTTCTTCGGCTTCGGTCGAGCTGCTGTCGTCGCTACTGCTGCCGCAGGCGGCGACGCTGAGGCTGAGGGCGAGCGCGAGCAGCAGTGCCCCGGCTGCGCGCAGACGAGTGGACTTGGTCCTCATTTGATTCCTCTCTTGTCATTCATTTGCACGGTCAAATTCAGGCGGGGCTCAGCTTCAACCCCTTCGAGGTGAGCAGGCGCTGCAGTCCGGCGAGCGAGAACTCGAGCGCGAGGGCGAGCAGGGCGACCATGATCGCGCCCGCCAGCACCCCGTTGGTGCCGTAGACGTTTTCGCCGAGGATGAATTCGCCGAGAGTCGCCACGCCCGCCAGCGGTGCGATCGTCGCCGTCGCGACGATGTTGATCGTCGCCGTGCGGATGCCGGTGAAGATGCTCGGTATGGCCATCGGCGCCTCGACCTTGCGCACGATCTCGAACTCGGTCATGCCGATGCCGCGGGCGGCTTCGACGCTGGAGCGGTCGACCTCGCGAATGCCGACAAAGGTGTTGGTGAGGATCGGCGGTATGCCGAGGATCGCCAGGGCGACGGTCAGGTTCAGCAACCCGACCCCGACCACCGCCGCCATCAGCGCGATCAGCGCCAGCTCGGGCACCGCACGCCCGGCGTTGCCGACGCCGAGGGCGACGAATTCACCCGCCCCACGGTGGCCGAAGTAGAGGCCGGCCGGCAGCGCGATCACGAGCGCCAACGCCAGCGCCAACAGCGTGATTTCGAGCTGGTTGAGCGTCAGTTCGATGACCTGATCGAGGCCGCCGACGCTCTTGCCGCCGGTGACGTTCGAGGTCTGCGGGGTGAAGATGAATTCGAACGCCCCGCCGAAGGAAGCGAGCAACGGCGCGGCGGTCACGACTGCCACCGCCCTGCGCCAGGGCGTCGTGAAGTACTGGATCGTCAGCAGGATGGCGTCGAAGAAGAACGCCATCGCGACCACGATCCCGCCGGCGATGAGGATCGTGGTGGGGAAGCGGAGGTTGCCTTCGCCGAGGATCTGGGTGCCGAGACCACCGGCGCCGGCGAACACCGCCAGCGTCGCGATCGCGATCGTGCTGACGGTCGCGATCCTGAGGCCGCCGATGATCTCCGGGATCGCCAGGGGCAGCTCGACCCGCCAGAGGACCTGCCGCTCGGTCATGCCCATGCCGCGGGCGGAGTCCTTGGCGGACTCGGGGACGTTGTCGAGGCCGACGGTGACGTTGCGGTAGATGATCTGCAGCGTGTAGGCGCTGAGGGCGATGATCGCCGTCTCGCGGCCGCGCCCGGTGATCGGCAGCAGCAGCAGGAAGAAGGCGATGCTCGGGATCGCGTAGAGGACCCCGGTCCCGGCCAGCAGCGGCGGCCGCAGCCAGCGGCGACGGTGCGCGAGCAGCGCCAGGGCGAAGGCGACGGCGAAACCGAGCACGACCGAGATCGCGACGAGTTCGAACTGCTGCAGCGCCGGTGTCCCGTAGCGGTCGATGTTCTGGCTCGCCCAGTCCCAGCAGAAGAGGTGGCTCGGTTTCGCCTGGCAGGGCAGGGTGGCCGAAGTGCGTTCATGGATGAAGCCCTTGCCGACTTCGCCGGCGGCCGCGAAGAGGGCGCCGTTAGCCATGCGGCCGCTCCACCGCACCGTGCTCCTCGGTTTTCGCCTTCGGCGATTTGAGGAACTCGGAGATGATCTCGACCGAGAGGACGCCGTCGATTCGGCCCTGGTGGTCGACCACCGCTGCGTACTGCGCCTCGCCCTGGAGCAGGTCGGCGAGGGCGTCGCGCATGATGTCGTCGCGGTCGAGCAGCGGCCCGAGCGGCGAGTCGGGGCGGCTCGGCACGACGTCGGCGCGGAGGTCGCGCTCGGAGAGCCAGCCGAGCGGGCGGCGCTCGCTGTCGACCAGCAGGGGATAGGGGACCTCGACGTCGGGCGAGGCGAGCTTCGCCTGCACCTCGGCGGTCGGCTGGCCGACGTAGGCCAGCGGCGCCTCCCAGAGGTCGATGTCGGAGACCCGCATCAGCGCCAGCCGCTTCAGCGCCCGGTCGGCGCCGACGAAGTCCTCGACGAACTCGTCGGCGGGGTCCATCAGGACCTCGGCCGGGGTCGCGTACTGGGCGACCTTGCCGCCCTCGCGCATGACCGCGATCCGGTCGCCCATCTTGATCGCCTCGTCGATGTCGTGGGTGACGAAGAGGACGGTCTTGCCGATCTCCGCCTGCAGGCGCAGGAACTCGTTCTGCAGGCGCTCGCGGCTGATCGGGTCGATCGCGCCGAAGGGCTCGTCCATCAGCATCACCAAGCGGGTCCGCGGCAAGCGCGCGGGCGACGCCGACCCGCTGCTGCTGGCCGCCGGAGAGCTGCACCGGGTAGCGCTCGCCGAGCGTCGGGATCGAGGCCGATCAGCTCGATCAGCTCGGCGGTGCGGGCGGCGGTCCGCTCCTTCTTCCAGCCCAGCAGCTGTGGCACCGCGGCGATGTTCTCGGCGATCGTGCGGTGGGGGAAGAGGCCGACCTGCTGGATCACGTAGCCGACCTCGCGCCGCAGCCGCGCGGCGTCGCGGTTGCGCACCGACTCGCCGCCGATCAGGATGTCGCCCTCGCTGATCTCGACCATGCGGTTGACCATCCGCATCGCCGTCGTCTTGCCGCACCCCGACGGCCCGACCAGGACGCAGATCTCCCCGGCGGGAACCTCCAGCGTCAGCCCGTCGACGGCAGCCACGGAGGAATCGCCGTAACGCTTGGTGGCGCCTTCGTAGCGGACCGCCGAGGCTCCGCTATTCGACCCTTCGTCAGTGACCGCTTCGCTGGGCACTTGAGGCGAGCCTATACCCCTTGGGGGCTGGCTTTACCCGTGCGCCGGGCAAGTCGTGGCGCCCGGCTCGGCTCGGCCTGCTCAGCCAAAAGAGCGCCGCGAAGACGACCAGGCCGAAGAGGTTGAGCACGAGCTTGTAGTCGAGCTGGACCGAGCCGAAGATGTCCTCGCGGCTGGGCCGCGTCGTCGGGATCAGGCCGGCGGCGCTGAAGAGGCCGTCGACGGCCAGCGCGGCGAGGATCATCGTCAGCAGCATCAGGGCGACGATCCGCAGCGGTGAAGGGCCAGCCGTAGTACTTGCGGTAGGCGAGCACGATCGGCAGCACGATCAGGTCGGCGAAGATGAAGGCCATCACCCCGGCGAAGCTGATCCCGCCCGACCAGAGCACCGCGGCGAGGGGGATGTTGCCGACCGAGCAGACGAAGCTGAGCACGGCGATCAGCGGGCCGACGATGACGTTCTCGAGCGCGTTGAGCCAGCCCGGCGCGCCGCTGATGAAGAGGCCGTTGAAGAAGTCGTTGCCGAGCAGGCCGATGAAGCCGGCGAGCAGGAAGCCGATCGAGATCTCCTTCCAGAGCATCTGCCAGTCGCCGCGGAAGTTGGCGGCGACCTCGGTCCAGCTCGAGGCGGAGAGGAGGCGCTCGCGCCAGCCAGCCTCCTCCTCGCCGGCGCCGCCGTGGTCGTGCTGGTGGCCGGCGTCTGCTTCCTGGGCGTGCCGGCGCGCCTGCTCTTCCAGCCGCGGCGAGACGAAGAGCCGCAGCGCCGCCGTCATCAGCACGATCATGATCAGGCCGCCGACGTACTCGGCGAGAGTGAACTGCCAGCCGAGCAGCACCCAGAGCACCAGCCCCAGCTCCCAGACCAGGTTGGTCGAGGCGAACTGGAAGGCGAGGGCCGAGGCGGCGGAGGCGCCCTTCTGGAAGAGGCTCTTGGCGATCGCGATCGCCGCGTAGGAGCAGGAGGAGGAGGCGGCGCCGAGCCCCGTCGCCCAGGCGATCGGCCTCGGTCCGCCGCCGGAGAGCGTCGCCTGGATCCGCTCGCGCGGCACCCAGGCCTGGACGATCGCCCGAGATCGCGAAGCCGAGCACGAGCGCCCACCAGACCTCGTAGGCCATCAGGAAGGACTGCTTGAGGCCTTCGGCGATAGTGCTCAGGACATCGGCCATGAGGGCACCGTACCAAATACCCCCGGGGGGTATCTAGGTTCTGCCGATGCCGAGCCGCTGTGAGCGCTCGATGGCGCGCGCGACGATCTCCTCGACGCCGGGCACCTCGCCGCCCCGCATCAGCACCTGTCCGCCGACGACCGTGGTGTCGACGATCGAGCCGCTCGCCGCGTAGACCAGGTCCGAGTGCAGGTCGCCAAGGCTGAGCTCGGGCGACCCGGTTCGCAGCAGGAGGAAGTCGGCTGGCTCGCCGATCGCGCGAAACGAACGTTCTGCATGCCTGACGTGCAAAACGTTCGTTTCGTTCGTTGCGCCTTGGAGAGAGGGCGCATTGGCGCCGGTGGCGATCTGCCACGCCTCCTCAGCTGGCAGGACAGTGGGATCGCCGCTGGCATGACGCTGGGCGAGGGCGAAGACCTTGAGGTCGGCCAAGAGGTCGAGCGAGTCGTTGGAGCCGGGGCCGTCGGTGCCGAGGCCGACCGCGACGCCCGCATTGCGCGCCGCCAGGTAGGGGAAGACGCCGCCGACCGCCAGCTTCATGTTGGCGACGGGATTGGTGACGACGGTGCAGCCGCGCGCCGCGATCAGGGCCAGCTCCTCCTCATCGAGCCAGACGCCGTGGGCGAGGACGGTCCGCTCGCTCAGCATCCCCACCCGGTCGAGGTAGGCGGCCGGGCGCAGCCCGTGCTGCTCGAGGCAGTCGCTCACCTCTTTCTCGGTCTCGGAGAGATGGATCTGGACCGCGATTTCGCGCTCGGCCGCTAGCTCCGCAGTCCAGCGCAGCAGTCCTTCGCTGACCGTGTAGATCGCGTGTGGGGCAAGGGCGCTGCCGATCTCCGGGCCGCATCCAGCCAGCTCCTCGAGATTGCCGAGGGCTTTCTCCTGCATCGCCGCAGTGTCGCCGTCGGCGTCGAAGAGCGGGCCGCCGATCGTCGCTCGCAGCCCCGCGTCGCGCACGGCGCGAGCCGTCGCCCCGGGGTGCCAGTACATGTCCCAGAAGCGCGTCGTGCCGGTGCGGATCATCTCGGCGCAGGCGAGGCGGGTGCCCCAGTAGACGTCTTCTGGCTCGAGCCGCGCCTCGACCGGCCAGACCACCTCCTGCAGCCAGCGCATCAGCGGCAGGTCGCCGCCGTAGCCGCGGAAGAGCGTCATCGCCGCGTGCGTGTGGCCGTTGACCAGCGGCGCGACGAGGGGTGCGCCGGCCGCCTCGATCGTCTCGTCGCCGGGCTCGGCGGTCACGCCCGGGCCCGAGCGCCGCGATCGTGCCGTCAACGCAGCGCAGCCCGACCTGCCTCGCCATCGAGGACTGCGCCGGTTACCGTCAGCGGCGCCGCCGCGCTCACGGCCCGACCGCGCCCAGCTGCGGCAGGACCGCCGCCAGGCCGTCGTGCAACTGCAGGGCGTTGGCGGCGCGGGCCGCCTCGAGCTCGAGGATCTGCAGCGGGCGCGGGCCGATCCCGTTGGCGAGGTTGTCGACGACGCAGATCGCTGCGTAGGCGAGGCCGAGCTCGGCGGCGACGATGCACTCCGAGGCGATCGTCATCCCGACCACGTCGGCGTGGGCCGCCATCAAGCGGATCTCGGCCGGGGTCTCGAAGCGGGGGCCGATCGCCTGCCAGTAGACGCCGCCGTCGTGCAGCGGCGCCGGACATGCCTCCCAGGCGGCGAGCACTTCGGCGCGCCAGGTCGGGTCGAAGCCGGGCGCGCGGTGGGCGCGCTCGTCGCCGAAGACCGAGAGGCCGAGGTGGAGGGCGATGAAGTCGTCCGGGCAGAGCAGGCTGCCGACCGGCAGCTCGGGGCTGAGCGAGCCGACCGAGCCGATCGCGAGGACGCGGTCGCAGCCGCCCTCGACCAGGGCCTGCAGGTTCTCGGCGTGGTCGACCTCGTGCGGCAGCTGGTAGTCGCCGTCGCCGTGGCGCTGCACGATCGCTGCACCGTGCTCGGCCGCCGCCGCGGCGATCGTCTCGCCTCCCGGGCCAAGCGCGCTGCTGCCGAGCACCACCGCCAGTCGTCCCATCGCGCCCCGATCCTACGCGCGCCTGGCGAGGAAGGCCGCGGCGGCGTCGTCATGGTCGACGATCGGCTCCGGGTAGTCGAGCCGGCGACGTTGCCCGGCGGGCAGTCGCCACGGCTCGTGCACGGACGACCCCGCGACCGCCTCCAGCTCGGGCAGGTAGCGGCGCACGTACTCGCCATCGGGATCGAAGCGGTGGGCCTGGCGGATCGGGTTGAAGACGCGGTTGGGGCGGGTGTCGTTGCCGGTGCCGGCGACCCACTGCCAGTTGCCGGCGTTGTTGGCGATCTCGCCGTCGCTGAGCAGGTCCCAGAAGTGGTTCGCGCCCCAGCGCCAGTCGAGGTAGAGGTCCTTGGTCAGGAACGAAGCGACGATCATCCGCGCCCGGTTGTGCATGCGGCCCTCGCCGCGCAGCTGGCGCATCGCCGCGTCGACGATCGGGTAGCCGCTGCGGCCCTCGCGCCAGGCCTCGAAGGCGCGCTGCGAGCGCGACCAGCGGTCGCCCGCGCGGGCGGTAGTCGCGGCGGGGGAGGGCGGGGAAGGCGGCGAGCACCTGGTGGTGGAAGTCGCGCCAGCAGAGCTGGCGGGCGTAGGCGCCGCCGCCGCGGCGGGATCGCGCCTCGTTCAGCAGCTCCGGCGGCGAGAGGCAGCCGAAACGCAGGTACGGGCTCAGGCTCGAGGTGGCGTCGCCCGGCAGATCGTCGTGGTGCGCTTCATAGCCGGCGAGGCCGTCGCGGAGGAAGGCGCGCATCAGCCGCCGTCCCTCGCTCTCACCGCCCGTCGCCCGCTGCCGCGAGGGGGAGCCGCGCAGCAGGGAGTCCGCGGCGGGCAGGCGCCCCACGGCGAGGCGCGAGGGCGATGCGAGCCGTCGCGGAGTCGCGGCACGCGGTCGCAGCGGCACCTCCTCCCAGGCCCGCTGGAAGGGCGTGAAGACCTTGAAGTGATCGCCGCCCGCCGGCGTCACGGTTCCCGGCGCGACGACGGTCGTGCCGGGGTGGGCGCGAAAGGCGATCCGCTCCTCCGCGCAGGCCCTCCGCAGACGCTCCTCGCGCCGCCGGGCGTAGGCGCTCCAGTCGGCGGCCGTGTGCAGCTCGGTCGCACCGCATTCCCGCGCGACCGCGATCGCCTCGGCGACCGGGTCGCCGCGCCTGACGTAGAGGCGCCCGCCGGCGCGCCGCAGCGACTGGTCGAGGTCGCGCAGAGCCTCGAGCATGAAGGCGACCCGGTTGGGGGCGGCGAAGCGCGAGTCGAGCAGCTTGCGGTCGAGCACGAAGAGCGGCACCGTCCGCTCAGCCTTCGCCGCCGCCGCAAGCGCCCGGTTGTCGCGCAGCCGCAGGTCGCGGTTGAAGAGGACTATGGCCGTGCTCACTTCGCCTATGGTGAAGATGTGACGGACTGGCCGTCAGGAAGGGATGAGAGCGAGGACGCGCGCCTCGACCGCAACCTCAGCGAGCTCTTGCAGGAGCTGCGCGTGGCGCTGCCCGGGGTGCAGGTCCTCTTTGCCTTCCTGCTCGCTGTCCCGTTCCAGCAGAACTTCACCAAGATCACCGCCTTTGAGAAGGACGTCTACTTCGCCACCCTGCTCTGCACGGCGATGTCGGCGGCGTTTCTGATCGCCCCCTCGGCCTATCACCGGCTCACCTTCCACCTGCAGCAAAAGCACGAGCTCATCTTCCTCGCCAACCGCTTCACGATCGCCGGCCTCTCCTTCCTCGCCTTGGCGATGACCGGCGCGATCGTCCTGATCACCGACGTGCTGTTCGGCACCGCGGCGACCACGATCGTCACCGGCGTCGCCGCGGCCACGATGTTCATCACCCTCTGGTACGTGCTGCCGCTGCGGCGCCGCTTCAGTCTGGAGAAGAGCCGGCGGCCCTGAAGCGATCGCCCCAGAGGGCGATCATCTGGTCGGCGAATTCGTCGGTCAGCGCTATCTCCGGCGCCTGGTCGAAGAGCATTTCCAGATCGGCCTCCCAGATGTAGATCTTGAGGTCGAGCGAGACCGCGAGTTCGTCGCTGACGCCCTCGTCGATCAGCGCGTAGGCCTCGCGCAGCATCACCACGTTGGTCAGTTTGTCGGCGGCGAAGATCGACAGCGCCGCCGGGTCCGCGGCCGCAACCCGCCGGCGGTGCTCGCCCTTGCGCTCCTCGTAGTCGGCGATCGTCGCGTCTTCGGTCAGCGCCTCGACCAGGTCGCCGACGGCATCGCCAAAGCGCTCGCGCACCTCGGCGATTTCGATCTCGCTCTTCTCGACCACGTCGTGCAGCAGGCCGGCGGCGACGACCTCGTCGCGGTGGCGGTGCTTGATCAGGATCTCGGCGACCGCCACCGGGTGGTCGATGTAGGGGTGGCCGTCGCTGCCGCGGCGCAGTTGGCCCGCGTGTGCTCGTCGCGCCGTCTCCAGCGCGTCCCTGACCAGCTCAGATCGCTCGACTGCAGCGTCGATGCCAGAGGTCGACGACATCCCGCGTGCCAGGGTAGCGAGACACCCGGGCCTGGTGAACCATGGTGTTTAACTCAGGTCGCCTAACTTGCAGAAGCGGCACTGGCCGCGTGCGCCGGCAAGCTCGTACTCGCTGCGCTCCATCGCCAGCTCGATCTCGCCCCGCGCTACCGCCCAGATCCAGCCAACGCTGCTTGTGCTTCGGCCTCGAGCCGGTCGAGCCGCTCGTCGGAGTGCATCGGGTCGTGATGGAAGAGCACGGTGCGCGCCGCGTTGGCGCGGCGGGCAAAGGAGATCGCGTGCGAGAGCGAGGAGTGGCCCCAGCCGATGTGGTCGGGGTACTCGGCGTCGGCGTACTGGCCGTCGTGGATCAGCAGCGAGGCGTCGCGGGCAAGTCCGAGGCCGGAGATCCAGCTCTCCTCGAGCGCGTCGAGGTCGGCGCCGAGCGCCGGCTCGTGGTCGGGGATGTAGGCCAGCGAGGAGTCGCCGTCGTCGATCCGGTAGCCGAGCGTCGGCCCGCGGTGGGCGACCGAGGCGGCGCTGATCCGCGCCGAGCCGATCTCCCACTCGGTCTGCGGGCAGTGGCGGAAGGAGACGTCACAGGGCAGCTCGCGCACCTCAACCGGCGAGAGCGGCGCCGAGATGTAGCGGGCGATGCGGTCGCGCAGCGAGGCCTCCGGTGAGGCCGGGCCCCAGATCACGATCTCGGTCTGGGCGCGGAAGGCGGGGGCGAAGAAGACCAGTCCCTGGATGTGGTCGAGGTGGAGGTGGGTGAGGAGGATGTGCAGGCGGGCCGGCTCGGTCGGCGAGGGCGAGGCCGAGGCTGCGGATGCCGGTGCCGGCGTCGAGCGCCAGCAGCGAGCCGTCGGAGAGGGTGACGCCGACACAGGAGGTGTTGCCGCCGTAGCGGATCGTCTCCGGGCCTGGGGAGGGGATCGAACCGCGCGTGCCCCAGAGCTTGACCTTCATCTCAGCGACCCGCCCCGTTGCGCGAGCCGGCCGGCCAGAAGACTGCGATCGCACCCTGCGAGCCGTGCGCGGTGAGGATCGGGAAGGCCGAGACCTCGACCCGGTGGCGGGTGCCGTCGGTCGAGCTGATCTCGAAGTCGGCGTGGGCGGGGCGGCCGTCGCGGACCGCGATCGACCAGCGGCAGCTCGTCGTAGGGGATCGGCTCGCCGCCCGCGCCGAAGGGGCCGAACAGTCGACCCCCACTCCTCGGCGCCGACCGTGCCCAGCTCCTCGAAGCGCTTGCCGAGCAGGGTGCCGGCCGCCTCGTTGTAGAACACGAGGATGCCGCCCTCGTCGACCAGGAAGGCCGGGGTCGAGAGCGCAGACATCAGGTTACGAGCCAGGATCAGCTCGAGCGGCCTCTGCGTCACAGATGACACTTTAGATAGTTGGGGTCGACACAGCCGGGAGGGGAGAGACAGTTGGTGCCGCCGAAGCGAGACGAGTACCTTCGATCCCCAGCAGCGCCAACTGCGTGACATTGATCACTTTGATTTCTCGCTCTAGGTCACGCATCGAATAGCTTCTCTTCCCCGATGGAGGCTTCGACGAAACCACAGGCCGACTCAACCCTTCCGCTCGAGCCCGCCAAGGAGCCGAGCCCGATGTACCGGACGGCGATGGCGGTCTGCAAGCCGGTGGCGCTCTGGGGCCGCCTGCAAGCCGAGGGGCTGGAGGCACTGCCCGAGAGCGGTCCGGTCCTGGTCGTCGGCAACCACGACAGCCACTGGGACCCGGTGATGGTGGGGATCTCGGCGATCCGCCGCCGCCAGATCAAAGCCCTGGCCAAGGCGGAACTCTGGGACGTGCGCGGCCTCGCGCCAATCCTCAACGGCATGGGGCAGATCCCGATCCAGCGCGATGCCGGCGATGCCGGCGCGCTGGCGCGGGCGATCGAGGAACTGCGGCGCGGCGCCTGCATCGGCGTCTTCCCCGAAGGCACCCGCTCGCGCGGCAAAGTGCTGCGGGCGCGCAGCGGCATCGGCCGTCTCGCGCTCGAAGTCCCCGAGGCAAAGCTCGTCTGCGTCGCGATCGAGGGGACCTCGGACCTCACCGGCTTTCCCAAGCGTCCCAAGCTGCGGATCCGCTTCTTCGAGCCGGCCGGCGGCCAGGCCCAGCCGGGCGAGGAGCCGGGAGAGCTCGCGGTCCGGCTGCTGGCCGAGATCCGCGCGCTCGTCCCACCCTCGATCTCCGCCCGCAAGCGCTCCTAGCGCCTCTAGTGCTCGGCCTCCTCGCCGTTGGGCTGCAGCGCGTACCACGGCGCCGAAGGCGTTGATGTCGGTGCCGTTGTCTTCGCCCGGCTTCTTGTCCTCGACGAAGGTGTAGAGCGGCTGGCCGGCGTAGGTGACCTGCGTCGTCCCGTCTTTGCGTTCGGTCGTGCCCAGTTTCGAGGCCATCGCGCCTTCGCCGGCCTGCGGTTCGCCTTCGGTCGTCAGCGGCGGCCAGACCTGTTCGCAGGCCGCCGTAGCAGGCCGATTCGTGCCCTGGTCCTTGTGGAAGTAGTAGAGGGTGAGGCCCTTCGAGTCGACCATGACCTTGCCGAGCTTCGGCGCGTGCCGACCGTGACACGCCGCGGCGCCTTCGCCTTCGCGGGCTGGCGGGCTGTCGGTGGTCGATTCTTCGCCGGAGCCGTAGGCGCCGCCGGAGCTCGCGCTGCTGGGCTCCGCTGTTGCTGCTGCTTCCGCAGCCGGCGATCGCCAGGGCGGCGATCAGCGCCAGGGCGGCGAATGCGGGAAGGGTCTTCCTCACGTCGGTTCCTCCTCTTGGGGTTGCATGCGCGGGGCTGTGCCGCCTTTGTCGAGCGGCGCGACGAAAGTCTGGTTGCCCGCGTGGACGACGAGCGCTTTGGCGCGGGAGAGGTCGAGCGCGGAGCTGAGCACGGCCGAGGCGTCGTCTCCCCAGCGGTAGCGGAAGGTGCCGGCGGAGACGTCGCGGCCGCCCGGCCGCGCATGTAGACCCGGCAGAGGGTGCCCGAGCGGATGCCGCTGACGTACATGTGGATTTCGGTGCCGAAGGCCTGCGGCTCCAGCGCCGCGCGCGATCTTCACCCCGGAGGGCAGCGAGCGGAAGGAGACGTGCTGCTCGGGGCTCGCCGCTCGTCGCCGCCGGAGAGGACGAAGATCGCCAGCACCGCCGCGGCGGCCGCGGCCGCGGCGCCGCCGAGGCCGAAGCCGAAGCGCAGGCGCCGGCGGCGCCGCTTCGCGCGCCGCTCGGCGTCGATCGTCGCCGCGATCCGCTTGCCCAGCTCCGGCGGCGGCAGCGGGCGCCGGGCCGAAGCGGGCGGGGTCGGCGTGGGGGAGCAGGCTCGCGACCGCGGCCAGCGCCGTCGGCCTCGGCCCGGCAGGCGGGGCAGCCCTCGAGGTGGGCCTCCAGGCCCGCCCGCTCGTCGTCGGCGAGGTGGCCGAGCGCGTAGGCGCCCAGCGCCTCGCGCCACTCGCGGCAGCGCTCAGTCTTCATAGCCCATCTCCTCGAGCACGACCCGCAGCGCGCGCAGGCCGTAGTAGACGCGGCTCTTCACCGTTCCCTCCGGCACGCCGAGTTCCTCGGCGACCTCGGCGTAGGGACGGCCGCGGTAGTAGGTCTCGACCAGGACGCGGCGGTGATCGTCGCCGATCCTGCGCATCGCCTCCTCGATCTGCCAGGAGAGCAGCGCCTCGTCGAAGGGCTCGACCGAGGGCTCGATGCCGCCGTCGGCGACGGTTGGCCGGGCGGCGCGGGCGCGGCCGAGGTCGATCACGACGTTGCGCAGGATCGCGAACAGCCAGGTGCGCAGCGAGCCGATCTGCGGGGTCGAAGCGCTCGCCGGCCCGCCAGGCGCGCAGGAAGGTCTCCTGCACGGCCTCTTCGGCGAGGCCGGGGTCGCCGAGCGAGCGAACCGCGAAGCCGTAGAGCTCGCCGCGTGCGCCGCGTAGGCCTCGCGCACGTCCCGCTCGCGGGTCAGAGCACCGAGGCCTGGCAGCCGTCTTCGGATCGATACGACTTGGACGAACACGCCGGCGCGGGTTCAGGCCCGCGAGCCTACTCCATTTTTCCGATCTTGAAGATTTTCGTGCCGCAGTCGGGGCACGTACCTTGGATCGCCGGGCGACCGTTCTTCATCGTCACCTGTTTGGCGTCTTTGATCTCGACCTTCTTGCGCTCCTTGACGCAGTAACCCTCGGGCATCGCTGGCCGCTCCTTTCACTGCCTTGGCGGCAGAGCTCGCGGTCGTCGCGAGGTCGAATTGCGGCGAATGTAACGCAGTGAGGGGACGACGCGGGCAAAGATCGTGCCGATTCGGCACGAAGTGCGACTGCTTCTTCAGCTTCGTCTGTCGGTCTTTGGAGCTTCGCCTTTCGAGCCCGCTCGCTCGGCGACTTCTGCCTGCAGCGTTTCGAGTTCGGCTTCGAGCTCGCTCGCCTGCGGCGCTTCGGCCGGCGTCGGCGTGCCTGCCAGTTCGTCGCGCACGGTCTGCAGGTCTTCCTTGCTGACCTGCGTTGTTCTGGGCGTCGACGCCAGGTAGATGCCGGCGCCGGCGCCGCCGACCGCGATCGCGACCAGGACGAGGAAGACGCGCGTGCGCATCGTCGAGCTTGCGCTCGACCATCCCGATCCATGCCCGCAGCCCGTCCAGCGACATCGCCATTAACTTAACCGGAGCCTGCGCTCCCGATCCACTACCCTGCGGCCCGCACTTCCCGACCCCAGCCCGCAAGGAGAGACCCGCATGCCCGAGGCAGTAATCGTCGACACCATCCGCACCCCGATCGGCCGCGCCTTCAAGGGCTCGCTGGCCCAGCTGCGCCCGGAGGAGATGGGCGCCTTCGTGGTCGACCAGCTGCTCGAGCGCAACCCGGAGCGTCGACCCGGCCCTGATCGAGGACGTCTTCTGCGGCGTCGGCATGCCGCAGGGCCTGCAGGCCTTCAACATCGGCCGGATCATCTCGCTGCTCTCCGAGAAGCTGCCGCAGACGGTCAACGGCGTCACCGTCTCGCGCTACTGCTCCTCCAGCCTCGACGCGATCCGCCACGCCGGCAACGCGATCAAGGCCGGCGAGGGCGACGTCTACATCGCCGCCGGGGTCGAGTGGGTGAGCCGCTTCAACGAGCGCACCGAGCCCGCCGGCGCCGACGACCGCAACCCGAACCTGATCGGCGAGAACGGCCAGCCCAACGCCTACATCGACATGGGCCTGACCGCGGTCAACGTCGCCAAGAAGTACGAGGTCAGCCGCGCCGACATGGACAAGTTCGCGCAGCGCTCGCAGGAACTCGCCGTGCAGTCGCAGGAGGACGGCTTCTTCGACCGCGAGATCGTCCCGGTGACGCTGCCCGACGGCACCGAGGTCGCCAAGGACGACGGCCCGCGCGCCTCCTCGACCCTGGAGAAGCTGCTCCAACTGCCCGAGGCCTTCGGCGGCGGCGGCGTCACCGCCGGCAACTCCTGCCCGCTCAACGACGGCGCCGCCGCGGTGCTGCTGATGAGCGACACCAAGGCCAAGGAGCTGGGCCTGACCCCGCGCGCCCGGATCGTCACCGCCGCGACCTGGGGCAACGAGCCCGAGTACATGGGCGTGGCCCCGATCGGCGCGATCAAGAAGGTGCTCGACCGGGCCGGGATGACGATCGACGACGTCGGCACGGTCGAGCTCAACGAGGCCTTCGCCGCCCAGGTGATCCCGATCATGGACGAGTGCGACATCCCGCTGGAGAAGCTCAACACCCACGGCGGCGCGATCGCCCTCGGCCACCCCTTCGGCATGACCGGCGCCCGCATCATGGGCACCCTGCTCAACGTGATGGAGACCGACGACCACCAGGTCGGCCTCGAGACGATGTGCGTCGCCGGCGGCCAGGGCAAGGCGATGATCGTCGAACGAGTCTGAGGTCGAGCTGACCGGAGCATTAGCGTCTTCGAGTCGCCTGGCCGTCCGAGGCGTGCCGAGTACGACGCTCCACCCCTCGACGGCTAGGTCGCTCATGGACACGCTGACCTACGAGGCCGACGGCCGCGATCACCCTGAACCGGCCGGAGCGGGGGAACGGGATCACGCCGCGGATGCCGGTCGAGCTGGCGGCCTGCGTCGAGCGGGCCAACCTCGACCCCGAGGTCCACGCGATCGCCCTGGCCGGCAACGGCACGGGCTTCTGCGGCGGCTACGACCTGGTCGCCTCGGCCGAGGGCGACATGAGCGAGCTGGGCGGGGCCGAGGCGCCGCCGGGCTCGCCGCTCGACCCGGCGACGATCGGCGCCAACCACATGCCCGAGTCGAACTGGGACCCGGTCACCGACTTCCAGTTCATGTCGCGCAACGTGCGCGGCTTCATGAGCCTCTTCCACTCCGAGAAGCCGGTGCTCTGCAAGGTCCACGGCTACTGCGTCGCCGGCGGCACCGACATGGCGCTCTGCTCGGACCTGCTGGTGATCGCCGCCGACGCCAAGATCGGCTACCCGCCGGCGCGGGTCTGGGGCTCGCCGACGACGGCGATGTGGGCGGCGCGGATCGGGCCGATGCGGGCCAAGCGGCTGCTGCTGACCGGCGACTCGCTGACCGGCGCGCAGGCGGAGGAGTGGGGCCTGGCGACCGAGGCGGCCGCCGGCCGCGGAGCTCGACGAGCGCTTCGAGCGCGCTGCTGGAGCGGGTCGCGCGGATGCCGATCAACCAGCTGGTGATGATGAAGATGCTGGTCAACCAGTCCCTCTACGCCCAGGGCCTGCACCAGACCCAGCTGCTCGGCACCTTCTTCGACGGCATCGCCCGCCACACCGAGGAGGGCCACGGCTTCGTCCGCCGCGCCGCCGAGGCCGGCTTCAAAGAGGCGGTGCGCGAGCGCGACGAGCCCTTCGGCGACTTCGGCCTGGAGGGCTTCGGCGTATGAGCGGCAGAGCAGCGCATCGATCGCGGTGGTCGGCGGCGGCTTCGGCGGGGTCGGCGCCGCGGTGATGCTGCGGCGCGAGGGCTACGAGGACGTCACCGTCTTCGAGAAGGGCGAGCGGGTCGGCGGCGTCTGGCAGCACAACACCTACCCCGGCGCCGCCTGCGACATCCCCTCGCACCTCTACGAGTACTCCTTCGCGCCCAACCGCTGGTCGCGGCGCTTCTCGCCGCAGGTCCGAGATCCGCGCCTACATCGAGGGGGTCGCCCGCCGCTTCGGCGTCCTCGACAGGGTCCGCACCGGCGTCGAGGTGACGAGCGCCAGCTGGGACGAGGAGCGCGGCAAGTGGCTGCTCGAGACCAGCGCCGGGCCGCACGAGGCCGACGTCCTGATCACCGCCTGCGGGCAGCTCTCGGTGCCGAAGGTGCCGCCGATCCCCGGCCTCGAGAGCTTCGAGGGCCCGGCCTTCCACACCGCCGAGTGGCGCCACGACGTCGACCTCGCCGGCAAGCGCGTCGCCGTGGTCGGCACCGGCTGCAGCGCGATCCAGGTCGTGCCGGCGATCCAGCCCGAAGTCGCCCAGCTCGACGTCTACCAGCGCTCGCCCGGCTGGACCCTGCCCAAGGGGGACTTCGAGTACTCGCGCGCGGGCGCGCGCTCTGTTCCGGCGCTTGCCGGCCCTGCGCCGCCTCGACCGCGCCTCGGTCTTCGCCTTCCAGGAGTTCGCCGCGGCGGCCCTGACCCGCCAGCCGCTGGCTGCTGCCGGTGTTGCGCGCGCTCGGCACGCGCCAGATCAACTCGGCGATCTCCGACCCCGAGCTGCGCCGCAAGGTGACGCCGAGCGACGAGGTCGGCTGCAAGCGGATCATGCTCACCGACGAGTGGTACCCGACCCTGACCGAGCCCAACGTCGAGCTGGTCGACCGAGCGGATCGAGCCGGTGACCGCCGAGCGGCATCCGCGACGCGACCGGGGTCGAGCGGCCCGCCGACGCGATCGTCCTCGCCACCGGCTTCGCCAGCCACGACTTCGTCGCGCCGATGGAGATCGCCGGCCGCGGCGGCCGCACGCTGGCGGAGGAGTGGGGCGAGGTGGCGCGCGCCTACCTCGGCCTCAGCGTGCCGGGCTTCCCCAACATGTTCCTGCTCTACGGGCCGAACACGAACGGCGGCAGCGGCTCGGTGGTCAACACGCTCGAGTGCGGCATCGGCCACGTGCTGGCCGCCCTGCGCGAGATGGAGCGCGCCGAGGCGAGCCGGATCGAGGTCAGGCCCGAGGCGCGCCGAGGACTTCGACCGCGAGCTGCGCGCCGCCCTCGCCGAGCACCGTCTGGCACAGCGGCTGCAGCAACTGGTACGTCGACGAGAACGGCAACGACCCGAGCAACTGGCCCTGGACCTGGAGCGCCTACCGGCGCCGCACCGAGCGAGCTCGCGCCCGGCGCCTACGAGCTCAGTACGGGGCCGTCGCGTCGACGCTGAGCGAGCGCGCCGCGATGAGCGAGCCCCAGCAGCGAGGTATTCACCCCGGAGAACGTGCGCGCCTTCATCGCGCGGCAGCTTTCCCGGCGACCTCGGGATCGAGCCGCTGGAGATCGAGGACTCCTTCGCCAGCGGCCGCATCGTCGTCGACAAGCGCCACCTGCACCCGGGCGGCTTCGTCCACGGCGGCGTCTGGACCGCGCTCGGCGACACCGTCGCCGCCTGGGCGACCTTCCGCAACATCCCGCCGGGCCACAACTTCACCACGATCGAGCTCAAGCTCAACGTCTTCTCCGCCGGCCTGCTCGGCGACGAGATCGTCGCCACGGCGACGCCGCTGCACGCCGGCAAGAGCACGGTCGTGATCGAGGTCAAGATCGAGCGGATCCGCGACGACGAGGAGCCGCGCTGGCCGCCAACCTGATCGTCTCCCAGTTCGTCCTGCCGCCGCACGAGGCGCCTGACCGGCGCATTCGGCGTCCTCAGTCGTCGCGTGCAGGCACGCACGCTCCCTGCGTCGATCTGCTTGAGCGGCCTGGGATCAGGTGTCCACGGCGGGTCATCGGGCGAATCGGCGGGCGTCTCCCAGCGTTCGATCTGGGGCAACCGCCAGAGGGCGCTGGCGATCGTCAGCCCGGCGGCCGCGGCGAACAGCGCCAGGAACCACTGGGTGGCGCTGAGCAGGGCCATTTCGAAGAAGTCGCGCACCGGGGCCGCGGCGAGGATCAGGGCGTAGAGGGCGCCGAGGCCGGCGACGAGGGCCAGCATGTAGCTCTGGATCGCGATGTGCTCGCGGCCGGGGCCGCGCTCGAGCAGCAGCACGAAGCTCAGCCCGAGCACGATCAGGGTCGTCGTCGCGGCGGTGCGCCCGGCTTCGAGGCTGCCGCCGAAGACGGTGTCGACGAGGAAGAAGGAGAGGATCGAGCCGAGCGCCGTCGCCAGCCCCGCCGGCACGGCGAAGGCGGCGAGGGCGCGCAGCAGCCGGCCGCGGTAGAGCGGCCCGTCGGAGGGCGCCAGGGCCAGCACGAAGGAGGGGATGCCGATCGTCAGGAAGGCGGCCAGGGTGAGGTGCCGGGGCAGGAAGGGGAAGGCGAAGCCGGGGATCGCGACGAGCACGATCAGCGCCGCCGCGTAGACCGTCTTGGTCAGGTAGAGGCGGCCGAGGCGGTGGATGTTGCGGGCGATCCGCCGGCCCTCGCCGACCGCCTGCGGCAGGCGGGCGAATTCGTCTTTGAGCAGGACGACGTCGGCGACACCCTTGGTCACCTGCGCCCCCGAGCCCATCGCCACCGCCATCCGGGCCCGCTTCAGCGCCGGCACGTCGTTGACCCCGTCGCCGATCATCGCCGCGTAGCGCCCCGAGGCGGCCAGGGCCGAAACCAGGTCGCGCTTCTGCTCGGGCTTGATCCGGCAGAAGACGGTGTTGGCGACGGCCGCTTTGGCCAGGGCTTCGGGGTCGTCGGGCAATTCCGAGCCCTCGATCACGCCGGCGTCCGGCGGCACCCCGACCGCGCTGGCGACCGCGGTCACCGTCGCCCGGGCGTCGCCGGAGATCAGCTTCAGGTCGACGTCCTGCTCGCGCATGAACGCGACCGTTTCGGCAGCGTCGGGCCGCAGCGTCTCCTCGAGGACGACCAGCGCCACCGCCTCCAGCCGCGGCGCCGGCTCCCCGCCCGGATCGGCCGGCAGCGGCTGGCTGCTTTCGCCGAAGGCGACGACGCGGCGGCCCGCCGCGGTCTCGCGCTCGAGCACGCGGGCGAGGCCGGGGGGGAGCGAGAGCGCCCCCGCCTCGCCGAGCACGTCGGGCGCCCCGAGCACGTAGCTGGTCGAGCCGATCCGCAGGCCGCTCCACTTCCACTCCGAGGAGAACGGCACCTCGCCCGCGACCTTCGCCGCTTCGCCGGGGAAGCGCTCGACGATCGCTTCCAGGGTGCGGTTGCGGTCGCCGGCGCTGGCGGCGAAGTTGCCCAGCGCGGCGTGCGCCGCCGCCGCCTCGACGCCCTCGGCTACCTCGGCGCCGAGCAGCCGCAGCTCGCCGTCGGTCAGCGTGCCGGTCTTGTCGACGCAGATCGTGTCGACCGCGGCAAGGCTCTCGGTGGCGCTCATCTGCTGCACCAGCGTGTCTTTTTTCGCCAGGCGCACGGCGGCGACGGCGAAGGTGACGCTCATCAGCAGCACCAGGCCCTCGGGGATCAGCGTCACCAGGCCGGCGGTGGCGGTCTGGGCGGCCTCGTCGATCCCGGTGTTGCGCAGCTTCAGGGTGAGGATCAGCAGCAGCGCCAGCGGCACCATCGCGTAGACGCAGGCGAGGATCACCCGGTTGACCTCCTCCTGCAGCGGCGAGGGCGGGTGGCGGAAGGCGCGCGCCTCGCCGGCCAGCCGCCCGGCATAGCTCTCCTCGCGCACCGCGGAGGCGGTGTAGTAGCCGGAGCCGCTGATGCAGAACGAGCCGGAGAGCGCCTGGTCGCCGCGGTCCTTGCGCACGCCGTCGGCCTCGCCGGTCAGCATCGACTCGTCGAGGGTCATCGCGCGGCTGCGGATCACCTCGCCGTCGGCGACGAGCTGGTCGCCGGGCTCGATCGCGATCACGTCGCCGGGGACGACTTCGTCGGCGAGCAGGTCGACGGCGGCGCCGTCGCGGACAACTTTGGCGCGCGGCGCGACCAGCACCGCCAGCTCGTCGAGGGTGCGCTTCGCCTTCAGCTCCTGGCGGATGCCGATGTAGGAGTTGATCACCGCGATCAGGCCGAAGATCGAGTCGGCGTAGAGGCCCAGTCCGAGGTCGAGGACGAAGAAGGCGCCGATGATCGCGTTGAAGAGGGTGAAGACGTTGCCGGCGACGATGCTGGAGACCGAGCGCGAGGAATCCTCCGCCGGCGGGCCCAGCTCGCGCAGCCGCTTCGCCGCCGTGGCGCTGGAGAGGCCCTGCTCGATCGCCGCGTCCGTCATCGCCGCCTATTCAATAGGGTGAGCGCCGGATGGCTTTGAAGCTCGGACTCAACCTCGGCTACTGGGGCATCGGCCCTGCCGGTGAGGACGCCCTCGAGGTGGTGCTCGCCGCCGAGGCCGCCGGCTTCGAGTCGGTCTGGGCGGCCGAGTCCTACGGCTCCGACGTGGTCAGCGTGCTGGCCTGGCTGGCGCCGCAGACGACGACGATCAAGCTCGGCGCCGCGATCATGCAGGTGCCCGCCCGCCCGCCCGCGGCCGCGGCGATGGCCGGGGCGACGATCGACAAGCTCTCCGGCGGCCGCTTCCTCTTCGGCTTCGGCCCTTCCGGCCCGCAGGTCTCCGAGGGCTGGTACGGCGTCCCCTACGCCAAGCCCTGGGGGCGGACCCGCGAGTACATCGAAGTCGTGCGCGAGATCATCGCCCGCGAGGACAAGGTCGATCACCAGGGCGAGCATTACCAAGTGCCTCTACCCGGGGGCGAGGGAAAGCCACTGAAGCTCAACTTCCACCCCGAGCGCAACCAGATCCCCGTCTTCGTCGGCGCGATCGGTCGCAAGTCGGTCGAGATGGCGGCCGAGATTGCCGACGGCTGGATCCCGATCTTCTTCAGCGTCGACGCTTTCGAGCAGACCTGGGGCGAGCACCTGGAGGCGGGCTTCGCCAAGGGCGGGCGGCAGCGCTCCGACCTCGAGGTCTCGCCCTCGCTGCAGGTCGCGATCGACGGCGACCTCGAGGCCGCCAAGGCCGTGGTCAAGGCCGGACTGGTCCTCTACTTCGGTGGCATGGGCAGCCGCAAAACCAACTTCTACGTCGATCTCGCCCATCGCTTCGGCTTCGGCGACGTCGCCGATGAGGTCCAGAAGCGCTTCCAGGACGGCGACCGGGCCGGCGCCTTCGAGGCGGTGCCCGACGAGGTCGTCGAGGCGACCTCGCTGGTCGGC
This sequence comes from uncultured Solirubrobacterales bacterium, assembly GCA_963840565.1. Classification (GTDB taxonomy): domain Bacteria; phylum Actinomycetota; class Thermoleophilia; order Solirubrobacterales; family 70-9; genus VRUE01. The sequence goes on from CAWIZH010000006.1 coordinate 479,915, forward strand.
ACCGAGGCGGAGGTGGCTGAGCGGGTCGAGCGCTTCCGCGGCGCCGGCATCGACCGCCTGATCGTCTCGCCGGTTCACGCCGAGAAGGCCGAGCAACTCCATACCTTGCAGCGCCTTGCGGCGCTCATCGCGTAGTCTCCGCCGCCGCGTCTTATGAAGATCGGAGTGCCGAAAGAGACCGCCGATGGGGAGCGCCGGGTCGCGCTGGTCCCTGACGTGGTCAAGTCCCTCGCCGCTAACGAGAAGGTCTCGGTCCTGGTCGAGTCCGGAGCCGGCGAGGCTGCCGGCCATCCCGACTCCCAGTACAGCGAGGCCGGTGCCGAAGTCGTCGAGGGCGAGGTTACGTGGGGCGCCGACGTGGTCCTTCGCGTCGCCGCCCCTTCCGCCGCCGAGATCGGTCGCCTCAACTCCAACCAGCTGCTGATCGGCCACCTCTCGCCCTGGACCGCGGCCGAGACCAACAACGCCCTGGCCCAGGCCGGCGTGACCAGCTTCGCGATGGAGGCGATCCCGCGCACGACGCGCGCCCAGGCGATGGACGCGCTCTCCTCTCAGGCCGCCGCCGCGGGCTACGCCGCCAGCCTGATCGCCGCCCGCGAGTCGGGCCGCTTCTACGGAATGATGACCACCGCCGCCGGCACCGTGCCGCCGGCCAAGGTCCTCGTCCTCGGCGCCGGCGTCGCCGGCCTGCAGGCGGTCGCCACGGCAAAGCGACTGGGCGCGATCGTCACCGGCTTCGACATCCGCCGCGCCGCCTGGGAGCAGATCGCCTCGCTCGGCGGTCGCCCGCTCGAACTTGACTTCATCCCCGACGCGGAGGGCGAGGGTGGCTACGCGCGCCCGCTCACCGACGAGGAGAACGCCCAGGTTCGCGACGCGCTCGGCGAGAACGCCGCCAAACAGGACGTGATCGTCACCACCGCCGCGATTCCAGGGCGCCCGGCGCCGCTGCTGATCACTGCCGACGCGGTGCGCGGCATGGCGCCCGGCTCGGTGATCGTCGACCTCGCCGCCGAGACCGGCGGCAACTGCGAGCTGACCGAGGCCGGCCAGACCGTGGTCGAGAACGGGGTCAAGGTAATCGGTCCAAGCAACCTGGCCAGCGAGATGCCGCGGCCCGCGTCGCAGCTCTACGCCAAGAACCTCGAGAACCTGCTCGGTCTGCTGATCACCGATGAGGGCGAGCTGAACGTCGACTTCGAGGACGACATCATCGCCGCCGCCTGCATCACCCACGGCGGCGAGATCAAGAACGAGAGGGCAGCCAAGTGAGCTTGATGACCGAGATCACGATCTTCGTGCTCGCCGCCTTCGTCGGCTTCGAGGTGATCTCGAAGGTGCCGACCACCCTGCACACGCCGCTGATGTCGCAGACCAACGCGATCCACGGCATCGTCATGCTCGGAGGGCTGATCGTCGTCGGCTACGCCAACGACCCGCTCGAGTACGTGATCGGCACGATCGCGATCGCCTTCGGCGCGATCAACATCGTCGGTGGCTTCATGGTCACCGACCGCATGCTCGGCATGTTCTCGAAAAAGCCGAAACCCAAGGCCGAGGCTGACGGGAAGGCCGGCAAATGATCGCCGAGGCCGTGCTCAAGCCGGGCGGCGACGCAGCCACCGCGCTCTACATCGTCGCCTTCTCGCTCTTCATCCTCGGCGTCAAACGCGGTACTCACCCGACCACTGCCAAGCAGGGCAACCTGGTTGCCGCGGTGGGCATGGCGGTCGCCGTCGTCACCACGCTGCTGCTCGACGGGGTCGGCAACTGGGGCCTGATCGCGCTCGGGCTCGGCATCGGCACCGCCGTCGGCGTGATCGCCTCAGTGCGGGTGAAGATGACCGAGATGCCGCAGATGGTGGCGCTCTACAACGGCGTCGGCGGCGGCGCGGTGGCGTTGATCGCCTGGTCGGAGATCCGCCACGGGATCTCACTCGGCGAGACGATCCCGCTCGACACGCTGATCCCGGTCCTCTTCGCCGCCGTCGTCGGCTCGATTTCCTTCTGGGGCTCGAACATCGCCTTCGCCAAGCTTCAGGACCTGATCCCAACCCGCCCGCTCGCGGTTCCGGGACAGCAGGTGATCAACGTCGTGCTGCTGGTCGGGATTCTCGCCGCCTGCGTCAGCATCGCGGTCAACAACGACGATCCCAACCAGGCGATCTTCATCGGGATCCTGCTCGCCGCCGGGCTGCTCGGCAACCTCGTCGTGCTGCCGATCGGCGGCGCCGACATGCCGGTCGTGATCTCGCTGCTCAACGCCTTCACCGGCCTCTCCGCCGCGGCGGCCGGCTTCGCCCTCGACAACGTCGCCCTGATCGTCGCCGGAACCCTGGTCGGCTCCTCGGGAACGATCCTGACGATGGAGATGGCGACCGCGATGAACCGCTCGGTCGCCAACGTGCTCTTTGCCGGCTTCGGTGGCGCGCCTGCGGGCGGGGCCGCTGGCAGTACTGAGGAACGCCCGCACGTCTCGATCGGCGCCCAGGACGCGGCGATCAAGCTCGCCTACGCCGACTCGGTCGTGATCGTGCCCGGCTACGGCCTCGCCGTCGCCCAGGCTCAGCACGCGATCAAGGAGGTCGGCGACGAGCTCGAAAAGCGCGGCGTCACCGTCAACTACGCGATCCATCCCGTCGCCGGCCGCATGCCGGGCCACATGAACGTGCTGCTGGCCGAGGCCGACGTGCCCTACGAGCAGCTCAAGGAGATGGAGGAGATCAACCCCGAAATGCCGCGCACCGATGTCGCGGTCGTGGTCGGGGCCAACGACGTCACCAACCCGGCGGCCAAGAACGATCCCGACAGCCCGATCGCCGGGATGCCGATCATCGAGGTCGACCAAGCCCAGCAGGTGATCGTGATCAAGCGCTCGCTCAGCCCCGGCTTCGCCGGCATCGACAACGACCTTTTCTACGAGGCCAACACTTCGATGCTCTTCGATGATGCGAAGAAGGCCGCGGCGGATATAGCCGCGGAGATCCAAAACCTGTAGCGCCTGTCTCGGCAACCTGTCGCACGCGTCTGGCGGCGGCGGACCGGCGCGATGCGGCGTCCTCAGTCGGCCGAATAGCGCTGCTATTCGGCCTCCCTGCGTCCTTGCCTCGCTTGGTCCGGCGCCGCCAGCCACGCACACCAGCTCACCGAGACAGGCTCAATTTGGGGGGAGAAAAACAGCCTGAAATTCCTTAGATCTCCATGTGGGGGTCAGAGCGCGGGCAGGGGACGGTCGAGTGGGTTGGCCTGCTGCTCTTGGTTGCCCTCCTCGCAGTCGGCTTGCTGACTGCTGGCGTGAGGGTGCCGGGGACTTCACTGGCAAGAGCAATCGCCTCGCGAATTCTCTGCGCAGCCTCGTTGGCAGATAGCTGCGGTGGTGGCGAGCCGGTTCTGATCGCGGCCTACGGGACCGAAGTGGGCCAGCTGGTTCGCGAACACATGCCGTCGCTGCTCTTCGAGCGGGGTTCGCACGCAGTGCCGGTCGATTTCCGCCGTTGTCGAAGCACCGCCTGCGGTGACGGCGCCGAATATGGCTACGTGCGCCGCACCGATGCCGGCCTGCCCGTCTCCGCCTTCGTCCACGTCGTCGATTGCCGGCCCGGCGTGGCGGGGATCTCCGAAGCCGCCGGTGCGAACTGCTCCGGCAAACGCGCAGGCAATCTCTACGTCCAGTACTGGACCTACTACGCAGACTCGGCGACGCTGCGAAGTGTTCCGGTCGCGGGCGAAGAGGGCTACCACGCAGACGACTGGGAGGGCGTCCAGATTCGCATCCGGCCCGACGGCAGCGCCGACGAGCGCGCCTCCTCGCACGATGGCTACAACTACGAGGAGGGCACGGCCAACTGGGGCTCGGACATCGGCGCCGGGGCGCTCAGGGGCCTCGCCGAAGCCACTGGCATCCGGCCCACCGACGGCTGGGGACCCGAGACGCACCTCCTCTTCGTCTCCGGCGGCAGCCACGCCGGCAACGCCTTCGACGTTCGCGACATCGACCGCCTGACCGCGGGCAACCGTGTCCACCTGATCCCGTTGGAGCCGATCGCCACGACCAGCGACGCCCGCTTCGCGATCAACCCGCCGTGGCGCAAGCGCGTCTGGCGCGATCCGGAGGCCGAGGGCACCGACTAACGACGAACGGAACGTTATGCATGGCTGACATGCATAACGTTCCGTTCGCTCGTGCTCCTACTTCGGCGGCATTCGCAGGGCGCCGTCGAGGCGGATCGTCTCGCCGTTGAGCATCGGGTTGGCGACGATCTGGGTGACCAGCTGGGCGTACTCCTCGGGACGGCCGAGGCGCGAGGGGAAGGGGATGCCGGCGCCGAGGGCGGTGCGGGCCTCCTCGGGCAGCGCGGCGAGCAGGGGGGTGTCGAAGAGGCCTGGGGCGATCGTCATCACGCGGACGCCGCGGCCGGCCATGTCGCGCGCCGCCGGCAGCGTCATGCCGACGATGCCGCCCTTCGAGGCCGCGTAGGCGATCTGGCCGATCTGGCCGTCGTAGGCGGCGATCGAGGCGGTGTTGATGCAGACGCCGCGCTCACCCTCAGCGTCGGGCTCGTTCTCGCTCATCGCCGCGGCCGCCAGGCGCAGCACGTTGAAGCTGCCGATCAGGTTGACCTTGACCACGTTGGAGAAGAATTCGAGGTTGTGGGGGCCGCGTTTGTGGGCGACCCGCTCGGCCCAGCCGATCCCGGCGCAGCAGACCGAGATCCGCAGCCCGTCGTCGTGGGTCGCGGCGCGCTCGACCGCGGCCGAAACCGCGTCCTCGTCGGTCACGTCGGCCTCGACGAAGGTGGCGCCCGGCCCGAGCTCCGCCGCCAGCGCCTCGCCCTTCTCGGCGTTGAGATCGGCGATAGTCACCGCTGCGCCGGCCTCGACCAGCACCCGCGCCGTCGCCTCGCCAAGCCCCGACGCTCCGCCGGCAACCAGCGCGCTCTTGCCCGCAATCTCCACGGCGCGCACCCTACACAGCCGAACTGCATCAAATTCCGATCCTGCTAGATGGGGAATTTGATGCAGTTGACGGAGGCGGACGGAACACCCAGTTCACACCCCGGTAATCAGACCTCGCTAGGGTTTTGCAATCGCGACCGAGGTGAAGTCGAGCACCAAGAGCGCCATCGTGGAACGCCTCGGCGAGGCGCGCACACGCACTCTCGAGCTGATCAAGCCACTCGACGACGAGCAGCTCAACCGCGTCTACTCGCCGATCCTCAGCCCGCTGGCCTGGGACCTTGGCCACATCGCCAACTTCGAGGAGCTCTGGCTGGTGCAGACGATCGGCGGCCGTGAGCCCTTGCACGGTGAGCTCGGCCGCTTCTACGACGCGATCGAGAACCCGCGCAAGACGCGCGGCGAGTTGCCGATCCTGCGCGACGCCGAGCTGCGCGCCTACCTCGCCGACGTGCGCGAGCGCACGCTCGAGGTGCTTGAGGAGGTCGACCTCAGCCCCGAGGCAGAGGACCCCCTGCTGCGCGAAGGCTTCGTCTACGAGATGCTGCTCGCCCACGAGCTGCAGCACAACGAGACGATGCTGCAGCTCCTGCAACTGGTCGAGGACTATGAGAACGATGAGATCGAACTTGGTCCCTCGGCAACCGAGTCCCCTGGTCCGGAGATGATCAAGATCGATGGGGGGGAGCATGAGATCGGCGCTCCCGACCGTGGCTTCGCCTACGACAACGAGCGCGCCCGCCACACGGTTGAGCTCGCCCCAATCGAAATAGATCGAACTCCAGTCAGCAATGGCACGTATCTCCAGTTCATGGAGGAGACCGGCGCCGAGGCCCCGCTGTACTGGGAGCGCGACGACGGGGGATGGGTGCTGACGACAATGGCGGGTCGCGACCCAGTCATTTCTGCCCATCCCGTCCTCCATGTCTCATGGCACGAGGCCGATGCCTTCGCCCGCTGGGCTGGCAAGCGGCTGCCGAGCGAGCAGGAGTGGGAGGTCGCCTGCGCCGACCTCGACGGAGTCGGCCAGGCCTGGGAGTGGACCTCCTCCGATTTCCTCGCCTATCCCGGCTTCAGGGCCTTCCCCTACCGCGAGTACTCGGAGGTCTTCTTCGGCGACGCCTACAAGGTGCTGCGCGGCGGTTCCTGGGCGACCCACGGGAGCGTGATGCGGCCGAGCTTTCGCAACTGGGACCTGCCCGAGCGGCGCCAGATCTTCTCCGGCATCCGCTGCGCGAGGGACGCATGATCGCGATCGAGGTCCACCTCGCTGCCGACGCCGCCGCGACGATGCGACGCGATGTTCGCGCCGGACTCTCGACCGAGCCCAAGGAGCTGGCGCCGAAGTACTTCTACGACGAGCGCGGCTCGCAACTGTTCGAGCAGATCACCGAGCTGCCCGAGTACTACCCGACCCGGGCCGAGCGCTCGATCCTCGCCGAGCGCAGCGGCGAGATCGTTGCCGCCGCCGGCCGGCCGCAGACGCTGGTCGAGCTCGGCTCCGGCTCGGCGGCAAAGACCCGCCACCTGCTCAGCGCGATGCGCGATGCCGGCTGCCTGCAGACCTACGTCCCGGTCGACATCTCCGAGCAGATCACCCACGAGACTGCCGAGGCGCTGGTCGGGGAGTACCCGGGCCTCGCCGTGCGCGGCCTCGTCTGCGACTTCGAGCACGACCTCGAGCGCATCCCCGACGGCGAGGGCGGTCGCCTGATCGCCTTCCTCGGCGGCACGATCGGCAACCTCTACCCCGCGGCCCGGCGCGACTTTCTCACCCGCCTCGCCGCCCTGATGGGGCCGAACGATCGCCTCTTGCTCGGCACCGATCTGGTCAAGGCGCACGATCGGCTCGAGGCCGCCTACGACGACGCCAGCGGCGTCACCGCTGAGTTCAACAAGAACGTCCTGCAGGTGCTGAACCGTGAGCTCGGCGCCGACTTCGATCTTGACGCCTTCAAGCACGTCGCCACCTACGACGCCGAGGAGGCGCGCATGGACATTCGCCTGCGCTCGCTTGGAGGAGCAGACGATCCGGCTCGAGGGGCTCGACCTGGAGGTCAGCTTCGCCCGCGGCGAGGAGATGCGGACCGAGATCTCCTCCAAGTTCACCTACGAGCGGCTCACCAAGGTCTATGCAGAGGCCGGCCTGGCGATCAGCGGCTGGTTCACCGACGCCGACTGCGACTACGCGCTCAGCCTCGCCCGGCCTCTGTAGCCCTCAGGAGCCGCGGTCTCGGTTCGTCAGGCCCTGCAGAACCACCTCGATCGGCGAACGGCGTTTCGCCCCACCAGCGGCCTCGCGGTTCCTGCGCAGCTCCGATGCCAGCTGCCCGACATCCATGCCGAACTGTCCGACCTCTTTTGCCGCCTTGGCGAGATCGTGTGAATCGATCTTCACCTTGGGCCCGATCTTCACCTTGGGCCTGCGTTGCAGCCTTGAACGGCGCGTCTGTCGTGACCCCAGCGCAATGCCGCCGGCCACTCCGGCGATCGCCGCCCCACTGGCAAGCAACGGAGTTCTTGCCTTGGATGCGACCCGGCCGGCGCTGCTCGCGACATCGCCAACCGAATGTCCTGCGTGCTTCGCGGTCTCCTCGACTGCGTTGCGGGCGGCATCCACCCGGGCGGTTCCGTTTTTCGATCGCGACGAGCCTTTTGCTTTCGACACTCGCGATTTCGTCGCCCGCGAAGCGCTCGCTCCGTTCGACGATTTCGCCACACTCGATTTGCGTGCTTTCGCAGCTTTGCGTTTTGGCGTTTTGCTGCGCGCGTTCGAAGCGCGCGTTTTCGTCTCGGCCATGGTTCCCTCCGTACCTACTCCCATTTCCTGCCTGAAAGACCCTGGTACCCGCGCTGAAAAGGGCTAATCAGGCCGGCGCGAGCGCGCCGATCAGATCGCCGAGCTTGTCGGGCGTCGTGATCGGGGTGAGGATCGGCAGCGTGATGCCGCCCTCGACGAAGGCGCCGATGCGCTCCTTCATCTCGTCCGGTGAGCCGAAGATGAACATCGCCTCGATCAGCTTCCAGGGCGCTGCCGCTGCCGCTGCCTGGCGGTCGCCGCTCTCCCAGGCCGCGACCATTGCGTCGATCTCCTCGCCGTAGCCGAGCCAGCGGTAGAAGGCGGCGTAGACGGGCACGGTGATGTAGGAGGAGAACATGAAGCGGGCCAGCGGCTCGACCGCCTCGCGCTCGCCGGGCAGGCAGAAGAAGCGGCAGAGCAGCTCGAAGCCATCGGGCGCGCCATCGAGCTGCGCCGTCACCTTGGGCAGGCCGCCGAGGGGCAGGAAGTTGGTGAAGGCGCCGTCGGCGCGCTCGACCGCCAGCTCGAGCATCTTGCCGCGCAGCGCCGCCAGCACGATCGGCACTCGCTGCGCCGGCGCGCTCTCGAGTTTGAAGCCGCTGGCCGTGCGCTCGCCCTCGAGCGCCGTGCGCAGGAACTCGAGCGTCTCCCGCACCCTGCTCAACGGCCGCTCGAAGGGGATGCCGTTCCAACCTTCGACGATCCGGTCCGAGGAGGAGCCGATGCCAAGCACGAAGCGGCCGTCGGAGGCGTCGGCAAGGGCCGCGGCCTCCTGGGCCAGGAGCGCGGGGCCGCGCTGGAAGACGCCGACGATCCCGGTCCCGAGCCGCGCTCGCTCGGTCCAGGCGGCGCTCAGCGCCAGCGGCGTGAAACCGTCGGGACCGTTCGTCTCACCACTCCAGAAGTCGGTGTAGCCAAGCGCCTCGGCCTGTTTGACCAGCTCCTCGTGAGCCGAAAGCGAGGTGCCCGGCAAAGGCAAGGTCAATCCCCAGCGTCCACCCATAACCGCACCCTACCCCCGTACGTGTTCCGGTGCGCCTTATCCCCGTATATCGGGGATAAGGCGCACCGGAATCATCGAATAGGCTGCCGGGCGATGGAGGGAACCCCCGCGATAAAGCCGGACCGCAACCTGGCGCTGGAGCTCGTCCGCGTCACCGAGGCCGCGGCGCTTGCCGCCGCACGCTGGGTCGGCCGTGGCGACAAGCTAGCCGCCGATGGCGCCGCTGTCGACGCGATGCGCTTTGTCCTCGACACCGTTGCGATGGACGGCGTCGTCGTCATCGGCGAGGGCGAGAAGGACGAGGCGCCGATGCTCTTCAACGGCGAGCAGATCGGCGACGGCAGCCCGCCAGTCGTCGACATCGCGGTTGATCCTCTGGAGGGGACCACACTCTGCGCCCGCGGCATGCCCAGTGCGCTGGCCGTGATCGCCCTGGCCGAGCGCGGCTCGATGTTCGACCCCGGGCCTTGCGTCTACATGGAAAAGATGGCCGGCGGCGAAGAGATCGCCGACCTGCTCGACCTCGATCGCCCCCTGCCCGAGACCTTGAAATTGATCGCCGAGCGCAAGGGGGAGAGCGTCGGCGACGTAACCGTGGTCATGCTTGACCGGCCGCGCCACGAGGAGGCGATGGGCGAAGTGCGCGAGGCGGGCGCCCGCCTGCGCCTGATCAGCGACGGCGATGTCTCGGCGGCGCTGCTCGCGGTCAGCGAACGATCCCCGGTCGATCTGCTCTGGGGCATCGGCGGCACCCCCGAGGGCGTGCTCTCGGCGGCGGCGCTGAAGTCGATGGGCGGCCAGCTGCTCGGTCGCCTCTGGCCCCGCAACGACGAGGAGCGCAGCGCGGCGGTGAACGCCGGCTATGACCTCGACCTTGTCCTCACCGCCAACGACCTCTGCTCCGGCGAGGACGTCTTCTTCTCCGCCACCGGCGTCACCGACGGCGACGTGCTGCAGGGGGTCCGCTACCGCGGCCCCGGCGCCACCACCGAATCGCTGGTGATGCGCTCACGCTCGGGCACCGTCCGGCGCGTCCACGCCCGCCACGACCGCTCCAAGCTGCGAGCGGTCATCGGCGAGCGCTACGGCTGAGCCCGCGCGGCTCAGGCCGATCGGCCTGCGGACAGTTCCGCGGCCGCGGCATCGCGCTCCGCCGCAGCTTCCTCTTCGCCGAGGTAAGGGAGCAGCAGCTCGAAGGTGAGCTGGGGCAGCAGGTGCGGGAGGTTCGTGGCATTGCCGAGCGCCACCTCTTCATAGACGCGGGCAAACACCGCTCCGCCGGCGATGTTCGCGAGGTTGGGCAGTCCAGGGGCGCCGTCGACGAATTCCTGGCCATCGTCAAGCAGGGCCGTGAAGCGGCCGAAGGTTTCCCGGAAACGGGCGCTGGCGATCGGCCCGACGGTCCCCATCTCGATCATCATCACGCGCGAGACTTCGGGGCCGGCGGCGAACCACTCCAGCGTCACGGCGAGGCCGCGGCGCACTCTCTCCGGCCACGATCCCGGTTGCTCGTAAGCATTCTTGACTGCGGCCTCGAGCTCGGCCACAAGCACGTCGTTTGCCGTGACAAAGCAGTCTTCCTTGTCCTTGAAGTGTTTGTAGAAGGTCTCCCTGCCGACTCCGGCCTCTTTGAGGACGTCGGCGATCGAGCTCGCCTGGTAGCCCTTGGTCGCGGTCACGCGGACGACCGCCGCCAGCAGCCGCTCGCGCTGGGACCGGGCGACCACCTCGCGGGGAAGGCCGTGGCGCCCCCGGGGGAGCTTCCAAAGGTGCAGATCCGCGGGTGGATCGCCAACCGAGGTGAGCCTGGGCGGTTCGGCGTCCGCTGGCCGGCTCATCGACTGAGTCGTGCCTGCTCCAGCGCCGTCTCCCGCCCGACGTAGGGAAGCAGGGCGATGTAGAGCAGATCCGGCAGTAGTGAGGGCAGGTCGTCGACCTGCCCGGCGGCAACGTAGTCCGCGATCAGGACCTTTGCTCGTCCAAAGGCGATTTCGGGATCTGCCTCAGATCGCCGAGTGCCGTCCTTGGCCGCAAGCTGCTTTTTCAGGGCACCGATGGCGAAATTCCGGTAGCGACGGACAATCTCGGGATCGACGATGGGCGCCTCTACAAGCAGCAGCTTGGTGTGATCGGGTTTGGCCGCGAGAAGCTCGAGCAAGGCCGCAATCACGTCGCGGACCGAAGCCATCGGTGAGTCCTCACTGCGCGTGTAGGCGATCACGGCGGCGCTCTGAAGCTCCTCCAGGAAGGCGTCGGCGGTGGCGTAGAAGCACTCCCGCTTGTTGGTGAAGTGTTTGTAGAAAGTTGCCCGAGAGATGCTCGCGCAGCCGACGATGTCAGCGATGGTGGTCGTCGAGATGCTCTTCTCGGCGACACTCTTCGCCATCGCCTCGAGGATGCGCTGTTGCTGAGCGCGGGCGCTGATGTCGGGGGGAACGCTCGGGGTTAGAACGCTGGGTCCGGCCAGGGCTCCGCCGTCGCTGCCCGCTCCGAACCTCGTCAACCTTTGCGCCGTCTGACGCTCGCCTTTTTCGGTGTTGTTCAAAACTTTGGCCTCACCGGGAGGGCAATGGGACGTGACACTCTGCCGGCGGTTGCCGGCCTGCCCACCGAAGGGCGGCCGCCAGCCGGGAGGGCGATTCCCCCGCGATCAGCTGCCTCGCACATACCACGCCGGGGCCTGTCAGTGCGCCCTGTTTTTGAGCGCTGGCATTCTCTGCGACGTGGAGGACTGGGCCAAAAGTTTATAGCATGGAACTAGTCCGTTCTTTGTTAGAATCTCTTCGTACCAAAACCGTGAAAGATGCCAATACCCCGCAGCAACAACCAGTTGAATCGCCGCCGCCCCGCGGGACGCAGCCAACCTCGGGCGATGCCGTGGCCGCCGACCAGCGGCGGCGACTGCTTGCCGCGCTGCCTTGCGCGGTAGCGGAAAACGGCTTTGAGCAGACGACCGTGGAGGACATCGTCAGGCTGGCGCAGGTTCGGCGCAACTCGTTCTACGAGCAGTTTGCCGACAAGCGTGAATGTTTCGCGATGGCCTACGAGATTGTCCAGGAGCGACTGCTCGGCGTCCTCACCTTCCGCTGCTACACACGCTCGGGGCCCGTCGAGCGGATCGGCGGCGCCTTGGAAGCGGGCCTGGATCTGCTTGCTGCCGAGCCCGACCTTGCCCATCTGACGATTGTCGAGGCACCTTCCGCGGGAGGGGCGATCGCAACTCGCCACCACGAGTGGTTGGACCGATACGGCCGTCTTCTGCAGCTGGCGGTAGTTGGCAAACCCGATGCCACCAAGCCACGGCCAGCCCTTGAGCCGGCAATCGTCGGCGCAATCGTCTCCCGCATCAAGCAAGTGGTTCTGGCCGGAGAAACCAGCGATCTGCCAAGGCTTCAGCCGGAGTTGACGAAGCTATCGCTCTCCTATTTCGGCTTGACCGAGCCGTCGAGTGCCGCGTTCTCAGTCTCCGGTCAGCGCGAGCTTGCCGAGTCGGCGCAGCCGCAGTCGCCGGAGCGATCCACGGTGCTTGAGGCCGCGTAGGGCATCTCGCCGGTGTCGTGCAGCTCGTGGCGTAGCGAGTTGATCACTGCCCCTGCCATCAGCGCCAGGCTGAGCACGTAGAACCAGAGCAGCGCGATCAGGATGAAGCCCAGGGTCGAGCCGAAGCGGGAGAGGCTGGAGACGTTGGAGAGGTAGATCGGGAAGAGCCAGTTGGCGACGCCGGCGCCGACGGTGACGAAGATCGCCCCCGGCCAGACCGCCCGCCAGGGCATGTGGCCCTTCGGCACCGCCCAGAAGATCACGCAGCAGATCAGGAAGGTGATCAGGATCGCGGCGCCGAGCAGCAGCGTCGTGTCGATCACCTTGATGTCGGAGAGCCCGAAGGGGAGCCGGTCGGTGCTGGAGACGAGCGCGCTCTCCATCGCCGGCAGGAAGATGCTGGCGGCGATGAAGAGCAGGACGACAGCCAGCATCGCGAAGGAGAAGCGCTTCTGCTCGACCCAACCGCGGCATTCGACGTGGTAGATGCGGCAGAAGGCGGTGTCCATCGCGCCCCAGAAGGAGGCGCCGATCCAGAGCGAGCCGAAGAAGGCGGCGATCCCAATCGTGGTCGAGTTTTCCTCGATCCGGTTGAGCACGTCGGTCAGCGTGCCCTGCTCGACGTTGGGGAAAAGGCGCTGCAAATCGTTGAGTACGCTCGACTCGACCCCACCGATCTTCAGCACCTGGCCGAAGACGAAGAGCACGAGCAGGGCGAAGGGGAAGACCGCCAGCATCAGGTTGTAGGCGACCATCGCCGAGAGCCCGGTGACGTTCTCGCGGTAGGCGCGCTGCCAGAAGGCGCTCAGCCAGGGACGGGGATGTCGCATCGATTTGGGCATTGACTTCAGAAACTGAAGCGATTATCATGCGAACAGACGTTTGAGCAGTACCGAGACGCCGTCCTGGGGCAGTGCAGCGCAGACTAGTTGGCTTCGCGGACCGGTTCGCCGGTCCGTTTTTTCGCGACTTTTCGCCCCGCGATGGTATTTCTGTGGGCAGGACTAAAATTTCGAGCGCAAGGAAACGAGAGTAGACGCATGCTGGTAGCTGAGCTTCAGGAGCTGGAGGAGGTCAAAGGCCTCATAACTAGAGGGCAGCAGCTTGGGGTGCTGACCTTCGGCGACGTCGCCTCCGCGGTCTCGGAGGTCGATCTCGACGAGTCCGATGTCGAGGACCTTTACGGGCACCTCGAGAAGTCGGGCATCGAGCTGGTCGAGGACATGGACCCGGCCCAGAAAGCGGCGGCGGAAGCGCTGCCGATCGACACCGGCAAAAAAGGCCGGCGCCGCCAGAAAGCCGCGCTCGACCTGAAACCGGACATGACCACGGACAGCCTGCAGCTGTTCCTCAAGGACATCGGCAAGGTCCGCCTGCTGACCGCCGCGGAGGAGGTCGAACTCGCCAAGCGGATCGAGCGCGGCGACCTCGACGCGAAGCAGAAAATGGTCGAGTCGAACCTGCGCCTGGTCGTCTCGATCGCCAAGAACTACCGCAACCAGGGCCTGCCCTTCCTCGACCTGATCCAGGAGGGCACGCTGGGCCTGGTCCGCGCGGCGGAGAAGTTCGACTACCGCAAGGGATTCAAGTTCTCGACCTACGCGACCTGGTGGATCCGCCAGGCGATCGCCCGCGCGCTCGCCGACAAGGCACGGACGATCCGCATCCCGGTCCACGTGGTCGAGAAGCTGAACAAGATCGGCCGTGCCGAGCGCAAGCTGGTCACCGAGCTGGGCCGCGAGCCGACCCCGGAGGAGATCGCCGACGTCACCGGGATCGACCCCGAGGAGGTCGACTCGATCAAGCGCTCCGCCCAGGCGCCGGTCTCGCTGGAGAAGCCGGTCGGCGACGAGGAGGAGTCGGAGTTCGGTCAGTTCATCGCCGACGAGAAGGCCGAGTCGCCCTTCGACCGGGCGGCGGACCTGCTGACCAAAGAGGCGCTGAAGGAGGCGCTGGAGAACCTCTCCTACCGCGAGCGCCGCGTTCTGGAGCTGCGCTACGGCCTCGGCGGCGAGCACCCGCGCACGCTCGACGAGGTCGGGCGGACCTTCAACGTCACCCGCGAGCGCATCCGCCAGATCGAGAACCAGCGCCTGAAGAAGCTGCAGCAGCTCGGCGAAGCGCAGAAGCTGCGCGAGGTCACCTGATCCCGCTTCAGGGCTAAGGAGTACGGACATCCCGGCCGATACAGGTCGGGATGTTCGACATCGATACAGCGCTGCGCACGCTCATCGAGCGTGAGGGGTCCGACCTTCACGTCAAGGTCGGGGCGCCGCCGATCGCCCGTATGCACGGCGAACTGGCGCACCTCGAGGGCTACCAGCCGCTCTCCGCCGAGGACACGCGAGAAGGCCTTCCGCGACATGGCCGAGGCCCGCTCGCTGAGCGAGTTCGAGCGAGGACGGCGAGGCCGACTTCGCCTACTCGATCCCGGGCCTGGCGCGTTTCCGCGTCAACACCTTCAAACAGCGCGGCTCGATCTCGATCGTCTGCCGCGCGATCCCCTTCGAGATCCGCTCGGTCGAGCAGCTCGGCCTGCCCCCGGTCGTCACCAGCCTGGCCGAAGAGGCGCGCGGAATCGTCCTCGTCACCGGCACCACCGGCTCGGGCAAGAGCACGACGCTGGCGGCGATGATCGACCACATCAACCAGACCCGGGCGCAGCACATCGTCACGCTCGAGGACCCGATCGAGTACCTGCACGAAGACAAGCGCTCGATCGTCAACCAGCGCGAAGTCGGCTCCGACACAGTCAGCTTCGGGCGGGCGATGCGGCGGGTCCTGCGCCAGGACCCCGACGTGATCCTGATCGGCGAGATGCGCGACGAGGAGACCGTGCGCACGGCGCTCTCCGCCGCCGAGACCGGCCACCTCGTGCTCTCCACGGTCCACACCCTCGACGCGACCGAGACGATCAACCGCATCGTCGACTTCTTCCCGCCCCACCTGCAGCAGCAGGCGCGGGTGATGCTGGCCTCGACCCTGAGGGGGGCGATCGCCCAGCGCCTCGTCCCCGACGTGACCGGCGACGGCCGCGTCGCCGCGGCCGAGGTGATGGTCGTCACCGGCCGCGTCCAGGACCTGATCCTCAACCCCGAAGAAACGGGCAAGATCACCGAAGTCATCGGCGAGGGCGAGTACTACGGCATGTGCACCTTCGACCAGTCGCTGCTGCGCTACGTGATGGAGGGCAAGGTGAGCGAGGAGGTCGCGCTCGAGTACGCCTCCAGCCCGCACGACTTCAAACTGATGCTGGCCGCGGGTGGCCAGCGGGCGAGCGGGATCGAGCAGCTCGGCAGACGAGCCGGTGGCCTCGTGAGGGAGAAGCTGAACGAGAACCCCATCGCCCAGGTCGGCCTCGATCCTGATCCTCGTCGTCGTTGCGGTCGTGATGTTCATCGGCAGCTCCGGCGGCGAAGAAGAAGAAGCGGCGTCGGGAGAAACGGTTGCCACCGTCAATGGCGTCACCGCGACCGGCTCCACGCCCGGCGAAGCGGTCGAAGGCGCGGTCGAATCGCTCGAAGAAGGGGCTGTCGCCGAACCTACCGCGACCGCAATGCCCACTTCGGTGCCCGCCCCGCCACCGCCGAGGCGGCTCACCGCCGCCTATGAATCGGGCAAGACGGTGGTGCTGCTGATCGTCGCACAAGGGCGGCATCGACGACGCCTATACCGCTCGCTCCTCCGCTCCTGTTGGCGCCCTTTCAGGATGTCTCGCTCTTCATCGTCCCGGCCGAGGAAATCGCCCGCTACGCGGCGATCACGGTCGGCCTCGACGTCAACCGGGTGCCGGCCCTGGTCGTGATGAAGCCGAAGAAGCTCAGCGGCGGCACGCCGCAGGCCAGCGTCGACTACGGCGTGCAGACGCCGCAGAGCGTCGTGCAGGCGGTCCTCGACGCCAACTACCACGGCCGCGAAGTCACCTACCACCCGGACTGAGGCCGGCTGATGAGCGCCGAGAGACCTCCTTACCCGATGCACCTGCGCCCGGTCCCCGACTCGGGCGGCTCCGCTGCTCCGGCAATGCCGGGCCCGGAGGCGCAGGGCACGCCGGGGCTTACCCCGCCCCAGCATCGCGGCCACTCGCGCGGCTTCATCACCGACGTCCTGGTCGAGCTGGGGTACGCCTCGGCGGAGACGGTGCAGGCCGCGGTCGAGGCTTCGCGCACCGCGGGCCGGCCGCCCGAGGCGCTGCTGGTAGAGCAGGGCGCGATCAGCGCCGAGCAGCTTTCGCGGGCGACGGCTGAGCGCTACGGGCTCGACCACGTCGACCTCGCCACCTACCCGGTCGACGTTGCCGCGGCCGCTCTCTTCCCGGTGACGATGGCGCGCCGCTACAAGGCCGTCCCGGTCGGCTTCGTCGACCAGAAAACGCTGCTCGTCGCGGCCGTCGACCCGGCCAACGTGCTTGCCGTCGACGACATCCAGATCGCCACCGGCCTCGACTGCCAGATCGCCGTTGCCGCCGAGGAAGACGTCGAGTCGCTGCTGGGCCGTCTCGGCACCCTGCAGAGCGCCGCTGCCGAGGCGATCGTCGAGGAGGCGCACCGGGTCGAGGAGGTCGAAGAAGCCGAAGACGGAGGGCTCGCCGAAGTCAGCGAGATGCAGGCCGGCGCCGAGGACGCGCCGGTGATCAAGCTCGTCTACAGCATCCTCGCCCAGGCGGTGGGGGAGGGGGCCTCCGACATCCACCTCGAGCCCGAAGAGGGCGAGCTGCGGATCCGCTTCCGCGTCGACGGCGTGCTGAAGGAGTCCGCCCACGTGCCGAAACGAATGATCAGCGCCGTGATCTCGCGGCTGAAGATCATGAGCGAGCTCGACATCGCCGAGAAGCGGGTGCCGCAGGACGGGCGCGTCAGCGTCTCGGTCGAGGAGCGCCGCATCGACCTTCGCGTAACCACCCTGCCCACCTCGCGCGGCGAGGGGGCGACGATCCGCATCCTCGACGAGGGCAACGCCCAGCGCTCGCTCGACGACCTCGGCATGGACGGCTCCGCTCGCGCCCGCTTCGAGGACGCCTTCCACCAGGCTTACGGCGCGGTCCTCGTCACCGGGCCGACCGGCTCCGGAAAGTCGACCACCCTCTACGCCGCCCTGGCCGAGCTGAACGGAGATCGAGAAGAAGATCATCACGATCGAGGACCCGGTCGAGTTCCGCATCCCCGGCGTCAACCAGATGAACGTCAACCGCAAGGCCGGGCTCGACTTCGCTCGCGGCCTGCGCTCGATGCTGCGCGCCGACCCCGACATCGTCATGGTCGGCGAGATCCGCGACGCCGAGACGGCGCGGATCGCGATCGAGGCCGCGCTGACCGGCCACATGATGCTGACCACGCTGCACACCAACGATGCCCCGGGGGCGATTGCCCGCCTCAACGAGATGGGGATCGAGACCTTCCTCACCGCCTCCGCCGTCGACTGCGTCGTCGCCCAGCGCCTCGCCCGCAAGCTCTGCCCGAACTGCAAGCGGCGCACGATCGTCCCGGTCGCAGCGCTGCAAGAGGCCGGGATCAAGATCGGCACCGAGGTCGAGGCCTACGAGCCGGCCGGCTGCGGCCGCTGCAACAACAGCGGCTACAAGGGCCGGGTCGGGATCTACTCGGTGATGAGCCTGAGCGAGCGTCTGAAGGAGATGACGATCGCTCGCGCGGCGGAGACGGAAATCGCCGCCGTCGCCCGCGAAGAGGGAATGCTCACCTTGCGTGAGGACGGCGTCGTAAAGATTCGAGCCGGGGTCACAAGCCTCGAGGAGGTGCTCCGTGTCACAGCATGATTTCGACTTCTCCGAGGTGCTGCGCCGCATGGTCGAGGCGCGTGCGTCCGACGTCCACATCACGGCAGGCTTTCCGCCGGCGATCCGCGACAAGGGCAAGATCCAGCCGATGGACGGCTTCCCGGTGCTGACCGGGCAGCAGACCCGCGACGTCGTCTACTCGATCCTCAACGACGACCAGCGCAAGCGCTTCGAGAATCACAAGCAGCTCGACTTCGCCTACGCGATCCCCGGCGTCGCCCGCTTCCGCGTCAACTGCTTCTTCCAGCGCGGCTCGGTCAGCGCCGCCTTCCGCCTCGTGCCGCAGGACATCCCCGCCCTCGACACGCTGGGGGTGCCGCAGGTGCTGCGCGAGCTGACCGCGAAACCGCGCGGCTTCGTCCTCGTCACCGGGCCGACCGGCTCGGGCAAGAGCACGACGCTGGCGGCGATGCTCGACGTGATCAACGAAGAGCACGAGGACCACATCCTCACGATCGAGGACCCGATCGAGTTCCTGCACACGCACAAGCGCTCGATCGTCAACCAGCGCGAGATCGGCTCCGACGCCGAGGACTTCTCACTCGGCCTGCGCGCCGCCCTGCGAGAGGACCCCGACGTGATCCTGGTCGGCGAGATGCGCGACCTGGAGACGATCTCCACGGCGCTGACCGCGGCCGAGACCGGCCACCTCGTCTTCGCCACCCTGCACACCCAGTCCACCGCGCAGACGGTCGACCGGATCATCGACGTCTTCCCGCCCGAGCAGCAGGGGCAGGTGCGGACGCAGCTCTCGATCGCCCTGCAGGGGATCGTCACCCAGCAGCTACTGCCGACCTCCGATGGCCGCGGCCGCGTCGTCGCCACCGAGGTGCTGGTGCCGACGCCGGCGATCCGCAACCTGATCCGCGAGGGCAAGACCCACCAGATCTACGCCGCCCTGCAGACCTCGGGCGCGGTCGGGATGCAGACGATGGACGCCGACCTGGCGCGCCTCGTGCGCTCGGGGAAGATCACCCGCTCTCTGGCCGAGCAGCGCGCAGCGTGCCCGAGGAGCTCACCCGCCTGCTGGGCGGAGCGCCGGCGGCTCCGGCGGCGATGCCGGCCGCGGT
This sequence comes from uncultured Solirubrobacterales bacterium, assembly GCA_963840565.1. Taxonomy (GTDB): domain Bacteria; phylum Actinomycetota; class Thermoleophilia; order Solirubrobacterales; family 70-9; genus VRUE01. The sequence continues at coordinate 499,078 of CAWIZH010000006.1, forward strand.
TGCCGCTTCGGCCGATGGCGCCGCGCCGCCCACGGCGACTCCTGTCTACAACGGGGGGGCGTAGCGGGCAATGGCTGCCGCAGCGACAACGTTCTCCTTCCGCGCCATGGACCTGGCCGGGACGACCTCGACTGGGGAGGTCGACGCCGAGTCCAAGGCCTCGGTCACCGAGCAGCTGCGCCAGCGCGGCCTGATCGTCCTCGACGTCAGCGAGAAGAACGAGCCGTTTGCGATCGAGGACATCTTCAAGCGCTGGCAGGGCGTCGACATGCGCGAACTGGCGATCTTCTCGCGCCAGTTCGCCACCCTGATCGCCTCCGGGATGCCGATGCTGCGCACCCTGCAGACCCTCGAGGATCAGACCCAGGACGAACAGATCAAGGCCGCGGTTGCGGGAATCCGCGGCGACGTCGAGGCCGGTAGCAGCCTCGAGGCGGCGATGGAGCGCTACCCCAAGGTCTTCGACCGCCTCTTCCGGGCCATGGTCCGCTCCGGCGAGCAGTCCGGCCGCCTCGACGAGGCGATGGACCGAATCGCCTTCCAGGTCGAGAAGGCCGACGGGCTGCGGCGCCAGGTCAAATCGGCGCTGATGTACCCGTCGCTGGTCTTCGGCTTCGCGACCGTGGTGCTGATTGCGATCGTGGCCTTCGTGATCCCGACTTTCGTCGGCATCTTCGAAGAACTCGCCGAAGAACATCCCGAAGAAGCCACCGGCTTGCCGATACCGACCCAGATCTGCGTCGACGCCTCCAACGTCCTCACCGGCTACTGGTACATCCTGATTCCGGGGCTCGTGCTCGCCTTCGTCGCCTTCTTCAAATGGAAGAAGACCGACCGCGGGCACGAGCTTTGGGACCGCTTCAAGCTGCGCCTGCCGGCGAAGATCGGCGACGTGATCCAGAAGGTCGCACTGGCTCGCTGGTCGCGCACCTTCTCCGGCGCCGTCTCCTCCGGCGTACCGATGCTGCAGGCGATCAAGCTGACGGGAGAGACGGCGGGCAACATCGTCGTCGAGCAGGCGATGGACGACGTCTACGCGTCGGTCAAGGGCGGTGGCTCGCTTGCCGGCCCGATCGAGGACAACCCGATCTTTCCGCCGATGGTCGGTCACATGATCGCCGTCGGTGAGGAAACCGGCCAGCTCGAGCACATGCTCTCCAAGATCGCTGACTTCTACGAGACCGAGGTCGACGCAAAGGTCAAGGCCCTGACCGCCTTGATCGAGCCGATCATGATCGTCTTCGTCGGCGGCATCGTCGGCTTCATCGTGGTCGCGATGTACCTGCCGATGTTCAGCATTTACGAACACATTCGCTGAGCCTTCTGCGAACAGATAAGTATTGATTGGTTGTCTCTATTTGGCACTTGTAAGGATTTGTTTGAGTAAGTAGGTTTTCCTCCGCACCGAGGCGGTCCCCGGACTGCGCGAGGTTGTCAGTGGCGGAAGACGAGAAAGCAGCGAAGAAGGAAGGCCCGGCGAGGTCCTCTTGGGCCGGGTTGCTGGAAGCAGCGGCGAAGCAATTCATCGGCGTGCTGGTCACCGCGGGCGGGCTGATCGGCTTCGTCGCCTTCTCCGGCGCGGTGATCGTGTGGTCCCGGTTCTTCGCCGCAGAGGTGCCGGCGGACCAGGCAGTCAACGTGGTCCCCCAAGAAGAACTCGTCGCGATCGGCTCGTCGCTGTTGCTGATCTTTGGCTTCTTCGGAGCGCTCGCGGTAATCGCCATCTTCCTGATCGACCGCGGCGGCCGGGTGACGCCGGGGATGAGCCGCGGGCTCTTGCTCTTGCTCACGATCGAGGGAGTGGTGGCGATCGCGCTGGTGGAAGCCGCGCAGTGGCAGCGCACGGTCGTGGCGCTGGAGGCATTTCTGCTCGCGGTGGGAGTGATCCTTTGGTCGACGTTCTCGGGGCGGTTCACAGAGCTCGACCGAACAAGCCTGCCGGATCTCGAGAAAGACGAAAGGGACGCGGAGCAGTTGGAGGACCACGTCTTTCGCTCGTCCGACGACAAGGATCCGATTTGCTGGCGGACCTACCGGGGCGCTCTCGTGAAGTCCGTTGGGGCCGCGGTCGGAGTGGCCGGCATTGCCCTCGTCGCCGGCCGTTCCAACCTCGAGGCCTGGATGGCAGGTTTGGCCGTCCTCGGCCTCGCCCTCGGGCTTGCCCTGATCCTCTGGACCGTCGCCTTTCACCGCGATCCAAAGCGCAAGACCGATGCCGCGAAAGCCAAGGCTCTCAAGGCTAAGGCCAGACGGGTGCGGGCCCGGGAAAATGCGCTCCTCAGCGGTGAAGTACGCGCCTCGCTCGATTTGAAACCGCGCGAGGAGAAGCCACGGAAGCCGCCGCGCTTCATGCTCGCGCAGCCGGGTATCGCTCTTGTCGCGACGATGCTCGCTCTTGCCGTTCTGGGGCCATCGCTGGCGCTTGAAAAGTGGTGGGTGGTCGCTTCGATGGGCTCGGCGATCCTCCTCGGTGCCGGGCTCTGGAGGATCGCTTCCCTCGCCGAGGCGAAATTCACCTGGTACGGCCTCGCGATTTTCATCTCGGTTCCCCTGTTCGGAACCCTTACGTCGATGGCGCGCAACATCGAAGACCCGCAGGTCCAGCCGATGGCACTGATTCGCAACACCGACGGCCCCGACGAAGCGATCCAGGGGATCTACGTCACCGAAGCCGACGAACGCATCTACTTCGCGACGATGGCGACGGAAGGCTGCACGAACGGCCTCTCCCCGCACAGCGGCAGGTTGCTCTGGGTGCCCAAATCGGAAGTCGTGGCGATGACGGTGGGGCCGTCGCAGGACGTCGACGACGCCGCCAAAGCAGCGCTTGAAATGTCCTACGCGTTGACGCCGGGGTTGGGCATCGCGAATGGCAGCGAGATGGGCCTCGCGGCCGCTGAAGGTGGTGGAGAAAGCGAATCGCCGGAGCTCGACAAACGGTTGGAGGGCGTCGGCGCGGCCGTGCATCCCAACTTCGGCTCGGGGCTGAGCCTTGTCCCTCCCGACGCGTCGCCGGGCGACGTCGTCACCCTGCGGATGAGCGTGCCCAATCGCGAAGGTGCCCTGGATGGGTTCGGCAAAGAACGCAACGGTAAGACGCTGCGGGTCGGCGGCATTCCCGCCGCGATCATCAGGGAAAGGGTCGACAGCGCCTCGGATGCCGAATTTGTCAAGACGACGGACGGGAAGGTGCTGACCCTCGACAAGGAAGGCGTTTACGGGCGGGGGAAGGCGGGGCGCTTCTACCTCGTCGAGAACCCTCGCTCTTTCTATGGCAGGAGGTTCGTCAAGTTGAGTAACGGCTCCGGGGCCAAAGTCGAGGGCGAAGGGGACGCCCCCAGCGGCGCCTATCTGGCGCTGCAGAACAGAGGCTACGAGGCGGCAAGCGGGCGAGTGGCGCTCTTAGAAGGGCAAGAAGTGACGCTTGAGTCGGGCGAGAAAGTCGAGCTCGAGAGCTACCTCCTGCGCCAGGGATGGCACGAAGATCACGTCAGGTTCCGGGTGCCGGACAATGCCGCATCCGGGGTGGTTTCGGTGGAGTGCAGGCAGCTCGCCGGGGAGCCGGTGCTGGATGTCGCGCGTCCGCCAACGGCACGGATCGCCGTGCGGATGCAGGCGGGCTCCGAGAACGTGTCCTTCGACAGCTCCGGCTCGCGCGGCGAAGGCAGGATCGTCTCGCGCCAGTGGAAGGTCGAAGGGCACCCTGATGGCGGTGGGACGACGGTTTCGCTGGATCTGTCGCCGCGCCTCAAGCCCTACACGGTGCGCCTCGTCGTGACCGACGAAAACCATCGCTCCGACAGCGCCCAGTTGCAGCTGGCGCGGCTGCCGGCTTCGTTGTTTCGCTTCGACCAGGAAAAACCGGAGAACGGCCTGGAAATCAGGCGCGTTGGCGAGGCCTTGGCTAGAGCGGTCGGCGTCGAACCGCCGACGGCGATCGAGCTTGACGGGAACGCAGACGACGTCGGGCCGAGCTCCTACAACATGGGTCTCTCGATGCGCCGGGCCGAGCGGGTGCGCAGGGAGCTGCTGCCGGAAGGCTCATCGAGCGCGGGCGCGGCGATCCCGGTGCCGGTGATCCTGCGTGCCTTCGGTGAGAGCTGCCCGCTCGATCAGCACCCGGGAAGGTCTCAGGTCAACCGCCGGGTCGAACTCTTCATGCTCGGCCAGGGCGCCGCGGTTGCTCCCCGGCCCGGCTGTCACGCCGGCCGCGAAGAGAAAAGCAGCTGGCAGCTTCCGTTGCCTGTGCCGTGATGGCTGAGGGATGTGCTACAGTGACGCACATGAACCTGGTGGGCGTCAGGGAGCTACGGCAGAATCTCTCGCGCTACCTCGTCGAGGTCAAGGCGGGGGAGAGCTTCATCGTCACCGAGCGGGGTAGAGAGGTCGCGCGGCTCACGCCGTCGGGCCCCGTCGATTCGCCCATTGCCCGTCTGGCGGCCGAGCGGGGCGCGACTATGCCACGCGGGGACCTGCTTTCCAGGGTTCGCGGATCTTCCCGGCCGCCGGCCGCCGGCCCGCCAAGCCTCCAGGTCCTCGATGAAGTGCGCGAGGAGCGGCTGTAGCCGGCCGGCTCGCCTATCTGGACAGCTCTGCTTACGTGAAGCTGCCACTCCAGGAGGTCGAGCTCGAGGCCTTGCTTGCGGAGCTGGCCGAATGGGACGGCTACGTGTCGAGTGCCTTGCTCGGCGTGGAGGCGATCAGGGCATGCGAGCGCTACGGCGTGGGCTATGCGGAGGACGCCCGGACCTTCATCGTCGACCTGGCGCTGCTGCCCCTCGACGACGCCGTGCTCGAGGCGGCCGCTTCGCTTACCCCGACGCGAATGCGAAGCCTCGATGCCCTGCACTTGGCAACGGCCCTCAGCATTAAGGACGACATCGGCGCGTTCTTCACGTATGACGAGCGTCTGGCCGAGGCTGCAACGTGTCACGGACTCTCGGTGGTCCAGCCCTAGAGTTTGCGGCCCCAAGCTTTAAGTCCGATCTAGCCTTTGAAAGGTAGGCCTCACGCGGTGAGTTGACCGGTTATCCGGATCCCGGGCGAGAACCACGACTTTTCGCGCTACGAAACCCAAATTTCGAGGATTAAGTGTTCGGGGTGGCTGCCGATTAGGAGTGGGTGATGAATCTGCCAGTGCTTCGGTGCCAAAGGCAAACCCGCTGTGAAGCGGGGGCGCAAAGCCAACGGGGCTCCCATCCGGGAGCCGGCCGGGCTACCACCGGGGTCGACAGACACCACGTGGCTGCAACGCGACGGGGCTCTGGCGAAAACAATCAGAAGACCATAGGAGGTCTCTAAATGTTTCTCCAGAATCTCCGGGCCAAGGTTGGCGCCCGGCTCAACGGCGACAGCGAGGCCGGCTTCACGCTGATCGAGCTCCTCGTCGTAATGCTCATCCTCGGCATCCTTGCCGCGATCGCACTGCCCGCCTTCTTCAACCAGAAGAGCAAGGCTGGCGACGCGAAGGCCAAGGAGTCCGCGCATTCCGCGCAGGTCGCGATTGAGACCTATGCGACTGACAACAACGGGCACTACACCGGGGCCGACACGACAAAGCTCATTACAATCGAGCCGACCCTCTCCAGCGCCAAAGGCCTTGCCGTCACCGGCGCGGACGGTACCGGCAACCCCACGGACACCGCTTACCGGGTCACGGTCGAAGGATCCTCGTCAACACAGTTGTTCTCGATCGAGAACAACGGCGGCACCATGAGCTATCCCTGCACCACTAAGAAAGTCGGGGGCTGCCCCGAAGTCGCGGGCGCTGGCGACTGGGGCGGTTGATCTCTAGTCCTGACGCTTAGCTATGTCTAAGCAAAGAGCAATCGCTGCGAAAGGGCGGGCCACCGTGGCCCGCCCTTCGCTGCGTTTGCTGCTCGTGATGGCGACGTTCGCCTTCACGACTCTTGTGGCCCCCCTGGCGCATGCCGATAAACCGCGTCAGGTCGTTTTGACCGACACCAGCCCCACGTCCAAAGAAGCCTCACCGGCCAACTCGACCACGCCGCGCATCTTCGGCGATGGCGACGGTCCAATCACCTCCGTGATTCGGTTCGGGGCCGCTGCCCGTCTTCCGATCAGGGCCGACGTCAACCCGAGCAACGAAGTCGCTATCTACACCAACGAAATTTGCACCGGTCCCACCGTGGCGACGGGCACCCTCGGGCAACTCGAAAACCTCGGCATTGAAGTGAAAGTCGCCGCCGATTCGACCACGACCTTCTACGCCACCCAGACCGATTCCGCCGAACCCGGCAACCCATCCGATTGCTCGCTCGGGCTCACCTACTGGGAGAGCTCGACCGTGGTTACGCCTCCAAGCGAACCGCCCCCGGGCGGTGGCGAACCGTCTCCCGGTGGCGGTAAATCGCCGGCGAGTGGCGAATCACCGGCTTCTGGCAACTCCGCCGTTCCCTCCGCGCCGCACCTGCGCATGAGCCCCGGCGGGCGCGCCAACGACAATGCGCCGCTGGTGAGCGGATCGGCTCCCGGCGCCACCACGGTCAAGGTCTTCAACAATCCCAGTTGCAACGGCATCCCCGTGGCCAAGGGCTCGGCGGATCAGCTTGCGGCCGGCCTGGCGGTGCAGGTCGCCGACAACACGACGACGAGCTTTTCTGCGACCTCAGCGGCCGGGGGCGCTCCGTCCCCCTGCTCCTCGCCTGTCACCTACAACGAGGACTCGACGGCGCCGCGCACCCAGATAACGATGGGCCCGGGCGTGAAGACACGCAAGCGCAAGGCGGTATTTCGCTTCACCGATACCACCGGCGATCCGCCGGGGACCACCTTTCTCTGCAAGGTCGATCGTCACAAGTGGGCGCAGTGCATCTCGCCGCTCAAGGTGCGCCGGCTGGGCTTGAACCGCCACATCGTGCGGGTGAAGGCAATCGATTCCGCCGGCAACGCCGAGGCGACCGGCGCCAAGCGACGCTTCAAAGTCGTTCGCGGCTTCTAGCCGCGGGAGACATCTGAGCCGGCCGCCGGCTCGGATAGAACTCCTGCCCCGATGGTTGGTGCCGTTCTAATTGTGTTCCTGGCAGGCCTCGCCGCCGGCAGCTTCGCGACCGCGGTTGCGCATCGAGTGCCCCGGGGGATACCGATCGCCGCCGCCCGCTCGCGTTGCCCCGCTTGCGATGCCCGGATCGCCGCTTACGACAACATGCCGCTGTTCTCTTGGCTGCTGCTGCGGGGCAGGGCTCGGTGCTGCGGGGCAGCGATCTCGCCGCGCTATCCGCTGACCGAGCTGAGCGTGGGGCTGCTCTTCGTCGCCACGCTGCTCGTCTATCGCCATGATCCGGCCGAAGCCGCGATCGGGCTGGTCTTCGTCACCGTGCTGGCGATCGTGACGCTGACCGACCTCGAGCGGCGGATCATCCCCAACAAGGTCCTGATCGCCGGGGCAGTGCTCTGCCTGGCGATCGCGGTCCCCACCGACCCGGCAGGCCTTCCCGAGCGGGCGATCGCCGCGGCGGGGGCGGGCGGGCTGCTCTTCCTCGTCGTCCTCGCCTATCCGGCCGGGATGGGCCTCGGCGACGTCAAGCTGGCCGCGACGATGGGCCTCTTCCTCGGCCGCGCCATCGCCCCGGCGATCCTCGTCGCCCTCCTGGCCGGCAGCGTCGTCGGCCTGGTCCTGATTGCCCGCCATGGCGCCCGGGCCCGCAAGATGGCGATTCCCTTCGGCCCGTTCCTCGCCCTCGGTGGGGTGGTCGGGTTGCTGGTCGGCGACCAGCTGATCGATCTCTACTTGGGCTGAGCCGCGCGACTTAGCCGGCTGATTGCTGTTGCTTGTGGCGGCTGTTCTTCTTCGCTCCACCGATAGGGGCCTTGTTGAGCTTCTCGGTGGTGAGGAGCCGGAGCTTCAACAGCTCAATGCGAAAGGTGCGCTGCTGGGGGCCGTAGACGATGGTCTCGGGGATGCCCTGTTCGAGGGAAAGGAGTTGACAGTGTTCAGAGCCGACGACGCAGGCTCCGTCGCCGAAGAGGCCGGTGACCTTGTCAGAGACCAGCATCAGGATCTTCTTCTGATCCTTGCTGACGCTCATGAAGGTCAGCGCCGGCTCCTTGCGGCTGGGCAGCATCGTCAGCTCGGGCAGATTGCGGCGGACCGACGGCTTGGCTTGACTGGTGGAGGCGCCGGATGAGACGGGTACGACGCGGACGTCGATCGCGAATGAGTAATAGCGAAGTTGCTGGGGGTCGGAAGGTTCGCCGCTGCCGTGGCTCGGTTCCGGGGCGTTCGTTGTTTCCGTTGGGGCGGAGGTCGATTCGCCGCCGCTTGGTTCGACATTCACCGTGGTGCTTTCGAAGCCGCTCGGCCCGGTGCTTTCGCTTGTCGCAACGCTCTTCGTTGCGCCTTCGCCTTCTTCGCTCGAGTACTGCTGCACGAAGGGGTCATGCGGGGTGCCGTTGCCGAGGCGGTGGCGGTAGTCGCGCAGTCCCGGGGCCGCTTTGGCGACAACGAGCGTCGAGGACTGCGTGGCGACCGTGCTGGGGGTGGCGACGGCGGTTTCGGGTTCAGCCGAGTCAGACCCTGCGGACCCGCCCAGCGCGATCGGCAGGGCGACGATTGCGACGAGGAGGATTGCGACCAGGGGCAGCAGGTGGCGCTCGCGCAGGTCGTAGTAGATGTCGAGGAGGAAGTCCGGGACCTTGACGTCCGGCAGTTTCAACTCCGGGCCTTTTTTAAGCATGTTCATTGTGCTTCTTCCGCTGGGGCCGGTTCAGGCGTAGGTGTTTCGGTGGGCGTAGATTCGGTCGCTGCAGTGCTGGCCCCCGCAGGGGTCGTGATCGCGGGCGCGGTAGAGGTGGCGCCGGCGGTGACCCCTTGTTCCGCTGGGGTGAGGTAGGTGGTCACTGAAAAGGTTGCGTTGAGGTGTGGGAAGCCACCTTCGCCGTCAGCGCTGAGAGCAAAGGCGTTGAGTGTGACCAAACGTCCGTCGACGGCTACCTGTGACTCCGTCGGTATGGACGAGGGAGTCGATCCCCTTGATGAAGTCGGCGATCTGGAAGAAGTTGCCGCTGAAGGTGAGGCTGTAAGGCATCACGTCAAGGCCGGCCGGCCCTATCGATGCCCCCAGTGGGAGGAGGGATGCGGCGGCCTCGGTTGGAGGAACCGTGGCAGCGGCGGGCACGGCGCTGGCAGAGCTTTCCGCTGGCGCCGGCGGTGGAGTTTCCGGCGCCGGCGTAGTTGTGGAGGTCGATTCGGTTTCGGTTTCACCGTCCGAGGACAGCTGGAGGCCATCGAATTTGACCTTCGATGCTGCGGCAACGTGGTTCAGTTCGACGAGCAGGGACGAGGTTTCGTCGTCGGCGGGGACGGCTTGGCCAAGGGTCACCAACTGCCGGTAATCGGCCGGGAACTCACGCCGCGCGGCGACTGCTTCCGCGACTTTGCTTTGGGCTTCGGTCAGGGAGACCTGCAGCTGTTCGGCTTGGCCGGCGAGTTCGTCTGCTTGTTCGCGCTTTGGGCCCAGCGCGAACATCCAGAAGGCGATCGCGAGTGCCGCTATGGCGAGAATCGAGAAGACGAGTCGGTTGGAAGCGCTTCATCTCAGCCTTCCGGCCCTTCGGCGCGACGCTTCATTCCAGGTCGGAACAGGTGCTGCGTCGAAGGCGACGACCATCTGGAACTGGGCGATGAAGTTGCGGGTCTGGCAGCTCGCCGTAGACCCCGATTCCCCGGCTCCTCCGGCAAGTCCCGAGGACTGCACGCCCACGCGTGTGACTCCGTCGATGTCCTTGAGCGCCTGCACGAATCCGGCGACAGCGTCTTGGCTACTGGCGCAGCCGACCAACTCCAGCGCCGGGCCGGGGATCCCGCTCGCTAAGGGCAACACCAGCATCGCCTTCAGAGGACGCCGCCGGGCTCGAACTTGCGCTCAGGGTGGTGAGCCAGACGTCACCAGGAAGAACCAGGGCCAGTTCGCGCATCACTCTCTCCCAGTCGAAGCGGCTGTCGGCGAGGCTGGTCACGGTCGCCACTCGCTGCTCGTGCAACGAGTGGAATTGGGTGAATGAGGCGAGGGCCTGAGCGCGCGATTCGACCGACGCCTTTTGCTCTTCGAGCGTGGCGATTTCCGCCTTGCTGTCGGAGATCTGGTTATTGGTTACAGCCAGGACCGTGACGCCAAGCAGGGCGATCGACGAGGGCGCCGACGACGATGTAGGCAAGCGGCCCGCCGCGCATCGGCTTGCGCTCGCCGATGCGGTCTTCGGGTGGGATCAGGTTGACGGGACGCATCGCTAACGCTCCAGGGCGAGTCCGAAGGGAAGGGTGAGGCGGGCGGCCGACGTCGGGTCGAGCTCCGCGAGTGCTTCCGGCCGGCCGGCCGTGATCGGCAGGCCGAGCTCGGGTTCCATCCGGCCCGCAAGCCCAGCGATCACACTGCCGGGCCCGCAGAGGACGATTCGCTCGACCGGGACCGCGGCCTCCTGCGCCCCGTAGAAGTCAAGCGAGAGCCGCAGCTCATCGAGCAGCGCCGAGGCGCCGTGCTCGAGTGCGGTGCGCGCCTTCAGCACGGTGTCCGGGTCGCCCTCGATCTCCTCTTGGGAGCGATCGAGCCCGACGTGCTCGAGCCACATGCGCGCGTGCTCGGGGGAAAGGCCGGTTGTAGATCCGAGGCTGGCGGCGATGTCCTCGAAGCCGACGGGGGAGACGCGGGTGAAGAGGCACGAGCGACCTTTGGCGATGGCCAGGTTGGTGACGTCGCCGACGTTGCAGTAGAGGACGGCAGAGGTGGGAGGTTGGGTTGCGTCTTCGCCTTCGATCGCAGGGCCGGAGGCCAGCTCGCCAAGGGCACGGATCATGCCGAAGGCGGAAAGGTCCACCCCGACCGGTTCCAGGCCGGCGTCGCGCAAGGGCTTGAGCGAGGCCGAGATCATGTCGCGGCGGGCGGCAACGACGATCACGTCGATCTGTGGAGCCATGCCGTCCACGGCGCCAATTCCTCCAACCACGCGGTGATCGATAACCGCCTGGTCCAGCGGCATCGCGATCTGCTCCTGGGCCGCAAAGCGCACGGCCACCTCGAGCTCCTTTGGGTCGTCGATTGCCGGTAGTCGCAGGGTCCTGACGACGACGCGCTGGTTGGCAATGCCGAGCCGCACCTTGCGTGAGAGCTTGTGCTCGGCGAAGAGCGTGCGCAGCGCCTCGGTGACCGTGGCGGGATCGGTGACCTCACCATCGTGAAAGGCCCCAGCGGGAAGGGCTTGCACCGCCGTCGCGGTGACGCGGGCGGTGCCGTTGGCACGCACCTCGGTCGCGCCGATGCTGCCGGCCTCGATCTCGAGGCCGACCAGAGCAGCGTCCTTCTTGATGTTCTTCTTCAGCAGGGAGTTCATTTCAAGGGGCGAGGCCGAGGCCCCGCCGTTGTTAGTCCATCGACCATCCGGCCACGGAACCTTTGCCCTGGGGCTACCTAGAATTAGGAAAAAATGACGGTTAGCCGACCGTCTCCCGCCCGATCACCCAATCCGCTTGGACCGGCTGGATGAAGCTCGGGGGGGCGATCGTGTGCAGCCGATCGTCGTAGTTGTAGTTCTTGATGTAGCCCGTGCCGCTGGTGGTGCCGACGGCGCCGCGGTACTTCTGCGAGATGGCTCCGTGGACGGTGAGTTCCCCCAGCGATTCACCGCAGTCGTAGTTATCGACGATGAAGGAGTGTTCGATTGCCAGGATCGCCGCGTCGATCGTGATGTTTTTAGGCGTGCTGGGGGAGTTTTTGCATTCCGTCTTTTCGGGTTCGGTTTTGGTCGCCGGGACCACGGCCAGGGGGTGGTAGACGCGGATGAAGTTGTTGGCGATCAGGCCGAGGATGCCTTCTTCGCTGTTCTTGATCACGTTTCCGTTGATGATGATGTCGTTTGCCGCGGCGATCGTCAGCTGCCCCGTGTAGGTGCCCTGGATGTAGACGTTCCCGCATTCCGACGATCCCGTTGGATAGATCAGTTCGAAGGGCGTGTAGGCGTTGGAGCAGACGCCGCTTTCGACGTAGATGACGCCGTTCGACGGAATCGGGCCGGAGTAGAGGACTTTCCCTTCTTCGTTGCAGGAATTGCCGCTGTTGACGACCATCGAAGCTCCGCTCAGGCAGATGCGAACCTGGCCTTTGTACCTGAATGCTGGTTCGGCAACCGTGGCGAGCGCCGAGTTGGTGGAGGGAGGCACGAGGACCGGTGAGTTCGTCCTATAGGTGCCGACGAAATTTGGTTTGCCGCTACAGCTCGACCCGGAGTGGAGGCTTTTGGTGTTGGTCGAAAACCAGCCGGGCAATCCGGAGCTGACCTCGACCGCGTCACTTGCGTTGCGCCCGAAGGTCGGGTTGTTGCAGACGACGATGGCGTCGTTCGTGTGCAGGGGCCCGTTGATTTTGTCCCCTTCGACGAAGGAGATCACCTTGCAGTACACGCCCGAGCCGGACACGACTTCGGCTTCGGTGCGGCCCGCCGCGATCGTTTTGGCGCACTGTTTGTAGGCGCCTTCGATCAGGCTTTTGCTTCCGTAGGTAACGGGGTCCGATGTCTCCAGCTGGGTGAAGTAGACGTAGTCGAGGAAGCTGGCCGGCTTGAAGGTGGCCATGATCGAGACTTGGGAGGTGCCGGAATAGCCGGTCGAGCGGATTCGGAAGGTTCCCTTTGATGTGCCGAGGGACTCGAGCATGCTTTTGGTCGCGGTGACGATGTTGGTCGGGTCGCACGTTTTTTGCCCGGTCGCGGGGATCAGTTCGATCGCGTAGCTGGTGCCTGTTTCGCCCGGCACGGGGCGTTTGTTTGCGGTCGAGCCGATCTGGTTAACCGCATTCGGGATCGGCACTTTGGTGCATTCCGCCCAGTAGCCATTGTTGATGTGGAGGTGGTAGGCGTATTCGTCGATGCCTGCCTTGGCGGCCTCATATGCTTTGTTCTGGCCGGATCCGCGCGCGGATATATGGCTATCTCCGCTGACGGCGGTGACGCCGACGAGGACCAGCACCGCGATCAGCGAGAGGCCGATCATCGTCACGATCATCGTGAACCCGTCTTCGTTTCTGTGCTCGTTCATTGGCATGGCAGGCTTTCCGCTAGTTCGTTGAAGGAGGGTGGGGTGAGGCGCAGTACGGCGCTGTTCTGGACGCCGGCGGCCGCGTTTTTTTCCGTCGTAGGAGCACTGCTTGGGGCGGCATTGAGCGCGACCTTGACCTCAACCGCGTGTTCTGCGTTGGTCGCGCTGAGTTCGGGTTCGGTCGGAAGCGCGGTTGCCGAGAGCTGCCCATTCGCGTAGGCGTAGTAGCTGAAGATCCAGATGTTGGGCGGAATCGGGCTGATGCCGGTTGCAAGTTGCCGGGTCCCGGGTGGAATTGCCGTTTTCGAAAACCCCCACGGTTGGGTTTCGGTCGTCGCGGCGAAGTCGGTCTGCGAGAGCACCCCGCCACTGAGGCTGATCACACTGCGAATCGGTTTCGGGCTGAGCTGGGTGCCTTCCGCCGGGGCGGCATGAACCAAGATGAGCGTCGTGCCGGTACTTCCTTTCTGCACCGGCGCCATCTTCGGCGCGACGCAAGCCGAGTGAAGCTCGGACATGAGTTTTTCGAGGGTCAACTGCGCGTTCTGCGTCGCGTGGACGCGAGCGCTGACCCTGGTGCTTGCATGCAGTGAGACCAGGATCACCATCGAAAGGGCGGAGAGGACCACCATCCCAGCGGCCGTTGCCACCATCAGCTCGACAAGCGTGGTGCCGCTCTCATCGCGGATCGAACCGAGGCGCTTGGTCAACATACCTTGGTGCTCCCGCTTTCGGAGCCGGTGCCCGAAAGATCGAGGTTGAGGGTGGTACCGCTGGTCAGGTTCTGGACGACAGTAGATCCGGATTTGATCCGGCGCTGGGTTTCGGTTTTCCCTTCTGGGATTTTGGCCGAGGCGCAGACTTCGTAGGTCCCCCATGGCAGGCCGGGATCAGGCAGCACGCCGCCTGCGATGGTCGTGTAAATGCGTGAGAACGAGCAGGTACCGGTGATTTTGACCGTGGCCCCGGAAACTGTGCTGGTGCCGCTTTTGACCGTCAGGTTGAGCGCGGGTAGTTGGATTTCGGGGATCGGCGGAAGTGAGCCCGCGCCAGGCTGGACGTAGACGCCAACCGTCGCCGCCGCGCCGGGCGCTTCTTTTTCGCTTTTGGGATTGGGGTCGTTGCTCGTGCACGACCCGGCATAGGCGGCGTAGGGTTCTTTGGAGGGGAACAGTTCTTTCACTTTGACGATCGGTTCGACCAATTTTCCGGGGGTGCTGAAGGCAGTCACCGTTTTCATGCTGATCGGGTGGTAGGCCATGATCGAGTTGGCGCTGGAGGCTTTGAATTCCGTGCTGCTGCCGACGCGATACTTGAATTTGACTTCGAGCGTTCCCGGGTTGTCGTATTCCAGTCCAATCGGCAGGGTGTTGTTGGCGAGCACGCCGACGGTTTGCGATTTCGGCACTTCGCCGAACTTGTCGACGAGACCCGGTGCTGATGGGGTCAGCGTGTAGTTGCCTTCGGGCAGGTCGGCGAAGTTGGCGCAGCCGGTGGCATCGGTGGTGCCGCTGAAGGTGGCCGGGCCTTTGCCCGAGACTCCGACGCCGGCGAGCGGCCCTCCTTTGGCATTGGTTGCCTTGATCGAGAGGGAGCCATGGGTGGAGTCGAGCGAGCCGCTCGACGGCGAGACGATGCTCTGAATCACCACCGGTTTGCGCCCCGTCGTACTCGGCCAGCTCACCGTCGAGGTGATCTGCACGTAGTCGGATGAGTTTTCCCCGGCTACGCAGGAGGCGGTGCCGCTTTTGTTGTTGACGAAGATTCCGCTCGAGGCGATGGTGAAGGCCGTGCCGTCCAATTTGATTTCCTGGGGTTTGCTCGGCAGCCGGCTGAGGTTGGCGAGGCGCATCTCCCGCAGGCGCGCCTGGTCTTCCTGGGCGAGGGCGTAGGCCTCGGAGTGATGGCGCTGGTCGCCTGCAGAGCGGGCGCTTGCCTGTAGGAGGTTGAGGACGGCGCCGGCGACGATCGCGAGGATGAGCGCACTGACGAGTATCTCGATCAGCACGAATCCCTCTTCGGCAGGCGGGGTTCTCCGCCCGGTTGGCGTCATGGCCTCTCCATCGGACGCGAGCCGCGTCGGCTTTAGCCGATCGAGCACCGCAGACGCCCATGCCATCCCGGATCGGCCAAAACTTCAGTAAGTGAAGCGAGATCGGTACACTCGCTGGAGCGAGGCAATCGACACAACCGGTCTCGCCCACGCCTATGAGTGCCGCTTCAAACTCCCAATGTCCCGTCTGTCGCACGGCCGAAGTGGTCTGTGGCAAGTGGACCCTCCTCGTCATTCGTGACCTGGCCGAAGGCTCTAGTCGATTCTGCGAGCTGGAGCGCTCGCTGGAGGGAATCAGCCCGCGCACGCTCTCCCTGCGGCTGCGGGCGCTTGAAGAGGAGGGCATCGTCGAGCGGCACACCTTCCCCGAGGTCCCGCCCCGGGTCGAGTACGCGCTGACCCGCAAGGGCGAGGCGCTGGTCCCCCTGGTCGAGGACATGCGCCGCTACGGCACCCGCTGGCTCTTCGAGGAGGCACCGGCCTCCGGGGCCGAGCCTGCTCCCGTCACCGCTTAGGTTTGCCGCAACAAAAAACGTTGCGTTAAACTCGGGGGTCGATGCCGGTCGAGACCTCAGAGAAGATCACCGCGCTGAGCCACGACCTGGGCTCGCAGCGGCACCTTGCCGATCTGCTGGGGGTGAGCCCGGCACAGGTCTCTCGTTGGCGGCGGGGGGGTGGCATCGACATCGCCAATGCCGAGCGGGTCGATCTTCTGGAGTTGGTTGTTGCCAGCCTCCTTCGCCTCTACCCAGCGGAGGCCGCTGAACTGTGGCTGCAGGGGTTCAATCCCCATCTGGGCGATCGCCGTCCGATCGACCTCGTGCGCGCCGGCCGGGCACAGGAGCTTCTCGGTGCGATCGCCGCCGAGCGTTCCGGCAGTTTTGCGTGAGGCTCTGGCGCGCGCTCCCGCTTGACGACCTGGCTGGCCACGACCAGCCAGGTGGTGCCGTCTGGTTTCCGCGACAGCAGCAGGGAGCCGGCAGGCATGACAACCCTGAGATCTACGGATGTCTCTACGTAGCGGAGGATCCCCTCTCGGCGGTCGCGGAGCAATTGGCGCCGTTTCGTGGCAGTAGCACCTTGAGGCCGTCGATGCTCGTCCGTCTTGGTCTGCCGCTGGCACTGGCTGCCGTTGAGATTGCGGATCACCTGCCGGTTGTCGATCTCGACGATCCCCGGGTACTGGACGAGGAGGGCTTGCGCCCGTCTCAGGTCGCGACGCGCCTGAGAAGCGCTACCCAACTGCAAGCGGCAGAGATTCATGCGGCGCACGAGGATGCCGTCGCGATTCGCTGGTGGTCGACACTCGAGGCAAGCTGGCTCAACTGGACGCTGTTCGATCGCGCTGCCTCGGCGCTGGAGCCGGTCGAGACTGTCCGCCTTGAGGTCAGCAGTCAAGTAGTCCTGGAGGCGGGAGACTTCCTGGGACTCGCGACGGCGTAAGCGCGACAAAGCATCCGGCGGTTATGCATCCTGCAAGCGTTCGTGCAAGCGCAGGAGCGCCGTGCCTGGGGCGGAAGCCTGGGGCGTGCGTGATCGACTCATCAACGATGCCCTGACCCGGCTTGCGTCCGAGGCGGC
Organism: uncultured Solirubrobacterales bacterium; assembly: GCA_963840565.1. Lineage (GTDB taxonomy): Bacteria > Actinomycetota > Thermoleophilia > Solirubrobacterales > 70-9 > VRUE01. The sequence continues at coordinate 515,757 of CAWIZH010000006.1, forward strand.
GATCCGTCTCAGCGCGCTCGTCGCCGGCGGCGACCAGATCCCCTTCGATGTCGACACCGACAGCGGCGACGACTCGCTCTTCTACAGCTACCGGCCGCTGACCTCGGAGTACGTGCGCGGACGAGAAGCCGAGCTGCGCGGACTCGAGGCCTTCGCCCCAGCCCGCGACGCGGTTGCCGCCGCCGGCATCGCCCCCGCCTACCTGGAAGCGCGCGGCGAGGCCGGTCCCGGCCGACCCCGGCGAGCGCGCCGCGCTGATGCTGACCGTCTTCCTCGCCAGGCTCTGGGACGGCTCCACCGAACTTTCGCTCGATCACGAGCGCCTGCGCAACGCCCTCACCGTGCTCGAGGCCGAGACCCGCGGCGTCGAGGAGGCCGACGTGCTGATCGCGCCGCTGGTCGGGCTGCGGATGCCGCTGCCCCGCCTGCAGCTTGCGCACGGAGTGCAGATCGTCCGCGCCGATGCAATCGAGGCCCCGGTCGAGGCGAAGCTCAGCGGCGGCATGGGCCGCGCCGCCTGGGAACCGCAGTTCCTCGCCATCGCCGAGCAGGGCGAGGGCAGCGAGAGCGCCGAAGCCGCGATGCAGCAGCTGGGCGAGCTGATCAGCGTCATGCACCTCTTCAAGGCCGGCAGCGTCGGCCTCGGGCCCCACGCTTTCGCCCCGACCGGCGAGGAGCGCTGGGCCCGCTTCGCCACCGGCGCCCCCGCGACACGCCCCGGTGGCTACGAGCTGAGCGAGGAGGAGGCGATTGCGCTGGCCGAGTTCGCCGGCACGCTGGAGGCCCGTCCCGACCCCGATGGCGCCCTTGCCTGGGCCGTCGGCCGCTTCGAGCTGGGCTGCGGGCGCGACTCCGCCCTCGAGGGCCTCAGCGACCACCTGCTTGCGCTGCGCGCCGTGCTCGACGGCCAGGGCCCGGTTGGCGCCTCGCTGCCGATGCGCGCCTCGGCGCTGATCGCCGATCAGACTTACGACCGGATCGAGGCCCGCGAGCAGATCGAGCACGCGCTCGAGCTGGAGCGCTCGCTGATGAACGGGGCGCCCTCAACGCCCGGCCTCGCTTTGGCCACCTGGGTCGAGGAGGGAGTGCGCCGGATCCTCCGCGATGCCGCTCTCGGCGAGCTCAGCGCCGACCTCAACACTGCCGCCGACGAGACCCTGATCGCGACCGGCCTCGAGGCCGGCGACGGAGCGATCGTCGGCATGCCAACAGACTGGGAGACACCCGACACGGGAGAGGTGGAGGAGACAGTGACGTCACATCACGCTGCGCACCATGAGCCGGAGGACGAGCACGACGGCCAGCCGACCCGCATCCTCGAGCCGATTCCCGGCGAGGACGAGATCCGCATCACCGCGACGCCGTGGCTGGACGAGGTCGAGGCCCCCGACAGCACACTCGACTTCCCCGCGATCGAGGGAGACCTGCAGCACCGCGAGCGGATCGACACCCCCCGCGTGCGCCACCTGTTCCCGGTGCCCGAGGACGCTGACTGGGAGATCAGCGAGCTGAAGTACGACCACTACGGTCACGCCGGCTGACCGGCGCATATCGGCGTCCTCAGTCGCTCGCGTGCAGAGCACGCCACGCTCCCTGCGTCCTTGATCTGCTTGGTCAGACGGCGCGACCCGCCGCCAGTTCGATTCTCTCCTGGGAAGTTGCGAAGAGGTAGCGGTTGATCTCGGCCAGGCCGGCGAGGTCGTGGACGTCCTCGTCCAGATAGGGGACGCGGATCACGCCCTGGGTGCGCAGCTCCTTGGCCAGGCGCTCGATGTTGCGGGCGTCGCGCTCGGCCAGCGCCTGGTAGTCGGCGAAGTTCTCCGCTACTCGCCTGCCCAGATCCTCGTCGCCGAGCTTCTCGGCCAGGGTGGCCGGCAGGTCGTCGCCCTCGCCGCGCAGCTTCTCGGCCGGGTAGTGGACCTTGTTGACGATGACGCCGCCGAAGGGCAGCTTCGCCTCGACCAGTTTGCGGTGGAAGTAGACGGCCTCGTCGACCGGCTCCCCCTGCGGGCCGCAGACGACGAGGAAGCAGGTGCGGCTGTCGCCGAGCAGGCTGTTGACCCGTTTGGCCCGGGCCTGGAAGCCGTCGACCATGCCGCTGAAGGCGTTGAAGAACTCGGCCAGGTCGGACAGCAGGTCGAAGCCGACGATCCGCTTGAGCACGCCGAGGGCGACCGAGGCACCGCGCCCGGCGACCTTGGCGGCGATCCCGGTCGGCTTCATGAAGACGCGCAGCGAGCGGCCTTCGATGAACTGGGTGAGGCGTTTCGGCGCGTCGAGGAAGTCGAGCGCGTTGCGGGTCGGCGGCGTGTCGAGCACGAGCAGGTCGAAGCGGCCCTCGGTGTGCAGCTCGAAGAGCTTCTCCATCGCCATGTACTCCTGCGAGCCGGCGAGGGCGTTGGAGATCTGCTGGTAGATGCGGTTGTTGAGGACGCGGTCGCGCGACTCCTCGTCGGGCGCCTGGCGGGCGACCAGCTCGTCGAAGGTCGCCTTCGCGTCGAGCATCATCGCCCAGAGCTCGCCCTCGACCTCGACGCCCTGCTCGGCGAACAGCTTCGGGATCGACCTGCCTGCGCCTCGTTGCCCAGCTCCTTGAGGCCGAGCGAGTCGGCGAGCCGCTTCGCCGGGTCGATCGTCAGCACGCAGACCTTGAGCCCGCGCGCCGCCATGCCGAGCGCGATCGCCGCCGAGGTGGTCGTCTTGCCGACCCCGCCCGAGCCGGCGCAGATGCAGATGTCCTTGCCCTCGAGGATCTCGCCGACCGCTGGCATCAGCCCAGCCTCTTCGCCAGCTGTCCGGCCGCCTCGACGCCGAGGTCCGGCTCGAAGAGGAAGGGCAGCGTCTTGACCGGTGCCTCGACCCGCCGCCGCAGGCGGGCGAGCTGGGCGCGCTGGGAGCGGGCGCGGTTGTGCTCGGAGAGGGCCGCCCGCGCCGCGGCGCGCACGGCGCCGTCCTCGCCGCCGGCGAGCTCGGCGAGCTGCTCGGCCTCCTGGTTGGAGAAGCGCTCCGGGTAGAGGCCGTTCATGTAGACGCGGTCGACGGCGACGCCGACCTCCTCGCGCAGGTCGTGCTCGAGCGCCGCCGACTCGTTGACCGGCATCTCCTCCGGCAGGGCGACGATCGCGACGCCGGTGTGCTCCTGGTCGGTGATCAGGCGGTCGAGCTGCTGGGCCTGGGAGTGGATCGGGCCGACGCGGGCGATCGCGGCGAAGGTGCGCGGCGTCTGCAGGAAGCCGATGCCGTGGCCGGTGGCGGGTGCGTCGACGATCACCAGGTCGTACTTGCGACCGCTCTTGACCTTGCGGTCGAGCTGGGCCAGCTCCCAGATCTTGCCGATCGTGACCAGCTCCTTGAGGCCCGGCGTCGCCGCGGCGAGGTAGTTGAAGATGCGGCTGCGGAAGAGCATGTCGCGCATCGCCCGCACCTTCAGCTGCAGCAGCACGTACTCGCGCATCGACTCGTCGGGGTCGATCGAGATCGACCAGAGGTTCTCCGCCACCTCGACCTCGTGGAAGCCGATCTCGGTGTGCTCGAAGATCCGCGAGGCGTTCTCCTGCGCCGATACCTCGCAGACGATCGTCCGCTTGCCTTCGGCAGCGGCGCGCAGGCCGAGGGCGACCGCGACCGTGGTCTTGCCGACGCCGCCCTTGCCGGTGACGAAGACCACGCGCTTGTCGAGAAGATCGGTTACCGGTTGATTCCTAGCAATTTCTCGGGGCGGCAGGAAAAGAGGGTGGTCATGCGAATACCCGCGCAATGGGATTCCTTAGCCGCAAGAACAAGTCCAGGCGCAGCTCCGCCGTCGAAGAGCCGCATCCGATTGTCGAGGAGCTGCAGAGGATGGAGGAAGTGGTTCCGGAGCGTTGGGGCTGAGACGACGCCGGCCACGGGTCCTGTCGCGGAGGAGGACCCTGGCGCAAGGCCGGCGGGTCCTGTCGCCAGGAGGGCCCGTCGTCCTCGCAAGCTGCGGGCGACGTCCCCGTCCTCGACACCACCCGCCGGAGAAGCGCCTGAGCGGTTGAGGCTTCCGAGGGACCAAGCGCGCGGCCGTAGCCTGTAGCCGAGCCGGTTGAGCAGGAGCCCGAGAGGTTTATGCCTCGGGACTTGTTGGCGCCTTCGCGGCATGAGGTTGTGGTTGAGCGGGTTGAGCATGAGGCGCCCCTCAAGCACGCTGATGTCATTGCCTTTGCCAACCAGAAGGGTGGGGTGGCCAAGACCACTACTACCTTGAACCTTGCTGTTGCCTTCGCCGAGTCCGGTTACAAGGTGCTCTGCATCGATCTCGATCCGCAGGGCAACCTGACGATGAGTCAGGGGATCGATCCGGACAAGGTGGAGAAGAGCCTCTACGACGTGCTGGTCAACGACATGCCGATCAGCGAGATCATCGTCGAGCGCGAGATCGACATCGCCGTCGCCTCGATCGACCTGGCCGGGGCCGAGATCGCGATGAGCACCAAGATCGGTCGCGAGCGCTCGCTGGAGAAGGCGCTGAAAGAAGTCTCCGGCTACTACGACTTCGTCTGCATCGACACGCCGCCCAGCCTCGGGCTGCTGACGATCAACGCGCTGACCGCGGCGAACAAGGTGATCGTCCCCGTTCAGTGCGAGTATTTGTCAATGCGTGGACTGGTCCAGCTCCAGAACACGCTGAAGATGATCCAGGAGAACCTCAATCCCGCTGTGAAGATCGAGGGCATCCTGCCGACCATGCTCGACACCCGGACCGTCCACGCCAAGGAGGCGGTGGAGATCCTCGAAGAGAACTTCGGCGACCTCGTCTTCAAGTCCAGAATTCGCAAGGCGATCAAATTCGCCGAGGCGCCCGTCAAGGGAGCCAGCGTGCTCAAGTACGATTCCGGCAGCAGCGCCGCGAACTACTACCGCGAGCTGGCGAAGGAGGTTCTGGCGAACAATGAGTCGGCGCAGTAAACGAGCCAGCATGCGCGAGGGTCCTCTTTCGGATCTTTTTCGCTCGACGACTGAGGACACTCCTGAGGAGGGTTCAGAGCGCGCGCCCACGGGTCCTGTCGCGGAGGAGGGCTCGTCGTCCTCGCAAGCTGCGGGCGACGTCCCCTCCTCCACGCCACCCGTGGATGAGCGGTCTGAGGATCGCTCGCCAGAACCAGCCGAGCCGTCTCTAGAAAGCTCGCAGGAGACGCCTCCGGAGAGGCTTAAAAGGGTTTTCTCCGAGGAGCCAAGTCATAGCTACGGGCGGCGTGAGATTGAGCCGGTCGTGGAAGCTCCTCGATATGGGCGGGAGGAGCCTGAGTATGAGCCGCCCGGTAGTGGAGAGCCGCATCAGCCTGTTATTCGGGTTGTGGGTGTGGGTGGCGGTGGCGTGAATGCCGTCAACCGGATGGTTGAGGCGCGGATTCCTGGGGTCGAGTTCATGGCCGTCAACACGGATCTTCAGTCGTTGCAGCTCTGCATGGCCGACGTCACCGTTCACATCGGCGAGGAGGCGACGCGCGGTCTTGGCGCCGGCGCCGATCCCGAGCTTGGCCACCGTTCGGCCTTCGAGGAACAGGACAAGATCAAGCGCCTGCTCAAGGGCTCAGACATGGTTTTCGTCGCTTGTGGCGCCGGCGGCGGCACGGGAACCGGTGCCGCTCCGGTGATCGCCCGCCTCGCCCGCGAGGTCGGCGCGCTCACGGTCGGCATCGTCACCAAGCCGTTCAGCTTCGAGGGCAGCCGCCGCGGCAACCAGGCCAACAAGGGCATCGAGGAACTGGCGTCTGAGGTCGACACGCTGATCGTCGTCCCCAACGACCGCCTGCTCGAGGTGCTCGACCAGCAGACCTCGATGGTCGAGGCCTTCCAGGTCGCCGACGACGTGCTGCGCCAGGGCGTCCAGGGCATCTCCGACCTGGTCACCCTGCCCGCCGTGATCAACCTCGACTTCGCCGACGTGCGCACGATCATGTCGGAGGCCGGCCGGGCGCTGCTCGGCATCGGCATGGGCCACGGCAACGACCGCGCGGTGCTGGCGGCCGAAAAAGCGATCTCCTCACCGCTGCTGGAGACCTCGATGGAGGGCGCCCGGGCGATCCTGCTCTCGATCACCGGTGGCGCCGACCTCTCGCTGGTCGAGATCAGCGAGGCGGCGAAACTGGTCGGCGACGCCGCCCACCCCGACGCCAACATCATCTTCGGCGCCAACGTCGACGAGGAGCTGGGCGATCAGGTTTGGGTGACGGTCGTCGCAACCCGCTTCGACGGCCGCGCCGCGCCGCCGCGCCGTGTCGCCGAGCCGATGATCCGGCGCACCAAAGACGCGCCCAGCTCGCGCCGCTCCGAGCGTTCCGGCGAGCTCGGCATCGACGTCCCAGAGTTCCTGCCCGGTTAGCCCTAGTCTCAGGCCGATGAGCGGGGGAGTAGTCGCCGCGGGCCATCCACTGACCGCCGAGGCCGGGGCCGAAGTCCTGCGCGAAGGCGGCAACGCGGTAGACGCGGCGGTCTGCGCCGCACTCGCCTCCTTCGCGGTTGAGAGCCCGCTGACCGGCTTCGGCGCCGGCGGTTTCATCATGGTCCACCGTGGCGGCGAGACCACGCTGCTCGACTTCTTCGTCGCCGCCCCCGGCGTGGACGGGATCGAACGCGGCGCCGAGCTGGTCCCGGTGCCGGTCCACTTCGACGCCGAGACAGTGCAGACGTTCTACGTCGGCCCGGTCTCCTGCGGTGTTCCCGGCACGGCGGCAGGACTGGAGGAGGCGCTGCGGCGCTTCGGCTCGGTGCCGCTGGCCGAGCTGGTCAAGCCTGGCGCGCGCCTCGCCCGCGAGGGAGCGCCGGTCAACGCCGAGCAGGCCTACATCCTCGACATCCTCGAACCGATCCACGCCCGGCTCGAGGGCACCCGCGAGCTCTACGCGCCGGCCGGGCGTACCCTTCGCGAGGGCGAGATCTTCCGCTTCGAGGATCTGGCCGAAGCGCTGGAGCGCTTTGGCGCCGAGGGCGCCGAGCCCTTCTGCCGCGGCGAGGTGGCGGCGGCGCTGAGCGAGTTCGTGGTCGGGCATGGCGGCACGCTCGGGTCAGAAGACCTGGCCGACTTACGAGACGATCGAGCGCGAGCCGATTCGCACCAGCTTCCGCGGCACCGAGGTGCTGACCAACCCGCCGCCCTCCTCGGGCGGGACCCTGATCGCCTACTGCCTCGGCATGCTCGAGCGCCTCGGCGAGCGCAGCGGGCCCGAGCAGCTGGTCGAGGCGATGGGCGCCGCCAACGACGCTCGTGGCGACCTGCTCGGCTCGACCACCCACATCTCGGTCCTCGATCGCGCCGGGATGTGCGCCAACGTCACCTGCTCCAACGGCTCCGGCTCCGGCGTGCTCGTTCCCGGCACCGGCGTGATCCTCAACAACATGCTCGGCGAGGAGGACCTCAACCCGCTCGGTTTCCACTCGATCGCGCCGGGACGGCGGGTGACCTCGATGATGGCGCCGACCGTGGTGCTGCGCGACGGCGAGATCGAGATGGGGCTGGGCAGCGCCGGCTCCAACCGGATCCGCTCGGCGATCCTGCAGACGATCGTGCGCGCGGTCGAGCAGGGGATGGGGGCGAGGGAGGCAGTACGGGCGCCGCGGCTGCACTTCGAGCAGGGCGTCGTCCAGGCCGAGCCCGGAATCGACGAGGCGGCGCTGGTGCGAATCGAGGCGCGCGGGATCCCGGTCCTGCGCCGTCCGGAGATCAACCTCTTCTTCGGCGGCACTCAGGCGGTCGCCCGCGAGCACGGCAGCGGAGCCCTGAGCGGCGGCGGCGACCCCCGCCGTGGCGGTAGCGTGGCGGTCGCATGATCGACTTCGAAGCCGAGGGACTGCTGGACGGGCTCGAAGGCGACGCGCGCCGTGACCGCCTCACCCTGCTCGAGCAACTGGCCGCGGAAGGGGTGACGCTGGAGGAACTTCGCAACGCTGTCGGGGCCGGGCGACTGACCCTGCTGCCGGTTGAGCGCAGCATCGCCGGCGACGGCCCGCGCTATTCGCCACGCGAAATCGCCGAGCTCTCCGGCGCCGAGCTCGACCTCCTGCAACGCGCTTCTTCCGCGCTCGGACTGCCCTATCCGGACCCCGACGAGCAGATCCTCACCGACTCCGACCTCGAGGCCGCGCGGCGGACCAAGGCCTTCTACGACGCCGGTCTGCCCGAGGACGGCATCCTGCAGGTGGCGCGGACGATCGGCATGGCGACGGCGCGAATCGCCGAGGGCAACCGCGAGCTGATGATCCGCACCCTGATGCAGCCCGGCGACACCGAGCGCGACCTGGCCCTGCGCTTTGCCGACGCGGCCGAGAACATGCTGCCGGTCTTCGAGCCGACCCTTCTCTACGCGCTGCGCGCACACACCCTGGAGCAGATCCGCCGCGACGTGATCGGCGCCGCCGACCTCGCCTCGGGCGAGATCAGCGGCTCGGTCGACCGCGCGGTTTGCTTCGCCGACCTGGTCGAGTTCACCCGGCTCGGCGAGGAGATCGCGCCGGAGGAGCTCGGCTTGGTGGCCGGCCGCTTCGAGGAAATGGCAGCCGCCGTGGCCGAACCTCCCGTGCGGCTGGTGAAGATGATTGGCGACGCCGCGATGCTCGTCTCGGTCGAGGTCGAGCCGCTACTGGACGCGGCGCTCGAACTGATCGAGGCCGCTGAGGGAGAAGGCGAGGAGTTTCCCTTCCTGCGCGCCGGGCTCGCCGTCGGGCCGACCCTCGCCCAGTCGGGTGATTACTACGGCCGCGCTGTCAACCTGGCCAGCCGCCTCACCGCGGTCGCCCGGCCGGGCAGCGTGCTGGTCGACTCGGCGGCGAAGAAGGCCGCCGGCGACGACTTCTCTTACTCGTTTGCCGGCGAGCGCCGGCTCAAGGGCATCGACTCCGGGGTCAAACTCTTCCGCGCCCGGCGTGCTTCATGAGTTCTTTGCACGATCACGCATAACCCCCCGGAAAAGTCCTAAATCAAGGCGATGAATAGGCTTTTTGCGCGATCGTGCAGATCGATCAAAGATAACGACTACGGTCGGCTATAATGCATGATCATGCAGGCCAAGTTGGACATGGCAAAGAGAGACGCGGAAGCGATTGGAGAAGTGGTGCGGCAGTCGCGAGAGTCGCTCGGCCTGCGACAGGACGAGCTTGCCTTCGCCGCGGGCGTGAGCACTCGTGTGATTCATCAGATTGAGCACGGCAAGCCGACGAGTCGGCTCGACAGCCTGTCACCGGTCCTGGGGGTGCTGGGGCTTCGGCTTCAAGCTGGGAAGCGATGAGCGGTCGCGCCGGAGCCAAGCTCACGGTTTTTCTGAGCGGCCAAGAGCTGGGAACGATCGAGCGACGCGGGCCGTCTCGCTATCGCTTTGCCTATTCGCCCCAGGCGCTCAGCTCGGCGCAGCAAGGCGCGGCGATCCTTTCGGCCTCGCTACCGCCTGGTGATAAGCCATTCACGCCAAGCGAGTCGGCCCCGTTCTTCGAGGGCCTCTTGCCCGAGGGCTCGATGCGGATGGCGATCGCGCGGAAATTCGGCCTCAGCGAGGAGGACGGATTCGGCCTCCTTGAGGCTTTGGGCATCGACTGCGCCGGCGCCGTGGTCGTCCTCTCCGAGGGCGAGGAGCCTTCGCGGAGCGAAGGGGTGCGTCCCCTTGCCGCGGAGGAGCTCGAGGCCCTGGTAGACGATCTGCCTCGGCACCCCTTGGGGGTCAGCGCCGAGCCCGGTGGCATGAGGCTCAGTCTGGGCGGGGTTCAGGACAAGCTGGTGCTGGTCCGGACGCCTTCCGGGCAGTTCGGACAGCCGACCGGGGGTGCCCCCAGCACATGCTTGCTCAAGCCGGACTACGGGCATTACGAGGATTTGGCCACCAACGAGTCGTTCTGCATGGCGGTCGCCTCTCGTTCCGGGCTTGATGCGGCCAAAGCCGAGGTCATAAGAGTCGGGTCGACCCCGTGCCTGTACGTGGAGCGTTTCGATCGAAGGATCGACGGGTCGGGCCGGATCGTTCGAATCCACCAGGAGGACATGTGCCAAGCGCTGGGCATCCTGCCGGCCGCGAAGTACGAGGCAAATGGCGGCCCTTCGGTCGCTGCGGTGGTGGATCTGCTGAGGACGCTTGGAGGCATCCAGGCGGCCGTCGACATCCGTGGCTTCGTCAAGGCGCTGCTCTTCAACTTCCTGCTTGGAAATAGCGATGCGCACGGGAAGAACTTCGCCCTGCTGTACGACCCGGAGAGGGGTGTCCGGCTCGCCCCGATTTACGACATCGTCTCGACCGCTGTCTATCCGGACGTGACCGACCGCATGGCAATGAAGATTGGTGGGGTGGACGATCCGGCGACGGTCGATCTGGTCGCGTGGAAGGAGCTGGCTCGAGAAAGCGGTCTGGGTGGGCAACTTGGCGTCCTTGCGCGCGTGTGGTCAGCAGAGATCCGTGCCAAAGCCGAACTGCTCCGCGACGCGGCGATCGCCGAGGGCTGGCACCGCCCCGTGATCGACGCAATCGTCGATGTTTGCCGGGAGCGCGCCAACCGGTTGATGTACGCCCGCTAAGCCGGCTTGCGGGCGGAGACGACGAGGTTGTAGAAAAGCTCGGCCGGGAGGTGCGGCTCGAGCAGACGGGTATCGACCTTCTGCAGGGCGATGTAGCTGTTGAAGGCGAAGCGGCGCCAGCCCCAGGAGACCGAGTCGGGCTCGGCGCTGGACTCGACCGTGCGCAGGCCCCAGCCCCAGGCGTTGGCGAGCAGCTCCTCGCCGCCGACGTGGCGATCGTCGAAGCCGGAATCGCGGAGCAGCCGGCGCAGGTCGGCGGGGGCGAAGGCGTGCACGTCGACCTCGCCCTCGAGCGAGTGGCCCTCGGACTGCGCCGCCTCGGCGATCGCGCGCGGCTGGGCCTGGATCGCCCGGCGCCAGGCCGGCGCGATGAACATGCCGGCGCGCTTGGGCAGCTCGGCGAGGCGGTCGCCATAGCGGGAGGGCTCGCCGCAGAAGGCGATCGCGCCACCGGGGCGCAGCACGCGGCGGAATTCGGCGAAGGCCTTGTCGAGGTCGGGGATGTGGTGCAGGACGGCGTGGCCGAAGACGAGGTCGAAGCTTTCGTCCTCGAAGGGCAGCTCCTCGGCCTCGGTCTGCACGGTCTCCGCTTCGAGGCCGAGTGCCTTTGCGGTGTTGCTGAGGCGCTTCAGCATCCCGGCCGAGATGTCGGTTGCGGTCAGGCTCTGGATCGCGCCGAGCTGCAGCAGGTTGAGCGAGAAGTAGCCGGTGCCCGAGCCGATCTCGAGTCCAGCGCCGAAGCTCTCCTTGCGGCCGCCGAGCGCCTTGGTCAGCTTCTGGCGCACCTGTCCCTGCCCGGTCGCGCCGAAGTCGATGCCCCACTTGGCGTCGTACTCGTCGGCGGCAGCGTCGTGGTAGCGGGTGTTGACGTCCTTGATGTGCTCGTGCGTGGCGGTGGGGGAGGCTGGCATGGCGCAGAACTCTATGCGGATCGGCGTAACGCACGGAGCGCAGGCGCCCCAATACCGTCCCACCCTGTGGCGCGCGAATACGTCCAGCTCGACCAGCCTGCCGGGGTGCCGCCGCTGCCGCTGACCGGCGAGCGCACCCTGCCCGACGTGCCGGAGGAGAACTACTGGTACCGCCGCCATCTGGTCGTCTACGAGTGGATCGCGGAGCGGGTTGCCGGCAAGCGCGCCGTCGACATGGCCTGCGGCGAGGGCTACGGATCGAACGTCCTGGCCGGCGCGGCGGCGAGCGTCGCCGGCGTCGACGCCAACCCCGAGGCCCACGAGCACGCCCGCCTGCGCTACGTGCGCCCCAACCTGCGCTTTGAGCGCGACCTGGTCGAAAGCTTCGCCGAGCCCTGCGATGCCGTCGTCTTCCTGCAGACGATCGAGCATGTCGAGGACGCCGGGGCGATCCTCGAGCACTTCAAGTCGATGCTCGCGCCCGGCGGTGTCGCTTACGTCTCCACGCCCAACCTGCTGACGCTGGCGCCGCCCGGCGCCGAGAAGTCCGACAACCCCTGGCACGTGCGCGAGTACCGCGCCGCCGAGTTTCGCGATCTCTGCGCGGCCCACTTTCCCCGGGTCGAAATGCTCGGCCTCTTCCACGCTCGCAAGCTGCGCGCCCACGAGCTCGCGATCAAGCTCGGCTGGGATCACGTCCACAAGGCCCTACGCCTGACCAAGCCCTTCTACGATCGCTTCACGCCCGCGATCGCCGCCTCTGATTTCGAGCTGAGGCAGGGCGATCTCGACCGCGCCCTGGACTTCCTCGCCGTCTGTCATGCCCCCTGAGGAGAGCGCCGGCGACCTGGCGATCGTCCTCCACTCCCACATGCCATACGTCGATGGCTTTGGGACCTACCCCTTCGGCGAGGAGTGGCTGTTCGACGCGGTGATCCGTTCCTACCTGCCGGTGCTGGAGGTGGCCGAGCGGGTGACGATGACGATCACCCCGGTCCTGGCCGACCAGCTGGAGGACGAGGGGGTGCAGGAGCGACTGCGCCGTTTTCTGCGCGAGTGGCGGATCGGCGCCGCCGAGGCGGAGGTCAGTGAGGGCGAGGTGGACCCGGAATGCCTCGATGCCTGCGAGGCGGAGCTGGGCCGCTACCGGCATGCGCTGGAGCTGCTCGACGCCGACGGCGGTAGCCCCCTGCGTGCCTTCCGGCGGGCCAGCGAGGAAGGGCGGATTGCCCTTGCCACCTCTGCGGCGACGCACGCGGTCCTGCCGCTGCTTGCCACCCGTCAGGGGCTGGGCCTGCAGCTCGACGCCGGCATCCGCTCGCACCGGCGGCGCTTCGGCTGGGACGGGGGCTTCTGGCTGCCCGAGTGCGCCTACGTGCCGGGGCTGGAGTGGCGCCTGGCGGAGCAGGGCGTGAATTGGTTCTGCATCGACCAGAGCCGCTACGAGCAGCCGCTCGACGCGCTCAGCCCGGTTGCGACGCAGGCCGGGCCGGTGGCGCTGCCGATCGACTGGGAGGCGATCCAGTGGCTCTGGTCGCTCGACGGCTATCCCTCCGATCCCGCCCACGCCCAGTTCGCCGGCGAGTCGCTGCGCGGGATACGGATCTGGAAGGTTGGCGGTGGCGCCTACGATCCCGCCGCAGCGGAAGTCGCGGCGCGGCGCCAGGCCGGCGAGTTCCTCGCCGCCGCCGCCGCCCGCCTGCGCGAGTTCGCCGCCTCGCGCGAGCGCCGCGGCCTGCTCGTCTTCGCGATCGACACCGAGCTGCTCGGCCACTGGTGGTCGGAGGGGGCGATCTGGCTGCGCGAGGTCTTGGCCGGGGCGGAGGAGGCGGGGGTGCGCTTGCTCACCGTGCCCGAGGCGCTGGCCGAGCACGAGCCGGTCGAGCGTCCGCTCCGCGCCTCGACCTGGGGCGAGGACAAGGACCTGCGCACCTGGGACTCGCCCGCCGTCGCCGACCTCGCCTGGGGCGCGCGGCGGTTGGAGCTGCGGCTGCTGCGGGCGCTGCGCGGCGGACTGCGCGGCGACGGCGCCAGCCGCGCCACGCGCGAGCTGCTGGCGGCGCAAGCGAGCGACTGGGCCTTCCTCGACAAACGCGGTCAGGCGGGCGATTACGCCTTCCAGCGGGCGACCGCCCACGCCGAAGCGGCCTTTGAGGCCATAGACTCTCCGGCCATCGCCGACCCGCGCATGCGCGCCCTCGCCCCTGACATGAGCCTTTCGCCGCTCCTTCAGCCGTGACCCGCGTCCTCATTCTCTCCTGGGAGTACCCGCCGCTGATCGAGGGTGGCCTGGCCCGCCACGTGCGCAAGCTCTCCGAGGCGCTGGTCGAGCGCGAGATCGAGGTCCACGTCCTTACCCGCGGGGGGGAGGAGTCGCCGGCCGAGGAGCAGCGCGGCGGTGTCTTCATCCACCGCATTCGCGAGCCCAAGCGCCCCACCGACCTCGGCGAGTTCGTCGCCTGGGTCGAGCGGATGAACTCCGACATGCTCGCCGCCGGGGTCGAGCTCGGCGACCGCTACAGCTTCGACCTCGTCCACGGCCACGACTGGCTCGTCGCCAACGCCTGCGATCACCTCGCCAAGCGCTTCGGCGCGCCGCTGCTGACGACGATTCACGCCACCGAGCACGGCCGCCACCAGGGCTGGGTCGAGGAGCACCCGCAGACCTACATCCACGGGGTCGAGCGCTGGATCACCAACCGCTCCGACCGCGTGATCGCCTGCTCGCACTACATGCGCGAGCAGATCGTCGACATCTTCGGCGTCGACGAGGAGCGCGTCTCGGTGATCCCCAACGGGATCGACCCCGACGATCTGCAGCCGCAGGACGCGGCCGAGCTGACCCGGCTGCGGGCAGAGTTCGCCGCTCCCGACGAGAAGCTTGTCCTGCTGATCGGCAGGCTCGTCTACGAGAAGGGCTTCCAGCTGGCGCTGGAGGCGATGCCGCGGCTGATCGAGGAGGTCCCGGGGACGCGCTTCCTGATCGCCGGCTCCGGCACCCACGAGGCCGAGCTGCACAAGCAGGCCGAGGAGCTGGGCCTGATGGAGCACGGCACCTTCCTCGGCTGGATCGGCGACGACGTCCTGCACTCGCTCTACAAGATCGCCGACCTCACCGTGGTGCCCTCGATCTACGAGCCCTTCGGCCTGGTCGCGCTCGAGGCGATGGCCTCGGGCTGCCCCTGCATCGTCGCCGACACTGGTGGCCTGCGCGAGGTGGTCCCGCACGAGGAGGCCGGCCTGCGCTTCCGCGCCCACGATCCCGAAGCCCTCGCCGAGGTCGCGATCCGCGTCCTCTCCGACGATGAGCTGGGTCGCAGCCTTGTCGAGGAAGCCTACGAGCATCTGCGCCGCTTCGATTGGGGCGACGTCGCCGAGCAGACCGCGGCGGTCTACGCCGACTTGGCCGGCGCCAAGCTGGGTCCGGCCTAAGCAGGGGCGGGCGTAGAGGTAACCGAAGCGGCGGCGCGTCCGGCCACTTCGGCGGCGCGGCCGACTCGCTCGCCGATCCCGTAGTGGGCGCAGATCGTCAGCTCGTGCTCGCGCAGCAACGGACGGGTCGGATCGACGACCGGAGCGCCGCGGACCGTCTCGCGGTCGTGGGCGACCCAGACCCGGCCGGGCCAGGCGGCGCAATCGCGCAGCGGGATTGCCACCAGCGTCCCGCGGCGGCGCCCCTGCTTGGCGATCAACCAGGTCGGCGCCTCGCCTGCCGCGTCGACGAAGATCCCGTGGACCTGGCCGATCTCCGCTCCGCCGGCATCGTCAACCTGGCTGCCAACCCAGCCCATCGCCTCCGTCAGCGAAGGCGGTGCGGAGGCCGCGGGCTCACCCATCCGCCTGGCGCTCCAGCAGCTCCGAGGCGGCGCTCGCGGGATCGAGCTCGCGGCTCACCACCCGGTCCAACAGTGCCTCGGTCTCGGGATCGCCGGCCGCGGTCGCCTCCATCCGGCGTCGCATCCGCGAGGTCGCGATCCCCAGCACCTCGTTGCGCAGGTTGCGCGCCCGTCGCTCATCCAAGGTGCCCGCCGCCTCGATGAAGGCGCGATGCTCGTTGATCGCCTCGGCCAACTCAGCCACCCCCTCGGCGCGCGCCGCCTCGGTGCGCAGGATCGGCACCTTCCAGCCCTCGGGGTCGTGCGAGAGGGCGAGCACGCCGCGGACCTCGCGCACCATCGTGTCGGTCATCGGGTGATCGGCCTTGTTGACGACGATCACGTCGGGGATCTCCATCACCCCGGCCTTCAGCGCCTGGATCGAGTCACCCGAGCCCGGCATCAGCGCCAGCACGATCGTGTCGGCGTGGTCGACGATGTCGATCTCCGCCTGGCCGACGCCGACGGTCTCGATCAGCACGTCGTCCTTGCCGGCCGCGTCCATCGCCAGCGCCACCTGCAGCGCCGCCTCGGAGAGGCCGCCGAGCGCGCCGCGCGAGGCCATCGAGCGGATGAAGACGCCAGGGTCGAGGAAATGGTCGGAGAGCCGGATTCGGTCGCCGAGCAGGGCACCGTGGGTGAACGGGCTCGAAGGATCAATCGAGAGCACCGCGACCTGGCGCTCGGCCTTGCGCAGCTCCGCCGTCAGCGCCCCGATCAAGGTGCTCTTGCCGACCCCGGGGGGGCCGGTGAAGCCGACGATCCGCGCCTTGCCCGTGCGCGGGTAGACCTCGCGCACCAACTCCCAGCCGGCCGGGTCGTCGGACTCGATCAGGGTGATCGCCCGCGCCAGGGCACGCTTGTCCCCGGCGACGAGCCGCTCGGCGAGCGGGGCGGTCTTGGCAACGTCGGTCAAGGCCCGGTGAGTCTAGAGTCCTCGCCGCCGTGATCCGAACTATCCGCTTCCTCTCCCGCAACGGAATGCTGAACTGGCAGTACGGACGGCTGCTGGTTCGCTACCTGCGGCGCCGTGCCTTCACGGCCGCCGGCCGTCGCTGGCACACCAACGGCCTCGTCTTCCTCGGCCGCGGCCTCGAACTCGAGATCGGCCGCAAGGGCAAACTCGACCTCGGCCGCTTCGTCTGGATCGGCGACGGGACCAAGATCCGCTGCCACGAGGGTCGGGTCGAGATCGGCGCCAAGACGGTGATGGGGCAGGAGTGCACGATCTCCGCCTACCAGCACGTGCGGATCGGCGAGCAGTGCGTGATCGCCGACCGGGCGATGTTCATCGACTTCGATCATGGCGTGGTCGAGGTCGAGCGCCCGATCCGCGTCCAGGGCATCTACAAGCGCGACGTCGAGGTCGGCTCCAACGTATGGATCGGCTACGGCGCCTGCATCCTGCGCGGCGTCAGCGTCGGCGATAACTCGATCGTCGGCACCAACTCGGTCGTGACCAGGGACGTCCCGGCAAATGCGGTCGTCGCTGGGATCCCGGCGCGGGTGATCAGGATGAGAGATGCGCCCGAGAAGCTGCGCTGGCCCGACCCGGTCGAGCCGGACCCCTCGGCCTGGACGACCCTGAAGCCTCCGGACTAGTCGTCTGAACGGTCTGAAAGCTCGCTGTGATCTCAGCTGTCTGAGGTTGATTCTAAGATAACCTGATGTCTATTGTATGTAAGACAGAACATAGATTCAGAGGGGGTATCCCGCTCGGGCGAACTCACATTCGCCCGGTTGAGAACCGGCTGAAAATTTCAAAGGATGCGACGGTGAATGTCGCCGTTAACTTCGGCAGGAACTTGGCGCACTGTCGAAAGCGCGCCAAGCTGTCTCAGGAAGAGCTCGCCGTTCGCGCCTCGCTGCACCGGACCGCGGTCGGTCAGCTCGAGCGGGGCGAACGCGTTGCCCGGGTCGACACGCTGATCAAGCTCGCCGGCTCATTGGGAATTCCCCCTGGGGAACTGCTTGACGGAATGGGCTGGACGCCCGGCGGGACGACAATCGGCCAGTTCGGCCCAGCCGACGCGGGCAGCGAGCCGCAAGAGATGAAGCAAGCGGCTTAGAACTCGACGTCGGCGCCGCCCACCGTTTTCCGCTGCGACCACGTTGCCGGGGTTGTCAGTCTGGCTGGAGTTTACGAGTGCTGAATCAGCGTTTCTTTCTCGTCACATTTTCGTCTTAGCGTGCGCCCCTCGAATCCCTAGGAAGGAGTGAGCGATGCGCGTGCAGCGAGTACTGGCAGTGTTGGCGATGGCGATCTTGGTGATTGCCGGTCTGGTCGCGATCGGCGGTTGTGGTGGCAGCTCGTCGGGAGACAGCGGCGAAACCGCGCGGCAATCCAAGAACGCCGCGGCGACGACCGGCGAAAAAGCGATGGAGCACGAAGACAGCGCGATGAAGGGCGATCACGGCGCGATGAAGGACGGCCACGGTGACTCGATGAAGCACGAAAGCGATCAGGCGATGAAGCACGAAGGCTCTTCGAGCGGCGCCCAGATGAGCCACTGAACCGACCGCCGTTATCTCCTCGTAATCCTCAGGTGGAAAGGTTGAGCTCATGGCCCTGCTGATGCTGTTCGGCTTTGTCGCGGGCGCGGGAACCGCACTCTCACCCTGCGTCCTGCCGGTGCTGCCGATCGCGCTCTCGGCGGGGGCGACGGGCGGGCGACGGCGGCCCCTGGGGATCGTGATCGGGTTGGCGGTCTCCTTCACCTTTGCCACGGTCGCGCTGGTCTACGTGATCTCGGCGCTGGGCCTGCCAAACGACCTCCTGCGAAAGCTGGCGATCGCGGTGCTGCTGGGGTTCGGGGTCATCTTGATGATTCCGAAGCTGGCGGCTCGGGTCGAGGCGTGGTTGAGCCGCTTTGCGAGCAGGGCCGGGGTCGCTGGAGGAGGCGGTGGCGACGGCTTCTGGTCGGGGACCGCGATCGGCGCCAGCCTCGGCCTCGTCTACGCGCCCTGCGCCGGCCCGATCCTGGCGGGTGTGATCACGGTTTCCGCTTCGCAGCCGTTCACCGGCGGT
The DNA here is from genome assembly GCA_963840565.1 of uncultured Solirubrobacterales bacterium. Taxonomy (GTDB): domain Bacteria; phylum Actinomycetota; class Thermoleophilia; order Solirubrobacterales; family 70-9; genus VRUE01. Next base: position 534,090 of record CAWIZH010000006.1, read on the forward strand.
CGGCTCGCGGTGGCGCTCAGCTACGGAATCGGGTCGGCCGTCGTCCTCTACTTCCTGATGCTGGGCGGCCGTCGCCTGGTCGCGCCGCTCGCTCGTCGCGGCGGCGGCCTGCAGATTGCGATGGGGGCGGTGATGGTCTTCGTCGCCCTGGCGATGTGGGGCAACTACGACGTCAAGTTCCAGAACAACATCGCTGGCTCCCTGCCCAGCTTCCTCGTCAATCCGACCGAAGGCATCGAGGACTCGGCATCGGCCCAGGCAGCGCTCAGCGACGTTCGCGGCGAATCCCCGCACGGCGTAGGCGGCGCGGCGGCGAGCGCGCCGCAGCCAAAGACGGCGGCAGACGGGCGGACGAGCCTGCCGGTGCTTGGGCCCGCCCCGGAATTCGTCGGCAACGAGCGCTGGTTCAACACCCCCGGCGATCGACCGCTGACGCTGAGCTCGCTGCGCGGCCGCGTCGTTCTGGTCGACTTCTGGACCTACAGCTGCATCAACTGCCTGCGCACGCTGCCCTACCTGACCGCCTGGGACGGGAAGTACCGCAAGGACGGCCTGACGATTGTCGGCGTCCACTCGCCCGAGTTCCCCTTCGAGAAGGAGGCGAGCAACGTCGAAGAAGCGATCGAGCGCAACGGGATCCACTATCCGGTCGCCCAGGACAACGAACTGGCGACCTGGAACGCCTACGGCAACCAGTACTGGCCAGCCGAGTACTTCATCGACGCGGAGGGGCGGGTGCGCTACGCCCACTTCGGCGAGGGCGAGTACGGCAAGAAGGAGCGGATCATCCGCCAGCTCCTTGCCGAAGCGGGAAGGAAGGTTCCGGGGCAGGGGACTCGGGTGCGAGCGATCGCGCCTTCGGCCACCGTGACAACGCCCGAGACCTACCTCGGTGCGGCCCGGGCGGAACGCTTCACCAACCCGATGCTCTCGCCCGGTTCGCACGACTTCAGCGCCCCGTCGTCATTGCCCGCCAACGAATTTGCCTACCACGGGCGCTGGCGGATCACGCTCGACTCGGCGACCGCCGAAGGCGGCTCGCTCGACCTCAACTTCGGCGCCAGGCGCGCCTATCTGGTGCTCGGTTCACCGGGGCACCCGCGCACGATGCAGGTTCTGCTCGATGGCCAGCCGATTTCCAGCGCCGCTGCGGGCACGGACGTCCACAACGGTGTGGTCAGGATCACCGCGCAACGCCTCTACAACCTGGTCAACCTGCCCCGGGTAGAAGATCACGTTCTGACGCTGATCCCGCAGGCGGGGGTGATGGGTTATGCGTTCACCTTCGGTTAGCACCGGCGACTCGGCGACAATCCCGGCGATGGCCGAGACCGCGCATGGCACCGTGCTTGTCGTCGACGACGAGCCGACGATCGTCGAGGTCGTCGGCCGCTACCTGGAGCGGGCCGGGTACGAGAGCCTCGCGGCGACGGACGGCCCCGAGGCGCTGCGGGTCGCCGAACGGGACCATCCCGACCTGATCGTGCTCGACGTGATGCTGCCCGGGCTCGACGGGATCGAGGTGATGCGGCAACTGCACGAGCGGCCCGGAAAGCCGGTGCCGGTGATCCTGCTGACCGCGCGCGGCGAGGAGTCCGACCGCCTGGTCGGACTGCGGCGTGGCGCTGACGACTACGTGGTCAAGCCTTTCTCTCCCAAGGAACTCGTGGCCCGGGTCGACGCGGTGCTGCGCCGGGTCTCGCCCCCGGCGGAGGAGGAGGCGGCGGCGATCGAGGTCGGGACGCTGCGAGTCGACCCGGCGATGCGGACGGTCACCCTCGACGGCGAGGAGGTCTCGCTGACCCAGCGCGAGTTCGATCTGCTCGCCTACCTTGCGTCCCACCCCGGCCAGGTCTTCTCCCGCGATCAGTTGATGGACGCCGTCTGGGACTACCCGTCCTTCAACGACACCAGCACCGTCACCGTCCACGTCCGCCGCCTCCGCGCCAAGCTGGGCGATGATCCATCCCAACCCCGTTTCATCGAGACGGTCTGGGGAGTCGGCTACAGGTTGCGACCGTGAAGCGCGCCGCTGCGATCGCGATCGCAGCCTTCCTCGCCGGGGCGGCGGCGGTCGCCGTGCCGCACTGGATGGGGATGGCGCAGGTGGTGCTCGTGGCGCTGGCCCTCGCCGGCGCCGCGCTCGCGGCGGCTCTTGCCGTCCGTCTCGCGATGGAGGAGCGCTCGCATCGTCAGATCGAGGAGGCACGCCGGCAGATGGTCGCGGCCGTCTCGCACGACCTGCGCACGCCCCTCGCCTCGCTGCGCCTGCTGGTCGAGGCGATCGACGACGGAGTGGCGACGGGGGAGACCCGCGAGCGCTACCTGGGCGAGATGCGCACCCACGTCGAGGCGCTGACGGCGCTGATCGACGACCTCTTCGAGCTCTCGCGGATCGAGGCGGGGGAGATCTCCTGGACGATGAACCAGGTCGAGCTGCGCGGCCTGATCGACGACACCGTCGCCGCGATGCGGGTGCCGGCCGAGGCGCGCGGCGTCGCGCTCGCCGTCGATTTGCCGTCGCACGAGGTGCTGGCCCAGGCCAACGCCGAGAAGGTCCAGCGCGTCCTCTTCAACCTGATCCAGAACGCGATCCGCCATACCCCCGCCGATGGCAGCGTCACGGTTAAGGCGCGCAACGCCGGCAGCGGGGTGGAGATCGAGGTCGCCGACGAGGGCGAGGGCATCTCAGCGGCCGACGGCGAGCGCGTCTTCGACGCCTTCTACCGCGGCGACGAGTCCCGCAGCGAGGACGGCGCCGGCCTAGGCCTCGCGATCTCCCGCGCCATAGTCGAGGCCCACGGCGGCCGCATCTGGCTGGACGACGGCGAGTCAGGCACAAGCGTCCACTTCACCCTTCAAGCCGCCTAAAAGCCCGCCGACGGGCCTGAAACGTCCATATGTAGGACGTTTCAGGCCCGTCGGCAGCGGTTAGCAGCCGAGTTGGCGGGCTATGACCATCTGCTGCACCTCGTCGGTGCCCTCGCCGATCGTAAGGATCTTGGCGTCGCGGTAGAAGCGGCAGACCGGGTACTCCTCGATGAAGCCGTAGCCGCCGTGGATCTGCACCGCCTCCTCCGTCGCCCTGACCGCGAGGCGGCCGGTGATCAGCTTCGCCTGGGCGGCGGTGAGGGTGAACGATTTGCCGGCGTCCTTCTCCAGTGCCGCCCGCCACGTGAGCAGGCGGGCCGCCTCGATCTGAGCCGAGAGATCGGCGATCTTGGCCTGGATCGACTGGAACTTGGAGATCGCCTGCCCAAACGCCTGGCGCTCCTTGGCATAGGCGATCGCCTCGTCAAGGGCGCCTTGGGCGAGCCCAACGCCCATCGCGGCAACGCCAATGCGTCCCCCGTCGAGGATGTGAAGAAAGTTCTTGAACCCCTCACCACGACGCCCAAGCAGATTCCCCTCGGGCACCCGACAGTCCTCGAAGCTGAGCGGCCGCGTATCCGAAGCGTTCCAGCCCATCTTCCGATACCCCTCGCCGATCTCATACCCCGGCGTCCCGTTGGGCACGATCAAATTAGAGATCTCCTTACGCCCATTCACCTCGCCGGTAACGGCAGTAATCGAGACGCAGCCAGAGATGTCAGTCCCCGAGTTCGTAATGAACTGCTTAGCCCCGTTGACGACCCATTCGCCGTTATCGAGCTTCGCGGCCGTCCGCACGTTCCCAGCATCCGACCCTGCCTCAGGCTCGGTCAGCCCAAACGAAGCAAGCTTTTCGCCGGTGCACAGCTTGGGAAGCCACTCCGACTTTTGCTCGTCGCTACCCCAGAGGTAGATAGGCATCGTCCCTAGCGAAGTGTGCGCTGCCATCGTGATGCAAACCGACGAATCAATCCGCGCCAACTCTTCAACAGCAAGCACGTAGGAGAGAGTGTCCGCACCACCACCGCCGTACTCCTGCGGAAACGGAATCCCCATCAGCCCGAGCCCGCCAAGCTTCTCCACGATCGCGTAGGGAAAGCTCTTAGTCCGGTCCAACTCCTCCGCCACGGGCTTCACCTCCGCCAGCGCAAACTCCCGAACCGTGTCCCTTAGAAGCTTCTGCTCGTCAGAAAGATCGAAGTTCATGGGCGGCAGCCTATTGAGCCCGGAAAGAGGGACGGGGGTGCCCCCTCCGGGCAGCGGCGTCCTGGTTTTCGCACAGACCACTCAGCGAGAGCCCCAACGCGCAAGGCGAAAACCCCAGCAACCGGAGGGGGCACCCCCGTCCCTCCCACCGCTAAAGCTGAAGGCTCTTGACCTGCAGCAACTCCTCGATCGCGTAGCGACCGTTCTCGCGACCGTGTCCCGACTGCTTGTAGCCGCCGAAGGGAGCGAGCGGGTTGAACGCCCCGCCGTTGATCTCGATCTGCCCGGTGCGAATCTTCTTCGCCACCCCGATCGCCCGGTCCTGATCCGCCGACCAGACCCCGCCGGCGAGCCCGTAGTCGGTGTCGTTGGCGATCCGCACCGCGTCGTCCTCGCCGTCGTAGGGCTGAATCGCCAGCACCGGCCCGAAGATCTCCTCCTGGGCGATCGTCATCTCCGGCGTCACGTCGGAGAAGACGGTGGGGCGGACGAAGTAGCCCTTATCCAGGCCGTCCGGCGCCGTTGCGCCTCCGGTTAGGAGCTTCGCCCCTTCGGCCTCGCCCTTCTCGATGTAGCCGCGAACCCGCTCGCGCTGAACCTCCGAGACCAGCGGCCCAAGCCGGGTTGAGTCCTCGAAGGGGTCGCCGGGGGTGAAGCTCTCCGCCGCTTGCGCGGCGATCTGCTCCGCTTCGGCCAGCTTCTCGCGGGGCACCAGCATCCGGGTCAAAGCGCTGCAGGTCTGGCCCGAGTTGAGGTAGCACTTGCCGACGCCATCGGGCACGGCCTTGCTCAGGTCGGCGTCGTCGAGGATCACGTTCGGCGACTTGCCGCCGAGCTCCATCGCGACCGGCTTGACCGTCGCCGAGGCAAGCTCGGAGACGCGGCGCCCGGCGCGGGTCGAGCCGGTGAAGGAGACCATGTCGACGCCGGGGTGGCCGGCGATCGCCTCGCCGACGACCGGGCCGGTGCCGGTGACGAGGTTGAAGACGCCGGCGGGCAGGCCGGCGGCCTCGATCACCTCGGCGAGGATGAAGGCGTTGAGCGGCACGATCTCGCTCGGCTTCAGCACCACGGTGCAGCCGGCGGCCAGGGCGGGGGCGACCTTGCAGGCGATCTGGTTCAGGGGATAGTTCCAGGGCGTGATCGCGCCGAGCACGCCGACCGGCTCGCGCAGCACCCGTGAGTTGCCGATCTCCTCCTCCCAGCGGACTTCCTCCATCAGCTTCGGCATCGCCCCGAACTGGGCGATCGGCAGGCCGGCCTGGATCATCTTGCTCAGCGTCAGCGGCATGCCGAGCTCCTGCGAGATCGTCGCGGCGATCTCGTCCATGCGCTCGGCGAGGCCGGCGGAGATCGCGGCGAGATAGCCGGCGCGCTCCTCGCGCGAGGTCTGCGACCACGACTCGAAGGCATCGCGCGCCGCGATCACGGCCCGGTCGGCGTCTGCGGCCGAGCAGGCGGAGATCGTTCCCATCGCCTCCTCGGTGGTCGAGTTGATCACCTCGAGCGTCTCAGCGCTCTCGGGCTCGACCCACTCGCCGCCGATGAAGATCTTCTCGCGCACCTGAGTCTCCGCTGCAGTTGCCATTCCAAATCCTCCTTGTCGCTTTGTGCCGTCCTGGCCGCCCAGCCAAAAGCTAGCGCGCGGCGAGCGCCTCGGCGTTATCAACCGGCTCTTTGAGGCCAGGACCGGGGACCGGCCTGGCGTCGCGCGCATTCAGGACCTTGCCGCACTCTTGGCAGATACCGCGATCGCTGACCGCGCCCCCGCACTCCTTGTGGACGATCAGCATTGGCGGCCCGTTGGGATCGGGGGAGTAGCGATCGCCCCAGGCCAGCAGCGCGACGAGTGCGGGCCAGAGGCCGAGGCCCTTCTCTGTCAGGAAGTACTCGAAGCGCTGTGGGCTTTGCTGGTAGGCGCGTCGCTCGAGGATGTCCTCCTCGATCAGGCGCCCCAGACGGGCCGAGAGCACGTTGCGCGCGACCCCCAGTCCCTTCTGCAACTCGTCGAAGCGCCGCCGCCCGTTCATCACATCGCGCACGATCAACAGCGACCAGCGCTCGCCGACGACCTCCAGCGATCGAGCGATCGAGCAGATCTGACCCGGATAGTCGTTGCGCAGCACAGAGTGATACTCGCACACAAGGTTGCATCAAACAACTCACTGGTTTAGGGTCAGGCCAAGAGAGTTGCGTCAAGCAACCCATGTCCCAATTCCGCTGACTTCGCCTTTATGCGTCCAATAGGCCACAAAAAGGCGAAGTCAGCGGGAGAGGCGAAGGAACGGAGGAAGCGAGATGAGGTTGATTCCGAGGCATAGGCACCATCACCGCTCCAAGGCACCGCGGATTTCGATCAGCCAGGCGGAGATCACCGCCGATCTGATCTACCCGGCGAGCCCTCGCGCAGCTCGTCAGCGACAGTCCGGTACGCGCGCTCGCGGAGCCGCCAGGTGAGCGCTGAGGGAGTCGCCGCGGACGGCGGCACCGCCGTCGACGCCGCTCTGGCTTTCGCCGAGTCCAGCCCTGAGACCACGCGCAACCGCACCCTGGTCTGGCAGGACCCGGTGCCGACAGCGGCTGCCGGGGCGACGATGACCGGCATGGAGTACATGGAAGCGATCGTCGCCGGCGCGATGCCGCCGCCGCCGATAGCGGTGACGATGCGAATGCGCCCGATCGAGCTGGGCGAGGGCAAGGCCGTCTTCGAGGGCGAGCCGGGTGAGGAGCACTACAACCCGATCGGCGTCGTCCACGGCGGCTACGCCGCCACCCTGCTCGACTCGGCGCTCGGCTGCGCCGTGCACACCACCCTTCCGGCCGGCGTCGGCTACACCTCGCTCGGCCTCGAGGCAAAGTACGTGCGCCCGATCACCCGCGGCACCGGCCGCGTCCTCTGCGAGGCAAACGTCCTCTACCGCGGTCGCCGTCAGGCAACGGCGGAGGCGAAGCTGACCGCGGCCGAGAGCGGCAAGCTGCTCGCCCACGCGGTCGCGACGCTGATGATCCTCGGCGGTTGAAGTCGGTTAGGCCGAGAGCGAGCGGGCGAGGCCGGTGAGCAGGCGGACGCCGTAGCCGCTGGCGTCGTTGCCGGTGTACTCGCGGCCCACGTCCCAGGCGGTGCCGGCGATGTCGAGGTGAGCCCAGGGCGTCTCGCCGACGAACTCCTCGAGGAAGGCGGCGGCGGAAAGCGTGCCGGCCTTGCGCTTGGCGGCCGCGTTGGTGAGGTCGGCGACGGTTCCCTTCATCAGCGCCTTGTACTCCGGGTGGAGCGGCATCCGCCAGACCAGCTCGCCCGTCTTGCGGCCGACCTCCTCGACCTCGCCCGCAAGGCCATCGTCGTTAGAGACGATCGCTGCGTAGGACGAGCCGAGGGCGATCATCACGGCGCCGGTCAGGGTGGCGATGTCGACGACGCGGTTGGCACCCTGCTCGATCGCGTAGGCGAGCGCGTCGGCGAGAATCAGGCGCCCCTCGGCATCGGTGTTGTTGATTTCGACCGTCTTGCCGCTGTACTGGGTGATGACGTCGCCTGGCTTGATCGCGGTCCCCGATGGCATGTTCTCGGTCGAGGGGATGACGGCGATCAGGTTCAGGGCGAGGCCAAGCTTGGCGATCGCCCCGACCGCCTCCAGCACCGCGGCAGCGCCCGACATGTCCATCTTCATCTCGTGCATGCCGGCTGCCGTCTTCAGCGAGATGCCGCCGGTGTCGAAGGTGACGCCCTTGCCGACCAGGCCGAGCGTTTCGCCCGAGCCGCCGCCGTCGTAGCGCAGCACGATCAGGCGCGGGTCCTCGGCGCCGCCCTGGCTGACCGCGACCAGCCCGCCCATCTCCTTGGCGGCAATCTCCTCGCGACCGAAGACCTCGACGCTGAGCGAGTCGTGGGCCGCGGCGATCTCCTCGGCGCGGTTGGCCAAGTAGGACGGGGTCGCGACGTTGGAGGGCAAGCTCTGCAGGTCGCGGGCGCGGTTCTGGGCCTCGGCGCAGACGCGGGCGGTCTCGGCAGCTTCGACGACCGTGATGACGTCGTCGGGTCCCAGCAAGGTCAGCGAGTCGAGCGCGGTTGGCTCCGGGTCCTCGGGGTCCCTGCTCTTGAAGCGGTCGAAGCTGTAGGCGCCGAGGATCGTGCCGGTGACGATGCCCTCGACAACGGCATCGGCGTCGTCGCCCTCGGGCAGGACCCAGGCGAGCGAGGAGGCGCTGAGCCTGCCGGCCTCTTTGGCGACCAGCGCCGCCGCGATCCGCAGCCGCTCGGCATCGAGGTCCTCGCGCTTGCCTAGGCCCGCGACCAGCACCCGGGCGGGCCGCTCGGGATGGATCGTGGCCAGCTTCTTGAAGCTGGCCTTGGCGTCAGCCGCCCCGCGGGCGGAGGCGAGCTCGCCGGGCAGCTCCTCGCCCTCGCAGAGGCCGATCGCGACGAGGTCCCCGTCGACCGCGGCGAGCTCGTTCTGGCTGACGAAGACCTTCATCGAGCTCGCGAGTCTATGACCTTGCGCACGGCGGCTGGCGGTTGCCCCCCGCTATCGTCCCAAGTGTGGGCCAGCTGGCCCTGATCGAGCCGAGATCCGGCATAAACACTCAGAGAAAGGCAGCCATGCCCAGCACAGTCATCCTCGGAACCGCACGCACGCCCTTCGGCAAGATGGGCGGCACCCTGTCCTCACTCGACGCCACCGACCTCGGCGGCCACGCGATCGCAGCGGCGCTGGAGCGCTCCGGCGTCGATCCTGAGCAGGTCCAGCAGGTCGTCTTCGGCCAGGTCCTGCAGGCCGGCCAGGGGCAGATCCCCTCGCGCCAGGCCCAGATCAAGGGCGGCGTCCCCAAGGAGGTGCCCTCGGAGACGATCAACAAGGTCTGCGCCTCGGGCATGCGCACGATCGGGCTCGCCGACCAGGCGATCCGCGCCGGCGACACCGAGGTCGCCGTCACCGGTGGCATGGAGTCGATGAGCCAGGCGCCGCACCTGCTGCCCGGCGCCCGCTTCGGCTATCGGATGGGCCACGTCGAGACGATCGACGCGATGGTCCACGACGGACTCACCAATCCCTTCACCGAAAAGCAGATGATCAACGAGGCGAGCGAGGTCTCCAACGAGCTCGAGATCACCCGCGCCGACATGGACCGCTTCGCCGAGCGCTCGCACCGGCTCGCCGCCGAGGCGACCGATGCCGGCCGGCTCGCCGACGAGATCGCAGGCGTCACGGTCAAGTCCCGCAAGGGCGAGCACGCGGTCGAGACCGACGAGGCAATTCGTGCCGACACGACGGTGGAGACCCTCTCCGGCCTGCGCGCGATCGGGGGCGAGGACGCCACCCACACCGCCGGCAACGCGCCGGGGGTCAATGACGGCGCCGGAGCGATCATCGTCGCCTCCGGAGAGTGGGCCGAAAAGGAGGGCCGCACGCCGCTGGCCCGCGTCCTCGCCTACGGCACCGTCGCCGACGACTTCCCCTACCTGGCGAAAACTCCGGCCAACGCCGCTAAGCAGGCGCTGGAAAAGATCGGCAAGAGCCCTGAGGACGTTGATCTCTGGGAGATCAACGAGGCCTTCGCCTCGGTTGCCCTGAACTCGATGCGGATGCTCGGCGTCGATGAGGAGAACGTCAACGTCAACGGCGGTGCGATTGCGCTCGGCCACCCGATCGGCGCCTCCGGCTCCCGCATCGTCGGCTCGCTCGTCCATGAGCTCGGCCGGCGCGGCGGCGGCATCGGCGTTGCCGCGATCTGCTCCGGCGGCGGTCAGGGTGACGCGATCGTGATCGAGGTCAACGGGTCCTAACGTGAGCCGCGCCGCGGCTTTCTTCGATTTGGACAAGACCCTGATGGCGGGCTCATCGGGGATGCAGTTCGCCCGTGTCGCGACGCGGCACGGGCTAGTCAGCCGGCGGCAACTGGCCAGCTGGGGCTTCGAGCACCTGCGCTACCGCCTGCGCGGCACGACCGACGAGCGCACGACCGAGGTGCTGAAGGTTGCCCGCGAGCTGATCGCCGGGGTGCCGGCCCGCAGCCTCGAAAGGATGAACCCCGAGGTGATGGCGGCGATCCTGCCGCGCGTCTACCCGCAGATGCTCGACGAGGTCTACGGCCACCAGGATGCAGGCCGGCCGACCTTCATCGTCAGCGCCGCCGGCAGCGGCGTGGTCGAGCCGCTCGCCAACGTGCTCGGCATGGACGGCGGTGTCGGCACCAGCTACGAAGTCGGCGACGACGGTGCGCTGACCGGCCGCTTCGACGGTCCCTTCGTTTACGGCAAAGGCAAGGTCGAGGCGATGCAGATATTCGCGGCCGAGCACGACATCGATCTGGCCGCCTCCTACGCCTACTCGGACTCGATCTCCGACCTACCGATGCTGCGAGCCGTCGGCAATCCGGTCGTCGTTAACCCCGACCCACCGCTGGCCGAGGTTGCCCGCGACGAGGGCTGGCAGACGCTGCGCTTCGAGCGCCTCGGCCGCCGCCTGGTTGCGGTCGCGATCACGCTGCTGGCGACTGTCGCCGGCTTCGGTGGTTCGCGCATCGCCGCCCGGCGCAAGCAGCCACCCCGCCGCTTTGCCACGCGCCGCTGAGGGGGTGTGGCGAGTTACCCGTGTATATGAGCGGGAAAGTCGCCACACCGACGAGGATGGCCGCACCTAGACTGTGTGGCGATGGCGATCGAGCCGCGGGAGAAGCCGGAGTACAAAGAGCGCGAGGCTGAGTTCTCGACGATGTCGGGCCACCCGATCGCGCCGCTCTACGGTCCGGAGAACGCGCCCGCTGATCCTGAGGCGACGATCGGCGAGCCCGGCGAGTACCCGTTCACCCGTGGGCCCTACCCCTCGATGTACCGGGGACGGCTCTGGACGATGCGTCAGTTCGCCGGCTTCGGCACGGTCGAGGAGACCAACGAGCGCTTCCACTACCTGCTCGACCACGGCCAGACCGGGCTCTCCACGGCCTTCGACATGCCGACGCTGATGGGCTACGACTCCGATCACCATCGCAGCCTCGGTGAGGTTGGCCGCGAGGGCGTCGCCGTCGACAGCCTCGACGACATGGAGCAGCTCTTCGACGGCATCCCGCTCGGCGGCGTCACCACCTCGATGACGATCAACGCGCCGGCCGCGATCCTGCTCGCCTTCTACGTTCTCGTCGGCGAGCAGCAGGGGGTGTCTCCGGAGAAGCTCGGCGGCACGATCCAGACCGACATCCTCAAGGAGTACATCGCCCAGAAGGAGTGGTGCTTCCCGATCGAGCCGGCGATGCGCCTGGTCACCGACATGATCGAGTGGTGCTCCGAGCACATGCCGCGCTGGCACCCGGTCTCGATCTCCGGCTACCACATCCGCGAGGCCGGCTCGACCGCGCAGCAGGAGCTCGCCTTCACGCTCAAGGACGGCTTCACCTACGTCGAGCGGGCGCTCGAGCGCGGCCTCGACGTCGACGACTTCGCCCCTCGCCTCTCCTTCTTCTTCAACGCCCACATCGATTTCTTCGAGGAGGTCGCCAAGTACCGGGCGGCGCGCCGGATCTGGGCGCGCGAGATGCGCGACACCTACGGCGCCAAGCGCGAGGAGTCGATGCGGCTGCGCTTCCACGCCCAGACCGCGGGCGTCTCGCTGACCGCCCAGCAGCCGCTCAACAACGTCGTCCGCACCTCGCTGGAGGCGCTGGCCGCGGTGCTCGGCGGCACCCAATCGCTGCACACCAACTCCTTCGACGAGGCGCTGGCGCTGCCGACCGAGGAGGCCGTGAAGGTGGCGCTGCGCACCCAGCAGGTGATCGCGGTCGAGTCCGGCGTGACCAACACCGCCGACCCGCTCGGCGGCTCCTGGTTCGTCGAGAAGCTGACCGACGAGATGGAGCAGGCGGCCTACGGTTACTTCTCCCGCATCGACGAGCTGGGGGGGATGGTCGAGGCGATCCGCCGCAACTTCCCGCAGCGCGAGATCGCCGACGCCGCCTTCACCTACCAGCGCGAGCTCGACGAGCGCAAGCGGATCGTCGTCGGCGTCAACGACTTCGTCCAGGACGGCGAAGAGCCGACGCCGATCCTCCGCATCGACCCGGCGCTGGAGAAAAAGCAGGTCGATCGCCTCGCCGCGACCCGCGCCCGCCGCGACGGCGCCGCGGTCGAGAGCGCCCTCGCCGAGCTCAAGCGAGCCGCCGCCACCGAGGAGAACCTGATGCCGCCGATCATCGCCGCCGCCCGCGTCCGGGCGACCGAGGGAGAGATGATCGCGGCGATGCAGGAGGTCTTCGGCACCTACACAGAGTCGCCGGTCTTCTAAGCTCCCCGCCGCTGATGAGCACCGCAACCGCCCGCAAGATCCGCGTCGTCGTCGCCAAGCCTGGCTTGGACGGCCATGACCGCGGCGCCAAGATCATCGCCCGCGCTCTGCGCGACGCGGGCATGGAGGTGATCTACACCGGCCTGCACCAGACACCGGAGCAGATCGCCGAGACGGTGATCCAGGAGGACGCCGACGCGGTTGGCCTCTCGATCCTCTCCGGCGCCCACATGACCTTGGTGCCGCGCGTGGTTGAGCTGCTCAAGGCCCAGGACGTCGACGACGTCCTCGTCACCGTCGGCGGCACGATCCCGGCCGAGGACATCCCCGAGCTGAAGAAGCTCGGCGTCGCCGCCGTCTTCACTCCCGGGGCGGGAACCGACGAGATCGTCGAGTTCATCCGCGACAACGCTGCCGAGCGCGACGCCGTCTAGCGCCACGCCAGGTCGCAACAACGGCTTGCTGCTGCGCCCGCTAACCTCCCGCCGCGCCCTGTATAGATAGACTGATTGACTGGTCAGTCAACCAACTTGAGAACTCAGCAGAACACAGCCAAGGAGGCTTGAACTTGAAGATCTGCGTCCTGGTCAAGGAGGTTCCGGACGCCGCTGTTCAGAAGCGCATCGACTCCAACACGATGCGCCTGGACCGTAGCGGCGAGAAGAACCTGAACCCCTTCGACACACATGCCATCGAGGCCGCCATGCAGATCAAGGAGGGCGGGGCGATCCCGGTCGAGGAGGTCGTCGCGGTGACGATGGGCCCCGATTCGGCGGTCCGCGCTCTGCATAAGGCGGTTGCGCTCGGAGCGGACCGCTCCGTGCACCTCTCCGACGACGCGCTCTCCGGCTCCGACGTCTGCGCCACCGGCTACTCGCTGGCCAAGGTGCTCGAGTCCGAGAGCCCGGATCTGGTCCTGCTGGGCCAGCAGTCCGATGACGGCGAGTGCTACACGATCGGCGCGGTTGTCGCCGACCACCTGCAGATGCCCTCGCTGACGCAGGTGATCAAGATCGACGTCACCGACGGCAAGCTGCGCTGCGAGCGCCAGGCCGAGTACGGCTACGACACGGTCGAGCTTGAGTTGCCCGCCGTGATCAGCGTCGGCGACGCGATCAACGAGCCTCGTTACCCGAGCCTGAAGGCGATCATGGGCGCCAAGAAGAAGCCGCTCGACGCCAAGGCGACCGGCGACGTCGGCATCGAAGCCGGCATGGTCGGCGAGGGCGGCTCCAAGACATCGGTCCTCTCCCTCAACCCGCCGCCCGCCAAGCAGGCCGGCGAGATCATCGAGGACGAGGACACCAACGAGACGGTCGAAAAGATCGTCGCCTGGCTTGACGAGAGGAAGCTGATCTAGATGGCAGGCATCCTGACCTACGCCCTCCACGACGACGAGGGCAACTTCAACAAGAACTCGCTGGGAGCGATTTCAGAGGCGGCCAAGCTGGCCGGCCAGATCGGCGGCGACGCCGGCGTGATGGTCGTCGGCGACATCGCCGACGACGCTTGCGCTTCGCTCGGCAACTGGGGCGCGACCAAGGTCTACCGGGCCAAGGACGTGCCCGAGGGCCTGGCCCAGCCGATCGTCGACGCGATGGCCAAGGTCATCCAGGACGAGGGCTTCAGCTACGCCCTCTTCGGCGGTGGCCTGCTCGGCTTCGAGATTGGCGCCGGCCTCACCGCACGCCTCAACGCCGGCGTGACGATGGAGGTCACCGAGGTCAAGGTGCAGGACGGCAAGCTCGTCGCCGAGCGCCCGATCCTGCAGGACTCCCAGATCGCCGACGTCGGTTACGTCTCGGAGCCCGGCATCATCATCGGCCGCCTCAACGCCTTCGACGCCAATGAGAGCGGTGGCACGGCCGAGGTCATCGACATCGACGTTGAGCTCTCACCCTGGTCGACGAAAGCCAAGATGGTCCAGCGCGGCGAGCAGCGCGGCGCCGACGTCAACATCGAGGACGCCGAGATCCTGGTCGGAGGTGGCCGCGGCCTCGGCGCAGCCGAGGGCTTCAAGCAGTGCGAGGAACTGGCCGAGGCGATGGGCGGGGCAGTTGCCGCCACCCGCGCCGTGGTCGACGCTGGCTGGTACCCCTACGCGGCCCAGATCGGCCAGACCGGCAAGACGGTCGCGCCGAAGCTCTACCTGGCCGCCGGCATCTCCGGCGCGATCCAGCACAAGGTCGGGATGCAGAGCTCGGAGAACATCCTCGCGATCAACAAGGACCAGAACGCGCCGATCTTCGAGTTCTCGGATCTCGGCGTGGTGGGCGACCTGCACAAGATCGTCCCCAAGCTGACCGAGGCGATCAAGGCTAAGAAGGGCGGCTGACGTTCCCCGGGGGGCTTCGGCCCCCCGGACGCCGTTCACCTGACGACGATTGGAGTAAGCGATGCCGCCAGTAGCACCGAGTGAGTTCCCGCCGCCGTTCGACCCGGCCGACGTGATCGGCCCGCCGACCGACGCCGAGGACGAGCGCATCGAGGTCGGCATCGCGATCGTCGGCGGCGGCCCCGCCGGGCTCGCCTGCGCCAACAAGATCATGCAGCTGCTCGAGGACGAGCCGGAGCTGACCGAGAAGCTCGGCGAAGTCCCGGTCGCAGTGATCGAGAAGGGCAAGGTCGCCGGCGCGCACCTGCTCTCCGGGGCGAACATGAAGCCCTCGGCGATGGAAGAGCTCTTCCCCGACCTACCCAAGGAGGAGTGGCCGGTCTTCCAGGAGGTAACCAAGGACGCGGTCTACCTGCTGACCTCGAAAGCGGCGCTGCCGCTGAAGCCGATGCCGCCGAACTTCCGCAACCACGGCAACTACGTCACCTCGGTCTCGAAGCTGGGCCGCTTCCTGGCGGAGAAAGCTGAGGAGGCGGGCGTCTACATCCTCTCCGAGACCGCGGCGACCAAGCTGCTGGTCGAGGACCGGGTCGTCAAGGGCATCCGCTCCGGCGACCGCGGCCGCGGCAAGGAGGGCGAAGAGCTCGGCAACTTCGAGCCCGGCTCCGACGTCGTCGCCAAGGCGACGGTCCTCGCCGAGGGCACCGTCGGCCACCTCACCTACGCCGCCTACGACTACTTCGACATGCACGGCGCCGACCCGATGCGCTGGGAGCTCGGGGTCAAGGAGGTCTGGGAGGTTCCCAAGCCGCTCGACCGGGTGATCCACACGATGGGCTGGCCGCTGCGCAAGTCGCCGAAGTACAACGAGTTCGGCGGCACCTTCATCTACCCGATGGGTGAGGACAAGCTCTGCATCGGGCTCGTCGCGGGCCTCGACTACACCGACGCGACCTTCAGCGTTCACGATGCCCTGCAGCTGATCAAGACCCACCCCTTCATCAAGGACCTGCTCGAGGGCGGCAAACGTGTCGCCTGGGGCGCCAAGACGATCCCCTCCGGCGGCTACTTCGCGATGCCGAAGCGCCTCGCGGTGCCGGGCATGGTGGTCGCGGGCGACGCCGCCAGCATGGTCAACGTGCCGACCCTGAAGGGCGTCCACTACGCGATGCACGCCGGGATGTACGCGGCGGAGACGATCGTCGAGTCGCTCAAGCAGGACTCGGTCAACTTCGAGGCCTACGACGAGAAGGTCCACAAATCTCTGATCGAGAAGGACCTCTACGAATCGCGCAACATGCGCCAGCCCTTCTCCAAAGGCTTCTTCCTCGGCGGCGCCATGGCCTCGGCGATGACGGTCACCAAAGGCAACTTCCCCGGCGGCCACTGGAAGCAGGAGCACGACTCCGAGGTCGAGATGGACTTGGGCAAGGCGAGCGAGATGTACGTCAAGCCCGACAACGAGCTCACCTTCGCCAAGCTCGACTCGGTCTTTCTCTCCGGCAACGCAACCCGCGACGACGCGCCCAACCACGTCCGCATCCAGACCAAGGTGCCGCGCGAGATCGCCCAGACCTGGGTCTCGATGTGCCCAGCCCAGGTCTACGAGATTCCCGACGAGCAGCTAGAGAATGGCGCTGCCGAGGTCGATGTCCACGTCACCGCCTCTAACTGCGTGCAGTGCGGCGCGATCACCGCCAAGGGCGGGCGCCTGACGCTGCCCGAGGGCGGCGACGGGCCGCTCTACCAGGAGACCTGAGGCCCCGCCAATCGAGCCCCGCAGGTCCGCGGCTCTACTCGTCGCAGGCCGGTTTGATCGTCGCAGCCATTTCGCGCATGCTCTCGGAGAGCGCCTGAAAGCCGTAGAGGCCGGTCGTGCCGCGGACGAGGAAGCTGACGCCGCATTCTTCGAAGAACCACCTGATGTTGGCCTGCTTGCCGACGTCGAAAGCCCAGCGCACGGCCGGCCTGCCGCCGAGCCTGATCCACTTCATCCCACGTTCGCGGTAGCCATGCAGCCTCGTGGTCTGCACCCGCGCCAGCTGCGCGTTCTCCAGCGGTGACCCGGTTTCATCTGCCGCGCGCGAGTCGATCGTGATGATGACGTAGGTATATGCGGGATCGCGCCAGGCGCTCTCGTCGTAGCCTTCGACTTGTTTGTGGTTCTCGATCTGCGGCCAGTCGTCGTAGATGTCGGCCCGGTAGGCGGCCGGATCGGCTTGGGAGCTGCTGCCGCAGCCGGCCAGGAGCGCGAGGATCGCGAGCAGGGCGGTACCACAGGCGAGGCTCGAACGAAGCATGATAAGCCGAATACTTGCAGGAATTTTCACAATACGGTTCGCCCTCGGGCCAGTAGCTACTCGTGGCAGGCGGTCTTGATCGACACAGCCTTTTCCCGGAAGGTTTCCGAGAGAGACGAGAAGCCGTACAGGCCAGATGTTCCGCGGACTAGGAAGCTGGTGCCGCATTCTTCGAAGAAGTACTCGATGTGGGCACGGTCGGCGACGTCAAACGCCCAGCGCACGGCCGGCCGCCCGTTCAGCCTGATCCACCTGATGCCCCTTTCCCGGTAGCCGGTCAGTTTGGTCGTTTGGATGCGGGCCAGCTGCGCGTTGGCCATCGGGGAGCCGGTCTCGTCCGCGGGGCGCGAGTCGATCGCGAAGATGACGTACGTGTATGCCGGATCACGCCAGGCGCTCTCGACATAGCCGTCGACTTGCTTATGCCGCTCGATCTGTGGCCAGTCGGTGAATTCGACCCGGTAGCCCGCCGGATCTGCCGAGGAGCTGCTGCCGCAGCCGGTCAGGAGCGCGAGGATCGCAAGTAGGGCGGCGCTGCAGGCAAGGCTCGAACGAATCATGATCTGTCGAATAGTTGCAGGATTTTTCGCAATACGGTTCACGGTCAGGCCAGTAGCGTCCCCCTCGTGGTCGCACTCGGAATAGTGGCGGCGGTCGGGGCGTCCCTTCTCTACAACACCTCGATTGCCCTGCAGGCGCTGGAGGCGCGCGGGGTTCCGCGCGAGCACTCTCTGCGGCCCTCGCTGATTGGGCGGCTGGTGCGGAATAAACGCTGGCTCGGAGCCACGGCGTTGGGTTTGGTCGGGTGGCCGTTGGAGATCGTGGCGCTCCTGCTGGCGCCGCTCACCGTGGTGCAGCCTTGTCTTGCCAGTGGGTTGATCTTGTTGCTCTGGCTGGGGGTCAAGCGGTTGGGGGAGAGGCCTGGAGGGAGGGAGTTCTTGGCCGTAGGGACGATCATCGCCGGGGTCGCCGGTGTGGCATTGGCGGCGCCGGAGCGGACTACGGATCACGCCGGCGCGGGGGCGATCGCCCTCGCCCTGTGCCTCGTAGCAATCCCGATCGCCGCTCCCTACGCGCTGGGCTTGCGCAGCCGACATTCACCCCGCTCAGGTGGGGTCAAAGTCGGAAGCGTTGTCAGTATCGGCACGCTGGCCGTGATCAGCGCCGGTTGCGGCTATGCCTGGACCGCGATTGCCAGCAAGCTGCTTACCGACGAGCTGGCGACCGGTGCGGTGATCGTGGCCGTCGCCTGGCTCGCCACTGCAGCGGCCTCCGAGGGGCTGGCCCTGCTCAGCGAGATGAGCGCTTTGCAGCAACGCCCCGCGACGCATGTGGCGCCGACGATGTTCGCCGTCCAGGTGCTGATCCCGGTTCTGCTGGCGCCGTTGATCTTCGGCGAGTCCTGGGGCTCGACCCCGCTGGGCGGCGCGGTGCTCGTCGCTTCGATGGCGCTGGCAGTCGCCGGCACGACATTGCTGGCCGGCTCCCGCGCGGTCGGTGCTGTGATCGAGAGCGCCCACGAAGACAGTCGCGGCGCGGTCGATGGGCCTAAAACGTCCATATAACGGACGTTTTAGGCCCATCGGCACGCTGTTGGGTCCACCATCGTTGCTAGCCTTGCGGCGCCTCTTGCCCGTCCGTCCGCGGAGGCAAACTCCCAGCCACACTCACCAAGGAGCCACCGTAGGGTCCGCAGAGACAACCCGGCCCGACGCGACCAAGTTCGCGATCGGGTTTGACCATCGTGACCGCAGCCGCCTGTTCGAGCTTTGGACCGATGTCCTCGATTCCGAGCAGTGGTCGGAGGGACGGATGCTGGACGCCTTCGAGCAGCGCTGGGCGAACTGGAACGGCCTGCCCAGCGTCGGCCTCTCTAGCTGGGCCGGTGGCGCGCTGGCCGCGCTCGAGTTCGCCGGCGTGCGCGGTGAGACCGTGCTCTGCCCCTCCAACACCTTCATGGCGACCCCGCTGGCGGCGATCAACGCCGGCGCCACGGTCGAGTTCGTCGATTGCAATCGCGACGACCTCTGCATGTCCTTCGCTGACTTCGAGGCAAAGGCCGAGAGGCACAAGCCGAAGGCGGCGATCCTCGTCCACATCGGTGGCCACATCGCCTTCGAGGCCGAGCGCATCGCCGCCTACTGCCGCGAGCACGGGATCTTCCTGCTCGAGGATTGCGCCCACGCCCACGGTGCACAGTGGAACGACGCCAAGCCCGGCTCCTTCGGTGACGCCGGCGTCTACTCGCTCTACGCGACCAAGACCGTCTCGACCGGGGAGGGCGGCGTGCTTGCCTCCGCCAACGAGGACCTGATCGAGTTCGCCCGCAAGTTCCGCAACTACGGCAAGTTCGAGCACGAAGTCGACGGCCTCAACTTCCGCATGAGCGAGTTCACCGCTGCCCTCGGCTTGGTTCAGGCCGACCGCATGGAGGAGATCGTCGCCTGGAAGAACGAGTACGCGCGCGAGCATCTCGACGCGCTGCACCCGTCGCGGCTCGAGCTCCCCGAGGGGATGACCTCGGGGCTCTACAAGTACCTGGTCTTCGATCCGATCGAGAAGGGCACAGGCCGTGTCTACGAAGATCCCTGTCACCGCATCATGGGCCGCTCCGACGAGCTTCCGAACACCGACTGGGTGGCCGAGAACCACTGGTGCGTGCCGCTCTACTACCGGCCCGAGAGCCGCGAGGCAGCGCTAACCCCTAAGGAGGCGTCATGAGGGTCCTGGTAACCGGCGGCGGAGGCTTCATCGGCTCCCACGTGGTCGATCGCCTGCTCGATCGCGGTATCACCCCGCGGATCTTTGACCTCAGCGCGTCGCCGTATCACTCGCCGCTCGAGGTCGAGACCTTCACCGGCTCGATCACCGACGCCGCCAACCTCGACTTGGCGATGCGCGACTGCGACGCGGTCATCCACCTCGCCGCCGTCGCCGACGTCGGCCACGTGCTCGCCGACCCGGTCCTGGCCGAGGAGGTCAATACCCGCGGCACTCTGAACGTGCTCGAGGCGGCCGCCGGCGCCAAGGTTGGCCGTGTCGTCTACGGCTCGACCACCTGGGTCTACAGCGACTGCGTCGAGCAGGACGTCGACGAGGAAACGCCGATTCCCGCCCCGCGCCATATCTACACCGCGACCAAGCTGGCGGGCGAGACCTATTGCGCCGGCTACACCGAGCTCTACGACCTCGAGAGCACCGTCCTTCGCTTCGGCATCCCCTATGGCCCGCGCGCCCGCGCCGCCGGCGTCGTCGCCAAGTTCACCGACCTTGCCTTCGAAGGCAAGGCACTGACGATCGCCGGTGACGGCAGCACGACCCGCAGCTTCATCTACGTCGAGGACCTCGCCGACGGGATCGTCGCCGCCCTGGCGCCCGAGGCCGCGGGCCGCACCTACAACCTCTCCGGCGACGAGGTCGTGACGATCCTTGAAATCGCCGAGCGGGTGCAGGAAAACACCGATAACTGCGAGATCGTCCACACGCCGCCGCGGCCCGGGGACTTTCCGGGCAAGGCGATCTCGAACGAGCGCGCGCTCGAGGAGCTCGGCTGGAAAGCCGAGACGAGCTTCAAGGAGGGCGTCCGCAAGTACGTCGAGTGGGTTCGCGGCAGCGTCCGCCCGCCCGACCCGATCCCCGGCAAGCAACCCTCGCTCAACGGCAACGAACACGCGGCCGGCGCGCTGCTCGCCGGTGCTGCCCGTGCCGAGGAGCGCGCCCCCCGTGTGCTGATCCTGAGCGCCGACATCGGCGAGGGCCACGACCTGCCGGCGCGGATCATCAAGGCCGACCTTGAAGAAGAGGTTCCCGGGGTCGAGGTCGAGATTGCCAACGGGCTCGAGGCGATGGGAAAGGTCTCCGCCGCGGTCCTCCGCAACGGCTCAAAAGTCACCTTCCGCTGGATGCCCTGGCTGTTCGACATCCAGTACTGGCTGATCACCAAGTTTGCCCCGGCCCGCTGGCTCTTTCATCACCTCGGCTACTGGTTCTCGGGCCGCGGCCTGCTGAAGGTCGTCGAGGCCTATGACCCCGACGCCGTGATCTCCACCTACCCCGGAGTGACCGCGGTGCTGGGCATGCTGCGCGAGAACCGGCGCCTCGATGTCCCGGTGCAGTCGGCGATCACAGACCTGGCCGGGCTGCGCTACTGGGCCCACCCAGGAGTCGACCTGCACTACGTCACCCACCCGGAGTCGATCGAGGAGATCGAGAAGCTGGTCGGCCCGGGAACCGTCGAGTGGGTCCGCCCACCGATCTCCCGCGAGTTCCTGATGCCGCGCACCCGTCGCGACGCCCGCGAGGCACTTGACGTCCCAGCCCACGCGCGGATCGTGCTCGTCTCCGGCGGCGGCTGGGGAATCGGCGACCTCGAGGGAGCAATTCGCTCGGCCCTCTCCGAGGACGCCCTGGTCGTCTGCATCACCGGCCGCAACGACATCGCCCGCGAGAAGCTCGAGCGCAGCTTCGCCGACAACGAGCAGGTCCGCATCCTCGGCTTCACCGAGCAGATGAGCGACTGGATGGCCGCGGCCGACGCGATGATCCACGCCACCGCCGGCCTGACCGTGCTCGAGGCGCACATCCGCGGCTGCCCGGTGGTCTCCTACGGCTTCTCGGCCGGTCACCTGCGCGCTAACAACGCCGCCTTCGAGCGCTTCGGGCTGGCCGAGGTGGCAGGTTCGAAGCACGAGCTGGAGTCGGTCCTGCGCCACGTCACCCGCGAGCGCCGCTCGCCGGACTCCTCCTTTGCCTCGCTGCCCTCGATCGCCTCACGCGCGCTTACCGTGCGTCCGCGGGTTCGTCCACAGCCGGTCTGGCGCCTGCGCACCGAGCGCGTGGCCACGGCCGTCGCCCTCGCCCTGATTGCGGTGGTCATGTTCTTCACAGTGATCGACCGCGAAGCCCCCTACAAGGTGGTCGCCAAGCCGCTGGAGGGTCGCATCCACTTCGGCAAGGACAACGACGCCCAGACGCCAGCCGTCGAAAGCTCCAAGCCGGCGCAGCCGGTGCCCGCGGCCCATCAGTCGGGCGCCAGCGGCGGCAATTGATCGGAGCCCTGCTCGGCGCTGGGGCCTCCGCGGCCGCGGTCCTGCATGCGGGGCCGGCCCTTTCCCCGGTCGTCCCCGGCATCGGCCGGGCGCTGCAAATCGAGCTTCGCCAAGAGGACGTCGACGGGGTCGCGCTCACCTTTGACGACGGCCCGCACCCGCAGGGCACCCCGATCGTGCTGGACACCCTGCGCGAGGCGGGAGCCACCGCGACCTTTTTCCTCGCCGGCGAGCAGGTTGTGCGACGGCCGGCGCTGGCGGCGGAGATCGTCGCCGCTGGCCACCGGGTCGAGCTGCACTGCCACCGCCATCGCAATCTGCTGCGCCTCAGCGTGGGCCAGTTCCTCGACGACGCCGAGCGAGGCCGTGCCGCGATCGAGGAGGCGACGGGACAGCCGATCGCCGATTACCGCCCGCCCTACGGCATCTTCAGCGCCGCGACCCTGGGCGCCGTGCGCCGCCGCGGCTGGCGGCCCGTGCTCTGGTCACGCTGGGGGAAGGACTGGCGCAGGAACGCGACTGCCGAGTCGATCGCGCGTCGCTCAAGCAC
Source organism: uncultured Solirubrobacterales bacterium (assembly GCA_963840565.1). Classification (GTDB taxonomy): domain Bacteria; phylum Actinomycetota; class Thermoleophilia; order Solirubrobacterales; family 70-9; genus VRUE01. Next base: position 556,673 of record CAWIZH010000006.1, read on the forward strand.
CGGCATTCGGGCCGGCGACATCGTCCTCCTCCACGACGCCGACTACTACAGCGCGCGCGGCTCCTGGGTGCGCACGGCGGCAGCGCTGCCGCTCATCCTCGAGGAGCTCGAAAGTCGCGGGCTGAAGACGACCTCACTGCGCCGCTGAGAAGGCGGCGCGATCGTCCAATGCTCGCAGCCGGCGAAGGCCTCGTCGAGGCGCTGCGCCATCGTGCTCCTGGGCCTGTCCTGGTCGAAGATCTCCTGAGCCATGGCTCTCCGTCCTGTAGGGGGCGTTGAGACAGGATGCCTCTCCGGTCAGACGAAAAACCCGCACGTAGCGAAAAAGACCCCGCAGCTTGCGGGTTCTGCCTCAATTCGACTCGACGAATGACGCAATCTCGTCGGCCAGTCGCTGTGGCTGGTCGAGCGCGACGAAGGTGCTGGCGTCGGGAATCTGGACGAGGTGCGCGTTCGGCGTCTCCTTAGTCAGCCGTTCGGCGTACTTGATCGGGAAGAACTTGTCGCCCGGTGCCCAGGTGAGCAGAACCGGCAGTTCGGAGCTGCTCAGCTTCTCGGCTGCCTCCAGCGTGTAGCGCTTATTCATCCCAGCCGTGACCTTCGTCGCGTCGCGCTTGATCGCCGGATCGCTGAGGCTCGGGGCCATCCAGGAGGCGATCAGGTCGGCCGGGATCTTGGTCTTGGCGAAGGGCCTGAAGGCGGCGCGGGCGAGGGCGCCGATTCGGAACGGTGCCGAGAGCACGGTCATGCCGCCGGGCAGCTTGGCGAGTGGAACCATCGCCTTGAAGATTCCCGGCGGGAAGTTCTCGTGGGTGTCGCAGTTGGTCAGCACGAGGCGGCCGATTCGCTCGGGATGGCGGGTGACGAGCACCTGCGACATCGCCCCGCCGGAGTCGTTGCCGACGATCGTCACGTCGTCGAGCTCGAGCGCGGCGAGGAAGCTGTCGATGATCGAGGCGATGCCGGGAGGGGAGAGGTCCGCGTCGGGGTTCATCGCGATCTGCTGCGCTCCGATCGGCCAATCCGGCGCGATGCAGCGGCAGCGGTCGGAGAGGCGGTCGACGACGCCATCCCAGAGGCGGCCGTCGACCAGGAAGCCGTGAACGAAGACGACCGGCTTGCCCTCACCGGCTTCGCGATAGCGAATGCGGCCGGCGGGAAGGTCGATCTCGCGGCGCTGATCTGATTGGCTCATTGCGTCCTCCTCGGAAGCTTGTTTTCGGCGGCGGAAGCGCGTAAGGTACATACAGACAGTATGAATGTCAAACGAACACAAGCTGAGCGCTCGGAGTCGACCCGCGGGGCGCTGATCGTGGCCGCCCGCGGCCTCTTCGCCGAGCACGGCTACGCCGGCGTCGGCACCGAAGAAATCGTTCGCACCGCGGGGGTGACGCGCGGCGCCCTCTACCACCACTTCAAAGGCAAGCGCGAGCTCTTCGAGGCCGTCTATGAGCGGATCGAGGCCGAGCTCGCCGAGCGCATCGCCGCCGGTGCTCTGGCGGCAAACGCCGCATCACCGATGGAGGCGATGCGGGCCGGCGCCGAGATGTTCCTCGTCGCCTCGACCGAGCCGGAGACGCAGCGGATCGTCCTCCTCGACGGCCCCTCGGTGCTCGGCTGGGACCGCTGGCGCGAGATCGCGACCGAGCACGGCCTCGGCCTGATCGAAGCCACCCTGCAGGCGGCCGTCGACGCCGGGGCGATCGGGCCGCAGCCGGTGCGGCCGCTTGCACACGTGCTGATGGGCGCCCTCGACGAGGCCGCGATGCTGGTTGCCCGCGCCGAGGACCCGGAGGCGATGCGGGCCGAAGTGGGTGGGACCCTCGACTCGCTGCTCGCCGCGCTCAGCGCCGGTAAACCGAAGGTTCGGGACTAGAAACAGGCGGCAGATCGATCGGGCTCCCCTGAGCTGCCCGGCGCGACTCCTTCTGCGCGTACATCCGCACGTCGGCGAGCTGCAGCGCCGCGGAGGGGTCGGCTGCCTCGCCGGGGATCATCGCCGAGCCCCAGGAGGCGCCGACGTCGACGCCCCGGTCGCTGGCGGTCAGCGCTTTCGCGGCGCGGCGGGCGGCGGCGTCGAAGCGATCCTGCGGGCAGGTCAGCAGCAGGCAGAACTCGTCGCCGCCGATCCGGTAGGCGGTTCCGTCCTCGCCGGCGGCCTCCCGCAGGGCGGCTCCCAGCCGGACCAGCAGCTCGTCGCCCGCGGGATGCCCGAAGGTGTCGTTGTAGCGCTTGAAGCCGTTGAGATCGAAGATGTAGAGCATCGCCGGCTGCTCCTCGCTCGCCCGCTCGCATTCGTCTTCGAGATCGACCTGCATGCGTCCGCGGTTGCTGAGCCCGGTCAGCGGATCGGTCCGCACCTGTTCGAGCAGCACCTTGTTCTCTTTGTCGCTCATCGCCAAGCGGACGATCACCGCGGTCATCGTCGCTGCCCAGAGGATTGTCGAGAGACCGCTGGTGGCGCTGAAGTACTGCATCGCGAAGAGGCCGATCATCACCCCGGCGAAGACCGCCGGGACGAAGATCTCGCGGCGCAGGTCTCCCCGCCTCGGCGAGGTGATCTCCGCCGCTTCGGCGGGCTGCCAGACGGCGGCCCCGAGGCAGACGGCGGCGATCAGGTAGATCGGGTCGATCCAGTCGCCCCCCGGCAGGGTCGCGTCGGTCGACTGCAGGGTGAAGGCGATGTCGGCGATGACCAGCGCGGAGAGGCCTGCGAGCAGCAGCGACCAGGTCCTTCCTGGCCGCCAGCCGGTCAAGGCGAAGACGCCGACGACCATTGCCACCATCGCGATGTCGCCGAGCGGGTAGGCGAGGGTGGTGGCCACCTGAAGGGGCGTGCCGGTCGCCTTTTCGGCGACGAAGTCGAAGACGAAGGCGGCGCCCAGCGCGGCGGTGCCAAGCGCGGCGATCACGCCGTCCATCCAAAGGCGCCAGTTCATCTCGTGGGCCCTGGCGCGGACCAACATCGCCAGTCCGGTGTAGGCGAGCGGGTAGAAGGCGAGGTAGCCGATGTCGGCCGGCGAGGGGTACGGGGCTGAGGCGTTGCCTTCGATGAAGGCGGTCCAGTAGATCTCGGCGGCTCCCCAGGAGAGGATCGCCAGGCCGATCATCAGCCAGGCCCAGCGCTCGCGCTTGTAGTCCGACGCCCGCACCAGGCAGGCGATCCCCGCGCCGATCACTACCGCGTCGTAGAGCGGCCCGCCGATCGCGAAGTGAAGGCTGCCGCCGACGCCGGCCCAGTCGTGGACGGCGACGATCGCCGTGCCTCCGAGCAGGAGCACGGCGAGAAGGCGACGCGCGACGCGCGTCCAGCCTGGCCGATCGGGGGTGGTCTCCGTGGCTTCCACTGGTGAGCTATCGGCACTAAACGGCGATTCCCAAACCCCTAAAAGGGCAAATTGACCACTTCATCTAGAATGCACGGAGATGAAAACCGGAATCCACCCCGAGTACACCCTCGCCAACGTGCATTGCTCGTGCGGGAACCAGTTCTACACCCGCTCGACCGAGTCGGATCTTCACGTCGAGCTTTGCTCGGAGTGCCACCCGTTCTACACCGGCAAGCAGAAGCTCGTCGACACCGGTGGGCGGGTCGAGCGCTTCCAGCGCCGCGCCGCAAAGCACGCCAAGGCCGGGAGGTAGCCGGTGAGCCCAGAGGTGGGCTCACCCCAGGCTGAAACTGCGCCTTTAAGCGAGGCGACCGCTTCGCTGCGCATGCCCGACGGCGCCCTTGTCGCCAAGCGCGATGCGCCGGTCGGCGGCCAGGCCGTGCTCGAGGGCGTGATGATGCGCGGCGTCACCGTCTGGGCCGTGGCCTGCCGCCGTCCCGACGGCGAGATCGAGATCAGCTCCGAGTCGATCAAGCCCTGGGCTCAGCGCCACCGTCTCTGGCGCCTGCCGGTGCTGCGCGGCATCGTCGCCCTCGGCGAGTCGCTGAAGATCGGCTTCCGGGCGCTGGCGATCTCCGCCAACGCACAGCTCGAGGACGACGAGGAGGGCGAGCCGGAGGAGATCGGTGGCTGGGTCTGGGGACTGACGATCGCCTTCTCACTGGCCCTCTCGATCGGCCTCTTCTTCGTCGTCCCGGTTGGGCTGACCAGCCTGGTCAAGGACCAGCTCGGCTCGCCCGTCCTCTTCTGGCTGGTCGAGGGAATCCTGCGCACGGCGATCTTCATCGGCTACATCGCCGCGATCAGCCGCCTCAAGGACCTGCGTCGCGTCTTCGAGTACCACGGCGCCGAGCACAAGACGATCTCCTGCTATGAGGCCGAAGACGAGCTGACCCCGGCCCGGGCCAAGCTCTACTCGCGCCTGCACCCGCGCTGCGGCACCAGCTTCCTGCTGATCGTGATGGTGCTGGCGATCTTCGTCTTCGCCCCGCTCGGACTGCCCGCTTGGTATTGGCTGCTGGCCTCGCGCATCCTCGGCATCCCGCTGATCGCCGGCCTCGCCTACGAGGTGATCAAGTGGGCCGGCAAAAACCGGCGCAAGCGCTGGGTGCGGGCGATCATGTGGCCCGGCCTAATGCTGCAGAACCTGACCACGCGCGAGCCCGACGAAGAAGAGCTGGCGGTGGCGATCGCCTCGTTGGAAGCGGTGCTGGCGCGCGAGTCTCCTGAGCAAGCGGCCGCGGGGCAGCACATAGAGATAGTCGCGTAGGCGCGCGGGTCCTGTCACGGGGGCGGGGGGCCTGCGGGCGGGCCACGGTCCGTCCTCGACCCCCCGCCCCCGTGCCACCCGCGCGAGACACGTCTATGTTTTGAGCTGTGATCGATTCCCTGGTCGAACAGATCGAGGTGCGCTTTGCTGAGCTTGAGGGCCAGATGTCCGACCCTGCTGTGATTGGGGATCGGGAGCGCTATGCCGAGGTTGGGCGCGAGTACCGGGAATTGCAGCCGGCTCGGGCGCTCGGGGCTGAGTACTTGACGCTGAAGGATGATCTGGAAGGGGCGCGGGAGCTGCTGGCCGAGGGCGACGACGAGGAGCTGCAGAAGGTCGTCGACGAGGCGCCGCAGCGGATCGAGGCGCTCGAAGAGGAGATCCGGCTGGCGATGGTCGAGCGGGACCCCAACGACTCGAAGAACGTCCTGGTCGAGGTTCGGGCAGGGACCGGGGGGGACGAGGCGGCGCTCTTTGCCGGTGACCTCTACAAGATGCTGAGCCGCTACGCCGAAGAGAAGGGCTTTGCCACGGAGGTACTCTCGCAATCGAATGCGGAGGTCGGCGGCTTCAAGGAGGTCACCTTCGCGATCAAGGGCGAGGGCGCCTACTCGGTCTTCAAGTACGAGGGCGGCACGCACCGCGTGCAGCGCGTGCCAGAGACCGAGTCACAGGGCCGCATCCACACCTCGACCGCGACGGTGGCGGTGCTGCCCGAGGCCGAGGAGGTCGAGGTCAAAATCGACCAGAACGATCTCCAGGTCGACGTCTACCGGTCCTCCGGCCCGGGCGGGCAGTCGGTCAACACGACCGACTCGGCGGTGCGGATTACCCACAAACCGACCGGGATCGTCGTCTCGATGCAAGACGAGAAGTCCCAGCTGCAGAACAAGGAGCGGGCAATGCGGGTGCTGCGCGCTCGCATCTACGAGCGCGAGCTGGCCGAACAGCAAGCGCAGATCGCCTCCGAGCGCAAGGCGCAGGTTGGCAGCGGCGAGCGCTCGGAGAAGGTGCGCACCTATAACTTCCCCCAGGGCCGGGTCACCGACCACCGGATCAAGCACACCTCGCACAACCTCGAAGGCGTTCTCGGCGGCGAACTGGCCGAGTTCACCGAGGCACTCGCGGCGGAGGAGAAGCGGCAGCGCCTCGAGACCGCCACGGTCGGATGACGCGTGTGGCCGGCGCATATCGGCGTCCTCGGTCGCTCGCGTGCGGAGCACGCCACGCTCCCTGCGTCCTTGATCTGCTTGGCCACACGCGTCATCCGAAGTAGTGATCAAAGAAGCTTTGAATGCCGCTGCTGATGCGATGGCTGCAGCTGGAGTGGAAGCACCGAGATTGGATGCCGAGCTTTTGCTTTGCGAGGCGACAGGCACGGATCGGGCTTACCTGGCGTCACATCCCGAGGCCGAGATTCCTCCTCCCGCAGCGCGGCGGTTCGGCGAGATGGTGCGGCGGCGGCTGCGGCGCGAGCCGGTCGCCTACATCCTCGGTCGCAGGGGTTTTCGGCACCTCGAGCTGGCGGTCGACCCGCGGGTGCTGATCCCGCGGCCGGAGACCGAGATGCTGGTCGAGCTGGCGCTGGAGCTGCGGCCCGCCAGCGTGCTCGACCTCGGCACCGGTTCTGGTGCGATTGCGCTGGCGGTTGCCGCCGAGCTGCCGGACTGCTCCGTGACCGCGACCGACACCTCGGCCGGCGCGCTCGAAGTCGCCCGCGCCAACGCTGAGCGACTCGGCTTCGCCGACCGCGTGCGCTTCCTCGAGGGGTCGCTGCCGTCCAACGAGGATTTCGACCTGGTTCTCGCCAACCTGCCCTATGTCGCCGAGGCGGACTGGGCTTCCCTGCAACCGGAGGTGACCGAGTGGGAGCCGCGCGAGGCGCTTTTGGCGGGCCCCGACGGCCTCGACGCGTTCCGCTGGCTTCTCTCGGAGACGAAGTCAGCGGACGGGATCGTCGCGCTGGAGGTCGGAGAGGGGCAGGCCCCTGCGGTTGGCGAGCTGCTGCGCGCAGCTGGATTCGCGTCGGTAAAGACGTGGAGGGACCTAGCGGGGATCGAGCGGGTGGTGGCGGGATCGGCACATTCCGCTGACTTTGCCTTTTTCCGTCCCATAGGACCCAAAAAGACAAAGTCAGCGTCGAATGAGTGAGTTTGTGTCGATCGAGCGAGACGGGCCGGAGCAGGCCCGTGCCGCTCTAGAGCGCTGCATCGCCGGCGGAGGTGTCGCCGTCTTTCCTGCCGACGGTCTCTATGGGCTCGCCTGCGACCCGCTCGACCCGGAGGCGATCGCGCGGATCCACCGGATCAAGGGGCGCGACGACGGCAAGCCGTCCGCCATCCTCTACTTCTCGCCGCTGGCGATGCGCGAGCTGGTCGAGAGCCTCGGCGAGCGCACCCGGGCCGCTCTTGGCGCTCTGCTGCCGGGCCCGGTCACCCTCGTGGTCGACAATCCCCGGCATCGCTACCCGCTCGCCTGCCGCGAGGATCCCGAACGGCTGGGGGTGCGCTTGATCGGGGGGCCGCTGGCCGGCACCATGTGCCCGGTCTTTCAGACATCGGCCAATCGCAGCGGTGAGCCCGCCCCCGCCGACTTCGCCGATGTCCCGGATCAGATTCGCGCGGCGGCTGACCTTGCGATCGACGGCGGCGTGCTGACCGGTCTTCCCTCTTCAGTTGTCGACCTGACCGCCTTCGACGCGAGCGGCGATTGGACCGTTCTGCGCGAGGGAGGGATGTCCCCTGGAGATCTTGCGGTACGGCTGGAAGCTCTTTAATGCTGCCCTAATTAGCCACGACAGCAGCGGACAGTACTGTTGCGCCGATGGGGAAGGCGAGGGGGCGATGAGCTGGTGGCAGGGCAAGTTCTAGCGCGGGCGACCGGGCCCACCAAAGCGGCCTTCGAGCAGGTGGGGGAGATGATGATCCTCACGGCGAAGACGATCGTCTCCGCGGTCAGGCCTCCCTATCCCTACGGCGAGGAGCTGGTCTGGCAGTTCCTCTTCGTCTTGAAGCTCTCCTGGTTCCCGCTGCTGATCTCGACCTTCGCGCTCTGCCTTGGTGCCCCCGGGCTGCAGGCCGCCGGTGTGCTCTCGCTCTTCGGCGCGCTCGACCGGCTCGGCGGCTTCTTCGTGCTGACCGCGATCCGCTGGATCGGGCCGCTGGTCACCGCCGTCGTCGTCGCCGGCGTCGCCGGCACCGCGATCACCGCCGACCTCGGTGCCCGCAAGATCCGCGAGGAGCTCGACGCCCTGCAGGTGCTCGGCGTCGACCCGGTCAAGAACCTGGTCGTGCCGCGCTTCCTCGCCCTGCTCGTGATCACCGGCCTGCTCGACATCTTCGCGATCGTCTTCGGCCTCTCGGCCGGCATCGCGGCTGAGCTGCTCTACCACCAGTCGCTCGGCGGCTTCTTCGCCACCCTCTTCTCCAACGCCACCGTCACCGACATCTGGGCCTCGGTCCTGATGTGCACGATGTTCGGCGCGATCATCGCCGTCGTCTGCTCCTACAAGGGGATGTCGGCCTCGGGCGGCGCCGCCGGCGTCGGCCGCGCCGTCAACCAGGCTGTTGTGATCGCCCTCGTCGCGGTCTTCTTCTTCCAGTTCGTCGTTACCTCGCTGCTGCTCGCGACCAACCCCGAACTGCAGAGCATCCGTTGATCGGCTGGCTCGACGTCCCGCGCAACTGGCTCGACTCCTTCGGTGAGATCGCCCGCTTCGGCACCCGCGTCGCCGGCCTCGTCCTCAGCGGGCGGGTGCTGCGCTTCTTCGGCGAGAGCCTGCGCCAGGGCGGCATCCTGATCCTCGGCTCGGCCCTGATCATCTGGGCCTTCGTCTTCATCCTCGGCCTGCAGTGCGGGCTGCAGGGCGCCTACTTCAACCGCTCGATCGGCGCTCCCTCGCTGGCCGGCCTATTCTCCGCCTACTGCGACCTGCGCGAGGGGCTGCCCTACGCCTTCGGCTACATCCTCTCCGCCAAGGTTGGCACCGGGATCGTCGCCGAGCTGGGTGCGATGCGGATCTCCGACGAGATCGACGCGCTCGAGGTGATGGGGATCCCGCCGGTGACCTTCCTCGCCGCGACCCGCCTGCTCGGTGCCTGGATCGCGATCCCCTTCCTCTACCTGGTCGGGATCGGCGTCGCCTACTTCGCCAGCTACATCGCCGTGGTCCAGCAGGTAGGTGATGTGTCTTCTGGCGGCTACCTCTTGATCTTCTGGATGTTCCAGAGCCCGCCCGACCTGATCTTCAGCCTGATCAAGGGGATGGTGATGACGACCGCGATCGTGCTCGTCGGTTGCTATTACGGCTACACGGCGTCGGGCGGCCCGGTCGGCGTCGGCACCGCGACGGCTCAGTCGATGGTGGTCAACATCATCTTGGTCCACATCATCGGCATGCTCGGCACCGTGGTCTTCTGGGGCTCAAACCCCCGCGCCCCAATCGGCGGCTAGGCCGGCAGTCGACCGCTGCGCACATTCGGTGCGCCGACCTGCGCAGATTTGTATCTCCGTAGGGCCATAGGTGCGAAAGACCTGGTCAGGATCCAGGTGCCGATGTCTTCAGCATCTACGACGCCGCTCACAGATCTCGTTTCCGGAGCAGCCGGAGTAGTCGTGGTTATGAGCGGCGTATTTGCCGGTATCGCCAGGGCCTATGCGGTGCTGATCGGAGCACCTCCTGGTCAGGTCGAGCGGGCGACTGCGGTTGGCTTTCTTGTCGGTGCGACGCTCGCCGTTTTCCTTCTCATTGGGGATCTTTTGTGGAGATAGACTGGTGAATGTGATCCGCTCTTGGTTCATGCCCTTTGCCGTGATGGCGGTAGCGATCCTTGCGCTCGATGCTGTTTTGAATCTTGCGGGTGCCGGGACCGCTGCATTCTTCGCAGCGATAACTGCTTTCGCAATCGTTGGCGGTTGCTACGTTGGCCGTCGGGTCGTGTCCGAAGGCGACCCCAATTTCCAGAACCGCTCGAGGCGGCGGATCCGCAGGGCCTCGTAGCTTTGGTTGGCGGCGGTTAGCAGCCGACGTTGCCGCGGAAGGGGAGGCGGACGAGGCGGCGCGAGGTGTTGTCGCTCTCGTTGGACTCGTAGAGCAGGCCGTTGGGGTCGACCGTCATCACGAAGGCGAAGCAGCCGCGCAGGCCGCCGACGGGGATCCACTGCCTGTCGTAGTCGGCCGGATAGATGTCGGACCAGCCGACTGAGGTGCCGAGCGTGATGCCGTCCTGGTAGGGGTTCTGGTTGCAGCCCGGATAGTGGAAGTGGCTGGGCGAGCGTTTGCCCGGGCGGGTGCGCTCCAGGTCGCGCAGGCAGTAGTTGAGCTTGGGGCCGCTGCGCACTCGGTGCAGGAGCCGGTGGTGGCCGTCGACCGACCAGAGCTCGAAGTGGGCGAGCTGGTGGACCTTCCAGTAGCTGCCGCCGAAGTAGGCGCCGACGTCGGTGAAGTGCAGGCTGGCCGCGGTCGGCACGTCGATGTGACCGCCGCCGGCGCGGTAGATCCGCTGGTGGACCCGCATCGAGCGCGGTCCGTTGCGATTGCCGCGCAACTCCATCGGGCCAAGGCCGCGGCTGCGCACGTCGCTGGTCGCGCGCAGCAGGGTGCGGCCGCCGCCGCTCTGGACATAGAGGTCGGAGGGAGGGCCGATGCGCAGGTTCGGACAGAGCAAGTGAGCCGCTTCCGGCCCCGCGCAGGGATCTGCGGGCGCGCCCGCAGCAGGGCCGGCCGTCCAGCCAAGGGCGAGGTAAAGCGTTGCGGCAAGGGATAGGGCACGGCGAGCCAAAGCGCGCACAGGCTATCCAGGTGGCGTCGTGATTTCGAGTGGATTTGCACGCAAGCGGCACTGGTAGCATCGCTTTGATGAGCCGCGCCATCGACGTCAGCGACCCCGAGCTCGGGCAGCTCCTGCTCAAAGAGAACGAACGGCAGGCAGCAGTCGCTCTGTCTGATTCCGTCCGAGAACTACTGCTCGGACGCGGTGCTCGAAGCCAACGGCTCGGTCCTGGTGAACAAGTACTCGGAGGGGTATCCGGGACGCCGGTATTACGAGGGAAACGAGATCATCGACGAGGTCGAGCAGCCTGGCGATCGCCCGCGCGAAGGAGCTTTTCGGCGCCGAGCACGTGAACGTCCAGCCATATTCTGGCTCACCGGCGAACATCGCCATCTACATGGCATTCCTGCAGCCGGGTGACACGGTCATGGGCCTTTCCCTGCCTGCGGGTGGGCATCTCACCCATGGCTGGCAGGTGTCGGCGACAGGAATCTGGTTCAACGCCGTGCACTATGGGGTCAATCGAGACTCGGGTCGGGTTGAGATGGAGGCGGTCCGCGAGCTCGCGGTGGCCAATCGCCCGAAGCTGCTCTTCTGCGGCGGCACCGCGGTGCCACGCACGATCGACTTTGCTGGCTTTGCCGAGATCGCTCACGAGGTGGGCGCTCTGATGGTCGACGGACGTCTCGCATATCGCCGGGTTGATCGCCGGTGGCGCCCACCCCTCGCCGATCCCGCATGCCGATGTCGTGATGACCACGACGCACAAGACGTTGTGCGGCCCGCGGGGCGGCGATCCTGCTCTGTCGCGAGGAGCACGCAAAAGCAATCGACCGAGCGGTGTTCCCGGGGCTTCAGGGGGGGCCGCGATGCAGCATCAGACGGCCGCGATTGCCGCAACGCTCGGCGAGGCTTTGACTCCGGAGTTCCGCGAGTATGCCCATGCAGACCGTGGCCAACACAAAGGCGCTGGCCGAGGCGCTTGTCGAGCGTGACTTTCGCCTGATCTCGCGGTGGCACCGACAACCACCTGATCCTCCTTGACATGACCGACAGAACTTGAGCGGCAAGGAAGCGGCCGCGGCGCTCTCGCGGGCGGGCATCGTCGGTCAAATGCCAACTCGATCCCGTTCGATAGCCGCGGACCCATCGATCCCTCCGGTGTGCGAATCGGCGCCCCGGCGGCCACGACCAGAGGTCTGGGCGAGGATCACATGGTCCAGGTGGCCGAGTGGATGGACGAGGTGATTTCCGCTCCTGAGGACAATTCCGTCACCGAGGCCGTGCGGTCCGAAGTCGAAGCGTTGATGAGGAGCTATCCGGCTCCGGGATGTCGGGTAGCCAGCACCGAAGCGGCCTAGTCGCCCGGATCAGGCGCCGTTTGCACCATGGCCCTGCAGGCAAATCATTGAGGGTCTGGATTGACTGCACGGCGGCGGCGCATCCGCTCGTTCTGCGGCCGGTAATAGAGCGGCTCGAAGGCCGCGGCCACGAGGTCATGGTCACTGCCCGCGAGTACGGGCAGACGCTAGGCATTCTCGATCGGCTCGGCATCCCGTATACGACAGTGGGCAGCCACGGCGGCGCTTCGCTGTTGGGCAAGGGCAGGGCGCTTGCCGGCCGCTCGGCCCAGCTGGCTCGCGTCGTCTGGCAGCGGCGGCCGCAGCTGGCGCTCGCCCACGGCTCGGTCGACCTCGCCGTCGTCTCCTCGCTCTTCCGCATCCCCTCGGCGCAGATGCAGGACTACGAGTTCGCCGGCTGGCAGCGCCAGATTGCTTTCCGCGCGGCAAGCAAGGTCCTGATGCCCGATTCGATTCCGCTCGATCGGCTGAAGAGGATCGGCGCCAAGGAGCGCAAGCTGGTCCCTTATCCGGGACTGAAGGAGGAGTACTACCTGGCTGACTTCACCCCGAACGCGGCTGTCCTCGATCAACTCGGGCTCGATCGAGAGAAGGTGCTGGTCGTCGTGCGGCCGCCGCCGGAGACCTCCGAGTACCACGCGCGCAACGACGTCTACGGTGAGTCGATTCGCTACCTCGCGCAGGCCGGCTCCGTCCAGGCCGTCGTGATCCCGCGCACCGAGGGCCAGGGCAAGGAGGTGCAGGAGATGCGGCGCTGCCAACCTGATCGTGCCCGAGCGTGCAATCGACGCGCAGAGCCTGATCGCCCATGCCGACCTCGTCGTCAGCGCGGGGGGGACGATGAACCGCGAGGCCGTCGCCCTCGGCACCCCCGTCTTCACCACCTTCGCCGGTCGCATGGGCGGCGTCGACGAGGCGCTGATCGCCGACGGCCGCCTACGGGTCCTGACCGACCCGGCCGAGCTGCCGCTGCGCAAGCGCGAGACGCCGCCGGGGGTACTCAATCCGCGCGACCCCGAGCTGCTGGTCGAGGGCGCGCTCGGCGCTGTCGAATAGTCCACCTGCAACGCGTTACGGCTCCGCAGGGGCCACAACGCGTTGCACCTCTGGCCGGTTGAGTAGCCTGAGCGCGCCCGCTTTTTCGGCGGGCCCCCGCTATGGCAGCGACTACTGACGCCGTCCTCGCCTTTCTCGTAGCTGCCGCGATTGCCTGGCTGCTGGTTCCCTACGCCGAGCGGCTTGCGTTCCGCATCGGCGCGATCGACCAGCCCAAGGAGCGTGGCCTGCACGACAAGCCGATGCCGCGGCTATCCGGCCTGGCGATCTTCGTCGGGGTCGAGGTGGCGGGATGGATTTGGCTCCCGGGCGACGGCGAAAGTCGCGCGATCCTGCTCGGCGCGGCGGCGATCGCCGCCGTCGGCGTCGTCGACGACGTCTGGGAAATACCGGCCCTGCCCAAGCTGCTCGGCCAGGTCGGGGCGGCGCTGATCCCGGTCCTTGCCGGCGTCCGCGTCGACAACCTCACGCTGCCCTTCGTCGGCGGCTTCGAGCTCGGCTGGCTCGCCTACCCGCTGACCGTGATCGGGATCGTCGCCGTGGTCAACGTGATCAACTTCATCGACGGTGTCGACGGTCTCGCCGCCGGCGTCTGCACGATCGCCGCGATCGCCCTGGCGGTGATCGCACTCTCGCTGGAGCGCAACGCCGCCGGCGTGCTGGCGGCGTTGACCGCCGGCGGCGCGCTCGGCTTCCTCCGCCACGGCTTCCCGCCCGCCTCGAGCTTTATGGGGGATACCGGCTCCAACCTGCTCGGCTATCTGCTTGCCGTCGCCTCGGTCCAGGGAGCGCTGAAGACCAATGCTGTCGTCGCCCTCGCCTTCCCGCTGGTGATCCTCGCCGTGCCGATCCTCGACACCAGCTTCGTCGTCGCCAAGCGGCTCAAGTACCGCCAGCCGATCTACCAGGCCGACAGTTGGCACTTCCACCACCGCATGGCCAACATCGGCTTCTCGCAGCGGCGCACCCTCGCCTACCTCTACGGCTGGACCCTTGCCCTCGCCGGGTTGGCGCTGGCGCTGCGCTTCGTCCCCTACAGCGACGACCACGGCCACTTCGACGTGCTCTGGACGGCGGTGATCGTCGCCTTCGGCCTGGTCGCGCTGGCCTCCAGCGTCTACCTGATCTACGTCCTGGAGATCCTCAAGCTGCGACGCGGCAGGCTCAATCCGGAAACCGGCGAAATCGAAGCGATCGAACTCGACGAATAATCGCCCGCAAGTAGCGATATGAGTTAGTAACAGGTTGTAACAAGCCTCACGAACTGGCTCTAGAAAGCGGATCGTCGGCCCTTTCGGATATAGTCGACAGTCCGCCCGCCTTCCAAGAGACGGGCGAATTTTATGTCTCCTCCCAAGTACGTCGACCTATTGGTCCTTGCCGCTGCACTCGCCGTTTTTCTGCTCGGCGGGCTGCCCATGCTCGGATACGCGGTCGGAGCGGCTGCATGGCTGGCCCAGCGCGGGATCCAGATCATCGCCACGCGCCGTGCCAACGCCGAACTCGCCGCCGGCAACCGCCAGAAAGCGATGGGGATCGTCGCCGCGACCACGCTCGGCCGGGTCTGGCTGATGGCGACGGTGGTGCTGCTGGTCGGACTGTCCGACCGTGAAGCCGGACTCGCCTCCGCGGTCCTCGTCCTCGTCCTCTTCACCGTTTCCTTCGCCGCCCGGGGCATCGCCCACCTCTTCAGCGAACCGGAGGCCGGCAAAGCATGAAGACCAAAACCAAGGTGCTGATCGGGCTCGGCGTCTATTTCGGGATCGCGATCCTGATGCTGCTGATCTTCGGCAGCTCCGGCAAACTCGAATCTTTCCAGCCGCAGAACGAGTTCAAGCTCGAACCGTGGGTCTCGATCCACCTCGGCAGCCTCGACCTCAGCATCAACAAGGCGGTGCTCTACCTGGTCCTGGCGAGCGCCCTGACGATCTTCACGATGGTCTGGATCAGCCGCCGGATGGCGCAGAAGCCGAACCGGGTGCAGACCGCGATCGAGGTCGCCTACGACCTGACCAAGAACAACATCACCGGCGGCAACCTCGACGGCGCCACCGCGCTGCGCTGGTTTCCCTTCCTCGCCGCTCTCTTCTTCTGGATCTGGTTCTCGAACATGATCGGCTTCATCCCGCTGCCGACCAACACAGAGCACACGGTCAGCATCTTCGGCCTGGAGATACCGGCCTTCGCGCTCTACGCCGCCACGGCTAACATCTCGATCCCGCTGGTACTGACCCTGGTCGTCTGGGTCTCCTACCACGTCGAAGGGATCCGCTCCAAGGGCTTCATTCCTTACTTCGCCAGCTGGCTGCCCCCGGGGCTGGAGGAGATGAACCCGATTGGCAAGGGGGCGATTTTCATCATCGAGGTGATCTCGCACTTCGTGCGGCTGATCTCGCTCTCAGTGCGTCTCTTCGCCAACATCCTCGCCGGCCACCTGCTGCTGCTCTTCATGGGTGGCGGGCTCGCCGTTCTGCTCGGCATTGCCGCCCTCGGGGCGCTCACATTCCCCATGGCGTTCGCATTCTTCATCTTCGAGGTGGGTCTGGTCGCGACGCTTCAGGCGTTTATCTTCTCGACCCTCACCGCGATCTACATCGGCGGAGCCACCTCCGCAAGTCACTAGAAAAGGAGCGCTGTTTCAAATGGATCTGTCCCCTGTAGCCGCCGCGATCTCCGACGAAGGGATCGAATCGGCCGGTAAGGCGATCGCCCTCGGCGTCGGTGCCGGCCTTGGTTCGATCGGCGCCGGCATCGGCATTGGCTTCATCTTCGGCAAGGAGATCGAGTCGGTCGCCCGCCAGCCCGAGATGAAAGACGAGCTGCAGAGCATCCGCTGGCTCGGCTTCGCCCTCACCGAGGCCGTGGCCTTCTACACCTTCATCTTCGGCCTGATCGCCTTCTTCCTCTAGGCCGATCCAGTGGAGCTCTTTGGCCACATAGCCGGCTTGATCCCGCTTGCGGAGGAGGCGTCTGAAGAAGGCGGCAGCTTCCTGGTCTCACCGGGCCTCGGCCTGATGATCTGGACGCTGGTCCTCTTCCTCTTCACGATGTGGGTGCTGAGCAAGGTCGCCTTCCCGAAGATCCAGGAAGCGCTCGACAAACGCGCCAAGACGATCAGCGAGTCGATCGAGGCGGCGGAACGCCAGCGCAAGGAGTCCGACGAACTGCTCGCCGAGTACCGCGAGCGCCTCACCGAGGCCCGCGAGCAGGCTGACGACATCATGGCCCGCGCCCGCAAAGCGGCCGACACGGCTGAATCTGAGGCAAAAGCGGAAGGCAACGCGAAGCGCGAGGAGCTGGTCGCCGCGGCGACCCGCGACATCGAAGCCGAGACGCGGCGCTCGCTGCAGCAGATCCGCAAGGAGGTCGCCGACCTCACCGTGCTGGCGACCGAGAAGGTCACCCGCAAGTCGCTCAACGAGGACGACCAGCGTCGCCTCGTCGAGGAGGCGCTCAGCGAGGTCGACTTCTCTGCCCTATCGGGAGCGGAGGAGTCGAGGAACTGATGGCGGAGGCAGCTCGCGTATACGCCGAGGCCCTTTTCGACGTGGCCAAGGAGAAGGGCAAGCTCGACGCGGTTCGCGGCGAGCTGGCCCAGTTCGCCGACGCGCTCGACGGCGATCACGAGCTGCAGGTCTTCTTCTTCAGCCCCTACTTCTCCACGGCGGAGAAGGTGGCGGGCTTGAAGCGCGCCGTCAGCGGCGCCGATCAGGAGCTGCTCAACTTCCTCGAGCTGCTGATCGAGAAGGGGCGGATGCAGGAGGTATTCCGCATCCGCCGCCAGCTCGACGAGCTCTGGAAGCAGGAGAACCGGCGCATTGACGTGACCGTGACCAGCGCGGTCGAGCTCGACCGCGCCGTGGTGGAGAAAGTCGGCGAGGAGATCGAGCGTCAGACCGGCCAGAAAGTAGAGCTGGCCAGCCGCGTCGATGGCGAGATCATCGGCGGCATCGTCCTGCAGGTCGGCAACATGGTCCTCGACGCGAGCATCCGCAGTCGCTTGGACAAACTTCGAAAGAGCGTCGCCCAAGCGGCGTAAGGAGGCAGAACCGCAGTGGAGATTAAGCCTGACGAGATCGCATCAATCCTGCGCGAGCGGATCGAGGGACTGGACACCGGCAGCGCTGACCTCTCTGAGGTCGGCACCGTGCTGTCCGTAGCCGACGGGATCGCCCGCATCCACGGCCTGGAGAAGTGCATGGCCCTGGAGATGCTGGAGCTGCCGCACGGCGTAACCGGCCTCGCCCTCAACCTCGAGTCCGACAACGTCGGCGCCGTGCTCTTCGGCGAGTGGGACAAGGTCGTCGAGGGCGACACGGTCAAGCGCACCGGCCACCTGCTGCGGATCCCGGTCGGCGATGAGCTGCTCGGCCGCATGGTCGACCCGCTCGGCCGCCCGCTCGACGACAAAGGCGAGATCGCCACGACGCAGACCCGCCCGGCCGAGTTCAAGGCCCCCGGCGTCGTCCAGCGTCAGCCGGTCACCGAACCGGTGCAGACCGGGCTGATGTCGATCGACGGGATGATCCCGATCGGCCGTGGCCAGCGAGAGCTGATCATCGGCGACCGCCAGACCGGCAAGACGGCGATCGCGATCGACACGATCATCAACAACCGCGACAAGGACATGATCTGCATTTACGTCGCGATCGGGCAGAAGATGTCGACCGTCGTCCAGCTCAAGCAGGTGCTGGAGGAGAACGGCGCGATGGAGAACACGATCATCGTCGCCGCACCCGCCGACGAGGCGGCGCCGATCAAGTTCATCGCCCCCTACGCCGGCTGCGCGATGGGCGAGCACTTCCTCTACAACGGCAAGGCCGCTCTCTGCGTCTACGACGACCTGACCAAGCACGCCTACGCCTACCGCCAGATGTCGCTGCTGCTGCGCCGCCCGCCGGGTCGCGAGGCCTACCCGGGCGACGTCTTCTACCTGCACTCCCGCCTTTTGGAGCGCGCGGTGAAGCTCAACGACGACCTCGGCGGCGGCTCGCTGACGGCGCTGCCGATCATCGAGACCCAGGCCTCCGACGTCTCGGCCTACATCCCGACCAACGTGATCTCGATCACCGACGGTCAGATCTTCCTCGAGTCCGACCTCTTCTACTCGGGCGTTCGCCCGGCGATCAACGTCGGCATCTCGGTCTCGCGGGTGGGCGGTAACGCGCAGACCAAGGCGATGAAGAAGGTCGCCGGCAAGCTGCGCCTCGATCTCTCCCAGTTCCGCGACCTCGAGGCCTTCGCCCAGTTCGGCTCCGAGCTCGATCCCGAGACGCAGAAGACGCTGAGCCGTGGTGAACGGCTGGTCGAGCTGCTCAAGCAGAAGGAGCGCGAGCCGCTCGGGGTCGCCGATCAGGTGGCGGCGATCTACTCCGGCACCGGCGGTTTCCTCGACCGGATCAAAACCGATCGCGTCGGCGAGTTCCTCGGCGACCTGAAGATCCGCCTGCACGCCGAGAAGGCCGACCTGCTGAAGCGGATCACCGACAGCGGCAAGCTCGAGGAGGCCGACGAGAAGGAGCTCGGCGCGGCGATCGCCGAGGTCGTCGACGACTTCGGCGCCGACTTCGACGAGCACGGCGACCCGATCGAGGCCGGCGAGTCCGACCGGATCAAGTCCGAGGAGGAGCGGGCGAAGCCTTCCCGCGTCGCCGAGGCCGAGGCTGCAGAGGCTGAGAAGGAGGCGACCCCGGCCTAGCGCTGGGTTCCCGTCATGGCCTCTCAGAAGGACGTCAAGAATCGCATCGCGTCGATCAAGAACATCAACAAGATCACGCGGGCGATGGAGATGGTTGCCGCGGCGCGCCTGCGCCGGGCCGAACAGCGGATCGAGCAGATGCGGCCCTACGCGCAATCGATGCGCAAGCTCACCCGCCGCGCCGCCGAGCAGGCCGGCGGCCTGCCGCGCGTGCCGGTGCTGGAAGAGCGCGAGAACGAGAAACGCGTCGGGATCGTCCTGATCACCGGTGACCGCGGCCTCGCCGGCGCCTTCAACACCAACATCATTCGCGACGGCATGCGGCTCAAGGGCGAGCTGCGCGGGCAGGGCAAGGAGGCGGTCTTCTCCGCCGTCGGCCGCAAGGGCGTCGGCGCCCTCACCTTCCGCAAAGAGGATCCCCGCACTTCTTACGTCGGCTTCACCGACCGGCCCGGCTTCGCCAACGCGCGCGAGATCGGCGAGGAGCTGACCGCCCGCTACGTCGACGAGGAACTCGACCGGGTCGAGCTCGTCTACAACCGCTACGTCTCGCCGCTGACCCAGCACGTCTGGCGGCAGACGCTGCTGCCGCTGCAGCAGGCCGACGTGATCGGCGAGGGCGTGGATGAGGAGGAAGAGGAGGGCGAGCAGACCGAGATAGAGAAGGCGCACAGCCACTCGGCCTGGGAGTACGAGCCCGAGGCGGAGGATCTGCTGGGCGAGCTGATCCCCGAGTACGTGAATATTTCGGTTTACAGGGCGCTGCTGGAGTCGGCTGCTTCCGAGCTGGGAGCGCGGATGACGGCAATGCGCAGTGCCGCTGAGAACGCGGAGGAAATGATGGATGCCCTGACCCTGGAGATGAACCGGGCGAGGCAGGCCGAGATCACCCAGGAGATCCTCGAGGTTGTCGCCGGCGCCGAGGCGCTCGGGTAAGACTGCGAAACGAGAAAAGGAACCAATGGCTGAGAGCAACGGAGCAAACGTAGGACACGTCGAGCAGGTCACCGGCGTGGTCGTCGACGCGGTTTTCCCCGAGAAGCTGCCCGAGATCTACTCGGCGGTGAAGATCGAGATGGCCGGCGACGAGGACCGCGAGGCGACGGAGCTGGTCTGCGAGGTGCAGCAGCACCTTGGCGACAACCGGGTCCGCACCGTGGCGATGGACGCCACCGACGGCCTGCAGCGCGGCGACAAGGTGATCGACACCGGTGGCCCGATCACGGTCCCGGTCGGCGACGCCACTCTCGGCCGCATCTTCAACCTGCTCGGTGAGCCGATCGACCTCGGTGAGCCGGTGCAGACCGAGGAGCGCTGGCCGATCCACCGCCCGGCTCCGGAAGCTTCCGAGCTCGCTCCCACCCAGGAGATCCTCGAGACCGGGATCAAGGTCATCGACCTGCTCGCGCCCTACGCCAAGGGCGGCAAGGTCGGGCTCTTCGGCGGTGCCGGCGTCGGCAAGACCGTGCTGATCCAGGAGCTCATCCGCTCGATCGGCGAAGAGCACGAAGGCCTCTCGGCCTTCTGCGGCGTCGGCGAGCGCTCGCGCGAGGGCAACGACCTCTGGCTCGAGATGAAGGAGTCCGGCGTCATCGACAAGACGATGCTGGTCTTCGGCCAGATGAACGAGCCCCCGGGTGCCCGCCTCCGCGTCGCCCTCTCCGGCCTGACGATGGCCGAATACTTCCGCGAGCAGGGTGGCCAGGACGTGCTGCTCTTCATCGACAACATCTTCCGCTTCGTCCAGGCTGGCTCCGAGGTCTCGGCGCTGCTCGGCCGTATGCCCTCGGCAGTCGGCTACCAGCCGACGCTGGAGACCGAGATGGGGGAACTGCAGGAGCGGATCACCTCGACCGAGCGCGGCTCGGTCACCTCGGTGCAGGCGATCTACGTCCCTGCCGACGACCTCACCGACCCGGCTCCGGCCTCGGTGTTCGCCCACCTCAACGCGACCACGACGCTGTCGCGTGCGATCTCGGAGAAGGGGATCTACCCGGCGGTCGACCCGCTCGACTCGACCTCGACGATCCTCAAGCCCGACGTCGTCGGCGAGGAGCACTACCGCACGGCGACCGAGGTCCAGGAGGTGCTGCAGCGCTATAAGGAGCTCCAGGACATCATCGCCATCCTCGGCATCGACGAGCTCTCCGACGAGGACCGGCAGACGGTCACCCGCGCCCGCAAGATCGAGCGCTTCCTCTCGCAGCCGTTCTTCGTCGCCGAGCAGTTCACCGGCCGCAGCGGCGAGTACGTGCCGGTGGGGGAGACGGTCCGCGGCTTCCGCGAGATCCTCGACGGTGAGCACGACGACCTCTCCGAGGGCGCCTTCTACATGAAGGGCGGCATCGACCAGGTCACCGCTGACGCCGGAGCGGCCGCGGCCGCGTAGGGGAGACGATGGCCGCCGAGCACATGGTCGATGTCGAAGTCCTCACCCCCGAGGGCGAGGTCTTCAATGGCGAAGTGCGCCAGGTCTCGACCCGCACGGCGGTCGGCGAACTCGGCATCCTCGCCAACCACACCCCGCTGCTGGCGGCGCTGAGGCCAACCGAGCTACGCCTCCACATCAGCGACTCGGAGACGAAGAGCTACGCCCAGGCCCACGGCTGGCTGCAGGTCTTCGGCAACCACGCCAAGCTCCTGGTCGAGGAGGCGCTTGCGCCCGAGGACCTCGACGCGGCAACGCTGAAAGAGCAGCTAGCCGACGCCGAGCAGCGCGTCAAAGAGTCCGAGGACGGCAGCGGTGCCCGCACGCGAGCCGAGAAGGACCGCGACCGGGCCGAGGCTTTTCTCGCTATCGCGCAGGGATAAGCGAGCCGATGTCCATTCGCCGGAATTGATGTCGCACGCGCTTCGCGCTTAGCGACGAACGATCAGCGCGGCCTTCGGCCGCGCAATAACCGGAATGCTTTTCCGCCGCCTTCGGCGACATTCCGGCGAATGGACATCGGCTCGCTTCTCGATGCCCATCCGACTTTGACCACAGCGGGGTGGGGTCAAAGTCGGATGGGCGCTGCGCGACTACCGTCCGTTTGAGTTCAGGCGGTGATCGGGATCACCCCGGGCTGAGCTGCAACCCGGTCGAGCCATCCGCGCACGGCAGGGTATGGCTTGAGGTCGAAGCCGCCCTCGGGTGCCACATGGGTATAGGCGTAGAGCGCAATGTCGGTGATCGTGAAGCGCTCACCGACGAAATACTCGTGGTCGCCGAGATGGCGCTCCATTGCGTCAAGCGCCGCGTAGCCGGTCGCCCGCCTGGCCTCGATGTCCGCGGCGGGAGGAGGGTCCTCGGAGTACGCGACCCAGAAGCGGACGATCGCGATCCCCGGCTCGTGCTTGTACTGCTCGAAGAACATCCACTGCAGCACCTGGGCCCGCTCATAGGAATCGTCGGGCAGGTAACGGGTGCCATCGGCGAAGTACCAGAGGATCGCGTTCGACTCACCAAGCGGCCGACCGTCCTCAAGCAGCACCGTCGGCACGTTGAGCGAAGGACTAAGCCCGCCAAGCACCCCAGCCCGATCCGAGTGATCGACAACCGAAAGCTCCCGCCGCTCAAACTCAATCCCAAGCAGGCTGAGGATCAGTCGAACCTTGTAGCAATTGCCGGAAATCGGGTTGTCGTAGAGCAGAACTGTCATCGCGAGTCGCATTCAATGCTACAGTTGTGCACATGGCTCGGGCCGTTTCAATCCGTGAGCTACGAAACTCCACCTCCGCTGTCGTCTCGGAGCTGGAAGCCGGTGAACGACTGACGCTCACCGTCAATCGTCGCCCGGTCGCCGACATCCTCCCTCACGCCGAGGATCGCGACCCCTGGGTTCCCGCCGCCGAGTTGCGCCGGATTGTGCGCGAAGCACCAGCTGATCCGGGCTTGCTCGACGACCTTGCCGAGATCCGCGGCGCCGAGCTCGACGACGTTTGAGCCGAGCGATTGCCGACACTTCGGTGTTCGTTGCCCAGGAGACGGGTCGCGAGTTGGGTGAGCTTCCCGAGGAGATCGCCGTTTCGGTGATCACCGCTGCCGAGCTTGAGCTAGGCGTGCTTCGGGCAGTCGACGCGAGCACTCGCGCCACTCGGTTGGCCACCCTCGCACGCGTGCAGGCCGCCTATCCACTGTTGCCCGTCGATCCCGAGGTTGCCAGTTGCTTCGCCCGTATCGCCTCCGCCGAGCTCGAACGAGGCCGGCGCCTCCGCCGCCACGACACTTGGATCGCGGCAACCGCGCTGCGTCACGGTGCCGCGGTACTCACTCAGGACGGCGACTTTTCTTCGTTCAATGAAGTTTCGGTCATCCGAGTTTGACTCAGAGCAGAGGGTCTTGAGGCCGGCGCGCTTTTTCTTCGGTAGCCAATGCCACTGACTGCGACCTGTCCGTAGCCGATGTTCTGCCCGCCTCGGAGATGAGCCCGGGGTCAATGCTGTAGGCGGACAGACCTGAAATGTCCAGCGACCAAGCTTGAGTTGACCGTCTCCGCCAGATCGCAAAGGCTTCTTCTATGTAGTGGTCCGCAGTCTCAGCGCTCCAGCCGTTGATCTTTGCAAGGTGCGCGCGGGCAATGTCCGCCCTTCCCCTGATCCCTGCGAGACCGATGTGCTTGACCTCATGACAGGCCGGGCACAGGGCGGTCATCCGTGCCAGGCGTTGAATGCCTGCGGCCTCGTCGTACTCCCAAATCTCATGACACTCGACAGGGTGCCTGGGTCCCTGGCCACCACATACCTCACAGTGGCGACCCGCGGTCTCATAGACCTGTTTGCGAATCCGGTTCCAATCCGAAGGCGACACTTGGTCGCGAACATTGGAGAACCAGCAGCTCTTGGGAACGAGCTCAATGGTCAGCCTTGGTTCTCCTTCTGCTCCCACGACTAGAGGATGCCACTTTGGCGCTTTCAGACGATGCGGAGCTACTGTCCCCCAGCGGCGATTTCTCGGTTCAAATACCTTCCGCTGCTCCCATGAGCCTTCGAAGCGAAAGACCATCGCCATCACGGATCTCCTATGCGCAGGAGGTCGTCAGATGAGCGACGAGCTTGTCGCGCTCGCCTCGCGGCTTGTCGCCTATGAGACCACTTCGCCTGAGGCGGTGCTGGAAGCTGCCGGGTTCATCAAAGGCTGGCTCGAGGCGCGGGGGATTGAGACTTCGCATGACGAGGTGCGGGGGTTGCCGGTTTTGAAGGCTGAGGTTGGGCCGGAGGGGGCTCCTACGGTGGTGCTGCATGGGCACATCGATGTCGTGCCTGGGCTGCCGGGGCAGTTTGATCCTCGGGTCGAGGGGGATCGGCTCTATGGCCGGGGCACCTATGACATGAAGGGGGCTTTGGCGGCGATGCTCTTGAGCATGGCGGCCATGGCCGACCAGGATCGGGTGCGGGTGCGGCTGGGGATCGTCGGCGACGAGGAGTCCGAGGAGGAGGCCGAGCGTGGCAGCGACCATTTGGTCGACAGCGGCTTCCTCGGCGACTTCGCGATTACCGGCGAGCCGACTGATCTGCACATCGGGGTCGAGGCGAAGGGAGTGCTGGCGCTGCGCCTGCAGGTCAGCGGCGTCGCCGCCCATGGCGCCACGCCCTGGCTCGGCGACAATGCCGTCCTCAGGGCGATTGACGTTTTCCGCAGTATCGAGTCGCTACCGTTCGCACGGCACAGCTCTGAGCTGTTCGACCGCCCCTCGATCAATCTCGGCCGGATCGTGGGTGGGGACGCGCTCAACAAGGTGCCCGACCGATGCGCCATCGACGTCGACATCCGCTACCTGCCCGATCAGGACCCCGCTTCGATTCTGGAGCAGGTCAAGGGCGTTCCCGATGCCGAGGTGGAACCGCTTTTCGCCCGGCCCCCGGCCGTGGTCGATCGCGACCTGACCTACGTGCGGGCGCTGCGCGAGGCGACCACGGCGCACCACGACGGCGAGCCGATGAGCGTCGGCCGCGACGGCGCCTCCGACGCGGTCTCCTTCCTGCGGGTGGGCGTGCCGGCGGTCGAGTTCGGGCCAACCGGGGAAGGGCACCACGGTCCCGAGGAGTGGGTCTCGGTCTCTTCCCTGCACACCTACCAGCAGACCCTCGACACCTTCCTGCGCTCGCTCCCCGACCGACTCGCCGCCTGAGCGCCCATGGTTGAGCCGGTCTTCAGCAAGCCGCCCCCTGAGGGCGACCATGAGCCGGCGCCGAAGCCGAAGCGCTACTGGTGGCGCTTCTCGCTCGGCTCGCTGATCATCGTGCTCGCGGTGGCGGGCGCCACCTCGGCCAGCATCCTGCTCTACGTCGAAAGCATCGCCACCGCGCTCTCCCATCACAACATCTACAAGGACAAACTCAACCGCTACCTCTCCCAGGTCAACGGGGGGGAGCCCGAGAACATCCTCATCCTCGGCTCCGACAAGCGGGCCAGTCTGGAGGAAGACCCGGGGCGCTCGGACACGACGATCCTGCTGCGCCTCGACCCCGACCGCAACGCGATCGCGGTGATGTCGATCCCGCGCGACCTCAAGGTCGAAATCCCCGGCGTCGGCACGGAAAAGTTCAACGCCGCCTATACCTACGGCGGTCCGAAACTGACCCTGCGCGTGGTCAAGGAACTGACCGGGCTGCCGATCAACCACGTCGTCAACGTCGACTTCCTCGGTTTCGTCCGCGCGGTCGACGCGATCGACTGCGTCTACGTCGATGTCGACCGCCGCTACTACCACTCCAACGTCGGCCTGCCGCCGTCCGAACAGTATTCGGAAATCAACATCAAACCGGGCTATCAGCTGCTCTGCGGCAAACGGGCGCTGGAGTACGTCCGCTACCGCCACACCGACACCGACATCGTTCGCTCCGCCCGCCAGCAGGACTTCCTCAGCGCCGCCCGCCAGCGGGTGCCGATCTCCAAGCTTGCCTTCGGCCAGAACGACCTGATCGACATCTTCACCAAGTACACGACCTCCGACATCAGCGACGCGGAGACGATGCTGCAGGTGCTGAAGCTCTTCGTCGCCTCGCGCAACGCGGCGATCAAGGAGGTCCACTTCCCGGCCGAACTCGGCCCCAGCTACGTCTATGCCTCGCCGGAAGCGATCAACGAAGCGGTCGAAAAGTTCCTCGGGATCGAAGCCAGCAGCGGCCCGCGCGGCTCACTGGAAGACCGCTCCGAAAAGAAGAAGCACGGCAAGAAGTCAAAGAAGAAGCAGCAGAAGCCGCACCTGGCGCCGCCGAAGCCGCCCGGGAGCGACGAACTCGTCTCCGCCCACGAAGCCGGCGAGGCCGAGGGCAAGACAGTGGCGCGCAAGGTCAGCGCCGGTTTCCCCGTTTTCTACCCGACCCGCTTGCCCTCGGGCGCCACCTACGTCGAAAGCAACTCCTACGAACACATCCAGGACCCGCGCGTCTACCACCTCAGGGACACCGACAACCACCGCCACGGTGCCTACCGGATGGTGGCCGAGCTGCCGCTGTCGGATGGCATCCACTACTTCGGCATGCAGGGGATCCAGGGCTGGTCGGACCCGCCGATCCTGGCCAACCCGAGCTTGACCAAGACGATTCACGGCCGCGAATATGAGATCTTCGTCGACGGTGACCGCATCCCGATAGTGGCCTGGCACCGGGGCGACAACACCTACTGGGTCTCCAACGATCTGCTGAATACGCTGACCAATGACCAGATGATCGGGATCGCGCGTTCGGCGAACGTGATAATTCCCAATCCAAAGCCAAAGAAGGGGAGAGCGAAGCAATGAGCGGGGATAGAGAGGCGATCGGCGTAATCGGGGTTGGCTGGGTCGGGCTGGTCACCGCGGCCTGCTTCGCCGAGGTCGGTCACCGGGTCGTCGCCCGCGACATCCTGCCCGAGAAGGTCGAGGCGCTCTCGCGCGGCGAGATCACGATCCACGAGCCGGGACTGGCCGATCTGCTTTCGCGCAACGCCGAGCGCCTCACCTTCACCACCGATATGGGCGAGCTGCTCGACGCGGCCAGCCTGCTCTTCGTCTGCGTCGACACGCCACCGACGGTCTCGGGCGATGCCGACCTCTCGCGGGTCCGCTCCGTGGTCGAGGAGCTGAGCGCCGGCGGCGGTCACACGCTGGTGATGAAGAGCACGGTGCCGGCCGGCACCGGGCAATCGATCCGCCGCGACTTGCCCGGCGTTCCCTACGTCTCCTGCCCCGAGTTCCTCAAGGAGGGCTCGGCGGTCGAGGACTTCATGCACCCCGACCGGGTTGTGATCGGCGCCGACCCCGGTGACGAGGCCTCGAGCGACGCCGTCGCCCGCCTCTACGAGCCGCTCGGCGGCGAGATCGTCCGCACCGACGTTTCCAGCGCCGAGATGATCAAGCTCGCCTCCAACGCCTTCCTGGCGACCAAGATCTCCTTCGTCAACGAGATCGCCAACGTCTGCGAGGAGGTCGGCGCCGACGTCGCCGAAGTCGCCCGCGGCATGGGCCTCGACCAGCGCATCGGCTCGGCCTTCTTGCGCCCGGGGATCGGCTACGGGGGCTCCTGTTTCGACGGCGCCGAGACGCTGCTGGTGCGCCATCACGGAGCGCCCAAGCTGGTCACCTTCTCTGAGCTGTGGGAGCTTGAAGGGGGCGACCGCGCCGCGGTGGACGGCGAGGCGATCGCGCCTCAGGATCTTTGGACTTGGTCCTGGCTGCCGGGCGAGCGGGAGGCGGAGTGGATGCCGGTTACCGCCTTGACCAAGAGGGCTTACGACGGAGAGATGGTCGAGATTCGCACCAAGATGGGACGCCGCCTACGGGTTACCGCCGAGCATCCGGTGATCGTTGGCGATGGCGGCGACGACGAAGTGCTGACCACCGTGCACGCCGCAGATGTCTCGGAGTCGGACTGGCTGCCCATTGCCGGTGGTGAACTGGCGGGGAGTGCGCCGCTGACGTACTCCACGATCTCGGCGATCGAAGATTCGATCCCGGCGGAACAGGTGATCGTTCGCCCGGAGGCAAGGGAGATCGAGGCGCTCGGCGCTCGGCCCGCGGCCGATCGGACGGCGCTTCTCGACCATCCGCGTGGGCAGGCTCAGCGGATGGGCGACATCAGCCGCAGCGGCGCGTTGCGCCTGAGGGAGGCCTGCGAGTCCGACATGGATCTCGTCGGAGCCGCTCTCGGCACGGCGCGCAGCGGCACCTTTGTTCCTGAGCGGTTGCGCCTCGAGGACGATTTCTGGCGGGTGGCCGGTCTCTACGTGGCCGAGGGCCATGTGGCACGCGACGAGGGGCGGGCCGGCGCCGTTCGCGAACGCCTCACCTGGTCCTTCCACCCGACCAAGGAGGAGCATCTCGTTCGCCAGGTTGCCGACTACTGGGAGAGCCAGGGAGTCAAGACCACCGTCTTCACGGCGCCGACATCTCGCTGCGTCCGGATCTCATCACGGATTCTGGCTGCATGGTGGACCGACACGCTTGGCCTCGGCCGAAACAGCTATGAACAGCGCCTGCCGGACCTGATCTGGGAGCAGTCCAGCTCGCGCAAGTGGGCGTTCCTCTCGGGTCTCTGGGAGGGAGACGGATCCTGGTCGTTCGTCAATGGTGGCCCCAGCGTGGCGATCGAGTTCGGGACCGTCAGCGACGAGCTGGCCGATGGCGTTGTCCGGCTTCTGGGAGAACTCGGGATCGTCTGCTCCTGGAAGCGGGGCCGCACGGCAAAGTCGACGAAGGAGACGCATTGGCTCAGGATCAGCGGAGCCGAGCAAGTGGAACGAGCCATTCAGCTCGTGCCCGCGGCCGATCGGTCGCGGGTAGTCGAGTCAATCGCCGACCAGAGCAAGCGGATCGCCCCAACCGGATTCCGCCGATTTGCCGATTCAGCGATCGCCTGGGCGCGAGTCGCGAGCACTTCCAAAAGCCGATTCGAGGGGTCGGTGTACTCATTGGAGGTGCCCGGATCCCAGACCGTGGTTGCCGGCGGAGGTCTGATCGCCCACAACTGTTTCCCCAAGGACGTCAGCGCGCTGAAGATGCTGGCCGGCAACAGCGGCTACCACTTCCAGCTGCTCAACGCGGTGATCGAGGTCAACGAGCTGCAGAAGCGGCGGGTCGTGCAGAAGCTGCAGAAGCACCTCGGTTCGCTGGTCGGCAAGCGGGTGGCGCTGCTCGGCCTCGCCTTCAAGCCGCACACCGATGACATGCGCGAGGCCTCGAGCCTGGTGCTGGCGGCGCGGCTGGAAGGGGAGGGGGCGGAGGTCGCCGTCTATGACCCGGTGGCGGGCGACGTCGCCCGCGGCCTGCTCGGCGGGGTCGAGTTCCGCGACTCTGCGCTCGAGGCCCTCGACGGCGCCGATGCCGCGATCCTGGTCACCGAGTGGCCCGAGTTCGCCGAGCTGGACTGGACCGCCGCGGCCGGGCGGATGTCACGGCCACTGCTGATCGACGGCCGTAACTTCCTCGATCCTTCGTTGCTCCGGGGTGCCGGGTTCGATTACGAGGGGATCGGCCGCGCGGTTGAGGGATCGGTCCCCGCGGGTACCACCGAGTAGTGCAGGCCATTGTCCTAGTCGGCGGTGAGGGGACGCGGCTGCGGCCGCTGACGGCGACGGTGCCGAAGCCGGCGCTGACGCTTGTCGACCGCCCCTTCCTCGCCTACATGATCGAGTGGCTGGCCGGCCACGGCGTGACCGAGGTGGTGCTTGCCTGCGGCTTCCTGCCCGACGTGCTGCGCGAGGCGCTCGCCGGTGAGGAGGAGCGCGCCGGGGTCTCGATTCGCTACGTGGTCGAGCCCGAGCGCCGCGGCACCGCCGGCGCGATCCGCTTCGCCGCCGACGAGCTCGGCGACGGCCTCGAGGAGCGCTTCCTCGCCCTCAACGGCGATGTCCTCACCGACCTCGACCTGACCGCATTGCTGCGCACCCACGCCGAGCGCGGCGCCCGCGCCACCCTCGGCCTGCACCCGGTCGATGACTCCTCTGCCTACGGGCTGGTGCACAGCGACCCCGAGGGCGCGGTGCTCGAGTTCCTCGAGAAGACGGGGGAGAGCGTGCCCGGCGAGGTCAACGCGGGGATGTACGTGCTCGAGCGCTCGGTCCTCGATTTGATCCCGGCCGGCGAGGAGGTCTCGATCGAGCGCGACGTCTTCCCGCGGCTGGTCGGCGATGGCCTGCACGGCCTACGGCTCGACGGCTACTGGATGGACATCGGCACGCCCGAGCGCTACCTGCAGTCGAGCTGGGACATCCTCGAGCGTCGGGTCGAGACACGGGTGCAGCCGACCGCGCCGGGGATGCTGGTCGGCCCGGGCGCCGAGGTCGCAACGGGCGCGACGATCGGCCCGCGCGCCGTACTTGGCAGTGGCTGCCGAGTCGCCGACGGAGCCGAGATTCGCGACTCGGTCGTGCTCGACGGCTGCAAGGTTGGCGAGGGGGCCAGGGTCAGCGGCTCGATTCTCTCCGCCGGGGTCGAGGTTGCCGCCGGTGCAGTCCTTGAGTCCGCCGTGGTCGGTGCCGATGAGAGAGTCCCAGCCTGATGCTCGACGACGTCCTCGCCATTCCCGATCACCTCCGCGACGCCCTCTGGCGGGTCGAATCCGCGCGGCTGGAGCCGGCCGATGCGGCCGGCCTGATCGTCTGCGGCATGGGCGGATCGGCGATCGGTGGCGACCTCGCTGCGGCGGCGCTCGGCAACCGCCTCACCGGCCCCCTGCTCACCGTCCGCGGCTACGAGCTGCCGAGCTGGGTGACGCCGGAGTGGACCGTGCTCTGCTCGAGCTACTCGGGCAACACCGAGGAGACGCTCGCCTGCTTCGCCGCGGCCGAGGCGCTCGGTGCTCGCCGGGTCGTCGCCAGCACCGGCGGCGCCCTGGTCGACGGTGCGCGCGAGGCCGGCCTGCCGGTCATCGGCCTGCCCGGGATCCTGCCCGCCCCGCGGACGGCTGTTGCCTACATGCTGGTCTGCGCCGCCGAGGTCGCCGCTCTCGCCGGCGTCGCCCCGCGGGTCCACACCGAGATCGACGCCGCAGCCACCTTCCTGACTGAGCGCTCCAGCGACCTCCAGGCGCGCGCGGCCGAGATCGCCGAGCGGCTGGGGAGCTCGACCCCGGTAGTCATCGGTGCCGACCTGACCGCGCCGGTCGCCCGCCGCTGGAAGACGCAGATCAACGAGAACGCCAAGTGCCCGACCTTCTTCTCGGAGCTGCCCGAGGCCAACCACAATGAGATCTGCGGCTGGGATGGCGACGCCTTCGCGGCCGTCATGCTCGAAGACGCCGACCAGCACCCGCGCCTGCGCCGCCGCTTTGAGCTGACCGGCGAGGCGATCGGCTCCGCCGGTGCCACCGTGGTGGGGCTGGAGACCCAGGGCGAGACCCGGATAGCCCGCCTGCTCTGGGCGACGATGCTGGGCGACCTGGTCTCGCTGAAGCTGGCCGAGGCTCGCGGCGTCGACCCGCTCCCGGTCGAGGCAATCGAGGGCTTCAAGACTGCTCTGGCAGGTGGCGGCGAATGAGGGCGATGGTCCTCGCCGCGGGGCTCGGCACCCGTCTGCGCCCGATCACCTACGCGATCCCGAAGCCGATGGTGCCGGTGCTGAACCGGCCGGTGATGGAGCACATCGTCCGCCACCTCGCCGGCCACGGCTTCGACCAGGCGATCGCCAACCTGCACTGGTTCCCGGAGACGATCGAGGGCCACTTCGGCGATGGCTCGGGCTTCGGCCTCGAGCTCTCCTACAGCCGCGAGGAGCAACTGCTCGGCACCTCGGGCGGCGTCCGCAACGCGGCGGACTTCCTCGGCGACAGCTTCCTGGTGATCTCCGGCGACGCGCTCACCGACATCGACCTCGGCGCGATGCGCGCCTTCCACGAATCCCATGACGGGGTCGCCACGCTCGCCACCAAGCGGGTCAGCGACACCACTCAGTTCGGCGTCGCGATCACCGGTGCCGACGGCCGCATCCAGGGCTTCCAGGAGAAGCCCGAGCCTGCCGAAGCGCTTTCGGACCTGGCCAACTGCGGCATCTACATGTTCCGCTCGGAGATCTTCGACTTCTTCCCCGAGCCGGGGACGAGCAAGGCGGCCGGCTCCGACGACCCGGCCGGCTTCGCCGACTGGGCGATGGACGTCTTCCCGGCGCTGATGGAGAACGACGTCGCCTTCTACTCGCACGAGATCGACGCCTACTGGAACGACATCGGCAACCTCGACGAGCTGCGCGGGGGCAACCTCGACGCGCTGAACGGCGCGGTGAAGGTCGAGCCCGGCGCGCCTGAAGTTGCGGCCGGAGTCCGCTCGGCGAGCCCTCTGGGAGACGCCGAGGTCGAGGGCACGGTGCTGATTGGCAGCGGCGTCGAGCTCGGTTCCGGCGTCCGCATCGAGGGCCCGGCGATCGTCGGCGACGGCTCTCGGATCGGCGACGGCGCCTGGGTGCGCGACTCGATCCTCCTCGCCGGCACCGAGCTGGCGCCGGAGGCGATGCTGATCGGCGCCATCGCGGGCCGCGTCGCAAAACCCTGACGCTTTCATGACATCCGGCGCGCCACGGGCGCGCCGGCGCCCCGCAGGATCGGGGCATGAAGGCTCTCCACGATGTTTCCGCCGGCCTGCTGCCCGCGCTCTGCGCCGCCTGCGGGCACTCCTGTCGCGCCAGTGCAGTGCTCTGCACTCGTTGCTCCCGCCGCCTCGCCGAGGCCGAGCCGTTGACCGGCAGCGGTCCGGCGGGACTGGATCGCGTCTGGTCCTCGGCCGCGCACGAGGGTGTTGCCCGCGGCCTGGTCACAGCGCTGAAGTTTCGCCGCCTGCTGCCGGTTGCCGAGCTGATGGCCGAGCGAATCGAGTGGCTGGCACCGGCGGGTTTGCTCAGCGGCACGATCGTCGCGGTGCCGACCGCTCGGCTGCGCACCCTGGCGCGCGGCTTTGACCCGGCCGCCGAGATCGCCGCCGCCCTGGCGCAACGGCTCGACGCCCCCCTGAGTCGCTGCCTGATTCGCAGCGGCGGCGGCCGCCAGGTCGGCAAGCGTCGCGCCCAGCGCATCGGCCATCCGCCGCAGGTGCGCCCGCGTGGCGAGGTGCCGCGCAGCGTCCTCCTCCTCGATGACGTGCTGACCACCGGCGCCACCCTCTCGGCCTGCGCCCGGGCGTTGCGTAGCGCCGGCGCGATCCGGGTAGCCGCAATCACCTTTACGCGGCGCCTGTAAGGGCGTAGCATCGTTCGACCGACACCCAAGGAGGCAACATATGCGGATCGAGATACGTGGTCGCAACGTCGAGGTAACCGACGAACTGCGGAGACATGTGGCTAAACGATTCCGCCGGGTCGGCAAGCAGGTCTCGGAGCTGGCGACGCTTGACGTCGAGCTTCACGAAGAGCGCAATCCCTCGATCGGGGACAGCCAGGTCGCCGGCGCGACGCTGCGCCTCAAGGGCGTCACCCTGCGGGCGAGCGAGGCCTCGCCCGAGATGCTGCACACGATCCACGCCCTGGCCGAGGACATTCGCCGCCAGGTGAAGAAGCATCGCGAGCTGCGTCGCAAGCGCACCCAGACCCGCCGCGCCGTCGGCCGCATGCGGGGCCGCACCGCCTAGCGGCTTAAGCCGACCACCCTCGCTACCCTTGAGCAATGCCTGCTGCAAGGGACATGGTCACGCGCGCGCTGCGGGTCGGCGAGGGGCGCAAGTTCAAGGGCTATGAGAAGCGCGCCGAGGCGATCAACCGGATCGAGCCGGAGATGGAGCTGCTCGAGGACTCCGAGCTGCGCGAGGAGGCCGACGATCTGCGCAAGCGCGCCGCCGGGGGAGAGTCGCTCGATGACCTCCTGCCCGAGGCGTTCGCGCTCACCCGCGAGGCCTCGCGCCGGGCGATCGGCCAGCGCCACTACGACGTCCAGCTGATCGGCGGCATGGTCCTGCACGAGGGCGCGATCGCCGAGATGCGCACGGGAGAGGGCAAGACCCTGACCGCGACGCTCGCGGTCTTCCTCAACACCCTGGCCGGCGACAGCGTCCACGTCGTCACCGTCAACGACTACCTCGCCCGCCGCGACGCCGAATGGATGAAACCGATCTACGACAAGCTCGGGGTCAGCGTCTCGGCGATTCAGGAGGGCGACGACCACGCGACGCGGCAGACCAAGTACGCCGGCGACATCGTCTACGGCACCAACTCCGAGTTCGGCTTCGACTACCTGCGCGACAACATGTCGCCGTCGCTCGAGCAGTGCGTGCAGCGCGGCCACCACTTCGCCGTCGTCGACGAGGTCGACAACATCCTGATCGACGAGGCGCGGACGCCGCTGATCATCTCCGGCCAGCCCGAACAGGCCGCGCAGACCTATTACACCTTCGCCCGCCTGGCCAAGCAGATGGACGGCGTCCAGGCGAAAGACAAGCTGCGTTCGCTCGGCGAATCGAAGGACACCTCCGACGCCGAGCACGACTACGAATTCGACGAGAAGCACAAGACGGTCTCGCCGACCGAGAAGGGCGTCAAACGGGCCGAGCAGTTCGTCGGCGTCGACAACCTCTACCTCGGCGAGCACGGCAGCCTGGTCAACCACCTGGTCCAGGCGCTGAAGGCGGAGTCGCTCTACAGGAAGGACAAGGACTACGCGGTGATCGACGGCGAGGTGAAGATCATCGACGAGTTCACCGGCCGCATCCTCGACGGCCGCCGCTGGTCCGAGGGCCTGCACCAGGCGGTCGAGGCGAAGGAGGGCGTGGCGATCGGCGAGGAGAACCAGACACTCGCCACGATCACCCTGCAGAACTACTTCCGCCTCTACGACAAGCTCTCCGGGATGACCGGCACGGCGCTGACCGAGGCGACCGAGTTCATGAAGATCTACAAAGTGCCGGTGGTCGAGATCCCGACCCACCGCCAGATGGTCCGCGCCGACCAGAACGACCAGATCTTCAAGACCAAAGAGGGCAAGTGGAAAGCGGTGCTGGAGGAGATCCTCGCCCGCCACGAGAAGGGCCAGCCGATCCTCGTCGGCACGGTCTCGGTCGAGGTCTCGGAGATGATCTCCGGCGAGCTGAAGCGCCAGGGCATTGAGCACGCGGTGCTCAATGCCAAGCCCGAGCACGCCGAGCGAGAGGGCGAGCGCATCGCCCAGGCCGGCCGCAAGGGCGCGGTGATGATCGCGACCAACATGGCCGGCCGCGGCGTCGACATCAAGCTCGGCGGCGATCCTGAGCAGTCGGCGATCCACGAGCTGAAGAAGAAGGGCGTTGCTCCCGGCAATGAGGGCTACGAGGAGGCCCTGGCGACCAAGGTCGCCGAGCTGGAGCCGATCTGCGCCGCCGAGGCGGACGAGGTGCGCGAGCTGGGCGGCCTCTTCATTTGCGGCACCGAGCGCCACGAGTCGCGGCGGATCGACAACCAGCTGCGCGGCCGCTCGGGGCGCCAGGGCGATCCGGGGGAGACCCGCTTCTACCTCTCCGCCGAAGACGACGTGATCAGGCTCTTCGCCGGCGACCGCATCTACAAGATCCTCGACCGGCTCGGCCCCGTCGACGACGACGGCAAGGAGATGCCGCTGGAGGCGGGCATGCTCTCGAAGACGGTCGAGAACGCGCAGAAGAAGGTCGAGGAGCAGAACTTCCTGATCCGCAAACGGGTGCTCGAGTACGACGACGTGATGAACGAGCAGCGCCGCATCGTCTACAAGTACCGGCGCGAGATCCTCGAGGGCCGCGACATGTCGGAGATCGCCCGCGACGAGATGGAGGGCGTGATCGAGCGCCTGGTCGAGGAGTACACCCCGGGCGACGTGCTCGAGGACTGGGACATGGGCGAGCTGGAGAACCAGCTGCGCCAGATCTGGCCGGTCAGCCTTGACGTCGCCTCGATGTCGCCGGAGACGGTCGACCAGGAGAAGCTCAAGGACTCGCTCGACGACGACGCGATGAACGCCTACGACGAGCGCGAGAAGACCTTCGGCGAAGAGCTGATGCGCTACCTGGAGCGCTCGATTCTGCTGCAGGTGATCGATAACCGCTGGCGCGAGCACCTCTTCGACATGGACTACCTGCGCGAGGGCATCCACCTGCGTGGCTTCGCCCAGATCGACCCGCTGGTCGCCTACAAGAACGAGGGCTTCGGCATGTTCGAGGAGCTGATGCACTCGATCTGGGAGGAGTTCAGCAAGGCGATCTTCCACGTCGAGGTCGAGATCGATCCCTCCCAGGCCCACGAAGCGTTCGCGCCCAACGGCGCCGCCCAGCCGACCTCGCTCGACTACTCGGGCGGGACCCAGGCCGGACAGCCCTCGGCGCTGCGCGAGGCCGCGGCAGGAGGGGCGGGGGGTGCAGTCGCAGCCGACATGGTCGCCGCCGGCGCCGGCGGCAACGGCGCGACCGAGGTGGTCGAGACCGTGGTCAAGGGCGAGCACGACAACGTCGGCCGCAACGATCCGTGCTGGTGTGGGTCAGGGAAGAAGTTCAAGAAGTGCCACGGTGCGTAGCGAGCCTTGAGCCACGACCCGGTACGCGAGTTCATTCGGGCCTTTAACGAGCGCGACTTGGATGGGTTCGTTGCGGTGCTCGATCCGGAGGTTGAGCTTCATTCGAAGAAGGGGCTTCGCAAGGGCAGGGAGGCTGCGCGGCTGTGGGCGACCCGCGCACCCGGTGGCGTCCAGCAAACGATCGAGTTGGACCAGCTCTACGAGGACACGGACCGTGCGGTTGCGCTGATTAGGCGGGTGTGGTGCTGGGATGAAGACGGGTCTGCGGCCGGAGAGGACGAGATGGCCTGGTTCTTCGAGTTGCGCGACCACCTGATCCGCAGTTGGCGACCATTTGAGGACCGTGCTTCGGCGCTGGATAAGCTGCATTGATGGCCGACGCCTCCACCGAATCGATTGCACCGCGCCTGGCCTCTGTCCGCGAGCAGCTGTCCCTGCTCTCGGACTACCTTTGACCCCGCCGCGCTGGAAGCCGAGGCCGAGCGGCTCGAGGGGGAGATGCAGCGGCCCGGATTCTGGGACGACCAGGAGACCGCCGCCCGAATTTCGGCTGCACACGCCCGCGCCCAACGCCGGCTGAAGACCTTCCGCGGGCTCGAGTCCGACGTCGCCGACCTCGATGACCTCGCCGAGATGGCGGCGGAGGACGAGGAGATGGCGGTGGAGCTGAGCTCGCAACTGGCCTCGGCGGAGCGTCGCCTTGCCGGGCTGGAAGAGGCGCGTCTCTTCAGCGGCGAGTACGACGCCGGCGATGCCGTCGTCACCGTCCATGCCGGCGCCGGCGGCACCGACTCGCAGGACTGGGCCGAGATGCTGCTGCGGATGTACCTGCGCTGGGCCGAGCGACGCGGCTTCGAGGTCGAGATGAAGGAGGCCTCGCCGGGGGAGGAGGCGGGGCTGAAGTCGGCCACCTTCATTGCCCGCGGCGAGAACGCTTACGGCCTCTTCGCCGCCGAGCGCGGCGTCCACCGCCTGGTGCGGATCTCCCCGTTCGATTCCTCGGCGCGCCGCCACACCAGCTTCGCCCAGCTCGACGTCGGCCCGCTGGTCGACGAGGGGGTCGAGGTCGAGATCGTCGAGGACGACCTGCGCATCGACACCTACCGCGCCTCCGGCGCCGGCGGCCAGCACGTCAACAAGACCGACTCGGCGGTGCGGATCACCCACATCCCCACCGGCGTCGTTGTCCAGTGCCAGAACGAGCGCTCGCAGACCCAGAACAAGGCGGTGGCGATGCAGTTCCTGCGCTCGAAGCTGATCGAGCTGGAGGAGCGCAAACGGGCCGAGGAGATGGCGAAGGTACGGGGGGAGGTCAAGGACGTCGCCTGGGGCTCGCAGATCCGCAGCTACTTCCTCCACCCCGACCAGCGGGTCAAGGATCACCGCACCGGCCACGAGGCCGGCGACGCCCAGCGCGTCCTCGACGGCGACCTCGACGACTTCATCCGCGACTACCTGAACAAAACCGCGGCTTCGTCGGCGAACTAGGGAGGGCGGAATCGAGTCCCTGATCTACCTGGAGCGTCCACCGGCGGCTGAGCCGGAGGGGCTGCTGGTGCTCCATCACGGCCGCGGGACCGACGAGCGGGATCTGCTTGGGCTTGCCGACGTGCTCGACCCGGAGGGGCGGCTGCAGATCGTCACTCCGCGGGCTCCGCTGGAGCTTGATGGCTCGCCCGGCTATCACTGGTATCTCGTGCCCCGGGTCGGCTACCCCGACCACGACACCTTTCAGGCTGCCCGTGCCGCCCTCGCCGAGTTGCACGACGGCCTCTGGGGGGAGACCGGGATCGAGCCATCCAGAACCGTCTTCGGCGGCTTCTCGATGGGCACGGTGATGAGCTACGCGATGGCGCTGAGCGGGGATAGGCCGCCGGTCGCCGGGATCCTTGCCTTCAGCGGTTTCGTTCCCACTGTCGAGGACTGGCAGCCGCGCTTCGACGACCGTCAGGACACGCGCGCCTTCATCGCTCACGGTCGCCGCGATCCGATCATGGAGATCGGCTTCGGGCGCCGGGCCAGGGATCTGCTGGAGGCGGGTGGCCTCGAGGTCGAGTACCACGAGTCCGATATCGGCCACCAGATCGACCCGGCCCATTTGGCCGCGGCGAGGGATTGGCTGGCCGGCGCCATCCCGACCGGTTGAGCGGGAGGGCTAGCGCGGCCTCGACCAGGTCGTGTGGCCACCGGCCACGTGCTTGACCGTCAGGCGCTGGGTCGAGTAGCGATCGCAGGAGGAGGGTGCGCCCGCGATGTCAAGCTGGACGATGAAGGCGCGGGCCGCGAGCACCTTGTCCATCCCGTGGTCGCTGACGTGAGCGCTCTCGTTGAAGACCCCTTGCCGGGCGAAGTGGCGTTTTGACTTGCCCAGGTGGAGGGAGCCTTTGCTGCCCTTGAGCCAGTAGTCGACGCTCACGTTGGCGGGTTCGTAGGAGGTGTAGTGGATCGTCAGCTGGACCTCGCCGTGCGAGGGCGAGACCGCGACGTGGGCTTCGGCGGTATGAAGTAGGCATTCAGGGGGCAGGAGAAGGGATCCGACGGTCCCGAGCTCACCTTCTTCGTCTTCTTCATCTTCGGATTCTTCTTCGTCTTCCCATTCTTCTTCAGCTTCGAATTCTTCGTCTTCGATCGAGCTGGTCGCCGCGGGCGCCTGCACCGGGCTGGCCATGGCCTCGGCCTGTCGCACGAAGAGCAGCGCCGCCA